>NZ_JAFCNB010000002.1 GCF_017896165.1 Microbispora oryzae
CGACCCCACCGCCCCCCCCCCCGACCCCATCGACCGCCCCTCACGGGCCCCGCCGACCCGCCCCGCCGGCACCGCGGCCGACGACGAACGCGCTCAGGCGGCCAGCGCGTCGGGCAGCCAGGAGACGCCGCCGTCCCCCACCTCGTCAGCCCCAACAGCCTCGTCGGGCTCCTCGGACTCACCGGACTCACCGGACTCACCGGACTGATCAGGCCGGTCGGGCTGGTTGGGCCGCTCGGGCCGGTCGGACTCGTCGGCCTGCCAGACCTCGGCGTTCTCCCCGTCGATCTGCCGGCCGACCGCCACGGAGCGCCGCGCCCGGCTGCCCGCACCCTCCGGCACGACTCCGTTCGCGCCCGTGTCGGCGGCGAGCTCCCACTCGCGGGTGGCGTCCTCCATCCGCCGCTGGTCGTCGTCGCTCGGAGCGGCGCCGGAGTAGACCCGGACGGGCTTCTCGAAGCTGGTGATGCCCCACTTCAGGTCATGACCGACCGAGCTGGCCTCGACCTCGGCCCAGAACCGCTGTTCGCCGTCGCGTTCGAACTGCTTGATGCGCAGCTTGCCGTACACGACGACGGGATGGCCCTTGCGCACCGACTGATGGACGTTGTCCGCGAGCCCCCGATAGCAGCGGACCGTGTAGTAGGTCGTGTCCCTGGTCTGCCAGGTGTTGGTCTTCGGGTCGAGGACCCGTCTGTTCACGGCCATCCGCAACGACGTGACGCGGGAGCCGTCCCTGAACTGGTACTGCCGCGGATCGTCGGTGACGTTGCCGCTCAGGGTGACGTGGATGTCGCTCATCGAGTGCCTCCCCGGCCCGGACACTCGCCGGGCCCCAGCCACACTGTCGTCCGCGACCGCCCGCCCCGGGCCTGCCGAACAACGTTCTGTGGAAAAGGCGTGAAGAGGGGAGAACGCGGCCCTAGTCTTGGTCGCTCCTGGCAGATGGCTCCATCCCAGAGGTGACCGATGATCGGTGACGCACTGATGACCCAAGAGCAGCTGGCCGAGTATCTCGGAGTGTCCGAGGAATGGATCTCCGAACACGCCTGGGAGATGCCGTTCGTGAGAGTCGGCAAGTCGCGCCGGTTCCCGAAGGGCTACGTTGATCGCTGGCTCACGACCAGGTACTGCGGGCTGCCGATCAAGTTCCCTGACAAGCAGTTCTAGATCCGGCGTCCTCTTCCAGGTCTGCCGGACCGGCGGCGTCACCGGCGGGCGGCCCCCAGCGCGCCGTAGAACTCGTTGTAGCGGTTGAGCTCTCCCTCGACCGGCGTGATCACCATGTCGTGCGCGACCCCGCCGACGCGGCGGCGCATGTCCAGTTCCAGCCGCTCGCGCTCCTTGCCCGCCTCCAGCACCACGAAGTTGCGGCTGGCCAGACCGGTCAGCAGGCCGAGACCGACGACGCTGAGCAGCATCAGGCCCACCCACGGCAGTACGCCGACGTCCCCGAGGACGGCGGCGGGCGGGCGGCCCACCTCGAACACCCCGTAGGCGAGGACGGCCCCCGCCCAGCCGAGCCCGGCCGCGAACATGACCACCAGGAGGTACTGCCAGATCTTGAGCAGCCACCACCAGGCGGGCACCCGATTGAGCGGAGGAGCCGCCTCGGCCAGCTCGTTCGTGAGGGCGCCGGGCAGATCGGCCGACCGTGACCTGGCCGCCTCCAGCACACCCTGGCGCCACACCTGCGGCATACCGGCCGCGAGGCCGTCGGCCAGTGCGTGAACGGCGTTGTCGACCTCGGCGGGCTGGGCGCTGACCGAGCTGCCGACCAGCTCTCGGATGTCGTCCTTGACCCCGCCCAGGCGGAGGCTGCTCGCCGGGTCGGGGCGGAGCTTCGCGGCCCACCGCGCGAACGGCCAGCCGACCCAGTCGGCGGAGCGCACGCCGTACACGTTCTCCATCGCCTCTCCCAGGGCGGAGACGCCGACCGCGTCGCAGAGGGCGTCGGTGAGCCCCCCACGGCGGACGTCGTCGACGGTGGGGTCGACGCGCGGGACGTCCGGCATCTCCTTCGTCAGGCGGGCCATGAGCCGGTCGAGGTCGGCCTCCAGCCTCTGGTAGGCGGCCCTCCGGGCGGCGACCGACTCGGCGAGAACCGCCTTGAGGTCGTCGATGCCCATACCGGTGGTGGTCGAGGTCGCCACGACCCGGGGGACGGTGACGCCTTCGCGCCGCAGCAGGTCCTCCAGGTCGGCCACACACTCCGCCCGCTCCTCCGGGGTCAGCCGGTCGGCCTGGTTCAGCACGAAGACCGTCACGGCGTCGTGCCCGGTCAGCTCGGCGACGTAGCGCCGATGCACGGAGGCGTCGGCGTACTTCTGCGGGTCGAGCACCCACACCACCAGGTCGGCCACCTGGATCAGGCGGTCGGCCTCGGGATCGGTGAGCGCGCGGATCGAGTCGTGGTCGGGCAGGTCGAGCAGGATCAGCCCGTGGAGCCGGCTCTCGCCCTTGTCGAGGGCGCTGGCGCGGGCGAAACGGTGCCGCCACTGGATCTGCAGCCAGTCGAGCAGCGGTCCTGCCCCGTCGAGCCCCCACACGCAGGCGTGGGTCCTGGCCGTGGTCGGCCGGCGCACTCCGATGGGCGACAACTCCAGCCCGGACACGGCGTTGAACAGCGACGACTTCCCGCTTCCCGTGCCGCCGGCGAGGGCCACGACCGTGTGCTCGGCGGACAGCTTGAGCCGGTCGCCGGCGCGCAGCAGCAGCTGTCCCCCATCGGTCAGCAGAGCGGGGTCCAGCCGGCCGTGGCCGAGCTCGACGACCCTCGCCAGGGCGGCGAGCCGGGGTCCCAGCCCGTACTGCAGGTGGGCGGTGCTGACAACGCTCATCGGTCCCTCACCATGGTGCCGTGTGCGGGCCGCACGATCGCGGGACGGGCCCGCTCCGTCATCGTGCGACCTCGAGGTTGTACGTCGCCTGATAGAGGCGGGTGGCGGCGGCCTCGTCGGGTATCCCGACGCTGTCGAGGGCGTCCACGTATCGGAGCGTCTCCTCGTCGAACAGCAGGCCGACCCGCGCCCGCAGGTCGCTGCGCGCCTTGGCGCTGATGCTGCGCAGCGACTCCGCCCCGAGCAGCCCGCGCAGCATCCTCTGGGGCAGCGCCCCCTTGCCGTCCCCGGCCGTGACATCGGTCGGGCCGTACCCGAGCAGGCCGACCATGAAGATCAACGAAAGTGAGTCCGCGTCGAAGGAGACGACCTTCGCGACCGACCGCTTCGTGACGCCTTCGGTGCGGATGAGCTCGGTGACGTGCTCCTGCCAGGCCGTGATGGTGCGGGCGGTCCGCCGTACGACGTCGTCGGCCGGACGGCCGAGGCCGGGCGTGGCGGCCAGGCGGTCGCCCGCTCCGGCGCGCTGCCGCCACCGCGCGACCACGTCCTCCGCCGCCCGCTGGATCGCCGAGGCGATCAGGGACTCCAGGCCGGCGCGCAGCGCCCCCTTCAGCGCGCGCATCCGCTCGGGACCGTGGTGGTGGCCCTTGGCGCCGCGCCGCAGCTGAAGCGTACGCATGAGGTCGCCGGACCCGGCGAAGTCCTGCCAGCGGGCCAGCACCTCGCCGCGCAGCAACGAGCCGTTCCTGGTCGCCTCGTCGATCTCGGTCAGCGCGCCCGTGAAGGCCGCGTCGACATCGGACCGGAGATCGGCCCGCAGGGCGACCTGGGTCTCCAGGTGCCTGGCGAGCGCGGGAAGGCGGGCGCGGAAACTGTTCAGTACGCCGTTCAGCGTCGCCTGCACGGCGGCGGTACGCCGCTCGTCGTCGATCGACAGCTCGGCCAGCCACAGGCGCAACTCGGCGATCTCCGCCTCCGGCAGCCGGCCCTCGCCGACGGCCGTCTCGTTGATCACGAATCGCTCGACCTCGCCCAGGCCGTACTCGTCGAGCATCCGGCCGAAGTGCTTGACGATGACCTCGCGTGACCGCTTCGGCACCCGGGAGAGCACGATGACGAGGCGCGCTCCGCGCTCCTTGGCGCGGCGCAGCAGCCCCCAGGACGGGGCGTCGGCGTATCGAGCGGCGGTGGTCACGAAGACCCACAGGTCGGCGGCGTCGAGCATGCGGTGCGCGACGTCGTGGTGTTCCTCGACCACCGAGTCGATGTCGGGCGTGTCGAGCAGGGCGACGCCCTGGGGCAGCCGGGGCGCGGGCACGAGGACGACGCTCCCGGACGCGGTGTCCCCCGCCGGTTCGGCGAGCCTGGTGACCCCCGCGAGCAGGTCGCCCGTGGCATACCAGTCGCGGTCGTCGGGGTGGCAGACCAGCACGGGGATCGACGTCGTCGGACGCCGCACGCCGGTGCGGGACACCTGCTGCCCCGCGAGCGTGTTGACGAGGGTCGATTTGCCCGCCCCCGTGGACCCGGCCACCGCCACCAGGGCCGGTGCGGTGCTCATGTGGACCCGGGGGATCACGTAGTCGTCGAGCTGCGCCAGTACGGCCGACTGGGCCTTGCGCGCCTCCTGCGCTCCCGGCACGTCCAGCCCGAAGTGGAGACCCTTGACGGCCCCCCGAAGCTGGTTGAGCGCGTTGGTCAGCGCCTCGGAAACCGGCTCGGGCAGGGGCATCTCGCGGACGCGCCGCCCCGCCTCCGCGTCGCCGGACGACGCGACGTCCTCGGCCGCCACCTCGTCGCCAGCCGTGGTCTCGTCATCCGCGGTCTCGCCGACCGTCGCCTCGGTGGACGCCGTTTCGGCTCCGGCGGTCTCAGCTTCGGAGGCCTCGTCGCCAGCCGCGATCTCGCCGGACGCCACCTCGTCGCCGACCGTGATCTCATCACCGTCGGTCCCGTCGGCGCCGTCCCCCCCGACGTCCCGGTCCCGTTCGGCCTCGGGCGGGGCGGGAGAGGGCGCGGGGGCCGGCGGCAGGTCGGGACGAGGGAGCACGGGCCGCATCGGGACGGGGCCGCCGTCGCCGATCGCGGGGAACACGGCGGTCTGCTCCCCGGGGTTCTCCGGCTGCTCCTCGATGGCGGACTCCTCGGCGGCCGACTCCTGAACGCCGGGCTCCTGAACGCCGAACTCCTGGACGCCGGGCTCCTCGATGGCGGATTCCTCGGTCACGGCGCCCGCCGCGCTCCGTGCCGGCGTGTGGTCAGGGGTCTTCCTGGCTGCCGATTTCACGGAACCCGCTCCGCTCGCACCATCTCGATCTCCTGGCCGACTGTGACGACCTCACCGACGATCACAATCGCCGGGGGGCGTACCCCGGCCGCGGTCACCCGTTCCGCCACCGTGGAGAGCGTGGCGGTAACGGTCCGCTGGGTGGGAAGAGTACCGTCCTGTACCACCATTACGGGAGTTTCCGGGGAACGGCCGTCTCGAATGAGGGTGGCCGCGATCTCCGAGACGCGTTCCACGGCCATCAGCAGCACCAGCGTCCCACCGAGACTCGCCAGTGCCGGCCAGTCGACCGTAGATCTTTCGTCACCCGGAGGCACGTGCACCGAGATCACGTGGAACTCCTGGCTCACCCCACGGTGGGTGACCGGAACGCCGGCCGAGGCCGGGACCGCGACCGCGCTCGTGATGCCGGGCACGACGGTCACCGGGATGCCGGCGCGGGCGCAGGCGAGGATCTCCTCACCGCCGCGGCCGAAGACGAAAGGGTCGCCCCCCTTCAGGCGCACGACGAACTTTCCCTGCCGGGCGTGCTCGATCAGGAGCTCGTTGATCCGCTCCTGCGAGAGCGACCGTCCGTACGGGACCTTGGCGGCGTCGATGAGCTCGACGTCGGAGGGCAGCTCGTCGAGCAGGGCGCGGGGGGCGAGCCGGTCCGCGACCACGACGTCGGCCTGGGCCAGGAGCTGGCGGCCGCGCACGGTGATGAGACCGGGATCGCCGGGGCCGCCGCCGACGAGCGCCACGCCCACGGGCTTGGTGCGGTGGCGCCGGGCGTCGACCGTGCCGTCGCGCAGGGCGCCGACCACGGCGTCGCGGATGCCGGCCGCCCGCCGCGGGTCGCCTCCCGCCGTGACGGCCACGCTGACCTCGTCGACCCGGCCGCTGGCCGGAGTCCAGGCGGCGCTCGCGTCCTTGTCGTCGGCCCGCACGCACCAGATCCGCTTGGCCTCCGCCTCGGCCGCGACGGCGGTGTTGACCTCGCGGTGGTCGGTGCAGGCGTGCACGAGCCAGGCGCCGTCGCAGTCACCCACCCGGTACGGCCGGCGTTCCCAGGTCACCCGGCCCGCGGCGATGAGATCGTCGAGCGCCGGGGTGACGCCCGGCGAGACGAGAGTCACGGAGGCTCCCGCGTCGAGCAGGGCCGGCACGCGGCGCTGGGCGACACGGCCTCCCCCGACGACGAGAACACGACGGCCGTCAAGGCGGAGGCCAAGCAGGTAGGGCGCCATGACCCCTGTCTCCCTAATGCGTCAAGCCTGCACTGTTAGGAGGCAAACCTACCCGGTGGGCTCGCGGAACATTCACCAGACGAGACTTATCGCGGGGCCGGGGCCCGGCCGTCAGGCGTCCTTGTCCGCCACTCCGGCCGAATCGAAGGTGGCGACGTCGTGCATCACCCGGGCGGCGGCGGTGACGATCGGGTGGGCGAGCAGCCCGCCGGTGCCCTCCCCGAGCCTGAGCTCCAGGTCGACGAGGGGACGGAGCCCCAGGTGGGCGAGGGCCACGGCGTGTCCCGGCTCCGCCGACCGGTGCCCGGCCACGCAGTAGCCGATCGCGTCGGGCGCGATCGCCGCGGCCGCCAGGGCGGCCGACCCGGCGATCACCCCGTCGAGGATGACCGGCACCCGGGCCGCCGCCGCGCCGAGGACGAACCCGGCGATCGCGGCGTGCTCCAGCCCGCCGACCGCGGCGAGCGCCCGTACGGCCGCCTCAGGGCCCTCGGGTACGGCGCCTTCCAGGCCGTTGACCCGCAGAGCGCGCTGTACGACGTCGATCTTGTGGTGGTACATGGCGTCGTCGACGCCGGTGCCGCGACCGGTGACGGCGGCGGCGTCCCGGCCGGTGAACACGCTGATCAGCGCGGCGGACGCGGTGGTGTTGGCGATGCCCATGTCACCGGTGACCAGACACCGGTTGCCCGAGGCGACCAGGTCGGCGGCCACCCGCACTCCGGCGGCGAGGGCCTCGGCGGCCTGCTCGCCGGTCATCGCCGGGCCCTCGGACAGGTCGGCCGTGCCGTACGCGACCTTGCGGGAGAGCAGACCGGGCGCGGGCGGCAGGTCGGATGCGACGCCCACGTCGACGACGGTCAGGGACGCCCCGACCTGCGCGGCGAACGCGTTGGCGACCGCCCCTCCCGCCGTGAAGTTGGCCACCATCTGCGCGGTGACCTCCTGGGGCCACGGCGAGACGCCCTGCGCGTGCACGCCGTGATCGGCCGCGAAGACGGCCAGCGCGACGGGCGTCGGCAGGGGCGGCGGGCACGCCCCGGCGATCCCGGCCAGCCGCACGGCGACGTCTTCGAGGACGCCCAGCGAGCCGCGCGGCTTCGTCAGCCGGTCCTGGTGTTCGCGGGCCTGGGCCATCGCGCCCGGATCGATGGGGACGACGGCGTCGATCGTCTGCCGCAGGGGGTGCAGGGGGTCCAACGTGCGCTCCTTCAGACCGCGCTGGGGTGGGTGCCGGGAAGCGTGCCGGGGTCCGCCTCGAACTCGGACTCCAGATCGGCCTCGAACTCCGCGTCCAGGTCGGCGTCGAGTTCAGCGTCCAGCTCGACGTCCAACTCCGCGTCCAGGTCGGCGTCGAGTTCAGCGTCCAGCTCGACGTCCAACTCCGCGTCGAGGTCGGCGTCCAGGTCGGTCTCCTCGTCGCTCGGACCGGCGGCCAGGCCGGCGCCGCGCCAGGGACCGCGTACGGCTCCCCCGTCAGCCGCCGGTACGACGCAGGGGACGGCGGAGTGAACGCGGTGGAGGGCGGACACGGACGACTCGCCCGACCCGGCCAGCGCCTCCTCATACCTGTCGATGACCACGTCGGCCAGGCCCTCGCAGTCGCCGATGACCTCGGCGCACCGGATGTCGAGGCCCTCGTGGTTGGCGCCGTAGGCGAGCGCCTGGGCCCAGATCCGTTCGAGCACACCCCCGGCGAACAGGACGTACGGCAGCACGATGACGCGCTTGGCGCCGAGCCTGCGGCAGCGCTCCAGGCCGCCGGGGACACCCGGGCGGGCGTGCGAGACGTAGGCGGTCTCGACCGTGAGCAGGTCGGGGACGTGGGTCTCCCAGAACAGCCGGGAGACCCGGTGGACCTCGGCGTTCACGGCGGGATCGGTCGAGCCGTGGCCGACGAGCACGACGGCGGTCTCCCCCGGCGCGATGTCGGCGGGCGGCTCGTCGGTGACCAGCCGCGGCATCTCGGCCCTGGCGTCGGCGAGCCGCTCGGCGAGGAGCCGCAGGACGCGGGGGTCCGGGCCGAGCGAGCGGCCCAGGTCGTATTCGAGGGTCGGATGCCGCTCCTGTTCGAGCGCCATCGTGCCGGGCACGTCGCCGAGCGCCCTGCGGTCGCCGGTGAGGCTCAGCGGCACGGCCACCATGTGGTGGTGCCCCCGGGCGATCAGGGACGCGATCGATTCGCCGAGCGGCGGCCGGGCGTTCGTGATGAAGCCGCCGCTCACCTCGGCGGGGAGGCCGTCGAGACGGCAGCGGAGGCGGTGTACGAACCTGCCGAACTCGGCCACGCCGGTCTCATCGTGCGTGCCGTGACCGATGAGTAGCAGCGGCGGTTTCATCTACCTGATCTCCCATGCCCTTGCCGTGCGGATGCCGGATCCGGCCAGTGAGGATAACCTCGTGCGCCCAATGATGGGCTTCTCTTGACCCGTCAGCCCACATGCGGGGGAATTCTTTACCTATTGCCATGAAATTTCCCCGTTGAGGATGCCGAACAGGATGGCGTCGGCCCGCCCTCCCGGCACGGGCAGCGCCTGCCGCAGGATGCCCTCCTCGATGAACCCGGCCCGCCTCGCGACGGCCTGGCTGGCCAGGTTTCCCCGCGCGACCAGCAGGTGGACGCGGTGGAAACCCATGCCGAAGAGGTAGGCGGTGACCATCCTGGTCGCCTCGGCGGCGTACCCCTGCCGTCGTGCCCACGGCGCGATCCAGTACCCCAGCTCGGCGTCCCCACGCTCGTGGTCCTCCCGTTGCACCCCTATCGCGCCCGCGAGGCGTCCCCCGTCCCTCGGCTGGATCGCGAAGTTGCCACCATAGCCCGGCCCCACATTGTGCGCGAGCCGGGTGACCCATTCCAGGGCCCGCTCCAGCGTGTACCCCTCCGCCCAGGTCATCCAGCGGGCGATCTCGGGGTCGTCGCGCACGGCGTCCACGATGTCGAAGGCGTCGCGCCGGGCGTACGGGCGCAGGATCAGGCGGTCGCTCTCCAGGCGTCGCCGCTCGCCGCCGCCCGTGTCGTCCTTGAGCAGGCCGAAGACGACCAGGTCGTGCGGGCCGTCGTCTTCGAAGCCCGCGCCGCGCAGCAGCCCCTCGCGGACGAACCCGGCCTTCTCCGCGACCCGGATGGAGGCCACGTTGTCGGCGTTCGCCCGCAGCTCGACCCGCCGGAGCACCCCTTCGCCGAGCAGGCGCGCGGTGAGTCCTCGTACGGCCTCGGTGGCGTAACCCCGCCCGCGATGCGCCGGGTGCACGCCGTACCCGACCTCGGCGATGCCCATGCCCCACTGCGCCTTGAACAGGCTGATCGACCCGATGATGCCGTCCGCGGTCTCCATCGCCAGGTGGATGCCCTGCCCCGAGCGCCACAGCTCGTGCACGCCGTTCGAGAGCCACTGGCCGATCCCCGCGGGATGGCCGGGCGATCCCGGCGGCAGCGCCGTCGGCTGCGCGCCCGCGGCGATGACGGCCCGCACCCGGCCGGCGTCACCCTTGCCGAACGGCCGCAGGACCAGCCGTTCCGTGATGATCGTCAGTCGCTCGTCGAACACTCGTCACTCCGTGAAATGGGCGGGGCACCACAGTGACCCTAATCGGGAGGCGAGGTTACGAACATCCAGCGGGACGGTGACATGCGCAGTGACATGCACGCGACATGCACGGCTCGCGGAGCCGGAGGGGCGGGGCTAGGTGACGACGAGCACCTCCAGCGTGCGGGGGCCGTGCACCCCCTCGATCCGGTTGAGCTCGATGTCGCTCGTCGCGGAGGGGCCGCTGATCCAGGTCAGCGGCCGATCGGGGACGAGACGGGCGACGGCGTCGGGCACCCCGGCGACGATCTGGTCCGCCCGCACGACGCACAGGTGGTAGTCGGGCACGAGCGTGAGAGCGCGGCGGCCCTGTCCGGGGCCGGCGTCCAGGACGATCGTCCCGGTCTCCGCGACGGCGACCGCGCAGGTGGTGAGCACGCCGTCCACCGTGTCGAGCTCGGCCGCGCCCAGTCCGGGGCCGTCCGTCATCAGCTCGACGCCGGGCACGGACGGCCACGGCTCGGGGAAGCCGCCGGGAACGACGATCCGCCGGGCGCCCCGCGCCGTGAGGGACGCGGAGATCCGCTCCGCCGCCCCGGTCTCGGGCACGACGTGCACGACCGCCCGGTAGTCCCCCACGCGCCGGGCGAACAGGTCCACGAGCCCGGTGTCCGGAAGGTCGCCGGCGCCGCGGTAGGCGCGCGGGATCTCGACGTCCGGCGCTCCCGCGACGGCGGCGCGGATCCGGGCGAGGATGCGCTCCCGCGAACTCATCGGCGGCCTCCGTCCGTGCGCTCCCACCACGCGCGGAACGACTCCGCGGGCAGCTCGGGGACGTCTCTCGTGTCACTCCAGCCCCCCATCGGGCCGGGCAGCCGTTCAGGGGCCAGCCGCCGCAGCCGGCCGCCGAGCCGCTGCATCCGGGCGAGCCGCCCGGACCGTTCGAGCACCCAGCCCGCCGCGGCCATCCCGGCCCGCTCCGCCACCGGGTGACGGGTTTTGGCCCTCAGGTGGACCAGGACCGCGGGGATGTCGATGGCCACCGGGCAGACCTCGTAACAGGCCCCGCACAGCGAGGACGCGTACGGCAGCGACCGTTCGAGCTCCGACTCCATGCCGTGGAGCTGGGGAGTCAGGATCGCCCCGATCGGCCCTGGATAGACCGATCCGTACGCGTGGCCGCCCACCCGTTCGTACACGGGACAGACATTGAGGCACGCCGAGCAGCGGATGCAGCGCAGCGCCTGGCGGCCCGTCTCGTCGGCGAGGACGCCGGTCCTCCCGTTGTCGAGCAGCACGAGATGGAACTCCTGGCCCTCCGTCGCGCCCGTCCACATCGAGGTGTACGGGTTCATCCGCTCGCCGGTGGAGCTCCTCGGCAGGAGCTGGAGGAAGACCTCCAGGTCACGCCAGGTGGGCACCAGCTTCTCTATGCCGACGACGGTGATGAGGGTCTCGGGCAGGGTCAGGCACATCCGGCCGTTGCCCTCCGACTCCAGCACCACCATCGTGCCCGTCTCGGCGACCGCGAAGTTGGCCCCCGAGATGGCGACCTTGGTGGCGAGGAACCGTTCGCGCAGGTGCACCCGGGCCGCCTCGGCGAGCGCGGGCGGGTCGTCGGTCAGGTCCTCCGGGGCGGGACGGCCCCAGCCCGCCATGCGCCCGGCGAAGACCTCCCGGATCTCGGCGCGGTTGCGATGAATCGCGGGGACGAGGATGTGCGAGGGCCGGTCGTCGCCCAGCTGCACGATGAGCTCGGCCAGGTCGGTCTCGTACGCCGTGATGCCCTCGGCGAGCAGGGCCTCGTTGAGCCCGGTCTCCTGGGTGACCATCGACTTGACCTTGACCACCTCGGTCTCGCCGGTGGCCCTGACCAGCCCGGCGACGATCCTGTTGGCCTCGGCGGCGTCGGCGGCCCAGTGGACGTGGCCGCCCGCGCGGGTCACCGCCTCCTCCAGCTGGAGCAGGTAGGCGTCCAGGTTGCGCAGCGTGTGGTCCTTGATCGCCTTGCCCGCCCGGCGCAGCTCCGCCCAGTCGGGGAGCTCGCTCACCACGCCCGCCCGCCTGGCCCGGATCGTCCGGGTCGCCTTGCGCAGGTTGAACCTGAGCTGCGAGTCCCGTACGGCGCGGGCCGCGCGGGCGGGGAAGCCCTCGCCCGCGGCCCCGGGCCGGGGGCCGGGAAGGCCGAGGAACGTCCTGGTCACGCGGCACCCCCTCGCCCGCCGCGCGCGACGCCGGCGGCTCCGGTCACGGGTTCGGTCGCGGCGAGGATCTCGGCGAGGTGCATCACGCGCACCCCGGTCTTCTGCCGGCCGAGTGTGCCGCCGATGTGCGTCAGGCAGGAGTTGTCCGCGGCGCACAGCACCTCGGCGCCGGTGTCCAGGACGGCGCGCACCTTGTCGGCGCACATCGCGGCCGAGACGTCGGCGTTCTTCACCGCGAAGGTCCCCCCGAAGCCACAGCACTCCTCCTCGTTCGGCAACGGCACCAGCTCCAGGCCCCGTACCTTCCGCAGCAGCCTCAGGGGACGGTCGCCGAGGTGGAGCCCGCGCAGCGAGTGGCAGGTCGGGTGATAGGTGACCCGGTGCGGGAAGTAGGCGCCCACGTCGGTCACGCCGAGCACGTCGACCAGGAACTCGGTCAGCTCGTGCACCCGCGGCGTCGTCTCCGCCACGGCCGCGGCGAAACCGGGCGGGCCGGGCAGGCGCGGGTACTGCTCCCGCACCATCGCGGCGCAGGAGCCCGACGGCACCACCACCGCGTCGTACCCACTGAAGGCGGCGATCGTGTGGTGCGCCAGCCGCGCCCCCTCGTCGCGGTAGCCGGTGTTGACGTGCATCTGCCCGCAGCAGGTCTGGGCCGCGGGGAAGTCCACGTCCACCCCCAGCCGGCGCAGCAGCGTCACGACCGCCCGGCCGGTGCCCGGAAACAGGGTGTCGTTGACGCAGGTGATGAACAGGGCGACCCGCACGCTGCCCTCCTGTATGGTCAGACCAAATATGGTCAGACCATACATCGCGGCCCGTCTCCCGGACCACGGGCGGGCGCCGGAGGATCGCATGAGCGTCGATGACCGGGCCCCGGCCCGACAGGGCGGGCGCCCGCGCGCCTTCGAGGAGGTCCTCGCCCGGATCGAGGAGCGCATCGCGGCCGACGGGCTGACCGTGGGCGACCGGCTTCCCGGGGAACGTCAGCTCGCCGAGCAGCTCAACGTCGGCCGGTCGTCGGTCCGTGAGGCGCTGCGCGTGCTGGAGACGCTCGGGGTCGTCTCGTCGCAGGCCGGCCGGGGACCGGACGCGGGAGCCGTGCTGACCTCACGCCCCGCGGGCGCGCTCGCGGGCCTGCTCCGGCTGCACCTCGGCCTCGCCACGCTGTCGCTGCGCGAGGTGGTCGACCTGCGGCTGATGGTGGAGCAGTGGTCGGCCGAGCACGCGGCCCGGTCGGGGGAGGGCCTCGCGGAGATGGCCGCCGCCCTTGCGGGCATGGACGCCGCGACCGGCCCCGGGGAGTTCGTCGCGCACGACGTCGCGTTCCACCTGGCGATCGCCGCCGCGTCGGGCAACCGGCTGATCGTGGCGATCATGGAGGCGGTCCGCGGGGCGGTGCACCGCTACGCCGTCGACGCGGTGGCCCGGCTGGGCGGCACCTCCGGTCTGCAGGCGGATCATCGGCGCATCCACGCGGCCATCGGCGCGGGCGACGCCCCTGGGGCCGCCGCCGCGATCGCCGCGCACCTCGCCCGCGTCTACCCGCCCGGCGACGTCCCAGGAGAGTGATGCGGCTCGGCGAGCCGGCCGGGGCCTGATTAGCGACGTCGCGGACGGGATAAGAGTGATTGCAGTGTCCGCGGGCTTTGGGGGAGTGACGCATGCGGCCGACGTCGGCAGAGGTGAGCAGGGCGGCCGCCGGTGTCTACGCGGGCCTGTCTGCGCAGATGGCCTCGGTGGTCGCGCTGGCCGTGTTCGAGGAGACCCGGGGCCGCCGGCTGGTCCGGCAGGTGGCGGCCTTCGGCGGCGACCCGCACGCCCCCGCCGCCCGCGAGGTGGCCGGGGCCGCGACCGCGTTCGCCCTGCTGATCCTCGTCGTGGTCGCGGCGACCGCCGCCTGCGCGCTGGCCTACCTCACCTGGCTGCGCCGGGTGCGGCCGGACGTCCCGGGCATCGCGCTGACCGCTGCGTGGCTCGTCCCCGGGGTCAACCTGGTGGCTCCGCCGCTCATCGCCGACCGCGCCTGGCGGGAGGCGGGCGGGACGCGCGACCGGTCCCGGTGGCTCGTGCTGCTCGGCTGCTGGTGGCTCGCCACCCTCGCCGCGCTCGCCACCGTGGCGGGCCGTCCCGGCGACGGCGGCCTGGTCGGGGTCGGCGTCCCCGAGGTCGTGACGCTGGCCGTCGCCGCCCTTCTGTGCGCGGCCACCGTACGCGAGGTCACGGTGGCCCGCGTCGCCCACGCGGCCCACGCGGCCGCCGTCCGGCGCGGGCCGGAGGCGGCCGCCGGTGACCGCGGCCGTCAGCGGCCCGGGGGCGGGCCCGAGCTTCCCGCACTGGCGTGCCAGAGCCGGCGGTGGGGCTCTCCCGAACCCGCCAGGAACCGGCCCTCCCGCGCCGCGGGCGGCGCCCCGTTGTCGGAGTAGGGCGACAGCCGGTAGCCGTTGCCGTACTCCAGGGGCCGCCCGCCCACCCCGGCGCCGGGCGCGGGCCTCTCGTCCAGCACGGCGCGGACGGCGTCGAGACCGCGGTCGCGCCAGAGCCGGTCGAGCGCGACCAGGTCCCAGCAGTGCAGGGCCCGCAGCGAGACGGCCCGTCCCCCGGTGCGCCGGACCACGCCCCGCGCGACCAGCAGCCACGACCCGAAGACGGTGGCCGCGGTGTGGCCCTGCACCGACTCGAAGAACGTCAGGTCGACCGGTCCTGTGGAGTCGTCGAGCGTGGTGAAGATGACTCGCTGCCCCGACCGGACGGCGGGCGTCTGGGTGGCCACCTTCACCCCGGCGACCAGGATCTCCGCGCCGTTCCGCCGGCTGAGCAGGTCTTTCGCCCTGGTCACGCCGATGGCGTCGAGCAACTCGTCGTGGAAGGAGATCACGTGCCGGCTGACGTCCATGCCGAGGACGGCCAGCTCGGCCTCGACGGCCTCGGCCTCGGTCATCTCCGGCAGCTCCCCCGGCGTCACCCGCTCGGTGAACGCCATCGGCAGCTGCCCCGCCGCGCCCGCGGCGCCGCGGTCGAGCGTGCCGATCTGGGCGATCAGGTCGCGCCGCGTCAGCTCCCCCGGCCGCCACCGCGGCTCGCCCGGGCGCAGGCCGTGCAGCGCGTCGAACCCGCCGACCTCCACGATCCGCTCGGCCACCGGCCGGGACGGCCGGGCCCGCTCCCAGAAGTCCGCGAGCGAGGTGTACGGCCGCCCCTCGACCATCCGGGCGACCTCGGCGTCGCTGACCCCCTTGACCGCCGAGAACGGCACCCGCAGGCCGTACCCGCGGCCGAGCTCGGCGACCCGCGGCCCGTCCGGGCTGGGCTCCGGGACCGGGCCGGTCCGTTCGACCAGCCAGTGTTCCCCCGAGTGGTTGACGTCCAGGGACAGGACCTCGACGCCGCACTGGCGGGCCTCGTCGAGGATCACCCGGTTGGGGTACATCCCCGGCTCGTGGGTGAGCACGCCGGCGAAGAACGCCGCGGCGTGGTGTCGCTTCAGCCAGGCCGACTGGTAGGTGGGCAGCGCGAACGCCGCCGCGTGGGCCTTGCAGAACCCGAAGCCGCCGAACGCGTCGAGCACGTGCCACGCCTGCTCGACGGTCGGTTCGGGGAACCCCCGCGCGCGGGCGAGCGGCACGAACCAGGCCCGCACCGCCTCCCGGCCCTCCGGCGACCCGAGGCCGCGGCGGGCCCGCTCCGCCTCCGACAGGCCGGAACCGGTCATGACGTCGATGACCCTGAGGACCTGCTCGTGGAAGACGACCACCCCGTTGGTCTCCCGCAGCGCGTCCCGCAGGGCCTCGTGCGGGTAGCGCGCCTCCCGGAATCCGTGCCTGGCCTCCAGGTAGGGCGTGACCATGTCGGAGTTGACCGGACCGGGCCGGAACAGCGAGATGTCCACGATCAGGTCGTGCATCGTGCGGGGCTCCAGCTTGGCGACCAGTTCCCGCTGGCCGGGCGACTCGATCTGGAAGCAGCCGAGCGTCCGGGCGACGCGGATGAGGTCGTAGGTGGCGGGATCGTCGTGCGGCACGGCCTCCAGGTCGATCCGCAGCCCGTCGACCCGCTCGATCTCCCGCAGCGAGTAGGCCAGCGCGGACTGCATGCGCACGCCGAGCACGTCGAGCTTGAGCAGGCCGGCCTCCTCGACGTCGTCCTTGTCGAACTGCGACATCGGGAAGTCGAGCAGGCTCCGTTCGACGGGCGTGCGGTCGCGCAGCGAGGAGTTGCCCACGAGCACGCCGCACGGGTGCAGCGCGACGTGCCTGGGCAGCCCGTCGAGCCGCTCCGCCAGCCGGAACACCGTCTCCAGCGAGCGGTCGTTCAGGCCGCTGGCGCGCAGCTCCGGCAGGTCGGTCAGGGCCGCCCCGATCTGCCTGGCCCGCACGTGGGGGAACGCCTTGGCGATGACGTCGATCTCGTGTGGAGGCAGGCCCATCGCCGCCCCGACGTCGCGGATGGCGCTACGCGCCCGGTAGGTCTCCATCATGGACACGCAGGCCACGCGGGCCTCGCCGTACCGGTCGAGGATGGCGCGGTAGCAGTCGAGGCGGCGGGCGGACTCCACGTCGACGTCGATGTCGGGCAGCCCGCGGCGGCCCTCCGAGAGGAACCGCTCCATCAGCAGGCCGTGTTCGAGCGGGTTCACCTCGCCGATGCCGGTGAGATAGTTCACCAGGCTGCCGGCCCCTGAACCGCGGATCGCGCAGCGCACGCCCATCGAGCGGATCATGTCCGTGATGCCGGCGACTGTGACGAAGTAGCCGGAAAGCCGCTTCCGCTCGATGATCGTGAGCTCGGCCGCGAGGCGGCTCCTCGCCTCCTCCGACCGCTCCAGCCCCCGGCGTGCCAGCCCGTCCTCACACCGGTGACGCAGCAGCGGCACGGGGTCCTCGCCGATCTCCGGGAGGTGGAGCCGGGGGTCCTCCGGGTCGAGGAGCGGGACGATCTCGACCGGGTCGAGCGCGCACCGCTCCGCCGCCCGGCGGGTCTCGGCCAGCAGCAGGGCCGCCCGTTCCGCGTCGCCGCCGCAGATCCGCGACGCGACGCGGGCCATCTCCGCGCCGTCCTTCAGGTACGCGTGGGCGGTCGGGTGTTCCAGGTGCCGTCCGTCGAGGGGGACGAGCTTGCGCGCCGCGTCGAGCACGTTGCCCACCTGGTGGTCGGCCGCGTCGAGGTAGCGGACGGCGTTGGTCAGCACGGCGGGCACGCCCATGGAGGCGGCCAGGCCCAGCATGCGCACGGCGATGTTCGCGTCGCGGTAGCCGTACAGGTCCACCACCTCGACGAGGAGGTCGGGCACGACGGAACGCCAGGCGGCGAGAAGGGCGCGCGCCTGGTCGTCACGGCGCTCGGCCACCGCGCGGCCCACGCCGGACCGCGGGCCGAGCATGACCGTGAGCGCCGGCTCGCCGTCCGGGCCCGTCGCGTGTTCGGACACCATCCCCGGTGTGACGTGCGGCTCCCCGCGCTCCCCCGCGTGGTGGGCGGCCGTGACGAGCCGGCACAGCGCGGCCCAGCCGCCGGAGCGGGCGAGCACGACGATCCGGGCGGGGTCGGCCCGCCTCCCGCGGCTCGCCGGGCCGCCGTCCAGGGCGAGGTCGACGCCGACGACGGGCGCGATCCCCCGCTCGTGGCATGCCCGGATGTGCTTGATCGCGCCGTACAGGCCGTCGCGGTCGGTCAGCGCGAGCATGTCCATGCCGTGCTCGGCCGCCCGGCCGGCCAGCGCGCCGGGAAACGCGGTGCCGTACCGGAGAGAGAAGGCGGAGGCCGTGTGCAGATGGACGAAGGAGGCCATCAGCCCCTCCTCCCCGCCGCACCGGCCGGAGAGGGACCCTGGAGCGTTCCCATCAGTCCCACGCCCTCAGCAGGAGCCAGCCGTCGGCGGCGGTGTCGAATCGCAGTTCGTAGGTGCCGACCTGCCTGCCCGCCGCCGCCTCGACGCGCCAGAAGCGCCGCTCCCCCGGATCGGCGTCGGAGGTCTTCCACCACTCGCGGACGACCACCCAGTGATCCTGGACCTCGCGGACGGTGTAGAGCCGGTCACGCCAGACGAACTGAGCCGGCCGGCCGTCCCGGACCCACACCTCGATCGGCTCGCCGTAAAGTCTGCTCAAGACCCCTTCTCCCTGTGGCTACGTGCCACCCGGGGGAAGACGGGCGGATGTTTCGGGCAGAAAAGCCGCTACTTCGAACATACGTTCCCAGGAGATCGAACGCAAGTCGCCATCGGGAAATTTGCCAGGTCAGCGTGGATCCGGGCCGGGCGTCCGGCGCGAGGTCAGTCGCCGGTCCGCCGGACCAGGGGGTTGGTGGACGTCGAGTTGCGGATGCTGAAGGCCACGCTGCCGGCCCGGTAGCGGTCGTCCGAGCACTCGACCGGCCGGCCCTCCTGGCTCGTCGTCGTCCGCCGCTGGCGCAGCAGCGGGCTGCCCCTGCGGACGCCGAGCAGGCGGGCGTCCTCGCTCCCGGCCGCGACCGCGTCGATCAGGTGCTCGCCGTACGCGAAGACGAGCCCGACGGCGTCGTACAGTTCCTGGGTGACCGACTCGCACGAGGGGTCGAGCCGTTCCACGGCGGGGGCGATCCAGCCGGCGTAGACCGTGCGTTCGAGGAGGACCGGCTCGCCGTCGAGCCGGCGCAGCCGCAGCACGGTGAGCACCTCCTCCCCCGGCGTCAGCGACAGCCGGGCGGCCTCCGACTGGGTGCAGGGACGGCGGTCCGACCGCACCACCGCGCCGCTGGCCCGGTAGCCCATCGAGCGCGCCCACTGCGCGAAACTGTGCAACTCGGCGAAACTCTGGCTCCGTTCACTGCCCAGAACGATGCGCCGCGCCCCCTGTCGCGACCCCACGAGTCCCTCGTTGACGAGTACCGCGACCGCCTGCCGGATCGTGCCGCGCGCGGCCCCGTACCTGTCGGCAAGCTCGGCTTCACTGGGCAGTTGCGCCCCGATCGCGTATTCGCCGCGCACGATGGCATCCCGCAGGTCGCCCGCGATCTGTTCATAGCGCGCCATCGCCATGGAACCCGTCCGTTCACTTTATCGACATGGATATGCGGCTTACTTGGTCTGGCTTGTTTGTACAAGTTCGCTTAAGTTCGATCCACGCACTCAGTGGGAGGACCCCATGTCCACACGTACCGTCGGCCTCGTGGCCGCGCTCACAATAGCCACCTCCGCTCTCGCGGCGTGCGGCGCGGCCCCCGACACCGCCACCGGCGGCGCCTCCTCCGGCTCGACCGCCGACAAGGCCGCCACGGCCACCTCCGCCCAGGACTTCGGCGGCCTGGACAAGCTGGTCGAGGCCGCCAAGAAGGAGGGCCAGCTCAACGTCATCGCCCTGCCCCCGGACTGGGCGAACTACGGCGAGATCATCAAGGCCTTCGGCGACAAGTACGGCATCAAGATCACCAGCGACAACCCCGACGGCTCCAGCCAGGACGAGATCAACGCCGTCAAGACCCTCAAGGGCCAAGGCCGCGCCCCCGACGTCCTCGACCTCGGCAGCGCCTTCGCCCTCAGCGGCGCCCAGGAGGGCCTGTTCGCGCCGTACAAGGTGCAGAGCTGGGACAAGATCCCCGACGGTCAGAAGGACGCGTCCGGCGCCTGGGTCTACGACTACGGCGGCTACATCTCCATCGGCTGCGACGCCAAGCGCGTCAAGGAGTGCCCGCAGAGCTTCGCCGACCTGCTCAAGCCCGAGTACAAGGGCAAGGTCGCGCTGAACGGCGACCCGACCAAGGCGGGCGCCGCGTTCGCCGGCGTGTACGCCGCGTCGCTGGCCAACCAGGGCTCGTTCGACGACATCCAGCCCGGCATCGACTTCTTCAAGAAGCTCAAGGGCAACGGCAACTTCACCCCGGTCGAGGCCACCCCCGCCACGGTCGAGAAGGGCGAGACGCCCATCACGATCGACTGGGACTACCTGCAGGCCAGCTACGCCAAGGAGTTCTCCACCAAGGGCGTGGACTGGAAGATCGCCATCCCCTCCGACGGCCAGTACGCCAACTTCTACTCCCAGGCCGTGAGCAAGTACGCCCCCCACCCGGCCGCCGCCCGGCTCTGGCAGGAGTTCCTCTACAGCGCCGAGGGCCAGAACCTGTGGCTGAAGGGCTACGCCCGCCCCGTGCTGCTCCCCGCGATGCAGCAGGACGGCACCGCCGACGCCGCGATGGTCGAGCAGCTCCCCAAGGTCGACGGCACCCCCACCTTCCCGACTCCGGCCCAGGTCGACAAGGCCAAGCAGGTCCTGGCGACCGGGTGGAGCGCGGCGGTGGCGGGCTGACCCGGTGACCGGAAACCGTACGCGATCGAAGGGCTGGCTCGCGGCCGTGCCGCTGCTGGCCTTCATCGCCCTGATCTTCGGCGTGCCGCTGCTTGTGCTTCTCGGCGGCACGTTCACCCGCGACGGCTCGGTGAGCGCCGCGAACCTCACCGAGTCCCTCCAGGGGGCGTACCTCACCGCCCTGCTCGGCAGCGTGAAGATCTCCGCGGTGGTCGCCGTGGCCGGCGGCGTGCTCGGCACGTTCCTCGCGCAGGCGATCGTGACGTCGCGGTTCCGGGCCCTGCGGGAGGCCGTCCTGACGGCCTCGGGTGTCCTGGCGAACTTCGGCGGCGTGCCGCTGGCGTTCGCCTGGATCGCCACCCTGGGCAACTCGGGGGTTGTCACCCAGGCGTTCGGCCTGTCCGACCACGGGTGGAACCTCTACAACTTCTGGGGACTCACCCTCGTCTACCTCTACTTCTCCATCCCGCTGATGGTGCTGACCGTCGTCCCCGCGCTCGACGGCCTGCGGCCGCAGTGGCGCGAGGCCGCGCAGAACAACGGGGCCAACACCTGGCAGTTCTGGCGGTACGTCGGCGTTCCGGTGCTGGCGCCGACGCTGCTCGGCGGGTTCGTGCTGCTGTTCGGCGGTTCGTTCGCGGCCTACGCGACCGCCAAGGCGATGGTCGGCGGCAGCGTGCCGCTGGTCACGCTGCAGATCGACGCGGCCCTGAGCGGCAACGTGCTCATCGGCCACGAGAACGTGGCCCTCGCCCTCAGCCTCGACATGATCGTGATCGCCGGCCTGGTCATGGCGGTCTACCTCCCGCTCCAGAAGAGGAGTGCCCGATGGCTACGGTGACCCCGTCCGTCGCGCCGGCCGCCGCGCCGCCCGCGAAGGGCCGTCCCCGCAGGCCCAGGGTGTGGCGGGGCGTGGTCCTCGTCGTCGCCGCGCTCTACTTCGTGGTGCCGCTGCTCGCGTCGTTCGTCTTCACGGTCGACGACCCGAGCACGGGCTTCACGCTCGACGCGTACGGGCAGATCTTCTCGGCCGAGGGCTTCGGCCGGAGCCTGCTGCTCTCCCTCGGGCTCGGCCTGGTCACCATCGCGCTCGTCCTGGTGCTGACCCTGCCGGCGATGATCGCGGTACGGCTCGCCGCGCCGCGCCTGCGGACGCCGCTCGAAGTGGTGTGCACGCTGCCGCTCGTCGTGCCGCCGATCACGTTCGTGGCCGGCATCAGCACCGTGCTGCGCTGGGGCCCCGACTACCTGGCCAGCACGCCCTTCTACCAGACGATCATCGCGGTGCAGAACCCCGACTTCCCGCTGGTGCTCGTCTTCGCGTACGTCGTGCTGGCGCTGCCGTTCGTCTACCGGTCGCTGGACGCGGGGCTCGGCGCCATCGACGTGCGGACGCTGTCCGAGGCGGCGCGCAACCTGGGGGCGTCGTGGCCGCACGTCGTCTTCCGGGTGATCATCCCCAATCTCCGGTCCGGCCTCGCCAGCGCCGGCTTCCTCACGCTGGCCCTGGTGCTCGGCGAGTTCACCATCGCCCAGCTGCTCAGCTTCCAGACCTTCCCCGTCTGGATCTACACGATCTCCGGCTCGCAGGCGCAGGTGTCCGTGGCCGTCTCGGTGTTCAGCCTGCTGATCACCTGGCTGCTGCTGCTCCTGCTGTCCTCCGCCGGTGCGAGGCAAAGGAGTGGTTCATGAACGGGGCCCGGGTCGAGTTCCGCGGGCTGCGGCGCCGGTTCGGCGCGACGGTCGCCCTCGACAACCTGAACCTGACCGTGGAGCCGGGCGAGCTGATCGCGCTGCTCGGCCCCTCGGGCTGCGGCAAGACCACCGCGCTGCGCTGCCTGGCCGGATTCGAGCATCCCGACGAGGGCCAGGTCCTCGTCGACGGCAAGGACATCACCCACGTGCCGGCCAATCGCCGGGACGCGGGAATGGTGTTCCAGTCCTACAGTCTGTTCCCCAACCTGAACATCCGCGACAACATCTCGTTTGGCATGCGGGTGCGCAAGGTGGCGGCGGCCCGGCGGCACGAGCGGGCGCAGGAGCTGCTCGAGCTCATCGGCCTGCCTCAGATAGGGGGCCGCTACCCGCACCAGCTGTCCGGCGGCCAGCAGCAGCGGGTCGCCCTGGCCCGCGCGATCGCCCTGGAGCCCCGCGTCCTGCTGCTCGACGAGCCGCTGTCGGCGCTCGACGCCAAGGTCCGGGTCTCGCTGCGGGAGGAGATCCGGCGGCTGCAGCTCTCCCTCGGCATCACCACGATCTTCGTCACGCACGACCAGGAGGAGGCCCTGTCGATGGCCGACCGGGTCGCCGTCCTGCGCGACGGCCACCTGGAGCAGGTCGCCGCCCCGGCCACCCTGTACGACCGGCCCGCGACTCCCTTCGTGGCCGAGTTCGTCGGCACGATGAACCACATCCGGGGCAGGGCCGCGGACGGCCGGGTGACCGTGCTCGGCCAGACGCTGCCCGTGGACGGCGACGCCCCGGCCACCGGCGACGTCGATGTGCTGGTCCGGCCGGAGACGGTGCTCGTCACCCCGGACGCCGACGGCGGCGCGATGGTCATGGTGTCGTCGTTCCGCGGCTCGATCGCCCGGCTGACCGTACAGCTCGCCGACGGCACCGAGGTGCTGGCCGACGTGCCCGGCCACGACTCGGCGCGGCTCGCGCCCGGCACGCCCGTGCGGGTCGCGCTGGTGGAGCGGCCCGTGCTGGTGGCGCCCGCGGCGGACGGGGCCGGAAGCCAGGCGCGGCCGGCCGCCGTCGCCGTCGCCGAGCCCGACGTCGTCTGACGCGTCCGATGCCTGACGAACTCGCGGACGGACCGTCCGCGGTCCTCTTCGACATGGACGGAACGCTCGTCGACACCGAGGGACTGTGGTGGGAGGCGTGCGCCGAGGTCGCGTCCGGCCTGGGCGCGCCGCTTCCCGCCGCCGACCAGGAGGTGCTCTTCGGCCTCGCCGCCGAGGACGCCGCCGAGCACGTGTCCCGGCGGGCGGGGGGCGACCCCCCGCCGGCGGCCGTCACGACGATGCTGACCGACGCGTTCACCGCCCGCGTCAAACGAGGGGTGACGACGCTCCCCGGCACCGTCGCCCTGCTCGACGCGCTGCGGGCGGCCGGGATTCCGGCCGGCCTGGTCAGCGCCTCTCCCCGGGCGGTCGTCGACCTGGTGCTCGAAGCGATCGGCGAGGACCGGTTCCGCCTCTCCGTGGCGGCCGGCGACAGCGCGCGGAACAAGCCCGCCCCCGATCCCTACCTGGCCGCCGCGCGCCGCCTGGGCGTCGACCCCGTCGCCTGCGTGGCGGTCGAGGACAGCCCCACCGGGATCGCCTCGGCCCGGGCCGCCGGATGCGCCGTCGTCGTGGTGGGCTCGCCGTACCGGGGGGTCTCCGGCAGGATGGTGCGGGTGCCGAGCCTGGAGCGCGTGGACCTGCCGATGCTGCGCCTCCTGGCCGCCACCGCCCGTCCCGGCGATCGGAACAACGGCCGCCGCGAGGGGGGTTGAGACACGCGTAACGGTCCGCCCGCAGAAAGGGAGCCAGCATGCATGCCGTCGTCGTCCCCGCTTATGGTGACTCCTCCGTACTGGAGTACCGGGAGTTGCCCGATCCCGAGCCCGGCCCCGGCGAGGTGCTGGTCGACGTGGCGGCGAGCGGGGTGAACTTCATCGACGTCTACCACCGCATGGGCCGCTACCCGCGGCCGCTCCCTCTCATCCCGGGCGAGGAGGCCGCGGGCACGGTCACGGCCGTCGGCCCCGGCGTCGCCGACGTGGTCCCGGGCGACCGGGTCGCCTGGGCGCAGTGGACCGGTTCGTACGCGACCAAGGCCGTGGTGCCCGCGGACAAGGTCATCCGGCTGCCCGAAGGGCTGGCGCCCGACCTCGCCGCGGCGGTGATGCTCCAAGGCCTCACCGCCCATTACCTCACGCACTCGACCTACGCCGTACGGCCGGGCGACGACGTGCTCGTGCACGCGGCGGCGGGCGGCATGGGGCTGCTGCTGACGCAGATCCTGAAGATGCGCGGCGCCCGGGTGATCGGCACCGTCTCCACGCCGGAGAAGGAGAAGCTGGCCCGGCAGGCGGGCGCCGACGAGGTGCTCGGCTACGACGGCTTCGCCGAGGGAGTGAAGCGGATCACCGGTTCCGGGGTCCACGTCGTCTACGACGGCGTGGGCGCGGCCACCTTCGAGGGCTCCCTCGCCTCGCTGCGCCCCCGCGGCATGCTGGCGCTCTACGGCGCGGCGAGCGGTCCCGTGCCGCCGTTCGACCCGCAGCGGCTCAACCCGGCGGGGTCGCTCTTCCTCACCCGGCCCACGCTCGGCCACTACATCGCCACCCGGGAGGAACTGGTGTCCCGGGCCGACGACGTGCTCGGCTGGGTCGCCTCGGGAGCGCTCAAGGTGCTCGTCTCCGAGCGCTACCCGCTCGCCGAGGCCGGCCGGGCGCACGACGACCTGGAGGGACGGCGGACCACCGGGAAGCTCCTGCTGATCCCGTGACGGGTTCCTGAAGGGCCTCATGGGAGGGCGCCCGGGCTCAGGGCAGCGGCCGCTCCGGCCACTCCAGCAGCCGGGCGCCCAGCACGGCGGTCTCCAGGGTGAACCGCTGGGTGGAGTCGGCCGGGGAGAAGCCGGTGAGCCTGCGGATCCGCTCCAGCCGGTAGGTGATCGCCCTCGTGCTGACGCCCAGCCGGCGGGCCGCGGCCGTGTGGTTGCCCTGCGAGGCGAAGACCGCCTCCAGGGTGTCCAGCAGCGGCCCGGCCCCGCCGCGCGCGGCGGTGAGCGGCCCGAGGACGGTGGAGACGAGGTCGGTGATCGCGCCCCGGTCGCGGAGCAGCACGGGGAAGACGAGCAGGTCGGCCGCCCGGAGCACCTGGGCCCGCAGCCCCAGGCGGTCGCCCAGTTCGATGGCGTTCGCGGCCTCGCGGAGCGACGTGACGATGCCGCCAGGCCCGGGGTGCGCCCGGCCGACGCCCGCCCGCCACGAGGTCAGGCACGACCGCACCCGGTGGAGGAACTCGCCCCCGGCCGCCGTGAGCGACGCGGGAGAGACGCAGACCAGCATCCCGTCGTTGACGGCGACCAGGATGTTGTGCGAGCCGAACCGGCCGACGAGGGCCCGCTCGACCGTCCCGATCACCGGGTCGGTCCCGGCGAGCGGCTCCTCGGCCCTGACCACGGTCACGACGTACGCCTCCGCCAGGCGCAGCCCGAAGTGCTCGGCCCGCTCGGCGTCCGCCCGGCCCCGCAGCAGGTCGTCGACGAACAGGCGGCGGGCCGCGTCCTCCCGGACGACTGCGGCGCGCTGCGCCTCCTCGTATCCCTCGGCGAAGGCCGCGACGCTCCGCCGCACGGCGCCGAACGCGCCGCCCGCGGTGATCTCGGCGGCGTGCAGGCAGGCGTCGGCGAGCACGTGGAGCGGGACGCCGCGCTCGGCGGCGAGGGCGCCGCTCTCCCGCAGCCCGTCGATGTCCGCCCGGCCGGGCAGCCGCCCGGTCGCGGCGCAGGCCGCCAGCACGGAGAGGTACCCGCCGAGAAGATCGGCGGGCACCCCGGTCGCCCCGCTCACCCGAGCGAGAACGCTGTCCATCACACCCCTACGTCACGCCGCTCGAAGGCGAACACCGCCGTCGCCAGCAGCACGGCCGTCGCGCCCAGCAGGACAAGGTAGTCCCCGGCCGGCCAGCCCTGGTAGAGGGGGCGGCCGTCAAGGTAGTAGTGGAACGGCGACAGCCAGCGCAGCCACGCGATCGCGTCGACGTTCCTGCCCAGGGTCTCCACGACGTATCCGGCGACGCCCCACACGCCCACCACGGCGAGCGCCGCCTGCCCGCGCCCGAAGGCCGCCCCCACGCAGAGCGCGAGCGTCCCGAAGAACAGGACGAGCAGGAACAGTCCGGTGTGCGCGGCGAGGATCCGGCCGAACGGCACGCCCATCCCGGCGAGGCCGCCCGCGACGGCGACCACGCACAGGGTGACGAGCGCCACCGCCAGCAGGCCGAGCAGCATGGCCGCCCAGCGGTCGAGGACCAGCCGTCTGCGGTCGATCGGCAGCGTCAGCGTGAGCTCCAGCGTCCTGGCCTCCTCGGGACGGGCCACGGCCCGGTTTCCGAGGATCGCGGCGCACATGACGAACAGCAGCGGGCCGAGGAGCTGGTAGGCGATCGCCTGAAGGAAGCCCGCGCCGCTCGCGATGTCGGCCATGCCGCCCATCAGGTCCCTGAGCGCGCCCGGATACTTCGCCACCGCCGTCTCGGTGAAGACCTCCGGGTTGTCCTTCATGCTCGACCAGATCGAGATGTACATCGTGAGGAACGCCGACAGCCCGACGGTCCAGCCGACGAGGGCGCGGCCGTACTCCCCCAGGGTCTTACGCACCAGCGCGGGCATGGGCGGCCTCCTCCTCGCTGTAGTAGGTCAGGAAGATCTCTTCCAGGTCGGGCTCCGCGCTGACCATGTGGACCACGGTGAACCGGGCCGCGGCCTTGATCAGCGCGTCCGGACGGCCGTCGACCGTGCAGCGCAGCGAGGCGCCCTCGACGGTCAGGTCCCGGATGCCGGGCAGGCCCTCGAACGCCTCACGCGGGACCGGCGCGTCGAAGTGGAGCTCCACCCTGCGTACGGCCCGCTCGCGCAGCGCCGCGACGTCCTCGACGGCGACCATGCGGCCGGACCGCACGATGCCGACGCGGTCCGCGACGTGCTCGACCTCGGCCAGCACGTGCGACGACATGAGCACGGTGTGACCGGAGGCGCGGGCCTCCCGGACCATCGAGAGGAACTCCTGCTGCACCAGGGGGTCGAGACCGGTCGTCGGCTCGTCGAGGATGAGCAGCTCAGGCTCGTGCATGAACGCCTGGATCAGCCCGACCTTCTGTTTGTTGCCCTTGGAGAGCCGTCCCATCGGGACGGACAGGTCGGCGTCGAGCCGTTCGGCCAGCTCGTCGATCCGCCCGCGGTTGACCCCGCCCCTGACGTCGGCGACGAAGTCGAGATAGGCGCGGGCCCGCACCCTGCCCTCCAGGGCGAGCTCCCCCGGGAGGTACCCGATCCGCGCCCGGATCCGGGCGTCGCGGGTGCCGGCGCCGAGCACCGTCGCCCGGCCCGACGTCGGCCTGATCACATCGAGGAGCAGCCGGATCGTCGTCGTCTTGCCCGCGCCGTTGGGGCCGAGGTAGCCGAAGACCTCGCCCGGCCTGATGGCGAGCGCGAGATCGTCGAGGGCCAGTTTAGGACCGTAGAACTTGGTGAGTCCCTCGGTCTCCACCACTGCTGTCATGGCGCAATGGTGATGGGCCCGGGGTCCGCACGGACATACCCGGACCCGAACAGTTGCCGGGCGGTTCGCTTCCCGGTCCCGGCAGCGTCAGCCCGATCCTCAGGACCGCCGCGACGCGCGCACGAGCACCGTGACGACCGACAGTGCGACGACGGCGCTGAAGACGAACGCGACACCCAGAAGGACCATGACTGCAGTCATGACCCCATCATGCCTCCCGGGGGCCGGCGCCGGGAGCCCATCTTCGCCGCGACGGTGGCCGACAGGGCGACGGCCGCCAGCGACACCACCCGGGCCAGTCGTACCGACCTGCGGATGTCCCGGATCCTCGGCCGCGGGCCGTCGCCCAGCTCGGGCCGGTGCTCGACCCGGCCGCCGTAGTCGTTGGCGCCGCCGAGCCGTACGCCGAGGGCTCCGGCGAAGGCGGCCTCGCACCGGCCGGAGTTGGGGCTGGGATGCCGGTGTCCGTCCCGGAGCACCACGGCCGCCGCCACGCGGGGCGAGCCGCCCGCCGTGCCCGCGAAGGCGACGGTCAGCAGGGCAGTCAGCCGGGCGGGCACGAGATTCGCCAGGTCGTCGAGCCGCGCCGAGGCCCAGCCGAACCTCTCGTAGCGCGGCGACCGATGCCCCACCATCGCGTCGAGCGTGTTCACCACGCGGTAGCCGAGCAGGCCGGGAAGGCCGAGCACGGCTCCCCACACGAGCGGGCCGACGACGGCGTCCGAGGTGTTCTCGGCGATCGACTCGACCGTTCCCCTGGCCAGTTCGGCGGAGTCGAGGCCGGAGGGGTCCCGGCCGCACAGGTGCGGCAGCCGTTCGCGGGCCGCCTCGATGTCGCCCGCTTCGAGCGACGCCGCCATGGCCGCGCCCTCACGGGCCAGGGTGGTGCCGCCGAGCACGGCCCAAGTGGCGGCGGCGGTGACGGCCACACGGGCGAGCGGACGGGTGCGCGTCAACCGGTCGGCCGCCACGCCGACGGCCCCCGCCCCGCAGACGCAGGCGGCGGTGAAGAGCGCCCCCGTCACCCGTGAGTCCCGATATATCCGCTTTTCTAAGGCGCTGGCGGCGGCGCCGAAGGCCGCCACCGGATGGCCCCGCCTGGGGTCGCCCACCACCGCGTCGACCGCCGCCCCGACCAGCACGCCGGCCGCGGTCGCCCTGTCCATGATCCGCACCACGCCCGCATTCTTCCGCAGGGCTCACATGAGGTGGGCGCGCAGGTCGTCCTCGTTCGCGTCCAGCCAGGCGGCGGCCCTTCGTATGCGGGCGCCCGCGCCGTCCGCCCACCTGCGGGCCCACCCCGGCTCCGCCCCGCGTGCACGGTCGCGCATGACGAGGTAGGACCGGCCGAGCCTGATCCTCGACGCGTCGACGACCCGGAGCCGCTCGCGGGCCGTCAGCCCGTAGGCGTCGCAGAAGATCCGCATCCGCGCGCCCGCGTCCAGCGTGCGCTGCACCGGCTCCCGGTCGACCGGGTCGGCCAGCGGCGCCCAGTGCCGCAACGTCGTGACCACGTCGAACAGGCGCGTCGTCGGCCTCGCCATGGCGAAGTCGATCAGCGCGTACGGCAGGAGCGGGTTTCCGGGCGACGGCGAGGGCCGGAAGACCACGTTCTCCGGGGTCACGTCACAGTGGCCAACCAGCTCAGGCTCGTCGTCGAGACTCGACCCGCGTTCCCACACCGCGCCGGGCAGCGGCGCGAACGACGCGGCGGCCTCGTGGAGCTCGCGCAGCAGCCGGGCCAGCGCGACCAGCGCTGCCTCACTCATCGCGTACGCCGGGAGGGGCCGCCCCGGCACCTCGCCCTCGACGTACGTGAGCACCTGCCGGCCGAGCTCGTCGACGCCCAGCGCCCGGGGAGCGCCGGGAAAACCGGCGGACTCCAGATGACGCAGCAGCGCGCTCACCGACCCGGACGACGGCCGCCCCGGCCGCCGCACCGTCCCGGCGACCCGTACGACCGGCGCGTCCGGCTCACCACCCAGGGCGATCTCGGGCGAGGCGAAGCGCGTCGACATGGCCACGCAGCCTATCCCGGCAAGCCGCCGGAACCGGACCGATTCGCCGGATACGCCGCCGCGAAGTCGCCGAGCACGCACGCGGCCACACCGGTTCGCCGAGATGCCGGTGCAGGCCGCGGGACCTCAGCGCGACGTCTCCTGCCCAGCGCGGGGTCCTAGGATGATCGCATGCGAATCGGAGCCCTCGGCGCTGCCCGCATCACACCGAACGCCCTGGTGAAACCGGCTCGCCTGGTGCCCGGCGTGGAAGTCACCGCCGTGGCGGCACGCGACCGCGGCCGGGCCGCCGCGTTCGCCGCCAAGCACAGGATCCCCCGGGTGCTCGATTCGTACGAAGCGCTGGTGACCGATCCCGCCGTCGACGCCGTCTACAACCCGCTGCCGAACGCGCTGCACACGGAATGGACCCTGCGCGCCCTCGAAGCCGGCAAGCACGTCCTGTGCGAGAAACCGCTCACCTCGAACGCCGAGGAGGCCCGGCGGGTGGCGGAGGCCGCCGACAAGGCGGGGCTCGTCGTCATGGAGGCGTTCCACTACCGGTATCACCCGCTGGCGGAGCGGATGCGGGCCATCGTCGGACAGATCGGCGAGGTGCGCCGGATCGAGACCGCGATGTGCTTCCCGCTGCCCCGTTTCTCCGACATCCGCTACGACCTCGCGCTGTCGGGTGGCGCCCTCATGGACGCCGGCTGTTACGCCGTCCACTGCGCCCGCCTGCTCGGCGGCGGCGAACCCGAGGTGACGTCGGCCCGCGCCCTGCTCCGCTCCCCCGGCGTCGACCGGGCCATGACGGCCGAGCTGGCGTTCCCCTCCGGCGCGACCGGCCGCGTACACGCGTCGCTGTGGTCGTCGTCCCTGCTCAGACTGTCCGCCCGGGTGACCGGCTCGCGGGGCGAGATGCGGGTGACCAACTTCGCGCTGCCGCAGCTCTTCCACCGGCTGTCGTACACGGTGGACGGTGTCACACGGCGGGAGAAAGTCCCCGGCGACGCCACCTACACCTGCCAACTGCGCGCCTTCGAGACAGCCGTACGCACCGGCGACGGCAACCTCACCCCACCGGCCGACGCGATCGCCAACATGACCGTGATCGACCAGATCTACCGAGCCGCCGGACTGGCCCCCAGAGCGACGGTGTAGCCCGTGGCCACAGCACCCCGAGCAATCGAGAAGGGCTCGGGGCGTGGGTTGATCTATCCTGTCTACGTGGGCCGAATCCGATGCTGTTCGCCAGGTGTGAGGCATGTGGTACGGTCCCGAAAGTCCAGGCCCCACGGCCTGGACGGGCGCCCTTAGCTCAGCTGGATAGAGCATCGGACTTCTAATCCGACGGTCGGGGGTTCGAATCCCTCAGGGCGCGCTCCCCCATCCAGCCCACTTGCCGTGTGAGCTGGGCCTTCTCATGATCGGGCTCTCGCCGAGGATGCAGCCGGACGCCACGAGGTGCAGCCCCAGGCGGCCACTCCCGGAATATATCCGGAATGATCTTGGCCCCGTTTCCGCAGGTCGCCGGGCGGATTCCGCCAACTTCCGGAACGATTCCGAGCCTCCCGGAACACGCCGAAGGGCCTCGGCGTGGACCGAGACCCTTCGTCGACACGTGCTCGTGTCGCCTCATCCGGCGAGAGCTTCCAGGATCCGCTGGTTGGCGACGTCGCGTTGACCGTCGATGCACTTGGCGTACACCCTGAGCATCACGTCTATGCCATGGCCGGCCCGCTCTGCAGCTTCCGGTGCGTGGACTCCCGCGTTCAGCCACAGCGAGACGGCCGCGTGGCGCAGGTCGTACGGCCGGGCAGCGAGAGGAGAGGCTACCTGCTCGGGCGTGAAGGCGTAGCTCCGTGCCTCTTTCCAGACCTTCGAGTAGGCCGAGCCGGAGATGAGGCCCCCCGTCCTCGTACGGAAGAGCCGTCCGTCGTTACCGACGCCGTGCCGCTCGATGTGCTCGCGGAGGATGGCGACCAGTTCGGGCGGGATCGGTACCTGCCGCGTGTCCTTCTCGCTGCGGTGCTTGAGCCCGCGATCGTCGTGGGTCTTGCCCGAGTCGGTGAAGCGCTTGTTGCTCTGCGGCTTGGTCTTCTCCAGGGTGAGCAGGCCCCAGCCGGATTCGGGCAGGTGACAGTCCTTCTCACGCAGCCCAGCCGCCTCAGCCGGTCGCAGGCCGCCGAAGTACATGCAGGCGAACATCGCGGCTAGCATCGGCCCCCGCGTCCGGCCGCAGTAGGTCACGGCCGTCAGCAGCTCGCGCGCCTGGGCGGGATTCACCACCGCGCGCCGATCGATCTCATCCGTCGACTTGGGACGGCGTAGCTTCACCCGGTCGAGTGGATTTGCCGAAAGCTCTTCCAGCTCTACGGCGTAGTCCAAGGCGTGATGGAACACGGCCCGCTTGCGCCGGTAGGTCGAGGCCGCCGCCGCGGAGCCGTCGAGGAGGAGCGCGAGCGCCTCCAGGGCCGCCCGTGCATGCTTGGCGTCCTCCAAGGCAGTGAGAGGCAACGAAGCCGCTTCCAGCCAGCGCAGTGCGCCTGCGATCTCAGGCGTAGGAGCCGGACGACGGTCAGCCGGCACGAACGCGAACTCTCGGAGAGCGCGCCGCAAGGTTTCGTCATCGGGTCGGCCCGGCCGGTCGCTGGTGAGCACGGGCGTGACGTTGGACAGCGCGTCTGTCATGCCCTCCCGACTCTTGGCCGCGGAGTGAGGCCAGCGGGTCTCGACGTAGGCGACGGCGAAGGCGAACCACGTGCGAGCGTTCTTCGCCTTGACCATGGATTCGGGGAGCCCGGTCTCAAGGTCGAAAGCTTCCCCGCGCTTGGCGGCCTGCCGCAGGTCCGACAGATAGCTCTCGGCCAGGCCCTTCGTTCGGAACGTCGAGGACTTCTCGCGGGTGTCCACTGTCCACCGCACGGTGTGCGAAACGACCCGCTTCGGCTTCCCCGGCCCCTGGGAGGTCTTGTTCGCGCGGATCTCCCAGAACTTCACGTTGTAGGTCGGGTTCACGCCGCCTCCCGGAGGCTTTCCAACCAGGCGGCGAACTCGCTGCGGTAGATACGGATCTCGCCGTTGGGGAGCTTGAAGCCCTGGGGTGCCTTGCCGATCTCGCGCCACCGATAAAAGGTGCGGACGGACACGCCGAGTTCGTCGAGGATCTCGGGGACCGTCATCAGCTTGTCGTCCTTTCTCATGCCGCCCTCCCTTCAATTGCCGAAAGAACTCGTCCGTCCGCCTCGGCTTGGAGCCGGTCGAGGTGGTTGCGCCAGCGCTGGCGTTCGTGGACCGACCGCAGGAGCCGAACGCCGATGGGGGCCAGGTCGGGATCACCGGGCTTGACCGGTCGCCAGACGTAGCGGTGGGGATCGACCGGCGCGTCTTCGACGCCGAGCGCTTCCAGGACCCAGGTACGCCGGTCCTGCTTGTGCTCGGTCAGGGTCTTGTTGGACCACTTCCTTGAGACCAGGACCCGGCGGCCTGCGTAGCCAAGGTGGTCGGGCTTGTGCGCCTTGCCCCTGCACCGGCCCGGAACCATGCCCGGCTTGGCGCCCTTCGGCTGCACCCCGTACCGCAGCCAGTTCGGACACGTCGGCGCGCACGGCTCGAACCGCAGCGCGTCGAGCAGCCGTTCGGCGTGTGCTTTGCGGCGTGGGTCGTCGGTGCCGAGGGCGTCGCCGAGGGACTTGGTCAGGTACTTCGAGAGGTACTGAATGAGCTGGTCGGCGTCCGGCGTTCCGGCGAGCACGCCCTTGATGTCGGCCTGGTCGCCGAAGCGGAGGACGTGCAGGGGTTCCGCCTCGTCGTCCTGGTCGAGCTTGTCGAGGGCCTGTTCCCAAGTCGGCAGCACTTCCCCGGTTTCGGGGTCGAGGTAGCCGGCCCCGTCCTCCCAGACCGGCAGGTGGTCCCCCTCGAACCGGACCGTGTCCGTGGAGGGCCACCACACCTGGTGGTACGTCGCGGCGATGATCTGCCGCAGCTCCGCGCGCGGGAGCGTGCCGCGGATCGCCATATGCAGATGCGGCGCAAGCCGCTTCTGAGGCTCGACGGTGGCGAAGTACTGCACGTCATATCCCGCCACACGGCGGAGGTTCTGCACGAAGCGGTCCACGAGCTTGGAGAAGTGCAGCGCATCCCGGGCCGCCCGCGCATAGTCGTACCGGTCCGGGTCGAGGGGCGCGCCCTCCAGCACCCGCCCGTAGGAGGGCAGGGTGAGGGTCACGAACATCGACGGCCGGTAGACCTTGCCGTCCGACCCGGTGAAGGTCCGCCCGAGCGTGGTCTTGATCATCTGCCGCTTGGGCAGATCCGGGGCGTCCTGCCGCCGCTTGGTCGAGCGCGACCGCTTGCCGGAAGTCCGGCCGAGGACGTTGCCGCGCATCCCGGCGGCGTTGATCTCCTCGTCCAGGTCCACGATCGCGGCGTCCAGGTCGGTGGTGTCGCCGCCGGTCTTTTCGACCTCGTCCCGCCAGGTTTGGGCGTCGGCTCGCAGCTCGACGAGGTGACGCTGATACTCGTCGGCGTTGTCGGGGAGGTTGACCGGTTCGTGGTCGAGGTGCCAGCCCTCCCGGCACTGCGCCCGACGCAACTGGCGATTCCGCTTGGCGCACGGCGGGCACTTGCTCTCCAGCGTCGCCCCGCAGGGGACGTCGATGACCTCAACCTGTCCGGTGAGGATGTCCTGCCGCCGCAGCGGCACCGGGCGAATGCACACGCCGTACTGCTTGGCGATCTCCTCGACGACGCCCCGGGCCAGCGGCATCGCCATGCGGACGGCGCGAGGGGTGGCCCTGTCATTGGCGGCTGTCACTGGTCACCGCCGGAGGGCTCGACGATCACGATTGCCTTCTCGCCGCACTCGCGGCACTCGATTACGCCCCGGACGGGGTAAAGCCACAGCGCGTTGCGGGTGCCGCAGGCCGCGCAGGTGAGCTCGTCGAGAAGGTGGGAGATCTCAACCACGGGCATGCGCCCCCGCCCTGCCGGTCGAGAAGATGGCAACCATGGTGCGAATGTCCTCATCGGAGACGTAGGCCGCGCGCACGCGGATCGGATCGGGCGAGGTTTCGAGCCGGACGTAGCCGACGCCCGCGCCGAGTTCGGGAACCGGTGAGATGTGGTCAGCGAGCGCGCCCCGGTCGCGTGCGCCGTCGCCGAGGACCATGTCCACCTGTTCGGACTCGTCGAGACGGAGGGCGATCTTGTCGGGGAACAGGTTGCGGATGTTCATGACCTCCTTGCGCGGGTCCTGGAGTGCGGCCATGACGCCGACGCCGACCGCCCGGCCTTGGGTCGTGAGCGTGGCCAGGGCCGCTTTGGTTCGCTCCCGGAGGCCTTTGTCGGACTGGTAGGCGGTCAGGAAGGCGACCTCGTCGACGACAACCAGGACGAAGGGGTCTGCCACGGTAGGTGTGTGGGAGCGCTGGTTGCCGCCGAACCGGTCGGCGCGCTCCTGCATCACCGCCACGGCCGCCTCAAGCAGGTCGGCGCACTCGGCAGGGGTCGCCGCGTAGCGGGGGCCGAACAGCGCCCGGCCGAAGGACAGCTCCATCCGCTTGGGATCGAGCGCCCAGACCTGCACCAGGCCCGCCCGCATCGCGGGAAGCAGGCCGCGGATGGCGCTCCACAGGTAGGAGCCTTTACCCGCGCCGGTCGCGCCCGCGATCAGCACATGCGTGCCGTGGACCTTGAGCCGATACGGTGTGCCGTCCTCGCACCGGCCGATCTCGACCGCCCCCACCGAGGCAACCTCTGGGATGGGAACGGCCGGCAACGGCTCGGCGAGGGGGTCATGCCGGGGCAGGGTCAGCACGAGGCGACCAGCGCGCGCGATCGACACCCGGCAACTTCGGGCGCCGAAGCCGTGCGCGAGGTGGTCGGCCCGGTCGGTCCAGTCCTTGACCGCCTGCCCGTTCAGCATCTTCACGGTGACCAGGTCGGCCCAGGAGGTACACCGCACCTTGACCAGGCGGGGCAGGTAGTCCCGGCCGCGCAGGTGACGCCCGAGACCGGAGACGATCATCACCGGTTGCCAGTGCCGCCGGTACACCCACACCAGGCGCCACCACGCGAGCAGCGGCCAGCCGACCACGCGCAGGAACGAATCCCGCTCCAGCAGCACCCACGACAGCCCGAGTGCGGGCAGGAAACCGGCCAGGACCACGGCCATGCGCCAGCCGTAGGTCAGGGTGACCACGACGGGGGCCAGGGCGGCGGTGCAGGCAATTGGGTGCCGCCAGAGCGTCCGGATCAGCCCGCGTAGCAGGCGGGCCAGCCAGATCACGATGGTGACGATCGCGGGGGTTTGCATGACGGCCGGGCGGAAGACGACGGCCGTGTCCGGGGTAGTGGAGACGAGGTTACGTGCCTCGTCTCCGGGCAGTCTTCTCAGCATTAGGCTGGAGTCCTCTCAAGCATTGGCGTGCGTGGGAGATCCGAGGGGCCGCCGGAAGTTCCCGCTTCCAGCGGCCCCGCTTGCATGTCAGGCCGCCGAGCCGCCGACCGGAAGGGCGAGCTGATCGGAGTCGGCCGGCTGCTGCTCGACCAGGCGCTCACACTCGGCGAGGTAGCGCGAGGCGGCCTGGACGATCTGCCGGGCGATCTCGACATCCCTGGGGGTGACCGGCCCGGCCGCCGTAGTCGAGACGGTCACGTCCACGCTCGGGCTGGTGATGGCGAAGTAGGGCCGCCCGGAGTCGAGCACCGAGGCCCCGGCCCGCAGCTCAGGCGAGTAGAACGAGATGCCGACGTTGGCGGGATTGCCGGGGCTGAGCGACAGCGTGACGTAGGTGTAGGGGTCGCGGAGCATCAGGCCGCCACCTCCTTACCGGCCTTGGCCGAGGCCGCCGAGGTCCCGGAGGTGGCCGAGGAGCGGGGAGCGTGCATGCCCCTCGCCCGCAGCGAGTAGGCCAGGCGTCCGGTGGTCTGGTGGACGTACGGCGTGACCGTCATCCCCTCGAACTCGACCGGCGTGATGGGCAGGCCGGGCGTGGAGGTCGGCGGGACCGGCTGCACCGGGGAGATGATCTTCACCGCGACCGTCTTCTGAGCGAGCTTGGCGGCCGGGTCGGCGTCCATGACGGCGACCTGCCAGACCAGTTCCCCGGTGGTCTTGTCCTTGGCGAACACCGTGCGCCCGCCGGTCGAGGCGGTGAAGTCCTTGACCTGCTCCACCTCCCCCACCAGGTAGCAGCCGTGCGGGAAGACGTGCTCGAAGGCGATCGGGATAGGTCCTGCAATTGCCATGTGCGTGATTCCTTCGCTCGGGACGAGTAGCTCAAGCGCTCGTCCACTTGTCCGATTGAGTTCTACTGTAAGTCTTGCCCACTCGTCCGCACAAGTCACCGAGCGAGACGAGCGGGGTAAGACTTAGCTCACCTGGTAGACATCCTCAAGCTCGTGCAGGTCACCGGGCAGGGCCACGCTCAGCACCAGGAGCACGCTCCCCGCCGGGTCATGCACGGTCGCCAGCACGCCGAGAACGGGGGACGAGGAGCCGAGGAGTTCGGCTTCCTCCTTGGTCGGCTTCCGTGCGGTCAGGCGTTCGGTGACGTGGTCGATCCGCAGATGCTTGACCGCCTGGAGGTGCTGACGGACGCCATGCCGCAGCGGAGCGGGCTTGTCCAGGTCGGTGCCGAGGGCGATCTCCAACGGGAACCACAGCGTCTCGGCAGCCGAGACCCGGTCGCCCTGCCGAATGACGCGGTGACGGGCGATCACGGGGGTTCGCTCGTCGACGCCCATCAGCTTGGCGACGTGCCGGGGGGCCGGCACTCGGGCAACACTGACGATGTTCTCGGCGTTCTCGGGATGCTCGGCGGTCGACAGGCCGGGCCGTACCCGCTCGGCCGGGCTTTCCGGGCGGCCCTTCACGAACGAGCCGCGGCCGTGCTCGCGCTCGATCCAGCCTTGCATGGCAAGGGTCTGAAGCGCCCGCACAACGGTGGTGCGGCCGACGCCGAACTCCCGGACGAGTTGCGTCTCCGAGGGCAGCATGTCGCCGGGCGCATATTCCCCGTCCCGGATACGCTGCTGAATCGCCGTCATCACCTGGGCGTACTTCGGCGGGGCGAAGTCCATGCTCATGTTAAGCGCCCAATCACTTTTCCACTTGTCTGCATAAGCACAGTAGCGGCTGAGCGAATGCCTGTCAGGACCTCAGCCACCACCGGGAAGGCTATTGAGCCCGCCCGGACAGCAGCGCCAGCCACACCGCCCGCGCCTCAGCCTCCCGCCAGGCGTGCGTCTGCGCTACCTCCGGCTTCAACTGGTCCCCCTTGAACCGGCGGATGTAGGCCAGGCCGCCAGCCGCGCACAGCTCATACCAGGTGTTGCGGTGCTCGTGGCAGGTCCAGGCGAGCACCCGCGACCAGGCGAACTGTCCCGGCTTGTGCCAGGCGAGCGGCTTGGCCCCGTTCTGCAGTGGCGGGAGATGTGGGGATGGGCACAGCCCGCCCCATGCCGGGGTGCGGTTGCTCACCGGTCGGTCCGTTCGAACCGGACCTGTCCGGCCGCATCGAGCGTCGCGCGGAAGATGATCCGGCGGGACCAGTCGTCCGGCACGGTGCCGAAGTCGTAGACCCGGTGTGTGATCCTCCCCCACGGTTGCCGGGCCGGGTCCATCCGGCGCAGCGCCATACGTAGCTCGTCCATCGAGGCGGCCTGCTGAGCACTGGTCCCGCACGGTCCGAGTTCGTCGGTCCCGTTGCCCGTGAGGAAGACTTCCCACTCGAACATCTCCACGGGCACCTGGCCGCCGTCGCAGTACAGGCAGTCCTCTCGTGACGAGGTCGCCAGTCCCAGCGACACGGCCGCCACCTGTCCGCGTCGGGTGACGATCTTCCAGCCGCGACCGTCGCACGCGGTGCACTTAACTGGTGTGGTCATGCCGGAAAGAATGGATCGCAGACGAATCCAGTCCTATTCCCACGGGATATATCACCGGGAGATATAGAGTTCTCAGCACGAGCCATGCACCACCAGCCTGGGCGAACGACCGGAGGCCGGAATGCACGGGAACGCTTTCGAGCCGATCCAGCTACCCGAATGGGTATGGGACCGTGACGAAATCAGGGAAACGCTCAAGAACCGTAACGTAGCGGGTCTGTTCAACCTTGCTGTCAAGTACGCAGGCGCCAGCCAGGTCCGCCTCAGCGCCGCCACCGGCATCGCCCAGGGCCGGATCAGTCAGCTCATGCGCGGTCAGCGCCAGGTCACCGACCTTGAGGTCTACGAGCGCATCGCCGCCGGCCTCGGTCTACCCGACCACGCCCGCATGCTGCTCGGCCTCGCCCCACTCGACATCGCCTCACCCACCGGCAACCGCGGCGACGAGCACCAGGAGCAGACCGAGGAACTCACCGCCCGCATCGAGGCCGCCACCGCCATCGACTCCACGATGGTGATGATCCTCAGTACCGACACCAATAACTTGCGCCTGCTCGATCGCCGACTTGGCAGCGCGGCCATCGCCGACAAAATGCGCGCCCAAATTACCCAGATAGAGCGCGCCCACCATCACGCTATACGACCCGGCATACGGACGAAATTGGCGCACGTGCTCTCCGAAACCGCGGCTCTCGCCGGATGGCAGGCCATCGACATCTGTGCACTGAAAGACGCCTGGGACTACCACGAGCATGCGAAAGCCGCAGCACGCGAAGCCGAAGACCCGGCTCTGCTCGCCTACGCCTGCGGCCAGCAGGCATACGTTCTCGTTGATCTTGGAAGGCCGGCAGAGGCCACCGAACTACTTCAGTACACCCGGGCCTCGTACGATCGCCGCGTCCCCGGCCATCTGCGCACGTGGCTTGCTGCTGCCGAAGCAGAGGCCGCCGCCATTCTCGGAGATGAGGCGACCTGCCGGACCGCTCTCGACCAGGCCGCCGCACTGCTCCCCGGAGGGGACGCCGATCCGAGCCTGCCGTACGTCTCACTCAATCGACACCACCTCGCACGGTGGCGCGGCAACTGCCTCGTCCGGTTCGGCGATCCGGAGACCGTCGAGGACCTACGGTCGGCTCTCGCAGGCATGGACGGCACCTATAACCGGGCCGAGGCCGGATTGCGCTGCGACCTTGCTCACGCACTGTTGGCGATGGGTGAACTGGACGCCGCGCAACCCCACCTCTACCGAGCCGAGCAACTCGCCACGATGATCGGCTCTCGCCGACATGCGCGCCGTATCAAGGAACTGACCCGGGCCGCTACCCGCGCGACCCATTGAGCCGCTCCCGCGCGTACAGCAGCCCGATCAACACGCCGGAATTCCACACGTCCCCACGGGCGATCATGTCCGGGATCTCCTTCATCGGGATCCACTCCAGCCGATCGGCCTCCACTTCGCCGACCGGCTCACCGACAAGTTCAGCGCCACGCCCGAGGAAAACGAGGTGCTCGGAGTCCACCATGCCGACCATGGGCTGAAAGGTGATTAGGTGCTCGATCTCCTTGGGCCGGTAACCGGTCTCCTCTTCTACCTCGCGAACAGCGGTGTCCTTCGGGTCTTCACCGACCTCCACCAGGCCCCCGGGCAGTTCCCAGCCCCACCGGTCGAAGAGGAAGCGGTGGCGCCACATCATCAGCACGCGTTGTTCGTCGTCTACCAGCACCGTCATGGCCGCCCGGCCCAGATGCACCGCGTGATGCTCGAACCGCTCCCCATCAGGGATCTCGACGTCCACCAGGCCCAGCCGGATCCACTCATTGTCGTAGATCAGCCGCTCCCCGTGCACGACCCACCGCGACCGCTCTTCGTTGGTAGTCACGTAGCGAAGTTACCGGCCGAATCCATCGGCGTACATGGAGGAAGCCAGACCAGGTCGAACATCCCTCGTACCGCCATGAGATCTGTCCTGCTCAGTCAGGCCGTTTACCTTCCCCGCGCATCTTCACGGCGTACGGCATTCACGGAAGCCTCTGCCACCCAGGACACCAGCAACCTCGTCAAGGGCCGGGCGCATGACGGCGAGACATTAGTACCCAAACACGCAGTTCATCCCCAAATGAGCAGGATATCCAAGTAGGCATTTTGCCGCATTCGTACATCTGTCGCCCGTTTTCGCACGCAAAGCACAATAGAAAAGTCCCTAGGTGGTCCGCGCGCACGTTCGGCCCTAAGGGATAATCTCCGCTTTACCCATAATCCATAGGACGACGTACAGACGGAGGGACTGGCCCAAGGTGTCGACACTGAGCAATCTGCTGCGCCAGGTCGAGCAGAAGGACCCACAGTTGGCGGCCGACCTCGCCCACGAGGTCAAGGCACTCCGTGCGCGGCGTAGCTTTGGCCTGAACTTCGAGCGCCACACCCCGGAAACCGTTGAGCTTCCTGGCCGGCCTGTCCGCAAGGGTGACAAAGTTCGCTTCCTAGCCGAACGCGGCGCATCGCCGAAGAGCGTCGACCACCGCCTCTGGCGCGTCGCCTCTATCACCCGCAGTGACAGTGGACGTGTCGCCAGCCTTGTCAGGCAGGACAAACCGGACTCCGCGCATGAGACCGCCACCCGGGCGGTAGATGACCTCGTGGTCGTGGCGGAGTTCGGCGATCCGATCTATCCCGGTCTCGTCTCGACTGGAAAAGTCGAACATGGCGGAGAAAAGCCATTCCACACTGTCATCAACGCTGAGAATTTCCACGCCCTTCAGGCGTTGCTCTATACGCATGAGGGAAAGGTTGATGCGATCTACATCGACCCGCCATACAACACGGGTGCGCGGGATTGGAAGTACAACAATGACTACGTCGACAGCGATGACATCTACCGCCACTCCAAGTGGCTAGCCTTTATGGAACGTCGCCTGAAACTCGCCAGGCGGCTATTGAAGCCCGAAGACTCGGTGCTGATCGTCACAATCGACGAGAAGGAGTACCTACGGCTGGGTCTGCTGCTGGAGCAGACGTTTCCCGAGGCTCGAATCCAGATGGTTAGCAGCGTTATCAATCCAAAGGGCGCAACGCGGTCCACGGCGTTCGGGCGAACCGATGAGTACATCTACTTTGTGATGTTTGGGAGGGCGGCGCCACGCGCGCTTCCGCTAGGGAATGAGTGGAAGGTTGTGCGTGATTCTCGTGCTGAGAGGCTTCGTTGGGCGGAGCTTCTTCGCTCTGGAACCAATGCCAGGAGGGAAGACCGCCCCAAACTCTTCTATCCGATCTTTCTCCGCAACACGGAAGACGGCCCAATCTTCGATTCGGTCGGCGAAAGTTACCTTGGCGCAGACAGGGATAGCGTCATTCCGCCTCAAGGCTGTGTCGCCGTGTGGCCCATTCGCTCGGACGGGTCTGAGGGCAACTGGCAGATCAGCGCAAGTGCGCTTGTCGAACTAATTGGACAGGGGTACGTGAAGACGGGCGCCTGGAGGGAGGGGCGTACCACGATCTCGTACTTGAAGCGGGGAGAACAGCAGAAGGTTGAAGAGGGACTGTTCCCAGTCTTGGGCAGGCGGCCAGACAACTCCATTATTGTCGACTCGTCTGAGTATACGCCCATCTTCATCCCTGGAACTCAATGGAGGGTCGCGTCCCATGAAGCGGGCGGCCCCGGAGGGACCGGTCTTCTGCGCTCCCTCACGCCTAGCCGGCGATTCCCGTTTCCAAAAAGTCTCTACGCAGTAGAGGACACGCTCCGTTTCTTCGTCGCGGACAGACCCAACGCGCTCATCGTCGACTTCTTTTCTGGGTCAGGAACCACTGCCCACGCAGTGATGCGCCTCAACAAACAGGACGGTGGAAGGCGATGGTCGATTTCCATAACCAACAATGAGGTATCCGTCGACGAGCAAGGGGCTCTTCGCGAGCAAGACCTACGGCCCGGAGACCCCGAGTGGGAAGCGATGGGGGTCTGTGACCACATCACCAAGCCTCGCCTCGAGGCAGCAGTAACTGGTAAGACCCCCGAAGGTGATCCCATCAAGGGAGCCTACAAGTTTGTCGACGAGTTCCCCATGACCGACGGGTTCGAGGAGAACGTTGAGTTCTTCACCATGACCTACGAGGCCCCTCGCTTAGTGGCGCATAATCGGGCTTTTGAGGCGGTTGCTCCACTGCTGTGGCTCAGGGCTGGTTCACAGGGGCGTCGTATCGAGAAGGTGACCGACGATTTCGACGTCGCGGACACCTACGGCGTTCTGTTCGACTTGGACGCGTCACACGAGTTCCTTGAAGCGTTAGGGAAGGCTGAGCGCGTTCGGATTGCATTCATCGTGACCGACGACGACCGCAGTTACCAGATGGTTTGCTCGGAACTTCCGGCTCACGCGGAGCCGGTGCGGTTATATGAGTCGTACCTTACGAACTTCACCATAAACACGGGCAGGGAGTGACGGGCGATGCAGTTTACCTTGAAGGACTACCAGATCGATGCGGTCGGTGAAGTACTCCGCAACCTGGTCGACGCCCGTGACGACTATCATCGCAAGGGCCGCCCCGTCGCATTCTCACTCACTGCAACCACCGGTGCAGGCAAGACGGTGATGGCCGCCGCGGTTATCGAAGCACTCTTCTACGGCAATGATGACTTCGATTTCGAAGCTGATCCCGGTGCGGTGCTGCTGTGGTTCACCGACGACCCGTCATTGAACGAGCAGACGAGGTTTCGGCTCTTAGACGCAGCCGGCGATCGTATCGCTCACTCCCGCCTTGTGGTCGTGGAGAACACGTTCAACCAGGAGAAGCTCGAACCTGGCAAGGTCTATTTCCTCAACTCTCAGAAGTTGTCGAAGAACTCTCTCCTCGTGAAGGGTGCACCGGACGACATTCAGACCCCACTATTGGAACGCAGTGCGTCTCCGGACCTGCGGGTCTTCACAATGTGGGACACTATCCGCAACACAATTGAAGACGATCGGCTGACGCTGTACCTGATCCTCGATGAGGCGCACCGAGGGATGAAGGCTCCTTCGTCCCGGGATCGGGCGGAGAAGTCGACTATCGTCCGCCGCCTTATCAACGGCGCGAATGACGTTCCGCCGGTCCCAATCGTTTGGGGTATCTCCGCGACTGTGGAGCGGTTCAACACCGCGATGGCCGAGGCCGAGGGCCGCCTATCGTATCCCTCGGTCATTGTGGATCCAGCACGGGTGCAGGAGTCCGGTCTACTCAAGGACGACATCCGGCTCGACTTCCCCGCAGAGACCGGCGTCTTCGATTTGGTGCTCCTATCCCGGGCAACCCGGAAGCTCAAAGAATCTACCCAGCTGTGGCGAGAGTACGCCGAAGCGCAGGACACGAAGGCAGACCCTGTAGCGCCTCTACTGGTGGTGCAGGTGCCCAACAGTCCAACGCGGGAACTGCTGCTCTCAGCCCTGACGACTATCCGCGACGAGTGGCCCGATCTTCCACCGGACGCGGTCGCACACGTATTCGGTGAGCACACGCCCATCGACCTTGGTGGATATGTGATCCCGTATGTCAGTCCTGAGAAGGTGCAGGACCGTACACACATACGAGTCCTATTTGCGAAGGACGCAATTTCTACCGGTTGGGACTGCCCTCGCGCTGAAGTTTTGATGTCATTCCGACCGGCCAACGACGAGACGCATATTACTCAGTTGCTAGGCCGCATGGTTCGCACTCCACTCGCACGGCGTATCCCCGGCCACGACAGACTCAACTCGGTCGAGTGTGTCCTCCCTCACTTCAACCGTAAGACCGCAACTGCCGTCGCCGAAGTACTCTTGGGGCAGAAAGCCGAAGGTAACGACGGTTCTGGTGACACTGGTGGTGGCGAAGGCCGCCGCGTCCTCTTCAAGCCGGTCGATATGAATGTCAACTCCGCGATCTCTCAGGCTATCTGGAACGCTTTCGATGCTCTACCGTCCCAGACTTTGCCGCGAAAATCAGCCAAGCCTACCAAGCGGCTAACTGCGCTCGCGCAGGCGCTCTCACGAGACGGACTGCGCCCGAACGCACGCAAGGACGTCTACAGGGAGCTGTTCGGTGTACTTGACGGGCTTATGGCTCGTTACAAGCAGCAGGTTGAGGAGACCACCTATGGCCTCCTCAGGGTCGAAGGTGAAACTATCGCCGCAGGAGTAACCACAAAGAAAGTAAGAACTGTTGGGAAGTTCTCCGAGGCCGCCGATGAACGCGCTATCGACGCCGCATTCAAGAGTGCCGGACGTATCCTGTCCCCCGACCTCGCCCGCAAGTACGCTGACCATATCGCGGTCCCCGAGGATGAAGAGGATGGGCTGTTCGACGCCCATGTCAAGGTGGCAGCACTCGCTCAAATAGAAGGCGTCCAGGCAGAACTCGATCGGGAAGCTGACGCGCTCACGAAGAAGTGGCTCACCGAGTATCGTGTTGCCATCAAGGGTCTCTCCGATGAACGCCGAGCCGTCTACGACGACATTATCGCCATGTCCGCCAAGCCGCAGCGCATAGATATTCTCCGTCCTAAAATTCGCACCGAGGAAACAGAGAAAGCCGGCGGAAGCAGACTCCCTACTAAGCCAGCGCATCTCATGTCCGACGATAACGGCGAGTTCCCCGTCGGGTCGCTCAACACATGGGAGATGAAGGTCCTCGAATCGGAGATGAGTCAGCCCGGCTTCCGCGCCTGGTACCGTAATCCAGGACGCGCGTCTGAGGACTCTCTCGCCATCGCGTACAAGGACGCTAAAGACAACTGGCGACGTATGTGCCCTGATTTCATCTTCTTCAGTGGGAGCGATGACGACATCAAGGTATCAATCGTCGACCCCCACGGATTTCACCTCCGTGATGCACTGCCTAAGTTGCGCGGTCTAGCCGACTTCACAGAGGAGTACGGATCCACCTTCCATCGAATCGAAGCCGTCGCCGAGATGGAGGACCATACACTTCGTGTCCTAGACATAAAGATCGAATCAGTTCGCCAGGCTATCCGCCAGGCCGTTGACGCCGAGCAGTTGTATCTAAGCAACGCAGCTATAGATTACTAAGCAGTCCCGTTCCCGCGCTCTCGCGGTCTTAGGGCATAGGCGCGGTCCCGCCGCTCCTCGTCAGCAGCAGGCGACGTTGCGACAAAGGTTTCAGCGGTTTCATTGCCGAAATGCGCTTATGAGGATCAAGGCGGCGGCGCGGCGCGCCGCCGCAGTGCGGCCCGTCGCCCGCCCGCCGTCCGGGCGTGCGGCCTGGGGGCCGGTCCCGGCCGGCAGCGGCTCGGGCCGCCCACCGCACGCATGCCACGCCGTACCCACCGCGCTCGCCGACGCAGCCCCGCGCCGCCCAATGGCCCCACCGGCAAGCCGCCGTAGTACTGCCGGACGAATCCCACTGGGTTGCTGTCCTTTATGCCTCCGGCGGGGGCCTCTGGCTCCGGGATGATCGCCTGTGCCACAGTGCGAGGCCGTAAGCGGTTGCGGAGGCTGATCGTCCCGTCGCCATCGCCCAGGACAAGCCGAGCAGACCAGGGCCACGGGGTCAAGGTCGTTCGTCCAGTAGGGCGCTCCACCTTGACCCCGTGGCCCTGGCCCGCTTCCCCTGCGGGTGGGACGAAGGCGACGGGACGATCAGTCAGCGCGGACGCTTCTCTGCGCGATAGCAAAACCCACTTTCGGTCGCGTGGCCAGCCCGTCACACTGGGCAACGTGGAAGCTGCGTCTATACCTTCGCGTCGGTTCGGACCTGATTTCGTGGACGAGTACCGAAGGCGCCATGGCAACAAGACGCCACAGGGTCGCGCTCTCACCTACGAGAACGCCGTCAATGAGGAGTTCGCGTCTCGTCGGGAATGGCTGGACGAGCAGCTATCGCTATTACCCGTCCAGCAGGCTGATCAACTCGCCCGTAGGGTGTGGCAAGACGATCACTATTGGTCCGTCCACTTTGAAATGGCAGTCGGTGCCGCGCTCCGTCAAACAGGGCTGAAATTGATCTACGATCACCCCTGGTACCACCAGACTCCTGATTGGACGGTGTTTTCAGCCACAGGTGAGCCGCTGTGCATCGTCGAGGTTCACACCGCATCGCCAGCGCAGGTGACCTACAAGAACATGCGGGCGTGGCACCAACTGACCCAGCACATCAAGACGATTCCGGTCGGTGTACTTCTCATGCTAGAGCCTACCGGCAGGCCGATCTCAGCCCCGGACTCAAAGGCAGCGAAGAAGATCGCGGGAGAGGTGCGGAAGGCACTATGCAGTCCTTTTTGCCCGCCCCGCATACCAACCAGCTTCGGCTATACCTTCCTTATCCAGGGCGACGGCTACGGCGGAACCCTCCCCTCTCCTTTCGGTCTGTACACCTGCTTTGAGCCACCCAGTTCAATCGCCGGCCAGGTCAACGCGACACAGATCGTCACGCCCGTTAAGGGCAAGATCAGCAAGTATCGGAAACTGGTTGAGAAGCATGAGCTCCCGTTGGTGGTGGCAGTGGGTACCCACCCCTTCACCGGCCTGGGGCTTCAAGAACTCGACGACCTACTTACGGGCGAGCAGGTCATCACGTTCCAGTTCAACCTCGGGGACGCTTACATCGGCGGGCCTGCCGTCCCTTCGCCCCGATGGGACATGCCCCCAGAGTTGGCCGGGCTGCTCTGGATCGACAACAAGTTTCCGTTCACCGTGACGAGCAGGCCCAACCCCTCCGCGCATCGACCTATGCCCGCCCTCTTGGCCAACCTGGGCTCCTGATGTGCCATCCCGAAGATCCGGAACATGCCCGGAATGATCTTTCTTAGGACGGGCACGGCCGACAGATCGGCCCCAGGTCAGCGCAGCATCGGGCCAAGAAACGGCGATCCACTTCTAATCCGACGGTCGGGGGTTCGAATCCCTCAGGGCGCGCTCCTCTCCTCAGCCTCTTTGCCCCCTGAGCTGGGCTTTCGCTTGATCACGCCGTGATCGCCTGTGCAGCCGTACGCCGCCGAGAGCGGCCGCTTGTCGCCAGTCACGGGATATAACGCGGGATGATGTTGGTCGCGTTTCCCCAGGTCGCGCGGCGCTTTCCAGGACCTCTGCGGGATGAGACCCGCCCCGGAGAACGTTGAAGGGTCCCGGAGTGATCCGAGACCCTTGCTGGCGCGGTTCCGCTTCTATGCCTCCTGATCCCTCATCGCCACAAGCCGACCTGTTGCGACGTCAGCGATCTTCCTCGCCTGCTCTCGGAGCTCATCGTCACTCGGCGGAGTTTTCCGCACGGCTTCCCAGTCGTCGATGAGGATCATCAGCCAGTCGATCTCGTTAGGACCGTCGAATTCTTCCCTGACTCCAAGCTCAGAGATCAGGAAGTCCGCGCCGCTACCGATGGGGAGCGTGCCTTCTGCTATCCCCTGCGCTACATCCCGGGCGACCGCCCAAGGCGTGCGTTGGAGATCGATGGGCGGAAAGCCAGCCTCCACCATGACTTCGCGGACGAGGGGCTCAACTTCGGTCATTGATCCGATGGACAACGCATAACCCGCGAGCTCCCAGACGGCAGGAGAGTTGAGGCCGGCCTCGATGAGCTCGCAAGCCAGCCAACCGGCCTCCGGCGCAGTCCCGGAAAGCCGACCCCAGAGGAGTTCACCTCGCAGCTCGGCCAGGCGATTGTTGAGCTCAGGGGAAAGTTCCACCAGGCCAGTATCGCCGCATTGATCAATCACGATGCAAGCGCGCCTTCTATCCGTTGATTAGCGATCTCGCGTTGCCCGTCGATGCACTTCGCGTAGACGCGCAACATGACGTCCACACCGTGACCGGCCCGCTCGGCTGCTTCCGGAGCGTGGACACCCGCGTTCAACCAAAGGGACACGGCCGCATGGCGCAGGTCGTACGGCCGGGCCGCGAGCGGCGAGGCGACCAGTTCCGGCGTGAAGGCGTAGTTCCGCGCCTCTTTCCAGACCTTCGAGTAGGCCGAGCCGAAGATGAGGCCACCCGTCCTCGTACGGAAGAGCCGTCCGTGCGCCGGCCCGGCCGCGCGTCCCCCGCTGGAGGCGAGCTTGGCTAGGTCGGGGTTCGACAGGCGCGAGCGGAAGCTCTTGATCCGCGCCCCGGCGACCAGCAGGTGGATGACGTCGGTGTCGGCCCAGAACGTCACCATCACCCCGGCCTGGTCCGGGACCAGCCGGAACTGGCGTCCCGCCACGAACATGTTGCCGCTGGCCGGGACGACGCGGTCGAACTCCACCGGCCCGCTCGACCACGCCCTGACCAGCTCCTTGCCGTCGACCAGATCCGCGGGCTCGGCGAGAGCGGCCGGCGAAGTGGGATCCGGCGACGGGCAAGGCTGCTGCGGCGCACCCTGTTCAACGGCCCGGCCGTCGATTGCCTTGAGCGCGCCGGGAAGCCGCAGCGGCAGCAACTCCTCCCGGGGGTCGGCCTTGGGCCTGAACCGCTCGGCTGGACAGGCCATGCCGATCTAAGCCGTAACGCACCAACTGGCACATCCCCTGAAAGCTGCAGTACCTCGCACGGTCGGTCCGCGTCCTCGTCCGGAAGGAGAACATGTACGACCCCCGCTCGGCTCTCACCAAGCTCCGTAAGTTCGACGCTCCAGGCGTCATCTGGTACGCAGTAGTAACTGAGGAGTTCGTAGAGTTTCCCGTCTTCCTGCAGGTGTTCCGTGATCACAGAACAATGATCACACTATGTGATACCAGTCCATGGAGAAGGGTCATCAGCAGCCGGCCTCGCATTCGAGGGCTACAGCTTGCATCAGAATCTCAGGAGGGGTCATTTCCGCTCGTGAACGACGTGAACAGACGCCCGAGGAAGTCCAACGGGGAATTGAGGTGTTCGAGGAGTACGTCGAAGTCGCCACCAACCGCTCGGTACACACTCCGGAAGGAAGTGGTCCTCACGCCTGTCCCTGCTGCGGATATCTGACTCTCGACTCTCGCGGCTGGTACCAGATCTGCCCCGTGTGCTTTTGGGAGGACGACGGGCAGGACGACCACGATGCCGACGACATCCGGCGCGGCGGCCCCAACTATGGACTGAGCCTCACCCAGGCCCGCCTCAACTTCCAGCAGATCGGCGCCTACCGCGAGCGAGCCGTCCCCCATGTACGCCCCCCACGGCGCGAGGAATTCCCCACCGAGACAAACCCAAGGCCGCCTACCCGCGATCCGGACTGAAGCGCGCAGGCCAGACACGTGATCGTCGTGCAATTAGCGTGCAATTAGCCAGGGGAACGAGGGGGCAATCACGGTCACTCATGACCGGCCCTACGCCCAGCTCAGCAACACTAACGGCCGTGATCCATGCAATTCCCAAGCTGACAACGCCGCTTCCGTCTTCTCCACCACTGGCGCTGGAGCACGGATTTCGCTAGAGTGGCAACCTTCGGATGGCGCAACCTTCCGGAGTCTTTGAAGGCGAACGCCCCCGATGAACCTCAACCAGACACCCACACTGTTCCGTCTCGACGCCGCGTTGAACCGCATGGCCGTCACCTTCCACGGCATGACCGCCCATCCTGACGAGCACAACTGTGAGTGCCACTGGGGCAGCGCAGAAGAGCTCGCGCAGTTGAAGCTGCCGGACGCGGAGTTGGACCTCGATCTCCTGCGCCGCACTTGGCAGGCCACCGACTGGAATGACCATGCATCGGTGTTGCGCCGTATTCTGCCCCAGTTGTCCAGGGCCCTGGTCAGCGGCCTCGTCGAGCCTCTCTTCGGTATGGAGGAGGTCGGACGTGCATTTGCTCGCGGCGAGTGGCAGCAGTGGCCTGCCGAGCAGGCCGCATCGGTGCGGGAATTCCTGAACGCCTGGTGGGCCTCCACCCTCATCGACGCGGATCCTGCTGTGCCCGCGCACGAAGTCCTCGCTCTGTGTGCCGAAGCCTCCGCGACGCTCAGCCCATGGCTGCACGTCTGGGAGGTGCAGACGTGCGCCGTGGCCGACCAGCACCTGGCCGAAGCGGTCGCGCACTGGGAGTACGACTTGCTGGGAGACCAGCTCCCCTGGAGAGGCTGGGACAATGAGGAAGAGTTACGTACCGAGTTGACGGCCTGGCTGATTCGTCACGCCCCCGCCCGGCTTCATACCGGGAACGCTCCCGTAGAGCTGCTCCACCGGATACGGCTGCTCGGCCTTGTCGGCCCCGCCCGCTGGGAGGACCCCCACTGGCCTGGCCACCGCTACTGAGTCAACGCCCACCACGAATCAGTCTCCCTACTGGCCGTCATACAAAACAAGATCCGGAAGATGCGCGAAATGACCTTGCCGCGGTCGAGAGGGACCGAGCGATCACGCGCAGGTCAGCGCGTCCTTGGTCCGCGAAAAGGCGATCCACTTCGAATCCGACGGTCGGGGGTTCGAATCCCTCAGGGCGCGCTCCTCCCTCAGTCTCTTTGGCCCCTGAGCTGGGCTTTCGCTTGATCACGCCGTGATCGCCTGTGCAGCCGTACGCCACACGCCCACCTGCCGAGCGCGCGGACGGAGCCATACGCCGCCTCAGCGCAGCCCGTGCCTGCCCATCCAATCGGTGATCGCCGCGGCGATCACCTCGGGCTGCTCCTCCGGAGTGCTGTGGCCGGCGACGCCGTGCTTTTCGATGTCGAGGGCCGCCATGTTGTCGGCGCACCACTGGATCATCTCCTGACCCATCATGGCGCCATAGCCGAGTTCGAAAGCGATCAGCAGTTTGGGCACGTCGGTGCTGCTCGCCAGCCACTTGTCGTACGCCTCGACTATGGCCACGACATCGGCCGGCTCGCCGCCCAGTGGCATCGATCGCGCCCATCGGAGAATCGGCAGGCGGCTGTCGCGGGTGGGGAACGCCTTGCGGTAGACGGCGAGATCCTCTTCGGCGAGGCCACTGCTCTCAATGAACATGTTGTCGTCCAGGAGTATGGCCTCACCCACTCCCTCCGTCTTGATCGCCTTGAACACCTCCCGCCCCGCTTCGGGCAACTCCTCCCAGGACATCGGCTTCACGATCGTCTCGGTGAACGCGATGCCGCGCACACGTCCGGGATGGCGGGCGGCCCAGTCGAAGGCGAGCGCGCCGCCCCAGTCGTGCCCGATGAGGATCACGTCGTCGAGGTCCAGGGCGTCGAACCACGCATCCAGATAGCGAGCATGATCGCTGAATGTGTAGTCGATGTCGGGCTTCCCGGAGTCGCCCATTCCGATCAGGTCGGGCGCGAGCCGGCGGCCGGGGTCACCGACGGCGGGCATGATATGACGCCACAGATAGGACGAGTGCGGGTTCCCGTGCAGGAAGACCATCGGTGTCCCCGTCCCGAGCTCCCGATAGAACATCGTCGAGTCGAGTATGTGCGCGGTTGGCATGGCAAACCTTTCTGTTACGACAAATCAACTGTTGAGGTTCATCACTCGGTCAACGGCGATCTCAACCACCACCCGGCCCGGCGGGTTGGGCGGTGGTGACGAGTAGCGCCTGGCGTATCGCCGTACTCCTTCGGCGACCCGCAGCGGGTCGTCGGACACGGTGGCCGGGCCCTCGAGCGTGATCCAGCGGAAGCCCGCGATCTGGCAGAGCGCGGCGCGGCTTCCGGGGGCCGACAGGAGGTTCCTGGCCTTGCGGGACGAGCCGACCGTCATGACCCGGGCCAGTCTTGCCTCGCGATCCCAGGTGAACCGGACGGCCACCACGTGAGGAGACCCGTCCGGCCGGAAGGTGGTCAGGGTGGCGAGATGCGGCTCGGCCAAGAAGCGCTCCGCAGAGGACGGCAACGGCAGCGTTGTCATATGAAGGCGGCGACGTTCCGGGCCGCCCAATCGGCGAAGGTGCGGGGTGCTCGGCCGAGGATCTTCTGGACGTCGAGGCTGACACGCTGTTCCGCGGGCAGCGGGTCGCCGAGGATGGCGAGTGGCCCGTCGACGACCGGCTCGGGCATGAACTGCGCCATCTGCGCCCGGGCCTCGTCGCGGCTCTGCTCGATGAACCGTATTGGTGCGTCGAGGGCGTCACCGATGGCCTGGGCCCGCTGGCGTGGAGTGATCGGCGCCGGGCCGGTGAGCTCGTACGTGCGACCGCCGGCGCCCTGAGTGGAGAGCAGGACGATCCGCCGCACACCGCCGGCTTTCGCGGCGCCGAGGATGGCTTGCGGGTCTTCGCCCGCGACGAGGAGGAACAGCGCGTCGGCTCCGTCGAGTACGGGCCGAAGGCCATCCGGGTCGGCGAGGTCGGCCTGCCGGTGCCGTACGCCCTCCGGCAACTCGGCCGGTCGCCTGGAGACGGCCGTCACGGGTTCACCTGCCTGGGCCAGCGCGTGGACCAGTGGCCGCCCGACATTTCCCGTCGCTCCGGTTACTACGATCACGAACAGCTCCGCTCCGAGTCGGTGACTTCGAGGAAGCTAGCATCCTTCGTATAGTAGGTACCTAGAGGAAAGTAACTATGTCAGAGGGGATCCGCATGAGCGGTGACGCGACATGGTCGGCGACTGTGTCGGCCGACCCCGAGCAGGCCTGCCCGATCGCTCCGGTCGTCGACATCGTCTTCAGCCGCTGGACCACGCCGATCCTCTGGAGCCTCAACGAATACGGCCGGCAGCGCTTTGTGGAGCTGGAGCGGCGCATCTCCACGATTACGCCCAAGGTGCTGACCCAGCGGCTCCGGCAACTGGAGCGCGACGGCCTCGTGGTGCGCACCTACCATCCCGAAGTGCCGCCGCGGGTGGAGTACGAAATCAGCGATCTGGGACGCAGCCTCGCGCCCCTTTTCGCCGCCCTAGCCGACTGGGCCGGCGCCAACATGGGCAAGGTCGAGGAGGCCCGGGAGGAGTACGACGCAGAAGATCGCCGCCCCCGCCGTGCGTGATCACGCACAGATTCCCACCAGTCCGGGATACGTGCGGCATAAACCCTCGTGCCAGTGCAAATGCTGAGGGTGTGCAGAGTCAGGGCCGTTGCGTTCTCGGATCATGAGATGACAGGGGGGTGTGGCGATGCCCCCAGGGCCACTTCCGCCTTGTGAACGACAACCGCGTACCCGCCGGGGACGCCGCTACCGGCTCGGGTCATTGCTGGTGGCCTGCCTGCTGGCCGTACTCGCCGGAGCGACCTCGCTCGCGGCTGTCATCAGATACATCACCGGGTGCGACCCGGCCCTCCTGGCGCGTATCGGGCTGCCGGCCACGGCCACCCGGCTGGCGGCGACCACGTTGCCGCCTGATGTCGCGGCTGGACGGTGATGCCCTGGACATCGTGGCCGACCACTACCTGGCGACGCCGGCCGGCACCACACATCCACCCGCTCCGCCCGCACTGACCGGACTGACCGGACCGGCCGTGGACGGCAAGACCCTGCGCGGCAGCCGCACTCCTGGCACGGCCGCGGTCCCTCAGAACGCCGAAGGGCTCCGGAGTGATCCGAGGCCCGCAAGCAGGCTCCACGGAACCCGAGGCACATCACCCCCACCGGTTGGAAAGGATGGAGCCTCCGAAATCCGTTGGACGTCTGTCGGGCACTCTGCAAGCATCTGCACGGTGACAGACGAAGCCGATCGCCGGACGCCCACCAGTCGAAAGCATGTGCGCTTTGTCGAGCTGTCCCGCACCGCGATGTCCGCTCTGCTTGACGGGGACCTGCCCGCAGCCAGTAAGACGGCTGGGGTCGCTCTGACCGAGTACTTCGTGACCGACAGAGCACGGTGGCTGTGGCGCTTCCGGATCGATCAAATGGCTGCCGACCCGGGCAACGCACGGTGGATGGTGCGGCAGATAGCAACCGGGCCGGAAGGTGTCGTCGTCGGTCATGCCGGGTTTCACGGACCGCCCGATGACGCGGGCATGGTTGAGATCGGTTACTCGGTTGCTCCTGACTTCCGTCGCCAGGGGTATGCCCGTGCCATGCTGATCGAGTTGCTGCGCCGGGCCGCGGCCGAACCGGCGGTCAAGACCGTGCGGGCGACGATCAGTCCCGACAATGTGGCGTCTCTGGCCACGATCGCCGGCTTCGGCTTCGTCGAGGTCGGAGAGCAGTGGGACGAAGAGGACGGTCTTGGACTCATCTTTGAAGTCCCTGCCGACCGCAGCCCCTCGGCGTAATCAACCTGGTGAAGGTTCCCCGGTCACAGCACCAGATGGGCCATAGAGGGCCGTTCGGGGACGAATCGACCCATAGGACACACCAGCCTCCGAGGTCACTGTCCGGTCTGTCGCTGGCGCAGCAACTCGGCTGCGATGGAGTACGGCGGTGCCGCGGCCTGGGAGCGGGCGGCATGCTCGACGATCGCGTCCCGGACAGAGCGGTCGTCGGCGGGCCGGGGGTATGCCGCATAGATCGGCTGGAGCATCTCGGCGCCGAGGTCGGTGAAGCGGCCGGCATCGGTGAAGACACCTTTGTGGGTCAAGTAGGTCAGCAGCCCGCGCCGCTCGGCAATGCCCACGGAGGAGTGCAGGGCGATCGCTTCCCACACCCGGTCGACGTCCGCCGCGCCGATGCCGTGCTCGGTCAGCACGGATGCCGCCAGATCGGCGCCTTCCACTTCGAACCGGGCCTGGCCGGCCGCGAGAGTGCCCAGCCCCAGATCGTGCATCACGCAGGCGGCGAAGAGCAGGTCCTCGTCGTATGCCGGGTCGTTCAGGCAGCCTTCCCGCTCGGCCAACAGGCGAGCGAACAAGAAACTGCGGATGCTGTGGTCGGCGATCGGCGTGCTCTCCGACTTATGCACGAGGGCGAGGCTCGCGTCGGCCAGCGGCCCCGTGGGCAGGGCGAGTATGTCGTTCATGCCCCGACCGTACGAGGGCGGAGTCAGAAACGAGAAGAGGCGCGAGTGCCGTGCATCGCCAGGAGGGGCCATGACGTCGACGAATCGATCAGCATCAGGTGGCGGTCTCGTCTTTTGGCCGGCGGCTTCAGCTTCACGCAAAGACGGGCATACATCACTGCGGCCTTGACGTGAGGCATCGCAGCTGACGCAGCATCAGCATGGCGTCCTTCTCGAGGCGCGAAAGATCGCGGAGGATGACGCCGGCCTGTTCCAGGAACTTCGCGTCGCCGCTCTCTCCGGCCTTCGCGATCAAGGTGGACACTTCCGTCCACAGGACGGCGGCCTCGGCGTACAGCCTGTGACCGGCGCGGAGGTTGCCGTCGTCGATCAGCCGGGTGCATTCGCCGAGGAAGTCGCGATAGAGGGCGCGGAACAGGGCACCGCCGGTGCCGCCCTTCTCCATGAGACGGGCGGCCTGTGGCAGGTCCTGCCGCGGCTCGCCGGCGCGTATCAGCCATCTGGGCACCTGCTTGCCGGCTTTCTCGATGCCGCGGTGGCCCAGGTTCGCGATGGGAGCGGCGAGAAAGGCGTCGGCGCAGGCTCCGATGGCGGGGATGATCTGGTCCTGCCAGGAAAGCGGGTGAGCCGGCAAGGTGATGGTGAAGGAGCGGTTCCTGGCGGTCATCGGGCCGCGTTCGGCCCGTGCCATGGCGAGGGAGGCCCGGCTGGTGCGCACCGCTCCTCCCTGTTGGTCGGTGTCCACGAGGTAGACGTCGCGCTCGTCGTAGCCGTACATGGCGACGACATGACCGCCGAAGTGCACCTTGGAGCGGAAATAGTCCAGGTGATAGCAGTCGAGCTGGAGACCGACCGGCCGACCGGCGTCGATGGGGACCGCCACGTTCTCCCACGCCCTGGGCGGTGAGGTGGTCTCCTTGACCGTCAACGTCAGCCCCAGCCTGGCGGCCAGGTTCCTGGTGAGGTCGAAAGGTTTGACACGGCCTCCGAGAAAGGGAAACGTCATGCCCTTGCTGTCCCAATAGATGAAGGACAGGCCCGAACCCATTCCGAACAGCATGGGCTCGGACAGATCAAGTCCCTCATGCCGCAACAGCACCCCCAGCGCCGTCGTCTCGCAGTGATGCATACCGCGGGCCTCGATGTCCTCCACGATCGTCATGCGTTCGCTCTCCTCGTACTGACAGCGGCGCACGGTCACACCGTCCCCATCCTGATACCTCATGATCAAGCGTTGGGGCCGCTGGGATGGCACACTGTCCGACCGTGGGAGTCATCTACGACTACTTCAGCGCCGCCACGGACGATGAAGCCGCGGCCGTCTACGACTGGCCTGCAGGTCCCATCTGCCCGCCTTCCGGCACCGAGCCAAAAGACAGCGTCGAAGTCAAGAACATCGATCCACACGTGATGATGGGAACCCTGGAGGCGCTGCTCACCGGCAATCGATACGAGGACATCACCGAGCGGCCCAGGCATGCCGCGACGCTGAGATTCGGCGATGACGGAGGAGATGGGCTCTTCACCATTACCGGCGAATTCACCTCGGCACTCGTCTCCGCCGACGATGACCGGATCCATGCCGTAGCACACGCCTGGTCCGAGACAGAGGAGTTCTGGGGCCATGCGGACCCGGCCGAGCTGGCCGAGCTGCTTCGAGACCTGCGTGATCTGGCGGTACGAGCCACCCAGCAGCGGCACCAGCTGTACTGCTGGATGTCTCTCTGACACCGCGGCGGACGCCGCGTGCGGGCAGGCCTCCGGCGTGACAGCGGCACCCACTGTGAATCGGCCGCGCCTCCCCGCACCTCCATGTCGCGTTACTCAGCGTTCAGGTCGGCCGGGCCGCTTGTGATCACGCCCTCCAGCGGGGAGTCGGTCGCCTTCGCCGAGTCCCGCTGGGTCCGGACGTCGGACAGCCGGGCGTTCAGGGCGTTCTCTATGGCCTGGTGGGCGTCGCTGCCCAGGACCAACCGGCGGGGTGCCGGGTCGTGGTCGACGCTGGCGATCATCGCGGTGGCCATCAGGGCCGGGTCGCCTATGCCTTCGGTCGTCCGTTCGGTGAGGACGCGGCGGATCGCAGCGGCGGGGGTGACGTCGTACGCCTCGATGCGGTCGGCCAGCACCGAACCGCCGTAGCGGAAATTGGTGCGGGCGCCGCCCGGTTCGACGATGGTGACGCCGATGCCGAACGGAGCCACCTCGCCGGCCAGCGCGTCCGCGAAACCCTCCACACCCCACTTCGTGGCGTGGTAGAGCGATCCGCCCGGCCACGCCGCCTGCCCGCCGACCGAGGAGAGCTGCAGGATCCGGCCGCCGCCCTGTCGGCGCAGATGTGGCAGCGCGGCCCGGATCAGCCGGATCGACCCCGTCAGATTGGTCGCGATCTGGTGCACCACCTGGTCGTCGGTCAACTCCTCGGCCGCGCCCATCAGGCCGTACCCGGCATTGCTGACCACGACGTCGATCCGGCCGAGAGCGGCCCACGCCTCGTCGACCACCGCGGTTATCTCGGCCGGATCGGTGACGTCGAGGTGGGCCGCGCGGAAGTCGTCCGGCCAGCGGCGCGACAGATCGTCCACGCTCCCGATAGCGCGGAAGGTGCCGACGACACGGTCACCGCGGGAGAGGAGTTGCTCGCTGAGGTGCCGGCCGAAACCGCTGTTGGCGCCGGTGATGAGCCAGGTTCGTGAAGTCATGCCGGTAGCGTCGGCCGGATCCCGGCAAATCAGCCATTCCCCTGGTGAGAGGGGTGCCGCCAGGGCTACCCAGCACGGCCCCGAACCGGCTTATGGTCGGAACGTGAACCTGATCGGCGAATACCTGCGCGCCCGGCGCGAGCTGATCCGGCCAGAGGATGTCGGACTGCCCGGCAACGGTCATCGGCGGGTGCCCGGGCTGCGGCGGGACGAACTGGCCATGCTCGCCGGGATCAGCACCGAGTACTACACGCGGCTTGAGCAGGGCCGCGACCGGCGTCCCTCACCCCAGGTGCTCGATGCGATCGCCCGCGCGCTCGGCCTCGACGAGGACGCCACCGCGCACCTGCACACGCTCGGCGCCCCGGAGGAACCCCGGAGGCGCCGGCCCGGGCGGGTCCGAGCCGGCGTACAAGATCTGCTCGACGCGTGGCACGACACCCCCGCGTACGTCCAAGGGCCGTTCCAGGACGTGCTGGCGGCCAACCGTCTGGCCGTGGCGTTGTCACCGATCTTCGCCCCGGGCACCAACATTCTTCGCTCGGTGCTGCTCGACCCCGCCGTACAGGAGTTCCTGCCCGGGTGGCAGAACCGGGTCAGCAGTCTGATCGCCGCCCTGCGGGTGATGGTCGGCCCCGACGTCAACGATCCGCGCTTGACCGATCTGGTCGGCGAACTGTCGGTGAAGAGCGACCTGTTCCGCCGTCTCTGGTCACGCCACGACGCCAAGCCGCATCCGGGCGGCGGGGCGCACCGGCTGCGCCACCCGATCGTCGGCGACCTCGAACTGCACTACGAGAAGTTCGCCGTCACCGGCGCCGACGGGCAACTGCTCGTCGTCTACCACGCCGAGCCCGGCTCGCCGAGCGCCGACGCCCTCATCCTGCTGGGGTCGCTGCCGCAGGAAGCCGCTCCCCTCCCTCCCCACACGGCGGAGCGACTCAAGCCTCGAACTCACACGCATCCCCCTCGCTGAGCGTCCGTGCGCCGGTGTGCGTTTCCGGCCATTCGTGGACGACAACGCGGTGGTCCGGTAGGCGATCTCGCCTTATGCCGTCAGAGCTGCTTCAGGAATCCGCCATCGACGGCGAAGTCGGCGCCGGTCGTGCTCGCCGAACGAGGTGACGCGAGCAGGGCGACCACGTCGGCGATCTCCTGGGGCTCGGCCAGACGGCCGGTCGACAGCTTCATCATCTCGGGTGCCACCTGGTTCATGACGCTGTCACGGTCTGTTCCGACCTGAGCGGCGAGGATGTCGGCCGCGCCGCCGCTCTCCGTCCACCACGCCGTACGCACCGGACCCGGGGAGACGGTGTTCACCCGGATGCCCTGCGGTGCGAACTCCTCCGACAGCGCCTTCGTCAGGTTGTTGAGGCCCGCCTTCGCGGCGTTGTAGTCGACGTTCATGGGCGCGGGCAGGCGGGCGTTGCCCGAGGAGATGTTGACGATCGAGCCTCCGCCACGGGCGAGCATCGGCGGGATGGCCGCCCGAACGGCGCGCACGGCCGAGAACAGGTTGAACTCGAACATCACCCGCCAGTCTTCGTCGGTGGGGGCCAGGAACGAGAAGCGCGGCAGGGACACGCCGGGTGGCGGTCCGCCGGCGTTGTTCACCAGGATGTCGAGGCCCCCGAACTCCGTCACGGCCCGCGCCACGATCCCGGCGGGAGCCTCGGGGTCCATCAGGTCGGCCGGAACGTGGAACAGGTCGCCGCTGAGCGCCTCCAACTCGGGGGTGCTTCTCCGCGAAGCGGCCACGACACGGACGCCTTCGTTGAGGAGGGTACGAGTGACGGCCAGACCGATGCCTTTGGAGGCACCGGTGACAACCGCGACCCGACCGGAAAGCTGCAAATCCATATTGTCATCCCTCGTTGCGATCTCATTCGGAAAGCGATCACCAACGACGTTACGAGCGGTCGTGCGACGAGGGCTGGTGTGATTCAGACCAGCAATTGCGGCGTATATCGGACGTCGCATCCGAGGTCCGCGCTCGGCCGCTTACAGCCGGTCCAGCAGCGTGAGGATGGCGTGTGTCACGGCCTCCGGCCCGGTCACGGCGCTCAGATGGTGACCGTCATGACGTACGACCGGCCAGCGGCGGCGTCCGGCCTCGGCGGTCACGTCGTCGTATCCGTCCGACAGCCGCACGTAGCCGCATGGCCGGTCCTGCCAGCCCGCGACCTCTGGAGCGATCTCCTCCAGGTAGGCCCACGGCACGCGGGGGATCTCCGCGCAGAGCTCGGCCCGGATCCGCGGATCCGGCAGCAGCTCGCTGATCGCCTCCGGCGGAAACCATTCATGCCAGGGTGGCAGGAATCCGTCCGGCCCAGCCGACCGGCGCAGGCTCTCCACCAACTCGGCCGGGGCGGTGTCCATCCAGGACTGTCCGGAGTAGGGCAGAGTGGCGTCGACGAAGACGACGGCGTCCACGGGCAGCGCGGTCCTGTCGACGATCGACGGCACCAATCCGCCCGCACCGCTGTGGACGACGAGCGTCATCGCGTCGGCTGGGCCGCCCTCGGCCGCCGAGCACACCGTGTCAGCCAGTGCGAGATAGCGCGGCGGCGGCGACGAGACGGTGTCGACGAGTGAGGGAACCACGACACTGCGGCCGCGTGCGCGCAGCCGTTCCGCCACCGGCCACCACGTTTTCGGTCCGACCAGCGGGCTGTGCACCAGCACGATCATGGGCTCCGCCATTGCGCGATCGTACTGAACCGCCCTCCCCTGGTGACGAGTCCGGCGTGCCGACACCACCGGACTTCCACACTCGCCGAGTCTCCGGCCTCCTCACAGGGAACGGAGGTAGTCGCCTACGCTCTCCGCCTCGGTTGGGTGGGCGACCATCCCGACGTGTCCGTCCGGGCGGACAAGGATCAGGGCGTCGGTGCCGTATGCCTGCGCCACGTGCCCGCCGTCGTCCAGGAGGCCGCCAGGCCCGACGAGGTAAGGCTTCACGACGCCGGACTCGAGGCCGGACTCGACGACGCCGAGTGCTGGAGCGCAGCGTGCACCGAGGCCGAGCAGGGTGAAGTGCGGTCCGCGGAAGAGATCGAAGAGACGAATCGGCGCGCCGGTGGCGGCGTCGCGCAGCGGCGCGTCGGGCGCCCGGTCTCCGGCCCGGGGTCCGGTAGACCGGTCTTCGGTCTGGCGGGAGAGCCGGCTCCACGGATATCGGAGCATGAGCTGGGTGAGCTCGGGCGTGGCCACGGCGTCGACGCCGCCGCCCTTTTCCTTGATCGCGTCGAGGACCACGTTGAGCCGTTCCGACGTGATGTCGAGCAGCCAGCTCGCGATGGGCAGCCGTTCTTCCTCGTATGTGTCCAGCAGGCCCGGCGTGGCGTCGCCGCCGAGCACGAGGCCCAGCTTCCAGCCGAGGTTGTAGGCGTCCTGGATCCCGCTGTTCATGCCGAGCCCGCCCGCGATCGGGTGGACGTGCGCGGCGTCTCCGGCGAGGAACACGCGGCCCACGCGGAGCCGGTCGACCATGCGGACGTTGACCCGGTAGCTCGACCGCCATGTCAGATTGTGCAGTCTCACGCCCGGAACACCGGCGATCCGGTCGAAGGTCTGCTGGAATCGCTCCAGGGTCGGTTCGAGCGGGGAACCGTCCTGGTCGAGCTCATGTGAAGCCTGCACCTGGAAGGCGTCGGTGCCGGGGAGCGGGCACAGCATGATCACGCCGTCACCGGTGAACCACTGGTGCCAGGCGTCGCGGCCAAGCCCGTCGACCTCGACGTCGCCGACGGCCATGAGCTGAACGTCCGGCGTGTGGCCGCGCAGGCTCAGGCCGAGTGTTCTGCGGACGGTGCTGCGGCCGCCGTCGCAGCCGACCAGGTATCGAGCCTCGATCCGCGTCTCACCGATCGTGGCGGTCACCCCGTCGGCGTGCTGGCTGAAGCTCCGCAGCTCGGCGCCCGGTTCGACGGCGACGCCGAAGTCGGCCAGCCGTTCGCGCAGGAGCTGTTCCACCCGCCACTGAGGGATCTTCAGGCCGATCGGGTAGGGGATGTCGGGCGTGGGCACCCGTCCGGCCTCGGGGTCGACCTCGGCGATCACCTCCGCTCCCCGGTATTTGCGATGCGGCAGATGGGTGATCCCGGAGGCCAGCATCCGGTCGATCACGCCGAGGTCGTCGAAGACCTCCAGGCTGCGCGGGCTCAGCCCCTTGCCTCGGGAACCGCCCGCAAACTCCTGGGCCCGATCGACGAGGCGGACGGCGACGCCACGCCGAGCCAGATCACCTGCGAGCGTGAGGCCGGTCGGGCCCGCGCCGACCACGAGAACGTCTGTCTGAGTCACGCTCCCCATCAAAGCGTTACCAGGTTAAAAACGCAACCGGGTTAATAATGTTACGCTGACGAGGTGATCGAGGCGACGGGGCTGCGGGCCCGCAAGAAGGCGCGAACCCACGACGCCATCGCGGACGCGGCGATCTCGCTCTTCCTGGCCCACGGCTTCGACCAGGTCTCGATCAACGACATCGCCGCGGCGGCCGAGATCTCCAAGCCGACCCTCTTCCGATACTTCGCGACCAAGGAAGACCTGGTGCTCCACCGGTTCGCGGATCACAACGGTGAGGCCGCGCGCGTCGTGCGTGACCGCCGGCCCGGCGACTCCCCGCTGACGGCGCTGCACCGGCACTTCCGGGACGGCCTCGATCGCCACGAGCCTCTCACCGGCCTCAACGATCACCCCGCGGTGGTGGCGTTTCACCGGCTGGTCTTCACCACACCGAGCCTGGCGGGACGGCTCACGCGGTACATGATCGAGGACGAGAAGGCACTGGCGGGCGCGCTCGGCCCAGGCATCGAGTCACGACTGCGGGCCGCACAGGTGCTCGCGGTCCAACGGGTGCTCGCCCAGACGAACTGGCAGAAGATCGCCGAAGGGCGCACCGCCCACGACGTTTACCCCGAGGCCGTGGCCGACGCCGACCTCGCGTTCGCTCAACTGCGATAGCGCGCGCCTTCGACCCTGGTAAGGCGCCGCGCCGCCGCGGCCCCCGGCCCCGGCTGTTTCCGTCAGAGAGGCCTGCCCACCATGTCGGTGATCTGGCGTGGGGCAAGGTCGATCCCCCCCGCGAGTGCTCGACGAGATCCTCGGCTGGTTCGACGAGCTCGCCCCCGATGAACGCCGTTGCGCCGCCAGGGGTGCACGACCACACCACGTGGTGCGTCGTCGCCGTCCTCCCTACCGAACGCGCAGTCCCGCGATGAGGAGGTCGACCATGCGGCGCGCGTCGTAGTTAGAGTCGGTGCCCGCGCCGATACAGAGACTGCCGACGCCGCGCATCAATCCGTAGGCGCCCACGTCGGAGACGATCTCGCCCGCGGCGACCGCCGCGTCGAGCAGTTGGGCGCAGGCGGGGACGAGGCGGTCGAGGAAGTAGGCGTGCAGCGTCTCGAAGGCGGCGTCGCCGGACTGCAACGCCTCGGCGAGGCCGTGCTTGGTGGCCACGAAGTCGACGAAGCGGTGGATCCACGCCGCCAGGGCCGCGTACGGTGTGTCGCTGTTCGCCAGCAGCTCCGGACCGGCCTCGGCACACGCCTCGACCTGGTGCCGGTAGACGGCGACGATGAGATCGGCCCGCGTCGGGAAGTGGCGGTAGATCGTGCCGACGCCGACACCGGCTCTCGCCGCGATGTCGCGCACGGGCACGTCGACGCCGGAGGCGACGAAGGCCGCGGCCGCCGCGTCCAGCAGTGTCCTCTCGTTGCGCCGGGCGTCGGCCCGCTTACGCGGGACGGACGGCCCCGCCCCGCCGCCGATGTCGGCCACTGCCTGTTACCTCCGTCGCCAGCCTGAGTTCCGCGTCACAGTTAGCGGAACGTGGATCCGGTTGTTCAGGATGCCAGACCGGGCCGGCCGGAGCCAAGCCGCGCACCGCCGGGGCCTGCGCGCGGTGCGCGACCCGCACCCCGCAGCCGCACTCGACCGCTGCCTCCACTCCCGTCCAGACCAAGACCACCCGCGACAGCCAGCGGTATGCGCTGACCGGGCATGCCTGGCCGGGCGGCCGATGGTCCGCCCGCCTGGGGGGTCTCGACCGAACCGGGTTGATGGACGCTTTGACGAGACCGGTCATCCGAGGGGTAGGAGCGGCAATGACGGAAGCAGTCAGCGCGGACGTGGCGGTCGTCGGCAACGGTGTCATCGGCTACTCGATCGCCATCGAGATCAGTCGCCGGAGCCCGGATACCCGAGTCGCGGTCATCGGCCCGCCCGCCCGTCCCGGCGGGGCGTCGGTCGCGGCTGGAGCCATGCTCAACTGCTTTGGCGAGGTCACCAAGAACACCCTCTCCCACCCGGCCGGACGGGCCAAGCTGGAACTGTGCAGGGACGCACTCGACGCCTGGCCGGAGTGGCTGGGCATGCTCGCCGACGACGCGGCGGACCCTGACCTGCCGGGGTACTTCCGCCCCGGCACGTTCATCGCGCTGAACGCCAAGTCCGGCAGGCTCGACGAGGACAACTTTCAGGCCACCATCGCAGCATTGGATGAGTACGGGGAGCCATACGAAGAGGTGGATCCGCGCACGATCCCGGGGCTGGATCCTGTTCCCGACGCCCGGCCGCTGCGTGCGCTCCATCTGCCGCGTGAGGGCGCGATCGACGCGCGCCGGGTGCTCGCGGCGCTCGAACGTGCCGCGGAGCGACAGGGAGTGATCACGGTGCCGGTCGTCGCGACCGGTGTAGACACCGCGGGCGGGCGCGCCAGCGGCGTCAGGCTGTCCGATGGGACCTCGGTTGCGGCGGGCACGGTGGTCGTAGCGGCCGGCGCCTTCACCGGCCGATTCCTGGACGTTCTGCCGCCCGGTTCCGTGCCCGCGATGCTGGCCGGGACGGGCATCTCGCTGGAGGTGCGCCGGCATCGCCCGCCGCACTTCGACCAGGTCGTGCGCACTCCCAACCGGTCGGGCTCGTGTGGGCTGCACATCGTTCCGCTGAGCAACGGATCGGAGTACATCGGCGCGACCAACATCGTGCACCGCGAACCCCTCCGCGAGGCATCGTTCGGCATGAGCCACTTCCTGATCCAGTGCGCCCGCGAGCAGCTGGACCACAAGCTCTTCTCCGCGGACGTCATCCGCTGGATGGTGGGCAACAGGCCGGTCCCCGTCGACGGCTTCCCACTGATCGGCCCCACCTCGATCGGCGGGCTCGTCGTAGCGGCCGGCACCTACCGGGACGGATTCCATTGCTCGCCGGCCCTTGCGCGCCACGTGGCCGCGAGCATCCTGTCCGAGGGCGGCGAAACGGGTCTGGAGATGTTCCGGCCGGAACGCCCACTCATCCAGACGATGTCCGTGGATGAATCGATCGCCGAATTCGCTTACCACGGCGTGTGCGGGGCGTTCGAAGGTGGCCTCGAGCTGCCCTTCTGGATCGGCCCGGAGGCCCTCCAGCCCGTGTACGCGCACGCGGCGCAGCAGTTCTACGCCCAGATGGAATCCCCGGTCTCGTTGCCTCCGGAGATCCTCATGCACGTCACGCTGAACGCGACCTCGGAGGAGGACACCGAGTCGGTCCTCGCATTCGTGAAGGCCTCGCACGCTTTCCATGGTTAGGGCGGTTGACCGGATCCACCTCGAATGCCTGCGCGGCCAGCCGAAAGTAGCGTCCTCATGAGCATCTCCGTCCCCGTCGACGCACCACCCGAGCCGATCGAGATCGTCGCCTCGCTCCTGTCCGCTGCGACCAAGGAGTACGCCCGATGAGCCGGCTCTGGCCACGTTATGAAGGCCCCGATGACCTGGCCGCCATCGAAAGACTGCCGTTGGAGGCCCGCGGTCTGCCGGAGTCGACGTACGCGCTGCTCGCACGGGCTGCGGCTCTGTGGCCGAGCCGTACGGCGATCACCGTCCTGCCAGAAGCCTCCCGCTGGCGCGAACCGCTTCACCGTACGTACGCCGAACTGCTCGCTGAGGTACACCGGTACGCCAACCTGCTCCACCGGCTCGGCGTCCGGCGCGGTGACGTGGTCGCGCTCATGTCGCCGAACTGCGCCGAGCTGATCCCGGCCACACTCGCCGCGCAGCTCGCCGGCATCGCCGCACCCCTCAACGGCGGTTTGTCGCCGGCGCAGCTGACCCAGCTGCTGGGCCGGTCCGGTGCCCGGGTGCTCATCACTGCCGGACCCGAGCTTTCCCCGGAGATGTGGGCGAGAGTCGGTGAGCTTGATGGGTTGGACGCGGTCCTGGCGCTGCGGCCCACCGGCGCGACGGGCACTCCCGAGCCGCTCCCCGCGATCAACGGGGTGCTCATCGGCCACCTCGCCGAGATGGCCGCGGACGAGGACCCTGACGCGTTCGCCGCAGACCTACCTACCCGGACCGACCTCGCCGCGTTCTTCCACACCGGCGGCACCACCGGGAATCCCAAGCTCGCCGCGCACACGCAGGCCGCCCAGGTCGCCAACGCCTGGATGCTGGCCGCCGACGCGCGAATCAGCGCTGAGGCGGTGGTGTGCGCCGCGCTGCCGCTGTTCCATGTCAACGCGTTGGTGGTCACCCTGCTCGCCCCGCTGTTCCGGGGAGCACAGGTGGTGTGGGCCGGGCCGCTCGGCTACCGGGAGCCCGGGCTGTTCGAGGAGTTCTGGAAGATCGTCGAACACTTTCGGATCACCGCTATGAGTGCCGTCCCGACCGTGTACTCGGTGCTGGCGCAGTGCCCGGTCAACGCGGACATTTCCAGCCTGCGCCATGCCATGGTCGGCGCTGCACCGCTGCCGGTCGCGGTCCGTGAGACCTTTCAGAGGCACACGGGCGTCGCCCTGGTGGAAGGCTATGGGCTCACTGAGGGCACCTGCGCGACCGCGCGCAGCTTCCCCTGCGCGCCCCGCCATGGCGCCGTCGGACAGCGCCTTCCCTATCAGCGGGTAGCGGTCGTGCGTCCCGGCACGTGGGAGGAGTTACCGTACGGCGAGACGGGCGTGCTGACGATCAGCGGCCCGAACGTCTTCGCCGGCTACGTCACCGGCCGGAATGCCTCCGGCCACATCCTGGACGGCTTGGGAAAGCTGAACGGCGGACGCCTCGACACCGGAGACCTCGCCCGCCTCGACCCGGATGGCTTCATTCACCTGGCCGGCCGGGCCAAAGACCTGATCATCCGTGGCGGCCACAACATCGACCCGGCCGTCATCGAGGATGCCCTGCTCGCCCACCCCCAGGTCATGGCCGCCAGTGCTGTCGGCCGCCCGGACGCGCACGCCGGCGAGGTGCCGGTCGCCTACGTCGCTCTCGCACCTGGCGCCACGCTCACCGAAGAGGATCTGTGCGCCTGGGCCGCCGAGCACGTACCGGAGCGGGCCGCCGCGCCCAGGGCGGTAACCGTGCTGGACGTGCTCCCGGTCACCGCTGTCGGCAAACCCTACAAACTCCCGTTGCGCGCGGACGCCGTCCGGCGCGCGGTCGTCGAGACCCTCGCCGCGCTGGAGGTCGGCGCCGAGGTCACCGTCGCGACCGACGACGACGCTGTCGCCGTGACCGTCACCGTCTCACCGGAGCTCACCCTGGATGCGGTCAGGGCCGCCCTCGACCAGTACTCGGTTCGGTGGTCCGTGGAGGCACGTCCGTGACCGGCCCTGGTGTGGCCGCCGCCGGAGCGGGCCCGGCCCCGGGTTCACCACGGCGGCCGGTGCGCTACCCACCCATTCCTAGATAAACCTTCGAGAACGGGCGAAAGGTATGGATACCGAGATCGCGGTGATCGGCGCCGGCCAGTCAGGCCTGGCCTTGGGGCACGAACTGCACCGCATGAAGGCCGACTTCCTGATCCTGGACGCCGCATCCCAGGTGGGCGCGTCCTGGCGGGACCGCTGGGACTCCCTGAGGCTCTTCACACCCGCGCGCTACAACGGGCTGCCCGGCTTGCGCTTCCCGGGCCATCCGAACCACCATCCGGGAAAGGACGAGGTGGCGGCCTACCTTGCCGAGTACGCCCACGCCTTCGACCTTCCGCTGAGGCTCCGCACAAGGGTCACCGCCCTGACCAAAGACGACGGCTTCCGCCTGGAGACCAGCACCGGCACCGTCCTTGCCAAGCAGGTGGTGCTGGCCACAGGCCCGTTCCAGAAACCCCACGTCCCCCTCGTCGCAGCGAGGCTCGCCGACACGGTCGTGTCGCTGCACAGTTCCGGATATCGCAACCCGGAGCAACTGCCCGACGGGTGCGTGGTCGTCGTCGGCGCCGGCAACTCGGGCGTCCAGATCGCGGCCGAACTGGCCGCACACGGCCGCAGCGTCGTGCTGTCCGGACGCGAGCTGCCAAGGCTGCCGCAACGGTTCCTCGGAGCCGACCTCTTCCGCTGGTTCGATCGCCTCGGGCTGCTGGAGGTGTCCGCCGACTCCCCGCGGGGCCAGAAGATGCGAACCCGGGAGATGATCATCGGCACCGACCTGCGCGGGCCGGTACGTGCGGGGCTGATCACCCGAGTCGGCCGCCTGTCCGCCGCCGACGGGCGGCGGATGGAGTTCGAGGGCGGCTCTGGTGTGCTCGCGGATGCCGTGGTCTGGGCCACCGGCTACCGGACGTCCCTGCCATGGGTGGATACGGCAGTCCTCGACGACACCGGCGTTCCGCGACAGAACCAAGGGATGACCGGGCTCGACGGCCTTTACGTCTTGGGCCTGCCGTGGATGACGCATCGAGCCTCCGCCCTTCTCGCCGGTGCCGGGCGTGACGCGGCGCTGATCGCCAGCCACATCGCGGCGCGGAGGAAGCCGTGACCCGCGCGGCCGCCACGGCGACGGTCCTCACCGGGTACACCGTCGCCGGAGCCCCCCGAACACTCGCCGAGGCCACCTGCCTCCGCCACCTGACCGATCTCGGTGCCACCGCGACCCGTCACCCCTCCCGTCACCCCGGTACTCCGATGGAAGTCGCGGCACCGGACGGGACCACCCTCGGCGTACGGGCCGACTGGGCAGGACCGGTCGCTGACGGCCCCGTCGACGAGGTCACCGTCCAGGCCAGGTGCGGGCTCATGGCGGTGCACGGACGCCGGGAGGGCCTCGGTCCCCGGCGGATCGGCCTCGACTATGCCGCGACGGCCGCCGGGGTCCTCGCCGCTACCGGCGTGCTGGCAGTGCTGGTCGGCCGGGCGTACGGCCATGAGGGAGGAACGGTCGTCGAAACCTCTGCGACCGAGGCGGCGCTGCTCACGGTGTCGCACTACCTCGCCGCTGCCACCGCCGCCGCCCAGGCCGGCGATGACGACGGGCTCGCCCTCCTCCAGAGGGCACTGCTCACTGAAGGAGAGCCGCCACCGTTCACCTCGGCCGACGGGGTCCTTTTCGAGCTCGAATGCATCGACGCCGACGCATGGCGCCGGATGTGGGAGGCGCTCGGCGTTACGGCGGCGATCGCTGGGCGCTGCTGGCTGACCTTCGACCTGCGCTTTCCCCGCGCGGAAGGGCCGCTGCCGCCCGAGCTGCACGCCGCGGCCCGATCTCGTCCGCTGGCGGAGATCGCTGCCATCGCGGCCGAGGCCGGGGTCAGCCTGTGCCGCCTGCGGAGCGCAGCCGAACGCCTCGAAGAGCTCGGCCTGCGCGAGCACGGACGAGTGGGGCCACCGTGGACGATCGTTCCCCACGAGATCCTTCCATCAGCTGCGCACCCGCCCCGCACCCACAGGACGAACGCGGGCGCCGGGCCACTGACCGGACTACGCGTCGTCGAGCTTGGGCGCCGGATCCAGGGCCCGGTCGCCGGGATGGTCCTGCGCCGCCTGGGCGCCGACGTCGTACGGATCGAGCCGCCGGGCGGTGAGCCGCACCGGTCCTTCCCACCGCTCATCGACGGCTGCTCCGCGCCCTTCCTCGCGGTGAACGGCGGCAAGGAGGTTGTGCAGGCCGACCTGCGGACCCCGCGCGGCCGCGACGCCGTACGTGAGCTGATCTCCGGTGCTGACGCGTTCTTGCACAACCTGGCTCCTGGCAGAGCAGACGACCTCGGGCTCGGCGCCGCCGCCTCGGCCGCCATGAACCCGCGGCTCGTGTGGGCCGTCGCCTCCGCTTGGGGGGACGCCCGCGAACCTGCGGCCCTGCATGGCACCGACTACATCGTTCAGGCGTACGCGGGCCTGGGCGAGCAGCTCCGGCCCGACGACGAGCGCCCGGTTCCTTCCCTGATGACCCTGCTCGACTTCCTCGGCGGACTGACTGTGGCTGAGGGCGTCGTGGCCGCCCTTGCCGCCCGTACGTCGGACGGACGAGGCAGGCGCGTCGAGTCGGGCCTGCTTGCGGCGGCGGGTGTGCTCCAGGCTCCAGCGCTCGAGGATCTGGCGGCGGAACGGGAGATCGGCCGCCGGAACGGCCGCCCGATCTGGACGGAGCTCGACCGGCCGCTGCCCACCGCCCACGGCTTCCTCGCACTGCCCGCAGGCACTCCGGCAGATCGATTCCGCCGTACGGTCCCCTCGATCGAGGCCCTCACCACGAGGCCCGCCGACGACTGGGTGAAGCTCCTGCGCCAGTCGGGGATAGACGCCGTCACGGTGTGCGAGGACCTGGCTGATCTTCCTGCCGACTCAGGACTCTCCGAGCTCCTGCACGGGACCAGAGCCGCGTTCACCAGGAACCCCTGGAGATTTGAGTGAAATGAATCCCATGCCATCGATCAAGAAGGCACCACGACGCGAAGGCAGGCTCGTATTCGGCTCGGTCAACGAGGACGCGGCCATCGAGGCGGCGGTGCTGCCAGGCCAGGGCCGCCTTCTGGTCATCGCCTCAGGAGGTGACGTCGCGATGCGACTGGCCGCCGGCGGTGCCGAGGTGACTGCGGTCGATTCCAATCCCGTGCAGATCGACTACGTCCGGGAGCGTCTCCGCGGAGCACCGGCGCGGCTCGGAAGGGTCGAGCGGATGCAGCAGCTCAGCCGGTACGGTCTTGCGCTGGCCGGACTGCGCAGCGGCGAGCTCATCCGATTCTGCGCGATGGACGATCCCGCCGAGCAGTTGCGGGTGTGGCGCGAACGTTTCGACACCCGTCGCCTGCGCGCCATCCTCGCGGTTCTCGCGTCGCGGACGTCCACCCGCGCGGCGGGTTCTGAGGCCTACAGTTCGCGGGCGCCGATGCGCTTCGACGTCCTGCTGCGCACCCGGTTCGAACGGGGCATCGCCCAGCATCCCAACCGCCACAACCCGTTCGTCCGGCGTCTCCTGCTCGGCGACTTCGACGACCCCATCCCCCCTTTCGACCCACGCCGGGTCAAGCTGGTCTGCGCTGACGTCGCCGCCCACCTGGAGGAGGTGCCCGCCGGAACATACGATGGCATCAGCCTCTCCAACGTGCTGGACGCCGCCGGCCCGGTCTACACGGCTCGGTTGAAGGCGGCTGTGCGCCATGCGACGGCCCCGGAAGCGGTCGTGGTCTCCCGGAGCTTCGCCGAGAGCGACGATCCCGACGAGACCCGGTGGGCGAGTCGCGACCGGTCCATGCTCTGGGGTTCGTTGAAGGTCGAACAGCCGGGTGCACGATGAGCACTCAGCGAGGCCCCTCCAGTCGCTGGGTGGTGCTGGCGCTGGTCTCCACGGTTGTGTTCATGACGGCGCTGGACAACCTGGTGGTGACCACTGCGCTGCCCAGCATCAGGTCGGATCTGTCGGTCTCGCTGGAGACACTGGTCTGGGTGCTGAACGGCTACACGCTGTCGTTCGCGGCGATGATCCTTCTCGGAGCCGCCCTGGGAGATCGCTACGGACGTCGCCGCGTCTTCATGTGGGGGATCGCGGCGTTCACGGCGGCTTCGGTGGTCGCCGCACTGTCCACCACAATCGGCGGTCTGGTAGCGGCCCGCGCGGCCCAAGGAGTGGGCGCGGCGGTGATCCTTCCTGTGGGGCTCACGCTCGTCGGCGAGGCTTTTCCTGACCGCAACCGCGGCCTGGCCTTCGGCATCTGGTCGGGAGTGAACGGGCTGGGGGTCGCGGTCGGGCCGCTCGTCGGAGGAGCCGTTGTCGAGGCGTCTTCGTGGCCGTTCGTGTTCTGGCTGAACCTGCCGGTCGGGATCGGCGCGTTCCTCGCCTGCCTCTGGACGCTGCCGCCCAAGAGCGGCACCGCGCGCCACCTCGACGTACCCGGCGTCACCCTGGTCGCCGTCGGGCTGGCCGGAGCCCTGCTGGCGCTCACGGCCGTACCGGACGCCGGCTGGGGCTCCTCCAGAGTTCTGGTGCCGTTGGCGGCGGGTGGTGCGGCGCTGATCGCCTTCGGGGCTTGGGAGCGCCGTGCACACGAGCCGGTGCTCCCACGCCGCTTCTTCACCATCCCGGCGTTCACCTCGATCAACGTCGTGAACGTCGCGATGTACTTCGGCACGTTCGGCTCGATCTTCCTGCTCGTGCCATTCCTGCAGACCGTCCAGGGACACACGCCCGTCTCGGCGGGACTACGGCTGCTGCCCTGGACGCTCATGCCGATGTTCGTGTCCCCGCTCGCGGGGATCGCCTGCGACAGATACGGCCCGCGCCGTCCGGTAGCCGCCGGGCTGGTCCTCCTGGCCGCGGCCTTCGCCGGATTCGCCTACGTCGTGCCGGACGACCCGTCCTTCGCGATGCTGATGGCCCCCTCGATCCTCGGCGGCGCCGGGATGGGTCTGATCTTCCCCGCCTCGGCCGTCACCGTGCTCGGCGCCGTGGGACCCGGAGAGGAGGGACGTGCCTCGGGAGCGCTCAACGCGCTGCGCGAGGTGGGCGGCGCACTCGGCGTCGCCGGGCTCGCCACCGTCTTCCTGCTCTCCGGCGGCGGTATGACCCCGGATGCCTACGCCGACGGCCTGACCCCGGCTCTCGTCGTGGCAGCAGCGGTGATCGCCGCCTGCATCCCGGCGACCCGCCGGCTTCCCGGAGCCGGGCCCCAGGAACGCACTGAGAAACCCCAAGCGCAGGCATAGGGTTCCGCACCCCACGGCCGGCGCCACCGCTGAGCTTCTCCGCGAGCGCGAATTCGTGGCGCGCTTTCGTGGCCCCACCGTCAGGCGGGCCACGAGAGCGATCTACCTAGATCAGGTCCAGTTCGAGCACGACGTCGCGACGAGTCGCAGAACGCAGACGCGGATGCGCCAGATGTCCTGGCCCAGGTTCGCGCTGGCCGCACCCCAGGTGTTGGCGGTGACGCGGCCGGTGGCGCCGTTGTAGTACTGGTACTCCACGGCGGCGGAGGTGTTGGGGCCGGCGTAGACCCAGACCCAGCTCGCGGCGCCGTTGCCCGGGTTGTTGTCGAACTGGCCCTGGGCGCTGTACCAATCGACGGTGGTCGCGGCCGAAGCGGGCTGCGCGGTAAGGCTCACACCGGCGGCGGCCACCGCCGTCGCGACAACGGCTGCCTTGGCGACGTTCCTCAGTCCCATTTTCCTTGCTCACTTTCTTTTGGTGCCCTCGTACGGAGTCCGGCCGGAAAAGGGGCTCGCACGCTTCGGCGGCGCCCTTTCCGTCGAAAACCACCGGCCGCTTTTCTCCGGCGATCTCAGCGTTCCGGCCCGCGGCACCGGACAGCTCCCCTACCCGCCCCCTAAAACGATTCGGCGCACCAAGCCGGGCTCAGTAGATCCAGCCCGACTTCCTGGCGATGCGAATGGCGTCGATGCGGTTGCGGGCCTTCAGTTTGCTCACCACGACCGTCAGGTAGTTCCGTACGGTCCCCGGCGACAGGAAGAGCGCGCTCGCGATCTCCGTGATCTCGTCGCCCTCGGACACCAGCTGGAGGATCTCCACCTCACGGTCGGTGAGCGGGCAGTCGGTGAGGCCCCACGAGGCGAGGGCCACGTCGGCGTCGAAGACCCGGTAACCGGCCGCCACCCGGCGGACGGCGTCGGCGAGCTGCTCGGGTGGCGACGTCTTCAGCATGAGCCCCCGCACGCCCGCCGACAGGGCCTGCCGCAGCGCGGACGGCCGGGCGAGGTTGCTGAGCAGCAGGGTGTCGCAGCCGGGCAGGCTCTCCTTGAGCTCGGCGACCGCCGCGAACCGATCCTTCCAGCAGAGGTCGGCGTCGACGACAGCGACGTGGGGGCAGCCGCTGCGGGCGGTGGCGACGATCTGCCGGCCGTCGGAGACCGCTCCGACCACCTCGATGTCCGCCTCCTGGTTGAGCAGCGCGACCAGGGCGCCCCGCACCATGTCCATGTCTTCGGCGACGAGAACGCGAATCGTCCCGTTTCCCGGCTCGGCGGCCGAGGTCCGGGCAGAGCCGGCCGTCCTCATTGGGGAAGGTTGTCGTGACGGAAGCGGGGCCGGATCGCTCCCGCAAGCGTCCGCAAGGTCGCGGCCAGCACCGATCTGGTGCGTTCCGGCTCGATGACCTCGTCCACCGACAGCCGTTCGGCAGGCAGATGCGAGCCCATCACCTCGCGCTCGTAGCTCGCCACCAGGCCCTGCCTGGCCTCCGGGTCGTCGCGCAGCTCGCGCCGGTAGACGATGTCGACCGCTCCCTCCGCTCCCATCACCGCCATCTGGGCCCCCGGCCAGCAGAACACGGCATCCGCTCCCAACGACTTGGAATTCATCACGATGTACGCGCCGCCGAACGCCTTGCGCAGGACGACGGTCAGCCTGGGCACCGTGGCCTCGGAGAACGCGTAGAGCAGCTTCGCGCCCTTGCGGATGACGCCGTTCGTCTCCTGCCGGGTCCCGGGAAGGAAGCCCGGGGTGTCCACCAGGACGACGAGCGGCACACCGAACGCGTCGCACAGCCGGACGAAGCGCGCTCCCTTCTCCGACGCGGCGATGTCCAGCGCGCCCGCGAGGGCAAGCGGCTGGTTCGCGACCACTCCGACCGGGCGGCCCTCGATCCTGGCGAATCCCGTCACCAGGTTGCGCGCGAAACGAGGCTGGAGCTCCAGAAAGCTGTCCGCGTCCACGAGGCCCCCGATCACCCCGCGCACGTCGTACGGAATGCGTGGGCTCTCCGGCAGCCGGGGCAGCACGCCCGCGGGCGCGGGCACCCCCATCGGGGGCTCGTCCCAGCACGAGTCGGGCAGGTAGGACAGCACGCGGCGGGCCAGGTCTATGGCGTCCGCGTGGTTGCCGGCCACCAGGTGTGCGACGCCGGACCGGCGGGTGTGGACCTCGGCTCCGCCCAGTTCGGCCGGGCTGACCTCCTCGAAGGTCACCGCCTTGACGACCTGCGGGCCCGTCAGGAACATGTGGGCGTTCTCCCGCAGCATGATGATGACGTCGGTGAGCGCCGGAGAGTAGACGGCGCCGCCCGCGCAGGCGCCGAGGATGAGGCTGAGCTGCGGCACTCTGCCCGAGAGCTGTACATGCGCCCGGAAGATCGCGCCATAGCCGTCGAGCGCGGCCAGGCCCTCCTGGATCCGGGCGCCGCCCGAGTCGAGCAGGCCGACCACGGGCATCCTCGCCCGCTCGGTCCACCGGAGCACCGTCAGGATCTTGGTGGCGTGCACCTCGCCCAGCGACCCGCCGAGGGCCGAGGGGTCCTGGGCGAACACGCCGACGGGACGGCCGTCGACCGTCCCGTGCCCGGTGATGACGCCGTCCCCGGCCGGCCTGCGTGCCTGCATGCCGAACGCCGTCGCCCGGTGCCGGGCCCGGCTGCCGAACTCCACGAACGAGCCGGGGTCGGTCAGCATGTCGACGCGGCGCCGGACGACCGCGGGTTCGATCCTCGATACCGCGGGGGACGGCGAGCGCGGAGGACCGGTCATTACCACTCCATCGAATCGAGATCCTTTTCCCGGCAACGAGCGAGGTGACGACTCGGCCGCGGATCACTCCAGAGCGCTGGTGTTCGGCCGATGATCGGATGATCCCACAGGGAACACTCCACTACTTCTTCCAAACAAAGATGTCGCCGCGGACGGCGGCGGGCAATCTCGGCTAATCGGCTATTCGGCGAAGATGGCGACCGCGCGGGCCCACCCCGCCCCGGCGCCGGTGATTTTGACGGGGAAGCAGGCGACCAGGAAGCCGTGCGGCCGGTCCAGCGCGTCCAGGTTGGCCAGCCGCTCGATCTGGCAGTACTCCCGGTTGCGGCCGGCGACGTGGGCGGGCCACAGCACCGAGCGGTCGCCGCTCGACCGGTAGCGCGAGATCACGTCGCCGAACGGCGCGTCCAGGCTGAACGCGTCGGTTCCGATCACGCGCACTCCGTGGTCGAGCAGGAGGTGGACGGCGGGACCGTCGAGGCCGGTGAAGTCGGTGAAGTAGCGCGGGGTCCCCGCCCACGCGGACGCGCCGGTGTCGAGCAGCACGATGTCGCCCGGCTCCGGACGGCGCCCCGCCCGGTCCATGGCCCGCTCCAGCTCGGCCACGCCCGCCACCGGCCCGTCGCAGCTTCGCAGGTCGAGCAGGAGCCCGGGACCGTAGAACCACTCCAACGGCAGCTCGTGGACGTCTCGCGGCCGGCCGTCGCCGTAGAGGGCGCGTGAGCCGTAGTGCGAGGGGGCGTCCACGTGGGTGCCCGTATGGGAGGTCAGCGTGATCCGGTCCAGCGAAAGGAACTCGCCGTCGGGCAGCTCCGCGGGATCGAAATCGACACCGAAGTGCTCCCGCATCTCCGCGGCCATGTGCGCGGCCCCCTGCGCGGGAGTGAGGATTACGTGTTCGATCGGATCCGGCTCCCACGCCGCCGCGTCCACCGCGCTGCTGATGTCGACAAACCGCACCGGCCGCCTCCTTTGTCGCCCCTCGCCGGGCCGCCCTTCGCCGGGGCCGCCCGCTGGAAATCGTCGCCGCCTTCGAGCACAGCGGGACGGCCTGGAGGGCACGTGGAGCGCGGGTGGACCATGCGGGCCGAAGCGCTTCTCCACCGGGCTTCCACCGGCTTTCCAACGGCGACCGGCACACTGGCGCCGACGGTCCAGCGGCGAGTCAGGGAGCGGCCAGGGTCACCCGGCGATCTTGACGAGATCGAGCTTCGGGTCCGAGCGCAGAATGGCCTGCTGGAGGTGGCGGAGACGGGCCGACGGTTCGACGCCGAGCTCGCTCACCAGCGTGGTGCGGATCTTGATGAAGTTCTCCAGGGCCTGGCTCGTCCGCCCCGACCGGTGCAGCGCGATCATGAACTGCGCCCAGAAGTTCTCGTGCATCGGAAAGCGGGCGGTCAGGGAGGAGAGCTCGGCGAGCACCCCGGCGTGCCTGTTCAGCCGCAGATCGGTCTCGATGCGGGTTTCCAGCACGCCGAGCCTGCTCTCCTCAAGCCGCGCGACCTCTACCCCGATCCGCATGCCCGCGTGCACGTCGACCAGCGCCTCTCCGCGCCACAGGGCGAGCGCCTCATGACACAGCGCCGAGGCCGTCTCCCACTGACCGGACTCGAAGGCCCGCTTGCCGGCGAGGGACAGGTGCTCGTAGCGGTGGACGTCCACGTCGCCGGGATCGATGTCGAGCATGTAGCCGCCGTAGCAGGTCCGCAGGATGTGCTTGGTCGCGTCGGTACGGCTGGCGCCGAGTGCCGGGGCGATCCCCCTGCGGACCTGAAGGATGTAGGTCTGCAGGGTGGAGAGCGCGCTCGCCGGGGGGCGCATCCCCCACAGTTCCTCGACGAATGCGGGCACCGTGACCACGGTTCCCGCATTCAGCGCCAGCAGCGAGAAGACTTGCCGGGGTTTGCGTGGAATCGGCGTGATGAACATTCCGTTCTGGGACGCGACGAGCGGTCCCAAGAGCTTGACTTCCATTGCCGGAGACGTCCCCTTTTAACGGCATTTAATGAAATTCGGCCACGATCTAATACATATCACCCACTTCTATCCATCTGATGAGACACCATCATTATCACCATGTCAACACCATTGCCTCTATAAGGACATGAACTCCTCATATAGCGGCATGAGAATCTCATGCCACTCCATGCGAATATCACGACCAGCCGGATCGATGGAGCGTTTCACGGGACTCGCATCATCCTCAATCGCCCCGAAAACGCGCGAAACCGCGGCCGCCCGAGCCGGAACGCGGCGGCGTTCGGACCCGGACCAGGCGGCCACGGCGACGAGGACTGTGACGGACTGGACGGTGACGGACCGGACGGTGACGGCGTGACCCCGCGATCAGGGACGCCAGCCCCCGTCCTCGGGCCACGGCATGTCCAGTTGCCGGTAGGTGCCGAGATAGTCCGGCCAGTCCCGGTGATCGCGGATCTTGCCGTCCACGATGCGGATGAGGTGGATCTGCTCACCGGCGAATTTGCGCCCGGTCGGCGGCATGCCGACGAGATTGCCGACGTGCCGGCCGTAGAGCACGAGATGGGCGCGCACCCACTGGCCGTTCTCCTCGTAGCCGATCTCCTCCAGGTGGGCGTCCTCGGAGAAGGCGTACTTGAGCCACTTGACCGCGCCGGCGAACGCCGTGGGGCCGCGCAGGTCGGGGTTGTGCTCCAGCGCGCCGGGATTCAGGTATTCCGGATGAATGAAATCCTCGACGTCACCGGTTTCCCCGCTGTTGTACGCCGCCACCATGCGGCGGACCGTTTCGATCTGCTCACTCATCGACGTTCCATTCTGTGGGCCGGGTCTCCGACTCGATTGTTCGCCCGGGATCGTTCGGGCGACAAGCGGGAAAGCCGCCGGTGCATTCGTTCTCGACCGGTTCTCCAGGACCGCTCGAATACTCGGGAATGTGCGGTGACACGCGGACGGAGGACGCATGGACAGCTCGGCGTACAAGCGACAGGTCGCGGTGGTCTTCGACGACTCGGCCGCCCGCTACGACCGGATGGGCGTGGAGTTCTTCACCCCCATGGGCCGCAGGCTCGTCGAGCTGGCCGCGCCCGCCGAGGGCGAACGGGTGCTCGACGTGGGGTGCGGCCGGGGCGCGAGCCTGTTCCCCGCGGCGGAACGGGTGGGACCGGCCGGGCGAGCGCTCGGGATCGACCTGGCGCCCGCCATGGTGGAGGAGGTCCGCGCGGAGGCTGCCGCACGCGGTTCGGCCAACGTCGAGGCGCGGGTGATGGACGCGGAGGACCCCGGCCTGCCCGAACGGTCCTTCGACGTGGTGCTGGGCGGTTACAGCGTCATTTTCCTGACGAACGCCCCCGAGGCGCTCTCCCGCTACACCCGGTTGCTCGCCGACGGAGGCCGCGTCGTGTTCTCCAGCCCGGTCTTCCGGCCCGGCGTCTTTCCCTTCCTGCCGCCGGAGTTCACCCCGCTCATCCCGAATTCCCTGCTGGAGCATCTCCCCCCGGAATGGCGGCCCGAGGCGCTCGTACGGCGGTTCAACAGCTGGCTGGAGGACACCGGCGACCTGGAGCGGACCCTGGAGCGAGCCGGATACGGCGACGTGCGGGTGCTGGACGAGCCGGTCCTGATGACCGCCGAGTCACCGGAACGGTGGGTGGAGTGGTCGCACACGCAGGGCATGCGCCTGCTGTGGCAGCACCTGCCGCCCCGGCAGCGCGACGACCTCCGGGAACGGCTGATCGAGGGGCTCGACCGGCTACGCGGAGGGAGCGGGCCGCTGGTGATCCAGGTGCCGGTCCGGTTCGTCACCGCGTGGGTCGCCCGTTAGGCGGGCCAGCGCCGCGGCGAAGGCGGCCAGGTCCGCGCCGGGCCCGCCGGCCCGTGCGGGCAGGAGCGGCACCACCGCCCCTCGTCCCGCCCGCACGGAGCGGTGCCGCCGGGCGATCGTGCTCAGCCCCTGCCCCGGACCGGCCTCGACGCAGACGACGTCGTCTCGGCTCGACAGGATCGCGTCGAGCGCGGGCCAGAACAGCACCGGCCGCACCGGGTGACCGGCCCAGTAGCCGGGATCGGCGGCGACCTCCCCGGTCAGCGGCGCCGCCGTGTAGCAGGAGTACAGCGGGACGCGGGGCGGCCTGACCGGGGTCGCGGCGAAGCCCTCCACCGCCGCCGAGGCGACGGACGCCAGCGACGGGCTGTGGAATGCGGTCAGCGCGGCGCAGACGACGCCGTCACCGCGCAGGCGCTCCGCGACGCGGGCGAGCGGCTCGCACGGCCCGGCGAGGATCGTCTGCCGGGGCGCGTTGACCGCGGCTACCACCACCTCGTCGGTCACCGTCCCGTCCAGCGCGGCCACCGTGGCCGAGACCGCGAGCATGCCGCCCGGCGGAGCCTCGGCGAGCAGCCGGACCCGCTCCTGGAGCAGACGGACGCCGTCTCCGAGGGTGAAGACGCCGGCGAGCACCGCGGCCGCCATCTCCCCGACGCTGTGGCCGAGCATGACCCACGGCCGCACGCCGTGCTCCGTCAACGCCCGGCCGAGGGCGTAGTCGAGGGCGAAGAGCAACGGCTGCGCCCGGGTGACGTGGTCGAGCGGCACCCGGGGGTCGTCGCTCAGCCAGTCGCGGCGCAGCGCGTCTCCGTCGTCGAAGGCGGCGAGGACCTCGTCCAGCGCCGCGGTGAAACGCGGCTCGGCCCCGTACAGGCCCCATCCCATGCGCGGGTGCTGCGCCCCCTGACCGGGAAACATCAGCAGAGTCACCGTCACGTCGCCGCCCCTCTCGCCGGCACGGCCCAGGACGGGCGGTGCAGGACCTCCACGACCGCGCACGACCAGGAGAACCCCGCCCCCACGCCGGCGAGCAGGCACAGCTCGCCAGGACCGACCCGGCCCGCGCCGACCAGGTGATCGAGGCCGGCGATCGGGTCGCCCGCGCCGAGATGGCCGACGCTCCGGCTCCACGGCCAGGTCGTCAGCCCGGGATCGATGCCGAACGGGCCGAGGAAGCCCGCCCTGAGCCTGCGCAAACCCATATGGGGCAGCGCGAAGCCTCGGATGTCGCCGAGCGCGACCCCGGCCGCGTCCAGCGCGCCGGTGAGCGCGGACCGCTGGCCCGCCCTGACCCTGGCGGCCGTCACGGTACGCCCCGCCTCGCTCAGGTAGGCGCGCTTGTGCAGGTCGAGGTCGACGATGGGCTGCTCGTCGGGGGACGGGACGCCGAACGCGTCACCACCTCGGTGCATCCCCTCCAGGCTCGGATCGGAGACCGTCACGAGGCTGCGCAACCGGGCGAACCCCGCCGCGCGGGACAGCACGACGGCCGTCCCGCCGTCCGCGTACACGGTGCCCGGGTCGCTGCGCCAGCGGTCGAAGCCCGGCGGGCTCATCCGGTCGCCCGTCGTCACGAGGGCGCCGGTCCGTCGCGGCCCGGCCTCCAGATAGGCCGCGGCGAGCTCCAGCGCGGCCATCGCGCCGTTGGACACCTGCCTGACCTCCATGGCGGGGCAGGTGTTCCCGACCGCGGCCCGCTGCACGTACGAGGCGGGCGACCACAGGTGATGGCCCTGGAAGTAGAGGCTGGCGTGGAGGACCAGGTCGATGTCGCCGGGCCCGGCACCCGCCCGCGTCATCGCCGTGCGGGCGGCCAGGGCGGCCATCTCCGGACCGGTCTCCTTGCCGGCCACGGCGACGGCGAGCATCCCCGTGGCGGCGGCGAGCGCCTGATCGCACTCCCCCACCTCCATCGCCCGTTCCGTGGGCACGGCGGGCGGCAGCCAGGACGCGCAGCCCGCGATGTAGAGCCCGCCCGTCATCGGCGCACGACCATCGCGCTGTTGAAGCCGCCGGCGCCCCTGGCCACCACGAGCGCCGCGTTCCCCGTGACGGGCCGGGGCCGGCCGAGCACGAGGTCGAGCGGCGACTCCGGGTCGACGTCTGCGACGTTGGCCGTGACCGGGGCGACGCCCACGTCCAGTGCGAACAGGGCGGCCACCACGTCCAGCGGCGCCGCTCCGGAGTACAGCCGGCCCGTCAGCGTCTTGGGCGCGGTGACCGGCACCCCGCGCGGCCCGAAGACGGCCGTCAGCGCCTCCGCCTCCGCCTCGTCGAGGCCCGGGTCGGCGGCGGCGTCGGCGAACACGACCGCCACGTCGGCGGGCTCGGCGCCGGCGTCGGCGAGCGCCGCCTCGACGGCCCGGACGAGCGTGGACGGCCGGCCGGAGCCGGCGGGCGGGTCGAAGGCGGCGCCGTGACCGGCGATCCGCCCGTACACGCGGGCGCCCCGCGCCCGCGCCGCCTCACCGTCCTCCAGGGTCAGCAGGGCGCCGCCCTCGCCCGGCACGTGCCCCTGGGCCCTGCGGTCGAACGGCAGGTAGGCGGTGGCGGGGTCGGTGCCCCGGCTGAGCCGTCCCGAGCGCAGCTGCGCGGCCATGCCGTACGGGCACAGGGACGCGTCCATGCCTCCGGTCACCATCATCCGCGCCCCGCCCGCGACCTTGCGGCGGGCGTGCGCGATCGCGTCGAGCCCGCCGGCCTGCTCGGTCACCATCACCCCGACCGGGCCCCGCAGGTCGTGCCGGATCGAGATCTGACCGGTGTTGACCGCGTAGAACCAGGCGAACGACATGAACGCGCTGACGTGGCCGGGGCCCTCGCCCCACAGATGCTGCAACTCCCGCTGCCCGAAGCCGAAGCCCCCTGAGGCCGCCGCCGTGACGACTCCCGCGTCCAGCGGCGAGCCCGGCGGCGGCCCGGCCTCCGCGAGGGCCCGGTCCGCGGCGTAGAGCGCGTACTGCGTCATGAGGTCGGTCTGCGGCAGCAGCCGGGCCGGAAGGTGATCGCGGGGCGCGAAGCCCTCCACCTCACCGGCCAGGCGCGCGGGCAGGCCGGCGGTGGCGAACCGGCGGATGGGACGGATGCCGCTGCGCCCGCTCATCGCGGCCGCCCAGTAGTCCTCGGCGCTCAGCCCGATCGGGGAGACCACGCCGATCCCCGTCACTACGACGTCGCCCATGCGATCACCCGTCGAACCGGCGGACGAGCAGGGCGCTCTGGAACCCGCCGAAACCGCTGCCGACGGTCAGCGCCACGTCCACCCGCCGCTCGCGCGCGACCAGCGGCACGTAGTCGAGGTCGAGCTCGGGATCGGGCTCGTGCAGATTGGCCGTGGGCGGGATCGCGCTCCGCTCCACCGCGAGCGCGGCGGCCGCCACCTCGATCGCGCCGATGGCGCCCAGCGAGTGGCCGATCATCGACTTGATCGAGCTGATCGGCACCCGGTAGGCGTGCTCGCCGAGCGCCTTCTTGATCGCGGCGGTCTCGTGCCGGTCGTTCTGTCTGGTGGCCGTGCCGTGCGCGTTGACGTAGCCGACGGCGGACGGGTCGCACCGGGCCTCGTCGAGCGCCGCCGTTATCGCGGCGGCCATCTCGGCGCCGTCGGCGCGCAGGCCCGTCATGTGGTAGGCGTTGCCGCGTGAGGCGTAGCCGGTGATCTCGGCGAGGATCGGCGCCCCGCGCCGCCGTGCCGTCCCGGCCTCCTCCAGCACCATGATGGCGGCGCCCTCGCCCAGCACGAACCCGTTCCGGGTGCGGTCGAAGGGCCGTGAGGCGCTCTCGGGCGTGTCGTTGTAGGCGGAGGTGGCCTTGATGGCGTCGAAGCACGCGACGGTGATGGGGGCGATCGGGGCATCGGTGCCGCCCGCGACCATCACGTCGGCGGAGCCCTCGCGGATCAACTCGCAGGCGTACCCGATCGCGTCGATGCCGGACGTGCATCCGGCCGACACCATGGACACCGCGCCCCGCGCCCCGACCGCCCACGCCACCTCGGCGGCCATCGAGCTGGGGACGAAGTAGTCGTACAGGTGTGGCGAGGCCGGCGTGGGATCCACGTCCCAGGCGGCGCCCCGGCCGCTGATCGCCACATATTCGGACTCCAGCTTCTGGGTGCAGCCGACGGCGCTGCCGAGGCTCACGCCCACCCGATGGGCGACAGCCTCCTCGACCCGCAGGCCGCTGCCGGCCAGCGCCTCCCCGCAGGCGGCCAGCGCGAACTGCGCCGCCCGGTCGAGCCGCGCGACCGCGCCGGCCGGCAGGCCGGCCTCCTCCGGGCAGAAGTCCGCCTCCGCGGCGATCCGGGAGCGGAACGGCGCGGGGTCGAACGCGGTGATCCCGCGCGTGGCGGTCCTGCCGGAGAGCAGCAGCTCCCAGAACGGCTCGACCCCGATCCCGCCGGGCGCGACCACGCCGAGCCCGGTGACGACCACCCGCCTGCTCACGGCCGTACCGCCGCCGCGGCGCGCGACTGCCGCGTCTCGTACAGCGCGGGCTCGCTCGTGCTGAGCGCCCGCAGCGCGCCCGCGTGCGGCGCGAACTCGGGGTGCCCCACCGCCGCGCGGAAGGATGCCTCGTCCCGCCACGCGGCGATGTTGACGTAGTGCCTGCCCGTTGCGGTGTCCATTCCGGTGTCCATGGGCCGCAGCAGGAGGTGCCACAGGAACCCGGGCCGGCGGCCCATGAACTCCGAGGTGGCCGCGAACACGCGCTCGAACTCCTCCGCTGAGCCGTGCAGGAGGAAGCGGTTCACGAACGTGACGGCCCCTCCGAACTCGGTGTACGGCATCCGTGCTCCTCGATCGGGGCCCGTGGTTCCGCACGGGCGGCGGGTGGTCTCCGGCACGACGCTGCGGCACGGCTCTTGCGGCCCGCTCGAACTCAGGTCGTCTAGCGCCACTCGAGCGGCCGCTGTGACCCTGGCGTCGACCGAAAGGAGAACCCATGTCCGAGGAAGATCGGGTCGCTCTGGTCACGGGCGGGACCAGCGGCATCGGCCTCGCCGTGGCACGTGACCTGGGCGGCGCCGGGATGCCCGTGTTCCTGTGCGCGCGTACGCCCGACGCCGTCGAGCTGACCGTCAAGGACCTGCGGGAGGCGGGCGTCGAGGCCGGCGGCCGCGTCTGCGACGTCCGCGACCCCGCCGCCGTCGAGGACCTGGTGCGGGCGGCCCGCGACCGCTACGGCCCCGTCGGCGTGCTCGTCAACAACGCGGGCCGCGGCGGCGGAGGCGTGACCGCGGAGCTCCCCGATGAGCTGTGGCTCGACATCCTGGACACCAATCTGACCGGCGCGTTCCGGATGATCAAAGCGGTGCTGACCACCGGCGGAATGCTGGAGCGCGACAGCGGGCGGATCGTCAACATCGCCTCTACGGCGGGGAAGCAGGGCGTCGTGCTGGGCGCGCCCTACTCCGCCTCCAAGCACGGACTCGTCGGGCTCACCAAGGCGCTCGCCCTGGAGCTGGCCAAGACGGGCATCACGGTCAACGCCGTCTGCCCGGGGTACGTCGAGACGCCGCTCGCGCAGGGCGTGCGCCGGCGCTACGCGGCGTTCTGGGGTGTCACCGAGGACGAGGTGCTCGCGAAGTTCGAGGACAAGATCCCTCTCGGCCGCTACTCGACTCCGGAGGAGGTCGCCGGGATGGTGCGCTACCTCGTCTCCGACGCGGCCTCCTCCGTCACCGCGCAGGCGATCAACGTCTGCGGCGGACTCGGCACGTACTGAGCGGCCCTGCTGAGCGGCCGTGCTGAACAGCCCTGCTGAACGGCCCTGCTGAACGGCCCTTCCGGCTAACCCTTCCGAGCAGCCCGTCCGAGCAGCCCGTCCGACCGACAGGAGCGCCCCGATGGCGACACCCACGCACGAGACCGAACACCAGATCACCCTGCCGGCGGACCCGCGGGCGGTCTACGCGGTCCTCGCCGACGCGAGCGGCTGGCCTGCGGTCTTCCCGCCCACCGTCCACGTCGCGGTGATCGAACGCGGCGGCGGGTCGGAACGCCTCCGCATCTGGGCCACCGCCAACGGCAGGCCCAAGACCTGGACGTCGCGGCGTGAGCTCGACCCCGAGGGGTTGCGCATCCGGTTCCGCCAGGAGGTGCCCGCTCACCCGGTGGCCGCGATGGGCGGCGAGTGGATCGTCGAGCCGGTCGGCGGCGGCACCCGGGTCCGGCTGAGGCACGACTTCAGCGCCGTGGACGAGGCCGGGCTCGACTTCGTCGCCAAGGCCGTCGACCGCAACAGCGAGGCCGAGCTGGCCGCCCTGCGCACCGCCGCGGCGGGCGGCCGGCCGGTCACGTTCGAGGACACGGTGCGGGTGCGCGGCGCCGCGGGCGACGTCTACGACTTCCTCTACCGGGCCGACCTGTGGCACGAACGGCTGCCGCACGTGGCGGCCGTCACGGTCGAGTCGGAGACGCCCGACGTGCAGCTCATGACGATGGACACCCGCGCGGCCGACGGCTCGGCGCACTCCACGACCTCGGTGCGGGTCTGCTTTCCCGAGCACCTGATCGTCTACAAGCAGGTGCGGACGCCCCGGCTGCTTGCGGCGCACACCGGCCGCTGGACGATCCGGCCGGAGGGCGGCGAGACGGCGGTCACGTCGGAGCACACCGTGGCCATCGCGCAGGAGGCCGTCACGGACGTCCTCGGCTCCGGCGCCACGGTGGCCGGCGCGCACGCGTTCGTCCGCGAGGCACTGGGCCGCAACAGCAGGGCCACCCTGCGCGCCGCCAAGGAGTACGCCGAGACGCTCAGGTGACCGACAGGGCTCCGTCCACGGCGAACACGGTGCCGCTGGCGTACGACGCCTCGGGAGAGGTGAGCTGCACGATCCACCAGGCGATCTCCTCGGGGCGGCCGATCCGGCCCAGGGGCACCCGCTCGCGCATCGTCTCCAGGAATCCGAGATAGTCCCGCTCCGGCATCCCGGCCCGGATCCCCGCGGCGGTGTCGACGATCCCGGGGGCCAGGCCCACGACCCGGATCCCGCGCGGGCCGAGCTCCACCGCCCAGGAGCGGGTCAGCACGTCGAGCGCCGCCTTGGTGGCCCCGTAGACCGCGTTGTGCGGCCAGGAGCGCAGCCCGAGAGACCCGGCCGAGCTGATGTTGACGACCACTCCCCCACCGGCCGAGAGGTCGTCGAGCACCGCCTGGGTGAGCATGATCGGCGCGATGAGGTTGGTCGCCACCTGGGCCTCGACGTGGGCCCGCGCCAGCCCGCCGAGCGCGCCGAAGATCCCGATGCCCGCGTTGTTGACCAGCGCGTCGACCCGGCCGAACCGCTGCCGGGCGGCCTCGGCCACGGCCTCGGGCGCGCCCTCCTGGGACAGGTCCGCGGCGAACGGCTGGATGCCCTCGTGGCCCGCCGCGGTGTCCTTGAGCGCGCCGGCGTCCCGGCCGACGACGAGCACACCCCAGCCGCGTCCGGCGAACGCGTGCGCGGTGGCCCGGCCGATGCCGGAACCGCCGCCGGTGACGATCACCACCCGGTCCATCGGCTCACCTTCCCTCCCTGTGCGCGTCACTCCGGGTCGAGCCCGTCCCGGGTGACCCTGCGGTGTTTCACCCGCCACCGGTCGCCCGTCCTGACCAGCAGGTCGGTGCAGACCGTGCTGCGCCTGACCACCACCTCGCCGCCACGCGGGATCTCCAGCACGAGCGCGTAGCTGCGGGCCGTCAGCCCTTCCGGGCCGGGTGTCACGGTCAGCATCCCGATCCAGTGCCGGCGCGTGACGCCCGCCGCGGCGAACGCGCCGGCGGTCTCGCGGGCCGCCTTGGCGATGTCGCCCGAGCCGCGCACCGCGACGTCGCCGACCTCGAAGACGCCGTCGTCGGTGAACGTGCCGGCCCACTCGTCGGTCGACCCCGCGTCGAGGAGTTGCATCTGACGCGCGTAGAAGTGCTGCGCGTCAACGTAGTCTTCGTCCACTCCGGCCTGCCCTCCACGAGTCGGTCCTGCGGACTCACGATCCCGTCGCGGGCTACAGGGGCGCCTGACCGGCGATGGTCCATCCCCGTTCGAGCGCGGCTGCACGGGACGCGGCCAGGCTGGTCCCCGGGCGGAGCACCACCCCGGGGAAGAGGAGGCGGGAAGACGATGCGGTTGAGTCTCGACGAGCTGAAGCAGATCATGCGGCGGGTCGCGGGTGACGACGACACGATCGATCTGGCCGACGGGTTCGAGACGAGGACCTTCGAGGATCTCGGGTACGACTCGCTGGCGCTGATGGAGATCGCCCACCACGTGGAGCGCGCGTGCGGGCGCGCGTTGCCCGACGCCGAGCTTGAGGACGTCTCCACTCCCAGGGACCTCCTTGAGGTCGTCGGCGCGCCCGGGCGGGCGTGACCCCGGATCACGTTCCGGTCAGACGCCGATCTTCCGCGCGCTGTAGCGGCCGACGAGCTCGGCGAGCCGGTCCACCTGACCGATCTCGGGCGACCAGCAGTACAGGATGACCTCGTCCGCCCCGAGTTCCTCGAATCCGCGCAGCGCCGTGCGGATCTTGTCCTCGGTGGTGAGCATGCCCTCCACCATCCAGTGGGAGGCCCCGACGATGGCGTAGCACTCGCTGATCGCCGCCTTGGCCGTGGCCACCGTCTCGTCCGAGCCGAAGGCCACGTTGAGCTGACCGACGTTGCGCGGGCGGCCCGGCCGCCCGGCCTGCGACCACTCCTTGTCGACCGCGCGGAACAGGTCGCCCGCCCACGGCGGAGGCGCGGCGCACAGCAGCCCGTTCCCGAACCGGGCCACCCTGGCCAGCGCGGCCGGCGCGAACGCGCCGAACAGGATCTCGGGGCCGCCCGGCGTCAGCGGCGCCGGCCCGACCGGCCCGAGCCCGCGGTCGGCCCGGCCGCCCGCCCACAGCTGCCGCATGGCGATCAGCTGATCGTCGAGCCGGTGTCCGCGGCCCTTCAGCGGCATTCCCGCCGCCTCGAAGTCGTCGGTACGACTGCCCACGCCCATCCCGAGCGTGAACCGGCCCTTGGCGAGCCGGTCGAGCGTGGCCACCTGCTTGGCCAGCAACGCGGTGTCGCGCAGCGGGCCGATCAGCACCTCGGTCTGGATCCGGATCCGCCGCGTCGTGGCGGCGATGGCGGCCAGCATCACCAGCGGCTCCGGATTGCGCCAGATGAAACGGTCGAGCAGTCCGAGGGTGCTGAACGGTCCCTCGTCCGCGTTCCGCGCCCAGTCCAGCAGCAGTTCCGGTTCGTCACCCGGCAACCCGATTCCGATCTTCATGGGTGTCTCCTTCACACGTGCGCTGTCGTGACCGCGGCGATAGGCTCGCCGTGGTGATTCAGTCCCTGATCGAGAGCTGACGGATATGCCGGACGACCCCCGGGCGATCAGCCTGGACGAGTTCCTTCCGTATCCTCCCGGCCGCGTCTGGCGGGCGTTCGCGGAACCGCGGCTGGTGACGAAATGGCTCGGGCCGGAGGATTTTCAGCCGATTGTCGGCCACCGGTTCACCATCGTGGCGCAGGCCGTGCCGACGACGAAGTTCGACGGCGTCATCCACTGCCAGGTCCTGGCGATCGAGCCGGAGCGCCTGCTGCGGATCAGCTGGGACGACCACGGCCCGAGCGGGGCGCGGTGCACGGCGACCTGGCGGCTGGTGGCCGAGGGCCACGGCACCCGCCTGTTCTTCGACCACGAGGGCTTCGATCCGGACAACGAGCTGCAGCAGCGGGCACGCCGGATCATGGGCGGAGGCTGGCGCTCGTGGCTGCTGCGCCGGCTGGAATCGGTTCTGGCGGACCAGGCCCCCGGGCAGGGCATCACCTGCGAGGGGCGGCCCTACCCGTCCTGAGAGCCGGACTCCTCTTCCATCACGGTGTCGCGCAGCAGCCTCAGCCGATCCCGCCAGTAGACCTCGTAGGGGTGGAGCCAGTTGGAGATCTCCAGCATGGGCGCCTGACACAGTGAGTAGTGGCGTTCCCTGCCGATCTTCTGCTCCGTCACCAGACCGGAGTCGCGCAGCACCTTCAGATGCTCCGACACGCTGGGGCGGGCCATGTCGAAGTGCGCCGCCAGGCTGTTGACCGACCGCGGACCCTGGAGCAGGAGCTGGAGAATGCGCCGCCTGACCGGGTTGGCCAGCGCGGGGAACACGTCGTCGAGCAGGGTGGGGACGCCGTCCGGCGTCGTCGTCTTCCCGCTCCTCGGCATGGTTGGCAGCCCCTGGTCGCACCGTCGTCAACGGTCTGATATCCGCCGACTCGAGTACATTATCAGTAGGCGGTATCCTACCTGTCAACGCCGCAGGGGCTCTGCGCCGGGCGGCCGCGAGCGGGACCGGCGCGGGGCGCCCCGCGGATGCCGGATCGGCGGCCGGGCGCCCTCTCGCCGGAGCGTTCACCACGTCACCGGGAGCGCCTCAGGCCCTCGTACCAGCCGGTCGACCTTCCACTCGATCCGCCCCGGGTCGACGGCGAGCCGCAGACCGGGCATCCTCCGCAGCAGACCCTCGATGACCAGCTCGATCTCCATCTTGGCCAGGGCCGCCCCCATGCAGCGGTGCGGGCCGAAGCCGAACGTCAGATGCTGCTCCCTCGCCGTCTCGAAGTCGATCGCGTCCGGATCGGAGAAGACCCGCGGGTCGCGGTTGGCCGCCGACAGCTGGGTGTAGACGGCCTCCCCCTTGGCTATCAGGGTGTCGCCGATGACGACGTCCTCGGTGGCGACGCGGGCGAATCCGCCCGGGCTCTCGATCGGGACGAACCGCAGCAGCTCCTCGACGACCCGCGGCAGCGCCGGGCCACCGCCTTCGGCCAGCTCCGCGTAGACGCCGTCGCGGAGCATGACGAACATCATGTCGGCGATCTCGTTGACGGTCGTCTCGTGGCCGACCACGAGCAGGGTGACGCCGAACGTCACCAGCTCCCGCTCGCTCATCACCGCCTCGGTGTCCCGAGCCCGCACCATCGCACTGAACAGGTCGTCGGCCGGTGCGACCCGGCGCTGCCTGACCAGCCACCCCAGGTATTCGCTGAGGCTCTGGAAGGCGGCGAAGATCTCCTCCGGGGTGAACGCCGTCACCGACATGACGATCTCCGACCACTCCCGGAACCGGTGCCGGTCCGCGAACGGGACGCCGAGGATCTCGCAGATCACCGCGATGGGCAGGGGCGTCGCGAGATCCTTCATGAGATCGGCGGGCGGCCCCTGCTCGGCCATCCGGACGAGCAGGTCGTCGATCTGGCCGGCGATCCACGGGCGCAGCTTCTCCACCCGGCGGGGGGTGAACGCCCGCGCGGCGACCTGACGGACCCTCGTGTGGTCGGGCGGATCCATACTCATGATCATCTCGGGGTTCTGCACGATCTGCGGCTGCAGCCGGGGCAGATCCATCGCCAGCGTGACGGCGCGGCTGAACCGGGGGTCCGAGAGCACGAACTTGGTGTCCTCGTAGCCCGTGACCAGCCACGCGTCCCCGCCGAACGGCATCCGGATCCGGGCGACCCGCTCGGACTCCTGCAGTTCGCGATACGTGCCGTCCAGCTCCAGTCCCGTGGTGGGGCCGAACGGGAAACGGCGCACGCCGTGTTCCTCCATCACGTGTTCCTCCATCACGCGTTCCTCCATCACGCGCTCCCGGCCGGTCGCAGGTCGAGGATCGCCAGGCCGAAGGAGGTCGGGTGGGAGGCGGTGACGGTCAGCCCGGCCCGCGCCGCTAGCTCGTCGTACTGCGCGCGGCTGCGTTCCTTGCCGCCGCAGAACAGCAGCATCATGATGTCCAGCCGGGCCAGGGACCGCTGGTCGCCGTCGCCGCCCACGATCGTCTCGATCACCAGCAGCCGGCCGTCCGGCCCGAGCGCCTCGGCGCCGCGCCGCAGCACCGCCACGACCTGGTCGTCTGACCAGTTGTGGAGCACGTTCATCAGGACGTACGTGTCCGCGCCGGTGGGCCAGGCGGCGAAGAAGTCTTCTTCGACGAATTCGGTGCGGTCGGCCACCGGCGAGCCGGCCAGGTGCGCACGCGCGGTGGCGACCCCGGCCGGGGTGTCGAACACGACGCCGCGGGCGTCCGGTGAGCTCCGCAGGACGGCCTCGAGCAGCAGCCCGTGGCCGCCGCCCACGTCGACGACGTCGCCGTACTCCGCCCAGTCGACGGCCGCGATGATGGCGCCCAGCGAGATGCGGGTCTTGTGGGCCATCGCCCTCTCGAAGGACGCCGCCAGCGGCGGGTTGTCCGCGAGGTCCGTCCAGACGTCGCGGCCGAAGATCCGCTCGTAGACCGGCCGGCCCGTCCGCACCGCGTCGAGCAGGAGCACGGGGGTCTGGTCGAGCCGGCACATCGCGCTGTCGGCGTGCCACCAGTTGCGCATGCTGACCGGGCTGTGCTCGGACATCAGTGCCGACAGCCGCGTCGGGCGGTAGAGATCGGACGGCCCGTCGTGCTCGAAGACGCCGAGGGACGCCAGGTAGTGCAGCAGGCGGCGGACCGCCTCGGGATCGACGGTCTCCCCCGCGGCCTCAAGCCCCTTCACTATCGTGTCGGCGGACGCGCCGTCGGGCGTGACCATGTCGGCCAGGCCGAGCGTCGCCGCCGCGCGGATGGCCCAGGGAGCGACCGTGTCGGTCAGGGCGAGCATCCTGACGAACGCGTCGTCCGCCTGGATGTCGGGAGTGGCACGTGCGTCGGACACCTTGTACTCCGTTCGAGATCGGCACACCGTGCCGGCGTCTAACTGAGGAACTCCCGGGCCGGATTGGCGCGGGGATAGGTCCGCATGTAGTCCAGGAACACGGCCAGGGTCGTGTCACGCGCGGTGAGCAGGCCCGGCTGGAAATGAATGGTGTCGAAGATGTCGGAGTCGTCCGAATAGAACTGCATCTGCGCCTCGAACACCCGCTGCAGCGTCTGTTCCGCGGATTCCTCGGTCTCCGACTCTCCCTTACGTACCCCGAAGACGAAGAAGGAGTCCGTACGGCCCGGGGCCGGCAGGCTGGGCGAGGTCATCCAGAAATACCAGCGGCCGTTGAGCAGCCCCGTCTGCAGGAACAGGTTGGGGCCGTATATGTCGATCCGGACGTCGTACGTCGTGCCGTCCGGCAGCGATCCGACGAGGTCGTAGCCGTGGCTGTGCGCGCCGCGCCGTACCGTGTCGGCGGGCGGCACCTTCAGGTCGAACCCGTGCGGCAACGACAGATGCTGCAGGTCGAGGGTGTGCGCCGACACCATCCACGGCTCCATGGCCAGATGGCCGAACCGGCCCCGGCGCGCCCGGATCTCGTCCTCCGGGCAGGGCAGGGCGGGGATCTGGAAGATCGGCTCGGTGCCGTTGAACGCCCACACGACGCCGAATCTCTCGGCGGTGGGGAACCGGAACAGCCGCGCGCCGTCCGGCACCGGGTCTCCGCTGCCCGTGCGGCGGCACACCCCCTGCCCGTCGTACGTCCAGCCGTGGAAGCGGCATCTCAGCATGCCGCCGGACACGGTGCCCACGCTGAGGTCCGCGCCGAGATGCACGCAGTAGGCCGACACCACCGACGGCCGCCCCGACGCGTCGCGGAACGCGACCACGCGCCCGCCCAGGAACTCCGCGCCGACGACCTTGCCGGGGGTAAGGTCGCCGGCCATGCAGATCGGATACCAGCTCTGCGTGTAGAGCCCGTCGTCGCCCTCGTGTGGCAGGTGCGCGCCCATCGGGCGGGGAACCGGGGCGTCGGGTCCGGTCGCCGGGGCCAGGGATTCGGTCACGGGTCACCTCCGCTTGTCGGTGTCGGGCGGCGGCCCAGACACTAGGTCAGGCCAGGTCCCGGTACTTCTTCGAAGCTGCGCACGCTCGATCCGGCCGCGATCCTCAGGGCGTCGAGGCGAGCCGGTTCTCCTGGGCGGCCAGGAACGGTGAGGCGAAGACGATGGGCGGATCGCTGGGCCGGCGCGGGCGCAGATCGATGACGATGCCGCCGCTCCCGGCGACGCGGTCGCCCTTCACGTGTATCGGCCCGTACGACCCGACGAGGCACTGGTTCGGCACGCCGCTGGTCATCAGGGCCTCGACACCGGTGTCGGGTGGCAGGCTCATCGCCAGTGCCATGTACGCGCCGTCCGGGCAGACCGTCAGGTCCATCTCCGCGGACTCGCGGACCACGGCGCAGGCGGCCGGCCAGCCCTGCGGGATGCCCGACTCGAACAGTCCGACGAGCGCGATGTTGCCGGGTTTCAGGCCGTTGAACCTCACCCGGAACCCGCGCGCCTGCCCGGCACGCGGCGGAGGCGGCGCCGCGGCGGCCAGCACGGTCTCCCAGGACTGGTCCGACATCTCGGTGATCAGTCGCCGGTACTTCCGCGGCGAGACCCCGACGTGCCGGGCGAACTGGTGGGAGAACGTGCCGAGGCTCGTGTACCCGACCTGCATGCAGATCGTGGTGATGTCCAGGTCGGTGGTCGCGAGCAGCCGCTTGGCCTCGGCGATCCGCAGCGCCGCCAGGAACCGCGCCGGTGTGGTCGCGGTGACGAGCCGGAACACGCGAAGGAAGTGGAACGGGCTGAAACACGCGGTCTGCGCCAGGTCGACGAGTGAGTGCCCGCGGGACAGGTCACGCCGGATCCTGCCGAGGACCTGTTCGACCGCCCGGAGCCGGTGGTCGTCGCAGCCGCCGATCCCGTCCGGTGCGCTGTTCTCGCGGGTCCGCACTCCTACCTCCAGGTCCCCGTAGGATCCATCGGCGCGTCGTGGACTGTCCACCTGCCGCCTGCGACGATCGTTCAGCTCCGGCTGGACGCCTCCCGGTCCGGCCACATCGACGCCCAGCCGCCCTGTGCGCCGTGCGTCTCCCGCAGCAGATCCGGGATCTTCGCCACGTCGAAGACGCCCCAGTGCTCCACGATCTGCCTGCCGTCGAAGCGGAAGGTGTTGGATCCGCCGATCGCGAACGATCTGCCTGTGGCCGGGATGCCCATGAATTCACCGGTGTGGGAGAAGTGCAGCTCGATGGCCTGGGACAGATAGTCCCCCTCGCACACCGAGACCAGGACCTCCACCTTGGTGGTGGTCAGCGCCGTGGCGGCCTGGCCGAATCGATGCTCGACGCCGTCGCGGCCGGGCGGATCCCACGAGGGGGCGAAGTGGTCCACGAACTCCGGCGCCAGCACCTCCTGGATCGCCGTGAAATTCCTGGAGAACAGCACGGCCCCGCGGAAACGCCGTACGATCTCTTCCCGTTCGGCCTTGATTTTCGCCAGTTCGTCGTTCACTTGCCCTCCCAGGGCCTGTCAGGCCGTCGCCGCCAGCAGCCCGCTGTCGATCAGCCCGAGCTGTTCCAGCAGATGCACGGTGTCGGCCACTCCCCAATGCTCGACGACCTTGCCGTCGACGATTCGCAGCTGGCCCATCAGCGCGCACTGGACGGCCCGGCCCGTCGGCGGGATGTTCAGATAGGGGCCGGAATGGGTGGCCGAGACCGTGAGCCGGGTGCTGACGAGATCACGTTCGGCGACCATTTCCTCGACATCGATCCGGATGTCCGGAAAGGCGGCGATGAACCGCTGCATCTCACTGCTCACCTGACCGGCCGGCATGGCCCCGTCGCGGCCGTGGTGCACCATGTCCGGAGCCCAGTAGCGCATCATCTCCGCGACGTCTCGCACATTCCAGGCGTCAACCAGCTTCTGTACGACGGCCTTGTTGGCGGCCAGCTGATCCGTATCGGTGTGCACGGTTCCTCCACGTCGACGCCAGGCCGGATGACACCCTCATAGGGGAACACATCGGCACATGCCGGGTTTCTTCGAAATTGTCGTCCTATTGGGGTCAATTGACCGGTCTGTCGGGCGCCGCACACACTGAACGCGCCACAGTGCCTGCCCGGAGGGACGGGATCACCATGACGATCGCGGAAGACGTGCAGCCTCGGCCCCGCTCCGAGCCGATCCCGTCCGAGGGCCAGGACGGCCTTTTCACGCAGACCTGGTTTCCGGTGTGCCTGAGCTCCGCGCTCCCGGCGGACGGGGGCATCGTGGGCGTCGACCTGCTCGGCGGCCGGGTGGTGGCCGTACGCTCGCCCTCCGGCGAGGTGTCCGTGTTCAGCGCCTACTGCGTGCATCTTGGCGCCGACCTCTCGGTGGGCAGCCTCGAACCCGGCGCGATCCGCTGCGCCTTCCACGGCTGGCGCTACGGCATGGACGGCCGCTGCCTGTCCGCCAACGGCACACCCGTCGACCCCAAGGCACGCCTGTTCCGTTTTCCCACCGTCGAGACGCACGGCATCGTCTGGGCGTTCAACGGCACCGACCCTCTGTTCGCCCTCCCCCAACCGGACCCGCCGCTGCCCGGAACACCCGTCGCGACCCGGACGCTGGCGTTCGACCAGCGGCTCGCGGTGGATCCCTGGGTGGTCGCGGCCCAGACCATGGACCTGCAGCACTTCGCGCTCCCCCATGAGGGAAGGTTCGTCGAGGACCCCAACGACTCGGTCACCTGGGACGACTTCTCGGTGGGCTACCGCTATCACGCGCTGATGCCCGGCGGTGAGGAGTACCGCGTCTGGGCGTCCATCCACGGCAGCAACATCTTCTGGCAGCAGGGCACGCTCGACGGCCGCTGGTTCTACTGGATCACCGGCATGGCGGCGCTCCGGGCGCGGACCACCGCCTCGTTCTTCAGCTGGGGCACCCATGTGCTGCCCGGCGAGCCGCCGGAGGCGGCGCAGGAGTTCCTCACCAGGGCGCAGATGTTCATGTTCAACCTGCTGTCGGAGGACGCGCCCGTGTTGATGACCATCCACTACACCCCCGGGCTGCTGACCCGGAGCGACGCGGCGCTCGCGGACTTCTTCACATATCTGCGCCGGTATCCGCGCGCCAACCCGGCGCGGCACTATCTGCGCTGACGCGCGGACCCCGGCGTCAGTTCTGTTCGTACGCCTGCCGCAGCAGCGCCGTGACGCCGTCGACCTGGTCGGCGGCGGTCAGCCCGATCTTGTGAGTGGACTGGCCCGGGGCCGTGGCCGGCTTGAGCCGCGCGTCGGACGGCGGGTCGACGAACCGCAGCCCGAGGTCTATCCGGCTCGCGGTGGCGGGTTGCACCGCGGCGAACTGCCGCTTGCGGTTGATCGCCACGAAGTTGGCGCGCACCTCGACGACCACGTCGCCGCCCAGCGCGGTGGCCGCCGCCAGCAGCGCCTCGTAGATCGGTTTGAGGCCCTGCTTGGGCCCGGCGTACTGAGCCGCGAGATGGTCGTCGGCGGTGGGCTCGGTCCATCCGGCGTCCTTGGCCGCGGCGATGGCGATCGCCTCCTGCTGCGGCTTGGTCAGGCCGTGCTCGGACCTGAGCCACTGCCGCACCGCGCCCTGGTCGAGCGGGTCGATCCCGGACTTGCCGATCTCGGCGACCCAGTCGTCGAGCGACCTGCCGGTCTTCGCCGGAAGGGACTCCGCGACGCGGACGAGCATCTCCGCCCCGGAAAGCGCCATGCCATGTTCCTTTCGTGGTTGCTGTGGTTGCCTTCCCGGCTGCCTTCCCGGCTGCCTTCCCGGCTTTCCTGGCCGCTTTCCAGGTCTGCCGAAGCGGAGCCGCTCAGCCCCAGGACGCGGCCGACTCCTGCGGGGGCGCCTGCACGCGACTGGCGATCACGGCCGCCACCACCATCAGCGCGGCGCCGACGATCAGCGCGGTGTTGAGGCCGCCGGTGAAGCTCTGACCCACCGCGGTCCTGATCTGCGCCGCGACGGCCGGAGCCGCGCCGTCGATCTGGGGCAGGACGCCCTGGGCCGCCACGCTCGCCTGGTCCGCCGCCCGGCTCGCGACGTCCTGCGGGACTCCCGCCGCCGTCAGGCGACCGGGCAGGTCTCCGGCCACGCGCGCGCTGATGATCGTGCCGATGATCGCCGTGCCCAGCACGGCGCCCAGCATCAGGCCGGTCTGCTGCATGCCCGACGCCGTCCCCGCGAGATTGGCCGGGCTGTGTCCGAGGATCACCCCGACGGCCACCGGGACGATCGCCCCGATTCCGGTGCCCATCAGCCCAAGCGAAGGCCCGAGGAGAAGATACGACGAGTCGGCCTGCAGCAGCGTGATGCCCACCGACCCCAGGGCGACCAGGACCGCGCCGAGCATCATCGGCACACGCGGGCCCTTGTCGCCGGCCAGTTTGCCGCCGACCGCGGCGCCGAGACCGAACAGAACGGTCTGCGGCAGCAGCAGCACGCCGGCGAGCAGCGGCGAGTGCCCCTGCACCCGTTCGAGGTAGAGACCGAAGTAGAAGTAGCTGCCGAAGGCCACGAACGCGGCCATCGTGATGACCACGACCGCGGCGGAGAGCGAGGTGGAGTGGAACAGGCGCAGCGGCAGGACCGCGTTGGCCGACGACTGCTGCCGCCACAGGAACAGCGCCCCCAGCAGCACGAAGGCCAGGAACAGCAGCCCGGTGACCAGGTCGAGCCCCTCCACGGGGAGACGGACGATCCCCCAGACCAGCGCCAGCAACGCGGCCGACAGCACGACCACGCCCGGAATGTCGATCGGCGCGGCGAGTCGTTGCTCACGGCCCCTGTCGATCGACAACAGCCCGGCGATCACGACGATCACGCAGATCGGAACGTTGAGGAAGAAGATCCCTCGCCACCCGAACTGGCCGACCACCAGGCCGCCGACGAAGGGGCCGGCCGCCATGGCCAGAGCGCCGAACCCGGCCCAGACGCCGATCGCCGTCTTCATCCGGTCGAACGGGACCACGTTGCGGATGATCGCCAGGGAGTTGGGCGCGAGCACCGCGCCGAACAGGCCCTGCACGACGCGGGCGGCGATCAGCACCTCGATGGAGCCGGCCAGGCCCGCCGCGACCGAGGCCGCCGCGAACCCGACCATCCCCACGAGGAAGGTGGTGCGGTGACCGAACCGGTCACCGATCTTCCCGGCCGTGATCAGGAAGACGACCACCGCGAACATGTAGCCGTTGCTCACCCACTGGAGCTGCGTGAGCCTCGTCCCGAGGTCGACGGCGATCTCCGGGTTTCCGATGGCCATCACCGTGGAGTCGAGCGCCTCCATCATGGCCCCGAGGGAGACGAGCACCAGGGTGACCCACATCCGGGTCGTGATGACACCGGCGGGCGCGGCCTGCTCGGCGCCGGAGGGTGACCATGCTTCGTCACGGGCTGGCTGGGTCATGGCTTCTCCCGCAGGGGCACCTCGGTAGCGGCGGTCCCTCTGGGGGGTGCGTACCGAGCGCGAAGGGACGGACGGATCACCGCGCGGGCGCGCGCGGCGGCGGCCGACGGATCAGGCGCCGCCGTCGGTGATGATGTACCTGTTGCCGTCGGGGTCGGCGAAGGCCGCCTGCTTGCCCCACGGCGTCGGGGTGGGGTCGTCGACGGCGACACCGGCGACGCGCAGCGCCGCGACGGCCTCGTCGGTGTTCTTGGTCTCGAACATGGCGTTCTGCAGCTTGGGTATGTCCGGCATCCAGCTGCACAGCACCAGCGTCGTCTGCCCGCCCTTGGGCGCCACCTCGATCCAGCGCAGGTTGTCGCCCATCGGCATCGGCGTCTCGGAGCGCAGCTCGAAGCCGAGTTTGTCGACGTAGAAGGCCTTGGCGACGTCCTGGTCGGTGACCGGGACCGTCAACTTCTGCAGATGCGTGATTTCCATGCGGCAATCGTAGGTAGGAAGGATCCTACCCGTCAAGGGTCGGGTACATCCTACGCGTTTCGTCCCCCGCCACCCCGGACGCCATCTCGGCGGCGGGTCAGGCGGCGCGGAGGGCAATGTCGAAGAAGGCGCCTCCTGCCACGTCGGGCATGCTCGGAACATGCGTCCGACGAGGCGGGGCCGGATACTCGTGGCAGGCGGGGGGCTCACCGGGCTCGCGCTCGGAATCGCGCTGCGCCACCGCGGGTTCGCACCCGTCGTCCTGGAACGCTCGGCGGGACCCGACCGGGCCGGTGGCGGCCTGGTGCTCGCCCCCAACGCCCTCAAGGCGCTCGCCGCGATCGCGCCCGGCCTCGCCGGCCGGGTCCGCGCGGCCGGCCATGCCGCCGGTGAACGCGGCGCGGCCCCGCACCGCAGCGTGTTCCTGGACGAGCGCGGCCGGGTGCTCGGGTCGGTGTCGTTCGACGGATACGAGGACCGCTGGGGCATGCCGGCGGTCACCCTCCTGCGGTCCGATCTCCACGCGCTGCTCTGGGACGCGGCCGAAGACGCCGGGGTGGAGATCGCCCGCGGGTTCGCCGCCGACCGCTATGCCGACGACGGCGCGCACGTCGACCTGGTCTCCCGCACCGGCGAGGTGCGGCGCGGCGACGTCCTGGTCGGGGCCGACGGCGCCAACTCCGCCGTACGCGCGCAGTTGCTGGGCGACGGGCCGCCGCGCTACCGGGGGTTCTCCGCCGTGCGCGGCGTCGGACCGGCCCCCGGCGCGTACCGCGACGGGTTCATCGCCTACGGACGGGGCGTGGTCCTCTTCGCCGCCGCCATCGGCGGGGGCGACCTCTACTGGGTGGCGTCGATGACCGCGCCCCGCGGCGACCTGCCCCGCAGGCCGGTCGAGGAGGCGCTGGCCGAGGTGATCGAACGCACCCGCGCCTGGCATCCGGACCTGCGCAAGGTGCCCGCCTCGGCCGATCCGGCCCGCTGCGCCGTCCACGACGTCTGCGACCGTCCGCCGCCGCGCACGTGGCACCGGGGCCGCGTCGCTCTGGCCGGGGACGCCGCGCACCCGATGGTGTACACCCTCGGGCAGGGCGCCGGGATGGCCCTGGAGGACGCGTCCGTCCTCGCCGCCGCCCTGGACGCCACCGGCGCCGCCGAGGTCGAACGGCGGCTGCGCGGCTACGCGGCCGAACGGGGCCCGCGCGTCCGCCCGGTCGTCCGCATGTCCCGGATGCTGGGACAGATCGCTCACGTGCGCTCGCCGCTGACGGCCGCCGTCCGCGACGCCGTTCTGAGGGCCACCACCCGCGGAACGGACGGCGGCGGCCAGAACGCCGGCCTGTTCGGATGGACGCCCCCCGCGCCCCCCGGCGCCGAGCCGGCCTAAGCGGCGCTGATCGGCACTGGCCGGCGCTGGCCGGCGCTGACCGGCCCCGGGTCCTGCCCTGCCGGGACGGCCGCCCCCGGCGCCTCAGTGCTCGCGGGTCCGGCTCAACAGGTAGGCCGCTCCGCGCGGGGAGATCCGGTAGCCGGTGCCGAGGCTGATCGTGAGCCCGAGGTTCTTGAGCTTGCGCACGTCGAGCTTGAACCGCGCGGCGTCGCGGCCCAGCTCGGCGGCCAGGTCGCCGGCCCGCACCTCGGGCCGGCGACTGATGATCTCCAGCGTCGCCGTGGTCCACGGGCCGGTCGCGCTCGCCCGGTCCAGCCGGGCCAGCCTGCCCGCGATGGCCTCCCGGTCGCCGGCCGAGAGGTCTTCCGCGGCGGCCAGCTTGTCGCGCGGATCGGGCTCCTCGACGAACCTGACGCGGAGCCGGTAGACGGGATCGCCGGGGTCGCCGCGGAGATCCTCGACGACGGCGGCGGCCGACGGATAACCGGCGGCCGCCGCGTCGGCCTCGGTGATCCGCTCGGGCGTCACGACGTCGATCGCGTCGACGGCCACCCGGCCGAGCGCGGTGCGGTACACGCCGCCCGCGGTCGCCTGCCGCTGCCGCCAGCGACGGAACAACACGGTGATGGCGCCGCTGCGAATGCCGTCGTGCCGTTCCCTCTCGATCAGCATGAGGGCAGGCTACCCGCGGGCGGTCGTCATCCGGGGCCGGACGCGACCGGCTCAAGCATCCGGTCCGGGTTGACGCAGACGTGATCGGGCCCCGGCGTCCGGCCGGTCAGCAGGAAGCCGGCGACGAGTTCGTTCAGGCCGGCGTTCCCGTAGAACGGGAAGACGCGGTGGTGGGCGGTGTCGGCGACGGTCACGAATGTCGACCGGTCTCCCAGCACCTCGTGCATGCGGCGGGCGGCCACCCACGGGGTGGACATGTCCTCGTCGGCGGCGACCAGCAGATAGCTGCCGCCTCCCGCGTCCGTGCCGAGCCGGGTGGGCGGCTCCGTGGGCGGGACGGGCCAGAACGCCGGCGCCTTGATCCCGTTGAGCGCCGCGCCGGTCCAGGGGAACTCCCCGGCCGCCTTGAGCATGTCCTGCTCGTAAAGTGCCGGGCTGCGGGGCCAGAAGGCGTCCCCGGCCAGGATCGCCAGCTGGGCGACCGTGCCGCTCTCCTCCTTCGGCTGCCCGAACATCCGGGCGAGGAAGTCCAGGCTGCCCGCGTCGAGATCCGCGCCCGTGCGCAGGTGCCTGACGATGTCGGCGAGCACGGGGTAGGCCTTCTCGCTGTTGAGTATCCCCACGGGGATCAGCCTGGCCAGGGTGCGGTCGAGCGGGAACCCCATCAACGTGACCTGGTCTCCCCGGTCCACCGCGGCGAGCACGGCGTCGTACCCGGCCCGGACGTCGGGACCGGTGGCGCCGAGCCCGTACGTGTCGTGTCTCGTGGCGGCCCACCGGCACCAGCGGTTCAGTGCCCGTTCCCCGTTCTCGGGGAAGTCGGTGAACAGCCCTCGCCACACCCAGTCGGGGCTGCAGATCGCGTCCAGGACCGCGCGGTTCAGGTGGGGGCCGAACATCTCGCCGTAGACGGCGCCCAGGTAGGTGCCGTACGAGTAGCCCACGTAGTTGATCTGGTCGGCGGCGAGCACGCCGCGGATCACATCCATGTCCCGGCAGATGTTGCGGGAGTTGGCGTGCGCGAGGAGGTCGAGCGAGCCGGCCGCGCACTTGGCGGCGACCGTGGCCTGATAGCGCACCTCGGCGTCGAACGACTCCGGATAGTGGAAGACCCAGAAGCGCTCGGACGGTTCGAGGTCGCAGAAGATCGGTGTGCTCGCCCCCATGAACCGGTGGTCGAACCCGACGACGTCGAACGCCTCGATCAGCGCGCCGGGCAGGCTGCCGAGCAGCGCGGTCAGGAGGTTCAGGCCGCTGTTGCCCAGGTCGTCGCCGGGGCCGACCATGAGCACGCCCTGGCGGTGGCCGGTGGCCTCGTGCCTGGCGACGCCGATCTCGATGTCCCGCTCGCCGGGGCGCCGGTAGTCGAGGGGGACGCGGAGCGTCGCACGGCGGGCGCCACCCAGCCCGGGATCCGGGGCGCTCCATTCGACCGGCTGGTCGTAGTAGACGGTCAGGTCGGAGCTCGGCTGGCTCATCGTGGCCCCCTCAGTGCCCGTGCGTCCAGGTCGTCCAGGCCGTCGTCCAGCGTGATGTCGGCGTCCGGCAGCCGTCCCGTCGTCAGGAACTCCCCGGCCACCTCGTTCACCTGGGCGTCCCCGGCGAAGGGGAAGACCCGGTGCTCGATCATGCCGCGCACCATCAGCAGCCGGGACCGCTCGCCCAGCAGGCTCCGCATCCGCGTCGCTCCCACGGAGGCGGTGAACATGTCCCGCTCCGCCTGGACCAGCAGCACCCCGCCCGCGGCGGTGGGACCGAAGGCCGTGGGCGGCTCGATCGGCTGGGCCGGCCAGAACGCTCCGGCCTTGACACCGAGCAGCGCCCTGCCCATGAACCCCGGCGCCTCCTCGCTCGCCGACTCGTACTCCTCCAGCGCCCGCGGCCAGGCCGCGTCGCCGCACAGGATCGCCATCTGCGCGGCGGCCGTGGAAGCGTCGCGCGGTACGGCGAACATCGAGCCGATGAGCTGGAGCGTCGCCGGGTTCGGGGGTGCGCCGGTCGCGGCCGAGCGCACGACGTCCTCCAGCGCGGCGTGGGAGCGTGCCGAGCTCAGCAGCAGCATGGCCAGCACCCGCAGGAACTGGTCGTCCAGCGGCACCGGCACCCCGGCGAGCATGATGCCCCCGGCTCCCGCCTTGCGGAGCACCTCCTCGAAGGCGTCGCGTACGCGCTCGGGGGTGTCGCCGAGCGGCCCGCCGGGCCGGGCGGTCCGCGCGCACCACCACCGCAGGGTCTCCTCGCAGTTGCGGGCGAAGTTGCGGAACAGCCCGCTCCACACCCAGTCGGGGCTGAGGACGCTGTCGAGGATCACCCGGTCGGCGTGGGAACCGAACATCTGGCTGTAGACAGCGGCGACGTAGGAGCCGTAGTTGTGCCCGAGCAGGGAGATCCGCTCCTCGCCGAGGGCACGCCTGATGATGTCGATGTCCCTGGCGATGTTGCGGGTGGTGATGTGCGGCAGGACGGCGAGGGAGGGCCCGGCCGCCTTGGCCGCGATCTCGGCCTGGAACCGGACCTCGGCGGCGAACGACCCGGACTGGTGGAACACCCAGAAGATCTCCCGCTGGTCGAGGCCCCACTGCAGCGGCGCGCTCTCTCCGCTGAATCGGTGGTCGAACCCGATCAGGTCGAACCGGGCGGTGACCGACGGCGGCAGCGCCTTCCTCAGCTCGCCGGCGACCGCGATGCCGGAGCTGCCCGGATCGTCGGGCGCGACGACCAGCGCCCCCAGCCGGGCGCCCGGCTCGGCGGCCGGGTGACGGACCAGCGCGAGGTCGATCGCGGGTCCGTCCGGGTCGCGATGGTCCACGGGCACGGGCAGCCGCGCCCGTTCAGAGCCGTCGGACGCCTCCGCCCAGCGGATCGGCGACGGCACGCCGGTGACCGTGCGGGCGGGTGAGGCTCCGCTCATGACGCCCTCCTCATCTGGTACAGGACGTTGAAGGGGGTGGGGGCGGCGATCCGCTGGGGAGCCGTCAGGCCGGCGTCGGCGCACATGCCGGTGAGCACCGGCTGCGGGAGCCCGAGCATGCCCGCCACCACCGGTCCCGGCGTCGACAGCGGCACCGAGTAGAGGGTGCTGGTGCCGTAGAGGAAGGCGGCGACGTCACCCACGTTCTCCCGGGGGTCGGTCGAGCACTGGGTCTCCAGGAGGAGGAAGACACCGGTCGGAGTAAGCGCTCCGGCGACCCTGCGCAGAACGTCGGCGGGGTCTGCGGCCAGGTGGAGCGAGTCGAACGCCATGATCAGCTCATGGTGTCCGGACAGGCCGTCCGCGAACTCCGCCACCCGGGTGAACGTCACGCGGTCGGCGACGCCGAAGTCGGCCGCCTCCCGGCGGGCCCGCTCGACGTTGAGCTCGTGCCGGTCGACGCCCACGAACCGCGACGCGGGGAACCGCCGCGCCAGCAGCGCGAGGGCGGTGCCCGATCCGCAGGCCAGATGTGCCACCCGGGCGCCGGCCGAGAGCCTCTCGTCCAGTCCGGGGACGAGGGGCAGCCACTGGTCGAGCAGCATCGCCCTGAGCCACTTGGCGCTCATCCGCCAGGTGGCCTCGTACATCTCGGGCGGGTAGTCGCCCGGGGTCAGACCGGCGCCGGTGCGGAAGCAGTCCGCCACCGGCCCCACCATCGCGGCCAGCGGCGGGACCAGCCGGGCGATGCCGCCGACGTAGAACGGCGAGCCGGGGTCGGCCAGGAGCGCCGCGTAGGCCGGCGGCAGCCGGAACGCCTCCCCGGAGGGCTCCATCTCCAGGTAGCCTCCCGCGGCCAGCGTCCGGGCCCATTCACGTACGTAGCGGGGGTCGGCGCCGGCCCGGCCGGCGATGTCGTCGGCGCTGCGGGCGGCGCCGTCCGCCATCGCCGCGAACAGTCCCAGCCGGTCTCCCAGAGCGCACGACAGGGTCACCATGGCGCGGCTCAGATCCGCCATGAACCGTCCCCCCGCCGCCAGCGTTTCTTCGAGGTCGGCTCCACGGTCGGAAACGATAGGGTTGCCCATTTGCTCCGCCTGTCGTCGTTTTCCTGTCCGGTGCCGCCAGCGTAAATATCGCCCCGGCGGGCGGCTTCTTCGAGATTGCGCCCGCGCCGGCGGAGAAAAGGAGAGAAATGGAAACCGGCGCGCCGGTCCGCGTCACTGCGCGGAGACCGGTGCGCCGGTTTCGACCCGGGCCGTCGATTCGCTAGGCGGTCTCGCGCCGGGTGAACCAGACGGGCAGCTCGCTGAGGCCGCGCAGGACGCCTGTCTCGCGATACTCCAGCTTCTCGACCGGGCAGGCCAGGGCCATCTCGGAGAACTCGTTCAGCAACGAGCCGAACGCGATCTCCGTCTCCAGGCGGGACAGGGGCGCCCCGATGCAGTAGTGGATGCCGTAGCCGAACGCCAGGTGGTTGCGGTCGCCGCGGCTCACGTCCAGCCGGTCGCCGTCGGCGAACCTGCGCTCGTCGCGGTTGGCCGACGCGTTGGCGACCGTCACCAGCGCGCCCGCCGGGATCGTGACCTCGCCGATGGTGACGGGCTCGGTGGCCACCCGGAGCATCGCCCGCTCCACGGGGCCGTCGTAGCGGGCCAGCTCCTCCACGGCCGACGTCATCAGCGACGGGTTCTCGCGGAGCCGGTCGATCTCGCCGGGGTTCTGCAGCAGCGCCAGCATCCCGTTGCCGATCAGGTTCACCGTGGTCTTGTAGCCCGCGATGAGCAGCAGCCCGGCGGTGGAGACGACCTCCTTCTCGGTGAACGTGTTGCCCGAGTCGGACGCCACGATCAGCGCGCTGAGCAGGTCGGGCTGCTCCTCCTCACGCCCCGAGCCCGGCTTGAGCTCGGCGCGCTTGCGGGCGACGAGGTCGACGAAGTAGTCGCGCAGCAGCCGGTTCGCCTCGTAGGGACGGATCCGCTCGCCCTTGACGTACGTCGGGGTCAGGGCCGCGAGCACCCAGTTGGTGAAGCTCAGGGCGTCCTCGTACGGGACGCCCAGCAGCTCGCAGATGACCTTGATGGGCATCGGCGCGGCGAACGTGCTCATGAAGTCGACCTGCCGGGAGGTGTCGATCTCGGCCAGCAGTTCGTCGGTGATCTGCTGGATGCGCGGACGGAGCCGCTGCACCCGCTCGGCGGTGAACGCCTTGTTCGCCAGCTGCCGGAGCCGGGTGTGGTCCGGCGGGTCGGCGTTGAGCATGTGCGGCTCGGAGTCCTCCTCGCCCTCGTCGTAGAGCTCCGTCTGACGCATGACCTCCCACATGTTGCGGGGGTCGCGGGAGAGCCTGCGGTCCGCGAGCGCCGCCCGCGCCTCGTCGTACCGCGTGATCACCCAGTGCTCGATGCCGCGGGGCTCCTTGACGAGCTGGACGGGCCCCTCCTCCCGCATCTCCGCGTAAATCGGGAAGGGGTGGGCGCGAAGGTGGTTTTGATATAGCGGGTGGAGTTCGTCCTCGGCGTGTGCCATATCGCCGGTCCTTCCGTTGTGAAGTTATGAGAGAAATTCGTGCGGCCCGGCCGTCATCCGGGCATGCCGCCCGGCATTTCCGGCGGCGGCGACAACCGCCGGACGAGATTGCCGAGGCGGTCGAATGCGGCGGCCCAGAACTGGGTGAGCAGGGTCCGGTCGTGCGGGGCGGTCTCCGTCGAGCCGAACATCTCCCACCCGTAATGGAAGACCTGCAGCAGGCTGCCGCCGAGGTGGGTCGGCTCGATCCACAGATGGCCGGACAGACGACCCGGCCATCCGCCGCGGTCGAGGTCGAAGCTGAGGCTCGGCAGGTACGAGGGGAACCGCTGGCCGGCCTCGACGTGCTCGGTCACGGTGAGGACGCAGCTTCCGCTGGCGTCGCCGATCACGAACGTCATCGGGTCGTCGACGCTGAGCGAACCCGACGTGCGACCCGCCCAGTACTGCAGGGCGGGGACGGCGGTCAGTGCCGCCCACGCCTCGTAGACCGGCACGGGCAGCTCGGTCTGCACGTACGGCCCCATGCGCCGCCAGGTCCAGCGCACGTCGCGTCCGGTCTGGACGTGGTCGGAGAACTGGTCGAGGATGCCCGGCCAGCCGGTGCCGTTCCAGCTCCGCCAGTCCGACGGCCCGTTCGAGCTGATCTCCGTGGTGGTCACCATGGTGGCGCCGCCCATGGCGGTGAGCTGCCATGTCACCCGCGTGGCGGGGCCGGCGCCCACCCACCGCCATCGGTAGCTCAGCTTGCCCGAGCGCCCGTCCGCGCCGGGGGGTTCGACGACGTCGGTGTGACACCAGAAGAACTCGCCGTCGCGGAAGTCGAGCATGCTCCGCTCGTTCTCCCGGGCCCAGGTCGGACCGGTCTCCGCGAACCACATGCCGACCCGCGCGGGATCGGTCAGCGCGGTCCACACCTCGGGCAGATCGGCCGGGACGGTCACCGTCGTGATCAGCCGTTCCCAGCGGTCGTGCGCGACCGGCTGAGCCGTCGACCTGAAGGGAGGGAAGGGCGACGGCTCCATCAGCGGGACGACGAGATCATCGGGCAGTGGTGAGACAGAGGTCATGACATCCTCGGCTCGATCGGCGGGGGCGGGGAACCGGTCTGGTCCGGGTCAGGCGAAGCGCTCCGGGGCGAGGTAGCCGCCCATGTTGAACCGCAGGCTCGTCAGGTAGCCGACGGGCTCGCCGTCGGGGTTCTGCATGTCGTGCAGCGGCAGCATCCGGTAGATCTGCCCCTTGCCGGGGGCGCCCGCCGGGGGGATCGAACGGACGTCGTCGATCGTCAGGATGACCGGCTCCTTGTTGAAGAGCGTCTTGCCCAGCTTCGGCATGTCGAACAGGCATCCGACCGCCATCCGGCACGCCTTGGCCGAGGGGCCCTCGCCCGCGTACGGGTCGAACGGGTTGCGGATCTGGCCGGCGGAAAGGCATGTCGGGTTGAGGGTGACGGTGATGGTCCCCAGTTCCTCCGACTCGCCGGTCATCTTCATCTCGATGAGGTTCGTGTAGACCTCGGCGCCGGCCCATTCACTTTCCGTGGGCTCCGACCGGACCACCCGAACGTAACCATCGAATTCGACGTCGAATTCGCCGACACCCGGAATGGCGAACGTGTCCCAGGAGTGGATCCCGAGATTGTCGATACCGGCTTCGGGGGTCGCCCACTTGACGACCGGTGTGCCACTGTACAGATTGGGCACCCCGTCGGTCGGCACCGGCCGGCCGAAAACGGTGGTCTTCTCGGAACTGGCCATAATGTCTCGTCCTTTCAGAAAGCGTGCTATCGGGATGACGGCGGTCTAGAGGCCTGCGGAGCGGTAGTCGCAGCAGGTACGCCCGGGCTCGTCGGCGATACCGTCCTGGTCGCTGTCGACCTCGCCGTCGACCGTGCTGTAGACGTCACGGGAGTTGAGGTCGATCCGGCCGTCGCCGTCCCAGTCGTTCAGCTTGCCCTTGAAGGTGCCGAGGATGAACACGTTGGTCAGGTCCCTGACCTCGGGGTCGTGCATGGTCGACAGGATCCCGTTGCCGGGCCGCAGGATCTCCTCGAGGGACTTGCCGGCCACACCGGCGACGTTCGTGTAGCCCCAGCCCTGGAAGCGGCCGCGTACGTATCTGATCGCGTCCTCGCCGCGGACCTGCAGCGTCGGGTCGAGGTGCCAGGTGCCGTAGCGGGCGAAGCCGATGCGCGTCTCGTGCGTGCCCATCGAGGGGTCGTCCGCCCGGCCGGACTTGAAGAACGTCCGCGGGACCTGCGACTCGAAGAAGAAGTTGCCGCGGTCCCGCCGGGTCCGCTCGGTGAAGCCGCGGAACAGGTAGTTGTCCATGTGCGGGGAGCCGTCGGTGTGCAGGCCGCTGATGGTCTTGGCCATCAGCAGCTGCCGCTCGCGGGTGGCCACGTTGGGGCACGCGTGCGCCTGCCCGTAGATGCGGGCCAGGCCCAGGGGGCCGAGGGAGATCTTGCCCCAGTGCCGGTTGGTGTCGTCCAGCCGGACGTAGAGGTCGCAGTGGATGAGCAGGTAGATCGTCTCGTCGAAGGTCCTGCCCTCGGTGAAGACGCCGCTGCGCCCGTCGAACGACGGGTCGCCGGTGGTGAGCTCGCTGGCGAACAGCCGCGACCACTCGGCGATCTCCGGGTCGGCGTCCGTCCCGAAGCGGCGCAGCGCCGCGATGGCGTGCGGGCCGCCGAGCTTCTCCATCGCCCACAGGGTGTCCCAGCGGACCTCGCGGTGCTTCTCGTGCTTGATGACCTCGCTGAGCAGCTCGAACGCGTCGGGCAGGTCCCGGTCGGCGTACTCGAAGACGGCCTGCTCCCGCATGACCGGGTCGGGGTGGTGCAGCGCGTCGTGCTGCAGCTCCTCGTCGGTGCGGTTGTCGACGCGGACGGCGGCCCGGTTGAGGGCGTAGCCGAAGTCGCTGCACCAGGCGGCGGGGTCGCCGGCCACGAACCGCGGGTCCATGCTCAGCGTCGTGCGGTACGCGAAGTTGAGCGCGTCGCGCTGCTCCTCGCGCAGCGACTCAAGCGGCGGGGCCTCCACCGGAAGCGCCGACTGAGGACCGGGATTGCCCATCGATTCCGGTGACTTATTGGCTAGATCAATTGCCATCTGATTCCTCCGAAGGGCGAAGTTGTGGCTGCATGAATCACGCTAAGAGAGCCCGCATGACAAAACTTCTCCCACCTTGCCCACCCCGCCGACGACGGCGTCGACACTGGCGGACAGGCAACTGATCGGATACTGTCGGCCTGACCCGGGAAAGCCGATCCGCCGATCGAGGGAGTCCACGGAAGGGTCGCGATGGGCAACCTAATCGCACCGAGCACGGATTTGACATTCGTTCCCAGACCCTGCCCGCCGCAACGCCGCTCCCCATTAACGACGTCGAATTCTGATTCAAGAATTCACTGGAGTGACGGCGGGGTCCTCGTTGAACTGGGCGGCCGCTGGCGCGCCGGCGACGCCGGCGTCCTTCTCGACGGGATCAGGGGGGCCCTCGCCCGCGACGTCCCGCTCACACTTGTCCACCGCGGCGCCGGCGGCGGCAGCCTGCTGCGGGCCGCGTCGGTCGAATGGCCGCGGCTGCGCTGCCAGGAGCTCGTGCCCGGCCGGCACGCGTCGTTCCGGCCGCGCCAGCCCCGGTGGACGCATCACCGCCTCCCCGCTCCCCGGCCCGGCGGCGAACCCGCCGGAGTCGCGATCAGCGGCGGGCTCGGCGGGATCGGCCTGGAACTCGCCGCCCATCTGGCCGCCGCCGGGCACCGGCTCTGGCTGCTCGACCGGCGACCGGCCGCCGGCCTTCCTGCGGCGGCCCGGCGGCGCCTGGCGGCCGTCGCCGCCCGCACCCAGGTGATCGTCGATCAGGCGGACGTGACCGCCGCGGTCCCCCCGGCGCCGTTCCCGATCACCCGGCTCGTTCACGCCGCGGGCGAGCTGGACCTCGCCCCGCTGAGCGAGGTCACGGGCGACGACCTGGAACGGCTGGCCGGCGGCAAGGCCGGCGGGCTGCGGAGCCTGGTCGACGCGCCGGCCCTGGCCGGGCTGCGCTCGGTGGTGGCCTTCGGCTCGACCGAGTCGCGCCGCCCGCACCGGATGTTCGGCGGATACGCCCTGGCCAACGAGCTCCTGCGGCGCGAGGCGGCCCGGTTGCGGGAGGAGCGGCCCGGGATGCGCGTCGTCGTCGCCGAGTGGTCCCTCTGGTCGTCGATCGGGATGGGCGCGTTCGCCGCCGCGATGGCGGGCCGGGCCGGCTTCGCGATCGTGCCGCCGGCCTGGGGCGTTCAGATCACCGATCTCCTCCTGGACGAACGCCGCACGGTCCCGGACGAGATCGTGCTCGGCGGGCCGCAGCCCACACCGGATCGCCCACTGGCGGCGATCACCGGGGTCGGCGGCAGCTCCCTCGCGATGGACGACGCGTCCGTACGGCGCCTGGTCGAGCTCTGCCGCCCGAGCCGGGCCGCGCCGCATCGGCCGGTCGGCCCGGACGACCGCGTCGTCCGGGCCCAGGTCGCCGACCACACCGTCTACACCTGGGGCTCCGGCTGCCGGGACTGGAACACACGGACACCGCGGAGGCAGGGGTGAGGGGTTTCCCCGTCGAGCACTCGGTGCGACTGGAGTCGGACCCCGCGACGGTATGGCTCATGCTGGTGGAGGCCGGGCGCGCCCAGGCGTGGTGGGGACGGCTGGAGCGGGACATCACGCACGTCGCCCAGGAGCTGAGCGTGTCCACGGGCTCGTCGTCGCTCTACCGCGTCTGGATCGAGTCCATCACCCCGGGCGAGGCCCTCGAGTTCACCTCCGCCTACCTGGGGGTGAGCCCCGTCAGCTCCGTCCGGTTCGACCTGTCCGGCGCGGGACCGGTGCGGCTGTGCGTCACCGAGACGGTGGACTCGGCCGATCCGGCGACCATCTATCAGGTCAGGCGGCTGTGGCAGCACCGGTTCGACCGCCTCGCGGCGGCACTGCCGGCCATGTCGGCGACCGACGGCGTCTCCGACATCGCGGAGCTCGGGGCGCGCGGCGGCCCCGGGCCGATCCCCGACATCAGCGTGCGCCGCACGCTCGACCGGCCGGGCTGGCGGCCGCTGCACCGGGCCGTGCTGAGCGAGTGGCTGCCCCTCTCCGGACCCGCGTGGCCGCCGCGGTGGTTCTACGTCGTCGACTCCGAGGGGCCGCGTCCTTTCCCCATCGTCCGCTGGCACACGCACTTCGACGACCTGATCACTCTGGGGATCGAGGCCGTCCGCGGGAGCCCGCCCACCGAGGCCGAGGTCGCCGTCACGGCGCACTCGGCGTCGCTGGAGCTTCAGGTGCGGCACACGGGCTGGTCGGCGCTCGACCTGGACGCCGAGACGCGGGAGGTCCTCCGGGACCGGTTCCTGGCCACGTGGCAGCACACGCTCCAGCGGGCCGCCCAGGTCTGACGCGGCGCACCGGGGCCTGACCCCGGTTTGATCGGACCAGGCCGGCCGCCTCTCACCGCACGCCCGTGGCCGCGGGGATCTGGAGGTCGGGCCACCACCGCCGGAGCGTCCCCTCGACGATCATCAGGGACATCAGGGGGAACGCGAAGTCGGCCGGCGGATGCACGCCGAACCTCTTCTGGGAGTCGAAGACCCGGGGACCGAAGTCGGTCATGTCGAACCGCCCGCCCGGCTCCGTCGTCGTCCGGACCAGCTCGGCGATCTCCCCCGCGAACGCGCGCCGGTCGGCCGGGGTGTGCCGCGCGGGCGGCCCGCCGGGGAACGCGGAGTCGTACATGATCTCTCCGCATCTGGGCCCGTTCCGCAGCGCCAGGTTCGTGAAGAAGTCCCGGAGGGAGTGCTGCACCGCCGTAGGCATCTCGACGCAGTATCCGGCGTCCAGGATCACGACCGTGCCGTCGGACCGGATGTAGATGTTGCCCGGATGGAGGTCGCAGTGGACGAAGCCGTCCCTGAAGATCATCGAACCGACGGCGTCGAGCACCCGCGCCGCTACCCGGTCGTACGTCGTGGCGGCCACCCCCGCGGCGGAGTCGCCGGTGAGCCCCGGAACGAGGTCGGTCACCAGGGCCGTGGCGCAGGTGTAGTCGTCGTGCACCCGCGGCACGACGATCTCCTCGTAGCCGGCGAGGTTGGCGGACAGCCTCCGCAGGTACGCCGCCTCCCGGAAGAAGTCGATCTGACCGTAGAGGGCGCGCGACATGTATCCGACGAGGTCGGCCATGGGCGCGCCACCCGCCCCGGGCAGCCGTTCGGCCACCCGGGTGAACGCGGTCAGCAGCGCGAGGTCGACCGCCATCGACGCGGCCACGCCTTCGCGCTGCAGTTTCACGGCCAGCGGGCGGCCGTCCGGGTCGACGGCCTCGTAGACGCAGGCGATGCTGCCGCTGCCGATGCAGCGATCCGTCACGTCGAGCAGGCGGAGGCGCGGCTCCTGCCGCACCGCGAGGGCCAGCTGACGGCCGCGCTCTCCGGCATCCATCGGGGTGACGTCGTCGTGCAGGGCGGCCAGCCGCTCCGTGACGTGCGCGGGGAACAGGTCCGCGCGGCTGGCCAGCATCTGACCGAACTTCACATAGGTCGGTCCCATCCGTTCCAGATGCCGGACGAGACGCCGGGTCCCGCGCGCCTGAGCCTCCACCCTGCCCGCGCGGAGCCGGTCGACGACCCAGAGCGAGACGATGTGCGACACCGCGAAGGCCACCCGCGCGGTGAGCCGCGCCGCCCGGCCGGCCAGGCGCCACCGCCCCACAGGAGGGAGGTGGTCCATGACGAGGCGCTCCCCCGCCGCCCGCTCGCCCGGCACCGCGCCGCCGGTCGTCTCGTCCGCCGTCTCACTCGCGGTCTCACCCGTCCGGCCGAACGCGTACGCCGCCACGAGCGGGTGCACGGCCGGAAGCGTCGCGACCGGAGCCAGGCCGGCCTCGGCGGTAGCCGCGAGCAGCACGCCGGGGGTGAGCCCGAGGGTGCCGAGCGGCCGGCCGCCCCGGGCGGCGGTGGCCGGCACGCAGTACAGCACGCTGGTCGCCAGCAGCATCGCCGCCGCCGGCCCGGTGAGCGGCGGAGACTCCACCACCAGCAACACGCCACCGGGGTGCAGGGCGGCCGCCGCCGCTGTCAGCAGCCCCGCCAGATCGCTCGCGTCGTGGAGCACGCTGAGGGCGAGGATCAAGTCGTATTCACCGTTCAGGCCGGTCGCGGCGTCCAGGCAGCCAAGCGAGACGCGGCCGGCCAGTCCCCGGTCGGCCAGCCGGGCGTTGCCCTCACCGGCCAGCCGCTCGTCGAGGTCGAACCCCTCCGCCGTGATCAGGGGGAACGCCGTCGCCAGCGCCTCAAGCGTCTCGCCGGACGCGCAGCCGATCTCCGCCACCCGTCCGCCCCGCCGCAACGTGCCGGCGAGCCCGGGAACGGCGGGCAGCCAGACGTCCGGCAGGATCGCGCCGGTCCACTGGGCGCTCATCGCCCGCATGGCGTCGGCGAGCTCGTGCGGGTAGTCGTCACCCGCGAGGGATCCTCCGGCGCGGTACGCCTCCGCGACGGCGGGGACGCACCGGGTCAGCGCGCCGAACAGCGCCACCCCCGGCTGGACGTCCAGCACGCCGCCGATGAACGGCTTTATCTCCGGGAGCCACGCGAAATGCGACCCGTCATGATTTACGAGACCTGCGGCGACCATGCCGTGCAGCCATTCCTCCGCCAGCCGTTCGTCGCCGCCGGTGGCCTCGGCGAGATCGGCCGCCTGTGCCGGGCGATCGGCCAGCGCGGCGCTCAGCCCGGTTCGCGATCCGAATTCCAGCATGGCGGCGATCATCGCGGTGGCCACGATGGCCATCGGCCGGGGCAATTCCAGGTCGCCGCCGGTCCCCGCACCGGCCTCGGCACCGTTCACAGCACCGTTCACAGCACCGTTCACAGCACCGTTCACGGCCCTGTTCACGTCACGGACCGTCCCGGCGGGCCGCGGGGTTTTCCGGCGCATCGGACGCCCCCTTATTCCGGCAGCAAATGTACGGATTTTATCCGGGCATGCTCCGCCGGTCTTCTTCGAAACTGCTGCCCTCCCCGCGGATATCGGGGAGCCTGTCCCGGTTCCGTCATCGATGTCGCCGTGTTACGTTGACCCCATGTCCGCGGTCAGAGATTCGGCAGCCGACTCCACCGCCATATTCGTCCGCCGCCGGCTCGACTGCGGTTTCGACGAAATCTGGCGGGCCGTGACCTCACCCGAGTCGATCTCCGTGTGGTTCACGCCGTGCCACCTCGGGCCGGGCGGACGTTATTCACTGCGATTCACGGAGGATTCCGGGGAGTCGTATTTCAAATATGCGACGGTGCTCGGCTGCGCCCGTCACGCGACCCACGGCGAATATCGGTTCCTCCTGCAGGACGAGGGTTATCGCGACAGCATGGTCGAAGTGCGGGTGATCGCCGACGGCGGGGCGGGATCCACGCTGGAATTGCGGCACCTGCATCCGCCGCCCGAACTGGTCGACGGTTATACGCGAGGCTGGGCCGACTATCTGGACGCCCTGCGGCGTCACCTGGCCGAGACCGCACCGCCCCCGTCTCCGGCCTCATCTCCTGAGCGGGCCCCGTCTCCAGTCCAGGCCCCGGAGTCGCGGGCGAGGAGCCCGAGGTGAGGTCCCGCCGTTCTCCGCGCCGTCTCGCCCATTCTGCGGCGAGAATCGGGCGGATCGCCGTCGTCATGTGCGGCGCGGCCGCGGCGACGGCCTGGGTGCTGGTCCGGCACGGCGGGCGCGGCCGGTCCGACCGCGTCGTCCGCGAGACGGGGGCCGTCGTGAGCGCGGCCCTGTGGCGTCTTGGCCCCGCCTTCATCAAGATCGGGCAGATGCTGGCCAGCCGCAGAGACCTGTTCGCCGCCGCGTTCTGCGAGGAACTGGAGTCGGCCCTGGCCCGCGGCCGGGCCGGCGGCGCCCAGGCGGACCGGGAGATCGGATCGGTCGCCGCGGTGGAGCGACGCCGCGTCGGCCGCGTCGACGCCGCCGTGAAGACCCTCCATCCGACCGCCGCCGAACTGCTCAGGATCGACCTCGGCCTCATCACCGCGATGACACGGATCGCCGCCCTGCCGCTCCGGCGGTCGGGGCCGACGATGCGGCGCGTCGTGCGGGAGATGTGCGAATCGGTCCGCCGGCAGACCGATCTGATGGCCGAGGCGGCCACCCTGCGCCGGTTCGAGGATCTCGAAACGGCCCTGCCCGTCGTCTTCCCCCGGGTGCTGGACGGCGACAGCGGGCCGGACGTACTGACCATGACCTGGCTGCCCGGGCAGGCCGGCGGACGCCGGTTTCCCGATCCCCGGCGAACCGCCAGGCGGCTGGTCCTGACCATCTACGAGATGCTCTTCATCACCGGCGTCGTCCACTGCGATCTCCACCCAGGCAACTGGTGGGAGCTGCCCGACGGGCGGCTGGCGATCGTCGACGCCGGATTCACCTATGAGCTGGACGAGGAGATGCGGACGCACTTCGCCGAGTTCTTCCTCGGGATGTCCAGCGGAAACGCCGAGATCTGCGCCACGCACGCCCTGGCCGCCGCGGCCGGACCGGTCCCGCCGGAACATGAGAAGGCGTTCCGTCGCGACATGGAGGTCCTGATCGGCTCCATCACCGGGCTGACCGCAGGCAGCTTCTCCCTGACCGGATTCGCCGCCCGCCTTTTCGCCATCCAGCGGCGGCACGGGGCGTTCTCCCGAGCCGAGTTCGTCTTCCCACTCATGGCGCTTCTCGCCATAGAAGGGCAGGTCAAGCAGCTGGACCCGAAGATCAACTTCCAGTCGCTCGCGGGGCCGGTCGTGCTCAGGTCCATCGTGGCCCGGGCCCGCGCCGCACACGCGCGCTGAGCCGTCCCGGACGTCGGCTCCGTACGTCGCCGTCCGTTCGCCGGCTTCCGGCGCGGGTGAGGCCTGCCCTGGTGCCGGAGCGGCCCGTCGCGACGGGTCGTCGCTATGTAGTTTGTAAGTATGGGAAACGAGTCGGCGGTCCGCGCCGGCGAACGCAGACGCTACGGGCAGTACTGCGGCCTCGCGGCATGCCTCGACGTGATCGGCGAGCGGTGGACCCTCCTGATCGTCCGCGAGTTGCTCATCGGCCCCCAGCGATACAACGAGCTGCTGCACGATCTGCCCGGCATCGGCACCAACCTGCTCGCCGAGCGGCTCCGCCGGCTCACCCAGCAGGGCGTGATCCGGCATCACCCCCGGTCGAACGGCAAGGGCCCCGTCTACGAACTGACCGAGTTCGGCGAAGGGCTGCGCGAACCGATCCTGGGCCTGGCCCGCTGGGGGCTGAACGTCGCCGGCTCCTTCGACGCCGAGGACGAGGTACGGCCCCAGTGGGGGGTGCTGGCCGTCGAAGCGCTGATCAGGAAGGACCAGATCCCCGAGGTGGACGAGTCCTACGAGTTCCTCGTCGACGGCCATGTCTTCCACATCGCCGTGCGGGACGGCCGCATATCGATCAACAGGGAGGGGACGGAGGAGGCCGCCCTGCGGATCTCGACCGACGCCAGGACGTTCGTCGACATCGGCGCCGGCCGGGTCTCACCGTTCGAGGCGGTGGCGACCAGGCGGCTCAACCTGGAGGGGGATCCGGACGCCCTGACCCGCTGCTCCCGGTTGCTGGGGCTGCTTCCCGGCAGGGCGTCCTGAGAACCCGACGGCTCCGGTCGGCTACCAGCCGATCATCGGATACCAGGGGATGATCCCGCGCCCGGCGAGCAGCCGTACGTCCCAGTAGAGGAAGGTGAAGACCCCGACGACGATGAAGGCCCCTCCGGCGATCAGCGCGAGACGGCCGGGGCGAGCGGTCAGCCAGCGCTGCACCCGCGCGCCCATGACCACGGCCAGGATCACGAAGAGCAGTGCCAGGATCACGATGTTCCCGAGTGACGTCAGCATGAAGGCCACCGCGCCGTACAGCGGGTTGTGACTCTCGGCGGCGTCGCGGAAGAGCTGCCGGAACAGCCCGTACGGCCGTCCGATGAGGAAGCCGCCGATCAGCACTCCCATGACCAGAGTGGGCGCGTTGGGAAAGCGCCGGGCGAGCCGGGCGAGCGGGTCGCGCACGACGCCGAGCGAGGCGAGCCCGAGCCAGACGAAGACCAGGCCGATCAGCCCGAAGGCCACCATGGACTGGACGCTTCTGGGCGACAACTGCCCGGCGGCGGAGGGGGCGGTCGAGAACTGCGGCATGGCGGTCCCGACGATGCCGACGACGAACCCGTAGAGGCCGGCGACGCCGAGCATGCCCACGGTCAGCCAGCCGAGCGGCTTGAAGACGGCCGCCACCCGGCTCGCGAGCGGGCGGGGCTGCCCGACGATCGGGCAGAGCGCTCCGAGAACGGCGATGTTGCAGGCCGTGAAGGTGCCGCCCAGCCCGGTCACGAAGGCGAAGACGACGCCGGGGAGGACGCCGTCGAGCGTCGCGCCCTCGGCCTCGTGGCCGAGCAGGGCGCTGGAGACGTTCTCCCCGATGACCGAGTCGACGAACTTGGCCGACCAGATCACCGTGAGCAGGAAGCCGATCAGTGCGCTGACCGCGACGGCCAGCCAGGGGCGGCCGGTTTCGGTCCTTCCGAGGGAGTGCTGGTGGGTGAGCGTCATGCGGGTCTCCTCCTTCGCGCAGGGTGTGACCGGGCGCACGCGCGCCGGATCACGGGCATGCCTGGGGCGGACGGAACGTCGCTGCGCACGGGTATTCGAAGCGATCGCGCAGCGGAACACCAGGGCGGACGGCGGAGCCCGGCGACACCGGACGCTCACACGGGAGCCTGGTCTGGGGAGCGGCAGAGCAGCTCTGTACTTGAAACAGCTATACCAAGTCTGCGCGAACGGGTCCAGATGCCCGGAGAAGGAAACGTATGACTATGGTTTAGTGAAGTCGATCAAGAGGGTGGCCGTCACGGCAGCCCGGCGGCGACGTCCGCGAGCCGGGGCAGGACCGTGCTCGGCCAGCCGCGGCCCATGCGCTCGAACGCGGCGCGGTCGCGCTTGTTCTCCAGGTCGAAGCCCGAATGCTCGAGGAGCACCCGCGTCCCCTTGCCCTCGGTGACCAGACGCCAGGTCAGCACCCAGCTGGCGCCGAAGGTGTAGACGAGCCGCTCGTACGGCTCGACCTCCAGCACCTCGCACGGCACCGAGCCCCAGCCGGGCATCTGCAGGTGGAACCGGTGACCGACGACGGCGTGGATGTCGCCGGGCACCCACCAGCGGGCGAGCAGTTCGGGTTCGGTCAGGGAGCTCCAGACCTTGGCCGGCGGCGCCGGGATGAACTGGTCGACCGAGATGGACGCGGGGTGAAGGCCGGGCACGGGGCTCCTCGTTCGTCGGAGAGCGACCCACCAAATCCTAGGACATCTGCCCAGACCGGAATGGTGGACCGGCTTGATCGCGAGGTAATTTACGATCATGACGGCCGGCCGTCTCCGCCCCTTCCGCCGTCGCGACGACTCACGGCGACCCGGCTTCTCCCGCCACGGCAAACGGTGATCTCGCGGAAAGACCCGATGCCCGCGCTTCCTGTCGCCCCGGAAACAAAATCCCATCCATGTCTTCACCCCGGTGTAAACCCGGAGCAACTTGAACGGTCAACAATATTCGGGGCGCATCACACCGGCCACTCGCCCGCCGCATTCCTTACGGACGGCGTGTTATCCGGCCGGTGAGCCCGCCATCCGCGACCATAACGCGAGCACGCGTAGTCGATCAAGCGGCCGGCGCCGGGGCTCAGGAATTGAATTCCACCCGCCCAGTGATATCCGAAATCATTGGTCACCTCTCATCCCATAAGTCACCAATGCCTTGACGCTTCGCTTGAAAAATGCTTATTTTCTCCGGGTAGGCCGACCGGAAAAAGGCGGGAACATCATGGTACCGACCTGGCTGTTTCGCTTGCCCGAAAATCGACTGACGGGCTTCGTGCCAAACTCCAGCCCGGCGAATAATGATCTGCTGGAGATAATCCACGCCTTTGCGAAAGGTTATAACCGCGCACTCACCGGCATCCCGGATGTGAGCGATTTGCCACACCGCCTGCATGGTTTCGCATTCGAGGGCGCCGCGATGAGTTGCGCTCTGCTCGACACGATCACCATGAGCGGAAACCGGCGTCTTCGCGCCCTGGAGGAGAGCACGCGGGGTTCGTACGTCCACCTGATCCACGTCGGCGCCGGCTGGGCCATGGCCCGCCTGCGCCGCACCCGCTGGCAGGGCGTCGCCCACCCCATGCTCCGCTGGCTGGCCTGGGACGGCTGGGGATTCCACCAGGCGTACTTCCATCCCCGCCGGGTCTTCCACGATCACTGGATCGAGCGCGGGGCGCGCGGCGCCACCCGGCCCATCAGGGACCAGGGGGCCGGCCGGGCGCTGTGGTTCCGCACCGGCTCCGATCCCCGGCTGATCGCCCGGCTCATCGAGGAGTTCCCCGAGCACCGCCGGAGCGATCTGTGGGCGGGCATCGGGCTGGCCGCGGCCTACACCGGACTGTCCCGGCCGATGGACGAACTGCTCGCGGCGGGCGCCGGCCACCGCGCCCACCTGGCCCAGGGCGCCGCCTTCGCGGCCAAGGCGCACGTGCTCAGCGGGCACGTCCCGCCCGGATCCGCCCGCGACATCGAGGTGCTGACCGGCGTCGCGCCCGATCTGGCGGCCGAATGGACCGATCGGGCGCTCGCCCGGGTGCCGCGGGCGGACTCGCCCCTGGATTACGAACGCTGGCGCGCCGAGATCCGGGGAACCTACGAGCGACATGCGGGAGGCGTTCTCCGATGAACAGATGGCCGGCGCACATGGTCAAGATCGGTGCCCTCCTGGTGATCCTCGTCGTCGGCTGGGCGGCCGCGCTGCCCGCCGTGTCCTCCGCCGCGGCCCGGCAGGCCGCCGCCTCGTTCGCCTTCGCCCGGCTGCCGCTGAACGCGCCGTCCGGCGGCAACACCATCCGCCAGGTCGCCCCCGCCTACCAGAACATCCGGCACTGGATCTCCTCGGTCGGAGCCGGGGTCGCCCTCGCCGATCTCGACGGCAACGGGCGTTCTGACGACGTGTGCCTGGTGGATCCGCGGAACGACAGCGTCACGCTCCGCCCCGCCCCCCAGACGCGGGACAGGTACGCCCCGATCGAGCTGACCCCGGCCGGTCTGCCGTACGACGCGACGATGGCGCCGATGGGCTGCGTGCCCGCCGACTATGACGACAACGGCACCACCGACGTCCTCGTCTTCTATTGGGGGCGGTCCCCGGTGCTCTTCATGCGCGGCACCGGACCGCTCGCCGGGCCGGCCTCCTTCGCCTCGCGCGAGCTGGTGCGGCCCTACCAGGTGTGGAACACCGACGCGCTGGCGCTGGCCGACGTGGACGGCGACGGCCGCACCGACGTGATCGTCGGCAACTACTTCCCCGACGGCGCCCGGGTCCTGGACCCGAAGGCCGCGGCGCGGCCCGAGCTGCGGATGCAGCAGTCCATGTCGAACGCCGCCAACGGCGGGACGAACCGCGTCCTGCTGTCCCAGGGCGGCGGAAGCTTCACCGAGGCCGCCGGTGCCTTCACCAAGGAGGTCGCGGACAGCTGGACCCTGGCGATCGGCGCCCAGGACCTCGACGGCGACGGGCTGCCCGAGCTCTACATCGCCAACGACTTCGGCCCCGACCAGCTGCTGCGCAACCGGTCCCGTCCCGGCGCGGTCGCCTTCGAGGTCACCCACGGCCCACGCGGCTTCACCGCCCCCAAGTCCAAGGTCCTCGGCAACGACTCGTTCAAGGGCATGGGTGTCGCGTTCACCGACCTGAACGGCGACGACGTCCCCGACATGCTGGTCAGCAACATCACCCAGCAGTACGGCCTGCTGGAGAGCAACTTCGCGTGGATCAGTGACCGGAAGCGGGTCTTCGACGGTCACGGCACCGCGTTCTACGACGACGACAGCGAGGGCCTCGGCCTGTCCCGCAGCGGCTGGGGCTGGGACATCAAGGCGGGCGACTTCAACGGCGACGGCAGTGCGGAGATCGTCCAGGCCACCGGCTTCCTGCGCGGCGACGTCAACCGCTGGGCCAACCTGCAGGAACTCGCGATGACCAACGACGATCTCCTCGCGAACCCGGCGGCGTGGCCCTACTTCCAGCCGGATGCCGACATCTCCGGCGAGAACCCCAACGCGTTCTTCACCCGGCTCCCCGACGGCCGGTACGCCGACGTCGGACGCGCCGTCGGCGTGGCGGACACGGGACCGTCCCGGGGCATCGCCACAGCCGACGTCGACCACGACGGCAGGCTGGACTTCGCCGTCGCGATCCAGTGGGGGCAGAGCTACTTCTACCGCAACACCCGGCCGGCGCGACCGCCATACCTGGGCCTGCAGCCGATGCGCCCGGCGGGCGGCTGCGCGACCGGCACCGGCGACCCATCAGCCACCCCATCCGGCACCCGATCCGGCGCCCGATCCGGGGCCCTCTCCCCCGCCATCGGCGCGAGCGTGCGCCTCAACGCCGGCGCCCAGGGCCTGCGGACGGGCCAGGTCTACCCCGCCAACGGGCACACCGGCGTCGCGTCCCCGGAGCTGCTGTTCGCCCTGCGGCCGGGGGCCTCGTCCGTCCCCGTCGAGGTGACCTGGCGTGACACCTGCGGCCGGTCCCGGACCGCCGGCATCGACCTCCAGCCCGGCTGGCACCGCCTCCTCCTCGGAAACGACGGCTCGATCAAAGCTCTCACGGAGGAAACACCATGAACTCCGCTCGGACCACCGCCCGAACCCCTGCCCGGCGTGACCCGAGAACGGCCGCGCTCCGTAGGTTCGCTCTTTCGATCACCGTTTTCACCCTGCTGGGGCATCTCTGGCTCGGCTTCGAGCAGGCGTACGTCACTCCCATCGCCGCCGTGGGCTTCGCCTACCTGCTCGACCTGGCGCTGGAGACGGCCGAGGCGTGGGCCGACAGGCGAGAGCCGAAGTATCGGGCCGAGGGCCTGTTCGACTTCCTCCTGCCCGCCCACATCTCCGGGCTGGCCTGTGCCATGCTCCTGTACGCCAACGACCGCCTCTGGCCGGTGCTGTTCGCCGTCGCGGTCGCGATCGGCACCAAATACCTCATCCGCGTGCGGGTGTCCGGCAGGCGGCGGCACATCCTCAACCCGTCCAACGCCGGCATCGCGGTCACGCTGCTGGTGTTCCCCTGGGTCGGCATCGCGCCGCCCTACCACTTCACCGAGTGGGTCGGCAGCCCGATCGACTGGCTGATCCCCGGCTTCATCCTGGTCGCGGGCACGATGCTCAACGCCGGGCTCACCAAGAAGACGCCGCTCATCCTCGGCTGGGTCGGCGCGTTCTTCGCCCAGGCGCTGATCCGCACCTGGATCGAGGGCACCGCGACGACGAGCGCCCTGCTGGTCATGACCGGCGTGGCCTTCGTCCTGTTCACCAACTACATGATCACCGATCCCGGCACGACTCCGGTCCGGCCGCGCAACCAGGTCGTGTTCGGCGCCGCCACCGCGGTGGTGTACGGCCTGCTGGTGCATCTCCACGTGGTGTACGGCCTGTTCTTCGCGTTGATCATCGTGTGCGCCTGCCGCGGCCTGCTGCTCGCGGCGCTGGCCCTCCGCACGGCGCCACCACGCGAGAGCGACGTGCAGGCCCCCGCCACCTCGGTGGCCGTCCCCAGCTCCAGGTGATCGCCATGGCAGACGGCATCGCGATCGTCGGAGCGGGGTGCCGCTATCCCGACGCGTCCAGCCCGGACCGTCTGTGGGAGCTGGTCATGGCCCGCAGACGGGCGTTCCGGCCGATCCCGGCCGCCCGGTTGAACCTCGCCGACTACGGCGGCGACGACCAGGACTCGACGTACGTCCGCTACGCGGCCCTGCTTGAGGGCTGGTCGTTCGACCGGGCCAGGCACCGCGTCCCCGGCACCACGTTCCGCGTCACCGACCCGGCCCACTGGCTGGCCCTCGACGTGGCCGCCGACACCCTGGCCGCGGCGGGCTTCGCCGACGGCGGCGGGCTGAACCGCGACCGGGCCGGGGTCGTCCTGGGCAACACGCTGACCGGCGAGTTCACCCGGGCCGGCACCATGCGGCTGCGGTGGCCGTACGTCCGCCGCGTGCTCCAGCAGGCCCTCGGCGGCGAGGACATCCCCGACGACGTCCGCGACCGGCTCATCGAGCGGTCGGAGGGACTGTTCAAGGCGCCCTTCCCCGAACCCACCGACGAGTCGCTCGCCGGGGCGCTGTCCAACACCATCTCCGGGCGGATCTGCAATCACTTCGACCTGCACGGCGGCGGTTTCACCGTCGACGGCGCGTGCGCCTCGTCGCTGCTCGCGGTCATCCACGCCTGCGCGGCGCTGACCTCGGGTGACCTCGACTTCGCCCTCGCCGGAGGGGTCGATCTCAGCCTCGACCCCTTCGAGCTGGTCGGTTTCGCCCGCACCGGCGCGCTGGCCCGCACCGACATGCGCGTCTACGACGCCTCCCCCACGGGATTCTGGCCGGGCGAGGGATGCGGGATGGTCGCGCTGATGCGCGCCGACGACGCGCTGGCCACGGGAAGGCGCCCACTCGCGGTCATCCGCGGATGGGGCATGTCGTCCGACGGACGCGGGGGGATCAGCAGGCCCGAGGCGGACGGGCAGGCGCTGGCGCTGCGCCGCGCCTATCAGCGCGCCGGTTTCGGCCCAGAGACGGTCGGCTACTTCGAAGGCCACGGCACCGGGACGCCGGTGGGCGACGAGGCGGAACTGCGGGCCATGCGGGCCGTCCGGGGCGAGCACCGCCGTCCCGCCTTCGTGGGGTCGGTGAAGGCCAACATCGGACACACGAAGGCGGCGGCCGGGGCGGCCGGCCTCATCAAGGCGGCGCTCGCCGTGCACCACCAGATCATTCCGCCGACCACCGGGTCTCGCACGCCGCACGAACTGCTCGGCGGCGGCCTGGCGACGGCGGAACGGCCCATCCCCTGGCCCGCCGGTCCGGTGCGGGCCGCGGTCAGCGCGATGGGCTTCGGCGGGATCAACACCCATCTGGTCATCGAGGCGGCCGAGCCGGTCCGCCGCGGCCGGTTGTCCGCCGTACAGGAGCGGATGGCGCGGGCCCCGCTGGAGGAAGAGGTGTTCGCCGTGACCGCCGGCACCTCCGGCGAACTCGCCGGGAAGCTCCGGCGGATCGCCGAACTCGCCGGCTCCATGTCCTTCGCCGAGCTCACCGACCTCGCCGCCGGCCTGGCCGGCGAGCCGCCCGGAGCCGAGAGAGTGGCCTTCACCGCCCGCGACCCCGAACAACTCGCCCGCCGGGCCGGCCGGGCCGTCTCGATGGCCGGCCGCGACGCCGCCGAGTCCGGGATCTTCAGCGGCACCGGCCCGGCCCGCAGGATCGGCCTGATGTTCACCGGCCAGGGCGGTCCCGCGCGCGGCGACGCCGGCGCGCTCGGGCGGATGTTCGACGAGGCGCGGCCCTATTTCACCGGACCGGAGGGCACCGATACCGGAATCGTGCAGCCGGCCGTCTTCCGGGCCTCGATGGCCGCGCTGAGGTGGCTGGACAGCCTCGGGGTGACGGCGAGCGCCGCGCTGGGCCACAGCGTCGGCGAGATCGCCGCGCTCACCTGGGCCGGAGCCGTCGACGAGGACTCCGCGCTCGACCTGGTCGTCGAACGCGGCCGGATCATGGAGGAGGTGGGGGCCGCCGGCACCGGCATGGTGTCCGTCGCCGCCCCAGCCGGCCGGGTCGCGGCCCTGATCGACGGCCTCGACCTGGTGGTCGCCGCGGACAACGGCGCCTCCACCGTCGTCGCCGGGCCGCTGACCTCGCTGGAGACCGCGCTGGGCCGGGCGGGCGCGGCGGGCCTGCCCGCCACGAGACTGCAGGTCAGCCACGCCTTCCACTCCCCCGCCGTACGGGAGTCCGTCGCACCGTTCACGGTCTGCCTGGACAAGACGCCGTTCGGCGCGCCCGTGGGACGGGTGTTCTCGACGGTGACCGGCGAGGAGCTGGACGCGAGCGCCGACCTGCGGCGGCACCTGGCCGAGCAGATCACCCGGCCGGTGCGATTCGGCCGGGCCCTGGAACTCCTGGCCGCCGAGTGCGACCTGCTCGTCGAGGTCGGCCCCGGCCGGTCGCTGGCCGGCCTGGCCGCCGCTCACCTTGCCACCGCTCATCTGGCCACCGCTCATCTGGCCAGCGCTCATCTGGACGGTCACCCGGGCGCCGAGCCACCCGCGCGGCCCGCCCCGCCCGCGGTGTCCGTCAACGCCGGCGAGCGGACCGGGCACGACCTGCTGGAGACCGCCGCCGCCCTCTTCGCCGCGGGTGCGGCCGACTCGCTGCAGCCCCTTTTCGGCCACCGCTTCCATCGCCCCTACGACCTGAACCGGGAGCCGGCGTTCCTCACCAACCCGTGCGAGACGGCGCCGGAGCCCGAACCGGTCCGGCGCCCCGCCCCGGAGCGGAGGCAGGGCGGCGGCGCGGCGGGGGCCGTCCGCGACCTGGTCGCGGCCGCCCTGGAGCTGGAGCCTGACGCGATCGGCGACGACGACCGGCTCCTGGCCGATCTGCACATGAACTCGCTGCAGGTCATCCAGCTCGCCGTCGAGTCGGCGTCGGCGTGCGGGAAGGCCCTGCCCGCGGAGCTGCCCCGGATGGCGGAGGCCACGGTCGGCGACCTGATCGCCGCCGTCGAGGCGTTCCCACCGGCCCGCGAGCGGGAGCCCGACCGGCCGGAGTGGTTCCGGCTGTTCGCCGAGCACCGCCGGCCGGCCCGCCCGCCCGCGCCGGAAAGCCCGCCGGAGAGCCCGCGTGGGAACGCGCCGGAGAACGCGCTGGAGGCGCACCTCCCCGCCGTTCCCACGGACGCCGACGTGGCCGCGCTGATCGCCGCCGCACGGCGGGCGATCGGCGCCGGGAGGCCCCTGGTGGTCACCGACGAGGCCGACTGCGCGTCCGGGTTCGTCGCCGCGCTGCGCCAAGAACATCCGGAGCTGGACGCCCACTGGTTCGGGGTGGACCACGGCGGGCGGACGTACGCCGTCCACCACCTGCCGCTGCCCCCTGCCCGTGGTGAGGCGCCCCTCCGCCGCGGCGACGTGGTGCTCATCACCGGCGGCGGCAAGGGGATCGGGCTGCACGCCGGGCTCACCCTCGCCGGGGAATACGGAGTGCGGCTGGCGCTGCTCGGCCGGTCCGATCCCGCGGCCGACCCCGAGCTGGCCGGCGGCCTGGAGCGGCTGCGGGCCGCCGGGGTCGTCGCCGCGTACCGCTGCGCCGACGTCACCGACGCGGACGCCGTCCGGCGGGCCGTGACCGAGCTCGCCGAGCTGCCCGAGCTCGGCCCGATCGCGGGCGTCGTGCACGCCGCCGGGGTCAACCGTCCCGCTCGTTTCGGCGAGCTCACCGAGGACGACTTCGCCGAGCACGCCCGCGTCAAGTGCGAGGGCCTGACCAACGTGCTGGCCGCCGTTGATACCGGCCGGCTGCGCCTCGTGCTGGCGTACGGGTCGGTGATCGGACGGTTCGGGCTGGCCGGGGAGGCCCACTACGCGCTGGCCAACGGACGGCTCCAGGCCCTGGTCCGCGGCCTCGCCGGGGAGCTGCCCGCGGACTGCGTCACCGCCACGCTCGCCTGGACGGCCTGGACCGGGGCGGGGATGGCCGAACGGCTGGGCGTGGTCGGCCACCTCGCGGGCGCGGGCATCGGCACCCTGCCCGTGGACCGCGGGGCGGAGCTGCTGCTTGAGGCGATCGCGGCGCGGCCGGCCGGTGAGACGATCGTCGTCAGCGGGCGGCTGCCGCAGCTCGACCGGGCCGAGGACGCCCGGCCGCGGCGATCGCTGCTCCACCGCGTTTTGAGCTACGTCCCCGGGGTCGAGCTGACGGCGGAGTGCGAGCTCGACCCGGCGAGCGGATACCTCGCCGATCATCGGCTCGACGGGGTGCGGCTGCTGCCGGCGGTCTGCGCTCTGGAGGTCATGGCCCAGGCCGCGGACCTGCTGGGCACCCCGGCCCGCGCGATCACCGATGCGCGTTTCGACCGCCCGGTCATCGTGCCCGCCGAGGCGACCAGGACGCTGCGGATCCACGCCATCCGCCAGCCCGGCGGCGCCGTGGACGTCGACATCCGCAGCGCGGAGACCGACTTCGGCGCCGTGCACTTCGCCGGCCGGGTCGTCGCCGCGACGGCCGGTCCCCCCGACGTCGCCGTACCGGCCGGTGATCCCCCCGCTCACTCGGCGGCCGACCTCTACGGGCCGCTGTTCTTCCACGGGCCGGCGTTCCGGCGGCTGACCCGCTTCGAATCGCTCCTCCCCACCCGCTGCCGGGCCGTGCTGTCGGCGACCGCGGACGATCTGGGCATCGGCACGCCGGTGCTGGGGGACGCCGCCCTGCACGACGCGGCCATCCACGTGCTGCAGGCCTGCGTGCCGCATCGGCGGCTGCTGCCGGTCGGCTGCGATCGCTTCGAGTCGCACGGCGACCCGGCCGGATCCACCGAAGTGATCATGGAGGCGGTGGAGCGGTCTCAGCACGGCACCGAGTACGTCTACGACGTCGTCGCGCGATCCGCGGACGGGCGGCCGGTGTTCAGCTGGACCGGGCTGCGGTTGCTCGACACAGGGCCGCTGCGCATGGACGCCATGCCCCCGCTGCTGACCGGCCCCTACCTGGAACGGGTCGTCGGGGCCCTGTGCCCGGGGGCGTCGGCCGTGACCGACGAGTGGCTGGAGCTGGGCGAGCCGCCCATCGCGCCCGAGCCGGAGTGGGCCCGGCAGGCCGAGCAGCTGGCACGGCTGACGGGAGAGCCGCGCGCCGTGCTCGACTCCCGGATGCGTACGGCGCACCGCTGCCTGGCCGGAGCCAGTCGGGCCGTGCCGCTCCAGGTCGAGGCGGCCTACGAGCACGGCTGGATCAAGCTGACCGGCCCGTCCGGCCTGGCGGTCCTGTCCGGCCTGCTCACCCTGAACAGTTCCGACGGCCCGCCCCGATCCATGGTCGTCGCCGTCCTCACCCAGGAAACGCGATGAACCCCTACTACGAACACCGTCAGGTCGTGACCTTCGCCGACACCAACGTCGTCGGGAACGTCTACTTCACCCACTACTTCGAATGGCAGGGCCGCTGCCGGGAACGATTCCTGGCCGACCAGGCGCCGGAGGTCCTCCAGGCGCTCGCCGGCGACCTCGTCCTGGTCACCGTCGACTGCTCGTGCGAGTTCTTCGCCGAGCTGTACGCCCTGGACGAGGTGTCGATCCGCATGTCCCTGGGCGGTGTCGACGACAACCGGGTGACCATGGACTTCGGCTACTACCGGGTGGGCGCCGGCCCGGCCCGGCTGGTCGCGCGCGGGCGGCAGACGATCGCGTGCCTGCGGCGCGGCCCCGGCGGGGCCCTCGTCCCGGTCGAGATCCCCGGCCCGCTCAGGCGGGCGCTCGACCGCTACTCCCCCGTCGCGGCAGCCTAGGAGGGCCGATCTGTGGATCTGCGGATCGGGATCATCGGATGCGGGCGGATGGGCACGGCGCTGGCCCGGCTCGCCGACCTGCACGGGATGCCGCTGCTGCTCGCCAACCGGACCCCCGCGCGGGCCGCCGCGCTCGCCGCCGGCCTGTCCCGCGCGCGGGCCGTCACACCGGAGCGGGTCGCCGCCGAGTCGGATCTGACCATTCTGGCCACCCCGATCGACGCCACCTGCCGCGACCTTTCCCCCCGGCTACGCCACGGACGCTCGGTGATCGTCGACGTCTCCAATCCCTGTTTCGACCAGCCGGCCGTCCCCGGATACCGCTCGGCGGCCCAGCGGATCGCCGCGGCGCTGCCCGGCCGCACCGTCGTGAAGGCCCTCAACTGCCTGTCCGCCCGGTGGATCACCGCGTACGTCCGGGCGCCGGTGACGATCCCCCCGACCGTTCCCATCGCGGGGGACGACCCCGCCGCCAAACTGCTGGTCGCCGAGTTCTGCTCGGCGCTGGGCTTCGACACCGCCGACGCCGGGCCGCTGGCCAACAGCCGGTGCGTCGAGAGCCTCACCGAGCTGCTGCTGTGCATCGACGCCGATTCGATCGCCGTGCGGCTCGTCCCCGCGGCCACCATGGCCGAAGCGTCCGCCACCGGAGTGTTCGACGTGAGGAGCTGACCGATGTCCGTCCCCATCACCAGCCGGGTGCGTCTCAACGAACGGCACCACAAGGCCGCCCTCAGCGTCTTCCTTTTCGTCGTCATCGCCCATTGGGCGGAACACGTCGCGCAGGCGGTCCAGATCTACGCGCTCGGCTGGCCGATCCCCGAGGCGCGCGGGGTGCTCGGGCTGCCGTTCCCCTGGCTCGTCACCTCGGAGTGGATGCACTACGGCTACGCCCTGCTCATGCTCATCGGGCTGATCCTGCTGCGGAAGGGCTTCACCGGCCGATCGCGGACCTGGTGGAACATCGCGCTCGCCATCCAGTTCTGGCACCACATCGAGCACCTGCTCCTGCTGGTCCAGGCGATGTCGGGCCTGCACCTGGCCGGACGGCCCGTACCGACCAGCGTCATCCAGCTCCTCGTGCCCCGCGTCGAGCTGCACCTCTTCTACAACACGATCGTCACCATCCCGATGGTCGTCGCGATGCTGCTGCACCGAAGGCCACGCGAGACCGAGCTCGCCGTCATGCGCTGCGGCTGCGCGCTCAGGACGGCGTGAGAAGCGGGGGTGACAAGACCATGGCCCGCAGACGCCCGTTCTCGCCGCTGACCGTCGTCCTCCTGCTCGTCTGCGCTCTCCTGCTGTCCTGGACGGCCCCCGCGCTCGGCCCGGCGCTGCGGCTCGCCGCCGGCGACGGCCGGCCCGGCGTCTTCACCGCGCGGCGCCTGGACTGCGTACGGCACCCCGGCCACGAGAGCTGCGCGTGGACGGGCGAGTTCCGCTCCCGCGACGGCGTCGTCCTGCGGACGGGAGTGGCCCTCGCCGGCAGCGGCCGGACGACCCACCACGCGGGTCAGCGGACCGATGCGGTGGACGTCGGGATGGCCAACCGGGTCTATGGGCCGGACGGCTCGAACGAATGGATCTTCACCGTGTTCCTGTTCCTGGCGGTGCTGGGGCTCCTGGCCTTCGCCGTCGCGCCCGTGCTCGGGGCGATCCGCCGGCGACTGGCCGCCAGGGCTACTCCCACCCGCGTTTCCGCAGGTGAAGACAGACCAGGAGTTCATCTAACCGAAACCTGAAGGGCGGCAGTGTCGGATAGAGTCCCGCCATCTTCGACTACGTTGACCCCTTCATCGGCACAGCGGCGACCGACCTGCCTCAACCGCACGGTCTCGCCGCGACTTGGTGGTGGCCGAAGCCCCAGGTGGGCAACACCCATCCGGGTGCCACGTCACCGCTGGGCATGGTCTCCGCCTGCGCCTACTCCGGCGCGTACCCGACCGGATACGGGCGGTACGCGAAGAACACCGAGGGCGTGCCCGAGGAGATGTTCGAGCGGCTGCAGGCGTCCGGGTTCACCCACTTCCAGCAGTCCGGCACCGGCGCCATCCGCAAGTACTACAACTACGTCCGGGTCACCCCGATGGTGCAGCCGCTCGATGTGCTGGGAGAGGCGTGGCCGCTGCGCGGCGAGGTGGCGGAGCCGGGCTACTACGCGGCCACCCTCGACACCGGGGTGCACTGCGAGCTCACCGTGGGCACCAAGGTCGCCGTCCACCGGTACACGTTCCCGGAGCACAGGAGCGCCCGCGTGGTGATCGACCTGTCCTGCGGGGGCCTGGCCATCGAGCTGGGCCGCACCGTCCCGCTGCGGGCGCAGGTGGAGAGCATGGGCCACGGCCGCGCCCAGGGCACCGTGGTGATGGAGGGCGTCCCGCTGTCGGTCTACCTGGAGGTCGACAGCCCCGGCTGGCGCCAGATGCTCTGGTACGACCGGCGGCTCGTCGACGGCGGCACCCGCCTCGACTTCGACAGCATCCGGCACACCACGCTGCGGCCCTTCGGCATGTTGTTCATGGGCCCGGCCGTCGCGGGGCAGACCGTCGAGGTGCGGCTCGGGTTCTCGCTGCGCGGATGCGACCAGGCCCGGCGCAACCTGGAGGCGGAGTGCGGGCAGGCGCGGCCGGCGTTCGACACGGTGCGCTCCGCCGCCCGGGTCCGCTGGACCGACCACCTCGACCGGGTCCAGGTCGAGGGGGGCACACCGGCCCGCCGCGGCGTGTTCGCCACGGCGCTCTACCATTCGCTGATCAAGCCGTGCTTCGGCGACGACGAGAGCCCGTTCTGGCCGACCCCCGGGCCGTACGCGTTCGACGTGTGCACCATGTGGGACATCTACAAGACGCAGTTGCCGCTGCTCTCCGCCATCGTCCCCGACCGGGCCCTCGACCTGCTGGAGTCGCTCATCCGGGTCTGCGAGGAGGAGGGCAACTTCCCGGTCGGATACCGGATGGCCCGCGGCGCCGACCGGTTCTTCCGCCAGGCCAGCGCGCTCGCGCACACCGCGCTCGCGGACGCCCACGCGCTCGGCCGGACGGGCCTCGACTGGAACTGGGCGCTCGTCCACATGGTCGACGACCTGCGCCGTCTCTACGGCGAGGACTTCTTCGAGCACGGTGTGGTGCATCCGATCACCCACACGCTGGACCTCGCCTACGGCCACCACTGCACGGCCCAGGTCGCGCGGGCGCTCAACGACCGGCGCCTGGCCGCCGACCTGGAGAACCGCAGCCATCAGTGGTCGAACGCCTTCGACCCGAACACGGGACTGCTGCGCGACTCGGAGTTCTACGAGGGCGGCAAGTGGAACTACTCGTTCCGGCTGCTGCACGACATGGCCGCGCGGATCTCCCTGGCCGGCGGCGACACCGGGTTCATCGACAAGCTCGACCGGTTCTTCGGCTTCGGCGCCGCGCCCGTGAAACAGCCCGGCCTGCGTCCGCAGCCGGCGGAGATGGCGGCCGGATACGCGCTGAACCGCTTCGAGGGGCTGAACAACGAGCCCGACATGGAGGCGCCCTGGGCGTATCACTACGCGGGCCGGCCCGACCGCACGGCCGAGGTGGTGCACGCCGCGCTGACCTGGCAGTTCGGCACCGGTCCCGGCGGGCTGCCCGGCAACGACGACTCCGGCGGCCTGAGCTCGTGGTACATCTGGGCGTCACTCGGGCTGTTCCCGATCGCCGGGCAGAGCCTCTTCCTGATCAACGCGCCCGCGTTCGCCAGGTCCGTGCTCCGCGCCGGAGACAACGAGTTCGTCATCGAGACCAGCGGGCACCGCGAGACGCCGATCGGCGTCGACGGCATCGAGCGTGATCCCTCCCCGCAGTACGTGCAGTCGGCGACCCTCAACGGCGAACCTCTGCACGCGACGCACCTGAGTGCCGCCACGGTGCACCGCGGCGGCCTGCTGCACCTGCGACTGGGCCCAGAGCCTTCCACGTGGGGACGGGCGATCCGTCCGCCGTCCCTTTCCGATCCACCCGCCACACCGGAGTAAGCGTGATGACCCACCCTCGTCGCCGTCTCGTCATCGTGGTCAGGGCCGACCCCGTCATCTGCGGCCACTCCGGCGAGGCCCGCAACCTCGCGGAGGCGGCACTGACCCGCGGCTTCGACGACGTACGGCTGCTGACCTGGCCGATCCCCGCGCTGCAGGCGGCCGGTCTGCCGCTCAAGCCGCTCGACCGGCTGCTGCCGTACAGTCCCGGGATCACCGTGGAACGGCCGGAGCCGGTCGGCGACTACCGGGTGCCCGACGGGCGTCACCAGGCCGGTCTCACCGGCCGCCTGGTCGAGCTGCTCGCCGAGCCGGTGCCCACGGTCTGCCTGTCCATGTATCTCGCCCCGCACACCACGGTGGTCGTCGACGCGGTCGGCGCCGCGCGCGCGGCCGGGTTCGCGCCCGACGTCCACACCGTCGCGAAGGCGGTCGGCTCCGACGTGACCAACGTGATCCGGTCGTGCCTGCGGGAGGGCCGGTTCGGCGCGGCGACCGTGCTGTTCACCACGTTCCTGGCCAACGACGAGGTCGTCGCGGTCTCCGAGTACACCCGTCAGGAGATCATCGCCTCGGCCGAGGACGTGGACGCCCACTGCGGCACGACCTTCGCCGAGCAGTGCCGGCGCCGGGTGACCGTCAGCTATCCGCCGATCGACTCGGCCGCCTTCCTCGACCTGGATCCGGCGGATGTGGACGCCGCGCTCGCCCGGCGCGGCCTGGAACGCGACGGGTACATCCTGTTCCTGTCCCGGGTGACCCGGGCCAAGGGCATCTACGACCTGCTGATCGCCTTCGGCCAGATGCGCTGCCGGCCGGGGATGAAGCTGGTCGTCGCCGGCACCGGGCCCGCGCTGGAGCACGTGCGGGCGATGGCCGAGGAGGACGACCGGGTGGTCTTCCTCGACGACGTCGACGACGCAGAGAAGCCGCTGCTCATGCGGGGCTGCGCGGCCTACGTCCTGCCCACCAGGCCCGAGCCCGACTTCGTGGAGACGTTCGGCATCGCCCTGGCCGAGAAGATGCTGGCCGGCGGCGGGCCGATCGTCACCACCATGACCGGCGGGACCCTTGAGGCGGTCGGCGACACCGCCGTCATCGTGGAGCCGGGGGACATCTCCGGTCTGGCCGCGGCCGTGGACCGGGTCGTGCTGGACATGTCCGCCGCGGAACGGCAGGAGATGGAGCTGCGCGCCCGCGCCTACGCCCTGGCCTTCGACCGGGCCGCGGTGTTCGACGACCTGTTCCCGCAGGAGACGCCGGCCCTCGGGGCCGCCTGAGCCGCCCGGCCGAGTCGGCTGCCTGGCCTGTTCGCGGGATCTGTTCGCCGGATGTGGGAACGCGGGGCCCCGGCTCGCACCGGGACCCCGCGACTCAGCGCGCCGCGACCCCGCGCGTCAGCCGGTGACGCTGGGCTTGCCGGTCTCGATGTGACCGACGAACCGCTGCGACCAGCCGCCGTCGCAGTCGGCCGTGACGGTCACGTCGTACCAGCCGTCGCTGGCCTTCACCGGGTTCACCACCCACGCCTCCTTGCCGCGCGGGCCGACCTTCACGGCCTTGGGCCGGTCCGAGTTGTAGTTGTTGTGGGTGATCGTGAAGGTGACGGGTGAGCCCGAGCCGTTGCGCAGCCAGAGCTTGAGCTTCGGCTGCGCCGTCGACTTGCCGTCGTAGTAGTCCGCCTCGACGACGAGGTCCTTCCCCGCGGTGGCGACATCGCCGGCGAACCGGCGCAGGAACCGGTTCGGCCCGGTGACGGTGATGTCGTACGCGGTGTCGCCGGTGGAGCCGCCCACGGGGCCGGTCCCGGTCGCCGTGGCGTGGGCGTCCACGGTGTACTGGCCCGGGAACGCGGCCGGGTACTGCGCCAGCGACGGGATCCCGGCCAGGTTGTTGTAGACGGCGAAGTGGCTCGCCTTGGCCGCGAACGGGGCCTCGTTGCTGAACGTCAGGTTCGCCACGGCGCCGGACGGCCCGTTGGTGAACCCGGCCAGGTTGGCGTTCGGCTGGTACGGCAGCGGACGCGCGGGCTTGGTGCCGGCCTCCTGGACCGGCATCGTGTTGTCGCCCGGCAGCGGGGTGTACCGGACCTCCGGGACGAGCGGCCCGGTGTCCGGGAGGGCGGGCAGCCCGTAGACCGGCGAGTGGAAGTCGAAGGCGCCCGTCAGGTCGCCGCAGACCTTGCGCCGCCAGTCGCTGATGTTGGGCGAGATGGCCGGCTTGCCGAGCGCGGAGGTCCACTTCTCGATGAACTGGATGACCGAGGTGTGGTCGGAGACCTCCGAGCTCACCCAGCCGCCACGGGTCCAGGGCGAGATGAGGATGAGCGGCACGCGGAAACCGAGACCGACCGGGAGGGGCTCGGTGACGCCGTACTGACCCATCGTTCCGGAGACGAACTCGTCCGCCTCGCCCGGCGAAGGCATGGGCGGCGGGACGTGGTCGAACTGGCCGTCGTTCTCGTCGTAGTTGATGATCACCACGGTCGAGTTGAAGACGTCCGGGTCGGCGTTGAGCGCCTCGAGCACGCCCTTGAGGAAGTACGCGCCGTTGCTCGGCGCCGTGACCGGGTGCTCGGAGAAGAACTGGTTGTTCACGATCCAGCTCACCTGCGGCAGCCTGCCGCCCAGCACGTCGGCGCGGATCGCGGCGTTGATGTTGTCGGCGTTCCCCGACAGCCCGGTGATCGGCTCGGGGACGTTCTTCACGCCGTTGTCGTAGTAGGGGTCGCCCGGCGCGGCCGTCCCGCCCTGGGTGGGGTCGAGCTTCCCGAAGGTGTTGAAGTACTCCAGGCCGTTGTCGCCGTAGTCGTCGGCGCACTGGTAGACCCGCCAGCTCACGCCCGCGGCCTGGAGCGTCTCGGCGTACGACTCCCAGGGGAGGAACTTGCCGCGCTCGTCACCGCCGTCGTAGGCGGTGAAGCTGCCGTGCCTGTGGTCGGCGTTGATCGTGCCGCCCCACAGGTAGGTGCGGTTGGGGCCGGTCGCGCTGAGCACCGAGCAGTGGTAGGCGTCGCCGACCGTGTAGGCGTCGGCGAGGGCGTAGTGGAACGGCAGGTCGTGGCGGTCCATGTAACCCAGCGTGGTCGGCCCGCCCTTGGCGTAGTACCAGCCGTTCATCAGTCCGCCGTACCAGGCACCGTGCTGGTCGGTCCAGCCGTGGCTGGTGCCGCCGTAGTTGGCGGCGCCGAGCTCGGGGCTCGGCGGGGTCGCTCCGTTCCAGGTCTTGGCCCCGCTCAACCGCCACGGGTACTGCGTGGCGGCCCCGGCCGTCAAGGACACGGGCTGCTCCCAGACGGTCTTACCTCCGGGGAGCAGGATGGTCGAGCGGTCGCCGAAACCCCGCACACCCTTGAGCGCGCCGAAGTAGTGATCGAAGCTCCGGTTCTCCTGCATGATCACGATGACATGCTTGATGTCGCGGAAGTCGCCGTACGGCTTCCGCGGCGAGCCGCCCCCGTGGTGCTCGGTGGCCGCGGAGGCGGCGCCGGGCAGCGCGGTGCTGACGGCGGCCGCTCCGGTGACGGCGGCCGCGGTGCCAAGGAAGTTCCGGCGGGACAGTTTGGACATGACTCAACGCCTTCGGGGTGCGGATAACGTGCCGGATGACGCTAGCCGCGCGATCTTGCCGTCCGGCGACGAGACGGCAAATCCGAAATTGACGGTTGATGGTGTCCTTTACTCGACAAATCGGTCACCCGTATCGGCGTCGTCTCTGGGCGCCGTCTCAGGGCGCCGTCTCACGAGCCGACCGGCGTGAGGAAGCCGTTGAGGGCCACCAGCCCCTTTCCGTACCTCTCGTCGACCTCGCGGCGGAGCTCCGGGGTGACGACCCAGACCCCCAGCTCGACCCGCTCCGCGAACTGGTCCACCGACGCCGACACGATCCCCTTGATCTCCTTCGTCGCCCGTTCCTGCAGCGCGCGGAGCTCCGCCTCGGTGTGCCGGGCACGGCTCAGGCAGAGCGCGCCGCCCCAGACCTCGCGGATCGCCGCCTCGCGTGCGGCCGGATCGCCGGTGAACCGCAGGTTCAGCACGAGCCGCTTGGGATCGTTGGCGTAACGCTCCACCCAGCGACGATCGGTGTCGTCGTAGCCGTCGATCTCGTCCAGGTAGCTCTGGTCCAGCCAGCTTCCGGCGTAGCCGGGGAGGGCGCGGGCCCTGGCCAGCACGGCGTCCATCGCCTCGCCGGTGGCCTTCGCGGGCGCGACGGGACGCCAGCCACCGGCGGGCTCGGGGCACGGAGAGGTGAGGTCGTCGGGCGAGCCCTGGCGGCCGGCGGCGGGGCGGGCGGGCTCGGTGAGCGTCAGTCTCGTCCCGTCCCAGGTGCCCACCACGTGGTACTCCCCCCAGCTCGTGCCGCCCTGCGACGAGTGCTTGACCGCGTCCCAGTCCCACCCGGCGACGTCGGGGCCACTGCACTGCGGTGGCATGGACTGGAGGACGTCGGCACAGAGCTGGGGGCCGTGCCGTGCGTCGGACAGCACCGTCGCGTCCGCCTGATAGCGCGTCCGGGGAACGGCCGGCGTCTCGCCGCCCGCCGCTTTCTCCGCCGCGCCGCCCGCCGAGCCGCATGCCGTGAGTGCCATGAGCGCCGTGAGCGCGGCGACAACGATGATCGTTCTCATACCTCTGAGACGTGCGGCGGCGTCCGGCGGTTCACTGTCTCGGCTCCGCCGGCCGCTCAGCCCTCCAGCGCCGCTCAGCCCTCCAGTGCGGCGACGTCCTCCGGGGCGAGGCGGAGGCGGCCAGCCGCCATGTTCTCCTCCAGATGGGCGAGAGATCCGGTGCCGGGAATGGCGAGCGTCACCGGTGAGACGGCCAGCAGCCAGGCGAGCGCGACCTGGGCCGCGGTCGCCTCGTGGCGGGTCATGACCTCCCGCAGCGGTACCGGGTCGATGGGACGACGGCCGCCGCCGAGCGGGAAGAACGGCACGAAGGCGATGCCGTCCCGCTCGCACTGCCGCAGGACCTCGGTGGAGTCCCGGTCGTGGACGTGGAAGGCGTTCTGGACGGCCGCGACCGGAGCGATCGATCGGGCCTCGGCCAGTTGGGCGGCGTCCACGTTGCTCACCCCCAGATGGCGGATCAGGCCCTCGCGCCGCAGCTCCGCGAGCACCGCGAACCGGTCGGCGACCGGCTCACCTCCGGTCTCGTACGTGCCGACCCGCAGGTAGACGAGATCGAGCCGGTCTACGCCGAGGGTGTTCAGGTTGTCCTCCACCAGGCCGCGCAGTTCGGCCGGTTTCGCCTGGTAACGGGGCATCCCGTCGTCGCCAAGCAGCGGGCCGACCTTGGTCGCGATCACCAGGTCGTCGTCGTACGGCGCGAGCGCCTTACGGATGATCTCGTTGGCGACGACGCCGCCCCTCCGGTAGAACCAGGCCGTGTCGATGTGATCGACGCCCAGCTCCGCCGCCCGGCGGAGCACCGCGACCCCGGTGTCCGGGTCGCGGACCTCTCCCTGCAGGGTGCCGCGGGGCAGTCTCATGGCTCCGAAGCCGAGCCGGTGGACGGGAAGGTCGCCGCCGATCGCGAACCGGCCGGAGGCCGCGGCGGGAGTGTCTGCGTTGTTCGTCATGCCGTCACCCTGTCCCCTCCGGCCGTCCCGGGCGAAGCCCCTGGCAACAAGCTGCCGACGCCGCACCCGAGGACATAATGGATGAATGAGCGCTGCTCAGGTCATCACCCTGCGAGGTGACGCAGAACTTCTCGCGCGGGCCGGTCATCTCTTCGAGGGCACCCGGCACGAGTTCGTGTGCGCGGCGCGCGATGTCAACACGTGGTCGCAGCCGGAGGTCCGGCGGGCGATCGGCGAGCGGTTGCGCGTGACCGCCGAGCTCACCGTGAAGAAGCTGCTCAGCCCGGCCGCCCTGAAGGACGAGGGCACCCGGCTCCACCTCCGGGAGGCCGTGGGGCGCGGAGCCGAGGTGCGGATCAGCTCGACCGGGCTGCCGCACGAGACCATCATGATCGACCGCCGGGTGATGATCCTGGCGGGCGCCGAGACCGCCACGCCGCGGACGTTCACCGTCACGACCGAGCCCGCGCTGGTGGGCGGCGTGTACGCCCTCTTCGAGGCGGCCTGGGAGTCCGCCACCGGCTACACCGCCTATCTCCGCGGCGACGTGCCCCACCTCGACGCGGACGCCCTGGCCGTGCTCCGCGCGCTCGGAGCGGGACACACCGACGCGACGGCCGCCCGGCGGCTCGGCCTGTCGCTGCGCACGTATCGCCGGCGGGTCGCGGAACTGCTCGACACGCTCGACGCCGGCTCCCGGTTCCAGGCCGGGTTGCGCGCCGGGGAGTTCGGGCTCAACGCGTGACCGCCGGGATACTCGTTGGCACGAGCGAGACGACGTTTGCTATGGTGACGGAGATCTGAACCCGTACAAGGGAGACCGAGACGTGGCAGGGGACGACGACATCTCCGGGTGATACCCGGACGTGAGACCACCGGCCGGCGCGCAGGCGCGCCGCACGCCGACGTGGCCGATTCGTTGTTTCCCATAATCACGTCCCTGCGGGGCGCCCGTGGCGTGCGCCCGCGTTTCACCTGAGGTCTCTCTCATGTCTGACATGTTCATCGTCTGCTCGAACGTCTCCTTCTCCTGGCCCGACGACACCCCCGTCTTCCAGGACCTGTCCTTCAGCGTGGGCACCGGCCGTACCGGCCTCGTCGCCCCGAACGGCGCCGGGAAGAGCACCCTGCTCCGGCTGATCGCCGGTGAGCTCCGGCCCGGCGGCGGGACCGTGTCCGTCGCCGGAGTGCTCGGATATCTCCCGCAGACGCTCCCCCTCGCCGGCGACCTGACCGTGGCCGAGGTGCTCGGGATCGCCCCTGTGATCAAGGCGCTGGACGCGATCGAGTCGGGGGACGCCAGCGAGGAACACTTCACCACGATCGGCAACGACTGGGACATCGAGGAACGCACCCGCGCCCAGCTCGACCGGCTGGGCCTCGGCGACGTCCCCTTCGACCGGAGGCTGAGCACTTTCAGCGGCGGCCAGGTGATCTCGCTCGGCCTCACCGCGCAGCTCCTGCGGCGTCCCGACGTCCTGCTGCTGGACGAGCCGACCAACAACCTCGACCTCGACGCCCGCCATCGGCTCTACGGGCTGATCGAGGAGTGGAACGGGTGCCTGCTGCTGGTCAGCCACGACCGGGCGCTGCTCGACCGGATGGACCGCATCGCCGAGCTCGACCGGGGTGAGCTCCGCCTCTACGGCGGCGACTTCACCGCGTACGAGGAGGCCGTACGCGCCGCGCGGGAGGTCGCGGAGAAGAACGTCCGCAACGCCGAGCAGGACCTCAGGCGCGAGAAGCGGGAGATGCAGCAGGCCCGTGAGCGCGCGGCGCGCCGCGCGAGCAACGCCGCCCGCAACCTCAAGAGCGCCGGCCTGCCGAAGATCTTCGCCGGGAACATGAAACGCGGCGCGGAGGAGTCGGCGGGAAAGGCCAACGAGGTGCACGCCTCACGGGTGAACGACGCCAAGGCCCGGCTCGACGAGGCGAGCCGCGCCGTGCGCGACGAGCACAGGCTCGCCCTGGAGCTGCCCGGCACGAACGTCCCGGCCGGCCGCACGGTCGTCCTCGCCGAACACCTGCAGGTCCGGCTCGACGGACGCGATCTCTACGCGGGCGAGGGCGTCGACCTGACGATCCGCGGACCCGAGCGGATCGCGCTGACCGGACCCAACGGCTCGGGCAAGTCGACCCTGCTGCGCCTGCTCAACGGCGACCTGGAGCCGGACGGCGGTTCGCTCAGGCGGGCGGACGGGCGCGTCGCCTACCTTTCCCAGCGGCTCGACCTGCTGGATCTCGACCGCACGGTGGCGGAGAACATGGCCGCGTTCGCCCCCGCGATGCCCGAGGCGCAGCGGATGAACATGCTCGCCCGATTCCTGTTCCGGGGCTCCCGCGTTCACCTGCCCGTCGGGGTGCTGTCCGGCGGCGAGCGGCTGCGGGCGACCCTCGCCTGCGTGCTGTACGCCGAGCCGGCGCCCCAGTTGCTCCTGCTCGACGAGCCGACCAACAACCTCGACCTGATCAGCGTCGACCAGTTGGAGAGCGCGCTCAACGCGTACGAAGGCGCGTTCGTGGTGGTCAGCCACGATGAGCGGTTCCTGGCGGAGATCGGCGTGACCCGCTGGCTGCGGCTCTCCGAAGGCCGCCTGCTGGAGTCCGGCGCCCCCGCCGTCGGCTGAAACACGTGCGGCGGGCTTCGGTCCACGAGCCGACGCCCGCCATGCCGTGATACTTCGCGATATTCCCCGATACTCCGCGCGATGTTTCGGCGTGATTCGCGCGCGATATTTCCGCATCGGCGCAGACGCGGACTTCATGATTGCCTGCTTCCCGGCCCGACGGGGCCGCCTCTTCCTCTTGGTGCGACACATGTCCCGACCAGCCCTGCTCGCCCACGACCTCGTCCGTACGTTCGGCTCTCGCCGGGTGCTCGACGGAGTCTCCCTCGTCGCCGCTCCCGGCCGCAGGATCGGCCTGATCGGTGAGAACGGCGCCGGCAAGTCCACGCTGCTGCGGCTGCTCGCCGGCGCGGACCAGCCCGATGGCGGTGCCGTCATCAGGCCACCCGACCTCGGCTACCTGCATCAGGAGCTGCCGTTCCAGCCCGCGTCGACGATCGCGGACGTGCTCGACGACGCCCTGCGTGAGGCACGGCACGCTGTCGCCGAGCTTGACCGGCTCGCCCAGGCACTCGCCGCGACCCCGGACGATCCCGCCGTACTCCAGAATTACGGCGAGTCGCTCGACCGTGCACAGGAGCGCGAGGTCTGGGACGCCGACCGGCGAGCGGAGCTGGTCCTCGCCGGCCTCGGCCTCGCCGGGATCCCGCACGAACGTCGGCTCGGCTCGCTGTCCGGCGGCCAGCGTGGGCGTCTCGCTCTCGCCGCCCTCCTGGTACGGCGGCCGGCGGCGCTGCTGCTCGACGAGCCCACGAACCATCTCGACGACTCCGCCGCGGCCTTCCTGGAGGGGCAGTTGCGGAGCCAGCCCGGAGCCGTCGTGGTGGCGAGCCATGACCGGGCGTTCCTCGACGCCGTCTGCACCGACCTGATCGACCTCGATCCCGCCCTCGGCGGGCCCGTACGGTATGGCGGCGCGTACAGCGAATACCTCGCCGTGCAGCGTGCGGAGCGGGAACGCTGGCGGCGTCGGTACGCCGAGGAAGAGGCGGAGCTGGCCGAGCTACGCGAGGCGATCGGGACGACGGCACGCCGGGTGGCACCCAATCGCGACAAACGCGACAACGAGAAGATGGGATATGGCCACTCCGCGGGCCGGGTGCAGAACCAGATCTCCCGCCGGGTGCGCGACGCGGGCCGCAGGCTAGACGAGCTGGAGCGCACGCGGGTGCCCCCGCCGCCCGAGCCGCTGCGCTTCCGTGTCCCACGGCTCCCGGCCGCCTCTGCCCCGGTGCCTGACTCAGCACCAGTGCCCGACTCAGCGCGGGTGCCTGACTCGGCGCGGGTGTTTGGCCCGGTGGTCGGCTCCGCCCCGGTGCTCGGCTCCCCGCCGGTGCTCGGCTCCCCGCCGGTGCTTGACTCCGCTCCTGTGCTTGGCTCCGCTCCTGTGCTTGGCTCCGCGCCGCCGTCCGAGGGCCCGCTGCTCTGCCTGCGGGACGTCCGGGTGCCTGGTCGCCTCATGCTCGACCACCTCGACATCCCGGCCGGCGACCGGCTCCTGGTCACCGGTCCGAACGGAACGGGCAAGTCGACGCTCCTCGCCGTACTGGCTGGGCGGTTGGCCCCCGAAGGCGAGGTGCGGCGGCGGCCGGGCCTCAGCGTCGCGCTACTCACTCAGGACACGGTCTTCGACCGGCCGGACCGGACGGCGCGCGAGACCTACGAGAGCGCCCTCGGCGCCGAGCGGGCGGACGCGGTACCGCTGAGCTCCCTCGGCTTGTTCGCCCCCGACGACCTGGACAAGCGCGTCGGCGAGCTGTCGGTCGGGCAGCGCCGCCGGCTCGCGCTGGCGTTGCTCGTGGCCGACCCGCCGGAACTCCTGCTGCTCGACGAGCCCACCAACCACTTGTCGCCCCGGCTCTGCGACGAACTGGAGGAGGCGCTCGGCACGGGACCGGGCGCCGTCGTGGTCGCCAGCCATGACCGGTGGCTGCGGTCGCGTTGGCCCGGTCGCCGGATCCACCTGTGAGGTGACGGCCTAACCGGTGCCGATGAAAGCGCCCGGTGCCACCTGACACCGCCCGCTCCGATTTTGTCGGTCACGATCTGTAGCGTGTCGAACACGTGATCGTACTGATGGTGGGAGGAGGTGTCTCTGTGTCGGCGGTTAGTGGCTCTGGCGTCATCGGAACCACCGATGTGAAAGGCGTCACCGCGTTCCTGGACCTGGGGGCGGGTGATGCCGACTCCCTTGGGTCGGCCGCCTCGGAGGTGGCTCCGGTTCCTCGTCGCGTCCCGGCGGTTGGGGTGCCATCCCTGTTAGCGGGTACGTGTCTGGATCCCCGTTCCCCCTCGTCAGAGCAGCCAGGCAGAGCCACTCGCGGGGCCGATTCGGATGGGGACGTCCCTGGCAGTGCGGCCGGTGACGTCGCGGCCGGTGACGTCGCGGCCGGTGATGCGGCGGCTGGTTATCGTGCCGGTGATGTCGCGGATGTGGTGTTGGGTTTGGTCGCGGGGATGGCGCGTGCGGGTGTGCCGGACAGTCCTGCGGTGTGTTTCCACGAGGCGGAGACGCTGATTCAGGCGATGGATGTGATGGGTGCGCTGGTGGCGGGCCGGTTGCACCGGGTGAACGTCACCGGTGAGGCGAAGTCCCATGGGCATGCCTCCACCGCTTCGTGGCTCCGGTCGGACAGACCCAGTCCACCCCCGCCGAGCCCACCCCCACAGGACGGGTCAGCCCCGGTCACTCTCACACCGGACGCGTCAGCACCGGATGTTCTGGGCGTGCGGGGTGTGCCGGGGGCGCCGTGGGTGGTGCGGCGTGGTCCGGGGATGACCGGTGCGCAGGCGTCGCGGTGGTTGCGCCTCGCCACGGAGGTGGCCCGCCTCCCCCTGGTGGAGGAGCGTTATGGGGCCGGGTCCCTGTCCGGTGGGGCCGTCGATGTGATCACGACGGTGACGGCGAAGCTCACCGACGAGCAGGCGGCGGAAGCCGAGCCGATCCTGGTGGAGTTGGCCGGCAGTGCGACGTGTGCGGAGGTGGCCAAGGCCGGCCGGTACATCCGGGAGATCCTCGACCCCGGCACCCTCGTCGAAGAATGCAAGAACGACTACGCGTCCCGGTTCCTGCTGCTCCGCCCGTCCGACACCGGTGGGGTGGAGGGTGAGTTCCGCCTGCCCAGGGAGGCAGCGGCGCGGCTGCGGGAGTTCATGACCGCCTACGCCCGGCCGAAGGCCAAGGACGACGACCGGCCGCTCCGCGTCCGCCAGGCCGACGCCTTCGCCGCACTGCTGAGCGAGAAGGTCACCACCGAACTCCTCGTCATGGTCCGCGTCGAATCCCTCCCCGACGACATCCTCGCCACCACTGGCAATCTCGACGCCCCACCGCCCAGCACACATGACGCCGCGCCGACCGGCGCGCAGGACGCTCCGCCGGCCGGAACGGATGGTCCACCAGATGTCGATCCCGAGCGGGCGGGTCCCCACGACGCCGCTGCGAACGCTGCCCCAGACGCGGGCACAGGCACAGACGCAGACGCGAAGACACGCGCGGAGACACGCGCGGAGACACGGGCAGCGGCCACGGGAACGCGCGGCGACGCGGAGGCGACAGCGGAGGCGCAGGCGCAGGCCGGCGGTGGAGCGCGGGCTGACGCGTGCCGCACCTGCGGACACGCCCCCGACCGGCTCGCCCCCGGGCTGCTCGTCGCGACCGGGCATCTGCTGCCCGTCAGCGACGTCCACCGGCTGGCCCGGACCTCACGCCTGACCCGGCTGGTGATGGACGCCAAGGGACAGGTTCTGGACATGGGCCGCTCGGTCCGCCTGGCGACCCCGGCCCAGCGGAAGGCACTGCTGGCGCAATACGCGACCTGTTACTGCCAGGGGTGCCCGATCCCCGCCGACATGGCGGAGGTCGACCACGTCCACGGCTGGATCGACGACGGCGTGACCAACCTCGACGTGCTGGCCCCCGCCTGCACCTTCCACAACCGCGACAAATTCGCCCACCCCCACCGCTACACCACCCACCGCAACCCCAACGGCACCTGGACCCTCCTCCACCACCCCAACCGCCGAAAATACGAACGCGCATCATCTCGGGAGGAACCGGACGGCTAACACAGCACCCGCACAAGCGGGGCAACACAGCGCGCGCCGGACGCGCCCCCGGACGGCTCTCCGGGGGCGCGCGCCGGACGCGGTGCCGGCATGCCCCCGAACCACAGACGACAGGCGGCGGACGGGACCAGACAGCCGCGCGGCCGGCGGACGGCCGGGATCAGGCGAGGGCCTCGGCCACCCGTGCGCGGAGGGCGGCGACACCGGCTTCATCGGTGTGCAGCGCGAGGGTCAGCCCCGACTCGGCGGCGACGGCCAGGACGGCCAGCAGGGCGGCGAACTGCCCGGGGGGCTCGGCGGCGAGCAGGTCCTCGGCATGCCATACGGACAGGGTGACCGGCCCGGCGTCACGGAGCGAGTCGGACAGGGCGTCCCAGTTTCTGCCGAAGTAGCCGGGAAGGTGTAGGGCCCGCGCCGCCTCCTCGAAGAAGCCGGCGCGGGTCCGGCACGCACGCCCGTCGAGCACCGCCGGCACCGAGCCGAAACCGGAGGCTGGGCCCGAGTCTGAGCCGATACCGGAGTCTGGGCCGGAGTCCGGGCCCGAGTCAGCGGACACCGTCAGCCAGGACGGCAGCGGACGTGCGTTCATCGGAGTTCCTAGAGCCGGTAGAAGTCGGTGTAGTGGTTCGGCGAGAACCAGACGGCCCCGGTGCTGCGGTTGACGACGATCCGGTACGCGTCGCGGGCGGCGCCCTTGGCCCTGGAGTACACGTCGTACTCGTAGTAGGTGGCGTTGGCGGGAAGCTCACCCTCACGGTTGTAGAAGCGACCGCCAGTGTAGTTGTACCTGCCGTCGGGCCAGGAGTACCAGCCGCTCGACGTGGGGTAGCCCTTCGAGGCCCACACCGACTGGGCGTAACGGGCGTCGGAGCAGCGGGAGATGGTGCAGGAGCTGTACACCGACGCGTGCGCGGGGGTGACGCCCACGAGCGCGATCAGCGACGTGACGGCGGCCAGCATGACGACGAACAGCGCCGGCCGTGAGGGACGGGGAGTGGTGTGCACGGAGCCTCCTTGGGGGGTCACAGGGGCACGAACACCAGTCATGATCAGCGGTCAGAGCCCGCCAAGATAGACAAAGACCGCCAAAGGTACGGTGAACACTTCAGAGCGCGCAGCCGACGACACGGGGAGCCGGGACCGGCGAGCGAATGACCGCGAAACCCGCATCCGCGCCTGCATCCGTTACGTAGGCGGACGAGCAGGAAATGGCTCATGATGCTGTGCATGGACGGGTTCCTCGATACCTCCCTCCGAGGGGTTACCGAGCTCCGCGTGCATGGTGTATCGGGGACACCACCGGAGCACACGCTCAACTACCCACATCCGCAGCTCGTCGCCGGCGACAGCACCACCGGGTTCTACCGCCGGTGGTGGCCGGGCGGGCAACCGACCGGCGAGCAGGTCGACGTGCCGGAGACGCGGCGACGCGAGGCGTACGCCTGGGGCGGTCTGACGTCGGGCGGGAAGACCATCGCACTGTGGTTGCTGCTGCTGCCGTTCTCCCTGGCCAACCTCGCCTACTTCATGCTCCCCCGGCCGGCCCGCGGCCGCCGGCTGCGGCACGCCGTCGAGGCGGCGCTGCGGCTGTTCGCGCTACTCCTCACCGGGACGCTGGTCAGCGCCCTGACGGTGTCCGCCGTCGACCTCGTCGGCTGGCAGTGCACCGGGCCGGGCCGCCCGTGCACCGGGGACGCCGGTCCGGCCTGGGTGCGATGGATCGGCCAGGTGTGGGACACGCCGTCACCGCGGCTGGCCGTCACCTCACTGCTCCCCTTCACCGTCGTGGCCGTCCTCTGGTGGACCGCCCGGCGGACCTGGGTCAGGGACGAGATGACCCGGATGCCGGAGCACCACACCCCGCCGCCCGGACTGCTCCTGGCCCAGCCACGGCTGTGGCACGGCGCCGCGCCGGTCCTGCGGCTGCGGGCGGTGCACATCGCGTTCGCGGTGGGATCGATCGGGCTGGCCGTGTCGTCGCCCTTCGTCCACACGCCCCGGGGGCTGGCTCTGACGGTGGCCAACGGGGTCGTCCAGCTCATCGCGGCCGTGCTTGTGGCCCTGCCGGCGATCGCGCGCCGGCTCGATCCCGGCCACGGCCGTTCGGCGACGTCGGTCCTCGACACGGTCTGCGTGGCGCTCCGCTGGACGTCGGTGGCGCTTTTCCTCGTCACGTTCGCGCTCGCGCTGACCGGGCTGCCGCTGGGCGTCCCCGTCGCGGAAGCGGGCTACCGGCTGCCGTCGGCGGGAGCCGCCCAGGCCCAGTTCGACCTGACGATCGCGCTGACCCTGTTCATCCTGATCGGCACCGCCGTGCTGGCCGGGATGGACCGGCCGGACCCGGGTACGCGCGACCCCGTCGAGCGACGGGCCATGGGAGGGATGGCGAGCTGGTTCGTGCTGATGGTCGCCATCGGCAGCGCGAACACGCTGGGCCTCGGCCTGATGTTCTGGACCGCCTCCTACTTCGGCGTGCCGGAGTCCATGGAGCCCGGGCCGATCGAGCCGATCGGCGCGAAGCTGTTCCTGGGCGACCCCGTGTGGTGGACCGCCGCGCTACTCCCCGTACTCGTCGTCGGCGCGCTGCTCGTCGCGGTCCTGCTCGTGTGGCTCCGCGGGAAGGCGGCCCGCGCGTTCCAGCCGCCGCTCGGCCAGTACTACGGCGTGGCCAACAGCGCCGACGTCGCGCGGAAGTGGGCGCTCGCGTCGCTCACCGACAGGGCGGGGCTCGCGCTCGGTCTCCTGACGGGCGTCGGATTGGCCGCCTTCGCGACGGTGACGGTGATCTACCAGCTGCATCGGATGAACCCGTCCGACGGCGCCGCGGCGTTTCTCACGTCGATCGGCAGCTGGGCCCTCGCCACGATCATCGTGGGTCTCGTGCTCCTGGGCCGCCGCAGTTACGGCGACTCCAAGCTGCGGCGCACGGTGGGCATCATCTGGGACATCTCGACCTTCTGGCCGCGGGCGATCCACCCGCTCGCACCCCCCTGTTACACCGAGCGCGTCATCCCCGAGCTCGTCGCCCGCGTGGGCGCGCTCACCCGCGACGAGAACGACAAGGTGATCCTCTCCGGCCACAGCCAGGGCAGCGTCATCGCCGCCGCCCTCGTGCTGCAGCTTCCCCCGGAGGTCACGGCGAAGGTCAGGCTGCTCACCCACGGATCGCCGCTGCGCCGCCTGTACGCCGGCTTCTTCCCCGCCTACTTCGGCACGTCCAGCCTCTCCGAGATCCGCCGTACGGTGCCGTGGTCGAACCTCTACCGGCTGAGCGACCCCATCGGCGGCCCGGTGTTCCGGCGCGTCGACCCCTTCGCCCCGCCCGGGCAGCCGGACCCGGCGGGCACGGGCACTGGAGCGGGCACGACGGCGGGCACAGGGGCGGCGGGCACGCAGCCGCAGGTGGACCGCTACTGCTGGGACCCGCCGCAACCCGCGGCCGGAGAGCCGCTCCCCCGGATGCTCGGGCACTCCGGCTACTGGCTCTGCCCGCCGTACGACGAGACGCTGACCTACCTGACCGCGGCCGCCTGCGGCGAGAACGGGGAGCCACCCGGGAGCGAGGCGGCCGTGCCCGCCGGTGCGGCCGGTGTCCCCGCCCAGCCGGGCGGTCCGGCCGATGCGCACGCCTCTACAGCCTGATATCGGACGACCGGTTGCCGGCGCTCACGTCCCGCGTACCGCGGACACCAGCGACCGGCCGTCCCTGCGCAGCTCCCTGACGCGGAGCAGCGCGGCCCGCACCTCGCGGGAGACCAGCAGCGCGATGAGCCAGGACAGGCCGGCCGAGGTGACGCAGAGCGTGCAGAAGGTCCCGGTCAGCAGCGGTTGCGCGATCACCAGGGCCACCCCGGTGCAGGCGAGGACGGCCGCCGTGAGGCCGAGCAGGACGACGATCCAGGGCCGGTCGTGCCACCTCCGGCGTCCCCCGGACAGTTCGAGCACCGCCTCGACGAGGTAGGCGACCGCGCCGAGGGTCGCGTCGGATACGGGCAGCATGCGCGAGATCGCCGAGGTCAGGACCTTGCGGGAGCCGTCCCCGAAGAACGGGTCCCAGACCGAGCCGATCACGCCGTACTGGAACAGGGCGAGATAGGTCGAGATCGCGCAGCCGAGCAGCGCGAGCAGCGCCACCGGCACGCGGGTTCGGAACGAGGACGGGCCGTCGTGCATGCCGTTCGCCTACCCACCTCACCGGCCCGTCAACGTCCTGGCCCAATCAACGGGGCTGGGAGGGAGCGGGGCCGGGAGGGAGCGGGGCCGGGAGTGGCGACGCGGCCCGGCGGAGCCGGGGTGGAGAACGCGGGCCGGTGCGGCGGGCCGGCCCGCGTCCCCGCGCTCAGCGCAGGTAGATGGACGGCTGCGGCGGGGTGCTCATCCCGTCGCCGAGGAAGAAGCCGGCGTGCGGCGGCTGGTTGTACGCGGTGTTCTGCCAGGCGATCGCCAGCCGGTAGGTCGGGTCGTGCATCAGCGTGTAGATCCGCCTGTCGGTGACGGTCGGCGTGCTGTAGACGCGCAGCGCCCTGTTGTCGCTGGTCCGCCAGACGACCTCCTCGCGCCAGTCGCCGAACAGGTCGCCGGAGAGGGTGGGCGTCGACTTGGTGCCGTTGTTGGACGCCACGCCGTTGCCGGTGAGCAGCCGGGTGTCCCCGCCGGTGCCGTACTTGTCGATGTGGGTGCTGTCGAGCAGTTCGCGGACGGGGTCGGCGTCCCACCAGATCAGGAAGTTCGCCGAGCCGGGCTTGCGGCCCACGTTCTGCCCTCTGGTGTTGTAGACGCCGCTGACGGCGGACGACCAGGACTCCGCGCCCGGACTGCCGGCCCAGATGTCACCGGAGACGCCGCGTCCGTTGTCGCAGCCGCAGGAGGCGTTGCTCCACAGGATCGAGCCAGTGCGGGCGTCGGCCATCCAGGCGGCGGGCTTGCTGGTGTCCTCGTCGACCTTGAACACCTCAAGGCCGGCGTGTCCGGGATCGAGGTCGCCCACGTGCAGCGCGTCGCCGTGCCCGTTGCGGGTGTTCCACAGCGCGGAGCCGTTGTCGTTGATCGCCATCGCGCCGAAGACGATCTCGTCCTTGCCGTCCGCGTCGACGTCAGCGACCGCCAGGTTGTGGTTGCCCTGGCCCGTGTACTGGCTGCCCGCGGAGTCGGAGTCGAACTTCCACCGCTCGACCAGGGAGCCGTTGCGGAAGTCCCAGGCCGCGATCACCGTCCGGGTGTAGTAGCCCCGGGACATGATCAGCGAGGGGCGCTTGCCGTCCAGGTAGGCGGTGGCGGCCAGGAAGCGGTCGACCCGGTTGCCGTAGGAGTCTCCCCACGAGGAGACCGTGCCGCGCGGCGGGTCGTAGTTGACGGTGGAGAGGGCCGCGCCGGTCTGCCCGCTGAACATGGTCAGATACTCGGGACCGGACAGCACATATCCGGAGGAGTTGCGGTAGTCGGCCGACGCGTTGCCGATGACCCGGCCGGTGCCGTCCCTGGTGCCGTCCGCGGTCTTCATGGCGACCTCGGCCTTGCCGTCGCCGTCGTAGTCGTACACCTGGAACTGCGTGTAGTGCGCGCCCGCCCGGATGTTGCGCCCGAGATCGATGCGCCACAGGCGGGTGCCGTTCAGCTTGTACGCGTCGACGTAGACGTTGCCCGTGTAGCCGGACTGGGAGTTGTCCTTGGAGTTGGACGGATCCCATTTCAGGACGAACTCGTACTGCCCGTCGCCGTCGAGGTCACCGACGCTGGCGTCGTTGGCGCTGTAGGTGTAGGCGACGCCGTCCGGCGTGGTGCCGCCGCCCGGCGGCTGGATCGGCACGTCCAGATATCCGTCGCCAAACCGCAGGGACGGCGCGGACGCCTCCTGCTCGCTGCCGCCGACGACCGCCCGGACGGTGTACGAGGCGTCGACCGGCGCCCCGGAGTCGTAATAGTTCGTCGAGGTGGTGATCGGCGTGGAGGTGAGCCTGGTCGAGCCACGGTAGACGACGAACCCGGTGTTCATGCTCTCGGTGCCGAGCAGCCGCCACGACACCAGGTTGCCGTTGCCCGACCTGACGCTGATCAGCCCGCGGTCGAGCTTCTCCATCTGCCGGCCGTTCTCATTCGGAGGGCTCGGGCTGGCACTCGGACTCGCGCTCGGGCTGGCACTGGCGCTCGGGCTGGCACTGGCGCTCGGGCTGGCGCTGGGGCTGGCACTGGGGCTGGCGCTCGGGCTCGGGGACGTGCTGGGACTTGTCGTGGGCCCGCTGCCCGTGCAGGTGGTGCCGTTGAGCGAGAAGCTCGCCGGGGCGGGGTTGCTCGATCCGCTCATCGAGCCGTTGAAGCCGAACGACGCCGTGGCGCCCGTCGCGATGGCCCCGTTGTAGCCGGCGTCCTTGGCCGTGACCTGCGCGCCGCTCTGGGTCACAGTGGCGTTCCACGCCTGGGTGATGGTCTGCCCCGCCGAGTAGGACCAGGTGAGCGTCCATCCGTTGACGGGATCGCCGAGGTTGGTGATCGTGACGTTCGCCCCGAATCCGCCCGGCCATTCGTTGGTCACCTGGTAGTCGACCCGGCACGCCGGGGCGGCATTGGCGGGGACCGCCGCGGCCAGCCATCCCGCGGCGATCGTGGCCGTGCCGGCGACCACGGCGAGAAGGGAACGTCCGCGCGGCATGGGTGACCTCCAGGTCGTTCGCGATGCGGCGGTGGGGGGGGAACGGGGGGTGGCGGTGGCGACAATGGCCGATTGTGCCCCCGGCGTCCGTCGAGGGCGAGATCGTCACCTTCCCGCGCCGCTTCCCTCGGCCCGCTCACCTGGGGTCGGGCGGACAGAAGACCACCTGGGGGGCTGAAAATTACACCTCCGGCCCCGCCCAGGTCAGCCCGCCCATGACCGGCCGTAGGCTGAGGCGCGGGCCGGAAGCCCTGGCCCCGAGCACGCCTGAATAGGATCCATCAATGACCGAGATGACCGAGACCACGCCCGGCTGGCTCAATCCCGACGAGCTGGAATCGGCGCGGGCGCGGATGCCGATCCTCTACGTCGACGCCGTTCCGGTGCGGGTGGACGACAAGGGATCGGTGACGCGCGTCGGCCTGCTGCTGCGCATCGGATCCGACGGCACGGTGAGCCGGGCGCTCGTCTCCGGCCGGGTGCTCTACCACGAGCGCGTGCGGGACGCCCTGCTGCGGCACCTGGAAAAGGACCTCGGGCCGACCGCGCTGCCCGCCGTCCCGGCCTCGCCGCAGCCGTTCACCATCGCGGAGTATTTCCCCACAAGGGGGGTCACGCCGTACCACGACCCGCGCCAGCACGCCGTGTCCCTGGCGTACGTCGTGCCGGTGGCGGGCGACTGCCGCCCCCGGCAGGACGCGCTCGACCTGGTGTGGTTCACACCGGAGGAGGCGGCCTCCCCGGCCGTCCAGCAGGAGATGTCGGGCGGCCACGGCGTCCTGCTCCGGCAGGCGCTGGCCCACGTCGGCCAACTGCCCTGACCGTCCCGGCGGGTCAGTAGATGACGCATCATTATTGCCCCGGACGGCCGGGATAGGGTAGAGGGCATGAACAGCCGGGGGCGGCTCGACGACGGCCAGCAGCGCGCCTGGCGGGCGTACCTCCGGATGCAGGGCCGGCTGACCGCCCAGCTGAATCGGGAGCTTCAGGCAGAGTCGGCTCTGTCGCTCCCCGACTACGAAGTCCTCGTCCACCTCACCGAGAGCCCGGACGGGCGGCTCCGGCCGTTCGAACTGCAACGCGCCCTCGAATGGGAGCAGAGCCGCCTGTCCCACCACCTGACCCGGATGCGGCGCCGGGGACTGGTGCGACGCGAGCGGTGCGCCGACGACGGCCGCGGAGCGTTCGTGACCGTCACCGACGAGGGCCGGCGGGCGATCGCCGCCGCCGCGCCCGGCTACGCGGAGACCGTGCGCCGGCTGTTCTTCGACGGGCTCACCGCGGCGGAGGTCGCCATATTCGAGCAGCTCGCCCACCTCGTCCTGGAGCGGCTCGCCCCCGAGACGGGCGGCGTGCCGTTCCCGCCCGACGGCGGTCGGGCCTGCGGGCCGTCGCGTTCCGACGCACCGTCGATGAGCGGCTTCCGCGAGGGAGAGACCGCCGATGATTAGCGCTCACGCGCTTCCGCCCACGGTGCGCATGGTCCGCGCGGAAGCCGCCGAGTGGGCTGGTGCCGAGCCTGGCGGGAGGTGCTGATCTACATCAGCACTTACGTCATCGCTTACATCGTCACTTACATCGTCACTTACATCGTCACTGTCAGGTGTGGTGGATCGACAGGACGGCGGTCGACGGGCCGGTCCGCTCAAGGCCGACCGCGAGGTCGTTGATCCGGCCGGGAACGCCGGCGAACAGGGTCATCTCGCCCCGTTCACGGCAGCGGCCGTTCGTGCAGGCCCGCTGCACGCTGACGCGTGGGCCCTGGACGTGCAGGCCGGAGGACGTCCCGGTGAGCTCAAGGGTGAGGGTGTCGTGCCCGACCGACAAGACGGTGAGGGCGTCGAGCCCGAAGCGCCGGTCGATCTTCAGCCGGTCGCCCTCGCGGACCTCCACCTCGCAGTCACCGTCCTCGCACGCGGCGAGCCGGGTGCCGTCGGACGCCCCGAGGCCGCTGGGCGTGCTCGCGGCGGGCACGCCTGGAACGGGTGAGCCCGGCACGGGTGAGCCCGGCACGGGTGAGTCGGGCACGGGCGAATCGGGCACGGGCCCGGATCCCTCGGGCTGGGCGGCCGGCGCCCCGGCGTGCGTCACGACCTGCGCGGTGGGCACCGTCGCGCCGTCCGAACCGCACCCGGCGAGGAACACCGCCCCCGAACCGGCGAGCACGATCAGGCCCGCGACCGCGACCGGTCCGGCCCCGCGACCGCGGTGCGACCGGATCCGGCCCGGTGCGGTTCGGCCCAGCGTGATCGGGCCCAGTCTGTTTGGGCCCAGCGTGATCGGGCCCAGCGTGATCGGGCCCAGCGTGACGCGGCTACGCGCGTGATTCGGCGCCATGGGACATCCGGCCCTTCCCCCGTCGGCCGGGCGCGCGCCCCGAGCGGCCCGGCACCGTGGCAATCCCGCGGCAATCCTCTCTCATCCCAGGTGGGAAGCGGGGGGAGAAACGCCGGGACGGCGCCGTCCCGCTCCGGAACGCCGGAACGGGACGACGCCGCCTTGTGCGGGCCGGGGAGCCGTCAGTGGTGGTGACCGTGGTGCTTCTGGGTCCAGGGACCGGTGATCGCGAAGACGTAGCCGGGGGTCTGGATGTTGGCGAACAGGATCTGGCCGTCCTGGCTGAAGGTCGGGCCGGTGAACTCGCTGTCGTTGATCTCGTTGCGGGCCATCGGGTACGGCTTGCCACCGTCCGTGACGCCGACGAGGTGCGACAGGCCCTCGCCGTCCTCGGCCAGGATGACGCCGCCGTACGGCGAGACGGTGATGTTGTCCGGGCCGTCGTAGTTGGTGTCCTGCTCGGGGTCGGGGTTGACGCCGAAGATGGTCTTCAGGGTGATGGTCTCCGACTCGGGGTCGTAGAACCACACCTGGCCGTCGTGCTCGTTGACGCTGCCGTCGTCGTGCCGGGCGTAGCTGGCGACGAAGTACGCGCCGCCGTCGCCCCACCACGCGCCCTCGAGCTTGCGGCTACGGGTGATCTGGTCGTCGGTGAACTGCTTGCGCACCGAGGTGGTCTTGGCGTCCCGGTCCGGCACGTCGACCCACTCGACCTTGTACTTGGTGCCGGGCTGCGTCGCCTCCGACAGGTCGGCGATGTGCTTGCTGCCCTTACGGGCCCGCATGGCCTGCAGGGTGCCGGCGGTGTCGCCGCCATTGCTCAGCGCGAGCGAGCGCAGGGCGCCCTTGCCGGCCCGGAAGTGCCTCGGCGGGGTCCAGCGGAAGTACAGGCCGTTCGGGCCGCTCGCGTCCTCGGTGAGGTAGATCTCGGAGTTGTGCGGGTTGACCGCGACGGCCTCGTGGCTGTAGCGGCCGAGGAACTTCAGCGGCACGGGGTTCTGGTTGGCGGCGCGGTCGAAGGGGTCGACCTCGAAGACGTAGCCGTGGTCCTTCTGGAAGGCGCCCCCGGCGCGCTGCTCGGTCTCCTCGCAGGTGAGCCAGGTGCCCCACGGGGTGATGCCACCCGCGCAGTTGTTGTGGGTGCCCGCCAGGCTGACGTACTCGCGGACCCGGTTGCCCTTGCGGTCGACCTCGATGTTGGTCGTGCCGCCGTGCGCGCCCGTGTCGTAGGTGAGACCCGGCAGGGTCGGCACGCCGTACGGCTCACCGCCGCCGATCTCGTGGTTGTTGACGAGGACGAACCCGTTACGCGACTGGAAGCAGCCGGTGCCGTCGGCGTCGCTGGGGGTCGGCTCGCCGGTCTCGAGCTTGGTCGTGCCGGCCTGGGCGACGATCTTGTAGTGGAAACCGGCGGGGAGGGCGAGGAGGCCGGCCGGGTCGGCGACGACCGGGCCGTATCCGACGGTCTTGCCGAGGCCCGCCTGTGCGGCCTGGGCGGCGGCGGGACCGGCGATAGCCTCGATGCTGCCCGCGATGGCGATACCGAGGCCTCCGGCGGCACCGGTCCGGAGGAGGTCCCGACGGGAGAGGGAGGAGCTCACAGGTCATTACCTTTCAGTTACTCGACAGGCCCTGTGATCCAATTGCTCCGGTATGAACGCCCTCTGCCGGGGTCGATAGCCTCCGGTGAACTTGTGGGGAATGATGCGCCGCGCACCCACGAGAAAAAGGGGACAAATTACATCAAAAGTGGCCCCTGTGGCTCGACGTCGGCGCTCGGGGGGCGGCGGTCGGCGGTGGCGGCTCAGCTGTCCCGGTCGCCGAGCCGGACGTACGCCGAGAACCACGTCACCCAGCGGCGCTGCCAGGGGGTCTCGGCCGCGCGGCGGCGGTGGTGCGCGCGGGTCCAGGCGACGGCGTCGGCGGGCGGCAGTCCCGCGAGCGTGGCCAGGCAGGCGATCACCGTGCCGGTGCGCCCCACCCCGCCGTAGCAGGCGACCTCCACCCGATGCCCGGACCGGGCACGCCGGTGCAGGCGGACGATCGCGTCCGCGGCGGCCCGCCGGTCGAGCGGAAGCAGGAAGTCGGGCCAGGGGACCCACTCGTGCGGCCAGGTCAGCGCGTCGTCGTGGCGTCGGCGTAGCCGTGCCGTCCCGAGGTAGAGACCGAAGTCGGGCGCGGGGCCGCCAGGGGCGGGTTCGCGCAGCCCGCGCCCGCGGACCATCGTGCCGTCGGGCAGCTCCAACGCTCCGGGAAGTGACGCCGTCATGGCGGGATTCTGCCGGACGGGGCCGCGCGCGGTGCACTTGATTGTCCCGCCCATGCCGGGGCATGGTGACCGGATGACCACCGACGAGGTGCGCGACGGAGTGCCGCTCACCAACCTCGACCAGCCGCTGTTCGACGAGGCGGGCGCGACCAAACGCGACCTGGTCGACTACCTGGACGCCGTGCACGGCCCGATGGTGGCGGCGCTGCGGGACCGGCCGCTCTCGGTGGTCCGCGTGCGGCAGGGCCAGCCGCCGTTCATGCAGAAGAACCTGCCGTCGTACGCCCCGGCCTGGATCCATCGGGTGGGCATGTGGGCGGAGACCTCCCAGCGGGAGATCTCCTACGCGCTGTGCGACGACCGCCGCACGTTGCTGTGGTTCGCCAATCAACGGGCGGTCGAGTATCACCCCGCCCTGGTGCGCGCCGGCCGGTGGGACGCCCCCACGCACCTCGTTCTCGACATCGACCCGCCGTCCGGGGAGGCGTTCCCCGCCGCCGTCGCCGCCGCCCGGCTGGTCCGCACAGCCCTCGCCGGCGCGGGCATGGCGGGGGCGGTCAAGACCAGCGGCGCGAAGGGCCTGCACGTGTTCGTCCCGCTGGAGGAGGGAGCGCCGGCGGAGGACGTGGCGGCGGCCACCCGCGCGCTCGCGGCCCGGGCCGAGCGCGTCGATCCGGATCTGGCCACGACGGCGTTCATCAGGGACGACCGGGCGGGCAAGGTGTTCCTCGACTCGACGCGGGCCGGCGGCGCGACCGTCGTGGCGGCCTACAGCCCGCGGATCAGGCCGGGGGCTCCCGTGTCGTTCCCGGTGGCCTGGGACGACCTCGACGACGTCGCGCCGGGCGACTTCACCGTGCGCACGGCCGCTCGCGCCCTCGACGGACGCGACCCCTGGACGGAGCTCATGCCGGGTCCCCAGGCGCTGCCCGCCGACCTGGTCGAGGAGGGTCACACCATCCCGGTGGCCCGGGTGCAGGCGATGCACGAGGGGAGGCGGCGCGCCCGCGCCCGCCGTTCCGCTATTGACCCCGATGGGCGATAAAGCTAACAATCAGGCGACCCGTCCGACCCCCCCGGCCGGATGAGCCGGGGCCTCCCGACAGGAGATCTCGTGCTCCAGGCGCAGCTCACCCTCGACCCCGCGTTCCGCGTGGCCCCCGTGCACCGGCGGACCTTCGGCGCGTTCGTCGAGCACCTCGGCCGCTGCGTCTACACGGGGATCTACGAACCCGGTCATCCCACCGCCGACGAGGACGGTTTCCGCGGCGACGTGCTGGCCCTCGCGCGCGAGCTCGGGGTGACCACGATCCGCTACCCGGGGGGCAACTTCGTCTCCGGCTACCGCTGGGAGGACGGCGTGGGCCCGGTCGAGCGGCGGCCCCGCCGGCTCGACCTCGCCTGGCACAGCACGGAGCCGAACGAGGTCGGCGTCGACGAGTTCGTCCGGTGGACGGCCAAGGCCGGCGTCGAGCCGATGATGGCGGTCAACCTCGGCACCCGGGGCGTCCAGGAGGCCCTCGACCTGCTGGAGTACTGCAACGTGCCGTCCGGAACCACGCTGTCGGACCTGCGGGTGGCCAACGGCGCCAAGGAGCCGCACGGCGTCCGCATGTGGTGCCTCGGCAACGAGATGGACGGGCCCTGGCAGGTGGGCCACAAGACGGCCCGTGAGTACGGACGGCTCGCCGCCGAGACGGCCAGGGCGATGCGCATGATCGACCCGGGGCTCGAACTGGTCGCCTGCGGCAGCTCCGGCGCCTCCATGCCGACGTTCGGCGCCTGGGAGGCGACGGTCCTGGAGGAGACCTACGACCTCGTCGACTTCATCTCCTGCCACGCCTACTACGAGGAGAAGGCCGGAGACCTCGCGTCGTTCCTGGCCAGCGCGGCCGACATGGAGCACTACATCTCCTCCGTCGTCGCGACCGCCGACCACGTGCGTGCCAGGACCGGCTCGCGTAAGCGGATCAACCTGTCGTTCGACGAGTGGAACGTCTGGTACATGAGCCGGGTCCAGGCTCAGCAGCCGACCGTCGACTGGCCGGTGGCGCCGCCGCTGCTGGAGGACCACTACCACCTCGCCGACGCCGTCGTCGTGGGCAGCCTGCTGATCACCCTGCTGCGGCACAGCGACCGGGTGACCGCCGCGAGCCTCGCCCAGCTCGTCAACGTCATCGCGCCGATCATGACGGAGCCGGGCGGCCGGGTGTGGCGGCAGACCACCTTCCACCCGTTCGCGCAGGCCGCGAGATACGCCTCCGGCGAGGTCCTGCGGGTGGAATCCCTCTCCCCCGTGCACGAGACGGCCGCGTACGGCGAGGTCCCGCTGCTCCACACCGTCGCCACCCGCGGCGACGAGGGAACCGTCCTGTTCGCCGTCAACCGTTCCGTCGAGGAGTCGCTGGAGCTGGAGATCGACGCGCGGGCGCTCGGCGACGTGCGGATCGCCGAGGTGAGCACCCTCGGCGGCGCCGACCCCTACGCCCGCAACACCGCGGACGACCCCACCCGGGTGACGCCCCGGCCCAACACCGATCACCGCTCCGACCCGCTCCGCGTGGTGCTGCCGCCGGTCTCGTGGAATGTGATCCGCCTGACCGCCTGACCTCCGTCTCCCGGGGCTACGATCGATATATCGGTAAATTGGATCTTTCGGGGAGGGCACGTGAGCGACACGGCGGCGCCGCCACTGTTCATGCGGCGGGACGGGTTCGCGCCCGACTCGGAGCTCGGGCGGCTGCGGGACGAGGAGGGCGTGCGGAAGACGCCGACGATCTTCGGCCGCGAGGTCTGGCTGGTGACCCGGCACGCGGATGTCCGGCAGGTGCTGAGCGACCACGAGCGGTTCAGCATCCAGCAGGTTCCCCCCGTGGCCACCGCGCCGCCGATGAGCGAGGAGCAGGCCGCCTACCTCCGGGCCGGCAACCTGCTCGCGCTCGATCCCCCCGACCACACCCGGCTCCGCCGCATGCTGGCCGGGGAGTTCACCGGCCGCCGGATCCGCCGGTTGGAGCCGCGGGTCCGGGAGATCGTCGACGACCACCTCGACGCCCTGGAGCGCGGCGGATCTCCGGCCGACCTCGTGGCGTCGTTCGCGCTGCCGGTCCCCTCGCTGGTCATCTGCGAGCTGCTCGGCGTGCCGTACGAGGACCGGGCGGACTTCCAGGAGCGGTCGCGGCTGATCCTTGACCTGTCCGAGCCCATCGAGCGGCGCCGCGCCGCCAACATCGACGCCAGGGGCTACATCACCGAGCTGGTCGACCGCAAGCGGGCGGCGCCGGACGACTCGCTGCTCGGCATGCTGGTGCGCGAGCACGGCGACGACCTGACCGACGCGGAGCTGAGCGGCATCGGCATGCTGCTGCTGATGGCCGGGCACGAGACCACCTCGAACATGCTTGGCCTCGGCACGCTGGCCCTGCTGCGCCACCCCGACCAGCTCAAGCTGATGCGCGACCGGCCCGAGACGGTCGAGGGCGCGGTCGACGCCGCGGTGGAGGAGCTGCTGCGCTGGCTCAGCGTCGTCCACGCGGGCACGTTCAAGGTCACCACGACCGAGGTGACGATCGGCGGCCAGACGATCGGCCCGGGTGAGCTGGTGGTCTGCTCCCTGCCCGCCGCCAACCGCGACCCCGCTTTCATGCCCGACCCGGAGACGCTCGACCTGACCAGGGACGCGGCGGGCCACGTCGCGTTCGGCCACGGGGTGCACCACTGCCTCGGCGCGCCGCTCGCCCGGATGGAGCTGCGCATCGCGTTCCCCGCGTTGCTGCGCCGCTTCCCCGGGCTGCGCCTGGCCGGTCCCGAGCCCGACTACCGGGAGTTCAACATCGTCTACGGCGTGGAGTCGCTGCTCGTGGCCTGGTAGCCGATCGGGGACCGTGGGTCAGGCGAGCCGCGTCACCTCCACCCTGACCTCCTGGTGGCTCGGCGGGCCCTGGTAGACGCCCTTGATGGGCGGCACGTCGGCGTAGTCGCGTCCCCTGGCCACCACGACGTAGGGCTCACCGGCCCTGGTGCGGTTGGTGGGGTCGAGGGCGTTCCACTGCCCGGTCCAGTACTCGACCCAGGCGTGGCTCTGCCCGACGACCGTCTCGCCCACGGCGGCGTCCGGCTGCGGGTGCAGGTAGCCGGAGACGTACCTCGCGGGGACGCCGGCGGCGCGCAGCAACGCCACCGTGAGGTGGGCCATGTCCTGGCAGACACCCTTGCCGTGCTCCCACGCCTCCTGCGCGCTGGTGCTCACGCCGGTCGCGCCCGGCACATAGGCGACCTCCTCGTTGACGTTCCAGGCGATGGCCTCGGCGGCATCGTGCGGGTCGCGGCCGGCGGCCCGCTCGCGCGCCGCCTCGGCCAGCTCCGCCGAGACCGTGGTGTACGGCGTGGAGCGGAGCATCTCGGTGACCGGCCCGCCGGCGGCGCGGAGCTCGTCCCAGCCGAGCGGCGGGGCGAGCGGCGCCGGCGGGAAGGTCTCGACCCGGCTGACGGAGGTGACCGTCAGCGACCGGTGCGGGTTCGGCAGGTCGAAGACGCCGACCAGCGTCCCCCAGTGATCGGTGTACGTCCAGACCGGCGTGGCCGGCTCGACGATCAGGCGCCGTTCGAGCGCGATCTGCCCGCGGTCGTCCGCGGGCGACATCCTGACCTCGTTGTAGGACGCGGCCGCCGTGCCCTCGTAGTCGAAGCGGGTGACATGGACGATCTTCATACGCCAGCCCATGCCGAGCCTCCTCTCACCCAGCCCGCCGGGGCGGTGTGCTGGAAGAAACGGCCGGTGATCGCGCCGGTGGCCGCCGTGACCGCCTCCTGCAGCGCCGACAGGATCTCGGGCAGCCCGGCGGGCAGCGCGTCCGCCTCCGTGTACTCCAGGGTCGTGCGGATCCGGCCGATGGCGGCGCGCGCGGGGTCGGCCATGCCGGCCCGGCCGAGGTAGGGGGCCAGCTCGGCGAGGCACCGCTCGGTCGTGGTCAGGGCGTGCATGACCGAGCGGGGGAACAGCCGGTCCAGCAGCAGGAACTCCACCACCCGGTCCCGGTCGCCCCGATGGATGCGGGTGAACGACTCGTCGGCTCCGCACGCCTCAAGCAGGAGCCGCCAGGTCGGCGACGCCGGATCGGACGGGTCCGCGACGGACGAGTGATAGACCGCGAGCAGCCGGGAGGTCATGTCCGCCCGCTCCAGGCTCCGGCCGAGCACGATGAAGCGCCAGCCGTCGTCCCTGCTCATCGTGGCGTCGGCCAGCCCGGAGAACATCGCCGCCCGCTCCCGGACGTACCGGAGGAAGACGTGCGGCCCGAGCCGCTCGGCGTCGCCGCGCACGACCGGGAGCTCGTTCCAGGTGACGTTGAGGCACTCCCACGCCTCGCTGGAGATGATGTCCCGCACGCCCCGGGCGTTCTCTCTCGCCGCGCGGACACACCCGGCGATCGAGCTCGGTTCCCCCGCGTCGTAGGCCAGCCGCCGCACCATCGTCTCGGCGGTCGGGGGCCGGCTGTCCCCCGGCTCGCCGGGGTGACCGAGGATGGCGAACACCGCGGAGCCGTCCTCCTCCCCGGCGAGCGACCGGCGCAGCGCGACGTCGAGGAGCCGGGCGATGTCGTCTGCGCGCTCCACGTATCGGCCGATCCAGTACAGCGTCTCCGCGATGCGGCTGAGCAGCTCCCTGTTCATCGGGCCTCCCCCATGGTCCCTTTCCATCATTGCTGCTCGGCGTCCCACGCCGCCCTGCGGCTCGGCTCCCACCAGGCCGGGGGCGCGGCCCCTCGCAGCGCGGCCGGCTGTGGTGGTGGTGCCGGCCGGGCGGGCTCGTCCGGCAGGACCCACGTGTCCTTGGAGCCGCCCCCCTGGCTGGAGTTGACCACCAGCTCGCCCTCCGGCAGGGCCACGCGGGTGAGCCCGCCGGGCAGCAGCCACACGTCGTCCCCGTCGTTGACGGCGAACGGGCGCAGGTCCACATGCCGGGGACGCGGCCGGTCGCCGATCATGCTGGGCGACGTCGACAGGGCCACCGGCCGCTGCGCCACCCAGCCGCGCGGGTCGGACCGTACCGCCCGGGCCAGCGCCGCGAGCGTCTGCTCCGACGCCCGGGGCCCGATCACGATGCCCTTCCCCCCGGCGCCGTCCACGGGCTTGAGCACGAGGTCGCCCAGGTTGCCGAGGACCCAGTCGAGCATGCCGGCGTCCTCCAGCCGGTAGGACTCCACATTCGGGATCAGCGGCTCCTCTCCCAGGTAGTAGCGCATGAGGTCGGGGACGTAGGTGTAGATCAGCTTGTCGTCCGCCACCCCGTTGCCCACGGCGTTGGCGATCGCCACGTTGCCCGAGCGGGCGGCGTTGAGCAGGCCGGGGCAGCCAAGGGTGGAGTCCCAGCGGAAGTGCAGCGGGTCCAGGTACTCGTCGTCGACCCGCCGGTAGATGACGTGGACCGGCCGCCTGCCGTTCGTCGTCACCATGTGCACCCGGTTGTTCTCGCAGACCAGGTCGCGGCCCTCCACGAGCTCCACGCCCATGAGGCGGGCCAGGAGGGCGTGCTCGAAGTAGGCCGCGTTGTAGACCCCGGGCGTGAGGACGACCACGGTCGGGTCGTTCACGTGGTCGGGCGCGGCCTTGCGCAGCGCGGCCAGGAGGCGGCCCGGATATTCGTCGACCGGGCGGACCCGCTGCTCCGCGAAGAGCGCCGGCAGCGTGCGGCTCATCGCCAGCCTGTTCTCCAGAACGTAGCTCACCCCGCTCGGGGTGCGGACGTTGTCCTCAAGCACCCGGAAGTCGCCGCGCTCGTCCCTGACGATGTCGATGCCCGCGACGTGCACCCGTACCCGCACGGAGATGCCGTCGGCGACCCGGTGGAAGTGCGGCGAGGAGTGCAGCAGCCGCCACGGCACCACCCCGTCGTGGAACACCTGGCGCGCGCCGTAGACGTCGTCGAGGAACGCCTCCAGCGTGCGCACCCGCTGCCGTACGGCCCGGGCGATCAGATCCCATTCGGCCGCGTCGAGCACGCGGGGGATGAGATCGAGCGGAAAGGGACGTTCCTCGCCCGCGTAGTCGAACGTCACCCCCCGGTCGGTGAAGACACGGGCGAGCTGGTCGGCGCGGTGACGCAGCTCGTCGGCCCCCAGCGGTTGCAGGGCCGCGAACAGCCCCTGGTAGGCCGGACGGGGCAGGCCCGGCCGCTCGAACATCTCGTCCCACGCGTCGGCCAGGGCATATGAGTCGAATATGTCGGCCATGTGCGGAGCGTAGGAACCCTATGTTTCCGCCGATGGGGAGGTATGTATCAAGTCGATGGCCGGGCCGTTGCCCGGGGCCTTGTCACAGTCTGTCACAGTCCACCACAGAATGTCACAGTCTTGTCACCGATAGCCGTAGCAGTAGTTAGACCTGCCCTTGAACCGGTGGAAGGCGTCGGCCTCGTGGAAGCGCCAGCGGCACCCGGCGTCGCGCATGCCCTGGGTGAGGAACATCGTGTCGCCCTTCCGCTTCACGCAGTAGGCGCCCGGGCTGGGGGTCGTGCGGTACTCGACCCACTCCCAGCCGAGTGACACGCAGTATTCGGTGAAGTGGCCGGGGCCGAGTTCCACGACCCGCTTCGCCGGCGGCGTCGGCGAGGGCCGGTCCGGCGGCGTGGCCGGCGGGGCGGAGGGGGACGGCTTGGGGGCGGGCGTGCCGCCCCGGGTCGGCCTCGCCGTGGTGGTGCGGACCGGCCGCCGGGTCGCGGGTGGGGTCGTGGGGCGGGAGCCGGGCGAGTGCGCCGGCTTGGCCGCGGAGCCGTTCCCGGCGGCGCCTCCTGCCGTGGCCCGGGGGGTGACGGGCCCGTCGGCGGGGGCCGCCCCTGGGCCCGCGGCGGACGGGGTGAGCGCGCCGGCCGTGCCGGTGACCGCGTTCGCGTCCCGCCGCGCCGCCACGTGGGCCGGCGGCAGCATCGTGACGACGAGCACGGCAGTGGCCGCCGCCGCGGCGACGACCGCCGACACGGCCGCCGCCCTGATCCGGCGGCGCCGCCCGGCCGCCCGATCCGCGGGTTCCGTGGTGGGTCCCGTACCCGTCCCCCTGGGACCGGTGGGCCCCGTGGACGCGGAACCGGCGGACGCTGATCCTTCGGACGGGGATGCCTTAGACGCTGATCCGGTGGACGCTGATCCGGTGGGCTTGCCCGCCGCCGGCTCGTCGTGCCGCATCCGGACGAGATGGTCGAGCACCTCCTGGGCGGACGGCCGTCCGGCCGGGTCCTTGGCCAGGCAACGGACCAGCAGCCCGTGCAGCGGTCCCTCGACCCCGTCGAGGTCGGGCTCCTGGTAGAGCAGCCGGTTGATGATCGCGGGGATGGCGTCGGACCCGAACGGCGGCCGGCCGACGGCGGCGAACGCCATGGTGGACGCCCACGCGAAGATGTCGAGCGCGAAGGTCAGCTCGCCCGCCGCCACCTGCTCCGGCGCCATGAAGGCGGGGGTGCCGACGACCTGGCTGGTCATCGTGCTCGTGCCCGCCAGGGCACGGGCGATCCCGAAGTCGATGACGCGGGGGCCGTCCGGTCCGAGCAGCACGTTCTGCGGCTTGAAGTCGCGGTGGATGACCCCCGCGTCGTGCAGCGCGACGAGGGCGGTGGCCGTGCCGATCGCGAGCCGTTCGAGCGCGCTGCCCGCGCGCGGGCCCTCCGCCGTCACCACCTCGTGCAGCGCCGGGCCGGGCACGTACTCGCTGACGATGTAGGGCCGGCTGCCCTCCATGCCGAATTCCAGCACCTGGGCGGTGCAGAAGCGGGCGACCCGCCGGGCCAGCTCCGCCTCGCGGGCGAACCCCTCACGGGCCGCCGGGTCCTGCCCGAGCCGGGCATGGAAGAGTTTCACCGCGACGGGCTCTCCGCTCTCCGTCTCCCCCAGGTAGACGGCGCCCTGGCCGCCCTCGCCGAGCCTGCCGGTGATGCGATACGACCCGAGGCGTACGGGATCGCCGGGCTCCAGCGGCTGCGCGACCGGCATCGACTCTCCGCGTGGGGGTAGACGGCACGTCGGTGGAGACTCTAACCACTCGGGCCGGAATCGGCCTCCGGAAAGGACCTTTACCCAGCCGGGACGTTTTCCACAGGCCGTCGACGAGCCCGGACGGGAACGGCCTCGATTTATATGCTTTCTTTTCACGGCTCTACGGCGAACGTGAGGTTGGCATGGCCGACAGGACTGGAACGGCGAGGCGCAGGTCTCCTCGCACCGCGGGCGACGGCGCGGAGCTCGATCTGCGGCAGTTGCTGGCCGGGCTCACGGCGGTGCGCGACGGCGACTTCGGCACCCGGCTGCCCGAGGAGGGCGACGACGGCCTGCTGAAGGAGATCGCCACGGTCTTCAACGGGATGGTCGATCAGCTTTCGCTGTTCACCTCGGAGGTGACCCGGGTGGCCCGCGAGGTGGGCACCGAGGGTCAGCTCGGCGGCCAGGCGGAGGTTCCGGGCGTGTCGGGCACCTGGAAGGACCTGACCGACTCGGTGAACGCCATGGCGGGCAACCTGACCAGCCAGGTCCGATCGATCGCCCAGGTCACCACCGCCGTCGCCCGGGGCGACCTCTCCCAGAAGATCAACGTCGACGCCCGCGGCGAGATCATGGAGCTCAAGAACACCGTCAACACCATGGTCGACCAGCTCTCCTCGTTCGCCGACGAAGTCACCCGCGTCGCCCGCGAAGTCGGCACCGAAGGCCAGCTCGGCGGCCAGGCCGACGTCAAGGGCGTCTCCGGCACCTGGCGCGACCTCACCGACTCCGTCAACTTCATGGCCGGCAACCTCACCGGCCAGGTCCGCAACATCTCGCAGGTGGCCACGGCCGTCGCCAAGGGCGACCTGTCCCAGAAGATCACCGTTGAGGCGAAGGGCGAGGTCGCCGCGCTCGCCCAGACCATCAACACCATGGTCGACACGCTGAGCGCCTTCGGTGACGAGGTCACCCGCGTCGCCCGCGAGGTCGGCACCGAGGGCCGTCTCGGCGGCCAGGCCACCGTGCGGGGCGTCTCCGGCACGTGGAAAGACCTCACCGACTCGGTGAACGTCATGGCGTCCAACCTGACGAGCCAGGTCCGATCGATCGCCCAGGTCGCCACGGCCGTCGCCCGGGGCGACCTGTCCCAGAAGATCACCGTTGAGGCGAAGGGCGAGGTCGCCGCGCTCGCCCAGACCATCAACACCATGGTCGACACGCTGAGCGCCTTCGCCGACGAGGTCACCCGCGTCGCCCGCGAGGTCGGCACCGAGGGCCAGCTCGGCGGCCAGGCGAGGGTCCCCAACGTGGCCGGCACCTGGAAGGACCTCACCGAGAACGTGAACTCGATGGCCGACAACCTGACCAGCCAGGTGCGGTCCATCGCCCAGGTCACGACCGCCGTCGCGCAGGGCGACCTGACCAGGAAGATCGACGTCGACGCGCGCGGCGAGATCCTGGAGCTGAAGACGACCATCAACACGATGGTCGACCAGCTCTCGGCCTTCGCCGCCGAGGTCACCCGGGTCGCCCGCGAGGTCGGCAGCGAGGGCCGCCTCGGCGGCCAGGCCGAGGTCGAGGGCGTCTCCGGCACCTGGAAGCGGCTGACCGAGAACGTCAACGAGCTGGCGGGCAACCTGACGCGCCAGGTCCGCGCCATCGCCGAGGTGACCAGCGCCGTCACCTCGGGCGACCTGACCCGCTCCATCACGGTCGACGCCGAGGGCGAGCTGGCCGACCTCAAGGACAACGTCAACTCGATGGTGAAGTCGCTGCGCGAGTCGACCCGGGCCAACCAGGAGCAGGACTGGCTGAAGACCAACCTGGCCCGGATCTCCGGCCTGATGCAGGGCCACCGCGACCTGGCCGCCGTCGCCGAGCTCGTGATGAACGAGCTGGCCCCGCTGGTCGGCGCCCAGCACGGCACGTTCCTGCTCGCGGAGGAGACGTCCGCCCGCACGGAGCTGCGGGTGGTCGGCAGCTACGGCCACCGCGAGATCTCGCGCCGCTACGCCATGGGCGAGTCGCTCGTCGGGCAGGCCGCGCTGGCCCGGCGGACGATCCTGGTGGAGGACATCCCCCCGGGCTACCTCACCGTGGCCTCCAGCCTCGGTCAGGCCGACCCGGTCAGCCTGATCATGCTGCCCGTCGTGGTGGAGGACCAGGTGCTCGGTGTGATCGAGCTGGCCAGCCTGCGCCGCTTCGCCAAGGTCCACCGCGACTTCCTCGAACAGCTCGTGGAGATCATCGGCGTCAACGTCAACACCATCGTGGCCAACGCCCGTACGGACGCGCTGCTCGCGGAGTCGCAACGCCTGGCGACGGAGCTTCAGGTGCGGCAGGAGGAGTTGCAGCGGTCGAACGCCGAGCTGGAGGAGAAGGCGGAGCTGCTGGCTCGGCAGAACCACGACATCGAGACGAAGAACAGCGAGATCGAACAGGCCCGCCAGGAGCTGGAGGACCGCGCCCAGCAGCTCGCCCTCGCCTCGAAGTACAAGAGCGAGTTCCTCGCCAACATGAGCCACGAGCTGCGCACCCCGCTCAACTCGCTGCTCATCCTCGCGCAGTTGCTCGCCCAGAACCCGACCCGCAACCTGACGCAGAAACAAGTGGAATACGCCAACGTCATCCACTCGGCCGGCACCGACCTGCTGCAGCTCATCAGCGACATCCTCGACCTGTCCAAGATCGAGGCCGGCAAGATGGACATCACCCCCGAGCCGGTCAGCCTGCGCCAGCTGCTCGACTACGTCGACGCGAACTTCCGGCCCCTGACCACGCAGAAGGGCCTGCGGTTCGGGATCACGGTCGCCGACGACGTTCCGGACCGCCTGCTCACCGACGAGCAGCGGCTGCGGCAGGTACTGCGCAACCTGCTGTCGAACGCGGTGAAGTTCACCGAGGAGGGCTCAGTGGAGCTGCGCATCGAGCGCGCGGCCGGAGCCGGCCTGCCGGGCGGGCCGGTGCTCTCTGGCGGACCGCCGCTTCCTGGTGGGGCGCAGCGCGAGGTCCTCGCGTTCCACGTCGCGGACACCGGCATCGGGATCGCGGCGGGCAACCTGTCGCAGATCTTCGATGCCTTCCAGCAGGCCGACGGCACGACCAGCCGCAAGTACGGCGGCACCGGGCTCGGTCTGTCGATCAGCCGGGAGATCGCGACCCTGCTCGGCGGGGAGATCCGGGCGGCGAGCACGCTCGGCGAGGGCAGCACCTTCACGCTCTTCCTCCCGCTCATGCAGCACGGGCCCGAGGCCCAGCCGGACCGGTACGCGTCCCGCCGGGCCGGGACGGGATCCCCCGGGCCGGCGCCCGCAGGGACGGCACCCGCCGGGACGGCTTCAGCCGCAGCCGCTCCTGCCGGGACCGACCCCGGTGTGATCAGCACGGGTGGAATCAGCACGGGTGGAATCAGCACGGGTGGAATCAGCACGGGTGGAATCAGCACGGGTGGAATCGGCACCGGTGAGATCGGCACACCCGGGATCGGGCCCTCCACCGCCACGGGGCCGGTCGGCCCGCCTTCGGTGAGCCCGTCCGTTCCCGCCCCCTCGCCGCGGCTGGACGGACGGGAGCACCGCCGCCTCCTGGTCGTCGAGGCCCGGCCCGGCGGCCTGCTGTCGATGCTGGCGCAGAGCGTCGCGGCCGACCTGAACGAGACGCACGGCCCGGTCCAGGTGTCCACCACCGGCGAGCCCGCCGTGGCGCTCGCGGCGCTCGCGCAGGAGCACTTCCACTGCGTCGTGCTCGATCTGGGCATGCCGAGCGACGCGGCGGCGGAGTTCCTGAAGGGGCTCGACGCCGATCCGGCCCTGCGGAGCCTGCCGGTGCTCGCGCACCACTCCCGCAAGCTCTCCCGGCCTCAGGAGGATCTGCTGCAGGTCCGCTCCCGCAACCAGCCGCTGGAGCGCCTGCCCAGCCTGGACGAGCTGCGTGAACGTATCGCGCTGCACCTGTCGGCCGATGAGCCCGGCCGCGTGGTGCCGCTGGTTCAGCCCGCGGCCGAGACGGAGCCGGGGCGGCCGGAGATCGGCAAGCCCGACAGCCCGCTCGTGGGCCGCAAGGTGCTGATCGTCGACGACGACGTCCGCAACGTCTTCGCCCTCACGACCATCCTCGAACTGCACGGCATGAACGTGCTGTACGCCGAGAACGGCCGCAAGGGGATCGAGATGCTGATGCGCAACGACGACGTCGACCTGGTCCTGATGGACATCATGATGCCCGAGATGGATGGTTACGCGGCCACCGCCGCCATCCGGGCGATGCCGCGCTTCAGTCAGCTGCCGATCATCGCCGTGACGGCGAAGGCGATGCACGGCGACCGGGAGAAGACGCTGTCGTCCGGCGCCAGCGACTACGTGACCAAGCCCGTGGACGCCGAGGAGCTGATCGTCTGCATGCGGCAGTGGCTGGGGCTGCCGGACGAGTAGACGGCCGCCGCACCCGCCGGCCCCCGCACCGCCGACCCCGCACCGCCGGTTTCCGGGCGGCGCATCCGCCACCGCACCCTGCCACGGCACCCCGCCGCCGGACGTGGGGCGTGCGCCGCGCGCGTGATCTGCGGGCTCGGGGGTAGGAGAGGCTCATGCCGTCCCGGGGGGAGGCACCATGCGATCCTCGATCAGCTTGGGCCGCGTCGGCGGCGTCGCGGTCGGAATCAACATCAGCGTCCTTGTCATCGTCGCGATCCTGGTCTTCGGGCTGGCGTTCGGGCGCTTCCCCATCGACGTTCCCGGCCTGCCCGCCTGGGCGTACGTGCTGGCCGGAGTGGTCTCGGCCGTGCTTTTCCTGGCCTGCCTGCTCGCCCACGAGCTCGCCCACGCGATCGTGGCCCGGCGGCGCGGCGTCGAGGTGAGCGGCATCGTCCTCTGGCTGCTCGGCGGCGTCGCGGAGCTGCGCGGAGAGCCGCGCTCTCCGCGCGACGACCTGGCGATCGCCGGAGTGGGCCCGCTCACCAGCGTCGCGCTCGGAGCGGTGTCCGCGCTCGTGGCGTGGCTGCTGTCCATGACCGGCGGCGTCCCGCTGCTGGTATCGATCTTCACCTACCTGGCCTGGGTCAACGTCCTGCTGGCCGTGTTCAACCTGGTGCCGGCCGCGCCGCTGGACGGCGGGCGCGTGCTGCGGGCCATCCTCTGGTCGGTGTGGGGCGACCGGGTCAGGGCCGCCGTGGCCGCCGCCCGGGCCGGCCGCATGTTCGGCTACGTGCTGGTGGCGCTGGGATTCCTGCAGCTCGTCAGCGGGCTCGGAATCCAGGGGGTGTGGCTCGTCCTGATCGGCTGGTTCCTGGTGAACGCCGCCACCGCCGAGGAGCAGCAGACCCGCGTCGGCGCGACCCTGCACGGCATCAGGGTCGCCGACGTGATGTCGCGCGAACCGGTCGTCGCCCATCCCGAGGAGACCGTCGCGGCCATCGTCGACCGTCTCGTGCTGCGCCACCGCCTCTCGACCTATCCGCTGGTGGACGCCGACGGCCGGCTGTCCGGCCTGGTGACGCTCAACCGGCTCAGGGACGTCCCCCCGCCCGACCGCCCGTTGACCCGGCTCGGGGAGATCGCCTGCCCGCCGCGGGATGTGCCGACCGCCCGGCCCGACGAGCCTCTCACCGACCTCCTGCCGCGGATGAGCGGCTGCGCCGACGGCCGTGCCGTGGTCGTGGACGCCGACGGGCGGCTGGTCGGGCTGGTCACGCCCAGCGACATCACCCGGGTCCTGCAGACGGCCGACCTGCGCACCGGGGATCCGTACCGGACGGGGGGCGCCGACCTGACCGGGCCCTGGCCGGAGGTGCGGCACGAACGGGGCGGCTCGCGCCCGGCCGCATGACGGCGCCCCGGGCCCGTGGGACCGGGCCCGGGAAACCCGATCCGGGCGAGCGGTCGCCGGGAGGCGGCGAGCTCTCCGGTGATGTCAGCCGGTCGGACATGTCCGGTTAAGAATCCTGTGACACGTCGGTGATCGCCGGTCACTACGGTCACACAGCATGTCTTCAGCTTTGAGCCGGGTCGTGACCGCCGCGGCCACCACCGTGGCCCTCGGCCTCCTCCTCCCCGGGGCCCCCGCCGCCGCCTCCGCCGGCCACCAGGTCAAGATCACCGTGATGGCCAGCTCCGACATCCACGGAAACGCCCTCAACTGGGACTACTACAAGAACGCGGAGTACGACGACAGCGCCCACAACGACGTGGGCCTGGCCAAGATCTCCACAATGGTGAAGCGGATCAGGGCCGACCGCGGGAGAGACCACACCCTGCTCTTCGACTCCGGCGACACCATCCAGGGCACGCCGCTCGACTACTACTACGCCAAGGTCGAGCCCATCACCACGACCGGGCAGACCCATCCCATGGCCGCTGCCATGAACGCCATCGGGTACGACGCCGTGACCCTGGGCAACCACGAGTTCAACTACGGCCTGCCGCTGCTGTCCGCGTGGGTCAGGCAGATGAAGGCCCCCGTGCTCGGAGCCAACGCGGTGTCCGCGAAGACGGGACTGCCCGCGTACCGGCCGTTCATCATCAAGACGATGAAGGTCAAGGGCGACAAGCCGATCAGGGTCGGCGTGCTCGGCCTCACCAATCCGGGCGTCGCCATCTGGGACAAGACCAACGTCGACGGCAAGCTCAAATTCCTCGACCTGGTGGAGACCGCGAAGAAGTGGGTGCCGGTCATCCGCGGGCTGGGCGCCGACGTCGTCCTCGTCACCGCCCACGCCGGCGACGACGGCATGTCGTCGTACGGGTCGGAGCTGCCGGTGGAGAACGCCGCCGCCCTCGTCGCGCAGAAGGTCCCCGGCGTGGACGCCGTGTTGTTCGGCCACGCTCACAACGACGTGCCGCAGCGGTTCGTGACCAACGAGGCCACCGGGCGGCAGGTCCTGCTCACCGAGCCCGGCCGTTGGGGCCAGCGCCTCAGCGTGGTCGACTTCACCCTGGCCAAGGATCGGGGCCGGTGGACCGTCTCCGCCGCGTCCTCCACGACGCTGAACACGAACACGGTCGCCGAGGACCCGGCGATCGTCTCCCTCCTGAAGCCGCAGCACGACAAGACGGTCGGTTACGTCAACCAGGTCATCGCCCAGTCGAAGGCGCAGCTGTCGGCGGCCGCGTCGCCATACTCGGACACGCCCATCCTCGACTACATCCAGAAGGTACAGGCCGACCTGGTCGCCAAGGCCCTGGCCGGCACGCCCGACGCCGCACTGCCGGTGCTGTCGATCGCCGCGCCGTTCAGCCGCACCGCGGTCTTCCCCGCCGGGCCGGTGAGCGTCCGCGACATGGCCGGTCTGTACGTGTACGACAACACGCTGCTCGGCGTCCGGCTGACCGGCGCCCAGGTGAAGGACTACCTGGAGTATTCGGCGAAGTACTTCGCCCAGGTCGCCCCCGGTGCGCCGGTCGACCTCGGCACGCTGACCAACGCGGGCGGCACCCCCGACTACAACGACGACCAGCTCTCCGGCGTGACGTATGACATCGACATCGCCAAGCCGGTCAGCCAGCGCATCGTCAACCTGTCGTACCAGGGCAAGCCGGTCTCCCCCGACCAGCAGTTCGTGGTGGCGATCAACAATTACCGGCAGTCGGGTGGCGGCGGCTTCCCGCACGTCACCACCGCTCCCGTGGTCTACAACGCCCAGGTGGAGATCCGCCAGGCGCTGATCGAGTACGCGACCGCGGCCGGCGTCATCGACCCGGCGACGTTCGCCGAGGCCAACTGGAAGCTCGTGCGCGACGGCGTCCCGGTCTTCTGACGCCTCCCGCGCCCCTCAGGCGGTGGCGAAGACGGTGACGAAGACGGGGGTGAGCGACACCTCGACGAGGAGGCGCCCGTCCGCGACCTCGACGGCGGGCGACCCGCCGAGCGCGTCGACCGCCGTCGCCCCTGGCCCATCCCACGGGACGGGCCAGGGGACGGCCACGGTGACGGGCGGCTCGTCCTCGCCGTCGAACACGTCGCGGTCCTCCCACAGCACGAGCAGGCGCTCCCGCCCCGCGCGGTCGACCTCGAACGCGTACACGCGTGGGTGGCCGGGGACCTCGACGCGCGTCACCCGGCGGACCCCGTCGAGCTGCCCGGCGAGCAGGGCGAACGCGTCCGCCGCGGGCCTTCGCACGCCGAGCGCGCCGCCTGAGTAGTCGAGCAGGGGGAGCTTCCCGAACATGAGGGCCATGATCTGGCGGGGATCGACGGGCCCCGGGACCTCGGGCGCCAGGTTCCAGTAGGCGGTGCGGCGGACCCCGGCGGCCAGCGCCAGCAGCGTGGTCATCACGAGCTGGCGCGCGTTGATGCGATGCCGTTTCGCCTCCAGGTCGGCGGGGCAGCCGTCGAGGAACATCCCCAGCGTCGGGGGCAGGCTCGGCATCCTGTCGTACAGGGCCGACACGGCGCGCCGCTCGGCGGTGTCCCGCCCGGCGCGTTCGGCCAGCTCCGCCGTGCTCTGCGTCGCCGGGGCGTCCGCGAACGCCGCCCCGAACGTCTCGTACAGCGCCGCCCCCGCCTCGGGGAACTGGAACGGCACCGGCGCCCCGTGCTCGCCGACCACCACCGGCTGGGCGCAGCCGTGCTCCCGCAGCAGCCGCCCGGCGGTGGCCAGGCCGGCCTCGACCCCGCGCGCGTCGCCGTAAAGGTGCACGTCGAACAGGTCGAACGCGTCCCGCCCCGCCTCCAGGACATGGGCGAAGAACCGCCGGGCGGGGCCGTCGTCCTCGTCGTGGATCACGTCGTATCCGCAACCGCCGAGCACGACGGCCGCGGCCGGATCAGCCTCCTTGACGGCGGCATACATGGTGGTGAGCTGCGCGACGTACTCCTCGGCGGTGCCCGCCCACAGCAGGCCGGTGTTGCTCGGCTCGTTGTCGCACTGCCAGTAGCGCACGCGCCCGGCGCAGCGGCGCACCACCCGGCGCACGAAGCTTCCGTACGCCCGCGGGTCGTGCGCGGGGGACGGCGGCAGGAAGTCGGTCGGCACCCGGGTGGCCCACGGCGAGCTGGAGCACAGCGTGATCCAGAGCTCCTCGTCGCCGGAGAGCTGGTCCATCAGCGCGTCGATCACGTCCCATTCGTATCGGCCCGGCTCCGGCTCGATCTGGCCCCAGTAGAGGTACGCCCGGATCAGCGTGGCCCCCAGCGCTCGGGCCTGCGGGACGAACTCGCCGGGCTTCCCGAACAGGCCGTAACTGATCCCCCGTACCACCCCCAGCCGTATGCCCGGCAGGTCGGACGAGCTGGTCACGGCGGCGGATCCGGACATGGTGCGTCCCCTCTCGCGAAAGTTTACGTCGTACACGTTGAGTTTAGACCGTATACTTTGCTCATGCGCGAGTCCACCGAGGGTCCGATCCCGCTGATCTGGACCCAGCCACCCCCGCCGCCGCGCCGCCGGGCGCTGGGACGGGAGGAGATCGTGGCCGCCGCCGTGCGACTCGCCGACGAGGCCGGGCTCGACGCGCTCACCATGAAGGGGGTGGCGGACCGGCTCGGGTCCTACTCCCCCATGGCGCTGTACCGGTACGTGCACAACAAGGACGGCCTGGTCGACCTGATGCTCGACTCCGCCGCCGCGGAGATCCCGGTGCCGGTCGAGCCCGGCGACGACTGGCGGGCCGACATGCGCACGATGGCCCTGGAGACGCGGGCGATGCTCGGGCGCCATCCGTGGTTCGCACTGCTCGTTCACAGCCGCCCGCCGGCCGGCCCTCATCTGATGCGCCGGTTGGAGTTCATGCTGGCCGTACTCACCCGGCAGGGCGCGGGCGTCGCCGACGCGATGACGTACGCCGCGCTCGTCGACCGCCACGTCGTGGGCAGCGGACTGCAGGAGGCGGAGGAGGCTCGGCTCGACCGGCGTTACGGCCTGGACGACAGCGCCCGGCTGCACGCCGCCGTGGCGACCCTGCACGCCCTGGCCGCGGCGGACGGGCGCCTGCCCCTGCTGACCGGCTGGCTGGCCGCCCCGTCAGGAGCCGCTCCCGAGGCTCAGTTCGAATTGGGGCTCGACTTCATCCTCGACGGCATCGCGGGCCGCCTCAAGGCCGGGCGAATGTCCGTGTGAGCGGCCATGTGAGCCGCCATGTGAGCCGCCGTGTGAGCGACTGTGTGAGCGACCGGCTGAGCGAGAGAGCTGGGGATCAGGTCACCGGGAGAAGTGACCGCTCGGACCGACACCGCGAGGGTCGTCCGTTTCACGACGCCCGTCCGGCTGAGGGTCCGTCACGACGTGGAGGCGAGCGCGCGGCGGGGCCTCCTTCGCCCCTGACCGTCGCCTGGAGCCGGAGCGCAGATGGTGAAGCAGGGCCACCCCGATGATCGACAACCAGAGCAGGACGCCGATAAGCGCGACCAGCCACATCTGCCGCTCACCGATCATTGGGTCGTAGATACTCATCGGGTTCCGTCAACTCCTTCCTCGACGCCCCGGCACAGGAGCCGCAGATCATGGTGGTATGTGCCCTTTTCGGATGTATTGCGTGCCGTGTCCTACGGTAGTCACAAACGCGCTTACTTGAAAGGTTCCAGAGTAGGTAGGCCTCGCCCCCGCTATTCGGTCATGTGTTGGCAAAGCGGGCGTAGATCCAGGCGGTCGGGAGGTTTGAGACGGGCGAGCCTCCCGGCGTCTCACTCCGGTATCCCGACATTTCTGGAATTGCGTGCGAGGCCCGCGCGTGGCGGATAACCTCGGCCCGGTCTCGACGATCTCGAATCAGGGGATGCGGTTTGACGCGTTCGTGGGCGGAACTGCCGACCGGCCGTGCGGTCAGGCTCGTGGGGCCGGCGGCCGAGCCGGTCTCCCTCCCGGCCGAACCGCTTCCGCCCTCCGCACCCGCCGTCGTCGCGTACACCCCGCCTCCGGGAACGACCGCGGACGTCGTCCGCGCCGTACTGGCCGAGCTCGACCGGGCCGCCGCCGAGTTGTTCCCCGCCTGGCTCCCCGGCGCGGAGGACATCCGGGACACCGGAGGCGGGAGCGTGCCCGCCATCCGTGCCCTCGCCCGCGCCCTCGCCCACGAGACCACCCGCGCGCCCGCCCATGAGACGGCCCATGAGACCGCTCGTGACACCTCCTCCGCGACCGCCCCTGAGAGCGTCTCGGCGGCCCCGCGTTTCGGTCCGTTCCTGGCCGACCTGGCCGAACGATCGCTGCGGGCCTCCGTCATGGGAACAGGCACCGCAGGAACGGACACCACGGGATCAGACGTCACGGGATCAGACGTCACGGGAACGGACGTCACCGGAACAGGCGTCATGGGAACAGGCGTGATGCGAACGGCCGTCGCGGGAAGAGGCACCGCACCGCCGGAGATACGGGCGGCCGGGCTGGCCCGGGTCGTCGCGACCGGCCTCGGCCGGGACCGGACGGCGATCCTGATGCCCGTCCCTGCCGGGCTCTCCCACCTCGGCGAGCACGCGCTGGTCGCCGCCTGCGAATGGCTGGCCTTCCACGGCGGACTCGGGGTTTGGCTGACCGGCGCCCCCTTCACCGCCGTGGACAGGCTGGAGACGATCACCCTCGACCTGCCCGTCCCGCCCGGGGTACAGCCGGCACCGGCCGCCGCGGGCCCGCTCATCCGGCTGGTCTATCCGCCCGTCGCCGGCCGGCCACATCCCGCGAGCCGGGCGGAGCGGGCGCTGGAGGCCGCGCTGCGGGAGCGGCCGTGGGCCGCGGGCCGGATCTGGAACCAGACCCATCGATCGTCCCCGCTGGCGCCGCTCATCCGCGTCGACCTGATGTGGCGGGCCGAGCGCTGCGCGGTCGAGATCGACGGGCCCGAGCACCGCACCGCCGACCACTTCGAGGCCGACCGGCGGCGTGACATGCGCCTCCAACTCGACGGCTTCACCGTCCTGCGCTTCACCAACGACCAGCTCATGACACAGATGGACACCGTTCTCCATGACCTTGAGCGGTTCCTGCACGGCCGCCGCTCTGGAACGTTCGAAGGATCGACTTCCCATGCCTGACAAGCCGCTGACCCCGGCCCAGACCGCCGCCCTGATCATTTTGATGGTCGAAGCGGGCGAGGTCACCAACCCCGAGCTCGCCGAGCGCTGGGGCCACACCCTCACCGGCAAGGACCGGACCCAGCTGAACGACCTCAAGCTCGTGGAGAGCAAGAAGGTCGGCCGGTCGTACGCCCACATGCTCACCGACGCGGGGTGGGCGCGGGCCGCCGAGGAGTTCCGCGACGGCGTCAACGCGCCGAAGGGCTCCGTGGGCGGGGCGCTGCGGGCTCTCGTCTTCGGCGTGCACCGCTTCATCCGCCGGACGGATCAGACCCTCGCCGAGGTCTTCGCCCGCGACGAGGACGTGCGGGACGGGACCGCGACGCCGGGCGAGGTGCCCGGCAAACCCAGGACCGTGCCGGGCGCCGGAACCAGCCAGGACCCCGAAACAAGGCCGGACACCGGCGCCGACACCAACACCGGCACCGATCTGGAGACGCGGATCCGGGACGCCTATCGGCGGCTGGCGTCCGCCCCGAACGCCTGGGTCGGCCTGGCCTCCCTCCGCGCCTCGCTGGGCGGCGCGGGCCGGCGGGAGGTCGACGACGCGCTGCGCCTGATGATCGCGATGCCGGGCGTGCGCATCGTCCCGTTCGACAACCAGAAGGCCCTGACGCCGGACGACCACGACGCGGCCGTCGTGATCGGCGACCAGGCCAGGCACCTCATCATGATCGGCGCATGATGGGCGGCGACGAGCTGACCGGCCTGGCCGCGCTCAGGTTCAACTACGCCCAGGTGGCCGACGACGTGTGGCATCCGTCGCCGTTCCACGTGGAGAGCCTGCACCGGCACGCGGTGGGAGACATCCTGGACGGGCTGATCGAGGCCGAGGAGAGCCTCGGCGGCAGCCCCATCGGCCTGGTGCTCCAGGGACAGCGCGGAGCCGGCAAGACCCACCTGCTCGGCTGGGCCCGCCGGAGGGTGCACGAGGAGGACGGCTACTTCTTCCTGATCAGCCTGCTCGACGCGCGCGACTTCTGGGAGAGCGTGGCGATCTCCATGCTCGACGGCCTGTCCCGCCCGATGCCGGACGGGAGGAGCCAGCTCGCCGAGCTGCTCTGGCGACTCGCCGTGCTCGCCGACACCCCGCCCGACGCGCGCGCGGCGGTGACCGGCGAGACGCCGCTCACCCGGGACGCCCTGGACGCGTTCATCGGCGCCCTGCGCCGCTACGACCGGGAGGCAGGCCGGGCCAGGGACACAGCGCGGGCACTCGTGCTGCGCGCCTGCGCCGACCCCGCCGCCCAGGACGTCGGCGACGCGTACCTCTCCTCGTCTCCGGCGGGCGAGGCGGGCGAGCGGGCCGCCTGGGGCTTCACCACCGTCCGCAGGACGGCGCAGGAGGTCGTGGGGGACCTTTCCCGGCTCCTCGCGCTCACCGGCCCGTCGGTGATCGCCGTCGACCAGCTCGACGTGCTGCTCGCGCAGTCGGCCATCGCCGCGAACGGCTCCATCAGCGTCGTCCCGGGCACCGGGAGCGACGCCTGGCGTGAAGCGCTGATCGTCGAGCAGGTCGCGGGCGGCCTGATGGAGCTTCGCGAGGTCACCCGCCGCACGCTCACCGTCGTCTCCTGCCTGCCCTCGACCTGGATCCTGATCCAGAAGCAGGCCACCGGCACCGTCCGGGACCGGTTCCGCCTGACGCTGCCGCTCGGCATGATCCCCGACCCCGAGACCGGTGCGGCCCTGATCGAGAAACGGTTCGCCACGCAATATCGGGCCGCCGGGTTCGCCCCGCCGTACCCGACCTGGCCCGTTCGGCCCGAGGCCTTCGCGCGGGCGGCCGAGTACACCCCCCGGCAGCTGCTCATCCGCATCGACGAGCACGTGCGGTCGTGCCTGACCACCGGCGTGGCTCGTGAGCTGGAGAGTCTGGGCGCGACCGGGCCCGTGGTCCCCGCAGACCCTCAGGATGGGCCTGTCGCTGTGCCTGTCGCTGTGCCCCGCGTTGTGCGCACGCCGCCCCGGCTCACAACCGAGCCGGGGCCGGCTGACGAGCTCGCCGCGCTCGACGTGAGGTTCGCCCAGCTCCGGGCGAAGGCGCAGGTGGCGGACGCGCTCGATCCGGCGACGGAGGACGCGACGATGCCGGCGCTGCTCACCGCGGGGCTGGCGGCCTGGATCATGGAACGGGGTGAGGCGGCGGGCCGCGTCTTCGGGCTCGACCCGCTCCCCAGCGCGAAGCCGCCGTTGCACGCGCGGTTGCGCCGGACGCTCGACGAGCTGGTCGAGGACGAGGCCCACTGGAGCTTCCGCGCCATCGCCGCGGCCCACCCCGTCGCGGCGCTCAACCGCCTGAAGGCGGCCTCGGTCATGGCCGGGCTCGACGCGGCGGTCCCCAAGCGCCGGCTGTTCGTGCTGCGCAACCACGACTGGGCGAAGGGCCCGCGCACCCGGGAGGCGCTCGACGCGTTCGAACGGGCCGGTGGCCGGGTGGTGCGGATCGTGGAGGAGGATCTGCGCATCTTCTCCGCCCTCCGGCAGCTCATCGACGATGGGCCTGCCCACCTGCGGGCATGGCTGTCGGCCCGGCGGCCGGCCAGCGAGGTCAAGCTGTTCGGCGAGGCCCTGAGCGACGCGGGTGAGGGCCCGGGCGACGCCGTCGCACCGTACGTCGCCGCACCGGCGGCGGTCCCGGACGAGGAACCCGTGCGCATCCCGGCCGTCCGGACGGCCAACTCCGACAGGACGCGCGGCCCCCGGACCGAGCGGGTGCCCTCACTCACGTCGTCCCTGGCCCGGCGACATCACACCCCGGACGTCTCGCCGTATCTCACGATCGGCACGACGGTGCCCGACGACGCCCCGGCCCGGATCGAGCTGGAGACGCTGCGCAAGCACACGGCGATCTTCGCGGGGTCGGGGTCGGGCAAGACCGTGCTGATCCGCCGGCTCATCGAGGAGTGCGCGCTCCAGGGCGTCTCGACGATCGTCCTCGACCCCAACAACGACCTCGCACGTATGGGGGAACGGTGGCCCGAGCCGCCGGCGGACTGGGCGCCGGGCGACGCCGGACGGGCGGACGACTACTTCGCCGGCACCGACGTGGTCGTCTGGACGCCGGGCCGCGACAGGGGACGGCCGGTCAGCTTCCAGCCGCTGCCCGACTTCGCCGGAGTCGCCGACGACGAGGACGAGTTCCAGGAGGCGGTGGAGGCCGCCGTCGCATCGCTGATCCCCCGCGCCAAGCTGGAGGGCACCGCGCGGAAGGCGCATCTCGGCCGGGCGGTGCTGCGCGAGGCCGTCACGCTGCACGGGCGCCGCGGCGGCACGGGGATGCAGGGCCTGATCAACCTGCTGTCCGCGCTGCCGGACGACGTGAGCAGGATCGAGGGAGCGTTCCGCATCGCCGCCGAGCTGGCCCAGAACCTCAACGCGGCCATGGTCATCGACCCGCTCTTCGGCGGCGGCGGACAGCCGGTCGATCCCGGTGTGCTGCTCACCCCACCCCCGGGCAAGCGCGCCCGGGTCTCGGTGATCAGCCTCGCCGGGCTGGCCGGCGACGCGCAGCGGCAGAGTTTCGTCAACCAGCTGCAGCTGGCCCTGTTCGCCTGGATCAAACGGAACCCCGCCGGTGATCGCCCTCTCGGGGGGCTGTTCGTCATGGACGAGGCCCAGACGTTCGCCCCGTCTGGGGCGATGACGCCCTGCACGCAGAGCACGCTCGCCCTCGCGTCCCAGGCCCGCAAGTATGGCCTGGGGCTGGTCTTCGCGACGCAGGCTCCGAAGGGGCTGCACAACCGGATTCCCGGCAACGCCGCCACCCAGTTCTTCGGCCTGCTCAACGCCCCCGTCCACATCACCGCCGCGCGGGAGATGGCGGCCGCCAAGGGCGGCGAGGTGCCGGACATCTCGCGCCTCGGCGCCGGCCGGTTCTACGCGGCGACCGAGGGCTCACCCTTCCGGAAGATCCGTACGCCGCTGTGCCTGAGCCACCACCCGAAGAGCCCGCTCACGACCGAGGAGGTCGTCGCGCTGGCGAGCCGCGACTGAGGCCGCCCCCGGCCGTGCCGATCAGCCGTGCAGATCGGGCGCACCGATCAGGCGCACGGATCAGGCGCACGGATCAGGCGCACGGATCAGGCGCACGGATCAGGCGCACGGATCAGGCGTACGGATCAGCGGAAGGCGCCGAAGGCGAGCCCGGCCGCGGCGGCGATCACGACGGAGAGGATCACGACGACGGCCATCGCGCCCAGCGGATTGGCCCGCCGGGGCGGCGGTCCGGCGGCGCGCATCACCCGTTCGACCGTGCGGGCCGGGGCCGGGCTGGCCGACGGTGTGGGCGACGGACGCGGACGCGCGGGCGGAGCGTGCCTGCGCGCCGGCGCGGCGGCCACCGGACGCGGGCGGGGCGGCGGCGTCCGGTGCCGCGGCGGCGGGGGCTCCGCGGCCTTCTGCGCCGGTCGGCGGCAGGGCGGCCGGCCGAGGCCGAGACCGGCGCGCAGGTCCACCAGCAGGTGGACCTCGACGCACACCGCCAGGCCGAGGCCGGGGCCCGCGTCGCCGGAGTCGTCCTGCGCGTCCTGATCCGCCGCCGTGTGTGCCTTCACCGCGGGAGCCGCCACCGCCGGGTACGCGAGCGCGGGGGCGGCCATGGGGGCGACGACGACGGCGGCGAACGCGCCCGCCGACCCGAGCGTCAGAGCCGCTGCGAGCCGCATGTCAGCGGCCTTCCGGGATGCGCTGGAACTCGTCGATCGCGCCGACGAACGCGTCCGGCCTGACCGCGAGCCCACCGGAGAAGGGACGGGAGATGTCCTGGGCGAGGTAGACCCCGACGCCGAGCAGCATCGCCATCAGGGTCAGCGGCACCAGGGCGAGGCCGCGGGGCCGGGCGCCCGCGAGGAACGGGAAGACGATGACCACGACACCGGTGACGACGGTCAGCAGGAGCACCCCGGCCGGCGGAGTGCTCTTGGCGTCGGCGGCGCGCTGGCGGCGGGCGGAGAAGAGATCGCTCATCCGGTCGAGCACCTGGCCCTTGGCGGCGCGCGCGTCCTCCCCCGTGGGGCGCAGGTTCATGACGGCCGTCCGCAGGGACTCCAGGCGGGTGGTGCCCTCGTCGCCGAGCCTCCCTGCGGCCATGAGCGGCCACTCCCTGCTGATCACGAACCTCGCGTAGTCGCGCAGCTCGGTCTGGACGCGAGCGGCGTCGGGCGCGGGCAGCCCGGCGGCCGCCCAGTAGGTCTCGACCAGGGCCTGACCCTCGGTGTAGGTGTTCTGCCGGGCGGAGTCGGCCGACGCCCACGGTACGACGACGGCGATGGCGAACACCAGCAGAAACAGCGAGGAGAGCATCGAACCGGCGTGGCCGACGCTCACCCCCCGCGATTCGGTGGGGTCGGTGTCCCGGCCGATCAGCCGGTACACCAACGCGGCCAGCCCCACCAGGCCGACCGCCGCCACGACGGCGAGTACGCAGACGAGCATGACCATCCCCATAGGCAGGAGCGGAACAGGACGAGGAGCGATTACCGATTACCGAGGGAAAGATTAGCATCACTTTGTGTAATCGCAGGTGTCACCTCGCCGGCGGAACCGGCTCGTCATGCTCTGCGTCCGGCCCCGGAGGGGCCGCCGGATCCGGCAAGATCAAGGCAGGATGGTGATCGCACCCACGATGGAAGGGAGCCCGCCGTGACCGACGGCTCTGCCGCCCCCGACGAGGGCCCGTACGCGGCGGTCCGCGTCAACCCCGAGGTCGCCCACAACGCCCGGGTCTGGAATCACTGGCTCGGCGGGAAGGACAATTACGCGGCCGACCGCGAGGTCGGCGACCGGATCGCCAGCATGTTCCCCACGATCGCCGACGTCGCCCGGGCCGACCGCGCCTTCCTCAGGCGGGCCGTACGCCACCTGGCGGGAGAAGCCGGCATCCGGCAGTTCCTCGACATCGGCACCGGGCTACCCACGGCCGACAACACGCACCAGGTCGCACAGCGCGCGGCTCCCGACGCGCGCGTCGTCTACGTCGACAACGACCCGCTCGTACTGGTGCACGCACGGGCCCTGCTGACCTCCGCCGAGGCGGGCGCCACCGCGTACATCCACGCCGACCTGCGCGATCCGGACGAGATCCTGCGGCAGGCCGCCGCGACCCTCGACCTCACCCGGCCCGTGGCCGTCATGCTGCTGGGCGTCCTCAACTTCGTGCTCGACACCGGCGAGGCGGCGGCGATCGTGCGCCGGCTGCTCGACGCCGTCCCCTCGGGCAGCCACCTCGCGCTCACTCATCCCACCCTGGAGCTGGGCGGTGAGGCGAACGCCGAGGCCATGGCGTTCTGGAACGCGCACGCCACTCCGCCGATCACGGCGCGCGGCCGCGCGGAGATCTCACAGTTCCTCCACGGTCTGGAGCTCCTGGAGCCCGGTCTGGTGTCGTGCTCACTCTGGCGTCCGGACGTCTCGGAGGTCGGCGCGCCGGTACGGGTGCCGCAGTACGCCGCCGTCGGCCGCAAACCCTGATCCGCGGCTTCGCCGTGCCGTACCGCCGCCGCCGCGGGCTCGCGTGAAAGGATCGCGACGGAGGTGACCGGAATGCGCGTGGTGATCGCGGGCGGGCACGGCAAGATCGCGCTTCGGCTGGAACGGCTGCTGTCGGCGCGCGGCGACGCGCCGGTCGGCCTGATCCGCAATCCCGATCACGCGGCGGACGTCGCGGCGGCGGGGGCGGAGCCGGTGGTGTGCGACCTGGAGCGGGCCGGCCGCGACGAGGTGGCGCGGATCCTCATCGGGGCCGGTGCCGTCGTCTTCGCCGCGGGGGCGGGCCCCGGCAGCGGGGCGGCCCGCAAGTACACCGTCGATCAGGGTGCGTCGGTGCTGCTCGCCGACGCGGCCGAGCGGGCGGGCGTGCCGCGCTTCATCCAGATCTCCACCATGGGCGCGGGATCGCCGGTCGCCCCCGGCGCCGACGAGGTCTGGACGGCCTACATCGCGGCGAAGACCGCCGCGGAGGACGACCTGCGGTCGCGCGAGCTCAACTGGACGATCCTGCGGCCCGGCGGGCTGACCGACGAGCCGGGCACCGGCCTGGTCACGCTGGCCGATCCGCCACTGCCCAAGGGGACGGTCTCCCGCGACGACGTGGCGTCGGTGATCGCCGCCCTCCTCGACACGCCGGACACCCGGCACCGGGTGCTCGAACTGATCGGCGGCGGCGCGCCCGTCGACCAGGCGATCCGGCTGGTGCTCATCCGCTGACGTCCGCACAACACGCGACCACGTGTAGTTAGACAATCCTCACGAACGAGAGTGTTGACCGGCCGGTCAATCAAGCCCACCGTCGGGTCAACAGGTCAATCTCCCCCGTTCGGAGGCACGGATGGATCTCACGAGATCGTTGTCCGACGTCATCGCCCTCATCGCCGGCCTGGTATCGGTGCTCGCCACCTTCTTCTGGGCGGGCGACGTCACCGCGGCCAACACTCCCCTGCTGCTCCTCGGCGCGCTGCTCGTGGTGTCCGCCCTGTGGGCGATCCTCGGCGCGGGCGGCGCCAGTTCATGGGTCACGGCCGCGTTCGGCGCCCTGCTGTTCGTCTCGCCGTGGGCCTTCGGTTTCGACGGCGACGCCGCCGCCGCGTGGACGGCCTGGATCGCGGGCGGCGTCACCGTCGTCGTCGGGCTCCTCACGGCCCTCCAGGTCCGCGGCCGGGTGGCGGCCAGCGCCTGATTCCCTTCTACACCCGGCCCGTCCTCACACGGCCCGCCCGGCGTCCGTTCGTGGCGCGGGCGGGCCGTCGCACCGTGATCAGGCGGCCCGATCAGCCGGCGCGGCGCAACCGCAGGGTCAGCACCTGGAACGGGCGCAACGTGAGCGGGACGGCGCCGTCGGCGTCGGGCGCCGGGGCCACCCGTTCCGGCTCCCGCCCCGGCGCTCCGGCCAGGGGACGTTCCTGAGGTCGTTGTAGGGGCCGTTCCAGCAGGTCGTCCACCTCCACGGACGCGATCGGGAAGCTCGCGCGCAGCCGGGTGGCGGCCCGCCCGCCGAGCGACTCGTACAGCCGGACGATCACGTCGCCCGAGCGGTCGTCCGCCAGCTTGACCGCCTCGACCCGGACGGCGCAGCCCTCGGTGCTCACCAGAGGGGTGATACCGGGGCCGGCGGGCGGCGCCGCCTCACCCGGCGCTCCAGCCGTCACCCTGAGCGGGAGGTTGAGCGCGTATCCCGACGCCACGGCGTCGGCGACGGTCGCGCCCGGCACCAGCGCGTAGGTCAGCCGGTGGCTGCCCTGGTCGGCCTCGGGGTCGGGCATCCGGGGCGCCCGCACCAGGCTGAGCCGGGCCGTCGTGGTGGTCCCGCCGTCGGGCCGGGTGGTACGGCCGACGTCATGCCCGTAGGTGGAGTCGTTGGCGATCGCCACGCCGTAGCCCGGCTCGGCGACATGGATCCAGCGGTGGTTGCACACCTCGAAGCGGGCCGCGTCCCAGCTCGTGTTGGTGTGCGTCGGCCGGAATACGTGCCCGAACTGGATCTCGGCCGCCGCCCGGTCGGCGTGCACGTCCAGCGGGAACGCCACCTTGAGGATCTTCTCCCGCTCGTGCCAGTCGATCTCCGTCTCGATCTCGATCCGGGGGCTGCCCGCCGCGACCCGGACGGTCTGGACGATCCGGGAGGCACCGAACGACCGCTCGATCCGCACGGCGGCGACCAGCGGGCCGGTCTCCACCACGGTCACCGCGTCGGCCTCGACGAGGTCGACGCGCCGCCGGAGGTAGTGCCGGTCGACGTCCCAGGCGTCCCAGCGGTTGGGGAGATCCTGGTGCAGTTGCAGCAGGTTTCCCCGGGAGCCGGGCGCCAGCACCTCGCGGTCCGCGACCAGGTCTCTCACCGAGGTGAACAGGCCCGACTCGTCGATCTCCACCCTGACCAGGCCGTTGTCCATCGTCGTTCCGTCGACCGTCACGGGCGCCGGGGGCTCAGCCGGACCGCCGAGCCGTACGGCGCCCGAGCCGGGCACCACCGCGAAGACCGCGGCCGACCCGTCGGTAAGCGGCTGACCGGCCCCGCCGGCGAGCCCGGCCCCCTCGACCAGCTCGGCGGGCACGGTCACCACCTCGGCGCGGGCCTCGGGGCCGGCGTTGAGCACCCACGCGCCCCGCCCCGGCCCGGCCGGCGCCCCGATCAGGCCCCCGGTCAGCGCCGCGGCGGCGGCCTGGGTGATCGTTTCAAGCTCGGCCCGCACCCGGGCGTACGTGGCCTCGGCCTCGCGGTGCACCCACGCGATCGAGCTGCCCGGCAGGATGTCGTGGAACTGGTGCAGCAGGACGACCTTCCACAGGCGGTCGAGATCGTCGTAGGGATAGGGGAACCCGGCGTGCACGGCCGCGGCCGAGCACCACAGCTCCGCCTCGCGGAGCAGGTGCTCGCCGCGCCGGTTGCCCGCCTTCGTCCGCGCCTGGCTGGTGTAGGTGGCGCGGTGCAGCTCCAGGTACAGCTCGCCGGACCAGACGGCCGCGTCGGGCTGCTCGGCCATGGCCGCGGCGAAGAACGCGTTGGGGTCCTCGATCACCACCCGCGGCGAGCCTTCGAGGTCGCGCAGGCGGCGGGCCTTCTCCAGCATCTCGCGGGTGGGGCCGCCGCCGCCGTCGCCGTGCCCGAACGGCAGCAGGGACCGGACGCCCGCGCCCTTCTCGGCGTAGTTGCGCACGGCGTGGGCCAGCTCACGGCCCTCGAAGGAGCCGTTGTAGGTGTCTGCGGGCGGGAAGTGCGTGAAGATCCGGGTGCCGTCGATGCCCTCCCACCAGAAGGTGTGGTGGGGGAACTTGTTGGTCTGGTTCCACGAGATCTTCTGGGTGAGGACCCAGTCCATGCCGGCCAGGCGGGCGATCTGCGGGTAGGCGGCGGTGTAGCCGAAGGAGTCGGGCAGCCAGACGCCGCGGCACTCCACGCCGAGCTCGTCCATGAAGAAGCGCTTGCCGTGCACGAGCTGCCGGGCCAGCGCCTCGCCGCCCGGCAGGTTGCCGTCGGCCTCGACCCACATGCCGCCGACCGGAACCCACCGTCCCTTCGCGACCGCCTCGCGGATCCGCTCGAAGATCTCCGGGTAGCGCTCCTTGACCCAGGCGTACTGCTGGGCCTGCGGCCCGGAGAACACCAGCTCGGGGTAGTCGCCGGCCAGGGCCGTGACGTTGGCGAAGGTGCGGCCGTTCTTGCGCTGCGTCTCGCGGATGGGCCACAGCCAGGCGCTGTCGATGTGCGCGTGCCCGGTGGCGGAGACGATGTGGGCGCTGGCGTGGGCGGGAGACGACAGCACGCCGGCGAGCGGCGCGCGGGCCCGCTCGGCCGTTCCCGGCACGTCCTGGAGGTCGATCTCGTCCATGCAGCGTTCAAGCGCCCGGAGGATCTCGTGCCGGCGCGGGCTGTCGACGGGCAGCTCGGCCATGAGCTCCCTGAGCACCTCGATGTCGAGAGACAGGTGCCAGACGTTCTCGTCGAGGACGGCCAGGTCGGCGTACGCGAGGCGGTAGAGCGGCGCGTCGCCGGCCGTGGCCTTGTCGCCCAGCGGTGTCGGGATGAATCCGCCGCTCAGGATGTCGGGGTTGGCGGCCATCTCCAGCAGCAGGCCGGCCCGCTCACCGCCCACGCTGGGATCGGCGACGGGCACGTACTGGTTCCGCGGCTCGATCCCCTTGAGCGGCCGGCCGTCCAGGTCGTACACCAGCGCCTCGGCCTGGCCGCCGGGCCAGGGGCTCACGAAGCCGAGATCGAAGATCGCCTCGACCCGCCGTCCGGCCCACTCGGGCGGCACGGTGCCGGTCGCCCGCAGCCAGGTGGTCGACCACGGCCGCCCCCATGGGGTGCCGGGCGCGAACGGCTCGTAGCGGGCGGCCAGCGCCTCCGCGACCGGCACGGGCTCGTCGGGAACGTGCCAGGCCGCCAGCTCCAGCGGCACCCGTTCGGCATGGACGGCCGGTGCGACGCGCTGCCGCAGCACCCGGTCGATGCGCGCCTCGACGAGCTCGCGGTCATCGTGCATGGGTCAGTTCCTTCCGCGAAGGTAGCCGAGCTGGGGAAGCTCACTCTCGTAGCGGTCCAGCAGCCGTGCGGCGAGCGTAACCGAGCCGACCAGGGGGTGGACGGCCAGCGCGCGCAGGGCCGCCCGGCGCGAGCCGGTGAACGCCGCCTCGATGACCGCCCGCTCGACCGCCTTGACCGTGGTGACCAGGCCCAGGGCGTGATCGGCCAGCGGCTCCACGGCCTTGGGCCCGGCGCCGCCGCCGTCCACGACGCAGGGCACCTCCACCACGGCGTCCCGGTCGAGGGCCGCGATCGAACCGCGGTTGCGCACGTTGAGGATGAGCGTGGCGCGCTCGTCCAGCGCGATGGCCCGCATGAGTGCGAGGGCGACCCCCTCGTAGCCGTCCGAGGCCAGGTCGCGCGGATCGCGTTCGCACGCGCCCATCGCCCGGCGGTTCTCCGCCATGTAGGTGGCCTCCCGCGCCAGCCGGGCGCTCTCCCACTCCTCCAGCGCGGAGCCCCCGGTCCGCGCGTAGAAACGCCGCTGCTGCTCGGCGACCAGGGCGCCGCGCGTCAGCGGCGCGGCCCGCGCGGCCTCCACGGCCTCCCGGTTGAAGTAGTAGTAGTGCAGATACTCGTTGGGGACGGCGCCGATCGCGCGCAGCCACTCGGCGCCGAAGAGCCGTCCCTCCTCGAACGACGTCAGGGCCTCGTCGTCCCGGAGCAGCCCCGGCAGCAGGTCGTGCCCGTCCAGGTGGACGGCGCGCAGCCAGCCGAGATGGTTGAGTCCGGCGTAGTCGAGCCGGACGGCGGCCGGGTCGGCCCCGAGGGCGAGCGCGACCCGGCGACCCAGCCCGGCCGGCGAGTCGCAGACGCCGATGACGCGGTCGCCGAGGTGGCGTGACATGGCCTCCGTCACGATCCCGGCCGGGTTGGTGAAGTTGACCACCCAGGCGTCCGGGGCGAGCGCGGCCACCCGGCGGGCGATCCGGTCGGTGACCGGCAGCGTGCGCAGGGCGTACGCGATGCCGCCCGCGCCCACCGTCTCCTGGCCGAGCACGCCCTCGCTCAGGGCCACCCGCTCGTCCACGGCGCGGGCGGCGAGCCCGCCCACGCGGATCGCGGAGAAGACGAAGCCGGCGCCGGTGAGCGCCTCGTCGAGGTCGCTGATCACGCGGACTGCCGGGGCGTCCGGGACGCCCGCCGCCTGCTCGGCGAGCACGCGGGCGATCGCGGCGGTCCGCGAGGCGTCGGGGTCGTGCAGCACGACCTCGGCCACCGTGCCTCTCCCCCGGTCGCCCAGGAGCGCCCGGTAGAGCAGGGGCACGCGGAAGCCCCCGCCGCCGAGGACGGTCAGCCGCACGCCCCGGCCCGCGTGCCGTCGGTCGCCGAGCACGTCAGCGACCCTATCGCGGGAGGCGTCAAACGGCCGTGACCACGGTAGGAACCCGACATGGGGGCAGACGCGGACGTGTTCCTGTCCGGACGGCTCTTCCACGACCTGGTCTTCACCGGGCTGGCGGACCCGCCCCGGCCGGGCGCGGAGACGTGGACCTCGGGCATGTCGTCGGGGCCCGGCGGCATCGCCAACTTCGCCGTGGCCCTCGCACGGCTCGGGCTGCGCGCGTCGCTCGCGGCCGCCTTCGGGGACGATCCGTACGGACGGCTCTGCTGGGCGGCCCTCGAATCGGAGGGCGTCGACCTGGCCCCGTCGCGCCGCCTGCCCGGCTGGAGCACGCCCGTGACCGTCTCGCTCGCGTACGACGGGGACCGGGCGCTGGTGACCCACGGAACGCCGCCGCCCTGCGGCGTGTCCGGCGGCCCGCCCCGGGCCCGCGCGTCGATCGTGCACCTGGAGGCCGAGCCCGTCCCCGCCAGCGGGCTGATCTTCGCGGACCTCGGCTGGGACCCCGCGCGGGAGTGGCCGGCCGAGACGCTCGACCGCCTGTCCGGGTGTCACGCCTTCATGCCGAACGCGTACGAGGCCATGCGCTACACCCGGACCGAGACCCCCGAAGCGGCGCTGGCGAAGCTGGCCGAGCTGGTGCCCGTGGCGGTCGTCACCTGCGGAGCCGGGGGCGCGATGGCCGTCGACTCCGGGACGGGCGAACGGGCGCGGGTGCCCGGCCTCCCCGTCGAGGCGGTCGACCCGACCGGGGCCGGCGACGTCTTCGGCGCCGGGCTGGTGGCCGCCACGCTCGCGGGCTGGCCCCTCGTCCACCGGCTGAGGTTCGCCAACCTGTCCGCCGCGCTGTCCGTACGGCGTGCCGGCGGGGCGCTCGCGGCGCCCGGCTGGGCGGACATCGCGCGCTGGTGGCACGGCGTCGCCGACCCTGAACTGCGCCGCGACCACGCGTTCCTCTCCGACGTCATCCCGAGGTGAGCGTCGTCTCGAGGCGAGCTCTGTCTCCGAGGTGAGTTCCGTCTCCGAGGTGAGCCGATCAGCGGCGCGCGGCCAGATAGTCCTTGGCCTCCTGCGGCGCCTTGGCGTACGAGCCCGCGTCGAAGGGCGGCCGCGGGTCGTACTCGACGGCCAGCTGGAACGCCTGGGCCGCGGTCGGCCCGGCGATGGCGGCGGCCAGCGTGAGGGCCATGTCGATACCGGCCGACACACCGGCCGCGGTCACGATCTTGCCTTCGGTCACCACCCGCCGCTCCGTGTACACGGCGCCGTACGACTCCAGCAGCTCGGCCGCGCCCCAGTGGGTGGTGGCGGTCAGCCCGGCGAGCAGGCCGGCCGCGCCGAGCAGCAGGGCCCCGGTGCAGACCGACGTGGTCCAGGTCGTGGACGCGTGCACGCGGCGGATCCAGCCGACCAGGTCCTCGTCGGCGACACCGCGTCGGGCCCCGGGGCCGCCGGGCACGAGCAGGACGTCGGCGGACTCGACGTCGGCGAACGCCGCGCCGGCCGTCAGCGCCGCGAAGCCGGCTCCGTCGCGCACCGGTCCCGGCGCCGTCGCGGCGAACACCACCTCCACCCCGGGCAGCATGCGGAGCACCTCGTACGGCCCGACGACGTCGAGCGCCGTGAAACCGGGGAACAGCGGGATGACGATACGCATGGTCTCTGCCTCCACGTGGTCTGCCCCTCCACAGTGCCGGATGGCCGGCTCGCCGGGTTGAGCGGGTGGGCCGGGTGCTCCGGCTGGGCGGGTCCTCATCCTCGGACGGCGGCCGCGACGCGGGCAAGGCCCCTGCGCGCGCCGATAACACGATTAGCCCGATTTGTCGCCTCTTGACAGCGAATCCGACCGGCCCCACCCTGTTGCGTATAGCGCTGCAAGTTCCGCTTAACGAAACAGGGGACCACCGAATGATCCCTGCGTGTCCGCTCTCGGCCCTTCCCCGGGGCGAGGCCGTCCGGCTCGACACCGACCCGCCGATCGCCGTGTTTCACACGGAGGACGGCGAGCTGTACGCCGTGGACGACACCTGTACCCACCAGGACGCGTCACTGGCCGACGGGTGGCTGGAGGGCTGCGAGGTCGAGTGCCCGCTGCACGCTTCGCGCTTCGACCTGCGCACCGGGCAGGTGGACGCGCCGCCGGCCAAGCTGCCGGTGCGGACCCACGGGGTCGTGGTGGAGGACGGGATGGTCCACGTCGTGCCGTCCGAGCTGCCGCCCAACCTGCCGCCTGGCCTGCGGACGCCGGGGCGGGCGTGAGATCCGTCGCGGTCGTCGGCGCCTCGCTGGCCGGCCTGTGGGCCGCACGCGCGCTGCGCGAGCAGGGTTTCGACGGCCGGCTCACCCTGATCGGCGCCGAGCCCCATCGGCCGTACGACCGGCCGCCGTTGTCGAAGGAGTTCCTGGCCGGCACGATGACCGAGGCCGATCTCGCCCTGGAGGACGCCGGCGAGGACCTCGGCGCCGAGTGGCGCCTGGGTGTCCCGGCCGCCGGCCTCACCCCGCGTGGTTCCGCCGGATACGCCGTCACCCTGGGCGACGGCACGTCCGTCGCCGCGGACGGCGTCGTGATCGCGACCGGCGCCACGGCCAGGTCGCTCCCCTGGAACCTTCCCGGCGTCCACACGCTGCGCACCCTCGACGACGCTCGCGCGCTGCGGGCCGACCTCGTCCCCGGCCGGCGGCTGGTGGTGGTCGGCGCCGGTTTCGTCGGCGCGGAGGTCGCGGCGACCGCCCACTCGCTCGGCCTCGACGTGACCATCGTGGAGATCGCGCCCGCGCCGTCCGCCCGCGCGCTCGGCTCCCGGATGGGCCACGCGCTCGCCGGGCTGCACGAGGACCGGGGCGTGCGCGTGCTGTGCGGCGTCGCCGTACGGGCGGTGACCGGCGGCGACCGGGTGGACGGCGTGCTGCTGGACGACGGCCGGAGCCTCCCGGCTGACGTGGTGCTGGCCGGCATCGGAGCAAGCCCGGCCGTCGGCTGGCTGGCCGGCAGCGGCGTCGACCTGTGCGGTGACTCCGGTGACCCCGGTGGCTCCTCGGGCGGCTCGGGCGGCGGCGTGCGCTGCGACGCGGGCGGCGCCACGAACCTGCCCGGCGTCGTCGCGGTCGGCGACTGCGCCGCCTGGTACGACCCCGGGCTGGGCCGCCACCACAGGGTCGAGCACTGGACGGGCGCCGTGCGGCGGCCGGAGACGGCGGCGCGCACCCTGCTGTCCGGCGGTGCGGCCGAGCCGGGCGCGCCCGAGCCGCCGTACCTGTGGTCGGACCAGTACGGCCTGCGCGTGCAGTTCGCCGGGCACGCCGGCCCGGCGGACGAGGTGACGGTGGAGGAGGGCGACGTGGACGCCCGCAGCTTCCTCGCGGTCTACCGCCGGGACGGCCGGGCCACCGCCGTGCTGGCCGTCGACCGGGTACGCCCGTTCGGCCGGTGGCGGCGCCGGATCGAGCCCGCCGGCGCCCGATGAGCGTCTCGGCCGCCGCCGGGACGAGCCCGGCCGCGCCGAGGGACAAGGAGATCAGGTGAACGAGCCAACGGCGACGGCTACCCGACGGCCCGAGAGGGAGGCGGAATGACCACGAACAGCCTGCCCCCGAGCGTGATCGCCACCCTCCCGGGCCACTACTACACGGACGAGACCGTCTTCACGCTCGAACAGTCGCGGATATTCGAGCGGATGTGGGTCTGCGCCGTCCGGGCGGCCGATCTGGACAAGCCGGGCGCGTTCCGTACTGTCCGGATCGGACGGGAGAGCGTGCTCGTCACCCGCTCGAAGGACGGGTCGGTCCGTGCGTTCCTGAACGTCTGCCGGCACCGCGGCGCCCGTATCTGCACGGAGGAGTCCGGCCAGGTCAGGCGGGCGTTCCAGTGCCCGTACCACGCCTGGACGTACGACCTCGACGGCAAGCTGATCGCGGCGCCGAACCTGACGAAGATGCCCGACATCGACCGGGTCGAGTTCGGCCTGGTGAAGGTGCACGTGCGTGAATGGCTCGGGTATGTGTGGGTGTGTCTGGCCGACGAGCCCGAGCCGTTCGAGGACGAGGTGCAGGCCCAGGTCGTCTCCAGGCTCGGCGACCTCGGCTCCATCCACAACTACGGCATGGAGGATCTCGCGCTGGCCAAGCGGGTCGTCTACGACGTGCGGGCCAACTGGAAGCTCATCATCGAGAACTTCATGGAGTGCTACCACTGCGCGACGATCCACCCGGAGCTCACCGAGGTGCTGCCGGAGTTCGCCGAGGGACTCGCCACGCAGTTGTACGTCGGCCACGGCGCGGAGTTCGGCGCGGACGTCCAGGGCTTCACCGTGGACGGCTCCCCCGGCGCCGAACGCATCCCCGGGGTCGCGGAGAGCCAGGACCGCCGCTACTACGGCCTCACCGTCAAGCCGCTGACCTTCATCAACCTGGTGCCGGACCACGTGATCCTGCACCGGATCTTCCCCGTCGCGATCGATCAGACCGTGGTCGAGTGCGACTGGTTGTTCCGCCAGGACGTGGTCGACGGCGGTCGCGACCTCAGCGCGTCGATCGAACTGTTCCACCGCGTCAACGTGCAGGACTTCGACGCCTGCGAGCGGTGCCAGCCCGCCATGGGCTCGCGCGCGTATGCCCGGGGCGGCGTGCTCGTGCCGACCGAGCACCACATCGGCGGCTTCCACGAGTGGGTGCTCGAGCGGCTCGGCACGGACTAGATCGGAGCCTGGCGTGAGCTGAAACGCGTTTCACCGAAGCTTGCCTCACTGCAACACGTCCCAAAAAGGCGGGCACCCATATCGGGCGCCCGCCCGCTTCCTCACGTCAGGTCGTGCTGAGGAACCCGGGGAAGCCGTAGTAGGCCTCCCAGATGTCAGTGAACGTGTCGATGCACGGGTCGAGGGCGCCGCCCCAGTTGTCGGAGCCACCGCCGCCCTTGCCGCTCTGGATGCCCTTGGCGACGACGTTGCCGGCCGAGGTCACGGTGTACACGGGGCCGCCGGAGTCACCCTTGATGATGCACTGGCCCTGCTTGCGGCCGCGGATCATGTTCTTGGTGATCCGGCCGTCGCTCCATTTGAAGTTGATCCGGAGCGCGTTGACCTTCCATCCGCACAGCTCTCCGGCCATCGCGCCGCCGGTGCAGTACTGGTCACCGTAGTCGGCGCGGCGCGACCACATGGCGCTGACCGGCCGGCTCGTCTTGCTGGTCTTGCCGCCGACGTAGATGCGCGGCGCGCCGTAGTAGCTGCCGGTGATCTTGATGAGGGACAGGTCGCCGTGGTAGGTGCTCTGCCCGTTGATGTAGACGGTGCCCGAGCCGTTGGCGAAGGTGTCCTCGGCGACGTTGCCGAGGTATTCGGCCGACGTCCACACCGAGCCGCCGAGGGTGGTGCAGTGACCGGCGGTCAGCATGTACCTCGTGCTGCCCGAATACCAGGAGAAGCCGTCGGTGCAGCCGCCGACCGACGTGTCGATGTGGGCGCCGCCGTAGAAGCCGCCGACATGGCCGTCGTCCCAGCGTCCCGAGGACGGCTGGACCTCACCCGGGTCGGACACGAGGCGGATGGCCATGGCGTCGGCGCCGTACCGGGCCGCGAGGGCGGCCCGCAGCTCGTCGGAGGCGAGGGTCGACTCCAGGAGGACGCGGTCGCGCTCCGGCTGGATCGTGGACGTGAGCAGCTGGGCGGCGCCCGGCAGCACGTCGGCGCCGAGGGTCAGCACCTCGTCCTTGAACGCGTTGAGCTGCGTGATGCTGTGGGCCACGACCCGGACCTTGGGGTAGACGATCCAGGGGTTCGTCACCGCGGGTGAGGCGGCCTGGGCCGACTGGGTCGCGAGCTTCGCGCCGGCGCTCGTGGCCTCCGCGAGCGCGGCCGCCTGCTTCTGCTCGGCGCTGGCGCTCCGCGTCGCCGCGGCGGTCGGCTCGCTGACCGGGACGGCGTCCTTGTCGACCGGGTCGGGCACGCCCGCCGGGTCGCCGCTGCCGTCGTCGGGCGGGGTGAGCTCGGGCGGGAGGCTCACCGGCTGGCTCGCCTCGGAGACCACGTCCTGGCTGGTCACGGGAATGTAGAGGGCGCCGGACTGCACGTACGGCTGGGCGTACTGGTCGGGCTTCGCCAGGGCCCGCGCCTCCGCCTCCTTGAGCGCGTAGCTCAGCTTGTAGTCGGGGGCGGTCACGTTGGCGTATGGGTCGTCGGTGAAGACCTCGACCATCGGGACCGGGTCGGCGGTAGCGCTGACCGAGGGGAGCGCGGTCAGGGCCAGGGCGGCGACGCCGCCCGCGAAAACGGCACGCCGAAGTAGGGCGTTGCGCATGCAGGGATCTCCGGCTCTCGATGAAAGCGTGATCGAAACGGGTAAAGTGAATCACGTTCTAACAAGGGGGCGGAAGGCTCAATTTTCGACTTCCGCCGCAACTGGGCCGAGGAGGTCGCCGCGTGGGAGTCGTTCCGCGGTACGCGGCAGCGGGGCTGTTGCTCGGCGCGCTGAGCGGCACGCTCGCCTACCCCGGCGGCGACTGGCCCAATGCGGCCCTGGTCGCCTCGTCGTTCTTCTTCAGGTTCGCGTACTTCCTGGTGGTGGTCGCGGCCGGGCGGCCGGCGCCGACCGTCGCGCGGGCGGCGGTCCACGGGCTCATCGTCACGGCCGCCGCGGTCGCCGGCGACGTCACGGTCTCCGCGCTCCGGGGCACGCCCAACGCGCTGGTGTCCGGCCTCTTCAGCCCGCTGAACGCCTGGGTGCTGGTCGCGCCCGCGGCGGGGGCCGTGCTCGCCTGTCTCACCCGGCGCCGGGACGTGGCGGGGGACCTGTCCGGCGCCCTGCTGCTCCAGGCACAGCTCGTGCCCGCCGTGACGGCGCTCGTTACCGGCCAGGACGGCGAGTGCTGCACCGGCGTGGAGTGGGGGCACCCCTGGCAGGACTGGGCGGGCCTCGCCCTGTCACTCGTGCTCGCACTGGTCCTCAGACCCGCCTGGCCGGCCCGGCTGCGGACGGTCCTCGCCGCGGCGGCCCTGACGGCGGCCCTCGTCTGGACGGCCTGCCTGACCGGCTGGCTGTGATCGACCGGCTGTGATCGGCTGGCCGTGTCGGCTGGTCCCGAGTGGCTCACCCGACCGGCTCACCCTGACCGGCCGGCTCTGGCCTCGGGAAGCCGGCGACGCCCTGCGGCTCAGCCCGCGTAGCCGAGGTGGCGGCTGATGTCGTCGGCGCCCGCGATCAGCATGGGCGCGAGCTCACGCATGCGGTCCTCGCTGAACCGGTACGCCGGGCCGGAGGCGCTGACGGCCGCCACGACCTCGCCCTCGTACGACCGGATGGGCGCGGCGATGGCGTTCAGCCCGATCTCGTACTCCTCCACGGTGACCGCGTACCCCAGGCGGCGGGCCTCGTCGAGTTGTTCACGCAGGACGTCCCCGGACGTGACGGTGTGGGGGGTGTACGACCGCAGGCCGGCCTCGGAGATGAGCCGGTCACGGTGCCGCTCGTCGAGGTGGGCGAGCAGGACCTTGCCGCTGGAGGTGGCGTGCAGGGGCGTGAGCTGGCCCACCCAGTTGTGCGCGGTCACCGCGGACGGCCCGCGCACCTGGTCGAGGTTGACGGCGTAGTGCGACCGGACGACGGCGAGGTTGACGGTCTCGCCGATCTCCCCGGCCAGCCTGCGGCAGACGGGACGGCCCTGCTGGGTGAGGTCGAGCCGCGCCGCGACGCCGCCGGCCAGGCGAATGATCCCGAAGCTGAGCCGGTATTTGCCGCGCTCCTCGGCCTGCTCGACGAGGCCCCGTGTCTCCAGCGCGCCGAGCAGCCGGAACGCGGTCGACTTGTGCACCCCGAGCTCCAGGGCGATCTCGCTGACGCCCGCCTCGCCCTGCCGCGACAGGATTTCCAGAATTGTGACGGCTCGATCCACGGACTGGACGCCACCGGTCGTCTCCGAGCGCGTGCTCGCGGATTCGTCATCCATAACCGGGTCCATAACGGGACTGTACCCGGGACCGGCGGCGGCCGGGCGTTGCGGATGCTGCACTCTATTGCGCATAGCAATATCATCCTGCCCGGGAGGCAGACATGTACGACTTTGTGATAGTCGGTGGGGGTTCGGCGGGCAGTGCCCTGGCGAACCGGCTGTCCGCCGACCCGTCCAACCGGGTGCTCGTGCTGGAGGCGGGACGGCCCGACTATCTCTGGGACGTCTTCATCCACATGCCCGCGGCGCTGACCTTCCCCATCGGCAGCCGCTTCTATGACTGGAAATACGAGTCCGAGCCCGAGCCGCACATGAACGGCCGCCGGATCTACCACGCCCGGGGCAAGGTGCTGGGCGGGTCGAGCAGCATCAACGGGATGATCTTCCAGCGTGGCAACCCGCTCGACTACGAGCGCTGGGGCGCCGATCCGGGCATGGAGACCTGGGACTTCGCCCACTGCCTGCCCTATTTCAAGCGCATGGAGAACTGCCTGGCCGCCGCTCCCGGCGACGCGATGCGCGGGCACGACGGCCCGCTGGTCCTTGAGCGCGGGCCGGCGACCAATCCGCTCTTCGGGGCCTTCTTCGAGGCCGTGCAGCAGGCCGGTTACCCCCTGACCGACGACGTGAACGGCGTGCGGCAGGAGGGCTTCGCGCCCTTCGACCGCAACGTCCGGCGGGGCCGCCGGCTGTCGGCCGCCCGCGCGTACCTCCACCCGGTCATGAACCGGCCCAATCTGGAGGTGAAGACCCGGGCCTTCGTCACCAAGATCCTGTTCGAGGGCACCCGGGCCGTGGGCGTCGAGTACAACGGCACGACGGTCCGGGCCGGCGAGGTCATCCTCTGCGGCGGCGCCATCAACTCCCCACAGCTGCTGCAACTGTCCGGCGTCGGCGACGCGGCCGCGCTCAAGGCGCTCGGCGTGGACGTGGTCCACGACCTGCCCGGCGTCGGCGAGAACCTCCAGGACCACCTGGAGGTCTACATCCAGTACGCCTGCGAGAAGCCGGTGTCGCTGCAGCCCGCGATGAAGTGGCGCAACCGGCCGTGGGTCGGCGCGCAGTGGCTGTTCCTGCGCAAGGGCCCCGGGGCGACCAACCACTTCGAGGCCGGCGGGTTCGTCCGGGGCAACGACGACGTCGACTACCCCAACCTGATGTTCCACTTCCTGCCCGTGGCCGTACGGTACGACGGCAGCTCGCCGGCCGGCGGGCACGGCTACCAGGTGCACATCGGCCCCATGTACTCCGACGCCCGCGGCTCCGTGAAGATCAAGAGCACGGATCCGCGGGAGAAGCCGGCCCTGCGGTTCAACTACCTGTCCACCGAGCAGGACCGGCGCGAGTGGGTCGAGGCCGTCCGGGTGGCCAGGAACATCCTCAACCAGCCCGCGATGGCCGAGTTCAACGGCGGGGAGCTGTCCCCCGGGCCGGGCGTGGAGACCGACGAGGAGATCCTCGACTGGGTGGCCAGGGACGGCGAGACCGCGCTGCACCCCTCCTGCACGGCCCGCATGGGCGTCGACGGCATGTCGGTCGTCGACCCGCTCACCATGCGGGTGCACGGGCTGGACGGCCTGCGGGTCGTGGACGCCTCCGTCATGCCGTACGTCACGAACGGCAACATCTACGCCCCGGTCATGATGGTCGCCGAGAAGGCGGCCGACCTGATCCTGGGCAACACTCCGCTGCCCGCCGAGCACGTGGAGTTCTACCGGCACCGGAAGACCGGCGAGTGAGGGCGGGCACGTGAAGGACCTGTACATCGACGGCCGGTGGGACGAACCGGCCGAGGGCGGCACCCGCGACCTCGTCTCGCCCGCGGACGGCTCGGTCGTCGCGACCGTCTCCGAGGCGACCCGGGCCGACACGGAACGGGCGATCGCGGCGGCCCGCCGGGCGTTCGACGAGGGGCCGTGGCCGCGCACCCCCGAGGTGGAGCGCGGCGCCCTGCTGCTGCGCCTCGCCGCCCTGCTGGAGCGCGACCGCAAGGAGATCGCCGTCGCGGAGTCGACCGACACCGGCAAGCGGCTGGTCGAGAGCGAGTACGACGTCGACGACGTCGTGCGGTGCTTCCGCTACTTCGGCGGGATCGCGGGCACGGACGCGGGCCGGGTGGTCGACACCGGCCGCGCCGACGTGATCAGCCGGATCGTGTACGAGCCGGTCGGCGTCTGCGGGCTCATCACGCCGTGGAACTACCCGCTGCTGCAGGCGTCGTGGAAGGTGGCGCCCGCACTGGTCGCGGGCAACACGTTCGTGCTGAAGCCGAGCGAGCTCACCCCGTCGACCTCCATCCTGCTGATGCGCCTGCTGGAGGAGGCCGGGCTGCCGCCCGGCGTGGCCAACCTGGTGCTGGGCGCGGGCCCCGAAGCGGGCGCGCCGCTGGCCGAGCACCCGGACGTCGACCTGGTGTCGTTCACCGGCGGCCTGTCCACCGGACGGTGGATCATGGCCGCGGCGGCGGGGACCGTGAAGCGGGTCGCGCTGGAGCTCGGCGGCAAGAACCCCAACATCGTCTTCGCCGACGCCGACGTGGAGGCCGCCGTCGACCACGCGCTCACGGCCGTCTTCCTCCACTCCGGTCAGGTCTGCTCGGCCGGCGCCCGCCTCCTCGTCGAGGACTCCCTGCACGACGCGTTCGTGGGCGAGGTCGTACGGCGGGCCGGGCGGATCAGGCTCGGCGGCCCGTTCGACCCGGAGGCCGACTCCGGCCCGCTCATCTCGGCCGGCCACCTGGCCAAGATCGAGGAGTACGTGGCCGCGGGCGTCGCGGAGGGCGCCGTGCTCCGCTGCGGCGGCGAGCGGCTGCCCGGCCCCGGCAACTTCTATCCGCCGACGGTCCTCGACGAGTGCCGCCCGGACATGCGGGTGGTCCGGGAGGAGTCGTTCGGGCCCGTGCTGACCGTGGAGCGCTTCGACGACGAGGACGAGGCCGTGCGGCTGGCCAACGACACCCACTACGGCCTGGCGGGCGCGGTGTGGACCCGCGACGCGGGCCGGGCCCAGCGGGTGGCCGGGCGGCTGCGGCACGGCACGGTCTGGATCAACGACTACCACCCGTACGTGCCGCAGGCCGAGTGGGGCGGTTTCAAGCAGTCCGGCGTGGGCCGGGAGCTCGGCCCGACCGGCCTGAACGAGTACCGCGAGATCAAGCACGTCTGGCAGAACATCGACCCGAAGCCGCAGCACTGGTTCCGCCCCTGACCGCGTGCGCGAGCGTGCGCGAGCGTCCGGAAACAGCCAGGAAATATCCGGGAGCGTCCTCACCGAGGACGCTCCCGGCTTTCTGTGTTGACAGGCCCGGTTTGTTGACAGGCCCGGGGCATACGGGGGACATTGTTGCGGAAAGCGCATGTCGTTTCGGAATGCGCAACGACGGAGGTGTGTATGGCAGGCCCGCGCGTCGTCATCATCGGAGCCGGCGTCGTCGGGGCGGCCCTCGCCGACGAGCTGTCGGCCATGGGATGGGACCGCGTCACCGTCGTCGACCAGGGCCCGGTGCCCGCGACGGGCGGCTCGTCCTCCCACGCGCCGGGCCTCGTGTTCCAGACGAATTCGTCCAAGACGATGACCGAGATGGCCCGCTACACCGTCGAGAAGCTGACCGCGCTCGGCTGCTTCCTCCAGGTGGGGGGCCTTGAGGTGGCCACCACGCCGGAGCGGCTCGCCGAGCTGCGCCGCCGCCACGGCTGGGCCGTCGCCTGGGGCCTCGACGCCCGCCTGCTCACCCCCGCCGAGTGCGTCGAGCGCCACTCGCTACTGAACGCCGACCGCGTGCTCGGCGGCCTCTACGTGCCCACCGACGGCCTGGCCGCGGCCGTGCGCGCCGTCGAGGTGCAGCTCGCCGCGGCGCGGGAGCGGGGCGTCCGGGTGCTCGAACGGCACGAGGTGCTGGACGTCCGCGTCGAGGACGGCCGGGTCACCGGCGTGGTCACCTCCGGCGGCGACCTCCCGGCCGACGTCGTGGTCTGCTGCGCGGGCATCTGGGGCCCGCGGGTCGCCCGGATGGCCGGCATGGAGCTCCCGCTCACCCCGCTCGCCCACCAGCTCGCCTGGACGGGTCCGGTGCCCGAGCTGCGCGGGCAGGAGCAGGAGGCGGTCCGGCCCATCCTGCGGCACCAGGACGGCGACCTCTACTACCGGGAGCGGTTCGACCGGCTCGGCGTCGGCTACTACGGCCACCGGCCGCTGCCGATCGACGCCGACGAGATCGCCTCCGTCGACGCCGCCGAGGTCATGCCGTCTGTCCTGCGGTTCACCGAGGACGACTTCGCCCCCGCGTGGGCCGACACCCTCTCGCTGCTGCCCGGCACGCGGGAGACGAAGGTCGAGGAGGGCATCAACGGGCTCTTCTCGTTCACGCCGGACAACATGCCGCTGCTGGGCGAGTCGGCCGAGGTCAAGGGCTTCTGGGTGGCCGAGGCCGTCTGGGTGACCCACTCCGCGGGCGTGGGCCGGGCCGTGGCCGAATGGCTCGCCCGGGGCCACTGCTCGTCGTTCGACCTGCACGAGTGCGACGTCAACCGGTTCGAGCGGCACCAGCTCGCCCCCGAGTACGTGCTCGCCCGTGACTGCCAGAACTACGTCGAGGTCTACGACATCATCCACCCGCTGGAGCCCCCGGCGAACCTGCGCCCGCTGCGCACCAGCCCCTTCCACGCCCGGCAGCGCGAGCTGGGGGCGTACTTCCTGGAGGCGTCCGGCTGGGAGCGCCCGCAGTGGTATGAGGCGAACGCGCGCCTGCTCGACGGCCACGACATCCCCGACCCCGGCGACTGGGCGTCGCGGCACTGGTCGCCGATCGTGGCGGCCGAGGCGCGGGCCTCCCGCGAGACGGTCGCGATGTACGACATGACCGCGCTGAAGCGCATCGAGGTCGCGGGGCCGGGCGCGACCGCCCTGCTGCAACGCCTGTCCACCGGCGACGTGGACCGGCCGGTCGGCTCGGTGACGTACTGCCTGCTCCTCGACGAGGACGGCGGCATCCGCAGCGACATCACCGTCGCCAGGCTGGGCCGCGACCACTATCAGGTCGGCGCCAACGGCAACCTCGACCTCGACTGGTTCCACCGGCACAATCCAGGCGACACGTTCATCCGCGACATCACCGCCGGCACCTGCTGCATCGGGCTGTGGGGGCCGCGCGCCCGCGAGGTCGTCGCGCCGCTCGCCGGGCCCGCCTTCGGCCCCGGCGGCTTCCGCTACTTCCGCGCCGCCCGGGGTTACGTCGGCTCGGTGCCGGTGACCGCGATGCGGCTGTCGTACATCGGCGAGCTGGGCTGGGAGCTCTACACCACCGCCGACATGGGCGCCAAGCTGTGGGACACCCTCTGGGAGGCCGGGCAGCCGCACGGGATCATCGCGGGCGGCCGGGGCGCGTTCAACAGCCTGCGGCTGGAGAAGGGCTACCGGTCCTTCGGCACCGACATGACCTACGAACACGACCCGTACGAGGCCGGCCTGGGCTTCGCCGTCAAGGAGGGCAAGGGCGACTTCGTCGGCCGCGCCGCCCTGCTCGAACGGCGCGCGGACGTGCGGCGGCGCCTGACCTGCCTGACCGTCGACGGCCCCGAGGCGGTCGTCATGGGCAAGGAGCCGGTCTACGACGGCGACCGCTGCGTCGGCTACGTCACCAGCGCCGCCTACGGCTACACCGTCGGCAGAGGCATCGCCTACGCCTGGCTCCCGGCCGCCCTCGCGGCCCCCGGGCGGACCGTCCACATCGGCTACTTCGACCGCCGGATCCCGGCCGTCGTCACCGCGGAACCGCTCGTCGATCCGGCGATGGAACGCCTCCGCGGCTGACGCCCTCTCTGGAAAGTCCTCACGCACCCGCTCTCCCCCGGAGTCTGAACGAATGCGCGACGTCCCGCCGCAGCCCGACCGGCTGTGGAGCAGTCCCGACCCCGAGCGGTCGTACGACGTGGTGATCGTGGGAGGCGGCGGCCACGGCCTGGCCACCGCCTACTACCTGGCGAAGAACCACGGCATCACGAACGTCGCCGTGCTGGAGCGGGGCTGGCTGGCCGGCGGCAACATGGCCCGCAACACCACGATCATCCGCTCCAACTACCTGTGGGACGAGAGCGCGGGCATCTACGAGCACGCGCTCAAGCTGTGGGAGGGGCTGGAGGACGACCTCGGCTACCCGCTGCTGTTCAGCCAGCGCGGCGTGCTCAACCTCGCCCACAGCCTGCAGGACGTGCGCGAGGGCGTGCGCCGGGTGCACGCCAACCGGCTGAACGGCGTGGACGCCGAGTGGCTGGGCCCGGAGGAGGTCGCGCGGGTCTGCCCGATCGTGAACGTCTCGCCCGGCGTCCGCCACCCGGTGCTCGGCGCGACCTACCAGCCGAGGGCGGGCATCGCCAAGCACGACTACGTGGCCTGGGGCTACGCGCGCGCCGCCGCCGCGATGGGCGTCCACCTCATCGAGAACTGCGAGGTCACCGGCGTCGAGGTGAGCGGCGGCCGGGCCGTGGCCGTGCACACCAGGCGGGGCCGGATCGCGGCGGGCAGAGTCGCCCTCGCCGCCGCCGGGCACTCGTCGGTCGTCGCGGCCACGGCGGGCGTGCGGCTGCCGCTGCAGACCCACCCGTTGCAGGCCCTCGTCTCCGAGCTGCTCGAACCCGTCCACCCGACGGTCGTCATGTCCAACGCCGTGCACGTCTACGTCAGCCAGGCCCACAAGGGCGAGCTGGTCATGGGCGCGGGCATCGACGCGTACAACTCCTACCGGCAGCGGGGCGCGTTCCACATCATCGAGCGGCAGATGTCGGCCGCGCTGGAGCTCTTCCCCGTGTTCGCCCGGGCCCACGTCCTGCGGACCTGGGCCGGCATCGTCGACGTCAGCCCCGACGCGTCGCCGATCGTCGGGCTCACCCCCGTCGAGGAGCTGTACGTCAACTGCGGCTGGGGCACCGGCGGCTTCAAGGCCACGCCGGGGGTGGGCTGGTGCTACGCGCACACCGTGGCCACCGGCGAGCCGCACCCGCTGAACGCCCCCTTCTCCCTCGACCGCTTCACGACCGGCGCGCTCGTGGACGAGCACGGCGCCGCCGCCGTCGCCCACTGAAGACGCGCACCACTCAAGACCTGCACCACTCAAGACCTGCACCACTCAAGACCTGCACCGACGACCAGGAGCCGACCCCCGATGCTGTTGATCCCCTGTCCGTGGTGCGGGCCGCGCGACGAGGCCGAATTCCACTACGGCGGGCAGGCGCACGTCGCCTACCCGGACGACCCGGCCGCGCTGTCCGACGAGGAGTGGGCGCGTTATCTCTTCTTCCGGGACAACCCGAAGGGGCGCTTCGCGGAGCGGTGGAGCCACGCGGCGGGCTGCCGCAGGTGGTTCACGCTCACCCGCGACACCTCCACCAACACGTTCACCAACACGTCCGCCGCTCCGGAGGTGACGGCATGACCTCGCGCCGGCGCGACGGCCACCCCGCTCACGCGGGCGAGGCCCTGAGATTCCGCTACGACGGCCGCGACTACGAGGGGCGGGCGGGCGACACGCTGGCCGCCGCCCTGCTGGCCAACGGCGTGCGCGTGGTGACCCGCAGCGCCGGGCTGGACCGGCCGCGCGGCGTCTACGCGGCGTGGACCGAGGAGCCCAACGCGCTCGTCCAGATCGAGAAGCCGTTCCCCGAACCGATGCTGCAGGCCACGACGGTCGAGCTGTACGACGGGCTGGTCGCGACCGGGCTGCGGGGCAGGGGCCGGCTGGCCGACCGGCCCGACCCGGCGCGCTACGACGCGTGCCACGCCCACTGCGACGTGCTGGTGGTCGGCGCGGGCCCGGCCGGTCTCGCCGCCGCCTCCGCCGCCGCGGCCTCGGGCGCCCGGGTGATCCTCGCCGACGACCGGCCGGCGGCCGGGGGCAGCCTGCCGGACACCGGGGAGACGGTCGACGGGGTGCCCGGCGCGCGCTGGGCGGCGGGCGTCCTCGCCGAGCTGGCGGAGCGGCCGGAGGCCAGGGTGCTGACCTGCACCAGCGTGTTCGGCCACTACGACGACAACTACCTCGTCGCGGTCGAACGGCGCGGCGAGGCGGCGGCCTCACGGGAGAGGATCTGGCGCATCAGGGCGCGGCGCGTGGTGCTCGCCACCGGCGCGCACGAGCGGCCGATCGCGTTCGCCGGCAACGACCTGCCCGGCGTCATGCTCGCCGGGGCCGCCCGCGCCTACGCCAACCGCTACGGCGTGCTCGCGGGCCGCCGGGCCGTGGTCTTCACGGCCAACGACAGCGCGTACGAGGCCGCCCGTGACCTGGCCGCGGCCGGGATCGAGATCGCGGCCGTCATCGACGCGCGGACGACCGTCCCTGCCCGGCTCGAGCCTGGCGCCTTCCCCGGGCACGTATTCGCGGGCCCCGTTCTCCCCGGGCACGTGGTCACCGGCGTCGGGGCGGGCCCGGACGGGTCGGTCGCCTCGGTGACCGTGTCAGCGTTCTCGGGGTCAGGGCTCTCGGGATCAGGGCTCTCGGGCGAACGGGAGATCGAGGCCGATCTGCTGCTGGTGTCGGGCGGCTGGAACCCCGTCGTCCACCTGTTCAGCCAGTCGGGCGGCGCGCTGCGCTTCGACGACGGGCTGGGCGCCTTCCTTCCCGGCGTGAGTGTCCAGCCGGTGGAGGCGGTGGGCGCGGCGCGGGGCGTCTTCACCCTGGCCGGATGTCTGGAGGACGGCGCCGCCGCCGGGGCGCGGGCGGCCGAGGCCGCCGGCTTCCCCGCGCCGCAACGTCCCGTCCCCACCGTCATCCCCGCCACCGTCGCCGCCGGTCGGACCGCCGCGACCCCACCTGTAACCCCACCCGCGACCCCGTCAGCGACACCGTCAGCGACACTGTCAGCGACCCCTCCCGCGACACCGCCGATGGCACTGTGGCTGGTGCCCGCCGACGACTACGGCACCCACTTCGTCGACCTGCAGCGCGAGGTCACCGTGGCCGACGTCATGCGGGCGACCGGCTCCGGGCTGCGCTCCGTCGAGCACGTCAAGCGCTACACGACGGCGGGCACGGCCCACGACCAGGGGAAGCTCTCCGGCGTCCTGACCAGCGCGATCGTCGCGCACGCCACCGGGGTGGAGATCGGCGACCTCGGCACCACCACGTTCCGGGCGCCGTACGTGCCGGTGAGCTTCGCGGCGCTGGCCGGGCGCGACCGCGGCGCGCTGCACGACCCCGTCCGGGTCACCTCCCTGCACTCCTGGCACGTGGCGCACGGCGCGCTGTTCGAGAACGTCGGCCAGTGGAAGCGGCCCTGGTACTACCCGCGGCCGGGCGAGGACATGGACACCGCGGTGCTCCGCGAGTGCGCCGCCGTACGGGACGGCGCGGGCGCGATGGACGCCTCCACCCTCGGCAAGATCGACGTGCAGGGGCCGGACGCGGGCGAGTTCCTCGACCGGCTCTACACCAACATGATGAGCACCCTGAAGGTCGGCGCCGTCCGGTACGGCGTGATGTGCCGGGCCGACGGCATGGTCTTCGACGACGGCACCGTGATGCGGCTGGCCGACGACCGGTTCCTCGCCACCACCACGACCGGCAACGCCGCGGCCGTGCTCGACTGGATGGAGGAGTGGCTGCAGACCGAATGGCCCTCGCTGCGGGTGAGCCTCACCTCGGTCACCGAGCACTGGGCGACCGTCGCCCTCGCCGGGCCGCGCTCCCGGGAGGTGCTCGCCGGCCTCGCGCCGGGCCTGGCCGTCGACGCGGCGAGCTTCCCGTTCATGACCTGGCGGGACGCCGAGGTCGCGGGCCTGGCCGCCCGGGTGTGCCGGATCAGCTTCTCCGGCGAGCTGGCGTACGAGATCAACGTGACCGCCTGGGACGGCCTCGCCCTCTGGGAGGCGGTCATGGGCACCGGCGCGGTCACGCCGTACGGCACCGAGACGATGCACGTGCTGCGGGCCGAGAAGGGCTACCCGATCATCGGTCAGGACACCGACGGCACGGTCACCCCGGCCGACCTGGGCATGGACTGGATCGTGTCGAAGAAGAAGGCCGACTTCGTGGGCAGGCGGTCGTTCTCCCGGCCCGACACCTCCCGGCCCGACCGCAAGCACCTGGTCGGCCTGCTGCCCGACGACCCCGGTCTGCGGCTCCCCGAGGGCGCCCAGATCGTGGCGGTCTCGCCGCTGCCTGAGCCGCCGGTACGGGCGCTCGGGCACGTCACCTCCAGCTACCGCAGCGCCGCGCTCGGCCGCACGTTCGCCCTGGCGCTGGTCGCCGGCGGACGCGACCGGATCGGCGAACGGCTGTACGTGCCGCTCGGGCCGCCCGGCGACGATCCCGTGCCGGTGACCGTTACCGGTCCCGTCCTCTACGACCCCGAGGGAGCCCGCCGCGATGGCTGAGCGCGTGAGCCCGCTGGCCGGCTTCGAGCCGGTGTCCGCCGAGGGCCTCCGCATCGCGGAGGTGCCGTTCCTCACCCAGGTGAACCTGCGGGCCGATCCGGAGAGCCCGGCGGCCGCCGCGCTGGGCGACGCCCTCGGCGTCCCCCTGCCGGCCGAGCCCGGCACGTGGGCGCGCGGCGACGCCGACGTGCTGTGGCTGGGTCCGGACGAGTGGCTGGTGGTCGGCCCGCCCGGCGGCGCCGCCGAGCTGGAGAGCCGGCTGCGCAAGGCCGCCGGCGAAGCTCGGGTGGGGGTGACCGACGTGTCCGCCCAGCGCACCACCGTGCTGGTCGGCGGGTCCCGGTCGCGCGACCTGCTGGCCCACGGGTGCGCCCTCGACCTGCACCCGCGGATGTTCGGGCCGGGCCGGTGCGCGCAGACCTCTCTGGCGCGGGCGCAGGTCGTGCTGGCCGCCCGGGAGGGCGGCGAGTTCGCCGTGCTGGTCCGCTCGTCGTTCGCGGCCTACCTGTGGGCCTGGCTCCTCGACGCCGCGGCCGAATATCTCTGACCCGGGGACGAGTGCGCGAGAGCCGAGCGGGGCGAGCCGAGTTCCTCCTCGAACCACTCGATCGTGCGCCTCAGCCCGCTGACCGGGTCGACGCGGGGCCGCCAGCCCAGCAGCGACTCCGCGAGCGAGGTGTCCGGCCGTCGTACGGCGGGGTCGTCCACCGGCCGCTCGACGAACCGGATCGGCGAGGACGACCCCGTGAGGTCGCGGATGGTCCCGGCCAGCTCGGCCATGGACATCTCGACCGGGTTGCCGATGTTGACCGGACCCGTGACGTCGCTGCCGGCCAGCGCGAGGACGCCGTCGACCGTGTCGTCGACGTAGCAGATGGACCGCGTCTGGCTGCCGTCGCCGGTGACCGTGATCGGTTCGCCCAGCAGGGCCTGCCGGATGAAGGTGGGAATCGCCCGGCCGTCGTGTGGCCGCATCCGGGGGCCGTACGTGTTGAAGATCCGCACGATGCCGGTGCCGGCCCCCCGGGACACGCGATAGGCCGTGGTCAGCGATTCGGCGAAGCGTTTGGCCTCGTCGTACACGCTGCGCGGGCCGACCGGATTGACGTTGCCCCAGTAGGTCTCCTTCTGCGGGTGTTCGAGGGGATCTCCGTACACCTCACTCGTCGAGGCCAGGACGAACCGGGCGCCCTTCTCGGTGGCGAGCCCGAGCGCGTGGAGGGTGCCGATGGCGCCCACCTTCAGCGTCTCGATCGGGTGGCGCAGGAAGTCGGCCGGTGAGGCGGCCGAGGCGAAGTGGAGCACGAGGTCGACCGTCCCGCTCACGTGCACGAACTCGGTCAGGTCGCACTCCACGAGCCGGAACGCCGGCCGCCCGATCAGGTGCTCCACGTTGCGCGGCGACCCGGTCAGGAAGTTGTCCATGCAGACGACGGCCGCGCCGCGCCGCAGCAGACGTTCGCACAGGTAGGAGCCGATGAACCCGGCGCCACCGGTCACCACGACTCTGGTTCCCTTCATCGCACCCCCACCTCCAGTAACGACCACGCCGCGTCCAGCACCTCGGGCACGCCGATCTCCAGCAGTCCCGGATCGGGCCGGTCGGCGTGCGGGTCTCCCGTCCGCCCCGCCCACAGCGCCCGGTGCGGGCCGCCTTCCGGCGGGCCCCAGCGGGCGGGCGGCACCGGCCCGCAGAGGACCACCGAGGGCGTGCCCACGGCCGTGGCCAGATGGGACATGCCGGTGTCCCCGCACACCACCAGGGCCGCGTGCCGGGTCAGCGCCGCGACCCCGGGCAGGTCGGTGTGCCCGGCGAGCACGGCGTCCTCCGGCAGCCCGGCCGCCGCGGCCACGTGGCGGGCGAGAGCCGTCTCCGTCACCCCGCCCGTGATCACCACCCGGTGTCCCGCGCGGGTCAGCTCCGCCGCCACCCGGGCGAACCGTTCGGGCGGCCACTGCCGCGCCCGGGCGGAGGCTCCCGGGTGGACCAGCACCTCTCCGCCCCCGAGGGGGCTGGCGCCGGTCTCACCCAGCTCCAGGTCGCCCGGGTCGGCCGGGATCCCGTACCACTCCAGCATCGCGCACCATCGCGACACCTCATGCGCCTCGGGGCGCCAGGTCGGCCCCTCGACGCCGGGGACGCCGGGGTGGGCGTGGCTGAGGACGCGGCCGGGGCGGGTCCGGCGGAGCGCCATGAGGCTCTCGGGGCCGCTGCCGTGCAGGTTGACCGCCACGTCCGGCGTCTCGAAGGGCACCGGCCCGGGGCCGGACACGTCCACCAGCTCGTCGATCCCGCCGATGAGCGGCAGCAGGCCGCCCAGGTACGCCGGGGTGGCCAGGACGAGCCGGTGATTCGGATGTGCCCGCCGCAGCGCGCGCAGCGCGGGGACGGCGGTGAGCAGATCGCCGAGCCGGAGCCCGCGCAGGACGAGCAGCGCGGGACGTTCACCGGTCATCTCACGGGTCGTCTCACGGGTCATCTCACGATTCATCTCACCGGTCATCTCACCGGTCACGGCCACGACGTTTCCGCCGACGCGCACACCACGAGCTCCCTGACCTCGCAACCGCGGGGCTGGCGGAGGGCGAACAGGATCGTCGCGGCGACGTCCTCCGGCTGGTTGAGCTGGGCGTCCGGGCCGGGCTTGTACTGCTCGTCGCGGTCGTCGAAGAACCCGGTCCGCATGCCGCCGGGGATCAGCAACGTCACGCCCACGTCTCCCGCGAGCTCGGCCGCGAGCGCCCGGGTGAACCCGACCACCCCGAACTTGGCCGCGCAGTACGCCGTGGCGTCGCTCACCGCCTTGATGCCGAGCGTCGAGGCGACCGTGACGACCGTGCCCCCGGAACGGCGCAGGTAGGGCAGGGCCGCCCGGACCACCGCGGCGGTGCCCATCAGGTTGACCCGGATCACCCGTTCCCAGGCGTCCGCCGGCACGTCCTCCAGCCGCCCGCAGGAGTCGATCCCGGCCGCCGTCACGACCCCGTCGAGCCCTCCGGCCCGGTCGGCCAGCTCCCGTACGGCCCGCTCGGCCTGCTCCCGGTCCGACAGGTCGGCCCGCACGTGGTCGACGCCCGCCTCCGGCTCGCCGAGGTCGATCACCAGCGGCCGGCCGCCGTCCTTGGCCACGGCGGCGGCCGTGGCCCGTCCGAGACCGGACGCGCCTCCCGTGATCAGAATGTTTCCCGTCATCGTCACGTCCCTTCCGTCAGTCATGTACGCGCTCATGCACACGGCCGGTCATGTACGCGGTCATGTACGCGGCCGGTCACGCACGCCTGGTCATGCACGTGTCATGACGCCGCCTGGACGGCGGCGATCAGGCCGGTCGTTGAGTAGCCGGCGACGGTGGGCAGGATGACGACCTCGCCCCCGGCCCGCCGCACGGCGTCGGCCTCCGGCATGGACCACTCGCTGTAGTCGCCACCCTTCACCCACACGTCGGGACGCAGCCGCGCGATCACCTCCGAGGGGGTGTCCGCCCCGAAGATCAACACCGCGTCCACGCAGTCGAGCGCCCGCAGCACCTCGCTCCGGTCGTGCTCGGCCACCACCGGACGTCTCGGTCCCTTCAGCCGCCTGACCGACTCGTCGGAGTTGAGGCAGACGACGAGCGCGTCGCCGAGCGCCCGCGCCCGGCGCAGCAGACTGACATGTCCGGCGTGCAGCAGGTCGAAGCAGCCGCCGGTCGCGATGAGCCTTCCCCCCGCAGCCCGCACCGCGTCCGCCACGTCGAACGCCGACGCGCCGGGCGGCAACGCCGCCGACAACGCGGCTGAGGACGCCACTGGGAGGGCCGCCGAGGACACCGCCGAGGACGCCGCTGGGGACGGTCCGGCCGCCGGTTCGGACAGCCGCAGCCCCGCGGCGCCGCCGTCCGCGACGAAACGGCCGGCCGCCTCGACCGCACGCGCCACCGCGTCCTCCACCGGTTCGCCGCGGCCGAGCGCCACAGCGGCCTCGGCGGCGAACCGGTCGCCCGCGCCGCAGGCGTCCGCGCCACCCGAGACAGCGCCACCCGCCACCTCGACGGCCGGGATCCGCGACGAGCGGGCCGCCCGGCGGGCCAGCACCGTCCCGCGCTCGCCGAGGGTGACCGCGACGGCGGCCGCCTCCAGGTCGCGCACCAGGCGCTCCGCCGCCCGGCCCGGCGTGCCGTACGCCCCGGCGCACAGCGCGCGGGCCTCCGCCTCGCTGGGGGTGACCAGGGCGCAGCCGGGAACGGGCGGCGATCCGCGGGGATGGGGATCCCACACGACGGGCACGTCCCGGCGGCGCAGGAGCGCGGTGAGCAGGTCGCGGTGCAGATCGGCGACGCCGCGGCCGTAGTCGGCGACGAGGACGGCTCCGGCCGAGCGCAGGGCGGCGACCGCCCGGTCCCGGGAGAGGCCGCCGAACGCGGGCCTCCCGTCTCCGGTGTCGACGCGCACCAGCGTCTGCCCACGCGCGCGCACCCGCGTCTTGCGGGCCGTCGTGCCGTGCAGCGGCATCCGCACGATCTCAGCCGACGACGCGAGCAGCCGGTCGAGCGCGCGGCCGGACGGGTCGTCACCGAGCGCGGTGATCAGGACGACCTCGGCGCCGTCACGCGCGGCCAGCAGCGCGGCGAGGCCCGCTCCCCCCGGCCGGCACCGCTCGGCGTGGACGTCCACGACCGGCGCGGGGGCGTCCGGGCAGAGCCGGTCGGCGTCGCCCTCCACGTCGACGTCCAGCAGGCTGTCTCCGATGACGACGAGCGGTCCGGTCACGAGCACGCCTTCTCGATCACATCGCACAGCATGTGGATCACGGTGAGGTGCACCTCCTGGATGGTCGCGGTGTCCCCTGCGGGCACCGCGAGGGCGTCGTCGCACAGGTCGGCGAGCGGATTCGGCGCGGGCCCGGTCAGCGCCCAGGTGGTGAGGCCACACCGGCGGGCCGCACCGGCGGCCTCCGTGACGTTACGGCTGGTCCCGCTGGTGGACAGGCAGATGAGCACGTCTCCCGGCCGGCCGTGCGCACGGACCTGCCGCGCGTATAACTCGTCCATGCCGAAGTCGTTGGCGATCGCCGTCAGCGACGAGGTGTCGGCGTGCAGCGGGATCGCCGCGTACGGCCGCCGGTCGGCGCGGTATCTGCCGACCAGCTCGGCGGTCAGGTGCTGGGCCTCGGCGGCCGAGCCGCCGTTCCCGCAGGCCAGCAGGCGGCCCCCGCCGTTCAGCACGGCCGCCAGTTTGAAGCCCCAGGCGTAGATCTTCGATGTCTCCGGATCGACCGCCGTCAGGGCGGTGCTCAGCCGGGCCAGATGTGGATGCATGTCAGCCTCCCGCCGTGGTGAGGCGGCCGAGGCGCCCGCCGACCAGCTCCCGATAGACGGACTCGGTCCGCTCGGCCACCCTGGGCCAGCCGTACCGGGCGCGGGCGCGCCGCACCCCGGCGGTGGACAGGGCGCCGCGCAGCTCCGGCCGGGCGAGCAGGTCGCACAGGACCGGCGACAGGGCGGCCGGCCGGCGCGGCGGCACGAGGACCCCGCACCCGGCCACGGTGTCGAGATGGCCGCCCACCGCGGAGGCGACCACGGGCACGCCGCACGCCAGCGCCTCCAGCGGCACCATCCCGAACGGCTCGTACCAGGGCACGCTCACCAGCACGTCGGCGGACCTCATCAGCGCGGGCACCTCATCGCGGCCGACACTGCCGATGAGACGAACCCGGTCGCCCACCCCCAGCTCGCGCGCGAGGGCCCGCAGCCGCGCCACCTCCTCGTCCCGGGGGTCGTCCGGATCGCCGCCCGCGATCACCAGTTCCGCTCCCGGCACCGCCGGCATCGCGCGCACGACGGTGTCGACGCCCTTCCTGGGCACGATCCGGCTGACGGTGAGCACCCGGAAGCGCCCGCTCCGCGGCGCGACCGGGCCGTCCGGGCGGAACAGGCCGAGATCCACCCCGCAGGGCACCACGACGACCCGTCCGGCAGGCACGCCCATGGCGGCCAGCTCGCTCACCTCGTCGCGGCAGGTCGCGATGACGGCCAGGGCACGACGGCCGATGTCCCGCTCGGCCTGCAGGCGCCGGGGCGGGCTCGTGTCGGCGTCTCCCTGCCAGCGCCGCTTCACCGTGCCGAGGGCGTGGAACGTCTGCACGACCGGGATGCCGAGGTCCTCGGCGGCGGTCAGCGAGACCAGCCCGCTCATCCAGAAGTGCGCGTGGACGACGTCCGGCCGCTCCGCCGACCAGCGCCGCGCGAGGCACTCGGCGAACTCCGGCAGGTAGGGCAGGAGCTCGTCTTTGGGAACCGGTGCGGCCGGGCCGGCGGGCACGTGTTCCACGGTGACTCCCGGCTCCCCCAGCGCGAGCGGCACCACGTCCGGCTGCCCGGGGCCGGTTCTGCGGGTGTGGACCGTGACCTCGTGACCGCGCCGCGCCAGGGCCACGGCGAGGGCGGCCACGTGGACGTTCTGCCCGCCCGCGTCGACGCCGCCCAGCGCCGCCAGCGGGCTGGCGTGCTCCGATACCAAGGCGATCCTCATGCGACCCTCTCTTTCCCGGCGGCGAGGCGGCGGACCGCCTCGACGACCTGTGCCCCACGTACGGAGGAGAGGCAGGGGTGCCCTGCGACGGGACAGACTCGGGCCCGGGTTCCGCGACAGGGGGCGTGCTGGTCGCCGAGCAGCACGGACGGCACCCCGTAGGGGGCCCATCGGGCGGCTGGGACGACCGGGGCGAACAGCGATACGACGGGCGTGCCGACGGCGGCGGCGAGGTGGGCGGGCCCGGTGTTGGCCGCGACGACGACGGACGCGCCGGCCAGCACGGCCGCCAGCTCCGCGAAGGTCGTCTGGCCGCCGAGGTCGAGCGCCTTCGGCCCGCCGACCGTCGCGGTGAGGTCGCGCTCGCCGAGGCCGCCGGTGACCACCACCCGCTCCCCCGCCTCGATGAGCTCCTCGACCGCCTCGATCCAGCGCTCCGGCGGCCAGGCGCGGGCGGGCGCGGTCGTGCCCGGATGCACCACGACGTAGCCGGGCGGCCCGGTGAGATGGTCCACCTCGGGCAGCGGCCTCCGTACGGCGAGGCGGCCGGGGTCGCCCGGCGGCAGCTCGAAGCCCGCCGCGCGCGCGAGGCCGAGCATCCGTTCCGCTTCCGGCACGTCCAGGTCCTCGTCCACCATGTGCCGCACGTCGAGCAGCGAACCCGGATAGTCGGCGCTGATCGCCGCGATCGACGGCACACCCGCCAGCCGCAGCAGCAGCGCCATCGGCAGCGCCGACTGGTGGAACGACGTGAGGATCAGGGCCGCCTCCGGCTCGATCCGGCCGACCCGCTCGATCAGCTCCGACGCGTGCGGACCGGTCATCGGCACCCGCTCGGGGTCGATCCACGGCGTGCGCCACTCCAGCACCCGGTCGACGCCGGGCAGCAACTCGGCCGCGGCGCGGCCGTTCGGGCCGGCGAGCAGCACCACCTCGGCCGCCCGCGCCGCCACGGCGCGGACCGCGGGGCCCGCCAGCAGGACGTCGCCCGCGTTGTCCGGCCGCACCACAAGCACGGTTCCCGTCACCCGTGACCCCCCGTCCGCGCCGACAGCTCCCCCCGCAGCCGGTGCGCGCACGCGACCGGCGGAATGACCACGCTTGTCACGATCATGCGCAGGACCTCCTCGGGCGTCCGAGGCCCCGGCGCGATCCTGGCCCAGGCGAACTCAGCGGTCAGGCCGAGCCAGGCAAGCCCCGCCAGCCCCGCAAGCCCCGCAAGCCCCGCAAGCCCCGCGGTCCCGCCGAAAGGGGGACGGCCAGGAGCGGCCCCGCCACAGATGGGCCTGCCGCGAGCGACGGCGGTCCCGGCGAGTGCCAACGCGAGCAGACCGGCGGCCGTCGTCGCCGCGTGCCGCCGCAGCCGCCCCGGCGCGCCGCCGGCGAGCAGGCGCCAGCCGGGGCCGTGCAGGCGCCGCATGAGCGCGTCGTCCGCGTTGCCGCGTTGAAACCGCACGCTGGCCCAGAAGCCGTCGCGCCGCACCGGATGCCGGGTCAGCCGCTCCCCCTTGACCAGCGCGAATCCGGAGCGCTCCACCCGCAGCGCCAGGTCGCAGTCTTCCCGGTAGGCGCGGGGGAAGCGCTCGTCGAAGCCGTGGGCCGCCTCCAGGGCCGACCTCCGGTACGCCATGTCCGCGGTGATCCACCGGGCGTCGGCGAGCCCCGCCGTGTTGCGCTCGGCGTCGGTGGGGCGGCGGCCCTTCGGCGGCGGCACCTCCAGCCTGCCCTGGCTGCCGCCCACGTCCTCGGGCAGGCCGGCCAGGTCGCGGGCGAGGGCCTCGGCCCAGCCCGGTCCGGGGACGACGTCGTCGTCGACGAACACCACCCACGGCGTCGCCGCCGCCCGCCAGCCGATGTTGCGGGCCGCCGCCGGGCCCCGCCCGCCCGAGCGGAGCACCCGTACGCCGTCGGGCACGTCGAGCGGGCGAGCGGCGCGGTCGCGGGGGCCCGGCTCGGGCCGGTCGTCGACCACCACGACCTCCAGGCCAGGGCCGATGGCCGCGAGCGTCTCCGCCAGGCTGGCCCGGCCGATCGTCGGGATCACGACGGTGACCGCCGGCCCAGCCGTCCGCGGGGTCATCCGGCGAACACCGCCCCCCGGCGCACGACGTGCGAGCCGAGCACCAGCACGTCCACCGGAGCGGAGCCGAAGCACTCGAGGGCGTCGCGCGGGTCGTCCACCATCGGCCGCCCGGCGGTGTTGAGGCTCGTGTTGACGAGCACCGGCAGCCCGGTCCGCGCCTCGAACTCCTCAAGCAGCCGCGCGAGCAGCGGATCACGCCCCCGGTCGACGGTCTGGATCCTGGCCGTGCCGTCCACGTGCACGACGGCGGGAAGGCGGTCGAGCCACTCGGGCCGCACGTCGTGCACGAACAGCATGTACGGGCTGACCGCCGGTCCCCTGCCGAAGATCTGGCCGGCGCGGTCGGCCAGCACCATGGGGGCGACGGGCCGGAACTGCTCGCGGCCCTTCACGTCGTTCAGGCGCTCGGTGTTGCGCGGCCGGCCCGGGTGGGCGAGCAGCGAACGCCGCCCGAGCGCCCGGGGGCCGTATTCGGCGCGTCCCTGGAACCAGGCCACGATCCGGTCGGCGGCCAGCTCGGCGGCGACGGCCGCGGCCACGTCGGCGGGCCGCTCGTACGGCACGCGGGCCACGTCGAGCCAGGCACCGATCTCCTCGTCGGTCCAGCTCCGGCCGAGGTCGGCGCCGGGCATGGGGGCGACCGGGTCGCCGAAGGCCCGCGCGAGGTGGAGCGCGCCGCCGAGCGCCGTGCCCGAGTCGCCCGCGGCGGGCTGCACCCAGACGTCCTCGAACGGCCCCTCGGCCAGCAGCCTGGTGTTGGCCACGCAGTTCAGCGCCACGCCTCCGGCCATGGTGAGATGGCGGGCGCCTGTCCTGTCGTGCAGCCAGCGCGCCAGCTCCAGCAGCACCTCCTCCAGGCGGGTCTGCACGCTCGCCGCCAGGTCGGCGTGGTCGGCCGTCCAGCGGTCGCCCTTGGCGAGGGGCTTGGCGTAGGCGCTCCAGTCGATCGGCTCGACCCGGAAACCGCCGTCTCCGCTCGTCTGGACGAGCTCGCGGAACTCCCGGAGGAAACGCGGCTCGCCGTACGAGGCCATGGCCATGACCTTGTACTCGTCGCTCGACCGGAGGAAACCGAGGTGCTGGGTGAGGTCTTCGTACATGAGACCGAGGGAGTGCGGCAGCTCCTGGCTCGCCAGGACCGTCAGCTCGCCGTCGCGGTAGTGACCGGCGAGGTGGGAGACCGCCTCTCCCCGGCCGTCGCAGACCAGCACGGCCGACTCCCGGTACGGCGCGGCCAGCCCGGCGGAGGCCGCGTGCGCGATGTGGTGGGGGACGAACCGCACCTGGGCGGGGTCCAGGCCGGGAAGCGCCGTGGCGAGGAAGTGGGGGGCCCGGTGGGCGTAGGTGGTGCGCAGGTCTTCCCAGCGGTCGTCCAGCCCGCCCTGCCCGGGACGGACCAGCCGGGGATCATAGGAGTAGGCGACGCCGTCGAGATCCTCGGGCCGCAGGCCCGCGTGTTCGAGGCACCAGGCGGCGGCCAGTTCGGGCAGTTCCCAGGCGCTGAACGGGACCGGGCGCTTGCCGTGCTTGCGTCGGCTGAAGCGCTCCTCCTCGGCTGCCGCGATCACGTCGCCGTCCATGACCAGCGCCGCCGCTGGATCATGAAATATCGCGTTTATTCCCAGGATTCGCACCGGTTCACCTCCGTTGCACGGTGGATGTCTGGTTACCGGGAGAAGCGCTTCCAAACACCGTTTTGCGGAGAAGTCGACGGGAGCGGAGCGGGTCTCAACCATCGAATCGCCGGGCCGTTTCGGCCTGGTTTGCGGTCATGTCCGCCGGGTAGCCAGGGAAACGATTCACGCAGGAGGACGCATTGTTCCGCCATTCCCGCCGTACCGCGGCCGTACTTTTCGACCGCGACGGAACGCTGATTCGCGACGTGCCGTACAACGACGATCCGGAGCGGGTGGAGCCGGTGCCGGGGGCGCGGCGGGCGCTCGACCGGCTGCGCCGCGCGGGGCTGCCGATCGGGGTGGTGAGCAACCAGTCCGGCGTCGCCCGGGGGCTCATCCGCCCCGACGCGCTCGACCGGGTGAACGCCCGGGTGGAGGAACTGCTCGGCCCCTTCGACGTGTGGGCGGTGTGTCCCCACGACGACGCCGACGGGTGCGGCTGCCGCAAGCCGGCCCCCGGCCTGGTGCTGCGCGCGGCGCGCGTCCTCGGTGTCAGCCCGGAGGACTGCGTGGTGATCGGCGACATCGGCCGCGACGTCGCGGCGGCCGAGGCCGCGGGCGCCCGGGGCATCCTGGTGCCCACGCCGGTGACGCTGCCGGCGGAGGTGGCCGCGGCGCGGGAGGTCGCCGCGGACCTGGCCGCCGCCGTGAGTTCGGCCATCGCGGGGATCTCACCGCCCGGCGACCACGTGGAACGTGTCGGGGTGGAGCAGGACGAGGCGGAGAGGAACCGGGCGGAACGGGGCAGGACGGAGAGAGACCGGGCGGAGCGGGACGAGGCGGAGCGGAGTGCCGAGGCGTCATGAGGGACGGGGAGTGATGATCCGATGAAGATCCTGGTCTGGCACGTCCACGGCTCCTGGACCACCTCGTTCGTCCAGGGCAGGCACGACTACGTGGTGCCGCTGACCCCCGATCGCGGCCCGGACGGCCGCGGCCGCGCCCGCACCTACCCCTGGCCGGACACCGTGCGCGAGGTGCCCTTCGACCGGCTGCGGGAGGAGGACGTCGACGTCGTGGTCTACCAGCGGCCGCACGAGATCGACCTCGCCCGCGAGTGGCTCGGCCGCACGCCGCCGGGCGTCTACGTCGAGCACAACACCCCCGCGGGCGACGTGCCCAAGACCCGGCACCCGCTGGCCGGGCGCTCGGACATCCCGCTCGTCCACGTCACGCACTTCAACGACCTGTTCTGGGACAGCGGGCGGGCCCCCACCCACGTGATCGAGCACGGCGTCGTCGACCCCGGCCATCTCTACACCGGCGAACTGCCCCACGCCGCCGTCGTCGTCAACGAGCCCGTACGGCGCTGGCGGGTCTCGGGGACCGACCTGCTGCCGGCCTTCGCCGTCGCCACCCCTCTCGACGTGTTCGGCATGCGGGTCACCACCCTGCCGGCGACGCTCGGCCTCAGCGGCCGGATGACGGCCTTCGAGGACCTGCCGCAGGCACAGATGCACGAGCGGCTCGCCGCGCGGCGCGTCTACCTGCATCCCTACCGCTGGACCTCGCTCGGGCTCGCGCTCATCGAGGCCATGATGATCGGCATGCCCGTCGTGGGCCTGGCGACCACCGAGGCCATCGAGGCGGTGCCGCAGGAGGCCGGCGTGGTGTCCACGAAGGTGCCCACCCTGGTCCACGCCCTACGGGCGTTCGCCGCGGAGCCCGAGCGCGCCGCCCAGGCGGGCAAGGCCGCCCGCCAGGCCGCCCTGGCCCGGTATGGCATCGCCCGCTTCCTCACCGACTGGGACGAGGTGCTCACCCAGATCGCCTGATCCGGCGCCGGGAGCCCGCTCCGGCGGGCACTAGGCTGCGGACCCATGCGCGTACTTGTGACCGGCGGAGCCGGATTCATCGGGTCCCACCTCGCCGACGCCTTCCTGGGCAGGGGCGACGAGGTCGACGTGCTCGACGACCTGTCCCATGGCAGGCCCGGGCGGCTCGCCCCCGAAGCCGCGCTGCACCGCGCCTCAGTCACGGACGCGACCGCGCTGGCGGAGATCGTGGAGAAGGTCCGCCCCGAGCTGGTCTGTCACCTCGCCGCCCAGATCGACGTGCGCCAGTCGGTCGCCGACCCCGCCGCCGACGCGCAGGCGAACATCGTGGGCACGATCAACGTGCTGGAGGCGGCGCGCGCCGCCGGCGCCCGGGTGCTGTTCGCCTCCACGGGCGGCGCGATCTACGGCAGGGACGCCGTGATCCCCTCGGACGAGGAGCAGCGCCCCGAGCCCGAGGCGCCGTACGGCACGGCGAAGTTCTGCGCCGAGCAGTACATCGGCCTGTTCAACCGCCTGTACGGGACCCGGCACGCGGTGCTGCGGCTCGCCAACGTCTACGGCCCCCGGCAGGATCCGGCGGGCGAGGCGGGCGTCATCGCCATCTTCTGCGGGGCCGTCCTCCGCGGCGAGCGGCCCACCGTCTTCGGGGACGGACGGCAGACCCGCGACTACGTCCACGTCGCGGACGTCGCCGCCGCCTTCGTCGCCGCCGCCGGCTCTCCGCGGGCGGGCGTGTGGAACGTCGGCACCGGCGTGGAGACCGACCTGCTGACGCTGACCGGACTCATCGGCAGGGCCGCCGGCACGGTCGCCGACCCCGTCTTCGCCCCCGCCCGGCCCGGTGAGCTGGTCCGCAGCGCGCTCGACGCGTCCCGGGCGGCCCGGGAGCTCGGCTGGCGGCCGTCCGTCCCGCTGGCCGAGGGCGTCAAGAGCGTCTACGAGTGGGCGCGGGCCGGCAGTCCCGACCGTACGGCGTGACCGAGCTGCATGACCGGACGGCGTGACGGTCCGCAGTTTACCGAACGCGGAACGGCACAGGGGCGCGCGAACCGCCCAATGCGGGAAAAGCCTCCTGCATGATGCGCAATCTGGTGAACGGCGCCGTCGGCGGCGCCCTCGCGACGGCCGCCTACAGCGCGGTCCTCATGGCGGCGGACCGAGCTGGCCTGCTCGACGACCGGCCCGCCGGGCGGCGCTCCCAGATGGGCCTGCGGCTCCGGCGGGCGCGCTCGCGGCGGGACGACGGCGCCCTCGCCGCAATCGGGCACTACGCGTTCGGCGCCGCCTGCGGCTCCGCCCTCGGACTGCTGTCGGCCGGGCAGCGCATCCCCCTGCCCATCGGTCCGGCGTACGGGGCGGCCGTCTGGTATCTGGGGTTCCGGGGTTCCGCGCCGGCCGTCGGGGCGGTACGGCCCGACTGCGCGGACCGCGCCGGCCGCCAGGCCCTGCTCCTCGTGGGACACCTGATGTGGGGAACGGCCCTCACCGTCACCCTGAATCGCCTGCGCCCGGAGAAGATCCCGGCGATCAGAGCAGAGGTCAGGACGCCCAGGACGCCCGCGCCCCAGCCGATAGCAGGCTGATCACGACAAAAAGCACATTTTGGTCAACAATCGGTTGATTTTTCCCCTAGCTACGGTATGGATCACCATCCTTACTGTCGGATACACGTCAGTAACTCCTAACGGTCAATAGTGTTTTTCCTGAACATTCCAACAAGAAGACCGGAGGGAGGCCGTGTCGTGATCTACCGCGTCTTATCAACTCCACTACGGAGGCCACGCCTTCCGCGCGTCCCCCGGCACCTCCTCCGGCGCATCCCTCGCCGCATCCCCCGGCCCCGATCGCTGCAGGCGTGCACCGCCGTGACGAGCGCCGCGCTCTCCCTGATCGTCTTCACCCTGATCGGCATCGGCGCGGACCTGGCGATCCGGAACAAGATCCAAGATCACCTCCGTGCGGAGACCCAGCGGGTGGCCACGAGCTGGATCGCCACGATGCGCCCCGGCCGGGTCTCACCCCCTCCGATGACGAACACCTACCTCATCCAGCTCGTCGACTCCACGGGCCACGTGGTCGCGGCGAGCGACGCGGCGAAGGGCCGTCCTCCCCTGACCTCGCCGATGCCCCCGGCAGAGGACCGCATCCAGTACCGGACGTCGTGCGCGGACGACACGTGCGTCGAGCTCACCGCGATCCGCCTTCTCCCGTTCCAGAGCGGCCTGATGTGGAACGGCGAGCCGCACGCGGTCTACGTCGGGCGCGCGCAGCCCAAGATGCTGTCCACCCACCGGCTGGAGGTCGCCGTCGCCGCCGCCGTGGTGGCCGGCACGGCCCTCTGGTCGTGGACGAACTGGTTCCTGGTGCGCCGGATGCTGCGCCCGATGACGGCCATCCGGGCGAAGATGTCGCAGATCACCGCGAGCGACCTCAGCATGCGGGTCCCCCAGCCCCCGGGCCTGGACGAGGTGGCGCGGCTCGCCACGACCGCGAACGAGACACTCGACCGTCTGGAGGCCGCAGTGATACAGCAGCGCAGGTTCGCCTCCGTCGTCTCCCACGAGCTCCGCTCTCCCCTCGCGGGTCTGCGCGCCCAGCTGGAGGAGGCCCTGATCTACCGGGACGAGGTCGACCCGTACACCACTATCAAGGACGCGCTCAACACGACCGACCGCGCCCAGGCCATCATCGACGACGTGCTCACCTGGGCCCGCATCGACTCCGCCCACGACGTCGCCCCGGTGCCGGTCGACCTCGCCGCGCTGGTCAGGGACGAGGTGACCGCCAGGTCGCCCGGAAAGCCGGTGCTCGCCGACGTCACAGGACCGCTGACGGTCCTCGGCAGCGGAATCCGGCTGACCCGCCTCCTGACCAACCTGCTGGTCAACGCCCAGCGCCACGCGCACACCGGCGTACGGGTCACGGCCGAGCGGAGGGACGGCGAGGCCGTGGTGACCGTGCTCGACGACGGCGACGGCATCGCGCCCGGGGATCGCGAACGGGTCTTCGAGCCGTTCGTCCGCCTGGAGGACGGTCTGCGCCGCGACCCCAACGGCACAGGCCTGGGGCTGGCCATCAGCCGGGCCGTCGCCGAGGCGCACCACGGCTCGCTGCGGGTCGAAGACTCGCAGAAGGGCGCTCGATTCGTGCTGCGGCTGCCCCTGCACGTTTCGGCCCGGCCCGCCGGCGACCCGCCGGCCTCCGCCGGTCCTCAGCCGCCGGGCGCCCGGGAGCGGACCGGCGCCTCGCCCGCCGTCATGTCCCGCCGCCGCCTCGCCGACCGGGCCTGCTGACCGGGCCTGCTGACGGGGCCGATCACGGCTCCCCCGCCCGGGAGCGCGGGGCGGCCAGGACGAGGCCGAAGTCACCCGCGGCGTCGGTGTACCAGCGGACCATCCCGAAGCCGGCCCGGCCCAGCTCGGCCGCCAGCCCCTCCGGCCTGAACTTGGCACTGATCTCCGTCCGCATCTCCTCGCCCTCGTCGAACGACACGGTGAGGCCGAGCGCGCGGATCTCCACCCGCATGGGACGGGTGGCGCGCAGCCGCATCTCGATCCACTCGTGGTCCTCGTCGTAGCGGGCCACATGGGCGAACGCGCCGGGCTCGAAGCCGGCGTCCAGCTCCCGGTTGAGGACGTTCAGGACGTTGCGGTTGAAGTCCGCCGTCACCCCCTGGGCGTCGTCGTACGCGGCGACGAGCCTGCGGGGGTCCTTCACGAGATCGGCGCCGAGCAGGAAGGTGTCGCCCGGCCGGAGAGTGGAGCGCAGCTCCTTCAGGAACACCTCGCGGGCCGCCGGGGGCAGGTTGCCGACGGTCCCCCCGAGGAAGGCCACCATCCGGCGGCCGGTCCTCGGCAGCGCCGACAACTGGTGTTCGAAGTCCGCGCGTACCGGCCGTACGGCGAGGCTCGGATAGCGGCGGGCGAGGCGGTCCGCGGCGGCCTCCAGGGCGGCGGCGTCCACGTCGACCGGGATGTAGGCGCGCGGCGTGCCCACGGCGGCGAGCGCGTCCAGCAGCAGGACGGTCTTCTCGCTGGTGCCCGACCCGAGCTCCACCAGGGTGTCGGCCCGGCTCAGCGAGGCGATGTCCAGGGCGCGGCGGCGCAGGATCTCCAGCTCCCGGCGCGTCGGGTAGTACTCCTGCAGGCGGGTGATCCTCGAGAACAGCTCGCCGCCCGCCGCGTCGTAGAACCATTTGGGCGGCAACCACTTCGGCGACGACGTGAGACCGGTCCGGACGTCCTGCTCCAGGGCCTGCCGCAGGTAGTCGCGGTCGAGGTGATCGGTCACGGCCATGGTCGCTCCTCAGTCGATGGGCGTCACGAGCACGCCGTCGGGAGACGCGAGCAGGAGGGTGCGGTCGGGCACGGCCCGCCAGCCGGGCCGGTCGTCCAGCGGTTCGCTCGCGACCAGCACCCCCTCGTCCAGGTGGGTGAACAGGGTGTCGCCCCAGGCCACGGCGGCCAGTTCCGCCGCTCCCACGACGAGCAGGTTGAGCCGGGCCGGCGGGTCCTCGACGGCGGCGTGCCGGACGACCGCGGTCAGCGCGTCGCCGAGGGACGCCCCCGCGCCGAGCCGGGCGAAGACGGCGGAGGCCAGCCAGGCGGAGTCGCACAGGCTTTCCGGCTCACCGGCGATCGCCCGGACCGCCCCCCGCCGCACCCGGCCGTTGTGGCTGAGCAGCCGGCTGCCGTCCGTGAACGGCGCGGTCGCGGTCTCCTCGATCGGCATGCCCACGGTGGCGGAGCGGACGGCCGCCATGAGGCAGGCCGATCGGGCGGCGGCGGCCAGGCCCGGCAGGTTCGCGTCGGTCCAGAGCGGGACCGTGCGGCGGTACCGGACCGGCCGCCCCAGCGTCTCGTCGTACCACCCCACGCCGAAGCCGTCCGCGTTCACGGTGCCGTGCCGCTGCATGCGCGGGGCGTACGACTGCCGGAGCAGGCCGTGCTCCGGCTCGGAGACGAGCCAGGAGACCGGCCTGACCGGCCCCAGCCAGGCGGCGTGGCGGCACATCTAGAGGAGTTCCGACCGGGCGCAGCGGAACCCGGAGAAGATCTGCCGCCGGACCGGCAGATCCCAGTTGCGGAACGTCGTCCGGATCGCCGACGGGTGGGTCGCCCACGATCCGCCGCGGAGCACCCGGTAGGACTCGCCGAAGAAGACCTCGCTGTACTCCCGGTACGGGAAGCTCCGGAACCCCGGATAGCCCCGGAAGCAGGAGTCGGTCCACTCCCACACGTCGCCGACGAGCTGCTCCACGCCGTACGGGCTGGCGCCCTCGGGGAAGGCGCCGACGGGCGCGGGCCGGGAGGCGCGGTGACCCAGGTTGGCGTGCTCGGGGCCCGGCTCCTGGTCGCCCCACGGGTACAGGCGCCCGCCGCACGCCTTCTCCCACTCCGCCTCGCTCGGCAGGCGCTTGCCCGCCCAGCGGGCGTAGGCGTCGGCCTCGTACCAGGAGACGTGGATCACCGGCTCGTCCTCGGGCACCGGTTCCTGCCGGCCGAAGCGCAGCCGCCACCAGGTGTCCTCGTCTTTGGTCCAGTAGAGGGGGGCCTCCACTCCGGACCGCTCCACCCACTCCCACCCGTCGGGCGACCACCACTGCGGCTCCCGGTAGCCGCCCGCCTCGATGAAGGCGATGTACGCGCCGTTGGTGACCGGGTGGCGGTCGATCCAGTAGCTGCCGAGGAACATGCGGTGCGCGGGCCGCTCGTTGTCGTACGCCCAGGGCCGCGAGGCGGCGCCCAGGCCGGCGGCCGCACCGGCGCCCATCGTGAAGATCCCGCCGGGGATGTGCACCTCGGGGCTCTCCGACCGGCTCCGCGTCCGCGCGGGCGGCAGCGTCCCGTCGCCGACCACTCCCGGCTGCCGGGAGAGTTGCAGTGTCGCGAGCATGGTCTCGGCGTGCTGGTGCTCGTGCTGCAGAACCAGCCCGAAGACGTGGCCGCCGCCGCGCAGCGGGTCGGGGTCGTCGAAGTCGACGGTGTCCAGCACGTCGTAGGTGCGGCTCCGCACGTCCGAGATGTAGCGCCGGGCCTCCTCGGGGCCGAGCAGCGGCAACGAGGGCCGGTCCTCGCGCGGATGCGTGAACGCGTCGTAGAGATCGTCGAGCTCGGGCCGCATCGGAGGGAGGCCGGCCGCCTTCCGCAGGACCCACAGCTCCTCGAAGTTGCCCACGTGCGCGAGATCCCAGACGAGCGGCGACATCAGGGGCGAGTGCTGGCGGGTCAGGAGGTAGTCGTCGGTGTCGGTGTAGGCGAGGGTCCGGTCCCGCGCGGCGGAGAGCTCCGCCGCGATCCTCTCCTTCAGCGTGGTCACGTCACGGATGTCGTTGAGGTCGGTCACGCGAACATCTCCTCCATCAGGTCGAGGGCCGGCGAACGGCCGGATTCGATGTGCCGAGAGGCGAACGCGGCGACCCGGGCGACAAGCCAGGGCTCGGCGCCGAGCCGGGGCAGGGCGGCCAGTGCGGCGCGGAAGCACCCGTCCGCCGCGCGCCGCATGCCGGGGTCGGCGAGCCCGAGCCGGGCGGCCTCGTCCCACCGCCGCCGGACCGGGGCGGCGGCCTCCATCGCCGCCTCCCCGGCCCGTTCGTCGGTCACCAGCGCGTGGACGACGGCGGCGCAGACGGGCCACTCGTCCGGGCCCTGCCCGTCGAGGTAGCGGATCTCCAGCCAGCCGCGGGGCCGGACCGGCGGGAAGAGCGTGGTGGCGTGGTGGACGAGATCGTCCTCGGTGGGATGGCGGCCCGCCACGCGGGCGAAGTCGCGGAAGACGGTCCCGTCGAGCACGGGGCGGAAGCCGCCCTCCTCCCGGACCATCATCAGCCGCGCGTCGAGCAGGTAGCGGCCCCAGTCGAGTACGGGGTCGCCGCCGACGTCCACCGGGCGGGTCCTGGTCGGGTCGAGGTGGCGCCACACCGCCTGGCGGCCGGACGCCCAGCCCCCGGCCGGGGAGTTCGCGAACGCGGCCACCAGGGCGGGGCCGAGGTCGTGCGCCCGCCGCCACCGGCCCTCGGGATCGTCCCCCAGGTCCACGTTGACCTGCACGGACACGGTGGAGCACATCATCGCGGGCCCGTACGGCTCGCCGAGGAAGGCCGCCATCGCGTCATATCTGGCGTCCCGGAGCTGCCGGACCGGCGGACGGAGCACGTCGAGCCCGCGGCAGCCGAGGCGGAGACCGGCCTGCCGGAGCGCGCGCCGCACGGCGTCGACGTCGGCGGTGAGCGCGGCCACGGCCTCAGGAAGGACACGGGGCGGCGCGGACAGTTCGAGCTGCCCGCCCGGCTCGAACGTGACCCGGCTGCCGCCGGGCAGCGGGGGAAGCGCCTGGACGATCCTGGCCACGGGGACCTGCCTGGCCGGCGCGTCGGCGTCGAAGACCAGAAACTCCAGCTCGACGCCCAGCCGGTCCGGCGTGGCTCCCGTGAAACAGCTGCGGGCATACGCCTGAACGTCGGTCATCATTGGCCCTCCATCGGCGCGGACGCCGCCCCCTCCGGGCCGCTCGCCCGGCCGATCTCCTCCCCCGGCGAGCCCCCCGACGGCCGTGCCCGGGTTCTCCCCGAAATCAGGATGTTTAACCCCATAGACACCAGAACGCCACAAACTGTACAGACCACCTCAGCGCGGGTCCGGCGCCGGAGACGCGGGAGGAAATGGGGCTATACGGCGCCGGAAACGCGGGAGGAGATGGGGCGGGCGCGATGCCGGTAGCGTTGGGGGACATGACAGTCATGGACCCTGCTACGGACCCCGCTACGGACCCCGGCGCCTCCGGCGCGTACGGCGTCGGCCTCGCCACGATCGCCGCCGACGGCACCGTTCTGGACACCTGGTACCCCTCCCCGGCGCTGGGCGAGCCCCCGGCGACGGGAACCGAGCGGCTGGACCCGGCCCGGCTCGGCGACGAACTCGGCGCTGAACTGGGAGCCGAGCTGGCCGCCGAGCTGGGGGCCCTGGTGGGGCCCGACCCGGTCAGGGGCGTCGAGGTGGTCGCGGTCCGGACGGGCGTCGCCCGGCTGTCGGACGCCCCGGCGGACACCCACGACGTCTACCTGCGGCTGCACCTGCTGTCGTCCCGGCTGGTCCGCCCGCACGGCGCCAACCTGGACGGGATCTTCGGGCTGCTCGCCAACGTCGTGTGGACCAACCACGGGCCGTGCCCCGTCGAAGGCTTCGAGCGGACGCGGCTGCGGCTGCGCGCCCGCGGCCCGGTGACCGTCTACGGCGTGGACAAGTTCCCCCGGATGGTCGACTACGTGCTGCCCACCGGCGTGCGGGTGGCCGACGCCGACCGCGTGCGCCTCGGCGCGCACCTGGCGGCCGGGACCACGGTCATGCACGAGGGCTTCGTCAACTACAACGCGGGCACGCTCGGCGCGTCCATGGTTGAGGGCCGCATCTCGGCCGGCGTCGTCGTGGGCGACGGCTCCGACGTGGGCGGCGGCGCGTCGATCATGGGGACGCTGTCCGGCGGCGGCAAGGAGGTCATCTCCTTGGGCGAACGGTGCCTGCTCGGCGCCAACGCGGGCGTCGGCATCTCCCTCGGCGACGACTGCGTGGTGGAGGCCGGTCTCTACGTCACGGCCGGGACCAAGGTCACCCTCCCGGACGGCGGCGTGGTGAAGGCCCGGGAGCTGTCCGGCAAGTCGGGCCTGCTGCTGCGCCGCAACTCGACCACCGGGGCCGTCGAGGCGGTGCCGCGCGACGGGCGGGGCATCGAGCTCAACGCCGCGCTGCACGCCAACGACTGACGCCCGGCCCACCCTGAGATGACCCTGACTCGGCCCTGAACTTGGCCTTCGGCCCTGGGATCACGGGTGGGGCGGACCGTACCGTGAAGGCATGGGACGCATTCTCCTCATCGCCGCACTCGTCATCGTCGGATTCTTCGTCCTCGGCTCCGTGGTCGGGCTCATCTTCGGCGCGCTGAAGTGGCTTCTGATCATCGGCGCGATCGCGCTGATCGTGTCGGTGGTCTTCAAGCTGACCCGATCGGGCGGGCGCTCCGACCACTACGCCTGATCGCACAGCGGCGGGCGCAGTGGCCGGGCACGCGAGCGCCGTGCGCGGGACGTCCGGAAATCATCCGGAGCCCGCGCACGGCGACGTCGGTCAGCACCCCGTCGAGTGCCCCGTCCAGTGCCGCGTCACCCTCACGGGCTGGTGCACGTGACGGTCGGGGTCGACGCGGTGCCGTTGGCGAGGAAGCCGAACGTGGTCGACGCGCCCGCCCCGAGCGAGCCGTTGTACGAGGCGTTGCTCACCGACACGTTGGAGCCGCTGGTGCTCAGCGTGCCGTTCCAGACCTGGGTGATGGACTGGCCTCCGCTGAGGGTCCACTTGACGGTCCAGCCGTTGACCGCCGAACTGCCGGCGGTCACCGTGACCTCGCCCTGGTAGCCGCCGGACCACGAGTTGACCGTGTTGTAGGTCGCCGCGCACGCGCCGCCGTTGCCCGGCGGCGACGGGCTCACACTCGGACTCGGACTCGCCGACGGGCTCGCACTCGGGCTCACGGAGGGCGACGGGCTCGCGGACGGGCTCACGCTCGGGCTCGCGGACGGCGAGGGGCTGGGCGAGGGGCTCGGCGACGCTCCGCCGCCGTTGAACTGCCACCAGTCGACGTTGAACAGGTTGCCGCTGCCGCCGGTGTACTTGAAGTACAGGTCGTGGGTGCCGGTGGCGCCGCTGACCGGGCAGGTGACCGTCGTCCAGGTCTGCCAGCCGCCGGTCCCCGGGACGGTGCACGTGCCGGCCAGGGTGCCGTTGACCCCGTCGAGGTGCAGCTCGATCTTGCCGCCGCTGCTCGCGGAGGCCACCCGGGCGTTGAACGACGACGCGCCGGACCCGAAGCCCACACCCTTGACCTTGACGTAGTCGCCGTTCTCGATGAAGCCGACGTTCATCCCGCCGCCGGTGACCGGCTCGGTCTCCACCCCCGACTCCCAGGCGATCGTCTCGGCCTCCTGACGGACATACGGGTTGAGCGTGCCGATCTGCGGCGCCCCCGTCGTCGTCATGTTGATCGTCGGGATCGTGCCGTCGGCGTTGTAGGCGAACTTCTCCACCGCGACCGACCGGGTGTATCCGCCGCCGCCCGGCAGTGCCCCGTTGTGGTAGAAGAAATACGAACCGCCGTTGAAGTCGATCACACCCGGATGATTGGTGAAGCTGCTTCCCTGGGTCGGCATGATCGTGCCGCGGTAGGTCCACGGGCCGGTCGGGCCGGGCGCGGTCGAATAGGCGATGAACTCCGAGCAGCACTTGGCCGCGAACACGATGTAGTACAGGCCGTTTCGCTTGTAGACCCAGGGTCCCTCCTCGAACAGGGTGGGACGGTTCGCGGTGCCGGTACGGGTGCCGAAGCCCGCGGTGGTCAGGTTGATCTTGGTGGGGCTGCCCGAGTAGGAGACCATGTCCGCGTTCAGCTTGACGTACCACAGGTCGGGGTTGCCCCAGTAGAGGTAGGCCTGCCCGTCGTCGTCGATGAACACGGTGGGGTCGATCTGCCCGTTGCTGACCAGCGGACGCCCGATGGCGTCCTTGAACGGCCCGGTGGGACTGTCCGACACCGCCACGCCGATGCCCATCGCACCGGTCGCCCGCACCGTCATCGGGACATACCAATAGAACTTGCCGTTGCGGTAGACGGCCTGACCCGCCCAGGCGTCCGACTTCGCCCAGGAGAAACTCGCGATGTTCAACGGCGACCCGTGGTCGGTCCAGTTCACCATGTCCGCCGACGACCAGACCCGCCACTCCTTCATCGTGAAGTACGTGGAGTTGTCCTCATCGTGACCGGTGTAGAGGTAGACCCGCCCGTTGTAGACCATCGGGGCCGGATCGGCCGTGTAAATCGTCTGAACGATCGGATTGTCCGCCCGCGCCGCGGTGGCCGGGAGCAATGACATCAAACAGAGCAGGCTCACGATCCAGGCGGCTCCGCGCCTGAATCGGAGGCCGGCCAATGGCCGGAACACGGGCTTCACAATCGCGCCTTCCTGTAGGTGATCCCTGGTCGCACGCTTGCCTTGCTTTCCGCACCTTGTGACCTTGTGGAACGAGCCCCGCCGGCATGCCGGCGGGGCTCGTCACGGTGCGGTCCTACCGCGATCTCTTGGAGAACGATCTCTTGGGAGACGGTCCCTTAGGAAAGGGGCGGGTAGGCGTTCTGCATGAGCTGCTGGAACTGGGCCGAGAACCAGTGGCCGGAGAGCGGCGCGTTCGGCAGGGCACCCGTCAGGTTGTTGCCGTTGCGGTCGTTGCCCGTGTAGGTCGGGTCACACATCCGGTCGAAGCCCTTGCCCTCGTCGTTCGCGATCTGCGAGCTGGCGCCGTCCGACTCGCCCGGGGGCTTGATCCAGACGTAGGCGTCGAGACCCGCGGCCGGGCTCGCCTTGGGCCGCTCGCCCATGCCGGCACCGGACTGGTTGCACCAGTTGCCGGGGTGGATCCGGCGGTCGATGCGCGACTCGTTGACGAAGGTGTCCAGCACGGTCGAGGTGCTCGCGCGGGTCGGCCGGGCCGAGCCGCCCCAGCCGTTGCGGGAGGTGTCGATCAGCATGCCGATGGTGGACGGGAAGCCGGCCTGGATGAGCCGGTTACGGAACGCCTGGGCGAAGGTCAGCTCGTCGACGTAGTAGTTCCAGTCGACCCACTTCGACTGCCGCACCGTCGTGCCGTTCACCGTGGTGTTGATGTTGAAGTACGGCTCGCTCAGCGCGGAGTAGTTGGAGGTGTTGGTGATGAAGCCGTCCACGCTGGCGTAGCCGGCGGTCGTGCCGCGCGCGGTGCTCGCCATCAGGTCGGCGCTCGGACCGAAGTTCGTGTCCCAGCCGATCCAGCCGTGGTGCGCCGCGTCCAGGTAGGTGTACACGTTCTTGATCGCGTGGAGCTTGTTCAGGGCGTACTGGATGCCCTGGACGTACGCGCCGCTCGACTGCGCCTCAGCACACTTCGGCAGGTTGGTGTTGGTGAGGAGGTTCGGCAGCGAGTCGATCTCGACGACCGTGACTATGCGCAGGTTGGCGTACTTCGAGTCCGACATGATCTGCGCGATCGGGTCGATGTACTCCGTCTTGTACCTGGCGAGACCGTTCTCCGAGATCAGCAGCTCACCGTTGGAGGCGAGAGCGGAGCAGTCGCGGTTCGGCAGGTTGTAGATGACGAACTCGACCGTCAGCGGCGCCGAGCCGTTGGCCGCGTCCTGACGGACGGCCTCGTCGAGGTGCGCGCGCAGACCCATGGCCGAGGAGGAGCCCTCGATGGCCGCGATCCGGTCCAGCCAGATGCCCGTCGAGATGTTGGAGACCCGGGAACCGCCCGGCTCCGCGGCGGCCTTGCTCGACCAGTCCGGGTTCACGTAGCCGGTGGCCCCGGCGTACGGGTTGTCGACGTGGGTGCCGGGCTGCGTGCTCGGGGACGTCGACGGAGAAGCGGAGGGCGACACCGACGGCGACACGTTCGCCGACGGCGACGTGCTCGGGGACGTGCGCGGCGAAGGCGACGTGTCCGGCGACCTCGTCGGGGACGAGGACGGCGAGTTCTGCGGGGTGCCGTTGCACGCGACGCCGTTGATCTTGAAGTCGGTCGGTGCCGGGTTGCTGCCGCTCCAACTGCCGTTGAAGCCGATGCTCGCCGACGCGCCGCCGGACAGCGACTTGTTCCAGTCGAGCGCGGCCGCACTGACGTTGCTGCCCGACTGGCTCCAGGTGGCCGACCAGCCCTGGCTGACCCGCTGGCTGCTGTTGGGGAAGGTGAACGTGAGCGTCCAGCCGTTGAGAGCGTCGCCCAAGTTCTGGATAGTCAGGTTGGCGGACATTCCGCCCTGCCACTCGCTGGCGCTGTAGGTCACTTTGCAGGCGACCGCGGCACTCGCCGATGTGGCGGTGGCTACGGCCGCCGTCGAACCGAGCGCGAGCACGGCCGCCGCGACCAGGCCGCGGCGCACCGAGGAGCGCGCGGCTCCCGGACGGGGGGTGGATCTCATCGGGAAGGTCCTCCTGGCGTGGAAAACTGCGCTGGGAGCGCTCCCACAGACCATAGGCACGGCCCTCACCGCCGTACAGGGACCGGTCAACCCCCCACCCCGGCCGATCTTCCGGTCCCCCCGTTCCAGTGGTCCCGAGCAGGGATTCCATCCTCGTGTTACAGCGGAATTCACCTCTATGTTTCGTGAAAGTTTCACGTATTACCGGTCTGAGGCACGCCCGGAACCCTTCCGGAACGACCACCTGATCCCGGTGGCGGCGCTTCCGGCGGGTAACATCCGTGAGTCACACATATCGCGAATGGGGATCGTCATGACCGTCAAAGTGACCGTCACCGGCGCGGCCGGCCAGATCGGTTACGCGCTGCTCTTCCGCATCGCCTCGGGACAGCTCCTGGGCGCGGACACTCCCGTGCGGCTGAGCCTGCTGGAGATCCCGCAGGCCGTGAAGGCGGCCGAGGGCACCGCGATGGAGCTCGACGACTGCGCGTTCCCTCTCCTTGAGGGCATCGACATCTCCGACGACCCGGCCAGGGCCTTCGACGGCGCGAACGTCGCGCTGCTCGTCGGCGCCCGTCCCCGTACGAAGGGCATGGAGCGCGGCGACCTCCTGGAGGCCAACGGCGGCATCTTCGGCCCCCAGGGCAAGGCCATCAACGACCACGCGGCCGACGACATCCGCGTGCTCGTCGTGGGCAACCCGGCCAACACCAACGCGCTCATCGCGCGGTCGGCCGCCCCCGACGTGCCGGCCGAGCGGTTCACCGCGATGACGCGCCTCGACCACAACCGCGCGCTCTCGCAGCTCGCGGGCAAGCTGCGCGTCCCGGTGACCGAGATCAGGAAGATGACGATCTGGGGCAACCACTCCGCCACCCAGTATCCCGACCTCTTCCACGCCGAGGTCGGCGGCAAGATCGCCGCTGAGCAGGTGGAGGAGGAGTGGCTGCGCGACACCTTCATCCCGACCGTCGCCAAGCGCGGCGCCGCGATCATCGAGGCCCGGGGCGCCTCCTCGGCCGCCTCCGCCGCCAACGCCGCGATCGACCACGTGCACGACTGGGTGCTCGGCACGCCTGAGGGCGACTGGACGTCCGCCGCCCTGGCGTCCGACGGCTCCTACGGCGTGCCCGAGGGGCTCATCTCGTCCTTCCCGGCCGTGTCCAGGAACGGACGCTGGGAGATCGTGCAGGGGCTGGAGATCGACGCGTTCTCCCGTCAGCGCATCGACGCCTCGGTCAACGAGCTGGTCGAGGAGCGCGACGCCGTTCAGGCCCTCGGCCTGATCTGACGCCGGCTCTGACGTCACCCCTGACGTCCACTCCGACGTCCACTCCGACGTCAGGGTGCGGAGGGGACGGGCCGCGTACGCCGTCCGTTCCCTCCCCACGCCCGATCGCACACCCGTCCGCACACCCGTCCGTGTGCCCGACAGCGCGTTCCTCTGCGCCGCCGGCCGCACGCCGCCCGCGGCGACGGCCATCGCCAGCAGCGCGGCCACCTCGGAGATCACGGTCAATCGCTGGGTGAGACCGGCCGGGATCGCACCCGGATCCAGGCCCAGCAACCTGACGCCGTACGGCAGGAGCACCAGCACGAGGGAGACCACGGCCACGGCGCTCAGCAGCCGGACCAGCCGGGCTCCCGTGGCCCGCCAGACGAGCAGCCCCGCGAGCGGCACACTCACGAAGGCGGCGAACGCCGCATATCTGTGGATGCCGCCGGACATCGACAGCGAGATGCCCGGCCGGTCGGTCGGGAAGCCGGCCACCAGGAGCAGGCACCCGCTCCACACCCCCACCAGCCCCGCGACCCGGCGGTCCAGCCGCGCCAGCCCTACGGCGAGCACGGCCGAACCGGCCGCGAGCAGCGCCAGCGACATGGGCAGCAGCCAGCCCTGCGGCGTGAAGACATATTCACTGATCATGTGGTGGAGCGGGTCGAGACCCGACAACAGGTGCAGGGCCAGCATTCCCGCGACGCCCCAGCCGATGACGACAAATCCAAACAACATCCCCATGGCTCTTCACGATGGCCATGGCGACGCCGGCGGCCCATCGGAGATCCACCCGAGGCGTCCCTGAGGCGTCCCCTAGTCGACGTCCCCGGAGTCCGCCGGGGCCGTCTCGGGGGTCGACACCCGGAACCAGCGGCAACCGTACCGGCCGAGGCCGAACCTGGCCCGCCCGTCGCCGGAGATCTCGATGGTTCCGTCGACGAGCAGATCGGTCAGCACTCTGGACGAGTCGATCCCGGCCAGGGTGAGCTCCACCTCCGCCTCGGCCTCGCCGAAGTTGTGCACGGCGACGACGGTCTCGCCCTCGAAGTCGGCCCGGTGGGCCAGCACGGCCGTCGTCCCGGTGTCGAGCACGGAGTGGTCGCCCCAGGCGAGCTCGGGACAGTCGCGATAGTTCCGGATCAGCCGGGTGATCCACACGAGCAGCGAGCCGGGGTCGCGCTGCTGGGCGCTGACGTTGACCTTCTCGGGGGCGTACTCCCCCGACGGCATGGGGATCCGGACCTTGGCCGGGTCGGCGCGGCTGAAGCCGCCGTTGCGGTTCGGGGTCCACTGCATCGGGGTGCGGACGGCCTGGCGGCCCTCCAGTTCCAGGTTCTCCCCCATGCCGATCTCCTCGCCGTAGAAGAGCACGGGCGTGCCGGGCAGGGAGAACAGCAGGCTGTAGACCATCTTGATCCGGTCCATGTCGCCGCCGAGCATGGTGGGCAGGCGGCGGCGCAGCCCCCGGCCGTACAGCCGCATATCCTCGTCGGGGCCGAACGCCGCGAAGACCTCGGCGCGCTCGGAGTCGCTCAGCTTGTCGAGGGTGAGCTCGTCGTGGTTGCGGACGAACGTGGCCCACTGGCAGTCCTTGGGCGGTCGCGGCCGCTCGTTCAGCGCCTCGGCGAGCGGCCGGACGTCCCCGCGGGCCAGCGCGAGGTACATCCGCTGCATGCCGATGAAGTCGAAGCACATCGTGATCTCGTCGCCGAGGTCGTTGCCGAAATACTTCATCAGATCGGGATACGGCAGGTTGACCTCGCCGAGCAGGGCCGCGCTGCCGTCCCGGCGGCTCATGAACGCCCGCAGAGCGGCGAAGAACTCGTGCGGGTCGGGAAGGCTGCCGTCCCCGGCCTCGGTGACCTGCTCGACCAGGAACGGCACGGCGTCGACCCGGAACCCCGACAGCCCGAGTTCCATCCAGAAGCCGAGGATCCTGGCGATCTCGTCCCGCACCTCGGGGTTGGACGTGTTGAGGTCCGGCTGGAACCGGTAGAACCGATGGAAGTAGTACTGGCCGGTCTTCTGGTCGTACTCCCAGAGGCTGTTCTCCTTGTCGGGGAACACGATGCCCTTGGGGTCGTCCGGCTCCGGCTCGTCGGACCAGATGTACCAGTCTCGGTAGCGCGCGTCCCGGCCGGAACGGGCGTCCCTGAACCAGGGGTGCTCGTCGGAGGTGTGGTTGACCACCAGGTCGGCGATGACTCGGATGCCCCGGTCGCGGGCGACCTGCATGAACTCCACGAAATCGCCGAGCGTCCCGAGTCGCGGATCGACACTGTAGAAGTCGGTGATGTCGTATCCGTCGTCCCGGTCGGGAGTGGGGAAGAACGGCATCAGCCAGATACAGGTGACACCCAGCCGGTCGAGGTGATCGATGTGCTGGATCGCGCCCCGGAAGTCTCCGATCCCGTCGGCGTTCCCGTCGGCGTACGTCTCGATGTCGAGGCAGTACACGACCGCGTTCTTCCACCACACATCCGAGGTCATGCTGAGTCTCATGACCCGTCGGGCTGCCCCGTCAAGGACGGGTAAAACGTCCGGCCCGGACGGCGCGCGTCCGGGCCGGACCATCAGCCGGGCCATTAAAGGGGCGTGACCTGCTCGGCCTGCGGGCCCTTGTCCCCCTGTACGGTCACGTAGCTGACCCGCTGGTTCTGGTCGAGGCTGCGGTAACCGTTCGAGTTGATCGCCGAGTAATGCACGAACACGTCAGCGGTCCCGTCGTCCGGAGCGATGAAACCGAAGCCCTTTTCGGCGTTGAACCACTTGACAGTGCCTTCAGACAACTGCTTCTCCTTTTTCGGATGCCACATCGTGTTCCCAGGTCCGGAAACACGAGGCCGCGCAGCGGACACCACTGCGCAATCCGCGTGGAACGCAGGAAAAGCAAGTACGCCCGCTGTCGGAGGAGACCCCTCCGAGTGCGCTATTGGAAAATCTCGTAGAACTCCACTGCGACACTCGCAGCCTGTACGGAGAGTACCCAGCATTAGCTCTCGGTATGCGCCGTGAAGCCGCCGCAGGATTGGGCCGCCATTCAGGGCCCATGCGGGGGCCCACGCGGCTGCCCGTAAAGCGGCCTACACGGGGGGCCTACACGGGGGGCCTACACGGGGGGGCCTACACGGGGGGGCCTACACGGGGGGGCCTACACGGGGGCCGCCATGTACCACCGCGCGTGGCCGTCCCCCCGGGTCAGGGAGTCGAGCCTGCGCGGCAGCTCCTGACGGGAGAACGGGTCGCCGGACGCGTTGCGGATGTGGATCCCCACCGCGTACATGTCCCTGATCTCCATCAGGGTCGCGTATCCGGGCCACAGCCGCAGATCGGAGCCGTAGGCGCGGGCGAAGTCGTCGACGTCGTCCGCCGACAGGCCGAACCGGCGCTGTCCGTGATAGGTGTGCACGAGGTCCCACTCCCGGGGGCCCACCGCCACGCCGTCCCAGTCGAGCAGCATCACGTGGCCGTCCCGGCGGCGCACCAGGTTGTCGATCCAGGCGTCTCCGTGCAGGAGCACCGGAGGGCCGGACTCCAGCTCGCGCCAGCGCACGGTGAGGTCCTCGATGCGGTCGCTCAGCCACGACCGCTGGCCGGTGGTGAGCACCTCCGCCCGGTAGACGGCCTGCCTGACCTCGGCGAGCGGGTCGGTCAGCCGCCGCAGCCCGATCGGCGGCACCGGCTCGCGGTGCAGGGTGCGCAGCACCCGGCCGAGCTGCCGGGTGGTCGGCCGCCCCAGCGATTGGACGTAGCGCCAGAAGGTCACCGCCCTGCCCTCGTAGACCATCGGCTGGTGCGGGATCTCGTCGGCGGGGCGGACCGCGGGGAAACCGCGGTCCGACAGCCAGCGGGCGACCGCGAGCACGACCGGCAGCCGGGTGAGCGCGTCGGGCGCGGTCGCGATCCGCACGACCAGCTCACCGCGCAGTTTGAACACCGCGTTGCTGCGCAGCCGCATGAGGCGGGCGCCTCCCGCGTCGAGCCCCACCTGGGCGCAGACCTCGCGCAGAACCCCGAACGCCTCCTCCGCCAGCGGCCGGCCCGCCGTCCGCACGGCCGCCACTAGAGGGCTTCCATCGTGGACACGAGGCCGGCGATTCCGGGCGGGACGAGGGACGCCAGCCGGGGCGACGACTCGGCGAGCACCCGTCTGAGGCGGCGGACCGCGGACAGGCCGGGGTCGGCGTCGGCCAGCAGCGCCCTGGCCCGGGTCACGACGATGGAGGTGCGGTGCTCGGCCGGCACCTGCCGCAGCGCGTCCACCGCGATCCGGCAGGCCTCCTCGATCTCGCCGTGCCGGGCGAGATGGCTGGCCTGGTCGAGCATGATCAGCGCGGGGTCGATGGTGTGGAAGCCCGAGGGGAAGACGTCCGTCGCGGCCGGCACCTCCTGGGCGTCGCCCAGCTCGATCAGCGTGCCGGTGCGGTAGAACATCATGCGCTTCTCGGTGAAGACGAAGGCCAGGTCGTCCTGGCTCATGCCGCGCATGCGGGCGAAGATCTGCTCGGCCTCCGCGAGGGCGATCCTGGCCGCCTTGCCGTCTCCCATCCGCGCCAGCGCCCGGGCCTCGGCCGCCGCCGCCAGGGCGGCCGGGGAGCTGGGGGCCGACCCGGCCAGCATCCTGGCCTCCCTGGCCAGCCGCACCGTCTCGTTCAGGTCGCCGTAGTAATAGAGCAGCATCGTCTGCTGGGCCCGCACCAGGGCGCGCAGCCGCAGGTCACCGACGTCGTCGGACGCCGCGCGGGCCGTGCCGTACCAGGCGTGGGCCTGACGGGTGTCGCCCAGTTTCATCAGGGCGTCGGCCGCGAGCAGGGTGAGCATGGTGGTCGCGGTGAGCAGGCGCCGCTGCACCGACGACGGCTGCCGGGCCGCGCTCAGCCTGCGCACGTCGGAGATCTCCAGCATGACCCGGCACAGCATCGGCGTCGGCGGGGTCGTCATGTACTCACGGCGGTAGCGCAGCACCTGCTCGTCGAGCCGGTCGAGCTGGTCCTCGTTCACCGATCCGGTGGCCAGGGTGCGGTCGAGGTCGTGCCGGATGCCCTCGACCTCGGCGAAGAACCGGCCGTTCGGCGCGCCCGCCAGCATGGCCTGGTGGAAGAGGGCCCGGCGCTCCGCGTCGTCCGCGGTCAGATCCTCCGTCCCGGCCGTCTCCTCGGCCTGTCCCGGGCCGACCACGACGATCTTCTGGCCGCCCGGGTCGTCGCAGTAGTCCGCGGCCAGCCCCAGCCGGACGGCGTTGGCCCGGTAGAGACGGGCCAGCAGGTCGATCGTCTGGGGGCGGGGACGCGCCCGGTTGTTCTCCCAGGCGTTCAGCAGGTCGATGCTGGCGCGGGGCAGCCCGAGCGACTGCTGCTCACAGAGGTATTCCAGCTCCTCGATGGCCTGCCGCGCCGACCATCCCCGGGACAGGCGGTGGGCCTTCAGCAGGCTCACGCCGCAGCAGCCGTGGATGGCCTGGGCCGTCTGCCACGGCGTCCACTGCCGGGCCTCGGCCTGCTCGCGCCACCTGCGGGCACATGAGGGTGCGTGTTCTCCACGGGCCATGTGTGCGCCCTCCGCGGTCGCCGTCTCGCCTTTACGGATATTTCCCCAAGGTAAACCGGCAGGCACCCAAGCCCCCCGGACCGTTATCCCATCGTGCCCCCGGACCCGTTGGTGTTCCACGGAATGCCGGCGACTTCCCTGGTTGTTGCACGGTTTCGCGGTTTCGGCGCGATTGCCGGTCGGTCGCTCGCGGGTTCACCCTTTCGGATGAAAGGTCCACACGTCCCCCCGGAGGCCACCATGAAGACAGATCGCAGTGAGGCGATGGACCATCTGGAGCGGCTCGCCGCCCAGTTGGAGGCCCACTCGTTCCAGGTGCGCCTGTCGGCGCCCGCAGGTCTTTACCCTCGCCTGCGCGTGGTCAACCCCCTGGAGCCCACGATGGCGGAGGACGTCCTCGCCTCGAACGCCAACGACGGCGAGTGGTGGTACTGGCTGTCCTGGGCCGGCCGGATCGGGCACGCCTCCGACGTCGTCACCGCCGCCGAGCGGATCGCCACCGTGCTCCACGTCATCCGCCGCTGAGCGTTCCGGCCGGGGACTTCCCTGCATCACCGCCCCTTATTACCGCTCTCACAATGCGCATTTCCCGATGTGCGGGCGCCCGCGCGCCCGCGCTATCGACAGCGACGGGATTAGTCGCTTACCCTGGGCTAGGTGGGTCTTCGCCTTTACGACACGCACCGCCGAGCCGTCCGTGAATTCATTCCACGAATTCCGGGAATGGTGTCGATTTATCTCTGCGGCCCCACCGTCGTCACACCGCCGCATGTCGGACAGATACGGTCGCAGGTCAACTTCGACATCCTCAACCGGTGGCTCAAACAGAGCGGATACCACGTGCTGCTGTGCCGCAACGTCACCGACATCGAGGACAAGATAATCGCCAGGTCGCTGTCGGAGGGCACCCCCTGGTGGCGGCTCACGAACCCCGTCTATCGGTCCTTCGCGCGGGCGTACACGTCGCTCGGCTGTCTTCCGCCCAGCGTGGAGCCCCGGGCCACCGGGCACATCCCCGAGATGATCGAGCTCGTCGAGCAACTCGTCGCCGCCGGGCACGCGTACGAGTCCGATGGGAACGTCTATTTCGCGGTCGACTCATACGCGGGCTACGGGTCCCTTTCCCGGCAGCGCACGCGGCACATGAGAATCACCGAGGAGCACGACCGGGGGAAGCGCGACCCACGCGACTTCGCATTATGGAAGCGGGCCAAGGCGGGCGAGCCGGTGTGGCATTCGCCGTGGGGCGAGGGACGCCCCGGATGGCATCTCGAATGCTCCGCGATGGCCCGCAAATATCTGGGCCAGGAATTCGACATCCACGGCGGCGGAGCCAATCTCATATTCCCCCACCATGAGAACGAGATGGCCCAGTCGAGGGCCGCGGGAGACGCGTTCGCCCGTTTCTGGCTGCACAACGGGCCGGTCACGCACAAGGGGGAGAAGATACGCAAGCGACTGCGCAACCCGCTGTCCGTCGCCGCCCTGCTCGACCGGGTCCGGCCGGTGGAACTCCGCTACTATCTCGCGTCCGCGCATTATCGGTCACCGATGGAATTCTCCGTCGAGGCGGTGGAGGAGGCGGCGGCCGCCTTCCGCCGGATCGAGCGGTTCGTGCTGCGGGTGGGCGCGGACGTCGGGCGCGAGCTTCCGCCGCAGTTCACCGAGGCGATGGACGGCGATCTGAACGTGCCGCAGGCGCTGTCCGCCGTGCACGCGGAGGTGGGGGCGGGCAACGCCGCGCAGGCCGCCGGAGATCGGGAAAGCGCGCACACCAGATGCCGTTCGGTGCGCGCCATGCTGAATGTTCTCGGGCTCGATCCGATGAGCGAGACGTGGGCCAGGGAAACGCATCTGCAGGAGGTGGCCGGAGCCGTACTCCGCACGGTTCGCGATCTCGCGTCGGCGGCGGCGGAGCGGGGGGACCACGAACGCGCGCGGCACATGGAACGCCAGATCGCGGGTGCACTGGGGAAACGCCACCAAATCCAGCACCCCGTGCTTATCAGATAGCCCGATGCGCCGGCGGAAACCGGGAAGCTAGGCTGCCGCCGTGAAGCAGGTCCTGATCGACTGCGATCCCGGCATCGACGACGCCCTCGCGATCGTCCTGGCGCACGGAAGCCCGGCGCTGGAAATCGTCGGCATCACCACCGTGGGGGGCAACGTGCCCCTGGAGCGCACGACGGGCAACGCGCTCGCGCTGCGGGAGTATCTCGGCTTCCCCAAGATCCCCGTCGTGCCGGGCTGCGCGGGGCCGCTGCTGCGCGCGCCGATCGACGCGGCCGACGTGCACGGCCACAGCGGCCTCGGCGACGCGCGGCTGCCGCCGCCCGCGCTCCCGCCGTCCCCCGGCCACGCGGTCGACCACATCGTGGACACGCTGCGCGGCGCGCCGGGGGAGATCACCCTGGTCGCGATCGGACCGCTGACCAATGTGGCGCTGGCCGTCCGGCGGGAGCCCCGGGTCGTCGAGTGGGCCCGTGAACTCGTGATCCTCGGCGGATCCTGGACGCGGGGCAACAAGACTCCGGCCGCGGAGTTCAACATGGCCGCCGACCCGGAGGCGGCCGCGATCGTCTTCGCGGCCGGCTGGACGGTCACCATGATCGGCCTGGACGTGACCAGGAGCGCCCTCGCCACCGGAGCCGTGGTCGACCGGATGCGGACGATGGGCCCGCTCGGCGCCGACCTGCTCGTCCCCTGCGTGGAGTCCTACGGCATGGTCACCGCCGACGAGGGTCCCGCCGTCCACGACGCCTGCGCCGTCGCCTATCTCATCGACCCGTCGCTCGTCCGGGTGGAACCGGCCGTGGTGGAGATCGAGACCGCCGGTCGTCTCACCTCCGGGATGTCCGTGGTCGACTTCGATCTGGCCGGCCGCACCCCGAACGCCCTCGTCGGCACGTCCCTCGACGCCCCGCGGTTCTGGGAGCTCGTCCTGGCCACGTACGCCGAGGTGGCCGCCGGGCTGCGGCGGACCGGCTGATCTGCGCCCCGCGGCGATCGCCTAAGCTGTGCCCGCGCGGCCCCACCGGCGATCGGGGGGCGGTCCCGGGAGGCCGCCGGAACGGGGACGGACCGATGCCGGGTGAGACGCTGACCGACGCCGAGCTGACGAGGGCCGCGCAGTCCGGAGAGGTGGCCGCGCTCGGCGCGCTGCTTGAGCGTCACCAGGCCGGCATGCGGGCGGTCGCGCTGAGCCTGCTCGGACTGCGGCCGGATGTCGACGACGTCGTGCAGGACGCCGCGCTGGTCGCGCTGCGCCGCATCGGCGACGTGCGCGACCCCGCCGCGGTCGGGCCGTGGCTGCGGGCGATCGTGCGCAACTCCTGCCGGATGCGGCTGCGGGCGACCGCGGACGTTCCCTTCGACGAGGAGTGGGCCCGCCCGGCGGACCCTCAGCCGGGTGTGCCGTCGCCGGAGCGGGCGCTCGACGGCCACGCGCTTCGCGACTGGATCTGGCACGCGATCGGCCAGTTGTCCCCGCAGCTCCGGCTGGCCCTCACTCTCCGGCACTTCACCGGCGTCACCTCGTACGAGCAGATCGCGGCGGCGTGCGAGGTGCCGATCGGCACCGTGCGCAGCCGGCTCGCCCAGGCCAGGGCCACGATGGCGCGCGCCCTGCTCGCGACGGCCGACGCCGCGCACGACGACGCGGCCCGGCTGACCGCCGCCCGCCACCGGGAGGGGCTCGAGACGCTCGCCGCGGCCGAGCGCGGCGCATTCGCCGAGGTGGTCGCCGACCGCTGGTGGCCGGAGATGGAGCTACGCGGCGGAGGCGGCGAGCGGGGCGGACGCGACTTCGCGGTCCGCGGCATGGAGTGCGATCTGGCCGCGGGGGTACGCCAGCGGCTCAGGCACACCGTCGCCGCCCGTGACCTGATCATCTGGGAGATGGACATGACCAGCCCGCCCGACGATCCGGCCCACTGCCCGCCCGCGGTGACGTGGCTGATGTTCCTGGAAGGGAGCCGGGTGCGGCGGCTGCGGCTGTTCCACCCCGCGCCGTCCTGACCCGCCCGGTCGTGACGCGCGCCGTCCTCACCCGGGCACACCGGATCCGGGGAAGGTGACCCGAATCACAGGCCGGCGACCGAACTTCGGGCTTCTCCACGCATCGTGCGGGCGCACAGCGCACAATCGCGATCGGAGACAACCATGGACACCTCGCCCCTCTCCCCCGGCGCCCACACCGTCGTCGTCGACGGCGTCGCCCAGCGCTACCACGTGGCCGGAAAGCCGGCCGGCTATGTAGCCGGGAACGCGGCCGGGAACGCGGCCGGGGAGACCGCCGGCGACTCGGCCGGGACGGGCCCGGTGCTGCTCGCCCACCCCGGCGGACCCGGAATCTCCTGGGAGGACCTGCGGATGCCGGAGGTCGAGAAGCACGTCACCGTCGTCTACGTCGAGCCGGTCGGCACGGGCGGGTCGGACCGCCTGCCGTCCCACCCCCACGGTTACACGCGCGCGCGGTACTCCCAGGCGCTCGACGGGCTGATCGACCACCTCGGCGTACCCGCCGTCCACCTGCTCGGCCACTCGCACGGCGGCTTCGTCGCCCAGCACTACGCCCTGACCCGCCCGGACCGGCTGGCCGGAGTCGTCCTGTACGACAGCGCCCCGGTGACCGGCCCCGAGCACTTCGCCGAGGCGAACGCCAGGATGGAGGAGTTCGCCCGCCGGAGCGCCGGCAACCCCGGCCTGGACGACGTCCTCGACGTGTGGCGGTCGCTGGGATCCCTGTCGGACGACGAGGGGATGACCCGGGCCGTCCGCGGCATCGTTCCCGCCTACATGGCGGACTTCTGGGGCCGCGAGGAGGAGTTCCTCCCGCTCCTGCCGTCCATCCACGGGACGTACATCTCCGGGCTGGACGAGCGGATGGTCCCCGACATGGTCGACGACAGGGACGCGCTCGGTTCGATCTCGGTGCCGACGCTGGTCGTGGTGGGCCGGCACGACGTGATCTGCGGCCCCCGCTGGGCCGAGGAGCTCCACCGGGGCATCCCCGGCTCTCGTCTGGTGGTGCTGGAGCGCAGCGGGCACTTCGGCCACATCGAGGAACCGGCGGCCTTCGCCGACGCGGTCGCCGGCTTCGTCACCGGGACCACGGCGGGCTGACACTGCTGTGCTGAAGACTGGTCGGCGGCTGATCGGCGGCTGATCCGCGACCGACTGACAGCTGACTGACCCCGGCCGGTTCACGGGCCGGTCCGGAGCCGTCCCGGGCCGGTTACGGGCCTGGTTTCCGGCCCGGCTTCCGGGCCTGGTTTCCGGGCCTGGTTTCCGGGCCTGACGAACGCCGCATGTTACAAGTACGAGAACTGGCCTCCGAAGGGTAATCCTGACCCTTTCTTGGGAATCATGACGTCATCCGATGAAGGAGGGCTGAATGAAGAGGGTCCAGACCGTGCAGCGGCCGCGACCGCCGAGAACCCCGGAGCCCGTCGACCTGCGCACCCCGTCGGGGCGGGTCCTCCCGTTCTGACCGGCGCCCGGCGCTCCCCCGCGACATTTCCGGCGTGAGCCGTTCAGCCGCGGGCCAGCTCGTAACAACGGGCGAAACCGGCGAGCACGGCCGGCCAGGAACACGCGACCGGCTCGGTCGCCCGGTTGTGCTCCTTGATCGACCCGCGCAGGTCGGCGTCCCGCGCGAGCCGCGCGACGGCCGCGACCAGGTCATCGAAGGTGCGGCCGAGCAGCCCTTCCTTGCCGGGGCCGACGAAGTCGGCCACCCCGCTCTGTGCCCGCGCCACCACCGGCACCCCCGCGGCCCGCGCCTCCAGCGCGGCCAGCCCGAACGACTCGCGCGGCGCCGGCGCGACGAAGACGTCGGCCGACGCGAGCACCTCCTTGATCTGCTCCCGGCTGAACCGGCCGGGCAGCGACACCCAGTCGAGCCGCCGCGCGCGGATGTGCCGCTCCATCCGGCCGCGCGCGGGACCGTCCCCCACGATCGTGGCCCGCATCGCGATCTCCGCGGGCACCCGCTGCCGTACGGCTTCGAGCAGCTTGAGCAGGCGCAACGGCTGCTTGCGCGGCGCCAGCCTGCCGACCGCGAGGAGGTGGACGCCCTCCTCCGGCCCGGCGGCGGCTGACGGGCGCCAGGCGGCGACGTCGAGCCCGTTCGAGACGACCTGCACCGGCACCCCCGGCCCGGCAACCCTGCGGATGGGACGCGCCGCCGCCTCACTTACCGCCGTGAGGACCAGACCCCAGCGGCGCCATCCGTACAGCGTCTCCAGTGTGCGGTAGATCCCCCGGGTCACCGGGTCCCACATGCTGTGGATCGTCGCGACCGCGGGCACCCCCGTCCGTACGGCCGCCCGGACGCCCATCCACGCGAACGGCGACACGGCCCCCGCGTGGACGTGCACCACGTCCGGCCGGCGCGCCGCGATCAGGCGGACGAGGTGGGCCGTGCCACGCGGATGCACCGGCAGTTCGAAGGGGACGGGCGCCACCACCCGGTGCACGCCGGGCAGCGGCTCCCCCGGGGTCGCCGTCGCCACCTCGACCGTGTGGCCCGCCTCGCGCTGGGCCCGCACGAGATCGGCGACCTGGACCTCGATGCCGCCAAGCCGCGGCAGGTAGCAGTCGCTGACGTGGAGAATCCTCACCAAGCCAGACTGGCAGAGTGGGCCACGGCCATCAAACCACCGGCGAATCACCGGGGAGGGGGCCGACGCCGGCCCGGCGCGACGTGGGATCATGGCCGGAAGCGCGGACGAAACGCTGGTGGTGAACGATGACGACGTTCCTTGGGACGCGATGAACGCGATGAAGACGGCGGTCTTCTTCCACGCCCATCCCGACGACGAGGCCCTGCTCACGGCCGGGACGATGGCCATGCTCGCGGCCGAGGGCCACCGGGTCGTGCTGGTGGTCGCCACCGCGGGCGAACGCGGCCTGGCCGACCTGCCCAAGGGCAACGAGCTGGGCCGCACCCGGACGAACGAGCTCTACCGGTCGGCGGCGGCGCTCGGATGCGCCCGCGTCGTCCTGCTCGGGTACGGCGACTCCGGGCTGTCCGTCGACGGGGGCATGGCGGACGAGCGGCCGGACAACGCGTTCATCGACGCCGACCTGGAGGAGGCCGCGCAGCGGCTGGCCTCGGTCCTGAAGGAGGAGGCGGCCGATCTCGTGACGATCTACGATCCGGCCGGCGGGTACGGGCACCCCGACCACGTGCAGGTGCACCGCGTGGGCCGCCGGGCTGCGGAGATCGCCGGGACCCCGATCGTGCTGGAGGCGACGGTCGACCGCGACCTGCTCCTGCGGGGCGTGCGCCTCGCGGCCCGGTTCTATCCCGCCATCGACGTGCGCAGCTTCGAGAGCGCGTACTCGCCCGGAGACGCCATCACCCACCGGATCAACGTCCGCAGGCACACCCGCGCGAAGCGGGCCTCGATGGCCGCCCACGCCACTCAGGCCACCGGCGGCGACGGCGAGCGCACCCTGGGCGCCATGATGAAGATCCCCGCCCCCGCCTACCGGTTCGTCTTCGGCACGGAGTGGTACGTACGCCGCGGCCTGCCAAGGGGCACCCGGCTGCGGCATCCGTTCGACAACCCCTGACCCTCGACCCCGGGCCCCGACCCCCGGCCCCTAGGGGTGTGATCCTCCCTCCGGAGGAGGTCCCCCCGATAGGGTCCCGGCAGACTGGAGACGACGGGAACGCGGACGGGGGACCATCACGGTGAAAAGGAAATGGCTGCAGGCGGCGCTGTCGGCGGTGTCGCTCGCCCTCGCCGTGGTGCTCGTCGTCTATCTCCCCCAGATCGTGCACGGCCTGACCGGCGCGACCGTGAGCTGGCACGAGATAGGCCACGAGTTCGGCCGGCTCGGCTGGCAGACCATCGCGCTGATGACCGTCCTGTGGCTGGCGAGCCTGTGGGCGTACACCTTCGTGATGACCTCCGCACTGCCGGGGCTGACGCACACGCAGGCCCTGACGCTCAACGCGGCGGGCAGCGCGGTCAGCAACCTGCTGCCGTTCGGCGGCGCGGCCGGGGTGGCGGTGACCTTCGGGATGACGCGCGGCTGGGGTTTCGCCAACCGGCCCATCGTCGTCTACACCCTGGTCACCGGGATCTGGAACTCCCTGTTCCGGTTCATCCTGCCCGCCGTCGGCATCCTCGGGCTGCTCGTCGCGGGCCGGGCCACCAACCCCACCGTGGCGAAGGCCGGGTGGGTCGGCGCGGTGTCGATCCTGGTCCTGGTCGCCGTCGTCGCGGCGGCCCTCTACTGGGACCGCGCCGCCGATCTGCTCGGCCGCTCGCTCGACCGCCTCGTACGGCTCGGCCCCGCCCGGTTCCGTCCCGCGGAACACGCGGTGTCCGGCGCCATCGAGCGGCTGCGGCGGGACACCGCGGAGATCGTCCACCGGCGGTGGCCCGGGCTGTCGCTCGGCATGGTGGCGTTCCTCGCCCTGCAGTGCCTGATCATGGCCTGCTGCCTGGTCGCCACCGGTTCCTACCCGGGCCCGGCGGAGACGGTGGCCGTCTTCGCCCTGAGCCGGGTGCTCACCTCCGCCCTGGTGACCCCCAGCGGCGCCGGGATCATGGAGGGCGGCGTCGCCGCCCTGCTGATCGGCGCCTTCGGCCAGCCCGCGAGCGGCGCCACGGCCGCCGCCGTCCTCTTCGGCTTCTGGACGTACACCATCGAGATCCCCTGGGGCGGGCTCGCGCTCGGCGGGTGGGCGCTGCTCCGCCGGCGCGACGCGCGCGCGACCGGCGCCGACGGCGCCGACGGCGCCGACGGGGCCGGCGGGGCCGGCGCGGGCACCGCTCTCGCCGCGGACCGCAGCCGGGCCCTGTGACGCCCCTGTGACGACTCTGTGACGACCCTGTGGGCGGCCACCCCTGTGCCCCTGTGGGGCGGTGGCCCACGGAGCTCCCTAAAATCTCTCGACGAGAGAGTAGGGGTCCGGGTTGTCAAACGGCTTGTGCGCGCTTCGTGAGCGCGCATACGGTTGCGGCTGACATGGAGCGGCGAAAAGCAGCCGGCGGGCACCACGCGCGGCAGTGGATGAGTGCCCCGTGAGCACGGTCGCGTTCCGGGTTCTGGGGCCGGTGGGGGCACACGACGGGGCAGACGAGCTCGATCTCGGCGGTCTGCGGCAGCGCGCCGTCCTGGCTCGCCTGCTGGTCGCCCGCGGCCAGGTCGTGCCGTTCGACACCCTTCTGTTCGACCTGTGGGACGACGACGCCGCCAAGGGCGCGCAGTCCGGCCTGCAGGTCTACATCTCCCGGCTGCGCCGGGTGCTGGAGCCCAACCGTCCCCGCGGCGGGCCGAACCGCCTTCTCGTCACCGTCGCCTCCGGCTACGCGCTGCGGGCCGGGCCCGAGCAGGTGGACGCGCTGCGCTTCGAGGCCGCGGTCCGCACGGCCGGGGAGCGGCTGGACGACAACCCGCAGGCCGCCCGGTCCAGGCTCGGCTCGGCGCTCGCCCTGTGGCACGGCACGCCGTACGCCGAGTTCGCCGAGCAGCCGTGGGCCGAGTCCGAGGTGGCGCGGCTGAACGAGCTCCGGGTGGTGGCCAGGGAGCGGCACGCGGACGCCGGGCTGCGGCTGGGCCTGCACGCGGAGACCGTGCCCGACCTGGAGGCGCTCACCGCCGAGCACGCCCTGCGCGAGGAGGGCTGGCGGCTGCTCGCGCTCGGCCTCTACCGGTGCGGGCGGCAGGGCGACGCGCTCGCCGCGCTACGCCGGGCGCGGACGATCCTCTCCGACGAGCTGGGCATCGACCCCGGGCCCGCCCTGCGGAAGCTGGAGTCGGACATCCTGTCCCAGGATCCCGGGCTCGACCTCGTCCTGCCCGTGCCCCGGCGGCCCGTCGAGGTCGCCGCCACCTGGCCGCCCCGGCCGGTGGAGAGCGGGGACGTGCCGCCGTTGGAGCCGGAGCCGTTCGTCGGGCGCGACGCGGAGCTGACCGCTCTCGCCGCGGCCGCCCCGCGGGCGCAGACGGGCCGCTTCTGCGTGGCCGTGGTCAACGGCGACCCCGGGGCGGGCAAGACCACCCTGGTGCGGCGGCTGATCGGGCGGCTGGAGGGCGAGGGCTGGACGGCGGTCACGGGCGGCTGCCCCGACAGCACGAGCACCCCGCCCGGCTGGGCGTGGGTCGAGGTGCTGCGCGCGCTCGTCTCGCGCCGGGGCCCAGGTGAGTACGGCGCGCTGCTCGCGCCGCTCCTCGACGACGCCGCGCCCGACACGGCCGACGACGCGGCGTCGGGCGGCTTCCGCCTGCACCGGGCGGTCGGCGGCTACCTGTCCGGGGTGGCCAGGGAGGCGCCGCTGCTGATCGTGCTCGAAGACCTCCACTGGGCCGACGACCAGACGTTGGCGTTGCTGCGGGCCCTGCCGAGCCTGCTGGCGGCCAGCCGCGTGCTGCTGGTGGTGACCTTCCGCGACGGCGAGCTGAACGACCAGCAGCAGGACGTGCTGGCCGCCCTCGCCCGGCTCGACCCGGTGCGCGTGGGCCTCGACGGCCTCGACGACGCCGCGGTGGCGGAGCTGGTGCGGGCGACGTGCGTGCGGGACGTCGACGACGAGGTCGTGCACACGATCATCGAGCGGTCCGGGGGCAACCCCTTCTTCGCCAAGGAGACGGCCCGGCTGTTCGAGGCCGAGGCGGACATCTCGCAGGTGCCGTCCGGGGTCCGCGACGTGCTGCGGCGGCGGATCGCCCGGCTGCCCGAGCGGGCGCAGCAGGTGCTGCTCCAGGCGGCCGTGATCGGCCGTGACGTGGACGTCGACGTGCTGGTGGACGTCTCCGGCGACGAGGACACCGTCGTCGACGCGGTGGAGGCCGCCCTGCTCGCCGGGCTGGTGACCGAGCCCGGTCCCGGCATGCTCAGGTTCGACCACGACCTGGTGCGGGACACGATCTACTCGGACGCCTCCCGGCTGCGCCGGTCGCGGCTGCACGGCGCGGTCGCCTCGGTGATCGAGCAGCGCAGCCCCGGCGACGTCGCCGCCCTGGCCCACCACTACGACGCCGCCGGCACGGTGGACACCGCGGCGAAGGCCGTACGGTACATCGGGCTGGCCGCCGAGCAGGCCGAGCGGCGGTTCGCCCACCGCGAGGCCGCCTCGCTGTGGCAGCAGGCGATCGCCGCCCTCGACCGCGCCCACTCGGGCGGCGGGCCGGTCCGCGACCGGCTCGAGTTACAGCTCCGGCTGATCCGGGCGCTGGCGCTCTGCGGCGACATGACGGCCGCCCGCGCGACCCGCCGCGACGCCATGGACGTCGCGCTGCCGCTGGGCGACCTGGAGCTGACCGCCCGCGTCGCGGCGGCGCTCGCCGTCCCCCACAAGGGCATCGCGCGTGACTTCACCAGGACCGCCTGGGAGATCGTCGACGTCACCGAGAAGGCGCTCGTGGAGCTCCCGGCGGGTGAGCAGTCACTGCGCGCCAGCCTGCTCGCCACGCTGGCGCTGGAGCTGGAGGGGTCGGCCACCGAGCGCGGATACCAGGCGTCGCTGGAGGCCGAGGAGCTGGCCAGGTCGAGCGGCGACCCGGCGCTGCTCGCGATGGCGCTCAGCGGGCGGCTCCGCCAGTCGTACACGCTGACCCAGGTCGACGAGCGCGAGACGATCGGCCGGGAGTTGCTGCGGGTGGGAGCCGAGTCCGGCCAGATCTCGGTGCGGACGCTGGCCCACCTGGTGCTGCTGGAGTGCGCGGCGGCCCGAGGCGCGTTCGACGAGGCCGACGAGCATCTCGCGCAGGCCGAACGGCTGGGCCGCAGATACGACCTGCCCGCCCCCGCCGCAGTCGGCGCGTGGTACGCCGGGCAGCGTCTCATGATCACCGGCGACTACGCCGGGGCCGAGCGGGCCTACCGCAACGCGGCCAGGCTCACGGCCAGGGCCGGGATGCTGGAGGGCCGCCAGGACCTGCCGCTGATCGCGACGTTCTGTCTCCACCTGGTGGACGGCCGCGCGGCCGAGATGGCCGAGCCGCTGGGCGAAGCCCATCAGCGGGGCGCCAAGTGGACCCTCGACGCCTACGCCGTGGCGCTCTCCTCCGCCGGCCACTCGCGGGACGCGCGGGCCGTCGCCGCCGTCCGCGAGCCCGTGCGGACCGACTTCCTCTATGAGCTCGCCCTGATCTGGCGGGCACTCGCCGGCATGATGCTGGACGACGAGGGCCGGATGCGGGAGGCGTACGAGAAGCTCGTGCCGTTCGCCGACAGGATCGCGGGGGCCGGGACGGGAGTGGTGGCCCTGTGGCCGGTGGCGCGGACCCTCGGCGACCTCGCCGTACGGCTGGGCCTCCCGGCGGCCGATCACTACGAGAAGGCGCTGGCCGTGGCCGAGCGGGTCGGGGTGCGCCGGTGGGTCGACGACGCCCGGCGGGCTCTCAGCGACCCGGCCCGCTGAGGCTCGGCCCGCTCACGCTCAGTTGCTCAGGCTCGGTCCGCTCAGGTTCGGTCCGCTCAGGTTCGGTCCGCTGAAGCGGTGCGTCCGCGCGCCGGCGGCGCGCGTGGTGCCGGGGAGGAGGGCGGAGTCCGCGAAGGCCCCTGTGGTGGACATCCGCACGGCCAGACGCGCGGTGCCGCTCGCCGGTTCGCCCGCGGGGCCGGTTCCCGTGGAGGACGCCGTCGTCCCCGTCCCGGCCCCGTCGCCGGTTGACCGCTCGCCCGGGACCGCCTGGATCGCCCCGGAATAGATCGCGGTCATGGCGAGGGTGAGGACGAGCAGCCGGACCGCGGCGGCTGTGCCGCAGGCCACGATCGATGCCACACTTCCTCGCGGACTCATCACCCTCTCCCCTTTCGTGCGTTCAAGATGTACGAAAGGTGGGTTGAACTCCGGTTGACGCTCACTTGCAAGGAAGGTGTCGTCACCCGTTAAGGTAAGCCCGCCCTTATCGATGCGGCCCCCTGGCGGTGAGAGCACGTGCGGATCCCCGACCCCACGTCGGCCTCGCTCTTCGGCCTGCCCCTGTGGCTGGTCGTCGCCGTCGGCGCGGTCGCGCTGTTCGGCGCGTTCCAGGTGTACTACTGGGTGGGCCGGCGGCTGGGCACCGCCCTGTACCGGTCCAGGGCCGGGCAGCGGATCGGCCGCGAGCGCATCCTGAGGGTCGAGGGCCTGGTCCGCCGCTGGGGCGCCTTCGCCGTCTACGGCTGCTTCTGGGTGCCGGGCCTGCGGCACACGCTGCCGTGGGTCGCCGGGGCGCTGCGGGTCGACTACCGCTGGTATGTCGCGGCCAGCGCGCTCGGCTGCCTGACCTGGGTGCCGGTGACGTCGTTCGGGCTCTACTCGCTCATCTGGGCCTGGCTGGCCCTGGCCGCCCATTCGCCGGTCACGGCGGCCGGCGTCGCCGTGCTCGTCGCCGCGTGCGTCGCCGCCCTCGTCATGTGGCGCAGGCGCCGTGGGAACGCTCCGGCCGGCAGTGCGGGCATGGGATCATAACGGGATGCGTACCCGGCTGATCGGCGCACTGGCCGCCGCCCTCCTCCTGACCGGCCCGCTTCCCATCGCCCTTCCCGCCGGCGCGTACGCCGCGGTCATCCCACCCGGCGTCATCCCACCCGGCGTCATCCCACCCGGCGTCATCCCACCCGGTGCCGCCCCGATTGACGACGCCCCCTCGGTGACGGCCGCCGAGGCGTACCTGGTCGACGCCACCGCCCGCACGGTGCTGCTGGCGAAACGGCAGACGCGCAGGGTGCCCGTGGCCAGCCTCACCAAGGTCATGACCGCGTACGTCGTGCGGCGGCGGGCGAAGCTCGACGACGTGATCACCATCACCAAGGCCGACGTGCGGTACGCCGCGGCCAACGGGGCCAGCCACGCCGGCCTGCGCCCCGGCGAACGGCTCACCGTCCGCGACCTGCTCTACGCCCTGATGCTCCCCTCGGGCGCCGACGCCGCGCACGCGCTCGCGCAGCGGTACGGCCCCGGCATCCCGAAGTTCGTCGCCGGTATGAACGACGCCGCCCGCCGGCTGAAGATGACGAGCACCCGCTACGCCAACCCCGACGGCCTCCCGTCCAGCGCGTACTCGACGGCCGCCGACCAGGTCGCGCTCGCGCAGGTCGTGATGCGCGACCCGGTGATCGCGGCGGTCGCCAAGACCCGCAAGCGGTCGGTCACCAAGAGCCGCAACCACCGCGCCCATGTCTGGCGCAACAGCAACACCCTGCTCGACGACGGCGCGATCGGCCTGAAGACCGGCTACACGATCAAGGCGGGCTACTGCCTGGCGTTCGTCGCCGACCAGGACGGCCACCGGCTGTTCGGGGTCATCCTCGGCGAGCGGAGCGACGCGGCCCGGCACACCACCGCGCGGTCCCTGCTGAGCTGGGCCGCCGGAGACTCCGGCGACGATCTCGCGGGAGAGCTGGTGTCCTCGGTCGCCGGCTGAACAGTCGCTCTTCAGACAACCATCGGCTGAACAGTCACCGGCTCAACAGTCAGCGGGCGGTCCTCACGCCCGCGGCGGGACGTGACAGGGAGTGGCAGGCGACGGCCGCGGCGGCCACGACGTTCAGGGAGTCGACGCCCAGCGCCGTGGCGACCGGGCTCATCGGGATGCACACGGACAGGTCGGCCTCGCTCAGCCAGTGCGACGTCAGCCCGTCGCCCTCCGAGCCGAGCATGAGGGCGACGCGGCCGTCCAGCGGCGCGTCGTCCAGTGGCACGGCCGACTGGTCCGGGGTCAGCGCGAGCAGCCGGAAGCCGGCGTCCCTGACCTCGCCCAGGCCGCCGTGCCAGTCGCCCATCCGGGCGTAGGGGACGGCGAAGACCGCGCCCATCGAGACCTTCACCGACCGGCGATAGAGCGGGTCCGCGCATCGCGGTGACAGGACCACCGCGCCGACGCCGAGCGCCGCGGCGCTGCGGAAGATCGCTCCGACGTTGCCGTGGTCGACCAGGTCCTCCAGCACGAGGATCCGCGCGGGCGGTCCCGCCGACCTCGACGCCGGGGAGCCCTGCCCGGCGAGGAGCGCGGGCACCGACGGCAGTTCCCGCCGCTCCATCGCGGCGAGCGCGCCCCGGTGCACCCGGAAGCCGGTGACTCCCTCCATGACCTCGTCGGGCACCACGTAGACGGTGTGTCCCTCGATCACGTCGGCCAGGTGGTCGAGCCACTTCGCCGTCGTCAGCACCGAACGCACGGGGTAGCCCACGCCCACGGCGCGCCGGATGACCTTCTCGCCCTCGGCGACGAACAGCCCGCGCTCACCCTCCAGGCGCTTGCGCAGTTCGACGTCGCGCAGCCGCACGTAATCGGCAAGGCGAGGGTCGGCGACATCGTCGACAGGGATCACCACCGCCCCAGGTTACGGGGTGCCAGACAGGGTCACTGACGTGCTGGACGTACCAAAACCGGCGTTTTGCCGCACTTAACCTTGCCAGTATCGTTCCGTAGGCATCACGCGGAATCTCCCAGAATGGTCCCCGCGAGGGCGCGCACCGGTGGGAGCCAATCGACACCGAAGAGGGCACCGTGGGCGGACGGCACCGCACAGACGAACTCGATGGCGGGTACAACCCCCAGCACGATCCGCCGCCTCGGAGGCGGAATGGGCGGGGCATGGTCTTCGTCCCACTGGCGGGAGCCGTGGCCCTGGCTGTGCTCCTCGGCGTCGCGGCGTACGTCGTCGTCAACAAGAACCCGGCGACCTGTGGGAGCGGCGGCAAGCTGTCCCTGTCGGTGATCGCCTCGCCGGACATCGAACCGGCCGTGCAGAAGATCGCCGCCAAGTTCGGCCAGTCCGGCAAGAAGGTCGACGGCCGGTGCGTCGCGGTGACCGTCAAGGCCACCGGATCGGCCGACGTCGTCAACGCGATGGCGGGCAGCGGCCCCACCAGCGGCTCGGTCAGTCCCGACGTGTGGATCCCCGACTCCAGCCTCTGGCTGGCCGGTCTCGCCGCGGACGGTTCCGCTCCCAAGCCCACCGGCAGTGTCGCCCGCTCCCCCGTCGTGCTGACGGTGTCGAAGGCGGGCGCGTCCAAGCTCCAGGCGGCGTTCAGCCCGGCGAGCTGGACCGGCCTGATGAGCGCCGCCAACGCGGCCAACCCCGACGGCCTGGCCCGCAAGGTCCGCGTGCTCGCGCTCGACCCGGCCCAGAACGCCGCCGGTCTCGGCGCCCTGCTCGCCGGGGCGGCCGTGCTCAAGCAGGCGGGCGGCAGCGAGGACACCCTGGTGGGCGTCCTCCGGCAGTTGTCCCAGTCGACCGTGCCGAGCCCCGACAGCATGTTCGCCACGCTCACCAAGGCGGCCGCCCGGATCCCGGTCGGCATCTCGACCGAGCAGGCGGTGTGGGCGTTCAACACCAAGGGCGGGCCCACCAACCCGGCCGTCGCGCTCTATCCGACCGAGGGCACCGTCAGCCTCGACTATCCGATCGTCGTCACCGCGAAGGACGCCGCCGTGCGCAAGGCCGCACAGGCCTTCGCCACCCAGCTCACCTCCGCGTCCGCCCGCAAGACCGTGCAGGACTACGGCTTCCGCACCCCGGACGGCAAGGGCGGGAGCCTGCTGAAGCCGGAGAACGGCGTCAGCGCCAAGAAGCCCGCGGACATCCCGCCCCCGGACACGGCGACCATCGCCAAGCTCTCCCAGGCCTGGCACCAGATCAAGCTGGGCACCAAGCTGCTCGCGCTGATCGACATCTCCGGCACCATGGCGCTGCCCGCCGACAGCACGGGGGTCAGCCGCATGCGCGCCATCTCCGACGTCGGCGTCGAGGGCCTCAAGCTGTTCCCCGACAAGGCCGCGATCGGCGTGTGGGCCTTCTCCGACAACCTCCGCGGCAAGGGCGTCGACTGGAAGCCGGTCGTCTCTATCGGCCCGCTGGCCCAGCAGTTCAACGGCGTGACGCGACGTGACCTGATCGACCGGGCGCTCCGGCAGGCCCAGGCGATCCCGACCGGCAACACGGGCCTCAACGACACGCTCTGGGCCGCCTACCAGAAGATGACCAAGGAGTACGAGGCCGACAAGGTCAACACGATCCTGCTCTTCACGGACGGCGTCGGCAACGACGACCCGAACGGCGGCATCTCCAACAGCCAGATCCTGCAGCGGCTGAAGCAGACCTACGACCCCAAGCGGCCGGTCAGCCTGCTGATCATCTCGTTCAACACCAACAAGGACGAGGACCGCGCGCAGATGACCGCCATCGCGAAGACGACGGGCGGCGCGGCCTACTTCCCGCAGACGGTGCTGGAGATCCGCAACATCTTCCTCAAGGGCATCGCCCGGCGCCTGTGCACGCCCAACTGCGGCAGCACCGCGGCGAACCAGACGCCGAGCAACGCCTCCGCCAACACGTCCGGCAACACGTCCGGCAACACGTCCGCCAACGCCTCCGCCAGCACTCCCGCGAACGCGCAGAACAACACGCAGGGGAACACGACGGACGCGCAGCAGTAGGACCGTAGTTCGAACGCAGGAGGAGCGCAGGAGGACCCCTGCGCACCATCCGCCCCAAAGATCGCTGGAACATCAGTCTTCGCAGGTCATGCCGGTTGGGCATGGCCTGCGAAGCGGTAAACCGGGAGGCGCGCGGAGGGCGTCCTTCTCGTGTGGGGATCGGCGAGACCTGATCCAGCCCCACGGGGAGGAATGTCCGTGCCCGGATGGCCCGACGTCGGACGCGCCGACGACCGACGACTGTTTGAGGCACTGCGGCGCGCCGACGGCGCGGCGCCCGCGCGCCTGTTCGACGCCTACGCCGATCGGCTGACCGACTACGCCTCTTCCCGGCTGAACGACCTGGACGCCGGTGCGGACGCCGTCCACAACGCCCTGGTGGCAGCCCAGGGAGGCGCCGGCCGGCTGGAGGAGCCCGGACGGCTGCGGTCGTGGCTGTACGCGCTGACCCGCTTCCAGTGCGCCGCGCGCGGGCTGCCGTCCTCCGGCGTGGCGCGGTGGGCGGGACCGCCCGAGGACACCGAGGACCCGGTGCTCGCCGCGCTCGTCGCCGAGGCACTCGGCAAGATCGGCGCGGCCGAGCGCGAGGCGCTCGAACTGGTCGTGCGGCACGGTCTGTCGCCGGCCGAGGCGACCGGAGTGCTCGGGCTCACCTCCCGGCAGGTCTCCGCCCGCCTGGCGAGGGCGCGCGAGCACGTGGAGAACACGGCGGCGGCCGTGGTCCTGGCGAGGACCGGCCGGGCCCACTGCCCCGACCTGTCGGCGCTCGTGGACGCGGGGGTGGGGGCCTCGTGGCAGGACGGCCCGCTCGGCACCGTGCTGCGCAAGCGGCTGAGCAAGCACATCGCCGCCTGCAAGGTGTGCTCGGAGGTCCGCCGCCGCACGGTGTCGGCCGAGCGGCTGCTCGACCTGATCCCCGTCGCGTATCCTCCCCTCTCCCTGCGCGGACGGGTGCTGAAGTCGTCCCTCGACTCCGACGGCGTGGCGGCCACCGCCTCCTGGGCCGCCACCGCCTGGGCCACCGCCGCCACCGAAGACACTGCCACCCGGGGCCCTGCCGGCCGGGGCGCGTCCAGCCGGGGCTCGTCCAGCCGGGGCGCTGACACCGGGGGCGCGTCCAGCCGGGGCGGACGGGCGGGAGCGCGGCGGAGCGCCCGTCCCCGGTCGCGGCGCGTGGCCCCGCTGCTGCTCGTGGCGGCCTGCGTGTTCGGCACCGCGGGCGGCCTGGCCCTGGTCTCCGGTGAGTCCCCGGCGGGCCATCTGCGGACGGTGCGCCTGCCGCAGGCGTCCCCCGGCGACGGCATGGCCCTCGGCCCGGCGGAGGAGATCCAGGACGGCGACGGCACAAAGGCGACTGACGGGGCCGACGGGACAGACGGGACTGACGGGACCGGCGAGGCCGAGGAGACCGACGGCACCGACGGTTCGCCGGATCCGGCGGTCACCACGACCGTACGGCCCACCGTCACTCCGCCTCCCTCGACACGGCGGCGGTACACGGCAGCCCAGCCCCGGCCCCGGGCGACCCGGTCGGGCTCGGCCGCGCGCCCGCCCGCCCGCGCCCCCGACACGCCGTCACTGTCGGCCCACTGCCCCGGCGACATCGGCTCGGCCGCCGGCTCATCGATCACGCTCGCCGCCCGTGCGGCCCCGATCGAGTGGACCTCGGCGACGTCCGGCGGGCTCGCCGTCTCTCCGGCCCGCGGCCGGCTCAAGGCGGGGGCCACCGGACGGATCACGGTGGCCGTGGTCGACCCGGGAACGCCGGGGAGCGGGGTGGTGCGGTTCGCCTCGGCCGCCGGGTCCCCGTCGTGCCACATCTCCTGGCGGGGCCCCGAGGAGACCGGCATCGCCGATCCGGATCCCGGCCCTTCCGGCGATCCGCAGCCCAGCCCGTCGGCCGACTCCGCCTCGGCGTCACCCACGTCCTGACAGACCCTTCCTTGCGCGTCTCCCCCGCCTCCCCGAACCCACCCTCACCAGCGGTTACGTCGCGCGTGACGGGCTACGGCCGGAACCCTTCCCGCCAGTAACAATCAGGCCTACCGAGGTGTCAGTTGGAGTTCCAAAGGGGAGAAACGTCGCGACCGAGGATTTGAGGGGGCATTGTGGCCCAAGCATGGCTGCCCTGCGCCAGCCGAATTCCCTCCCCCGAGGACTCCGGAGCGATGCTCGGCGGAGCGCCCCGGGCCGTCTGGTTCATCTGGACCGCCGATCCTCAGGCGGTGTCCGCCAAATCCGTGGCACAGCGGCTCGCGCAGCTGCGTCGCCCTTCCCACCTGGTGTGGAACCCGGTGACCGGAGAGATTGTCCAGATGCTTCCGCCGTCGCGGGCGGCCGGCGGTCTCACCGGCGGCAGGGACCGCAACGGCCGGGTCTGCCTGCAGATCCAGGTCGTCGGCTCGGCCCGGGAGCCGTTCACCGACACCAAGCTCGACGGGCTGGACGAGATCCTGGCCTGGCTCGACTCCTGGGACGTGCCGCGCCGGTGGCCGGCCGGGCCGCCCCTGCCGTACCCGCACTCGCTGGCGGCCGCGCGCAACCCGCGCCTGTGGGCGCTCGGCGGGCACTTCGGCCACTCGCAGGTGCCGGGGACACGGGATGGCGACCCGGGCTCCATCGACATCGCGAGGATCATCGGAGAGGAGCCCGGCGCGGCCCCGGTGCCCCGGCCACGCGAGGACTTCAGGGTGCTTGAACGGGTGATATAAGCTCCCGGACCACCGCGCACCCGCGCCTGACCTCGGCGAGCGACGCCGAGCCGTACCCGAGCACGAGGCCGTCCAGCCTGGGTGGCCCGTGGTAGTGGGACTCGACCGGGTGCAGCAGCACGCCCCGCTCGCGCGCCCGCCGCACGAGGCCGGGAGTGGTGCCGGGGGGCAGCTCGACCATGACGTGCAGGCCGGCGGTGTCGCCGCGCACGAGCGGCCCGAGCTCCTCGACGATCGCGGCGCGGCGGCGGGCGTACTCCAGCCGCATCCGCCGCAGGTGCCGGTCGAGGTCGCCGCGGTCGAGCAGCGTCGCGACGGCGGCCTGCACGGGACCCGGCGTGCGGTCGGCCAGCTCGGTACGGCGGCGGGCGACCGCCCCAAGCAGTCCGCCGGAGGCCACCAGCCACCCGAGCCCGACGTCGGGGCTGAGCGACTTGGAGAGGGTGCCAAGGAGGACCACCTGTCCGGGGTCGAGCCCGTAGAGGGCCGGGAGCGGCGCGACGTCGTAGCGGAACTCGGCGTCGTAGTCGTCCTCGACGATCATCGCTCCGGTACGGCGGGCCCAGGCCAGCAGCCGCTCGCGCCGCGGGATCGGCAGCCGGCCCCCGAGCGGGTACTGATGGGCCGGCGTGGTGTACAGCACGCGCAGGTCGTCGGGCAGCTCGTCGACGATCACACCCTGATCGTCCACGGGACACGGGACGATCTCCGCCCCCCTGGCGGCGAAGATGTTCCTGGCCTTCCCGTATCCCGGCTCCTCGACCCCCGCCCGCGTTCCCGGCCCGAGGAGGACGGCGGCGACGAGGTCGAGGCCGTTGCCCGTGCCCCTCGTCACCATCACGTCGGCCGCCTCCACCGGCACGGCCCGGGCCCGCCGCAGGTGCTCGGCCAGGAGCGCGCGGAGCCGCGGCATGCCGTACGGATCGGGATGGTCGCCCGGCGGGAGGTCGCCGGCGGACCGCCAGGCGCGCCGCCACGCCGCCGCGTCATAACCGCGCACCCACGGCTGTCCCGGCCGCAGGTCGACGACGCCCAGCGGAGCCCTGGACGATGGAGCCGCGACCACCCGCCCAGAGACAGGCGAAACAGAGACACGCGACACAGAGGCGGGCAACACAGAGGCAGGCAACACAGAGGCAGGCAACACAGAGGCAGGCAACACAGAGGCAGGCGGCACAGTGACAGGCGGTGCCGCCGCGCCGGGCAGCCTGCCCCCTGTGCCATCCGCCGCGCCATCCGCCGCGCCATCCGCCGCGCCGCCCGTTGTGCCGCCCGCCGTGCCGGGCAGCGCGCCGTCCGCCGTGCCTTCCGCCACATAGGTGCCCGAGCCGTGCCTCCCGTCGAGCCAGCCCTCCGCGTACAACTGCTGGTAGGCGTCGGTCACGACGGTACGGCTGACGCCGAGCAGCGCGGCCAGCCCCCGCGTGGACGGCAGCCGTTCCCCGGCCTTCAGCGCGCCGTTCCGCATGGCCTCCCTCAGCTGGCCGGTCAGCTGGACGACCAGCGGGACCGGCGACGACCGGTCGGCGGCCAGCGGGAGGTCGATGTGCGCGCGCAAAGTGGTCACCTCTGTTCCGTGGGAAGTGGACGTGGGCGGGCGGTCCACTTCTTCCTAACGTAACGGGCATGGATTCCAGCACAGCGCCCCTCACACCACCCATCTCCGCGCCGCCCGTCTCCGCGCCACCCATCTCCGCGCCACCCATCTCCGCGCCACCCATCTCCGCGCCGCCCGTCTCCTCGACGCCCCTCTCATCGACGGCACGGACCACCCTGAACCGTTCAAAGGAGCGCGGCAGGACCGACCGGGCCGATCTGTACGCCGTCCTCGACGCCGGGCTCGTCTGCCACCTGGGCCTGATCGTCGACGGGTCGCCCAGGGTGCTCCCCACGGCGTACGGGAGGATCGGCGACACCCTCTACGTCCACGGATCGACCGGAGCCCGGTCGCTGCGGGAGGCCGCGGGCGAGGAGGTGTGCGTCACGGTGACCCACCTCGACGGCATAGTGCTCGCCCGTTCCGTGGTCCACCACTCGGTGAACTACCGGTCCGCCGTGATCTACGGCACACTCCGGACGGTGGAGGACCCCGGCGAGCGGCTGGCCGGACTCCGCGCGATCACCGAGCAGCTCGCCCCCGGCCAGTGGGACAGCACCCGGCAGCCCGACCGAAAGGAGCTGGCCAGGACCGCCGTGGCCGCGGTGTCGCTCGCGGAGGCGTCGGTGAAGACGCGCCAGGGCCCGCCCTCGGACGAGGAGGAGGACTACGCGCTGCCTTACTGGGCGGGAGTGCTGCCCCTCGTGATGTCGTGGGGCGACCCCGTCTCCGACCCGCTGCTGCGGTCCGGCGTGCCCGTGCCCGGGCACGTCGCGAACCGGCGCTAGCGGACGCCCGCGTCACAGACGAACGGCGCGGAGATCACAGCGCAGGGATCACCGCACAGGGATCATCAGCGCAGATCGACATCGCTTCACTACTATTTCGTGACTAGTCACACCAGCACCCCCGCGCTCACTAAGCTACGGTGTCGTCCGCGGCGGGGGACCCATGCGATAGGGGAGAGCGATGTACGGCCAGACGGGCGCCTGGCGTGTCCCCGGCTACACCGAGATACGCGAACTCGGGACGGGGGGCGGGGGCAGAGTCGTGCTCGCGCGCCACGACCCCGACGACCTGCTCGTGGCGATCAAGTACCTGTCCGCCGAGCTGATGGCGGACCTCCACTTCGTCGCCAGGTTCCGGCACGAGGCACGACTGCTCGCCGCCATGGATCCAAACCCGAACTCCGCCCGCTTCTACGAGTACGTCGAGGTCGCGCAGGGCGCCGCGATCGTCATGGAGCTGATCGACGGCGTCTCCCTGCGCGCGATGATCCGGTCCGAGGGGCCCACCGGCCCCGAGGCGGCCCTCGCCGTGCTCAAGGGCTCGCTGCTCGGCCTCGCCGCGGCGCACGAGATCGGCGTGGTCCACCGCGACTACAAGCCCGAGAACGTCATGATCACGGCGGACGGCACCAGCAAGCTGGTGGACTTCGGCATCGCCGCCCAGGCGGGCGAGGGCGTCCGGGCCGCGGGCACCCCGCCGTACATGGCCCCGGAACAGTGGGAGGGCGGCCAGGCGAGCCCGGCGACCGACGTCTACGCCGCCACCGTCGTCTTCTTCGAGTGCCTCACCGGCGGCCGCCCCTTCCGGGCGCAGAGCCTCGCCGCGCTGGCCCGCCAGCACCACGCCACCCCTCCGCCGATCGACGAGGTGCCGCCGCCGCTGCGCGGCCTCATCCAGCGGGGCATGGCCAAGCACCCCGCGGACCGCCCGCGGTCGGCCCAGGCCTTCCTGGAGGAGCTGGAGGCCGTCGCCGCCGAGGAGTACGGCCCCGCCTGGGAGAACCGCGGACGGCGGCGGCTCGCCGCGCTGGCCGGCCTGCTGCTGCCGTTCTTCCCGCTCACCGACGAGGCCCCGGAGGTCGGCACCAGCCTCGCGGAGACGCGGCTCGGCGGCCTGCTCGGCCGGGGCCGGGTGAAGGTCGGCCTGACGCTGGTCGCGGCTCTGTGCGTGATCGGCGCGGGGACGGCGGCCCTGGTCGGCACCATGCGGGGGACGACCCTGCAGGCCGCGGTCGAGTCGCCGACGCCGGTGGCCGTCGAGCCGGTCACGACCGACCCCGATCCGGCCCTCGACGACGACGCCACGCCGCCGGACGACGCCTCCCCCACGCCGCCGGAGGCGTCTCCGGTCAAGAGCCCGGCGCACACGCCCGCCGCCACCCAGGCGCCGCCGGCCCCGCCCACCGTCCGGCCGACTCAGCAGCCCACGCGGAAGCCGAGCCCGAAGCCGACGAAGAAGCCGACATCCCGGCCGACCACCAGGCCCACGCGGAAGCCGACGCCGAGCCCGGCCTCCTCGCCCGAGCCCACCGTCACGGCCGACCTCCCGGGTGGCGACGCGCCCAAGCCCACGCCGGCCGCGACGACCTCCCGTCCCACCCCGTCCACGCCGCCGGCCTCCTCTCCTCCGCCCACGTCGCCCTCGCCTCCGCCGGTTCCACGCCTGGTCGGCGCCTCGCCGTCCACCGACGTGCCCTCGGGTACGACGCTCGCCGCCGCCCTGGTGACGACCGGCCTCGTTCCCGCCACACTTGCCGTGAAGACGAAGCGCGGAAGGCAGCGGAGGCGGCGGTAGATGGATGCGGTAGATGGATGACGGCGCGGTGGTCGCGGGGCATCGGCTCACCGGCCGGGCCCGCACGAGCGAGATCGGCACATGGTTCGACGCGGTCTCGCCCACGGGGACGCCTTCGGCGGTCCTGCGGTTCGAGCAGGAGGCCCTGACCTCTCAGCGGGCACGGGACGGGCTGGTCGCGGCGGTCACCGCCGACCGGCGCCTGTGGTCGTCGGGGCTGACCGGCATCCTTCCGGTGGCCGACCTGGTGGCCGCCCGGGACGAGATCTACCTGATCGCCGGACGCCGGGCGACGCCGACTCTGGCCGACCTGCTCGCGGGACACGCGGCGCTCGACCCGGGGGGCGCGGCGACGATCCTCGTGGAGACCGCCCAGACCCTGCTCGCCGTCCACGGGGCCGGGCTCTCCCACGGCTCCCTGCATCCGGGCACCGTCGTGATCGGTGACGACGGGTCCGCGCTGCTCGCCGAACGCGGGCTGGCCGACGCGCTGCGCGGAGCCCCCGCCTCGGCGGAGCGCGACGTCGCCGCGTGGGTCGCCCTGGCCAGGGTGTTCACCGGTGGCCGGGCGGGCGGGAACGCGGAGCTGTTACTCGAACGGGCGGCCGCCGCGGCGGCCGCGCACGGCCTCGGCGCGGCCCGCGACACCCTGCTCGCCGGCCGCGACGCGCTGCCCCCCGGATTCTCCACGCGGGAACGCCTCGCGCGAACCGTCCAGGCATGGGACGCCTCGGCGCCTCTCTCCCCGCCTGGCTCGCCTGCCTTTCCTCCTGCCGGCGCCCCCAGTGGATCACTCGGCGGATCACTCGGCGGATCACTCAGTGGAGCCCCCGGGGAGGCGGTGACGCTGCTCGACGTCACCGGGCACGGCGCGGCCGGGGCTGTGAGCCCTGGCGGTGCTGTGAGCCCTGCCGGGGCGGGGCTGGGTGCCGGCGCGGCGGCCGTGGCTCCGCAGGGCGACGAGGTGATGATGCGGTTCGGCCCGGGCGTGCCCACGGAGACGACGGCGGCGCAGATCTGGCGCTCCGGCCGGACGGCGTCCACCCTGCAGGGCCAGCCCGGCACCGGCAAGCCCGCCCGGCGACGGCGGGGCCGGACGGCCTGGGCGGGCACCGTACTGCTGGCGATGCTCATCGCGCTGGTGATCCTCTGGCTGCGCCAGTCGCCTCCCGACGAGATCGCGGTGAGCGCGGTCGACGTCAAGGGGCCGAAGAAGACCGTGCGCTGCGACGGCACCGCCGACTTCGTCGGACGGGTCACCACCAACGGCCAGGCGGGGACCGTCCGCTACGTCTGGCACACCAGTGACGGCCACGCGAGGCCCGAGGAGGAGCAGCGGGTCGCCTCCGGCTCGACGACGACCGACCTGCCCCTGCACTGGAACGTGAACGGTCCCGGCTCCTTCAAGGGGACGGCGACCTTACGCGTCCTGTCCCCCACTCCCTCGGGCAAACCAATGCAGGACAAAGCAAGTTTCGCCTACAAATGCTGATTTCATTAGTCTGGCGGGCATGACGACGACCCCCGCCGGCTGGTACCCGGATCCGTACGGCTCACCTCTGCTGCGGTGGTGGGACGGCACACAGTGGACGGACGCCACGCACGCTCCCGCGCAGCAGCCCACGGAGCCTCCCCTGCAGGCGCGGCCGGCCCAGCCTGTGCCCGCGTCGCCGCAGCTCACGCAGGCTCCCCCGATCTCCCAGACCGCCCATCAGACGGCTCAGCAGACGGCCCAGCAGACGTATCCGCAGGCCTATCCGCAGAGCAGCCCCCAGGGCGGTCCGCAGGGCTACCAGGAGGGCTATCAGCAGGGCTACCAGCAGCCCGGTGCCGGTGGGCCTCCCGCGTGGGGGGGCGGTCCGCCCTGGAACCAGCCGGGGCACACGCGGCAACTGCCCGTGCCCGATTACGGCTCCCCGCGGCAGACGTCGCCGTGGCCCTGGGTGATCGGGGCGGCGGCGGTGGCGGTCGTCCTCACACTCGTGGTCGGTGGTTTCGTGGTGTTTTTCAACACCCGCACCGATTCGTCCCTCGGCAACGGGCCCGTGGCGGCCGGCCCGGGTCCGCAACAGGACTCGACCGTTCCCCCGCAGCCCAGTCAGCCGGCGCTCCCCCCGCTGCCGCAGCCGGCAGGCGGACGGATCAGCGACTCCGTCACCGGCCTGTCGTACGCCTTCCCCGGCGACTCGTGGCAGGTGCCGAAGTCTGCGGAGGTCGACGCCCCGGGCAACCCGGCGTCGTTCCTCTGGACCAGCTTCTGCCAGGCGCTGTCCCAGCAGAACTACGACGGCCAGGGCGGCGACTGGGTGGCGTCGCTCGCCACGGCCGAGCTCCCGCAGCTGTTCCCCTACGGCGGGTCCGGCGACCTGGAGAAGACGGCCGGCACACTGCTCGGCACCTACGAACAGCAGTTCTACAGCCCTCCGCACAAGCGGAAGATCCTGCGCAACGCGGCGATGAAGGTGGGCGACCGCCAGGCGTGGGTGCTGGAGTATCAGATGGACTTCACGGAGATCGCGAAGACCAGGGACTGGAAGTGGAAGACCGAGAAGGGGGCGTTCGTCGTGGTTGACCGGGGTGCCCAGCTCCGTCCGGCCGTGTTGTACGTCTCTATTCCGGACAATCTGGACCAGTCCGTGCTCAAGCACACGCTGGACTCGCTCGAAGCCCGGTGAGCGCGCCACTACGCTTAAGCCATGACTGACCCGCTGGTCTGGATCGACTGTGAGATGACCGGGCTCGACCTCGGCCGTGACGCGCTCGTCGAGGTGGCCTGCATCGTCACCGACGGCGAGCTGAACCAGCTGGACGAGGGCGTCGACATCGTGATCAAGCCCCCGGCCGAGACGCTTGAGCAGATGTCCGAGGTGGTGCGGCATATGCACACCGCCTCCGGACTGCTGGACGCGCTCGCGACGGGGGTGACGCTCGCCGAGGCCGAGGCGAGGGTGCTCGAGTACATCCGCTCGCACGTGCCGGAGCCCAAGAAGGCCCCGCTGTGCGGCAACTCGATCGCCACCGACCGCTCGTTCATCGCCCGCGACATGCCGCTCGTCGACACCTTCCTGCACTACCGGATGATCGACGTATCGTCCGTGAAGGAACTGGCCCGCCGGTGGTACCCCCGGGCGTACTTCGCCTCGCCGGAGAAGCAGGGAGGGCACCGGGCGCTCGCGGACATCACCGAGAGCATCCGGGAGTTGCGCTACTACCGGGCCGCCGTCTTCGTGCCGCAGCCCGGCCCCGACTCGGCCACCGCACGGGAGGTCGCGGAGTCGGTCTCCGGATCCTGATCCCCGGTGGCGAGGGAGGCGCGGTCGACTCAGAAAAGCCGCTACACTTCTCTCGTACGCCGCGAACGGCGGACATGGTGGGTGTAGCTCAGCTGGCAGAGCGCCAGGTTGTGGTCCTGGATGTCGTGGGTTCAAGTCCCATCACTCACCCCAGGTGGAAACGCCGGAGGCCCGGCCGAGAGATCGGCCGGGCCTCCGGCGTTTCCGGACGTTCCAGCCACACCCTTAGGCCCCGCCCTATCCCGGCACCTTCCTCGCCCTCTTCCCGCCCCCCGCCTGCCACTCGTCGGACGTATTTCGACCGTTCACCGCAGTTGACGATGCACGTCACTCACATTCGCCCCAAAGGTTGACACGGCGGGTTATGCTCGCTGTCTACCGCCGCGCGGGGGCCTCGGCGATCTCTGACGTCTTCGACGGAGGCCGGATGAGAGTCGACGACCGCACCGGAACGCGTTTGAGCAAGCGGGAGACCGAGGTCATGGAGCTGATCGCCTGCGGTCACTCGAACGGCGAGATCGCCCAGCGTCTCTTCCTGAGCGAGAAGACCGTGAAAAACCACGTGAACCGCATCTACGCGAAGCTGGGTGTGGAATCACGCGTCACCGCCATCCGCCACTGGCTGGACCGAGCGGAGAACGGTGCCGCGGAGGGGCGGTCAGACCCGGCATAGGGCGTCCCGGAGACCGGCGAGGCCATACTCGAGTTCGTCGGGGTGGACCGACAGGGCGGGCCGCAGCCGGACCGACCGCTCGCCGCAGGGCAGCACCAGGATCCCGTGGTTCTCCCGGAGACGGGTCACGAGCCCGGCCGGGTCGGGGACGTCGAACGCGCACATCAGGCCGCGACCGCGGGCGCACGCCACCAGGCCGTCGGCCTCCAGTGCCTGGAGGGCGCCGAGCAGTTTCTCCCCCAGGATGCCCGCCCGTGGGATCAGACCGTCCCGTTCGATGATCTCCAGTAGCCGCCGGGACCGGACCATGTCCACCAGGCCCCCGCCCCACGTCGAGTTGATCCTGCCGCTCACCGTGAAGACGTTGTCGGGCATCAGGTCGACCCTGCGGCCCGCCATGATGCCGCCGACCTGCACCTTCTTCCCGAACGCCACGATGTCGGGCGCCAGGCCGAGCTGCTGGTAGGCCCACGGCGTGCCGGTCAGGCCGACCCCCGTCTGGACCTCGTCCATGACGAACAGGGCGTCGTACTCGTGGCACAGCGCCTGCATGGCCTGGAGGAACTCGGGTCGCATGTGGTTGTCGCCGCCCTCCCCCTGGATGGGTTCGGCGATGAAGCACGCGATGTCGTGCCGGAACCTCCCGAACGCCTCTCGCGCCTGGGCCAGCGCGCGTTCCTCGGCCCGCTCCACGTCGCCGAAGTGGACGGCCGGGACGTCGATCCTGGGCCAGCCGAACTTGGGGAACCGGTCCGTCTTCACCGGGTCGGTATTGGTGAGCGACAACGTGTAGCCACTGCGGCCGTGGAAGGCGCGGGTCAGGTGGAGGACGCGCGTGCCGAGACCGGGATGGCGGCCGTGCGCCTCGTTCCATCGGCTCTTCCAGTCGAAGGCGCACTTGAGCGCGTTCTCCACGGCGAGCGCCCCGCCCTCGACGAAGAACAGGTGCGGCAACGCGGGGTCGCCGAGCACCCGCTGGAACGTCTCGACGAACTCGGCGAAGTGGACCGTGTAGATGTCGGAGTTGGCCGGCTTGTTGGCCGCCACCCGCCCCAGCAGCGCCATGAACTCGGGGTCGTCGGCGAACGGGTTGAGGCCGAGGGGGGAGGACGCGAAGAACGTGTAGAAGTCGAGGTAGCGCCGGCCGTCCCGCATGTCGACCACCCAGGAGCCCGCGCTCCGGTCGAGATCGAGCACCAGCCGGTAGCCGTCGACGAGCAGATGCCGTGCGAGGGCGTCGTGCACAGCGCTGGGGTTCATGTCGCCTCCGCGTCACGCCGGGAACAACACAATTCCCTCACAGGTCGGGGTTGTTGTGAATAGTTTCCGGTCCATTCCCGATATCGACGAACATATTTCAGACCGAATGGGCAGGTCCCGCCGCTCCCGCCCGGTGCCCGCCGCGGAGCCGGAAGGCCAGGACGAGCAGCGAGACGCCGATGGCGACGGCCGACAGGCCGATCAGCCACACGACCGCGAGCGCGCCCGTGGCCGGCCAGACGAAGAGCAGGAGCCCGAACACCACGGAGACCACCCCGTTGAGGGCGAGCACCCACTCGCCCTCGATCCGCCGCCGGAGCCCCACGGCGGCGACGATCTCCACGATGCCGGTGACCACGAACCAGAACGCGATCACCAGCAGCAGCGCCAGCGCCGTGATCCCCGGCCAGAGGAAGGCGATGAGGCCCACGAGGAGGCTGATCAGCCCGGAGACGCCGATCCACGCCCGTGACCTACCGGTGTGCCCGCGGGCGGCCTGCATCAGGGTGACCACGCCGTTCACCACCGCGTACGCCGCGAAGACGAGCACGAGCGCCAGAAGGGTGATGCCCGGCCAGACCAGCGCGATCAGCCCGAACAGGATCGCCAGCACGCCCCGCAGGGCCGGCGCCCACCAGTGCGCGGCCATCAGCTGATGCGGCACCATGTGTTGCATTGACCCCCTCCTCCCGCTCCTCCCGTGTGATGGGTTCTTTTCCACATCCGGGTGGCCGGGAGAGCGGAGTTGGGTCAAGAAAGCCCACCTGACCGGCGAGCCTGGTTCAGCTCACGGGCTCACGGTGGGTTCACCGCGGGCCCACAGCAGGCCCACAGCAGGCTCACAGCGCGCGCAGGAAGCGGGCGGCGATCGGGACGGCGGCCGCGCGGCCCGTGCCTCCGCCCTCCACGAACACCGCGAAGGCCACGTCGTTCCGGTAGCCGATGAACCACGCGTGGTCCGGCCTGCCCCCGCCCACCTCGGCCGTGCCGGTCTTGCCCGCCACGTCGTCGGGGAGTCCGGCGCCGGCGGCGGTGCCGTCCGAGGTGACCGCGCGCATGAGGGACCTGAGCCCGTCGGCCACCCCGGCGGGCAGCGGGGTGGCGTCCCCGCCGCCGGGCTGGCCGTGCAGCAGGAACGGCTGCCGCCACTGCCCGCTCTCGACCGCCGCGGCGACGAGCGCCATGCACAGGGGGCTCGCCTCCACCGTTCCCTGGCCGAAGGAGTCCTCAGCGAGCGCGTCCGGGTTCTCCGGCGGGCGCATGCTGCCGCAGGTGGCGCTCACCCCCGGGTCGAGCGATGCGCCGAAGCCGAACGTCCGGGCCTGCGCCACCAGGGTGTCCGCGGTCAGCCGCTCCACGGCGAGCCGGGCGAACGAGGTGTTGCACGAGTAGGCGAACGCCTGCCGCAGCGACACCGTGCCGTGGCCCTCCTCCTGATAGTTGCGGATGAGCTCGTGCTGGGGGATCCGGTAGGTCGGCGGGCAGTCGACCGTGTCGTCCGGGCTGAGACCGGCTCCGAGCAGCGCCGCGGCCGTGACCGTCTTGAACGTCGAGCCGGGCGGGAACGTCGCCTGGAACGCCCTCCGGCTGCCCAGCCGGTCGGCCACGGCCAGGATCTCTCCGGTCGACGACCGTACGGCGACCACGGCCGCGCCGCCCTGCACGCCGTCGAGGGCCCGGGCCGCCGCCGCCTGGACGGGCCACTCGATCGTCGTCTTCGTGCCGTCGGAGACCCGCGGATGGAACGCGAACAGTTCCCTGGCCGTCTGGCTGGGATTGATGAGGCGGATCGACCACGAGACCACCGTGCCGTCCGCGCCGCCCCCGGGCAGGGCGGCGAGATAGTCGTCCGCGTCGCTGTCCTGTGGGAACCTCCGCCCGTCCGCGGTGACGAACGCGGCCCGCACATCCGCCGACGACGTCCGCTCGACGGTGCCGCCCTCCTGCAGGTCGGGATGCAGGACGGCAGGAGTCCACAGCACCTTCCAGGTCAGGTCGCGGACGGCCAGGTGCAACGTGGAGTCATACGTCCAGGTGCCGGCCTCCTGCTCCCCCCTGGTCTGGGTGAACGTCACCTCGGCCGTGTCGTCCCCCGTCTTCTTCGTCTCCCCCGGCGTCAGCCGTAACGGGGAGGAGAGCAGGGCGTCCTCGAACTGCTCGTGCTGGTCGGCGAAGTCGTTCGGCGGGTCGTCCACCAGCTCGCGCATGGCCTCGAAGTCGTGGTCGGCCCAGGCGCGCAGGTAGGCCTTCGCCGTCTCCTCCGGGGAGCCCTCGACCGTGAGCTCCAGCGTCCGGGTGGGGGACGGACGGGCGGGCTCCGCGAAGGTGGTCACGGGTTCGCCCGCGGTCGCGATGAGACCGACCACACCTACGGCGAAGATAGTGGCGGCGACCGCGAGGAGGGCGAGCAGAGCCCGATTCCGCATACGGTTCTCATATCACGCGAAGGGAGACAAGGTGGGCAGGATAAGAGATCCACTACCGGGCCGTTACCCCGCGGACTCCGGCGAGGTGGAGCTCCTGCGCGACCTCGACCGCCAGGACGGGTGGATGCTGCTGATGGACGGGGTGCCGCAGTCGTACGTCGACCTGGAAGACCCGGCCTACCTCGACTTCCCCTACATGCAGCTGATGGCCGAGGTGATCGACTGCCTGCCGGAGGGGCCGCTGGACGCCGTCCACGTGGGTGGCGGGGCCTGCACCCTCCCCCGCTACATCTCGGCCGTCCGGCCGGGCTCCCGGCACCTCGTGATCGAGCCCGACGCGGGACTCGTCCAGGTAGTGCGCGAGCAGCTCCGGCTGAAGTCGGTCCCGCGCCTCAAGGTCCGCGTCACCGATGGGCGCGCCGGCGTGGGCGCCCTCCCCGACGCCTCGGCCGACCTGCTCGTGGTCGACGCCTTCGTCGGAGCGACGATGCCGGTCGAACTGGCCACCCTCACGTTCATGGCGGACGTCGCCCGGGTGCTGCGGCCCACCGGGACCGTGCTCGTCAACGTGGCGGACGGCAAGGGCCTGGCGTTCGTCAAGCGGGTGGCCGCGACGGTCGCCGCGACGTTCCGCCACGCGGCGCTACTCGCCGAGCCCGGCATCCTGCGCGGACGCAGGTTCGGCAACCTGATCCTGACGGCCTCGGCGACTGAGCTGCCGGTCGGGCCGCTCACCAGGAAGGCCGCCGGAGGGCTCGCCCAGGCGAGATGCGTGGCGGAAGACGACCTGACCCGCCTCATCGCGGGCGCCGCCCCCATCGCCGACGGCGACGCGGTGCTCACTCCGGTTCCGCCGCCCGCGCTGTTCGAGTGACCCCCCGGCCGCCGAACCCATTGGAGACACCCGCCTCACCCGACACACCTGCCGCACCCGACGCACCCGACGCACCCGATGCACCCGATGCACCCGATGCACCCGATGCACCCGACGCACCCGACGCACCCGACGCACCAGTGAGGGTGCGCAGCGTCAGCTCCGCGATGGCGTTCTCCAGCGGGCCGGGGTCTGCGGCGAGAGCCTCGCGGAAGGCCCGCCCCTCCATCAGGGAGAGGATCCACCAGGCGGCGGCGTCCGGGTCGATATCGGCGTTCACGTCACCCTCGGCCTGCCCCCTGCGGAACAGTCCGGCGAGCAGGTCCGCGACGATCCGCACGGCTCGGCGGGCGGCGCCGGATATCTCCGGCTCGCCGGAGAGCGCGACTGCGTCGGCGAACAGCATTCCGAGCGAGCCCGGACTGTGCAGCCGCTCAACATGGCCGGGCGACAGCAGATCGGCTATCAGCGCCGACACCGATTCCGTACGGTCCGCCATCGCGGCCAGTTCGTCGGCGGCCAGCCGGGTGGCCCGGTCGAGCACCGCGGAGAACAGCGCCGCCTTCGACCCGAAGTTCTGAAAGATCACCGGTTCGCTCACGCCGAGCCGCGCGGCCACCTCCGAGGCCTTCCCCGCCCGGTAGCCGACCTCGGCGAACACCTCGGTCGCCGCGACCAGGATCGACTCCCGCCGGTCCTCAGGACGCATACGGGTACGCCGCCGGGCGGCCGGGACTTCGTTCACCCCCGCATCCTATGACCCTTGCCGATTAACTTAGTCGCCGCTAAGTTATGGGTAACTTAGCGGCAACTAAGTAAGGAGTGCGTTGTGAATCTCGCACGGCTACTGCACGACCGGCATACGCACGCGCCCCACGGAGACCATCCCGATCACGGCGGCACGATCGACTACCCCCGGGCGTACGAGGTGGTCGCGGCGCTCGCCTTCGCCGGCAGGCGCCGATGGGTGTACCGGGAACTGGCCGCGCTCTCCGGTGCGCGTCCAGACGACCAGGTGCTCGACATCGGCTGCGGCACCGGCTATCTCACCCGCGCCCTCGCGGCCAGAGTCGGCCCGCACGGCCGGGTCACGGGGCTCGACGCCTCCCGGCCCATGGTCGAGTACGCCCGACGGCGTGGGCCGTCGTCCTGCTCCTACGTCGTGGGCGAGGCGCAGGCCATGTCATCGGCCATGTCATCAGCCATGTCATCAGCCACGGCATTCGACGACGGCTCGTTCGACGTGGTGGCCTCCAGCTACGCCATCCACCACATCCCGGTGGCGGCGCGGGCCACCGCCCTGGAGCAGGCCCACCGCGTGCTGCGGCCGGAAGGTCGCCTGTTGATCGCCGAGTATCGGCCGCCGGCGAGCTGGGCCGGGCAACGACTTGTGGGAGCCTTGACGGGGCCCGCGATGGCCCACCTCGACATCGGCAATCTCGCCGAACTGATCGAGGACGCCGGGTTCGCCATCGAGTCGACCGGCGACCTGTGGCCACTGACCCGCTACGTGACAGCGATCCGCCCGGATTAGCCGCGATCAGCCGCGATCAACCGGGGCCCGATCAAGCATCCCCCGATGAAGCACAGCTGGATCAACCGCGGCTCAGTCCCGAGCGGATGCGGGAGCGCGCGTGCGGCCGCCGCGGGGGCGCGGGGGCGCGGCCGCCGCACAGGTGCAGTCGACGCGGGGGTGCAGTCGACGCGGGGGTGCAGTCGACGCGGGGGGTGGCCGCCGCACAGGTGCAGTCGACGCGGGGGCGTGGCTGGCGCCCAGGTGCGGCCGGTGCGCGAATACAGGGCACGGGCGGACACGCAAGCGTGCACCCGTGTGGGCGGCAGCCCCTGCGGGGGTTGTGTCAACCGTCCGGATCCTCCCGGGATATTGCGCGTTCGTACCTGCGGCGGGCGGGATGGTAGAGGAGGGTCCAGGTGTCGTCGGGGTTGCGGCGGGCGGTGTAGCGGTCAGGGTGGGCGAATTTGTCGCGGTTGTGGAAGGTGCAGGCGGGGGCCAGCAGGTCGAGGTTGGTGACGCCGTCGTCGATCCAGCCGTGGACGTGGTCGACTTCGGCCATGTCGGCCGGGATCGGGCAGCCCTGGCAGTAGCAGGTGGCGTACTGCGCCAGCAGTGCCTTCCTCTGGGCCGGGGTCGCCAGCCGCACCGAGCGACCCATGTCCAGCACCTGGCCTTTGGCGTCCATCACCATCCGGGTCAACCGTGAGGTCCGCGCCAGCCGGTGAACGTCACTGACCGGCAGCAGCTGCCCGGTCGCGACCAGCAAACCGGGAGCCAACCGGTCCGGGGCATGCCCACACGTCCGGCACGCGTCAGCCCGCGCTCCGGCCGCCTCCGCCTCCACCCGCGCCTCCACCCGCGCCTCCGCGCCTGCGCCAGCGTCTGTGCCTGCCCCGCCCCCGAGACCCGTGCCGCCGTCGGGCCGCGTGGCATCGTCAGAGCCCTCGCCATGGTCGGGCTCCGCGGCATCGTCGGGGCCGGCCTCGCCGGGACCCGCCCGCTCGGGATCGACCTCGGGTGGACCATCCGTTCCGGCCGGCGGGGCGCCCTGTGCGCCGGTAGGGGCGAGGATGTCGTCGGGCAGGGATTCGACCCGGACCTGGACGATGAGTTCGGTGGAGACCTTCTCGCTCAGCAGTGCGGCGAAGGCGTCGGCCTGGCGGACGCGTAGCGGCCGATCGTCGTCTCTGTCTTTGGGGCGGGCGTAGGAGGTCAGGAACGACCGCAGCCGCGCCGCCGCCTCCCGCGGTAGGCGGAACTCGCCTTCCACCCCGCCGGTGCTGGACGGGCGGACCAGCAGGAACCGGGAGGCGTAATCGTCCTCGCACTCCGTGACCAAGGTGCCGGGATCCAGGAGTTCGCGTAGGTAGCGGCCGGCCTTGGCGACTTCCGCGCAGGACGCGCTGCCGGACAACTGCACCAGGATCGGCTCGGCTTCCGTCGCCTGCTTGTCGGTCAACTTGGCCGTCACCGACGTGATCACATCCACAGCTCCGCCGGACAGGGAACCGGCCCCGTAACGCTCCTCCACCAGAGGGAGGCGTGCCACCTCTGTGGCGAGCCGCAGCCATCGCGACGCCTGCGCCCCGGTCATCCCCGGACCACGCCGCACCACCCACGGCGCCCCCGGCACTCCCGATACGTCCGGCTCGTCCGGTGGCCCTGCGCCGGTCTCCGCCTCGCTCGACACAGACATGCCGGACACAGACATGCCGGACACAGACGCGTCCGGTGCGGGAGTGTCCAGCCCAGACGCGGCCGGACTGGGTGGGGCTGTGCTCGGTCTGTCGGAGCGGAGCCACGAAGCGGTGGAGGCATGCCCCTGAGACTTCGCCTCACCCGTGACATCCACCCGACGCAACCGGCCCGCCACCAGCGCACCCATCACATCCATCGCCTGAATCAGCGTCTCCGCCTCGCGAAAACACACCGCCGCACTGTCCGGCACACCCGCACGCGCCATCCCCGCGACCAAACCCAACACCGCATCCGCCACATCACCGGCCGCGACGTCATCGGCCGCGGCACCCGCCGCCCGCCACGCTCCCGGACCCACACTGGTCTGGTCACCCCCGCTCGGGCCACGGCCATCCGGATCGGTCCCGCGCGAATCTCCCGCGGGCCGCACTGACGGCCGTCCCTGCGAGGGGACGCGAGGATCCAGGCACGTGCCCTCAAACACCGGCGGAACCGACCGCGCGGAAACGTCCCAGCCGTCGACAGCAGGATCAGGGAACGCCGACATTGAGACACCTCCTCCCCCACCATCAGCCCGTTACGTAACGGCAACACTACCGAACGTAATCAGAAAACCGCAAGCCTGTTCGAAAATGTGTGGAGGGCCGTGCGCCCGCGTTCCGCGCCGCGCAGAACAGGCACCGCGCAGGACAGGCACCGCGCGAAACAGGCGCTGCAGAGAACAGACACCAGGGAACAGACGCCGGAGACAGGCTCCGGCGCTCCGGCGAGACAGTCCGAGCGCTCAGAGTGTCTGGGTCTGGTGGTCGGCGACGATCGCGTCGATGCGAGCGGCGAGCCGGTAGTCGAGCTCGGTGAGCCCTCCTGCGTCGTGGGTGGTCAGCGCCAGATGCAGGGTCCGCCACCGGATGTCGATGTCCGGGTGGTGGTTAAGCGCCTCGGCCTGCTCGGCGATCTCGTTCACGATCGCGATCGCCGTACGGAAGTCGGCGGCGACCACGGTCCTGCGGATGGTGTCGCCGTCACGGCGCCAGTCTGGAGCGTCGTACATGTCACCAGGACATCACGAATCACACCGGGCGGCCACTGGGCGGATTGTGTAGATTCGCCGCGTGGAGGAGCTACGGCGGGAGCTGTGCGAATACGGCGGGCGGGCAGCCGCCCTTGGACTGGTCATCGGCACGTCCGGGAACCTCAGCGCCAGGGACGGCGATCTGGTGGCGGTCACCCCGTCGGGGGTGGCGCTGGACCGGCTGCGGCCCGAGGACTGCCCGATCGTGGGCCTTGACGGCCGGGTGGTGGACGGCGGCCTCAAGCCGTCCTCCGAGACGCCGATGCATCTGGCGCTGTACGCGTCGACCGGGGCGCGGGCCATCGTGCACACGCACTCGATCTTCGCGACCGTGGTCGCCACCACGAAGACCGAGCTTCCGCCGATTCACTACAACGCCCTGCTGCTGGGCGGAACCGTACGGGTCGCCCCTTACGCGACGTACGGGACGCCGGAGCTCGCGGAGAACGTCAGGCTGGCCCTGGAAGGCCGCCAGGCCGCCCTGATGGCCTCCCACGGCGGGGTGACCATCGGGGCGACGCTGGAGCAGGCCTTCGAGGCGACCCGCCTGCTGGAGTGGCTGTGCGAGGTCTACGTGCGCGCGCTGGGCGTGGGCAGCCCTCACGTCCTGACCGAGGAGCAGCTCGTCGCCGTCATCGAGCGGGCGCTCAGCCCGTGACCGCCTTGCGGGCCAGGCCCAGCGGAAGCCCGCCCGACCCGGCGATCGTGTCGTGGAACGTCCGCAGGTCGCCGTCGTAGTCGTCGCGGATGCGCTCGATCTCCAGCCCGCCCGTGAGGTAGGAGGGGGCCTGGGTGGGCCAGGCGCAGTAGCGGCTCACCTCGCCCGCTGCCGTGCCTGGCGACAGCGACGCCTTGGTCGTCATGAACGTCTCCGCCTCCTCGATCGACATGTCGCCGCAGTGCAGGGCGGTGTCGACCACGATCCTGGCGGCTCGCCAGATCCGGCAGTCGAGGTGGGCGAGCTCGGTCTGCGGGGTGTCGAAGTATCCCTGTTCCTGCATCAGTTTCTCGACGTAGAGCGCCCAGCCCTCGACGAAGTACGGCGTACGGAAGATCTTCCGCGCCCGCCGGTCGTTGCCGGCCATCCACGACAGGTGCCAGTGGTGGCCGGGGTAGGCCTCGTGGACGGAGATCGACGGCATCTGCGCCCGGGAGTTCGTGCGCAGCCGCTGGCGCACCTGCTCCTCGGTGAACCCGGCCGGGGTGAACGGCACGAAGAAGACGCCGGTCCTCGACGGCGTGAGCGGCGGCGGGGTGAGGTAGCTCGCCACGGCGAGGATGGGCCGCTGGAACTCCGGCGACGGCTGGACCAGGCACTCCTCCCCCTCGGGGAAGGTCACCAGGCCGCGCTCGGCGACGAAGTCGCGGGCCCGCTTGGTCTCGGCCTCGTACTCCTCGCGCATGGCCTCCGGCGTCGGCGGGTGGTCGTCCATGAGGGACTCCATGGCGGCCCGCCAGTCGCCGGAGCCGAGCCGGGCCGCGACCTCGCGCATCCGGGCATCGAGTTCGTCCCAGGCCCCAAGGCCCTTCTCGTGCAGTTCCGCCGCGCCGTATCCGAGCATCTCCCGCTCGCGCAGCAGAGTGGAGTAGAGCTCCTCGCCCATGCGCCAGGTGCCGTGCGCCTCGAATCCGTCCAGGAATCCGACCAGTTCGTCGAACGCGTCGGCCGCCGGCGCGGCCGCCTCGGCGAGCCGCGCCCGCAGGCCGGGGTCGGCCACCTCGGCGGGCAGGGTCACGGTCAGGAAGTTCCTCGCCGTACGGGCCTGGTCGAGGCCCCGCCGGACGAGCAGGGCGGCCGCGAGGTCGGGATCGAGGTTCTTGCGGCAGGCGGCGAGCACTCCGGGCACCTCGCCGAGCCGGGCGCAGGCGGCCTCCACCAGCTCCGCCTCGGGCTTGAGCCGCTGCTGGAACGGCGTGAACATCGAGCCGAAGATCGCACCGAGGTACGGCGCGGGATCACGCCGCCACTCGGGCCAGCGGGCCTCGGCGAGCGCTCCCCGCAGATGGGAGACGACGAGGTCGCGGTCGATCTCGTCGTCCGGCGTGGCGGGGGTCTCCGCCGACAGCCGCTCCAGCCAGTCCCGCTCCGCGCGCTCGCGCGCGAGGTAGGCGGCCTCGCTGAAGTCGCCAAGGGTCCGGTCGTATCCGTCCGCGCCCAGAAGCGCCGCCCTGATCGGGTTCTCCGACAGGTACCAGTCCAGGAACTCCTCCACCAGCGTCATAGCGCCAGACTCTATCCACGACACTGGGTGGTGAAGACCCCGAAAAAGGAGCAATTGGTGCCCCTGCAGATAACCGGCGCGCCGAGCGACCCGGACCTGATCCGGTTGCCCTGGGACGTCCCCCTCGAAAACTGGCCCGTCCACCATCTCGTGACGCTGCCCCGCGGCATCTCCCGCCACGTCGTGCGGTTCGCCCGGCTGTCGGGCCGCGTCTACGCGATCAAGGAGATCAGCGAGCGGTACGCCAAGCGGGAGTACAAGCTGCTGTGGGATCTGGCCCGGCTGGACGCGCCGGCCGTCGAGCCGGTCGCCGTCGTCACCGGGCGGACCACCCCGGACGGCGCCGAGCTGGACTCCGCCCTGATCACGCGGCACCTGCAGTTCTCGCTTCCCTACCGCGCCGTGCTCTCCGGGTCGGTCCGGCCCGACACGCTGACCCGCCTGCTGGACGCCCTCGCGGTCCTGCTCGTACGGCTCCACCTGAACGGCTTCTACTGGGGCGACTGCTCGCTGTCCAACACGCTGTTCCGGCGCGACGCCGGGGCCTTCGCGGCCTACCTGGTGGACGCGGAAACCGGCGAGCTCCACCCGGCGATCAGCGAGGGCCAGCGGACGCACGACATCGACGTCGCGCACATCAACATCTACGGCGAGATGCTCGACCTGGAGGCCGGCGGCCTGCTGCACCCGACGATCGACCCGCTGGCCTTCTCCGAGCAGTTGGTCGAGCGCTACACCCGGCTGTGGGACGAGCTCACCCAGGACGAGATCATCGAGGAGGTCGACTGGCACCGGGTCGACCAGCGGATCCGGCGGCTCAACTCGCTCGGCTTCGACGTGGCCGAGATGATGATCCGCCGCAAGGCGGGCACGTCACGGCTCATCGTCAGGCCCAAGGTGGTCGACGCGGGACACCATCAGCGCCGGCTGCTCCGCCTGACGGGTCTCGACGTGGAGGAGAACCAGGCCAGGCGGCTGCTCAACGACCTCGACTCCTACCGGGTGTCCATGGGCCTGCGGCACGAGGACGAGGCCATCGTGGCCCACCGATGGCTGGCCGAGGTGTTCCACCGGGTCGTCGACGCGATCCCGGCCGACCTGCGGCGCAAGCTGGAGCCGGCCCAGCTCTTCCACGAGGTGCTCGACCACCGCTGGTACATGTCCGAGGCGGCGGGCAAGGACGTGGGGCTGGAGGCGGCGGTGCAGTCGTACATCGACAACGTCCTGGTGCACAAGCCGGACGAGAAGGCCGTCATCACGGTCAGCGAGCCGCTGCCCGACCCGCTGTCTCCCTGACCACTCGTGAACCTCGGGTCGGTCAAACGTCAGATCTGGTGAGATCGGCCAGGTGGCGGGCGGCGTCGGCGATCCGGTCCTCGGCGAAGACCCGGATGCCGTTGGCCTCCAGCAGCGCGGTCGTCACGCCCTGGCCGGGGGTCGTCCGGCCGCGGAAGGATCCGTCGTGGATCCGGAGCGACCCGCAGGACGGGCTGCCCTCCTTCAGGATCGCGACCCGGATCCCGAAGGACCTGGCGACCGCCAGGGCCTGCTGCGCGCCGGAGAGGTAGGCGGCGGTCACGTCGTCCCCGGACGGGGTGCGGATCCGGGCGGCCCCGGAGAGAACGGCCGCGCCGCCCGCCCCGCCCTCGATCTCCGCAGGGGGCCGGGGGATCGGCAGCCCGCCCTCCACCTCCGGGCAGAACGACACGAGCCGCCCCTCCGCCCGCCACGCGGTGAGCACCTCGTCGTCGCTGGTCTTGGCCCCTCCGTCGTACCGCACCCGGCTGCCGAGCAGGCACGCGCTGACCAGAATCCGCTCCACGCCTCCCATTCTGTACGACTCTGTACGACTGTCTGTACTACTTCTGGACCCGGCCCGAGGGCCGGCTCGAGGAACCGATAACCGCATCCGGAAAAATCGAGAAATTCTCACAAAAATCGAATCATCCACCCAGGGAGAAGAATCCTTATTCCTGGTTACTAATACGCTTATCCCACCCGTTTCGGGTTTATCGGAGAAGACGGACCGGCTCCTCTAATGTTGGCCGCTGAATCGGCGGCGAGGAGTCACGGGTGATCGGAATCGAGGAATGCCTCTCCGAGGCCATGTCCATACCCGGCGCGGTGGGCGCCGTTCTCGTGGACCACACCAGCGGCATGCCGGTGGCGGCCGAGGGCGTGCCCGATCCGGTGCGGGCGGCCGACGGTCTCGGCGACGTCTTCCGCGCCGTCCTCGACGGGATCGCCCTCGCCTCCCCTGAGCAGGCGGCGCGCGTCGAGGACGTCATCGTGACAACGGACGCCGGCTACCACCTCATCCGCCCGGTCGAGACGGTGGTCGACGGTCCCCTGCTGCTGTGCCTGCGCCTCGACGGAGACCGCGCGAACCTCGCGCTCGCGCGGCTCCGGCTGCGGGCCGTCCCGGGCGAGCGTGCGGCCCGCTGAGTCATGGCCGCACCGACCATCGACGCCCTTCTCACCGACCTGGCCGAGGGCGGAGCCACCGGCGCGCTGCGTGTGGGCAAGGAGGGCACCCTCTTCCTCGACCGCGGCCGGGTCTCGTACGCCGAGTGCGCGGTGACGCCGGGCGTGGAGGACCTGCTGGCCGCCTCCGGCCGCATCGCCGCGGGCGGGATCCGCGGGGCGCGCCAGACGGCCGGACCCGGCGGCGGGGGCGACCTGCTGGTGCGCCGAGGCGTGCTGAGCAGGGGCGAGCTCCAGTTCTGCGTGCTCGGAGCCACGCTGGACGCGGCGTTCTTCCTGCTGCGGCCGTCGTCCGCCCGCCCCCGGTTCAAGGACGGCGAGGCGCACTGGCTCGGCAGTCACTGGTTCTTCACCGTGTCCGGCCTGTTCAGGGAGTGCGCCCGCCGCCGGGCACGGCTGGAGCGGGCCTGGCCGTCCCCAGCGCTGGACGCCCTGCCGGTCGTCCCGGTCCGCCGGCCGCCGGGCGCACGGGTGGTGCTCACGTCCCTCCAGTGGGAGCTGCTGGTCGCGGCGGACGCCCAGGCCACCCCGGCGGATCTGGCCCGCAGGCTGGGTCGTCCGATGTACGGCGTCCTGCTCGCCGTACGGGAACTGGCGGCGGCCGGGCTGCTCGCGTCCCCCGACGAGCCGGCGGACGGCGAGTCACCCGATCCCCCGGCGGGCTCCGCCGCACCTGCGACACCGGCGGGGGCATCGGGGGCATCGGGGGCGTCGGAAACGGTGGCACTTGCCCGGCGGACTCCCGGCGCGACCAAGGCGCAGCGCGATCGGGCAGGCCAGGCGAATCAGGCAGATCGGCCGGCCGGATCGACCCGCCAGGGCGCGGGGCCGGGAGCGCTGCCGTCCGTCACAGGCGACGCCTCCGACGTCGAGCTGCTCATCAGGCTGCGCGACGCGCTAGAGGCGCTGCGGTGATCACACGTACCTGGCTCAAGCGGACCGGAAAGGCTGTCTCGATGGACCTGCGCCATGACGTGCACGAGGAGCTCGTCCGGCTGCGCCTGCGCACACCGGAGATCGTCGGCGTTCTGGCATGCACGGTCGACGGGATGCTCGTCACCACCGACCTGCCCGAGGGCACCGAGCAGACGGCGGCGCTGACCTCCGCCCTGCTGTCCATGAGCCGCCGGATGGCCGGCCTGGCCCGCATCGGCGCGCTCGAGGAGACGTTGATCTCCGCCACCCACGGCCACGCCGCCTGTTACGCCGCGGGGCCCAAGCTCGTCCTCACCGTACTCGCGGGCCACGGGGCCAACCTGGGCCTGCTGCGGATCGAGGGACGCAAGACGGCGGCCACACTCGCCGCCATCGTCGAACGCGGAACGGAGAAGAGCACATGAGCAACATGGACGTGTCCCTCAAGGACATGATGGCCATCGACGGCGCGATCGGGGCCGCGGTGGTCGACTACGGCAGCGGCATGGCGCTGGGCACACTGGGCGGCTCCAAGGAGCTCGACCTCCAGGTGGCGTCCGCCGCCAACACGGAGGTCGTCAAGGCCAAGCTGCGGGCGATGGACGCGCTGAAGCTCAACGACACCATCGAGGACATCCTCATCACGCTCGGCGGCCAGTATCACCTCATCCGCCCGCTGTCCGGGCGGGCGGGCAAAGGCCTGTTCCTCTATCTCGCCCTGGACCGTGGGCGGGCCAACCTCGCCATGGCCCGGCACCACCTCCGGTCCATCGAGGACCGGCTGGAGGTCTGAACCGGCGGCCGGGAGACGCCCGCCCGCCGTCTCCCGGCCCTCTTCCCCCGTCCGGATGCGCCCGATCAGTACACATATAGTGTCGTTAGTCCAGCTAACCAGGGGGAGGGCGCCATATGAGCCGGGGCAGGCGGATCCTGGTTCTTCTCATCTGCTGCATGAGCCTGCTCATCGTGGCGCTCGACAACACGATCGTGAATGTCGCGCTCCCCTCCCTCGGCCACGACCTGCGCGCGCCCGTCTCCGGGCTCCAGTGGACCGTGGACGCCTACACGCTGACGCTCGCCAGTCTGCTGATGCTGGCCGGCTCGACGGGCGACCGAGTCGGGCGGCGGCGCGTCTTCCAGATCGGGCTGGTGGTCTTCTCCGCCGGTTCGCTGCTGTGCAGTCTCGCCCCGAGCCTCGGGTGGCTGGTGGGCTTCCGGGTCGTGCAGGCGGTCGGCGGCTCGATGCTCAACCCGGTGGCCATGTCGATCATCACCAACACGTTCACGGACCGGCGGGAACGGGCGCAGGCCATCGGCGTGTGGGGCGGTGTCGTCGGCGTCAGCATGGCCCTCGGCCCGGTCGTCGGCGGCCTGCTCACCGACTCGGTCAACTGGCGGGCCATCTTCTGGATCAACGTGCCGATCGGCGTGGCCGCGCTGGTGCTCACCCGGCTGTTCGTGCCCGAGTCGAAGGCGCCCAGGGCGCGCAGGATCGATCCGGTGGGCCAGCTGCTCGTCATCACGATGCTCGGGACGCTGACGTACGGGATCATCGAGGGCCCGGCCGCGGGGGCCGCCGTGAGCGCCGCCTGCTTCGCCGTGGCCGCCGCGGCCCTCGCCGGGCTGGTGCTCTACGAGTCGCGGCGTCACCAGCCGCTCATCGACGTCCGGTTCTTCCGTAGCGCGCCGTTCGCCGGGGCCGCGGTCGGGGCGGTGGCCGGATTCTCCGCCCTGGGGTCGTTCCTGTTCCTCAACACCCTTGTGCTGCAGAACCAGCGCGGCCTCTCCGCCCTGGACGCCGGGCTCTGCACCCTGCCGGTCGCGGTGATGGCGACCGTGTTCGGACCGCTGTCCGGCCGGCTCGTGGCGACGCGCGGCCCCCGCCCGTCCCTGATCGTCGCGGGCGTGGGCCTGGCGGCGGCCGGGGCGCTGCTCACGCGGACCACCCCGGACACTCCGCTGCCCGCGCTGCTGGCGATCTACGTGGTCTTCGGTCTCGGTTTCGGCGTGCTGAACCCGCCGATCACCAACACGGCCGTGTCGGGAATGCCGATGGAGCAGGCGGGCGTGGCCGCGGCGGTGGCGTCGACCAGCCGCCAGGTCGGCCAGTCCCTCGGCGTCGCCGTGGCCGGTGCCGTCGTCTCCGCCGGCGTCGCAGGTCCGGGGTTCGCCGCCGCCGCGCACACCGCCTGGTGGATCAACGCCGCGTACGGCGCGCTCGTCCTGTGCGTCGGCTTCGCGACCACCGGCGCATGGGCCCGGAGGACGGCGGAACGCACAGCGGCGCGGTTCCAGCCACGGGAGACCGTGGACGCCTGAGGCCGGCCCGGCCGATCAGCGTGTCAGGAGCCGGTCAGCTCCACCACGACATTGGTCGACTTCACCACGGCGACGGCCACGACGCCCGGCGCGAGGCCCAGCTCGTCGGCCGACTCGCGGCTCATCAGCGACACGACACGGAACGGACCCGCGGCGATCTCCACCTGGGCCATGACGCCGTCTCTGGTGACCTCGGTGACGATGCCCCGGAAGCGGTTGCGGGCGGAGGAGGTCGCGCCGCCCCGCTCGTCGCGGGCCGCCTGGGAACGGGCGAAGGCGGCCAGATCGGGGCCGGAGATCAGCCGGTGGCCGTACTCGTCGCGCTGCGCGGGCAGCCGTCCCGAGTCGACCCAGCGCCGCACGGTGTCGGCGCTCACGCCCAGCAACACCGCCGACTCCCCGATCCGGAACACGGCACCACAGTAGACCCCGCGGAAGCGGTGGATCAATCGGAGCCGACTGAACCTGAACGGGCCTGAAGCGACGCGGTCAACCGCCCATTACCAAGAGATGCCCCCTTTTGGTGTTCCGCGCAGACTGCCCAACAAATCCGGTGGAAGACTCTCTATAGGTGCATTACTCACCAAAAAGGGAGGAGAGCCGCCTTGGCCGCCAAATCTTCCGCCAGAGTCCATTCCCGTGCGAGCAGCCAGCCGTGGCTGCACCAGAGAGGGATGCAGATACAGGAGTTCGGCACGGTTCGCGATTTCCCCGTCGGTCTGCCGAGGGAGACTCGTGAGTACTCATGTCAGCGGCTCAACCAGATCCTGGCGGACACACAGATCCTCTACAGCCTCTACAAGAAGCACCACTGGCTCATGCGGGGCCCCACCTTCTACCAGCTCCACCTGCTCCTCGACAAGCACGCGGAGGAGCAGCTGCCGATCATCGACATGATCGCCGAAAGGGTGCAGACCCTCGGCGGGGTCGCGGTCGGCGATCCGCGTCAGGTGGCCGAGATGACCGTCATCCCGCGCCCGCCGGACGGCGTGGAGGAGGTGCCGGCCATGCTCTCCCGCCTCCTGGAGGCGCACGAGACCATCCTCGTGGCCAGCCACGACGCGGCCGCCCGCGCGGGCGAGATGGGTGACGACGGGACCAACGACCTGCTCGTCTCCGAGGTGATCCGTACGGGTGAACTGCAGGCCTGGTTCCTGGCCGAGCACCTCGTCGACACGCCGCTCGTCCGCGCCTGACGCGGTCGGGCGGGTTCAGGCGCGATCGGGGTCAAGAACTCGCCGGGGCGGCGGGGGTCCACGGCGTGAGCCACGGGCTCGGCGGCCAGCCCTCCGCCGCCGCGAGCAGCGGGAACGCGGTCGCCCCGTCGATCGTCTCGCGGACGATGTCGGCGTGGCCCGCGTGCCGTGCCGTCTCCTCGATGAGGTGGAGCAGCACCCAGCGCACCGACCAGGCGTCGGCGCCGTCGGGCGGCCAGGGCCAGTCCGCCGGGACCGGCACCGCCTGGCCCATATCGGGCACGCCGCCGATCACCTTCTCGGTGCGCCGGGCGACCGCGGCGTACTCGTCCAGCACGCTCGCGAGTGTCTCGCCGGGCTGCATCCGGAACGCCCGGTGATACGCCTCCTCCGACCTCGCGGGGGGCGTGCCCATGACGATGTCGGCCCAGATGTCCTCGGCGAACGTGACGTGCTTGATCAGGCCGCCCACGCTGAGCGCGCTCACAGTGGGAGTGGATGCGGCCTGCGCGTCGGTGAGGCCGTGAGCCGCGACCCGGAGCACGAGACGCTGCTGGTCGAGAAAGGCGAGCAGCGCGTCGCGCTCATCGGTGACGGGACGGACGAACCCGGGCACGAGATCAGCTCCTTCGCTGACGGCGGACCCTCCGCATCGTGGCATCGACGCCGTCGCCGCGCGGGCGGAACACGCGGATCCGCACCGCGTTATCGCAGCTCAATGACCAGTTCGTCCCCCTCCTCCTGAACTGCGACGCCGAACCCGGCGCACGCCCGGGTGAACCTGTCCCGGATCCAGCGCCGCTCCTCGTCGTCCGCGAGCCGGGTCCGGCCGAACTCCAGCTTGATCGGCACGGCGCGCAGCAGGAGCGGCCCCGTGTCGTCGAGGGCGACGAGGAAGAGCAGCCCGAGATCGTTGCGGAGGTTCTCGTCGACGATGTAGTCGTCGATGAAGTCGCCGAGGTCGAACAGCACGGGCGGCTCCACCCCGTGGAAGACGTGCGCCGAGTGCCCGGCCACCAGGCTCGCCCCGGCCCAGGTAAGAGTCCGGGCGGCGGACCGGATGTAGGCCCGGGGCCGGTCGGTCATGTTGGGGCCCCAGTGCGGCGTCACCAGCACGACGTCGGCCCGGCGGCGCAGGTCGCGGACCGCCTCGACCAGCCAGGCCGGCACGCCCGCCGTCAGGTCGGCGTACGCCACGCCCGGCCGGTCGGGCGCGGCGGCGAACTCGGCGGGGTGATCGGTCACGCCGAGCACGCCGACGTACACACCGCTGATGGGGATGATCTCGGGCCGGCGCGCCTCCTTCTCGTCGGCGCCCGCGCCCACACAGCGCACGCCCAGCCGCGCCAGGTGCTCCCGCGTGTCCAGCAGCGCCTCCGGGCCATAGTCGAGGGCGTGGTTGTTGGCCAGAGTGACGCATCCGACGCCGAGACCGGCGAGCAGGTCGGCGGCCTTCGGCGGCGCCCGGAAGTGGAACGGCTTGCCCGGCGCCTCCCAGCGCCGGCCGCGGTCGGAGACGCAACATTCGAGGTTGAGCAGGAAGAGGTCGGCCTCGTCGATCCGTTCGCGCAGTCCGGGCGAGAAGAAGCGAGCCGGGTCGGGCGACCGGCCGATCAGGTCGCCCACGCCCCGGCCCAGCATCGTGTCCCCCGCCAGCGCCACAGTCACCGACATGCCACATCACCTACCCGACCGGCACGCTCCCCTTACCCGCCCTGGACGCGGAGCAACACAGGACAGGGCACCACAGCGACAGGGACAACACAGGACAGGGGCGACATGGCAATCGGGGGTGACACAGCGATCAGGGTGACGCAGCAACCGGGTGACACGGGTCAGCCGGTGACGCCTGGCCCGCCGTCCTCGATGCGGCCCATCAGACGACGGCCGAAGCCCGGGTGGCCCGCCACCTCCACCCGCAGGTCGTACCAGCCGGTCGGCGCGTGCCAGGAGAACCGGCCGCGTCCGCCGCCCGCCACCCGGAGGGTCTCCGCCGTCCCGCCGTACGCCAGAGGAGTGATCGTGACGTCGAGGGGACCGTCTTCCCGGTTGTCGACGAGCAGGTCAAGCGTGCTCGTGGCCGGGTCGATCGCACCGGTCACCTCCACGGGGTCGGCGGGCCCGCCGCGGAACTCCCGGCGGAATCCGTTGGGCCCCGTGAGGACCAGGTCGTATGTCGGGCACGGGAAGTAGACGACCTCGCGGGCGGCGCCGAGCACGTCCAGGTGCAGGGGCTTGGGCAGCTCCCCGAGGTAGCCGTAGAGGGTGAGGTGCGCGCTCTCCGTGCCGGTGTTGGTCATGGTGATCTCGACCGCCCGGCCGCGGACCCGCGCCGAGGCGTCCGGCCGGTACGGCAACGGCCGGGCGGGCCGCACGCCGGGCTCCTGCACCGGCATGCGCGGCTCCCGCGGCACCTCGGGATACCAGCGGCCGGTGAGGACCGGCCTGCGGTCTCCCCCCGCGGGCCCGCCCGGCGCGACAGGGCCGGCGGCCGTGTCGGCGGCAGGGCTGGCACCAGTACTGGCGACGGCGTCGGCGAGTGGGCCGGCGGCAGGGTTGGCTACGGGGTCGGCTACCGGGTTGGCTACCGGGTTGGCGAAGTCGAAGGCGGAGGTCAGGTCACCGGCCACGGTCCGCCGCCACGCGCCGATGCGCGGAGCCCTGATGCCCAGCCACGTCTCCAGGAAACGGACGGTGGAGCTGTGGTCGAACGTCTGCGAGCAGACGTAGCCCCCCACGCTCCACGGCGAGACCACGATCATCGGCACGCGCATGCCGAGCCCGATCGGGCGTCCGCCCACGAACTCCTCCGGCGTGCCGTCCGGCGGCACCGGCGGGGGCACGTGATCGAAGAAGCCGTCGTTCTCGTCGTACGTGATGAAGACGGCGGTGTGCGCCCACGTCTCCGGATGGGACGCCAGGGCGTCCAGCACGTCATAGATGATCCTTCCGCTCTCCGCCGGGGACGACCCCTCGGGGTGCTCGGAGTCGGCGAGCGAGGTCACGATGTACGACACCGCCGGCAGGTGTCCCGCGGCCACGTCGGCCGCGAACCACTCGGCGAGCCCGCCGGTGCGGGCGCGGCGCAGGGCCCGGTCGTAGAGTTCACGGTCCGCCGGGCCGAGCCGGCCGGCCCGCTCGGCCAGGTCGGCGAGCATCGGCGCCGGGTCCTCGGACGCCCTGACCTTCTCGTAGAAGGAGTGCATGCTGCTCAGCCCGAGCTTCGCCATGACGGCCTTGAACGTCGCGAAGAACTCCAGGTTGTTGCACTGGTAGTTGTCCCACTCCTGGTAGACCTGCCACGAGTGGCCCGCCTCGGTCAGCAGCTCGGGCACGGTCGTCCAGTCGTAGCCCGCGTGGCCGTCCTCCTCGCAGGCGCCGTTGTCCACGGCCCGCTGCTCCGTGCCCGGCTCATAGCCGGTGTAGCCGGAGATGTGGTAGTTGCGGTTGGGGGTCGTCGAGGTCAGCAACGAGCAGTGATAGGCGTCGCAGATCGTGAAGGCGTCCGCCAGCTCGTAGTGGAAGGGCAGGTCGCGCCGGTCGTAGTAGGCCATCGTGGACGGGCCCTTGTTGGGCGTCCAGGCGTCGTTCCACCCCATCGCCCAGGCGTTCTGGGTGCCGAGCCAGGTGTGGTCGTGGGTGTCGAGCAGCATCGGATCGGCCCCCGCGCGCTCGGCCGCCTCCCGTACGGGGAAGGGCAGCACGCCGTCCTGCTCGAACATCGGCCGCCAGGCGCGGGTCGAGACCGCGTTGCGGTCGCCGTACCCGCGGACACCCCGCATCGTGCCGAAGTAGTGGTCGAACGACCGGTTCTCCTGCATGACGAACACGACGTGCCGCAGGTCGGACAGGGCGCCGGCCGGCACCGGGCGCGCCAGCGCCCGCAGGAGCGACGGAGGAAGGGCAGATCGTGGCGACATGGCATCACTCGCGATTTATAGGCGTTTATCAGGCGAAATGCCCACAACCTAACAGCGCCCCACCTGCCCTTCCCCGGAGGAGGGGCGTCGAGCCGGTTACGGAAGGGCGGCGGCCCCATGAACGGTCCCGCGAGCGACTCCCTGAACGCCCCCGAGAACGCCTCCGCGCCCGACTCCCCGGACGAGCACGCGAACGGCCCTTGGACGGTGCCGCCCGAGAGCGGGGAAGCTTGTGGCGGGGAATCCGTATCGGGCCGGGCGAACGTAGAGGATGACATGAGTCGTGTCTCGGTGGCGGTCGACGTGGCGGCGAGCCCGGAGCGGGTCTTCGAGGTGCTGACGGACTGGCCACGGCACCACGAGTGGATGCTCCTCACCCGGGCCGAGGCCGTGGCCGGGGAAGGCCACGGCGAGGGCGACCGGCTGGCCGCGTTCACCGGTGTGGGCCCGCTCGGCTTCACGGACACGATGACGATCACCCGCTGGGACCCGCCGCACGAGGTCGTCGTGCGCCACACGGGCCGGATCATCCGCGGCACCGGCCGGTTCCGGGTGCTGCCGCGTCCGGCCGGAGGCAGCACGGTCGTGTGGGAGGAGGACCTGGACGTGCCCTTCGGCGCCGCCGGACGCCTGATCTGGACCGCCACGGAGGGCCTGACCGCGGCCTTCCTCCGCACATCCCTGCGCCGGCTCGCGGCGCTGGCCGCCCGGTGAGCCGGACGCGCCCGCCCTCCGGTCGCGGTCGGAGGACGGGCACGTGCTCATACGGCCCCGTACTCATACGACCCCGTACTCATACGGCCCCGTACTCATACAGCCGCGTACGGACACAGCCGCCTGTTCAGGCTGACGGCGCGCCGGGGGCGGACGACGCGTCGAGCTCCGCCAGCTCCGCCAACTCGGACTCGGTGAGCAGGCGGGAGCGAATCAGGAAACGCACCCCTTCGGGCGCCTCCAGGGAGAAGCCGCTGCCCCGCCCGGGGACGACGTCCACGGTGAGGTGGGTGTGCCGCCAGCGCTCGAACTGACTGACGGACATCCAGAACGTCACGGGTTCGTCCACGCCGTCGACGGCGAGCGAGGCCAGCAGCACGTCGGAGGAGCCGGTGCGGAACTCGCCCTCCGGGTAGCACATCGGGGCGCTGCCGTCGCAGCAGCCGCCGGACTGGTGGAACATCAGCGGTCCGTGGTCCGCCCGCAGCCGCCGGATGAGATCGGCGGCCGCGGGGGTCAGGCCCACGCGGGAGACCTCGCCCATCGGCCTAGAAGAAACCGAGCTTGGTGGGCGAGTAGCTGACCAGCAGGTTCTTGGTCTGCTGGTAGTGCTCCAGCATCATCTTGTGGGTCTCCCTGCCGATGCCCGACTGCTTGTACCCGCCGAACGCGGCGTGCGCGGGGTAGGCGTGGTAGCAGTTCGTCCACACCCGGCCCGCCTGGATGGCCCGGCCCGCCCGGTAGGCCGTGTTGATGTCGCGGGTCCACACGCCCGCCCCCAGGCCGTACAGGGTGTCATTGGCGATCTTGACGGCGTCGTCGAAGTCGGTGAACGAGGTGACCGACACCACCGGGCCGAAGATCTCCTCCTGGAAGATCCGCATGTGGTTGGCCCCCTCGAAGATCGTCGGCTCGACGTAGTAGCCGCCGGACAGCTCACCGCCGAGCTCGGCCCGCTGCCCGCCGGTGAGGACCTTCGCGCCCTCCTGCCGGCCGATGTCGAGGTACGAGAGGATCTTTTCGAGCTGGTCGTTGGACGCCTGGGCGCCGACCATGGTCGCGGTGTCGAGCGGGTGGCCCTGCACGATCTTCTCGGTCCGTGCCACGGCGGCGTCGAGGAAGCGCCGGTAGTGGCCCTGCTGGATGAGCGCACGGGAGGGGCAGGTGCAGACCTCGCCCTGGTTGAGGGCGAACATCGTGAAGCCCTCGAGCGCCTTGTCGAAGAAGTCGTCGTCGGCGCTCGACACGTCGTCGAAGAAGAGGTTCGGGCTCTTGCCGCCGAGTTCGAGGGTGACCGGCCTGATGTTCTCACTCGCGTACTGCATGATCAGCCGTCCGGTCGTGGTCTCGCCGGTGAAGGCGATCTTCGCGACGCGGGGGCTGGAGGCCAGCGGCTTGCCCGCCTCCACGCCGAAGCCGTTGACGATGTTGACGACGCCCGGCGGCAGCAGATCGGCGATCAGGCTCATCCAGTAGTGCACGGACGCGGGCGTCTGCTCGGCCGGTTTGAGCACGACCGTGTTGCCTGCGGCCAGGGCGGGCGCGAGCTTCCAGGTGGCCATGAGGATCGGGAAGTTCCACGGGATGATCTGCCCGACGACGCCGAGGGGCTCGTGGAAGTGGTAGGCGACGGTGTGCTCGTCGAGCTCGGCCAGGCCGCCCTCCTGGGCGCGGATGGCGCCGGCGAAGTAGCGGAAGTGGTCGATGGCGAGCGGGATGTCGGCCGCCAGCGTCTCCCGGATCGGCTTGCCGTTCTCCCAGGTCTCGGCGACGGCCAGGCGCTCGGCGTGCTCCTCCATCCGGTCGGCGATCCGGTTGAGCACGCCGGCCCGGTCGGCCGCCGAGGTGCGCCCCCAGGCGGGCGCGGCCCCGTGCGCGGCGTCCAGCGCCCGCTCGACGTCCTCCGCCGTACCGCGGGCGATCTCCGTGAAGGACTGGCCGTTGACCGGCGAGGGGTTCTCGAAGTAGCGCCCCTTCTGCGGCGGGACGTACTCCCCGCCGATCCAGTGGTCGTAACGATCCCGGTACGCCATGACGGCGTCCGGCTGTCCGGGCGCTGCGTATCGTGCCATGAGAGGGACCTCCGGGAGGTTCGGGGGTGACGCCCCCGACGCTAGTTTCGGAAATGTTGCCGAGACGTTGCCGCCGGATCCGCCTGAGCCACCGGAGCCGACTGAGCCACCTGAACCACCGCCGGCCCCGCCGCCGGATGGCGTCCGATCCGCGTGGACCCGCCCGGACCGGTTTCGGCGCGTCCCGGCGTGGCACCCTTGATCAGGTGGACGACGTGTGGGACGTGGTGATCGTCGGCGCGGGCCCGGCCGGGTCGGCGGCGGCCCTGCGGGCGCGGCAGCTCCGGCCGGACGCCCGGATTCTCCTGCTCGATCGGGCTTCCTTTCCCCGCGACAAGGCCTGCGGCGACGGCATCGCGGCGCACGCGCGCGCCGAGCTGGCGACGCTGGGCCTGCCCGATCTCATCGCCGACCATCGCCCGGCCCGGCGGCTGTCGGTGATCTCTCCAGGCGGGGCGCGGGTCCTCGCGACCGTCGCCCGGCCCAACCACGTGGTCCCCCGGCTCGTGTTCGACGCGCGGCTCGTCGAGGCCGCGCGGTCGAGGGGGATCGAGGTGCGCCGCCACCGCGTGCGGGCCCTCGCCCACGGCGGCGACCACGTCGTTCTCGACGGCGCCGTCCGGGCCGGAACCGTGATCGCCGCGGACGGCGCCAACTCCGCCGTACGGCGGCTGATCGGGATCCCCGCCTCCCCCGACCGGCACACCGCGATCGCGGTCCGGGGGTACGCCGACGTCCCGGCCGACGACGACGTCCAGCTCATCGCCATGCAGCGGGAGGGCTGGCCGGCGTACGCGTGGTCGTTCCCGGTGGGGGACGGCACCGCGAACGTGGGATTCGGCATGCTGCTGCCCGAGCTGCGGGCCACCGGGCTGCCCGGCCGCGAGGTGCTGCACGGGCGGCTCGCCCGGCTGCTTCCGCACCTGCCCGCCCGGGATCTGCGCGCCCATCACCTGCCGCTGTCCACCGGCCGACCGAAGCCGGGGGCGGGCCGCGTGCTGCTCGCCGGTGACGCGGGCAGCTTCATCAATCCCCTGACCGGTGAGGGCATCTACTACGCGCTGCTGACCGGCCGCCTCGCCGCGGAGGCGGCCGTCCTGTCCCCCGCAGGTCCGCTGCCCGCCTACCGGCGCTCGCTGCGCCGCGCGCTCGGGCGGCATCTCGTCACCACCGACCTGCTGGCCCGCGCCTCGCGCCACCCCGCGTTCATCGACGCCGCGATCGAGACGGCCGCCCGGCGCGGTGACGTCTTCGACCTGCTCGTCGACGTCGGCCTCGGCTCGGGGACGGTGCCGCCGTCTCTCGCGGCCGCCGTGGCCCGCCGCTGGCTGGGCAGCGCCGTACGCGGGTGAGCGATGCGGCGCCCGGGGTCGAGACCGGAGCCGGCCCGGGATCTGATCGGGCTCTGATCGGGATCGGAAACGGGATCGGAAACGGGATCGGAAACGGGATCAGACCCGGGGGGTCACCCGGGCGGCAGGCCGAGCTCGGCGTCGAGCTCGGCGACCCGCCGCGCCACCCGGGGCAGGAGCGGTGAGCCGGGCGCGGTCGCGCCGAGCAGGGCCTGCCAGGCGAAGAGGTCGTCGGCTCCCCAGGGCGTGCGGACCCACCGCCGCAGCAGGACGGGGTCGCGCGAGGAGATCAGCAGGTCGCGCAGCCGGTCGTCGATGAGCCCGCGCTGCCGGACCACGCCCGGCGCCTCGGAGGACGGCAGGAGCGGCCCGCGGTAGGCGGCGAGGGCGGCCGCCGCGTCGCCGGCGGCGAGGTGGTCCGAGAGCGTCTGGAAGTCCGCCAGCACCGGCGTGCGCAGCCGGTAGGGCCGGGAGTCGAGCAGCGGGCCGAGGCGGTGGCGCAGCCGCGACAGCTCTGCGCGCGGGGTCACCGGTTTGAGCCTGCGGTCGCCGTACAGCTCGAAGCTGAGCCGATCGCTGTCCAGCCCCTCGGGGTGGCTCGCGAGCAGGACGACGATCTCGCTGTGCCGGTGGCCGAGGCGGATCCGCCGGGGGCCCAGGGAGAGGACGGCGTCGTCGCGGCCGAGCGCGGAGAGCGTCACGGAGGCGGTCGCCGGCGCGGGAAGCGTCGCCAGATGCGTCTCGGCCGCCCGCGCGGCCGCCTGCACCAGGCCCAGGCTGTACGGGCTGGCCAGGTGATCGCCGCCGGTGACGTCGACGGCGCCGAGCAGCAGCCCGGTGCGGGGATCGTGGACGGGGGCGGCGCAGCAGGTCCAGGGCTGGACGGGCACGCTGAAGTGTTCGGCCGCGAAGATCTGCACCGGGTGGTCGACCGCCAGCGCGACGCCGGGCGCGTTGGTCCCGGCGTGCGGCTCGTCCCACCTGGCCCCCGGGACGAAGTTCATCCGCTCGGCCCGTGCCCGTACGCCCTGGCGGCCCTCCACCCACAGCAGCCGGCCCTCCGCGTCGCAGACCGCGAGCAGGTGACGGCCGTCGTCGGCGATCGGGCCGAGCAGCTCGCGGAAGAGCGGCATCACCTGTGCGAGCGGATGCCGCTCGCGGTGCTCGTCCAGCTCGGCGTCGGCCCGCTCCACGGGCGCGAGCCCGTCGGGGTCGACCCAGCGCGCCGAGCGCCGCCAGGAGTCGGCGACCACCGGCCGGACCGGCCCGGCGATGGACCCGGCCGACAGGAAGCGCTCGTGGGCCCGGCGCAGCTCGCGGGTACGCCTGGCCGCGTCGGCCCCCGGCTCCAGCGCGAGCCATGGATTCGTCACGGCGCCCTCACTCTCCGGGGTCCTTGGGCCATCGTCACCCAGCCCCTCCCTCAGGGCAATATCGCCGGACTTGACGATCCAGGCTAATAGCATTAGCTTTACAGCTAACAACATTAACCGGGAGGGCGAGATGACGGAGTTCCTGAAGATCGGGGATGGGCGGATCGCGTACGACGTGACCGGGCAGGGACCGCTGGTCGTTCTGTCGCACGGGCTCGGAGACGACAGGCGGGGATGGCGCTTCCTGGTGCCGGTGCTGGTCGAGGCCGGATTCCGGGTGGCGACCCCCGACATGCGCGGGCACGGCGAGTCGACGACCGGGTGGGCCTCCTACTCGCGGACCGACGTCGCCGGCGACCTGCTCGAACTGATCCGCCACCTCGGCGGCCCCGCCGCGATCGTGGGCCACTCCTTCTCGGGCGGCGGCGCGACCATCGCGGCGGCCACCGAGCCGGGTCTGGTCCGCGCGATCGCCGAGATCGGCTCGTTCACCCGGGCCCAGAAGATCGATCTGGGCGCTCTGGTGCGGAACGGGCGCTACCGCAAGGGCGTCTCGCTGCTGCTGAGCACCGCGCTGTTCCGCAGCCCCGGCCTGCTCAAGCGCTACCTCGATCACGCCTATCCCGGGGTGCGGCCCGGCGACTACGACACCTTCACGGCGTCCCTGCTGGCCGACCTGCGCCGGCCGGGGCGGGCGGCCGTCATCACGAAGATGGGCATGTCGGCCCCGACCGACGCGGGCGCCCGGCTCGGCGACGTCAGGTGCCCCGCGCTGATCATCAACGGGACGCTCGACCCCGACTGGCCGGACGCCGCCGCCGAGGCCGCGGGCGTCGTGGCCGCCCTCCCCGAGGGCCTCGGCCGGGTCGTCATGATCGACGGGGCGGGCCACTACCCGCACGCCCAGTTCCCCGCCGAGGTCGCGGCGGCGCTGCTGCCGTTCCTGAACGAGCACGCCCGTGGCTAGGGCCGGGCTGTCGCGGGACGCGGTGGTCGACCTCGCGCTGCGGATCGCCGACGAGGAGGGTCCGGAGGCGGTGACGCTGTCGGCCGTGGCCGGGCGGGCGGGGGTCGCCCCGCCCTCGCTCTACAAGCACGTGCGCAACCTCGCCGACCTGCGTGTGCTGCTGACCGATCGCGTCTACGGCGAGCTCAGCGACGGGATCGCGCAGGCCGTGCTCGGGCGTTCCCGCGACGACGCGGTGCGCGCCGCCATGCACGCCTGGCGCCGGTACGTCCTGGAGCACCCCGGGCGCTACTCGGCCGCGATCCAGGCGCCTAACCCGGCCGTCTCCGGTGCCGGCGACCGGCTGGTCGAGATCGTGCTCACCGTGCTGAAGGGCTACGGCCTGGAGGGGGCGGACGCCATACACGCCACCCGCTGCATCCGCTCCGCCGCCCACGGCTTCGCCGTCCTGGAGGCGGCCGGCGGGTTCGGCCTGCCCGAAGACGTGGGCGTCAGTTACGACCGGCTGATCGACATGATCCTCACCGGTCTCCGTTCCGGCTGACTCCGGGTGACCACCCGGCCGGGGCGCCGCTACGGGCGGCCGTTCCGCTCGCGCAGCGCGGCGGCCAGCCGGGCCCGCTGCGCCGGACTGAGCCGTTCCAGCCGCTCGCGGCGTTCCGCCCGCTGGTCGGCGCGTGCCCGCTCGTCGGTCAGCGTCCGATGGCCGGTGCGGTCCGGCTTGCCGTCCGTGCCGATCAGCGCCTCGACGTGACCGGCAGCCGCCCGTACCGCCACGTCGGCGGCGGCGTCGGCGGCCAGCAGGGAGATCCGGTCGCGGTAGCCGTCGTCGGCGAGCGCCGCGGCGATCAGGTCGGCGGCCCGGTCCCGCGACCAGTGGGAGACCGGCAGCCAGCGGGCGACGCCCGCCCGTTCCAGCCGTTCGGCGTTGTCGGGGCGGTCGACGCCGTGGGCGAGCAGCACCTGAGGCGCCGACGAGGCCAGCGCGCGGGCCAGCGTGCCCATCCCCCCGTGGTGGACGACGGCGGCCACGTGCGGCATGACCGACGCGAACGGGGCGGACGCCGTCCACTCCACGCCGGAAGGCAGCGGGTCGGGCACGAACGACCGGTGCCGGGTGACCAGCAGGGCCCGCCGGCCGAGGCGGTGACAGGCGTGCGCGGCCACCTCGTAGAACCGCCGGTGCAACACCTGGCCGGTGCCCCCGGTGATCAGCACGGGCGGCTCCTCCCACGCGGGGACGGGCCCGTCCGCCGTGTCGCCGAGCACGAACCCGCAGCGCACGACCTCGGCGGGCGCGGCCTGCCCGGCGGCGTCGAACCACTCCGGCCACAGGGCGAGCTGGACGCGGGGTGAGGTCAGGTACGCCGCCCACGCGCGCACCTTGGGCAGCCCGAACGCCTGGAACACCTCGTCGTAGCCCGGCCCGAGCACATGCCGGTAGACCTGCCCGGTGACGGGCAGCGCGACGTACTGGCTGGGCGAGACCGCGACCAGCGCCACGGGCACCCCCGACAGCTCGGCCGCCATCAGCGCCGCCACGCCCGACGTGTGCCGGGCCACCACGACCGTCTCGCCCGGCCGGTAAAGCTCCCTGAGCGTCTGCACCTCGTCGCGGAGCTGCTCGAAGAGCCCGTTGCGCCGGTAGAGCTCGCGCACTCCGTCGGGGTCGCGCAGGGGGTCGAGCATGAAGGTGCGCGTGTCGTCCAGGTGCCGGTCGTACGCCTCGTCGGTGTCGATGGGCACGTGCCTGAGCCCGGCCGCCGCGATCCGGTCGGCGAACCAGGCGTGGGTCAGCACGGCGACCTCGTGCCCCCGTGCGGCCAGCTCGCGGCCGAGCCGCACGAACGGGAGCACGTCGCCGTTGGTGCCGTGGGTGCTCAGCAGGATCAGGGCCACCGCGGATCAGCCGTCCCCGGCGGAGAGCAGCGCGTCGATCTCCTCCTCCGACAGCCCGGCGAGCTCGTCGAGCAGCCCGGCGAGTTCCTCGTCCCCGGCCTGGGCCAGCTGCCGTTCCTCGATGACCTTGGCCACCTGGGCCACGGTGAACGAGGTGGTGTAAAGCGTGTCGAAGGGCAGCTCGACGCCGTATTCGGCCCGCACCCGGGCCATGAACTGGACCAGCCGCAACGAGTGGCCGCCCAGCTCGAAGAAGCCGTCGTCCACGGACGCGGGCGGGGTGTCGAGAAGCTCGGCCCACCACCGCATGACGGAGGCCTCGACGGGACTGGCGCCGTCCACCGGGCCGATCCGCGGGCGGTCGTGCCGCATCGCGTCCAGAGCGGCGCCGGCCGAGGTGAGGCGGGTGGCGATCCGCTCGATCCGGGCCCAGTCGGCCGGGCCTCCGGCTTGAGGCTCGCCCGCCGGGACCGCCGGCTCCGTCCCCGGCTGAGGTTCCGGCTCCGTCGCCGTGGGCTCGGCCGCCGCCGTACGGGAGCCCGGGACGTACGCGACGGCCGCGGCCGCGCCGGCGTCCAGGACGTACCAGACGACGCCCTCGCCGTCCTCCCTCACACTGGGCAGGCCGTCGAGGAAGTCTCGCGCGGGCCGGTTGCGCGCGCTCTCCCGGAAGGCCAGCGCCACCCGGGACAGGCCGCGCCCGGCGGCGAGCGCGCCGAGGTGGGCGAGCATGCGGTGCTCGACGCCGCGGCCGAGCGCGCGGCAGCTCAGCAGGAACGCGTCCACCCGCAGCGTGTCGCCGTCCTGCCGCACGGCGGTGAGCCCCACGACGCCGTAGTCGCCGAACCGGTCGCCGACCGCCACGACATGCCGCTCACCGCCGGGCGAACGCTCGCCGGAGAGGTTGAACTGGTTGGTGCGTCCGGCGAGCTGGACGGCCCGCGCCTCGTGCTCCGGGCCCACGGGAGTGATCGTGACGCGCAGGTCGAGGGTGGCGAAGAAGTCGGCGAGCGACATCTCGCTTCTCGCCCGGTCGCGCCGGCGCTCCTCCTGGTAGAGGCGGGTGCGGTCACGGTCGGTCGCCGTCACGGTGGTCACGTCGAGCGGCCAGCAGTTCCGCAGGAACGCCGCCGCCTCGGCGGGGTCGGCGGGCAGCCGCAGCGTCAGCGCCTCCGGGCAGGCCGCGCGCACCTCCGCGCACTCCACCGGGCTGTCGTCGAGGAACACGAACGAGTCGAGCCCCAGGTTCAGCTCGTCCGCGAGGGATCGCAGGGCGGCCGACTTGGCCCCCCAGCCGATCCGCGTGGCGGTGATCCGGTCGAGACCGATCGGCAGCTCGGGATGCCGGGCGAAGACCGCGCGCACGTCGTCCTCGTCGTTCTTGCTGGACAGGCAGAGCAGCCGCCCGGCCTCGACCTGCCGGGCCAGCTCGTGCCAGACCTCCAGCCGGGCGGGCCCGATCTCCACCCCGTCCGGCCCGTCCTCGCCGACCACGCCGTCCCACAGCGTGCCGTCGCAGTCGGCCACGATGACCTTGGGGCGGGGGGTGCGCATCGCGTGCGCGCGGCGGACGATCGCGCCGGCCAGGGCCGCGAAGTAGCGCTCCGTGTAGGGGATGTTGCCGGTCCGGTCGGCGAACGCGTCATGCACGCCGTCGCCCTCGTCGTGGCCGCCGTCCCCGTCTCGCTGAGGGCCCCCGCCGCCCGCGCGGCCGGCGACGACCCCGCCCGGCTCGTACGGCTCGGCCCCGTCGAGCACCGAGACGGCCGGGTCGTCCGCGAGGCGCTTGGCCACGCCGGCCGTCAGCCGGGCGTGCGCCGCGTGCGCCCCTCCTCCGGGGGAGGGCGGGCAGACGACCAGGACGTGCGGGACGCGCGTGCCTCGCGCCGACGTCCGCAGCGCCGCCACGAGGTCGGCGACCACCGCGTCCGCAGCGTCCGCGGCATCCGCAGCGTCAACAGAGTCCGCAGCGCCGACGGCGGCCGGGCCGTCGCCCTGGATCAGGTCCTCGGCCCGCACCAGCACGGCGACCGCCCCGGGCCCGCCGAACACGTCGCCGGGGTCGAGGAGCGCGGGAAAGACCTGGCCGTACGGGGCGAAGGCGGGGCCGCCGCCGAGGCCGGCCTCGGCCAGCCAGAAGCGCAGCGGCTCCGCGAGCGGGTCGGCGGTGAAGGTCGCGGCGACCCCCAGCCGGAAGGCGTGGTCGTTCACAACGGTCCCCCTTGTCTGGACGGTCACGTTTTCGATCGGCGGGTTCCCGCCGGACCCGGTCAGGCCGATCCCCGTCGGGCCGATCAGGTCACAGTCAGTCGGACATGGCGACCAGGACGCGCCGCGAGCCGGTGAAGGGCCGGCGGCCGTGCCCGACCAGCACGTTGTCGATGAGCAGCAGGTCGCCCTCGCGCCAGTCGACGTCGACGGCGTTGTCCAGCCCGCGGTCCCGCACCTGGATGACGTACTCGTCCGGGATCGGCGTGCCGTCCGGGAACGTCACCGACTGCGGGAGCTCCTCGCGCGGCATGAGCTCGGCGAGCATGGCGGCGGTCTCGTCCCCGAGCGACGCCGGGTGCCACTGGTCGGACTGGTTGAACCACACCTCGGCCCCCGTCACGGGGTGGCGGGTGGTCGACGGCCGGGTCTGCGAGACGCGGACGCCGCCGTCGGGCCGCCACTGCCAGTCGGCGCCGATGCCGTCGAGGAACGCGGCGACCTGGTCGCGGTCGTCGGTCTCGAAGGTCTCCTGCCAGCTCTTGCCGAGCCCCCGGCCGTCGTGCAGGTTCTGCGTGTATCGGACGCCCTTGGCGAACGCCTCCCTGACCTCCGGGTCCAGCGACCGCAGCCAGCGGACGCCGTCGACCACGGGCGTGGCGCCGCCGGTCTCGGCCGCCTTCTGGCAGAAGAACAGCAGGCGGGACGGCCAGCTCGCCGAGTACGACAACTCGTTGTGCATCGAGATCGTGTATTCGGGCGGATATTCGGTCGAGGTGTAAACGTTGCCGCCCACCTTCGTACGCGGCGAGTTGCCGTGGACGTACGCGAGGCGGTTGGGCAGCAGCAGGTCCATCACCAGGTCGAGAGTCTCGGCGGTGACGTTGAAGCCACGGAACACCACGGCCTTTTCGCGGACGAGCAGAGCGCCCACGTCGAGGCCGCGCAACCGGTCGGCCAGCGCCTGCGGAGTCGCGTCGGAGCCGTCCGGGGACAGCACGAACGGCTGCCATTCATCGGTCATCGGCGTCCTCCTTCTCCTTGTGGAGACCGGGCGCGCCGATCTCTGGAAAACGTGGGATCGAGGAGGCAGAGAGGCCCTCGTCTCGGCGGCGCCTCTGCCGAGAGATATACGGCGGACAACATAAGACGCGTTCGGCCGTTCACGCAAGAAAGCATTTTGAAACCGTTGGTCCGACGACCCGAGTCAAAATATCCGACAGTCCGGTGTGTTCACCGGTAATGGCGACAGAAGCTCATGTTTAGTTGTCCGGAATTGATTACGGAATGAAATGTTCCCGATGCATTCCGCGATTATCGCCTGCTCACCGTAGGGCTTGCGTTACAGGAACGTTTCCCGTATCGTAAAAAGACAACCCCCGTGGGAGCGCTCCCACAATTCTCCGGCCGAATCGCGTCACCCATCTGCGAATCGGCCGTAAAAGCGTTTTCTCGTTCACCGCCGGCAGTCCGCCGGCAGGTTTCCTGCGCATTCGCGCGCGGAGAGGAGAACGCTCGGTGACCATAACGCCGACGACTGAAAACGACCATCTAATAGCGTCGCTTTCCCCACGCAGGAAGGAGGCCCTGCGCCGGCTTCTCGCGGCGCGGGCCGCATCCGGGCCGGGGATCGGGGCGACGCCGCGGCCCGACGGGCCGCTGCCGTGCTCCTACGAGCAGGCGCAGATGTGGCTCGGCTCGCGACTGGGCCGGGGCGCTCCCGCGCCCAACGCGACCATCGGCCTGCGGCTGACCGGCCCGCTTGACGTGCCCGCCCTGACCGCCGCCCTGGACGCGCTGGTGGCCAGGCACGAGGTGCTCCGAACCGTCTACGAGGGCGACGGTCCGGAACCGCGGCAGGTCGTCCTCCCCCCGGGACCCGCGCCGTTCGACATCGAGGATCTGCGCGCGCTCCCCGGGGACGAGCGGGAGGAGTGCGCGCGCGAGATCACGCTGGCCGCCGCCGTGGAACGCTTCGACCTCACGACGGGGCCGCTCCTGCGCACCACGCTGGTCCGGCTCGCCGACGAGGACCACGTCCTGCTGTTCGTCTGCCACCACATCGCCTGCGACGGGTGGTCGGTCGGCATCGTCGTCGACGAGCTGACCACCGCCTACGCCGCGGCGCACGAGGGCCGGCCCGTCGACGTCACCCGGCCGGCCGTCCAGTACGCCGACTACGCGCTGTGGTCCCGCCGGGAGCTGACTCCCGAGCAGCGGGCCGCGCGGGTGGCGTACTGGCGGGACCGGCTCGACGGCGCGTCGGCGGTCGAGCTGCCGACGGCGAAGGAGAAGGATCCGGAACGTGCCCCGGGGACGGGCACCGGGACAGGCGTCGCGGCGGGCAAGCGGAGCGGCTCCCACCTGTTCACGCTGCCGGCCGAGACGCTCGACGCTCTGCGAGCGGCCGGCGGACCGGGCACGACGCCGTTCGTGGCGCTGCTCACCGTCTTCTCGATGCTGCTGTCGCGCTACACCGGCGGCTCCGACCTGACGATCGCCTCGGTGAACGGCGGCCGCCGCCGCATGGAGCTGGAACCGGTCGTGGGCTGCTTCGTCAACCCGCTCCCGCTTCGCGCCGATCTCTCGGGGAACCCGACCTTTCCCGAGGTGGCCGCGCGGGTCCGGCGCGGGCTGGGTGAGGCCGTGGCCAACCACCTGCCGTTCGCGGAGCTGGCCGAGTCGCTGAGCGACCGGGACGCGCGCCGGTTCTCCCTGTCGACCGTCGGCTTCTCGCTCCGCGCCTTCCGCGACCAGCGCGGCCGGTGGCCGGGCCTGACGGCGTCGGTCTGGGAGCACGAGGTCGACGACTTCACCTACGACCTGGCCCTGCTGGTGCATCTGGGCGAGGCCGACGACCCCAAGCTCTACCTGACGTATCAGAGGGACCGGTTCGACGAGGCGTCGGTGACCCGGCTCGCGGGCCATTTCCGCGCGCTCGCCGAGCGGATCGCGGCGGCCCCTGGCACCCCGCAGGCCGAGCTGGAGCTGCTGACCGGCGAGGAGCGCGAGCTCGCCCTGGGCGGATGGAACGACACCGCGAGGCCGTACCCCGAGGCGGCGCTGCCCGAACTGCTGGAACGGCACGCGGGCTCCGACGCGGTGGCGGTCGCCTTCGAGGGCCGCACTCTGACGCATGCGGAGCTCCACCGGCGGGCCGACCAGGTCGCGCGGCTCCTGCGCGGACGCGGGATCGGCCCGGAGGACACGGTCGGCGTGCTGCTCGACCGGGGGCCCGAGCTGATCGCCTGCCTGCTCGGGGTGTGGAAGGCGGGCGCGGCCTACCTGCCGATGGACCCGAAGTTCCCGGCCCAGCGGATCGCCGACATGCTCGACACCGCGCGGACGCCGCTGGTGCTGACCTCCGCCGCGTACGCCGGGCTGTTCGCGGGGGTCCCCGGCGATCCCGAGGTGATCGACGTGGACGGCGGCGCGGTCGACGCGCAGCCCGCCGAGCCGGTCGGCGTGCCGTACGACCTCGACCGGCTCGCCTACGTGATCTTCACGTCGGGGTCGACCGGGCGCCCCAAGGGCGTGCAGGTCACCCACCGCGGCCTGGTCAACCACGTCTGGTGGGCGGTCGAGGAACTGGCCGGCGACGGCGACGGCGGGGCGCCCCTCTTCGGCTCGGTGGCGTTCGACCTGGTGGTGCCGAACCTGTGGGCGCCGCTCGCCGTCGGCCGCCGGGTGACCGTGCTCCCCCAGGACTTCGACATGGGCGAGCTGGGCGCGCTTCTAGTGGCGGGCGGTCCGTACGACTTCATCAAGTGCACTCCGGGACATCTGGAGGTGCTCGGCCACCAGATCGACGCGGCGCAGGCCGACGCGCTGGCCGGGAAGATCGTCGTGGCGGGCGAGGCGCTGCCCGGGTCGATGGCCAACCGGTGGCTGGAGATGCTCGGCCCCGGCCGGCTGATCAACGAGTACGGCCCCACTGAGGCGTCCGTCGGCACCTGCGTGTTCCCGGTGCGCGATCGGCAGCTCGTCGAGGTCGTGCCGATCGGCCGTCCGCTGCCCAACATGCGGATGTACGTGCTCGACGCGGCGCGGCGGCTGTGCCCCGTCGGCGTGCCGGGCGAGCTGTATGTCGGTGGCGTCGGGGTGACGCGGGGCTATCTGAACCGGCCAGACCTGACCGACGAGCGGTTCCTGCCCGACCCGTTCGCGGCGGGCGGGCGGATGTACCGCACCGGCGACCGGGTCTCCTGGTTGCCCGACGGCAACGTCGCCTTCCTCGGCCGGTTCGACGACCAGGTGAAGATCCGGGGCTACCGGATCGAGCTGGACGAGGTGAGGGCGTCCGTGCTCGATCACCCGGGCGTGCGCGACGCCGTCGTCACCGTGCACGCCTTCACGCCGGAGGACAAGCGGCTCGTCGCCTACTACGTGCCGGCCGGCGGGGAGGTCGGCGACCTGGCGGAGCACTGCGCCGGACGGCTGCCCGACTACATGGTGCCGTCGGTGTTCGTGCCGCTGGAGATCATCCCGCTCAACCAGAACGGCAAGGTGGACCGCAGGGCGCTGCCCGACCCGGTGGTGACCGTCGCCGGTGACCTGGCCGAGCCCACCACCCCCACGGAGGTCGTGGTCGCCGGGGTCTGGCGGGAGGTCCTCGGCATCGACGCGATCTCGGTCGACGCCGACTTCAACGCCCTCGGCGGTCACTCGCTGCTGCTGATCCGGATGGTCGCCAAGTTGCGGCAGGTCCTGCCGTCCGACGGCTACCAGGTGACCGTGCTCGACGCCATCGCCAACCGGACCGTGCGGGAGCTCGCCGCGCTGGCCGACCGGGCGAACGGCGGGCCGGACGAGGCCGGCTCCGACGGCCCGCGCGGCCTGCTCGTGGAGCTCACCCGCCCGGTGCCGTCGCCGGTCCTCTCGCTGGTCTGCATCCCGTACGGCGGGGCGAGCGCGATGGTGTACCAGCCGCTCGCGGACGCGCTGCCGTCCGGCCACGCGCTGTTCGCCGTCGCCCTGCCGGGCCACGAGCTGGGCGTGGAAGAGGACGTGCTGCCGTTCCACGAGGCCGCGCAGCGGATCGCCGACGAGGTGATTGCCCGTGTCCGCGGCCCGGTCGCCCTGTACGGCCACTGCGTGGGCAGCGCGCTGACGGCGGAGATCGCGCGGCGGCTGGAGGCGGCCGGGCGCCGGATCGAGGCCGTCTACATGGGCGGCAGCTTCCCCTTCGCCACCCCCACGAAGGGCATCAACGGGCTGCTCGGCCGGATCTTCCGGAGCAAACGGCTCGACAACGCCAACGCGCACGCGAACTGGCTCCGCGCGATGGGCGCCGACCTGCAGGACCTGGAGCCCGACCAGGTCGACCACATCATCCGCACGATGCGGGTGGACGCGCGGGCCGGCGAGGACTACTTCACCGAGCTGGTCGAGCGGCAGAGCCCGCAGCTGCGCGCTCCGGTCATCTCGGTGATCGGGGACCGCGACGCGCTGACCGACTTCTACCAGGAGCGCTACCGCGACTGGCACGCGGTGTCGGAGACGACGGGGCTGGTCGTGCTCGCCGAGGCCGGGCACTACTTCCTCAGGTATCGCACCGAGGAGCTCGCCCGGATCGTGACGACGGCCCACACGGCGGTGGACGACCCCGGCGCGTGGCGGCCCCGCCACGACGACGCGGAGACGTGGTGGGCGGAGGCGCTGTCGTCCGACGCACGGGCCCGCACGGCCGGGGCGCAGCCCAGTCTCGGCCGGTTCTTCACGGTCGCGACGGGCCAGATCGTCTCCATGATCGGCGCGGTGATGACCGAGTTCGCCATCCCGATCTGGGCCTACCTGAAGACCGGCTCGCTGGTGCAGTTCGGGCTGTTCGCGATCATCGCCCTCGTACCCGGCCTGATCCTGGCGCCGCTGATCGGCGCCCTGGTCGACCGGTACGACAGGAAACGGGCCATGCTCGCGGCCGACGGCCTGTCCCTGGCCGTCCAGGCCGCGCTGCTGGCACAGGTGGCCACCGACACGCTCACCATGCCCGTCCTGTACGGCCTGCTGGTGCTGCTGTCGGTGTCGGTGACCCTGCAACGGGTGGCCTGGCAGTCGGCCGGGCCCCAGCTCGCGCCCAAGCACTACCTGCACCACGTCGGCGGCGTCGTCCAGCTCGGCAACGCCGTCGCGCAGCTCATGGTCCCGCTGTTCTCGGTGGCGCTGCTGTCCCTGATCGGCATCACCGGCATCCTGACCGCCAACGTCGTCTGCTACGCCCTGGCGTTCGCGGTCACCCTGCTGGTCAGGTTCCCCGCGACGATGGCGTGGCGGCGCAGGGAGACGGTGAACGCCGAGATCCGCAACGGGTTCCGCTACCTGCTGCGGCGGCGGGGCCTGCGGGCGATGGCCTTCACCATGTTCATCGTGAACTTCTTCCTGTTCACCGGGTTCATCATGATCCCGCCGCTCGTGCTGTCGGTCGGCGAGCTGGCCGACACCGGGCGGGTGGCGCTGATCGCCGGGATCGGCGCGGTCTGCGGCGGCCTGACCATCGCCCTGTGGGGTGGTCCGCGCAACCGCCGCATGTTCGGCATGTTGTCGGCCGCCGGGGTGCTCGGCGTCTTCTGTGCGATCGCCGGCCTGCGGCCGTCCCTCGTGCTGATCGCCGTCGGCGCGTTCGGGATGTCGCTGATGATGACGATCAGCGACGGCATCTGGCTGACGATCATCCACTCCAAGGTGCCGCAGCGCTACCACGCCCGGGTGATCTCGATCAACCGGATGCTCGCCCTCTCGACCCAGCCGGTCGGCCTGGCCGTACAGGCCTGGCTGGTGGGGCTGGTCTTCGAGCCGCTGATGCGGGCGGACGGGCCCCTGGCGGGCACCGTCGGCCGGGTGATCGGCGTCGGCGAGGGCCGCGGCATCGGCCTGCTGTACATCGTCTGCGGCCTGGCCATCGCCACGACGATAACGATCGCGCTGCGCCACCCGGCGCTGGCCCGGTTCGACGAGGAGACCCCGGACGCGGAAGCGGACGATCTCCTCGGCCTCGAAGCTCTCCGCGCCCGGCAAACGCCCCCCGCCGAGTCGCGGAGCATGTCAGCCGTAGGAGGCTGACTCCCCCGAGGGCCCGCCGGCCGCGCGAGTCGCCGGCGGGTCCTCCGCTTCACCCCACCCAGTCCTGCCTCGGGTCACAGCGCTGGTCACACCGCGCGTCACACCGCGGCTTAGGGCAGATCGGCGACGAGGAGCCGGTAGCCGGCGTCGAATTCGTCGAGGCGCAGCAGGGACGCGTGGCGCTCGCGCCACCGGCCCGAGGTGAGATCGTCGGCAAGGCGGCCGAGCGCCCGGCGCCGGACCTCCTCATCGAGCTGGGCGAGGACGGACATCCCGGCCTGGACTAGCGGATCGAGGTAGGCCTCGGGCCGTCGCCAGTGGGCGGCGCCGAAACCGTCGGTGCAGTCGTGCGGGACGGGCACGACCTCGGCCCGCGCGCCGCCGAGCAGCTCCGCCAGGAGCTCGACCGAGGGCGTCCTGTCCTCGTCCAGCGCCGCGACCTCCGGGAGGTAGTCGGTGAGCAGCCAGAACCGCCGGGTGACGCGCGGGTCCCAGGTGAGCACGACGACCCGGCGCCGCGCGATCCGGCGCAGCTCGGCGATGCCCGCTTCGACGTCGGACCAGTGGTGAACCGTGAGGATCGCCATGGCGGCGTCCGCCACGCCGTCGGCCAGCGGGATCCGCTCCGCCCGGGCACGCAGAGCGGGGGCCGCCCCCGGTGGGCGCTGACGGATCATCACCGTGCTGGGATCGATCGCCACGAGCGTGCTGGGCGGCTCGTACGAACCGGTCCCCGCGCCCACGTTGACCACCGAACCGGCGTCGCCCAGAGCGGCCTCGATGCGGGCCGCTATCCGGGGGTCGGCCACGCGGGTCGCCGTGTAGGTGGTGCCGATGGTCTCGTAGGCCGTCATGTCACGAAGTATCGCCCGACTCCCCCGGCCAGATCAGCCGAGTTGACCGAGCCGGCCGATACCCGAGCCGGCCAGGTCAGCCGAGCCAGTCGAGCCACTCGCCGTGCGGACCGGCCATGGCGAGCGGCTCGCCGTCCAGCGCGGGCAGGAACGCCAGACGATCCGGGGACGGCGGCCGGCCGAGCCGCGCGAGGACCGAGGGCAGCCGGGGCGACCCCTCGTTGGAGACCCACCGCACCGGCAGGCTCCGGACCGTCGCCACGAACCGGTCGCGCTCCTCCGGCTCCAGGTAGGGCATGAGGGCGCTGTGGAACACGACCACCGTGGCGTCCCTGGGCGCGCGGGCGACCAGGCCGGGCAGCGCCTCGGCAGCCTCTCCCCGCACCAGCTCGGGGGGTTCCCTCCGTGCCATCCCGGCCGCACCGCGCAGCCGTTCCAGCCGATCGGCCTGCTCGGGCCAGACCAGGCACTCCAGCCAGCGCAGCGCCTCGTCGTCCCGTACGTCGACGGGGTCGAGGTCGAGGCCCGCCCGCCAGACGACCCGCGGCACCCGCTCCGGCACGGGGACCGCGCCGTCGGTGCGGCAGGCTAGGACGACGGGGCTGTCCGCCGGCCCGACGGCGGGCCGGTCGTCGTACTGATAGCGGTAGCGATCGGGGTAGAGACACAGGCCGCCGGACGTCCCCACCTCGATCAGGGCGAGGGGCTCGGGAAGTGACGCCAGCACCGGCAGCAGGGCCGCGCACCGCCCCACCTCGTTGGTCTGCGTCCTGCGGGCGAGCATCGTGGCCCTCACCCGCTCCCACTCGTGGACCGTCCACGCCAGGAAGGCGGCGGGGTCGTCCCACGGACCGCCGAGGAAGCGGACCGACGCCAGCAGCAGGTTGGGCTGCCGCTTGATCGGCGGCAGTTCGTCGATCAGGCCGACCAGCCCTGGGGCCGCGGCGACCGCGCGCGCCAGGTCCTCATATGCCGGCGAGTGTCCCCGCACCTCCCGCTCCGCGAACACCCGGTACCGCTCCGCCGTGTCCACCCGATCTCCCCCCGCCCCGGCCGTCCCGGCGTGGCCCTCGGCCACACGGGCCGCGACCCTACCTCGACCGGCCTCTTCACGCCGGTCCGTACCAGAAGAAGAGACGCCCCGGGCAGGGGCGAGGAGCCTGCCTGACACTATGGACAAAAGGGGCAAAAGGCGCAAACTCCCAGGAGGGCACCACGTCGGTGAAAATCGATTGGCGGCGCTGGGCGCCCCACAGCCGGCCGTGGCCGCGCTCCATCCGGGTGCGCTACGCGCTCGCCGTCGGGACGCTGTTCCTGATCACCCTCACGGTGGTCGGTGCCCTGGTCGACCTCGGGATCCGGGACAGAATCTCGGCGGACCTCATGCGGGACACGCGTCTGGCCATCGTCGACTGGACCGCGGAGATGAGACCGGGGCATGTCCCGCCACCCCCGCCGACCGTTCGCGCCGACTACCTCCAGCTCGTCGACTCCAAAGGACGTGTGGTGGCGGCCAACGCGGAGGCGGCGGGAAAACCGCCGCTGACCACGTTCCGCCCCGCGGCCGACGACCGGCTGCAGGATGTCACCGTCTGCCCGCCACAGGAGACGTGCATGCTGGTCACCGCGCTACGTCCCAACGCGGGGACAACCCGGCTGCTGTGGAACGGCGAACCGCATTTCATCTACGCCGGTACGAGGCATCCGCCCGCCCTGGCCAGCCACTACCTGGAAGTGGGGATCGGAGCCGCGGTGCTGTTCGCCTCCGTGGCGGCCTCCTGGGCCACCTGGCTGGTGGTGGGCCGGACCCTCCACCCGGTCCGGGCGATCAGCGCGAGGATGCGTGAGGCCACAGCGGGCGACCTCAGCCTGCGGGTTCCGGCGCCCCCGGGCGACGATGAGATCGCGCAGCTGGCGCGGACCTCCAACGCCTATCTGGAGCGGCTGGAGAAGGCGGTGACCGCCCAGCGCCGGTTCGCGTCCCTGGCCTCGCACGAACTCAGGTCTCCGGTCGCCGCCCTGCACGCCGAACTGGAGGACGCGCTCGCCCACCCCGACGATACGGACGCGCGTGCGACCATCCGGGCGACCCTGCGTACCGCGGAGCGCCTGCAGGCGGTCATCGACGACCTGCTGGCCTACACCAGAGTCAAGAACACGCGCCCGTCAGCCCATGTGCCGCTCGACCTGGCCGCCGTCGTGCGGGAGGAGGCGGCCGTCCTGAGCCGCGGCACGCCGATACGGCTGTGCGTAGCCGACCGGCCGACCGTCCTGGGGTCCCATGTGCAGTTGGCCGGCGTCGTGCACAACCTGCTGGCGAACGCGCGGCGGCACGCCCACTCGCGCGTCGACGTGACGGTCGGACGCGTGGGCGGGAAAGCCGTGGTGACCGTGCAGGACGACGGGGCGGGCATCGCGCCCGAGGACCGCGAGCGCGTCTTCGAAGCCTTCACCCGCCTGCGGGAGGGGCGACGCCTGGACCCCGGCGGCAGCGGGCTCGGCCTGGCCATCTGTCGTGAGACGTCCCTGGCTCACGGCGGATCCCTGACCATCGAGGACTGCCCGAAGGGAACGCGGTTCGTGCTCCGCCTGCCGGTGACGGACCCGACCGTGGAACGCGACGGCGAAAAGCACCCCGGCCTCGGCCATACGGCCCGAATCTCGCCTTAGCCGATCCTGTATGGGCCACAGCCGGGCAACAGTGCGCGGGGCACGCCGAGTGAGGCCGCCAAATGGAAAAACCCCAGGTCAATGACATTGACCTGGGGTCTCTCGCCGGTGCGCCGCCAGGGACTCGAACCCCGGACCCGCTGATTAAGAGTCAGCTGCTCTAACCAACTGAGCTAGCGGCGCGAAAGCCCTTGAAGGTTATCGCACCGGCCAGCGCACTCCAAATCAATCCAAAGCCGATCGAGCGCACGGGGGCGCACGAAAGGGAGGGCCCGGGAGCGGCACCCTCAGAGCCCGCTGATCCGGGGACTCATCAGGCCATGCGGCTCCATGCGGCTCAGGTCATCCGGCGCAGGATGCGGGCGGCGGTGCGGGACAGCAGCTCGATCTGGTCGGGGGTCAGCCTGACCTCGTCGTGCGACCGGATCCAGCGGGCCACCTTCCGGGGATAGGCGACCGTGAGCCCCTCTCCGGTGACCAGCCCGGCGCGGCCCTTGATCCTGCCGCTGTGCACGGCGAGCACCGGCGCGATCGTCACCTCGATGCCGGTCTCCTTGGTCAGCAGCCCGGCCATCGTCCCGGCGGCCCCGATCAGGCCCTTGGCCACCGAGGTGCCAAACTTCTCGTCGAAGAACAACCGCTCGCCATATCTGGCGATGAGCACGTCGGGCGCCCACGCCTCGTTGTCCACGATCCAGACGCCGGCGGGCCCGATGACGAGATGATCGATGGACGCCTCTCCCGGCACGGCCCGGCCGTCCATGACCTGGTATCCGTGCCGGCGCAGCCCGAGGCGCAGCAGGCGGCCGGTCCTGACCTCCCCCCGGCGCTTGCCCCGCCACACGGCGGTCCGCTCGTGCAGGCGCCAGGCGACGACCAGGTCGGTCAGACCGGCCGCGGCGCCCAGCGCCACACCCATGACGAACGCGTTGAGCCCCAGTTTGGAGCCGAGCAGGTTACCGAACAGGAAGCCGGCGGCGGCGATGGCCGCGCGGACGCGGAGCCGGTTCTTCCGGCCCGCGAACCAGAATGTCTCGTACAGGTTCTGCGGCGAGGCTCCGGTGAACTTCTCGTCGCGCGGGACATAGATCGACCCATTGGGCACAGCGCCAACTCCCCACAAGTCAGGCGGCTTTCTCCCGGGATACCCAGGCGGGAATCCCAACTCTCCTAAGGTGAGGGAAGTACCGCAAGTCCGCTAGCCAGCGCGCTGGACCGACCAGTCGGTATGCTGACCGCGAGGAAGGGGACCGGATGGCGAGCGTGTCGGCGGCGGCGACGGTGCGGGAGCGGCTCCTCGCGGCGGCCACCCGGCTGTTCGCCGAGCGCGGGTTCGAGAGCACGTCCGTGCAGGAGATCGTGCGGGCGGCGGGCGTGACCAAGGGCGCGATGTACCACTACTTCGACTCCAAGGACGATCTGCTCCGCGAGATCTACGCCCGGGTCCTGCGCCTGCAGACGGACCGGCTCAACCGGTTCGCCGACGCCGAGGGCCCCGTCGCCGAACGGCTGCACGCGGCGGCCGTGGACGTGGTCGTCACCACCGTCGAGAACCTCGACGACTCCAAGATCTTCTTCAGGTCGATGCACCAGCTCGCGCCGGAGACGTACCGGAGCGTCCGGGCCGAGCGGCGCCGCTATCACGAACGTTTCCGCGACCTCGTGGGCGAGGGGGTGCGGGCGGGGGTGTTCCGCGACGACGTCCCGGCCGAGATGGTCGTCGACTTCTTCTTCGGGTCGGTCCACCACCTCGGCACCTGGTATCACCCCGACGGCCCGCTGTCCGGCCAGGAGGTGGGCCGCCACTTCGCCGACCTCCTGCTGGCCTCGCTCCGCCCGGCCTGACCCGCCCCGGCCCCCTGGCCCCCTGGCTCGCCGGGCCCGTCAGCCGGGCTGCGCGGGCAGGTGCCGCCTGAGCTCCCGGCGTGCCAGGGACCGCCGGTGGACCTCGTCAGGGCCGTCGGCGAAACGCAGCGACCGGGCCCCCGCCCACATCGCGGCCAGGGGGAAGTCCTGGCTCAGCCCGGCCGCGCCGTGCACCTGGATGGCCTTGTCGAGGATCCACTCCACCCCCGCCGGTACGGCGATCTTGATGGCCTGGATCTCGGTGCGGGCCCCTCGGTTGCCGACGGTGTCCATCAGCCAGGCGGTCTTCAACACGAGGAGCCTGAGCTGCTCGACGCGGACCCGGGACTCCGCGATCCAGTCCCGCACGACGCCCTGCTCGGCGATGGTCGTGCCGAACGCGGTACGCGTCAGGGCCCGGCGGCACATCATCTCCACTGCCCGCTCGGCCATGCCGATCAGCCGCATGCAGTGGTGGACGCGGCCGGGCCCCAGGCGGGCCTGGGCGATGGCGAAGCCGCCGCCCTCCTCGCCGATGAGGTTGGCGACCGGGACCCGCACGTCCTCGAACACCATCTCGGCGTGCCCGCCGTGCCCGGCGTCGTCATAGCCGAAGACCCGCATTCCCCGCCGTACGGTGAGACCGGGGACGCCGCGCGGGACGAGCACCATGCTCTGCCGCCGGTGGGGCTCCGCCTCCGGGTCGGTGTTGCCCATGACCACGAAGACGGCGCAGCCCGGGTTCATCGCGCCGGTGACGAACCACTTGCGGCCGTTGATCACGTAGTCTCCACCGTCCCGTCGGATGGAGGTGGCGATGTTGGTCGCGTCGGAGGAGGCGACGTCGGGCTCGGTCATCGCGAAGGCCGACCTGATCTCGCCGTTCAGCAGCGGTCCGAGGTAGTCCGCTCGCTGCCGTTCGCTGCCGAACCGGTCGAGCACCTCCATGTTGCCGGTGTCGGGGGCGGCGCAGTTGGTGGCGGGCGGGGCGATGTCCGGCGACCGGCCCATGATCTCGGCAAGCGGCGCGTACTGGAGGTTGGTCAGCCCCGCGCCGCGCTCGCCGGGCAGGAACAGGTTCCACAACCCTCGTGCGCGCGCCTCCGCCTTGAGGTCGCCGAGCAGCGGCGGCGGGCTCCAGCCGCCGGCCGCCGCCTGGTCGTGGAACTCCCGCTCGGCCGGGTAGACGCACTCGTCCATGAAGGCGAGCATCCGCTCCCGGTACGCCTCAGTGGTCTCGTCGAACCCGAAATCCATCAGACCTCCCGGAGCCCGCGGTCGACGAGGAGGGCGACCTGGTCGCCGACCTCGGCGAAGCCGTCCCCGACGGTGAGACCCCGGGTGTAGCGGACGTGGATGCCCTCGGCGATCACCGCGAGTTTGAAGCAGGCCAGCCCGACGTACCAGCCGAGCCGGGACAGGTCGCGGCCGGAGACCGCCTGATAGTGGCCGGCCAGCTCGTGGAAGTCCGGCGGATCGCCGGGCGGCCCGTTGTCGAGCGCGCCGACCTCGCCGTACAGCAGGAACAGGGCCAGGTCGGTGAGCGGGTCGCCCACCGTCGACATCTCCCAGTCGAGGACCGCCGTGATCCGGCCGTCCGCCACCAGGGTGTTGCCGAGCTTGAAGTCGCCGTGCACGATCGCCGGCGGGCCGGACGGCGGCACCCGCGCGGCCAGCCGCTCGTAGAGCTCGTCCATTCCCGGCACCGCACGGCCGCGGGAGGCGTCGAGCTGCCGCTTCCAGCGGCTCACCTGACGCTCCAGGAATCCAGCGGGCCGGCCGAAGTCGCCCAGGCCGACGCTCTCGGGGTCGATCGAGTGCAGCGCGGCCAGCACCCCGGCCAGCTCGCGGGCGAGGGCAGGAGTCATCGGCGGCCGATCGCCCGCGACATGCTCCATGACGTAAAACGGCGCACCGACGACGCCGGGGTCCTCACACAGGTGGTACGTCCGGGGCACGGGCACCGGGGCGTCCCGCAGGGCGCTCATGACCCGGAACTCCCGCCCCATGTCGTGGGCGGTGGCGAGGACGTGTCCCAGCGGCGGCCTGCGGACGACCAGTGTCCCGGCGGCGTCGCGCACCACGTAGGTCAGGTTCGACCTGCCGCCCGTGATCAGCTCCGCCGTCAGCGGGCCGCGGGTGAGCCCCTCGCGCTCCAGATGCTCCGCGAGACGGCGGAGGTCGAGGCCGGGCGGATCCGACGTCACCCGGCCAGCGTACCGACCAGCCGGTATGCCGGTCCATACCTCCCGGCCCGCTGTGACCGGGGTGCGTCACACCGCGACGGCGGACCCCGGCTCGGGCGCGGGATCGGACGCGGACCTGGACTCGGGCACGGCCGTGGAATCCGAGGGGGAATCCAAAGGGGAATCCGAAGGGGAATCGGGCACGGGGGCCGGTAGGGGATCGGACGCGGCCGGGACGGCCGGGGACCGGTCCGGCGCCAGGCGCCCGAGGGTGACCGTGCCGGCGACGAGCACGGCGGCCGCGAACAGCGCGGGAACCACCGCGCCGGCCCCCGTCGGCAACCGCTCCCCGAGCAGCACGGCCCCGGCCGTGACCGAGGTGATCGGATCGACCACCTGCACCCCGGCGTAGGCGATGCCGAAGTAGCCCACCGCGTACGACTTCTGCAGCAGGACGACGGCGCAGACCAGCAGGACGGGGATCGCCAGGGTGAACCAGTGGAGCAGGCGCCCCGGGTCTCCGCCGAGCCCGCCGCCGACCACGCGGACGAACGTCGACACGGTGGCGGTGACCGAGCCCGCGCCGACCGCCATGAGCAGCGCCCGCCACGGGCCGCGCGCCCACCTGGCGGCGCCGAAGGTGATCGCGACGATCAGCGCGACGCACCCGATCAGGCCGAGCGCCGACGAGTCGGCCAGAGCGGGGGTCTCGGCGTGGGCCGGGACGAGGAGCATCAGCCCCAGCAGTCCCGCCGCCACGGCGGCCGATCCGGCGATCTCCGCCGGCCGCGGGCGCCGGCCGTGCAGGAGGGCGGCGAGCGGGACGGCGAAGACGAGCGTCGCCACGCTGACCGGCTGCACCACGACGAGCGGCGCCAGGCTCAGGGCCACGGCGTGCAGGGACGCCCCGGTGAAGCCGATCACTCCGCCGATCAGCCAGCGAGGCCGCCGCACGAGCGCCAGGGTGGCGCCCTCGGTGACCGCCTCGTACTGCTGCAGGGCGGCGCCCAGGGCGTAACCGAGCGCCCCCACGAGGGCGATCGCCAATCCAGCCCAGATCATGGGCGCCCGCCGGGGCGAGAGGTGGTGAGGATCACCAGGCAAGCTTAGGAAATCCCCGCACCGTCCCGGAACGCCCGGAGTGCGGCGGGCGCGGCGGGAGGGAGCGCGTCACGACCTCTCGGGGCAGACGCAGAAGAGGTGACCCTCGGGATCGGCGAGCACGACCCAGCCCTGTCCCGGCTGGAACTCGGGCCTGGTCGCGCCGAGCTCCAGATACTCCTCGACGGCCCGGTCGACGTCGGGCACCCGGAAGTCCAGGTGAAACTGCTTGTCCGGGCCGGGCCAGCCGGCCGGCTTCCGATCGGGCACCCGCTGGAAGTAGATGGTGTGGGTGCCGTCGCCGACTCCCGCGTATTCGTCCTCGGCGTACTGGACGTCGAAACCGGTGACGGCGGAGTAGAACTCGGCGAGCCGCCTGGGGTCGGCGCAGTCGATGGTGAAGGCGATGAGCTTCGCTTTTGTGGTCATACCCGCATCCTGGCCGAGGAGACTGCCATCCTCTGTCAGGTACGCGACGCCGTTCGGGTGTCCTCCTGCACATGCTGAGGGCGGGATGGTGGGACCATGAACCGGGCAGACGGAACCAGTCCGGCAGACGAGTCGTTGGAGCGAGCATGGCCCGGGTAGGTGACTGGATCAGACGGTTCCTCGACAAACCGGGGAGCGTCGACCTCACGCCGTACCAGCGGGTGGTAGCCGAGGCGGGGAGGCTCGAAGACGAGGTCGCTCGGCGCGACGAGCTGGTGCCCGCGTCCGTGCCTCCCGAATGGGTGGGTTCCGCGGAGTTCTGCGCGGTCGTCCGCGAGGCCGCCCGCAGGGCCCTCGGCCAGCGGCCCTTCGACGTCCAGCTCGTCGGCGTCCTCGGCCTGCTCGACGGCACCGTCGTGCAGATGGCGACCGGCGAGGGCAAGACGCTGGTGGGCGCCATGGCCGCGGCCGGATTCGCGCTGCGGGGCGCTCGCGTGCACGCGGTCTCGGTCAACGACTACCTGGCCCGCCGCGACGCGGAGTGGATGGGGCCGCTGTACGAGACGCTGGGCCTGACCGCCGGGTGGATCGCGGAGCTGTCCACGCCCGAGGAGCGCAGGGAGGCGTACGCGAAGGACATCACCTACGCGGCCGTGAGCGAGCTCGGCTTCGATGTGCTGCGCGACCGGATGCGGGTGGACGCCGCCGAGCTCGTCGTGCCGCCGCCCGACGTGGCGCTGGTCGACGAGGCCGACTCGGTGCTGGTCGACGAGGCCCGCGTGCCGCTGGTGCTGGCCGGCGCGGCCGACCCGGGCGTCGCGCTTCCGGAGATGGCCGCCCTGGTCAGGCGGTTGTCGAAGGGCTACCACTACACGATCGATGAGGAGGGCCGCAGCGTCTTCCTCACGCCCAAGGGCACCGACACCGTCGAGAAGGCGCTCGGCGTCCTCCTCTACGAGCACCCCGGCATCGTCACCCAGGTCAACCTCGCGCTGCACGCGCAGGCCCTGCTGATCAGGGACGTCGACTACATCGTCCGGGACGGCCGGGTCCACCTGATCAACACGTCCCGGGGCCGGGTCGCGATGCTGCAGCGCTGGCCGGACGGCCTGCAGGCGGCCGTGGAGGCCAAGGAGCGGCTCCCCGCCTCGGAGACCGGTGAGATCCTCGACTCGCTCACCATCCAGTCGCTGATCAGGCGCTACCCGCGCGTCTGCGGCATGACCGGTACGGCTGTCGCGGTGGCCGACCAGCTCCGCGAGTTCTACGACCTGCGGGTCGCGGTGATCCCGCCCAACCGGCCGTGCGCCCGGGCCGACGAGCCCGACCGCGTCTACCCGACCGCCGAGGCGAAGCGGCAGGCGCTGCTTGAGGAGATCTCCGCCCAGCACGCCACCGGGCGGCCGATCCTGGTCGGCACGCTCGACATCGCCGAGTCGGAGCAGCTCGACGAGGCCCTGCGCGCCCGCGGCCTGCGGCCGGTCGTCCTCAACGCGAAGAACGACGCGGAGGAGGCGGCGATCATCGCCAGGGCCGGGGAGCGCGGCGTGATCACCGTGTCGACCCAGATGGCCGGGCGCGGCACCGACATCCGCCTCGGCGGGGGCGTCCCCGAGCAGGAGGCGGAGGTCGCCGCGCTCGGCGGCCTCTACATCATCGGCACCGGACGCCACGAGAGCAGCAGGCTCGACGACCAGCTCAGGGGCCGCGCCGGACGGCAGGGCGACCCCGGCGGCTCGGTCTTCCTGGTCAGCGGGGAGGACCCGCTGCTCACGGCGTACGCCCCGGAGGAGGCGCTGCCCCCGGCCGGCGCCGGCGGGCTCGTCCGGGACCCGCGGGCCGCCGAGCTGATCGCCCACGCCCAGCGGGTGGCCGAGGGCGTCAACCTGGAGATCCACCGCAACACCTGGCGCTACACGCGGCTGATCGAGCGGCAGCGGACGGAACTGCTGGAACGGCGCGACCGGATCCTGCGGGGCGACGCCGGGGCCGAGGCGCTGCGCGCGGCCTGCCCGGAGCGCGACCGGGAGCTGCGGGCCGCCTTCGGCGACGAGAAGGTGGATCGCGCCGCGCGGCAGATCGTGCTGTTCCACATCGACCGCTGCTGGACCGAGCACCTCGGGTTCCTGGCCGACCTGCGGGAGGGCATCCACCTGCGGGCCCTGGGCAGGCTGAACCCCCTGGACGAGTTCAACCGGGAGGCCGTGCCCGCCTACCGCGACATGCTCGACGAGATCGAGCGGCGGTCGAAGGAGTCGTTCGAGAAGGCCGACCTCACCAGGGATCTCGACGATCAGGGGCTGAAGCGTCCCACCGCCACGTGGACCTACCTGGTGCAGGACAATCCGTTCGGGTCGGACTGGGACCGGATCCTCAAGCGGGTGGCCGGCGCCCTCAAGCGCGGCAGGAGCGGCAGGATCGGCGGGAGGTGAACGTGGGGCCCCCGCCCGCGGGCGGGGGCCCGGCGATCACGCGCAGGCGGTGCCGTTCAGGTAGAACGCCGCCGGCTCCGGGTTGGTGCCGGTGTTGGTGCCGTTGAACCCGATCGTCACCGACTTGCCGGGAGCGATGTTCTTGTTCCACTCCCAGTTCGAGGCGACCACGGTGGCGCCGTTCTGCACCCACTGGGCCGACCAGCCGTTGGTCACGTGCTGACCGCCGGAGGGGAAGGTGAACTGGAGACCCCACCCGCTGATCGTGGTGGTGCCGGTGTTCGTGACCTCGATCCAGCTGGACATTCCCCCGTTCCAGCCCGCCGTGCCGTACGTGACGTGGCACTTGAGGGCGGGTGGCGGCGGGGAGATGGAGGGCGACGTCGTGGGACTGATCACGTCGTTGTAGATCCGCACGATGACCGAGCCGGACCTGGCGCTGTACGCCCCCTTGGTGTCGACGGCCTCCACGTAGAGGTCGTGGTCCTCCCACGCGACGCCTGAGGGCGGCCAGGGAAGGCTCACGGTCCCTTCGGTCACCGCGGGCTGGAAGGTGGCCCGCAGCCGGGTCTCGCCGCTGGGCATCCTCTCGAACACGGAGTAGCAGGCGATGCCGTCCGCGTCGGTCGACGGGGTCCACTTCAGCCGGACCGTGTTCATGATCGAGCTGACAATTTCGGGCGTTCCGGGCGTCGTGGGCGGGTCGTTCGGCGGGGCGCTCGGCATCGTGGGGCCGGTGTTGCACGGGAACAGCGTCGGGGACGGGTACGAGGGCGACGGGGCCGGAGCGCCCGCCAGGCCGCCCGCCCACGCGCTCCCCGCCGCAGGGATCAGGATGGTGGCCGCGACCCCCGCGCCGGCCAACGCGCCTAGCCACGTTCTTCGCATGGCGTGTCCTTCTCGTCGATCGGTCGTCATGACGAGAGTCAAACCCGAAGTCATACACGGTCAACGTCACCGGCGGGCGGCGGACGGCCCGCCCCTGATGGCGGCGGCGGCGCACTGAAACGTTCAGCCCCCGCGATGGGGAACGCCGTCTTTCCGCACGCCGGCCCGCCTCCGGGCTCCCACCGGCGCCGCCCGGCCCCCCAGGGGTGACAGGCGGACGAGCCGGCGGGCCAGCATCCGCGCGCCGCACACGGCGACCGCGCAGACCACGATGGCCGTCATCGCCGCGCACGTCTGCGGCTCCGGCGCGGCGCCGTCGGCGGCGACCAGGCGGGCGTGGAACAGCGGGGCCGCCGCGGCGGCCTGGGCGGCGTGCGGGCACGGGTCGGGGCTGTGCGTCATGCTGTAGGCGCCCGCGGAGAAGGGCACCGGAGCGCCCTTCTTGCCCGGCCCCGCGCCCCACTGCGTGATGACGTACCGGACGAGGATGTGCCCGGCGCCGCCCGCGCCCTCGACGCTGTAGGTGTCGCTGTTCCAGGTGCCGCCGGTGAGGTCGGCGAAGGTCTTGCCGTCGAGGTCGATCATGACCCCTCTGTCGGACGGCACGCCGGGACCGCGGTCTCCCACGAAGAACGGCATCTTCTTGTCGCCGTGGATGACGTATCCCTTGGTGCCCATCGGCCAGCTGGGACTGGCCGCCAGGCCCTTCTGCATGGGCAGGCCCGAGGCCGGGGCGCCCGTGTCGCCGTTCACGCCGGAGCCGTCGTCCCAGTAATAGGAGGCGGTGGTCTGGCCCTGGAAGACGAAGTCGTCGCCGGCTCCGGGGCAGCCCGGGTTGCCGGCGTCATGCTGCTGGGCACGGGTGGCGACGGCCGGGGAAGCCGTCCGCCACCAGGCGCCCACCTGGGTCTCCGCGATGCTGGAAATGGGGGATCATCTCCTGACTGGTCACGGTCGAGTAATCGGACATTAAGCCACGATGACCTCGTCAGGCGATATTTTGGGACGAAACTTTACCTAGGTCGGGAATCCCCCAGAGTGCGACAAAAGGGGATGCGCCCCGTCCCCATGGCGGGGAGGGGCGCATCCGGCACACCTACGAAGGCGTTCAGGGCCACCTCTCAGAGCACTCTGAGGGCGCTCTCAGGCAGCTCTCAGACCGCTCTCAGGGCCGCTCTGAGGCCGGCTGTACGCCGCCACTCAGACGACCTGCAGGCGCGCTCGCAGGCCGGCCCCGAAGTTGGTGGCCGTGCCGTTGTAGTCGCTGATCAGTGACGGACCGGTGGAGCAGTCCCAGGTGTTCCAGGTCCAGCCGAGGTAGGAGGCGCCCTTGCCGTCGAACCAGTTCATGACCTGGTCGATGAAGGAGTGCCCGCAGTCGTTCTCGCCGATCTCTCCCGCCACCAGCGGCACCTGCGCGGCCACCGGGGCGAGCTGGCTGTCCCAGCACGACGTGCTGACGCAGCTGTTGAAGTTGTAGACGTGCCAGGCCGCGACCAGGTTGTTGAGCGGGTCGTTCGGCTTGTTCTGCAGCCACTGGGTCAGGTCGTTGGAGTACGCGAGGCCGCCGAGCATGATGATGTTGGTCGCGCCGGTCGCCCGGACCGTGTTGACCAGGCCCTGGAAGCCCGCCACCTGGTAGGGAATGCCGTTGCAGGTGCCCCCGTCCCGCCAGCAGGCCCATCCGCTGGCCGCGCTTCCGGTCGCGCGCTCCGGATAGGGCTCGTTGAACAGGTCGAAGACCACCTCGGTCTGCCCCTTGAACGCGTTCGCCACACCAGTCCAGAACTGCGGGGCGTACTGCGCGTCCGGCATGGGCTTCTGGCAGGTGGCGTGCACGTCGGAGCAGCCGGAGGAGTTGCCGGTGTACTGCCCGTAGTTCCAGTGCATCTCGACGATCGGCGTGATGCCCTTGGCGATCAGCCGGTTCACGAAGGCCTTGACCTCGTTCTGGTACGTCGTCCCGCCGTACGCGGACTGGATGTTGCCGAGGCCGAGCCAGCACTCCTCGTTGAGCGGCACGCGGACCGCGCGGACCTTCCACGCGCGCATGGCGTCGATCGCGGCGTTGTCCGTGGGGCCGTCCCAGATGCCGCGGCCCTGGACGCACATGAACTCACCGCCCGACCGGTTCACCCCCAGCAGGCGGTAGGCGGCGCCGGTGGAGGCGTTCACGATCTTGTTGCCCGAGACCTTGAGCTTCGGCGCCGTGCCCGGCTGGGTGGACGGGCTGGTGCTCGGCGAGGGGCTGGCCGACGGGCTGGCCGACGGGCTCGCCGAGGCGCTCGGTGAGACGCTCGGCGACGGGCCGGCCGATCGGCTGGGCGAGACGCTGGGAGACGGGCTCGACGGCACGCCCGTGCAGCGCGTCCCGTTCACGGTGAAGTCGGTGGGCGGGGGGTTGCTCCCGATCCAGCTTCCGTTGAAGCCGACGGTGAGGGTGGCGCCCGCGCCGAGCCACTTGTTCCAGTCGTACGGGTTCGCCGTCACCGACCGCCCGTTCTGGTTCCACGTGGCCGACCAGCCCTGGGTGATCTGCTGACCGCTGGTCGGGAACGTGAACGCGAGCGACCACGAGCTGATCTCGTCGCCGAGGTTCTGGATCGACACACTCGCGGTGAACCCGCCCTGTCCCGTCCCCCACTCGTTTGTGGTGTACGTGACCTTGCACGCCACCGCGGCCTCGGCCGCGGGCGCCGTCAGCAAGGCGAATCCACCGGCCGCGATCAGCCCGGCCGCGGTGAGGATGGCCCCTGTCCTTCGCATCTCGCTTCCCTCCGTCTACGACGGTCGGAAGCGTCGTCAGCCACGGCCGCCACCGTCAACGACGAGCCGCGGCGCGCCCTTCTGAACAGCGGTGACGGTCCGTTTCGCCCGAAAGTTTCACCCCCGGGACCGTTCCGGGGCGGGAGTCAGCCGGGCCCGTCCTCCCGCAGCCCGCCCTCCCGCAGGGCGGCCGCCGGGACGGGGATCGCGGGGAACGGATTGTCGGGCAGCAGGATCAACCGGCGCGGCGAGTCGGCAAGTCCCGCCGCGTCGAGGTGGAGCAGCGCCGCGCCGATGCCCGCCGCGCCGACCATGTAGCCGGTGTCCGCGGTGACGTCACCGGGCCGCAGCCGGCGGTACGCCTGATACCACCGGTAACCGGTGTCGTCGTGCGAGGTCGCCCGGCCGATGAGGTCGGCCGCCAGCGAGCGGGCGAACTCCAGGTAGTGTTCCCGGCCGGTGGCCGCCCACAGGCCGACGAACAGCTCAAGCACTCCCGCCGTGCCGCAGCACTGGCAGGCGACGTTCCAGTAGCCGGGGGACTGCTGGCTGGGCACGCCGCTGTGCTCGATCCCGTGGGCCAGCCGCTCGACCCAGTCGAGGTCGCCCGGGTCGCCGGTGACCCTGTGGAGCTCGTAGAACATCCGGGCCACCCCGGCGGAACCCGAGCAGAAGCCCAGGTAGTGGAGCCGCCGCTCCTGCGGGACGTGGTGCGGGACCAGCGCGCACTTGTCCGTGACGACGCTGATCGTGCGGACGAAGTCGGCTCCGCGCCTCGCCGCGGTCAGGAACCGCTCGTCGCCGGTCACGCCGTGCAGGCGGGCCAGCAGGAAGGCCGTCCCAGCGGTGCCGGACAGGAACCCGGGGGTCACCGCGTCGAGGGGCAGGTCGGCGCAGGGGCCGTCGCCGAAGCGGTGCCCGGGGACTGCGAGACCGGCGATCCGCTCCCCCGCCTCGACGGCCACCTCCTCGTACGCCGAGACGCCCAGCATGCCGGCGGCGTGCAGCAGCGCCAGCACGATGCCGCCGTCACCGCGCTGCGCGGGGTCGCCGGTCCAGCCGATGCCGTCGCCCATCCGCCGCACCCCGCGGACGATCCGGTCGGCGGCGGCCCGGGCGGCGTCGACGACCTCCTCGTCGCCGGTGGCCCATCCGGTCTCCGCCATCGCGAACGCCACGCCGGCGAGGCCGTGATAGAGCGTGAGGTCGGTCTGCCCGGACCAGGTGCGGGCGAGATGCCGGGCGCCCGCGAGCGCGTCGTCGAGGTACGCCTGGTGTCCGGTGGCGGCGGCCATTTCGAGGAAGAACAGCACGATCCCGGCCGCGCCGGAGTAGAGGGACGAGGAGTGCCCGGCTCCGGCCGACCGCCCCCGGGGGTCCGGATTGGCCAGCCAGTGCCGTTCCCGGCCGTCGTCCACGGCCGCCGACCGCACCCATCGTGCGGCCAGGATGGCGGCGGTCATCGGAGTCTCAGCGCGCGGCCATGAACTCATGCCTCATTGTCCCACATTTTCAGTAGGTAATGGGGGTCACTTCCCCCTCACCATGGAAGCGTACGGCCACTCGCACCCGGTTCATGCGATTTGCGGCCCCGAATCCCAGCGGGAGAGACCGGACGGCGAATCAGGCCACGCCCTCGACCCCCTCACCCCACGTCCCGGCGTCGAGGCCGTGTTCGGCCGCCAGCCTCTCCAGGCCGTCCAGGCGTCCGGAGTACAGCTGGACGTCGTACTCGTCCCCGTCCTCCCTCGCTCGCCGCAGCTCCCGCCTGGCCTCGGACACCCGGGCTCGCAGTTCGGCAGTGAACTCGTCCATACGCCCTCCCTAATCCGCGAACGCGATGATTGTCCGAAATGCGCAATTTCTCAAGTCCGCTGCCCGCGAGGTGCGTCAGGCGGGCGCCGCGGGGATGGTCCGCTGGTCCCGGCGGAGCGGATGGCCCGGTGGGATCTCGACGAGGACGATCGGCGTGCCGTCCGGATCCTCGATCCACATCTCCAGGAGCCCCCACGGTTCAAGGCGGGGCGGCGACGTCACGGGCAGGCCCGCCGCCGCCAGCCGGTCGTGCTCCGCCTGGACGTCGCGGACCTGGAGCCAGATCCGCGCGCCGGGCTCGCCCCGATCCCGGTCGCGCGTCCCGGCCGGGCCGCCGGAGAGTTCGAGGAATCCCTGGCCGAGGAAGAACACGACGCCCGGATCGTCGGCGGGCCCGAACTCGCGGTAGACCGCCAGACCGAGGACCTCACCGTAGAAGCGGCGGCTCGCCGCGCGATCGGCCGGGCTCAGGAGTATTCGGCTGCTCAGCACTTCCATGTGACGTAGGTGCCCACGCCGGGCATGCGGATAAAGGACGGGGCACGGCGGGCCCGCTCGGGTCTTTCGTCCCGTCCGGTGGTGACGGTCGGCGGTGCCGGGGACCAGCCCGGTGGGCGACGCTGGTGTCGCCCGCCCGCCGGACGTCCCTTGCTCATCGGAGGTTTCTCATGACGGAATTCGCCCGCCCCGCAGACCGGCCCGGCCAGAACGCGCCGGCCGGGATGCCCCGCCTGGAGCGGCTCGACAAGGACGACTGCCTGCGGCTCATCTCTCCCGGCGGCGTCGGCCGGGTGGCCTTCAACAACCCCTCGGGCCCCGTGATCCTGCCGGTCAACTACACGATCGAGGAGGGCGCCGTCCTGTTCCGCACGGCCTTCGGAGGGCCCATGGACGCCGACCTCCGCACCGGCGTCGAGGGCGCCGACTTCAAGGTCGCCTTCGAGGTCGACCACGTCGACGAGAACACCCGGGAGGGATGGAGCGTGCTCGTGCGGGGCGGCGCCCACCACATCACCGCCCAGGACCGCCTCGACCAGACGGGCTCCGGCGTCGATTCGTGGGCGGGCGGCGAGCGCGAGCTCTACATCAGGATCGCGCCCGTCGAGATCAGCGGCCGCCGCATCCGGCACGGATAGCGGGTGGACGCCTGGGTGGTGGCGCGGCCCGGCCCAGTTGCCTCGCGCCCGCTCGAGCGGACCACGCTCCCCGACCCCGAGCCCGGCCCCGGCGAGCTGCGGGTGCGGGTGGAGGCGTGCGCCGTCTGCCGTACCGACCTGCATCTGGCCGAGGGCGACCTGCCGCCGCGCCGGCCGCGCACCGTGCCCGGTCACGAGGTCGTGGGACGGGTCGACGCGCTCGGCCCCGGGGCGGCGGGCCCCGCGATCGGCGACCGGGTGGGCGTGGCCTGGCTGCGCTCCACCTGCGGCGCCTGCCGCTACTGCCTGCGCGGCGCCGAGAACCTGTGCCCCTCGTCTGCCTACACCGGCTGGGACGCGGACGGCGGCTACGCGGAGTTCGTCACCGCCCCCGCCGCGTACGTCTACCCGCTTCCCGAGGACGCGCCGGCCGAGACGCTGGCGCCGCTGCTGTGCGCGGGGATCATCGGCTACCGGGCCCTGGTCCGGTCAAACCTGCCCCCCGGCGGCCGGCTCGGGATCTACGGCTTCGGCGCGTCGGCGCACCTCACCGCGCAGATCGCGATCGCCGAGGGGGCGACCGTGCACGTGATGACGCGGTCGGCCGCGGCGCGGGAGCTCGCGCTCGAGCTGGGCGCCGCGTCGGCGGCCGGCAGCGCCGATCCTCCCCCGGAACCCCTGGACGCCGCGATCCTTTTCGCGCCCGCCGGCGAACTGGTGCCCGTCGCGCTCGCCGCGCTCGACCGTGGCGGCACGCTCGCGGTGGCGGGGATCCACCTGACCGACATCCCGGTGCTCGACTACCGGCGCCATCTCTTCGAGGAACGGACGCTGCGCAGCGTCACGGCCAACACCCGGGAGGACGGCCGGGAGTTCCTGCGGCTCGCCGCGGCCCACCGGCCCCGGGTGGCGACCACGCCGTACCCCTTCGCGGCGGCCGGCCGCGCCCTCGCCGACCTCGCGGCGGACCGCGTCGAGGGCGCGGCCGTCCTGCTCATGACCTGCTCATGACCTGCTCATGACCTGCTCATGACCTGACCAGGGGCCGATCACGGCCCGATCACGGCCCGTACAGCGCCCGCAGCAGGTCTGACTGCGTGACCAGGCCGATGATCCGCCCGCACGGACCGTCGACGACCGGCAGCTGCCTGACCCCGTGCCGCCGCATGAGCCGGGCGGCCGTCCTGAGCTCGGTGTCCTCCGTGACGGTGATCGCCGGGCTGGTCATGATCTGGCACGCCGTCCGGCCGTTCGCGCCCCGTCGCACGGCGCGGTGGGGCGGGCGCCGGCCTGCGGTCTCGCCGGGACGGTCGCCGATCTCGTCGAGCAGCAGGTCGTCGCGGACCACCCCCAGCACCCGCCGGTCCCGGTCGACCACGGGCACGGCGTCGACGTGGAACCGGCACATGGCCGTGACCACGTCGGAGAACGCGGCGTCCACCCCGACCGCGACGACGAACCTGTTCATGACGTCCCCGACACAGATCGCCATGCCGCATCCCTCCCCACCCCCGGGTCCGCGGCTCTACCACACGGTAACCGGCGGGTCATCGGGCGGTGCACCTGGGCCATGCCTACGACCTGGCTAATTCGCTGTTAACGAACGGACGCCCCGGCCTGGGGAAGGCCTCGCCATGCTTTGATGGATCCATGCCGAATCCCGCGATTCTGACCGTTGACGACGATCCTGCCGTTTCACGGGCGGTCGCCCGGGACGTGCGGCGCAAGTACGGTGACCGCTACCGGGTGATCCGCGCCGAGTCCGGCCCGGACGCCCTGGACGCCCTGCGAGAGATCAAGCTCCGGGGGGAGCAGGTGGCCGTCATGCTGGCGGACTACCGCATGCCGCACATGAACGGCATCCAGTTCCTCGAGGCCGCCATGGACCTCTTCCCACTGGCCCGACGGGTGCTGCTCACCGCCTACGCCGACACCGACGCCGCCATCGACGCGATCAACGTGGTCGATCTGGACCACTACCTGCTCAAGCCGTGGAACCCGCCGGAGGAGAAGCTCTACCCGGTGGTCGACGCGCTGCTGGACGCCTGGCTCTCCACTCCCGACGTCGCCGTCCCCGAGACGAAGGTCGTCGGACACCGGTGGTCGTCGCGGTCGTTCGCCGTGCGCGACTTCCTCGCCCGCAACCTGGTGCCGTACCGGTGGCTGCTGGCGGACGAGCCGGAGGGCGGCCGCCTGCTCACCGCGGCCGGGCTCACCGAGACCGACGTCCCGGTCGTGATCACATCGGACGGCAAGGCGCTGGCCCGGCCCACCGAGGCCGACCTCGCGGCGCACGTCGGGCTGAGCACGACCCCCGCGCTGGACTTCTACGACCTGGCCGTCGTCGGGGCGGGCCCCGCCGGGCTGGGCGCGGCCGTCTACGGCGCCTCGGAGGGCCTGCGGACCGTGCTGGTGGAACAGCGCGCCACCGGGGGCCAGGCGGGCCAGAGCAGCCGCATCGAGAACTACCTGGGCTTCCCCGACGGGGTCTCCGGGGCCCAGCTGACCGAACGGGCCCGCAGGCAGGCCCTCAAGTTCGGCGCCGAGCTGCTCACCACTCGCGAGGTGGTCGGCCTGGACAACTGCGGCTCGGCCACGCTGCTGCGGTTCGGCGACGGCACGGCCGTCGGGGCCCACACGGTGGTGCTGGCCACCGGCGTCTCCTATCGCAGGCTGGACGCGCCGGGTCTCGCGGAGCTCGCCGGGCGCGGGGTGTTCTACGGCTCGGCCTCCACCGAGGCGCCGAGCTGCCGCGACGAGGAGATCTACATCGTCGGCGGGGCCAACTCCGCCGGGCAGGCCGCGGTCTACTTCTCCAGGTACGCCAGGAAGGTGCACATCCTCATCCGGGGCGGCGACCTGTCCAGGTCGATGTCGCGCTATCTGATCGACCAGATCGAGAGCATCGACACGATCGAGGTCCACCCGCGCACCAGCGTGGTCGCCGGCGAGGGGGACGACCACCTGGAGCGGCTGACCCTCTGCGAGCAGCCGTCCGGTCAGACCCGCACGGTGGAGACGTCCTGGCTGTTCGTCTTCATCGGCGCGGAACCCCGCACCGACTGGCTGGGTGACTCGGTCGCCCGCGACGCGAACGGATTCGTGATGACCGGCCCCGATCTGATCACCGAGGGGCGGCGTCCGCCGGGGTGGGGGCTCCCGCGCGACCCGTACCTGCTGGAGTCCAGCATGCCGGGCGTCTTCGCCGCGGGCGACGTGCGGGCCGGATCCGTGAAGCGGGTCGCCTCCGCCGTCGGCGAGGGCGCGATGGCCGTGACACTCGTGCACCGTTTCATGGAGGCGCAATGACCCCCACGCTCACCCCCGGCGAGCTGCGCACACTTTTTCTCTTCGAGGCCCTGGACGACGACCAGCTCGCCATGCTGTCGGAGGCGGGCCAGACCGAGACCCGCGACGCGGGCACCCTCGTCTACGGCGAGGGCGAGCCGGCCACCTGCTTCTTCGTGCTGCTGAGCGGCACGGTGGCGATGAGCAGGCGGATCCACGGCGACGACGTCGAGGTCGCCCGCACCGAGCAGCGCGGCGTGTACGGCGGCGCGACCCAGGCCTACATGGGCGACCGGGTCGAGCAGACCTACCTCAACAGCCTCCGGGCGATCACCGACGCGGAGTTCTTCGTCCTGCCCGCGGAGACGATCGGCGACTGCGTCCGCGAGTGGTTCCCCATGGCCATGCACCTGCTTGAGGGGCTCTTCCTCGGCATGCGGGCGCATCAGACGATCGTCGGGGAGCGGGAGCGGCTGCTGGCCCTCGGCTCGCTGTCCGCCGGGCTCACCCACGAGCTGAACAATCCGGCCGCCGCGGCGGTGCGGGCCACCGCCGCGCTGCGCGGCCGGGTCGCCGGCATGCGCCAGAAGCTGGCCATGATCGCGGACGGCAGGCTCGACGGCAGCCAGCTGCACGACCTGGTGGAGCTGCAGGACGACGCGGTGAAGCGGGCCGCCTCCGCTCCCGAGCTGTCGCCGCTTGAGACCTCCGACGCCGAGGACGAGATCGCCGACTGGCTGGACGAGCGCGACATCGTCGGGGCCTGGGACCTCGCGCCGACCCTCGTGGCCGGGGGGATCGACACGCGGTGGCTCGGCCAGATCGCCGGCGCGGTGGGTGAGGACAACCTGGAGCCGGCCGTGCGCTGGCTCGCCTACACGATCGACACCGAGCTGCTCATGGGCGAGATCGACAACGCCGTCACCCGCATCTCCGGCCTGGTGTCCGCGGCCAAGCAGTACTCCCAGCTCGACCGCGCGCCGTACCAGACCGTCGACGTCCACGAGCTGCTCGACGCCACCCTGACGATGTTCCACGCCAAGCTCCCGCCGGGCGTGCGCAAGGTCAGGGAGTACGACCGGTCGCTGCCGCCGATCTCCGGATACGCGGCGGAGCTGAACCAGGTCTGGACCAACCTGATCGACAACGCGCTCGGGGCGATGGGCGAGAGCGGCACGCTCACGATCCGGACGTTCCGCGACGACGACCGGATCGTCGTCGAGATCGGCGACACCGGCCCGGGAATCCCGCCGGAGATCCGGCCGAGGATCTTCGAGCCGTTCTTCACCACCAAGCCGGTCGGCGAGGGCACCGGCCTCGGTCTCGACATCTCCTACCGGATCGTGGTGAACAAGCATCACGGCGACATCCGGGTGGAGTCGGTGCCGGGCGACACCCGCTTCCGCGTCTGTCTCCCCGTCGAGCAGTGACCGCCGCCGTGCGCGTTCCCATCCACTACCGGCCCGTACAGTAGGGCCCATGGGCATGGTCAGCACCGTGGGTCTCGTCCTGCACCCGCAGCGCGACTCCAAGGAGGCAATCGAGACGATCATCGAGTGGGCCAAGGGGCGCGACGTGACCGTGCTCGGCCTGCCCGACGAGGTCGGACGCATCGACTGCAGCGCCGTCGCGGTCGACTCGCCCACCCTGATCAGCCGGGCCGACCTGCTCGTCAGCCTCGGTGGCGACGGCACGATGCTGCGGACCATGCGGCTCATCACAGGGCGTCCCACCCCCGTGCTCGGCGTCAACCTGGGCCGCCTCGGGTTCCTCGCGGAGATCGACGTGGAGGAGCTCGAGCCGACCCTCTCCGCGATCGACCGGCACGACTACACCGTCGAGTCGCGGATGGCCGTACAGGTGACCATGCCGGACGGCGGCACGGTGACGGCGTTCAACGACGTCGCGCTGGTCCGGATCCCGGGCAACGGCCTGTCGGCCGTGGCCGTCTCCGTGTACGGGCACCCCTTCGTGAGGTACGCCGCGGACGCCCTGATCGTCGCCACGCCCACCGGGTCGACGGCCTACAACTTCTCCGCGGGCGGGCCGATCGTGTCGCCGACCGTCGAGGGGTTCCTCATCGTCCCGGCCGCCGCCCACTCGGCGTTCAACCGGGCCCTGGTCCTGTCGGCCGACGAGGAGGCCACCCTCGACGTGCTGCCGACCAGCGGCCAGATCGCCATGGAAGTGGACGGCGCGATCGGCGGCCACCTGGGCCCCGGCGACCGGCTCACCGTCACCGCGGTCCGCGACGCGGCCCGGGTGGTCCGGCTCGGCGCCACGACCTTCTACGAGAGGGCGCGCCGCAAGCTGCGGGTAAACGGCAGCGCTGAGGTCGACTAGGACGGGCGTCTCCCGGTCCGGGGCGGGTACGGTCACGACGACCGACCCGAGCAGGGCAGGGGGCACGTGATGACGCATCACCACCACGGCGAGCACGATCACCGGCACGGCCCGGAGTGCGGCCACACGGCCGTGCCGCACGGCGATCACACCGACTACGCCCACGAGGGCCACCTGCACCGGGCGCACGACGGCCACTGGGACGAGTGCGAGCCCGAGGGCCACGTCGAGCACAAGCAGGAGCACGGGCACCAGCACGGCGAGGGCTGCGGCCACCCGTCGGTGCGGCACGGCGACCACCTCGACTACCTGCACGAAGGTCACCGCCACGCCGCCCACGCCGGCCACTGGGACGATCACTGACCGCCCCAGGGCCGGCGCGCCGGCCCGCTAGAGGAGCCGTTCGATCTCGGCGAGCTCGTCCGGGGAGAGCGCCGGCGCCCGCACGGCGGCCACGTTCTGTTCGAGCTGGGTCACGCTGCTCGCGCCGACCAGCACGGACGTGACCCGGGAGTCGCGCAGCAGCCAGGCCACGGCGAGCTGGGCCAGGCTCTGGCCGCGGGCCTGGGCGATCTTGTTGAGCCCGCGCAGCGACTCGAGCAGCTCCGGCGTGAGCCGGTCACGGGTGAGGAAGTGGCCGATCGACATGCGGGATCCCGCCGGCACGGTCCCGTCGAGGTAGCGGTCGGTCAGCAGGCCCTGGGCGAGCGGCGAGTAGGCGATGCAGCCCGCCCCGACGCTCTCCAGCGTGTCGAGCAGGCCGTCCTCCACCCAGCGGTTCAGCATGGAGTAGACCGGCTGGTGGATCAGCAGCGGGGTGCCCAGCTCGCGCAGCGCGGCGGCGGCCCGCCGGGTCTCCTCCACCGAGTAGTTGGAGATGCCCGCGTAGAGGGCCTTGCCCGACCGGACGGCGGTGTCCAGCGCCCCCATCGTCTCCTCGATGGGAGTCTGCGGATCGGGCCGGTGGGAGTAGAACACGTCCACGTAGTCGACACCCATGCGGGTGAGCGACTGGTCCAGGCTGGCCAGCAGGTATTTGCGCGACCCCCACTCACCGTACGGCCCGGGCCACATGTCGTAGCCCGCCTTCGTCGAGATGAACAGCTCGTCGCGGTACGGCGCGAAGTCGGCCCTGAAATGGCGCCCGAAGTTCTCCTCCGCGGAGCCGTACGGGGGGCCGTAGTTGTTGGCCAGGTCGAAGTGGGTCACCCCGAGGTCGAAGGCGCGGCGCAGCACGGCCCGCTGGACGTCGAGCGGCTGACCGTCGCCGAAGTTGTGCCACAGGCCGAGCGCGACCTCGGGGAGCAGCACGCCGCTGCGGCCGCTGCGGCGGTACTTCATGGTCTCGTAGCGGGCAGGGTCGGCGGCGTAGCGAGGCGGGATCATCCATGGCCTTTCTTCCGGAGCCTCCGGCTCCCACGGTGTCGGGGGAACCGTGACTCCAGGACTACCAGGTGATCCACTCTTCCGGCGGGCCGCCCTCGGCCGCGCGCTCCCGGCGCGCGGGCCGACGGCGGCGACGTTCAGGCGGGCGTGAAGCCGGCCTTCACCGGCGCGGTGATCAGGCTCTCCTGCGCGGCGAGCTCGGCCGCCAGTGATTCCGGATCGTCCGCGTCCAGTGTCATCGCGCAGCCCCTCCGGAGCGCCTCCAGGTCGACCGCCCCCCGCCTCGTAGCCCACCACCGGCCCACATCCGACCGCCAGATGATCCAGCCGGTATGAACCCGTGCCAAGTCGTCCATCGTGGTCATCGCCACTCATCTCCAACGGCATCTCGCGGGGGGATCGGCCCAGCAAACCCCTTCCGGACGGAGACGGGTATCAGCCAGGGCACGTCCAATCACAGCCAGTAGCCGCACGATCACGCGATTGACCGTACGCTTCGGTGTGTCACGCGACGCTGGGGGGTGCGACATGCCCGCGAACCATCGCCATCCGGCCAACCGGCAGCTCGCCTGGGAGCGGCTGCAGCGCGGCTGGTCGTACGAGGAGCTGTGCGAGCGCGTCCGCGGGCAGATGGTCGCGTGCGAGGAGACCGACACCGGCCTCACGGCCAACACGGTGCGGCGGTGGGAGACGGGTGAGCGGCGGCCCGACCCCCGCTACCGCAAACACCTGGTGACGGTCTTCGGCAAACCCGCGAGCGAGCTTGGGCTGCTCACGTCCGAGGAACTGGCCATGCGGCCGGTCTCGGAGGTGGTGGACGAGATACGGAGGCTGCTGAGCATGATCGCCGGCAATGTGGACGGCATCGACCGTTCGACGTTTCTGCGGGGGCTGCTCGGCGTGGGCGTGCTCGCCCCGCTGCTCGGCGACGGCGGCGAGGCCGTCCCGGACGACGGTCACCGGGCCGTGGACGCCGAGTCGGCCGGGGCCTTCGCCGATGTCGTCGACCGGCAGGCGGCCCTCTACTGGACGGCTCCCGCGCGCGAGGTCTATCAGTCCTCCGTCGCCCACACCGGGCTCGGGATGCGGCTGCTGCGGACGGCGCCGCAGGGCGCGGCGCGGCTGACGCTCGCCGAGGCGGCGGCGCGTTCCGCGCTGCTGTCCGGCCGGATCGCCTTCTTCGACCTGGACGACGCGCCCACCGCCGAACGGCTGTTCCGCCTCGCGCTCACGGCGACGAGGGAGTGCGGCGATCACGCCCTGGCCGCCGCCGTGCTCGCGCACGCGTCGTTCGTGCCGGGCTTCGCGGGAGACCGCGCCTCGGCGCTGGCGCTCATGGACGCGGCGTTCGCCCACGCCTGGCACGGTGTCGGCCCGCTGACCAGGGCCTGGCTGCACTGCGTCGCGTCGGAGATCTCCGCCAGGTGCGGCGAGCCGAAGGAGTGCATGCGCCACATCGACCGCGCCGACCGGATGGCCGACGGCCCAGGAGACGACCCGCACTGGCTCGACTTCTTCGAGCGGGCCAGGCTGGACGGCTTCGCCGGATTCAGCGCGCTCACCGCCGGGCACCACGAGGAGGCGGCCCGGCGGCTCGGCTCCGCCTTAGGCGATCTCGGTCCGAACGGCGGCAAGCAGCGGTCCGTGCTGCTCGCCGATCTCGCCGCCGCCCACGCCCCCGCGGACCCCGAGCGGGCCGCCGACCACCTCGGCCGCGCGGTCGACGCGCTGGAGGAGACCTGGTACGAGGTGGGCTACGACCGGGTCAGATCGCTGCTGGGCGCCCTGCCGTCCGGGGCCGTACGTGACGGGATCGGCGAACGGCTGACCGAGCTCGGCCGGGCCAGGCGGCCCGAGCTCATCACCTGACCACCCCGGCTCGTCCTTTCGGCGCGGGGCGCGTCCTTCCGCGCCGGGGCGTCAGGCGGAGCCGCACTCCTCGTTGTGCTTGCGGACCATCGCGGGCAGGTCGTCGAGCGTCTCGGCCTGGAAGAGGCACCGCTCCGTCACCGCGTCGTCGCACAGCACGTGGCCCCATGGGCCGCGGCGTAACAGGGCGGTGCGCAGGCCCGCCTCCTGGGCGGGCCGGATGTCGTTGTCGATCCGGTCGCCGACGTAGAGCACAGACGCGGGAGCGCAGCCCGCCTCCCGCACCACCCTGAGGAAGAACGCGAGGTCGGGTTTATGGACACCCCAGCCGTCGGAGGTCCCGATGACGTCGACGGGGAGGCGGAGGCCGCGCAGGACGCGCTCGGCCCGCGTCGTCTGGTTGCCGGCCAGCCCCACGCGCAGCCCCATGGCCTTCAGCTCCGCCAGGCAGGGGCGGGCGTCGGGGTAGAGGTCCTCCTCGCCGAACGTCTCGGCCCGGCCCTCCAGGGCTCGGCGTTCCCGCTCCTCGTGGAGGTCGAATCCCGGCCTGAAGTGCTGGAACGTCTCTCGGTAGTCGCCCCCTCGGGCGATGACCGCGCCGAACACCGCGGAGAACGTGTGCCGGGGCACGCCCAGCCAGTCGGCCCAGGTCCCGTACTCCCGGGTCTCGTCCACGATCGTCTCGCCGACGTCGAAAAAGACGGCCTCCAGCCGCATGCGTCCCTCCGTACCCAGGCTGCCTCTGTCACTGGGCACCTTGGCATATGCGGACGTCCGCGATGGGGAGAATCGGTCAGGCGCAAGAAGTCAATAATAGTGCGCAAAAAAACAGTGGATACATGAATAAAAACGTGTTAACGTCGCTACCGTGGACGTGAGAACCCGGATACTTCACGCCGCGGCCGAGCTGCTCTCCCACGCGCCCGAGGCCGACATCTCCACCCGCGCGGTGTGCGAGGCGGCCAGGGTCGGCGCTCCCGCGCTCTACCGGCAGTTCGGCGACAAGGAGGGCCTCCTGACGGCGGTCGTCGACTACGGCTTCGAGCAGTACCTGGCCGGCCGGAGCCCGGCGTGCTCGTCGGACGATCCCGTCCAGGACCTCAAGAACGGGTGGGACGACCATGTCGGCTTCGCGGTGGACAACCCGAACCACTACCGGCTGATGTACTCCCCCGGGCTGTCGGCTCCGCCCGGGGCGGCGGCCGAGGCGCACCGGCTGCTGCTGGAGATCCTCGAACGCTGCGCGGCGGGCGGACGGCTGCGGACGTCGCCGCAGACGGCCGCCAACATGATCATGTCGGCGATGGCCGGCGTCGCGCTGTCCCTCGTCAGCCGGCCGACCATCTCCGCCGACACCGAGTTCTCCGGCCGGGTGCGGGACGCCGTCATCGAGGCGGTCACGGTCCCGGCCGTGGCCGGAGGTCGCGCCCCGGCGTACGGCGGCACCGCGGTGGCGGCGGCCACCCTCGGCGCCCTGCTGCCGGAGGGTCCGGTAGCCCCCCTGACCGAGGCGGAGACCGGGCTGCTGCGCGAGTGGCTCGGCAGGCTCTCGGACACCTCCATCACCATCGCGTGATATTCGCGTGAGAGTGAGGCCCGGGACCGGGAGAATCGGATCATGCGTCACTGGCCGCTGTTCGACCTGCGCCTGATCACGCCCCGGCTGGAGCTCAGGCTGCCGTCCCCGGAGGATCTCGACGAGCTGGCGGAGCGCGCTCTCGAAGGCGTGCATCCACCGGACTACATGCCGTTCACCGTCCCGTGGACCCTGGTGCCGCGCGAGGAGCTGCCGGGTGAGGTCGTGCGCTTCCACCTCTCGGTCATGGGCCGGTGGCGGCGTGAGCACTGGTCCTGCAACTTCGCCGTCGTCCACGAGGGCCGGGTGGTGGGCATCCAGGAGATGACGGCGAAGGAGTTCGCGGTCACCCGGGAGGTGCGGACGGGTTCGTGGCTGGGCCGGGCCCACCAGGGCAGGGGAATCGGCACCGAGATGCGTGCCGCCGTCCTCCACCTGGCCTTCTCCGGGCTGGGCGCCCTGACGGCGACCTCGGGGGCCGCGGTCGACAACCACGCGTCCCTCGGCGTCTCGCGCAAGCTCGGCTACCGGCCGGACGGCCTGCAGGTCCACGCCGTCCAGGGGAAGCGGGCCGTGGAGCAGCGCGTCCGGCTCGCCCGGGAGGACTTCCGGTGCCCGGTGCCCGTCGAGATCCACGGGCTCGGCCCCTGCCTGCCCCACTTCGGCGCGGGCCCGCCGCGACGCCCGGCGCGCTGATCGGCGCTCCGGGCGGCACAGCTCGGTGAGACGGACGACCATGCCGGCGATCCCCTCCGGGTCTTTCAGGGGAAGCGTCAGGCGTACAGGAACCAGAACCCGGTGGGCGGGACGCTGGAGCCGTTGCTGACCCAGGTGCAGGTGTAGTAGGGCCACATGCCGTGCTCGACGCCGTACGAGCCGTAGCGGACGCAGTCGTCGTAGCCGTAGTAGACGTTCCTGAGCTGCGTCGCGTGGGCGGGCGCCGCCGACAGGGCGAGCGTGAGACCTCCGGCGAGGGCGGCCGAGGCCAGCAGGGAAACCACCTTGCGCATCCGTACCTCCTGCCGTGACGACCCGCGACGGGCCGTGATCAGTGGCAGCAGCGTGGCACCGCGCGGAGCGCCTGCCCAGAGCAGTGCCGCACGGGCGGTCGCGACGTCGCGCGACCCGGCTGAAACGCTGAAACATTCATGGCGCCCAACGGGAGACGGCCGTGAGAGCTCCGAAAGAGAAAGCCCAGGCCGCGTTCGCGACCTGGGCTTCCTGCGAATGTGCGCCGCCAGGGACTCGAACCCCGGACCCGCTGATTAAGAGTCAGCTGCTCTAACCAACTGAGCTAGCGGCGCGTGACATCCCTAATGGTAGTGCCGCCCGAGCGCCCCTCGCGCCACTCGCGGCCGGGCCTGACGTGGAGGAGGACCGGCCCTGCCCCAGGCATTACCCCGTCGCTCCTGTCACGAGGCGCTCACGGCCAGACGGCGCCCTCCACCGGCGTCGGGTGCTCGATCACCCGGAGCCGTTCGAGCAGGGTGATGAAGGTCGACGCGTACGGCGAGTGCGCCACCACCGCGGCCACCCGGTCCCAGTCGACCTGCTCGCGCATCGCGCGGACCAGGGGCAGCAGGCCGCCGTAGTCGCAGGCGTGCTCCGATAGGGGAAGGATCCACGAGATCACCAGATCGGTGGCCTCCAAAACCGGCAGGCTCACCGCCACGGTGTTGATCGGCTCGGCCCGGGCGATCATGGCCTCGGTCACCGGCCGCTCGGCGAGCGAGTAGATCAGGTCGACCAGCACGCCCTCCTCGTCGTACGCCTTGACCAGCCAGTCCTCCGGCGGCTTCGCGGTCCGGAAGCCCAGGTCCTCCAGTGTCTTGAGCGCGAGCGGCACGTCCTCCTCGACGAGGGCGAAGTCGACGTCGTGCAGGGAAGGGGCGGCGCCCCGCGCGTATCCCGCGCAGCCGCCCGCGAGGGCGAAGCGCACCCCGGCCTCCTTCAGGCCCGCGCCGGCGCGCTTGAGCGTCTCGAGGATCGCCTCGGTGACCGCGTGACTGTGACTACCCACTTCCGTCGCCTGCCCCGCAATGTTCGTCGCAAACAAAGCCGGGTAGGGCGGTCGCATGACGGACACCCTCCAGGAAGTCAAGCGGGAGTACGAGGGCGGGAGCAGCCGTCCGCTCGGGTCGTACGCGCGGGTCCTCGGCATGTACGGCGGCGCCGTCTCCGTGCTGCTGGCCGCCGCCCGGCTGACCGGCCGGACCGGTCCTGACACGGTCACGCCGATGGATCTCGCGCTGATGGGCCTGTTCACCCATCGGCTGTCGCGGACGCTGGCCCGAGACACCGTCACCAGCCCCCTTCGCGCCCCTTTCACCAGGTACGCCGGTGTCTCCGGCCCCGCCGAGCTCCGCGAGGAGGTCCGCGGGGCGGGGCTGCGGCACGCCCTCGGGGAGCTGCTGACCTGTCCGTTCTGCCTGGCCCAGTGGGTCGCGACGGGCTACGCCGCGGGAATGATGTTCGCGCCGAAGATCACCCGGATGGCGGGCGCGACCATGGCGGCCGTGGCGATCTCCGACTGGCTCCAGCTCGCGTACGCCCGGCTGATGAAGGCCGCCGATGAACGACATGACTGAACCGCTGACCAACCCGGAGGAGACCAGGAAGGAACGGGTCGACCGCGAACTGGGCGAGCTCCTCCAGGGGCTCCGGGTCGCCTCGACGGGCGTCCAGGTGCTGTTCGCCTTCCTGCTCACGCTGCCCTTCTCCAGCGGCTTCGGCAAGATCGACGTCACCGCCCTGTGGATGTTCTACGTCGCGGTGGCGAGCGCGGCGACGGCCTCGATCTGCTTGATCGCCCCCGCGGCCCAGCACCGCGTCCTGTTCCGGTCGCAGCTGAAAGAGGTCATGCTCAAGCGGGCGAACCGGATCGGGGTGGTGGGCGGCGTCGCCCTCGCCGTGTCGATGACGTTCTCCACCGGGCTCGTCGTCGCGGTGTCGGCCGGGTCGTGGCCGGGAGCGCTGATCGCGGCGGGGGTCGCGGGGCTCAGCGCATGGCTCTGGTTCGTCCAGCCCCTGCTGTCGTTGCACCGCGCCCCGCGCGAAGGCACCTCCGGCGGGCACGCGCGTCCCGGCGCGGACAGCGGCGCGGATTTCGACGGGGATGCCACCGGCGCACCGCCCTCCACCCGGTAAAGCGAACGCCACGTGTCAAGGATCCGACGGCAAATTCGCCGGGGGCACCGGGCGGATGATGTTATGAGGTCATTTGCCAGGGCAGTGGTGGGCCATGGCTACTCTGCTCTGGATCATCGCCGTAGTACTGGTGATCGCTGGGATCTACGTCATCCTGGCGCGTCGGGACATCCTCTGGGGGATCGTCCTCATCGTCCTCGGGTTCCTCATCGGCCCGGGGGGCGTCAGCATCTTCAATCCCTAGGCCCGTCACGCGCGGGAGGACGGCCGGCCTCACGGCCTGGCCGTCCTCCCGCGCGTGACGGCGTTCACCGACGAGTTCACAGCCCGGATTCCACAGCGATTCCACAGCGATTCCACAGCGCCGACAGCGCAGCCGACGGGATCAGCAGTCCTCGCCGAGGCAGTAGACCGAGTAGGCGTGCTTGATCACCGGCAGGGCGACGTTGCGCACCCTGATGCCGCCGGGGGTGACGCCCTTCTCGGTGCCGGCGTGGGCGTGGCCGTGCACGACCAGGTCGGCGCCCTGCTCGTCGGCCGCCTCCGCGAGGAGATAGCTGCCGAGGAACGGATAGATCTCGGGCGGCTCCCCCATCAGGGTGTCCTTGACCGGCGAGTAGTGGCTCAGCACGATCCGGTGATCGGCCTCGATGCTCTTCAGGGCGCTCCGCCAGCGTTCGGCGATGTCCCTGGTGTGCCGGACGAACGCCTTGGTCTCGGGCTCGCCGAACTCGCTGGCGCACTTGCCCGCGAATCCCCCGCCGAAGCCCTTGCCGCCCGCCACGCCGAGCCGTACCCCGTCCAGGTCGAGGACGGCGGCCTCGTCGTCGAGCACGACGATCCCGGCGTCGCGGAGCACGGAGATGATCTCGCGATCCCGGTCCGAGTGATAGTCGTGGTTGCCCAGCACCGCGATCACAGGGACGGGCAGGTCGCGGAGCTCGCCCGCGACCACACGTCCCTCCTCCAGGGTGCCGTGCCTGGTCAGGTCGCCCCCGACCAGCAGCACGTCGGCCCGGTGCTCGATGCCCTCCAGCCGCTTGCGGTAGTGGCCGCGGACGTCCTCTCCCAGGTGGATGTCCGCCACCGCGGCGATCCGCAGATCCCTCACAGGTGCTCCTCCTCCCCGGGCTCCAGCATCTCGACGAGAGTGATCTCGTTGTGCACCCGCATGCCGGGAGCGGTCTCCCGCGCGACGTTCTCGATCTGGTGCCGCCGTTCGGAGCACGAGACCTGCCCGCGCAGGTACACCTGCTCCCCGCGCACGTCCACGCGGATACCGAGCTCGTTGGTGCGCTCGTCCTCGGCCAGTGCCCGCTGCACGCGGGCCGCGACGTACTGGGGTGTCTCCATTGGCTCCCCCTTCCCCTTCGTACGGCTGCCCGGCCCTCCGCAGGCGAAACCACGGGTTTGACCGCCGCCACGCCGGATAGTGGAAAGGGGAATGCCCGGTGCCTAAGACGCAGGTACCTCCCAGGCGGAAGCGTGCCGTAACGGAGGACAGTCATGGGTACCCGGCATGCCGTGCGCCCCTGGCGCCGAGGCTCCTTCCGCTCCGTCCCCGGCAGTCGCCGCGTCTACCGCCCGCGCTTCCCGGACGCCGGGCCGGGTGCTCCTCGCTTCCCCCACGGAGGGACCTCACAGTGAAGATCGCCATGGTTTCGGAGCACGCCAGCCCCCTCGCCGCCCTCGGCGGGGTGGACGCCGGCGGCCAGAACGTCCACGTCGCCGCGCTCGCCAGGCAACTCGGCGAGCGCGGGCACGACGTGACGGTCTACACGCGAAGGGATCACCCTGACCTGCCCGAGACGGTCTCCTTCGGCCCCGGCGTGACCGTCGTCGCCGTGCCCGCGGGCCCCGCCGCACCGATCGCCAAGGACGAGATCCTGCCCTGGATCCCGCGGTTCGGACGCTGGCTGCACGACCGGTGGCTGTTCGACCGGCCCGACGTCGTGCACAGTCACTTCTGGATGAGCGGCCTGGCCGCCCTCGACGCGGCCGAGCGGCTCGGGATCCCGGTGGTGCACACCTACCACGCCCTTGGCAGCGTCAAGCGGCGGCACCAGGGCCTCGCCGACACCAGCCCGCGCGAACGGATCGAGGCGGAGGCCGCCATCGGCCGGCGCGCCGACGCGATCATCGCCACCTGCCCGGACGAGGTCGACGAGCTGATCAGGATGCGGATCCCCCGCACGACCGCCCAGGTCGTGCCGTGCGGTGTCGACTCATCGGTCTTCCACCCGCACGTCGAGCCGCTGGAGCGGCCGGAACGGCCACGGCTGCTCTCGGTCGGCCGCCTCGTGCCGCGCAAGGGGATCGAGACGACCATCGACGCCCTGCGGCACCTCAGGGACGCCGAACTGGTGATCGCCGGCGGCCCGCCGGCGGCGGCGCTGCACCACGACCCCGAGATCACCCGGCTGCGGTGGCTCGCGGCCCAGGCGGGGGTGGCCGATCGGGTGCGCTTCCTCGGCACGGTCGGCCGCGACCGGCTGCCCGCCCTGATGCGCTCGGCGAGCGTCGTGGTGTCCGTCCCCTGGTACGAGCCCTTCGGCCTGGTCACACTGGAGGCCATGGCATGCGGGGTGCCCGTCGTGGCCTCGGCGGTCGGCGGCCAGAAGGAGACCGTGGTCAACGGGGTGACCGGCCTGCTGGTGCCGCCCCGGCAGCCCCTCGTGCTGGCCAGGGCGCTGCGCGGGCTGCTCGACGACCCCGTCCGGCGCGCCGCGTACGGCTTCGCCGGTGCCGACCGGGCCAGGGTCAGGTACGGCTGGAGCCGGATCGCCGCCGAGACGCTCGCCGCGTACGAGGATGTGATCTCCTCCCGCGGCCTGTCGCCCCTGGACGGCCGGCCCCGCGCAGCAGGCTGATGACGGCCTCCTCGACCCGCCCGTGGGTGGCCGGCCCTCCCTCGCCCGCGCCCTCCCCCAGCCGCTCGGCCGGGATCACCTGCCCCTTCTCGTACAGCTCGATCAGACGTGGATCGACGTAGGACGCGCGGGCGACCGCCGGGGTGTTGCCGAGATATTCGGCGACCTCCTTAATCACCCGGGACACGGCCCGCTTCCGGCCGGTCGTGCCGCGTACCGGCCTGGAGACGGCCAGCCCGACCGCGGCCAGGACCGTGGCGTGCCAGGTGCGGAAGTCCTTGGCCGACGCCTCGGTGCCGAGCGTCTCCTTCAGATAGGCGTTGATGTCGGCACTGCGCACGTCGGCCCAGCCCTCGCCGGTCCGGTAGCACAGCAACTCGCCCCGCCGGCCGGACGACAGGGCGGTGAGGACGGCGCACACGTCGGGGTCCCGCAACACGAGCGCGCGCTCCTTGCCGCCCTTGGCCAGGTATCTGCAGATCACCTGGCCATCGCGGCACCTCACGTGGGAGGTGCGCAGCGTCGCCAGGCCGTAGGAGTCGGTGTACTCCTCCCCGCCGACCCGGAAGAAGCCGATGTCGAGCATGCGGGCCGCGGTCGCGAGGACCCGTTCACGGGTCAGCTCGTCGCCGGCCAGGTCTCCGGCCACCCGTTCGCGGAAGACCGGCAGCCGCTCGGCCACCTCGAGCACGTGGTCGAACTTGGCCCGGTCCTGCCTCCGCCGCCACTCCTCGTGGTAGCGGTACTGCCTGCGGCCCGCCGAATCGGTTCCCACCGCCTGCAGGTGCCCGTCGGGCGCGGCGCAGATCCACACGTCGGTCCACGCGGGCGGAATCGCCAGGGACCTGATCCGCCGCAGTGTCGCCCTGTCCTTGACCGGCCGTCCCGACGCCCAGGTGTAGGTGAAGCCCTTGCCGCGGCGGTGCCGCCGGATCCCCGGCTCTTTCGGGTCGCTGGGCCGCAACTCGATCTCCGGCACGGCGAACGCCGTCACCTCAGCAGATCCCATGCCTGCTCCAGTACGGCGTCCACGGTGACGTCGCCGACCCAGGACGCGTCGGGGTGGCCGCACGCCCGCATGACCGGATCCGCGCCGGCGCCGCCGCAGACGGGGCACCGCGTGGTCCAGGAGATCACCGGCCGGTGCAGATGCCGGGTCAGCGGTCCCCAGTTGACGAGGTTGCCGCACCAGTAGACGCCCACGGTGGGCGTGCCGGTGGCGGCCGCCAGATGGCGGGGCCCGGTGTCGTTGGACACCAGCAGGTCGCACGCCGCGTACAGCGCGGTGAGCCCGCCCACGGACAGCTCGCCGACGACCGGGCGCGCGGGCCGTTTCATGGCCGCGACCACCCTGTCGACGACGTCGCGCTCCTCCTCCGTGCCGGTGACCACCACGGGCCGTCCCAGCCGGTCGGCGACCTCGGCGAACCGCTCGGGCGGCCATCTCCTGCGCCGGTCGCTCGCGCCCGGATGGATCGCGACGAGACCGCGCGGCAGATGACCGATGACGCGGTTCAGCTCCGCCCAGTCACCTCTGACGACCGCGACCTGCGGTTCGAGGTCGGAGGTGGACGCGCCGAGCAGTCCCGCCACCTCCAGGTGGCGCAGCGTCTCGTGCTGGTAGTGCACGTACGGCACCCAGCGGTCGAGCGGCGGGGCGTCCGGGGCGCGCAGGCCTGCGGTGACGCGGGCGCCCAGCCGCCGGATGAACGGGTTCGAGGCGCGCCCGCCGCCGTGCATCTGCACGGCCAGATCGAAGTGACGTTCCCGCAGGTCCGTGTAGACGTCGTCCGGCGGGGGCGGCACGCCCGGCGGGCCGGAGACCCCGGGCACGGGCGGCAGGACGACCACCTCGTCGACCGGTCCAGGCCGGCCGCGGAGGAATCCGGCGTGCCACTCCCGGCCCAGCAGGGTCATCCTGGCGACGGGATAGGCCCGCTTGAGCGCCGCTATCGCGGGCAGCGCGAGCAGCAGGTCGCCGAGGGCGTTGGCCCGCAGGACGGCGATCCGCTCGACGCCGTCGACGAGCAGGGTCGCGCTCACGGGCGGGCGCCACGGGACGGTCTCCGCGTCGTTCCCTCGTTCATGGGACACCCCCAATCGCCTCGCGAAGCGACTTGGCTACCCGGTCCCGGACCTCCCAAACCGGATGACGGTGCTGGTTGTGGCGGTGTCATGGCGGTTGTTTTCGTCCCGGCTGTGGGGGTAGCCGCCAGAATATGAGCGAGGAACAGCGTTCGCCGTCCGGCAAGCCGATGGTGCCGGCGACACCCATGGACGTGATCCGCATCCGCCTCGGCTCGTTCGTGCTCGTCTTCTGCGTGGCCGTGGGTGTGCTGTCCGCCGTCGCGCGGCTGTGGTGGCTGACCGGAATCGTCCTGGTCGTCGCCGTACTCGTGGTCCTGAACATGGTGTTCGCCGTGAGGAAGCAGCGCACGCTGGGCGGCGGACCGGAATCGAGAGGATGACCCCCGGTGAGCCTGACGAACAAGGTCGTGGTCGTGACGGGCGCGAGCGGAGGTGTGGGCCGCGCGGTCGTCCGGCAGCTCGGCGCCGAGGGCGCGACCGTCGCCCTGATCGCGCGGGGTGAAGCCGGCCTCGCCGGTGCCGCCGTCGACGTCGGCGCCGAGGGCGGCACGGCGAAGGTCTACAGCGCGGACGTCTCCGACTACGACCAGGTGCGGGAGGCCGCGCAGCGGGTCGAGGCGGAGCTGGGGCCGATCGACGTGTGGATCAATGTGGCCTTCACCACGGTCTTCGCGCCGTTCATGGAGATCACCCCGGAGGAGTACGAGCGGACCACGCGCGTGACCTACCTCGGCTACGTGTGGGGCACCCGTGTCGCGCTGGAGACGATGCGGCCGCGCGACCGGGGCGTCATCGTGCAGGCGGGCTCGGCCCTCGCGTACCGGTCGATCCCCCTCCAGTCGGCGTACTGCGGGGCCAAGCACGCGATCACCGGCTTCACCGAGTCGGTCCGCACCGAGCTGATGGCCGAGGGATCCGGCGTGCACATCACGATGGTGCAGCTCCCGGCGCTGAACACACCGCAGTTCGACTGGGGCCTGAATCGCATGCGGCGGCACACCCAGCCGGTGCCGCCGATCTACCAGCCGGAGGTCGCGGCCCGGGCGCTGCTCTTCGCGGCCGAGCATCCCGAGCGCAAGGAGTACTGGGTCGGGGGCACCACCGCGGCCACGATCCTGGCGCAGCGGATCGCGCCCGCCCTGCTCGATCGTTATCTGGCCAGGACGGGGGTTCAGTCGCAGCTCGCGGACGAGCCGCCCACGGGCGTGTCCAATCTCTGGGAGCCCGCGGACAAGGACCACGACTACGGCGCGCACGGCGACTTCGACACCCGCTCCCACCGTCACAGCCTCCAGCTGTGGTTCTCCCAGCACCGGGGGGCGATGACGGCCGCCGCGGCCGGGATCGCCGCGGTCGCCGGGATCGGCCGCCTCCTGCGCAGATGATCCACTCAGCGGCGACGGTTACCAGATAACGCCTCAAATCCCGCGATATTCGGTCATTCGCGGGGTAGTCGAGGGCGATGGACGAGGTCGACTACCGTTTCCTCTGTGAGCTCGCGACCCAGCTGAGGGTCGACTCCGTACGCGCCGCCGCGGCCGCCGGCTCGGGGCATCCCACGTCGTCGATGTCGGCGGCCGAGCTCATGGCCGTGCTCCTCGCCCGTCATCTCCGGGTGGACCTGACCGACCCCCGCGACCCCGCCAACGATCATCTGGTCTTCTCCAAGGGCCACGCCTCGCCGCTTCTCTACGCCATGCTCAAGGCGTCCGGCGTGATCGACGACGAGGAGCTGCTGACCTTCCGCGGCCGCGGCAGCCGCCTCCAGGGCCATCCCGTCCCCTCGGTTCCCCTGGTCGGCGTGGCCACCGGCTCGCTCGGGTTCGGCCTGCCCGTCGCGGTGGGACTGGCCCTCACCGGCCGCCGGCTCGACCGCCTGCCGTACCAGGTGTGGGCGCTGTGCGGCGACGGCGAGACGGCCGAGGGGTCGATGTGGGAGGCGTTCGAGTTCGCCGGGCAGGAGGGCCTCGCCAACCTCACCGCGATCATCGACGTCAACCGGCTGGGCCAGCGCGGGCCGACCCGGCTCGGCTGGGATCTCGCCGGGTACGCCCGGCGGCTGGGCGCCTTCGGCTGGCACACGATCGAGATCGACGGGCACGATCCCGGCCAGATCGACTACGCGCTGTCCGACGCGCGGGCCACCCGCCGCCGTCCCACGGCCATCCTCGCCCGCACCTGCAAGGGGTTCGGGGTGTCCGCCGTCGAGGACCGCGAGGGCAAGCACGGCAAACCACTCGACGACGCCGAGCAGGCGATCGCCGAGCTGGGCGGACCACGCCGGCTCACCGTCCGGGTGACGCCGCCCACCGGGCCCGGGACGGCCTACGGCTTCGCCATCTCCCCGGGCAGCCCCCCGGCGTACGAGATCGGCGAGCGGGTCGCGACCCGGGCGGCGTTCGGACGGGCCCTGGCGGAGCTGGCCAACGAGCGCGGGGAGATCGTCGCGCTGGACGGCGAGGTGGCCGACTCCACCGGGCTCGACACCTTCGCCGAGGCCCATCCCGAGCGGTTCTTCGAGTGCCACATCGCCGAGCAGCAGATGGTGGCGGCGGCGGTCGGCATGCAGGCGAGGGGCTGGAAGCCGTACGCGGTGTCCTTCGCCGCCTTCCTCACCCGGGCGTACGACTTCGTCCGCATGGCCGCGGTCAGCCGCGCGGACCTGTGCCTGGTCGGCTCGCACGGCGGGGTCTCGATCGGGGCGGACGGTCCCTCGCAGATGGGACTGGAGGATCTGGCCGCCTTCCGGTCGATCCACGGCAGCACGGTGCTGTATCCGTGCGACGCGAACCAGACGGCCCGCCTCGTCGAGCAGGCGGCCGACCTGGAGGGGATCCGCTACCTGCGCACCACCCGCGGCGAGACCCCGGTCGTCTACGCCCCGGACGAGCGGTTCCCCGTGGGCGGCTGCAAGATCCTGCGCACCGGCGACGACGCGACGGTCGTGGCCGCCGGGATCACCGTCCACGAGGCCCTGGCGGCCGCCGGCCCGCTGGAGGAGGAAGGCATCTCGATCACCGTCGTCGACGCCTACTCCGTCAAGCCCCTCGGCGCGGCCGAGCTGCTGTCGGCGGCCAGGTCGACCGGGCGCGTCGTGACGGTGGAGGACCACCGGCCGGAGGGCGGCCTCGGCGACGCCGTCCTGGCCGCGCTGGCGGACGCCCCGGTCCCGCTCGTGAAGCTGGCGGTGACGGGCATGCCCGGCTCGGCCGCGCCGGCCGAGCAGCTCGCCGACGCGGGCATCGACCGGCACGCGATCCGGCGGGCGGTGCGGGCTCTGGTCCGCGGCGGTTCGTGACCCGGGGACCGGTACGGCCCGTCCCGTATGAGCAGGGCGGGCAGGGCGTATCGGCGGCCTGTTGGTGGCCTATTGGTGCCCTATTGGCGGCTATCGGCACGGGAGTACGGGCACGGGCGCCCCGGCAGGGCCTTATCCGCCTGCGGGGCGCCCGTGCAGCGCTCAGATCGTGGAGCGCTCAGATCGTGGAGCGCTCAGATCGTGGACGCTAGGAGTGGACGCTCGGATGGGGTCGTGGACGGGCCTCAGATGGGGTCGTTGTATCGCCGCTCCTCGTACACGTGGCGGCGGGTGGTGGCCTCGTCGACCGGAACGGCGGCGGAAACGGCGGCCGAGCGGCGGACGGTGGTCAGCCGCCAGATGCCGAACAACAGCCCGGCGAGCCCGCCGACCATGAGGATCACCCCGATGACCTGGATGTCGATGCCCGCGACGGCGAAGTCGACGGCCCAGGTGAGGATGGCGCCCACCATGATGAGGATGATGCTTCCGGCGATGGTCATGGATTCTCCTCCTTCGCCGGTGCCTCTATCCTCCCCACCGATTTCAAACGTGCGGGGTGGGCCGGGCGGAGGGCGAACGGAGCAGGGGCCCTGCCGGGCGGCGCGGGCTCAGCCCACCGCCAGGCGGGCCCGGGACGGCACGATCGGCACCGTGGCCGGGGTCTCCGCGCCGGTGATGAACCACACGGTCTTGCCGCCCCTCGCGGACCGGACGACCCCCCAGTCGTCGGCGAGCTCCCGCACGATGAGCAGCCCGCGCCCGTCGGTCGAGTCCATGTCGGCCTCCCGCTGCCGGGGCAGGCCCTCCCCCTGGTCGAAGATCTCGCCGTACACCCAGGTGCCGTTGCTGCCCAGGCGCAGGGTGAAGACGGTGCCGCCGTGCCGTACGACGTTGGAGGCGAGCTCGCTGACGACGAGGGAGCAGTCGTCCACCATCGCGTCGAGCCCCCATCTGGTCAGCTCCCGGCGTACCAGGGAGCGGGCCGACGCGACGCTCGCGGGGACGGCGGGTAGGAGGCATTCGGCGGTCCAGACGGGGTCGGCGTCCAGTGGCGCCGGTCCGAGGGGGAGAGTCACGCGCGCCTCCTTAGCCAATGGGAGCGCTCCCACGCCGTACGATACGGCACACACCGTGGTCATGTGAATTCAATGAAACGCGATTGTTTCCGGTCGAGTGCCCTATCGTGACCACACCCGCCCTTGACAAACCGTGACATCTCCGGATGGGGCCGTATTCACCCAGGTCAACGGGCCATCGGTCGTGAGCGGCGGGGTGCGGCCGGCCGCCCGTTCAGACCAGCCGGCCTGCCCCTCGTCGTGAAATAACATGAAAACCAGACATGTCTCGACACGACTGCTGTTTCACCCCACATCGGTGGGCAGCGCGCGCACTCCCCACCGGTGACCGGCACGTTCGCCCGGTTCGAGCCGGATGAGGTCCTCGCCGGTGGCGAACGCGTTGGGCGGGCAGCTCATCGGCTCGACGGCGATCCCCGCTCTGCGGTAGGGCTCGGGCAGCGTGTCACCCGTGTACACCTGAAGCCAGCGCACGCCCTCGCCCGCCCACAGCTCGACGCCATGTGAGTCCCCGTGCGAGTCCCCGTGCGAGTCCCCGTGCGAGTCGCCGGCGGTCCGCAGCCGCACCCGGACGAGCCCGTCGGGGTCGCGGCGCAACCCCGTGTAGGCGGTGTCCAGCACGGTGCCGCCGATCCGCCGGCCGTCCCGGAAGTCGTAGACGGTGCCCTCGACGTCCCGCCGTCCCGTCGGGATCTTGCGCGCGTCCACCTCGGCCCACTCGGCGGCGGGCAGTTCCAGGAACGCCTCGTCGACGGTCCCCTCGCCGAGCGTCAGGTACGGGTGTGCGCCCAGCCCGTACGGCGCGGGGGTCGACCCGACGTTGACCGCGGTCACCTCGGCCTCCAGGCCCGACGGTCCCACGGCATAAGCGGCGGTCAGATCGAGCACGTGCGGATATCCCTGCTGGGGGAACAGCCGCAGCCCGAACCGGATCGAATCCGGCTCCCGGGCGAGCACGGTCCACGGCAGCGTGCGCACGAAGCCGTGCGTGGCGTTGCCCGTCGCGATCTCGGTGATCGGGAGTTGCCGCTCCACGCCGCCGAACTCGTACCGGCCGTCCCGCACGCGGTTCGGCCACGGGATGAGGAGCTGCCCGGCCGCCCCCACCGGCGCGTGGCCGGCCGGATAGTCCATGAGCAGCGGCCGGCCGTCCCGGGTCAGGGCCCGGACGCCCGCGCCCACCTCGGTGAGCACGGCCCGGTAGCCGCCGCCCTCGATCGCGAACTGGGTGCCCGTCGGAGGGACGGCGCCGGCGCCCGTAGACGCGCCGTCGTTGACCACGGATTCCGTCATCCCCCGATGCTCTCACCCCAATTGGGGCGATATCGCCGCACCCCCGGCCGCACCCCCCAGCCCCGCCATCAGGTTGTGACATCAGGCCGTGACATCAGGCCGTGACATCAGGGGCGGGCATCGGGTGCGGGTCAGGTGGAGATCATGTGGAGATCATGTGGTTGCCCAGGCGCTCCTGAGCCGTGAGCAGGGCGCGCAGCTCGTCGGCGCTCTCACCGCTCCCGGTCATGATCATGCCCCGATCCATCTCGGCCCGGGAGAGAGACCTCGTCATCCGGGTCGCGTACCAGCGCCCGGCGTCGCTCCTCCAGATCGACCAGCGGCCGGCGTACTCGCTGCGCAGCTCGCTCCAGGCCGCGTCCTCGGCTGAGAACCGCACGCGTCACCACCTCCAGGTTCGGTGCCGGACACGACGATCTGCCCTGCCGGACACGATTGGTAGTGAGAAGCGGTCTCCCCCGCGCGGCGGCGCGGCCACCGCGGCCAGGATGAAGATCTCCCACCGGATGCGGTCACTTCACCCGACTTTGATGAAGACCCCTCCCGTCCCATCCGTTTCATGTCTTGTCCCGACACTGACCGGTATTCAGAGAAGGTTAGGTATCAGGCCATAAGCGGTTAGCTGTCCTGCTGACCAGTCGGTCCACCATCGGCGCAGACGCCCGTCCTGACGCCGTGGATGGAACATGAAGATCGTACGGCTGGCCAATTTCGTCGCCCCTCGCTCGGGCGGCCTGCGCACGGCCCTCCGGGAGCTGGGCGCGGGTTACGCCGCCGCCGGGCACGAGGTCGCCCTGGTGATTCCCGGGCCCCGTCCGGAGCGCCGGGAGACCCCCGCCGGGCTCGTGATCTCAGTGCCCGGCCCGCTCGTCCCCGGCACCGGGGGATACCGGGTCATCACCGCCCGCCGCTCGCTCACGCGGCTGCTGGACGACCTCGCGCCCGACCGGCTGGAGGTGTCCGACCGGACGACCCTGCGCTGGACCGGGCGGTGGGCCCGCTCACGCGGGGTCCGCTCGGCGATGGTGTCGCACGAGAGCCTCGACGGCCTGCTCCGCGTGTTCACGCCCCGGCGCGTCGCGGGCGTCCTGCCCAATCTGGCCGCCGACCGCGTCGCGGGCCGGATGGCCGACCGGCTGAACGCGGCCACGGCCGAGTCCTTCGACACGATCATCTGCACGACCGGCTGGGCCGCCGCCGAGTTTCAGCGGATCGGCGTCACCAACCTGGTGCGGGCGCCCCTGGGAGTCGATCTGGACCGCTTCGCGCCCGCCAACCGGGACGCCGAGCTGCGCCGGACGCTGGCCGCGCCCGGCGAGCACCTCGTCGTCCACTGCAGCAGGCTCTCCCCCGAGAAGCGGCCCGACCGGCCGGTGCTGGCGCTGCGTGAGCTCCGCCGCCGCGGGGTGCCCGCCGTGCTCGCGGTCGCCGGCGACGGCCCCCGGCGGCGCGCGCTCGAGGCGCTCGCCGGTGACCTGCCGGTGCGTTTCCTCGGCCACCTGTCCGACCGCGACCTGGTGGCAAGGCTGTTCGCCACCGCCGACGTCACGATCGCCCCGGGACCGGTGGAGACCTTCGGCCTGGCCGCCCTGGAGGCGCTGGCGTCCGGGACGCCGGTCGTGGTGTCGGCGGAGAGCGCGCTCCCCGAGGTGGTCGCGGACGCGGGCCTCGCCGTCGACGGCGGGCCCGGCGCGTACGCCGACGCCGTGGAGCGGATCCTCGCGCGGGACGAGGGCGAACGGCGCGCCGCCGCCCGGCGGCAGGCGGAGAGATACGGCTGGCCGGCCGCGGTTGCGGGCTTCCTGCGGGCCCTCGACGCGGGCGCGGGCCCCGGCATAGGCACAGGATCCCGCACGGGCGGGGCTCGGGCGCCGCGGCCTGTCTCGCACACGGATCCATCGGGAGAGGAGTGACGGTGACGACGCGTTTCGTGGCACTCGGCGACTCGGTGACCGAAGGCCTGGGCGACCCGCTGCCCGGCGGCGGCTGGCGCGGGTACGCCCGGCTGCTCGCCGACTCCCTCGGCCCCCGCGAGGAGGTCCTGTTCGGCAACCTGGCCGGCAGCGGCGCCACGTCGCGTGACCTGGCCGCCGACCAGCTCCCGCTCGCCCTGGCGTTCCGGCCCACGCTGGCCTGCGTGCTGGCCGGGGTGAACGACACGCTGCGCGGCGACTTCGGGCTCGCCGGAATCGCCGCCGACCTGGACGCCGTGGTCGGCGGGCTCAGCGACGCCGGCGCGACGGTCATGACCGCGCGCCTGCCCGATCCCGGCCTGATGCTGGGCGTCCCCGATCTCGTCAGGCGTCCGCTCACCCGCAGGGTCCGGGCGATCAACGCCGTCCTCGACCGGCTCGCGGACAGGTACGGCACCGTCCACGTCGACCTGGCCTCGCATCCCGCACTCTACGAGCGGCGGATGTGGGGGGTGGACCGGCTGCATCCCAGCGAGCGCGGGCACCGGTTGCTGGCCCGCCTCTTCGCGGCCGAGCTCGCCGCCCGGGGCGTCGCCGTACGGGCGCTGCCCGCCGAGGAGCCGGCCGGGCGCGACCCGTCGGCCTGGGCGAGCGTCCGGTGGATGGCGGTCGAGGGCACCGGCTGGCTGGCCCGCCGGTCGAGGGACTTCCTCCCCAGGCTCGGCGCGCTGGTCGTCCGCGAGGCCTGGTACGCGGCGCGCGGCCGGACGGCGGCGCTCGACGAGCGTTTCCTGGCCGAGCTTGAGCCGGCGCTGCGCCGTCTCCCTCCGGTGCCCGCCCGCGAACCGCAGCACGTCCCGCCCCGAGCCCGGGAGATCTCCGCATGAGAGTGGCCATCGTCTCCGAGTCGTTCCTCCCCCAGGTCAACGGCGTGACCAACTCCGTCTGCCGGATCCTGGACCACTTCGCCGATCAGGGCCACGACGCGATGGTGATCGCACCGTCCCCCGGGCCCGACGGGTACGCCGGGTTCCCGGTGCACGCCACCCCCGCCTTCCGGCTGCCGTTCTACCGGTCGTTCCGGGTGGGGTTGCCGACCCGGCGCGTCGCCGCGCTGCTCCGGGAGTTCAAGCCCGACATCGTCCACCTCGCCTCCCCCACGGTGGTGGGGGCGTCGGGGATGACGGCCGCCGCCGGGCTCGGCGTCCCCGCCGTGGCCGTCTTCCAGACCGACCTGGCGGGCTTCGCCCGGCAGTACGGCATCCGCGGCGCCGACCCGCTCGTCTGGTCGTGGCTCAGGCACATCCATGGCCGGGCCGCCCGCACACTCGCCCCCTCGACCGCCACCATGGCGGAGCTCGACGCGCACGGCGTCCCGCGCCTGCGGCTGTGGGGCCGGGGCGTCGACCTCGACCGGTTCAGCCCCCGACACCGCTCCGCCGAGGTGCGGCGCGAGCTCGCGCCGAACGGCGAGACGGTGATCGGATACGTGGGCCGCCTGGCCGCGGACAAGCGGGTGCACCTGCTGGCCGAGCTCGCCGACCTGCCGGGGACCCGCCTGGTGATCGTGGGCGACGGCCCGGCCGCCCCCGCGCTGCGCCGCCGTCTGCCGCGGGCCGTCTTCTGCGGGCTGCGCACCGGGGAGGACCTGTCCCGCGTCCTCGCCTCTTTCGACGTCTTCGTTCACACGGGGGCCAACGAGACGTACTGCCAGGCCGTCCAGGAGGCGCTGGCGGCGGGGGTGCCGGTGGTCGCGGCGGCCGCCGGAGGACCGCTCGATCTCGTCCGGCCCGGTGTGAACGGGCTGCTCTACCCCGCCGATTCCCCGTCCCTGATGCGCGAGGCGGTGCTGCGCCTGGTGGAGGACGCGCCATACCGGGCCGGCATGGGAGAACGGGCACGCCGGTCGGTACTCGACCGGACGTGGGCGCACACCTGCGCCGGCCTCGTCGGACACTACGAAGAAGTGCTCGGTGACGGCACGGCACTGACCGGACATGGCGATGCGGCCGTTAAGAGATGTCTTTCGCCCCTTGTCGATCGCCCGGGTAGGTGAGAACTTCTAGAGGCTGACGTCTCTTGAAGGGAAATCTGACATGCCCGGACTCCCTCAGTTGCCGTTCGAGCGCACGGACGCACTGGCTCTCTCCCCCGAGTTCGGAGAACTGCGCGCGGACCACCCGATCACCCGGGTCCGCACCGAGACCGGAGACGAGGCCTGGTTGGTCACCGGGTACGAGGAGATCCGGCAGATCTTCGCCGACGAGCGTTTCGGCCGATCCCACCCCACCCCCGAGACGGCTCCCCGGCTGTCCCACAGCGCCCTCCTGGGCGGCCCCACCGGCGACTACGCCACCGAGACCGAGGTGCACACCGGGATGCGGCGGCTGCTCGCGCCCGCGTTCTCCGCCCGGCGCATGCAGGCCCTGTCGGGCAAGGTCCGGCAGATCGTCGACGGCCTGCTCGACGAGATGGCCGAGGAGGGGCCGCCGGCCGACCTGCACGAGCGGCTGTCGGTCCCGCTGCCGATCCAGGTGATCTGCGAACTACTCGGCGTGCCGTTCGAGGACAGGGCGAGATTCCGTGCGACGGCGCAGGAGATGACCGACCTGTCGGACCCCGAGCGGTCGGCCGCCGCCCTGCGGGAGATGAACGAGTACAGCTACGCGATCGTGAAGCGGAAGCGCGAAAATCCGGGTGAGGACGTCTACTCCGATCTCGCCACCGCCCAGCTCCCGGAGCCGGACGTCGCGAGGATCGCGGGCGGCCTGCTGTTCGCGGGGCACGAGACGACGGTGAACCAGATCGACTACGGCACCCTGCTGCTCCTGCGCAACCCCGAACAGCGCGACGCGCTGATCCGCGACCCGTCCCTCGCGGGTGCGGCGGTCGAGGAGATCATGCGGGTGGCCGCGCCCAGCGAGCACGGCATCATCCGCTATGTCAGGGAGGAGGCGGAGGTCGCCGGTGTCCGGTTCGCCCCGGGCGACCTGCTGATGCTCTCCATCGCCTCGGCCAACCGCGACGACCGGGCCTTCGCCGACGCCGAGCGGTTCGACATCTCGCGCGAGGCCGCCTCCCCGCACGTCGGGTTCGGCTACGCGATCCGCTACTGCCTAGGAGCGAGCCTCGCCCGGGTGGAGCTGCGCGCCGTGTTCGGGTCGCTCTTCCAGCGCTTCCCCACGCTGAGCCTGGCCGTGCCGTACGAGGACCTGAAGCCGCGCGCCGACCGCTTGACCGGTGGATTCAACGAATTGCCCGTCACCTGGTGACAGGACCCACACCGGGTCCGCCGCCGGGTCCGCCGCCGGGTCCACCGCTGGGCACCGCCCCCGCCGCGGGGCGTTCGCCCGGGACGCGGACGCCGGGGATCCAGCCGCCGCCCAGCAACTTCAGCAATCGCGCCACCGGGCGGCGGCACCCGACGATCCGCATGCCCGTCGGCCACGTCAGGGCGGCCTTGATCAGGAGACGGCCGGTGGCGGCGTCGGCGAACCGCAGCTCGGCGAGATCGACGATCAACGGCCCGTCGGGAGACACGTCCTCGGGGAGACCGGCCAGCACGGCGGCCAGCGCCTCCCCGTTGGAGAAGTCGGCCTCCCCGATCATCCGCAGGCCCGGCGGGCACGACGTGTGACGCATCCGCAGCAGCGGTTTCCAGTTCGCGTCGTCCCAGGGCTCCAGCGTGGCCGGGTGGGCGCAGATGATGTGGTCGAGATCCTCCGGGCGGAGCGTGCGCTGGTCGTACACGCAGACGACCGAGAGATCAAGGGCGGCGAAGACCCGGTTCACCATGGCCTCGCATGATCTGAGCCGTCCGGGCCCGACGGCCGCCACGGGCGCCATGCCCAGGTCGCCGACGGCCCGCAGACCGGTGTAGCCGGCGTCGAGCGCCTCGGCGGTCCGGGTGCGCCATCGGCTCAGGATCTCGCCATGGTCGATCTTCCCGGCTCGGAGGTAACCGCTCTGGGAGAAGGTCACCTCAAGCTGTCCCCGGTCGCCGAACACCCCGACGTCGACCCCTCGCCTCGCTAAATCGTCCAGGAACGCGTCCACAGGCTGTGCCGTCGCCACGACGACCCGCTCGCCTGCCCGGAGTCCGGACGAAATCGCTCCGGTCACGACGCCGAGCCGTTGCTCGTCGTCGTCGTACACCCCGCAGACATGGTCACCGGCACACAGCCGGTCGAGCACCGTCGGGTCCATCGCGGCCCCCCAACCACGAAGGCGCGGCCGCCCCACACCGTGAGGCATTCCGCTTCGTCGCCCTACTTCGGACTATAGGCGCATGGTCGGAAATCCGCCGCACAGGTGGTCCCCGTCTGGCACAGCGCCTTCGTGACGCGGTTGAGACTTCTGCCGGGCTCCTTCGCTGGTGAATGGAGGCCAGGTGCGGAAAAGTCTCCAGTGGAGACTTCAATGACAGAATTGAAACTCCAGTGATCCCCCCGTGTGGATCGCCATCCCCGCTGCCTCCCCCGGAAGGGTTCCGATGAAGCACGTGCCGGTAGGGGTCCGACCCGGCGGCGTACGTCCCGAGGCGGACGCCCACGACATGATCGAAATCAGGGGCGCCAGGGAGAACAACCTGGCCGACGTGTCGCTCGACGTCCCGAAGCGCCGGCTGACCGTGTTCACCGGGGTCTCGGGCTCCGGCAAATCGTCCCTGGTGTTCGGCACGATCGCGGCGGAGTCGCGGCGCCTGATCGACGAGACGTACACCGCGTTCATCCAGTCGTTCATGCCGGGCCGCAACCGGCCGGACGTCGACGCGCTCCGCAACCTCAGCGCCGCGATCATCGTCGACCAGGAGCGGATGGGGGCCAACTCCCGCTCCACGGTCGGCACCGCGACCGACGCCCACACGATGCTCCGGATCGTCTTCAGCCGCGTCGGCACACCGTACGTGGGCCCCCCGCACGTGTTCGGCTTCAACAATCCCGACGGCATGTGCCCCGAGTGCGAAGGTCTCGGGCGGGTGTCGGACATCGACGCGACCGGGCTCGTCGATCCGGACCGCTCGCTGAACGAGGGCGCGATCACCGTCCCCGGTTACACCGTGGGCTCCTGGCCCTGGCAGACCATCGCCGGGTCAGGCCTGTTCGACCCGGACCTCAGGCTCAAGGAGTTCACCGACGCCCAGTGGGACGACCTCCTGCGCCGCCCGGCCACCAAGGTCAAGATCGGTGGGATCAACGTCACGTACGAGGGCCTGCTGGTCCGCGTCCGGCGGACGTACCTCTCGAAGGACCGGGAGTCGCTGCAGCCGCACATCCGGGCGTTCGTCGACCGCGCCGTGGCCTTCGCCACCTGCCCCGCCTGCGGCGGCGCCCGGCTCAACGCCGCCGCGCTGTCGTGCCGCGTCGGCGGACGCACCATCGCCGAGTGCTCGGCCATGCAGATCAGCGACCTGGCCGCCTTCGTCCGCGATCTCGACGCCCCCTCGGTCGCGCCGCTGATCGCCGGCCTGGGTGAGACGCTCGACTCCCTGGTGGAGATCGGCCTGGGCTACCTGAGTCTCGACCGCGAGTCGGGCAGCCTGTCGGGCGGCGAGGCCCAGCGCGTGAAGATGGTCCGGCACCTCGGCTCCAGCCTGAGCGACGTCACCTACGTATTCGACGAGCCGACAGTGGGGCTGCACCCTCATGACATCCAGCGGATGAACGACCTGCTGCTGCGCCTGCGCGACAAGGGCAACACCGTCCTCGTCGTCGAGCACAAGCCCGAGGTGATCGAGATCGCCGACCACGTGGTCGACCTCGGCCCGGGGGCGGGGCCCGCCGGGGGGCGGATCTGCTACGAGGGCGACGTCGCGGGCCTGCGCCGCTCCGACGCCCTCACCGGACGCTACCTCGATCACCGGGTGAGCCCCCGTACGCCGGTACGGCGGTCGCGCGGCGCCATCCCGATCAGGAACGCGCACCGGCACAACCTCAAGGACGTCAGCGTGGACATCCCGCTCGGCGTGCTCACCGTCGTCACCGGCGTCGCCGGGTCGGGCAAGAGCTCGCTCGTCCACGGCTCGCTGACCGGGCAGGACGGCGTCGTGCTCGTGGACCAGTCGCCCATCAGGGGGTCGAGCCGCAGCAATCCGGCGACCTACACCGGCCTGCTCGACCCCATCCGTACGGCCTTCGCCAAGGCCAACGGCGTCAAGGCGGCCCTGTTCAGCGCCAACTCGGAGGGCGCCTGCCCCGGGTGCCGGGGCATCGGGGTCGTCTACACCGACCTCGCCATGATGGCGGGGGTGGCATCGGTCTGCGAGCAGTGCGAGGGCAGGCGCTACACCCCCGAGGTGCTCACGTACCGGCTGCGCGGCAAGAACATCAGCGAGGTACTCGCCATGAGCGTCACCGAGGCGCGCGAGTTCTTCCCGACCGGCCAGGCCCGCAGGGTCCTCGACCGGCTCCTCGACGTCGGCCTCGGCTACCTCGGTCTTGGGCAGCCCCTCACCACCCTGTCAGGTGGCGAACGTCAGCGGCTCAAGCTGGCCATCCGCATGGCCGACCGGGGTGTGACATACGTGCTGGACGAGCCGACGAGCGGCCTGCACCTCGCCGACGTCGACCAGCTCCTGGCGCTGCTCGACCGGCTGGTCGACGACGGCAACACGGTCGTCGTCATCGAGCACCACCAGGCCGTGATGGCGCACGCCGACTGGCTGATCGACCTCGGACCCGGCGCCGGCCACGACGGCGGGCGTGTCATGTTCACCGGCACGCCCGCCGATCTCGTGGCCCACGGCGACTCGCTGACCGCCCGGCACCTGCGCGCGTACGTCGGCGGCACGGCGTAGGACCCGATGGGCCTGAGGGAGCTTGAGGGAGCCTGACGGGCACGCGCGGCTTTATCTGACCGGCAGGTCCGATCCGGCCGCCCGTGTCGCGGGCGTCAGGACGTCGGCCGCCGCCGTACCGGCCGCTGAGCCGTGGGCCGTCCGCGCGCCCGTGGCGTGCGCGCCGTCTCGGCGCCGGGCCGCGGGGACCAGCAGCGCCACGACCAGCGAGACCGCCGCGGCGCCGGCCAGCAGCAGGAACGCGTCGGTGAAGCCCGATTCGAGCGGGAGCCCGCTCGCCTGCAGGTGGCTGGTGATGATCGAACTGGCCACGGCCGCCCCGACCGAGCCGCCGATGTTGCGGATGTTGGTGTTCATGCCGCCGGCGACCGCGGTCTGCCCGGCCGGCACGTTCTGCACGATCAGACTGGTCATCGCGGCGTAGGCGAGGCCGACGCCCAGCCCGAACACCGCGGTGGCGACGGCGATCTGCCACTTCTCGTCGTGGTAGCCCGCGAACGCGGCGCAGGCGACGGCGGTGAGCGCCGCACCCAACACGAGCTGCGCCTTGACTCCGAAGATCGGGGCGATGGGGCCGCTCAGCGAGCCCGCCACGGCCATGGTGACGAGCATCGGCAGCATGAGCAGCCCGGCCTCGGTCACGCTCGACCCGAAACCGAAGCCCGCCGCCGTGGGCGTCTGCACGAACTCGGGCAGGAACGCGTACGCGGAGAACATCGCGGCCCCGAACAGCAGGGCGACCAGGTTGGTGGTCCAGACGACGGGCAGCCGCATCATGCGCATGTCGATCAGGGGCGTGCGGGCCCGCAGTTCGACGACGATCCACAGCGCGCAGAGGACCACGGCGACCGAGAGCAGGCCGATCACCCTCGCGGAGCCCCAGCCCCACGCGGGCGCCTCGCTCAGCGGAGCGAGAAGGGCGACCAGCCAGCCGGACAGCAGCACCACGGCCAGCCAGTTGACCCGTCCGGGCGTCCGTACGGGCGACTCGGGAACGTAGCGGAAGGCCAGCAGCGCGGTCGCCACGACGAAGACGAGGGGGATCCAGAACAGCCAGCGCCAGCCGAGCGCCGCCACGACCGGCCCCGCGAGTACCACGCCGAGGCCGCCACCGGCCGCGATCACCGCGGACAGGCCGCCGACAGCCGAGGGCACCCGGTGGGGCGGGAACTCGTCGCGGACGATGCCGAACGACAGCGGCAACACCGCGCCGCCCAGGCCCTGCACCACCCGGGCGACGATGAGCGTCTCGATGTTCGGGGCGATCGCGGAGAGCAGGCACCCGATCGCGATCGCGCCCAGCGAGATGAGCAGCGTGCGTCCCTTGCCGATCATGTCGCCGATGCGGCCCATGACGGGGGTGGCGACCGCGGCCGCGAGCAACCACCCGGTCAGCACCCACGTCACCGTGTTCTGGTCGGTGTGCAGATCATGCTGGATCGTCGGCAGCACCGGGCTGACCAGCGACTGCAACATCGAGAGCGCGGCGGCCGCGGCGGCGAGCACCGCGAAGGTCAGCCGCGTCGAGGAGGACGAGCGTGCCATGAAAGTCCTTCTGAAAGTCCCATGGGGGAAGGTGGAGATACCGCGCCGTGCGGCGGCCCCTCAGTGATGGAGGCGGCGCAGCACGAAGGCGCCTGATAAAGTGGAGGGGTTCCTCCACAATAGCGGAGGCCATCCTCCACTTCAACCCATGCCGGGAGGTCCGGGTGGACAAGGGCCGGAACGTGGCCGTACGGCGCCCACAGCGGGCGGACGCCCGGCGCAACTTCGACGCCCTGCTCAAGGCGGCGCGCGAAGTGTTCGCGGAACAGGGAACGGACGTCTCGCTGGAGGAGATCGCCCGCCGCGCCGGCGTCGGGATCGGCACCCTCTACCGCAACTTCCCCACCCGGCAGGACCTGTTCTGCAGCGTGTACGTCGGCGAGGTCGAGGAGCTGTGCCGGGCCGCGGAGGAGGCGATGGATCTGCCGCCGTGGGACGGGCTCGTGGCGTGGCTGCGCCGCTTCGTGTCCTATGTCGCCACCAAGCGGGCCATCCATGAGGCCCTCAACCGCGACTCCGAGATCTTCCGCACCTGCCGGGGCGCGATCGACGAGGTCGGCGGGCCGCTGCTCACCCGGGCCCAGGAGGCCGGCATCGCCCGTAAGGACGCCCGCTTCGACGACGTGCTGCGGATGATCGCGGGCATCACGTCCGCCGCCTTCACCGACGAACGGCAGCGTGAGCGCGTTCTCGGCTTCACCCTCGACGGCATACGCGTCCGGCCCTGAACCTGCGGACGCGGGAACGGAAACGTCAGTGGGCTCTGCCGAGCCGGACGCGTCCTGGTGCGGCCCGCGACGGAGCCTCGATGGATCGCCTCGCGTGGAATACGTTTCTCGACCGCTGGAACGAGGAGTGGCTGGCCGGGCACCCGAAAGGGTCTGCGGGCTCCCGCAAAACGAGACACCCCAGCCCACCGAGATGAGCTGGGGTGTCCTCCCATGCGCCGTCAGGAACTCGGGGTCAAAGCCCCGGATACCACTGATCCCTGGCTCCCCCGTCACTGCAGCTCCAGAGGTGCACTTTGGTCCGCAAGGTGTTGCCGTCCGCGTTCAGACAGGTCCAGTGCCAATGATTCACGAGCTGGTTTGGCTGGTAAGGATCCCACCCCCAGATCTGATTCAATGCCTTCCACTCGGTGAAATCGCTGGACACACAGTCCCAGAGCTGCACCTTGACGCCGTTTTGCCCTATAGGTGCGCTACGGTCTGCATCCAGACACCGGCCACTGACGTTGCTCTGGATAAAGGTGCTGCTTAAGGCGCCTGGGTCCCTGGTGCTCAGCCACCAGAGCTGGTTGGAGGCGGGCCAGCCCGGGGCCTGATAACTGCACGTCCACAGCTGGATCTTGGTTCCGTTCGAACCCAAGGTAGCAGTGTCGGCATCCAGACACAGATTACTTCCGGCGCCGCTACGCAGCACATATAGCGAAGCGCTGGCGGAGACATTCATAGGCCGTTGAGCCAACAACCCGGGATCGGTGACAGGCTCAAGGTGGAGCGATTCCGCTACGATGGAGCCAGCAGGGAGGAAATGCGCGCTCGCATTGGCGGAAGGGATCGCGCTTGTACTGTTGGCGCTCGATGTCGTTACGCCGGCGACAGCGAGACAGATGGCTGCGACCACAACGAAGATGCCTTTACCGAACATCCCTTTCATGACTTCCCTTCAATGACCTTCTTCCGACTTGGACCATTCGCCGATCTATTACTCACGCACCCTCCATGCGCATAGGCGACCGAATGGGTCGACGTCGAGGGCGCGGCGAAAATCAACAGATGATGCGCGTGATGGAGACCCGAGTCTGCCCAGTGATGCGGATCCATGTGTTCGAGCTGGCATGATAGCTTTGCGGGTACCGGCGCGCGTCGTTGTAATAGTAAATTGTCGTACATCCCGCCCGGGCCAAGAAGGCGTCGACATCGTAATAGTAGGTTGATTTGTAAGCCGAGGTGTCACCGGAGGTGAGACTCGCGTCCGCATTCCATGCGTACCATGTGTTGGGATGGGAAACGCATGGGAGCTTGCTGCCGACATAGGTGAACCGAACTTTCCAGCACCAGGCGTTGCTCACCTTGACCCACGAACCGCTGCCGCGATTGATGACTGTTCCGCCACATCCCGACGTACGGCACGTTCCCGCCTGCGCCGGAGATCCTATAACTGCTACAGAGCCGGCGACCAGCATCGCAATGGAAACGACAGCCACGAATGCTTTTCGAGCCCTCATCTGAAGCCCTCCGGAAAATAATGCCGAATCTCGGGCGATCGATCGCCAGTCTCCACGGCCAAACGTTCTTCATTCCATTGTCAGGAAACCGCGGACCGTGCGAGCTCGGCCATCTGTCATGGCGACCGCCTTCCTCGCACCATGAAACAGGCGGCCCTTGTACCACACCAGGACGTTTGACCGGACGTTTGACCGGACGTGCGTTAGCCTCATGGCATGGTCGCGGATGAGGGTTCTTCCGGGCCGGGCGCGTTCGCGGTGTTGCTGCGGGGGCATCGGCTTCGACGTCGATTTACTCAGGAGGAGCTTGCCGAACGGGCTGGTATCAGTTCGCGGTCGGTCGGCGAGATGGAGCGGGGGCGTAGTCCGAGGGCTCGTACGGTGGAGTTGCTCGCGGCGGCGCTGGAGCTCGCCGGTGATGAGCGGGAAAGATTCATCGAGTCTGGACGGGTGCTTTTTTGGGCCAGCCGTATTGGGGGCGATCGCTCCGATCGAAATCGGACCGAAAAGCAGGCGGTGGCGCCTGCGCAGTTACCCGCTGATGTCGCCGATTTCACCGGCCGGGAGCAGCAGGTCGCCGTCGCGGTGCGGGCATTGGGCGAAGGGGTCGGCGGCGCACCGAAGGTGTGTGTGGTGGCTGGTGCGCCTGGTGTTGGTAAGACGGTTTTCGCAGTGCATGTCGCGCATCGGATGTTGCCGCGTTTTGCGGATTGTCAGTTGTTCGCGACTCTTCGTGGCGCTGATGTTATGCCGGCTCGACCGTCGGAAGTGCTTGCCGGGTTTCTGCGCGCGTTGGGTGTGGACCACAGGGTCATGCCTGATGATCTGGACGAGCGTGCGGCGTTGTTTCGCACGCTGCTGTCGCGTAGGCGTGCACTGATTGTGCTGGACAACGTCTTGAACGAGGAGCAGGTGCGGCATCTGTTGCCCGGTTCGGCGGGCTGTGCGGTGCTGGTGACCTCCCGTAGGCGGCTTGCGGGGCTGGGCGCGCAGACTCTGATCGGGTTGGATCCGTTCAGCGAACCGGAGTCGGTCGAGCTACTGGGGCGCATCGTGGGGGCCGATCAGGTCGCCGAGGAGACCGCGAGCGCGCGTGAGGTGGTGAGGTTGTGTGGTGGACTGCCGCTGGCGTTGCGTATCGCGGGTGCTCGGCTCGCGTCCCGGCCTCACCATCGGCTGCGTGAGCTGGCCGCGCATCTTGCCGATGAGCATCGTCGACTGGATGTGTTGTCGTATTCGGATCTGGCCGTGCGGGCCAGTTTCGACCTGAGCCACCAGGTGCTGGGCGAACCGGAACGTCGGCTGCTGCGGCGGCTGGCCGCGCTCGATGTCCCGGATATTCCGTTATGGCTGGCTGCCGCGGTGGTGGGTGGGGACCGCGCCGAGGTTGAGGAGTCGATGGAGCGGCTGATCGAGTCCCATTGGGTGCAGGTAATCGGGCGGGATCGTGCCGGGCAGATCAGGTATGGCATGCATGATCTTGTTCGTGCCTATGGGCGTGAGCGGTCTGCCGACAATGAGCCGGGTGTCGACGCGGTTCGGACCGCCGCACGGCACTTGATCGGTCTTGCCACGGCAGCGCGTGAGGCCGATCGGGGGCTGGAATATCAGGTAAGGCTGGCCGGTGAGATCGGCTCGGACGTCGATCCGGAGGTTGTGGCGGTACACGCCCGGCAGGGCATCGGCTGGCTCGAGGCGGAGTCGGGGACGATTTCCGGGCTGGTCGGACAGACCTTGACGCTTGGGCTGTTCGACGAGTGCTGGGCGATCGCCCTGGCCGGGAGCTGGATTTCGGCTATACCGAGTTCTACGGCTGAATACGGGAGCCTGCTGTCCACGGCGCGGCAGGCGGCCGAGCGGTCGGGCGACCGGCGTGCCGAGGGGGCCTGTACCAGCCTGCTCGGCGATCTGCAGATGTTTCGTGGACAGGTCCGTGAAGCGGATGCGCTGTTCGATACGGCTGAGCGGATCTTCACTGACATGGGGGAATCGCATGGCCTGGTAGAAGTGCGGAAGTCGCGTGCGATGCTGGATCGCCGGCGCGGCCGCTACGACGAGGCCACGCGCCGCTATCTCTGGATCCGTCAAGTCGCGCCCCGCGTGGGCGACGACCTGGCGGAGTCCATGGCACTGCGCGGGCTGGCCCAGATCCATCTGGCCGAGGGGCGCCCGGCCGAGGCCCTGCCGTTCCTGGAGGCGGCCCTGACGGTGGCATCCAGGAGTCAGATGTCCTGGCGCCGCCTTACGGTGCTGCTTTACTTCGGGGAGGCGTACCGGCTGCTGGGGCGGTTTGAGGAGGCTGGTACCACGTTCTCATCGGTGGCCGCCGCCCTGTCCGGAATAGGTGACAGGGCCGGCGAGGCTCATGCCCGGCTGGGCCTGGGTCAGTTGGCCATCGACAGCGGCGGATACGAGGAGGCCGACGCCCAGCTGACACTCGCGGCGGAACTGGCGGCCACCAACCAGGAAAGACATGTTCACTCCCAGATCCAGCTGGCCATCGCCGAAGTCCGGCTGCGTACCGAGCAGCCGGCGGAGGCAATGCGAATCGTCGAGGGGACCATGCCCACGATCACCATGATGGGCGCCGCTCCGCTGCTGGCCCAGGCCGAGGACATCCTGAGAAGAGCCGGCGAACCGGCCCCCTCCAGGCTCGCTGATCCCGCTTCTCAACGGCGATCGGCACAACAGACGCGGAAATGACTGTGGGCACCCTCCAGACCGTGGAGGATGCCCATGTCATCGGTGTCAACCGTGGTGCGCCGCCAGGGACTCGAACCCCGGACCCGCTGATTAAGAGTCAGCTGCTCTAACCAACTGAGCTAGCGGCGCGACGTGCGTAACCTTAGCAGCCCCAAAGGCGGCTCGCACATCGATGCCCGGCCGCGCGGCGCCCGGCGTCAGCCCTTCCAGGCGCCCGAGGAGAACGGCAACGGCTCGCCCCGCTTGCCCGGTCCGGGACCCCACTTCGTCACGACGTACTGGACCTGGATGTGGCCCTGATCGCCGTTCACGGTCAGCGTGTCGTCGTTCCATGACGCGCCGGTGAGCTGGGCGAAGGTCTTGCCGTCGATGTCGAGCATGACGCCGTCCTCCGACGGCACACCGGGGCCGCGGTCCCCGATGAAGAACTTGGCCTGCTTGCCGTTGTAGAAGATGTAGCCCTCGGTGCCGAGCGGCCAGCTGGGGCTGGCGAACAGGCCCTTCTGCATGGGCTTGCCGATCGCCGGCATTCCCGTGTCGCCCTGGCGGCCGGAGGCGTCGTCCCAGAAGTACGAGCCGGTGGTGCTTCCAGCGAGCAGAACCTGCTCGTTCTGTGGGAGGAGGGCGGCGATGGCGCTCTCCTGCCGGACGACCTGCTTCTCGGCGTGGGCCGGAGCGGCGGTCGCCAGGCTCAGAGTGACGGCGGCGGCGCCCGCCAACGCGGCAAGTGACGTGAAGGTTCGCTTGTCTCGCAGGTCAAAGACGGTCTTCATCAAGAAAGGGATCTTTCGTGAGACGACAGGGGATGGCCATGCGGCATCAAGGGACCTGTGCGGGTCACGGCGGTCCATGAGGGGGGCGCGATCCCAGCGAGACGTGTCCGTCTCCCGGGCGGCGGGAGCTCCGACGCCGAAGTCAGGGGCGAGCGGCCTGCGGGCCGTCGCCGTTCAGGCGTGTGAGCCGGGCCGGGAGCCGGAGGTCGGTACGGAGTTTTCCACCGCGATCTCCTTCTCCCTGTAAAACCAGCCACCGGTTGGCGGCAAGTTGGACACTACAGGACAAGTCAGGATGTAGCAAAGTTAGATGCACATAACACCCAGAAGATCTACCGCGTTGGCTCAAGACGGGGAGGCAACGCCAAGCCGCGGCCATGATTGCCCAGCGAACGGCACGCCATACGATCAGGGCCTCCCACAGATCTTCCACGGGGCGGCGCGGAGGCCGGAATAGGGCCACAAGGTGTGGTGACACCGAGATCGGCGGCACGGAAGAGGGGCGCGGAAAACAAGTCCGGGGCCGTGCTGGACGGACGACCAGCCGAGGCGCAGCGTTTGCCGTACGGGAAAGCGCCTCTCGTCCGGACGACGATGAATATTCCGGCCTCGAATCGAGAACGCGTAAAGGGTTTCCGATTCGCGGGGAAACCGCGCGGGAGGCTCTGTCCCGAAACCGTCAACGAGTGGGGGTCATGTGGCGCGGCACCGGCGACCGGCGCCGGGGTCCGGGAGTGGAGGCGTGGCGTGATCCTGCGCCGGTGGGTACCGGGTCCGAACGCACCGGGTCCGAACGCACCGGGTCCGAACGCACCGGGTCCGAACGCACCGGGTCCGAACGTGCCGGAGCCGGGCAGTCCCCCAACTGCCCGGCTCCGGATCGAAGCGGTTCCGCCTGGAATGCCCTCCCCAAAGGCATCCGGCGGGTCCCCCGCTTTCTGGACACGGTTCCCCCATCCGCGTCCTTTTCAATAAAGTCCATGTGGTGTCCTCTGCTGGAGGACATGCTTCAACAGTACAAGCACAGTTGTCATGAAGTCGTCATACGCAGGTGGATTTTCGGCCTACATCCGCAGTCGTAGACGCCCGCCTGTAGGGCTCCTGACCGGGGCCGCGTGCCTGCCGGATCCGCCGGATTTCGCGGCATGAGCGTCGTCACGCGATCTCCCTAACCGTCCTCGGGGGAATCATCCGCGGGGTCGTTTCCGGGACCCCCCGCGCGGAGCACCAGCCTGACCTCGGTGCCCCGCTCCAGCGACCGGCTCACCGTGCAGTGGCGCTCATGGACCCGCTTCGCGACGGTCTCGAACAGCTCGCGGGACTCCTCCCCGGGAAGCTCGACGTCGTAGGTCACGGTGACCGAACCCAGCAGCGTCGGGGTCTCCTTCTCCGCACTCACGTCGACCGCCAGCCGTACGAGCCGGTGACCCCGCTTCGCCGTGAGAGGCTCGACGGTCATCACGTTGCACCCGCCCACGGCTGCGAGCAGCAGCTCCACCGGGCTGAACACGCCGTCGCCCGTCCCCATCACGATCTCGCCGCCGCGGTCGTTGCGGGCGACGAACCCGTCACCGGTGCGCTCAACGCGTACTGACCCCATGACCTCACCCTAGACGGCTGATGCCGAGGGCTCGTCCCGTTCAGCTGCCACAGCAGAGCCAGGTTCGCCGCCAGGCCGATTTCCGGAGGGCCGATCTCGGCAGATTCGGCCAGGGGCTCACCGACGTTGGGGCGTGGGGTGGCCTGCGCTCACTCTTCCCTCCCTCCAGATTTTTCGAACAGGCTTGCGGGTTGTTGGTGACATTCAGTAGTGTTGTTGTTACGTAGATGGACTGATGGTGGGGAAGGGGGTGCCTCCGGTGCCGGCGTTCCACGGCTCTTCTGCCGACGGGTGCGGCGATCACTCCGCCTCGGGCCAGTCGGACTCCGATCACGCCTTCCCTGGTCCTTCTGTCCCGCCCGAAGGTGCAGAGGCCACGTCCGCGCGACCGGTGCCGCCGGCGCTTGAGGGCACATGTCTGGACCCGTACGTGGACTCCCGCGCGGGTTCTCGCGCGGGTTCTCGCGCGGAGTCTGGTGGAGGTGATGGGGAGCACGGCCAGGCGTCGAGCCGAGGCTCGGGCTCCGGCGAACCGGGGGATCCCGGCGCGGCCGACGATGCTGCGCCAGGTCCGGGGCCGTGCTTGTCGGAGGCGGAGTTGCTGGGGGTGGCGGCCAGGTGGGCGGCCGCGGAGGTGCCGGACAGTTCGGCGGTGTGCCTTCAGCGGGCCGAGACCCTGATCCAGGCGGTGGATCTGCTGAATGCGGCGATAGTGGCGCTGCTGCATCGGGTGGATGTCACCGGTGAGGCGAAGGCGTATGGGCATGCTTCCACCGCTTCATGGCTCCGCTCGGACCGACCGAGCACCCCCGATCCGAACACCCCCGATCCGAGCACCCCCGATCCGAACACCCTCGCACCAGACGCCGCAGAGACCGGCGCTGAGGTACCGGGCGCGCCCGTGGTGCCGGTGGTGGTGCGGCGTGGTCCGGGGATGACGGGTGCGCAGGCGTCGCGGTGGTTGCGGATCTCCGGTGAGGTGGCCCGCCTTCCCCTGGTGAAGGCCCGCTACCGGGATGGTTCCCTGTCCGGTGGAGCGGTGGATGCGATCACCACGGTGACGGCGAAGCTGACCGACGCGCAGGCGGCGGAGGCCGAGCCGATCCTGCTGCAGTTGTCCGACAGCGCGTCCTGTGCGGAGGTGGCCAAGGCCGGCCGCTACATCCGGGAGATCCTCGACCCCGGCACCCTCGTCGAAGAGTGCGAAGACGACTACGCGTCCCGGTTCCTGCTGCTCCGCCCCTCCAACACCGGCGGAGTGGAGGGCGAATTCCGCCTGCCCAGGGAGGCCGCGGCGCGGCTGCGGTCGTTCCTGACCTCCTACGCTCGCCCCAAAGACAAGGACGACGACAGGCCGCTACGCGTGCGCCAGGCCGACGCGTTCGCCGCGCTGTTGAGCGAGAAGGTCTCCACCGAACTCATCGTCATGGTCCGCCCCGAATCCCTCCCCGACGACATCCCAGCACCGGCAGAGACCGTGGCGGACACCGACGGGAACGCGCGAGTGGCCGTGACCGCGGAAGACCAACCCGACGCGGGCGCAGAGGGCCAAGTGGACCCGGGCGCGGAAGACCAACCCGACGCGGGCGCGGACGGCCGAGCCGACGCGAGGGCGTGGCCGGAGACGGAGACGCAGGCCGCAGGAGCGCGTGCTGACGCGTGCCGGACATGTGGGCATGCCCCCGACCGGCTCGCCCCCGGGCTGCTCGTCGCCACCGGCCACCTGCTGCCCGTCAGCGACGTCCACCGCCTGGCCCGCACCTCACGCCTGACCCGGATGGTGATGGACGCCAAAGGCCAGGTACTGGACATGGGCCGCTCGGTCCGGCTGGCCACCCCCGCCCAACGCAAAGCCCTGCTCGCGCAGTACGCCACCTGCTACTGCCAGGGCTGCCCCATCCCCGCCACCATGACCGAAGTCGACCACGTCCACGGCTGGATCGACGACGGCGTCACCAACCTCGACCTCCTCGCCCCCGCCTGCACCTTCCACAACCGCGACAAATTCACCCACCCCCACCGCTACACCACCCACCGCAGCCCCAACGGCACCTGGACCCTCACCCACCACCCCACAAGAGGTCCCACACGCCGCCCACGGTCAGGGCCTGTCCCGCGGACCTTGTGACCCTCGTGGTCGCGGGTCGTCGGCATGGCATGGCGCGGGGAGATCTGACGACCGTGGAATGGGTTCGGCTCCGGTCGCGATCCGCGACCGGCTACCCGTCCGAATCGGTAGACGACCGGGGTACCTCGACGACGAAGAACAGGAAGGTGGTTTTTCTGGAAAGGTCATCGAAGTCGCCGGGGAACAGCTCACGGGCGGCCGGATCGGGCTGCGGCTCGCTGATGACGGCGAGGCGGAAACCGGCGGTGGTGAAGGCATCGGTCATCGCGTGCAGTGGCCTGCGCCAGAACCTCATCGGGACGGACCGCCCGCCGAACGTCCAGTCGAAGGTATAGCTGGTGGTCGCGGAGTAGTCGGGCCACGGATCTTGGATCGTGTAGGCCACGAACGGATGATCCACCGAGGCGATCAGCCGGCCGCCGGGCCTGAGCACGCGCCGCAACTCGGCCAGCGGCGGCCCCCAGTCCTCCAGGTAGTGCAGCACCAGCGACGCGACCACGTCGTCGAACGCTCCGTCGGCGAACGGCAGGCGGTCATTCAGGTCGGCGACATGCAGCGCCACGTCATCACCCAGTCGCCGCCTTGCCAACGCCAGCATCCCGGCGCTGACATCGATACCGGTGACGACGGCACCGCGCTCGCGTAGCGCCGCGGACAGTGGGCCCGAGCCGCAACCGGCGTCCAGGATCCGACGGCCGGCCACGTCTCCGGCGAGGGCCAACATCGCGGGCCGCTCGTAGTACGCGTTCACGAGGCTGGTCTCGTTCTCCGCCGAGTAGGCCTCGGCGAAGCTGTCGTAGTCGTTCACCTGGGCCGAATCCGCGAGCGGGGCGAGACTACCGGGCCCGTCGGTTACGTGTTCCATCGCCACAGCCTAGTAGTCACATGATTGCCGGACAGGCTCTCAACCGATCGAACCTATCGGCATCAATCATCTGGAGGAAGGGTCAGCCGGACGAGCGTGCCTCCGCCGGACGCCGCGGTGGCCGTGACGCTCCCGCCGTGGCTGTCGACGACCTGACCCACGATGGCCAGGCCGAGGCCGGACCCGGGCAGCGCCCGGGCGGCCGGGGCCCGGTAGAACCGGTCGAACACGTGCGGAAGGTCCTCCGGGGCGATCCCCGGCCCGTGATCGCGCACGGTAAGCACTCCCCCGTGGAGCGTCACCTCCACCTCGCCGCCGCGCGGGCCGTATTTGGCCGCGTTGTCGAGGAGGTTCGCCACCGCCCGGGCCAGGCGGTCGGGGACTCCGCGCACCATCGTCGGCTCCACGGACAGGACGTACGTGGTGGCGGGCCAGTGACCGGTCGCCCGGCTGACCTCACGTGCGACGAGCTGGTCGAACCGCAGTCTCTCGACCAGTGCCTGGGGTTCCTCGTCCCTGGCCAGTTCCACCACATCTGAGACGAGGGCGGTCAGCTCCTCCAGGCCGTTGATCACGGCCCGGCTCACCTCCTCACGTTCGTCTTCGGGCAGTCGTCCCCCCATCAGGAGCTCCACGTTGGTCCGTACCGCGGTCAACGGGGTGCGCAGTTCGTGCGACGCGTCGGCGACCAGCCTCTTCTGGGCCTGTATCGATCTTTCGAGCGCGTCGAGCATGGTGTTGAAGCTCTCGGCCAGGCCGCCCAGCTCGTCGTCTCTGACGGCGCCGATGCGGGTCGTCAGGTCACGGGTGGCCGCAACCCGGCTCACCGCGTCCTGCAGGGCCTTGACCGGCCGCAACGCCGCCCGCGCGGCCAGCCAGCCGAGCGTCCCCGACAACACCAGGCCGCCCAGGGTCACCACGAAGAACGGCCAGCCGAGATCGTCGATGTCCGCGAGGGCCGCGAGCACGCCGGTGGGGCGCCGGTCGGCGCCGCCGCCGAACAGCCCGAGCGCGCCCTCGACCCTGCGGGAGGTGACCAGGTAGGCCGCCAGGCTGACGGCGATCACGCTCAAGGCCCCCGCCAGGGCGGAGGCCAGGGCGAGCCGCAGCCGCAGTTTCACCTCGGTTCCCCCGTCGCATCGGTCGCCCCCGCGGGTGGCGCGGGGACCCGGAGCGCGTACCCCAGGCCGTGGACGGTATGGATCAGCCGGGGCTCGCCCGCCGCCTCGGTCTTCCTGCGCAGATAGCGGATGTACACCTCAAGGGGATTCGACCCCGGACGGAAGGAGTAGCCCCAGATCCGGTCGAGGATCACCTCGCGTGTCAGCACCTGTCCCCCGTTACGCACCAGCAGGTCGAGCAGGGCGTACTCGGTCCTGGTCAGGTCGATCAGCCGGGCGCCCCGGCGGGCCTGTCTGCTGTCCGGCAGCAGGACGAGGTCCGCGAAGGCGGCGCCCGGTCGTGTCACCGTACGCCGGAGCAGGGCGCGGACCCGCGCGAACAGCTCCTCGAGCGCGAACGGCTTCACGAGATAGTCGTCCGCGCCGGCGTCCAGACCGGCGACGCGGTCTCCGACGCCGTCCCGAGCCGTGAGCATGAGCACGGGCATCCGGTCGCCCTCCCCGCGAATCTTCCGGCACACCGCCAAGCCGTCCATCCGGGGCATCAGGACGTCGAGCACCATGAGGTCGGGCTCGTTCGCGCCGATCGCCGCCAGCGCCGCGAGCCCGTCGTCCGCGGTCACCACGTCGTACCCCTCCACGCGGAGGGCTCGCGCGACGGCGCCGCGGACCTCGGGTTCGTCGTCCACGACCAGCACACGCGTCTTCGCCACAGGGCCATCCTGACCCAGGGAGATGAGAAGGGCCTGAACGGGGACCGGTCAGGCGTCGGGGTGCCGGGAGAGATATTCGACGTAGACCGGCCGGAGCGCGTCTCCGAGCTCGCCCTCGCCCGCCGCCATCGCGTCGCTGAGCAGCGCGGAGACCCGGCTGAGGTCATTGGCCGTCTCGTCGGGGTTGCCGGCTGCGGCCTCGGCCGCCGGAATGACCTTCAGCAGGTCCCACAGGAATCCGAGGTCGCCGTGCCGTACGGCGTAACGGACCGCCCGGTCATGCAGCTCCTTCGCCGGCAGCGACTCCAGCTCTTCCACGTCCATCCGGCCTCACCCCCAAGAGATGAGGTTTCCCCCGCGTTTGCCGCTTATGCCGGTTGAGGAGGAAATCCGGGTCAGAGCCGGACCACCATTTTCCCCACGTTCTCGCCTCGCAGCATGGCGATGAAGGCCGACGGGGCGTTCTCCAGCCCGTCGGTCACGGTCTCGTCGTACCTGACCGCGCCGTCGCGAAGCCAGCCGCCGACTTCCTCCACAAACGCGGCGGTCCGGTCCCCGTGATCGGAGACGATGAAGCCCCGCAAGGTCAGCCGCTTGGTGACGGCCAGGAAGATGTTGCGCGGCCCGGGCGGCGGCTCGGTCGCGTTGTAGGCGGCGATCGCGCCGCACATGGCCACGCGGCCGGAGACGCGCAGCGCGCCGATCGCGGCCTCCAGGTGATCGGCGCCAACGTTGTCGAAGTAGACGTCGATGCCGTCCGGAGCCGCCCGGTTGAGCTGCTCGGCCACCGGCGCGTCCCGGTAGTTGAAGGCGGCGTCGAAGCCGAGGGCCTCCTGGAGATGGGCCACCTTCGCGGCGGAGCCGGCGCTGCCGACGACACGGCTCGCGCCCTTGAGCCGGGCGATCTGGCCCACCAGACCGCCGACGGCCCCTGCCGCTCCGGACACGAACACCGCGTCGCCCTTCTTGAACCCGGCGATGTCGAGCAGCCCGACGTACGCGGTGAGGCCCGGCATCCCCAGCACGCCGAGGTAGGCGGACGGGGAGATCCCCGAAAGGCCGGGCAGCCTCTCCGCGGCGGAGGCGTCGAGCAGGGTGTGCTCCCGCCAGCCGTTCTGGTGCCGGACGAGATCACCCACGGCCAGGCCCTCCGCGCGGCTCTCGATCACCTCGCCCACGGCCGCGCCCGTGAGAGGAGCGCCGATCCGGAAGGGCGGCGTGTACGACCGCCTGTCGTTCATCCTGCCCCGCATGTACGGGTCGACCGACATGAACAGGTTCCGGACGAGCACCTGACCCTCGGCGGGCGCGGGCAACTCCGTCTCCACGAGTTCGAAGTTGGACGGCTCGGGCCAGCCTGTGGGCCTGGAGGCGAGGTGGATCTCGCGGGTCTTCATGGCGCTCCTCGTGGGACGGACGGACGGACGGATGGGCAGGCGGGCGCTCGGGCGGCGACCCTGGACCTGTTCCTGAACCGGGACCGGGACCCGCCTGGGCACCGTCCTACCATTCCGCACCGCCGGTGGAGACGGCAGCCCCGGAAGCGTCCCAGGCCCGAATCCCCGGAAACCCCTTGGGGACCCGGCCCGCCGGCGCGCCTCCGCTGCATGCCACGGCAAGCGACGGCAAGCGGCGGAAGGCGACGGAAGGGATGGCCTGCGGGCCCGCGCGCCGCGTACCTCGCCATGGAAGACTCTTTACGTGAAGGTCATACTCAAGATCATCGTCGTGGCGGCGGCGCTGTGGGCGTCCACCAAGCTGGTGGACGGCATCACGGTGACCGCGGACACCACCGCCAAGCAGATCGGCACCCTCCTCGCCGTCGCGCTGATCTTCGGCATCGTCAACGCCGTCCTCAAGCCCATCATCAAAACCGTCGGCTGCGCGTTCTACGTGCTCACCCTCGGCCTGTTCGCCCTGGTGGTGAACGCCGCGCTGCTCCTCCTCACCAGTTGGCTGGCGGATCAGCTCCACGTCCCCTTCCACGTCAGCGGATTCGTCGCGGCCTTCTGGGGCGCGATCGTCGTCGGCGTGATCAGCTGGCTCCTGAACATGATCCTCGGCGACGACTGACAACCCACCGGCGAACGGCCGGGCCACGGGACGCGCCGCGCGTCCCGGCCCGGCCGCCGCCCGCCGTCACCCGCCGCTGACCGCCCGTCCACCGTCGACGGATCGTGGTCACCGGCGAGCCCGCGCAGGACGGCCCAACCACTCCGACATGCGAATACCCGAATTGCATGTATTATCTGTCGGGAATGTTCGGTTAGGCGGGCGACTGCCAGTGGGAGGTGACGATGACCGTCGACGTGCACCAGCATCTGTGGACGCCCTCGTTCATCGACGCCCTGCGCCGCCGGTCGCGCCCGCCCATGCTCGACGGCTGGACTCTGCTGCTCGGCGGCGAACCGCCCTACGAGGTGAACCCGGCCGCCCACGACCTCGACTCCCGGCTCAAGCTCAACGCCGATCTCGAACTCGCGCTCGTCTCGCTGTCGAGCCCTCTCGGGATCGAGCATCTGCCGCCCGAGGACGCCTGGCCGCTGATCGACGCCTATCACCACGACGCCGCCCGCCTGCCACCGCCGTTCCGTCCCTGGGCGGCCGCGCCGGTCACCGACATCGACCCGGTACGGCTCGGACGCACGCTCGACGCCGGGTTCGCCGGCCTCCAGCTCCCCGCCACCGCGCTCGGGGACGCCGCCGGGCTGGCCCGCGTCGCACCGCTGCTCGACGAACTGGAGGCGCGCGGCCTGCCGCTGTTCGCGCATCCGGGACCCACGGTCGCCGCCGGGCCGGACTGGCCGGACTGGTGGGCGCCGGTCGTGCCGTACGTCCAGCAGATGCACGCCGCCTGGTACGCCTTCCAGGCGTACGGCCGGCCCCGGCACCCGGGGCTGAAGGTCTGCTTCGCGCTGCTGGCCGGGCTCGCACCCCTCCACAGCGAGCGGCAGATCAGCCGGGGCGCCTCCGTGCGGGGGCTCGTCGACCCGGACATGTTCGTGGAGACCTCCTCCTACGGTCCCCGCGCCGTCGACGCGGTGATCCGGGAGCTGGGGGTCGACGTCGTCGTCAACGGCTCGGATCAGCCGTACGCGCAGGCCCCCGTGCTCGGCCTCGGCGACGCCGCCCGTCACGCCATCACGGTGGCCAACGCCCACCGCCTGCTCACCCGAAAGGAGTCGCACTCATGAGCACCCCCACCGTCCAGGTCACCGAGAGCTGTGCTCCCTTTGCGGCTCTCTCCGAGGCTCCCGCCGGCACCCCTCTCGGCGCGCCCTTCGACACCCCCTTCGACGAGCTGCCCGCCCGGCCGCTGGAGCGCCGCGAGCTCACCGCCCTCGTCGAGGGCCTGGCGGCCCGGCCGGAGCTGTGGACCCACCACCTGGGCTTCGACGGCGCGGAGGACGGCGGCCGCCACTACGCCTCGCTCTACCGGGACGCGTACGTGGACGTCTGGCTGCTGTGCTGGCGGCCGGGGGACGACACCGGCTGGCACGACCACGACATCTCCTCGGGAGCGGTGAAGGTGGTGAGCGGCGAGCTCAAGGAGAGCAATCCCAGGATCGGCGGGCGGCACGTCGAAACCCCTGTGGCCGAGGGCGAGTCGTTCTCCTTCGGGCCCGACCACATCCACCGGCTTACCGGCGAGACGAACGGCACGGTCTCGATCCACGCCTACTCGCCGCCGTTGTGGCGCCTGGGTCAGTACTCCATCACCGAGGACGGCATGATGCGGCGGCTCTCGGTCAGCTACGCCGACGAGCTCCGGCCCGTCGACCCGGCCTGACGGCGCCCGAGTCCGCAGGCGTGGCCACCGGCCCTGTGATCGATCGAGCACGGCGTGTGACGGATCGACGCTACCCTGAGGGGCATGACGAGCGTCCTCGATGACTGGCCCACCCCTCCCGGAGGCTGGACGGACGGCGGCGCCGGCCGCCGTCCCCCCGCCGATCCCGAGGGCGAGCCGAGCTGGCTCGAAGTGCCCAGGCAGACCGAGTTCGTCGACGGATCGATGATCTTCATGGCGCCGCAGATGCGCTTCCACGAGCGGATCATGTACGGCCTGCGCACGGTGCTGAACGCCCAGGTGCCCGGCGACGTCGTGGCGGTCTGCCGGATGGACGTCAAGCTCGGCGGCCACCGGCGCACGTGCCCGGACGTCTGTCTCGTCGACGATCTCGCGGCGGCCGACGACTCGCGGACCTTCTACCTGCCCGAAGAGGTACAGCTGATCATCGAGGTCGTCTCGCCCGAGACCGAGCGGGCGGACCGGGAGATCAAGCCCAGGCACTACGCGGCGGCGGGGATCCCCCACTTCTGGCGGCTGGAGAGCTCGGGCAGCCGCCCCTTCGTCTACTCCTTCGGCCTCGATCCCACCACGGGCGCCTACCAGGTGACCGGGGTGCACCACTCCCGGATGACCGTGGACACGCCGTTCCCGCTCGACATCGACCTCGAACGGCTGCCGCGCTAGCGCGCCCCCCGGTCGGTCGGCCGGACATCCGGGACATCCGGGACATCCTCCGTGTCCCGCCTGCCGGTGGCCTGTCGCGGGTCCGGGACGGGGCGACCGGCGACGGCGCCCACGACGCACTGGATCACGCAGACGCCGAGCCCGGCCAGCAGCGGCGCCGTCCAGCCGCCGGACCTCTGGTGGAGCAGGCCGACGGCGAGCGGGCCCAGAGCGGCCAGCACGTACCCGGCCGACTGGGCGACGGCGGACAACGCGGTGACCGAGGCCGGGTCCGGGGCGCGCAGCGTGATGATCAGAAGTGCCAGCGCGATCGAGGCGCCCTGTCCCACCCCGAGCACGATCATCCACAGCCACGGGACCGTCGTAGGCGCGAGCAGCACCCCGAGGTAGCCGATGATGGTGAGCAGAGCCGCGACGATCACGTGCGGGACCTGCGTCCGCGCCCGGCCCGCGTGGACGGGCACGGTGAGGGTGGCCGCGATCTGCGCGAGGTTCGTCAGGCCGAGCAGGTAGCCGGCCTCCTCCGCGGACAGGCCGGCCGACTGGAAGATCGTCGGCAGCCACGCGAGCATGATGTAGAACGTCAGCGACTGCAGGCCCATGAACGCCATGACGATCCAGGTCGTGCGGCTGCGCAGCAGGACGCGGTACGACCGGCCACGCCCCGGCGACCCGGCCCGGCGGGCGCGCGCCCCGAAGGTCTGGGGGGCCCACAGCACGGCGGCCGCGAGGGCGAACACCGCGCCCGCCCCGGCGGCAAGCCGCCAGCCGGCCGCCGCCGCGAGCGGGACCGTCACCGCCGACGCCGTGGCCGCCCCGCAGACCAGGGACGAGACGTACACGGCGGTCAGCGGGCCGACGCGATCGGGGAAGTGCTGTTTGACGAGTCCTGGCATGGCGACATTCATGATCGCGATGGCCGTGCCCGCCATCGCGGCCCCGCCGTACAGCGCGACGAGCCCGTCGGCGCTGCGGACGGCGATCCCGGCGGCCAGCAGGAGCAGGCCGACGAGGAGCGTGCGGTCGAGGCCGAGCCGGGCGGCCAGGGCGGGCGCCAGCGGCCCGCACAGCCCCAGACACAGCACCATGACCGTGGTGATGGCCCCGCCCTGAGCCGGACGCAGGCCAAGGTCCTCCATGATCGCGGGCAGCAGCGGAGACAGTCCGGCCAGCGCCGGACGCAGGTTCAGGGCGGCGAGTACGAATCCGCCCAGCAACAGCCACCGCGCCCTGCCGCTCACAACGGAAGAACTCACTGATCGCTCGACTTGGCCGCGGCCACCAGCGCCTGCTGGAACGTCGCCACGTCGTGGTTCTTCTGGAACACGTCGACCGCGTCGGTGATGGCCTGGCGCCATGGGTCGCTGGCCACGACGCCGTGCTGGATGGAGCCGGCGAGCTTGTCGGCCGCCCACTGCTGCAGGCTCCAGGCGAGATAGTCCTTGTACAGAGACTTGTCCGCGTCCGTACGGGCGGGGATCGAGCCCTTCAGCGGGTTGAAGGCGTCCTGGCCCTGCTTGCTGGCGGCGACCTTGAGCCAGGCGATGGCGCCGTCGCGGTTGGGCGCGCCCTTCGGCAGGGTGAAGCTGTCCGACAGCCACATGAAGGTGCCGTCAGTGCCGGGCGAGGCCGCCCAGTCGAAGTCCTTGTGCGGCTCCTTGCCGATGCCGCCGGGCGCGGGATTGCGGAAGTAGCCGTAGGCCCAGTCACCCATGATGTTGAACGCGGCCTCGCCGTCGGCCACCTGCTTGGCGGCGGGCTGCCAGTCGTTCTGCGGGGTCCCGGCGTAGGACAGGACGGTCCCGTAGTTCTCCAGCGCCTTGGTCACGTTGGCGGTGGACCAGTCGGAGGTCGGCGTCCAGAGCTGGTTGTAGACGTCGGTGCCCAGCGATCCGCACAGCACGCTCTCCAGGAGGTGGACCAGGGTCCACTCGGAGCCGATGGACAGCGGGATCTTGCCGGCCCTCTTCACCTTCTCCAGGTCGATGATGAACTCGTCCATCGTCTTCGGCGGGGCGGCGATGCCGGCCTCCTTGAGTACGGACGGGCTGTACCACAGCACGTTCGAACGGTGGATGTTCACCGGCACCGAGTAGACCTGGCCCTCGACCGTGAGCTGGTCGACGAGCTGCTTGGGGAACACTTCCTTCAGCTTCAGGTCGTTGTAGAGGAAGTTGAGCGACTCGAGCTTGCCGCTGTTGATGTAGCCCTGCAGCTCGGCCCCGGCGTGACCCTGGAAGGTGTCCGGGGGCTGGTTGGCCTGGAGCTTGCTGGCGAGGAGCGCGCGGGCCAGGTCACCGGCGCCGCCCGCCACGGCCGCGTCGTAGAACTGGAGCTTCGGGTTCTGCTTGGCGAAGATCGCCCGCATCGCCTTGAGGCCGTCCGCCTCACCGGGACCGGTCCACCAGGAGAAGACCTCGACCTTGCGCGGCCCGGACAGGATGTCCGCGCCCTTCTTCGCGTCGCCGCCACAGGCGGACAACATCAGCGCCCCTGCCATGGAGACCGCGACGGCCGTCATCCACCGTCGTCTCATCGCGACGTTCCCTTTCCATCGGCGTCAGGATTGCGGGCCTCCCGGACACACGTCCCTGACAAGGTTGCCAGCGCGGACAATCAACCCATTTATGGTCATACGCCGTCAAGTTTGCCGGGGTAACGGCTCCGCATAGCGGCCTCCGGCGTCGGAGCGCCCGGGAAAGGCGGCGTACCGCTGATCGGAGCCCTGGGAAATGTCGGTGCCCGCGCCCACACTGCTCCCATGGCGGTGACAGCGCAAGAAAACGCAGAGGACGACCTGCCCGCGCTCGCTGAGCTCGACTCGCCGACCTGGCTCAGGCACGGCGACGTCCTCGTGGGCGTGGGGTTCCTGACGGTGGCGCGACGGCTGCCCGCCCTGGTCCGCCAGGCCCTGCGGATGGCGTGGGCGGCGAGCCCGCGCGACACCCTCGCCACCGTGGTCCTCAACCTGCTCGGCGGCGTGTTCACCGCCTTCGGGCTGCTCGCCACGACCGGCGTGCTGACCGCCCTGTTCGAGGCGGGTCCCACCCCCGGCCGCGTGCGGGCCGCGCTGCCCAGCCTGCTGCTGGTCGGCGCGGCCGCGGTGGTGCGGAGCGCGATGCAGTCCGGCGCGGGCTGGGCGCAGAGCCGGCTGCGCCCCCAGGTGACCCTGGTGGGCGAGACGCGCCTGTACGACCTGACCAGCCGGGTCGACCTGGTGTGCTTCGACGACCCGGCGTTCCACGACAGCCTCGAACGGGCCCGCTACCGCGGCATGGCGATGGCCGGCAGCGTGGTCGACGCGACCATCGACACCATCACGTCGGTGGTGGGCCTGGTGGCCGCCGCGGGCGTTCTCGGCGTGCTGCATCCCGTCCTGCTGCCGCTGCTGCTGCTCGCCGTCGTCCCCGACGCGTGGGCGGCGGTCCGCGCCGCCCGCATGGGCTACGTCGCCGACCTGCGCCTGGTCCCCGCCCGGCGGCGGAAGTGGATCATCGCCGAGCTGCTCGCGGACAAGGAGACCGCGGCCGAGGTGCGCAGTTTCACCATGCGCGGCTTCCTGATGCGCATGCACGGCGTGGTGTCCAGGGCCGAGCAGGACGTGCTCCTCGATCTGGCCAGGCGGCGCACCGTCACCCGTGTCGTCGGAGAGGTGCTCGGCGGCGCGGGCCAGGGGCTGGTCTACGTCTCACTCGGGATCCTGCTCGCCGCGGGCGCGGTCCCCCTCGCGGTCGCCGGCACCGCGGTGCTCGCCATCCGCGCCGGTCAGGGCTCGCTGTCCAGCTTCATGTTCGCCACCAACCGCCTGTACGAGGAGGGCCTCTACTTCACCGACTACCTCGACTTCGCCGCCCAGGCCGAGGCCCGGATCCCCGCCGCCCGCACCCGCGAGGCACCCGCCGCCTTCAGCCGGATCACGGTCGAGGACGTCTCCTTCTCCTATCCCGCGACCGAGACCCCGGCGTTGCGCGGGGTGTCCGCGCACATCGACCGGGGCGAGGTGGTGGCGCTCGTCGGGGAGAACGGCTCGGGCAAGACCACCCTGGCCAAGATCCTCTCCGGGCTGTACGCCCCGGACGGCGGCCGGGTGCTGTGGGACGACGTCGACCTGCGTGAGGTCGACCCGGAGACGTTGCGGAGCAGGATCGCGGTGATCGCCCAGGACCACACGCGATGGCCGCTGACCGCCCGCCACAACATCACGATGGGGCTGGAGAAGGGGCAGGACGCGGTGGACGCCGCCGCCCGGGTGGCCGGGGCGGACGAGGTCGTCGCCGAGCTCCCGCACGGCTACCGGACCCTGCTCGACCGCCGCTTCAAGGACGGCCGCGACCTGTCCGGCGGCCAGTGGCAGCGCATCGCGGTGGCCCGCGGCTTCTACCGCGACTCCCCGCTGCTGATCTGCGACGAGCCGACGGCGGCGCTCGACGCACGCGCCGAACACGCGCTGTTCGAGCGGATCAGGCGCCACTCGGACGGGCGTTCGGTCCTGCTGATCACCCACCGGCTGGCCAGCGTGCGCTACGCCGACCGGATCTACGTGCTCGAACACGGGCTGGTCCGCGAACACGGCGACCATCGCGAGCTGATGGCCCTCGGCGGGCTCTACGCCGAGCTGTACGAGCTGCAGGCCCAGGCGTACCGCTCGGCCTGAGCCGGAGCAGCCACCGTGTGGCGCTTCAGGGCACCAGGTCGCGCAGATCGGCGGCGAGCGACGACAGCACCGCCGCCGGCTCCTCCAGGGGGAAGAAGTGGCCGCCGGGAAACGTACGGTGGCGGGCGGGCGCGCCGGTGAAGGCCGACCACTGCCGCACCTCCTCCACCGGCACGGTGTGGTCGGCGGCCCCGGACCAGGTGACGATCGGGCAGGTCAGGGCCGGTCCGGGCACGTAGCGGTAGGTCTCGGCCAGGCGGAAGTCGGCGCGCAGCGCGGGCAGGTAGAGCTCCCGCAGCCGGGGATCGTCGAGGGCGTCGCCGAGGTCGCCGCTGTCGGCCAGCACCTGCCGCAGGAACTCCTCGTCGGGCAGCAGGTGGAACGCGTTCTCCGGCGGCAGGTGGGGCGCCGCGTGCCCCGACACGACGAGGCACGCGGGGCCGTGCCCGGCGGCGGTGAGCAGCCGGGCCAGCTCGAACGCCACCAGCGCGCCCATGCTGTGCCCGAGCAGGACGTACGGCAGGGGCGAGGCCGCCCGCCACCGCGCCACCGCGGGCCCGAGCGGCCGCAGCAGGTCGGGCAGGGCGCCGACGGGTGGATCGAGCAGCCGGGTCTCCCTTCCCGGCAGGCACGCCGCCCACAGCTCCACCCGCGGCGGCAGGTGATCCCTCCAGCGGCGGTACGCCGAGACGCCGCTGCCGGCGTGGGGCACGAGCAGCACCCGCAACCGGGCGTCCGCGTCGCCGGCCACGCACTGCACCCACTCCCGCCCGGCCGCCGTGGATGGCCGCGTGGACGCCGCCGTAGATCCCGCCGTAGATCCCACCGTGGATCCCACCGTGGATCCCGCCGTAGATCCCACCGTGGATATGGACGTGGATATGGACGTGCTGGTCATACCGGTATTCGAGCCGGAGACGGTTGCACTTCGGTTACGTAACCGGTCGCTAACCGGGTCTTCCTAGGCTCCCCGCCATCCAGGGATTGGATCAGGAGGAGACGACAATGGCATCGACCGCGGAGTTGTGGCCGGAGCTCGACCAGATCCCGAAGGCACCGCCGACGCCGGCCCCGCCCTCGGGCGAGGACGCGGCGGGTTATGGCCCGCCCGCCCCGCTGCAGGGGTTCATGCAGCTCGCCCGGGAGCTCGGCCCGATCTTCCAGTTCGAGGCGCCCGGTTTCCAGATGGTGATCGCCTCGGGGGCCGACCTCGTCGCCGAGCTGGTCGACGAGTCGCGCTTCGCGAAGCACGTCGGCTTCGGCATGGCCGCCTACCGCGAGGTGACCGCGGACGGCCTGTTCACCGCGTTCAACGAAGAGCCCAACTGGCAGCTCGCCCACGACATCCTGGCCCCGGCGTTCACGCTGGAGGCCATGCGCAGCTACCACGCGGCGATGACGGCGACCGTCCGGGAACTCATCGCGGCCTGGAACAAGCGGGCCGGCGAGCCTCTCAACGTGGTCGGCGACATGACCAACCTGGCGCTCGAATCGATCGGCCGGGCCGGGTTCGGCTACACCTTCGACTCGTTCCAGCGGTCCGAGCCGCATCCGTTCATCGCCTCCATGATCGCCACTCTCCAGCACTCCACGAAGATGCCCGACGAGCAGGCCGCGGAGCGGGAGCAGCACGAGAACAACGTCCGCTTCATGCACGAGCTCGTCGACGACGTGGTGCGGCGCCGGCAGGACTCGGGCGACACCGGGACGAGCGACCTCCTCGGCGTGATGCTCAACACGGCCCAGCCGGGCACCGGGAACAAGCTCGACCTGACCAACATCCGCAACCAGATCACGACGTTCCTGGTCGCGGGCTTCGGCACCAGCGCCGGCCTGATGTCGTTCGCGCTGTACTACCTCACCAAGCACCCCGACGTGCTGGCGAAGGCCCGCGAGGAGGTCGACCGGGTGCTCGGCGGCGACCTGGACGCCGACCCCACCTACGAGCAGACCGCCAAGCTGCGCTACGTCCGCAAGGTCCTGGACGAGGCGCTGCGCCTGTGGCCGCCGGCGGCGGTCTTCATGCGCGAGGCGCGTGAGGACACCGTCCTGGGCGGGCGGTACCCGATGAAGAAGGGCGCGTGGGCGCTGGTCCTCACGCCGGTGCTGCACCGGGACCAGGCGATCTGGGGCGAGGACGCCGAGCGGTTCGACCCCGAGCGGTTCGGCCCCGACGCCGTCAGGTCCCGCCCGGCCCACGCGTACAAGCCGTTCGGCACGGGCCCGCGCGCCTGCATCGGCCGGCAGTTCGCCCAGCACGAGGCGACGCTCGCGCTCGGCATGCTGCTGCAGCGGTTCGACCTGGAGGCCGACCCGGGATACGAGCTGACCGTCGGCGAGCCCGGCTTCTTCATGCCGGCCGGTTTCACCCTGACGGCCCGGCCCCGCACGTCCACCGCGGAGGGGGCCGCTCCGGCCGCGGAGGCGGCCGCCGCGCAGTGCCCCTACCACGCGCTCCAGACCACCTGACGAATCCCTGGAGAAAAGAGGGACCGCCCGGCCTGGTTTTCCAGGCCGGGCGGTCCCGCGTCCGGCCTGAGGAGCCGGGCGGCCGCCCGGAAGTCGCGAGCGGGTAGTGTCCCCTACGCCGCCGCCCGTTCGTCGTACGGGTGAGAGCCGCTGACTCCGGAGGTCGCGATGCAGTACGCCCTGATGATCTATATCGAGCCCGCCTACGCCGAAGGGCTGACCGACGACGAGCGTGAGGCGGGCTACGCGGAGTATCTCGCGCTGGCCGACGACCCCCGGTGCGTCGCCTCCGGGCAGCTGCAACCCGCCGAGACGGCCACCAGCGTGCGGGTGGCCGGGGGCCGCACGCTGCTGACCGACGGCCCGTTCGCGGACACCAAGGAGGTGCTCGGCGGGTTCTGCCTGGTCGAGGCGGCCGACCTCGACGAGGTGATCGAGATGGCGGCCCGCGTCCCGGCCGCCCGGGCCGGCGGCGTGGTGGAGATCCGGCCGGTGGTGCCGCGCTGACCGTGCTGGAGGAGGTCTTCCGGAACGAGTGGGGCCGGGTGCTGGCCTCGCTGGTCGGGTTCCTCGGCGACTTCGACAGGGCCGAGGACGCCGCACAGGAGGCGTTCACGATCGCGGCTGAGCGCTGGCCGGAGTCCGGCCTGCCCGCCAATCCGGGCGCGTGGCTGGTGACGACGGCCCGCAACCGGGCCATCGACCGGATCCGCCGGGAACGCACCCTGGCCGAGAAGATCCACCTTCTACCGGCGCCCGAGGCCGTCATGGACGAGTTCGACGACACCCCCATCAAGGACGAACGGCTTGAGCTGATCTTCGCCTGCTGTCATCCGGCGCTGCCGCTGGACGGGCAGGTGGCGCTCACGCTGCGGGCCCTCGGCGGCCTGGAGACCGCCGACATCGCGCGGGCGTTCCTGGTCTCCGAGGAGACCATGAAGCGCCGCCTGACCAGGGCCAAGAACAAGATCAAGGCGACCGGGATCCCGTTCGCGGTCCCCGACGCGCGCCTGCTGCCCGACCGGCTCGACGCGGTGCTCGCGGTCGTCTACCTCATCTACAACGAGGGCTACCGCGGCCGGGTCGACCTGGGCGCCGAGGCCATCCGCCTGGGCCGGGTGCTCACCGCGCTCATGCCAGACCAACCGGAGGCGCACGGCCTGCTCGCGCTGATGATGATCCACCACGCTCGGCGGCGGGCCCGGTTCTCCGGCGACGATCTCGTGCTGCTCGAGGATCAGGACCGTTCGCTGTGGGACACGCGGCAGATCGCGGCGGGCCGGGCGGTGCTCGACCGGGCGATCGCGCTGGGCGGGCGCGGCGCCTACGTCGTCCAGGCCGCTATCGCGTCGCTGCAGACCCGCGAGCGGATCGACTGGCCGCAGATCGCGGATCTGTACGGGCGGCTGGCCCGGCTCACCGGCTCACCGGTCATCGAGCTCAACCGCGCCGTGGCGCTCGCGCAGGCCGGCGACCCCGCCGCGGCGCTGCGCGCCGTCGACCGCCTCGACCTGGACGGTTACCTCTACTTCCACTCGACCAGAGGCGAGCTGCTGCGCCGTCTCGGCCGCGACACCGAGGCCCGGGAGGCGTACCGGCGGGCGCTCGCCCTGGCCGCCTCGACCCCCGAGCGGCGGTTTCTGACCCGGCGGCTCGAAGATCTCTGACCCGGGTGTCCCGCGGGCGGATCGCCGTTCGTCTCCAAAACAGGAACGACGGAACGACGACCCGAAAAGGGGGCCACGTGTCGGCAACCCAGGAAACCCGCGAAAAGGCGGCGTTCGGCCGCCTCCATGACGCCGTGAACAGCGGCGACATGGAGCTCATAGCGAAGACGATCGACGAGATCGTCGAGCCGGACGCGTTGATCCGCACGCCGCTGCCGATCGACGCGACGGGCGCGGAGGCGCTCAAGCACGTGTGGGCGAGGCTCTTCCAAACCTTCCCCGATCTGCACGTCGAGGTCGAGGACATGATCGCGGAAGGGGACCGGCTCGTCTGCCGGAACACGGTCACCGGGACCCACCGGGGCGATTTCATGGGCCTCCCGCCGACCGGCAGGTCCGTCGCCTACAACGAGATCTTCATCTTCCGGTTCGCGGACGGGCGGATCGCCGAGACCTGGGGTGTCGTCGACGTCGCCGGGCTGATGCGGCAGCTCGGCGTGCTTCCGGGAGGCTCCGCGTGATCACGCCCTCGACATCGGCGGGCCACGGGGGCCTCCGCCGATGAACGTGTTCCTGTGGATCGTGCAGGCGATCGTGGCCGGTCTGCTCGCCCTCTCCGGCCTGGGCAAACTCGCCCAGCCGAAGGACAGGCTGGCCGGGAGATATCCGTGGGTCCGGGACATGTCCTCGGCCACCGTGTGGCTCATCGGCGTGCTGGAGTTGCTCGGCGCGATCGGGCTGATCGCGCCCGCCGCCACGGGAGTCGCCACCGTCCTGACACCGATCGCCGCGACCGGGATCGCGGTCATGATGATCTTCGCGGCGGGGCTGCATCTCCGCCGCCGGGAGCCGTCCGGAGTTGCGGTGACCACCGTTCTCATCGTGCTGGCCGCGCTCGTCGCCTGGGGACGGTTCGGCCCCTACGGCTGGTGATCGCATCAGCGGCGCCTGAATCACCCGGTCCGGGCACCATCAGCCAACCGAAGGAGAAACCATGAGCGACAGGCTCGACATGACCGCCATGTACGCCGCGCACGACGCGCTGCGGCGGGAGCTGGAACACCTCGCCCGGACCACGGCCAGGGTCGATGACGACCCTCGGCGGATCCTGGGCGCCGCCGTCGGCTGGGAGCTGTTCAAGAAGTCACTGCACGTGCATCACACCGCCGAGGACGACGCGCTCTGGCCGGCGATGCGCGAGGCCGTGGCCGGCCGCCCCGACGACCTGGCCCTGCTGGCGGCCATGGAGTCCGAGCACGAGGCCATCGACCCGCTCATCGACGCGATCGACGCCGAGATCGACGCCGCGCTGCGCGGCCGGGAGTCCGGGCCGGAACGCATCGGCGATCTCACCGACGCCCTGGCCACCGGGCTGAGCGGGCACCTCAAGCACGAGGAGGACGAGGCGCTGCCGCTGATCCAGGCGACCGTCACCGAGCCGCAGTGGCAGCACTTCGGCCAGGTCAACGCTCGCCTGGTCGGCCCGGACGCCCCGCGCATCCTGCCCTGGATGCTGGACGGCGCGAGCGAGCGGACCATCGCGGTGATGCTGGCCCCGCTGCCCGAACCGGCACGCCTGGCCTATCGGAACGAGTGGCAGCCCGCGTACGCGGCCCTGGACCTGTGGGGCACGGGCAGCGCCGGCGGCGCGGGCTGACAGCCGCGGGGCCGCCTCGGACGAGGCGGCCCCGCGGTGCGTGCCGGTGTGTGTGCCGGTGTGTGCCGGTGCCGGCGTGTCAGCCGAGGAGCTGGGCGTCCCCGTTGCCGAACGACCAGTCCACCAGCTCGTTCTCGGTGATGGAGACCAGCACGTTGCGCGGCTCGACGCCGGCCTTGTCGGCGGCCAGCTCGGTGATGCGCCGGTAGAGCGCCTTCTTCTGCTCGACGGTGCGCCCGGCGCGCATCGTGATCGCGATGAAGACGATGCCGTTGTCCCGCCGGATCCCCATGTAGCCGGGGTCGTAGCGGAGGTGACCCGCCGGGTGCCGGTTGATCACCTGGAACAGGTCGTCGGCGGGCACGTCGATCGTCTCCGTCATGGCCAGGTGAACGGCGTCGCCGATCGCGGCCAGGGTGTCGTCGTCGCGTTCGTCGAGAACGTCGATGCGGACCAGTGGCATGCCGTCACCTCACCGGACGGGTCGGGGCCTCACGCACGACGAGCAGCGTGCAGCCGGAATCTGAACTGACCTGGTGGACGCTGTTCGGCTCCTCGACGATCACGTCGCCGACGCCGTAGCGGTCGCCGTTGTCGTTGACCAGCTCGCCGTCCAGCACGAACATCATCTCGTAGTCGAGGTGCTCGTGCAGGTCGCCGTGGGCGCCGGGGCCGAACCGCACGAGGAACGCGTGGGCCTGCTGACCGGTGCGGTAGAGCGTGTGGATGTCGACGCCCTCCCGTCCGGGCTGCACCCACCGCTCCCACGCCACGGCCTCCCGGCCCTCGGCGCTGAGCAGGTCTCTGACGACAAGAACGTCCCTCTGCTGTGCCGTCTCCATCATCTCCGGTCTCTCCTCCCTGGATCGGATCCTGGGTCAGGTCCTGGGTCGCACCCTGAGTCAGATACGGATGGCCGCCCTGCGCACCTTGCCGGAGGCGGTGCGCGGCAGCCGGGGACTGACCTGCACGGAGTGCACCCGCAGGTCCTCTGTCACGTGCGCGTCGACGTGGGCGAGCAGCTCCCGTTCGAGCTCCGGGCCGCCGTCGCCGGGGCGGACCAGCTCCACGACGGCGTGCGGGACGGCGCCGCCGACCGGGTGCGGCCGCGGCACGACGGCCGCGTCGGCCACGGCGGGGTGCCGGCGCAGCACGGCCTCCAGCTCGTACGGCGAGACACGGCGGTCGAAGGACTTGAACACGTCGTCCCGGCGGCCGTGGATGCGGATCCAGCCGTCCTCGCTCCGCTCGCCCATGTCCCCGGTGCGGTAGTAGCCGCCGCCGGGCGCCGTCACGCCGCCGTCCGCGGCGAGGTAGCCGCGCATCACACCGGCGGGCCGCGGGGTGAGCTCCACGCACACCTCGCCGGCGTCTCCCGCCTCACCGGTCTCCGGATCGCGGAGGGTGATGTCATATCCCGGCAGCGGCCTGCCCAGCCATCCGGGACGGCGGCCGAGGCCCGGCGAGGTGCCGATGAGCCCGGTGGTCTCGGTCTGCCCGTATCCGTCGCGTACGGCGACGCCCCATGCCCGCTCGACCGCCTCGGCCACGCGACCGTCCAGCGGCTCGCCCGCGCTGAGCGCCTCGCGCAGCCGCGGCCGTGCCGGGAACGGGCCGGGGCCACCATGAGCGGGCAGCGGGTCCAGCAGGGCCGGGAGCATCGCCCGCCAGGTGCTCGGGGGCGCGCAGAACGTCGTCACCTCGTGGTGGGCGAGCAGCCAGGGCAGGCGCTCGGCCGGGACGGGGCCGGGGGGCAGCGCGACGACGGCGGCCTCGGCGTTCCACGGCACGAACAGGCTGCTCCACGAGTGCTTGGCCCAGCCCGGCGCCGAGACGTTCAGGTGCCGGTCGCCGGGCGTCAGGCCGGACCAGTACAGGCCCGACAGGTGCCCGACGGGGTAGCTGACGTGCGTGTGGGCGACCAGCTTCGGCGCCGAGGTCGTGCCCGAGGTGAAGTAGCAGAACGCGACGTCGTCCGCGGGCGTCGGCTCGGCGGGCACGAACCGCCCGGGGTGGGCCGCCCCTTCGTCGTACCGGAGCCAGCCGTCCACCGGCTCGCCCACGGCGATCCGCGCCCCGCCTCCCGCCCGCACCGGGAACAGGTGGGTCAGCCACGACGCGCAGACGACGTGCCGCACGCCGCCGCGCTCGACGCGGTCCGCCGCCTCGGGCGGGGTCAGGCTCGTGTACGTCGGGATCACCACCGCGCCGATCTTCAGGCAGGCCAGGATGACCTCCCACAGCTCCCGCCGCTGGTCGAGCGCGATCAGCACCCGGTCGCGGCGCCGGACGCCGAGGGCGCACAGCCACGCCGCCACCGCGTCGGAGCCGCGCGACAGCTCGGCGTAGCTCACCTCGGTGGCGCCGCCCGCGCCGTCCAGGAGGATCAGGGCGGGGGCGTCGTTGCCGGCGGCGATCACGTCGAACCACTCCAGCGCCCAGTTGAAGTGGGCCGGGCGCGGCCAGTCGAACCGCGCGCGGGCCGCGTCGATGTCGTCGCGGTGTTCGAGCAGCACGTCACGCGCCGCCCGGAACGCGGCGTGGGCGGGGGTCCGGCGTGGACCCCAGTAGGCGTCGTCCGGCGCGGTCCACGGTGCGGTGTCCGGCCCCGTCTCCCATACCGGCCCCGAAACGGGCGCCGCCACGGGCCCCGACCAGGTGTCCCATGCGGTCACAGCAACTCACCCGCCCTCTCCGCCTTGTCTGCCCTGTCCGCCCTGTCCGTCGCGGGAAGACCGCTCATCAGTCCGGCCGCGATGGCGTCCGCGTCGCGCACGAACTCACCCCACGAACCGGGCCGGCCGCTGCCGACCTGGGTGAACCAGCGCGTGTGCTCGGTCGGGATGCCCAGGACGTGCAGGCCCGTCTCCGGCCGGCCGTCGCGGCGTACGGGATGGAAGGGGGCGCCGGTGACGGCCACGCCCCCCGTCTCGAACCGCTCGTCGCCGTGGGTGTTCACGTAGCCCGTCCACAGGCCCGCCTCGCGCAGCCGCGACGGCAGCGGCGCGAGGTCGCGGTCCAGGTGAGGCGCGGGGATCCGGGCGTCGATCATGGCGTCGAGCTCGATCCGCGCCCCCTCCACCTGCGGCGAGACGGCCGTGAACCGGCCGCTCGCCGGGTCGGCGTCGAAGGTGACCGACGGCCCGACCACCACCAGGACGCCGCTCTCGATCAGCGCCCTCGTCTGCCGCAGCCGCAGCAGCGGCGGCCCGGCGGCGAGGAAGGAGGCCAGCGGCGTGAACCACGACAGGAAGTCGCCCCGGTGCGAACCGGGCGTCAGCCCGGCGTAGTCGACCGCGAGGCGCAGCACGCCCCGGGTGTCCCGGAGCACGTCGCAGGCCGCCTTCACCGGACCGTCGACGTTGCCCTGCTCGGCGTGGCGCAGGTCGTCGTCGATCAGGTCGAGCAGCGCCGCCGTGAACTCCTCGCGTCCGGCGAACCCGCGGCCCGCGAACGGCCGGCTGAGCGCGTCCAGGTCCAGCCGGGGCAGGTCGGCCACGCCGAAGTGGGCCGCCAGCGACTCGATCGACGCGGGATCGGCCGCCGCCTCGGCGGCGAACCGCTCGGCCACGTCCTCCCCGAACCGCCCGCGGATCTCCGTCGCGTAGTAGACGAGTTCCATCTCGGCGGTCAGCAGCGGCAGCACCTCCGCGCGGAAGTCGATCCTGCCCGCGCGGCGCAGCGCGCGGACCCGGTCCGCGGTGAACACCCGCGGCCGGTACGCATACCTGCTGGGCTTCTGGTTGCGCCCCCGGGCCGGGATCGGGACGCCGCTGCGCGACCCGGCCACGATGACCGGCTCGGCTCCCGAGGGGAGGTAGCGGAGCGCGCCGCCGTCCTCCTCGAACCGGCCGCCCCTGCCGATGGTGAGCGCGACCATCACGTCGTAGAACGACAGGCCGAGGCCGAGCACGCCGACCTTCGCGCCGGCCGGCACCCGGTCGAGCGGCATGTCGGAGGCCGAGTCGCCGCGGATGTAGAGCAACTCGGGCCGGTCGGCGGCGAAGTCGGCGAGGCGCTGCTGGGCCGAGTCAAGACTGGGGCGGGGATGGCCCGTCACGAGAACCACCCGGTCGGCCCGCAGCGACTCGCCGTCCGCGGCGCGCAACAGGTAGCCGCCCTGATCCGGCACGAGGTCCACGACCTCGGTCCGGCGGCGGACGAGGGTCACCCGGGGCGGCAGCGACCGTTCGACGGTGTCGAGCAGGAAGCGCAGGTAGCGGCCGTAGAGGGGGCGCGGCGCGTAGCCGTTCGGGCCGGGGCAGGCGGGGTCGGTCTCCTGCCACCACTGGGCGAGCGACGGCCCCGCGCCGGGCCGGGCGGGCCCGCCGTCGGGCGGCCCGGAGAACATGGTCACCTCACCGGCCACCGTGTTCATCAGGAACCACGGCGGCTGGTCGGTGCGCCAGATCCGGCCGCAGCCGACCTCCACCGGGTCGTACAGGTGGATCTCCACCGGGCCGTCGGGCGGGTCGGCGATCAGCCGGGCGGCCAGCCGTTCGAGTACGGCCAGGCCCCGGGGCCCGCTGCCGACCACCGCCACCCGGTACGGCCGGTCGGCGGGCAGCGCGCGCGGCGTACGCTCCCGCAGCGCGGCGCGGTCGTGCCCGTCGGCGGTGAACCGCAGCATCGACAGCAGCCGGTGGGCGCCGATCCGGCCGTCGGATCGGGCCGGCGCGGGCAGCGGCAGGCGACCCGTGTGGGCCCAGCGCAGCCGCCCGTCGTCGTCGATCCGGGTCCGGGTCAGGCCGAGGTTGTCGCGGTGCAGACAGAACGGCACGTCCAGCACGCCGGCCGCGAAGGCGCGGACCAGGGCCTTGCCGACGTCGCCGCCGTCGGCGACCGCGGCGACCAGGGCGCGCGCCTCGTCGAGCAGCTCCGAGCAGTCCGCATCGGCGGCCCAGGGGACGGCCGAGACCGTCCGGGTCGCCAGGTCGGCCACGCGCGCGGCCCGCTCGAGTGCCGCGATGTTCTCCGGCACCGTCGGGATGCGGTCCGCCTCGACCGCGGTCTTGACGATCAGCCGCTCGGCCCCGCCGCGGACCGCCAGCTCGGCGCTCGCGTCGAGCAGCCGCCCCGCCCCGCCCGCGGTGCGCGGGAACACCCCCATGTACGTGTAGAGGACGACGTGCCAGTCCACGTGGGACGGCAGCACCTCACCGGCCAGCAGCCGCAGCGCCGCCAGGGCCTCGACGTCCTGCACCGGGTTGGTCTGCTGGGCGTAGCTCAGCGAGACCGTGGGGATGCCGCGCTGGGCGAAGAAGAGCCCCTCCAGCACGCTGAGCGCGATCAGCAGGGACGGCGGGCACAACTGTCCCAGCATGCACCCGCCGAAGGTCTCCAGATGGGCCCGCGCGCCGCGCTCCCCGGCGCCGTCCGCCAGCTCGACGACGGCCGCGTCCCAGTTGCGCACCGACTCGGCGAGCGGGGTGCGTCCGTACGGCAGGCAGTAGGAGACGGGTCCGCCCTCGCTCGCGGTGAGCCCGGCCATGATGGCCGTGCGGAAGATGGCGCGCGGGTTGGCCGAGCCGTGCCGCACCTGCACGGGGATCGGCTCCGCGCCCGGCGTCCGGTCGTCCACCGCGTACGCCGCGACGGCCTCGGTCAGGTGGGCGCCGTGCGCGACGATCGGGTAGCCGTTGAGCGGGTGGCCCGCGCCCAGCGCGCGGCGGGCGCCGACATGGTCGCCCACTCTGGTGTAGCTGTCCAGCGTGATCGTGCCGATGGTGGTCGCCCGCGCCCGCGCGACGGCGCGCAGCCCGAGCGCCATCTCCTCGGGGGCCGCGAAGCCCATCCGGGGCTGGACGACCAGCTTGCCGGCCTCTTTCGCGCGCCTGACGTGTTCCTGGAGGTCCGGTGTCCCGCTCATGCCACGCGCTCGGGTGTCCGCCGACCGGCAGTGCCGGTGGCCGCCAGCAGTTCGAGCTGGGCGGGCAGTTCGTCCGCGTCCGCCGAGTCGGTGTAGACGGCGTCGAAACCCGCCTCGATCAGCGCGTGCACCTTGTCGCGGTCGCCCGCGCCGCGGATGCCGAGCTTGCCCCCGATGACGGCCGGGACGGAACACGTCAGGGGATCGGCGCGCAGCCGGCGCACCACGCGGGCGCCGTCGAGATGGCCGTGACCGTTGACGGTGCTGATCACGACCAGGTCGGGGGCGTGCTCGCGCACCGCGTCGAGCAGCACCTCGTCCGGGACGCACGGCCCGAGGTTGACGACCTCGAAGCCGTGCTCCTCCAGCAGCAGCTGCAGGAAGACGAGGTTCCACGTGTGCGAGTCGGACGACACCGTGGACAGCACTACTTTTCGGGCGCGCTCCTGTAGGGCGGTCATCGCGGACTCCTTGCTGTTGCGCGGCGCTGTTGCGCGGTGGAGGGGAGGGAGGGGGGCGTCAGGCCCTGGCGCGTTCGTTCGGCACCTCGACGGCCAGCGCGTCGTGGCCGGTCAGCTCGCGGTGCTCGCGGAGCACGGTGATCAGGTCGACCATCCGGTTGAGCATCCGGGTGATCATCTCCATGCCCTCCTCGTCCTCCAGGACCTCGCCGACCTGGTTGCCGAAGGCGACGGAGGGAAAGCCGAACCCGGCGACGATCATGCGGTTCAGCAGCGCGTTGAGGACCAGGTTGGAGAAGGTCTCCACGTGGCCGTACCGCCGGCCGGTGACGATGACGCCGGCGACCTTGTTGGTGAGGCGCCGGTCGAACCGGAGATATCCGGTGCCGGAGCGCTCGATGAACGCGGGCATCAGCGGGGCGGCGCTGTAGCCGTGGATGGGCGTCGCGTAGATGATGCCGTCCGCGGCCACCATGCGCTCGACCACACCGGCGACGTCGTCGCGGACCTCGCAGGGCGTGGTGCGGAAGTTGCAGTCGCCGCAGGGGCCGCACGGCGTCATCGTGAGCTCCCAGAGCCGGACGACCTCCAGCTCGGCGCCACGCATGGCGAGCAGGCGCCTGGCGTAGTCGAGGATGACGGTGTTGTTGCCGTCCTTGCGCTCCGAGGCGTTGATGGCGAGGATCTTGATGGGCTGGGTGACGCTCACGTGCTCCTCCTTCTCTCCGATGACGGCGCCCCGATGGCGGCGCGCTCAGACGGGGTGTGTACGGCGGGTGAGGTGTGTGCCGGAAATCAGGCGGCGGACGAGCGCAGCCGGCCCTGCATGGCGTTGGCGAGGATGCGGGCGGTCTCGGCGGTGGGCTCCAGGTTGAGTTCCTCGCCCAGCCTGCGGACGCACAGCTCGTGCCAGCTCCGGACGCGGTCCAGCTCACCGAGCCGGCCGTGCGCGATCATCAGCGCCTGGTACGTCTCCTCCTGGTAGCGGTCGATCGCCAGGGCCTGGCGCGACCACTCGATGACCTCCGGGTAGTCGTTCCGCGCCAGGGCCTGACCGCGCAGGTAGGTCAGCGCGCGCAGCGCCAGCGACCGGTACCACTCGCGCTGCTCGTACACCCAGTCGGCGGTCTCCCCGGCGAGGTAGTCGCCGCGGTGCAGCGCGGCGACCCGCCGGTAGCGCGCTGCGGCGGTCTCGTGGTCGCCCCGCAGCTCGGCGACGCGGCCGGCGGAGAACGACGCCTGCAGTTCCTCGGCGTCGACCCAGACGTCCTCGGCCCGCAGGACGTAGCCGAAGTCCTGGTGCTCGATCCGCGCGGGCGCCCCGCTCTCCAGCAGCATCCGCCGCAGCGCGTGCGCGGCCACCTTGAGCGAGCTGGAGCCCGGCGACCACTCCTGGTCCGGCCACAGCACCTCGTACAGCGTGTCGCGCAGCACCACACGCCCGCGGTTCACGAGCAGATACTGGAACAGGCTGCGCGCCTTGCCGGCGTGCCACCGTCGTACCGGGGCGCCGTGCAACTGGACGGAGAACGCCCCCATGCAGTGCACCTCGAGAGCTGCGCCGGCTGACCGCACGGACGTCGTCGTTGCTCTCGGTGATGACATGCGCAGCCCCTTCCCTCTCGTAATTGCTGTTGAGATCCCTGCGAGCGCCGATCGGCGTCACATTTGTCACGGTTGATGGCCAAGTTAGGGGTTGCACAGGGGCCCCTCAAGGTAGGCACGACCCCACCGCGCGACTTCGACCCGAAGGTGTCATCGGGGGGGTATACGTAGGTAGTAGTACCTGGAAACAGCGTGAGACGCCGGTATGGCGAGCGCCCCCACCGGCGATTGAATGGCGGTAAACAGGCGTCCGGCCTGCGGCTGCTTCTCCCCGGTCAGCGCGCCGAAAACGTTTGCGGCACCCATTCGGTCACCCGTAATGGGGGGTTCATATATTGAGATGAATCACGCACTGACAAACGGTAAAGAGCATAGTGATCCTGACCTGGCGTTTTATCCAACTCTGGGGGTATATGGCAGCTACTATTTAGCCGGAGCGCTATGTCGGTCCGATCGGCCTACCCTTGGGGGGTTCCATGGGGGATCGCGCGTCGGATACGCCTGTGGCGCTGCCCGAGTCCGCCCTGCAGGAGGTGCTCTGCGCGTACGAATCGCTGCTCGCACGTGAGGACAGCGAGGCGATGTACGGCGGAGTCACCATGGCGATGCTGCTGACCCGGGCGGCGGCACTGGTGCGAGTGGTCGCGGACCAGTACCTCCGCATGAACGCGAACGGCATGGGCCCGGGTGGCATGGGTCCGGACGGCATGGGCGCCGCCGTGGAGGCGGGCGCCGCCGCGAGCTACGAGGCGGCGGGGCCGGGGACGCTGTCGGGGCTGGAGGTGGTGCACACCCGGGAGTCGCTCCGTGCCGCGCGGGCGCTCTTCCAGGCGGCGCTGCCCGTGTTGCTGCGCGAGCTGCCCGGCGGCGACCTGCCGCACAACCAGGTCGCCATCGCCGGCCTGCTGCACCGCCTGATCATGGAGTGGCTGGGTGAGGACACCGGCAACTACCTGAGCTACCTGCTCCGCAAGGCGAACAACGCGCGGATCGAGGAGCGTCACCAGATGGCGCGCGAGCTGCACGACCGCATCGCGCACACGATGAGCATCGCCCTGCAGAGCATCGAGCTGCACGAGGTGTACGCCCAGACCGACCCGGCGCGGGCCAAGGCGAAGCTGCGCGACGCCCGGTCGTATGTGAGAGAGGTGCTCGACAGCGTCCGGCGGATGTCGGTCGAGCTGCGGGAGACGGCCTTCGAGCACGGCCTCGGCGAGGCGGTGGCGGAGTATCTGCGCACCGAGGTGCCGGCGCACGTGCGGATCGAGTTCTCCTGCGACGAGCACTTCCCGGTGCCGCCCGAGATCGCCGAGGAGGTCTATCTCGTGGTGCGGGAGGCCATCCACAACTCGCTGCTGCACGGCTCGCCCACCGAGCTGAGCGTGGGCCTGACCGTGACCGACGTGATGCTGAGCGCGACCGTGCGCGACGACGGCACGGGCTTCAACGTGCGGCAGACGGCACGCAGGCGCTCCGGCGTCGGCCTGACCTCGATGCGGGAGCGGGTGGAGCTGCTCGGCGGGCGGTTCGTGCTGAAGAGCGGGACCGGCCAGGGCACCACCGTGGAGGCGCACATCCCGTTCCTGAGGGGGTTGCTGTGAATGTCCCAAGGGGGTCGCTGTGAACGCGCCCGCCCACGCCCGTATCGTCGTCGCGGACGATCACACACTGTTCCGCCAGGGCCTGGTCGAAATGATCTCCACGACCGGGGATTTCGAGGTCGTCGGGGAGGCGTCGACCGGGCCGGAGGCCATCCTCGCGGTGGGCCGGCACCGCCCCGACATCCTGATCCTCGACGTGGAGATGCCGGGTCCCGGCGCCAAGGCGACGGTGGTCGAGCTGACCCGGCTCCACCCGGAGACCCGCATCGCCATCCTGACCATGCACGACGATCCCGGTCTGCTCCACGAGCTGCTGCGGTGCGGGGCCGCGGCCTATCTGGTGAAGACCATCGCGCGCAGCGAGCTGCTCGCGGCCCTGCACGCGCTGACCCGCGACGGGCGCAACGTGCTGCTCTCGGTGTCGCGGGAGACCATCGACCGGCTCAAGCGCAACCCGCCCGAGCCGCGGACGACGCTGTCGGACCGCGAGCTGGAGGTGCTGCAGCTGACCGCGCAGGCCCTGACGAACTCCCAGATCGCGGTCCGGCTGCACATCGCCGAGACGACCGTCAAACGCCACCTGACGAAGATCTACGGCAAGCTCGGCGCGGTGTCCCGGCTGGACGCCATCCGCAAGGCGAACGCCGCCGGGCTGCTGCGCGGCGCGACGAGGTTCGAGGCGGCCGAGGGCGGCCCGGCCTGAGCCGCCCCCGGCCACATCCCACTAATTCTCGACGAACCGGGCCGCGGCGACCGGGAAGGCACCGACGGGCTCGCCCCTGAGCATGCGCACCTTCCGCCGGCCCGCGACACTCGGGTGCATCGTGCGGCCGGCCGCGCCGGTGGCCAGGCTCAGCCTGCTCATCAGCTCGGGCAGCCGGGTAACGGGAAGCGCCTGCTTGCCGTCGCACATCGCGGTGGCCGGGTCGTGGTGCGACTCCACGATGACGCCGTCCGCGCCGGCCGCCGCCGCCGCGAGGGCCAGCGGGATCACCAGGCTGGTCGTGCCGGCGGCGTGACTCGGGTCGACGATCACGGGCAGATGGGTGCGCTCCTTCAGCACGGCCACCGCCCCCACGTCGAGCGTGAACCGGTAGCTGTTCTCGAAGGTGCGGATGCCGCGCTCGCACAGCACGAGCTGCTCGTTGCCGCCCTCCAGGACGTACTCGGCGGCGAGCAGGGTCTCCTCGACGGTCGCCGACAGGCCCCGCTTGAGCAGCACCGGCCTGCGCAGCCTGCCGAGCTCGCGCAGCAGCGTGAAGTTCTGCATGTTGCGGGCGCCGACCTGGAGCATGTCCGCCGAATCCGCGACGTCCTCGATGTCGCGCACGTCGAGGATCTCGGTGACCACGGGCAGCCCGGTCATCGCCCTGGCCTCGGCGAGCAGCTCCAGCCCCTCGCGGCCGAGCCCCTGGAAGGCGTACGGCGAGCTGCGCGGCTTGAAGGCGCCGCCGCGCAGGGCGTGGCAGCCCGCGTCGCGCACCGCGGCCGCGATCTCCAGCAGCTGCTCGCCGCTCTCCACCGAGCAGGGCCCGGCGATGACGGTGAACCCGGCGGGCCCGATGTGACACTCCCCCAGCGCGACCGTGCTGAGCGCGCCCAGCTTGGCCTCGCTGGACGCCAGCACGTGGGGCGCGGGGATCCGGGTCACACTCAGCACCGCGGGCTCGGCGGCCAGCGCCGCCGCGACGGCGTCGCGGTCTCCCGACGCCGACAGGACCGCGCGGTTGTGCACCCGCAGATCCGACCCCGCGGACGCGGCCAGGTCGATGACGCGGTCCAGTTGGTCCTGATCCGCTCTTTCGTCGATAACGATGACGACCGTCACGCTCTTACCTACCTGTCTCTACTAGCTGGGCGGATACGGAAAGGCGCGCGACGGCCGCTTCGCAGTCGGCCGCGAGCCGCCGGGCCGCGGGATCGTCCGGCAGGTCCCAGTCGAGCCTGAGCCTGCCGTCCGTCTCCCGGACCAGCAGGTGGACCGCCGCACCCGGCGCGCCGAACACGCCGCGGTCCTCCACGGCGAACGCGCCGCCGGAGGCGACGGGACGGTGCGCGAGCAGGTTCGTCACGACCACCGGCACGTCTCCCTCCGACAGCACCCGGGTGCGGCGGCTGAAGTCGCCCACCACCCCGGACACCCCCGGATGGACGGGGGGACGGCCGAGCTCGTTGGCGAACAGCGAGAAGCCCTCGTGTGCCGCCACGGTCTCGGCGACCGCGGCGAGCACCGTCGCCGCGGGGGTGGCGCCCGTCTGCTCGGCACGGGTGGCCAGGGCGGTCCACTGCCAGGCCTCGCCGGTGTGCGTCCGGTGCTCCCTGGCGCCTGAGTCACCCGCTTCCGGGATCGCGGTGCCCTGGACCGTCCTGCCGGGCTGGACGTGGCCGGCGCAGTCGCGGAAGGTCACCTCCAGCCTGGGCAGCGCGGCCGGCGCGGCGTCCGGGTCTTCGTACAGCTCGGACAGCTCCGGGAGGAGCACATGGTGGACGCTCCGGGCGTCCGCGACCGCGCGGTGCACCGACAGCAGGACGCGTACGGCGTCTCCGGGCAGCAGCACGACCGTCAGCTCGTGCAGCGGCGCCCCGGGGGTGGGCACCGGCGTGGCCGTCCAGCGCTCGCGCAGGGCGGCCGCCGACCGCTCCGCCTCCTCAGGCCGCAGGTCGCGCAGGTCGCGCACCACCACGTCGCCGGCCACACCTTCCGGCGGGAGCACGACCAGGGAGTCGTCGTCGTGCCGCACGGTCCGCAGGGCGTCGTGCCGGGTTCGCAGAGCCGCCCACGCCTCCCTGAACGCGTCCACGTCGAGCCAGTCGCGGTGCCATTCGAGGTGGTCGTGCCCGCCGGGGGCGGCGAACTGCGCCCGCTGGCCGTCGGTGGGCGGGAAGGGCTCAAACCGGCTGGCCGGATCGGGGGTGAGCGCGGGCGGCACGGCCTCCGGCGCCGACGCCCGCTCGCCGCACAGCGCGGCGATCCCGGCGACCGTGGGCGCCTTGAGCAGGTCGGCCATGCCGATCCCCGTGTCGAGTCCCGCGTCCAGCTCCGCGCGCATCCCGGCCAGCAGCCGCGTGGCGCGCAGCGAGTCGCCGCCGAGCTCGAAGAAGCTGTCGTCGACGCCGATCTCGTCCAGGTCGAGCACGTCGGCCCAGATCACCGCGAGCACCTGTTCCAGCTCGGTGCGCGGGGCGACGAACGGCACGCCGAGGTCGGGCCGCTCCCGCGACGGCGGCGGCAGCTTGGCCCGGTCGATCTTGCCGTTCACCGTGGTCGGCAGGTCGCCCACGACGAACGCGGCGGGGACCATGTGCGCGGGCAGCCGCTCCGACATGGCGCGCCGCAGCGCGAACACCGCCACGGTTCCGCCGGGGGTGGGCTCCACGTAGCCGACGAGCCGGCGCTCGCCGGGGATGTCCTCCCGGGCGAGGACGGCGCACTGCATGACGCCGGGCTGGGCGGCGAGCACGCTCTCCACCTCGCCCAGGTGCACCAGGTAGCCGCGGATCTTCACCTGGTCGTCGGTCCGGCCGATGATCTCCACCGTGCCGTCGGCCCACATCTGCGCGAAGTCGCCGCTGCGGTAGAGCACCGGGTACGGATCCCCGGGCAGCGGGTTGGGCAGGAACTTCGCGCCGTTGACGTCCGGCCGGTTGAGGTAGCCCTGCGACAGGCTGGCCCCCGAGATGTAGAGCTCGCCGGTCACCCCGGGCGGCACCTCGGCCATCTTCTCGTCCAGCACGTACATGCGGACGTTGGCGACCGGACGGCCGACGGGCGGCAGGACCTCGCCCCTGCGCTCGGCGGGAACGCCGGCGGCCATCTCGGTGAGGTCGCAGGTGGCGACGACGTTGGCCTCCGCCGAGCCGTACACGTTCAGCACGCGGTAGGGCAGGCCGTCCCTGGGCCAGGTGCGGACCCGCTCGCCCGCGATGCGCATGACCCGCAGGGCGGTGCCGTCCGGCCAGTCGAGGTTCCAGATCCGTTCCGCCATGGCGGTCAGCACGAGCGACTGCGTGATCCGTTCCTCGACCAGCCAGTCGCGCAGCTGCGCCGCGCTCTGCGCCACGTCCGGCTCCGGGATGAGGACGGTGCCGCCCGCGGCCAGGATCGGGAAGGGGTCGACCTCCACCAGGCCGAAGCCGGGCGAGCACAGCCAGCTTCCCCGGGTCTCCTCGTCGATCCCGCACTGCTCCCGCAGCACGTTCACGGTGTTGCGCATCGGCCCGTGCCGCAGCAGCACCGCCTTCGGCGTACCGGTGGAGCCGGACGTGTAGGCGATGTGGCAGACGGTCTCGTCGGCCACCGGCACACCCGGGTCCTCGGCGGGGGCGGACCGCCACGCCGGGTCGCCGACCTCGACGATCGGGCAGCAGCCCTCGACGTGGTCGCGCAGGTCGTCCCTGGTGACGACCGCGGCGGCCCCGGCGTCGGTCAGCATGAAACGCAGGCGCTGCCGCGGATACTCGGGGTCGAGCAGCACCGCGGCCCCGCCGGTCTTGAAGACGGCGAGCTGGGCGAGGACGCTCTCGATCGAGCGCTCCAGGCAGACGCCGATCCGCCGGCCGGGCCCGCCGCCCAGCCGGATCAGGTGCTGGGCGAGGCGGTTCGCGGCCTCGTCGAGCGCGCCGTAGGTGATGCTCTCGCCCCGGCGGACGACGGCCGTCGCGTCCGGCCGGCGCCGCGCCATGTCGGCGACGAGCTCGTGGAAGTGGCCGCCGGCCCACGTGTCGTTCACGGCGATGTTCCCCTCAGTGTGCCTCAGCGGATGGTCATCGGTTTGCGGGCGGCGATGCCCACGAAGTTGGAGAACAGCCGCAGTCCGTCGACGGTGCAGATGCTCTCGGGATGGAACTGCACCGACTCGATCGGCAGCGTCCGGTGCCGCAGCCCCATCACGTACCCGTCGTCGGCCGAGCGGGCCGTCACGACGAGGTCGGCCGGCACGCTGTCCTCGGCCACGACCAGGGAGTGGTAGCGGGTGGCCTCGAACGGCTCCGGCATGCCCGCGAAGAGTCCCTCGCCGTCGTGCAGCACCTTGCTGGTCTTGCCGTGCATCAGGTGGTCCGCGCGGACCACGCGGCCGCCGAACGCGGCGCCGATCGCCTGGTGGCCGAGGCACACGCCCAGCATGGGCAGCCGATGGCCGAACTCGTGGACCAGCTCGACGTGCCCGGAGACCAGGGGGTGACCGGGGCCGGGGCCGAGCACCAGCGCGTCCGGGTCCATCGCGACCACGTCGGCGTGGCTCAGCTCGTTCGAGCGCACCACGATCGGGTCCGCGCCGGCGCTGTGCATGTACTGCCGGATGATGTGCACGAAGCTGTCGAACGCGTCGACGATGAGAACTCTCACGCGCGGGGCTCCTCTCCGGTGACCGCCCAGTGGGCCGCGCCCAGCTTGGCGATGGTCTCGTTCCACTCGCGTTGCGGCGTCGAGTCGGCCACGACCCCCGCGGACGCCCGGGCGCGGTAGACGCCGTCGCCGTGCACGAGGGTGCGGATGCACAGGGCGAGGTTGACGAAGCCGCCGACGTCGACCAGGCCGAGGGCCCCCGCGTAGATGCCGCGGCGACTGCTCTCGACGGACTCGATGATCTCCATGGCCCGGACCTTCGGGGCGCCGGTCATGGTGCCGGACGGGAACAGCGCGGCGACGACGTCGTAGCCGTCCAGGCCCGCGTCGAGCCGTCCGGTCACCGTGGAGACCAGGTGGAGCAGCCGCGCGTACCGCTCGACGACGAGCATGTGCGGCACGTCGAGCGTCCCCGGCGCGCAGATCCGGCCGATGTCGTTGCGGCACAGGTCGACGAGCATGACGTGCTCGGCGATCTCCTTGGGGTCCTGCCGGAGCCTGCGCACGGCGGCCGGGTCCGGCTCGTCACCCGGCCCGCAGGGCAGCGTCCCCGCGATCGGGCGCATCGTGACCAGCCCGTCCTCCACCCTGGCGAACAGCTCGGGGCTCGCGCCGACCACCGTGTGCCCGGCCAGCGGAGCCAGATACATGTACGGCGACGGGTTGCGCGCCCGCAGCCTGCGATAGACGTCGACCGGGCCGGCCGCGCTGCGCATGGCGAACTCGTGGCCGATCTGGACCTGGTAGATGTCGCCGGCCGCGATGTGCTCAAGGCACCGCCCGACACTGTCGTGGTAGAGATCCGGGGTGGTGCTGTCGGAGACGTCCGTCGCCCGGCTCGCCGGCACCTGCTCCCCCGGCGCGGGCGCCGGGGCGGGCAGCGGCAGCAGGTCTGCGGCGTCCAGCGCCGGCCACGCGTCGCACTCGTGCAGCACGAGTTCGGCGTCCCCGCCCGCCCCGATGCGGACGTGCCCCTGGTGGAGCACCAGGGCGACGTCGGGGAGATCGGCCTCCTGCTCGATGAGGAACGGCAGGTCCTCGATGTAGCGGGCGGTGTCGTACCCGAAGAACGCGAGGAAGCCGAAGCGGAACGTCGACCGCGATCCCGGGGCGTCGAAGCAGGCGTGGACGGCCCGCAGCACGTCCCACAGCCCGCGCGGGTCGGGCAGGGTGAGCTCGCCGCCCGTGCCGTCGAGCAGGCCGTCCGTGCGGCGGCGCACCTCGGACACCAGCGCGGGCAGGCCGGTGACGCGCACGACGCCCCGCGTCACGGAGACGGACAGCAGCTCGCGGAAACCGACGTACGACTCCCGGGTGTCCACCTCGGGTCCCGTCACCGACTCCAGCAGGTAGACGTCGCTCGGGCCGAACCGGTCGGCCAGCGCGGTGTAGATCGTCAGCGGGTCGGCCGGGCCGGCCGGCCAGGTGCGGGTCCGGACGCGCAGCGACGTCCGGACGGCGGTGTGCGTCATCGTCGTCCCCCGGCTCAACTCGTGATCACCTGCCGCCCGGCGGCTTCCCGCGCGGCGGCCCGGTGGGCGTTGTCCGCGCCGGCCCGGTTGTCCAGCATCCGGGCGGCCTTCCAGCTGACGAACGACCCGGTGTTGGTGATCGGGTCGAGCTCGTCGGTGATCCGTACGTCCGCCTCGACGCCGAAGCGCTCCCGCACCCGGGCGGCCACGCCGCGCGCCACCGCGGCCGAGTCGCCGGCGATGTCGGTCAGCAGGTCGAGGTGGACGGTGAGGCGCTCGCGGCCGTCGGGCCCGTCGTCGACGACGACCTGGTAGCCCAGGGCGCCGCGGACGCCGTCGAGCACGGCGATCTCGATGTCGTCGGCGCGGAAGCCGGCGCCCCCGATGACGACCTGGTCGGCGACCCGGCCCACCACGTCGATCACGGGTCCGGGGTGACCGCAGGGGCAGCCGCGCCGGTCGAGGGACACCATGTCGCCGGTCCGGTAGCGGATGAGCGGCTTGATGCCGGGGACCAGCATGGTGAGGCAGAGCTCGCCCTCGCCGCGGTCGCCGAGCACCTCCCCCGTGGCCGGGTCGAGCACCTCGGCGATGTAGTTGGGCCGGGACAGGTGCAGGTTGCCGTACGTGCAGCCGGTGGCGATGGCCATCGCCTCCTGCGAGCCGTACAGGGTGGGCAGGGCGTCGGCGTCCCAGATCGACCGGACGTTCGCCGCGAACGCCGGGGTGCAGATCTCGCCGAGGACGAGGAAGAGCTTGACCTTGAGGTCGCGCTCGATGTCGTACCCGTGGAAGCGCGCGGCCTTCGCGAGGCTCAGGCACAGCGCGGGCGCGCACACGACGACCTCGACGTCCAGGTCGCGCATGAGCCGCAGCGCCTTCGCGAACCCGACCCGCGGCGACTCCGGCCAGATCTTCACGTGGCACGCGTCGAGCCTGCGCGCCGCGTCGCCGAAGGTGTCGCCGAACGCGTAGAGCTCGCACGGCCCCATGAGGCCGATGACGGGCATGCGGTCGCCGAAGCGGGCGCGGAACAGCCGCCGCCACGACTCCTCCACGTGGGCGTCGCTGGCGAACATGTCCAGGGGGCCGCGCGGGCAGGGGGTCGACGGCCCGGTCGTCCCGGTCGTCTCGTAGTAGACCGCCGCCTCGGCCGGGGTGCCGCTGAGGACCGCGTGCATCTCGCGCCGCAGGTCGGCCTTGGTGGTGAACGGGAGCTCGGCCAGACCGGCCGGCGTCACCGCGGCGACGTCCACGCCGGCCAGGTGCCGCCGGTAGAACGGAGACCGCTCGGTGACGTGCCGCAGCACCGCGGGCAGTCTCTCCGCGTACCAGTCCGTCCAGTCTGCCTCGGTCAGCGCGCCGGAGAAGTAGCGGTCCCGGAAGGACGTGTAGTCCGACCGGAAACGGCGCGCGTCGGTGGGCGAGCATGTCGCCGTAACTGCCATCGGTCGCTCCAGAGATCGGCGTGCGTCAGTGTGCCGGAGGCTAGGAGCGCCGAGTTCAGGACGGGTTATGCGGTGGGTTTAAGACGGGTTACGCGCCGTCGCGACCGGCGACGACAGGCCCTGCACCGCGATTTAAGCGAATTTGATTGCTTATCAGAAAACGGCGTCCTTGGACCGGCATCGCATCCCATGTCGACCTGCCGGAGACTTAGCACATCAGGGCCGCCGAAACCACCAACATCCCAGGTCATCGGCGGTTACCCTATAGCCCTGCTCAGCCGCCACTACGCGTTGGCCGCCCCTGATCCTCCGGCGCCGCTTGGGGTTCCGAACCGTACATGGACAAGTACCAGTCAGCCCAGATCGCCGCCGACGACGGCATTCTTTGGGGAACTCCGGCTTCCTTCCCGCCTGAGGCGGAGTCGCCGGTCCTGGTGGCGTTCCGCGACGACACGCTCCAGCAAGTGCTGGCGAAGGTAGCGCGGCTCGGTGGCGCCGTACACGTCATCGTGCCCACCATGGATACCGTCGGCGGACCGTGGCAGATAGCGATCGCTCAGATCCGGCAGGGAGCGGCGACGAAGGACCCGGTGTCCCTGGACGAGGATGACTGCAGGGTCACCGACAGCTCTCACCTGGGACTACTCCTTGATCTCATGGAGCTGCACGGGAGGACGATGACCATCCACATCTCCCGCCAGGAGTCCACCGTGCAACTCGTCGACATCGGCACGGACCTGGTTCTGGCTTAGAGCCGCGTCGATGCGCCTGGCTCCAAGATTGAGCGAGGCGCATTCATGATGTTCACGCGCTGCGCCTCGCCTGAGTGGAAGGCCGGCATGTCGCGGACGGCCGTACGCGCCGTCGTGAACGCGGGACCCGGCCGCGGAGCCGGGTAACCGGGCGCTAACCGCGTCTCCCTAACGTCGCGGTGCCGGTCGTGCCGGTGCATGGCCGGCGTGTTGCCGGTGCGCCACCGTGAGGAGGTCGATCCCGTGGACCCCGAGGTCCTGCGTAAGCTCGCCGGGTTGTCCGGCGCGGAACGGGCGCGTCTGCTGGGCAGACTCCGGCGGAACGCCGGGGTCGCCGACGCGGCCGCCCGACTTGAGCCCCGCGGCGGCGGAGGCCCCGCGGCGGCGTCGTTCGTCCAGGAGCAGCTCTGGTTCCTGCACCAGCTCGCCCCCGCCCAGCCGTCGTACAACGTGTCGTTCTCGTTCCGGCTGAGCGGGCCGCTCGACGAGGCCCGGCTGCTGTCCGTGATCGACGGGATCGTCGCACGCCACGACGTGCTGCGCGCCCGGCTCGTGCTGCGCGACGGCGCGCTGACCCAGGTGCCCGACGTCGAGCTCCCGCCTGTCGAGATCGTGGATCTGCCGGATGAGGCGGCCGTGCGGGAGCGCGTGCTGCGGCTGGCCCGCGAGCCGTTCGACCTGGGCGCCGGCCCGCTGACGCGGATCGCGCTGCTGCGGCTCTCCCCCGTCGAGCACCTGCTGGTCTGGGTGGCGCACCACTGCATCCTCGACGGCTGGTCGTTCGGCCTGATCCTGGACGAACTGCGCGCCGGGTATCAGGGCGAGACGCGGCCGGCGCCGGAGCTCCGGTACGCCGACGTCGCGGCCTGGCAGCGCGAACGGCTCGCCGCCGGCGAGTACGCCGCCCCGCTGGCCCGCTGGCGGACACGGCTGGAGGGCGCGCCGTCCGTCACCTTCCCCACCGACCGGCCCCGGCCCGCCGCGCAGACCTTCGCCGGCGCCCAGGTGGACTTCACCGTGCCTGACGATGTCGCCGCCGCCCTCACCGCCCTGGCCGACCGCTCCGGCGTCACGCTCTTCAGCGTGCTGCTCGCGGCCTACCAGGCGCTGCTCGCCCGGTGGAGCGGCGCGCCGTCGGTCGTCGTGGGCGTCCCGCTGGCCGGCCGCGGCCGTCCCGAGCTGAACGGCGTCATGGGACCGCTGGCGAACACCCTGCCCGTACGGGCGGACCTGCCTTTGGACGCGACGTTCGCGGACGTCCTGGCGCGCGTGCACGGGTCGGTGCTGGACGCACTGGAGGACCAGGACGTGCCGTTCGCCCGCATGGTGGAGCAACTGGCGGAGGGGCGCGACCCGAGCCGCAACCCGCTGTTCCAAGTGCTGTTCAACCTGGGCAACCTGCCGCAGGGCGCCGACGGCGTCGACCTGACGCCCGATCTGCGGCTACGCCCGGACGCCCACCCGAACGGCACGGTCCGGATGGACGCCGAGCTCACCATGGAGTCGGGCGCGGGCGGGCTCGGCGGGCGGCTGGAGTACGCCACCGCGCTCTACGATCCGGATACGGCCGCCGGCCTGGTGGACGGGTTCCAGCGGCTGCTCGCCGCGGTCGCGGCCGATCCCGGCGTGCGCGTGGCGGACCTGCCCGGCCCGCCGCCTCGGGAGCCCGCGCCGGCCAGGCCGGTCGCTGCCCGCCGGGCGCGCCGCAGCCGCATGTGGGCGGAGCTGCTCTGACCGCGGACGGAAGGACCGCGGGTCAGTAATAGCCCTTCTGGCCGTCGAGGAGCTCTCGTACGGCGTCGAGGTGACCGGCGTGGCGCGCGGTCTCCTCGATCATGTGGATCACCATCCAGCGGAGAGTGGCGGCCGCGGAACGGAACTCGGGGTGCCGGCCCACCTCGTCGAGCGAATGGGCTGCGATGATCTTGTTTGACACCGCGCACTGCTGTTCGTACTCGTCGAGGAGCCGGGCCAGCGGGACGCCTTCGACCATCATGTCGGCGTCCTCGAGGTCGTCCCTGAACTGGGGCCCGTCAGCCGGGCGGCCGGAGAAGAGCACCTCGAACCATGTGCTCTCGGTCCAGCGGAGGTGGGATACGACACCCGCCATCGTCATGAGAGGCGAGGACGGCAGGACCGGCCGATGCGCGTCCTCGTCGGACAGCCCCTCGCATTTCCAGTGGACGATCGCGCGCTGCATGTCGAGCCAGCCGACGAGCTGGGTGCGTTCGTCGGCCACGAAGGGCGGACGGATGCGAGGAGGGGCCATGGGCGCCGAAGCTACCCCATGCCTGATCGCCTCGCATCCGATTTTCCAGGCGCCCCGGGCGAGGGGACGCGCGTGAGTCAGGAGGCGATCTCGACCTTCCGTGTCGTCGCGTCCGGCTCCAGGAACGCCAGCAGGCGCTCACCCTCCTCCATCAGGGCGTCCCCGCCGTCCGCCGGGCGCAGCGGGCGCAGGGTCAGGGTGGCCACGTCACGTGTACGGCTGTGGTCCCAGATGCCGGCGACCACCCCGTCGATCAGGTACGTCGCGAGGCACTCGCCGTTGATCGCCTTGTAGACCTCCTTGTGGATGGCCTCCGGCAGGATCCTCGTCCGGTCGGCATGGGACAGCAGCGCCGCGTCCCACTTGGGCAGGAACCGTACGGGCAGCGGCAGGTCCGGCGGCGGCAGCGGCGCGTCCGCCAGGTCGACCAGCTCCCGGCCGTCCTCGGCGGTGTAGCGGACGGTGTCCAGCTCGTCGAGGGCCGGATCGATCTGCCGGTACCGCAGGTAGGTGAACTGGGCGATGTCGGCGCGGCTGGCCGGGCCGAAGGCGGCGAGGTAACGGCTCACCAGCCGGGCGGTCGCCGCGGGCTCGGGCTCCAGCTCGCCCTGCCAGAGCACCATGGACGGCTTGCCGTGCGCCCGCCAGTGGCCCGACGGGGCGACGTGCACCAGCGGCACCAGGGCGCGGGCGTAGTGCACCAGGTCGCCCTTGCGCACCGCGCCGCCCGTCACGTCGTGCACGTGGTCGCGGAGGTCCTGCGCGGAACGGGGCTCCGCGGTGAACTTCTCCAGGCTGCCCAGCAGGGCGTCCTCGTCCACGCCCGCGTTCTTGTGCCGCCCGCGGATCTCGGTCAGCCACTGCCGCCGCCAGGCGGCGGCGAAGTGGGGATAGTCGTCCGCCGCGACGATGTGGAGCGTGCCGCGCATCAGGGTCGACTTGACGACGCCGCCGTCGACCAGCGCGCGCTCCAGGTCCTTCTTGTCGAACTCGGGCAGGCGTACGTGCAGCGCGATGTGCGGCGACGGCGAATACTGCGCCTGAAGTGCGGCGAGCCGCCGCACCGCGTCCTCGGCCGTGAGGGCCTGGTCGCGGTGCAGCAGCTGCCGGGTGAACAGGGAGGCGGTCAGCTCGCGCTGACTCAGCGTGCGGGGGGCTCCCACGGATGTCACTCCTCGGTCCGGTCGCTCACTCGGAGAAGCACCTGTGCACGCGCATCGTAACGACTCCCGTCATACCGTGGTTCGCTGTCCGGCCACCTGGGCGGGGGCCGTCACCTGGCCGCCTCCACCGGAGCGTGCCGCTCCGCGATGAGCTCGGCCAGCCGGGGGGCGTGGTCGCGGACGAAGTAGTGCCGGCCGCCCTCGATGACGTCGGCGGACTCCACCTCGCCAAACCTGGACCAGTCGGTGTACCGCCGTTCCCAGCCCTCCGTCGCCGGGTCGGCGTCGCCGAACACGCACCGGATCGGCGCACGGATCGGCTCCGGCCGGTGCTCCAGGCTGCGCAGGTGGAACTCCATGGCGCCCTCGTGGTCGTGCCGGCCGGCCACCATGACGTGGTCGATCGTCGCCCACTCCAGGGCGCCGTCCAGGCCGCCGAGGCTGCGCAGGTGCTCCGCCCACGCCTCGTTGCCGGTCGCCCGTTCGATCGCCAGCGCCGCGGCCGGGTCGGCCTCCGGCAGCGACGCCGCCAGGTAGAGCGCCCGCAGGTCGACCCCGCGTGCCTCCAGTTCCGGCGCCAGGGCCGCGGCCATCGCGGTGCCCGCGCAGTGGCCGTAGACCAGTACGGGCCCCTCGATCCGCTGGGCGACCTCGTCGGCCACCCCACGCACGATCTCCTCGAACGGCCGGAACTCACGGGACGAGCCTGACGGGTCGTACCCCGGCTGGCTCAGCGCCCACAGCGCCATGTCGCCGGGCAGCGCGTCGGCCAGCGGCTGGTACGCGATGGCGTTCCCTCCGCCGTACGGGAGACAGACCAGGGTGATGCGGGCCTGCCTGCCGCGCGGGGTGAGCTCGTGCAACAGCCGCTGGGGCTCGGTGTCCGCCGTACGCAGCCGGACGGCGAGCGCCCGGATCGTCGGGTTCTTGAACAGCTCGATCACCGGGACGGACGAGTCGATGGCGAGCATCGCCCGCACCGCCGCGAACGAGTCGCCGCCGATGCGGAAGAAGTCGTCGTCGATGCCGATGTCGTCGGTGCCGAGCACACCGCGCCACACGGACGCGATGCGGGCCTCCAGGGGGTTGCGCGGGCCCTGCCCGCCCCCGCCGCCGGCCACCTCGCGGGCGGACAGCGCCTTGCGGTCCACCTTGCCGTTCGGCGTGGTCGGCAGGGCGTCCAGGACCTCGAGCACGGCCGGGACCATGTGCGAGGGCAGCACCGCGAGCAGGTGCTCGCGCAGGTCACCCACCAGCGTCTCGCGGTCGGCGCCCGGCTCGGCGGTGACGAAACCGGCGAGCGTGTGGTTGCCCCGCTCCCCCTGCGCGACCACGACGGCCTCGGTGACCGCCGGGTGCTTGCGCAGCGCCGCCTCGATCTCGCCCAGCTCGATCCGCAGGCCGTGCACCTTGACCTGGAAGTCCATCCGGCCGAGCAGTTCGACCACGCCGTCCGGGCGGTATCTGGCCAGGTCGCCGGTGCGGTAGAGCCGTGCGGCGGTGCCGTCGGGGAAGGTGTGCGTCACGAACCGCTCGGCGGTCAGCTCCGGGCGGTTGACGTAGCCGCGGGCCAGGCCGACGCCGCCGATGTACAGCTCGCCGGGGATGCCGACGGGCTGCGGCCAGCCGTGCGGGTCCAGCACGTACGTCGTCTGGTTGGCCATGGGAGCCCCGTACGGGATGCTCTTCCACTCGGGGTCGACCTCGCCGATGGGGAAGATGACCGAGTCCATGGACGCCTCGGTGGCGCCGCCGAGCGCGATCACCTGGACGGGCGCGAGCGCGCGGACGCGGTCGGGCAGCCCCACGGCGATCCAGTCGCCGCTGAGCAGGGCCAGCCGCAGGTGGGGCAGCGTGGCGCCGTCGGAGACCAGCTTCTCGACCAGCAGCTCCAGCAGTGCCGGGGCCGAGTGCCAGATCGTGATGCGGTGCTCGTGCATGAGCTCGGCCCATCGGGCCGGCTCCTTGACGGCCTCCGGCTCGGGCAGCACGAGCGTGCCGCCCGCGGCGAGCAGCCCCAGCATGTCGTACACCGACATGTCGAAGCTCGGGGAGGAGACGCCGAGCACGCTGTCGCCGGGGCCGACCTCGAAGCGGCGGTTGAAGTCGGTGTAGTTGTTCACCGCCCCCTGGTGGCGCAGCGCGATGCCCTTCGGCCGCCCGGTCGAGCCCGAGGTGTACATGACGAAGGCCAGGTCGTCGGAGGTGACGTCGGTCTCCACCGGCTCGGCGGGCTCGGCGTCCAGGTCGCCGGAGTCGACCACCAGGACGTTGGGGGCGTCGATCCCGGTCTCCGTCCGGGTGCTCGTGATCACGCCCCAGGCGCCCGAGTCGCTCAGCATGAACTCGACGCGGTCGGCCGGGTAGTCGGGGTCGACGGGCAGGAACGCGCCGCCCGCCTTGAGCACGCCGAGCACCGCGACGGCCTGCCAGACCGAGCGCGGCATGCACACGCCCACCAGGACGTCGCGGCCGACGCCGAGGGCCCGCAGCCGGTGGGCCAGCCGGTTCGCGCGGGCGTCCAGCTCGGCGTACGTCAGGCTCTCCGCGCCGCACGCCACCGCCACGAGGTCGCCCCGGGCGCGGGCGTTGCCCTCGAAGAGCTGGTGCAGGCAGACGACCTCGTCGAACGGCTCCGCCGTGTCGTTCCAGGTGACCAGCACGTCGTGCAGCTCCGGCCCGGTGAGCATGCGCAGGCCGGTCACGGCGGCGTCGGGCCGCTCCAGGCCCGACTCCAGCAGCGTCAGGAGGTGGCCGAGCAGCCGCTCGGCGGTCGCGTCGTCGAACAGGTCGAGGTCGAAGGAGCAGTCGAGGGTCGTGCCGTCGGCGGTGGTGTCGAGGACCAGGCCCAGGTCGAACCGGGCCGTGGAGAACTCCGACGGCAGGGCGCGGGCCTCCAGCCCGTCGAAGCGCAGCGCCTCCTCCGAGCTGTCGTAGGCGCCGGTGTAGACGCGGAAGAACGGCGACCGCCCGCCGGCGGTGCGCTCCGGGGCCAGCTCCTGCACCAGGGTGTCGAAGGGAATGCCGGAGTTGGTCACGGCGTCGCGCAGCGTGCGGTCGGCGCGGCGCACCATCTCCCGGAAGGTCGGCGCACCGGACACGTCGGCCCGCAGCACCACGGTGTTCGCGAAGTAGCCGATCAGATCGCGCAGCTCGGGCCGGTCGCGGCCGTCGAGCGTGGTGCCGACCGCGAAGTCCTCTTGGCCGGTGTAGCGGTAGAGCAGCGCCTGCACGGCCGCCACCAGCACCGACACCGGTTCCGCTCCCTCGTCGCGGGCGAGGCCCCGCATCGACTCCAGCAGGTGGTCCTCCAGGTCCACCCGGGTGAAGCCGCCGTCTCCGGAGGGCACCTCGGGGGCGGTCCGGTCCGTCGGCAGGTCGAGCGTCGGCAGCCGGTCGAGCTGCCGCCGCCAGTAGCCGAGCTGCTCGTCCCGCCGTGGGCCGCTCAGCTCGGCGACCTGCCGCGCCGCGTAGTCCGCGTACTGCGCCGGCAGGCCGGGCAGCTCGGCGGCCCCGCCCGCGCGGCGCGCGTTGTAACCGGCGGCGAGCTCTCCGAGCAGCACGGGCCGCGAGGCCGCGTCCATCGCGATGTGGTGCACGCAGATCAGCAGGACGTGCTCGTCGTGGGCGAGCCGCAGCAGCTCGGCCCGGATGATCGGCCCGGTCTCCAGGTCGAACGGCTCGTTCTCCTGGTCCGCGCAGGCCTCTTCCACGGCCTGGGCCCGCGCGAAGCGGTCGAGCCCGGTCAGGTCGGCCACGGGGAGGGCGACCGGTTCCGGGGTGCGGACGACGGCGAACGGCTCGCCGTTCGCCGTCCTGTACGTGGTGCGCAGGATCTCGTGCCGCGCCACCAGGTCGGTGAGGCTACCCGCCAGCGCCGAGCGGTCGAGCTCGCCGCACAGGCGGATGGGCAGCACCACGTTGTACACGGTGCGCCCCGCCTCCAGCTGATGAAGCAGCCACATCCGGCGCTGACCCGCCGAGGTGGGCGGGCCGAGCTTCTCGGCGGGGGTGGTAATCGCCATGCTGGAGCCATCTCCTTCCGGCCACCGCTCGCGCACGCGCGCGGGCCTACCTGTCGCCATGGTCGGCGACTGTAGGGAGGCCGGGTTGGACACCGGTTACGCGGCGAGACCCTCCGGCCAGTGCGGGTGGCGCAGCGCGTCGCACCAGCCGTCGGCGACGCTCAGGTCGGTCAGCACGGAGACGGCGTGGGCCACCAGCGGATGCCGTTCGGCGGTCCGCCAGACCAGTGACCACGGGTAGACCGGCATCGGGTCGACCAGGTCGAGCACCCGCACCCGCGGGTCGACCGGGTTCTGCACGTCGGTGCCGGTGAGAAAGGCGGGGCCCGCGCCGCGCGACCGGGCGACGATCTCCTCGGCGGTGACGTTGTCCACGTTGGGGAAGCGCAGGACACAGCCGAAGGTCTGCGCGAGGCGGCTGACGAATCCGCTCCACTCCGACGCGCTGCCGGGCGTCGGCGTCCACAGTCCGTAGTCGGCGAGGTCGGCGGGCCGTACGGCGTCGAGCGCCGCGAGCGGGTGGTCGGCGTCCACGGCGACCAGCAGCGGCTCCAGGCGGATGATCCGGTGGGTGAGCGCGCGGGGCTGCTGGCCGTGGATCCGGCCGAAGGTCAGGTCGATCTCCCCGCGGAGCAGCGCGGGCACCGCGTGCGTGAGCGTGCGGCGGGAGCTGAGCTCGACCGCTATCGCCGAATCCTTCTCCACCAGCCTGCGCGCCATGACCGCGGGCGCGAGGCGTTCGTGCAGGACGTCGACGCGGAGGGTCCGCGGGGTGCCCTGGACGGCGGCCACGGCGGCGTCGGCCGCGGCGAGCGCCTCCCGCGCGGGCGGCAGGAAACGCTGTCCCGATTCGGTGAGGGCGACGCTGCGGGTCGAGCGGTCGAACAGGGTGAGGCCGAGATCGGACTCCAGCTTGGTTATCCGCTTCGACAGCGCCTGCTGGGTGATGGACAGCCGCTCGGCGGCGTGCCCGAAATGGAGCTCCTCCGCGCAGAGGACGAACGCGCGGACCAGCGCCATGTCGAGGTCCATGCCGCCAATCGTCCGATCCACAACCATGCGTTGTCAATCAGGGAACCGGGTTGTTGGACCGGGGCCCAGGTCGGCGGATGCAATGGTGCACGGCCGCCGCCGTATGTTTCACGGCCGCCGCCGTTTCCCACCCCGCATCATCCGATGGAGGTGACCCTCATGACCATCTCGAAAGAGACCCGAGCGCCGGAGAGCACCGGGGCCAATCCACTCCGCTGGAAGGCCCTCGCCGTCCTCGCACTCGTGCAGTTCATCATTTACGTCGACGCGACCATCGTTAACGTCGCCCTGCCGTCGATCCGCAAGGACCTCGGCTTCACGGCCGACGGGCTGATCTGGGTCGTCAACTGCTACCTGATCGCCGCGGGCGGCCTGCTGCTGCTCGGCGGGCGGCTGGCCGACCGGATCGGGCGGCGCCGCGTCTTCTGCCTCGGATCGGCCGCCTTCGCCGTCGCCTCGCTCATCGCGGGCCTCTCGGTGAGCCCCGGCATGCTGCTGACCGGGCGCGTGATCCAGGGCGTGGCCGAGGCGCTGGCCGCCCCCGCCGGCCTCGCCATGGTCGCCCTGCTGTTCGAGGACCACAAGGAGCGGGCGAAGGCGTTCGGCATCTGGGCGGGCCTGTCGGGCCTCGGCGCCTGCGCGGGCGTCCTGCTGTCCGGCGTGTTCACCGGCCTGCTGACCTGGCGTCTCATCTTCCTGATCAACATTCCGCTGGCGGTGATCCCGCTGCTGACCCTGCCGAGGATCATCGACGAGAGCCGGGCTCCCTCGACCGGCCGGCGGATCGACTGGGCCGGCGCGGTGCTCATCACCGGCGGCCTGTTCGCCGTCATCTACGGCCTCCTCTCCGCCGTCCACCAGCCGTGGAGCGCGGCGGGCGTGTGGGGCCCGCTGGCCGCCGGCCTGGTCGCCCTGGCCGTGGCGCTGATCGTCGAGTCGAGCGTCGCCGAGCCGCTGCTGCCGCTGCGGTTCTTCCGCAACCGGGTCCGCCTGACCGCCAACGGCGTCACGGCCGTCATCGGCGGCGTCTCGGCGGCGGTGTTCTTCATGACCGTCCTGTACGTCCAGGACGTGCTGGGCTACACGCCGCTGGAGAGCGGTGTCGCCTGGGTGCCGTTCTGCCTGGCCTTCATGGGCGGCCTGTTCGGTTCGATGCAGATCATCATGCGGTTCGGCCCGCGGCCCGCGATGTCGCTCGGGCTGCTGGTCGCCTCCGGCGGGCTGTTCCTGTTGTCCCAGCTCCCCGTGAACGGTTCATTCTGGGCGAATCTGCTGCCCGCGACCGTCCTCGTCGCCGTCGGCTTCGGCATGACGAACCCCGCCATGCAGCAGGCGTCGATGCACGACGTGTCCCAGGCGGACGCCGGCCTCGGGTCCGGCGTGCTCACGACGCTGCTGCAGCTCAGCGGCGCCCTGGGGCTCGCCGTCTTCGTGCCGATCGCGCTGCGGGAGCAGGCCTCGTCGGCGGCCGCCGGCGTGAGCGGCGCCGAGGCGGCCGTGTCGGGCTACACACTCGCGTTCGAAGTCGGATCCCTGACGCTACTGGCCGGATCCGTCGCGGTCCTGTTCTTGTTGAGAGGTGTTCCGGGCCCGCGGGCCCAGCAGGCTGGCTGAACTTCCCAACCGTCAACGCCGGATGTGAGAAGGGGGTAGTCGAAGTGACAATCATCGATGAATCCGCAGTCGATCTCGGAACTCCCGCAGTGAACGTCGCGAACGCGGTGACCACCTCGGACGCGAAGGACGTGGCAGACGTGGCACAAGCAGCGGAAAAAGCGCTTCGCCGCGCTCGGCTGCTGGTTGGACCGGAGCTCCGCAAGGCCGTACAACGGCTCGACGACCCGGTGCGCACGGTGGCGGGCTTCCACTTCGGCTGGTGGGGACCCACCGGCGAGCCCGTCATGGCGGACACGGGCGGAGACATGTGCTCCACGCTCGTGCTCACCTGCGCCGAGGCCCTCGGAGCGGACCCGCGGTCGGCGCTCGCGCCGGCCGCCGCGATCGACCTCGTTCACAATTCCTGGCTGCTCCACGACGACGTCATGGAGTGCGCTCTCACCCGGCGGGGCCGGCAGGCCACCTGGGCCGTGTTCGGCCGGTCTCAGGCGATCCTGGCCGGGGACGCGCTGCTCGTCCTCGGCATGGGATCGCTGACCGGCCACACGCACATCGCGGAGATCAGCGCGGCGATGCTCGACCTGATCTCCTGGCAGGGCTCCGACCTGGCGTTCGACGAACGGTTCGACCTCCAGCCGTGCGGCTCGGAGGTCGAGGAGCGCCTGACTGCGTCGTCGGGGAAGGTCGGGGCGCTGTACGGCGGCGCGTGCGCCCTCGGCGCGGTTTCGGCCGGGGCCGATCCCGCCACCACCGCCGCGCTGCGGCAGTTCGGGCGGCGCATCGGGCTCGCCGCCCAGTTCGTCGACGACCTGCGGGCCATGCGGGAGTCGGGCGCGAGGTCGCTGCGGAAGCGTTCTCTGGTGGTGGCCGCCGCGCTGAGCAGTTGCACCCGCGCGGGCCGGCGGCTCGGCGAGCTCTTCGGCCGGCCCGAGCGGCTGAGCCCCGAGGAGAAGGCCGAGGCGGCCCGGCTGGTCGAGAAGGCGGGCGGACCCCGCTGGGCCGAGCAGGCCGTCCGCTGGCAGCGCGAGCAGGCGCTGCGGTGCCTGGCCGAGGCGGATCTCGCGCCCGCCCCCGCGGCGGAGCTGGCCGCGCTCGCCGATCTGGTCACCCGCGAGGGATACCGGAGGGGCGAGATGTAGGACGCGCTCACTCCGGCCTCATTCGACGTGAGGCCGACGAGCCTTCCGGGCGAGGGCCCCCGGCGGCGGACGTGGCGACAGACCACGACCTCCGGCCGGGGGCCCTCGCCGTTCCGGACGTTCGCCGTGCCGACCCTTCCCCGTAACCCGCCTGTCGGTGGCGGGTCCGGCGCGCCGGGTGTCGTGGATCGACGGGGCGCCGCCATGCCGGGGAGGCATGAGATGGCACCCAAACTTGTATCGTTCAATCCCTTGGATTAGTCGTGTTTTTGGCGGTAGGTTTGGCGGCATGACCCCCTCCCCGACCCCGACCACCGCCGAGGAACTACGCGGTGCCGGCCTGCGGGTGACGGCCGCCCGCGTCGCACTGCTCGAAACCGTCAGGAACGGCGACCATCTCGACGTCGAGACGCTGGCCGCCGGCGTCCGCGACCGGGTTGGCCACATCTCTCTCCAAGCCGTCTACGAGGCCCTCCACGCGCTCACCATGGCGGGGCTCGTACGCCGGATCGAACCGGCCGGCAGCCCGGCCCGGTTCGAGGGACGTGTCGGGGACAATCACCACCACGTCGTGTGCCGGTCGTGCGGTGTCGTCGCCGACGTCGACTGCGCGGTGGGTGAGGCTCCTTGCCTGACCGCGTCCGACGACCACGGCTTCTCGATCGAGGAGGCCGACGTCATCTACTGGGGCCTGTGCCCCGCCTGTTCCACCGCGCGCAGTTCATGAATCCCCCGTGATCCGCCTACTTCAGAAGGAATCCCATGTCTGAGAACAATGACGCGATCGTCGTAGACGCGAAGACGGAGGGCGAGACCGGCTGCCCGGTCGCGCACGGGCGTGCCCCGCACCCGACCCAGGGCGGCGGCAACCGCCAGTGGTGGCCGGAGCGGCTCAACTTGAAGATCCTGGCCAAGAACCCCGCCGTGGCCAACCCCCTCGGCGAGGACTTCGACTATGCCGAGGCGTTCAAGAGCCTCGACCTGCCGGCCGTGAAGCGGGACATCGCCGAGGTGCTCACCACCTCGCAGGACTGGTGGCCGGCCGACTTCGGCCACTATGGCCCGTTCATCATCCGGATGGCGTGGCACAGCGCGGGCACCTACCGCATCAGTGACGGCCGCGGCGGCGCCGGCGCCGGCCAGCAGCGGTTCGCCCCGCTCAACAGCTGGCCGGACAACGGAAACCTCGACAAGGCCCGCCGCCTGCTGTGGCCGGTCAAGAAGAAGTACGGCCAGAGTCTCTCCTGGGCCGACCTCCTGATCCTCGCCGGCAACGTCGCCCTGGAGACGATGGGCTTCACGACGTTCGGCTACGCCGGTGGCCGCGCCGACGTCTGGGAGGCCGAGGAGGACGTCTACTGGGGCCCCGAGTCCACCTGGCTCGGCGACGAGCGCTACACCGGCGACCGCGACCTCGAAAACCCGCTCGCCGCGGTCCAGATGGGCCTCATCTACGTCAACCCCGAGGGCCCGAACGGCAACCCCGACCCGCTCGCCGCGGCCCGCGACATCCGTGAGACGTTCGGCCGGATGGCGATGAACGACGAGGAGACCGTCGCCCTCATCGCGGGCGGCCACACCTTCGGCAAGACCCACGGCGCCGGCCCGGCGGACAACGTCGGCCCCGCCCCCGAGGCCGCCACCATCGAGGAGCAGGGCCTCGGCTGGCGGAACACCTTCGGCACCGGCAAGGGAGCCGACGCCATCACCAGTGGTCTCGAGGGCATCTGGACGTCCACCCCGACCAAGTGGGGCAACGGCTTCTTCGAGAACCTCTTCGCCTACGAGTGGGAGCTCACCAAGAGCCCGGCGGGCGCCAACCAGTGGAAGCCGAAGGACGGTGCGGGCGAGGGCACCGTCCCCGACGCCCACGACCCGTCGAAGCGCCACGCCCCGACGATGCTGACGACCGACCTGGCTCTCCGCGTCGACCCGGTCTACGAGCAGATCTCGCGGCGCTTCCTGGAGAACCCCGACGAGTTCGCCGACGCGTTCGCCCGCGCGTGGTTCAAGCTGACCCACCGCGACATGGGCCCGGTCGTCCGCTACCTCGGCCCGGAGGTCCCGTCCGAGACGCTGCTGTGGCAGGACCCGCTGCCCGCGGTGACGCACGAGCTCGTCGACGCCGGCGACGTCGCCGCTCTGAAGGAGCGGATCCTCGCTTCGGGCCTGTCGGTCTCCCAGCTCGTGTCCACGGCGTGGGCGTCGGCCTCGACGTTCCGCGGCAGTGACAAGCGCGGCGGCGCCAACGGCGCCCGCGTCCGCCTGGAGCCGCAGAGCGGGTGGGAGGTCAACGACCCCGACCAGCTCGCGACGGTGCTGCGCACCCTTGAGGGCATCCAGGAGGCGTTCAACGCCGCCCAGACCGGCGGCAAGCAGGTCTCGCTGGCCGACCTGATCGTGCTCGCCGGGTCCGCGGCCGTCGAGAAGGCCGCCAAGGACGCCGGTTTCGCCGTCGAGGTGCCCTTCACCGCGGGCCGCGTGGACGCCTCGCAGGACCAGACCGACGTCGAGTCGTTCGCGGCGCTGGAGCCGTCGGCCGACGGGTTCCGCAACTACCTCGGCAAGGGCAACCGGCTGCCGGCCGAGTATCTGCTGCTCGACCGGGCGAACCTGCTGACCCTGAGCGCCCCCGAGATGACGGTCCTCGTCGGCGGCCTGCGCGTCCTCGGTGCGAACCACCAGGGGTCCCCCCTGGGCGTCTTCACCACGACCCCCGGAACGCTGACCAACGACTTCTTCGTCAACCTGCTCGACCTGGGCACGACGTGGAAGTCGGCCTCCGGCGACGCGAACACCTTCGAGGGCCGCGACGCCGCCACGGGTGAGGTCAAGTGGACCGGCAGCCGGGCCGACCTCGTCTTCGGCTCCCACTCCGAGCTGCGCGCCCTCGCGGAGGTCTACGCGAGCGACGACGCCAAGGAGAAGTTCGTGCGCGACTTCGTCGCCGCGTGGGTCAAGGTGATGGAGCTCGACCGCTTCGACCTGGCCGGATGACGATTCCGCCTCGATGACGATTCCAGCTCGATGACGAACCGCTGATCGTCGCGGCAGGCCCCCGCGCCCGGCTGGGCGCGGGGGCCTGCTCGTGCTTCGCCCGCTCTCCCTTCTGTCCGTCCCTGCAGCCGGTCCCTGCAGCTCGTCCCCTCCTGTTCGTCTCTGCTGTTCGTCTCTACTGTTCGGCGAGAACGGCCAGGTCGTCCTCGGTCAGGCCCTGCAGCGCCTCGGCCACGGCGAGGGTCTGCTCTCCGGTCTCCGGGTCGTCCGCGAGCGCCGCGCAGATCTGCGCCAGCGTCGGCGCGGCGAAGACGGTCCGCAGCCCCAGCTCGGCGCCGAACAGCTCGCGCACTCGTCCGACCAGCGCGGTGGCCTTCACCGAGTCGCCGCCGAGCTGGAAGAAGTGATCATCCCGGCCGATCTGGGCGACGCCGAGCAGGTCACTCCACAGCCACGCCACGGCGTGCTCCAGCGGCGTGCTCGGCGGCACGAACTCCGTCGTCTTGGTGCTGCCCGCGTCGTCCGCCATGGCGGAGAGCGCCAGCCGGTCGACCTTCCCGTTGCCGGTGAGCGGCATCGCGTCGAGCGTCACGACGGTGCCGGGCACCATGTAGGCGGGCAGCGTCTCCGCGGCGAACCGCTGGAGCTCCTCGGGGTCGGGTGTTTCCCCGCCTGCCGCCGTGACGAACGCGACCAGGCGGCGCGAGTGCCGTACGGCGCCCGCCGCGACCACGACGGCCCGGTCGACCGACGGGTGATCGGCCAGCACCGCCTCGATCTCGCCCAGCTCGATCCGGTAGCCCTGGATCTTCACCTGGAAGTCCTCGCGGCCGAGGATCTCGATGTTCCCGTCCGGCAGGTAACGACCCATGTCGCCGGACGCGTACACCCGCTCGCCGGTGCCGGGCATCGGGAAGAACTTGGCCGCGGTGCGCTCGGGGTCGCGCCAGTATCCGTGGGCCAGCCCGACCGGGCTGCCGATGTGGATCTGCCCCGGCACCCACACCGGCCGCGGCCGCAGCTTGTCGTCCAGCACGTGGTAGCGCTGGTTGCTCATCGGCCTGCCGTAGGGGATGCTCGCCCAGTCGGGGTCGACCTCCCCGATGGGATAGATGACCGACCAGACACACGTCTCGGTGGGCCCGCCCGAGCCGATGACGCGCACGTTCCGCGCCAGCGCCCGCAGGCGGTCGGGCAGCGTGACCGGGATCCAGTCGCCCGCGAGGATCGCCAGCCGCAGCGACGTCAGCACGTCCGCGGCGTCCGGCAGGCCCTCCAGGTGGTTCACCAGCACCTCGATCAGCGCCGGCACCGAGTTCCAGAAGGTGACGCCCTCGTCGCGCGCCAGGGCCGCCCAGGCGGCCGGGTCGGGCACGTCGTACGGCTCCGGCATGACGACGGTCCCGCCCGCGTGCACCATCCCGAACGTGTCGTAGACCGACAGGTCGAAGTGCAGTCCCGACAGGGCGATGCAGCGGTCGTCGGGGCCGACGTCGAAGCGCTCGTTGATGTCGAGGATGGTGTTGGCGGCGCCCTTGTGGTCGACCATCACGCCCTTGGGCTTGCCGGTCGAGCCCGAGGTGTAGATGACGTAGGCCAGGTCGGTGGGCCGCTGCACCGGGTCGAGCGGGGAGCCGTCCGCGGTGTCGAAGTCGCGGTCCACGAGCAGGCGGCGCGGACCGGCCGGCCAGTCGAGGCGGCCGTCGACGCGGCTCTGGGTGAGCACCAGCTCGACCTCGCCGTCCTCCAGCAGCGCGTGGAGCCTGCCCGAGGGGACGCCCGGATCGATCGGCAGGTACGCCGCGCCCGCGGCCAGCACGCCGTGCGCCGCGACGATCTGCTCCCAGCCTTTCTCCATCACGACGGCGACCAGCCGGTTGGGCCGCGCCCCGGCCTCGCGCAGCACCCGGCCGACCTGGTTGACCCGGCGGTCCAGCTCGGCGTAGGTCAGCCTGCGGTCTCCGGACACGACGGCGACGGCGTCCGGGCGGATGGCCGCGTGCCGCGCCACGGGCGTGTGCAGCAGCAGTTCCGGCATGTCCGCCTCGGTCCGGTTGACCCGCTCGCGCTGTTCGAGCTGGTGCCGCGGCACCAGGTTGAACCACTCCTCGCGCCAGGCGGACGGGTCGGCGGCCAGCCGTTCGAGCAGCCCGCAGTAGGAGCCGAACATGTCCTCGACCATACCGGGCGGGAACACCTCGTCGAGACTGTCCCAGCTGAACTCCAGCCGGCCCTCCACCTCCGACACCTGGAAGTCGATCGTCACCTGGGGTGTCTGGGTGCTCGTGTGCACGGCCGCGCCGAGCGACGTGTGGAAACGCCGCGCGGGCTGGCCGAGCAGGCTCGTCACCACCACGGGGAACGCGGCCCGGACGACGCCGCCGCTGCGCCTGGCGAGCTCCCGCATCACCCGCACGCCGCCGAAGTGGCGGTGCTCCAGGTCGGTCCACAGCTGCGCCTGGATCGACCGGGCCCGCTCCTCGAACGTCCCGTCGGTCTTCTCCACCGCGAGCAGGGAGGTGGTGGTGAAGTCGCCGATCAGATCGTTGATCGCCGGGTGCAGCGGCAGCCGGTTGAACAGCGGGAAGTTGATCGTGAAGGTGTCGTTGCGGCTCCAGGTGCGCAGCACCTCGGCGAAGACGGCCACCACGATGCCCGACGGCGTGAGGGAGGCGGCGGTGCCGCGCGCCTGCAGCCGCGACCAGTCCTCGGCCGACAGCCGGTGCTGGCGGCGGGTGAACCGTCCGGTGGACGCGGTGCCGGCCGGCGCCCGCGGCAGGTCCGGCGCGGACGGCAGGCCCGCGTCGAGCCGCTTCATCCAGTACGCCCTGGACCGCTGGTAGTCCTCCGACGCCTCCAGCGCGTCACCCGAGGTGGCCAGCACGTAGTCGCGGAAGGTCACGTCGAGCGGGGCCAGGGCGTCCGGTCTGTCGGCGTCGTACGCGGTGACCAGGTCGGGCACCAGGATGTGGAAGTAGCTCCACGCGTCGATGATCAGCAGGTCGAGGCCGAGGTGCAGCCGCACCCGGCCGTCCGGCAGCAGGGTCAGCCGCACGTCCCACAGCGGCCACTGGTCGGCGGGCAGCACCTTGTGGGAGAGCTCCTCGCGCAGCCGCGCGGCCTCCTCCTCGGCCGCCTCCGGCGCCAGCGACCTGAGGTCGAGCACCGGGATCTCGTGCTCGGGCAGGTCGGTCAGCACGCGCTGGGTGCCGTCCGGGAGGATGACCGCCCGGAGCATGTCGTGCCGCCGCACGACGGCGGCCCACGCCCGGCGGAACCGCTCGACGTCGAGGCCCTCGCTCTCCCACTCCCAGTAGCCGTGGCAGCCGACGTTGCCGAACTCGACGGCGTCGCTCCGGCCGATCCAGTACGCCTGCTGGGTGTCGGTGAGGGGGAACGGCAGGTGCGCGTCCCCGGGGTGGGCGACAAGACCGGCCGGGGCGGGCTTCGGCGCCAGCGCCAGCAGCGCGCGCCGGTCGGGCCTGCCGTCGGCCAGTCTCGGCAGCTCGGGCAGTTCCACGACCGGCACCCCCTCAGGAACCCGGGGGGTGCTCTGGGCCACCACGAAGCAGACACCGCCGGCGACCGCGACCTCCCGCACGCCGGGCTGTCCCAGCACGTCGGCCTCCAGGCCGGGGTGATCGAGCGGCCGGTCGATCGCGCGGCCCAGCACCTCGACCGTGCCGTCCGCGGCCCGGCGGGCGACGTCGCCGGTGCGGTGCAGCAGCCGGGCGGGCTCGCCGGGCAGCGAGTGGCGCACGAAGGCGGCGGCGGTGCGCGCCGGGTCTCCGGCGTACACGGTGGCGAGCACCGGCCCGGCGACGTAGAGCTCCCCGGTCTCGGCGGGGCGCATCTCCTCGTCGAGCACGTGCGCCCGGACGCCCGGGATCGGCCGCCCGCCGATCAGGACCGGCCCCGTCGTCTCCGCCGTTCCGTACTCGGCGACCACGGAGAAGGGCACGGAGGACGACGCAGAGGACGACGCGGAGGACGGCACTGCGTCGGCCCGGCGGAGCCGGCCGCGGACGGCCAGCGTGCGCAGCGGGGCCGACGCGGGCCAGCGCAGCGCGGTCAGCCGCTCGGCCCGCTCGGCGTCCAGGGCGGCGTGGGTGGCCTTCGCCGCGAGCAGCCAGTCGCGCAGCCGGGCGGGCGACGCGGCGGCCGCCGGTCCCGCGACCACGACCTCGGCTCCGGCGGCGAGGAACGGCAGCCACTCGGCGGGACCCGCGGCAGAACCGGGGGTGGCCAGCCACGCGGCCCGGTCGCCCGCCGTGACGCCGTACGCCTCCCGGACTCCGGCGATCATCGCGTCGAGGGCCCCGGCGGTGCCGAGGACGGGCGCGGGCTCGGCGGTCGAGCCCGCGGTGAAGAGCAACAGGGATCCCCTGGCCGGCTCGGCCTCCGCCTCGGGGCCGTCCTCGTCGACCAGGAGCGTGGTCAGCCCGGCGGGCAGCATCCCGGCGAGACCCGAGCGGGTCACCACGGTGCGCGCGGAGGCGCGGGCCAGCTTCGCGGCGGTGGTCTCCGGTGTGCCGGCCGGGTCGAGCGGCGCCGTGACGGCGCCCGCCCGCAGCGCGGCCAGCACCGCCACCATGTGGTCGGCCGACCGTTCGAGCAGCACGGCGATCCGGCTGTCCGGGGTGACGCCGATCGCGGCCAGCCTGCGGGCCAGCCGGTCGGCCGTGGCGTCGAGTTCGGCGAACGTCAGTCGCCTGTCGCCGTCGCGCACCGCGACGGCGTCCGGAGTCCTCGAGGCCGCCTCGGCGACCCGGTCGAGCGACTCCTCCTGGGCACGCACCGTGGTCACGTTTGCTCCCATCCCTGTCTCGGACTCGAGATCCGGGCACGCGGGGCGCACCCGGGTGCGTCAGGACGGTAGGAAGCGCGAGTTAGCCGCTGGTTACGGCACCGGCCGTTTCCCCGCAGTCCGCTGCCAGACACGGCTGGGCGTGCCAGACTGCGGGCCATGGATGTGAAGACCGTCCACCTCGCCGTCTACGAGACGCTGGCCGACTGGGAGTACGGCCACGCCGTCGCCCACATCAACAACCCCAGGTTCCAGCGCAGGCCGGGGGCGTACCGGGTCCGCACGGTCGCCGGGACCGCGGCGCCCATCACGACCCTGGGCGGGCTGCGGGTCACGCCCGACCTGACCGTGGACGACCTCGACCCGGCGGACAGCGCCATGCTGATCATGCCGGGCGCCGGGGAGTGGCAGCGCGGCAACGCCGTGTTCGCCCGCGCCGCGCGGAGCTTCCTGTCCGCCGGCGTGCCGGTGGCCGCGATCTGCGGCGCCACCTACGCGCTCGCCCGCGAGGGCCTGCTCAACGATCGCGACCACACCAGCAACGCGCTGAGCTCGCTGACGAAGACGCGGGCCTACACGGGCACGGACCGCTATCGGGACGAGCCGGCGGTCAGGGACCGGGGGCTCGTCACCGCCGGCGCGACCGGCTCGCTGGAGTTCGCCCGCGAGATCTTCGCCGAGCTGGAGCTGTACACGCCGGAGGCCCTGGACGCCTGGTACGGCTTCCAGCGCACCGGCGACCCGAAGCTCTACTTCAGGATGGCCAAGGCGAGCGCCGCGTAGCGGGCGGGCACCGGGCAGGCGACCTCAGGAGGCCGACTCGCGGTCCTGGGCGGTGACCCCGTCCGGGATGGCCAGGACGCCCCGGTAGTAGGCGATCTTCCGCTTGATGACGTCCTGCTGGCGCCGCAACTCGGCGATCTGCTCCTCGACCTTGCGGTCGTGTCTCTCCAGCACGGCGATCCGGTCCTTGACGTTCGGCTCGTCCTGCCACACCAGCTCGGCGAACCGCCGCATCTCCGCGATCGGCATGCCGGTGTCCCGCAGGCACCGCACCATGCCGAGCCAGCTCACGTCGTCTTCGGTGAACCTCCGCTGACCCGCGGCGTTGCGGCGGACCCGCCGCAGCAGGCCGATGCGCTCGTAGTAACGCAGCGTGTCGAGGCTGAATCCCGTCTCTTCGGCGACCTGTCCAGGCGTGTACACAGTCACACCATCGATCCTGTCACAGCGGGGACTTGAGGTGGAGCGCACTCCAGGGACCAGGCTGGGGGGCATGGCAATCGCTTTGGGGACGATCCCGTTCGGGACCACCGTGGACGAGCCGACGTCATTCGCCATCCTCGACCGGTTCGTGGACTCCGGTGGCACGATCATCGACACAGCCGACAACTATCCCTTCTGGCAGGACGGCACGACGGGCGACGAGAGCGAGACGACGATCGGCCGCTGGCTCGCCAAGCGCGGCAACCGCGACCGGGTGGTCATCAGCACCAAGGTCGGCGGCCGCCCCACCGTGCCGGGCGACCGCACACTCGACTCGGCGGAGGGGCTGTCCGCCGCAACCGTCCGCGGCGCCGTGGAGGGCAGTCTGCGGCGGCTCGGCGTCGACCACGTCGACGTCTACTGGGCGCACCTCGAGGACCGGTCGGTTCCTCTCCTGGAGACCCTGATCGCGTTCGACGAGCTGGTCACGGCCGGAAAGGTCAAGCGACTCGGCGCGAGCAACCACGCGACCTGGCGGCTGGAGCGCGCCCGCGCGCTGGCCGCCGCCCACGACCTCACGCCGTACACGCTGGTGCAGATGCGCCACTCCTATCTGCGCCCGCGCCCGTGGGTGCGGCTGCCTGAGGGCGGCCACGTCCAGGTGAGCGAGGAGACGCTCGACTACGTGAGGTCCGAGGGCCTCACCCTGTGGGTCTACACGTCGCTGCTCGCGGGGGCGTACACCCACAAGCCCCTGCCGGAGCACTACGACCACCCGGGAACGACGCGGCGGCTCGCCGTGCTACGGGAGGTGGCCGCCGAGCTCGGCGCCACGCCCAACCAGGTGGTGCTGGCCTGGCTGAAGGCCCAGGACATCGTGCCGCTCGTGGGCGTCAGCTCGATCGCCCAGCTCGACGAGCTGCTCACCGAGATCGACCTCGATCCCGCGCTGATCGCCCGCCTCGACGCCCCGGCGTGACGGGCGGCCTCGATCCGGGTGCCCCGCCTCGCCCCGGATACGCCTCAGGTACGCCGCCTCAGCTCAGGTACGCCGACAGGTAGCGGCGGACCAGGCTCTTGCACTCGGCCACGAGGCCGGGGTCGCCCTCGGGGTGGGCGCGGAAGGCGAGCTTGAGCACGGCGTCGGCGGCCTCGACCGCGACCAGGAAGGCGCGGGCGAGGCCGTCGTCGGGCGGCACGCCGAGCATCTCGACCGTGAGCGCGCGCAGCCGGTCGGCCACCACGACGTTGTTCTCCAGCGCCTCGTCGAGCACCCGCTGTGTGCCGGGCAGGGCCGGGCCTCCCGGCCCGGCCAGCACCTCGCCGAAGTCGACCACTCCGAAGCCCGGCCTGCTCCGCTTCATCCTGACGAACTCGTCGATGCCGAGATCGACGGCGGCGGTCCAGTCCGGCAGCGACTCGGTGGTCAGCCGGTCCGACATCACGTCCAGGAACGCCTCCAGGTTCCGCAGGGCGAGCGCCCGGACCAGCGCCTGTTTGTCGGTGAAGAACTGGTAGAAGGTCCCGATGGGCACGCCCGCCCTCCGGGCCACCTCCTTGGTGGTCAGCCCCTCGTAGCCCACCTCGTCGAGCAGCCGGGCCGACTCGTCCAGCATCCGCTCGACCCGCTCCTGGCTGCGGCGCTGAGCCGGCCTGCGTCGCAGCGTCCCCTCACTCACGTACGTCGTCCGCTCCACAACAACACACGCTCCCCAGCGTCGGTTTTCCCACCCTAATCGGGCAGGCCTCCACAGCGGACCGGCACGCGACTAACATGAGGGCCCCTCACAGTGCCGGAAGGGCTCGACATGTTCCTCTGGGGTACGGCCACCGCGTCCTATCAGATCGAGGGCGCCGTCGGCGAAGACGGCAGGGGCCCCTCGATCTGGGACACCTTCTGCCACACGCCCGGCCGGGTCAGGGACGGCCACACCGGAGACGTGGCCTGCGACCATTACCACCGCTGGCGGGAGGACATCGCGCTGGTCAAGGGCGCCGGGCTCAACGCGTACCGGTTCTCGATCGCCTGGCCGCGCGTCCTGCCGGCCGGGACGGGCGCGGTCAACCAGGCGGGACTCGACTTCTACGACCGGCTCGTGGACGTGCTCTGCGCGGAGGGGATCGTCCCCGTGCCGACGCTCTTCCACTGGGACCTGCCGCAGGCGCTGGAAGACGGGGGCGGCTGGCTCGACCGCGACACGGCCGCACGCTTCGCCGACTACGCGGCGGTGGTGGCACGGCGGCTGTCCGACCGGGTCCGGATGTGGATCACCCTCAACGAGCCGTTCGTCCACATGGTCTACGGCTATGCCCTGGGGACGCACGCGCCGGGCCGGGCGCTCTTCCTCGACGCTCTGCCGGTCGCCCACCACCAGCTGCTCGGCCATGGCCTGGCCGCGCGGGCCCTGCGGGCGAACGGTGCCGAGCAGGTGCTGATCACCAACAACTGCACCCCGGTCTGGCCGGCGTCCGCCGCACCGGAGGACGTCGCCGCGGCCGACGCGTACGACACGCTGCACAACCGGCTGTTCAACGACCCCGTTCTGCTCGGCCGCTACCCGGACCTGTCGGCGTACGGCATCGGGGAACCGGCGTTCGTCCAGCCCGGCGACCTGGAGACGATCGCCCAGCCGCTCGACGGCCTGGGGATCAACTACTACAACCCCACTCGGATCGCCCGGCCCGACGATGAGGGACTCCCGTTCCGGGACGCCGGGATCACCGGCTACCCCACCACGGCGTTCGGCTGGCCGGTCGTCCCGGACGGGCTGCGGGAGCTGCTGGAGTCCCTCAGAGCCCGGTACGGCGAGGCGCTCCCGCCCGTCTACGTCACCGAGAACGGCTGCTCCTACGAGGAGCTCGACGACCGGGAGCGGATCGCCTATCTCGACGGGCACATCGCGGCGATGGAACGGGCCGAGGGCGTCGACGTGCGGGGCTACTTCGTCTGGTCGCTGCTCGACAACTTCGAGTGGGCGGAGGGCTACAACCAGCGGTTCGGCCTGGTCCACGTCGACTTCGCGACCCAGGAGCGCACGCCCAAGGCGTCGTACCACTGGCTGCGCGACCGGATCGCCGGCCGCACCTGAAAACCCTCACTCACGAACGTCGTCCGCTCCACAACAACACACGCCGCATTGGTGCGGAGGTTCAGTCAGCCCACACCACCTCGTAGATCGAGATCAGCTGAGCTTCTTCGTTGACGTGAAAGTGGATCAGGCCGAGACGTGCGTCGGACCCGGGCAAGACGTTCCTGCCAGTCGGGGACGGCTTCGTCCAGAGCGACGAATTCACCGACGCCCCGGGCCGCGTCCTCAGCACGTTGGTCGTAGGCGGGGTCGGCGAACGCGATCGAGTTCAGCCACCACAGGTTGAGAAGCTCGGGAAGACGGTGATACTCACCGGGTTCGCGCGCCGCTTCCCATGCCTCGTGATATTGAGCGAGGAAGACCGGACGCCACTTCTCAGGCAGTGCCTGGAGAATCCCCCGCGGGTCGTATCGAGGATCATGAACCGGCTGCGCGCTCATAAGCCCACCCTACCGATCGCCGGCCCGCCGGGCGCTGCCCACAGCTTGGAAGGACGAGCCGACCAGCTACCGCCGAGGGTCAGAGCACCGACACGTGCACGTGGTCGTAGTGGTTGGCGGTGATGCCGCCGCGGTCGGACATCGTGCGCCAGCCCGCGCCGGTGCGCATGTCGTAGAAGCGCTGCTGCCAGATGATGTACATGATCCCGTACTGCCTGGCGTGGGCGATGCACCACGCGGCGAGGGCGTCGCCGCGCTCCTTGGCGGTCGCGTCGGGCATCCGGCCGCCGCCGCTCATCATGAAGTCGCAGGCCCGGCCCTTGCCGTGCTCTCCGGGATCGCCCGCGCGCAGGCAGCCGACCCCGAACGGCATCGGGAAGTTCTGCATGATGGTGTTGCGCACCGTGACCATCCGCGCGGTCAGGCCCGATCCCGCGTCGGGCGCCTGGAACCCGTACCTGGCCATCAGTTTCTCGACGTCGCGCTGCTTGTCCTTGAGCTCCTTGATCTGCTTCTGCAGCTTGTCGATCTGGACGTCGGCGGTCTTCGCCGCCTTCCGCTGCCGGTCGAGGAGGGTCCGCACGCCGTTGACACGCTCCAACTTGGAGCTGGACAGGTAGGCGAACGTGGACAGCGTCGAGGGGTCGCTCGCCATGCCCATGAGGTCCGAGGTGTCGAAGCCCATGCCCATGTAGGCCGTCTGGGCGAACGCGGCGACCTGGCCCTCGGCCTTGCGCAGGTCGACCTTCAGCTTCCCGACCAGCTTGGACGCCTTGTCCGCCGCCCGTTGGGCGTCCTCCAGGCTGATGATGTCCCCGCGGTACGCCTTGGACAGCTCGGCGGCCTGCTTGGTGAGGTTGCGGAGCTTGGCCTGCTGGTCGGGCTCGGCGTGGACGCCGGCCAGGTCTCCCTGGACACCGAGCACGCCGAGGAGCGCGGCGGCCATGACCGCCGCCCGGATCCCGTGTCCCGTCCGCACGCGACCTCCACTCGGATTCGGACCGAAACTATAGAAGGCGATCTTCTTGCTTGCTACCGGAACAGGACAAACTCGTGTATCAAAGCGGGCTAACGGCGCGTTTTATCGCGCGAAGTCACAGAGATCCCGCAAGGCTCCGTGACCCATTCGAGATGTAGCCGACATCTCTACTCACTTGCACACAACGAAGACGCGAGCGAGATTCGGGGAGATCATCACCCCCCACGAAGGGTTACCGATGTCCCGACGAGTGATCGTCCCCGTCCTGGCCGCCGGTGCCATGGCGGCCGCGCTGCTGGTGCCGGCCACCGGCGCGCAGGCCGCCCCGGGCGACCCCCTCCCCCCACCGGACCGCGTCGAGCTCTACCAGGTCGACGGCGAGCCCGGCACCGGCGGATCGCTGGCGCAGAAGGGATTCGACGTCGTCCAGCAACGCCCGCAGAGCGGCAAGGAACACGTCGAGCTGACCGCCACGCCCGCCGAGCTCAAGAAGCTCCAGCGCCTCGGCTACCGGCCGGAACCCGTCCGCAACGGGCAGGGCCAGACACAGCTCCAGGCCGCCCGGGCGCAGGCCACGGCCGGCTACACCGTCTGGCGGTCCTACTCGGAGAAGGGCGGCATCGCCGACCAGCTCAAGAGCATCGCCGACGCCAACAAGGACATCGCCAAGGTCGAGTCCATCGGTAAGACCGTGCAGGGCAAGGACATCCTCGCGCTCAAGCTCACGAAGCTGGCCCGTCTCCTGCCGGACGGCGCGAAGCCCTCGGTGCTCTACTCGGGGACCCAGCACGCCCGCGAGTGGATCGCCACCGAGGTGGACATGCGGCTGCTGAAGTATCTCGTCGCCAACAAGGGCACCCGGGACGTCTCCCGGCTGCTCGACACCACCGAGGTGTGGTTCCTCCCCGTGGCCAACCCCGACGGGTACGACTTCACCTTCACCGAGGGCAACCGCCTGTGGCGCAAGAACCTGCGCGACAACGACCGCGACGGGAAGATCACCGGCGTCGACGGCGTCGACCTCAACCGTAACCTCGCCACCAAGTGGGGCTACGACGAGGAGGGCTCCTCCAGCGTCCTGAGCAGCGAGACCTACCGCGGCACCGCCCCCTCCTCGGAGCCCGAGACGAAGGCGATGGACGGCCTGCTGCGGCGGCTTCGCCCCAAGGCGCAGGTCAACTACCACTCGTACGGCCCGCTCCTGCTCTACCCCGAGGGCTGGCAGGTGGAGACCACCACCGCCGACGACCCCATCTACCTCGCGCTGACCGGCACCGACGAGAAGCCGGCCGTGCCCGGTTTCGACCCCGGCGTCGGCGCAGAGCTCTACACGACGAACGGCGAGATGACCGACCACGCGCACTTCGCGTACGGCACGCTGGCCTGGACGCCGGAGCTCGACGAGGGCTGTGAGGGCTGCGGGTTCGTCTTCCCCGACGACGAGGCGCAGGTGCAGGCGGAGTTCGAGAAGCAGCTGCCGTTCGCCCTCGACGTGCTCAAGTCGGCGCGCGACTTCACCGAGCCGGTCAGCCACCTCGGCAACACGGTGCCCGACTTCGTGGTCGACGACTTCGACACCAGCTACGGCACCGACCAGGTGGTCCAGGTGAACGCCCAGCGCAAGCTGGGGCCGGTGGCGCTGCGCTACCAGATCAACGGCGGCAGGGCGAAGACGGCGCTCACCACCGAGTGGAAGGGCGGCGAGCGTTACGGCGACGGCTACGACACCTACTTCCACAAGCTGCGGGGCACGGTGCGCGGGGCCAAGCCCGGCGACAGCGTCAAGGTCTGGTTCACCTCGCTCACCAAGAAGAGCGAGGAGTTCACCTACAAGGTGGCGAGCGACATCGGCGGCAAGGTGCTGATCGTCGCCGCCGAGGACGTGACCGGCGCCAGCCCGGCCCAGGGCGTGACCCAGGCGAAGTACGCCGCCTCCTACGCCGCGGCGCTGTCGGCCGCCGGTTACTCCTCCGACGTGTACGACGTGGACGCGCACGGCCGCCAGGCCCCCGACCCCCTCGGCGTGCTGAGCCACTACAAGGCGGTCGTCTGGGAGACCGGCGACGACGTCATCCCCCGGGCCGCGAACCAGCCGCCCGGCACCGCGGCCAACCTGGCCGAGTCGCTCGAACTCGCCTTCCGCGACTACCTCAACGAGGGTGGCAAGCTCCTGGCCACCGGGAAGTACGCCCTCTACGCGCAGAACGTCAACGGCGCGTACTGGTATGAGCCCGACTATCCGAGCCAGCCCGAGTGCACCACGCTCAGCAAGCCGCCGTGCCTCGCCCTCAGCAACGACTTCGCGCAGTACTACCTGGGCGCGTACACGTTCGTGGACGGCGGCGGGCAGAACGACGACGGCGCCACCCTCCCCCTCACCGGCGTGAGCGGCGCGTTCGCCGGTTTCCAGGGCACCCTGAACGGCGGCGACTCGGCGGACAACCAGGACCACACCTCCGCCTTCGTCACCACCTCCTCGGTCCTGCCGCCCGACCGGTTCCCGCAGTTCGCCAGTGCGGCGCCGCTCAAGTGGCAGTACGGCGGGGGCGCCCCGTTCAGCTCCCACACCGGCTCGTGGTCGGTGCAGAGCGGCCAGGCGGACGCCTCCTACAAGCGCCTCACCCGGACGATCGACCTGACCGGCCACACCTCGGGTTCGCTCTCCTTCTGGACGTCCTACGACACCGAGCCCGGCTGGGACTTCCTGACGGTCGAGGCGCACACGGTGGGCCAGGACGACTGGACCACGCTGCCCGACACGAACGGCCACACCTCGCAGGAGCCGGGTGACAGCTGCGCCAGCGGCCTGGTCGACCTGCACCCGTTCACCGCCCACTACCAGACGTACGACGGGGCCACCTCCTGCACTCCCACCGGAACGACGGGCGCCTGGAACGCGGCGAGCGGCTCGTCCAAGGGGTGGCAGCAGTGGTCGATCGACCTGACGCCCTACGCCGGCAAGCAGGTCGAGGTGTCCGTCTCCTACATCAGCGACTGGGGCACACAGGGCCTCGGCGTGTGGCTCGACGACACGAAGGTGACCGCCGACGGCGCGACCCTCGCGGACACGTCGTTCGAGGACGACCTCGGCGGGTGGACGGTCGCGGGACCGCCGCCCGGCACGGACGCCGCGCTCAACGACTGGGCGCGCAGCGACCAGTCGCTCGACGACGGGGCCGCGGTCACCACGAAGGACACGGTCTACTTCGGCTTCGGCACCGAGGGCGCGACCACCCAGGCCATGCGCACCGACCTGGTCAAACGGTCGATGACCCACCTGCTCGGGCCGACGCGGCCCTGAGCCGGGCCCGTACGGCTCCCGTCTCCCGGCGGGCGGGAGCCGTACGGGGTCCTTGCCGATGTCGGCAGAACATGATTCTGTCGCACTGTGCGCGGAGGTCCCACACCGGGGCCGCGCCCGATCGGAAGGCAGGCGGATGCCGCATCGCGACAGGCTGTTCATCGCGGGCGGGTGGGTGGCTCCCGCCGGCACCGGCACCATCGAGGTGATCTCCCCGCACACCGAGGAGGTCGTGGCCCGCGTGCCGGAGGGCACGGCCGCCGACATGGACCGCGCGGTCGCCGCCGCCCGGGAGGCGTTCGACCGGGGGCCGTGGCCCCGGATGAGCATGGCCGAGCGGGCCGCGGTCGTGGCGCGGCTCGCCGGCCTCTACGAGGCCCGCCAGGGCGAGATCGCTGAGACGATCACGATGGAGATGGGTTCGCCGATCACGTTCTCCCAGCTCGCCCAGGCTCCGCAGCCCCTCGGCATGTTGCGCTACTACGCCGGGCTCGGCGCGACGTTCCCGGTCGAGGAGGAGCGGCCCGGCATGTTCGGCCCGGTGATCGTCCGGCGGGAGCCGGTCGGGGTGGTCGCCGCGATCGTGCCGTGGAACGTCCCGCAGTTCGTCATCATGACCAAACTCGCCCCGGCGCTCGTCGCCGGATGCACAGTGGTGATCAAGCCCGCCCCCGAGACGCCGCTCGACTCCTACCTGCTCGCGGAGATGATCGAGGAGGCGGGGATTCCCGCGGGCGTGGTCAACATCGTGGCGGCGGGCCGCGAGGCCGGTGAACACCTGGTCTCCCACCCCGGCGTCGACAAGGTCGCCTTCACCGGCTCCACCGCCGCCGGGCGCCGCATCGGGGCGATCTGCGGCGAGCGGCTCAAGCGGTGCACGCTTGAGCTGGGCGGCAAGTCCGCCGCGATCGTCCTCGACGACTGCGACCTGCCTTCGGCCATGGGCTTCCTGTCCCTGGCCACGCTGATGAACAACGGGCAGGCCTGCGTGGCCCAGACGCGGATCCTCGCCTCCCGGAGCCGGTACGACGAGGTGGTCGAGGCCGTCGCCGAGATGGTGCGCGGCCAGCGGGTCGGCGACCCGGCCGACCCGGCCACCGGCATCGGCCCGCTGGTCGCAGCGCGGCAGCGCGACCGGGTCGAGGGATACGTCCGCGCGGGGATCGACGAGGGCGCCAAGGCGGTGGTGGGCGGGCTCGACCGGCCGTTCGGCCGGGGCTGGTACGTCGCGCCGACCGTCTTCGCGGACGCGACCAACGACATGCGGATCGCCCGCGAGGAGATCTTCGGGCCGGTCCTGACCGTGATCCCGTACGTGGACGAGGCCGACGCGATCCGCATCGCGAACGACAGCGACTACGGCCTGTCGGGCTCGGTCTGGACGGCCGACCCGGACCACGGCGTCGAGATCGCCCGGCGCGTCCGCACCGGGACCTACGGCGTCAACATGATGAACACGATGGACCCGAACACGCCGTTCGGCGGCGTCAAGTCGAGCGGCTTCGGCCGGGAGCTGGGGCCCGAGGGCCTGGAGGCCTACCTGGAGTGCAAGTCGATCGCCCGGCTGGGGTGATCCGCTGGGCCGATCCAGGAGCGCCGATCCAGATGGAGCCCCCGGTCCGGCACGACTCCCGCCGTGCCGGACCGGGCCCGCCCAGCGCGCCCCCGCGACGCTGGGCCACACCCGCCGGGTGTGCGCCGATCCCCTCCATCGGCGGTACGGCAGAGCCGCACATCCCTCATAGACGACCGATATCGGGATTCGGTTCGCGAATCCACCGACCAATTTTCCGTATCAGTTCGGGAGTCGCCGCCGTCTCGGCGTGGCCGTACCCCGGCTCGATCCACAGCTCCTTGGGCTCCGCCGCGTTGTCGTACAGCTGACGGGCGTGTTCGAGGGGGAAGAAGGGGTCGGCGTCGCCGTGGACGACCAGCAGCGGGACCGGCGTGATCAGGGCCGCGGCGCGGTACGGCGGGAGCGGCACCGGATCCCACGTCCCGCTGGCGATCCTGGTGCCCTTGACGACGCGGGCGGCCAGCCGGCCGTGCCAGCGCTCGATCGCCCAGTGGACCTGCCGCATGGGCTTGGTCCCCCGGTAGTACCAGCGGGCGGGACCGCTCACGGACACCACGGCGTCCACGCCCCGATACAGGGCGGCGTGCCGGACGACCACCGCGGCGCCCAGCGAGAAGCCGACCGTGACGATCCGCCGGTAGCCGACCGACCGGGCGTGCTTCACCGCAGCGTCGACGTCGAGCACCTCGAGGTCGCCCACTGTGGTCCGGCCGGAGGAACGGCCGTGCCCCCGGAAGTCGAACGACACCACGCCCCCGAATCCGGACAGCACGTGCACGATGCGCCGGGAGTGGCGGTCGCGCCAGGAGCCGGTGAAGCCGTGCGCCACCACGATCCCGAGATCAAGCGAGCTGTTGGGGGTGTGCGCGGCGTCGATCCGGACGCCGTCGGACGTCCGCAGCATCGCGGCGAACGAGGGAGCCAGACCCGCGTCCCCGGACCTTTCCCCCACTTTGTCCCCCACCTTGCCCCCGGCCCTGTTCGCCCGAGCGTTCGGCCCCCGCACGCTCACCCCTCCCGAGGTCGACCCTTTTCCCACGACGCGGCGTTTCCTGCGGCATTCCCTGTGACCTTTTCCTACCCGCGGTCGCACCGCAGGCGACCGGGCGGCGCGTGGCGGCGACGGGGATCGCCTAAAATGGTAAGGCCGTGTGGACACGGCAGCTGGCGTCTCGCTTTCAGTCCCGGGACGCGGACGACACCCCGACGATCCGGAACGAGCCTCACTATGCCTCTCAACAGCCGCGACGACCTGCGGAACATCGCGATCATCGCGCACGTCGACCACGGCAAGACCACCCTGGTGGACGCCATGCTGTGGCAGTCCGGGGCCTTCCGCGCCAACCAGGACGTCGATGAGCGCGTCATGGACTCCAACGACCTGGAGCGCGAGAAGGGCATCACCATCCTCGCGAAGAACACCGCCGTACGGCATGGTGGCATGACGCTGAACATCATCGACACCCCCGGCCACGCCGACTTCGGCGGCGAGGTCGAGCGCGGGCTGTCCATGGTCGACGGTGTCGTCCTGCTGGTGGACGCCTCCGAGGGCCCGCTCCCCCAGACCCGCTTCGTCCTGCGCAAGGCGCTGTCGGCCAAGATGCCGGTGATCTTGTGCATCAACAAGGTCGACCGTCCCGACGCCCGCATCTCCGAGGTCGTCGACGAGGTCTACGAGCTGTTCATCGACCTCGACGCGACCGAGGAGCAGATCGACTTCCCCATCGTGTACGCCTCGGCCAAGGCGGGCCGGGCCTCCCTGAACCGCCCGGCGGACGGCGGCATGCCCGACTCCGACGACCTCGAACCGCTGTTTGAGACGATCAAGAAGACGATCTCCGCGCCGGTCTACGACCCGTCCGCCCCGCTGCAGGCGCACGTGACCAACCTCGACGCCTCCAGCTACCTGGGCCGCATCGCCCTGTGCCGGGTCCACCAGGGCACGATCAAGAAGGGCCAGCAGGTCGCCTGGTGCCGTACGGACGGCACCGTGCAGCGGGTGAAGATCTCCGAGTTGCTGATGACGGAGGCCCTGGAGCGCAAGCCGGCCGAGGAGGCGGGCCCCGGCGACATCATCGCGATCGCCGGCATCCCCGACATCATGATCGGCGAGACGCTGGCCGACCCCGAGGACCCGCGCCCGCTGCCGCTGATCACGGTGGACGAGCCGGCCATCTCCATGACGATCGGCACCAACACCAGCCCGCTGGTCGGCAAGGTCAAGGGCGCCAAGGTCACCGCGCGCCTGGTCAAGGACCGGCTCGAGAAGGAGCTCGTCGGCAACGTGTCACTGCGCGTGCTGCCGACGGAGACCCCGGACGCCTGGGAGGTCCAGGGCCGCGGCGAGCTGGCGCTGGCCATCCTGGTCGAGCAGATGCGCCGCGAGGGCTACGAGCTGACGGTCGGCAAGCCCAAGGTGGTCACCAAGATCGTCGACGGCAAGGTCCACGAGCCGGTCGAGCGGCTCACCGTCGACTGCCCCGAGGAGTACCTCGGCGCGGTGACCCAGCTCCTGGCCGTCCGCAAGGGCCGCATGGAGCACATGACCAACCACGGCACCGGCTGGATCCGGATGGAGTTCCTGGTGCCGTCGCGCGGCCTGATCGGCTTCCGCACCGAGTTCCTCACCGAGACGCGCGGCACCGGCCTGGTGCACCACGTCTTCGAGACGTATGAGCCGTGGTTCGGCGACCTGCGCACCCGCAACAACGGCTCCCTGGTGGCCGACCGGGCCGGCGCGGTCACCGCGTTCGCCATGCTCAACCTGCAGGAGCGCGGCACCATGTTCGTCTCCCCCACCACCGAGGTGTACGAGGGCATGATCGTCGGGGAGAACTCCCGCTCCGACGACATGGACGTGAACATCACGAAGGAGAAGAAGCTCACCAACATGCGCTCCTCCACCAGCGAGGAGACGGAGAAGCTGATCCCGCCGCGGGTGCTGTCCCTGGAGCAGGCGCTGGAGTTCATCCGCGACGACGAGTGCGTGGAGATCACTCCGGAGACCGTGCGCCTGCGCAAGGTCGTGCTCGACGGCGCCAGCCGCGGCCGCGCCGCCGCCCGCGCCAAGCGCGCCAACTGACCGAACCCGTCAGGAGCCCCCGGCCGATCGCCGGGGGCTCCGTCGTTTCCGGCGTTCCGCCACCCGCCGGCTCCCCCGTCAGCGCCGCTCCGCCGGGGCGGCCCAGGTCAGCCGCCCCGCGCGCAGGTCGTCGACGATCGACTTGATCCACTGCTCCTCCGCCACCGTGACGGCGAGGAGGTATTCGCTCTCGATACCCGCCACCCGCGGGAACTCCTCCGGCTGGCCGGCGAGATTCGCCTCGATCCCGGCCCGCGCCTCCGCCAGGTGCCCGGCCCGCCGTTCCAGCGCCCGCAGCGCCTCCTCCGGTGTGATCATCAACAGGTACGACAGAGCGGCGGGGAACTGCGGGAACTCCTGCTTGGGGGTGCCCAGCATCTGGTCCATCCACTCCCGGGCCACCTCCCGCCCCTCTGCCGTGAGTTCGTACACCGTGCGCTCCGGATAGGCGGGATCGCGGCTGGTCTCCCGCACCGCGATCAGCCCCTCTGCGTGCAGGCGATCGATGGTCCGGTAGAGACCGGCGCGCTGGCTCACGTTGACGACCTGGTCCTTGCCCCACTGCTTGATCAATCGCTGCACGGCGTACGGATGGAGGGGCCGGTCGTGCAGCAGCGCGAGCACGGTCAGGGCGAGAGGCGAGCTGCGTACGGAAGTGCTCATGCCTCCGATACTAACCACATCCGGACTAGTTGACATGCAACTAGTTTCAATGTGACTATCGCTCTATCGGAAGCGAGCTGAGGAGTGAGCATGAGCATGGTGAGGACCGCACTGGTGATCGGCGGCGGTGTGGCCGGGCCGGTCACCGCTCTGGCCCTGGCGAAGGCGGGCATCCGGGCGACCGTCCACGAGGCGCATCCGGCCGCCGCCGACGGCGTCGGGGCGATGCTCAGCCTGGCGCCCAACGGTCTGGCGGCGCTGCGGATCGTCGGCGCGGACGAGGCCGTGATCGGCATCGGCCAGCAGGTTCCGCGGGTCGTGATGGCCGACGGCGCCGGAAACCGGCTGGCGGAGTTCGGTGGCTTCCCCGGGCTGCCGCCCACCCTCGCGATGCCCCGCTCGGACCTGTTCCGGGCGCTGGCCGACCACGCGACGGCCGCGGGGGTGCGGATCGAGTACGGCAGGCGCCTGGTGTCCGCCGACGAGACCCCGGACGGTGTCACCGCGACCTTCTCCGACGGGACCACCGCCACCGCCGACGTGCTGATCGGCGCGGACGGCATCCGCTCCACGGTCCGCGGCCTCATCGACCCGGCCGCTCCGGGGCCGGAGTACGGCGGGGTCCTCAGTTTCGGCGGCTACAGCCGTTGCGACGTGGCGGTGGAGCCGGGCGCCATGCACTTCGCCTTCGGCCGCACCTTCATCGGTTTCTGGCGGCTGCCGGACGACCGCGTCTGCTGGTTCGCGAGCCTTCCCCGCACCGAGCCGCTCACGGCGGCCGAGGTCGCCCGCGTCCCCGCCGCCGAGTGGCTGGCCCGCCTGCGCGACCTCTACGCGGGGCACGTGCCGGGCGAGACGCTGCTGGCCCACACGGACCCCGGGGATCTGATGGCCGTGGGCCCGATGGAGCGCATGCCGTCCGTGCCGCGCTGGCACCGCGGCCGCATGGTCCTGGTCGGCGACGCCGTCCACGCTCCCTCGTCCAGCTCGGGGCAGGGCGCGTCCCTGGCGGTCGAGAGCGCGATCGAGCTCGCCCGCTGCCTGCGCGATCTGCCGATCCCGGCGGCGTTCGAGGCGTACGAAGGGCTACGCCGCTCGCGGGTGGAGGCGATCGGCGGAGCGGCCGCGGCGACGAACCGCGCCAAAGCCGGTCAGGCCGCAGACCGGCCCGCCATGCCGACGCCGGAGCAGATGTTCGCCCCCGTTCACCTGCACAGCATCGACTGGGAGGACACCGTCGAGGCCGTCCCGGCGGCGTGCTGATCGGAAGAGCCGGGGAGATCAGGCAACACGAGGTAAAGGGCCGGCCCGGACAGCGTCGACCGGCCCACCCGCGCGGGGCGCGATGTGCTCTCCTGTGGCAGGCATCAGCGCCTACGGAGGAGCCCGTCCCATGCTTCGCAAGAGTCACGCCGTCCTGGCCGCCAATCTCGCCCTGGGGATCTGGACCTGCGTCTCGGCCCTGCCCGGAACGCAGGCTCTGACCGGAAATCCGAGCGGCGCGCGGACGTCGCCGCAGGGGCAGGAACGGCCGGTCCTGGCCAGCGCCACGATCAAGGACGCCAAGGGAAGGGCGATCGGCTGGTTCCAGATCGACCGCGACACCGCCGCGTCGTCGTGGGTCACCGTACGGGTGCGGGGGCTGACGCCGGGCTTCCACGGCTTCCACATCCATTCCGCAGGCGTGTGCGACGCCGCCTCGACCGACCCGGCCACCGGCTCCCCGTTCAGCAGCGCGGGCGGGCATCTGGACGCCGGTCACGGCGCGGACGCCTCGGGCAATCTCCCGTCGCTGCTGGCCGCCCGCGACGGCGTGGCCTCCGCCGGTTTCCGCACCGACCGGTTCACGGCGGCCAGGCTGGCCGACGCCGACGGCAGCGCCGTGATCGTGCACGCCGGGCCGGACAACTTCGCCAACATCCCCAGCCGCTACCGCCACCCCAAGGACGCGACCGGCACGAGCGGCCCCGACGTCGCGACGCTGAAGACCGGCGACGCCGGCCGCCGGGTCGGGTGCGGGATCATCCACCTCGCGGGCTGACCCATCCCCCGGTGCCCGCTCTCAGCCCCGCCTGCGCCGCGCGGTGCCGAAGATCGACCGGGTGATCTCCCGCCCCAGGGCGGAGGCGGCCGACCGGGCGAACGACCGGAACTCCTTCGAGCCGAGCACGCCTTCGATCACGGACTCGGGCTCCCGGCGGCCCCGCTCGGCCGGCCGCTCCTCCGCCCGCTTCCCGGCAGGCCGCCGCGACGGTTCGGGCCGCTCCGGGGCGGCGGGCTCCTGCTGGGCCAGACGGGCGGCGAGGATCTCGTAGGCCGACTCGCGGTCGATGGCCCTGCCGTACTTGGCGGGGAGCGACGAGGCCGCCATCACCCCCTGGATCACCGCGGCGCCGGACGGCGTCATGAGCGTCCCCGGTGCCCGCAGCCTCGTCCAGGCGACCGGCGTCGGCGCCCCCGACTCGGACAGGACCGTCACGACGGCGTCGCCGATGCCCAGCTCCGTCAGCAGCCGTTCCAGGTCGTAGCCGGAGCTGGGAAACGTCGAGACGGTGGCCTTCAGGGCCTTGGCGTCCTGAGGCGTGAAGGCGCGCAGGGCGTGCTGCACCCGCGCGCCGAGCTGGGCGAGCACGTCGGCCGGCAGGTCCTTGGGCGTCTGGGTGACGAAGAAGACCCCGACGCCCTTCGAGCGGATCAGCCGCACGGTCTGCACGATCGCCTTGAGGAACGCCCGGGAGGCGTCCTCGAACAGCAGGTGCGCCTCGTCGAAGAAGAACACCAGCGCGGGCCGGTCCGGGTCGCCCACCTCCGGCAGCACCTCGAAGAGGTCGGCGAGCAGCCACATCAGGAAGGTGGAGAAGAGCTGCGGGCGGTCCTGGACGCCCGGCAGCTCCAGGATGGAGACCACACCCCGCCCGTCCGGCGTGGTCCGCAGCAGGTCGTGCACGTCGAACTCGGGCTCGCCGAAGAACGCCTCCGCGCCCTGCGCCTGGAAGTTCACCAGCGCCCGGAGGATCACCCCGGCCGTCGCGGACGACAGCCCGCCGATGCCGCTGAGGGCCTCCGGCGTGTCGATCAGGTAGCGGATCACCGCGACCAGGTCCTTGAGGTCGAGCAGCGGCAGGCCGTTCCGGTCGGCGAAGTAGAAGATCAGCCCGAGGGACGACTCCTGCGTCTCGTTCAGGCCGAGGACCCGCGACAGGAGTGTCGGGCCGAAGGCGCTCATGGTGGCGCGGAGCGGCACTCCCTCACCGACCCCGCCCAGGGAGAAGAACTCGGTGGGGCAGGAGACGGGCGCCCACTCCTGGCCCACCTCGGCGGCCCGCCGGGTCACCCGTTCCGAGGGCGTTCCCGGCGAGGCCAGGCCGGACAGGTCGCCCTTCATGTCGGCGAGGAAGACCGGCACCCCCTGGGCGGACAGCTGCTCCGCGAGCAACTGCAGCGTCCGGGTCTTCCCGGTCCCGGTCGCGCCCGCCACCAGGCCGTGCCGGTTCATCATCCGCAGCGGGATCTTGATCTCCTCATGCGGGTCGGCCGTGTCGTCCCGGACGAGGGCCCCCAGGTCGAGCGCAGGGCCCTCGACGTCGTACCCCTTCACCGGTTGAAGTACTGCTTGCCGGGGACGGGGCTGCCGAGCAGTTCTGAGACGGTCACGTAGGTGTATCCCTTCCGGTCGAGCTCGTCGAGCAGCCGCGGCACGGCCTCGACGGTCGTCGGGTGGATGTCGTGCATCAGGACGATGTCCCCCGGCTTGGCGGCTCCGCAGCGGCCGGCCACGATCCCGGCGTTCCGGTCGCGCCAGTCGAGCGTGTCCAGCGCCCACATGATCTGGGAGAGCCCCTCCCGCCGGGTGGCCTCCTCCACCTTGTGATCGGTGGCGCCGTACGGCGGGCGCATCAGGCGCATCCGCACACCGGCGACCTGCCGCACGACGGCCTGCGTCCGTTCCAGCTCACGGGCGAGCGCCTCACCGGACAGGCCCGTCAGCGACGCGTGGTCCCACGAGTGGTTGCCGACCTCGTGTCCCTCCGCGACCATCCGCCGGACGAACCCCTGGGTCTCCTTCGTGACCATCTGCCCGAGCAGGAAGAACGTCGCCCGCGCGTGATGCGCGGCCAGGATGTCGAGCAGCCGGCCCGTGTTCTCGCCCGGCCCGTCGTCGAAGGTGAGCGCCACGCAGCGGGCGTGCGTGCAGTCGATCCGGCGCGGCGGCGGCGCGACCGGCAGGCGCGGCCCCGGCCAGCCGGGCTGCGCCCCCACGAGGCGCAGCCGGAGGACGCCCGGGTCGAACCGCGCGGCGCGGGCCTGCCGCATGGCCTCGGGCATGGGCGCCTGCGCCGCGGCGTCCGGGTCGGACGCCCTCACCTGCCCGCATCCCGCGAGCACCAGCAGTGCCAGCAGAACCGACCCGATCCGCATGCGACCCCCCGGAGCAGGCGGGGGATCGCCACCTACGGATACTCCTCGGCCGCTTCCCCCCGCAGAACCCTGGCCAGCTCGTCCCACCAGGGCGGTACGTCGGCCTTGAGTTCCGCGTGCCGGCGGGCCACCCTGATGGCGCATCCACCGGGATCAGTACCCAGGTGACGGCATTTGACGGCACCCTCGCGCCAACGGTAAAGGCCCTCCCGGAAGCTCACGACGAGGCCGATCCAGACCGAAAGGGTGACATCGTCGCCGATCTCGTACGCCTCGTGGACGCCGAGGACGGCGAGCTCCGCGCGCAGCGTCTCGACGGCGGTCCGTGACTCACTCACCGGCCACCGCCCGCCGCGGAGGGGTCGCGCGCAAAGAGGTATGTACCCGGCCTTGGGCCGGGACCCGCCACTGCATGAGGTAATCATGAAGCCACCGAGGGTCACCGCGCAGCGATACGCGGCCAAGTGATGCTCGGCCGAGCGACACAGCCGAGCGATACAGCCTGGCGATACGGCCTGGCGATCGGCGGTCAGTCGTCCGGCGGCTCGGCCGGCTCGGTGACCACCATCACGAACCGCAGGGGCGCGGCGCCGTCGTTGGCGTACCTGTGCGGCCGGTCGGCGCTGAAGACGACGGCTCCGCCGACGCCGATCGTGTGACTGTGGCCGTACACGGTGAGGGTGAGCTCGCCGTCGAGGACGGTGAGCATCTCCCGGGTGCCGGCGGGGTGGGCGTCGCCGTCGTGGTGCTCACCCGGGCCGAGCCGCCAGTCCCACAGCTCCAGGATCGCCGGCGCGTCCGTGCCCACGAGCAGCCGGGCCGAGCCCGACCCCGGATGCGCGAACGTCACGACCTCGGCGGCGTCGACGACCCGGACCACCGGCGTGTCCGCCACCTCGACGAGCCGCGCGACCGTCACACCGAGGGCGTCCGCGATCCGGGTGAGCGTGTTGACGCTCGGGTTGGTGCGGCCCTGCTCGATCTGGACCAGCATTCCCCGGCTCACGCTCGATCGGGCCGCCAGCTCGTCGAGGGTCATGCCGCGGTGGGCCCGCTGCCCCCGGACGTTCGCGGCGATCGCCGCGTTGATCATCGCAGGATCCGGCACGAGTTCAGTGTACTGATCTACTATTACAATCTGTTGAACTTCGCTTTTCCTTGGGGGCTCTCGTGACAGCGGTGGCGCTGGCGGCGGCGTGCGCGGTGATCTTCGGGACGGCCGACTTCCTCGGCGGAGTGGCCACCCGCCGCTCCCGGGTGCTGGCCGTGGTCACCCTGTCGCAGGTCGGCGGGCTGTTACTGATCTCCCTGCTCATCCCCGTGCTGGGCGGCTCCCCCGACCCCCGGGCGCTGCTGTGGGGCGCGGCGGCCGGGGTGACCGGCGCCGTCGCCATCGTGCTGTTCTACCGGGGCCTGGCCGCCGGGATGATGTCGGTCATCGCGCCGACCACGGCGACGACCGCCATGGCCGTACCGGTGATCTACGGCCTGGTCAGCGGCGAACGACCCTCGGTGGGGGCCCTCGCCGGCGTGGTGCTCGGACTGCTCGCGGTGGTGCTGGTCAGCCGGTCGCCGAACGGCGCCAAGGCCGGCCCCAGGCTCGGCCCCCTGCTCGGGGCGCTCGCCTCCGGAGCCGGATTCGGCGGGTTCTTCATCCTGCTCAAGCTGGCCCCGGCCGAGTCGGGTGGCTGGTCCCTGTTCGCCGCCCGGTTCGCCTCGATCCTGCTGGTCGCCTCGCTCGCCCTGGCGACCGGCCGCACGCTGCGGCCCACGCCGGGGAGCATGCCGGTCACCCTGGCCGCGGGCCTGCTCGACATGGCGGCCAACGTCCTCTACCTGCTCGCCGCGCAGCGCGGCATGCTGACGCTCGTCGCCGTGCTGGTCTCGCTCTACCCCGCGAGCACGCTGCTGCTGGCCAGGTACGTGCTGGGCGAACGGCTGAGCCCGATGCAGATAACCGGAGTGGGGTTCGCGCTGGGGGCCATCGCGCTCATCGCCGGATCCTGAGCGGGCGCCGGCGGCCGCCGGGAGGATGGCGGCCGCCGGGTCCTGGGGCCGGGGTGGAAGGTGATCAGGTGTGGTCGGGCGTGATCAGGCGGCGCAGGGCTCGGTCTCCCGTACGACGCCCTCCTCGCGGGCGTAGTCGGCGAGCATGGCGCGCAGCTGCCGCCGGCCGCGGTGCAGCCGGGACATGACGGTGCCGATGGGCGTTCCCATGCGGTCGGCGATCTCCTTGTAGGCGAACCCCTCGACATCCGCCAGGAAGACCGCGACCCGGAACTCCTCGGGGAGGGCCCGGAGCGCGTCCATCACGACGCTGTCGGGAAGCCGGTCGAGCGCCTCGTTCTCCGCCGACCGCAGACCGGTCGACGTGTGGGACTCGGCGGCGGCGAGCTGCCAGTCCTCGATGTCCTCCGCGGCCGACAGCTTCGGCGACCGCTGCTTCTTGCGGTAGTCGTTGATGAAGTTGTTCGTCAGGATCCGGTGGAGCCACGCCTTCAGGTTCGTGCCCTCGCGGAACTGGTGGTAGGACGTGTACGCCTTCGCGACGGTCTCCTGGACAAGGTCCTCGGCGTCGGCGGGGTTGCGAGTGAGGCGCATCGCCGACGCGTAGAGCTGGTTGGAAACCGGCACGACCTCACGCTCGAACCACACTTGTCGCTGCTCGTCAGTCGAGATCATCTCATCCCCCTACGGACTTCTCCCCCGTTACCCGTCCGGCCGGAACCCATGCGAGGACATCTGGTCATTGTTGGGCCAAGACCACCGTGCCGCTTGGGGCGTAAGCACGGCGTTAGCGTTTCCCCTGGTCAGTCAGATGCACACGGCAAGAGCGTTCGCGGGCACGTCACGCGAAGGCCGAACAGATCTCAATATCGTAACACCACAGCCCCAATGTTGGGCAAAGTGTGGCGTACGTCACCCTATAAGGGGCTTGCCGATCAACGCGTCCGCCAGGGTGGAGAATCGCCGTCGATCGCGGAACCGGTCTCGGGCACTCCCCCGTGCCCGGTGAGGTGGCGGGCCGGTCAGGCCCGCCACCTGGGACGTACGCTCAGTCGCCGATCAGCGCGTCGACGAACACCTCGGGGTCGAACGGGGCCAGATCGTCGGGGCCCTCCCCCAGGCCCACGAGCTTGACCGGCACCCCCAGCTCACGCTGCACCGAGATCACGATGCCGCCCTTGGCGGTGCCGTCGAGTTTCGTGAGGGCGATGCCGGTCACGTTGACCACCTCGGCGAAGACCTGCGCCTGGCGCATGCCGTTCTGCCCGGTCGTGGCGTCGAGGACCAGCAGCACCTCGTCGACCTCGGCCTTCTTCTCGATGACCCGCTTGACCTTGCCCAGCTCGTCCATCAGGCCGGTCTTGGTGTGCAGGCGGCCGGCCGTGTCGACGATGACCGTGTCGGCCTTCTCCTCGATGCCCTTGGCCACCGCGTCGAACGCCACCGAGGCGGGGTCGCCCCCCTCAGGCCCGCGTACGACGGCCGCGCCGACCCGGTCGCCCCAGGTCTGCAGCTGGTCGGTCGCGGCGGCGCGGAAGGTGTCGGCCGCGCCGAGCACGACCTTCGCGCCGTCCCCGACGAGCACGCGCGCGAGCTTGCCCGACGTCGTCGTCTTGCCGGTGCCGTTGACGCCGACCACCAGGACGACGGCCGGGCGGTCCCCCGGAGCCGAGGTGTGCAGCGTGCGGTCGAGGTCGGTCCCCACCTGGCCGAGCAGCTCCTCCCGCAGGAGCTTGCGGACCTCGTCGGGCGTCCGGCTGCCGAGCACCTTCACCTTGGTGCGCAGGTCGTCCACCATGACCCGGGTCGGCGCCACGCCGACATCGGCCGTGATCAGGATCTCCTCGATCTCGTCCCAGACGTCGTCGTCGAGCCGGTCACGCGACAGCAGTTCGAGCAGCCCCCGGCCGAGCACGTTCTGCGAACGGGCCAGGCGGTCGCGCAGCCGGACCATCCGGCCGGCGGACGGCGGGGGCACCTCGACCGGCGGAGGCCGGAGCAGTTCCTCCGCGGGAGGCGGCAGCGTGGTCGCCCCGCCGCCGTCCCGTTCTCCCTGGCCGACCGGGCGGGGCTCCGTGATGACCGGCGCCGGGGGTTCCGGCGGCGTCTCGACGGGCGGCAGGTCCTTGGCCTTGGGCCGGAACAGCAGGAAGAGGCCTCCCACCGCCAGCACGGCGGCGAGGGCCACGATCACGATGATGCCGATGTAACCGTCCACACCATGCAGTTTCCCAGACGTCCCGGTGTGATGCGTTCGCCCCGTCCCGTGTGTGGACCCGCGGCCGCGCCGGAACGGCGTTCGGTCAGGCGTGCTCGCGCAGGCGCTGGCTGACCACCTGGGTGACGCCGTCACCCCGCATGGACACGCCGTACAGCGCGTCCGCGATCTCCATCGTCCGCTTCTGGTGTGTGATCACGATGAGCTGGGAGCTCTGCCGCAACTCCTCGAACAGGGTGAGCAGCCGCTGCGTGTTGGTGTCGTCCAGGGCCGCCTCGACCTCGTCCATCACGTAGAACGGCGAGGGGCGCGCCTTGAAGATGGAGATCAGGAAGGCCACCGCGGTGAGCGACCGCTCGCCGCCGGACAGCAGCGAGAGGCGCTTGACCTTCTTGCCCGGCGGCCGGGCCTCGACCTCCACCCCGGTCGTCAGCATGTCCTCCGGGTCGGTGAGCAGCAGACGCCCCTCCCCGCCGGGGAACACCCGCTGGAAGATCTGGCCGAACTCCCGCGCAACGTCCTCGTACGCCGCCGAGAACACCTGCTCGACCCGGTCGTCGACCTCCTTGACCACGAGCAGCAGATCACGGCGGGTCTTCTTCAGGTCCTCCAGCTGGGAGGTGAGGAAGGCGTGCCGTTCCTCCAGCGCGGCGAACTCCTCAAGCGCCAGCGGGTTGACCTTCCCGAGCTGGGTCATCTGCCGCTCGGCCGTCCTGGCCCGCTTCTCCTGCTCCTCCCGCATGTACGGCACCGGCGGATCGCCGGGAACGGCGGCGTCGGGACCGTACTCGGAGATCAACGGCTCCAGCTCGACGCCATACTCCTCAAGCGCCCGCTGCTCCAGCTGCTCCAGCCGCAGCCGCCGTTCGGTCCTGGCCATCTCGCTGCCGTGCACCCGGTTGACCAGGGCGTCCAGCTCCTGGCTGAGCTCACGGACCCGCAGCCGCACCCGCTTGAGCTCCGCGTCGATCTCGCCGCGCGCCCGCTCCGCCTCGTCGCGCTCCTCGGCGGCGAGGGCCAGCGACCGTTCGAGCGCCAGTGAGGCGACGCGCGCCCCCTGCGCCGTCGCCGCGGCGACCTCCGCCTGCCTGCGGCGCCGCTCCCGCAGGGCCGCCGCCAGCGCCCGGTCCTCCCGTTCGCGCCGGGCGGCCCGGAGCAGGCCGTCGGCCCGGCCGGCGATCCCGCGCACCCGCTCCTCGGCGGTGCGGACGGTCAGCCGCGCCTCCATCTCGGCCTGCCGCGTCACCCCGCAGGCCGCGGCCAGCTCGTCGCGGGTGTCCGTGGTGGGCTCGGCCTCCAGCTCCGCGGCGTACTCCGCCTCGGCGAGCTGCTCCTCCAGCTCAAGCGCCCCGGCCTGGGCCGCGTCGCGGGCCTCCTCCGCGTCGCGTACGGCGCCCGCGAGACGGGCCGCCTCGTCCTGGGCGGCCTTGACGGCCGCCTCCAGGCGGGCGAGCTGCTTGGCCGCCGCGGCGGCCCGCTGATCGGCGTCGCGCTGCCGGGAGCGTAACCGGTCGAGCACGGCCTGGGCGGCGTTCACCCCGTTCTGCGCCTCGTTCACGCCGTTCTGGGCCGCCGTGACGCCGCTCTGCGCCTCACCGACCCGGCCCTGGGCGTCGTCGAGGGCGGCCTGGCGCTCCCGCTCGGCCGCGACGGCCTCGTCCAGGCCCTCGGTGTGCAGCTCCGCCCGCGCCCGCGCCTCCGCCAGGTCGGCCGCCGCCTCGTCGAGGGCGGTGCGCATCTGCAGCAGGGACGTCGCCCCGCCGCCACCGCCGTGGGCCGCATGGACGCCGAGCAGGTCTCCGGCCCGGGTCACCGCGCGCAGCCCCGGGTTCGCGTCGACCACCTTCCGGGCGGTCAGCAGGTCGGGGACCACGACCACGTCCGCGAGCAGGGCGTGCACGGCGGGGCGGAGCGCCTCCGGCGCGGCCACCAGCTCGGGGGCCCACTCGGCCTCGGTGACCGCGATGTCCGGCCGCCCGGCGGCGGCCGGGCCGTCCGCGCCGATCAGCAGGGCCGTGCGGCCCCCGTCCGCCTCCCTCAAGTGCTCAAGCGAGCCGACCGCGGCGTTGAGCGAGTCGACCGCGACGCCGTCGACGGACAGCACGGCGGCGACGGCGGCCTCGGCCCCCGGAGTGACGGTCAGCAGCGTGGCGATCGGGCCGAGGACTCCGGGCAGCCCGGCGCCGAGCACGGCCGCCGCGCCGTCGGCGCCGCCCGTGAGCGTCATCTCCAGGGCCTCACACCTCGCCTGCAGCGCGGCCACGGCCCGCTGCGACTCCTGGTCGGCGGCCCGGGCGACGCCCACGGCGGCCTTCGCCGCGGCCAGGGCCTCCCGCGGCGGCGCGAGCGCGGCCCTCGCCTCAGCCACGACCGCCTCGGCCTGCTCGGCCCGGGCCCGGGCCTCCTCCACCGCGGCCCTGGCGATGACGACGCCCTCCTGCGCGGCCTCCAGCTCGGCGGCCAGCTCAGGATCGGCGGCCGGCTCGTCGAGCTCCTGCGTGTCGAGGTCGGCCTGGGCGTTCTCGGCCCGCTGCCGGGCGTCGGCCACGGCTTTGGTGAGACGCCCGATCTCGTCCCCGGCCGCGCGGGCACGGCTGCGCGCCGACTCCACCTGCCCCCGCAGGCGGGCGAGGGCCTCCCGGCGGTCGGCGGCGGCCCGCGCGGCGGCGGCGAGGCGGCGCTCCTCCGCGGCCAGGGTCTCCTCCGCCTCCGCCCGGATCTCGACGGCCGCCTCCAGCCGATCGCGCGCCTCGTCAAGCTCCTCCGACAGCAGCCGCTCCTGCTCCCTGACCTCGGCGGCCTCCCGTTCGAGGTCCTCCGGGTCGCGGCCCCTGCGCTCGACGGCGGCCGCGTCGGCGGCGTGCCGCTGCCGTTCCGCCGCCAGGCCCTCCAGGCCGCGCAGCCGCTCACGCAGCGAGGACAGGCCGTAGAACGTCTCCTGCGCCGCCTTGAGCCGCGGCTGCGCCTGGTTCTCCGCGGTCTCCAGCTCGGCCTCGCGCCGCTGGCCCTCGGCCAGCTCCGCCTCGACCTGGGCCCTGCGAGTCTGCACGGCCGCCTCGTCGGCCTCCTCACGCTGCAGCGTGTCACGCAACGTCACGACGTCGTCGGCGAGCAGGCGCAGCCGGGCGTCGCGCAGGTCCGCCTGGATGACGGCGGCCTTGCGGGCGATCTCCGCCTGGCGGCCCAGCGGCTTGAGCTGGCGCCGCAACTCGGCCACCAGGTCCTGGACACGGTTGAGGTTGGCCTGCATCGCGTCCAGCTTGCGGAGGGCCTTCTCCTTGCGCTTGCGATGCTTGAGTACGCCCGCGGCCTCCTCGATGAACGCCCTGCGCTCCTCCGGCCCCGCGTGCAGCACCTGGTCGAGCTGTCCCTGCCCGACGATGACGTGCATCTCCCGGCCGATGCCGGAGTCGGACAGCAGTTCCTGGATGTCGAGCAGGCGGCAGGTGTCGCCGTTGATGGCGTACTCGCTCTGCCCGGACCGGAACATCAGGCGGCTGATCGTCACCTCGGTGTAGTCGATCGGCAGCGCGCCGTCGGCGTTGTCGATGGTGAGGGTGACCTCGGCGCGCCCCAGCGGCGGGCGGCTCGACGTCCCCGCGAAGATGACGTCCTCCATCTTGCCGCCGCGCAGCGACTTGGCGCTGTGCTCGCCCATCACCCAGGCCAGGGCGTCGACGACGTTGGACTTGCCGGAGCCGTTGGGGCCGACGACGGCGGTGATGCCGGGCTCGAACCGCAGCGTGGTCGCGGAGGCGAAGGACTTGAAGCCGCGCAGGGTGAGCGTCTTCAGATACACGTCGGCCCCCTCCCGCCATCGGCACTTTGGGGAAGACTACCGGTCCACGAAGAGCCAGGTCGCCGGATAGGACAACACCGGGATGGGCCGGGGATCCGGTGGGACGCGGCCCGTCCGGCGGATCGCCCCGCGCCGGGAGAACCGAAAAGGCCGTACATCACCGCAGCAAATAGTGAAGCCGGGGTGATTGATCCAACTCTACGATAAAGCGACATACAGCTGGATGGACGACGAATGAACGGCTCAACAACGGTGCGGAAATGGCAAGGGACGCCTTTGGGGGGCGTCCCTACAATCTCTTCGTGCTCGCCGGTCTCAGGTGAGAGCCGGCTCGCGATCCTGAAGCCGGACCAGGGCCTCATCACGAGTCTGCGCCGCAAGGGCGTCGTTCTGTGCCTGGAGCCGGTTGAGTTCTGCCTCCAGATCCCGGATGCGCTGCTGGAGACGGCGCATTTCCGAGACCATACGAGGGTCAGGACCGCCGACGTGGCCGAGTAGAGCCTTCGCCATAGTAAAGGGTCCTCCACGCTGAGTGACCAGACTGGTTCGCGCACTTCATGCCGCGGGAGGGGTGCGCGTGGTTCCTCTCAAGAGTCGCACCGGCAATGGAGTCGGTCAAGTTGAACGCTCCGCACAGATGTCCGGTGGGCACTCTCGCCAGGTAAATATACCGGATTTGAGGGGTTAGTGGGAAGCCCTACTTCTCTACAAACCCCACCATACTTCTCTTAGCGTCGCTCCAGCGTTCCACCACCCCCTCAACCTCACCGGGGGTGTCGCCCCCACGCAGCGCCGCGAGCAGCTTCTCGCATGATTCCCGTGGACCTTCGGCCACGACCTCAACCCTGCCGTCGCGAAGGTTGGCCGCCCAGCCGGTCAGGCCCAGCTCCAGCGCCCGGGCGCGGGTCCACCACCGGAATCCCACACCCTGCACGCGCCCGCGGACCCACGCCGTCATGCGAATCACGCCTTCAAGTATCCAGATCGGCGCGACGGACCACCGGCGGGGGGTGGCCCAAGCAGCCTGATCCGCAACTCACGAACTGTAGTCGTGACCAAACGCGAAGCCCGGGTTCGGACCGTCGGACACGCCTAGGGCCGGGCGTTCTTCGGGACGGGCTGGCACTTCGGGCAGCTGTAGGAGGAGCGGTTCATGAACGCCTCGCGCCGGATAGGCGTCCCGCAACGGCGGCAGGGCTCGTCGCGGCGGCCGTACACGGCGAGCGACCGGTCGAAGTAGCCGCTCTCGCCGTTCACGTTGACGTACAGGCTGTCGAACGAGGTGCCGCCCTGACCGAGCGCCTCGGTCATGACCGCGCGGACCGCCGCGAGCAGCTCGGCGATCTTCGGCTGGGTGAGCGTCTCTGTGGGCCGGGCCCAGTGCAACCGGGCGCGCCACAGCGCCTCGTCCGCGTAGATGTTTCCGACCCCGCTGATCAGCGACTGGTCGAGGAGCGCCCGCTTGATCCCGGTACGGCGCAGCCGTACCCGTACGGCGAACTCCTCGTCGTCGAACGCCTCCTCCAGCGGATCGGGCGCGATGTGCGTGATCGGCTGGGGCACCGGCCGGGCCGGCCGGGGGTCCAGCGGTGCGACCAGCAGGTGACCGAACGTCCGCTGGTCGACGAAGCGCAGCTCGGGACCGTCGTCGGCGAAGCGGATCCGCACCCGCAGGTGCTTCTCCTCCGGCGCCGCGGGGTCGACGACGAGAAGCTGCCCGCTCATGCCGAGGTGGGCGAGCAGGGCGTCCGCGGGCTCCTCGTCGCCGGGTCCGTCGCCGAGCGGCATCCACAGGTATTTGCCCCGGCGCTCGGCCGAACGCAGCGTTCTGCCCTTGAGCACGGCCGGCAGGTCGCCGGGGTCGCGGCGGACGGCCCTCGGGTGCAGCACCTCCGCCGACGCGACCGTGCGCCCGGCGACCCAGCGTTCAAGGCCCCGCCGGACGACCTCCACCTCGGGCAGTTCGGGCACGGCGAAACTCCTAGGCGGGCACCGGGCCGGCGCCCTCGCGGGCGTCGCGCAGGGCCCGGATCGCGGTCCAGGCGGCCTCCGCGGCCTGCTGCTCGGCCTCCTTCTTGCTGCGGCCGGCGCCCTCGCCGTACTCCTTGCCGCCGACGTGCACCGTGGCCACGAACGACTTGGCGTGGTCGGGCCCGCTCTCGTCGACGTGGTACTCGGGGACGCCGAGCATCTCGGCCGCGGTGAGCTCCTGCAGCGACGTCTTCCAGTCGAGACCCGCGCCCAGCGAGGCCGAGCGGGTGATCAGCGGATCGAACAGCAGGTGCACCACCCGGAACGCCTCGTCGAGGCCCTTGTCGACGTAGACCGTGCCGATCAGGGCTTCGAGGGTGTCGGCCAGGATGGACGACTTGTCCCGTCCGCCCGTGCCCTCCTCGCCCCGGCCGAGGCGCAGGTATTTGCCGAGGTCGAGGGTCCTGGCGACGTCCGCGAGCGCGCGCATGTTGACCACCGCGGCCCGCAGCTTCGCGAGCTGGCCCTCGGGGAGGTCGGGGTGGTTGCGGTACAGCGTGTCGGTGACCACCAGGCCCAGCACGGAGTCACCCAGGAACTCCAGCCGTTCGTTGGTCGGCAGCCCGCCGTTCTCGTACGCGTAGGAGCGATGGGTCAGCGCCCGCTCCAGGATGGGGGTGCTCAACCCGACGTCGAGCATCTGGCTCAGTTCGTCTCTGGCGACCTCGACGGCCACCGGCTTTCCCGATGGGACGCCCATCGATCTCCTCCCAAACTCCGGCGCATGGCAGGGCCGTGCACGGAGGCGGGCGGATCGCTGTCCGGCCCGAAGGCGTGGTGGACGCCGGGCCTCCGGTGTCGGAGGCCCCGGCGTCCACCACGGCCGCGGGCATGTGGGTCTGTCGCGTCGCTGCCGCCGCCGCACGTACCTGTGGAACAGACTCGTTGAACACCGTAACGCCGGCCGGCTCGTTTGACGATCCGGCCGGCGCCACTTGCGCACGCCGCGATCAGGCCGACGGCTGGATGACCTGACGGCGGTTGTAGGTGCCACACGTCGGGCACGCGATGTGCGGGCGCTTGGGCGAGCGGCACTGCGGGCAGCTCACGAGTGCCACCGCCGCCGCCTTCCACTGGGACCTGCGGGCGCGGGTGTTGCTCCGCGACATCTTCCGCTTGGGGACGGCCACGTCAACCCTCCTGATCGTCTTCCTTGTCCACAACCAAACCCTGCAGCGCCGCCCAGCGTGCGTCGACCGTGTCGTGCCGGTGGTCCGGGCCGGCGTCCGCCAGCTTGACCCCGCACTCCGTGCAGAGACCGGCGCAGTCATCACCACACACCGGGCTCAGCGGCAGCGCGAGCACCACCGCGTCACGGAATACCGGCTCCAGATCGAGCAGTTCGCCGTCGAGGAGCAGATCGTCCTCGCCGGCGTCCTCCGCCGAGTAGAAGTAAAGCTCCTGGAAGTCGACCTCGACCTGCGAGGTCAACGGATCCAGGCAGCGCGAGCACTCTCCCGTGAGAGGAGCCCGCGCCGTGCCCGTCACGAGCACGCCCTCCATCACCGCCTCGAGCCGGATGTCCAGCTCGACGTCGGCGCCCTTGGGGACGCCGATCATTCCGACCGCGAGGTCCGCCGGTGCCGGGAGAACCGGGCTGATCCTGCGCATCGATCCCGGTCGTCGGCCCAGATCATGGGTGGAAAGAACCCACGGGGCTCGGGGATCGAGGCTGTGCAGAGTCATCCTGCTCTCATTAGGCATGGCGAATCACCGCCGTCGTGCAAGGCTGAAAGGCAACAATACCAGCCCCGGCTCAGCCCCTGAGCCGCTCGACGAGGAGGTCGTGCACGAGGTCGGGGACCAGGCCCGACACGTCACCTCCGTACCGCGCGATCTCCTTCAGCCGGCTGGAGGAGAGGAACGAATACTCCGGGTTGGTGGACATGAAGAGCGTCTCCACACCGGACATCCGATAGTTGAGCTGCGCCATCTGCAACTCGTAGTCGAAGTCGCTGACCGCGCGCAGGCCCTTGACGATCGTCGGGATGCTCTGCTGCCGGCAGAAGTCGACCAGCAGCCCGTGAAACTTCTCGACCCTGATGTTGCCGTACTCCTTCGTCACCGCCTGCAGCATCTCGATGCGCTCGTCGACGGTGAACAGGCTCCGCTTCTCGATGTTGATGAGCACGGCCACGACGACCTCGTCGTACAGGCGCGATGTCCTGCCGATGATGTCCAGATGCCCGTTGGTCACGGGGTCGAACGATCCAGGGCAGACGACTCGGCGCAAGACGCACCCCCACGATTCACGGGTTCCCGGCTGCGCGACCGTACCAAACGGACGCTTCGCCGTACCGGCGGACCCTGTCTTCCGCGAAACCCGGCGGCCACACCAGGTCCTTACCCCGCGACTCGCGTTCCACCGCCACCAGCGCCCCGTCCGCGAGCCAGCCGTTGTCGCGCAGCGCCTCCAGCACCCGTGTCACCGCCTCGTCCGCGACCGCGTACGGAGGGTCGGCGAAGACGAAGTCGTACGGCTCCTCGCACGGCCTGGCGACCACGCGTTCGACCTTCTCGGCGCGGAGCGCCGCCCCCGGCAGCCCGAGCGCCGCGATGTTGTCCCTGATCGTCCGGGCGGCCCTCGCCTCCGATTCGACGAGCAGGGCGTGCGCCGCGCCCCTGCTGAGCGCCTCCAGGCCCACCGCTCCGGAGCCCGCGTACAGGTCGAGGACCCGGGCGCCGTCGAGCGCGCCGAGCGCCGAGCCGACCGTGGCGAACAGCCCCTCCCTGGTGCGGTCGCTGGTCGGCCTGGTCGATCTTCCCGGCGGGACGGCGAGCCTGCGTCCCCCGGCCGTCCCTGCGATCACCCGCGTCACCCGTCCATTGTCCCGCCGTCCGTGCCGTCCTCTGCGCCGCCGTCTCTGTCGCCGTCTGTGCCTCGCCCGTGCGCGCCGGGGAGCGGCAAAATCGATCACAGTCAAGAGTGGGCAAGCGGCGGCGAGGAATGAGTAAGACCGGTATCGCGGGACCGCCCCGATCCGCATGATGAGTTCTGCGGCCTTCGAGGTGACCCAGGGGAAGGCCGGTCGGCGTGATCGTGAGCCCTTCCGCACGTCGGCGCCCTCGGCGACCTGACCCGAGGGTGGGCCCAGCCCTGGGACGGCATTCGGGGGGAGGCCGTCCCAGGGCTGGGCCCTGGGTCATTTGAGGAGCCGTTCCCGTGGCCCTCGGCCCAGAGGCCCTGCTGAGGCTCATTCAGACCCCCGGCGGCCTCAGGCCTTCTCCAGGAACTCCGCGCGTTCGCCGCCCACCACGACGTCGAGCTCGGCGCGCAGGGCGGGATGGGCGGCCAGCTCCGGATCGGCCGCCAGCAGCGCCGTGGCCTCCGTCCGGGCCGTCTCGATCACATCCTCGTCGCGCAGCAACTGGAGCAGCTTCAGCGACGACTTCCGGCCCGACTGGGCCGCACCCAGCACGTCGCCCTCCCTGCGCTGCTCCAGGTCGACCCGGGACAACGCGAATCCGTCCAGCGTCTCGGCCACCGCGTCGAGCCGCCGCCGGGCGGGGGTGCCTTCGGGCGCCTCGCTGACCAGCAGGCACAGCCCCGGCAGTCCGCCCCGGCCCACCCGGCCGCGCAACTGGTGCAGTTGCGAGACACCGAACCGGTCGGCATCCATGATCACCATGACGGACGAGTTGGGCACGTCCACCCCGACCTCGATCACCGTCGTCGCCACCACGACGTCGATCTCGCCCCCGGCGAAGGCCCGCATCACGGCGTCCTTCTCCTCCGGGGGCAGCTTGCCGTGCAGCACGCCGACCCGCAGCCCGTGGAGCGGCCCCTCGGCGAGCAGCTGCGCCACGTCGAGCACGGCCAGCGGTGGGCGACGCTCCCCGGCGTCCGTGTCCCCGGCGCCGTCCCCGTCCAGATCCACGTCTGCGTTCAGATCTCCCTCGTCGCCCTCCTGGTCGCCGATGCGCGGGCACACCACGTATGCCTGGCGGCCGAGGGCGACCTCCTCACGCACCCGCTGCCAGGCGCGGTCGAGGAAGTGCGGCTTGTCGGAGACGGGCACCACATGGGTGGTGATGGGAGCGCGCCCCGACGGCAGCTGGGAGAGCGTGGACACCTCGAGGTCGCCGAACACGGTCATGGCCACCGTGCGGGGAATGGGCGTGGCGGTCATGACGAGCACGTGCGGCCGCCCGCCGCCGCCCTTCTCCCGTAGCGCGTCGCGCTGCTCGACCCCGAACCTGTGCTGCTCGTCCACCACGACGAGGCCCAGGTCGGCGAACTGCACGCGCTCCTGCAGCACCGCGTGGGTGCCGATCACGATCCCGGCCGCGCCGGACGCCGCGTCGAGCAGCGCGGCCCTGCGGGCCGCCGCGCCCATGGAGCCGGTGAGCAGGGCGACGACGGTGCCGCCGAACATGCCGCCGGTGGCGAGGTCGCCCAGCATGCCGACGATCGACCGGTGATGCTGCTGCGCCAGCACCTCGGTGGGGGCGAGCAGCACCGCCTGCCCGCCCGAGTCGACGACCTGGAGCATGGCCCGCAGCGCCACCACGGTCTTGCCCGCGCCGACCTCCCCCTGCAGCAGCCGGTGCATGGGGTGCTCGCGGGCGAGATCGGCCGCGATCTCGTCGCCCACCTGCCGCTGGCCCTCCGTGAGCTGGAACGGCAACCTCTTGTCGAACTGGCCCAGCAGGCCGTCCTCACAGCCGGGGCGGGGCCGCGCCAGCCAGGCGGACGCCGCCATGCGCCGCCGCACGAGCACCGCCTGCAGCACGAACGCCTCGTCGAAGGCGAGCCTGGCCCGGGACCTGGCGAGGTCGCCGGGGTCCCTCGGCCGGTGGATGCCGCGCAGCGCGTCCTCGATCGCGGTCAGCCCGAGCCGGTCGCGCACGGCGGCGGGGACGGGGTCGTCCAGGCTGAGGACGTCGAGGACGGTCTGCACGGCTCTGCGGATCTTCCAGCTGGCCAGCCCCTGGGCCGACGGATAGATGGGCACCAGGGCGGAGGCGAACTCCGCCGCGGTCTCCGCCGACTCGTCGAACGACTCGTACTCCGGGTGGGTGAGCGAGACGCGCCTGGTCCTGGCCGTGGAGAAGACGTTGACCTTCCCCGAGAACATCGCCTCCGCTCCCGGCTTCAGCCGCTGCTCGGCCACGAAGGCCCCCTTGCCGAAGAAGGCGAGGTGGAGCCGGTCCTTGCCGTCGGTGACCTCGACGTCGAGCCAGGTGCCCTGCCGGTTCTTCATCGGGCGCCGCACCGCCGAGGAGACCTTGCCGACGACGGTGACGTGCTCGTCGTGCTCAAGGGAGGCGATGGGCGTCAGCTCACCGCGCCGCGCGTAGCGCCGGGGGTAGTGGCGCAGCAGCTCGCCGACCGTCGTGATGCCCAGCGCGCTCTCCAGCGGCGCCGCCGTGCGGCCCACCGCCTTCCGCAGCGGCTCGTCGAAGCTCGTCACGACACCCATTAGTACCCCGGCACGCCGACATTCCGGCTCACTCGACGCCGATGAGCAACGGATAACCGCCCTGCCCGCCCTCGTACACGACGATCTCGATGTCCGGCCGGGTCCGTTCCAGGTGGCCGCGCACGGCGTCAAGCAGGGCGGGCGGGGCGTCCAGACCGGTCACGAGGGTGACCATCTCGCTGCCGCCGGAGACCAGCCGGCCGGCGATCTCGACGGCGGTCGCGGCGAGGCCGCCGCCGATCAGCGCGACCTCGCCGTCGACCACGCCCAGCACGTCGCCGGGCCGGCAGATCCCCGCGCTGGTCACCGCCTCGCGGTCGGCCACCCACACGTGACCGTGGCGGGTGTGCCCGGCCACGTCGGTCATGGCCACCACGTCGTCGTCGAAGCGGCGCAGCGGATCGTGTACGGCGAGGGCGGCCAGGCCCTGGACGGACGCCCGGGTCGGCAGCACGCTGACGGTGGCGCCGCCCTCCCGGGCGATCTCCGCCGCGGCCACCGCGACGGCGTGGACCGCCTCGTCGTTCGGCAGCACGGCGACCTCCGCTCCGGCCTCGCGAACAGCTCCGAGCAGCGCCGCGAGGGACGGCGTGGCGCCTGGCTCGCGCCGGACGACCACGGCTCCCGCCTCGCGGAACAGCGCGGCGAGCCCGTCGCCCGCCGCGACGGCGACCACGCCGCGCCCGCCCGGCGTACTGTGCCCGCCCCGCCTACTGTGACCGCCTCCCGTCCCCGTCCCGTGTCCGCCCAGGTAGGTCACCCGGATGCGGTACGGCCGGCCGGCGGCGAGCCCCGCCTCGATCGCCGCTCCGGCGTCGTCGACGTGGACGTGCACATTCCAGAGCCCGTCGCCGCCGACGATCACGAGGCTGTCGCCCAGGGCGTCCAGTTCGGCCCGCAGGCGCTCCACCTGCCCGGGACCGGCGTCGAGGAGGTACATGACCTCGTATCCGGGGCCGTCGTCCGGCTCCGCGACGATCTTCTCGGTGGGCGCGGGCACCTCGTGCCGGTCGCTGTACGCCTCCGACACCACCTCGGCGAGGCTCTCCAGCATGATGACGAGACCCGCCGCGCCCGCGTCGACCACGCCGTTGTGGGCCAGCACGTCGAGCTGCCCGGTCGTGCTCCGCAGCGCGCGGCGCGCCTCCGCGGCCGCGCGCCCCGTCACGTCGACGAGGTCGCCGGAGGCCTCCTCCACCGCGCGGGCGACCGCCGCCAGCACGGTGAGGACGGTGCCCTCGACCGGGCGGGCCACCGCGGCCCTGGCCAGCTCCGACGCGTGGCGGAACGCCTCGCGCAGGTCGGCCCCGCCGCCCTCCGCCTCCCCGAGCACCTCGGCCAGGCCGCCGATCGCCTGGCTGACGATCACTCCGGAGTTGCCCCTCGCGCCGATCAGCGCGCCGCGCGCCAGCGCCGGCCAGACCCGGTCGGCACCGGCGTCCGCGGGCACCTCGTCCAGCGCCTCGGCGGCGGCCAGAAGCGTGCGGTGGAGGTTGGTGCCCGTGTCGCCGTCCGGCACGGGGAACACGTTGAGAGCGTCGATCTCCGTCCGGGCCCGCCCCAGCGCCTCGGCGCAGCGCCGGGCCCACCGCCGGACCGCGGGGCCGTCGAGCACCTTCAGCATCGGCCCCGTCCTTCCCTCCCGGTGCGTCCGGGCCCGGCATGCGCTAGCGTTGGCCGGACGAGATTATCGCCGTTCACCGCGATCCCCATTTGGCGTGGACCGGTGGACATCGGATATCCTCGTACGGCCAGCCGGTTGTCCCGGCATTGCTCGGATGAGCCGCTGTACCGGCGCCGGGCCGATCGACTGATCTAAAGGAGCGATTACCGTGGCTTCCGTCTGCGACGTCTGCGCCAAGAAGCCGATTTTCGGCAACAACGTCTCCCACTCGCACCGCCGCACCCGCCGCCGCTGGAACCCGAACATCCAGACCGTGCGCGCGGTGGTCAACGGGACGCCGAAGCGGATGAACGTGTGCACCTCGTGCATCAAGGCGGGCAAGGTCTCGCGCTGACGCCTCACACTCGCTGAGCCCGCCACCGACCGGTGGCGGGCTTTCGCGTGCCTGCCGCTCGTCTTCCCCAGGCTCGTCGTTCCCGGCTCGTCCCGGGAGGACGGCTCGATCAGGACCGGCGCAGGCGCCAGCCGTGGTCGACGGGGCCGATGCCGGCGCCCAGCGGGAAGCCGTGCTCGATGGCCCCCGTGACGTACTCCTTCGCCCGCCGTACCGCCTCCGGAACGTCGTCCCCCAGGGCGAGGCAGGAGGCGACGGCGGAGGCCAGCGTGCAGCCGGTGCCGTGCGTGTGCCGGTTGTCGTGGCGCTCGGACCGGAAGCGGTGCTCGCTCGTCCCGTCCGTGAGCAGGTCGACCGGATCACCCGGCAGATGGCCGCCCTTGATCAGCGCCCAGCGGGGGCCGAGGGCCAGCACGGCCTCCGCCGCCCGGAGCAGGTCGTCCTCGTCTTCGACCTTGACGCCGGTGAGTTGCTCGACCTCCCAGAGATTGGGGGTGACCACGGTGGCCGCCGGCAGCAGCAGCGACTTCACCGTCGACACGGCGGCGGGCTCAAGCAGGCTGTCTCCGTGCTTCGACACGCCCACAGGGTCGACCACGACGGGCACGGTCACCCCTGACAGCACCTCGGCGACGGTCTCCACGAGGACGGGCGAGGCCAGCATGCCGGTCTTGACGGCCTGTGCCCCGATGTCGCCCAGCACCGAGTCGAGCTGGGCCCGGACGGCCTCCGGAGGAAGCTCCCAGTAGCCCTGCACGCCGACGGAGTTCTGCGCGGTCACCGCCGCGATCACGCTCATGCCGTGCACCCCTAGGGCGAGCATCGTCTTCAGATCGGCCTGGATGCCGGCGCCGCCGCCCGAGTCGGAACCGGCGATCGTCAGGACGCGTGGAGGGGTGATGGTCATGCACCCATCCAATCAGGCCCCGAACCGGGGCCGCCTCACCAGCCGCGGCGGTCGTCCGTCGTGACGCTGCACTCGCCCTGGTCAAGCGTGCACCGGTCCGGCGTGCCGGGGTCACCCTCGGCGACGAACGACACCCGCAGCGACTCACCTTCCCCGAGCGGCCGGGGCGAGCTGATGACGAGCGTGTCTCCCTGCTGCCGCCACTGCGCGCCCGCGAGGCTCAGCACGCGGCCGCCCACGGGAAGCCGGACCGACCAGGAGCCGAGCCTGGCCGCCTCGTTGCGCACCGACAGGCTGGCCGAGTATCCGTTCCGTCCCCGGGACGACACCGAGAGGTCCACGTGGACTCCCGGTCCGGCGGACGCGTCCGCCTGCGTGGGCCGGTCGGCGCCGCCGCCGCCCTGGTCACCGGCCTGATCGCTGTCCTGTCCACTGCCCGGGGCCTGGGCGTTCCCGCCGATCTGCCCCTTCATGTGATCGCGTCCCTGCCCCTGCGACTGGCCCTGCGACTGGCTCTGATCCTGCGACTGGGACGGGCCGGTGGAGTTCTCCGAGACGGCGTCTCCCACGTCCCCGCCGTTCGCGCCGTTCGCTGTGTCCCCGCCGTGCGGGACGGACGTACGGGACGTGGAGTGCTGCTCGCCGAGCGGCCGGGTGTCATCGGAGGACGCGTCCCGGGTGCCTTCGGCCCCGCCCGCGGGCGGCTTCACGGCGCCCGTCCCGGCGCCGTCACGGTGACCGGTCGAACGGGCCGGGGACGCCGAGGGGGTGGGAGCGCCCTCGGGGCTCGCCGCGTTCTGGTCGTTCGCGTCCGATCCGCCCGCGGCGGCGGACGGGGTCGCAGCCGCGCCGCCACGTGCCAGGAGCCCGTGCGAGGCGGTGCCCGCTGGAGGTTCGAGCGTCAGGGTCGTCCGCCCGGCCATCAGGCGGACCCCGCCGACGGTCACGCCGACGGCCAGGAACACGGACATGGCGGAGACGAGCGCCATCCGGCGCATCCGCCTGGACGGCTCGGGCGCCTCCCGCGAGGCGGAGCCGTGGAAACCGGCGCGGGTCCCGCGGCCGGTCGCCTTCGCCGGGTCGCTCCAGGCCGAGCCGAGGAAGCCGCGGCGCGACGCGTCCTCGGCCTCCAGCCGCTCAGGCGACAGTTCCTCGAAGCCCAGGGTCCGCGCACCGTCGTCGTCGGACGCGGACCATTCGGCGCCCCCTTGCGGGAGCGGCCCCTCGTCGGCCTGTCGTCCTGCCTTGTGACGCCCCATGGCGGTCCTTCCTGTCGGCGACCGCCATACTTAATAACAGATCTAATACACCTTTGTCACAAGCTTCACATCAATCACGAAAGTGATCCCAACCCCCCTCTTTCAGGGTGCGCCCTCGCACGCGTACCCCCTCACCTGCGACGACGTCGCCTATCACGGTCCATTCGGGCGGCAGTGACACGCCCGCGGGAAAGACCGCGGCGAGGGCGTGATCCTCGCCACCGGTCAGCGCCCACTCGACCGGATCGGCTCCGAGGAGCCCCGCCGCCCGCGCCAGCAGCGGCGGGATCGGCAGCGCGGCGGGATCGACGACGATCCCCACGCCGCTCGCGTCCGCGATGTGGCCGAGGTCCTGGACCAGCCCGTCGCTCACGTCCAGCATGGCCGTCGCACCGAGACGGGCCGCCTCCGGCCCGCACGCGTACGGCGGCCGGGGCCGGCGGTGGGCGCCGACCAGCTCGTCGAGGCCGTCCACGGCCCCGCGGCCCGCCTGCAGCAGCGCGAGCCCCGCGGCCGCGTGCCCGAGACGGCCGGCGACCGCGACGGTCTGGCCCGGCGCGGCCCCGCCGCGGCGAACCGGAGACCGGCCGCCGAGGTCGCCGAGCGCCGTGACCCCGAGCACGACGACGTCGGATCGGGCGATGTCCCCTCCGGCGACCGACGCGCCGACCAGGTCGCACTCGTCCCTGAACCCGTCGGTCAGCGCGTCGAGCCAGCCTGTGTCCACGTCACCGGGCAGCCCGAGACCGACCACCAGGGCCGTCGGGTCCGCGCCCATGGCAACGATGTCGGCAAGGTTCTGTGCGGCGGCTTTGCTCCCGATGTCATACCCACTGGACCAATCGCGGCGGAAGTGCCTACCCTCGATCAGCAGATCCGTACTCACCACCACTCGTCCGTCGGGGGCCCTGAGGACCGCGGCGTCGTCGCCGGGGCCGAGCAGTACGGCCGCTCCTTGCGGAAGTCGTCCTGAAATACGCTGGATTGCTCCGAATTCGCCGAGATCTCCGACTGTGATGGCACACCCCTTGTGCATTCGAGGTACGGTTACGCTCCGGCACTGATCTCTACCCGGAGGGCATCATGGTGCAGGCCTACATCCTCATCCAGACCGAGGTCGGCAAGGCGGCCAATGTGGCCGGGCAGATCTCCGGGATACCCGGCGTCACGCAGGCCGAGGATGTCACCGGCCCGTACGACGTGATCGTCCGGGCCGAGGCGCGCAACGTCGACGAGCTGGGCAAGCTCGTGGTGGCCAAGATCCAGGGCGTGGAGGGCATCACCCGCACGCTGACCTGCCCGATCGTCCACATCTGACCTGAGGTCGCGGGGCGGGCGGAGCCGAACGGGGAAGCGATGCGGGCAATGATCGTCGTGGCGCGGCCGGCCGTGCTCCTGACCGCCGGGCTTCTTGCCACGGCGCTCCTGACCACGGTCGCCGGGTGCTCGTCGACCGTCCGGGTGGAGCCGCCCCGCCCCACGGGCGACGCGGCCGCCGCCTGCCGGGCGCTCGACGCGGCCCTCCCCCGGACCGTCGACGGCCTCGACCGGGTCGCCACCGAGCCCCCCTCCCCGTACGTGGCGGTGTGGGGTGAGGGGGAGATCGCCCTGCGGTGCGGGGTCGACCGGCCCGCCACGATGGCCCCCACCGCGGAGGTCTCCGACATCAACGGGGTCGGCTGGTTCCAGGACCCCCGCGTCCCCACGCTGTTCACGGCCGTCAACCGGGTGGCGTACGTCGAGGTGACCGTCTCCCGGGCACACGCGCCGGGAGACGTCCTGGTCGACCTGGCCACCCCGATCAAGGCGAAGGTCCCGGAGGGCTAGCGGAGCCCGGCCGGCCGGGCGAGCGCGAGCTGGATGAGCCGGTCGACGAGGTCCGCGTACGGCAGGCCCGTCACGGCCCACAGCTGCGGCGCGACCGACAGCGAGGTGAACCCCGGCATCGTGTTGATCTCGTTGACGATCAGTTCGCCCGAGGGCGTGTAGAAGAAGTCGACCCGGGCGAGCCCCTCACAGTCGAGCGCCTCGAACGCCCGCACCGCCATCGCGCGCAGGGTCTCGGTCGCCGCCTCGGGGATGCGGGCGGGCGCGTCGAGCGCCATCTGGTCGGGGTAGTACTTCGCCTCGAAGTCGAAGAACTCGTGCTCACCCCGCACGAGCACCTCTCCGGGCAGGCTGGCCTCCGGGCCGGTGTCCCCGAGCGACTGCAGCACGGCGCACTCGATCTCCCGGCCCACGATGGCGGCCTCGACCAGCACCTTCGGGTCGTGCTCACGCGCCGCCTCCACGGCGGCCTCCAGCGACTCCTGGTCGTGGGCCTTGCTGATGCCCTGGGAGGAGCCGGCGCGGGCCGGCTTGACGAAGACGGGCCAGCCCAGTTGCTCGATCTCCTTGAGCACCCGGCTGCGGTCGAGCCGCCAGTCACGGTCGCGGATCACCACGAACGGGCCCACGGGCAGCCCCGCCGCCCGCAGCACGAGCTTCATGTACGCCTTGTCCATGCCGACCGCGCTGGCCAGCACGCCGGAGCCGACGTAGCGGACACCGGCCATCTCCAGCAGTCCCTGGATGGTGCCGTCCTCGCCGAAAGGGCCGTGCATGACCGGGAAGACGACGTCGACGCGACCGAGCGAGCTGGGGATGTCACCGGGCTTGAGCGCGATCAGCGACCCCGTTTCTGACGGGAGCGCGAGAGCCGCGCCGCTGTCGTCGACCTCCGGGAGCCGCCCCGACTCGATGGCGTACGTCTGGTTGTCCGTGGCCAGCACCCAGCGCCCGTCGCGGGCGATTCCGATGGGGACGACCTCGTATTTCGTCCGGTCGATGGCCTCCAGGACACTCCCCGCGCCCATGAGGGAGACGGCGTGCTCGGAATTGCGGCCACCGAAGACGACTGCCACGCGCACGCGCGAGGGAGACTCGCGTTCCTCGTTCATGATGCCCGAATCTACCGTGTTCGCCGGGCATAACGGCTTGTCAGCCGCGCGCCGGACTCGTGGCGCCCAACGTGTCGAGCGCCTGCGTCACGTCGAGGACGAGATCGTCCCCGTCCTCCAGGCCGATGGAGAAGCGCACGGCGCCCGCGTCGACGCCGGAGAGCGCCTCGTCCGAACGGACCGCGGAGGCGAGGTGGGTGGCCCGGGTGTACGTGCCGCCCATGGACGACGCGATGCCGATCAGCCGCAGCTTGTTCACGAGCGCCGCGCCCGCCTCGTAGCCGCCGTGCGGGATGACCGTGACGCACGCGCCGAAGCGGGTGCCCTCGGGACCGAAGTCGAACAGCATGCGGGCGAGCTGGTGGCCGGGGTGGGCGGGCAGCCCCGGATAGTCCACGTGGCGCACGGCCGGATGCTTGGCGACCGCCGCGGCGAACTCCATCGCGGTCGAACACATCCTGCGGACCCGGAGGGTCAGCGTCTCCAGGCCGCGCCGCAGCAGGAAGGCGTCGTCCGGGGAGAGCGAGGCCCCGGTGTCGATACGGGTCTCCCGGAGCTGCGCCACCAGGTCGGGACGGCCCACCACCACTCCCCCCGTGCAGTCGTCGTGACCGCCGAGGTATTTGGTGGCCGAGTGGACGACGAGGTCGGCGCCGTGCTCAAGCGGCCGGCACACGACCGGCGTGGCGGCGGTGGAGTCGACGACCAGGAGGGCGCCGGCCTCCCGGGCGATCTGGTAGAGCCCCCGGATGTCGGCCACCGTCATCGCCGGGTTGGCCAGGGTCTCGGCGTACACGATCTTGGTGGACGACCGGACGGCCGCGCGCACCCGGCGCAGGTCGGAGTAGTCGACGAAGTCGGAGGTCACCCCGAACCTGGCGAGCACGCTGCTCAGCAGCGAGTACGTCCCGCCGTAGAGGGGCGCGGGCGCCACCACGTGCGCCCCCGCCCGAAGGAAGGTCATGAAGACGGCGTTCACCGCCGCCATCCCGGAGGAGAAGGCCTCGCCCGCGACGTCTTCGGGCGCCGCGGCCCCTTCCAGCGCGGCCACCGCCGCCGCGAAGGCCGCGACGGTCGGGTTGTCGTGGCGGCCGTAGGCGAAGCCGGGACGGCGGCCCGCGAGCACGTCGCCGTACTCGGCGGAGCTCTCGAAGCCCCAGGCGGCCGAGCGCCACACGGGCTGCCCGATCGGCACCTGGCGGGGCAGCGGCGGAGAGGGCAGCCGGACCGACCGCGAGTTCTCCCCGAGTTTCCTGCGGCTGCGCCTCATCTGCGGCTCATCTGGCTCGCCTGTGGCTCATCTGTGGCTCACCGTGGTCACACGCCGTAGCGCTCGGGTTTGGGGGTCCGTGACATCAGCAGCATCGCGGCCTCGCTGGGGGTCATGCCGTCGTGCACGACACCGACGACCACTTCGGTGATGGGCATCTCCACGTCGTGCTTCCTGGCCAGTTCGAGCACGGACTCGCAGGACTTGACCCCTTCGGCCGTCTGCCTGGTCGCCGCGACGACCTCCGCCAGGGTCATCCCGCGTCCCAGATTCTCGCCGAAGGTGCGGTTGCGCGACAACGGAGATGTACAAGTCGCTATGAGATCCCCCATTCCGGCCAGGCCGGCGAAGGTGTGCTGGTCGGCTCCCAGCGCGGCGCCCAGGCGGGCGATCTCGGCGAGCCCGCGCGTCATGAGCGTCGCGCGGACGTTGTCGCCCAGGCCCATGCCGGCCGACACGCCGACGGCCAGGGCGATGACGTTCTTGACCGCGCCGCCCAGCTCGACGCCGATCACGTCCGGATTGGTGTACGTGCGGAACCACGGCAGGTGGCAGGCCTCCTGCAGCCTGGCCGCCACCGCCTCGTCCCGGCAGGCGACCACGGCCGCGGCCGGCTGCCGCTGGGCCAGCTCGCCCACCAGGTTGGGGCCGGAGACGACGGCCACCCGGCTCTCCGGGACGTCGGCCACCTCGCAGATGACCTCGCTCATCCGCTTGCAGGTGCCCAGCTCGACGCCCTTCATCAGGCTGACCAGCACGGCGTCGTCCGGGACCGCGTGCCGCCAGGTGAGAAGGTTGGCCCGGAGGGTCTGCGCCGGGACGGCGAGGACCACGAAGTCGGCGCCCTCCATCGCGGCGACCGGGTCGGTCGTCGCCCGCAGCGTCTCGGGCAGGGCCACCCCGGGGAGATACTCCGGGTTCTCGTGCCCACTGTTGATCGCGTCCACGACCGCCGCCCGGCGTCCCCACAGGGTGGTGCGGGTGCCCGCCTCCGCCAGGATCATCGCGAACGTGGTGCCCCACGAGCCCGTACCGAAAACGACCGCACTGCTCACAGGTCGCACCCACTCCTGTCGTTCTCCGGGGCCCGACATCGGGCCCCGCCCTTCACCGTACGTCCCTCTCAGCGGCCCGCGGCGTCGCGAGGGTCGTACGGAGTCTCCGGCGCCTTCTCGTCCCGGATCTGCGCCAGCAGGTCGGTGATGGCCGCCATGATGTCCGCCGTGGCCTCCCGCAGGACCGAGGCCCGCATGGGCTTCCCGGCGTACTTGGACAGGTCGACCGGCGGCCCGGCCAGCACGTGGAAGGTGGTGCGGGGGAACAGCCGCGGCTTCGTCTCCCCGTACGGCAGGAAGTCCTGCGCGCCCCAGTGGGCGATGGGGATCACGGGGACGCCGGTGGCGAGGGCCAGCCGGGCGACGCCGGTCTTGCCGGCCATGGGCCACTTGGCCGGGTCACGGGTGATCGTGCCCTCGGGGTAGAACAGGATGGCCGCGCCGTTCCGCAACCGCTCCTCGGCGGTCTTCAGCGACTGCGTCGCCTCCGTGCTGCCCCGCTCGACCGGGATCGCCTGCCATTGGGCGATGGCGTGGCCGAGGACGGGAATTCTGAACAGCCCCGCCTTGGCGAGGATCGTGGGCCAGCGCCCGTTGTTGTAGAGGTAGTGCGAGAGCAGCACCGGGTCGGACCACGAGAGGTGGTTGACCGCGAGGATCACGCCGCCGGTGCGCGGCAGGTTCTCCCCGCCGCCCCACCGGTGCCTCATCAGCAACCGCGACAGCGGCTTGACGATGGCGGCGATCAGGTACTCCCAGAAGCGCGGCGGACGCCCGGCCCTGCGGCCGACGGGCCGGGCGGAGTTCCCCCGCGTCGCGGGGGCGGCCGGAACGGCGGGCGGATCGGCGGGGGCCGTCTCGGCGGGGACGCCTGAGGATCGTTCCTCCGCGCCGGGCACTGGCTCACTGGGATGGGTCACTGGATCTCCAAAATCACCGGATGCGGGACAAGTCTCCCGGTTGTCCCCGCAGGATGTCGAGGCGGGATGCTACAGGTATGCACCTGGCGCGATGGTCCATTGTCATCCCCGTCAAGACTCTGATCCGGGCAAAGACCCGCCTGGCCGGCGCGGCAGGGCCGTACCGGACCGATCTGGCGGTGGCGGTGGCGAGCGACACGGTGACGGCGGCCCTGTCCGGCCGGCCGGTGGCCCGGGTGATCGTGGTCACGGCCGACCCGCTGCCCGCGGAGCGGCTGGCGGCCCTGGGCGCCCACGTCGTGCGCGACCCCGATCGCGGGCTCAACGCGGCGCTGCGCGCGGGCGCCGCAGAGGCGGTGCGGATCGCGCCCGGCGACGCGATCGGCGCGCTCCAGGCGGATCTGCCCGCGCTGCGCCCGGCCGAGCTGGAGACGGTCCTGCTCGCGGCCGCGCAGCACGAGCAGTCGTTCGTCCCCGACGCGGCCGACGTCGGGACGACGTTCTACGGGGTGCTGCCGGGAGTGCCGTTCCGGCCGGGATTCGGCGGCGAGTCGCGGGCCCGGCACCTGTCGGGCGGGGCGAAGGAGCTCGTCTTGGAGGGCGTCGCGTCGGTGCGTCGGGACGTCGACACCGTGGAGGATCTGCGCGAGGCCCTCGCGCTGGGGGTGGGCCCGGCCACCGCGGCGGTCGCCCCCCTCATCGGGCTCGGCTGAGCGGGCCCGGAGGGGGCGTCACGCGGCCAGGCTCCCGGCCTCCTCGGGGTGCTCCTCGCGCGCCCGCTTCGGCAGCAGGAAGGCCACCGCGAACGTCGTGACCAGCATGCCGGCCACGACCCACAGCGTGATCTTCATGGCGTCGCCGAAACTCGCCGGAGTGGGGACCGTCCCCAGCAGGTTGAAGAAGATCGTGCCGAGGAGGGCCACCCCGAAGGCGTTGCCGAGTTGCTGGACGGCTGTGAGGGTGCCGGACGCCGAGCCGGTCTCGTGCTGCTCGACCCCGGCGAGCACGATGTCGAAGAACGGCGCCATGAGCAGGCCCATCCCGATGCCGCTCACGACCAGGGCCGGGGTCAGCTGCCACGGGGTGACCTGCAGCCCGGCCGAGTCGATGGTGAACAGCGTGGCGAGCACGCCCAGCGTCATGAGCGCCGTGCCGCCGTGCAGCACCTTCCGGCCGAACTTCTGCACGGCCTGGGCGACGCCGAAGCCGACGATCATGCCGGCCGACCAGGGCACCATCGCCAGGCCCGCCTTGAGCGTGGAGTAGTGCAGGCCGAGCTGGGTGTACAGGTTGAAGGCCAGCATGAAGCCCGCCATGCCGGAGAAGAACACCATGCCGGTGAGCAGGCCGCCGGTGAAGGCGCGCTTGCGGAACAGGCTCGGCACGATCAGCGGATCGCCGCCGCCGCGGCTCTTGCGCGACTGGAGCAGGCCGAACACGGCGAAGACGACGACCGACGCGGCCAGCATGACGAACGCCCAGGCGGGCCAGTCGTGCTCGCGGCCCTGGACCAGCGGATAGATCACCAGGAAGCCGCCGAGCGAGGCGAGGATCACTCCGGGCACGTCGAGCCGGAGCGGATGCGCCGAGCGGGATTCCAGCAGGAAGACCATGCCGGCGACCAGGGCGGCCAGGCCCAGCGGCAGGTTGATCAGGAAGATCATCCGCCATCCGGTGCCGAAGAAGTCGGAGTCCACGAGCCATCCGGCGAGGATCGGGCCGCCGACGGCGGACAGGCCCATGATCGGCCCGAACATGCCGAAGGCGGACTGCATCTCCTTGGGCGGGAAGATCTCCTTGATCATGCCGAGGCCCTGGGGCAGCATGACCGCGCCGAAGAGTCCCTGGAGGACGCGGGCGCCGATGAGCGTCTCGGGCGACTGCGCGACCGCGCACAGCAGCGATCCGAGGGTGAATCCCGCCGCGCCGATCAGGAACATCCGCTTGCGCCCGAAGATGTCGCCGAGGCGCCCTCCGGTGATCAGGCCGACGGCCATGGACAGGGTGTAGGCCGCGCCCATCCACTGGATGGTGGCCGCGGATCCGCCGAGATCGGCCCGCATGGCGGGCGCGGCGATGTTGGTGACCATCGCGTCGAGGAGATCCATGATCTCCGCCGCGAGGATCACCATGAGCGCCGCCCACCGCCACCGGTAGGGCGCCGCCTCCGCGTCCGGCGGGGACGCGGTCGTCTGCACGGTGCTCGACATCTCTCTCTCCTTCTGAACACTGTTCACGATAAAGTGAGCAGCGTTCTACCATCGATCAGTGTTCTTCGAGAAGTGCGGTGTTCATACGATATATCTCGTTCGAGGGCCGCACAAGATATATCTCGTTGAACGAGCAGCGTTCGCTGAGGGAAGCACTGTTCACTACAATGGACGGCGAACCGCGGGAGGTCCTGATGAGCCAGCCGGACATTCCCCCATCGCCGTGGGGGCGCCCGAGGAAGCGGCCGGTGCCGGTGCGGCATCCGCTGACCCGCGACCGCATCGTCGACGCCGCCTTCACGGTGCTCGACCGGGAGGGCTACGACGGGCTGAGCATGCGCCAGGTGGCCGCGGAGCTCGATGTCGCCGTCTCGGCCCTGTACGCCCACGTGAGCGGCAAGGACGAGCTGCTGGAGCTGATGTATCACCGCCTCTTCGAGGGCGTCGAGCTGCCGGCGCCCGACCCGGCCAGGTGGCAGGAGCAGGTCAAGGACTACATGCGCGCCGGACGGGCCCGGCTGCGGGAACACCGCGACATGGCGCGGATCTCCATGAGCCAGGTGCCGTTCACGGCCGAGTTGCTCCCCCACGTGGAGCAACTGCTGGCGATCATCCGGAGCGCCGGTCTGCCCGACCGGGTCGCGGCGCTCGCCGGCGATCTCCTGTCGGTGTTCATGGAGGGGTTCACCCTTGAGGAGTCGATCTGGCAGGAGCGCTACCGCGACATGGACGAGGAGTCCTGGAACGCCATGCGCTCGGAGATCCAGGAGTATTTCGCGTCGCTGCCCCCCGACCGGTTCCCCAACCTCGTGGCGGTCGCCGGCCTGATGGCGGACGAGTCGAACGACTACCGGTTCGAGCTCGGGATGGAGATCATCATCCGCGGTCTCGCCTCGTACGTCGGCGAGAAGTGACGCGCGCGCCCGGAGGCGGAAAGGGAGGGCACGGGTACCCTCGACACGTGCAGGCGACCGTGAAGACCTTCGACCCGGAGACCCGGGCGGGGTCGCTGTTCCTCGACGACGGGACGGAGATCCCGTTCGGCGCGGCGGCGTTCGACGCCGGTCCGCTGCTGCTCCTGCGCTCCGGGCAGCGGGTGAACATCGCGCTGACCGGCGGCCGGGTGACCTACGTGACGCTGTCCACGTTCCCCGTGCCCTGAGGGCGCCTACCCTGGGGCGGCAATGCGAACGGCGTCCGGACGAAGGTCCGAACGCCGTTCCCGTCTGAAGCGGTGGTCCAGGTGTCTACTTCTTCCGCGCGGACGCCTTGCCGCCCGCGTTCACCTGCTCCTTGAAATCCGCGCCCGGCCGGAACCTGGGCGCCCAGCTCTCCGCCACCTTGATCGGGTCGCCGGTCGAAGGGTTGCGAGCAGTACGGGCGGGCTTGTGCACCATCTCAAAGGCGCCGAATCCGGTTATCGAGACCTTGTCGCCGCTGGCGACCGCGCCCTGGATGGCGTCCAGCACGGCGTTGACCGCCTCCGTGGCCGTCTTCCTGTCTCCGACACGGTCCGCGATCGCGTCGACGAGTTCCTTCTTGTTCATTTGGTTTCCTCCCCCTTACGCGCTTGAAATTAGGGGACGAGGTCGCGGGACTCAATCACCGGGGGGCATGTTTCGCCTGCTCGGCGTGTCGGATGTGCCGTCCAGACAGGCGATGAAGGTGTCCAGCCGGGCGGCCGCATGGGCTATGTCCCGCTTTGCCACGTCAGAGATGGCGAGCAGCCGGCGCGTCAGGCGAACTCGCTCCTCCTGTGGTAAGGCTAACGCCCTGACGCGGCGATGCGCATCACGCAGTCGCCGCGCCAGCAGGACATCCAGGATCTGATCTTCGTTCAGACAGTCGTCGGCAGCCATGGCTGCCGCCCATTCTCGTACTCGCCGATCGCGTCGGCGTGACGCAGGGTCAGCCCGATGTCGTCGAGGCCCTCCAGCAGCCGCCACCGGGTGTAGTCGTCGATCTCGAACGAGACCTCGATGTCACCGGCCCGGACCTGCCGGCTCTCCAGGTCGACGGTGATCTCCAGAGCGGGGTCGGACTCGGCGGCGGACTGCAGCCGCTCGACGACCTCCTCCGGAAGCACGACCGGCAGCAGGCCCATCTTCGTGGAGTTGTTGCGGAAGATGTCGCCGAACCGCGAGGAGATCACGACGCGGAAGCCGTACTGCTGGAGCGCCCAGACGGCGTGCTCACGGGACGAGCCGGTGCCGAAGTCGGGGCCGGAGACGAGGATCGTCGCCCCGGCGTAGGCGGGGTCGTTCAGGACGAAGGACGGGTCCTCGCGCCAGGCGGCGAACAGGCCCCGCTCGAAGCCGGTGCGGCTGACCTGCTTGAGCCAGACGGCCGGGATGATCTGGTCGGTGTCCACGTTGCTGCGGCGCAGCGGCACCGCGCGGCCGGTGTGAGTGGTGAAGGCATCCATGATGATTTTTCCCTCGGACAGGTCGGTTCGGGTCACAGATCGGCGGGAGCGGTCAGCCTGCCGGTGACGGCGGTCGCCGCCGCGACCTGCGGGGACACCAGATGGGTGCGGCCGCCCTTGCCCTGGCGGCCCTCGAAATTGCGGTTGGAGGTCGAGGCGCTGCGCTCGCCGGGCTTGAGCGTGTCCGGGTTCATGCCGAGGCACATCGAGCACCCCGCCTCGCGCCACTCGGCCCCGGCGGCCTTGAACACCTCGTGCAGGCCCTCGGCCTCGGCGGCCTTCTTGACCTGCATCGACCCCGGCACGACGAGGGTGCGGGTGACCACCTTGCGCCCCCGCACGATCTCGGCCGCGGCACGCAGGTCCTCCAGGCGGCCGTTGGTGCACGAGCCGACGAACACGGTGTCCACCTGGATGTCCCGGAGCGGTGTGCCCGCGGTCAGGCCCATGTATTCCAGGGCCCGCTCGGCGGCCGACCGCTGCACCGGGTCCGCGAAGTCCCCGGGGGACGGCACGACGGAGCCCAGCGGCGCGCCCTGGCCCGGGTTCGTGCCCCAGGTCACGAACGGCGTCAGGGTCGAGGCGTCGATCGTCACGACGGTGTCGAACTCGGCGTCGTCGTCGGTGCGCAGGCTCTTCCAGTACTCCACGGCCTGGTCCCAGGCGGCGCCCGTGGGCGCGTGCGGCCGGCCGCGCAGGTATTCGAAGGTGGTCTCGTCCGGCGCGATCATTCCGGCGCGGGCGCCGGCTTCGATCGACATGTTGCAGACGGTCATCCGGCCCTCCATGGAGAGCTTGCGGATCGCCTCGCCGCGGTACTCCACGATGTGACCCTGGCCGCCGCCCGTGCCGATCTTGGCGATGATGGCCAGGATCAGGTCCTTCGCCGTGACGCCGACCGGCAGCTCGCCCTCGACCTCGATCGCCATCGTCTTCGGCCGGTACGCCGGCAGGGTCTGGGTGGCGAGCACGTGCTCGACCTCGGAGGTGCCGATGCCGAAGGCGATGCCGCCGAACGCGCCGTGCGTCGAGGTGTGCGAGTCGCCGCAGACGATCGTCATGCCGGGCTGCGTCAGCCCGAACTGCGGGCCGATGATGTGCACCACGCCCTGTCCGGCGTCGCCCATCGGGTGCAGCCGGACGCCGAACTCCGCGGCGTTCTTGCGCAGGGTCTCGACCTGCGCGCGCGAGACCGGGTCGGAGATCGGGCCGAGCACGGTCGGGACGTTGTGATCCTCGGTGGCGATGGTGAGGTCGGGACGCCGCACCGTCCGGCCGCTGAGACGCAGGCCGTCGAACGCCTGCGGGCTCGTCACCTCATGGATGAGGTGCAGGTCGATGTAGAGCAGGTCGGGCTCGCCCTCGGCACGGCGTACGACGTGCTGCTCCCAGACTTTCTCTGCCAGTGTGCGACCCATCGGTGTGACGCCTCCTTGCGTTCGACCCCCGGATGTCTCTCATCATGAGACAGGAATATCGGGATATGGACACTGTACTTGCCTGATTACCGGTTTGCGTTTGCATCTCGCATTGCGAGACGGCAGTATCGGCCTATGGACAACTCTAGCGGGGTCGGAGTACTCGACAAGGCGGTTCTCGTACTCAACGCCCTGGAGGCGGGCCCCGCTTCCCTGGCACAGCTCGTTCAGGCGACCGGTCTGGCCAGGCCGACGGCCCATCGGCTGGCGGTGGCGCTGGAGCATCACCGCATCGTCTCCCGTGACACCCAGGGACGTTTCATTCTGGGACCGCGGCTGTCGGAGCTGTCCACCGCCGCCGGAGAGGACCGGCTGCTCGCCGTGGCCGGTCCGGTCCTCATCCAGCTCCGCGACCTCACCGGGGAGAGCGCCCAGCTCTACCGGAGGCAGGGGGACGAGCGGGTGTGCGTGGCCGCCGCGGAGCGGGCCAGCGGCCTGCGGGACACCGTCCCGGTCGGCTCCGCCCTGCCCATGACCGCGGGCTCGGCGGCGCAGATCCTGCTCGCCTGGGAGGAACCGGACCGCCTGCACCGCGGCCTGCGGGGCGCGAAGTTCACCGCCGCGACCCTGGCGAGCGTGCGCAGGAGGGGCTGGGCGCACAGCGTCGGCGAGCGCGAGCAGGGGGTGGCCAGCGTCTCCGCCCCGATACGGGGCACGGGCGGCAAGGTCATCGCTGCCGTCTCGGTCTCCGGCCCCATCGAGCGGCTCACCCGTACGCCCGGCCGGATGCACGCCGCGCCGGTGGTCGCGGCGGCGGAGCGGATCACGGAGGCCATGCGCCGGGCCAACTGAGGATGAAACGTTCCTCACCTGGGGGTGAAGACGGAAGAATCCCGGACGCACAGCTGGCGTAACTGATTAGAGGCTGTGTCCCATTAGCCCTAGGCTGGCGGGGTGACAGATCGCATCGACACGGCCGCCGCTGAGCTGCGTCCTCTGCTCCAAGAATTCATCCTCTGGGCGCCGGAGAACGCATCCGGCGGCGATCCCGATCTGGTGGGCCCGGTCGCCCTGTGGCACCGCCTGATCGCCCGTACCGACGTCGGGCTGTGGAAGCGCGGCGATCTGCGTACCGTGCTGCTGGAGCGCATACCGCAGGTCGTGGAGGACGCCGAGGCCGCCGCCGAGGGGATGGTGGCCGCCGTCCGGGCGTATCTGACGTTCCTGTCGTCGACCGGACGGCTGTCGCCCGGCTCCGACCCGCTCCCCCGGCTCCTCGCCGAGCTCGACGAGATCGAGGACGACTTCCTCGACGCGATGGACGACATCATCACCGAACGCGAGTGGGACGAGGAGGACGAGCTCGACGACGAGGAGGACGAGGGCGACAGCCTCGGCGACTTCGAGCCGTTCGCCGACGAGATCGCCGCTCTGCCGACGATCCGGCTGCGCCCCGACGCCGAGCTCGCCGACGCCGCCAGGCAGACGACGCTGATCGCCCAGGCGCGCGACCTCTCCGTCTGGGTGGGCACGGGACGCAAGGTCGGGGAGCAGACGCTCCTCAGCGACGACGAGGTGGCCGACGCGGTGCGGGCGCTCGGCCTGCCCGACGCCGGCAACATCTGGAATCTCTGGAACCTCGCCATCGACCTGGAGTTCCTCGCGCCCGACGGGTCGGACACCGTCAGCGTCGACGCCGACACCGCCGCCTGGCCGTACGACGACGACGAGGACGTGCTGGACGTCTGGATGCTCGGCCTTCACTCGATCGACTACGGCGACCCCGAGCTCGACGACGACGATCTCACGCTGGCGCTGTCCGGCCTCACCCGCGCGCTGCTCATCCGCCTGCTGCTCGCCGGCGGCTCGCGGTCGCTCGCGGAGCTGCGTGACGAGCTGGCCGAGGCGGTGGCCGAATATGACGATCTCGGTACGGACGCCTGGGCCGCGGCGGGCGACCCGCTGGCCCCCGTGACCGCCTGGCTGACCGGATACGGCATGGTCACCGTCGCGGGCGACGTCGTGTCGCTCACGCCGCTCGGCACCGAGGGGCTCGTCCACCTGCTCGACGATCTTGACATCGAGGTGGACGCCCGCCCGGCCATCGACGCGATGACCGCCTTCGACCTGCTGTCGTTCAGCGCGGACATGTCGGAGGAGGAGGCGGACGAGGAGTTCGCCGCGTGGCTCGCGCAGCGCGAGCCCTCCAAGGCGGCCGTGGAGCTGCTGGAGGCCGCCGCGGAGGAGGAGTCCGACGCGCTGGTGCGGGTCCAGGCGGCCAGCCTGGTGGGCTCGCTCGGCGAGGCTGCCGTGCCCGCGTGGCTGGAGGCGCTGAAGGAGCCGTCGCTGCGGCCGTACGCGGCGACCCACCTGACCCAGCTCGAGGTCGAGGACGCCCCCGAGCCGACCCAGGCGGACACCCACTGGCTGATCCTCGACATGTGGACGATCTCGGCGGGGCTCGGCAATCAGGAGTTCGTGAGCAGCCTGTACGACATCGGCCCGGCGCAGACGCTCATCGGGCTCCTCGACGTGATCTGGAAGGTCCACCACCCGCATCTGGAGGAGCTTCTCGAGGCCATCTCGGAGCAGCATCCGGACAAGCAGGTCGTCAAGGCCGCCAAGCGGGCCCTGTTCAAGGCCCGGTCGGGGCGGTAGCCGCCCGTTCGTACCGCCCTGTACAGCCGCCCTTGTATGGATAGCCCTGTATGGCCCCGTACGGCCGCCCCGCCTCCACGCGGGGCGGCCGTTCGCCTGTTCAGCGGTCACTCGTGCCGAGCGGCCGGATCAGCTCCGCGACCCGGTCGAGCTGGTCGCGCTGCTCCCGCAGGTCGAGTGCGCCCAGGCGGACGACGATGTGGCGCGCCCCGGCCGCGACGTAACGCCGAAGGCCCGCGAGCACCTGCTCGGCCGTGCCGGTGACGACCGCCTGGATCCGCTCCAGCTCCTCCAGCGGCATGCCGTAGGTGGTCCGCGCGTACGCGTCGAGCGCCCGCCGGCCGCCTTCGGGGCCGTCGTCGATCCGTACGGACACGAACAGGGCCGGGGTGACGTCCTCGGCTCGCCTGCCCGCCTCGGCCGCCGCCTGCCGTACGCCGAGGAGACCGGCCGCGTAGTCGGCCGGGTCGGGCGGATAGGGCAGCCAGCCGTCGTAGTGCCGCCCGGTGCGGACCAGCGCGGCAGGTGTGGCGCCGCCGAGCCAGATCGGCGGGCCGCCGGGCCGGTACGGCCGGGTGGCGGGCGGAACGTCATCGAAATGCAGGATCTCGCCGTGGAAGGAGGTCTCGCCCTTCCACAGGGCGCGCCAGAGCGCCACCGTCTCGTCCAGACGGGCGAAGCGCCGTTCCCACGGCACCTCCGACAGCGTGTAGAACGGCCGTCCGAACCGGCCCGGGAATCCGGCGCCGACCGCGACCGCGAGCCGGCCGCCGCTGAGCAGGTCGATCGACGCGAGCGCCTGCGCGGCCTGGATCGGGCGGCGCAGGAACGGAAGGAGCGCGCCGGTCCCCAGGGTGACGTACTCGGTCGCCGGGGCGAGCGCCGCCAGCATGGTCAGCGCCTCGATACGAGGGCTGATCAGGGAGTCGTTGACGAAGAGCGAGGAGAAACCCGCGGCCTCGGCCCGGCGGCCGAAGGCGACGAGCTCACGGGGATCGCCGTCGGCGCCCCACTGGGCGGTTCCGGTCGGTAGAAGCACACCGATGTCCATGCCGGCCGATGCTCATGAACGGCGCCGCTGACGGCAATTCCTCCAGGGGAATGGCCGGGACTCCGGCTCGTTGGAACTGGCGCGGCGGCGTCCCCGCGCCTCGGGCGATCTCAGCGTTCCGCCTCCAGCAGGCCGAGGGCCAGCAGGCTCTCCGCCGTCTGCACGATCGTCGTATCGACGGGGCGCGGACGCCACCCGAGCCACTCGCGGGCCCTGTCGTTGTGGATGATCGGTCGCGGCGGGTCGTCGCCCGTGGCCTGCCTCGTGGGAACGCGCGCCGCGAGCGGCCCGAGCCGCCGGCTCAGGGTCTCGGCCACCTCCAGGAAGCTCAGCGCCGGGCTGTCGGCGACGGCCAGGAAGCGCCTGCCCGCGGCCTCGGGCGCGGCCATGGCGCGGATGTGCAGATCGGCCACGTCACGCACGTCGACGACTCCGAAACGGCGGCGGGGCACGACGCTCATCGTTCCGTCGAGCATCGCCTTGATCAGCTGCGTCGAGGAGCGCAGCGCTGTCGTCAGGGTGGGCCCGAGGATGAACGTCGGGTTGACCACGACGAGTTCCGTACCGCCGCCGTCGCGCTCCATCAGGTCCCACGCGGCTCGTTCGGCGATCGCCTTGGAGCGCGGGTAGGGCTCCAGCCCCGGTGTGTCGGGATCGGTCCAGTCGTCCTCGGTGAACTCGCTGCCCGGCTTGGGCGTGTATCCGACCGCGGCGAACGACGAGGTGAGCACGACGCGCCGGGCGCCCGCGTCGCGCGCGGCCCGCAGGACGCGCAGCGTGCCCTCCCGAGCGGGGACGATCAGCTCGTCGGGATCCGTGGGCTGGACGGCCGGGATGGGTGAGGCGACGTGATGGACCTCGTCACAGCCGGCTGCCGCGGCGGCCCAGCCGTCGTCGGACGTCAGATCCGCGGCGACGATCTCCAGTCCGGCGTCGTCGGCTCCGCCGCGACGCACCGCCGCGCGCAGATCGGCCGCACCGGCCGTCGAGCGCAAGGTGGCGCGCACCTGCCGCCCTCCCCGCAGCAGCGCGGCGATCAGCTGCGTTCCCACGTAGCCCGATCCACCGGTGACCAGAACCTGACTCATCGAAGCTCCCCCAGTCGCTCGATCGCGTCCTCGATCCGCCGCGTGGCCTCGGCCTCCGCGGCGCTGTCGCCGCGGTCGCGGGCGTCCCACAGCGCCGCCTTCTCGCGCAGGTAGGCGAGCCGCGCCCGCTGGGCGACGATCTCGGCCTCGATGCGCTCCGCGTGACGCAGCAGCAGATCGCGCTGCTCGGCCGCCGCCGCCCGGCCGCGCGCGCGATTGGCGAGGTAGGCGCGCATGTCGTCGATGCCGACGCCGACCGCGCGCAGGCAGGCCAGCGCCCCAAGAGTATGAAGGTCGTCCGCGTGGTAACGGCGATGCCCGCTGCGTTCGTCGCGGTCGATCGGGCCGACCAGCCCGATCTGTTCGTAGTAGCGCAGCGTCGGCTCGCTCAGCCCAATGCGCCGGGATATGTCCTGGATGGTGAAGGCTGTCATGCCAGGCAGCAGACCACACCTCAAGCGCTTGAAGTCAAGCGCGGGGGCTGGGCCGGATTCCCGCCCGCGCGGCGGGCCATGAACAGGGCGCGGCGTCCCGTAACGGCGAGAACCCCCGGACCTGGGGGGCCGAAGGTTCCTCGCGGATCTTGCAAACCGGCCGGATTCCCGCCCGCGCGGCGGGCCATGAACAGGGCGCGGCGTCCCGTAACGGCGAGAACCCCCGGACCTGGGGGCCGAGGGTTCCTCGCGGATCTTGCAAACCGGCCGGATTCCCGCCCGCGCGGCGGGCCATGAACAGGGCGCGGCGTCCCGTAACGGCGAGAACCCCCGGACCTGGGGGCCGAGGGTTCTTTGAGGATCTACTTGTAGCCCCGACCGGATTCGAACCGGCGCTACCGCCTTGAGAGGGCGGCGTCCTAGGCCACTAGACGACGGAGCCGAGTGCAGTGTGGTAGTCCCGAGCGGATTCGAACCGCCGTTACCGCCTTGAGAGGGCGGCGTCCTAGGCCACTAGACGACGGGACCATGCACTGCGTGATGTTGCTATCCAGCAGAATCCCTTGGGGGGGATCCAGCTGGGGTACCAGGACTCGAACCTAGACTAACGGAGCCAGAATCCGTCGGGCTGCCAATTACCCCATACCCCATCTGCTTGCGGGACCCGTCGGTCTCGCTCGCGACTTCGGAAAGGATAGCCCAGCTTGGGACCCACCACCAAAACGATTGCCGCGTGCCCCCGGAATCTGCTCGGACGGTCTTGTCTGTGCGACGCTGTGACGAGCCCCCGCACCAGGTGAGGAGCCTCGTGACATGGTTTCGCCCCGCAATCCCTTCTTCAGCCCCAGCACCCTGCCGTACGGGCTCCCCGCCTTCGCGGAGATCGAGGACGAGCACTACGGGCCGGCCTTCGAGCGTGGCATGGCCGAGCATCTGGCCGAGATCGAGGCGATAGCCGGCGATCCCGAGCCGCCGACGTTCGAGAACACGATCGAGGCCCTGGAACGGTCTGGAGCGCTGCTGGAGCGGGTGGCGACCGTGTTCTTCAACCAGGCGTCCTCCGACACGACTCCGGCCATCCAGGAGATCCAGAAGGAGGTCACCCCGAAGCTGGCCGCGCACTCCGACGCCGTCCGTCTCAATCCCGCGCTGTTCGCCCGGATCAAGGCGGTGGAGGCGGCCGGCGAGGAGCAGCGGTGGCTGCTCGACCGCTACCTGACGGACTTCGTCCGGGCCGGGGCGGAGCTGGGCCCGGCGGACCAGGAGCGCCTGAGGGAGATCAACGAGCGGCTCTCGGCGCTCGGGACGGACTTTCAGCAACGGCTCCTCTCCGACACGAACGCCCGCGCGGTCGAGGTGGACGACGCCGCCGAGCTCACCGGTCTGCCGGAGGACGCGGTACGGGCCCTCGCGGACACGGCCAGGGAGCGCGGCCTGCAGGAGGGCAGACACCTCATCACTCTGGTGCTCCCCACGGCCCAGCCGGTGCTCGCCCAGCTGGAAAGCCGTTCGCTGCGGGAGCGCGTCCACACGGCGTCGACGGGCCGCGGGGCGGACAACGCCGGCCTGATCAGGGAGATGGCCGTTCTGCGGCGCGAAAGGGCGCGGCTGCTGGGGTACGCGAACCACGCGGAGTACGTCCTGGCCGACCAGACGGCGGGCACCACGGCGGCGGTGACCGAGATGCTCAACCGGCTGGTGCCGGCGGCCGTGGCGAACGCCGGCAAGGAGCAGGCCGACCTGGAGGCGCTCGCCGGCCACGCCGTACAACCCTGGGACTGGGCGTTCTACGCGGAGCGGGTGCGAAGGGAGCGTTTCGACGTCGACGGCGCCCTCCTGCGGCCCTACTTCGAGCTGAACACGGTGCTGGAGAAGGGCGTTTTCCACGCCGCGACCCGCCTCTACGGCATCACCTTCACCGAACGGCCGGACCTGCGCGCCCATCACCCTGACGCGCGGGTCTTCGAGGTGTTCGAGGAGGACGGCACGCCGCTCGGCCTGTTCGTCGGCGACTACCACGCCCGCGCGTCGAAGCGGGGCGGGGCCTGGATGAACAGCCTGGTCAAGCAGTCGGCGCTGGAGGGCACCCGCCCGGTCGTGGTCAACAATCTCAACATCGTCAAGGGCGACCCGACCCTGTTGACCTTCGACGAGGTCAACACCATGTTCCACGAGTTCGGCCACGCCCTGCACGGGCTGTTCTCCGACGTCCGCTACCCGCGCTTCTCCGGTACGGCGGTGCCCCGCGACTTCGTCGAGTATCCGTCCCAGGTCAACGAGATGTGGGCGACCCATCCGGAGATCCTGGCGAACTACGCGCGGCATCACGAGACCGGCGAGCCGATGCCGCAGGAGCTCGTCGACCGCATGCTGGAGGCCGAGAAGTTCAACCAGGGTTTCGCCACGGTGGAGTATCTGGCGGCCACGCTGCTCGACTGGGCCTGGCACACGACCTACGCGGGTGAGGACCCCGAGGAGTTCGAGCGGACGGCGCTCAAGGAGGCCGGGGTGGATCTGCCCGCCATCCCGCCCCGCTACCGCAGCGGCTACTTCGCCCACATCTGGGCGGGCGGCTACAGCGCCGGCTACTACTCCTACATCTGGAGCGAGGTCCTCGACGCCGACACGGTCGAGTGGTTCGGCGAGAACGGCGGCCTGCGCCGGGAGAACGGTGACCGTTTCCGCCGGGAACTGCTGTCGAAGGGCGGCAGTGTGGACGCGATGGCCGCGTTCCGGGAGTTCCGGGGCGGGGAGCCGGAGATCACGCCGTTGCTCGCGCGCCGCGGCCTGCTGTAGGGCGACCGGTCTGCTCGGCCGCCCGAAGGGCCGCCGACACGGCTGCCCGCACAGCCGCCGCACAACTGCCCGCACAACTGCCCAGGCGGCCGCTCACACGGCGGCCCGCGCGGGCTCGGCCCGGCCCCCGCCTCGGCGCCCCTGATTGCGCCTCGTGACGGCGGGGGCCGCGCCTCCCGGCCGGTCAGCCGAGCTTGGCGAGAGCCGTACGGACCCGGTCGAGGGAACGCTCGCGCCCGAGGACCTCGATCGACTCGAACAGCGGCAGGCCGACGGTCCGGCCGGTGATCGCCACCCGGACGGGGGCCTGCGCCTTGCCCAGCTTGAGCCCGTGTGCGGCCCCGACCTCCTCCAGAGCCTCCTTCAGCGACTCCGGATCCCAGCTCACGGTCGCCAGCCGATCGGCGTACCCGCTGAGGATGTCGGCGGCGCCCGGCTTCATCGCCTTGTCCCAGGAAGGCTGGTCGAAGACGGGCTGGTCGAGGAAGAGGAAGTCGACGTTGGCCCGCACCTCGGACAGCACGGCGATCCGGGTCTGGACGAGCCCGGCCACCCGGCCGAACACCTCCCGGTCCCAGGCGGGGTCGAGCCAGGACTCGCAGCGCGCGACGAAGACCTCCGGCGGCAGGGCCCTGATGTACTCGCCGTTGAAGGCCCGCAGCTTCTTCTCGTCGAAGAAGGCGGGGGACGGGTTCACGTCCTCCAGCCGGAACAGCGGCATCATCTCCGCCCACGGCATGATCTCCCGGTCGTCGCCGGGGCCCCAGCCGAGGAGCATGAGGTAGTTGACCATCGCCTCCGGGAGGTAGCCCTCCTCGCGATAGGACTCCAGCGCCACCTTGTCGCGGCGCTTGGACAGCTTCTGCCGCTTCTCGTTGACGATCACCGGCACGTGGGCCCACACCGGAGGACGGGTGTCCAGCGCCTCCCACAGCAGCTGCTGCTTGGGCGTGTTGGAGAGGTGCTCCTCGGCCCGGATCACGTGGGTGATCCGCATCTCCATGTCGTCGACCACGTTCGCGAGGATGAACAGCGGCGAGCCGTCGGCACGGACGATGACGAAGTCTTCCATCGCGGAGTTGGGGAACTCCACCCGGCCGCGGACCCTGTCGTCCACGACCGTCACGCCCTCGTCCGGGGTGCGGAAGCGGATGGCGCCCTCGGAGAGCCCGAGATCACGGCAGTGGCCGTCGTAGCCCTGGTATTCGGAGCCCGTCCGGGTCTTCACGTCGTCCCTGGTGCACGTGCAGTGGTAGGCCCGGCCGTCCTTGATCAGTTTGGCCGCCGCCTCGCGGTGCTGCTGCTCGTAGGCCGACTGGAAGTAGGGCCCCTCGAAGTGAGGGGAGGCACCGTCGATGCCGATCCAGGCCAGGGCCGAGATGATGCCCTCGGTCCACTCCGGCCGGTTGCGCGCCGCGTCCGTGTCTTCGATGCGCAGCACGAACGTGCCGCCGGACTGTTCGGCGACGGCCCAGTTGAACAGCGCGGAGCGAGCGCCGCCGACATGGAACATGCCGGTGGGCGAAGGGGCGAAGCGCACCCTAATCACGTGAGATCACCCGGTTAGTAAGAGTTCCGATTCCTTCGATGCCGACGCCGACCTCGTCGCCCACCTGCATGGGCCCGACCCCGGCGGGCGTGCCGGTCAGGATGACGTCCCCCGGCAGCAGCGTCATGACCGCGCTGATGTACGCCACGAGCTCGGGGACGCCGTGGAGCAACAGGGAGGTGCGGGCGCTCTGCCTGAGCTCCCCGTTCAGCGTCGTGGTGATGGCGAGGTCGGCGGGGTCGAGCGACGTCTCGATCCAGGGCCCGAGCGGGCAGAACGTGTCAAAGCTCTTGCCCCTGGTCCACTGCACGTCCTTCTGCTGCACGTCGCGGGCGGTGACATCGTTGGCGCAGGTGTAGCCGAAGATCACATCGTGCGCGCGCTCGACCGGCACGTCGCGGCACAGCCGGCCGATGACCACGGCCAGCTCTCCTTCGAAGTCCACCCGGCTGGACAGCTTCTCCGGATAGGCGATGGGCTCGCCCGGCCCGATCACCGATGTGCTCGGCTTGAGGAAGATGGTCGGCTCCTCCGGCGGCTCGCCGCCCATCTCCCTCGCGTGGTCGGCGTAGTTCTTGCCGATACACACGATCTTGCTGGGCAGCATGGGGGCGAGCATCCGGACCTCCGCCACCGGGAACCGCTCACCGGTGACCTCCACCCCGCCGAAGGGGTGACCGTCGATCCTGGCGATGACCTCGCCGCCGTCTTCAACCGCCCCGAACGCGACCCCGTCGCCCTTCGAGAACCTCGCGATACGCACGTGACGAGCCTAGCCGGGACGGCCCCGTGTTCGCGTTCGCCCGGGCCGCCTGTGGACAACGCGGCGCGGCGCCTACCGGGGATCCGGCGCAGGTCCGCCGTAAGGTGGGTCGTGGTGGCCGTCCGGTCACGCCGGTGAGCGAGTCGTGCGGGAGTCCATGTGCCTTCGATCGTGAAGATCAACGTGCTTGCGGTGCCCGAGCAGATGCGCCAGGAACTGGAGCGGCGCTTCGCCAACCGGGCCGGGATGGTCGAGTCGTCCGACGGGTTCGAGTGGTTCGAGCTGCTGCGGCCGGTGGAGGGGACCGACCGCTACCTCGTCTACACCCGCTGGCGCAGCGAGGAGGACTTCCAGCGCTGGCAGCGGAGCCAGGCGTTCCAGGCCGGTCACGCCCAGGCCGCCGAAGGGGCCGCCCAGGGGACCGGCCACGGACACGGCCAGGGGCAGGGACATGGCCAGGGGCACGGGCACGGCGGCCCGGCCGCCTCGGGCTCCGAGCTGTGGTCGTTCGAGGTCGTGGAGTCCGTGGGGCCGCGCGAGTGACCAGGGTGACATGCGGGACTTGACGGGATCAGCGTGATTCCGGCAGCATGTCCCGCCCCCTGAATCATGGTTCGAAAGGAACCGGCGTGCGCCGCCGCACCTCCGCTCTCGGTCTGCTGGCCGTCCTGCTGCTGACCGAGCTGTTCAGCGCCCCCGCGCGGGCCGCCACCGGCCCCGTCCACACGCCCGAGTGCCAGGGTGACTGGCTCCCGGCCACGCCCACGTCCCCCGACGTCATGGACGGCAAGCTGTCGTTCCTGGGGCTTCCGGCGGTCACCGTCGGCAAGAACGTCAACTGGCGGATGGATCCGTACAAGAACAGGTCCTGGGAGATGGTGTTCCAGTCGCTGCGCTGGATGGGCCGCCTGGTCGCCGACTACGAGTCGACGGGCAAGGACGCCTACCTCGACCGGGCCGTGGAGATCGCCCACGACTGGGTCGCCGACAACCCGCTCGGCGGGCGCACCACCAGCAAGTACGCGTGGGCGGAGCACCCGATCGCGCTGCGCGCCCCGGCTCTCGTGTGCCTGAGCCGGCACGTGTCCGCCGACTGGCTGACCAGAAGCCTCGCCCTGCACGCGAAGCTGCTGTCGGATCCGCGCAAGTACGAGGCCGGGCACAACCACGGCCTCGACCAGGACATCGGCCTGCTCCGCATCGGCTGCAGGTATCACAACAAGGGCTGGCAGAACCTGGCGCTGAGCCGCATGGTGAAGTCGGCCAAGCTGGACATCGACGCTCAGGGCGCGCTGCGCGAGCAGGCCCCCCGTTACGCGATGTACGTGTACGACCGGCTCGGGGTGGCGGTCGACACGATCAAGGACTGCGGGCGCGCGGTGCCCGCCGATCTCGCCACCCGGTGGAGGCATCTGCCCGAGCACATCAGCGCCGCGACCCAGCCCAACGGCTACATGGTGCCCCTCGGCGACGGCCCGGCCGACGTGCAGCCCGCCAGCTTCCCGCACAGCGACAGGACGGTGCAGGTCTTCGACGGCGGTTACGTGTTCGGGCGGACGGCCTGGGGTGACGCCCAGTCGGCCTACTACTCGATCCGCTTCGGGCCCGGTCAGAAGTTCCACGGCCACGAAGACCACCTGGGCGTCACCTATTACGCGCAGGGCCGCTCGATCCTGACCGAGGCCGGCTTCCACTCCTACGAGAACACCCCGTACCGGCGGTGGACGCTCACCCCCGAGGCGCACAACGTGCCGGTGATCGTCGGGCGGAGGCTCCGCCCGCACACCGCCACGGCCCTCACCCGCGAGTCGATCCACAAGGACCGGCAGACGTTCACCCTGACCGACCGGGCGTACGGCGTGCGCAGGACGCGGTCGGTGCTGGTCAACCACCATCGGGACGTGATGGCGGTGCTCGACACCGCCGCCGCCCCGCTGCGCGACCTGTGGCACTTCGACCCCTCGCTGAAGGTGGTCTCCAACGCCAAGGGCACGATCGTCGTCGCGGACGGCGACTGGCGGGCCACGCTCGTCCAGCTGTCACCGGCCACGTGCGCCCCCGCCCGCGGCCAGCAGGTGGTCAGTGGGCGGACCGGCCCCTACCAGGGGTGGATCTCCCCCGGCTACATGCGGAAGACGGCCGCGCCCGCCGTCGTCTCTCCCACGGCGAAGGCGCTGCTCACCATCGTCGTGCCGGGCACGGACGATCCGGCCGTCACCTGTTCGGGCCACACCGTCACGGTCCACTCCCCCGGCGGCCCCGTCACCCTGCACACGAGCGCCTCGGGCAGCCTCAGCTAGCGGACCGGAGATCCCACTGCCGGTTCGGCCTCCCCGTGATCGGGGCGGCCGTTCCGGCTGCGGGCCCGGTGCGGGAGGCCGGGCCCGGTCAGCGGAGTCTGTGGCGTCAGAGAATCAGTGACATCAGTGACATCAGTGACGCCGGGGACGTCACTGGAGTCAGTGGAGGACGGACGTCGAGCCGTTGACCATCTGGTGGCCCTTGTCGGGCAGCGCGCCGAGCTTGTCCACCTCCTGCGCGAGCCCTTCGAGGACGGCGCGCAACTGCACCTGGGTGACGTCGGCGAAGGTCCGCAGGTAGGCGATGCGCCGCTCCAGCTCTTCGGCCTCGGCCGACTGCACGCCGGGCCCGGACCGGTAGGCGCCGACCGCCTGGTTGGCGGCCTCCTCCGCCTGGCGCTGCGCCTCCTGGAGGATCTGCTCGTACTGCTGGCGGGCCTCCCCGACGATCCGCCTGGCGTAGTCTTCCGCCTCCGCGATCTGGGCGTCCGCCGTCTGCTGGGCGCGGGACAGGATGTTGATGGCGTCGACGCTGAGGTGCGCCTGCGGCGCGCCGGCGTTGTCCATGTTGACGCCGTGTTCCTTGTACCACTGCTTCATCCGGTCGACGCTCGCGCGCAGTTCGGCCTTCTCCCGGTCACCGGCCGCGATGTCCTCGGCGAGGCGGTAGAGGAACGTCCGCACCTCGTCCTCGTTGTAGCCGCGCTTCCCGAAGCTGGTGCGGGAGAAGTCCTGCTTCCGCACCCGGTCCGGGGTGAGCGGCTGGCGGTCGCGCAGTGGGCGGTCTCCCCAGGGGACCTCTGTCGTCATGACTCCCGACCTCTGTCGCTCGTGAACTCGTCGAAGTGGATCTGCTCGGGCGGCACGCCTGCGTCCAGCAGCCGCGCGACGGTGGCCTGCACCATCTGCTCGGAGCCGCACACGAAGACGTCCTGGCCGCGCCACGCCTGCAGGGCGGCGTCCACCGCGTAGGCCCGGGTGCCCCGATAGAGGGGATCATGTGAGGCGACGGGATACAGATTGAGCCAGGGATGCTCGGCGTCCATCTTGGCCAGGGCCTCCATGTCGTACAGCTCACGGCCGCTCCTGGCGCCCACCACAAGGTCGACCGTACGCGGGGGGCCGTCGTACATCACCTGTTCGACCAGTGCCTTGAGCGGGGCGAGGCCGGTGCCGCCGGCGACGAGGAGCAGGTTGTTCCGGCTGTCCTTGGAGAGGGTGAGCCGGTCGCCCACCGGTGCGCCGACCCGGAGGATGTCCCCGTGCCGCGCGCCGTGGACGAGGGCCGTGCTGAGCGTGCCGCCGTCCACGACCCGCACATGCAGGTCGACGGTGTTGTCCTGACGCGGAGCGTTGGCGAAGGAGTAGTACCGCCAGATCCGCGGGCGCCTCGCGTAGGAGACGGACGCCGACTGCCCCGGAAGGAAGGGGTACTGGTAGTTGAGCCGCACCCGGATGACGGCGACCCCCAGCGCGCGGATCTCGTGGTTGACGATCTCGCCCTCCCACCAGGGGGGCGCGGTCTTCGACGACTCGTTGGCCGCCTCCGTCATGACCTGGGCCACCAGGTTGTACGCCTGCGCCCAGTCGTGGGCGAGGGCGGGGGTCCAGCCCTCGCCCAGGAAGTGTTCGAGAGTGGCGAGCAGCGCCCGGCCGACCGCCGGGTAGTGGTCGGCCGTGACGGCGAACTTACGGTGGTCGCGACCGAGCTGCTGGAGGAACGGGACCAGTTCCTCCACTCGGTCGACGTTGCTGACGATGTGCCCGAGCGCGCCCACGAGCCGGTCGCGCTGGCGGGCCATCGAGACCGGGAACAGGTCCCGGGTCTCGGGATTCACCAGGAACAGGGCCGAGTAGAAGTACAGCGGCACCTGATCGCCCGACCGGGTTACCAGGTGCCAGCTGTCCTTCAGTGCTTGGACGTCCAACTTAGTCGGCCGCCTCGACGGGCTCGGCGACGATGGACGACTGCACCGTGCTCAGGGTGAGCGCCACGTGCTGCAGGATCTCGTCGCCGACACCACCGTCCCGCAGCAGGGTGAGGAGGATGTCGCCGACCTTCGCGTAGTGCTGGGCGGTGATGCCGAGGCCCGCGTGCGCCGCCCCCAGGTCGCGGCCCTCGTACGTCTCGGAGCCGCCGAGGACGGAGCACAGCAGCATGACCATGTGCCGCTTGAGCTGAGGAATGTTCACATCGGTGAAGTACGGCGCCAGATCGCCGTCCGCGAGCACGAGCGTGTAAAAGCGATCCACGACGTCGCGGACGACCGGCGCGCCACCGATCTGGTCGTAATAGGACGGCGAGGTTGTCACAGACCCTCCTCATCAGGCATGCGCCGCGCCGTGCTATTGACAGTGGGGGGAAAGATCTCCAACTGCGTTCCGTCACGACGTCGGGCATGCGGGAGTGATGGCTCATTGCGATCAAAATCCGGCCCGGCCGCGGCTCGGAGGACGGCGGTCCGGCGCACCCCGCGAAAGGCGCGGGACGCGTACAGGTGCGTCGTTCTTCCGTCACCCTCCGCCGAGCCAGAACGAATACCGAGACCCGCGGACCGCGCCAGGACCCTGGTACGCCGTCGGTCTCTCGGAGCTCCGCCTATCTAAGCACCAATTACACCCTCTGTCTAAGAAACCCCAGGTATTCCGTAAGTCTTTTTTCTCCGAAGACGCCGCCGCCCGCCCCCTCCGTCGTACGGATCGTTCCCGTACGTCGGAGGGGGCGGGCGGCGAAGAAACCGGGGTCCTCGGCGGGTTCTCGGGGACCTGTCAGTGGGCCTGTCAGTGGGCCTGTCAGCGGGGCCCGGCGGGTCAGGCGCCGTGCCCCGCGCGCAGCAGCCCGTACGTGACGGCCTGCTCCAGCGCGCCCCAGGACGCCTGGATGATGTTCTCGTCGACACCCACAGTGGCCCATTCGCCGGTGGCGTCGCTGGACGTGATGAGCACCCGGGTGACGGCGTCCGTTCCGTGGGTCCCCTCAAGGATGCGGACCTTGAAGTCGATGAGCTCCACCTCGGCCAGCTCGGGGTAGAGCTTCTCCAGGGCCACGCGTACGGCCTTGTCGAGGGCGTTGACCGGGCCGTTCCCCTCACCGGTCGCCACGATCCGCTCGCCCTTGGCGTGGAGCTTCACCGTGGCCTCGCTGACCACGTCGCCTCCGGGCCGGCGCTCGACGATCACCCGCCACGACTCGACCGAGAAGTGCCGGCGGCTCTCCCCTCCGACCATGTCACGCAGCAGCAGCTCGAAGGAGGCGTCCGCGGCGTCGAACGTGTACCCCCGGGACTCCAGCTCCTTGACCCGCTCGACCAGTTCCCGGGACTGCTCGGCCGTGAGGTCGTAGCCCAGCTCGCGGCCCTTGAGCTCCACGGACGCCCGCCCGGCCATGTCGGAGACCAGCATCCGCATGTCGTTCCCCACCTGAGCGGGGTCGATGTGCTGGTAGAGGTTCGGGTCCACCTTGATCGCGGAGGCGTGCAGCCCGGCCTTGTGCGCGAACGCCGACGTCCCGACATAAGGCTGGTGGGAGTTGGGTGTGACGTTGGTGACCTCGGTGATCGCGTGCGCGACCCGGGTCATCTCCCGCAGGGCGTGCGTGGGAACGAGGTCGAAGCCCCGCTTCAGCTGGAGGTTCGCCACCACCGTGAAGAGATTGGCATTGCCCGAGCGCTCGCCGTACCCGTTGGCGCATCCCTGCACGTGGGTCGCGCCCGCGGTGACCGCGGCGAGCGTGTTCGCCACCGCGCAGCCCGTGTCGTCGTGGCAGTGGATGCCGATCCTGGCCTGCGTGCCGACCGCCGCGTGCACGACCTCGGCCAGCTCGTCGGGGAGCATGCCCCCGTTGGTGTCGCAGAGCGCGATCACCGAGGCGCCCGCCTCCGTCGCCGTACGGATGACCTCCAGGGCGTACGCCGGATTGGAGCGGTAGCCATCGAAGAAGTGCTCGGCGTCGAGGAAGACTCGCTGGCCCTCCGCACGCAGGTGGGAGACCGTGTCGCGGATCATCGCGAGGTTCTCCTCCAGTGTGGTGCGGAGGGCCAGCTCCACGTGCCGGTCGTGGCTTTTGGCCACAAGGGTCACGACCGGCGCACCCGAGTCGCGCAGGGCGGCCACCAGCGGATCGTCGGCGGCCTTCACCCCGGCCCGGCGGGTCGCGCCGAACGCGGCGAGCTGCGCGTGCTTCAGGTCGAGCTCGGTACGGGCCCGCCGGAAGAACTCGGTGTCCTTGGGATTGGCGCCCGGCCATCCGCCCTCGATGAAGCCGACGCCGAGTCCGTCCAGGTGACGGGCGATGGCCAGCTTGTCGGCCACGGAGAGGTTGAGCCCCTCCTGCTGCGCCCCGTCGCGGAGCGTGGTGTCGTACACGTGAAAGCCGTCGTCGCCCATTTGTGAGTCTCCTTCGCGGATATCGGTATCGCCGCGCGCCCATCAGCCCAAATAAAAAGACCCCTCACGGACGTGAGAGGTCTGCGCGTCGGCGATGTCCTTCAGCCGACGCGCCTGCCGATAATGAGCAGACCGTAAAGCATGGTGACACGCAGTCTGCCACATCACTCCACCATCTGGCACATCGATCTCGGAATCCGAGATGCGGCGTGCCGCCCGGCGAGGCCCGCGAACCTGGGAGAGCCGATCTAAGGTGGACCCCATGAAGGGTGCTTTCATCGCTCACGACGTGGCCGAATACGCCTCCGCCCACACCACTCCGCCCGACGACCTCCTGGCGAGCCTCGCGGAGGAGACGCGGAGGCAGACCGGAGACCGCTCCGGCATGCAGATCATCCCGGAACAGGGCGTCCTGCTCACGATGCTCGTCCAGCTCGCGGGCGCGCGGCGGGCCGTGGAGGTCGGCACCTTCACCGGATACTCCTCGATCTGCGTCGCCAGAGGACTCCCGGAAGACGGCCGCCTGCTGGCCTGCGACGTCAGCGAGGAGTGGACCTCGATCGCCCGCCGCTACTGGGACAAGGCCGGCCTGACCGGGAAGATCGAGCTCCGCCTGGGCCCCGCGGCGGACACCCTTCGGGCGCTTCCCGAGGAGGAGCTCTTCGACTTCGCCTTCATCGACGCCGACAAGCCGGCGTACCCCGTCTACTACGAGGAGATCCTCCGGCGGCTCGCCCCCGGCGGACTGATCACGGTGGACAACACCCTGCAGAGCGGGCGGATCGCCGACCCCTCCGCCGAGGGAAACGTGCCGGCGATGCGGGCGTTCAACGATCTCGTGGCGGCCGACTCGCGGGTGACCACGGTCCTGCTCCCCTTCGCCGACGGCCTGACGCTCATCCGGAAGAACTGAGCGCGCCCACTGCCTGCCGGAACCGTGGACGGCGGACCTGAGACCCCTTGGACGGCTGATCCCAAGGGGTCTTTTCTCTGGCCCCGGTCCCGTCGGAACTAGCAGACCTTGTGCACCCAGTTGTGCGTGTCGGGACGGGCGCCGTACTGGATACCGACGAGTTCCTCCCTGATCCTGCGGGTGACCGGGCCGGTGCCGCCGTCGCCGACGACCCACTCGCGGTCGGAGCCCTTGACCGCGCCCACCGGCGTCACGACCGCCGCGGTGCCGCAGGCGAAGACTTCCGTCAGCTCACCCGTCTCACAACCGGCCTGCCACTCCTCGATCGAGATCTTCCCCTCTTCCGCCCGCAGGCCGAGTTCCTCGGCCAGGCTGAGGATCGAGTCCCGGGTGATGCCGGGCAGCAGCGTCCCGGTGAGCGCCGGGGTGAGGAGACGATCACCGAAGACGAAGAAGAGGTTCATGCCGCCCATCTCCTCCACCCAGCGGTGCTCGAAGGCGTCGAGCCAGACCACCTGGTCGCAGCCCTGCTCCACGGCCTGGCGCTGCGCGACGAAGGCCGCCGCGTAGTTGCCGCCGCACTTGGCGAAGCCGGTGCCGCCGGGCGCCGCACGGGTGTACTCGGTGGACAGCCAGACCGTGACCGGCTTCAGCCCGCTGGTGAAGTACGACGCGGCGGGCGAGGCGATGACCATGTAGCGGTAGGTGCCCGAGGGGTGGTTCACCCCCAGCCCGACCTGGGTGGCGATCATGAAGGGCCGCAGGTAGAGGCTGTGTCCCTCCGTCGTCGGCACCCAGTCACGATCGGTGCGGACAAGCAGGTCGAGCGACTCCACGAACACGTCCTCGGGCAACTCGGGCATGGCCATCCGCGCCGCGGACTGGTTGAACCTCGCCGCGTTGGCGTGCGGCCGGAACGAGACGATCGACCCGTTGGTCTGCCGGTACGCCTTGAGGCCCTCGAACAGCTCCTGCGCGTAGTGGAAGACGGCCGTCGCGGGGTCGAGGACCAGCGGGGCGTACGGCTCAAGGCGCGCGTCGTGCCAGCCGCGTCCCTCGGTCCAGTCGACGGCGATCATGTGATCGGTGAAGGTCTGCCCGAAACCGGGGCTCGCCAGCACCTGCTCCCGCTCGGCCGCGCTGCGGGCCCGCTCGTTGAGGTGCACATCGAAGCTGAGGTGGGTGGTCATCGCGAGCATCCTTCTTTCTACGTCGTCACAGTCATTGTGCGACGAATGTGCTATGGGAAAACTAGGGCATTCGACAGGTATGAAAAAGCGCATGGCGGCCCGTGATGGGCCGCCATGCGCTGTGGTAGGTGAGTAGCGGCCCGGATCAGCCGGCTACTCGGGCGGTGATGTCGTCGCCGATCTCCCGGGTGGTCCGTCCGCTCCAACCGCTCTGGCGCTCCAGGAGGTCGTCGGCGACGGCCTGCTCAACTCGTTCCGCCGCCTCGGACAGGCCGAGGTGGTCGAGGAGCATGGCGACCGAGAGGATGGTGGCGGTCGGGTCGGCCTTACCCTGGCCCGCGATGTCGGGGGCGCTGCCGTGGACGGGCTCGAACATGGAGGGCGCCGTCCGCTCCGGGTTGACGTTGCCGCTGGCCGCGAGTCCGATGCCACCCGCGACCGCCGCGCCGATGTCCGTGAGGATGTCGCCGAACAGGTTGTCGGTCACGATCACGTCGAACCTGGCGGGCTGGTTGACGAAGAACATCGAGGCCGCGTCGACGTGGCAGTAGTCGGTCTCCACCTCGGGGTATTCCAGGCTGAGGCGGTCGACCGTACGGGCCCACAGGTCACCGGCGTAGGTCAGCACGTTGGTCTTGTGCACGAGCGTCAGCTTCCGGCGGGGCCGGCTGAGCGCCTTCTCGAACGCGTAGCGGACGACACGCTCAACCCCGTAGGCGGTGTTCAGCGACTCCTGCGTGGCGATCTCGTGCTCGGTGCCGCGGCGCATCACGCCACCCGCTCCGGCGTACGGGCCCTCGGTGCCCTCGCGGACGACGATCATGTCGATGTCCTCGGGGCTGACGCCCCCGAGCGGGGTGGCGACGCCGGGGAAGAGCTTGACCGGGCGGAGGTTCACGTAGTGGTCGAGCTCGAACCTGAGCTTGAGCAGCAGGTCACGCTCCAGCACCCCCGGCGGGACGCTCGGGTGACCGACAGCGCCGAGCAGGATGGCGTCGTATCCTCGCAGCTCGTCGAGCACGTCGTCGGGAAGCGTCTCGCCGCTCAGGTTGTAGCGCCTCGCACCGAGGTCGTATTCGGTCGTCTCGACCTTGACGCCCACGGCGTTCAGCACCTTGAGGCCCTCGGTCACGACCTCGGTCCCGATTCCGTCGCCAGGGATGACCGCCAGGCGGATGTTGCTCGACTCCATGCGAGTACCTTACCCGTTGTCTCGGTGCTTGAGCACCGGTCTCACTATTCGGTCGCCACGGGCTCGGTCAACGCTGGGGGATGCCGCCGTTGTCACGGCGGTCGAGGGCGATCTGCAGCGCCGCCGCGGCCTCGTCCTCATGCTCGTCGGCACGGTTCCACGGATACATCTCGTACATGGCGGGTCTCATCTCGACAGAAGGGATTCCGTGGGACGGGTTCGGATGGCGAACCCCGATGGTCCGGCTCCGGTTCGGACGCGGATCGCGCGTCGCGGAACACCGAGCCGACAGCCCCGAGCCGCGCGCGGCGGCGGGCCTGCCCCTGCCTGATCAGGCGTCACCACAGGCCGTCGCACGTACGGACACCTGCGGTTTCGTTACCCACGACACTACCTCAGAATCTCTTAGGACGACCTAGTATCTTGCATTCTGAGACAACGGGTTCACCGGACGGGGGCGGGGCCGGGCGGCCGGCCCCCGGGGACCGGCGGCAAAGAGGCGCGGGAGAAAGAGACCCGGGACGCAAGAAGCCCCGCCGTCCACGAGGGGCGGCGGGGCCAGACGGGTCGGACACCCATGACGTCAGTGACGTTCAGTGACTTCCGTGACCTCAGCGAGGCCAGTGACGTTCAGTGATGTCCAGTGAGATCAGTCCTCCAAGTCGACCGTACGGCCGCTGTCGGCGCCGATCTCGCCGCCGATCTGCTCAACCACCTCGGACGGGATCGCCGAGTCGACGGTCAGCGCGATCAGGGCCTTGCCGCCCTTGACGTCCCGCGAGACCTGCATCGAGGCGATGTTGATCCCGTGCTCGCCGAGCAGCCGGCCGACGATGCCCACGATGCCGGGCCGGTCGGTGTAGGTGAAGAACGCGAGGTGCTCGGTGGGCTCGATCTCCATCGCGTAGCCGTTGACCTCGACGATCTTGGTGATCTGCCGGGGCCCGGACAGCGTGCCGGAGACCGACACGGTGCGCCCGTCGGCCAGCACGCCGCGGACGGTCACGACGTTGCGCCAGTCGGGGCTCTCCGCGCTCGTGACGAGCTCGACGACCGTGCCCCGGTCCTTGGCGAGCAGCGGGGCGTTGACGTAGGTGACCGCGTCCTCGACCACATCGGTGAACACGCCCTTGAGCGCCGCGAGCTCCAGTACGCGGACGTCCTCGGCGGCGATCTCGCCGCGGACCTCGACGTCGAGGCGGGCCGCGACCTCGCCGGCCAGGGCGGTGAAGATGCGGCCCAGCTTCTCGGTGAGCGGCAGGCCCGGCTTGACGTCCTCGGCCACGGCGCCGCCCTGGACGTTCACCGCGTCGGGCACGAACTCACCGGCCAGCGCGAGCTTGACGCTCCGCGCGACCTGGGTGCCGGCCTTCTCCTGCGCCTCGTGGGTGGACGCGCCGAGGTGCGGGGTCACCACGACCTGGTCGAACTCGAACAGCGGGCTGTCGGTGCACGGCTCCTTGGCGAAGACGTCGATACCCGCGCCGGCCACCCGGCCCTCTTTGAGGGCGGAGTAGAGGGCGTTCTCGTCGATGATGCCGCCGCGCGCCACGTTCACCAGCCGCACGCTGGGCTTGACCAGGTGGAGCTCCCGGTCACCGATGAGACCGATGGTCTCCTTCGACTTCGGCAGGTGGACGGTGATGAAGTCGGCCTGCTGGAGCAGCTCCTCCAGCGTCACCAGCCGGACACCCATCTGCGCGGCCCGGGCCGGCTGCAGGTAGGGGTCGTACGCGATGATCTCGACGCCGAACGGCTGGAGCCGCTGGGCGACCAGCTGGCCGATCTTGCCAAGGCCGAGGACGCCGACGACCTTCTCGTCGAGCTCGACGCCGGTGTACTTGGAGCGCTTCCACTCGCCGTCCTTCAGGGCGGAGTGGGCCTGCGCCACGTTCCTGGCGCTGGCGAGGATCAGGGCGACCGTGTGCTCGGCCGCGCTGGTGATGTTGGAGGTGGGGGCGTTGACGACCATGACCCCGGCCTTGGTCGCCGCCTCGACGTCGACGTTGTCGAGCCCGACGCCCGCGCGGGCCACGACCCGCAGCTTGGGCGCGGCCGCGATGGCCTCGGCGTCCACCTGGGTGGCGCTGCGGACGATCAGCGCGTCGACGTCGGCGAGGGCGGGCAGCAGCTGGGAGCGATCGGCTCCGTCGGTGTGCCGGACCTCGAAGTCCGCGCCGAGCACGGCGAGGCCCGCTTCGGAGAGCTCTTCTGCGACAAGGACGACGGGCTTGTTCACTGGTGAGTCCTTTGTGAAGTGCGACGGCACGGACAGCGTGAGTCTATCCGGCGCTTGTGAAAGCTCTCACGAGCGATCCGGCATCCGAGACGCGGGTCCCCCGCGAGCCGTGCCGAGCCCGCGGGTTTCCGGGCCCGCGTCGCACCGGCGTCGCACCGGCATCGTGACGACGTCAGGCCGGCATCGTGCTGACATCACAGAGGGATACGACGCGGTTCCGCTGCGTGCCTGACCGGCGGCATTCCGTACCCGTTTGGAGCGATCCCATCCTCTTGACCGCCAAGTTGGTATTGATCCGACCCAATCTTCGCGATTAGCCTGATTCGCCATGGTCCAGTCCCTATCGTTCAGGCTATGAGCATCGGGAACCCCTCCCTGGGCGACCTTCTCGCGCGGCACGGCAGTCCACGACAACTGCTGGCGGCTCTCGCGGAATGGGGCATCCTGGTGGCGGTCCGCCCCGACCGTTCAGTGGTGCTCGGCACGACCCAGAGCGGCGAACGCGTGCTGCTCGGATATACGGGACCGGCGACCTACGCCCGTCACCGTGGCAGCCACTCCCTGTCGGCGTGCGACGCCGACACCATCCTCGACATCCAGCGCGTCACCGGCGTGCGTGAGATCGTGATCGACGCGGCCGGCCCGGCGGCCGCCGCCGTCCCCATCGACGATCTCAGACGGCACCTCCGGGAGACCCGGACCGGACCGACGCACGCGCTGTCCGCCCTCGGCTCCCCCGCCATCACCCCAACGGCGTACGCCACGGGCGCGATGGCGACGGTCACCCGGGCGCAGCTGGCGTACGGCGCACCGCCACCCCATCCGGCGGACGCCCCCGTGCATCCGCCCGCCCCTCCGGAGGCGCGCCCGGCCGCGCACACACCCACGCCCGCGGCGCCACCGCAGTGGGTTCCCGCGCCGCGCCAGCATCTGTCCGGGGCGATGCAGGTGGTCGATCCCGGCTATCGCAAGACCTCGCATCCGATTTTGCCCGCCATGCGTGTGGCGATCGGCGAGCTGCTGCGCGACTACCCGCTGGTGCACCATGTGTGGATCTCCGAGGCGCGGACCGTCTCCGGCTCGTGGGGGATCATGCTGCACGTCAAGGTGCACACGCGGTCGGCCGACGACATCGTCCGCGACCTGCACCGCCGGGTCCGCGCCCGGCTCCCGCAGCTCGCGGCCAGCGAGGCGCCCGTGCTCATGGCCCGGGTGACGGACGCGCACAGCGAACGCCGGATGATCGAGATCGGCGCGCACGTCGTGTGCGCCGATGTGCGGGACTAGCGGACCTAGCAGAGACCGGCCGGCATCGAAGCGATCACGGTCCGCAGAAGGGTTCCAAAACGGGCGCTTGCTCGGATTGAATGTCGCCATGGTCTCAACGGCGGCGCCCTCAAGGCCGGTCTCCCTCGGTTCACGACTCGGTTACGCCGTCGGCTCGTTCTGCACGGGCAACTTCACCACGATCCCCGGCCTGCTCCTGCTCTACTACATGACGAACACCCTGGCGGTGCCCGCGGCGCTCGCGGGCACCGTGCTGTTCCTGCCCAAGGCGTGGGATCTGATCCTCAACCCGCTGGTAGGCCGGTGGTCCGACCGGACCAGTTCGCGGTGGGGCCCCCGCCGGCCCTGGCTGCTCGCCGGAGCCGCCGTGCTGCCGGTGTCGTTCGCCCTGATGTTCGCCGGTCCTCCGCTCACCGGTGTCGGCGCCTCGGTCTACGTCGGCGTGACGTTCCTGGTCGCGGCCACCGGCTTCGCCCTCTACGAGGTGCCGTACAAGGCGATGCCCGCGGAGATGACCCGCGACTATCACGAGCGGACCTCGCTGCTGCAGTGGCGCATGATCTTCATCGCGATCGCCATCGGGATGAGCGGCATCCTCGCCCCGATCCTCGCGGACGAATCGGTGGACGGCTACCGGCTCATGGGGATCACCTTCGCCTCGATCTTCCTCCTCGCCATGCTGGCGTCGTTCTTCGGCACGGCGCGGGCTCCGTTCACCGGCCAGCAGCAGTCGAAGGGCACCCTGCGGGCCCAGCTCGCCGCCGCGCGCGGCAGCAAGCCGTTCATGTGGCTGCTGGGCCTGAGCTCGGCGCAGACCCTCGCCTCGGGCGTCCTGCTCGCCGGAGCCCCCTACTTCGCCGCGTACACCCTGGGCGACCCCGACGCGACCAGCACACTCTTCGCGGCGCTCGTCGGGCCGATGCTGATCACGATGCATCCGTGGACCTGGGTGTCGCGCAGGCTCGACAAGCGCGGCGCGATGCTCCTGTCGGGCGGCCTGTTCACGGCCGGCGCCGTGCTCCTCGCCGCCGCCCCCGCGTTCGGCTCCCTGTACGCGCACCTGGTCGTGATGGTCATGGGCATCGGCTATGCCGGCCTGCAGATCCTGCAGTTCTCGATGCTCGCCGACGTCATCGCCTACGACGGGGCGGTGAGCGGGGAACGCAGGGGCGGCGTGCTCACCGGCCTGTGGACCGCGGTGGAGAGCGCGGTCGCCGCCCTCGGCGCCACCCTCTACGGCTGGGTGCTCGCCGCCGGCGGGTTCGTCTCCTCCGACCCGGAGCACCCGGTGAGCCAGCCGGAGAGCGCCCATGTGGCCATCGTCGTCGGCCTGTCGCTGGTGCCGGCGGTAATCACGCTCGCCGGCGTGCTGATGACGCTCAAGTACGACCTCACCCCCGCCCGCCTCGCTGCGGCCACCGCGGGGACCGCCCCAGGGACCACGGATGGGAACGGTGTGGAGACCGACGCGGGGCCCTCCACAGGGACCACCGCGGCTCCGGGGGCTCCCGCGTCACCGGAATCCTGAGCCTCCGGCCGGCCCACGTCGCCCCGCAGCGCCCCGCGCCTCATCCGCGCCTCGTCCGGGTTGCCTGGAACGCGCCGACCTGCGCATATCCCTCCAAACCATGACATCTGGAACGGGATAAAAGGTACAGATGTGACGTATGCGTAGGTAGATATTTTAGAGATTGGGGTGATTTTTTCGGACAAGAGGGGTTGAGACGCACCATAATGACGACTTCCGTCCAGCGTCTAACCCCCACTGGAGGAAAGATCGTGAACAGAGCGCTCGGAGCGGTTCTGTGCCTCGGAAGCGTCGTGGCGCTCGGTGCGTCCGCCGTCCCCGCCCAGGCCGCGACGCAGGCCCTGCAGGCGGGCTGCCGGGTGGCCACCGCGAAACCGCACGTCGGCGAGGATGGCAAGATCCGCGCGGCGGGCTCGCGGGCCGGCTGCCAGGTGCCCGCACGGTTCAGGGTCCGCGTCCTGCGCGCGCAGCCCGGCCCCGACCGCGTGGCGAAGAGCGGCGCCAAAGTGGTGCGGAACGGACGGGTCACCCTGACCGTCCCCTGCGTGCCCGGCGTCTACTACACCTACGTCACCGACTACCGGGGGCACACCGCCCGGTCGAAGCCGGTGCGGCTGACCAGCTGCACGCCCGCGCCCTCCCCCGTGCCGTCCGCCTCCGCCGCGGCGACACCCCCCGCGAGCCCGGTGCCATCCGCGACCCCGTCCTCCTCCGGTGGTTCGGCGGCCGTGGGGACCGCGGTCGAGAACGAGGTGGTGCGCCTGACCAACGTCGAACGGGCGAAGGCCGGCTGCGGCCCCCTCAGGCACGACGCCAAGCTCCACACCGCCGCGCTCGGCCACTCAGCCGACATGTCCGCGCAGAACTACTTCGATCACACGTCGAAGGACGGCCGTTCCTTCGCCGATCGGATCAAGAACGCCGGCTACACCTTCACCGCGGCCGCGGAGAACATCGCGAAGGGCTACACGAACGCCCAGGCGGTGGTGCAGGGCTGGATGAACAGCTCCGGTCACCGGCAGAACATCCTCAACTGCGCCTACACCGACATCGGGGTCGGCTACTCCGCAGCAGGCGGCCCCTACTGGACGCAGGACTTCGGCAAGCACTGAGCCGGGTCATCGGCGGGGGCGCAGAGGCCTTTGAGGCGTCCGCCCCCGCCGCCCGCCGTTCCCGCTCCCGTCAGGAGCTGGAAAACGGCGGTCGTCTGGACACTTCGCACCACTCCGGCGGATACTCCAACCATGAGCTCTCCCCCGGTTCGCGCATCGGACGGGGATCGCGACCGCGCGCTCAACGAGCTCCGTCAACGCGCCGCCGACGGCCATCTGTCGATGGACACCTTCGTCGGCCGCGTCGACATGGCTCTGCGCGCGCGCAGCCGTACCGAGCTGGACGAGCTGATCGCCGATCTCCCGCACCGTGGGCGCATGCGCAGGCGGATCACCGAGGCCGTCTCGTCGGTGTCGGACCTCACGCGGCGGATCGAGTCCGCCTGGCGCCGCCCCCGGCTGCCCCGCCTGGCCCTGCCCGGCGACGGCCGCGTCCGCTACGTCGTGGGCCGGGCGTCGGCCTGCGACCTCGTGCTGTCGGACGTCACGGTCTCCCGGCTCCACGCCGAGCTCCGGCGGGACGACGACCACTGGGTGCTCACCGATCTCGGCTCGATGAACGGCACCCGGCTGAACGGCTGGCGGCTGGTCGGCCCGGCCACCGTCCGGACGGGCGACGAGATCGCCTTCGGCGACTGCGTCTTCCTCCTGACGGCTCCCGGAAGCTGAGACTCCACCCCGTAGAAGCGGGCCGTATCAGAGCCGGCTGTATGAAGGCGGGCCTGTATGAGGGCGGCACAAACACGACGGCCCGGACCGGCAGCGCCGGTCCGGGCCGTGCATGACCCCTTCGGGATCAGTCGGCGTTCTTCAGCCAGCTCATCATCGGGCGGAGCTTGGCGCCGGTCTCCTCGATCGGGTGGCCGGCGAGCTGCTCGCGGTACTTCGTGAAGTTCTCCTGGCCGGAGTCGAACTCCTGGACCAGCTCACGGGCGAAGCTGCCGTCCTGGATCTCGCCCAGGATGCGCCGCATCTCCTTCTTGGTCTCCTCGTTGACCACGCGCGGGCCGCGGGTGTAGCCGCCGTACTCCGCGGTGTCGGAGACCGACCAGTACATCTTGGAGACGCCGCCCTCGTACATGAGGTCGACGATCAGCTTCATCTCGTGGAGGCACTCGAAGTAGGCGACCTCGGGCTGGTAGCCGGCCTCGATCAGCGTCTCGAAGCCCGCCTTGATCAGCTCGGACACGCCGCCGCAGAGCACGGCCTGCTCGCCGAACAGGTCGGTCTCGGTCTCCTCGGTGAAGGTCGTCTTCAGCGCGCCGGCCCGGGTGCCCCCGATGCCCTTGGCGTACGAGAGGACGAGCGGCCAGGCGCCGCCCGTGGCGTCACGCTCGACGGCGACCAGGCACGGTACGCCGCGGCCGGCGGCGTACTGGCGGCGGACGAGGTGACCCGGGCCCTTCGGCGCCACCATGGCGACGTCGACGCCCTCCGGCGCCTCGATCAGGCCGTACCGGATGTTGAGGCCGTGACCGAAGAAGAGCGCGTCGCCCTCGACCAGGTTGGGCGCGACGTGCTCGGCGTAGAGGTGGCGCTGGACGTGGTCGGGCGCGAGGATCATGGTGAGGTCGGCCTCTTCGACGGCCTCGGACGGCGACAGCACGCGCAGCCCGTCGGCCTCGACCTTCTCCCGGCTCTTGGACCCCTCGGGCAGGCCGACCCGCACGTCCACCCCGGAGTCCCGCAGGCTCAGGGCGTGCGCGTGGCCCTGGCTGCCGTAGCCGAGGACGGCGACGTGACGCCCCTGGATGATCGACAGGTCGGCGTCGTCGTCGTAGAAGATCTCAGTCACATGCTTACCTTTCACAGGTTGTGGTCCGGCCGTACGTTCTCGACGTCGTACGGCTATGCGCTGCGCTCGATGGCGCGAAGCGAGCGGTCGGTGATGGAGCGGGCGCCGCGGCCGATCGCCACCATGCCGGACTGTACGAGTTCCTTGATACCGTACGGCTCAAGCACCCGCACGAACGCCCCCAGCTTGTCGGTCGTGCCGGTGACCTCGATCGTCACCGCGTCCGGAGCCACGTCGACGCAGCGCGCCCGGAACAGGTTGACCAACTCCAGAACGTGGGACCGGCTCTCGGAGTCGGTCCGCACCTTGATCAGCATCAGCTCACGCTGCACGGACTGATCGTTGTCGAGTTCGACGATCTTGATGACGTTGACCAGCTTGTTGAGCTGCTTGGTCACCTGCTCCAGCGGGAGCTCCTCCACGTTCACCACGATCGTCATGCGGGAGATGTCGCTGTGCTCCGTCGGCCCGACCGCGAGCGAGTCGATGTTGAAGCCGCGCCGGCTGAACAGCGCGGCGACGCGGGCCAGCACGCCCGGCTTGTTCTCCACCAGGACGGACAGCGTGTGCCGGCTCATGCCCCCACCTCCGCGTGCGCGCCCGTCGGTCGCTCGGGCCGTTCACTCACGTGACGGCCCGTCCCGCCGGCACGGGTCCGGTTCTCGGTCATTCCTCGTTCTCCCACTTGGGCGCCATGTCGCGGGCGTACTTGATGTCGTCGTTGCTGGTGCCGGCGGCCACCATCGGCCACACCATGGCGTCCTGGTGCACGACGAAGTCCACCACGACCGGCACGTCGTTGATCTCCATGGCCTTCCGGATGGTCGCGTCGACGTCGCCGGGCCGCTCGCAGCGCAGGCCCACACAACCGTACGCGTCCGCCAGCTTCACGAAGTCCGGAATCCGCCTGGTCCTCTGCAGGTCCGTGTTGGAGTAGCGCTCGTCGTAGAAGAGCGTCTGCCACTGACGCACCATGCCGAGGTTGCCGTTGTTGATGACCGCCACCTTGATCGGCACACCCTCGATGGCGCAGGTCGCCAGCTCCTGGTTGGTCATCTGGAAGCAGCCGTCGCCGTCGATCGCCCACACCGTCGCGTCCGGGCGGCCCATCTTGGCGCCCATCGCGGCGGGGACCGCGAAGCCCATCGTGCCCGCGCCGCCGGAGTTGATGAAGGTGCCGGGCCGCTCGTAGCCGATGAACTGCGCCGCCCACATCTGGTGCTGGCCCACACCCGCGACGTAGAAGGCGTCCGGGCCGACGATGTCGCTCAGCCGCTCCATGACGTACTGCGGGGCGAGTGAGCCGTCGGCGAACTCCTCGTACCCCAGCGGGTAGGTCTGCTTGTACCCGTTGAGGATCTTCCACCAGTCGGCGTAGTCGCCCTTGCGGCCCTCGTTGATCTCGTTGCGCACGGCCTTGATCAGGTCGCCGATCACCTCGCGGCAGTCGCCCACGATGGGGACGTCGGCGTGGCGGTTCTTGGAGATCTCCGCGGGGTCGATGTCCGCGTGGATGACCTTGGCGTGCGGCGCGAAGCTCGCCAGCTGGCCGGTGACCCGGTCGTCGAACCGGGTGCCGAGCGCGATCAGCAGGTCGGACCGCTGCAGCGCGCCCACGGCGGACACGCTGCCGTGCATGCCCGGCATGCCCATGTGCTGGGGGTGGCTGTCGGGGAACGTGCCCCGCGCCATCAGCGTCGTGACCACCGGGATTCCGGTCAGCTCGGCCAGCTCGCGCAGCTCTGCCGACGCCCCGGCCTTGTGCACGCCGCCGCCGACGTACAGGACCGGGCGGTGCGCGTCGGTCATCAGCCGGGCCGCCTCGCGGATCTGCTTCGAGTGGGGGCGGGTCACCGGCCGGTAGCCCGGCAGCTGCATGACGGGCGGCCAGGAGAACGTGGTCATGGCCTGCAACGCGTCCTTGGCGATGTCGACCAGCACCGGCCCCGGACGGCCCGTCGAGGCGATGTGGAACGCCTCGGCGATCGTCCTCGGGATGTCGTCCGCGTCGGTGACCAGGAAGTTGTGCTTGGTGATCGGCATGGTGATGCCGGAGATGTCCGCCTCCTGGAAGGCGTCGGTCCCGATCAGCGGGCTGGAGACCTGGCCCGTGATCGCCACCATCGGCACCGAGTCCATGTACGCGTCCGCGATCGGGGTCACCAGGTTCGTCGCCCCGGGGCCGCTCGTCGCCATGCAGACACCGACCCGGCCGGTGGCCTGCGCGTACCCCTCGGCCGCGTGGCCGGCGCCCTGCTCGTGCCGTACAAGCACGTGCCGCACCTTGGTCGAGTCGTAGAGGGGATCGTAGGCGGGGAGAATGGCCCCGCCGGGGATCCCGAACACCGTGTCGACCCCGACCTGCTCCAGTGCCCTCACGAGGGCCTGGGCACCTGTCATCTGTTCGGTCATCGGCTCGTTCCTTGTGGCTGAGCGGCTGTGGCTGGTGTGGCTGGAGCTGTCTGCTGACATAAAAAACGCCCCACCCGCCGAGGCGGAGCTGGGGCGCGCGCAGGACCGAGTGCTTCGTTCAGGCTGCGCGCCTGCGAAGTACTACGAGGATCCCACCGCTGTGCATGCCTACACCATGTCCGATCGACCGCCCCCGCGTCAAATCATGTGGGACGCCCATCTCACACTCTGAAACCGGGCGAAACGGGTGACGCGTGGGTCAGGCCGTGTTCTGGAGGGTCGTTCGCATGAGGGAGTCGACGCTCCTGGCCGTCATGGGACGCGCGACCAGGTAGCCCTGACCCCGGGTGCAGCCCATCTCCCGCAGCAGTTCGAGCTGCTCGGGCCGTTCGATGCCCTCCGCCACGACGATCAGCCCGAGGTCGTGCCCGAGCCGGACGATCGTGCGGGTCAGCAGGGTCAGCGTCTCGTCGCGCCCCAGCCCGGAGACGAACGACGGATCGATCTTGATCATGTCGACGGGCAGCTGGCGCAGGAACGCGAGCGAGGCGTAGCCCGTGCCGAAGTCGTCGATCGCCAGCCGCACCCCGAGCGCGCGCAGCTCCGACAGCTTGGTGATGGTGTCGTCGGCGTCCTCGACGAGCATCTCCTCGATGACCTCCAGCGTCAGCGCGCTGGCGGGCAGGCCGCTCTCGGCCAGCGCCTCGGAGACGCTCTCGACGAACCTCGGGGCGGTGATCTGGCGGGCGGACAGGTTCAGCGACAGCCCGATGTCCCACGAGGAGGCCCGCCACGCGGCCACCTCACGGCACGCCTCGCGCAGGATCCACTCGCTCAGCGGCACGATGATCCCGGTGTCCTCGGCCGCGCCGAGGAACTGCTCGGGCGGGACGAACGTGCTCCCCCGCCACCAGCGCACCAGGGCCTCCACCGCCGTGACGCGGGACGTGGCCAGGTCGACCACCGGCTGGTACTCGACCGCGAACTGGTTCTCGTGGAGGGCGCGCTGGAGATCGGTGGCGATCTCCAGGCGGCGTACGACGTCGGCGTGCATGTGGGTCGCGAAGACCTCCACCCGGCGCCCGCCCAGCTCCTTGGCGCGCGACATCGCGACATCGGCGTTGCGCAGCAGGTCGCCCGCGGGCAGGCCGTCCTCCGCGAAGGCGACGCCCACGCTCGCCGTGAGCGCGATGTCCCTGTCGGCCACGCGGAACGGATCGGTCGACACCGCCCGGACGAGCCGCTCGGCGAGGTCGATCGCGGTCTGGGCGTCCGAGCCCGCGGACCCGCCGCCCTCAAGCAGGATCGCGAACTCGTCGCCGCCCCACCGGGCCAGCGTGTCGTCGGCCCGTACGGCGGAGCGGAGCCTGCGGCCGGCCTGGCCGAGCAGGTAGTCGCCGCTCGCGTGGCCCACCGAGTCGTTGACCGCGGTGAAGCCGTCGAGGTCCAGGAAGATCACGGCGGTGCCGCCGGCCCGGCGGCTGAGCACGTCGCGGGCGCGCTCCTCGAAGTAGGCCCGGTTAGGCAACCCGGTGACGCCGTCGTGGAAGGTCAGGTGGGTGACCTGGTTGCGCAGCGCCACCTGGTCGGTCAGGTCGCGCACGGTCACCAGGATGAGCCCGTCGCCCCTGACGTGCCGGGTGGCGACGGACTCGGTGGGCCTCCAGGTGCCGTCCGACGCCCGGACGCGGCAGGAGATCCGGCAACTGCCGTGCGGTTCCGTCCCGTCGTCGTCCGCCATCCGGCGCAGCAGCGCCTGGATGCCGGGCACGTCCTCCGGGTGCATGTAGTCGAAGATCGGACGCTGGGTCAGCTCGTCCGGCGGGTAGCCGTACGTCTCCTCGACGCCGGGCCCGATCTCCTGGATCACCCCGTCGACGTCGACCACGAGCACCACGTCGCCGGTGTTCTCGGCGAGCTGGCGCAACTGCTGTTCCCCGACGTCGACCAGGCGGCGCATCCCCGCCGTCTCCGCGAGCAGGACGAACAGCCGGCCGAGCAGGATGAGCACGGCCGAGGCGGCCACGACGGTCAGCGTGGCGTCACGGCCGACGGCGTACAGCGCCACGGCGATCGTCGCGACCCCCGCGAGCGCGAGCGGCGCCGCCGTTGTCAGTGCGACCGGCAGTATCCGGCCGGGACGGTCGCGGGCGATCCACGGCGTCACGGCGATGGCCAGGAACGCGACCGGCGCGACGAGACCCGCGGGCAACGGCGGCTCGTCGCCCTTCATCCGGGACAGCGCGGTCGCGAACTCGCCGATCGTGATCGCGGCGAGCACACCGACACCGCTGAGCCCCACAAGACGGTTTCCGGCCCGGGACGCGATCACCGCGGGCGCCACCGCGCAGACCGCGAGGAGACAGACCACGGGAATGGCCAGTGTGGAGAAGAACGCCCCCGGCTCGTCGGCCTTGCGGAACGCGGGGCCGAGCACGGCGACCCAGGTCACCGCGAAGATGGCGGCGGCGCCGACGTAGGCGTCGACGGCCTGGCGGACCGGTCCCCTGCCGTAGGCCGGAGGCTGGACCGACAGGCCGGAGCCGACGGCCAGCAACACCGAACCCCCCAGCATGAGCAGGTCGGCGAACGTGAGGACGAACGGCGTGCCGTCGGCGACCGGGCGCAGGCCGACGCCGAGGACCCAGGTGGCCGAGCCGGCGGAGAGCCAGCGCCAGGCGACCGGCTGCCGCCGGTGGGCGGGTGCCACGCGGGAGGCTGCGAGGAGGAGCGAGACGGCGGCGAGGAGACCCGTGACGACGCCCGCGACGGCCACGACTACGGCGGACGAGGCACCGGCGATCAGGACGGCGGCCACCGCCGCCGCGCCCAGACCGGCCGCGGCGGTGAGCGGGACCCGCGGGCCGCGCCTGCCTCTTCTCACCCGCCCCGCCTCCGCGTTCGTCGCCACCGTGCCCGCCGCCTCCACGGCGCGGGGTGGAGTCGCGTCGGCGTCGTCGCGTCCGGTGGGGTGTGATGGCACTGCCCCTCCCGTCCTCGACTCGGCTTTACTCTCCCTGTCACATGGCCAGTGTGCGCACTGCCGCTGATCGAGAGGGGGACAACCGCCGAGTCGTCACCGATCCGATAAGGAGCAGCGCCCGATGAGCATCACCGTACGCACCCCAGGTCACGGGGCAGCCACGTTCCGGAATCCTTCGCGGAGCGGTCAGTAGTGCCCGGTGATCATGTTAGCCAGGCTTTCCCCGGCGAGATAACGGATGACCTGCTCGCGGACCATCTTCCTGATCCTCCGTACGGAGGCGGGCGTGCTGCCCGCGACGTGCGGGGTGATGAAGACGCCCGGCGCCGTCCACAGCGGATGACCGGGAGGCAGCGGCTCGACCGGCGCCACGTCCAGCGCGGCCCGCAGCCGGCCGGTCCCGAGCTCGGCGACCAGCGCGTCCGCGTCCACCACCGAGCCGCGGGCGGCGTTCACCAGCAGGGCGCCGTCCTTCATCGCGGCCAGGAACTCCGCGTCGACCAGGCCGGCCGTGTCGGGGGTCGCGGGCACGAGCAGGACCACCACGTCGGCGGCCGGCAGGAGGGCGGGCAGCTCGTCCTGGCCGTGCACGCCCGGCCGGGCGGCGCGGGCCACCCGGACGATCTCCACCTCGAACCCCTCCAGGCGCCTCTCCAGCGCCTCTCCGATCGAGCCGTATCCGACGATCAGGACGGTGGAGTCGGCCAGCACGCCGGTGTGGTGGTAGGTCCACTCGCCGCGCGCCTGCGCCGCGGCGAAGCCGGGGAACTCGCGCAGGACCGCGATCATCGCCCCTGCGGCCCACTCGGCGGTGCCCGCGTCGTGGACGCCCCTGGCGTTGCACAGGACGGCGTGCCCGGGCATATGCGGCAGGTACGGCTCCACCCCGGCGGTCACGGTCTGGACCAGCCGGAGCCCGCTCATCCGGCGTAGCAGTCCCGGCAGGTCGGGCACCGGGATCAGCGGCGGCACCCACACCTCGACCTCTTCTGGCGGGCCGGGGAGCGGGCCGGTCCCGTCGTAGACCGAGCACCGCAGCGGGGGCAGCCCGTCCGGCAGGTCCGACAGCCCGTCCGCGATGTCCTGTGAGGCGACCCAGATGTGCACGAGGACAACTTAGGGCACGGCGGTGGGACGCTGCTTCTGCGGATTCCCGTGCCCCCGCCGCGCCTCCACGGAACGTCCCCTCGCGTGATCGGCCGACCGTGCCCTCGCGTGGCCTGTCGAACGCCCCCTCGCCTGGGCGGAACTTCCCCGCGGCTGGACGGCCGAGCGCCCCTCCGCTCGGGCGGTCGGCCGGGCGCCGGCGGCGCCGCCATCCGGAACCGCCGTGCTCCGCTTCGCCGGGTGTGCCACGGAGGTTCGCGGCGCCGTCTCCTGCCGCCTGGTGCTCCACAGCGTCACGGTCAGCGTGCCGTTGGCGGCGACGGCCTGGATCAGGACGCCGTGGGACGAGTCGTTCTTCCAGACGAGATCGGGCTCCGGATAGCTGACGGCGGCGTCCATGCTGCCCGCGACCGGGCTGTCCGGCCGGGTGAAGTCCACTCCCTCGAACCCGGCGCGCAGCAGCGCGTTCAGCAGCGTGGTCGCGAACTGCGACATGCCCGGGACGTCCGAACCGGCGACCCCCCGGATCGTGGTCGCCGCCATGCCGGTGAACCCACGGGAGGGGTCACGCCTGCCGAGATCGGCGTTGAGGGAGAACGTCCGCCCCGGCGGGACGAGACGGCCGTCGAGCAGCCGGGCGGCGGTCTCGATGTTCCGCGCGACCGGCGGGCAGCACGCGTAGGACGTGGAGAACGCGCCGACCCGCTCGGTGACCCCCATGCGCAGCGCGTCCGCGTCCGAGATCCTGGGCGGGCCGTCGACGACCGCCACGGGAACCAGGCCGCGCCCGTCGTCGAGGGCCCGGACGACGTCGGCCGCCAGGCGATCGGTGTCGATCATGAGTCCCGGTCGCCCGTGGACCAGGACCGGCCGGCCGCCGGACACCGTGAACGACGCGTTCCTGGCGGCGCGGTCCGGGCCAACCAGCTGGGATTCCAGATCGGCCACCGCGTCGGCGGCGTCGAACCGGGGACGCAGGTCGACCCCCCGCGGGTCGAAGGTCAGGTGACGCGCGATGACCGTGGGCGACATGGTGGCCGACGCCGACCCCGTGGTCAGGGTGATCGGGGCCGACACGGCCTTCCGCGCCCACTCCACGGCGCGCCTCACCTCCATGCGGGGCACTGTGGGCTGCTCCCTGATCACGGTCACCGGCACGACGCGGTCCGGGCTGAGGTAGGCGTCCCGGATCCGCGCCGCCACGGCGGCGCGGTCGATCCTGCGGCCCGCTCTGGGATAGACGGGCACCGGGACGAGTCCCTTGAACGTGACGCCGCCCTCCTGGTCCGGCTCCTCCACCGGTCCGGCGACGTACGCGCGCACGGCGGCGGCCAGTTTGGCCTCGTCGACCGACACCACCGGGGCGGCCTCCCGGGTGCCGGTCAGCGCCCCCCAGACCGCGACCGGATTGGGGAAGGCCGTCACCGCCCGCCGTACGGTCGCCTCGACGTCGAGGGAGAGGCCGGCGGCCTGGGGGTCGACCGTGAGCCGGCGGGTGCCCTGCCGGAGTATGACGGGTGTGCGGGTCAGGGCGTACAACCGTTCCCGGAGCGTCTGGGCCGCCTCGGCCTCGTTCTGCCCGCCCACGTCGACGCCGAGGATCATGGTCCCGGGAAGGATCCGGCCCGCCATCGACACGGCGGGCACGAGGTAGGTGAGCAGGAGCAGCGAGAACAGGCCGATCAACCCGTAGCGGAGCAGATGTCCGCGTGGCTCGTGCTCCGGCGTCAGGAGCGCGACCTGCGGCTCCTCCCGGATCACCGTCTCGGCGACCGGCCAGGGCTCCACCGGCCGCGCCGGCGGCAGGACGCTCTTACGGGGCTTCGGGGCGGGCGCCGGGTGGGGCGGGCGCTCGGCGAAGATGTCGGCCGACACCCCGCGCGGCAACGAGCCGGATCCGCGGCGCACCGGATGCCGGTGGGTCGAGGAGGCGGGAGGAGACGGGACGGCCTCAGACGCCGCCGCGGACGGTTCCGGCGGCGGATCTGTGGACGCTCCGGCGTTCCGCACGCCTGGGTCTCCTCCGGCTCGGGCTGAAACTCCGTTCAGTCAACCGTAAAGCACCCTCAGCTGTATATGCCGGAAAGGCGCGACCTTCCCCACAGATTTGGATCTTTCGCGCAGGACGGCCACACGAGCGACCGGAAAGGGCCCGCTCCGGCGGGAGGCGGGCCCTCACGCGTTATCCGGGGCTACTCCTGGACGCCGAGCCTCTCCAGGATGAGCTCACGCGCGCGGCCCGCGTCGGCCTTGCCGCGGCTGGCCTTCATCACGCCGCCGACCAGCGCGCCCACCGCCGCGATCTTGCCCGAGCGGACCTTGTCCGCCGCGTCGGCGTTCGCCGCGAGCACCTGGTCGATCAGCGCGGCCAGCTCGCCCTCGTCGTTGACGATCCGCAGGCCCCGCTTCTCGACGACCTCCTCCGGGCCGCCCTCGCCCGCGAGCACCCCTTCGAGCACCTGACGGGCCAGCTTGTCGTTCAGGGCGCCCGAGGCGACCAGTTCGGTCACCTTCGCGACCTGAGCGGGCGTGATCGGCAGGTCGGCGAGCGCGGCGCCGGACTCGTTCGCCCGGCGGGCCAGCTCGCCCATCCACCACTTCCGCGCGTCAGCCGCCGGAGCTCCCGCCGCGACCGTGGCCTCCACCAGGTCGATCGCGTCGGCGTTGTGCATGGCGGCCATGTCGAGGTCGGAGACGCCCCACTCCTGCTGCAGGCGCCGGCGCCGGACCGTCGGCAGCTCGGGCAGCGCCGCCTTCAGCGAGGCGACCCACTCGGGGTCCGGCGCCATCGGCAGCAGGTCGGGCTCGGGGAAGTAGCGGTAGTCCTGCGCCTCCTCCTTGGACCGTCCCGACGTGGTCAGCCCCGTGTCCTCGTGGAAGTGGCGGGTCTCCTGGATGATCCGGCCGCCGGAGGCGAGGACCGCCGCCTGCCGCTCGATCTCACCCCGGACCGCCCGCTCGACGCTGCGGAGCGAGTTGACGTTCTTGGTCTCGGTGCGGGTGCCCCACTCGGACGAGCCGCGCGGCATCAGCGAGACGTTCACGTCGCACCGCAGCGAGCCCTGCTCCATCCGGACGTCGGAGACGCCGAGGGACCGCATCACCTCGCGCAGCTCGGTGACGTACGCCTTGGCGATCTCGGGGGCCATCCGGTCGGTGCCGGGGATCGGCTTGGTGACGATCTCGACCAGCGGGATGCCGGCCCGGTTGTAGTCGACGATCGAGTAGTCGGCGCCGTGGATCCGCCCGGTCGCCCCGCCGACGTGCGTCGACTTGCCGGTGTCCTCCTCCAGGTGGACCCGCTCGATCCCGATGCGGACCGTCGCGCCGTCCACCTCGACGTCCAGGTAGCCGTCCGTGCACAGCGGCTCGTCGTACTGGCTGATCTGGTAGTTCTTCGGCATGTCCGGATAGAAGTAGTTCTTCCGGGCGAAGCGGCACCACGTGGCGATCGTGCAGTTCAGCGCCAGGCCGATCCGGATCGTCGACTCGATCGCCTTCTCGTTCGCCACCGGCAGCGAGCCGGGCAAAGCCAGGCACACCGGGCAGACATGGGTGTTCGGCGGCGCCCCGAACGTGGTCGAGCAGCCGCAGAACATCTTCGAGGCGGTGCCCAGCTCGACGTGCGTCTCCAGCCCCAGCACCGGCTCGAAGCGCTCCAGCGCCTCGTCGTACGGCATGAGCGTCACAGTGCTGCTCACAGGTAACCCAGTCCCTTCAATGCGTTCCTCGCGTCGGAGACCCAGTCCGCGTACGCGGGCACCTGGGCGAGAACGTCGAGGTCGATGTTACGAGCGATGTATTCGAAGTAGTCACGAACGGGTTTGCCGCGGCGTGGCGCCACCTCGGCGAGGACCCGCTTGGGATCTAAGATCTTCTCGACGTCCCGCGGCCGGGCGGGCAGCCGTCCCTGGTCACTGCCGCTCAACCGGCGCCATACGCCGGCGTCCGCGAGGAGCCACGCCTCGGTCTCCTGAACCGGCACCAGCGCGATCACCGGTGTGGGCAATCCCGAGTCGCGCACGACCCGGTCCGCCTTATCCCGCTCCCTGTGGTCGTTGTGCACGAAGAGCAGGTGGCAGTCGCTCGCCAGCTCGCGCAGCGCGTCGGTCGTCCTGCCGTGGTCGTAGATCGATCGGCAGGTGCCGATCTCGGTGCTCTCTACATCGACCGCGCACCGAGAGGACTGCGCGGTTAGCTCACGAAGCTGCCGCGAGATCACCACACCGAGGAAGACCTCGTCGGTCTCCCCCTCGGCGATCAGTCCGGGCACCAGCGGCCTGCTCATGGGACCTCGCCCACCGCGCTCAGATACTTACGCACCTGGCGCGGAGAAACGAACGTGCCGGGCTCTCCCTCCGCCCGCACCGGCTTAGCGACCGTGACCCTGGAGATCCTGTCCCTTTCGGGATCGACGCGTATGGCGGTGTCGAGGAAGACCAGCGCGTCCGGCCTGAGGCGGTACAGCTCGGAGACGATCACCGGCGAGTGCGTGGTGAGGATCACCTGCCGCAACGGCCGGTTGACGCACTCCGGGTCGCTGAGATCGGTGACCCTGCCCTGGATCCTGCGGAGCAGTTCCGCGAGGCGGCTGGGGTGCAGTCCGTTCTCGATCTCCTCGATGAGCAGCACCCCGGCGTGGTCAGGATCGTGCAGTGCGGCCAGCAACGCGATGACCCTGAGCGTGCCATCGGACAACAGCGTGCTGGGTATCGCCCCCTGACCGTCCACGACGACGTCGAACGTCCACTCCTGACGCCGGTCGTCCAGAATCGGCTCGATCCCGGTGATATCCGGGATCAGCGCCACCATGTCGACGAGGAGCTCCTCGATCGCTCCCTCCGCCTTGAGTCGTCCGAGGACAGTGGCGAGGTTGCTTCCGTCCGCCCGCAGCGGTCCATGATCCGCCGCCGACGACCAGGAGCGGAGGCGATCCGGGTCGGGCCGGTGCAGACGCCAACCGCCGAGTTCCCTGTTCAACAACTTCATGTAGCGCGGAACGTCGGTTTTCTCCCCCGCGAGGGCCTGCAACGCCTGGACCCTCGCTTCTTGCCCCTCGGCCAGCTGGTTGTTCACCCAGCCCGGCAGTCCGGCAGAAGCACCTCCGGGGGTCGCGAGAAACCCGCGCGCTTCCGGTACACCGTCGTCGTCTAGTTCAGCACCGCTCTCGAATGCTTCTACGAAGAGGCCGTGTCCAAACTGTCCCAGAACGCGAGCCCGGATATCGAACCGAGCCACCGGTTGCCCTTTGCTGACCCGGTGGAACAACTCGTGAGGCCGTCCACGTCGGGATGCCAGGAGCGGATCCTTGAATTCCCAGCCGGCAAGGCTCAGGTAATCCAAAGCGTCGAAGAGGTTGGACTTGCCGCTGGAATTGGGGCCGACGAGAGCGAGGAACGGCGGGACGTCGAGCTGGAAGTCCAGGAAGGACTTGAAGCCGTCGATCTCGATGCGGGTGATCATGCCGCCGTTCCCCTCCCCTCCGCGACTAGATCGCGGGAGCCTTGGCCAGCAGCGGGCCGCCCCACCGGCTCTCGAAGGCCTTCTCCACGGCGGCGCCCACCCGGTAGCAGCGGTCGTCGCCCAGGACCGGGGCCATGATCTGCAGCCCGACCGGCAGGCCGTCCTCGTCGGCCAGGCCGCACGGCACCGAGATCGCCGCGTTGCCGGCCAGGTTGCTGGGGATCGTGCACAGGTCGGCCAGATACATGGCCATCGGGTCGTCGGCCCGCTCGCCGATCGGGAACGCCGTGGTCGGCGTCGTCGGCGACACGAGAACGTCGACCTGGTGGAAGGCCGCCTCGAAGTCACGCATGATCAGCGTGCGGACCTTCTGCGCCTGACCGTAGTAGGCGTCGTAGTAGCCCGACGAGAGCGCGTACGTGCCGAGCATGATGCGCCGCTTGACCTCCGGCCCGAACCCGGCGGCCCGGGTCAGCGCCATGACCTCCTCGGCGCTGCGGGTGCCGTCGTCGCCGACCCGCAGTCCGTATCGCATGGCGTCGAAGCGGGCCAGGTTGGACGAGCACTCCGACGGGGCGATGAGGTAGTAGGCCGGCAGGGCGTACTCGAAGGCCGCGCAGGAGACCTCGACGACCTTGGCGCCGAGCGACTCCAGCAGCTCGACGGCCTCGTGGAAGCGGGCGAGGACGCCGGGCTGGTAGCCCTCCCCGCCGAACTCCTTGACCACGCCGATCCGCATTCCGGCGACGTCGGCCTGCCGGGCGGCGTCGACGACCGGCGGCACGGCCTGGTCGATCGACGTTGAGTCGAGGGGGTCGTGCCCGGAGAACGCCTCGTGCAGCAGCGCGGCGTCGAGCACATTGCGGGCGAACGGCCCCGGAGTGTCGAGCGACGACGCGAACGCGATCAGGCCGTACCGGGACGAGCCGCCGTAGGTCGGCTTCATGCCGACGATGCCGGTGACGGCGGCGGGCTGGCGGATCGAGCCGCCGGTGTCGGTGCCCGTGGACAGCGGCGCCTCGTACGCCGACACGGCCGCCGACGAACCGCCGGAGGAGCCGCCCGGGATGCGGGTCAGGTCCCACGGGTTGTGCGTCGGGCCGTACGCCGAGTTCTCCGTCGAGGAGCCCATCGCGAACTCGTCGAGGTTGGTCTTCCCGAGGATCACCAGGCCGGCCTCGCGCAGGCGGCGCGTGACAGTCGCGTCGTACGGCGGGCGCCAGTTCTCCAGGATCTTCGAACCGGCGGTCGTCGGCATGTCGCGGGTGGCGAAGACGTCCTTGTGCGCGATCGGCACACCGGCCAGCGGGCCCAGGGCCTCGCCCGCCGCGAGGCGCTCGTCGACCCGGCGGGCCTGGGCGAGCGTGCCCTCGACGTCGACGTGCAGGAACGCGTTGATCTGCTTGTCCACCTCGGCGACGCGGTCCAGGTGGGCCTGGGCCACCTCGACGGCGGACACCTCGCGGGCGGCGACGAGCCGGCCGAGCTCGGCGGCGGTCTTGTGGATCAGGCTCATGCTTCCTCCCCCAGGATCCGCGGCACGCGGAACCGGTCGTCCTCCACGGCGGGGGCGCCCGAAAGGGCCTCCTCCGGCGTGAGGCACGGCCGCACCTCGTCGGGGCGGAACACGTTCGTCAGCGGCAGCGCGTGCGAGGACGGCGGGATGTCGTCGGCGGCGACCTCCGCGACACGGGCGACCGCGCCGACGATCTGGTCGAGCTGGGCGGCGAAGTGGTCGAGCTCGTCGTCGGCCAGCGCCAGCCGGGACAGCCGGGCGAGATGAGCGACCTCATCGCGGGTTATGGCGGACATGAGTCGTCGAACCCGTTTCATGGAATGGAGACTGGACCTTCCCATCCTAGGGCTCGTCGCCGGGCACGGCCGACCCGCGACGCCGCGTCACACGCTCTTAATACGGCGTGAGGCGGCTCCTCCTTCGGCCGGGCAGTCCGACGAGGCGGGCCGGCCGGGCGGGTTCAGTGCCAGTGGCTGTCGCAGGTCCGCTTGCCGCTGCCCTGCTTGCACACCTGCATCCAGAAGTCCTTGAGACCCCGGTCCGCGGAGCCGCGCCAGTCCACGTAGAGGCTCACCGGGGCGCTGCGGCCCTTGGTGGTCCGGATGTCCTTCGTGTGCGTGCCCCAGCCGAAGGCGGTGCGCAGACGGTAATGGATCCGGAAGACGGCGTACCTGCCGTCCCCCGCGCTGTCGGTGAGCCGCCCGTCGACGGTGAACCGTATCTCGCCCGGCAGCTTCTGCCAGCACAGCGTGCCGCGGGCGCTCGCACCGGAGATCGAACTGGTCGTGTGGCGGCAGGTGGGCCCGGAGAGCCGGCCGGTGGAGGCGGCGTGCGCGGGCGCGGGGACGCACACCACCGCGATTCCCAGGGCCGCCGTGAACAGACCTGCCTCTCGGAGCGTCACACTCGTCACGGTCATCACCTTCCTGCTGTTCCGGGGGAACGGGGGAACGAGTCCTCCGCGTCGCCGACGTGTGCCGTGGTGGAGACGGGCGGCCGCCGGCGCTTCTCATCAGCATCCGGCGTCCGGCGGGCGCCTGTCGTTGATCCGCGGTGCAGCCTTATTGACCGTGGGCGTCCTGTTCCGCTTCGGCGAACGCTCGCCGGTACGCGCCCGGGGGCATCCCGTAGGCCGCTTTGAACGTCCGGCTGAAGGAGGCGGCGTCGGCGAACCCCCACCGCGCCGCGATCCGCTCGACGCTCTGCCGGGCCAGCCGGCCGTCGGTGAGATCGGCGCGGCACCGCTCCAGCCGCTCCCGCCGGATGTGCCCGCCCACGGTCAGCCCGTCCTGCTGGAAAAGACGGTGCAGGTAGCGGACGGAGATGTGATGGGCCGCGGCGATCGACGACGGTGACAGGTCCGCCCGGCCGAGATGCCGCTGCACGAACGCCTTGATCTCCCGCGTCAGCACGCGCTGCCGCGTCTCCACCGGCACCGTGCGGGCCCGGTCGATCGTCCCGGCGAGGAAGGCGGTGGCCAGGTCGATCAACGCGGCGCCGAGAGGGGCGCACTCCACGGGGGCCAGGCTGTCCGCCTGATCCACCACATCTTCCAGCATCCGGGCGAGCAGGACTCCCACGCCTCGGCGCGACGGCAGCGGACGCGCCGCGTGGCGGCGCAGGAGTTGTTCGGGCAGCGGAAACGTGCTGCGGGTCAGATCCAGCTGGACGGTGCGCGCCAGGCCGCCGGCCTCCAGCGCCTCGGACCGGAAGGGCCGCGAGGGATCCTGCAGCACCAGGTCGCCGATATTGAGCTCATGGCGGTCGCGATCCTGCTCGATCCACAACGACCCGCCGCTGATAAGCGTCAGCGTCCACACTTCCGGATCGGAACGACGGATGAGCCGCTGCGTACGGACCGCTCTCATGCAGTCGAACTCCGGCGCCGTCACCGTCACCGGCCCCAGCTCGACGACTTTGACCGCGGCCCGGTAATCGCCGGCGTGATCGCTGCTGAGCAGGGTGGGGTACATCTGCCGCGCGGTCAGGTCGCACCACCACGGAAACCGCTCCGCGGCAGGCAGGTCCTCACTGCGCATCTCGATCAACGCCGCATGGTCCTCACAGAGATCGATACAAGGAGACACTCATATAGTCAGGATCAGCGGCCGCCAAACCGATAGTCAACGGAATCCGCCGCAACCGTCAGAACGAGCTCGCGCCGGCGACGGCGCCGCCGGTGTCGCGGTCGCGGAAGGCGCGGCTGAGCCGGCCGCGCAGCCACGTGGTCGCCTCGTCCGCCGGCATGGGCATGGCCAGCCACCACCCCTGGCCGGCGTGGCAGCCCATCTCGCGCAGGCGCGTCGCGATCTCGTGCGACTCGACCCCCTCGGCCACCGAGCGCAGCCCGAGCGACCGGACCAGATCGATGATCGACCGCACGATCCGCTCGTCGTCGGACGACTCCACCAGCCGCCGTACGAACGAAGCGTCGATCTTGACCTCGGCCACCGGGAGCCGCTGGAGCCGGACCAGCGACGAGTAGCCGGTGCCGAAGTCGTCGAGCGAGAGCTGGATGCCGAGCCCGGCGAGCGTCCGGATGGTGTCCGCGCTGTAGGCCTGGTCGGTCATCAGGATGCGCTCGGTGACCTCCAGCTGAATGGCCTCCGCGGGCAGTTCCAGCCGCGCCAGCCCCGTCTCCAGCTGATCGCGCAGGCCGGAGTCGAGCAGGTCGCGGGCCGAGATGTTCACCGAGATCGGCACCCTGATCCCCGCGTGCCACCACCGCGCCGCCTGCCGCAGCGCCCGCTGGATGACGTGCCGGGTGAGCTCGCGCATCAGGTACGACTGCTCGGCGAGCGGGATGAAGTCCACCGGCGACACCGGCCCGCGCGTCGCGTGGCACCAGCGCAGCAGCGCCTCCACGCTCTCCACCCGGCCGTCCTCCAGGCTGACCTTGGGCTGGTAGTGGAGATCGAGCTCGTCGGCGTCGATCGCCCGCCGCAGATCACCGAGCAGGCTCAGCCGCTCCGGCGAGTTGCGGTCCTTCGCCGGGAGGTAGAACTCCACCCCGGTGCGGCCCTCCTTCGCCAGATACATGGCCACGTCGGACCGCTGCAACAGCAGCTCGAAGTCGGGCGCGTGGTCGGGGTAGAGCGCGATGCCGATCGAGGCGTCCAGGTCGAAGGTCATCCCCTCCAGACGGACCGGCTCAGTGAGCGCCACCCGCAGGCGCGACGCGACCTCCTTGGCCGCGTGGGCGTCCCTGATCGACGGCAGGAGCACGGCGAACTCGTCGCCGCCGAGCCGGGCGACCACGTCTCCGGGGCGCACGCTGTGCGTGAGGCGGTGCGCCACCAGCTGCAGCAGCCGGTCCCCGACCGGATGGCCAAGGGTGTCGTTGACCTCCTTGAACCGGTCGAGGTCGAGCAGCAGCAGACCCACCCGCTCGTCGCCCCGCGCCTCGGCCAGCGCCTCCTCCGTACGGAGGATCAGCATCTTGCGGTTGGGCAGACCGGTGAGGCCGTCGTGGGTGGCCTGGTGGTCGCGGCGCAGCGAGAGCGTGGCGGTGAAGTAGACGGCGGCCAGGGGCGCGATGAACAGCGGAACCAGGGCCGGCGAGTGCGCCATCACCACGACGACGAGCGGGGCGAGCCCGAGCAGCGCGGTGTAGACGAGGGCCTGCGGCCCCACTGAGGCCCGCAGCACCCGGCTGACCGGCCGGCGCTCGTGCAGGGCCACGGCCCCGCAGACCAGCGCCGCCCGGACGGCGAAGTAGGCGGTGCCGGCGATCAGGATGGCCGGGATGTCCATCCCGTCCGGCGTCCACGGCGCGTCGGGCCGGGCGCGGACGCCGAACAGGCCGAACGTCACGGCCGCGGCGGTGCAGGCGAGCGTCACCTGCGCCAGGTTGAACGCGACGCGGTGCCACGCCCTGCGGTTGAGGAGGCCGCTGACGACGACGGCGGCGGCCTGGAGCAGCGCCGCCTCGGGCAGGCCGTGGTGCATGAGCACGGCGAACGTGAACATCGTCGAAGCCGGGGTGCCGCCCACGAGGGTGGAGGAACTGACCATGACGGGCCGCAGCTCGCCCAGGACCACCAGGACGGCGAGCATCCAGAACAGGGGGGCGCGGACCACCAGGGCCAGCTCACCGTCGCCGAACCGCACCAGCGCGACCGCGAGGGCGGTGCCGCCCGCGGCGATGACCGCGGTGAGGTAGGCCCACAGGGGCGTACCCGGCCGCGGCCCGGTGTCGCGCGTGTCTATCGGCACGGCCAGGGCGGCGTCCGCGGCGGGCAGCAGGGCGCGCGGAAGCCCGGTGAGCGGCAGGTGGCCGCGTGTAATCGTCATAGGTAAGAAACCCCCCAAGAGGTCACTATGGGAGAGTACGACCTCTGGACCACTTCGCGGAACCGGTTGGGCACAGTCCGTTACCGCCAATTTTTCGTCAATGGCGTGCGAGATCCCCGATCTCACAGTTTGCGGTGAAAGTTTCACTAAGCGCCACGAGGCATAAGCCCACCTAGCAGCGCCTATTACGTTTGGTTGCCCAACTTATCCAGGGGTGCCCTATGGAGACCCCGAGGGGCTTCCTACGATCCGAGGCAATGATGGGAGCGCTCCCACACTACTCGGACGGAGTATTCCATGTCTCGCAGAAGGCCCCTGTGGGCGTCCCTTCTCGCTCTGGCGGCCACCGCCGCGGCGGGATCGGTCGTCTTCGCATCCTCCGCCGCGCAGGCCGCCGACTCCCCGTTCTACGTGGATCCGCAGACGAACGCGGCGAAGTGGGTGGCGGCCAACCCCGGCGACAGCCGGACCCCGGTGATCCGGGACCGCATCGCCGCCGTGCCGCAGGGCCGGTGGTTCGCGAGCTACAACCCCAGCACGGTCCGCTCGCAGGTCGACGCGTACGTCGGAGCCGCCGCGGCCGCGCAGAAGATTCCGATCATGGTCGTCTACGACATGCCCAACCGCGACTGCGGCGGCGCGAGCGCGGGCGGCGCGCCCGACCACGCGTCCTACCGCGCCTGGATCGACCAGATCGCGGCCGGTCTCGGCGGCCGTCCGGCGACGATCATCCTTGAGCCCGACGCGCTCGCGATCATGCCGAACTGCATGAACTCCTCCCAGCAGGCCGAGGTCCAGGCCTCCATGGCGTACGCCGGAAAGAAGTTCAGGGCCACCTCCTCGAACGTCAAGGTCTACTTCGACGCGGGCAACGACGCCTGGGTGGGCGCCTCCGACATGGGCAACCGGTTGCGGGGCGCCGACATCGCCAACAGCGCGGACGGCATCTCGCTCAACGTCTCCAACTACCGGTACACCTCCGGCGCGGTCTCCTATGCCAAGAGCGTCCTCTCGGCCACCGGCGCGTCCTGGCTGAAGGCCGTGATCGACACCAGCCGCAACGGCAACGGCCCGGTCGGCACCGAGTGGTGCGACCCGAGCGGCCGCGCCACCGGCACCTGGAGCACCACGAACACCGGCGACTCGGCGATCGCCGCCTACCTGTGGGTCAAGCCTCCGGGTGAGTCGGACGGCTGCATCGCGCCGGCCGGCCAGTTCGTCCCGCAGCGGGCCTACGATCTGGCGATCGCGGCGCCGCCGCCCACCAACTCGCCCAGCCCGTCTCCCTCGCCGAGCCCGAGCCGCTCCCCCTCGCCCAGCCCCAGTCCCTCGGCCAGTCCCTCGGCCAGCCCTTCGGCCAGTCCATCGGCCAGCCCCTCGACCTCGCCGACCCCCGGCGGCGCGAAGTCGTGCGCCGCGACCTACCGGATCGTCAGCCAGTGGCAGGGCGGATTCCAGGGTGAGATCGCCGTGACCAACACGGGCTCCTCGGCGATCAGCGGCTGGACCGTGAACTGGACGATGCCCGGCGGCCAGTCGATCACCCAGTCGTGGAACGCCAACCTCACCGGCAGCACCAGCGTCACGGCCACGAACCTGAACTGGAACGGCAACCTCGCGCCCAACGCGAGCACGACGTTCGGCTTCCTCGGCAACTCCAGCGGAACCCCGGGGACCCCCTCGGTGGCCTGCTCCGCATCCTGATCATCGTGTAGTTCAGGGTAGGTAGTTCAGGGTAGTTCAGGCGTGCCGCACGGCCCCGTGCCGTGCGGCACGCCCTTTCATGTGGCCGGGCCGGGGACGCCGGGGCGCGCTGTCACTCCTCAGGGGTGACGGCGACCGCGCGGGCCGCCTCGGGGCCCTCGCGCAGCAGCGTGCGGAAGCCCTCCTCGTCGAGGATCGGGACGCCGAGCGTGACGGCCTTGTCGTGCTTGGAGCCCGGGTTCTCCCCCACGATCACGAAGCCGGTCTTCTTCGACACAGAGCCGCTCACCTTGCCACCCAGGCGGGTGATCGCCTCGGCGGCCTCGTCGCGGCTGAACGCGGCGAGCGTCCCGGTGACGACGAACGTCAGCCCCTCCAGGGTGCGCGGCCCTTCGTCGGCCGGGGTCTCGTCGGCCATCCGGACGCCCGCCGCCCGCCACCGGTCGACGATCTCCCGATGCCAGTCGACCTCGAACCACTCCTTGATCGTGGCGGCGACGCGCGGGCCGATTCCCTCGACCGCGGCGAGCTCCTCCTCCGAGGCGGCGGCGATGGCGTCGATGGAGCGGAACTCGGTGGCGATGGCGCGGGCGGTCGGCGGCCCGATGTGCCGGATGGACAGCGCCACCAGCACCCGCCAGAGCGGCTGCTCCTTCTTCTTCCGCTCCAGCTCCTCCAGCATCTTCTCGGCGTTCTTGCTGGGAGCTCCGGAGATGGTGGCGAAGAAGGAGACGATCTTCTGCTCGCCGGTCTCGGGGTCGGTCTTCGGCAGGCCCGTCTCGGGATCGCGGACGACCGACCTGATCGGCAGCAACTGCTCCATCGTGAGGTCGAACAGGTCGGCCTCGGTCCGCAGCGGCGGCTCCTGCGGCGGCAGCGGCTGCGTCAGGGCGGTGGCGGCGACGTATCCCAGGCCCTCGATGTCGAACGCGTTGCGCCCGGCGGCGAAGTAGATCCGCTCGCGGAGCTGGGCGGGGCAGGCCCGGGCGTTGGGACAGCGCAGGTCGGCGTCGCCCTCCCGCTCGTAGGCCAGCTCCGTGCCGCACTCCGGGCAGTGGGTCGGCATGACGAAGGCCCGCTCGGAACCGTCCCGCAGGTCGGTCACCGGGCCCACGATCTCGGGGATGACGTCGCCCGCCTTGCGAAGCACCACCGTGTCGCCGATGAGCACGCCCTTGCGCTCCACCTCGGAGGCGTTGTGGAGGGTGGCCCGCTCCACGGTCGAGCCGGCCACCACGATCGGCCGCATCACCCCGAACGGCGTGACCCGGCCGGTGCGGCCGACGCCCACCTGGATGTCCAGGAGCGCGGTGGTGACCTCCTCGGGCGGATATTTGTACGCGACGGCCCACCGGGGGGCCCTGCTGGTGGACCCGAGCTGCCGCTGCACCGGAATGCGGTCGACCTTCACCACCACGCCGTCGATCTCGTACTCGGGGTCGTGGCGATGGTCGTTGTAGTAGTCGATGAACCCGCGGATCTCGTCGAGGGTGCCGACCACCTTGTAGCGGTCGCTCACCGGGAGCCCGAAGCCCTTGAGCCGGTCGTACATCTCCGACTGCGTCTTGGGCGCCTCGGCGCCCTCCCACTTGCCGACGCCGTGGACGATCAGCCGGAGTGGTCGCTGGGCCGTGATCCGGGGGTCCTTCTGCCGCAGGGAGCCGGCCGCGGAGTTGCGCGGGTTGGCGAACGGGGGCCGGCCCGCGTCCATGAGCTGTTCGTTCAGCTTGCGGAAACCCTCGACGGGCAGGAAGACCTCCCCGCGCACCTCGATCAGGTCGGGCACGTCGTCGCCGGTCAGCCGGGCGGGGACATCGCCAAGCGTGCGGATGTTGGGGGTGATGTCGTCGCCCGTGCGCCCGTCGCCGCGCGTCGCGCCGCGGACCAGGCGCCCCTTCTCGTAGACGATCGCCACCGCCAGACCGTCGATCTTGAGCTCGCACAGGTAGGGCCCGGGGTCGGCCTCGATCAGCCGCTCCGCGCGGGCCTGCCAGCCGGCCAGGTCGTCGTGGTTGAACGCGTTGTCCAGGCTCTCCATCCGCTGCAGGTGAGCCACCGGGGCGAACTCCGTGGAGATCGGCGCCCCCACCCGCTGGGTGGGCGAGTCGGGAGTGCGCAGGTCGGGATGCGCCTCCTCCAGCTCCAGGATCTCCCGCATCCACAGGTCGTACTGCGCGTCGCTCACCGTCGGCGAGTCGAGCACGTAGTAGCGCCAGTTGGCCTCGTCCAGCAGCTCGGCGAGAACGGCGTGCCGCTCCCGCGCCTGCGATGGAGCGCCCTCCGCCTCGTTCAGGTGATCGGTCACGTCGCCCGTCTCCCCTCGTCAACGACCCAGGGAAACCGTATCTCCGGCGACCGACAGTTCGCCTCCCCGCGGCCGGAGACGGTGCGGGAGCCGCGCCGAGGACGTGGGCGGCTCCCGCCGATCCGATCCACCCGAGACCCGCTCCAGACCATCGCGGATCCCCGTAGAGAAGGAATCACGCACTACGGTAGACGGCGCTTCACCGACTTTCACCGCGTTTTCCGCCGGGGTTCGCTCCGGGTTCGCACCGGGTTCCGCGCCCGGTCCGCGCTGGGGTCCGGCGGAGGCCGCGGTCACTCCCCGGGGTCCTCCCGCAGCACGCGGGCCGCCTCGCGGCAGCGGGCCAGCGCCGCCCTGGCGTACGCGGGCGACGCCCCGGCCAGCCCGCAGGCGGGGGTCAGCACGACCTGGGCGGCCAGGCGCGCCGGGGCGAAGCCGAGACGCCGCCACAGCTCGACGGCGGGCTTGGCCACCACCCCGACGTCCGGGAGGCGGGTGTCGGTGCCCGGCACCACGCCCAGGAAAAGGGCGGTCCCGGCCTCGACGGCCTCGCCCAGGTGGTCCTCGTCGCGGCGCCGCAGCATGGCGGCGTCCACGGAGACGCCCCGCGCCCCGGCCGTACGGACGACGTCGAAGGGCAGGCCGGGCGCGCAGCAGTGCACGATCGGGAACGCGGGCGCGAGCGCGTCGATCACCGTACGCAGGCGTTCTCGCGCGACCTGGGGGTCGACGGCGGGCAGCCGGCCGAAGCCGGAGGCGGTCCGGACGGTGCCCGCCAGCACGCCGGGCAGCCCCGGTTCGTCGAGCTGGACGACCGGCTCTGCCCCGGGGACCCGGCGCCGGACGTCGGCGACGTGGCGGCTCAGCCCCTCGGCCAGCGACTCGGTGAGGTCGCGTACGGCTCCCGGGTCGGAGAGCAGCTTGTCGCCGTGCCGGAGCTCGACGGCGCCGGCGAGCGTCCACGGGCCGCACGCCTGGATCTTCAGCGGGCCCGTGTATCCCTGGGCGACCTCCTCCAGGCCGTCCAGGTCGCGCCTGAGGTGGTCGAGGGCGCGCTGGAGGTCCCGGCCGGGCCGGTCGGAGACCCGCCACCCGGACGGCTGCACCTCCACGGGCAGCTCGACCAGCAGGCCTGCCGTCCGGCCGATCATGTCGGCGCCGACGCCCCTGGCGGGAAGCTCGGGGAGGTAGGGCATGGGAAGCTCGCCGAAGGCCGTTCTGAGCGCCTCCATATGGTCGTCGCCCGGGTACGACCCCACCCCGGTGGCCGTGGCCTCGCCCCATGGGTACTCGTTCACGGGGACTAGCTTAGGGATTATGAAACTCACCAAACTCGGGCACGCGTGCTGGCGGCTGGAGAAGGACGGATCGACGCTGGTCATCGACCCCGGGAGCTTCAGCGGCGAGTCGCTGCTCGACGGCGCCGACGCCGTGCTGATCACCCACGAGCACTTCGATCACGTCGACGCCGAGCTGCTGCGGGGGGCCGGTCCCGGCCTGGAGGTGTGGACCTGCCAGGCGGTCGCCGACGTCCTCGCCGGCGTTCCCGGCACGGTGCACGTGGTGCGGGACGGCGACCGGTTCGAGGCGGGCGGGTTTCAGGTGAGGGCCGTCGGCGAGACGCACGCCAAGCTCCTGCCCGACGTGCCGCAGGTGCAGAACGTCGGCTTCCTCGTCGACGAGGAGGTCTTCTACCCCGGCGACGCGTTCACCCCGCCGGGCGCCGAGGTGCCGACGCTGCTCGTGCCGACCAACGCGCCGTGGATGAGGCTGGCCGAGACGATCCTCTACCTGCGTGAGGTGCGGCCCGCCCGTGCCTACTCCACCCACGACGGGCTGCTCAACGAGATCGGGCTCGGCCTGATCGACAACGTCCTCGCGGGCGAGGCCGGACGGCAGCGGGCCGACTTCCGCCGGGTGCCGGTGGGCGAGTCGGTCGAGCTGCCGTAGGTCCCCGCGAGTCCTGTGGGACTCCGGGGTCGTCCGGGTCCCGGTCGCGTCAGGACGCCGACGCGATCGTGGCGGAGCCGATGACGACGTCGCCGTCGTAGAGCACCGCCCCCTGCCCGGCGGCGACGCCCGTGGCCGGGGAGCCGAGCTCGATGTGCAGCTCGCCCCCGGACATCTGGGCGCGGCAGCCGTACACCTCTCCGTGGGCGCGCAGCTGCACCGCGCACGCGATCGGCTCCCGCGGCTCGGGCGCCGGCCCGTTCCACACCGGGCGCTCGCCTACCACGCTCCGCACCTCGAGCGAGCCGCGCGGGCCGACGGTCACGGTGTTGGACACCGGCTCGATCGACAGCACATATCTCGGCCGGCCGTCGGGCGCCGGGCGGTCGATGTTCAGTCCCTTGCGCTGGCCGACGGTGAAACCGAACGCCCCCTGGTGGGTGCCCACGACCCGGCCGGTGAGCGCGTCGACGACCGGCCCCTCCTCGGCGCCGAGACGGTCGGCGAGGAACGCCCGTGTGTCTCCGTCGGCGATGAAGCAGATGTCGTGGCTGTCCGGCTTGTCCGCGACGGTCAGCCCCCGGCGGGCCGCCTCCGCACGCACTTCGGCCTTCGTCGATCCGCCCAGCGGGAAGATCGCGTGCGCGAGCTGCTCGCGGGTGAGCACACCGAGCACGTACGACTGGTCCTTGCCGGAGTCGACGCTGCGGCGCAGCACCCCGCCCTCCAGCCGCGCGTGGTGACCGGTCGCCACGGCGTCGAAGCCGAGCGCGAGCGCCCGGTCGAGCACCGCCTCGAACTTGATCTTCTCGTTGCAGCGCAGGCACGGGTTGGGCGTGCGGCCCGCGGCGTACTCGCTGACGAAGTCCTCGACGACGTCGCGGTGGAACCGCTCCGCCATGTCCCAGATGTAGAAGGGGATGCCGATGACGTCGGCGGCCCTGCGGGCGTCGCGGGCGTCCTCCAGCGTGCAGCATCCCCGCGCACCCGTCCGGTACGACTGGGGGTTGGCGGAGAGGGCGAGATGGATGCCGGTGACGTCGTGGCCGGCATCGGCGATCCTGGCGGCGGCGACGGCGGAGTCGACGCCGCCCGACATGGCGGCGAGCACCCGGAGCCGTGGTGTGGGACCCATAACACTTCGAGATTACCCGCGCGGCGGCTCGTCCGGTGTCGCCTGCGACCGGTGGGACGGGGCGACCGCGCCGCGTTGGCACGGCACGGGCCGGGCTGCGAGGATGCGGGGTCATGCGACTGTTCGGGCGCAAGGGCGGGCCGGCCGAGCCGGCCGAGGCCATCGCGGACTTCTGGGAGTGGTGGGGGCAGAACCGCCCCCGGGTGGACGAGCTGGTCGAGGCGGATGAGGCCGAGGCGCTGGCCGACCTGGTCGGGCCCGCGGTGACCGCGATGCGGGAGGCGCTGGTCTGGGAGATCGTCCCCGGCCGTACGGCGGGGCACGCACTGGTGGTCAGCGCCTCGGGCGACCCCGAGCTGCGGCCCTTCGCCCACCGGTGGGCTCTGGCGGCGCCCCCTGCGGACGACCGGTGGGAGTTCCACCCGTCCGTGCAGCCCGCCTCCCGGCCGGCGGAGCTGACGGCCGAGGTCGGCGGCCGTGAGTTCGGGCTCGACCGGATGGTCATGGGCCTGCGCGTGCCGCCGGGCACGCCACGCGTGGACCTCTCCGCCTTCCACCCGATATTTCCGGATATCGATGACGACAGCCGGCTGGAGGCCACCATGCTGGCCCTCGACTGGCTCCTGGGCGAGGACGAGGTCGCCCGCTGGGTCGGCGAGATCGTCGCGGCCGAGTTCGAACCCATCGACGCCATCCCGGCGATCCACCTGCCCGCCGTCGTCGCCGACGTGGCCGACGGCTTCAAGGACGAGCAGTGGGCGCTGCTCGAAGGCCGCACGGCGACGGGGGGCCGGCTGGCCGCCGTCGCCCGGTATCCCCTCCGGCCGGTCGACCACCCGCTCTTTGACCAGCACATCGCGATCACCCTGCCGTACCGGCAGGCGGACGACGACGGGCTGCCCGCGGGGACCTCTCTCGCGACGCTGCGCGACCTGGAGGAGGCGCTGGGCGAGCGTCTGCGCGCGCTCGGCTCGGCCGTGCTGGCGGCCCACCTCAGCGCCGACCGGAGCCGGGTGCTGCACGTCTACGCCGATCCGGCGGGCGACGCCGCCGAGGCCGTCCGCGAGCTGGCCGCCACCTGGGAGGAGGGCCGCGCCCAGGTCGAGGTGTCCGACGACCCCTCCTGGAGCGCCGTCGCGCACTTCCTCACCTGACCCGGCCCTGAGCCCGCCCTGAGCCCGCCCTGAGCCCGCCCTGAGCCCGCCCTGAGCCGGGCTCGACCGGAGCCGACCGGCCGGCGCCCGGCTCAGCCGAGCCCGGCCCTGCGGGCGCGCTCGACGACGACTGCGATGACCTCGGCCACCCGGTCCACGTCGGCCTCGGTGGAGGTGTGGCCGAGCGAGAAGCGCAGCGATCCACGGGCGCGGGAGACGTCCTGCCCCATCGCCAGCAGGACGTGTGAGGGCTGCGCCACGCCCGCCGAGCAGGCCGACCCGGTGGAGCACTCCACTCCCTTGGCGTCGAGCAGCATCAGCAGGGCGTCGCCCTCGCAGCCGGGGAACGAGAAGTGGGCGTTCCCCGGCAGCCGCAGGACCGGGTCGCCGTTCAGGATGACGTCGGGCACGGCCTGCCGCACCCGGTGGATCAGGTCGTCGCGCAGCGCCGCGAGCCGCTCCGCGGTCTCCGCCCGGCGCCGTACGGCGGCCTCCACGGCGGCCGCGAAGGCGGCGATGGCGGGCGCGGCCAGCGTCCCCGACCTGATGTCGCGCTCCTGGCCGCCGCCGTGGAGCACGGGCACCGGATCGACCCCGCGTGCCAGCAGCAGGGCGCCCACGCCGATCGGCCCGCCCAGCTTGTGCCCGGAGACGGTCATGGCGTCGACGCCCGACTCGGCGAACGAGACCGGGAGCTGGCCGACGGCCTGCACGGCGTCGGTGTGGAACGGGATCCCGTGCTCGTGGGCCACCTCGGCCAGCTCGGCGATCGGCTGCACGGTCCCGACCTCGTTGTTCGCCCACATGACGCTGACGAGGGCGACGTTCTCCGGGTCGCGGGCGATCGCGGCGCGCAGCGTCTCCGGGTGGACGCGGCCCTGGCCGTCGACGTCCAGCAGCTCGACGTCGGCGCCGTGGTGGTCGCCCAGCCACCTGGCCGGGTCGAGCACGGCGTGGTGCTCGACCGCCCCGATCAGGACGCGGGGCCGCCGCCTGGCCCAGAACAGTCCCTTGATCGCCAGGTTGTCGGCCTCGGTGCCGCCGGCGGTGAACACGACCTCGCTCGGCCGCGCGCCCAGCGCGCCCGCGACGGTCTCACGCGACTCCTCCACGACCCGGCGCGCCCGGCGGCCGGCCGCGTGCAGCGAGGACGGATTGCCGACCTCCGCGAGCTGCGCGGTCATCGCCTCGATGGCCTCCGGAAGCATCGGCGTGGTCGCCGCATGATCCAGATAGGCAGTTCCCACGGCACCTCCAAGACGCACCCTCAGCCCACCAAGCGTATCCGGATGTCCGATCCCGGCCAGCCCCCTTTCGTTTGCCACTTAACCGTCCAGCCGGTACAGTAACCGTCATGAGGAGGGACGAACTGCTGGACGCGGCCGAATGCCTGCTGCAGGAGCAGGGTTCCCACGCTCTGACGCTGTCGGCCGTCGCGGAGCGCGCCGGAGTCAGCAAGGGCGGCCTCCTCTACCACTTCGCCAGCAAGGACGCGCTGGTCAAGGGCATGGTCGAGCGCCTGATCGCGGAGTTCGACGCCCTCATCGAGTCCCAGCGGGAGACGACCTTCACCCGGGCCTACCTCGCCGCCACGTTCGAGGCCGTGGAGAGCGGCCGGCTGCGGCGCTGGGCGGTGGTGACCGGCGCGGCCGGTGACCCGGAGCTGCTGGCCCCCCTGCGTGAGGCACTGGCGCGCTGGCACCGGGAGGGACTGCGGGACGAGCCCGACCCCCCTACGTCACAGGTCGTCCGGCTGGCCTGTGAGGGGGTCTGGGAGGTCGCCACCCAGTGTCCCGCGGCGGTCGACTACGCCACCGTCCACCGCCGGCTGCTCGAACTGCTCTGACGCCGCTCTGACGCCGCTCTGCCACGCCACCACCACGCCACCACTCTGACGCCGCTCTGGCACCGGCCCCCAGGCCGTTCCGCCACCGCTCCGGCGCCGCCTTGACGCGGCTCTGATGCCGCCCCGACGGCCCTGCGGCCGCGGCCCCCTTCTCTTACCCCCCCGCACATGGCGGTCGCCCTTCCGGCGCAAGGCCGTAAGGGCGACCTGATGAGGTGTGCCCGCTCCCCCGGGCCCGGAAACCCCTTCTCACGATCTCGAAAGGCAGCTGTGATGACCCGCGCCCTGAGGACCGCCCGTTATGGGACGATCCTCACTTTTGCCCTGGCCGGTTTGCTGTGTGGAACGTTCACGGTGCGCATGCCCGCGCTGTCGGCACGGCTCGGGTTATCCGAATCGTCGGTCGGGCTCGTCCTGCTGGCGTGGGGGGTCGGCGCGCTGCTGACCATGCAGTCCATGCGGGTCGTCATGGCGAGGGTGGGCAGCCGGGCCGTCCTGGGTGTCGCCACGCCGCTCAGCGCGGCGACGCTGGCGCTCGTGGCCGTCGCGCCGTCGTTCCCGCCGCTGCTGGCCGCCGCCGCGCTGTTCGGCGCGGTCTTCGGCGCGGTGGACGTCGCCGTCAACGCGCAGGGCGCCACGGTCGAGCGGGCGTTCGGCCGGTCCATCATGAGCGGCATGCACGCGGGATGGTGCGTCGGCGCGATCTCCGCCGGCCTGCTCGGCACGGCGGCCATCGCGGCGGGGCTGTCCTTCACGACCCACCTGCTGCTGGTCGCCGCGGTGTCGCTGCCCGCCTCGTTCGCCCTGAGCCGGACCTACCTGCCCGGCTCCGCCGCCGCCTCCCGCCCGGAGGGCGGGTCTCGGCGCGACAGGCTGCCCCGGGTGGTCTACCTGCTCGGCGTCGTCACCTTCGCCGCGTTCATGGTCGAGGGCGTCGTCGCCGACTGGAACGGCCTCTACCTGCTCGGCACGCTCGGCGCCCCCGAGGCGCTGGCGGCGCTCGGCTATCCGGTCTTCGAGGGCGGGATGCTGGTCGCCCGCCTGTGCGGCGACCGGCTGCGCGACCGGTACGGCGCCCGCGCGCTGGTCGGGTTCTCCGGGGCCGCGACCGCGGCCGCCTTCCTCGGGATGATCGCGGCGCCGTCCGCGGCCTCCGCCGTGGCCGTCATGTTCCTCATCGGGCTGTCGGTCGCCACGATCTCGCCGATGACGCTCTCCCTGGCCGGTACGGCGACCCGCGATCCGGGCCCGGCGATCGCCCAGACGGGGGCGATGGGCTACGCGGGCCTGCTGCTCGGCCCGGTGGTCATGGGCTTTCTGTCCGCGGCGACGTCCCTGCGGGCCGCCATGCTGACCGCGGTGGTGCTTGGCGTGCTCATCGCGCTGCTGGCCCGCCTCCTGCCGGCTCCCGGGCCGGTGTCCCGTGCCACTGGTCACGCCGGCGAAAGCCGGGGACACGGCGCAGGCCGGAGCCGAGGGCGCGAGGGGCGGCGCGACGGGCGGCGCCGCGCCCCGGTGGGGACGCGGCGCCTGCGGCGACCGGCGCTACCCGCGCTTGCGGATCTCCTCGGTGAGCCGCGGCACGACCTGGTGGAGGTCGCCCACCACGCCGAAGTCGGCGATCTCGAAGAGCGGCGCCTCGGCGTCCTTGTTGATCACGACGATCGTCTTGGACGTCTGCATGCCGGCGCGGTGCTGGATCGCCCCCGAGATGCCGGCCGCGATGTAGAGCTGCGGCGAGACCGTCTTGCCGGTCTGGCCGACCTGGAACTGGTGGGGATACCACCCGGCGTCGGTGGCCGCCCGGGACGCGCCGACGGCCGCGCCCAGCGAGTCGGCGAGCTCCTCGATGATGGCGAAGTTGTCGGCGGAACCGACGCCGCGGCCACCGGAGACGACGATCGCGGCCTCGGTCAGCTCGGGGCGGCCGCCCTTCTCCTGGGTGACCCGCTCGACGACGCGCGCGGCGCGGGCGGAGTCCGACAGGACCAGCGCCACCTTCTCCTCGGTGCCCGCGGCGGGCGCCGCGACCGGCGGTGTGGCGTTCGGGCGGACCGCGATGATCGGGGTGCCCCTGGTCACGCGGCTGCGCACGTTGACCCCGCCGCCGAAGATGGACAGATCGGCGACGAAGCCGTCACCGACGCCGACGGCGTCGGTGATCACGCCGGAGTCGGTCTTGACGGCAAGCCGGCCGGCGATCTCCTTGCCCTCGCCGGTCGCGGCGACGAGCACACCGGCGGGCGACCTGTCGGCGACGAGCCGCGCCAGCAGCTCGGCCCTGGGCGCCACGACGTACTGGGCGATCTCCTCGGCGTCCGCGACGTAGATCTTCTCCGCGCCGAACTCGGCGAGCCGGGCCCGGGCCGCGTCGGAGTAGCCGGGGCCCGCCCACACGGCCGACGGCGCACCCAGCGACCGGGCCAGCGTCAGCAGTTCGAGGGTGACCTTCTTGATCTCACCCTCGACGTGGTCGACGAGAACCAGAACCTCACTCATCCCAAGCCCCTCACACGAACTTCTTCGACGCGAGGAACTCGGCGACCTTGGCGCCGCCGTCGCCCTCGTCCTTGATGACGGTGCCGGCGGCGCGCGGGGGCGCCGGGGCGAAGTCGACGACCTCGCTCCACGCGTTGGCGAGGCCCACCTGGTCGAGAGCGATCTCGGCATCGGCGGCGGCCAGCGTCTCGACCGGCTTCTTCTTGGCGGCCATGATGCCCTTGAACGACGGGTAGCGCGGCTCGTTGATCTTCTCGACCACGGACACGACGGCGGGCAGGGTCGCCTCCACGCGGTCGTGCCCGTAGTCGGTCACCCGCTCGACGGTGACGACCGTCTTGTCGATCTCCACCTTGCTCGCCAGCGTGAGCTGGGCTGCGCCCAGCCGCTCGGCCAGCATCGCGGCGAGCACGCCGGTGCGGGCGTCGGTCGACTCCGAGCCGAGGATGACCAGGTCAAAGCCGATCTTCTTCAGCGTCTGGGCGATCGCGTAGGAGGTGGACAGCGCGTCGGAGCCGTGCAGCGCGTCGTCGTGGAGGTGGACGGCCTTGTCCGCGCCCATGGCCAGGGCCTTGCGGATCGTCTCGGTCGCCTTCGCGGGGCCCATGCTGAGGACGGTGACCTCACCCCCGTGGGCCTCCTTGAGCCGCAGCGCCTCCTCGACCGCGTACTCGTCGAGCTCGTTCACGACGCCGTCGGCGGCGTCGCGGTCGAGCGTCTTGTCATCGGACCTCAGCTTGCGCTCGGTCGCCGTGTCGGGGACCTGCTTCACGCAGACGACGATGTTCATGGCCGGTGGCCGACCTCCCCTTTCCGTACGGCTGACGCCGCGGTTCTGCGGACGTGGCGTGGGGTACGCCCACGTGCTGGACACTGCCGGGGATCCCGCGGAACGGGACGGCAGCGGGCCGGATCGTTCCCGTCCACCCGCACGCCATGTTACCCATGAGTAGCTTGACCGCAAACCCCCACGTCCCGGACGCCTGGGTGAGCGGCGCGGCGGACCTTCCCTACCCGCACGCGTTCCTCACAATACCGAGCTTTGTTCCGGCCGCCCGGTCAGGCTCACGACGCGGTCAGAGCCGAGGGGAAGCCGGGCGGCGAAGGGACGGCACGCGGGCCCGCCGCAGCAGGCGGCACAGACCGGCCGCGCCCAGCGCCGCCGCCAGACATGCCGCCGGCACGGCGGGCAGCACGTATCGGTGATCGAAGTCCAGCGCCGCGATGGGACCGAGGAACAGGCACATGGCCGTCGCCCAGGGCAGCATGGCCCGGCGCGGCCGTAGGACGGCACCGATGCCGCCGAGCAGCAGGGCCAGACCGAACAGCAGGCCGTGCAGGACCGACGGGTAACGGTAGGCGGCGAGCACACCGGCGTACGGCTCCACGGACGACAGCCCCCTGATCGCCGGGTCGTACTCGGCGCGCACCTTGGCGATCAGTGGGAACGCCGGCAGGACCCAGGACCCGCGAGGGAACGTCAAGGTGGGGACGACCCGCAGCGGGTGGCGGACGGGAGGCGAGGCGAAGGCCAGCGCGGCGTCGGCGGCGACGTCGCGGAGGTAGTCGAGCGGCTGCGCGGCGACGGCCCGCAGCGCGAAGGACCGGGCGAGGTCGTTGTGGGAGAGCTGGTCTCCCGGCAGCCTGTTGAGCGAAGCGCCCGGAGCCCACACGTACTCGGACGCGGCGTCCACGACGGTCCCGTTCGGGCAGAGCCTCGCCTCCTCGGGAGGCGGCTGGATGCGGGAGCAGTCCGCGAACGTCATGGTGCGCGCCCACAGGGCCACCCCGTCGGAGCCGCTCAGCGCGAAACGCCCGTGGTGGGCCCGGTACCAGCCCGCGTAAGCCGCCAGCGGCAGCGTCCCCGCCAGGAGCAGGGCGAGCACCGGGCGCCAGCCGGCGCGTATGACGATCACCCAGACCAGGGCGAGGCCGAGCAGCGGGGTCGCGGCGGTCCGCGTCAGCGCGGCCAGAGCCAGCAGCAGGCCCGCCGCGGCCGCCGCCTTCGCGGACGGCCTCCCCCGCCGCGCCAGGACCGCGAGAGCGGCCATGACGAGGAACGTGACCTGCGTCTCGGACAGCACGGCGTGCTCCAGCCGGACGAACGACGGGTCGAAGAGCACGGGAAGGGTGGCGGCCGTGGCGCCCCACGCCGGCAGCCCCGCGCGGCGCAGCAGCAGATAGACCGTCAGCCCGATGCCCAGGCCCATCACGTGCTGCACCGCGACGACGAGCTCGACGCTGTGGAACGGCGCGAGCAGGCGCAGGAAGAAGGGGTATCCGGCGGGGTGGAACGACCCGGACGGCTGGAGGTGGAGGGCCGTGTCGAGGTAGGTGAACGAGTCGTACCAGTAGAGCTGGGCGGTGTCGTAGCCGAGCATGACGAGCCCGCGCAGCACGGCCGCGAGGAGGGCGGCGAGGGCGAACAGGACGTGGCCGGTGCACAGCAGGCGGCGCGTGGCGGACGGCCGGGAGCCACGCGAACGCGCGGCCGGGGCCTGGACGCCGCCGGGTGAGGTGAGCATGCGGATCCCTGGGCCGGGGCGCCGGCGGGGCGCCGGCGCGGTCCGGAGCAGTCCACCCGTCGGCGGCTAACCCCTTCGTCACCGCAATCGGTTATGCGAGGGTTATGGCCTATCTGGAATCCTGACGCGATCTCACATCCGGGGAGGGACCGTGCGCGTACTGGTCGCCGAGGACGAGCGGATGCTCGCCGACTCCGTCGCCGAGGGCCTCCGTCAGGAGGCGTTCGCCGTCGACGTGGCGGGCGACGGCGAGGCGGCGCTGGAGCGGCTCGCGCTCCACGACTACGACGTGCTGGTGCTCGACCGGGACCTGCCCGGCGTGCACGGGGACGAGGTGTGCCGGGCGATGGTCGCCGGGGGGAGCGCCGTGCGGATCCTGATGCTCACCGCGGCGAGCGACGTGCGCTCCCGGGTGGAGGGTCTGTTCCTGGGCGCCGACGACTACCTGCCCAAGCCGTTCGCCTTCGAGGAACTGGTCGCCCGGGTGCACGCGCTCGGCCGGCGGACCCGGCCGGCCGACCCGCCGATGCTGGAGCGGGCCGGCATCCGCATGGACACGGCGCACCGTCAGGTGTTCCGGGACGGGCGGTACGTGCCCCTGTCGCGCAAGGAGTTCGGCGTGCTGGCCGAGCTGCTGCGGGCGGGCGGGGCGGTCGTCTCCGCCGAGACCCTGCTGGAGAAGGTGTGGGACGAGCACATCGACCCGTTCACCAACACGGTGCGCACGACGATGATGAAACTCCGCCGCAAGCTGGGCGATCCTCCGCCGATCGAGACCGTCACCGGAGTGGGGTACCGGATCTCGTGAAGATCAGCGTTCGGCTGCGCTTCGCCGTCGCCTGCGGCGTGGTGTTCCTCCTGACCGGGGGCCTGCTGCTCGCGGTCGTCGCCCTCATCGTCCGTCAGACTCTGGAACCCCGCAGCGGACTGCAGCAGCCCGGGTTCATCGGCGTCGGCGGCGGGCCGTACATGCCGTGGCAGCATGAGTACAAGGTGGCCCAGAACCGGGTCGCGCAGGTGAGGCGCGTCTACCAGGCCGACGCCGTGAAGAACGTGCTCACCGTGGGAGCGGCGGCTCTCGCCGGCGGGACCGTGGTCGCGGCCGGCTGCGGCTGGCGGGCCGCCCGATGGACCCTGCTCCCCCTGCGCCCAATGACCGCGAGCGCGCGGCGGATCGCCCAGACACACGACCTCACCGGACGCATCTCCTACGAGGGACGCGACGAGGAGGTGAGGGAGCTCGCCGACACCGTCGACGCCATCCTGGGCCGGCTCGCCCGGTCGTTCGACGGCCAGCGCCGGTTCATCGCCAACGCCTCCCACGAGTTGCGTACGCCGCTCACCATCAACCGCACGCTCGTCGACGTGGCCGTACGCCGGCCGGACGCGAGCGAGGACGTCAGGCGGCTCGGCGAGTCGCTGCTGGTGGTGAACACCAGGCACGAGCGGCTGATCGACGGGCTGCTCGCCCTGGCCGAGGGCGAGCAGGCCGTGCTCGACCCCCGCCCCTTCGACCTGTCCGACGTGGTCGAGCACGTGCTCGACCTGGCCGCGCAGGAGGCGGACGAGCAGCGGGTCACCGTGCACCGGCTGCTGGATCCGGCGCCGACGGCGGGAGAGCCGGTCCTGGTCGAGCGTCTGGTGCAGAACCTCGTCGAGAACGCCGTCCGGCACAACCAGGCCGACGGCCAGGTCTGGGTGTCCACCCGGCAGCGGGCCGACAGGGTGGAACTGGTCGTCGCCAACAGCGGGCTGCCCGTGCCGCCGTACGAGATCGAGACGATCTTCGAACCGTTCCGGCGGCTGCACGGTGACCGGCTGCGGTCGAACCGCGGCAGCGGCCTCGGCCTCTCGATCGTGCGGGTGGTGGCCGAGGCCCATGGGGGCGCCGTCGCCGCCACCCCTCGCGAGGAGGGCGGGCTCACCGTCACCGTGGAGCTGCCGCGGGAGGGCGCCTGAGCCGGCGCCCTCCCGGGCTCCGGTCCTCAGGCCAGCGACAGGGCCGCGAGGGCCGCGTTCACGATGTGGCCGGGGAGGATCTCGTGCGCCTCGTACAGCTCCCGCACGCTGCCCGACTCGCCGAACCGGTCGACGCCGAGCGGGACGCAGGGCACGCCCAGCGCGGAGCCGAGCCACGACATGGCGTGGGAGGCGGCGTCGTGGACGGTGACGATCGGGGCGCGGTCGCGGAAGGAGGCGCGCAGGCTGCCGGGCAGGGCCGGGACGCTCGCCGTGCGGACGCCCTCGGCGAGCGCGCCCCGCCACGCCGCGTAGAGACGGTCGAGCGAGGTGACGTCGACCACGTGGGCGGCGACGCCCTCCCCAGCGAGCTCGGCCGCGGCCTCGAGCACCTCGGGCAGCACGGCGCCGGACGCCGCCAGGTGGACGACCGGCGCGCCCTGCCGCCGCAGCTCCGGGTGCGCCTGGTGCGCGTCGACCAGCCGGTAGGCGCCCGCGAGCGCCTGGGCGCGCAGCACCGCGTCCCCGAGCCGTTCCCGCGCGGCCTGGAACGGGGCCTGGTCGATGGGGCGGGTGGTCAGGCGGAAGTAGTACGCGCCCTCACGGTCGGCCGCTCCCCCCGCGCCCGCCGCGATGCGCGACAGGGCGTCGCACAGCAGCCAGTCGAGGACGGCCCCGTAGGCGGGCTCGACCAGCGTGACCCCGGGCAGCTCCAGGCCCACCGACGGCGTGATCGTCGATTGGTGCGCACCGCCCTCCGGGGCGAGGGTGATCCCGGACGGGGTGCCCGCGACGACGAAGCGCGACCCGGAGTACGTCCCGTAGAGGAAGGCGTCCAGGCCCCGCAGGACGAAGGGGTCGTAGACCGTGCCGATCGGCAGCAGCGGCTGGCCGGACAGGTCCCACGCCAGGCCGAGCTGGCCCAGGAGCAGGAAGAGGTTCATCTCGGAGATGCCGAGCTCGATGTGCTGGCCCGAGGGGCTCTCGGCCCAGCGCAGCACCCGGTCCTCGTTCCACGAACGGCGGTCCTCCGGGGCGAACACCCCGGTCCGGTTGATGAAACCGGCCAGGTTGGTGGAGGTGGCGACGTCCGGCGCGGTGGTGACGAGGTACGGCGCGACCTGCGGGTCGCGGCTCAGCTCCACGAGGACCCGGCCGAAGATCTCCTGGGTGGAGACGGGCTTGGCCGTGCGGACGCCCGTGGCCTCGGGCACGGTGATCGGCAGTGTCCTGCTGCGGGCCGGGCGGGCGAGGGCGTCGCGGCGGGCGGCCGCCCAGGTGCCCGCCTCGGTGGCCGGATCGAGCCGGTCCCACTCGGTGTCGAGGTCGAGGCCCATCGCCCCGCGGAGGCCGTCCACCTGCTCGGCGGTGAGCAGGGCGGAGTGGTTGCGGGGGTTGCCCGCGACCGGCAGCCCCCAGCCCTTGACCGTGTAGGCGAAGACCACGCTCGGACGGTCGGTCACCGCGTCGCACTGGGCGTAGGCGTCGAGCATGGCGGACAGGTCGTGGCCGCCGAGGTCGGTCACGAGCGGGGCCAGGTCGTCGTCGGACACCTCGGCGACGAACGCCTCCACCTCCGCCGGCGCGCCGTCCAGGAACCGCTTGCGCAGGTCGGCGCCGGACAGGCCGAACAGCGACTGGTACTGCTCGTTGGGCATGGCGTCGATCCAGGCCCGCAGATGATCGCCGCCCGGGCGCGCGTACGCCTCCTCGAGCCGCCGGCCGTACTTGACCTCGACGACGTGCCATCCGGCCGCCGTGAACTGACCGCGCCACTGGTCGATCCGCACGCCGGGGACGACGCGGTCGAGCGACTGCCGGTTGAAGTCGACGATCCACATGACGTTGCCCAGCCCGCTCGTGGCCGGGTCGGCGACCGCCTCCCAGATGTTGCCCTCGTCCAGCTCGGCGTCGCCGAGGATGGCCACGAAGCGCGAGCCGGGCCGGGCGCCGAAGTGGGCGTCGACGTAGCGCCGGGTCACCGCCGCGAACAGCAGGGCCGCCGCGCCGAGCCCGACCGATCCGGTCGAGAAGTCGACCTCGTCCGGGTCCTTCGTGCGGGAAGGGTATGACTGGAGGCCGCCGCGGGCCCGCAGCCGGGTGAGATACGAGCGGTCCAGGTCGCCGAGGAGGTACTTGATCGCGTGGAAGACGGGCGAGGCGTGCGGCTTGACCGCGACCCGGTCCTCCGCGCGCAGGTGCGCGAACCACAGCGCGGTCATCGCGGTCACCAGCGACGCGCTGGACGCCTGGTGCCCCCCGACCTTGACCCCGTCGCCGGTGTCCCGGTCGTGGTTGGCAGCGTCGACGATCCGCGTCGCGAGCCACAACACCCGCCGCTGGATCTCGTCGAGGACGTCCAGGTGGACGCCCGCGGCCTGGCCGCGTTCCGTCATGGGGATCTCCCGTTCGCGCGTTCAGCCAGGGAGAGAGGGTGTTCTCCCATTTGCCATGTTTTCAGGTGTATTGAGCACTTTACTCACTGGCACTCCGCCGGCTTCCCACCCGGCCGATCTCGACGCCGGCGGCCCGGGCGCCCCCCGGGGAGGCGTCAGCTCGCGAAGACGAGCATGAGCAGGATGATCACCACGGTGCCGACGGCGAGCAGGAGCGTTCCCGTGCTGAACAGGCTGCTGAGCAGGGCCCACACGGCGACCGCGCCGACGCCGCCGGCCGCGTCGAGGGCGGGTCTCTCCCGGGATCTCGCCGCCAGCCCGAACCCGGCGTCGACGAGGAGCCCGATGCCGTACAGGACGAGCAGCAGGAGCGACACCTCGGGCAGGTTGTCGCGGGCGGCCGCGGCGAAAAGGCCGACGACGACGGCCGACCCGGCGACCCACCGCCGGTGGAGTTTCCGCCGGTGCCGCGCCCGCAGGTCGTCCACCGACCTCCTGGGGTCGCCCGGCCGCCATGCGCGGGTGACCGCTTCGTCACCCGCATCCGCACCTGGATGGCCGCCCTGATGGCCGCCCGCCGGGGTGACCGCAGGGGCGGCCCCTGAAGTAGTCCCCGCAGCGGACCCTGAGGCGGCCTCCGAGGTGACGGCGGCCGCCCACGGCCGGTCGGCGTCGCGCCGGCCCGGCCGATCCCCGGGCGGCCGGGTGAGGTCGAGGCGGTTGATCAGGTCCGTCGCGGACGGCCGGAGCGCCGGATCGGAGCGCAGGCACTCGGCGAGCAGTGGGGCGAGCCAGGACGGCGTGCCGGACAGGTCGGGCTCCCGGTGGACGACGCGGAAGGCGACGGCCGTCGCGGGGCCCGTGCCGTACGGCTGTCTGCCCGAGGCGGCGAACGCCACAGTGGCCGCCCAGGCGAAGACGTCGGCCGCCGGCCCGGCGTCGCGCCCCTCCAGCACCTCGGGCGCCAGATAGCCGGGCGTCCCGACGACCGCGCCCGAGGCGGTGACCGACGCGGACTCCAGCGCGCACGCGATGCCGAAGTCGATGACGTACGGCTCGCCGTCGGAGACGATCACGTTCGCCGGCTTGAGGTCGCGATGCACCACACCGGCCGCGTGGATCGACTCCAGCGCCTCGGCCAGGCCCCGGGCCAGGCGGACCAGGTCGTCGCCCGCGAGCGGCCCGTCGGCGGACAGGACGGCGTTCAACGGCCGTCCCTGGACGTACCGGGTCACGATGTACGGCCGCTCCCCCGTGAGCGACGCGTCGAGCACCTCGGCCACGTGACGCCCGCGCACCAGGCGCATGGTCTCGACCTCGCGGGCCAGCCGGGCGATCGCGACGGCGTCGGCCGCCACGTGGGGGTGGAGCACCTTGACGGCGACGGTGCGGCCGCCGGGGTCGAGCGCCAGATACACCGCGCCGAAGCCGCCGGCGCCGAGGGAGGAGAGCAGGCGGTAGGAACCCAGGTGCTCCGGCGGACCCATCCGCTCCTCCTCGCGTCGTCGCCGTCGGCGGCCCGATCAGGTCCAGAAGGTCAGAAAGCCCAGACCGATCCTGTCCATGATGTCGCCCACGACGCCGCCCACGAGGTTCATGACGGTGTCCTGACCCTTGTGTCGCAGGTCGGTGACGATGTGGTTGACGGCCACGTGCGGCGGGTCCCACGGCGTCCACGACGCGCCGGCCGAAAGCGCGGTCATCACCGCGAACAGAGCCACCGTCGCGACCGCGATCGTCACGATCATGCCGGCGCCGGGACTGCGGATCGCCGAGCTGAGCGCCCGCGCCACGGCCTTGCGCGGCGCGCCGCCGCCCGGCAGCACGAACAGGCCGCCCGCGAACGCGCCCGCGGCGTACGCGGCGGCGGGGTCGGTCGGTAACTTGCCCACGTAGACGAGGCCGCCCCACACGCACATCCCGAACATCGCCGCGAGCGGCACCTGCAGCACGGTCGCGAGGACCGCCTTGATCAAGGCCCAAGGCGTGCCGAGAACGGCGAGGATCGGGTCGGCGCCGCTGCTGCCCCGGACCGACCTGCGCTCGGAGAGGTCGGCCAGCAGGTAGTGGCCCACCCGCAGGCACAGCGCCGCCACCACGGCGAACAGCCCGACGATCACGGGGAGCAGGCACGCCAGCGCCACCAGCGTGATGAGGAGCAGGGCCCCGAGCACGGGGTGCCGGGTGCGGTAGCGCGGCCGGTCGGCCTCGTGGGGCCGGGCCGCGTACGGGTCGCCCTCCACCGGCGGCGCGTCGGGCCGGGCCATGATGTGGGGTGGGGTGGCGGCCTGAGGCGCGGGGTAGCCGGCGACCCGCTGATCGGGATGGGGCGGGCCTAACCCCGTCTGGTACGGCGGCGGAGGGGCGTATCCGGCCGCGCCGTACCCCGCCTCGCCGTACGCGGGGGCGGACGGATGGGCGGGCGGCGGGGCGGACACCGGCCGCCGCGACCGGGGCGCGCGGGGCTCCCGCCGGGGGCGCTCCGGCTCGACGTAGTTCACCGGAGGGAGCAGGTCGGCGTAGCCGTTGTGGTCGGCGGGCAGCACGGAGGTGCCGTCGCGGCTGACGCCCGCCGGGGCGGCGGCGTCGTCCAGGACCCGGGTCTCCCCGTGGCCCGACGTCCCGTTGCGGGATCCGTTCACGGAGGACGCGTCGAGGACCCGGGTGCCGCCGTCCTGCGGGCTCTCCCGCAGCGTGGTCACGGACGGGTCGAGCGCCCGCGCCAGTTTGAGCAGCGAGGCGGCGGTGGGCCGGGCCGCCGCGTCGGAGGCGAGCGCGAGCCCCAGCCACCCCCGCAGCCACAGCGGCGCCACGTCGATCCGCGCCTTGCCTTCGAGGATGTTGTAACAGACCGATTCGAACGTGCCCGAGCCGAACGGCGGCTGGCCGGTGGCCGCGAAGAACACCGTGGCCGCCAGCGCGTGCACGTCGGCGGCCTGGGTGATCTCGGTGTCCCTGATGATCTCGGGGGCCAGGTAGCCGGGGGTGCCGACGAACATGCCGGTCTGGGTGAGCCGCGTGGCGTTCACCAGGTGGGCGATGCCGAAGTCGATGACGAGCGGCTCGCCGCCGACGAGCATCACGTTGGCGGGCTTGAGATCGCGATGCACCACGTCGGCGGCGTGGATCGCCACCAGCGCCTCGCACAGCCCCCGGGCCAGGCGGATCACGTCGTGCGGGCCCAGCGGCCCGTCATCGAGGACGGTCTGTTCCAGCGTCCGGCCCGGCGCGTACCTGGTCACGATGTACGGCGCCGCGCTCGTCAGGTCGGCGTCGAGGACCTCGGCGACCCGCGTGCTGCGGACCCGCCGCATGGTCTCGACCTCGCGGGTGAGCCGGTCGCGCGCCTTGAGGTCGGTGGCCACGTGGGGGTGGAGGATCTTGACGGCCACCTCCCGCCCCTCGCCGTCGAGGCCGAGGTGGACGACACCCATGCCGCCCTCCCCCAGCCGCCGGAGCAACCGGTAGGGGCCGATCCTCTCCGGAGCCTCGGTAGCCGACATGTCGTCCCCCGTCACTGAGTTCCCGCCTGGACTCGCAAATCACTCAGGCGTTGCACAACAGACAGAACGTCGATGGGGCCCCAGAAGTGCCCTGCTGTCTGTCTACCCACGACGCTACCCAAAGCGATGGCGGCGACGAGCACGGCGAGGGCGCCGACCGCCACGGCGGCGGTCTGGGCGGCGCTGCCGGGGAGCAGCGACGCCAGCGTCCGGCGCGCCTGCCGGCTCGGCCCCTCCACTCCGGGGCCCGCGCAGATCGTCCACAGCGCGACCGCGATTCCCCAGCTCAACGCGGCGAGCGGGGGCATCGACGCCACCAGGACGGTCAGCAGCAGCGTCACCGGAAGGCCGAGCACCAGCGCGTACGGCACGAGCGCGATCGTGACGGCGATCGACTTCACAATGGCGTCAGGGCGGCCGAGCACGCGGATCACGTCGCCCGCGGCCACCGCCGCCGGACGGCGGGGAGCGAGGTAGGGCTGCGCGATGTCGGCGGCCCGCAGCAGCACGACCGCCGGGATCGCGACCACGCAGACCAGCAGGGGCGCGATCACCGTCAGGCAGGTCATCACGACGAGCAGCAGCACGCTGATCAGGCCGTACGTCTTGGGACGCTGCAGCGCGCCCGCCGGGAGCGGCGACTGGGCCGTCGGCGGGGGCACCCGCACCGTCGGCATGAACGGCGACGGGGGTGCCTGGTGCACATGCGGCGTCTTCTCGTAGATCTCCGAACCCTGCTCGAAGAACGCCTGGGGCACGGCCTGGCGGAGCTCCTCGGGCGACACCCGGCGGGTCGGCACGTCGCCCTCCGGCCGTGGCATGGGGGCCGGCCAGTGGGAACCGGACCCACCGGGCGGGGCCTGCCCCGGAAGAGGAGAGTGCGGCGATTGCTGCGGTAACTGCTGCGGCGACGACTGGGCCGACTGCGGTGGCGCCATCCACGTGGGGATGTCGCCCTCCGCGGGTCCCTGCGCCGGTCCCTGCGCCGGTGCGGCGGACCCGAGCCCGGCCCGGCGCAGGTCCTCTCCGGTGACGCGCACGGTCGGGAACGGGTCGCCCTGCTGGCCGGGCGCCGGGCCGTCCCCGAGCAGGGAGACGTACTCCTCCGCGGACGGCCGCGACCCGGGGACGGGGGGCGGCGCCACGGGGGCGACCGGCGGCGTGACGAGGGGCGTCGACGGCGTCGCGGGCACCACAGGAGTCGCCGGGCCCGGCACGGGCGGGGCCCCGTACGAGGTCCCGGCCTGTGTGACGGGCGGGGTCCCGGGCTGTGTCGCCGGCCGGGCCGACCCGCCCGACGGGTCGTCGACGTTGGGGACCGTGGTGATCTCGTCGGGCACCCGCGGCCGCCGGTGCCCCGGCATGAGCTGCCCGACCATGCGGACGAGGTCGGCCGCCGTCGGCCGGCGGACCGGGTCGCGGTGGAACGCGGCCCGCAGCACGGGCCGGAGGGGCTCGGGCGCGCCCTCGATGTTGGCCCGGCCGGAGGTGATGTTGTAGAAGATCATCTCCAGCGTGCCCTTGCCGAACGGCGGCAGGCCCGTGGCGGCGTACAGGAGCGTCCCGGCCCAGGCGTGCACGTCGACGGCGGGGCCGGCCTCATGGCCCTCGATGATCTCGGGGGCGAGGTAGCCGGGCGTCCCGATGAACATGCCCGTCTGGGTCAGCCGGGTGGCGTCGACCGCCTGGGCGATGCCGAAGTCGATGAGCACGGGCTGCCCGTCCAGCATGAGGACGTTGCCCGGCTTGAGGTCGCGGTGGATCACCCCGGTCGCGTGGACGGCGGCCAGCGCCTCGGCGACGCCGCGGGCCACCTTGAGCTGGGCGTCGAGCGGCAGCGGGCCGTCCTGCTTGACGATCTCGTCGAGCGACCGCCCGGGGACGTAGCGCGTGACGATGTAGGGACGCCGGCCGGTGACGTCGGCGTCGACGACCTCGGCGATGTGCGGGTTGCGGACCCGGCGCATCGTCTCGACCTCGCGCGACAGCCGCCTGCGGGCGACGTCGTCCCCGGTCACCTCGGACCGCAGGACCTTGACCGCCACCTGCCTGCCCTGGGGATCGAGAGCGAGGTGGACCACGCCCATGCCGCCCTCGCCGAGCCGCCTCAGCAGCCGGTAGGGGCCCAGTCGGTCGTCGTGATTCATCGCGTAAGCACCATACCGACTAAAACATCGCCCATGTCTGAACCCTCACGCCACATTCCTGCTCGGCTCAACGTCGGGGAACGATGCGAGGTTTCCCGCAAACAGGTCAAACGGTGAGGGCCAGGACCTGTCCGCCGGTGACGGCCACCAGGGCCTCGCCGGAAAGTGCCAGCTTGGAACGGCGGACGCCGCTGCCGATCACGATGAAGGGCCGCCTGGTCACATTTTCGTCAACCAGCACCGGCCAGTCCGCGGGAAGGCCGATCGGGGTGATGCCGCCATACTCCATGCCGGTCAGCTCCACGGCCTCCGCCTGGGAGGCGAAGGACGCCTTGCGGGCGTCCAGGTGGCGGCGGATCACGCCGTTGACGTCCGCCCGGTGCACGGCGAGGACCATGACGGCGGCGTAGCGCACCTCGCCGCCCCGCTTGGCGGCGACGATCACACAGTTCGCCGAGTCCTCCGGGGCCACGCCGTACCGCTCGCAGAAGGCGGCGGTGTCGGAGAGGGTGGGGTCGATGGCCGCGACGTCCACTTTCCGGCCGCCCTCCGGACCTCCCGTGAGGCCCCCCTTCAGGATCGCCTCGGCGACGGGGTCGGCGAGCAGGTCGGGGCGTCCGGCGGCGGGCTCCCAGTCGAGAGTCATCGGCCCTCCATCGCGAGGTCGGCGGGTGGGACCACCACCCTTGGGATCACCACCCTAAGGGAATCAGCCGTAGGCCCCGCTGCCGCAGGCCACCTGGCCGCCGATCATGGAGAAGATCCCGAACAGCGCCATGATCTCGTGGTAGTCGTCCGTGGCGAACTCGGTGTGTCTCGGTCCCGTCAGCCTGACCCCCGGCACCACGGCGCAGGCCGACGCGATGGCCGTGGAGCTCCACTCGACCCCCAGCGTGTACGGCGGCGGCACCACGTAGGGCCGCAGACCGGCCAGGCGGCCGAGGGCCCGCGTGGCACCCTGGCGGAGCCGCCGGTGGGCGACGCTCGGCGGCAGCAGCTCCGCGGAGAACCGGTCGATGCCCTTCTTGACCGCGACGGTCTCGACGTCGCCGAGCAGGTCTCGCGCCTCCTCGCAGACGGCCTCGTCGCCGGCCACGAGCGCGACGGGCACGCCGAGCGAGCCGGCGAACCCCGCGACCAGCCTGGTCTCGCCGCAGATCTCACCGTTGAGGTAGACGTTGTGGATCTCCCGCCCCATCCACGTGTGGTTGAGCACGCCGTCCCGCACGCCCGCCCGCGCGTGGTAGCCGCCGAAACAGGCCGCCGCGAAGTCGGCGGTCAGGCCCTGCCCCATGCGGTACGGCTTGCCCGGCCCCCGCACCAGCGTCGCCCGTGAGTCGAGCAGGTCGATCCGGAGGTTCTTGGTCGAGCCGTGGGCGTCGTTGACCAGCACCGCCCGCGCGCCCGCGTCGAACGCGCCCTCGACGATCGCGTTGGCGTCGGCCGTCATCAGCTCGCAGCCGCGCTCGTATCCCCGGCCGCCCGCGTGCATCTCCTCGGGGTCGGTCAGCCCCGTGACGCCCTCCATGTCCATCGACAGGTAGATCTTCATGCTGTCCCCCCGGTCGCCCGGCACACCCCTTCCCGGCCCCTCAGACCGATCGTGCCACTTACGCGCCCCGGCCCCATCCCCGCGACGCGCCCGTGGGGTCCGTCGTACGGCGCAGCCGGTCGAGCTCGTCGCGCAGCGCCACGACCTCGCGGCGGAGCATCTGGATCTCCCACAGGGTGTCCTTGATGTCCTGCCGGTGACCGGCCTTGCCGACATACCGGGCGTCGAGCCGGGACCACAGAGCCCGGCGGAACCGGTCCCGGGCCAGAAGACGGACGACGAAGCGCATCATGAACGGCCACGATAGCCGTAATGGACGAATCCACGACATTTCATGTCAGGACCCGCGACCACCGTTGACCAGGAGCTCAGCGCCCGGTGAACGTCGGGCGGCGCTTCTCGGCGAAGGCCGTCATGCCCTCCCGCGCGTCGTCGGTGGCGAACAGGCCGGCGAACTGCAGCCGCTCGATCTCCAGCCCCGTGTCGAGGTCGGTCTCCAGCCCCCGGTCCACGGCCTGCTTCGCCGCCCGGACGGCGGCGGCGGGGCCGCCGACGAAGGTGGCGGCGAGCTCAAGCGCCGCCGTGTAGACCTCCGGGTCGGGCACGACCTGGTCGGCCAGCCCGATCGCGAGCGCCTCGGCGGCCGTCACGTGCCGGCCCGTGAAGATCAGGTCCTTCGCCCGCGCCGGCCCCACGAGCCGGGGCAGGCGCTGCGTGCCGCCCGCCCCCGGGATGATCCCGAGCGTGATCTCCGGCTGCCCGAGCCGGGCGCTCTCGCCCGCGACCCGGAAGTCCGCGCACAGCGCCAGCTCGCAGCCGCCGCCGAGGGCGTACCCGGTGATCGCGGCGATGACCGGCTTGCCGATCCTGGCGACCGCGGTGAAGCAGTCCTGGAGAGTCCGGGAGTGGACGGCCATGTCGGCGTACGACATGCCGGCCATCTCCTTGATGTCGGCTCCGGCGGCGAACACCCGCTCGCCGCCGTACAGGATGACGGCGTGCACCTCCGCGTCGGCGTCCACCAGGGCCGCCGCCTCGGCGATCTCCAGCTGCACCTGGCGGCTGAGCGCGTTCATCTTCGGCCGGTCGAGCCGGATCGTCGCGATGTGGTCCGCGATCTCCACGCTGACGAATTCACCCATGACACCGTCGTCCTTCCCCTGGGCCGGTCGGTAACACCATAGGCGTGATCAAGGCGCGGACGAGGCCTGATCGGCGGCCGGGCGGAACAGGCGGCCGGGCGGAACAGCCCGGCCGCCGGTCGTTCCCGGCCCTCAGACGGTCAGCGCAGCGTGCCGTTGGTCATCCCGACCGGCTCCTCGGGCACGGCGATCAGCCCGAGCTCCGCCGGCGAGGCCATCAGCGGGTGGCTCGGAACGGCCCGGACCGTGTATCCGAAGGCCCCGGTGCGGTCGAGCGGCACCACGCCGGTGTAGTGGGCCCGGCCGTCGTCGTCGACGGAGTCGGCCTTCAGCGTCACATGGCTGGGGGCGATCAGCTCGTCCTGCGCGCCCACCCGGCCGTACGCCGCCTGGACCTGCAGATCCTCGGGCGACAGGTCGCCGAGCGCGATCGTGGCCCGCAGTTCGAGCCGGGCGCCGAGCTCGGGCGTGTCGCCGATCCCGGTGGCCTCCACGTGCTCCACCCGCACGCCCGGCCACGCCCTGGCGACCCGCAGCTTCCACGCGGCGAACAGCTTCGCGTTCTCGTAGCCGTCGCCCACGAGGGCCCGGGCGGAGCCGGCGGCCGGGGTGTAGAGCTGGACCACGTAGTCGTGCAGCATCCGGCCGGCGAGGACCTTGGGCCCGAGTGAGCTGAGCGTGTGCCTGACCATCTCCAGCCACCGCCGGGGCAGCCCGTCGGGCGCCCGGTCGTAGAACCGGTCGGCGACCTCGCGCTCGATCAGGTCGTAGAGGGCGTTCGCCTCCAGCTCGTCGCGGCGCCCGGGGTCGTCGACGCCGTCGGCGGTCGGGATCGCCCAGCCGTTGTTGCCGTCGTACCACTCGTCCCACCATCCGTCCCGGATGGAGAGGTTGAGGCCGCCGTTGAGTGCCGCCTTCATGCCGGACGTGCCGCACGCCTCCAGCGGGCGCAGCGGGTTGTTCATCCACACGTCCGAGCCGGTGACCATGAGCCGGCCGAGCGCCATGTCGTAGTCGGGCAGGAAGACGATGCGGTGCCGGACGTCCTCGGAGTCGGCGAAGCGGACGATCTGCTGGATGAACTTCTTGCCGCCCTCGTCGGCCGGATGGGCCTTGCCGGCGATCACGATCTGGACGGGCTTGTCCGGATCGAGCAGCAGCCTGCGCAGCCGGTCAGGGTCGGAGAGCATGAGGGTCAGCCGCTTGTACGACGGCACCCGGCGGGCGAAGCCGATCGTCAGGACATCGGGGTCGAGCGCCTCGTCCACCCAGGTCAGCTCGGCGTCGCTGGCGCCGCGCTGCCGCCAGGACCGCTTCATCCGCTCGCGCGCCTCCTCCACGAGGCGGGTGCGGAGCTGGCCCCGGATGCGCCAGATGTCGGCCTCCGACAGCTTCTGCACGCTGTCCCAGCCCTGGGCCATGTCGATCATCGAGCTCAGCTCGCCGCCGGCCAGCTCCATCATCTCGCGCCCCACCCAGGTGGGCGCGTGGACGCCGTTGGTGATGGACCCGATCGGCACCTCGTCCACGTCGAAGCCCGGCCACAGGCCCTGGAACATCTCCCGGCTGACCCGGCCGTGCAGCTCGGAGACCCCGTTGACGCGCTGGGCCAGGCGCATGCCCATGACGGCCATGTTGAAGACCGACGGGTCCTTGTCGGGACCGTCCGGCTCCGCCCCGAGCTCCAGGATGCGGTCGACCGCCACCGTGGGCCAGGCGTTGGAGCCGCCGAACTGCCGGGCGATCATGTCGATCGGGAACCTGTCGATGCCCGCGGGCACCGGGGTGTGCGTCGTGAAGACGGTGCCGGCGCGGACGGCCTCCAGCGCCTCCTCGAACGACAGCCGCGCCTCGGTCAGCTCGCGGATGCGCTCCAGGCCGAGGAAGCCCGCGTGGCCCTCGTTGGTGTGGAAGACCTCCGGCTCGGGGTGGCCGGTGATCCGGCAGTAGGCCCGGATGGCCCGGACTCCGCCGATGCCGAGCAGCAGTTCCTGCACGAGCCGGTGGTCGCCGCCCCCGCCGTAGAGGCGGTCGGTCACGTCGCGGGCGGCCGCGTCGTTCTCGGCGACGTCGGAGTCGAGCAGCAGCAGCGGGACCCGGCCGACCTGGGCCACCCAGACCTGGGCGTGCAAGGTCCGGGCGCCGGGCAGATTGATCCTGATCCGCGCGGGCGAGCCGTCCTCCTCCTTGAGGAGCGTCAGCGGCAGGCCCCCGGGGTCGAGCGAGGGGTAGTGCTCCAGCTGCCATCCCTCGGGCGACAGCGACTGGGTGAAGTAACCGTGGCGGTAGAGCAGGCCGACGCCCAGGATCGGCACGCCGAGGTCGCTCGCGGCCTTCAGGTGGTCGCCCGCGAGGATGCCCAGACCGCCGGAGTACTGCGGGAGCGCGGCGGCGATGCCGTATTCGGGGGAGAAGTAGCCGATCGCGGCGGGGGCGCCGTCGAGCGACTGGTACCACCGCGGCGCGGTCATGTACTCGCGCAGGTCGTCGGCGGCGTCGGCCAGCCTGCGGAGGAAACGCCGATCCTGCGCGAGCTCGCGCAGCCGCTCGGCCTCCACAGCGCCGAGCAGCGCGACCGGATCGTGGTCGACACGCTCCCAGACCTCGGGGTCCACCTCGGCGAACAGGTCCATCGTCTCCGGGTGCCACGACCACCGGAGATTCTGGACCAGCTCCCCGAGTGGTGCGAGCTGGGGCGGAAGAACGGTTCGGACGGTGAACCTGCGGATAGCTCTCACGAGGCCAGACCCTAGTTACTCAGCGCCACGACGCGCGACCGAAACACTCTTGAACACTCTCGTCCCTCCTGGGCACGTCCACCGATCGATGATCCTTCCGGATCCCGCATAAGCGCTTTCACCTCCAGCAAACCGGCTCAAACCTCACAAAACTACCCTGCCCGCGGTGATGCGGAGGGCAAGCCATGGGCCCGCGCCCGCAATGATCGATCTCCCCGGGCGGACACGCCAAACACACCTGGCGCACTTTCATTGGCAGGGGTAAGCGTGGACTATTGGGGCAACCCCAGTAGTGACACGAGCGGACCCTCGCCGGTCCTCCCTTGTGCTCCCGCCTGAGCAGGATCCGCAGTACCGAACAGCCGTGTGAACACGCAAAGATCAGTGTGCTGGCCCCGCGAACCCGGTCGCACCCGGTGTGCCGACCCCGAGTTGAGTGACGATGATCGGACGAATTCCCATACAGGACATCCATCCCCTTGTCGACTGCGGGCAGTGGCCCGCGAGGGCGGCGGCGGGCGAGACCTTCGAGATCAGCGCCACCGTGTTCCGGGAGGGACACGACGCGGTGGCCGCCGGGGTGGTGCTCGTCGACCCGGCCGGAGCGCCCGGGCGCCTGCTGCCCATGCGGGAGATCGCCCCCGGCACCGACCGGTGGAGCGTCGAGGTGTCGCTGCCCGCCGAGGGCACGTGGCACTTCCGGGTCGAGGCGTGGGGTGATCCGATCGCCACGTGGCTGCACGACGCCGAGATCAAGATCCCCCGCGGCATCGACGCCGACCTGATGTGCGAGGAGGGCGCCCGGCTGTTCGACCGCGCCGCGAAGGCGGTGCGGGCCGCGGACTGCCCGGCGGACGAGGGCGCCTGCGGCCACCGGGCGGCGCTGCAGGCCGTCGCCGCACGCCTGCGGGACGAGAACATCGACCCCCGGGCCCGCTTCGCCGTCGCGCGACTCCCGGAGACCACCGCCCTGGTCTCCGCGCATCCCCTGCGCGACCTGCTCACCCGCTCCGCGCGGCAGCAGGTCGTGGTCGACCGGCGCCGGGCCCTGTTCGGCTCCTGGTACGAGTTCTTCCCCCGCTCGGAAGGGGCGGAGGTCCAGGAGGGCGTCGGCGCCAAGTCCGGAAATTTCCGGACTGCTGCGCAGCGCCTGCCCGCCATCGCCCAGATGGGCTTCGACGTGGTCTACCTGCCCCCGATCCACCCGATCGGGACGCAGTTCCGCAAGGGCCGCAACAACACGCTGACGCCCGACCAGGACGACCCGGGGTCCCCGTGGGCCATCGGCTCGGAGGAGGGCGGCCACGACGCGATCCACCCCGATCTGGGGACCCTCGATGACTTCGACGCGTTCGTGGCGCGTGCCCGCGAGCTGGGCATGGAGGTGGCCCTCGACCTCGCGCTGCAGTGCTCCCCCGATCACCCGTGGGTGAAGGAGCACCCCGAGTGGTTCAACATCCGGGCCGACGGCACGATCGCGTACGCCGAGAACCCGCCCAAGAAATACCAGGACATCTACCCGCTCAACTTCGACAAGGACCCCGAAGGGCTCTACCGGGAGATCAGCCGGGTCGTCCGGCACTGGATGGACCACGGGGTGCGGATCTTCCGGGTGGACAACCCGCACACCAAGCCGGTGCGGTTCTGGGAGCGGCTGATCGGCGACATCGCCGCCACCGACCCCGACGTGCTGTTCCTGGCCGAGGCGTTCACCCGGCCCGCGATGCTCCAGGCACTGGCCAAGATCGGCTTCCACCAGTCGTACACCTACTTCACCTGGCGGAACTCCAAGGCCGAGGTGGAGGAGTATCTCACCGAGCTGTCCCGGGAGACCTCCCACTTCCTGCGGCCGAACCTCTTCGTCAACACGCCCGACATCCTGCACGAGTATCTGCAGCACGGGGGGGTGCCGGCGTTCAAGATCCGCGCCGTGCTCGCCGCCCTGATGGCACCGACCTGGGGCGTTTACTCGGGGTACGAGCTGGCCGAGAACGTGCCGGTCCGGCCGGGCAGCGAGGAGTACCTCGATAGCGAGAAATACCAGTACAGGCCGCGTGACTGGGCCGCCGCGGAGAGTGAGGGCCGGAGCCTGGCCCCCTTCATCACGCATCTCAATTTGTTGCGAAGAGCCCACCCGGCGCTCCAGGAATTGCGTAACCTACGGTTTCACAACGTCGACCAGCCGGATTTGATCTGCTTCTCGAAGCGGCTGCCCGGTGCCTACGACACGGCCTCACGACGGCACGGCCTAGGCGATGTCGTGCTGGCCGTCGTCAATCTTGATCCGCACAACACTCACGAGGCGACGGTCCGGCTGGACATGCCCGCCCTCGGTCTCGACTGGCAAGCCGAGTTCGTCGTGGACGACCAACTGTCGGGCGAGTCGTACCGCTGGGGGCAGGCCAACTACGTTCGCCTCGATCCGCACATCAATCCCGCACACGTATTCACGCTCCGCCACGGGTCAGCGCACCGCCCGTGAGCGCAGCTCCGCACACCCGGGGAGTCCACAGGTGAGCTCGACGCCGCAGCCCAGCCACATCCAGCCCATCCCGAACACCTTCACGCACGAGAAGCCGCGGGACCAGTACTGGTACAAGCGGGCCGTCTTCTACGAGGTGCTGATCCGTGGCTTCGCCGACTCCAACGGCGACGGCACCGGCGACATCCGTGGCCTCATCGACAAGCTCGACTACGTCCAGTGGCTGGGGGTCGACTGTCTCTGGCTGCTGCCCCTGTACGAGTCCCCTCTCCGGGACGGCGGATACGACATATCCGACTTCATGAAGATCCTCCCGGAGTTCGGCGACCTGGGGGACTTCGTGAGGTTGGTCGAGGAGGCGCACAAGCGGGGCATCCGCGTGATCGCCGACCTGGTCATGAACCACACCAGCGACCAGCACCCCTGGTTCCAGGCCTCGCGGAGCGACCCCGACGGCCCGTACGGCGACTTCTACGTCTGGAGCGACACCGACGAGAAGTACACCGACGCCCGGATCATCTTCGTCGACACCGAGTCGTCCAACTGGACCTATGACCCGGTTCGGGGGCAGTACTACTGGCACCGCTTCTTCCACCACCAGCCGGACCTCAACTACGAGAACCCGGCCGTGCGGGAGGCGATGCTGGAGGTGCTGCGCTTCTGGCTCGACCTCGGCATCGACGGCTTCCGCATGGACGCCATCCCGTACCTGTTCGAGCAGGAGGACACCAACTGCGAGAACCTGCCGAGGACCCACGAGTACCTGAAGCGGGTCCGGGCCGAGGTCGACCGCCTCTACCCGGACCGGGTGCTGCTGGCCGAGGCGAACCAGTGGCCCGCCGACGTGGTCGAGTACTTCGGCGACCCCGTCACCGGCGGCGACGAGTGCCACATGGCCTTCCACTTCCCGCTCATGCCGCGCATCTTCATGGCGGTCCGCCGGGAGTCGCGCTACCCGATCTCCGAGATCCTGGCCCAGACCCCCAAGATCCCGGAGAACTGCCAGTGGGGCATCTTCCTGCGCAACCACGACGAGCTGACCCTTGAGATGGTCACCGACGAAGAGCGCGACTACATGTACTCCGAGTACGCCAAGGACCCCCGGATGCGTGCCAACGTGGGCATCCGCCGCCGCCTCGCCCCGCTGCTCGACAACGACAGGAACCAGATCGAGCTGTTCACCGCGCTGCTGCTCAGCCTGCCCGGCTCTCCCGTCCTCTACTACGGCGACGAGATCGGCATGGGTGACAACATCTGGCTCGGCGACCGGGACGGCGTCCGGACTCCCATGCAGTGGATGCCCGACCGCAACGCTGGCTTCTCCTCCTGCGACCCCGGCCGCCTCTACCTGCCAGTGATCATGGACCCGATCTACGGCTACCAGGCGATCAACGTCGAGGCGCAGCAGAAGAGCGCGGGCTCCCTGCTCCACTTCACCAAGCGGATGATCGAGATCCGCAAGCGCCACCCGGTGTTCGGGCTCGGCGACTTCACCGAGCTCAACTCCTCCAACCCCAGCGTCCTCGCGTTCGTCCGGGAGCTGGGCGACGACCGCGTCCTGTGCGTCAACAACCTGTCGCGCTTCCCCCAGCCGGTGGAGCTCGACCTGCGCAGGTTCGAGGGATCGACGCCGGTGGAGTGCATGGGCGGAGTTCCCTTCCCGGCGATCGGCGAGCTTCCGTATCTTTTGACGCTCCCCGGGCATGGGTTCTACTGGTTCACCTTGCCCGTCACGCACAGCAGGACGGCCGGCACGAAGGAGGAGTAATCACTTCACTTCACGGGCTCCTCGCCGGCTGGATCACCGGACAGCGGTGGTTCGCCGGCAAGGGCCGCGCCATCGATGACCTGTCCGTCGAGACCCTGACCGAGATCGTCGCGGGAGATCCGGGGCTGGTCCACCTGATCGTGTCCGTACGACAGGAGGAGCGCAGGACGCGCTACCAGATCCTGGCCGGCCTCCGCGACCACCTGCCCGACCGGCTGAAACACGTCGGCATCGGGACCTGTGAGTGGGGCGGCCGCGAGCGCCACGTCTACGACGCCATGCACGACGCGTCGCTGACCGAGCACCTGCTGCGCGGGATGGACGCCGACCGGCGGGTGAACGGCGTCGCCTTCCACCGCGTCGCGGGGGTGTCCATCGACACCACGCAGCGGAGCCTGGTGCTCACGGCCGAGCAGTCGAACACCTCGCTCGTCTACGGCGACGCGTACATCCTCAAGCTCTTCCGGCAGCTCAACGCGGGCGTCAATCCGGAGCTGGAGATCATCACGGCGCTGGCCGGGGCGGGGTCGGCCCACGTGGCCCGGCCGTACGGCTGGATCGAGACCGGACTCGACGGCGAGCCGACCACGCTGGCGATCATGCAGGAGTACCTGCCGAACGCCAACGACGGCTGGACCATGGCGCTGACCAGCGTCAGGGACCTGTACGCCTGCCCGGACGCCATGCCGGCCGAGGATGCGGGCGGCGACTTCGCCGCGGAGGCCGGCCGCCTCGGCCAGGCCACCGCCCAGGTCCACCGCGAGCTGGCGGAGTCGTTCCCCACCGGGGTCGTCGAACCGCCGGAGATCAAGCGGATGACCGAGCGGTTCCGCCGCCGCCTCGACCGGGCGGTGGCCGAGGTGCCGCCGCTCGCCCGGCACGCGGAGGTCGCCGCCCGGGCGTACGACCGGATGGCCGACCTCGAGCACGAGATCACGGTCCAGCGGGTGCACGGCGACTATCACCTCGGCCAGGTCATGCGGACCACGGGCGACTGGGTGGTGCTCGACTTCGAGGGCGAGCCGGGGCAGCCGCTCGCGGAGCGCCGGGCGCTCGACTCGCCGCTGCGCGACGTGGCCGGCATGCTCCGGTCGTTCGACTACGCGGCCCGGCACCTGCTGGCCGACCGGCCCGGCGCCGAACGGCTGGAAGGCCGGGCCCGGGAGTGGGCGGCCCGCAACAAGGCGGCGTTCCTGGCGGGCTACTCCGAGGGCGGCGGCCACATCCGGGGCGCGGACGCGGTCCTGCTGCGCGCCCTGGAGCTGAGCAAGGCCGTCTACGAGGTGGTCTACGAGGCCCGCAACCGGCCCTCGTGGCTGCCGATCCCCCTCGCCGCCTTCGGCGACGAGGGCTGACGACCCAGCGGGGGCGCCGGGACACGAGGGTGTTCCGGCGCTCATCGCGTCTTCGGGGGTGACGCCGCCGGGTTCCGGGGCATTGTCCTGTCGGACGGGTTCTGTTGGGTTGTGGGATGGTTCTAGGGCAGGGTTGGAAAATGGATCTGGACCGGCTTGCAGGCGGCGCGCACCACGACCCCCACTCGATCCTCGGCGCCCACATGGGGCCCGACGGAGTGACCATAAGAGCGTTGCGACCCTTCGCGGACAAGGTCGAGGCGCTGATCGATGGCTCGGCCCACGAGATGGAACACCTCGCCTTCGGCGTCTTCGAGACCCGGCTCCCCGGGGTCGACAAGATCCCCGACTACCGGCTCCGGATCACCTATCCCCAGTCTCCGCCGTACGAGACGGGCGATCCGTACCGGCACTGGCCGACTCTGGGCGAGCTCGACCTGCACCTGATCGGCGAGGGGCGGCACGAGCGGCTGTGGGACGTGCTCGGGGCGCGGGCGCTCAGCCATGAGGACGTGGACGGCACGGCCTTCGCCGTCTGGGCGCCGAACGCCCAGGGCGTGCGGGTGATCGGCGACTTCAACCACTGGAACGGCGCGGCCCACCCCATGCGCTCGCTCGGCAGGTCGGGGGTGTGGGAGCTCTTCATCCCCGGCGTCGCGGCGGGCACCCGCTACAAGTTCCAGATCCTCGGGCTCGACGGGGTGTGGCGGGAGAAGGCCGACCCGATGGCCCGCCGCACCGAGGTGCCCCCGGCCACGGCGTCCATCGTGGAGATCTCGGATTACGAGTGGCGCGACGCGGAGTGGATGGAGGCGCGGGCCAGGCGGAACGCCCTCGACGAGCCGATGAGCACCTACGAGGTCCACCTGGGGTCGTGGCGGCCCGGCCTGTCGTACCGGGAGCTCGCGACCGAGCTGGTCGGCTACGTGAAGGAGATGGGCTTCACCCACGTGGAGTTCCTGCCGGTGGCCGAGCACCCGTTCGGCGGGTCCTGGGGCTACCAGGTGACCTCCTACTACGCCCCGACCTCGCGCTTCGGCTCCCCCGACGACTTCCGCCACCTGGTGGACGAGCTGCACCGCGCGGGCATCGCGGTGATCGTCGACTGGGTGCCCGCCCACTTCCCGATGGACGAGTGGGCCCTGGCCCGCTTCGACGGCACGCCCCTCTACGAGCACGGCGACCCTCGCCGGGGCACCCACCCCGACTGGGGCACCTACGTCTTCGACTTCGGTCGCAAGGAGGTGCGCAACTTCCTGGTGGCCAACGCGCTCTACTGGCTCACCGAGTTTCACGTCGACGGCCTGCGGGTCGACGCCGTCGCGTCCATGCTCTACCTCGACTACTCGCGGCGCGCGGGCGAGTGGGCCCCCAACGAGTACGGCGGGCGGGAGAACCTCGACGCCATCGAGTTCCTCAAGGAGATGAACAGCGTCGTCTACCGGGAGGCGCCCGGGATCGTGACGATCGCGGAGGAGTCGACCGCCTGGCCCGGCGTCTCTCGGCCGGTGCATCTCGGCGGCCTCGGGTTCGGGTTCAAGTGGAACATGGGCTGGATGCACGACACCCTGGCCTACCTGGCCCACGAGCCGATCTTCCGGCAGTACCACCATCACCAGCTGACGTTCTCGCTGATGTACGCCTTCTCGGAGAACTTCGTGCTGCCGCTGTCGCACGACGAGGTCGTCCACCTGAAGGGGTCGCTGCTCGGGAAGATGCCCGGCGACGAGTGGCAGCGCTTCGCCGGCCTGCGGTGCCTCTACGCGTTCATGTGGGCGCACCCCGGCAAGCAGCTGCTCTTCATGGGCGGCGAGTTCGGCCAGGGCTCGGAGTGGTCGGAGGCGAACGGCCTCGACTGGTGGGTGCTCGACTTCGACTTCCACCAGGGCGTCCGGCGCCTGGTGAAGGACCTCAACCGGATCTACCGGGAGACGCCCGCCCTCTACTCGCAGGACTTCACGCCCGACGGCTTCCGCTGGATCGACGCCGACGACGCCCCCGGCAACACCTTCTCGTTCCTCAGGTACGGCACGGACGGCTCGGTGCTCGCCTGCGTCGCCAACTTCTCCGGCGCCCCGCACGAGGACTACCACGTGGGCCTGCCCGTCGGCGGGCACTGGGAGGAGGTGCTCAACACCGACGCGTACGAGTACGCGGGCAGCGGGGTGGGCAACATGGGCGGCGTGGAGGCCGCCGGGGTCCCCCACCACGGCCTGCCGTACTCGGCGCGGTTGCGGGTGCCCCCGCTGGGCGCGGTGTGGCTGCGCTCGCGGGTGGAGCCGCCGGCCGAGCTCGCCGACGAGCCGACCAGCATGCTGGTGGAAGAGCTGGTGGAGGAGATCGAACAGGAGACCGAGGCCGGGGCCCCCACCCCGCTGGAGATCGTCCGGGGAGACGACGAGGGGGTGGCAGAACCCGTCTGACGAGCGGCACCCCGGAAACCGTCGCTTATGGTGGCATTCATGGACGCGACGAGGACGATCGTGGAGACCGTCGACAAGCTGCGGCAGCGCCGTACCGCTCCGCTCGTGCTGGAGCTCGATCTCACCGAGGGCCTGGCGGAGGGACCGCCGGCCGACCCGGTCGGCGCGCTGCTGTCGATGCGCAAGCCGCGCCTCGCCGACGTGCTGTCCGGTCTCCGGCGGGCCCGGCAGGATCCCCGGGTCGTCGCCCTGATCGTCCGGATCGGCGGCCACCCGATCGGCCTCGGCATGGTGCAGGAGCTGCGCGCCGCCGTGTTGCGGCTGCGGGCGGCCGGCAAGCGGACGGTCGCGTACGCGGAGACGTTCGGCGAGTTCGGCGCCGGCACCGTGCCGTACTACCTCGCCAGCGTCTTCGAGCGGGTCTACCTGCAGCCGTCCGGCGACGTCGGCCTCACCGGCGTGACCCTTGAGCAGCGGTTCCTCCGCGACGCGCTGGCGAAGGCGGGCGTGGAGTATCAGCTCGGCCAGCGGCACGAGTACAAGACGGCCGCGAACACGTTCACCCAGAACCACATGACCGAGCCGCACCGGGAGTCCACCGCGCGGATCGCCGAGTCGGTGACCGAGCAGATCACGGCCGGCATCGCCGAGGGGCGGTCGCTCGATCCCGGCCGGGTGCGCGAGCTGATCGACCAGGGGCCGTTCATCGGCCCGGAGGCGGTCGAGGCGGGGCTCGTGGACGCGCTGAAGTATCGCGACGAGGTCTACGCGGAGACCGCCGGCGAGGGGACGCACCTGCTCTACGTCTCCCGGTACGCCAAGACGGCCAGGACCAGGCGGTTGCCGCGCCCCGGCGGCGACGTCGTCGCGCTGGTCCACGGCACCGGAATGATCCGTCTCGGCCGCAGCGGCCGCTCGCCGCTGGGCGGCGGCGACGCGATGGGCTCCGACACGATCGGCGCCGCGCTGCGGTCGGCCCGCAGGGACGAGCGGGTCAAGGCGATCGTCTTCCGGGTGGACAGCCCCGGCGGGTCGTACGTCGCCTCCGACGCCATCTGGCGGGAGGTCGTGCTGGCACGCCGGGCCGGCAAGCCCGTGGTCGTCTCGATGGGCGACCTCGCCGCGTCCGGCGGATACTTCGTCGCGATGGCCGCGGACGCGATCGTGGCCCAGCCGGGAACGCTGACCGGATCGATCGGCGTGTTCGGCGGCAAGCCGGTCGTCGGTGAGCTGCTCGGCAAGCTCGGCGTGGTGACGGAGTCGGTGTCCGAGGGCGCGAACGCCGGCATGTTCTCCCCGGCGCGGGCGTTCTCCGCCGAGGAGTGGGAGCGGGTCAACGCCTGGCTCGACCGCGTCTACGACGACTTCGTCGGCAAGGTGGCCGACGGGCGGGGGCTGAGCCGCGAACGGGCCCACGAGCTGGCCCGGGGCCGGGTCTGGACCGGCGCGGACGCCGCCGAGGCCGGCCTCGTCGACGAGCTCGGCGGCCTGGAGGACGCCCTGGTCCTGGCCCGCAAGAAGGCGGGGCTCCCGGCCGGCACGCCCGTGCGGAGCCACCCCCGGATGCATCCGCTGGAGCGGCTGCGCCCGCCGGAGTCGAGCGAGGACCGCTCGGCCGCCGCGCGGCTGCGCCTGGAGGCGTGGGGCCCGCTCGCCCGCCTGGCCGCCGAGCTCGGGCTGCCCTCCCACGGACCGCTCGTGCTCCCCGGCACCTGGACCATCCGCTAGAAGCTCCCGGAGCTCAGGGGACCGGGCGGTAGCGGGAGCGCAGCCGCACGATCGGGCGCCGGGCCGCGTCGACGTAGTCGACGGCGAGCAGTCGCCCGACGAAGAGGGTGTGGTCGCCGGCGGGGACGACCTGGGTGGTCTCCGCCTCGATCGCCGCCGTCCCGCCGTCCACGACGAGGGCGTCGCTGTGCGCCCCGCGATGGTGCGGCACGCCCGCGAGCAGCAGCCGGGCGCTGGGACGGCCGGGGGTCGCGAACCGTGAGGCGACCGTCTGCTGGCCGTCGGCGAGCAGGCTCGCGGCCCAGCGGTCGCGGCGGAGGAGCACCTCGGCCAGATAGCCCGACGAGGCGAGGCTGACCAGCACCAGGGGCGGGTCGAGCGACACCGACATCAGGGTCGCGACCGTCGTTCCGACGTCGTCGCGGTCGTCCCTGACCGTGACCACGGCCACCCCGGCCGCCAGCTGACCCATCGCCTCCGTGAAAAGACCGGTCACTCCGCCTCACGCCCTCGCCTTGTCAGGCCCTCGTCCCGCCGCGGCCCTCGTCCTGCCACAGCCGCCGTCCGCTCCGAGGCCTCCCACCCGACCGTAGCGGGCCGTCCCGCCGCGCGGCGGGACGGGGAGATCGCGCCCGGGGGCGGGGGCGCCGCGCGCCCCCGCCCCCGGCGGCGATCAGACGAGGCCGTTCTGGGTGAGCCAGTCCTTGGCCACCGCCGGCGGGTCGTCCTTGTCGACGGAGATCCGCTTCATCAGCGACAGCAGGGTCGCCGTGTCGAGCTTGGCGGAGATCGCATTGAGCGTGGAGACGACGGTGTCGTTCACTCCCGGCTTGTAGACGATCGGGGTGATGTTGTCGGAGCCGAAGGCGTTCTTGTCGTCCTGCAGCGCCACCAGGTCGTCCAGGACGATCTTGGGGTCGGTCGTGAAGACGTTGCCCACCTGGACGGTGCCGCTCTTGATCGCGTCTGCCGTGGTGTCGCCGGTGGACTTCCACTCCTTGAACTCCAGGCCGTAGACCTGCTTGAAGTTCTCCTCCTGGCGCTTCTTGAACTCCGGCGGGCCGCCGACCGTGAAGTCCTTGGCCACCTTGACCAGGCCGCTGATCGTGCTCAGCCCGTACTTGCCGGCGGTCTCCTTGGTGACCGTCAGGGAGTTGTTGTCCTGCGCCTCGGCCGGGTCGAGGACCTCGAGCTCCGGGGGGAGCTTGGCCGTGAGCCCGGCGAGGATCTCCTCCTTGGTCTTCGCCGTGCTGTTCTTGTCGAGGAAGGCCAGCAGTGAGCCGATGTACTCCGGCAGCACGGTCAGGCCGCCGCTCTTGATCTGGTCGTAGACGACCTCGCGGCTGCCGATGTTGGGCTTCTCCTCGACCTGCACGCCCTTGGCGGTCAGGGCCTGCGCGTAGATCGAGCCGAGCAGCACGCTCTCGGGGAAGTTGAAGGAGCCCACGACGACCTTGGCGGAGGCCCCGCCCGAGCTCGCCGGAGCGGAGGACGGAGTGGCGGACAGCGGGTCGGAGCCCCCGCCGCACGCGGATAGCGCGAGCGCCGCGGTCAGGAAGACCGCCGCGGCGCCGATGAAGCGTCTCATCATGTTCCCTTCATTTCTTGGGGACAAATAGGAGATTAGCGGACCCATCCCGGCCCACCTCCTCTTCACCCCTTGGCCGCTTCACACGGCCATGCCTTGCCGGCCCCCCAGAACTAACACACGGGACCGACAGAACCCGGACATGTGGCCGGAGCCGGACACGGTAAGGCCCAACCACGGCGGCCCGGCTGGGATTTCCTAACGCGCGATCTCCGTGTCCCGGCCGGGACGCGCCCGGACACCGGGGGACACGGCGATCCGGTCGATCGCCGTGAAGGCGAACTGGACGGCCAGGGCGAGTGCCGCGACCAGAACCGCTCCCCCGATGACGCTGGGGTATTCCTTGGTGGCCAGGCCGTCGATGATGAACCGGCCCAGCCCGCCGAGGCCGACGAACGCCGCCACGGTCGCCGTCGCGACCACCTGGATGGCGGCGAGCCGCAGGCCGAGCAGGATCAGCGGCAGCGCGACCGGGACCGAGGTCCTGAGCAGCACCTGACGGCCGCGCAGGCCCATGCCGTACGCGGCGTCGCGCAGGTCGGGGTCGACACCGCGCACGCCCTCGTAGGTGTTGACCAGGATCGGCGGGACGGCAAGCACCACCAGCGGGACCAGGACCGGGAGCACCGTGCCGACGCCGATGAGCAGCACCACGAGCACGAGGAGGCCCAGCGTGGGCAGCGCGCGGGCCGCGTTCGCCGAGACCACGACGAGGAGGGCGCCCCGCCCCGTGTGGCCGACGAGCATGCCCAGCGGCACCGCGATCAGCGCGGCGATCAGGAAGGCGGCGGCGGAGAACTCCAGGTGTTCGAGCAGCCGCGCCGGGATGCCGTCGGGCCCCGACCAGTTGGCGGGATCGCCGAAGAAGCCGGACAGCCAGTTCACGCCGACCTCCGTGCCCGGGACCAGGGGGTGAGCAGCCGCTGCGCGAGCACGAGCACTCCGTCGGAGGCCACGGCGAGCAGCAGGACGAGTGAGATGCCCACGACGATGGGGGTGGGAAACTGCCGCTGCCAGCCGTCGATGAACAGGTTGCCGAGGCCACCCTGGCCGATCAGCGCGCCGAGGCTGACGAGGCTGATGCTCGACACCGTCGCCACGCGCAACCCGGCCAGCACTACGGGCACCGCCACCGGCAGCTCCACCAGCAGCAGCCGCCGTACGGGCCGGAAACCCATCGCGACGGCGGACTGCCGCACGTGCTCGGGCACCGACGTCAGCCCGTCCACGACCGCCGGGATCAGCACGGCGAGCGCGAAGAAGGTGAGCGGGATCACGACGGTGGCCTGCGTCAGACCGGTGACCGACAGGAAGATCGAGAAGAGCACGAGCGACGGGAGCGAGTAGGTCACGTTCATCAGGGCGGCGGTCGGCTGGTAGAGCCGGGGCCACCGGACGCAGGCCAGCCCCAGCGGAAGGGCCACGGCCAGGCCGAGCACCACCGGCAGGAAGGCCATCACCACATGCCCGCCGAGCAGGGCGCTGATGGCCGAGGGGCTCCCGTTGGCCCAGTTGCGCGCGACCCAGTCCCAGCGGACGATTGGCTCTCCGTTCACGCGTCCGCCCGCTCCGCGTCCCCGTCGGCGCGAGGCCCGGACGCTCCGCCCGCGTACGCCGCGAACAGCTCGTCGAGCGCGTCGCGTCCTGCCACTCCGCGGGCACGGCCTTCGCCGTCCACGGCGATCGCCATCCCGTTCGGCGCCAGCAGCGCCGCGTCGAGCGCCGCGCGCAGCGAGTCGGTCTCCGGATCGAACGTCCCGTACGGCGCGAGCCCGCCGCCGGAGCGCCAGCCGAGGGGACGGCCGTCCTCGTCGAGGACCAGATCGGGCGGCACCGGGCCGAGCCGCACCTCCTTGGCCGAGATGAACGACAGCCTCCTGATGCCCCGGTCGCGGCCGAGGAAGCCGCGGACGAACTCGTCGGCGGGCTCGGCGAGCAGCGTGGCGGGCCCGGCCACCTGGGCCAGCCGCCCGCCGACGCGCAGGACGGCCACGGTGTCCCCCAGCTTGATCGCCTCATCGATGTCGTGGGTGACGAACACGATCGTCTTGCGGAGTTCGGCCTGCAGGCGGAGCAGTTCGTCCTGCAGGCTCGTCCGGACGACCGGGTCGACGGCGCTGAACGGCTCGTCCATGAGCAGCACCGGCGGGTCCGCGGCGAGCGCCCGGGCCACCCCGACCCGCTGCTGCTGACCCCCGGAGAGCTGGAACGGGTACCGCCCGGCGAGCTTGGGGTCGAGACCGACGCGTTCGAGCAGCTCCATGGCCCGCGCGCGGGCCCGTTTCCGGTCCCAGCCCAGCAGGTAGGGGACCGTGGCCACGTTGTCGACGATCTTGCGGTGCGGGAACAGCCCGGCCTGCTGGATCACGTACCCCATGCCGCGCCGGAGCGTGGGCGGGTCGATCTCCCGCACGTCCCGGCCGTCCAGGGTGATCCGCCCCGAGGTGGGGTCGAGCATGCGGTTGATCATCCGCAGCGAGGTGGTCTTGCCGCACCCCGACGGTCCGACGAACACGGTGATCGCTCCCGTGGGCACCTCGAGGTCGAGGTCGTCGACCGCCACGGTCCCGTCGCGGTAGCGCTTGGTGACGCCTTCGAATGTGATCAAAGGGATCCTCGTTCTCGAATTCCGGCGGATGTGCGAACGACGCGAGCGTCCCGCAGCTTCCCCGAACGGCCGCGCCTACCCCTTCGCCTCCCCCTTGCGGGCCGGACGATTCGCCCGCCAGCCTACGGGGGGAACATCCCTTCTGTCCGCAGCGCCCCGACACCAAGCAGGGCGTACGCTGCGCGAAGTCAGGCCCGAATATCTATCAAAAGGGCATCCAGTGGTGCGCTGCCACCTGTTGTCTTGGCATGATGGGCCTCACGTCTCACTACACCCTTCGTCACCAACCCCAGGAGCCGGTCGTGACTGCACCACTCACCGGTCAGCGCTCCCGGAGCGAGTTGATCGCAGAGCTCTACGAGCGTCACGCCGCAGGGCTGTTCGCGTACTGCCACGACCAGCTCGGCGAGACCTCCTCGGCCGGTGACGCCGTGGTCGCCGTCTTCACCTCCGCCCCGCCGGCGGAGCCGCCGTCGCGGGCCGCCCTGTACACGCTGGCCCGCCGCGAGATCTACCGCCGCGACGTGAGCTACGCCCTGCCCGCGGTCGACTCGGTCGCCGATCCCGCGACCGCCCTGATCGAGCGGGTGTTCCGCGACATCCGGCCGCACCAGCGTGAGGTGCTGCTGCTGTCGGCGGTGTGCGGCCTGGAGACCGCCGAGCTGTCGGCGGTGCTCGACGTCGCCCGCGACACGGCCGAGGAGCTGACGTACGGCGCCCGCCGCCGCTTCGCCCAGACCCTGGAGACGGCGGTCGCCGCGGCGCGGTCCGCGCCGTACATGACGCCCGAGGTCGCCGAGGTCTACGACGCGATCAACGTCGCGCCCGTCGACGACGTGCTGGCCCGGCTGCCCTGGCGCCGCCCCGCCGCCTCGGTGCGCGACCGCGTCCTGTCCGCGCTGCCGTACGAGGGTCAGGGCACGGCCACGGGCCCCGGCGGCGCCGACCGGAAGCTCTGGCCGACCTCGCCCACCTGGCCCCTGCCGCTGAGCGACCCCAATCAGGTCAGCAACACGATCGTGGTCAAGGCCGACGTCATAAAAGGTCGCGGGACCACCTCGGACGGCTCCTCCGACCGGCGGCGCAGGGCGCGGCACGAGGCCGCGACCGAGCCCCTGCCCAAGCTCCGGGGCTCGGTGCTCAGCGCGCTCGGCGAGAGCCTCCCCCGGCGCAAGCGACCGGCCAGGCCGTCGCCCGCCGGATCCACGTCACCCGCGGCGGCCGGTCCCACGACAGCGGGAGCCGCGGCAGCCGGTTCGACGTCAGCCGGAGCGGCCGGTCCCACGGCAGGCGCGGCCATGACCACCGGTGCGGCGGGCGCACCGGGCGCGACGCCTCCGGCCGGCCAGGGCTCGGCCGAGCCGGCGCCGGAGCCCACGACCGACGTGTTCGACGCGTTCCGGCCCGCCGACCCGTTCCGGACGTCCGACCCCTTCCGGACGCCTGACCCGGTCAGCGCCTCGGACCCGGTGAGCCCCTCCGACCCGGTCAGGCAGGCCGACGCGTTCAGCCCCTTCGAACCGGTCAGGCAGCCCGACGCGTTCAGCGCCTCCGAACCGGTCAGGCAGCCCGACGCGTTCAGCGCCTCCGAACCGGTCAGGCAGCCCGACGCGTTCAGCGCCTCCGACCTGTTCCGGCCCGCCGGCAGCCGCACCGCCGGCAGCCGGGCCGCCGACACGGACGTCAGGAGTCCGCTGGACGGCGGCGAGAGCGGCCGGGACACCGAGACGTTCCCGGCGATCGGCGGCGGGATGCCGCTCTCGGCTCCGCCCGCCGGCTCGTTCGCCGAACCCCTCGCGTCTCCCTCACCCACGCCCCTCACGCCCCCGCCCGTCGCGCCGGGCACTCCCGGCGGCGGGACGGCCGGGGACAGGACGGCCGGCGGGAAGCGGGGCCGGGCGACCGGAGCCGCGCACCGGGCGAAGGGGACAGCGGGCAAGGGCGCGGCCGTCAAGGGGACGACGGGCCAGGGCTCGCCGCGCCGGAGCACGCCGCCGCGTCAGGGGCCAAATGGGCAGGGCTCACCGAGCCAGGCCACACCGGTCGCGCCGGGAGCGTCCGCGGCGTCGGCCGCCACGGCCAGGAAGCCGGGCCACCGCGGGAAAGACCGGCACTACGACTGGGTGTGGGAGCTGCTCGGGTTCCTCATCTGCCTGGCCATCGCGCTCATCGTGTTCTTCGCCGTACCCACGATCGTCAGCCACTGAGAACCGCTTCACCTCAACTAGAACGCGTTCCAATACCGATTCCCGCCGATACCCCGGCCACACACCATTGACGGCGTGGCATTGGCGGCGCGGCGAAACCACGAAAACGCCGACGTGCCCCTATTTCCGACCGGTGAGTAACGAACCGGTCGGGGGCGGGCATCGGATAGCGTGTTCCCATGCCCAGCTCACACGGCGTCGCCGACCTCCCCGCGTCACTGCCGCGGGAGCGTTCCGACGGGGACGCCGTCCCGCCCGCGGGCCCGGCCCCGGCCCCCGATCCGAACCCTGCCGCATCCCCCGCCTCAGGCCCGCCGGGCGCCCCCGTCGTGCGCACCAGGAGCCAGCGCCAGCGGCGGCGGCGCATCCTCCAGGCGGCCGCCGCGCTCGCGTCGCGTGGCGGCGTCGAGGCCATGCAGATGCGCACCGTCGCCGAGCGCGCGGGCGTCGCGCTCGGCACGCTCTACCGCTACTTCCCGTCCAAGATGGACCTGGTGGTGGCGGTCGTGAGCGAGGAGATCGACCTGCTTGAGGCGAGCATCGAGCGGCGCCCGCCCGGTGCCGCCACCCCGGCCGGCCGGGCCGTCGACGTGCTGATGCGGGCCACCCGCGGCCTGATGCGCGAGCCGGAACTGGCCGACGCCCTGATCCGATCCCTGGTCATGTCCGAGGTCGAGGCCCCCTTCGGGGACCGCATGGCGGGGTTGCTGCTGCGGGTCGCGGGCGGCGGACTCATGGTCGAGAACGCCTCGGAGGAGCAGTTCGGGCTGGCAAGCTCGCTGTCCGGGGTGTGGGTGCAGGAGCTGCTCGAAATGCTGCACGGCCGCCGGACCTACGATCAGATCCAGCGCCGGATCGAGCTGGCGGCCTCCCGGCTGCTCGCCGATTTCTGATCGGGCTGTTTCCTCCCGCTCACCGGGCGCGCCGCCTTTCGCGCCACCGTCCGGTACGGCCGCAGCCCCATCCGCCACGGGACAGGGAAGGACCGCCGGGCATCTGACGAGAACCGATTACAGTTCCTTCCGCCCCGCATTCCGGGCGGTGCTCCCGCCCGCATTCCGCGTCCCGTTTCAGGGGCGCGTTCCGGGGCGTGCTCCGGCTGTGTTCCGGCGGGGAGCCGGGGGCCCGCGCCGTGCCGCCGGGCAGTCGGCACGAGATCGCTCACCCGCGGGATGAGCTCCCGAGGACCAGTCGCCGTAGACTCGTGAACATCCGATGTACGAGCCGAGACGGCCGGGCTATCCCTGTCAGCGGCGGAATCTGGGAGTGCATGCGTGGCGGTCACGGACGCGGCGATCGACAAGATCAAAGAGATGATCATCTCGGGCGAGCTCGGCCCCGGCGCCCGCCTGCCCAAGGAGGCCGACCTCGCCGAGCGGCTGGGGTTGTCCCGCAACTCGCTCCGTGAGGCCGTCAGGGCCCTCGCCCTGATCAACGTCCTGGACGTACGGCAGGGCGACGGCACCTACGTCACCAGTCTGGAGCCCCACCTCCTGCTCGACGCGCTGTCGTTCGTGGTGGACTTCCACCGGGACGACAGCGTCCTGCACTTCTTCGAGGTGCGGCGGATCCTCGAACCGGCCGCCACGGCCATGGCGGCCACCACCATGACCGACGACGACATCGAGGACCTCCGCAAGATCCTCGACTCCCTGCCGGAGGAGCCGAGCGCCGAGGAGCTCATGGCCAACGACCTGGAGTTCCATCAGCGCATCGCCGCCGGGTCGGGCAATCCCGTGCTCCGCTCGCTGATCGAGGGCCTGTCTGGGCCGACGGCCCGGGCGCGGGTGTGGCGGGGTCTCACCCAGGAGGGCTCGCAGGGCCGGACGAGGGAACAGCACATCGCGATCTACGAGGCCATCGCGGCCCGCCGCCCGGACGTCGCCCGCTCGTGGGCCACCGTCCACATCGCCGACGTCGAGGAGTGGCTGCGCCGGGTGCTGTGAGCGGGCCCCATCTCCCGGGCGGCCCCATCTCCCGGGCGGCCCGATCCCGGGGCGGCCCGCTCAGCCGGCGACGCCCCGGATGCCCGGCCAGACCCGGGCCTCGTGGGCCTCGACGAGATCACTGGGCGCCGTCAGGCACCAGGCCTCGGTGACCAGCTCAAGCAGCTCGTCGGCGTCGATCCCGGCGAGACGGACCACGACCCAGCCGAACCGTCCGGCGGTGAACTGCGGCTCGAACACCTCGGGACGCTCGGCGACCAGGGCGAGCTGCTCCTCGATGGTCGCCTTGAGGCCGACCGTCTCGGTCCGCTCCCACAGGTAGCCGAAGCCCTTGCCGTGCACCTTCAGCGCGGTCCACTCGCTCGTGTGCGCCTGCTCGACGCCGGGCAGCGTGGCCAGCATTTCGAGGAACTCTTCGATGCTCACTCCCATGGCCCAGGTCTACCAAATCCCGCCGACATTCCCGTCCGCGACGGGCGGGCGCCAGGGATTCGTCACCCCCGGACGCGCCGCCGCCGGGGTACCGTTATGAAACAGGTTTCATCGAGCAGCCTCCCCCCGAGCGAGGACGGGTTCCGCCCTGTCTCGGCGCCGCGCTCTCGAGGGGCGGCGTGACCAGATCAGGTGGGTGCATGGAGATCAATCTCGTCGACCAGGACCTTTACGCGAGGCATGGGGTCCCCCACGACCAGTTCGCCTGGTTGCGGGAGAACAGTCCCGTCTTCTGGCACGAGGGAGACCCCGAGCGCGACTGGCCCGGATTCTGGGCGATCACCAGGCACCGGGACGTCGTACACGTCTCGCGCCACTCCGACCTGTTCTCCTCGGCCCGGAAGCTGGCGCTGTTCGACGAGCTGCCCGAGGAGCAGCGTGCGCTCCAGCGGCTGATGATCCTCAACCAGGACCCGCCGGAGCACACCCGGCGGCGGTCGCTGGTCAACCGCGGCTTCACCCCGCGGGTCATCTCCCGGCTCGAAGACCACATCAGGGACGTCTGCCACGAACTGGTGGACGAGGCCCTGCGCAAGCCGGAGGTCGACTTCGTCCGCGACATCGCGGCCCCGCTGCCCCTCTACGTGATCTGCGAGCTCCTCGGCGCGCCCCTGGAAGACCGCGACAAGATCTTCGAGTGGTCCAACCGCATGATCGGCAGCCAGGATCCCGACTACGGGAGCGGGCCCGACGACGGGGCCGTGGCGGCGGCCGAGGTCTACGCGTACGCCCACGAGCTGGCCGAGGCCAGGACGCGGGAGCCGAAGGACGACATCGCGACCCGGCTCCTCCAACCCGCCGACGACGGCGAGGTGCTGACCACGGACGAGTTCGACGTGTTCGTGCTGCTCCTCCTCGTGGCGGGCAACGAGACAACCAGGAACGCGGCGTCCGGCGGCATGCTGGCCCTGTTCGAGCACCCGGAGCAGTGGGAGCGGATGGTCGCCGACCCCTCGCTGGCCGCGACCGCCGCCGACGAGGTCGTCCGCTGGGTCTCCCCCGTCAACCTGTTCCGCCGTACGGCGACCAGGGACACCGAGATCGACGGCCAGAAGATCGCCGAGGGCGACAAGGTGGTCGTGTTCTACTCCTCGGCCAACCGGGACGCCGAGGTGTTCGACCGGCCCGGCAGTTTCGACGTGGGCCGTAACCCCAACCCGCAGATCGGGTTCGGCGGGGGCGGCGCCCACTTCTGCCTCGGCAACCACCTGGCGAAGCTGGAGCTGCGGGTGCTGTTCGAGGTGCTCGCGCAGCGCCTCCCGGCGATCCGCCAGGCGGGTCCCGCCGCCCGGCTGCGGTCCTTCTTCATCAACGGCACCAAGACGCTGCCCGTCACCCTCGGGTAGGCGGCGCGCGGGCGGCTCAGGGCCAGGAGGAGTCCTGGCCCGGGTCGCCCCCGCCGGCCAGCAGGCGCAGGTCCGACTCCACCATCATGGCCACGAGGTCCTCGAACGAGACGGTGGGCTCCCAGCCGAGCTGCGTGCGGGCCTTCTTGGGGTCGGCGCACAGCAGGTCGACCTCGGCCGGGCGGTGCAGCCCCGGGTCGGTCACCACGTATCGCTCCCAGTCGAGGCCCGCGGCGCCGAAGGCGGCCTCGACCAGTTCGCGTACGGAGTGGGTGCGGCCGGTGCCGATCACGTAGTCCTCCGGCTCGCCGGCCGTGAGCATCAGGTGCATGGCCCGGACGAAGTCGCCGGCGAAGCCCCAGTCGCGGCGCGCCTCCAGGTTGCCGAGGCGCAGCTCGCGCGACCGGCCCAGCTTGATCCGGGCCACCCCGAGCGAGACCTTGCGGGTGACGAACTCGGCGCCGCGCCGGGGCGACTCGTGGTTGAACAGGATGCCCGACACCGCGAACATGCCGTACGACTCGCGGTAGTTCTGCGTCAGGAAGTGGCCGTACGCCTTGGCCACGCCGTACGGGGACCGGGGGTGGAAGGGCGTGCGCTCGGTCTGCGGCGTCTCTCTGACCTGGCCGAACATCTCCGACGACGAGGCCTGGTAGAACCTGGTCTGACCGGCGGCGGTGCCCCGGGACGCGGTGATGCCCGAGCACACCCTGATCGCCTCCAGCATGCGCAGCACGCCCATGCCGGTCACCTCGGCCGTGAGCTCCGCCTGTTCCCAGGACATCGGCACGAAGGAGATGGCGCCCAGGTTGTAGACCTCGTCGGGCTGCACCTTCTCCACGGCCGAGATGAGGGAGCCCTGGTCGAGCAGGTCACCGCGGACCAGCCGCACGTCCTGCAGCAGCGTGCGCACCCGGGAGACCCGGGGGTTGGCCTGCCCGCGGACCAGGCCCCACACCTCGTATCCCGCGCCGAGGAGATGCTCGGCGAGATAGGAGCCGTCCTGACCGGTGATGCCGGTGAGCAGCGCACGCTTGGCCAAGAGATCCTCCTCGTCGGGCCAACCCTGGTCGTGAGAGGCGAATGTACCGCCATGCCCGTCTCCGGACCTCATCCGCTCGCGCCAGGTCCACGAGAACGCGTTCTATAGAACCGCATTCGACTAAGCTAACGGCGCAGTTCGGGGCTGGTGCGGGTAGATCGAGACTCCATTTCGCCCTACCCTGTCCAATCTAAAGGCAAATGGTAGGGTTCGGTGGCCGCCCCCAGGGGCACGACGGAAAGGGGTGCCGCTTGACGGAGAGGCTGCGAGTCGCGCTGCTCTCGTACCGCAGCAAGCCGACGTGCGGGGGCCAGGGGGTCTACCTCCGCCACATCAGCCGCGAGCTGGTGGCCCTGGGACACCATGTGGAGGTCTTCTCGGGGCAGCCCTATCCGGAGCTCGACGAGGGCGTGATCCTCAACAAGGTGCCGAGCCTGGACCTCTACCGCGACGACGACCCGTTCCGCACGCCCAAGCCGGGCGAGTACCGCGACTGGATCGACGCGCTCGAGGTCGCGACCATGTGGACGGCGGGCTTCCCCGAGCCGCTGACGTTCAGCCTCCGCGCCTACCGCGAGCTGAAGAAGCGGCGCGGCGACTTCGACGTGGTGCAGGACAACCAGACGCTCGGCTACGGCCTGCTCGGCATCCAGAAGCTGTTTCCCGTGGTCGGCACCATCCATCACCCCATCAGCGTCGACCGGCGGATCGAGCTCGAGGCGGCCACGGGCTGGAAGCGGCTGACGATGCGCCGCTGGTACGGGTTCGTCCGCATGCAGAGCGTCGTCGCGCCCCGGCTCAGCCCCATCCTCACGGTGAGCGAGTCGTCCCTCGCCGACATCCACCGCGACTTCAACGTGCCGCAGTCGAACATGCGGCTGATCCCCCTGGGCGTGGACACCCGCTGCTTCCACCCGCGGCCCCACCTGCCCAAGCGGCCCGGGTCCGTGGTCGCCGTCGCCAGCGCCGACTCTCCCATGAAGGGCGTCGCGACGCTGCTGCGGGCGATCGCCAAGCTCGCCACCGAACGGGACGTCGACCTCACCGTCGTCAGCAGGCCGACGCCCGGCGGCCCGACCGAGACCCTGGTGAACGAGCTGTCGCTGCACGACCGCGTGCGGTTCGTCCACGGCATCTCCGACGACGAGTTGGCCGAGCTGATCGCCACTTCCGAGGTGTCGGTCGTCCCCTCGCTCTACGAGGGCTTCTCGCTGCCCGCGGTCGAGCACATGGCGTGCGGCACACCGCTGATCGCCTCCAGGACCGGGGCACTGCCCGAGGTCGTCGGCGACGCGGCCGTACAGGTCGCCCCGGGCGACCCGGAGGAGCTGGCCGCGGCCCTGCGCCGCCTGCTCGACTCCCCCGAGGAGCGGGAGGCCGTCGGGCGCAGGGGCTACGACCGGGTGATGGAGCGGTACGCCTGGCCCGTCGTGGCCAGGCGCACGGTCGAGGCGTATCGCGAGGCCATCGCGGCCCGTGCCGCCTCCCGCTGAGCTCCCTCCGCGACAGGGTTCGCACGGCTCGCGCATGAACGGCCGCGCACGACGAGATCACGAAAGGTGGGGCGGGTGCTGACCGTCGACTTCAACCGGCTGCCCGTGGGTCCTGGGGACCGCGTTCTCGACCTCGGCGCCGGAGGCGGCAGGCACGCCTTCGAGGTGCTGCGCCGGGGCGCCGACGTGGTGGCCTTCGACATGGACGCGGCCGAGCTGGAGGGCGTCGCCGCGATGTTCGCGGCGATGGACAAGGAGGGCGAGATCCCCTCGGGAGCGTCCGGCGACACCGTGGTCGGCGACGCGCTGCGCATGCCCTTCCCCGACGCGTCGTTCGACCGGGTGATCGCCGCCGAGGTCCTGGAGCACATCCCGGACGACATGACCGCCATGCGGGAGATCGTCCGCGTGCTGAAGCCGGGCGGGCGGGCGGCCGTCACGGTGCCGAGCTTCCTGCCCGAGCGCGTCTGCTGGGCACTGTCCGAGGACTACCACACCGCCCCTGGCGGACATATCCGGATTTATACGCTGGCCGAGCTCCGGGCGAAGCTCAAGGCGGCGGGACTTGAGGTCGGCGGCCACCACCACGCCCACGGGCTGCACACGCCGTACTGGTGGATCAAGTGCGCGGTGGGGGTGAACGACGACGGCCACCCGCTGGCCCGGGCCTACCACGAGCTGCTGGTGTGGGACATCATGAAGCGCCCTCTCGCCACCCGGCTGGCGGAGGCGGTGCTCAACCCGGTGATCGGCAAGAGCGTGGTGGTCTACGTCCGGAAGCCCGCATGACCCGCCTGCCGGCGGTCGACGGGATCATCACCCCCGAGCAGGTCGTCCGTACGGCGGAGAGCATCGCCGCGATCCAGGAGGACGACGGCGGCGTGCCGTGGCCCGAGGGCCATGTGGACGCCTGGAACCACGTCGAGTGCCTCATGGCCCTCACCGTGGCCGGCCTGCGGGCGCAGGCCCGCCGGGGCTACGCCTGGCTGGCCGCGCACCAGCGGCCGGACGGCTCCTGGCCGATGAAGGTGACCGGCGGCCGGCCCGTCGAGCTCGGCGGCGAGTCGAACCACGCGGCCTACGTCGCGGTCGGCGTGTGGCACGAGCTGCTCGTCACCGGCGACGAGCGGTTCGCCCGGGAGATGTGGCCGATCGTGGTGCGGGCCCTCGACTACGTCGTCGAGCTCCAGACCCCCCGCGGCGAGATCGTGTGGGAGCGCGACGCGCACGGCAGGCCCGCGCCGTACGCCCTGCTCACCGGCTGCTCGTCGATCCATCAGGCGCTGCGCTGCGGCGTGCTGCTGGCCGAACGGCTGGGCGACCCCCAGCCCGACTGGGAGCTGGCCGCCGACCGGCTGGGGCACGTGCTGCTCGATCACCCCGAGGCGTTCGCCGACAAGAGCCGCTTCTCGATGGACTGGTACTACCCGGTCCTCGGCGGAGCCGTCCGGGGACCGCGGGCGGCCCAGCGGCTCGACCTGGAGTGGGACACGTTCGTGGTGGCGGGGCTCGGCGTCCGCTGCGTGGCGGATCAACCCTGGGTGACCGGGGCGGAGTCGTGCGAGCTGGTGATGACGCTCGACGCGGCGGGGCGGCGCGACCGCGCCCTCGCCGTGTTCGCCGACATGCAGCACCTGCGCCACGCGGACGGGTCGTACTGGACCGGCTGGCAGTTCGCCGACGAGCGGCACTTCCCGCACGAGCGGTCGGGCTACACCGCCGCCGCGGTGATCCTCGCCGCCGACGCGCTCGCCCGGGCCACTCCCGGCTCGGGTGTCTTCCGGGACGCCGGAGCCCGTCAGGCGGGAGCCGTGGACGGCTGCGGCTGCGAGCGCGCCCGCGCGTGACCGGGCGTAGACCGACGTGAACCGGCGCGAGCGGGGAACGGTCAGCCGGCCCGGACCCGTTCCAGCACCCGCAGCGAACCGGTCACCCCCGCCTCGGTGAAGTCGCCCGACGCCAGGGCGCGCAGATAGACCCGGTACGGCGCCTGCCCGCCGTCGGCCGGGTCGGGGTAGATGTCATGGAAGACCAGCGCCCCGCCCACGGCCAGATGGGGCGCCCAGCCCTCGTAGTCGGCGGTGACCGGCGCGTCGGAGTGGCCGCCGTCGACGAACAGCATGCCCAGCGGAGTGCGCCAGTGCCGCGCCACGGTCGCCGAGGCCCCGACGACGGCGATCACCTCGTCCTCCAGCCCGGCGGTCGCGATCGTCTCCCGGAAGAACGGCAGCGAGTCCATCCGGCCGAAGCGGGGATCCATCAGTTCGGGGTCGTGGTGCTCCCAGCCCGGCTGGATCTCCTCCGACCCGCGGTGGTGATCGACCGTGAAGACCACCGACCCGGTCACCCGGGCGGCCGCGCCGAGATAGACCGCGGACTTCCCGCAGTAGGTGCCGATCTCGCAGATCGGCCCCCGCCCGCCGTACGCGCAGGCGGCCTCGAACAGGGCCAGACCCTCATCCGGCGGCATGAACCCCCTGGCCCGCTCGGCGAGAAGGCGCAGGTTCTCCGGCATCGTGGCGGTCAATCGTGGTCCCTTCGTACGGCCGTCGCGGTGGCACCCTACCGACCGCGGGGTGGTCCGCGTCACTCCGGCTCTTGTCGGCCCCCGTGGCCCGTGTTCTACTTTCCCTTCGTGGAGCGGCGTTCGCGGATCGCGACGGCGCGGCGGGACCACGAGCCGGACCTGAGGAGGAGCTGGGCGTGAAGATCAAGGTCGACTACGACGTGTGCGAGGCCAACGCCGTCTGCATGGGCCTCGCGCCGGAGGTCTTCGAGGTCGACGACAACGACCAGCTCAACGTCCTGATGCCGGAGCCGCCCGCCGAGCTGCTCGACCGCGTCCGCCACGCCGTGCGGTCCTGCCCCAAGGCCGCGCTGGCGCTCGAGGACGACTGAGCCTCTCCCGTGCTCGGCGCGCTCCTGCACGCTGTCGGCGACGCGGCCCTCGACATCCGCGACGACTTCACCCTCACCCCGCTCGGGCCGGGCGACGTGCGCGTGCGGATCAGGGCGACCGGCGTCTGCCATTCTGACCTGTCGGTCCTGACGGGCGTGCTGCCCATGCCGCTGCCCGTGATCCCCGGGCACGAGGGCGCGGGCGACGTCGTCGAGGTGGGCGAGGGCGTGACCTCGGTCCGGCCGGGCGACCGGGTGATCGTCAGCTGGACGCCCGCGTGCGGGACCTGTCCGCTCTGCCTCGGCGGTCAGCCCAACCTCTGCACCGCCTACCTGGCGAAGTCGTTCGCCGAGCCCCGATTCCGCTTCGGCGGCGGCACCCCCGCCTTCGGCATGGCCGGCTGCGGCACCTGGGCCGAGGAGATCGTCGTCCCGTGGCAGGGCGCGATCGGGGTCGACCCCGATGTGCCGTACGAGGTGGCCGCCCTCATCGGCTGCGGCATCACGACCGGTGTGGGCGCGGTGGTCAACACCGCGAAGGTACGGCCCGGCACGACGGTGGCGGTGGTCGGCTGCGGCGGGGTCGGCCTGGCGGTGATCCAGGGCGCCCGGATCTCCGGCGCCACCACGATCCTCGCGATCGACCCGCTGGAGTCGAAGCACCGGCCGGCCCTGGAGGTCGGCGCCACCCACGCCTGCACGCCCGACGGGCTGACGGAGGCCGTCGGCGCCCTGACCGGCGGCCGGGGCTTCGACTACGGCTTCGAGGCCGTGGGCAGGTCCGCCGCGATCATGACGGCCTGGCAGGCCACCAGGCGCGGCGGAGACGTGATCGTCGTCGGGGCGGGGGCCGTGGACGACCAGGTGCCGCTCAACGCCTTCAGCCTGCTGTTCGAGGGCAAGAACATCCTCAGCTCCCTCTACGGCGGAGCCGACGTGCGCCGCGACTTCCCGCTGCTCGTGAACCTCTACCGGGCGGGCCGGCTCGACCTGGACCGCATGATCAGCTCACGGATCCGGCTCGGCGACCTCAACGAGGCGGTCGCCGCGCTCCGCGACGGCGAGGTCCTGCGGCAGATCGTCGTCTTCGACTGATACTTCCCCGGTGCGCCGCCGCCGGCCGGGAGATCTCCCGGCCCACGGGGATGGCCGCCCGCCGGGCGGGTACGCGACCGGTGGATGCAGACGTTCCTGCCGTACCCGGACTTCGCGGCCACCGCACGCGTGCTCGACCCCCGCCGCCTCGGCAAGCAGCGGGTCGAGGTCATCCAGGTGCTGCGTTCGCTGACCGTGCCCGGGTACGGCTGGCGGCATCATCCGGTCGCGCGCATGTGGGCGGGATATGAGGAGGCCCTGGTCCGCTACGGCCTGGAGGTCTGCTCCGTCTGGAGCGCCGCGGGCCGGGCCGACACCTGCGCCGCCACACTGACCCGCGAACTGCGCGCCCTCCTCGGCACGGCCGTGCCGCGCACCCAGGAGGAGCTCGCCGCCGCCGGCGACCTGCCGCCCTGGCTCGGCGATCCCGCCCTGCACCTCAGCCACCGGTCCGCCCTGCTCAGGAAGGACCCCGAGTTCTACCGGCCGCTCTTCCCCGGCGAGCCGGACGACCTGCCGTATGTGTGGCCCCGCTCGGACCGGCCCCGAGTGCTGCCATGATGAGCGGATGGACCCCCGTGTGGATCAGGACCCGTACGCGCCCGGCCCGGCGGACGCGGCCCAGGACGCCCGCCCCGAGCCCGCCGGATACGGGATCGAGGAGGAGTTGCGGGCCTCCGGGGCGTCCGTCATCGCGGGCGTGGACGAGGTGGGCCGGGGGGCCTGGGCGGGGCCCGTCGTCGTCTGCGCGGCCGTGACCGACCTCAGCCCGCCGCCCGAGGTGCCCGGACGCGGGCGTTCCGTCCGGCTGACCGACTCGAAGCTGCTGCCCGCGGCGCATCGGGAGGCGTTCGCGCGGGTGCTGCCCGGCTGGCTGACGTCGTACGCCTTCGGGGAGTCGGGGCCTGAGGAGATCGACGAGGTGGGCATGACCGAGTCGCTGCGCCGGGCGGCCCGCCGGGCGCTTGAGGCGTTGCCGGTCCGGCCCGACGTCGTCGTGCTCGACGGCGCGCACGACTTCCTCGGCGCGCCCTGGCGGGTGCGGTGCGAGGTCAAGGCCGACCGGCGGTCCGTGACCGTGGCCGCCGCATCGGTGCTGGCCAAGGTGCGGCGCGACCACATGATGGCGGAGATCGGCGCCGACCATCCCGCGTTCGGCTTCGAGGGCAACGCCGGCTATCCGTCACCCGTTCACCAGGCGGCGCTCGCCGAGCACGGTCCGACGCCCCATCACCGGTTGTCGTGGTCGTATCTCGACGATCTGCCCCGCTGGCGGCACCTCAGGAAGTATCGCGACCCGCTGGCCGGCTCCGGCCAGCTCTCCCTGCTCTGACCTTCCTCGACCCACTCTGACCTCCCGTGCCGGGGGCCAGGTGGTCGCCCACCCGGCCCCGGCGCGAGTGATCAGTCGGAGGAGAAGGCGGCGTCGAACGACGCGGCGGGCGGGGTGATGGCGTTGAGTGAGCGGATGTAGGCGAGGGACTCGGGGGCTCCGTGGAGGCGGTCCATGCCGGCGTCCTCCCACTCGATGGAGATGGGGCCGTCGTAACCGATGTGGTTGAGGGCGCGGAAGCACTCCTCCCACGGCACGTCGCCCCGGCCGGTGGACACGAAGTCCCAGCCGCGGCGGGGGTCGGACCAGGCCAGGTGGGAGGCCAGGCGGCCGCGGCGGCCGTCGCGGGTGGCCACCCGGGCGTCCTTGCAGTCGACGTGGTAGATCTTGTCGGCGAAGTCGAGGATGAAGCCCGCCGGGTCCAGGCCCTGCCACACCATGTGGGAGGGGTCCCAGTTGAGGCCGAAGGCCGGGCGGTGCCCGATGGCCTCCAGGGCCCGCACGGTGGTGTGGTAGTCGTAGGCGATCTCGCTGGGGTGCACCTCGTGGGCGAAGCGGACGCCGGCCTCGTCGAAGACGTCGAGGATCGGGTTCCACCGGTCCGCGAAGTCCTGGTATCCGGCCTCGAGCATCGAGGGGGGCACCGGCGGGAACATGGCCAGGGTGTGCCAGATCGACGAGCCGGTGAAGCCGACGACGGTGCTGACGCCGAGCTTGGCCGCCGCGCGGGCGGTGTCCTTGATCTCCTCGGCGGCGCGCTGCCGTACGCCTTCGGGTTCGCCGTCGCCCCAGATGCGGGCGGGCAGGATGCCCTTGTGGCGTTCGTCGATGGGGTGGTCGCAGACGGCCTGGCCGACCAGGTGGCTGGAGATGGTCCAGACCTGGAGGTTGTACTTGGCCAGGGTCTCCTTCTTGCGTTCGATGTAGGAGTCGTCGGCGAGGGCCTTGTCGACCTCGAAGTGGTCGCCCCAGCAGGCGATCTCCAGGCCGTCGTAGCCCCATTCGGAGGCGAGCCGGCAGACCTCCTCGAAGGGCAGGTCGGCCCACTGGCCGGTGAACAGCGTGATCGGTCGCGTCATCTCCCGCTCCTGCTCATGTAGGTAACCCTCATGCCACTTTCGGCGCCAGTCACAGCGCCGTCCAGCGAGACTCGTGGGCCGCGCTCTCCTCGACCGCGGCGAGCACCCGCTGCACCCGCAGCCCGTCCTCGAAGGAGGGCGCGGGGTCGACGCCCTCGGCGACGGCCTCCAGGAAGTCCTTCACCTCGTGGACGAACGTGTGGTCATACCCGAGGCCGTGGCCCGGCGGCCACCACGCACCCGCGTAGGGGTGGTCCGGCTCGGTGACCAGGATCCGGCGGAAGCCGGCGTCGGACTCGGAGCTGTCGTAGAACCACAGCTCGTTCATGGCCTCGAAGTCGAACGACAGGCTGCCCAGGGAGCCGTTCACCTCGATGCGCAGCGCGTTCTTGCGGCCCGTGGCGAACCGGGTGGCCTCGAACGACCCGAGCGCACCGCCCTCGAACCGGCCGAGGAACAGCGCCGCGTCGTCGACCGTGACCTCGCCCTTCTCCTGGGTGCTGCTGGCGGCGAGGCCGCTCGACGCCTCGGCCAGGGGCCGCTCCTTGATGAAGGTCTCGGTCACCGCGGACACGCCGACCAGGTTGCGGCCGGTGATGAACTCCGCGGTGTCGATGATGTGGGCGCCGATGTCGCCGAGCGCCCCGGAGCCGGCCTTGTCCTTCTGCAACCGCCAGACCAGGGGGAACTCCGGGTCGACGATCCAGTCCTGGAGATACTGCGCCCGCACGTGCCGGACCTCGCCGATCCTGCCCTCGGCCACCATCTTCCTGGCCAGGGCCACGGCCGGGACCCGGCGGTAGTTGAACGCGACCATGCTGCGCACGCCCCGCGCCGCCGCGGCACGCGCCGCCTCGACCATGGCCTCCGCCTCCGCCACGGTGTTGGCCAGCGGCTTCTCGCAGAGCACGTGCTTGCCGGCCGCGAGCGCGGCGATGGCGATCTCGGCGTGTGAGTCGCCCGGAGTGCAGATGTCGATGATCTGCACGTCGTCGCGCTCGATCAGCCGCTTCCAGTCGGTTTCCACAGCCGCCCAGCCGAGCGAGGCGGCCGCGGCGGCCGCCTGCTCCCGCGAGCGGCCGCCGAGCGCGGCCATGACGGGCCGGACCGGCAGGTCGAAGAAGGCGCTCACGTTGCGCCACGCCTCTGAGTGGACGCGGCCCATGAACGAGTATCCGACCATGCCGACCCCGAGCGTCGGCTTGCTGTCTGTCATAGATGTCTCCCCGATCAGGACTCGAAGCCGAGCGGCAGGTACTCCGCGGCGTTTTCCTTGGTGATGGTCTCGGAGGCGAGGGTGAGCGACTGGGGGACTTCCTTCTCCAGCAGGTCGCTCATGCCCTTGCCCTGGGCGATGAGGCGGGCCAGGGTGATGGCGGAGCCGGCCATGGTGGGGCTGTAGGTGACGGTGGCCTTCAGCACGCCGCTGTCGGCCTGGATGTCGCGCATGGCGTTGGCCGAGCCGGCGCCGCCGACCATGAAGAACTCGTTGCGGTTGGCTTCCTTGATGGCGGCCAGGACGCCGATGCCCTGGTCGTCGTCGTGGTTCCAGATGGCGTCGATCTTCTTGTGGGCCTGCAGGAGGTTGGCGGCGACCTGGGTGCCCGACTCGACGGTGAACTTGGCGTCCTGCTGGGCGGTCACGGTGAAGCCGTAGGTCTTGAGGGCGTCGGCGAAGCCCTTGCTTCGGTCCTGGGTCAGGGGCAGGGTGGCGATGCCCTGGATCTCCAGGATGACCGGGTTGGACACGCCCTTGTCCTTGAGGGTCTTGCCGATGTAGTGGCCGGCGGCCACGCCCATGCCGTAGTTGTCGCCGCCGATCCAGGTCCGGTAGGACAGCTTGTCGGGGAAGACCCGGTCGAGGTTGATGACGGGGATCCCGGCGTCCATGGCCTGGCGGGCGACCTGGTTGAGCTGCTCGCCGTCGTTGGGCAGGATGACCAGGACGTTGACCTTGGCCTGGATGAGCGACTCGACCGCGGAGATCTGCTGGTTGATGTCGTTGGTCGGCTCGACCGCCTTGAACGTCACGTCGGAGTAGCGCTTGGCGGCGTCCTGCGCGTTCTTGGCGATGGCCGCGATCCAGCCGTGGTCGGCGGCGGGGGCGGAGAACCCGATGGTGACCGGGGTGCCGGGCTGGTCGTTGCCGCCCGCCGGAGCGGCCGCGGCGGCGGGCGCCGTCGTCGCGGCGGACTGGGCCGGCTCGTTGCTGGTGCAGGCCGTGACAAGAGCACCGGCGCCGATGACGGCTCCACCGAGGATGAAGCCGCGGCGACCAGGGTTGTTCGTCATGTGGAGCTCCCTTGCGTGGGGGTGTGTAAGGGGATGGACGGCCGGACAGCGGGCGCCGCCCCCGGGCGTTTGGTCCCGCTGTCACGGATTTCAGGTGAGAAAGGGGCAGATCGGGATGAATATGGAACTGGGTGGAACTCAGGTAGAAGTTCGGATGCTCCGTCGCTGCATGAGGACGGCGATGACGATGATCAGGCCCTTGGCGATCAGCTGGTCGCTGGTGTTCAGGCCGTTCAGGATGAACAGGTTGGTGATCACGGTGAAGATCAGCAGACCCAGGATCGAACCGATGATCGAACCCCGGCCGCCGGTCAGCAGCGTCCCACCGATGATCACCGCGGCGATCGCGTCCAGCTCGTAGAGATCACCGTGCGTCGACGACCCCGTCGTGGTCCGCGCCATGATCAGCACCGCCGCGATCCCACAGCACAGCCCCGACAGCGCGTACAGCACCATCGTGTGCCGCCGCACGTCGATACCGGCCAGCCGCGCCGCCTCGGGATTGCCGCCCACCGCGAACGTCCGCCGCCCGAACGTCGTCCGGTTCAGCAGCACCCAGCCCAGCGCCACCACCAGCGCGAACACATACACCAGCAACGGCAGCCCGAGCACCCGCGTCGTCGACAGATCCACGATCGCGCTGTTGTCCTGCTGCACCAGCTGCGTGCGCTGCGACGACATCCGCTGCGCCAGACCACGCGCCGCCACCAGCATCGCCAGCGTCGCGATGAACGGCACCATCCGCCCGTAGGAGATCAGCAGGCCGTTCAGCAGACCGGCCCCCGTCCCCACCGCCAGCGCGCAGATCACCATCACGACAGGCCCGTAGGACTGCGTCGACAACGTCGTGGCCCACACCGACGCCAGGGCCATCACCGCGCCCACGGACAGATCGATGCCACCACCGATGATCACAAACGTCGCCCCCACCGTAATCACACCGATGGTCGAGGCGAGCGCCAGAACACTCACAAGGTTCGACGAGGTGGCGAAGTTCTCCGGCTTCGTCACCAGACCGACGATCGCCAGCAGCACCAGCGCCGCGATCAGCCCCACATGCCGTGCCTCACCGAGACGGGCCAGGCCGCCTCTCAGGCTGGGGGCGGCGTCGGGGCGTGGACGCTCGCCGGCGGGCGCCGTAGGCGCCGGGTTGACCTCGGTCATTGACGGCTCCTGGGGGAGGGATCCGAATCGGGATCAGCGGAATCTGCAGCGGAATCTGTGGAGGAATCTTCGGAGGAATCGGAAGACGAGGGGGCCGTGGGAGCGGCCGGTTCGGCGGCGTCCGCGGCGGGAGTATCGGAGTCGGCGGCCTGAGCGGGGGCCTCCTCGGTGGAGGCGTCCTCGGCAGGGGTGGCGGATGCGGGAGCGTCCTCGGCGGGGGCTCCGGAGCCGGAGTGGTCCGAAGGGGCCGCGGACACCATCACCAGGTCGAGGACGCGGTGCTCGTCGAGCTCGCCGGCGGCGGCCTGGTGGACCATGCGGCCCTCCCGGATGACGAGCACCCGGTCGGCGAGGCCGAGGACCTCGGGCACCTCGCTGGACACCAGCAGCACGCCCACACCCTCGTCGGCCATCCGGCGGACCAGCGCGTACAACTCCGCGCGGGCCCCCACATCGACACCACGGGTCGGCTCGTCGAGCAGCAGCAACCGGCGACCCTCGACCAGCCACCGGCCGATCACGGCCTTCTGCTGGTTACCGCCCGACAACGTGCGGATGGCCCGGCGCGGATCCGGCGGCCGGATACCCAGCGCCTCCACCAGCCGCTGCGCCTCCGCCGCCTCCTTACGCCGATCCAGCCACCCACCCCGCGAATACCGGCCCAAACTCGCCAGCGTGATATTGCGGCCCACACTCTCGTCCAGCAGCAACGCCTGCGCCTTGCGCTCCTCGGGAGCCAGACCCATACCCAGCCGCACCGCACGGCTCGTACTACCCAGCCGCACCTGCCGCCCGTCCAGCACCACCCGGCCACTGGCCCGCCGCGCACCGTAGATCGCCTCGATGATCTCCGACCGGCCCGAGCCCACCAGACCCGCCAGCCCGACGATCTCCCCCGCACGCACACTGAAGGAGATGTCATGACAACGCCCCGGCACCGACAGGTTCTCCACCCGCAGCACCTCAGCCCGATCATCCCCGCCATCCCCACCGGCCTGACCGGCCGACGACTCCGGGCGCGGCGGGAAGACGTACTCCACGTTGCGGCCCGTCATCAACGCCACGATCGCCGACGTCGAGGTCTCCCGCGCCGGCAGCCCCACCGCCACCGTACGACCGTCCTTCAACACGGTGACCCGATCACCGATCTCCCGGATCTCCTCCATCCGATGGGAGATGTAGACCACCGCGACCCCATGCGAGGTCAGATCCCGGATCACCCGGAACAGATTCGCCACCTCGTCATGAGCCAGCGCCGCCGACGGCTCATCCATGATGATCAACCGGGCCTCGTGCGACAACGCCCGCGCCATACTCACGATCTGCTTGTGCGCCGGCGCCAGCCGCCCCACCTCGGTACCCGGCCGGATCTCACCGTGACCCAGCCGCTCCATCAACCCGGCCGTCGCCCGATGCGCCTGCGACCGCCGGGAGAACCCCAGCGACGCCAGCTCATGACCCAAGAAGATGTTGTCGGCCACACTCAACCCGTCGACCAGGTCGAGCTCCTGATAAATGGTCGCGATCCCCCGGGCCATCGCCGCCGTCGGGGTCGTCAGCCGAACGGCCTCCCCATCGAGCAGGATCTCCCCCGCATCGGGCTCCTGCGCCCCCGAAAGAATCTTGATAAGCGTGGACTTCCCGGCGCCGTTCTGGCCCAGCAGGCAGTGCACCTCGCCGGCCCTGACCTCGAGATCCACACCATCGAGGGCCCGGACGCCCGGGAACTGCTTGACGATCCCCCGCATCCGCAGCAGGGGACGTTCCTCGTCCATAAGGGTCTCCTAGGTGGCGGAGTAGACGTGGTCGCTGACGAGCCTGGCCGCGCCGAGGACACCGGCGGTGTCCCCGAGCTCGGACAGGACAATGGGCAGGTTTCCCGTGGCCAGCGGCAGGGACCTGCGATAGACGACGCTCCTGATCTCCGCCAGCAGCACGTGGCCAAGCCTGGCCACGCCACCGGCGATGATCACGAGTCCGGGGTTGAAGAAGCTGACCAGGCTGGCCAGCACCTGGCCGATCCTGCGACCGGCGTCCCTGATGAGCCCGATCGCGCCGGGGTCGCCCTGCGCCGCCGCCGCGCCCACGTCCTCTCCAGTGAGAACGCCCGCCTCGGCGAGCCGCTCGGCCAGGTAGGGCGACTCGCCCGCCCGCGCGACGGCGACCGCCTCCCGGGCGATGGCCGGGCCACCGGAGTACGCCTCAAGACAGCCGGAGTTGCCACACGCGCAGACCGGTCCGTAATCGTCGACCCGGATGTGCCCGATGTCTCCGGCGCTGCCCGACACACCCCGGTAGACCGCGCCGCCGACGACGATGCCGCAGCCGATCCCGGTGCCGAGCTTCAGGAGCAGGAAGTCGTCCACGCTCCGGGCAAGCCCGGAGTGCGACTCGCCCAGGGCCATGATGTTGACGTCGTTGTCGACCATCGCGGGGCAGCCGAACTCGCGGCTCATGGCGTCCCGCACGGGGTAGCGGTCCCAGCCGGGCATGATCGGCGGCACGACCGGCACTCCTTCGGCGAAGCTCACCGGCCCGGGGAGCCCGACGCCCACGCCGTTCAACTGGGTGAAGAGCCCGTCGTGCTGGAGTTTTCCGACCAGCTCGACGGCCTGGCCCAGCACGGCGGCCGGCCCCTTGCGGATGTCGCACCGCTCGCTCAGGTGCCCGAGCACCTCCATCTCGCCGTTGGTGACGGCGGCGTCGATGGAGGTCGCGCCGATGTCGACCCCGGCGAACCTGGTGTCCGACGAGAGCCGCACCCGGCTCGACCGCCTGCCGCCCCGGGAGGCGGCCAGCCCGTCGAGTTCGGCGAGCCCGAGCTCGACCAGGCGGTCGAGCTCCAAGTTGAGCTTCGACCTCGACAGGTCGACCACGTCACCCAGCTCGGCGCGGGAACGGCCGCCGTCACGCAGCAGCCGTAACAGCCTGGCCTGGTGGTGGTTCTCCGGCCGTATGGTCGTCCGCTTCACTACCCCTCCGGATCGAGGCTCACGGTGGCCGTGCGCCGATGTGATCGCCGTAATTGGCGTGAACGTACCTCTCCTCCGCCACGCAGCGGAAGAGCTTTTATCGAGATGATGCAATCTTTCGCTTAAATCAACAAAAGTCGGGATTGCTGGTTGAGGCTGTCCGCGCGGGTACAGGAGACAGACAGGGACGAGCCGGGGGAGGGCGCATGCTGGGACTGCCCGACGGCGTGCGGGGGTGCCTGTTCGACATGGACGGCGTGCTGACCCGCACGGCGACGGTCCACGCGACGGCGTGGAAGGAGATGTTCGACGCCTTCCTGCGCGAGCGGGCGCGGCGGGAGGGGACCGCGTTCGTCCCCTTCGACAAGGAGGCCGACTACGAGCGCTACGTCGACGGCAAACGGCGGCTCGACGGCACCCGGGGCTTCCTGGCCGCCCGCGGCATCGAGCTCCCCGAGGGAGGTCCGGCCGACCCGCCGGACGCCGAGACCGTCTACGGCCTGAGTAACCGCAAGAACGACCTCGTCCGCACCATCCTCGACCGGGACGGCGTCGAGGTCTACCCGGGATCGCTCCGCTATCTGCGCGCGGCCCGCGACGCGGGGATGCGCCGGGCCGTGGTGTCCTCCAGCGCCAACACCGAGCGCGTGCTGGCCGCCGCGGGTCTGGGCGATCTCATTGAGGCGCGGATCGACGGGGCGGTGGCCCAGCGGCGCGACCTGCCGGGCAAACCGGCGCCCGACATGTACCTCGCCGGCGCCGACGCCCTCGGACTCAAGCCGGACGAGGCGGCGGTCTTCGAGGACGCGCAGGCGGGCGTCGCGGCGGGCCGCGCCGGCGGCTTCGCGTGCGTGGTCGGCGTCGACCGCCTGGGACAGGCGGACGCGCTGCGCGCCAACGGCGCCGACGTCGTCGTCACCGACCTCGCCGAACTGCTGGACCGGCCATGATCCGGCACCCCGCCTTCATCGTGGAGCCGTGGGCGGTGCGCGAGTGCCGCCTGCACACGGACGTGCTGGCCCAGACGGAGTCGGTCTTCGCTCTGTCGAACGGCCACATCGGCCTGCGCGGCAACCTCGACGAGGGGGAGCCGCACGGGCTGCCGGGCACCTACCTCAACTCGGTCTACGAACTGCGCCCACTCCCCTACGCCGAGGCCGGTTACGGCTATCCCGAGTCCGGACAGACCGTGGTCAACGTGACGAACGGCAAGGTGATCCGCCTGCTGGTGGACGACGAGCCGTTCGACGTGCGGTACGGCACGCTGCACCATCACGAACGGGTCCTCGACCTGCGGGAGGGCACCCTCGTCCGCAAGGTCGGCTGGACGTCGCCCGCGGGCGCCGACGTCCACATCACCTCCACCCGGATGGTCTCGTTCACCCACCGGGCGGTCGCCGCGATCAGCTACGAGGTGCGGGCCGTCGACCGTGCCCTCAACGTCGTCGTGCAGTCGGAGCTCGTCGCCAACGAGACCGTGCCGCGCCCGGGCGACGACCCCAGGGCCGCCGCGGCCCTGGAGGCGCCGCTCCTCCTGGAGGAGAACCTCATCGCGCGCGACGGCGTGGCCGTGATGGTCCACCGCACCCGCGCCAGCGGCCTGCGGGTGGCCGCCGCGATGCGGCACGAGATCGACGGGCCGGCGAACACCAGCGTCGAGCCGAGCGGCGGCGGCGACGTGAACCGGGTCACCGTCGCGACCCGCCTGGAGCGCGGGCACTCACTGCGCCTGATCAAGTTCTTCGCGTACGGCTGGTCGGCCCAGCGCTCCCGCCCCGCCATGCACGACCAGGTGGTGGCCGCGCTGGCGGCGGCCCGGCTCACCGGCTGGGACGGTCTGCGCGCCGAGCAGCGGCGCTACCTCGACGACTTCTGGGCGGGGGCCGACGTCGAGGTCGAGGGCGACACGGAGGTGCAGCAGGCCGTGCGATTCGGGCTGTTCCACCTGCTCCAGGCGGGCGCGCGGCTGGAGCGGCGGCCCATCGCAGGCAAGGGCCTCACCGGCTCCGGCTACGACGGCCACGCGTTCTGGGACACCGAGACCTTCGTACTCCCCGTGCTCACCTACACCCACTGCCGGGCGGCGGCGGACGCCCTGGCCTGGCGTGCGTCGATCCTGCCGCTCGCCGAGCGGCGGGCCGCCCAGCTCGGGTTCGAGGGGGCCGCCTTCCCCTGGCGCACCATCAACGGCGAGGAGTGTTCGGGCTACTGGCCCGCAGGGACGGCCGCCGTCCACATCAACGCCGACATCGCCGACGCCGTGGTCCGGTACGTGGACGCCAGCGAGGACGAGGAGTTCGAACGCGAGAGCGGTGTGCCGCTGCTCGTCTCGACCGCCCGGCTGTGGTGCGCGATCGGTCACCACGACGTCGAAGGGCGGTTCCGCATCGACGGGGTGACCGGCCCCGACGAGTACAGCGCGGTGGCCGACAACAACGTCTACACGAACATCATGGCCCGTAGGAACATGCGCGCGGCCGTCGACGTCTGCCTCCGTCATCAGGACCGGGCCGAGCAGCTCGGCGTCACGCTGGAGGAGGTCGCCACGTGGCGCGACGCGGCGGCCGCCATGTTCATCCCGTACGACGAGCGCCTCGGGGTGCACCCGCAGAGCGAGGGCTTCACCCGTCACGCCGTGTGGGACTTCGCCGGGACCAAGCCCGAGCAGTACCCGCTGCTGCTCCACTTCCCGTACTTCGATCTCTACCGGAAGCAGGTGGTGAAGCAGGCCGACCTCGTGCTCGCCCTCCACATGTGCGGCGACTCGTTCACCGCGGAGGAGAAGGCCCGCGATTTCGCCTACTACGAGGCGCTGACCGTGCGCGACTCGTCGCTGTCGGCCTGCACCCAGGCCGTGCTCGCCGCCGAGGTCGGGCAGCTGGAGCTCGCCCACGCCTACCTGGGCGAGGCGGCCCTCATGGACCTGCGCGACCTGGAGCACAACACTCGCGACGGGGTCCACATGGCCTCGCTGGCCGGGGCGTGGACCGGGCTCGTCGCCGGGTTCGGCGGGATGCGCTCCGGGCGGGGCCGGATGTGCTTCGCGCCCCGCCTCCCGTCGGCCATCACCCGGCTCGCGTTCCGCCTGCGCTACCGAGGGCGGCTGCTGCGGGTCGAGGTCACGCCCGGCACCGCGACGTACGAGCTGCTGGAAGGGCCGCCCATCACGGTGGACCATCACGGAGGCGAGGTCACGGTGGGGCGCCGGGCGGTGACCCGTCCCATCCCGCCGAACCCGTTCCCCCACCTGGAGGTCCACCAGCCGGTGGGCCGGGAGCCCGCACCGCGCCGCCCCCTGACGGCCTGACCGTTTCGGGCAGCCGCGATCAAGCCACCGGCGTGATCAGACGGGCACTCCCTCACGGACGGGCAGCTGCGGCACCACCTGGGCGGCCCAGCTCGACACCACGTCGTCGAGGTCGGGAATGCGGGACTCGAGAACGACGAGCCCCGGGGTCGGGACGATCGCCCCCAGCTCGACCAGCAGCGGGCGCAGGTGGACCTCGACGGCCAGCGAGTGCTGGGGATCGCCCATCACCAGCAGCGGCAGCGCCGCCTTCCCCGCGAGCCCCCGGTGCGGCAGCCGATCGAGGAACGCCTTCAGCAGGCCGGTGTAGGTGCCCTTGTAGGTGGGGCTCGCCACCACCAGGACGTCGGCGTCGAGGACCAGGTCGAGCGCCGCCTCCACGGCCGCGGACGGCTCAGGTGTGAAGACCTGGCCGGCCAGACCCGAGAGATCGATCACGTCGATCAGGCTCGAACCGCCGCCATCGCCTCTCACCGGGGCACCCGGCCCCGCGGTCTCCGCCACGGCGACCCCCGCCACCACGCCCGAGGCCGGCCGGGCGGCCAGCGCCCTGGCCACCTCCTCCGCCGCCCGCACCGCCACGGCGAGTGTCCGCGATCCGCCTCTCGGGTTGCCGACCAGTGTCACGATGCTCATGCCGTCGACGCTAGGGGCCCGATCGGCAATAGTCAACATTTCCTACTCATTTTACAGCAATCACTGCGACGGGATCGGCCACCCGCTCGGCCCGCGGGGAGGGCAGCCGGACGAACAGCAGCGTGAAGGCGAGCCCGACGACGGCGGTCACCGCCCAGACAGGCCCGAGGCCCACGACGCCCGCCAGCGGCACCAGGACGAACGAGGACAGCGCGCCGCCGAACTGGAGCTGGAGCGAGTCCACCGACATCACGGTCGCCCGCTGGGCCGAGGACACCCGGCGGTGCACCAGCTCCGAACGGAACAGCGAGACCACCGCCAGGGCGGCGAAGAGCACGATGTACGCGCCCGCGGCGGCGGCGATCCCGGCCCAGCCGGGCAGCGCCACGGACGCGGCGAGAGCCCCGACCGCCACCGAGACCACGACGCATCCCAGGATCGCGGCCCGCACCGAGCCCCCCACCCGTCTGGCGACGGCCGGAGCGAGCGAACTGCCCAGGGCGTTGGCGACGAAGCCGACGGCCGTCACCACGGCGTAGGCGGTGCTCCCGGTCTGCGGGCTGCCGGTGAGATCGGCCAGCCGGCCGGGCGTCAGCAGTTCGATCGTGTTGAGCGTCACCCCGGCTCCGGCGGCGATCAGGAGCAGCCGCCCCAGCCCCCGGTCGGTCAGCCCCAGTTTGATCCCGTCCACGATCGTCAGCGGCACGCCGCGCAGCACCTCGCCGAAGCGGCCCCCGCGCCGTACCCCGCCACCGGCCGTCGTGGGCGCTCCCCCGGCACTCGCTGACGGATCCCGCATCAGGACGAGCACGGCCGCCAACTGCACCACCGCCGTCCCCGTCGCGGCCCAGACCGGCACGGCCAGGGCGTCCGCGGCCGAGAGACGCGAGACGAGAGGAAGCAGCGGAAGGGCGCCGCCGGCCAGGGTTCCCACAGCCAGGGCGACGGACCCCGCGACGTCCCCGGCGGCGAGGCCGGGCTTGAGGTCGGCGGACACGCCCTCCTCAGCGTGCAGCGCGTCCACGTACCAGGCCTGGGCAGGCCCGCTGGACAGCGCCCTCGACACCCCCTTCAGCGCGGACGACAGGAAGAACATCCAGACGGTCCCGGCGGTCGCCATCAGGGCCAGCCCCAGCACGCCGACCACCGCGGACGCGGCGAGCACGGCCCGGCGGCTCAGCACGTCGGCCAGACCGCCGGTGGGGAGTTCGAGCACCACGATGGTGACGGCGTACGCCGCGGAGACCAGGCCGATCTCGCCGACGCCGAGCCCGCGCGCGGCCATCAGCAACACCATGGGAGCCAGGTAGAGGCCCGTGGGCAGCCAGGTGAGGAACTCAATGATCGCGTAGCGCCTCAGCGGTCCCCTCGCCCGCCGCGGACGGGGCCGTCCAGAGAACGGATGACCCACGGCCTCACTCATCCCCGGCCCCCTGCGCGTACCCCGGCTCGGCCGGCGCCGACGGCGGGGGCGGACCGGGGCGCCGCGGGTGAGCCGCCACGAAGACGGACACCTGCTCCGCGTCCGGGGCGCCCCTGTCACGCGCGGCCGCCTCCCGCAGCATGGCGTGCAGGCGATCCCCCAGCTCGGCCAGGGACGACGGGCGCAGCCGGACGACCTCGTCCGACACTCCCGCGGCCTCGATCCAGTCGGCGCCCCAGGAGTCACGGTCGCGCTCGAATGCCTCGACGTCGGTGACCAGAACCTCGATCTGACGCCGGGACAGGAAGGCCACCGCCTCCCGGCCCTCGGGCGTCGCGGCCATCTCGGCGTTGTTCCACAGGGTCAGGCGGTGGATCGACCGCCAGCGGCGTTCGCGCCGGTCACGCCGGTCCTCGGCCTCGGCCACGAATCCGTACCTGGCCAGCTGACGCAGGTGATAGCTGGTCGAGCCGGAGCTCTCCCCGAAACGTTCGGCCAGCTCGCTGGCCGTCGCCGGGCCGTCGTTCCGCAGCGCTCCGAGCAGGCGCACCCGCAACGGGTGCGCCACCGCCTTGAGCGTGCGCGGATCGCTCACATGGAAGACCTCGCCGTCCACGTCCGATCACCTCCAGTCCCATGGACCGTAACATTACAAAGACATCTTTGCAAAAGCCTCTTGGGGAAATGAAACTTTCGCGCCACCCGGACCTCGACCTGCCGGTCAGCGCCGCCGCGGACCGCCTGATCGTTGACGGCGGCCGAGAACCGTGGGAACGATCGAGGCGCTCACCATCTTGGGAGCGCTCCCACGCATACGAGGACACCCGTGTTCAGACGATTCACGTCACGACGCCTCAGCATCCTCGCCACCGCCGCCCTGGCGCTGGCGGGCCTGACGGGCGTGCCCGCCCACGCCGAAGGTCCCGAGCAGATCCCCAACGGGACCTTCGACACCACGGCCGATCCCTGGTGGCACACCGCCAACCTCGAATTCGCCCTCACGGACGGCCGCCTCTGCGCCGACATCCCGGGCGGGACGGTCAACCCCTGGGACGCCATCATCGGCGTCAACGACATCCCGCTCGTCAAGGACGAGACCTACGCCTTCGCCTTCTACGCCTCGGCCGACCCGGGCAAGGTCGCCAGGGCGTACGTCCAGCTCCCGGTCGACCCGTACACGCAGTACATCTCGGCGGCGCCCGAGCTGAGCGTGTCGGGCGACTCCTACCACTACACGTTCACCTCGCCGGTCGACCTGCCGAACGCCCAGGTCGTGTTCCAGCTCGGCGGCAGCGCCACGCCCTGGCGGTTCTGCGTCGACAACGTCTCGCTGCAGGGCGGCGCCCCGCCGGAGGTCTACACCCCGGACACCGGCCCCCGCGTACGGGTCAACCAGGTCGCCTACCTGCCCAAGGGCCCGAAGAACGCCACACTGGTGACCGACGCCACGGACGCGCTGCCCTGGAAGCTCAAGGACGCGGCGGGCAAGGTCGTCGCCCAGGGCTCCACGACCCCGCGCGGCGTGGACGCCAGCTCCCGCCAAAACGTCCACTCGATCGATTTCAGCGCGTACCACAAGGCCGGCACCGGCTTCACCCTGACGGCCGACGGCGAGACCAGCCGCCCGTTCGACATCGGGGCCGACGCCTACCAGAGCCTCGAGGTCGACGCGCTGAAGTTCTACTACACCCAGCGCAGCGGCATCGCGATCGACGACGCGCTGCGTCCCGGGTACGGCCGGCCCGCGGGCCACATCGGGACCGCCCCCAACCAGGGCGACACGAACGTCCCGTGCCAGCCGGGCGTGTGCGACTACTCCCTCGACGTCTCCGGCGGGTGGTACGACGCCGGTGACCACGGCAAGTACGTCGTCAACGGCGGCATCTCGGTGGCCCAGCTGATGAGCGAGTTCGAGCGGACCAAGAACGCGGCGAGCGCGCGGCCCATCGGCGCCCTGGCCATCCCCGAGAGCGGCGACGACGTCCCCGACGTCCTCGACGAGGCCCGGTGGGAGCAGGAGTTCCTGCTGAAGATGCAGCGGCCGGACGGCATGGTGCACCACAAGATCCACGACGAGAACTGGACCGGCCTGCCGCTGCTGCCCCACCTCGACCCGCAGAAGCGCGAGCTGCACCCGGTGTCCACAGCGGCCACCCTCAACCTCGCGGCCACCGCGGCGCAGGCGGCCCGGGTCTTCGCGCCGTACGACGCGGCCTTCGCGGCCAAGAACCTGGCGGCGGCGAAGAAGGCGTGGGCGGCGGCCAAGGCCAACCCGGCCATCCTGGCGTCCCCCTCCGACGGCAACGGCGGCGGCACCTATGACGACGCCGACGTGAGCGACGAGTTCTACTGGGCGGCCGCCGAGCTGTACATCACCACCGGTGACGCCGAGTACAAGAACTTCGTGCTCGCCTCGCCCCACCACACGGCCGACCTGTGGAGCCAGGGCGGAGCGATGGACTGGGGTCACGTGGCCGCGCTCGGCCGCATCGATCTGGCCACGGTGCCCAACGGGCTGCCCGGCCGCGACGCGGTGCGCCAGTCCGTGGTGACGGGAGCCGACCGCTACCTCACCACGATCGACCAGCACCCGTACGGCCTGCCGTACAACCCGGGCGACTACGTCTGGGGCTCGAACAGCGCGGTGCTGAACGACATGATCGTGCTGGCGGCGGCGTACGACATCACCGGGAAGCTCCCCTACCGGGACGGCGTGCTCCAGGGCATCGACTACCTCCTGGGCCGCAACGCCCTCAACCAGTCGTACGTCACCGGCTACGGCGAGGTGGCCTCGAAGAACCAGCACAGCAGGTGGTACGCCCACTCGCTGGACACCTCGCTGCCCAACCCGCCGCACGGCTCGCTGGCGGGCGGTCCCAACTCGGGGCTGCAGGACCCGGTGGCCCAGGCGAAGCTGCCCGGCTGCGCACCGCAGTTCTGCTACATCGACGACATCAACTCGTACTCGACGAACGAGGTCGCCGTGAACTGGAACGCCCCGCTGTCCTGGGTGGCGGCGTTCATCGCCGGTCAGGGCGACGGCGGGATCTCGGCGTCCGCGAACTGCAAGGTCGGCTACACCGTGCACGGGTCGTGGCCGGACGGCTTCACCACCCAGGTGACGCTGACCAACACGGGCCACAAGGCGATCGACGGCTGGTCGCTGACCTGGTCGTTCCTGGGCGGCCAGAAGGTCGGCCACTCCTGGGCGGCCGAGTTCACCCAGAAGGCGGCGACGGTCACGGCGGCCAACCAGTCGTACAACAAGATCATCCAGCCCGGCCAGTCGGTGACGTTCGGCTTCAACGGCGTCTCGGCGCCCGGGGCCAACCCCGGCCCCGACCTGTTCCTGCTGAACGGCGCCCCCTGCGCCTGATCTCCCGTCTCACCGGCGGCCGTCACCTCCGGGTGGCGGCCGCCGCTCCCTCACCGTCCGGTCCCTCGCCGCGCCTCCCTCGCCGTTCGTTCCCGAGGCGGCACGAGTAGGGTTCGACAGCGGATCGGTCCCGCCGTCCGGTCCCGCGCGTCGACCAGGGAACGGACCGCCGTACGTGAGAAACGACCGATTCTGCCTCTTCGACCTCGACGGCACGCTGACCGATTCCGAGACGGGCATCGTCGCCTCGATACGGCACGCCCTCGCGGCGATCGGGTTCCCCCAGGCCGACAACGGGCTGCTGCGCACCCTGATCGGTCCTCCGCTCCAGGACATCTTCCTCCGGCTCGGCGTGCCGGAGGAACGTCTCGGCGACGCGGTGAACGCCTATCGGGACCGGTACACCGCGACCGGCATGTACGAGAACGAGGTCATCCCCGGGATTCCCGCCGTGTTGGAGACCCTCGTCGCCGACGGCCGGACCCTGGGCGTGGCGACGTCCAAGCCGGGCGTCTACGCGGAGAAGATCCTGGCGCACTTCGAGCTCGACGGGTTCTTCACCTATGTGGCAGGCGCGACCCTGGACGGATCCCGCCGGCACAAGGCCGACGTGATCCGGCACGCGCTCGACGTCCTCGGCGCCCCGCCCGAGGCCACCGTCATGATCGGCGACCGCCGGGAGGACGTCGCGGGCGCGGCGGAGTGCGGCGTGCGTAGCGTCGCGGTCACCTGGGGATTCGGCGATCCCGCCGAATTCGACGCTCCCGGCGTCATCGCCGTGGCCGGCACGCCCGCACGGCTCCTCCAGGTGCTGTCGGAGACATCGGCGGGCGATCACAGGACCCGATGACGCGCCGGTGAGCCGGCGCCCGCCCGCCACCGATCCACCCATCACGGCCCGCTCCGGCGTGGCCGTAAGCTGTGGCCGTGATCGACGACATCCGCGTGGACCCCGCCGTGACCGCCCTGCGCCCCGACTTCGCGGTGCTCGTGATCACCGCGTACGGCCTGGCCAACGGGCCCTCGGACGACCGGTCGCGCGCCTGGCTGGCGGACGCGGCCGCCGCGGCCACACCACTGGACGACCCCAGGATCGAGGCCTGGCGGGCGGCCTACCGGGCCTTCGGGGCGAAGCCCCAGCGCACCCGGCCGTCGGTCGACGCCCTGGTCCGCCGGATGCCGCTGCCCGAGATCAACCTCGTCGTCGACGCGTACAACTCCGTCTCCGTACGGCACGGGTTGCCCATCGGCGGCGAGGACCTGCGGCGGTACGAGGGAGCTGCGCGGCTCGTCCGGGCGGCCGGCGACGAGCCGTCCGAGGAGGCGCTGGGCGAGCCGGAGATCGGCGAGGTGGTGTGGCGCGACGACGCGGGAATCACCTGCCGCAGGTGGAACTGGCGGCAGTGCGTCCGCACCAGGATCACCGAGGAGACGGCGGACGCCCTCTTCCTGCTGGAACGGCTGGAACCGCTCGGCCACGACGAGTTGCGGGCGGCGGGCGACGACCTCGGCCGGCTCCTGGCCGAGATCTCCCCGGCGGTCCGCGTAGAGACCCGGCTCATCGGCTGAAGCCGCCCGTGCCGGCGGCAGTTCGCACGCCAATGCGAGTACGCGGGCCTCGCCCATTTTTTTGTCGTCCACAATCAGGAGTTCTGGAATTAGCGAACTCCTTCGGTCAGGCGTGAGCTGCTCATCGATCGGGCGATCCGGCCGGTCGGGCCGTGAAATCCCGCGCATGACCGCGATTGCCCTGGATCTGGGCGCCGCCCTGCTGTTCGATTGACTGGACGGAACACTGCCGCGTTTCCGCGGCTGTAAAGGGATGCCCGTCTCGCGCGTCGAGATCTCCATCGGAGAACGGGAGGGGATTCGTGGCGATGCTCAGGTTCAGGACGAGCGACCTGCCGGCGGCCGATCGGTTCACCGCCTGGTGCGACCTGGCGAACGACGCGCTGGTTCCCAACGCCATGCGCAGCGATTACGCGGCGGACTTCCAGGCGGAGCTGCGCATGCAGGATTTCGGCATGGTGCGGCTCAACACGCTGAGCTACTTGCCGCTGGAGACGTACCGGCACGCCAGGCTGATCCGGCGGTCCGATCCCGATGAGCTCCAGCTCATGATCCCCTGGAGGGGCAGCCAGAGGATCTTCCAGGGCGACCGGGACGCGACGTTTTCCCCAGGTGAATTGCTGCTTTACGACACCTCCCGCCCTTGGCACGGTTGGACAAGCCCGAAGACCGCCATGGTCCGGGGACTCATGGTGCAACTTCCCCGGGCTGCCCTTTCTCTTCCGGAGAGGGGAATCCGGGACCTCATGGTCCGGCCCTTATCGGGCCGGGAGGGCGTCGGCGCCCTCCTGACCGGTTACCTCAGCCGGATGGCCGCCCACGCCGACTCCTATACGGTCGCGGACGGCCCGCGGCTGGCCTCGATCGTCATCGATCTCGTCACCGCGTTGTGCGCCCACCACCTCGAACGGGACCGCGCGGTGCCGTCGGAGACGCACCGTCGAACCCTCCAGCTGAAAGTCCGCGCCTACATCGAGCGGCAACTCGGCGATCCTCACCTGTCGCCGGAGAGCGTCTCCGCCGCCTGCCAGATCTCCGTCCGCGCCCTGCATCGGCTCTTCGAAGGCGAGGAGCTGACGGTATCCGCCTGGATACGCCGACGTCGCCTCGATCGCTGTCGGCGCGATCTCGGCGACCCCGCTCTCCTCCATCGCCCCGTCCACGCGATCGCCGCGCACTGGGGGATCACCGATCCCGCCCACTTCAGCCGCATCTTCCGCGCCGCCTACGGCGTTTCTCCCAATGAGTACCGCCGGCAGGCCCTCCAGATTGCTGAGACCTGAGCGTGAAGAAGAGAACGGCGTCACGCAGGTCCAACACGACAAGTTCCCGGCCGGCCGCGGCGCGCGAGGCGCCACGCTGCCGGCCTGCCCGGACACGGCACGGCCTACGGGCGCCTACGTCAGATGGGACTGGACGCCGGGCGCCGGGATGACCATGCGGTGAGGATGCTCTGATCCCCCAGACGGACTACTCGGGCGTGACCTGTTTGATCGATCCTGGGAGGATGGGGCGAGACCTGCGACCCGACCGGCGCGGCTCACCGCCCAGGGCGAGTAGCCTTGGACAGGTTCACCAAACATCAACGCCGATCTGCGGAAGAGGGCGATTTCCGCCGTGTCGTCTGAGTCGTCGCGGACAAACCCGCTGACAAGCTTCGGGCAGAACGAGTGGCTTGTCGACGAGTTGTACCAGAAGTATCTCGAAGACCCCGAGTCTGTCGATCAGGCCTGGTGGCACTTCTTCGCCGATTACAACGGCGCGGGGAAGGCCGCCAAGGGTACCGGCGGGACGTCGAACGGCGCGACGGCCACCGCCGCACCGCAGGCTCCGGCGGCGCAGGCCGCGCCCGCCGCGCCACCGGCACCGCCTGCGCCACCGGCCAAGCCGGCCGCCGCACCCGCCGCCAAGCCGGCTCCCGAGGCCGTCACCCCCAAGGCCGCGGCTCCCGCCGCGAAGCCGAAGGCGGCCGCCGCTCCCGCCCCCGCGGGCGCGACGGAGGAGCGGCTGCGCGGCGCCGCCGCGCGTACGGCCCTCAACATGGAGGCCTCGCTCGCGGTCCCGACGGCGACCAGCGTCCGCGCGGTCCCGGCGAAGCTGCTGATCGACAACCGCATCGTCATCAACAATCACCTCTCCCGCGGACGCGGCGGCAAGATCTCCTTCACGCATGTGATCGGATACGCCATCGTCCAGGCGTTGAAGGCGATGCCGGAGATGAACCACTCGTACACCGAGGTGGACGGCAAGCCGGTCCTCGTCAGGCCCGAGCACGTCGGCCTCGGCCTCGCGATCGACGTGCAGAAGGAAGACGGCACCCGCCAGCTCCTGGTGCCGTCGATCAAGCAGGCGGAGACGCTCGACTTCCGCGGCTTCTGGGTGGCCTACGAGGACATCGTCCGCAAGGCCCGCGCCGGCAAGCTCGGCGTCGACGACTTCCAGGGCACGACGATCTCGCTGACCAACCCCGGCACCATCGGAACGGTGCATTCCGTGCCGCGCCTCATGCCCGGCCAGGGCACGATCATCGGCGTCGGCGCGATGGAGTACCCGGCCGAGTACCAGGGCGCGTCCGAGGAGACCCTCTCCCGGCTGGCCATCAGCAAGGTGATGACGCTCACGTCCACCTACGACCACCGGATCATCCAGGGCGCCCAGTCCGGCGACTTCCTGCGCCGCATCCACCAGCTGCTGCTCGGCTCCGACGGGTTCTACGACGAGATCTTCGAGTCGCTCCGCATCCCGTACGAGCCGATCCGCTGGGTCTCGGACATCTCGGCCACCCACGACGACGACGTGGCCAAGTCGGCCCGGGTCCTTGAGCTCATCCACGCGTTCCGGGTGCGCGGCCACCTGATGGCCGACACCGATCCGCTGGAGTACCGCCAGCGCCGCCACCCCGACCTGGACATCAAGTCGCACGGCCTGACCCTGTGGGACCTGGAGCGCGAGTTCGCCACGGGCGGTTTCGGCGGCCGTCCGCTGATGAAGCTGCGCGACATCCTCGGCGTGCTGCGCGACTCCTACTGCCGCACGGTCGGCATCGAGTACATGCACATCCAGAACCCCGAGGAGCGGGCCTGGATCCAGGCGCGGGTGGAGAAGCCGCACGCCAAGCCCGGGCGTGACGAGCAGCTCCACATCCTGCGCAGGCTCAACACGGCCGAGGCCTTCGAGACGTTCCTGCAGACCAAGTACGTCGGCCAGAAGCGGTTCTCGCTGGAGGGCGGCGAGTCGCTGATCCCGCTGCTCGACTCGGTGATCAGCGAGGCCGCCCGCGAGGAGCTCGACGAGGTCGTCATCGGCATGGCCCACCGCGGCCGGCTCAACGTGCTCGCCAACATCGTCGGCAAGTCGTACGGCCAGGTCTTCGGCGAGTTCGAGGGCAACATCGACCCGCGCAGCGCGCACGGCTCCGGCGACGTGAAGTATCACCTGGGCGCGGCCGGCGACTTCGTCGCCCCCGGCGGCGCCAAGATCACCACTTCGGTGGTGGCGAACCCGTCGCACCTCGAGGCCGTCGACCCCGTGCTCGAGGGCGTGGTCCGGGCCAAGCAGGACCTGCTTGAGCGGGGCGAGGAGGGCTTCACGGTCCTGCCCGTCCTCGTCCACGGCGACGCCGCGTTCGCCGGCCAGGGCGTGGTGGCCGAGACGCTGCACCTTTCCCAGCTGCGCGGCTACCGCACCGGCGGCACGGTTCACATCGTGGTGAACAACCAGGTCGGCTTCACGACCAGCCCGGCCAGCTCCCGTTCCTCGGTCTACGCCACGGACGTCGCGCAGATGATCCAGGCGCCGATCTTCCACGTGAACGGCGACGACCCCGAGGCGGTCGTCCGCGTCGGCCGGCTCGCGTACGAGTACCGGCAGGCGTTCCGCAAGGACGTCGTCATCGACATGGTCTGCTACCGGCGCCGCGGCCACAACGAGACGGACAACCCGGCGTTCACCCAGCCGCTGATGTACGACCTGATCGACGCCAAGCGGTCCACCCGCAAGCTCTACACCGAGGCGCTCATCGGCCGCGGCGACATCACGGTCGAGGAGGCCGAGCAGGCCCTCCGCGACTACCAGGAGCAGCTGGAGCGGGCCTTCACCGAGACCCGCGAGGCGACCAAGCGCCCGCTGGAGCCGGGGGCGGTCGTCGCGCCGGAGCCGGACGAGGCGATCCCGTGGTCACACGAGGACACCAAGACGGCCATCTCGGACGAGGTCGTCAAGCGGGTCATCGAGACGCAGTTCAACCTGCCCGAGGGCTTCACGGTGCACCCGCGGCTCGCCCCGGTGCTGCAGCGCCGCGGCTCGATGGTCACCGAGAACTCGATCGACTGGGCGACCGGCGAGGCCCTGGCCTTCGGCTCGCTGCTGATCGACGGCCACCCGGTGCGCCTGGTCGGCCAGGACTCCCGCCGAGGCACCTTCGGCCAGCGCCACGCCGTGCTGGTCGACCGGGTCACCGGCGAGGAGCACACGCCGCTCAAGACCTTCAACCACGGCACGACCAAGTTCTACGTGTACGACTCGCTCCTCAGCGAGTTCGCCGCGATGGGCTTCGAGTACGGCTACAGCGTGGTCCGGCCGGACGCCCTGGTCGCCTGGGAGGCGCAGTTCGGCGACTTCGCCAACGGCGCCCAGTCGATCATTGACGAGTTCATCTCCTCGAGCGAGCAGAAGTGGGGCCAGCGCTCCTCGGTCGTGCTGCTGCTGCCGCACGGCTACGAGGGTCAGGGGCCCGACCACTCCTCCGGCCGGATCGAGCGCTACCTGCAGCTGTGCGCGCTCGACAACATGACGGTCGCGCAGCCGAGCACCCCGGCCAACTACTTCCATCTCCTGCGCTGGCAGGTGCTGTCCGAACGGCGCAAGCCGCTGATCGTGTTCACGCCCAAGTCGCTGCTGCGGCTCAAGGCGGCGGCCTCGGCGACGGCGGAGTTCACCTCCGGCGCCTTCCGCCCGGTCATCGGCGACGCGACCGTCGACCCGGCGGCCGTCACCAAGGTCGTCGTCAGCTCGGGGCGCATCTACTACGACCTGCTCGCCCACCGCGAGAAGTCGGGCCGCAACGACGTGGCGCTGGTGCGTCTGGAGCGGATCTACCCGTTCCCGGAGAACCCGCTCAAGGCCGAGCTCGACCGGTACCGCCCGGACGTCGAGCTGCTGTGGGCCCAGGACGAGCCGGCCAACATGGGCCCGTGGCCGTACCTGACCCTGAAGATGGTCGAGAAGCCCGGCCTGTTCGGCGGCCGCACGATGCGGCGGGTCTCCCGCACGCCGAACTCGTCGCCGGCCACCGGCTCGCACTCCAAGCACGACGCGGAGCTGGCGGCCATGGCCGCGGAGATCTTCGGCTAGAAGGACCAGACGGCGGAAGTCCCCCTCGGCGCACGGCCGCGGGGGACTTCCGCCGTACTCAGGGCAGGGAGGTGGAGCAGCGTGTATTTCACGGACAGGGGCATCGAGGAGCTCGCCCAGCGGCGCGGCGAAGAGGAGGTCAGCGTCTCGTGGCTGGCCGAGCGGCTGCGCGAGTTCGTCGATCTGAATCCCGAGTTCGAGACGCCGGTCGAGCGCCTGGCCACGTGGCTGGCCCGGCTCGACGAGGAGGACTGACCACCCCCCGCGCCCCGTACGCACCGGGGTACGGGTGCGGCCGAAAACGCGATACATCTTGACTTTCCATATACGCGACATATCGTGTCTTGTGTGAGACTCCTCGGTCCCCCGCGCCGGGGCCCTTTCGCGACGCGGGGACCCCGACACGATGACCGATCCGCGTGGGAAGGCCGGCCGATGCCGCAATGGATGATCGATGAACCTGGGCAGCTGACGTTCGGAGCGGTGAGCGCGCTGAGCGTGCGCGTCGTGGCCGGACGCCTCGCCGTGCTGGCCAGCGACGGTCCGCCGACGCTGGAGGTCAGCGAGATCTCCTCGGCTCCCCTGCTGGTCACGCACGACGAGGCGGACGGCCGCCTCACGGTGGCCGACAAGGACCTGACCTGGGACGGCGTGCTCGGGTGGCTGCGGCCGGGCCCCCGGTCGGCGACCCTGACGCTGACCGTGCCCAGGGACCGCCCGATTCAGGTGTCCGCGGTGAGCGCCTCCGTGGTGGTGGCGGGCTTCGAGGGCCGGAGCCGGGTCAACAGCGTCTCCGGCGGGATCGTGCTCGACGGTGTGAGCGGCGAGGTGCACGCGGAGACCGTCTCCGGTTCCGTGGAGAGCCGGGGCCTCGCCGGCGATCTCGCCTTCACCAGCGTCTCCGGCGACCTGACCGTGGCCGACGGCGTCCCGCACCGGCTGCGGGCCAACACGGTGTCCGGAAGCATCACCGCCGATCTGGATCTCACCCCCACCGGCAACGTGACGCTGACCACCATGTCCGGCTCCATCGTCGTACGGGTGCCGCGTACGGTCGACGCCGATGTCAGCGTGCGTTCGACGTCCGGCAGGATCGAGTCGGCCTTTCCGGAACTGCGGCGCGACGACCGGCCCCGGCCCCGGTCGCTCACCGGGCGGCTGGGCGGCGGCATGGCACACCTGGCGGCGACCTCCGTCTCCGGAGGCGTCACCCTGCTCAGCAGGCAGACAACGGATCGGCGAGAAGAGGAGAGCGCATGAGCCCCGTGTTCGGGCATGGACGGCTCCGGCTGTACCTGCTGAAGCTCCTGGAGGAGAGCCCCCGGCACGGCTACGAGGTGATCCGGCTGCTCCAGGACCGCTTCCTCGGCGTGTACTCGCCCTCTCCCGGCACGATCTACCCCCGGCTCGCCCGGCTGGAGGAGGAGGGCCTGGTCACCCACGAGGTCGTGGCGGGCAAGAAGGTCTTCACCCTCACCGACAGGGGGCGTGCGGAGCTGAACGACCGGATGGACGAGCTGGCCGACCTCGAACGGGAGATCTCCGCCTCGGTGCAGGACATCGCCCGGGAGGTCAAGGAGGACGTCCGGCAGACGGTGCGCTCCCTGCGTGAGGAGCTGACCCAGATGGCCCGGGACATCGGCAGGGACAGCTCCCGCGACAGCAGCGAGGCGTGGCGCGAGCAGAAGGAGGAGTGGCGGCGGCAGCGGGACCAGCAGAAGGAGGACTGGCGGCGGCACAAGCGGCAGTGGCGCGAGGAGACCCAGCGCTGGCAGCGCGAATGGGAGCGGGTCTGGACGGACGTCTGGTCGATGCCCGGCGGCGCGCCCCGGCCCGGCTCGGCCGGCGGCGACGCCGACGACAGCGCCGGGGGCAAGGCCGGTGACATCGCCGTTGAGCGTGCCAGTGACAGTGCCGGCGACCGCGCCGGTGACAGTGCCGGTGACAGTGCCGGCAGGCACGCCGCCAACGACGCCGAGCTCGGACGCCTGCTGGGCGAGTTCGTGGGCAAGGTGCGCCGGACCGCCGGCGAGGGCGGGCTGAGCGACGCCGCGCTGGCCGAGTGCCGCGCCGCGCTCGACCAGGCCGCCCGGCGCATCCAGGAGGCGTTCAGAGCGTGAAGACGACCTTGCCGAAGATGTCGCCCCGCCACATCGCGGCGAAGCCGTCCTCCGCCTCGGTGAGCGGCAGCACCCGGTCGATCACCGGCCGCAGCCCCGTCTGCTCCAGGAAGACCGCCAGACGGGACAACTGGTCGCGGGTGCCCATCGTGCTCCCCACGATCGACTTCTGCAGGAAGAAGACCTGCGCGAGCTGGGTCGGGGCGACCGTGCCGCTGGTCGCCCCGCTGACGACGATCCGGCCGCCCGGGCGCAGCGAGCTCAATGAGTGGCTCCAGGTCGCCTCGCCGACCGTCTCCATGACCGCGTCGACGCGTTCCGGCAGCCGCGCCCCGGTCTCGAAGACACGGTCGGCGCCCAGTTCAAGCGCGCGGGCCCGCTTGTCCGCGGAACGGCTCGCCGCCCACATCCGGAACCCGCCCGCGCGGCCCAGCGCGATCAGCGCCGTCGCCACGCCGCCGCCCGCGCCCTGGACGAGCACGGTCGATCCCGGCTCAAGCTCGGCCTTGTCGAACAGCATGCGATAGGCGGTGAGCCAGGCCGTCGGAAGGCACGCGGCCTCCTCGAACGACAGCGCGGCGGGCTTCGGCACGATGTTGCGCCGGGGCACCGCCACCTTCTCCGCGAACGTGCCGTCGTATGTCTCCGACAGCAGCGACCGCTTCGGGTCGAGGGTCTCGTCACCACTCACCGGCGTGCCGATCACCGAATGGACGATCACCTCGTTGCCGTCCTCGTCCAGGCCCGCGGCGTCGCAGCCGAGGACGATCGGCAACCGGTCCTGGCTGATCCCGACACCTCGCAACGTCCACAGGTCGTGATGGTTCAGCGAGGCGGCCCTGACGGTGACGGTCGTCCATCCGTCGGGTACGGCGGGCTCGGGGCGCTCTCCCAGGGTCAGGCCCTTGAGCGGGTCGTCCGAGTCGGTCTGCGTGGCGGTTACGGCGAACATGCCAGAAAGCTACCCCGCCGCCCCCCGGCGTGTGACCCGCGGGGACGGAAGACATTCATGAGGCAGCGGAATCAAATGAGAAAAGAGCACATCGAGACCGGTCGAGAATGGCGGTAAACCACTTCTCCCGACCGGGCGACATCACCGAAACACCGGCCTGAACTGGTAAGACGTCATCATAACCACATGGCATGGATAACGGATGGGGCAATTCACGGGCGTTCTGGTTATACCTCGGGCCGACGCGAGGAACGGGTCATTAATCTTCGGAGCGTTTTCCTGACGAATGGGACGCACCCTCACACGTCCCGGGGAAAGGAGCTCCATGTCATCCCGAGCACGGCGCCTGACCATCCCCCTCGCCGGAGCGCTCGTCGCGTCCGGCGTGGTCGGCGTCACCCAGGCGGCCCCCGCCGCCGCCGGCCCCTCCGTGTCGTCCGTCCAGGCGGGTTCGGACGACGTCACGGCCAAGGCCTCGGCGAGCCCCGCCGACCGGGCCGTCGCGTTCTGGTCCCCCGACCGGCTGCGCGCCGCCAAGGACTACACCGAGGATCTGGGCAACTCCGTCAAGGGCTTCGGCAAGGTCAGCAAGTCCAGGCCGGACGGCAAGGCGGGGGCGGTCCCGCCCATCGGCGGCCAGCAGAGCGCGGCCGGTTTCTCCAAGCAGGTCAACCTGCCCAACACGGTCGGCCGGGTGTTCTTCACCCTGCCCGGCAAGAACCCGCTGGACCCGAAGAGCTGGAAGTACTGCTCCGGCACGTCGGTGCAGGGCACCTACCGCAATGTCGTCGCGACGGCCGGTCACTGCGTCTACGACCCGGTCAGCAACCAGTTCTACGACAACTGGGTCTTCATCCCGTCGTACTGGGACGGCGACCAGGCGTGGGACGGCAAGGCCCCGTACGGGATCTATCCGGCCAAGTGGTTCCAGGCGCACGACGACTTCGTGGTGAAGGAGGACTACGACTACGACTACGCGTTCGTCAACGTCTCCTCCGGATACAAGATCAAGTGGGAGAGGTCCGGCAACACCTGGCAGGCCGTCAGGACGCCGGTCGGCCGGCTCGGCGACAACGTGGGCGGCCAGGGCCTGACCTGGAACCGAAGCCCCAAGGTCAAGGTCTTCTCGTTCGGTTACCCGGCGGGGCCGCACCCGGACGGTGACCGCCCGTTCTCCGGCCGGACCATGAAGTGGTGCTATGGCCAGTCCACGCCGATGCCGGCCGCACCGAAGTACAACATCCAGCAGCACATCGGCATCAAATGCGCGATGACCTCGGGCGCGAGCGGCGGCCCCTGGCTGTTCGGCTACAAGAGCAAGACCCGTAAGGGCTATCTCAACGGCATCAACAGCGTCGCCTGGGACACCGACGGCAACGACCGCTACGACCGGGTCTCGTCGCCGTACTTCGACGGCGAGACCTACGACGTCTACAAGGTCGCCGCCGGCCGGTGGACGCAGTGACGCCCGTCTCCTGACCGCGCGGCCATTCGGTCAGGCTGTGGGGCCCGGCGCTCTCCGCCGGGCCCTTCTCGTCGTCTCGTCCGGACGGCTCAGGTGTCGAAAAGTCCGCCGGTCGCCGCCCGGCGCTGGCAATCGTTGCCGAACGTGTGCTGCATCGACACGTACTTGCCGTTCCAGATGCCGCTCATCGTGACGGTGACCGGCTGCCAGATCATGGGGCAGATGGCGCCCGGGTTCACATCGAACCTGGCGAGGTCGTCCCGGCCGTTCTCCATCGCCTGCCCGAGGATGCGGCACGCCTCGGCCGCCGACGGGTGCGAACCACCGACCGGCTCGCAGTTGAGGAACGCGTACCGCTGCGCGGGCTGGGACCGTTCACCGGCGGCGGCCGTCAGCAGCACGGCCCGCACCATGGACGCCCGGTCGGGCTGTGTGACGGTCACCTTCTGGGGGGTGGTCTTGACGACGTCGAACGGTACGGTGCGGCCCAGAGTTCCCGGGAAGGGCGGCACGGGCAGGTGGGCGATGCTCGCGGCCGTCGCCGCACCGACCAGAAGAGAGTGGAGTTGCTTCATGTCGATCCCCCGTTTCGGCTGGTCGTAGCCTCCTCACCGAGCCGCGTGACTTCAAGTGACCACTCCGGGGCGAACGTAATCTGACGTCCCGGAGACCCCACCGGTTCCGCTCGTTCCATAACGAGCTGGCCAAGAAGCTGTCCCAAAGGCATGTGGATCTGGAAAAATCACCCCTTACCATCCATATCTCCATCTGAAGGGTGTCCCCAGTGGCTCGGCAGCTCGCACTCGTCATCGGCGGCGTCGCCGTCATGGGTGCCGCCGCCATGCTCTGGGCACAGGACTCCGCCGCGACGGCCTCGGTGAACGCGCTCCGGCAGCAGGACGCCGTCAGGCGCGCGGCCGCGAGCACGACGGTCCCCATGTACGGCTCCGCGAAGAACGAGGTGAGCACCTTCCCGCTCGCGCCCAGCCAGGCCGACATGCAGCGGGTGGCGTCGTACTGGAGCCCGGAGCGGCTCCGCCAGGCCAGCAGCTACGAGCCGAGCACGAAGCCCTCCACGTCGGCGCGGGCCACGACGTCGGCGGCCGAGATGACGCGCGTCGCCGGGCCCGTGAGAAAGGCCGCCACCGCCGCGGCGAGCACCGCGGGCACCTCGGACACGCCTCCGATGGTGGGCAAGGTGTTCTTCAAGGTGGGCGACAAGGAGTACTGGTGCTCCGCGTCCGCCGTGCACTCCGCCTACCGCAACCTCGTCGCCACGGCCGGGCACTGCGCGTACGCGCTGGGGCCGGACAAGCCGGTGGAGAACTGGATCTTCATCCCGTCCTACCACGACGGCGTGACGAGCGCGGGGATCTTCGTCGGCCACACGCTCTACATGCACGTGGACTTCGCCGGGCAGGGCGACTTCGACCGCGACTACGCCTTCGTCACCGTGCACCGCGGCTTCACCTGGCAGGCGTACAAGGACGGGAACACCATCAGGTACCGCACGGCCGACGTCGGCCGGCTGGAAGACCGGGTGGGCGCGTTCCGGTTCGCCTCCAGCAAGCCCATCGGGCGGGGGGTGCTCGCCTTCGGCTACCCCGCGGGCGCGAACCCCGACGGCAGCCGCCCGTACGACGGGCAGAGCCTCAAGTCCTGCCGGGGCTCGACGGAGAAGAAGTTCGTCAGCGCGCCGACCTGGCAGCTGGAGCACGGGGTGCGGCTCCCCGGCTGCGCCTTCACGTCGGGCGCGAGCGGCGGCCCCTGGGTGATCGGGTACAACGCGGCCAAGCGGACCGGCTACCTCACCGGCGTCACCAGCCTGACCTGGAACCTCAACGGCGGCGGACGCCTCGACGCCATCTCGTCTCCCTACTTCAACGCGCTCACGCAGCGCGTGTACAACCAGGCCACCCGCCAGTCGACCGGCTGACCGCCCCGCTTCCGCCAAAGGCCCGGCCCTGTGCCGGGCCTTTCGCGTTTCCCGCCCGCGCCGGGTGTTCCGGGTGAGCCGGGGGTTCCGTGTGCGCCCGGAAGGTCTGGCGACACGATCACGATGGGCGAGATTAGACGTAGCAGAGCCTCCTCCGGTGCCATCGAACGAATGTGATCTGCGTCACATCCACCCGCCCCGGGGACGTCCGGACGTGGCGATCTTTGACAACACGGAGACCGGAGGCGACCTGCACATTGTCACGAGATGATCTCGAACTTGACGGCACCTGTGGAACATCACGGAAAAGTAACTGCCGAATCGGTCAGGAAAAGCCATAAAAACGCGGTAAATCGGGCCGGTAGTGTCTTGACCATCCCCTTACTGACCGTTGGGACGCAGCTGACGTCCCACGACAGCGCAGGAGTCTCATGAACACCCGAGCCAAGCGCCTCATCCTCCCTCTCGGGGTCGCGGCGACCGCCGGCCTCGTCGGCGCCGCCCTCCAGGCACCCGCCCAGGCCGCCGGCGACACCGCCTCCGACAACCTGGCCACCAGCAGCATCGCCGCCAAGAACGTCGTCGCGTACTGGCTGAACCAGAAGGCCGCCAACCTGGTCAACGCGTCGCCGTACGAGACCCAGGTCTCCGCCAAGCACCTCAGCAAGGGCGGCCCCTCGGCCGACAGCAAGCCGGGCACCGTCCCCGCGATCGGCGACGAGAAGAAGTCCGGCGGCACGTCGAAGAACGTGAACCTGCCGCGCACCACCGGCAAGGTGTTCTTCCGCGGCGCCGACGGCCGGCCGCACTGGTGCACCGCCACGTCGGTGCAGGCGCGCTACCGCAACCTGGTGGCGACCGCCGGGCACTGCGTCTACGACACCAAGAGCAACAAGGCCACCCTCGACCGCTGGGTCTTCATCCCGGGGTACTACCAGGGCAAGGCGCCCTGGGGCATCTACGTCGGCAAGACGGCCTTCACCCACTACGACTTCGACGTCTACGAGGACGGCGACCGCGACTACGCGTTCGTGACGGTCTACAACGGCATCAAGGCCGGCGGCGGCAGCAACCTCCGCGACACCGCCGAATGGGACTGGAAGCAGGTCGACAAGGCCACGTACGACAAGTACGACGCGCACATCCGCAAGGCCAAGGCCGGCAAGTACTACATCATCAAGTTCACCGACGTCGGCCGCCTCGGCGACAACGTCGGCGGGCAGGGCCTGGCCTACAACCAGAAGCTCGGCAAGTACGTCTACGTCTTCGGCTACCCGAGCGGGTCGCACCCGGACGGCAACCACGCCTTCACCGGGCAGACCCTCAAGTGGTCGTACGGCAAGACCTTCGCCGCCAAGGCCCCGTCCGTCAAGGCGGAGGAGCTGCAGGGCGTCAAGTCGTCCTTCACCGGCGAGGGCTCCTCCGGCTCCGCCTGGCTGCTCCAGTACAAGAGCGCCCGCCGCCTGGGCTACCTGAACGGCGTCACGAGCGGCGTCTCCGACACCGACGGCAACGGGCGCATCGACACCAGCGTCTCGCCCTACTTCGACGGCGAGCTCTACGGCGTCTACAAGGCCGCCGCGAGCGTCTGGTCCGGCTCGATCGCCTGACAACCACCGGCTTCACCCGGCTCAACGGGGCCCGGTCGCGCGCGTCGCGGCCGGGCCTCCGCCGTTCTCCGGGTCGGTGTTCGGGCGGATTCCGCCGAAAAAGCGGTCCGGCGACGGCACAGGACGCCAACAGACCGCTTTCCGGACCCGTCACGACGGAACCCGGCCGATCCGGTAAGGCGGGTTTTCGAGACTCCTCCTTCCGTCGTGTTTCCGGCCCGATTCTTGGCACAACCGGCCAAGCCACGGGCATGAGGTTTGACAGCTGTTCGCCCCCTTTTCCGGTAAACCGGATAGCCCGATCGGGCGACGCGTCCCGGCGCCTCTTACTAGGAGGTAAATCGGCTGGTCAGCCGTCGGGTTTCCCGACGTGTGATCTCAGTCACACCGGTCGCGCCGAAAATTCCACCGTCGCGCTTTACCGGCTGTGGAAAAGCCATCGGGAAAGACCGCAATCTGCGTAAACACCGGGCCGTGGCCGCTTCGGTCCCGCACGCGGCCGACATAAGGACACACCGGGACGCCCGGCCGTCGGGCCGCGACGCGATTCGGGTTGATTTCCCTCTCTTTGCCATCAGCGTGTGTGCGCTATGTTCTCCGCATCCCTTTCCTGACGCATGGGACGCAAGAGGCGTTCCACGACAGACCAAGGAGTTCCCCATGAAGCGCACCATCGCCTTCGGTGGCCTCGTCGCCACCGCCGGCCTCCTGGCCGCGGGCCTCGCCGTCCCGGCCCAGGCCGCCAGTGACGTCGCCTCCGACGCGCTGGCCACCAACGGCATCGCCGCGTACTCGGTCGCCGCCTACTGGAAGGCCAACAACGCGGCCAACCTGATCGGCGCGACCCCGTACAACGTCGAGACGAAGGCCGTCGCCAAGCACCTGAGCAAGGGCGGCCCCGCTCCCGACAGCAAGCCCGGCATCGTTCCCGCCATCGGGGACGAGAAGAAGACCGCCGCGAAGTCGAAGAACGTCAACCTGCCCAAGACCACGGGCAAGGTGTTCTTCACCGGCGCCGACAACAAGCCCCACTGGTGCTCCGCCACCTCTGTGCAGGCGGCGTACCACAACCTGGTCGCGACGGCCGGGCACTGTGTCTACGACACGGAGTCCAACAAGGCCACCCTGGACAACTGGGTGTTCATCCCCGGTTACTACCAGGGCAAGACCCCGTGGGGCATCTACGTCGGCAAGACGGCCTACACCCACTACGACTACGACGTCTACGAGGACGGCGACCGCGACTACGCGTTCGTCACGGTCTACAACGGCCTGAGCTTCCTCCACGACGGCGTTGTCCGTCCGTACCGGGACAACCCGGGCGGGTGGAAGGAAGTCTCGGCGGAGACCTTCGCCAAGTTCCCGATGTGGTTCAAGGCCGTGCAGAGCGGCTACTGGTGCCACGAGGGCAACAAGTACTACGTGTGGGCCTTCGTCGACGCGGGTCGCCTCGGCGACAACGTCGGTGGCCAGGGCCTTGCCTACAACCAGAAGATCGGCCAGCCGGTCTTCGTGTTCGGCTACCCGAGCGGGTCGCACCCGGACGGCAACTACGCCTACACCGGCAAGACCCTCAAGTGGAGCTACGGCAAGACCTTCGCCGCCACCGCGCCGGCGATCAAGGGCGAGGAGCTGCAGGGCGTCAAGTCGTCCTTCACCGGCGAGGGCGCGCTCGGCTCGTCCTGGCTGCTGAAGTACAACAACGGCCGTCGCCTCGGCTACCTGAACGGTGTGACCATCGGCGTCTCCGACACCGACGGCAACGACCGCTTCGACACCAGCATCTCGCCGTACTTCGACGGTGAGACCTACGGTGTCTACGGTGCGGCCAAGAACAACTGGTCCGGCTCCATCGCGGTGCCGTTCGAGTCGCCCGCCCTGCACTAGTCACGGGTCAGAGGTCGCACTCTCTGAACCGAAGATCCACCCGAGGGGCCCGGCTGCCAGCCGGGCCCTTTCGGCGTTTCACGGCCGGCGAGCGGTTCGCCCAACCTCTCGGCGGGGCCTCCGTTTTCTCCCGCTCTCCCGCGCGTTCTCTCGCGCGCCGTGCGGACCGAAGACTAAACATCCCGGAAATTCCGCGATATTTATTTAATTCGGTGGTAAACCCGGACGGGCCGTCGAGCGTCCGGCCGGGGCCGCTTTCGCGGCACGTCGACACGCTAGCTCTCATCGGCCGCCGCCGACTCGCCAAAAGCTACCAAAACGGGACATTGGGCCCAATCAAGAGGTCCTTAGACGGGTCAGGGTTCCCTTTGGTGCCATCACCTACATGTGATGTCGGTCACACATGCGGTTGACATGCACCCGTGGAACCGGCTGACGAACCGGAGCCAATCCTCCGTGAATCCCGGTCAAGCTGCGAGAACACCCGCGACTTTTGCTGACTGTCTTAACCACCGTCAGTCATGAACATCACGAAAACATCACGAGGCCGACCGCCCCGCCAACCTCCGCAATTGGGGCATTCCGGCGAAAGATCTTCGCTGTATGGTTCTGGCTATCCCTTTACTGACGCATGGGACGCAAGAGGCGTTCCACGACAGACCAAGGAGTTCCCCAATGAAGCGCACTATCGCCTTCGGTGGCCTCGTCGCCACCGCCGGCCTCCTGGCCGCGGGCCTCGCCGTCCCGGCTCAGGCCGCCAACGACGTCGCCAGTGACCCGCTGTCCGCGAGCGGCATCGCCGCCAAGAACGTGGCTGCGCTCTGGCTGTCGGAGAACGCCGCGAACCTGATCGCGGCCACGCCGTACAACGTCGAGACGAAGGCCGCCGTCAAGCACCTCAGCAAGGGCGGCCCCGCTCCCGACAGCAAGCCGGGCATCGTGCCGGCGATCGGCGACGAGAAGAAGACCGCCGCCAAGTCGAAGAACGTCAACCTGCCCAAGACCACGGGCAAGGTGTTCTTCTCCGACGGCGTCAAGTGGGAGAAGGGTGCCGACAACAAGTGGCACCTGAAGGCGGTCAACCCGCACTGGTGCTCCGCCACCTCGGTGCAGTCCGCCTACCACAACCTGGTCGCCACCGCCGGGCACTGCGTCTACGACACGGAGTCCAACAAGGCCACCCTGAACAACTGGGTGTTCATCCCCGGTTACTACCAGGGCAAGACCCCGTGGGGCATCTACGTCGGCAAGACGGCCTACACCCACTACGACTACGACGTCTACGAGGACGGCGACCGCGACTACGCGTTCGTCACCGTTTACAACGGCCTGAAGCTGCCCGCGGGTGGCCTGAAGGACCTCTCGGACCTCGTCGCGGCTCACAAGTGGGACGAGCTTGCGCAGTACCAGGGCTACAAGGAGGTCGACCAGGCCACCTACGACGCCTACGTCAGGGGCGGGTTCTACAAGCCCGGCTTCGGCTACTACACGAAGGTTGAGGGTGGCAAGACCCACTACTTCGTGTTCAAGTACGCCGACGCGGGTCGCCTCGGTGACAACGTCGGTGGCCAGGGCCTCGCGTACAACCAGAAGATCGGCCAGCCGGTCTTCGTCTTCGGCTACCCGAGCGGATCGCACCCGGACGGGAACCACGCCTTCTCCGGCCAGACCCTCAAGTGGAGCTACGGCAAGACCTTCGCTGCGACCGCCCCCGCCATCAAGGCGGAGGAGCTGCAGGGTGTCAAGTCGTCCTTCACCGGCGAGGGCTCGCTGGGTTCGGCCTGGCTGCTGAAGTACAACAACGGCCGTCGCCTCGGCTACCTGAACGGTGTGACCATCGGCGTCTCCGACACCGACGGCAACGACCGTTACGACACCAGCGTCTCCCCGTACTTCGACGGTGAGCTGTACGGCGTCTACAGCGCGGCCAAGAGCAACTGGTCCGGCTCGATCGCCTAACTCTCTCTTCTGAGAGGCGAATCGATCGGCGGTCAGGGGTCCAAACCCTGACGGGCCAACGGAGGGCCCGGCTTTCGAGCCGGGCCCTTTCGGCGTTCCCGGGGGCCTCGCGCGCGTTTCCGGCGATCAGAGCCTGAGCAAGATCGGGCGATTTAGACGGTCGTGGGCTCGATTCGGATCCAGATCCTCGATGTGATTTGGCCCACACCGCTCGGGCCGGATCCCGGCACCCTCTCCCACCGGCCCCGCGAGGCTCGTCCGCCCCCACCTGCGCACTCATCCTGCTCCCGGCGCCCGAAGCCACCCTGTGACGTCGATAACGGAACGATAACGGCGATGTGCGCTTCCTGTGAGGTCGCCGGATCGCTGCTTTCCTCCCAGATCCGCCCGATATGGTCCTGGCGATCCCTTTCCTGACGTATGGGACGCAAGAGGCGTTCCGCGACAGACCAAGGAGCACCACATGAAGCGCACCCTCGCCTTCGGTGGCCTCGTCGCCACCGCCGGCCTCCTCGCCGCGGGCCTGGCCGCCCCCGCCCAGGCCGCGGGCGACGTCTCCAGCGACACGCTCGCCTCGACCGGCATCGCCGCGAAGAACATCGCCGCGCTCTGGCTCGCGGAGGGCGCCGCCAACCTGCAGACGGCGACCCCGTACGGCGTCGAGACCAAGGTCACCACCAAGCACGTGAGCAAGGGCGGCCCGGCCCCCGACACCAAGCCCGGCGTCGTCCCCGCCATCGGCGACGAGAAGAAGTCGACCAGCACGTCGAAGAACGTGAACCTGCCGAAGACCACCGGCAAGGTGTTCTTCGCGGACGGCTTCAAGTGGGAGACCGGCACGGACGGCAAGCAGCACCTCAAGGCGGTCAATCCGCACTGGTGCTCGGCCACCTCCGTGCAGAGCACCTACCACAACCTCGTCGCGACCGCCGGGCACTGCGTCTACGACACGGCGACCAACAAGCCGACCCTGAACTACTGGGTCTTCGTCCCGGGCTACTACCAGGGCAAGACCCCGTGGGGCATCTACGTCGGCAAGACGGCCTACACCCACTACGACTACGACGTCTACGAGGACGGCGACCGCGACTACGCGTTCGTCACCGTCTACAACGGCCTCAAGCTGCCGGCCGGCGGCTTCGCCGACGTCTCCAAGCCGAGTGACCTGGGCGGATACAAGGAGACCGACAAGGCGACGTACGACGCGTACGTCAAGTCGGGCTTCTACCGCGAGAACCGCGGCTACAAGACCGTGAACGGCAAGTACTACATCTGGGCCTTCGCCGACGCGGGCCGCCTGGGCGACAACGTCGGCGGCCAGGGCCTCGCGTACAACCAGAAGATCGGCCAGCCGGTCTTCGTCTTCGGCTACCCGAGCGGGTCGCACCCGGACGGCAACTTCGCCTTCACCGGCAAGACCCTCAAGTGGAGCTACGGCAAGACCTTCGCCGCCACCGCGCCCGCCATCAAGGCGGAGGAGCTGCAGGGCGTCAAGTCGTCCTTCACCGGCGAGGGCGCGCTCGGCTCGTCCTGGCTGCTCAAGTACTCGAACAGCCGTCGCCTCGGCTACCTGAACGGCGTGACCATCGGCGTCTCCGACACCGACGGCAACAACCGCTACGACACCAGCGTCTCCCCGTACTTCGACGGTGAGACCTACGGCGTCTACAAGTCGGCCGCGAGCAACTGGTCCGGCTCGATCGCCTGAGCCTCACCCTGAAGGGCCCGGCCTGTGCGCCGGGCCCTTCCGCGTGTCCGGGCGCATTCCCGGGGTGTGATTTACGTCACCGGGACCGGCCCGTCGTCGCGGCGGGAGCCGGCGGGACGGCCGGGATCGCCATGCCGTCCCACCTGCCTACTTGATTTTTTGTTTCGGTCCAGCCGAAAGAAGCAGCGGTGGTCACGGGAGGATCACGGCGCCGCCTACCGTCCGGGACGGCCTGATTACGGCTACCTGGACCAGAGATCCCCCGGTAAGTTCCTCGCGATCCCTTTCCTGACGCATGAGGCGCATATGGCGTCTCACGTACAGACCAAGGAGTTCCCCTATGAAGCGCACCCTCGCCTTCGGTGGCCTCGTCGCCACCGCCGGCCTCCTCGCCGCGGGCCTGGCCGCCCCGGCCCAGGCCGCCGGCGACGTCTCCAGCGACCCGCTGGCGAAGTCGGGCGTCGCGGCCCTCCAGGTCGTGAAGTACTGGCGTGGCGAGAACTACTCCAACTTCGTCAACGCCACGCCGTACAACGCCGAGACCGCGGTCGCGGCGAAGCACATGAGCAAGGGCGGCCCGGCCCCCGACAGCAAGCCCGGCATCGTGCCGGCGATCGGCGACGAGAAGAAGTCGACCAGCAAGTCGAAGAACGTCAACCTGCCCAAGACCACGGGCAAGGTGTTCTTCCGCGGCTCCGACAACAAGCCGCACTGGTGCTCCGCCACCTCGGTGCAGTCCGCCTACCACAACATGGTGGCGACCGCTGGTCACTGCGTCTACGACACCGAGTCGAACAAGGCCACCCTCGACTACTGGGTCTTCGTCCCGGGCTACTACCAGGGCAAGACCCCGTGGGGCATCTACGTCGGCAAGACGGCCTACACCCACTACGACTACGACGTCTACGAGGACGGCGACCGCGACTACGCGTTCGTCACCGTCTACAACGGCGTCCAGGTCACCGGCTGGGACAGGGTCAAGCGGCAGCTCATCCTGAAGGACACGGGCCGCCTGGGCGACAACGTCGGCGGCCAGGGCATCGCCTACAACCAGAAGATCGGCCAGCCGGTCTTCGTGTTCGGCTACCCGAGCGGCACCCACCCGGACGGCAACCAGGCCTTCACCGGCAAGACCCTCAAGTGGACCTACGGCAAGACCTTCGCCGCCAAGGCGCCCGCCATCAAGGGCGAGGAGCTGCAGGCCGTCAAGTCGTCCTTCACCGGCGAGGGCGCGCTCGGCTCGTCCTGGCTGCTGAAGTACAACAACACCCGCCGTCTCGGCTACCTGAACGGCGTGACCATCGGCGTCTCCGACACCGACGGCAACAACCGCTACGACACCAGCATCTCGCCGTACTTCGACGGTGAGCTGTACGGCGTCTACAGCGCGGCCAAGAACAACTGGTCCGGCTCGCTCGTCTGATCGCTCTCAGGCGTCTGATCCATCAGGAGGCGGACGGCGGGACGCACCCCCGAACCGGCCGCCACGGGAGCCAGGACCCACCCACGGCCTGACTCACGACCTGACTGGGGGCCCGGTCCGACCATCGGGCCCCTCACCTGAGACCTGTGGATAACGACCGGAATCCCCGTCCGCATAGGCGAACGGGCTCCCGGACAAGGCCCCGGCGCACGCGCCGGGGCCTTGTCTGTTCTCCCCCACGCGGCGCACGCCTTCGCACGCGGACGCATCAGCCGCCCAATCGGTGCCATCACAACCATGTGATCCTCGTCACAGATCGGCTTCACAAAAGCACCATTTCTCCCAAAACTCCCAGGATTCCCAGGGCCCGTGACCGACCGGTGATCTGCACATATGAGCGCGGCGAGCCGGCCGCCGCCCCGCTCGACAAACATCACAGAACGGTCTCACAGCCTGGCGTGTCCGTAACGAGGCAAAGTGCGGGTTCCGGCGCTCAAGATCGCCCCGGTAAGGTCCTGACCGTCCCTTTACTGACGCATGGGACGCAAGAGGCGTCCCACGACAGACCAAGGAGCCCCCTGTGAAGCGCACCCTCGCCTTCGGTGGCCTCGTCGCCACCGCCGGCCTCCTCGCCGCCGGCCTGGCCGCCCCCGCTCAGGCCGACAGCACCGTCAGCACCGACAACCTGGCCACCACCAACTTCGCGGCTCAGCAGATCGCCACCTTCTGGTTCGGTCAGGCGGCGGCCAACCTGCAGCAGGCGACGCCGTACAACATCGAGACGACCGTTTCCTCGAAGCACGTCTCGAGCGGTGGCCCGGCCCCCGACACCAAGCCCGGCGTGGTTCCGGCCATCGGTGACGAGAAGAAGACCACCAGCACGTCCAAGAACGTGAACCTGCCCAAGACCACGGGCAAGGTCTTCTTCATCGGCGCCGACCACAAGCCGCACTGGTGCACGGCGACGTCGGTGCAGTCGACGTACCACAACCTGGTGGCCACCGCCGGGCACTGTGTCTACGACACCGAGTCCAACAAGGCCACCCTGGACAAGTGGGTCTTCGTCCCCGGTTACTACCAGGGCAAGACCCCGTGGGGCATCTACGTCGGCAAGACGGCCTACACCCACTACGACTACGACGTCTACGAGGACGGCGACCGCGACTACGCGTTCGTGACGGTCTACAACGGCGTCGGAATCGACCCCGCCAAGACCTTCCGGGTCAAGTACAACGAGGCGACGGCTGACCAGAAGAAGAACGCTGACGCTCACGCCGCCGGTTACCTCAAGTACAACTACAAGGGCACCTGGTACATCGAGTACGTCTCGCTGGCCGACGCCGGTCGCCTCGGCGACAACGTCGGCGGCCAGGGCCTGGCCTACAACCAGAAGGTCGGCGGCTCGGTGTTCGTGTTCGGTTACCCGAGCGGGTCGCACCCGGACGGGACCGCGCCGTTCACCGGCAAGACCCTCAAGTGGAGCTACGGCAAGACCTTCGCCGCCACCGCCCCGTCCATCAAGGGCGAGGAGATGGTGGGCGTGAAGTCCTCCTTCACCGGCGAGGGCTCCATCGGCTCCGCGTGGCTGCTGCAGTACAAGAGCAGCCGCCGCCTCGGCTACCTGAACGGCGTCACCGCCGCCGTTTCGGACACCGACAACAACAAGCGGATCGACACCAGCATCTCCCCGTACTTCGACGGCGAGACCTACGGCGTCTACAGCTCGGCCAAGGCCAACTGGTCCGGCAAGATCGTCTGATCTCCGTCCAGGAGATACGGCGGTCCCCGGTCAGGCGGTCCACCGCGCTGACCCCCGCTCACCACAGGGCCCGGCTCTCCAGCCGGGCCCTGTGCCTTTTCCCGGCCTGTCTCCGCAGTGTTCCCGCGACGTTTCCGGCACTCCGTCATTCCGGACCGCGGACGTAGTTTCCGATACGCAGCTTGTGCGCTGTATGTTCCGACGCATCCCTTTACTGACGCATGGGGCGCAGAGGCGTTCCACGTACAGCGCGAGGAGTTCCCGATGAAACGCGTCCTCATCCCCCTGTGGGGTGTGATGGCCGTCGCCCTGTCCCTGATCCCCGGCGCGCCCGCGCCGGCGCGGGCGTACGACATCACCGCCACCCGCGTGCTCGCCACATCGGCCGAGGCCGGCGCCGCGGTGGCACACTGGCTCACCGGCGACGGCCGCGCGCTCGCCGCCGCCACGCCGTACTCACTGGGGACGCGGATCGCGCCCCGCCGTTCCGCGCCGCCTGCCCCCGCCCCCGGCGGCAGGCCCGGCTATGTGCCGGGCGTCGCCCCGGCCACCAGGACGACGACCCGGGCCGCCGACGACCGTCTGCCCGCCACCACGGGCCGGGCGTACTTCCTCGGCCCGGACGGCCGGCCGTACTGGTGCGCCGCCACCTCGGTCCGCTCGGACCACCGCGACCTCGTGGCCACCGCGGGCCACTGTGTATACGACATCGCGAGCGGCGTCCCGTTCCGCGAGTGGGTCTTCGTGCCCGACTCCACCCATGACCCGCTCCCCCGGCTCGTCTACGCCGGCGCCCGGGTCTTCACGCACTCCGACTTCGCCACGTACCGCGACCTCGACCGCGACTACGCCTTCGTCGCCGTCTACAACGGAATCGCGCCGGCCCGCACGCCGCTGGCGACGGCGGCCCGGTACGCCGCGTTCTCCGGCGGCCTCAAGTACAGCGTGCCCGGCGGGGGCGCGGCCGCGTACGTCGGGGTCAGGCTCGCGGACGCGGGCCGTCTCGGCGATCGCGTCGGCGGGCAGGGCCTCGCCTACAACCTGCCGGCCGGGGCTCCCCTGCTGCTCCTCGGATACGGCCGCACCGGCGCTCAGGTCCGCTCGTACGGCAGGCCCGTCGGCCTGGCCGATCCGCGCCTCAAGGCGGACGCCCTGCTCGGCCTGCGCTCCACGACTCCCCCTGTCGCGGGATCGTCCTGGTACACCCGGTATCGGGCGGCGCGAGGGCTCGGCTACCTCAACGGCATCACCATCGCCGGCGCCGGCGCGACGGCCGTCTCGCCCTACTTCGACGGTGAGTTGTTCACGGTGTACGAGGCCGCCCGCCGCCTCAGGACCGGCTCGGCCGACACCGACACCTGATTGAGAGATTCGGGCGGAAATAGCATTCCCGTCCGTTTTCCTGGTCGGCGACCGCAAACAAAAGACGTCCGAGACGGGAAAGTTCGGAAATCCGGGCTTTCCCGATACTCGCGGCTTATGCCGTGCTGCTCGTGTGCTGTAAGTTCCCTGACATCCCTTTACTGACGCATGGGACGCGAGTGTCGTCCCACGTACAGCGCGAGGAGCGAATCCTTAATGAAGAAGCGCGCGCTTCTCCCCCTGGGCGGCGCCGTCGCCGCCGCCGGTCTCGCGGCCGCGGCCGTGACGATACCGGCCCAGGCCGCGCCCAGCACGTCCGCCGCGAGGCTGTCCTCAGCCGCGGCGGCCGCCGACATCCTCGACTTCTGGACTGAGAACGACGGCGCCAACCTCAAGAGCGCCGAACCATATGGCATGGAGCACAAGTCCGCGCCCAAACTGGTGTCGAAGGGCGGCCCCGCCGCCGACGGCAAGCCGGGCGTCGTCCCGGCGATCGGTCAGGGTGGCAAGGCCGCCGGGGTCACCAAGAACGTCAATCTCCCGAAGACGGCCGGCCGGGTGTTCTTCACCATCGGTGACGGCCTCTACTCCTGCTCCGGCTCCTCGATCCAGTCGCGCTACCGCAACCTGGTGGCCACCGCCGCCCACTGCGTGTACGACATCGCCGGCGACGCGAGCACGATGAAGCGCTGGATCTTCATCCCGGGTTACTACGACGGAAAGGCCCCATGGGGCATCTACGTCGGCAAGACGGCCCACACTCACCACGACTTCGAGGTCTACGAGGACGCCGACCACGACTACGCCTTCGTCACGGTCTACAACGGCATCGTCCGCGACCACGCCAAGAAGACGTGGTCCGACGCCGGCCGGCTCGGCGACAAGGTCGGCGGCCAGGGCCTCGCCTACAACCAGAAGGTCGGCGCTCCCGTCTTCGTGTTCGGCTACCCCGCCGCTCCGCAGGCCGACGGCCAGTACGCCTGGTCCGGCGAGAAGCTCAAGTGGTGCTACGGGAAGCCCTTCTTCCCCGTGCAGGAGAGCTCCGTCAAGGCGGAGGAGCAGATCGGCCTGAAGTGCGCCATGACCGGCGGCTCCTCCGGCGGCCCCTGGATCCTGAAGTACCAGAGCTCCCGCCGGATCGGCTACATCAACGGCGTCACGAGCCTCGGCGGCGACACCGACGGCGACAACCGCAGTGACCTGATCACATCGGCGTACTTCGACGGCGAGACCTACGCCGTCTACAAGTCCGCCTACTCGTTGTGGTCGGGCTCGATCGTGCGGCGCGACGGCAGCCTGGGCATCACCGAGACCCAGGCTCGCTGAGCCGGCGTAGGCGGGACCCGTCCCCGACGGCCGGGCCCCGCCTACGACCTCAGACCAGACCTTCAGACCGGGCCCTCAGCCCGGCCGTTCAGCCCGGCCCTAAGACCGGCCCCTCAGACCAGCGCCTCGTGCCGGGAGACCAGCGCGGCGCTGTCCAGCACCCGCGCCACCCGCGGTTCCGCGGCGTACGGCTCCAGCCGGCGGCGCATGTCCGCGGCGTACGACCGGGTCCGCGCCGACTGGATCCCACCCGCGAGCGCGAGCGCCGCCTCGGCCGTCGTGCAGGCCTCCTCCAGCTCGCCCTCCTGGATCAGGGCGGACGCGAGCAGCGAGAGATTGAACATCTTCCCCCGGACGTACCGCCCGTCCATCAGCAGCGACCGCCGCGCGTGCCGGACCGCCCGCGCGCCGTCGCCGAGATCGCGGAGGCAGTGGGCGGCCTTGGCCGAGAGGTAGGCCTCGTCGAAGTAGCCGATCCAGGCGGGTTCCTCCTTGGGCGACCTGCGGTCGAACGCCGTCTCCGCCTCGTGCAGCGACGCCGCGCAGGAGACGCCGTCGCCCAGCGTGGCGTGGGCGTGCGCCTCCAGCACCCGGGCCTCGGCGGTCAGGGTGTGGATGCCCGACCGCTTCGCCGCGGCGATCGCCGCCCTCGCCAGCTCCAGCCCGTGCCGGGGATGGCCCACGTAGACGGCCTGGTGGCTCATGCCCGCGAGGATCTCACCGGCCAGTCCGTGATCGCCCGCGCTGCGGGCCAGGCCGAGGGCCTGGATCAGGTATCGCTGCGCGAGGCCGTGCTGCTCCAGGTCGTAGGCCATCCAGCCGGCCAGGCGGGTCAGCTCGGCCGCGGCGGTCGCGAGCGCACGCCCGGTGGCCTCGCCGTACGCGCCGTCGCGCAGCAGCGGGGTGACGGCCGTGTGCAGGTATCGGACCACCGGGCCGCGGATGCTGCCGCCCCCGAACCGGTTGTCCAGCTCGCCGAACGAGCGGGTGACCTCGCGGATCGCGGCCACGTCGGCGACGCCCACCCGGCGCGGACCTTCGGCGGAGAGCCGCTCGCCTTCGGGCTTCGTCAGCCAGTTGACGACGCCGGCCGAGCCCGCTCCCAGGGCGAAGGTGGAGTCGAGCAGGAACCTGCGTCGCTCGACGTCGGCCCTCCACAGTGCTGTCACGCTTGCCACACCCTCCTCCCACGAATGGGGGAACTCCTGTCCGAGGTGAGGAGGGACCGTTCCGCCCGTTTCCCGCGGCAGGGCGATGTGCTCGGCGGGCACCCGCCGCCCGAGCCCCGGGGAGAAGACCTCCGCGGGCGGCCCGGGGACCGGCTCACGAAGACGCCGGCCGCCGATCCAGCGGAGCACCGAACCGTGGTCGTATCTCATCCCGGCAGCTCCCGGGCCGAACCGAGGCCGTCCGGCCCGCGGGCCGGCCCCGTGGGGGACAGGCCGGCCTCGGCGAGGTGCTGCCGGAGCAGCGGGTTGGGGTCGCGTCGCATCCCTCTCCTCACCAGGACAGGCATAGCCGATAGGTAACGGAGAGCTTTCTTTATAGCACGCACAGTGAGCGGCTAAAGGAATTCCCAAACCTTCGCGGCCAAGAAAAAGGCCGTGACCACCCGGAATACGGGGGATCACGGCCATTCGCGGCATGCGCGCTCCGGCCCCGCTACGGCGGCTACCGCCGCGCGACGCCGTCCTCGCAGGCCTGCCGCGCCACGGCGGCGGTGACCGCGGGAGCCACGCGGGCGTCGAACGGCGAGGGGATGACGTACCCCTCCCGCAGGTCGTCCCCCACCACCGCGGCGAGCGCCGACGCCGCGGCGACCTTCATGTTCTCGGTGATGGTCGTGGCGCGGACGTCGAGGGCGCCGCGGAAGACGCCGGGGAAGGCGAGCACGTTGTTGATCTGGTTCGGGAAGTCGGAACGGCCGGTGGCGACCACACGCGCGTGGCGGGCCGCGACGGCCGGCTCCACCTCGGGGGTGGGGTTGGACAGCGCGAAGACGATCGAGTCCCGCGCCATCGAGGCGATGGCGGCCTCGGAGACGGTCGATCCTGACAGGCCGATGAACACGTCGGCTCCCGCCAGCGCGTGCTCGGTCGATCCGGTGAGACCGGCCCTGTTGGTGTCGCGGGCCAGCGCCTCCTTCGGCGCGTTCAGGCCGTCCCTGCCGGAGTGGAGGATGCCCTTGGAGTCGGCGACCGCGATGTCGCCGATCCCGGCGCCCAGGAGGATGCGGCTCACCGCCACCCCGGACGCCCCGGCGCCGGCGACCACGGCGCGCAGGTCGCCGAGGGACCGCCCGGTGAGGCGGGCCGCGTTCTGGAGGGCCGCCAGCACCACGATGGCGGTGCCGTGCTGGTCGTCGTGGAAGACCGGGATGTCGAGCGCCTCCCGCAGCCGGTCCTCCACCTCGAAGCAGCGCGGCGCGCTGATGTCCTCCAGGTTGACGCCGCCGAACGACGGCGCGAGGCGCACCACGGTCTCGACGAGCGCGTCGACGTCGGTGCAGTCGAGGCAGATCGGCACGGCGTCGACGCCGGCGAACTCCTTGAAGAGCAGGGCCTTGCCCTCCATGACGGGCATGGCCGCCGCGGGACCGATGTCGCCGAGGCCCAGCACCGCCGTGCCGTCGGTGACCACCGCGACCACGTTGGGAACCCAGGTGTACTCGTTGACCAGTTCGGGAGACTCCGCGATCGCGGTGCAGACCCGGGCCACTCCGGGCGTGTACGCGAGCGACAGGTCGTCCGCGTCGCGGACCGGGACGGTCGACCGGACCTCCAGCTTTCCGCCGCGGTGCAGCGCGAAGGCGGGATCCAGTTCGAGAGATGCCGAATAAGCAGGTGAGACGGTCACAGCGACCCCAGTGTCGAAAGGACGTTTTCCTTCGGTGACGCCGTCAAGCAGGCGAAAGCCCAGGCATCGGTAGCCGCCGGAGGCCGTCGTCGTTGACGGTCGTCTCTAGAGGGGGTACGGGGGTCACCCGTCTCCTGATTGTGCCACACGGGAAGAGGCGGACCGCCGATCACGCGGGAATCCCCTGCTCCGGGGTGTTCCCAGTCAGCGCACGGCATGTAATACTCGGTGTCACTAGCGGGCTCTTACACACCTGGGCGTCCCCGTGGACCTGACGTCATACGCCGAGCTGGCCGTTCTGCTGGTCAACCTGGGCGACGAGGGCAGAAACATCGACGTGCTGCGCGGCCTTCTCGACGAGACGGGCCGCACCGAGGCAGCCGCCCGGCTCACCCGCCGCGATCTCGACGCCCTTTCCGAGCTGCGCGAGGAGCTCACCGGGGTCTTCGAGGCGGCCTCCGCGGGCGACGAGGCCGAGGTGGTCGAACGGCTGAACGGGCTGCTGGTCCGGCATCCGGTGCACCCGCAGATCTCCGGGCACGACGGCCAGCCCTGGCACCTGCACCTGACCGAGGGCGGCCGGGTGGCCGACACGCTCGCCGTCGGCTCGGTGATGGGCCTGGCCAGCGTGGTCACCGGGCTCGGCGCCGACCGGCTGGGGATGTGCCAGGCGACGCCCTGCCGCAACGCCTACCTCGACACCTCGTCGAACCGGTCCCGCCGCTACTGCTCCGAGAGGTGCGCCAGCCGGGCCAACGTGGCCGCGTACCGGGCCCGCCGGCGCGGCGCCTGACGACCCCCAAGGGGCGACCCAAGAGGCGGTTCCAGGGACGGCTCAGCCCGGCGGGGCGGGAAACCGGGCGGACGGGCGGGGCCAGTAGCGCAGCACGACCCGGCCGACGATGTCCGCCTCGGGTACGGCGCCGAAGTCCCAGCTGTCCCGGCGGCCGGGCGCCGACTGGTTGTCGCTCTCCAGCCACCAGCCGTCATCCGTGTGCCGGAACGCCCGCTTGACGATCAGGCCGTGCGGCCGCCGGGCCACCACGACGTCGCCGGGCCTGATCCCGGCGCCGCGCCGGACCAGCAGCCAGTCGCCGGACCGCAGAACCGGCAACATCGACTCGCCCGTGACATGTACCGCGGTGAACAACATCCCCCTCCGTCCGGTGATTCGGAAGACGAGTAAGGTCGGTCGTGGACAGTGCTGTCACCAGCATTCCTAAGGAAGGATTCCGATGCTCGCACGACTGCTGCGACCCAGGCACGAGGCATCCGCCCACTGCGACCTCCCGTGCGGGGTCTACGATCCCGCCCAGGCCCGGATCGAGGCGGAGTCGGTCAAGGCGATCATGAAGAAGTACGCCGACAACGACGACCCGGTCTTCCGCACCCGCGCGCTGATCATCAAGGAGCAGCGGGCCGAGCTGGTCAAGCACCACCTCTGGGTGCTGTGGACCGACTACTTCAAGCCGCCGCACCTCGAGCAGTACCCGCAGCTCCACCAGCTGTTCTGGGACGCCACGAAGCTCGCGGGGGCCGCCGGCGCCAAGGGCACGGTCGACGCCTCACAGGCCGACGACCTGCTCGCCAAGATCGACGAGATTTCCAAGATCTTCTGGGAGACCAAGGCCGCCTGAGCCCTGTTTCCCGGCCCCGTACGATCGATGACGAGCGTGCGGGGCCGGATCGTTTTCCGGGGTGGTCAAACCACCGCGACCATCTGGATTCGGTAGCACGGAATTTACGAGGAGTTACTCCCAAGGAACACCACAATCGGCGCGCCCAACCGGAGCAGCAGGGGATGAGTGGCGGTAGGTTGCAGTCGACGGCACCCAGCCGGCTCGAAGGGCGAGGAGGAACGTGACCGAGGAAACCGAGACGCCTGCGGTGGATCTGACCGGGATTCGTGATGCTGTGAGTGTCCGGCTGCCGGCCGTGAGCGCCTATCTCTCCGTGCTGCGGACGGCCACCGCCGGGCTCGCCGCACGGCTCGACTTCACCCTCGACCAGATCGAGGACCTCCGCATCGCGGTGGACGAGGCGTGCGCCATGCTCCTGCGCCACGCCGTGCCGGGCACCGACCTGATCGCCGAGTTCGAGCTGACCGGCCAGGAGATGACCGTCCGGGTCGAGGTCAACACGCTCGGGGTCAGCTCCCCGAACCGGGAGGACTTCGCCTGGATGGTGCTGACGGCGCTGGCCGACGACGTGGACGCCACGTCGGAGAACGCCGACCACATGGCGATCGTGCTGCGTAAGCGGCGGAGCGCGGCGAGGCCGGCGTGACCGAGAGGACGAGTGCCATGGCCTCCGGCGACTCCGCGGTGCCCGACCGCGTGCGGGCGCGCACGCTCTTCGGGGAGCTGTCGGAGCTGCCGGCCGACGACCCGAGGCGCCAGCGCATCCGCGACGAACTGGTCGAGCTACACCTGCCGCTCGTCGAATATCTCGCGCGCCGCTTCCGGAACCGCGGGGAATGGCTCGACGATCTCACCCAGGTCGCCACGATCGGCCTCATCAAGTCGATCGACCGGTTCGACCTCGCCCGCGGCGTCGAGTTCTCCACGTACGCGACGCCGACCATCGTCGGCGAGATCAAGCGCCACTTCCGCGACAAGGGCTGGGCCGTGCGGGTCCCGCGCCGCCTGCAGGAGCTGAAGCTGTCGCTGACCAAGGCGATCAGCGAGCTGTCCCAGCGGGAGAGCCGGGCGCCCACGGTCGCCGAGCTCGCCGTCCACCTCGGGATGACCGAGGAGGAGGTGCTGGAGGGCCTGGAGTCGGCGAACGCCTACTCGACGGTCTCTCTGGACGCCCCCGACTCCGGTGACGACGACGCCCCGGCCGTGTCCGACTCGCTCGGCGTCGTCGACGAGTCGCTGGAGGGCGTGGAGTATCGCGAGTCGCTCAAGCCGCTGCTGGAGCGGCTGCCTCCGCGGGAGAAGCGCATCCTGCTGCTGCGCTTCTTCGGGAACATGACGCAGTCGCAGATCGCGACGGAGCTGGGCATCTCGCAGATGCACGTGTCCCGGCTCCTCGCCCGGACGCTGGCCCAGCTCCGCGAGGGCCTCACCGCGGAAGACTGACCGCCGGAGACTGAGCGGCCGCCGCCGGTCAGTGGGGCGACCCGCGGCCCGGCATGTCGTCCTCGCCCACCAGGGCCCGTGTCGAGGCGGGGGCGAGCAGCGCGGCCAGTGCGACGACGGCGGCCACCACGAGTGGCACGCCGTAGCCGTACTGACCACCCTGGATCAGGGTGATCGCCACCGGCACCACGAAGATCTGCGTCACCACGGCAGGTCCGCGGCTCCAGCGCAGGGCCTGCCACAGGCCCCAGGCGACCCAGAGCAGCGCGGCTCCGGCCACGACGGCGAGACCGGCTTCTGCGAGCGCGCTCACGAGGTCGGACGCTCTCGCGGTGAGCGTCTCCACGGCGACGTAGCCGCCCAGGGCGAGGGCGAGCAGGCCCTCGGCGGCGAGGACCGCCCCCGCCACGACGAGAGTGGCCGGGCGGCCGGTGGATGGGCTGATCACACCGCCCAACCTATCTGTACGGATGACCGCCCTTCCTCGCGGTGTCGGCCCGCGGCGGCGGTAAAGGGTTCGTTAGCCTTCAGGCATGCGGGCACTCCTCCTGGTCAATCCCAAGGCGACCTCGACGCACCGGCGCACCCGCGACGTGCTGATCCGGGCCCTCGGCGCGGCCGTCGACCTGTCCGTCGAGGAGACGGCCTACCGGGGGCACGCGAGCGTTCTCGCCGGATCGGCGCACGCCAAGGGATTCGACGCGGTGGCCGTGCTCGGCGGCGACGGGACGATCAACGAGGCGGTCAACGGCCTGCTCGTCGGGCAGCCCGACGCGCACGCGGGCGACCGGCCCGCGCTGATCGTGATCCCGGGAGGCAGCGCCAACGTGTTCGCCCGGGCGCTGGGCCTGCCGAGCAACTCGGTGGAGGCCACCGGCGCGGTGCTGGAGGCGCTCCGCGAGGGACGCGCCCGGACCATCGGGCTCGGACAGGCCATCTGGCACGACGAGGTTTCGGGTCCGGATCCGGGGGCAGATGCCCGACCTGACCATACAAGGTCTAGATATTTCACATTTTGTGCTGGTTTGGGATACGACGCGGAGGTCGTTCGCGCCGTCGAGGGCCTCCGGAGCGCCGGACTGCGGGCACGGCCGGCCCTCTACGTCAGCGCGGCGGTGCGGCACTTCTTCGTGACCGACCGCAGGCGCCCGGCTCTCCGGCTCACTCTGCCCCGGCGGCCGGAGGAGAGCGGGATATTCATGGCGATCGTGACCAACACGGCGCCGTGGACCTACGCCGGGGCCCGGCCCATCAACCCCACCCCGTGGGCCGGCTTCGACACCGGACTCGACGCGCTCGCGCTGCGCAGGATGGGCCTGCCCACCATCATGGGGCTGGTCCGGCAGATCGTCGGCGAGCGAGAGGGACTACTGAGAGGCAATCAGTTCGTTCAGCTCCACGACGAGAGCGAGTTCACGCTTTCCGCCACGCGGCCCGTAGCCTTCCAGCTCGATGGGGACTACCTGGGAGAACACGAGTGGGTGGTGTTCCGTTCTATCCCGGACGCATTACAAGTCCTGGTCTAGGGCGTTACATGTAGTCATAGTGTGACGCATCCGACAGCCACGGCGGGCAAAACCTTGTCCCAAACCTCTTGTGTGCAGTTGGCGAGGCTGAAAAGCTGACTGCGACGTCGGAACGTAGGACCTTTACCTCGGCCACAGCCGAGGTGAGGCGACTCCGGCGCGCACCCCGATGACCCGGCCCCAAACCCTGGATCCGGGTAAAACTTCGCTGTAGCTAGTGAAAGAGTTCACAAAGTGACGGCTATAGGAGCCACGGAGGCTCCACTTTACGAAGGAGTGGAACGCATGGACTGGCGCCACCGCGCTGCCTGCCGTGACGTGGACCCCGAGCTTTTCTTCCCGATCGGGAACACTGGTCCGGCGCTCATGCAGATCGAAGAGGCCAAGCAGGTCTGCCGCCGTTGCACGGTCTCCGAGTCGTGTCTCAGGTGGGCGCTCGAGTCCGGCCAGGACGCCGGGGTCTGGGGCGGCCTCAGCGAGGACGAGCGCCGCGCCCTGAAGCGCCGCACGGCCCGCGCCCGCGCCCGCGCCGCGGTCTGACCTCCTTCTCCTCCCCGATATTCGGTGAATGCCCCTGTGCGGCATTCACCGAGGTGGACGAGAACGACGCACCCCCCGCGCCGGCACTCCCCGACGAATCCCCGGCGCCCGCCCGGTCAGGTGGCCTGGACGGGAATGCTGAGCCCGACCTCCGTACCTCCGCCCGGTCTGCGGGCGATGGTGAGCCGTCCGGAGAGCTCACCCACCACGAGGGTCCGGACGATCTGCAGCCCGAGGCTGCCGGTCGCCTCCAGGTCGAATCCCTCGGGCAGGCCCTTGCCGTCATCCGCGACGACGACCTCCAGGCGGTCCGCGTCCCTGCTGACGACGACCTGCACGTTGCCGGACGAGTGCGAGAAGCCGTGCTCGACCGCGTTCTGCAACAGCTCGGTCAAGACCATCGCGATAGGTGTGGCGACCGCCGCGGGCAGCACGCCGAAGCTGCCGATCCGCTTGGGACTTATCTGCGCCACCGACACCTCGGCGGTCATCGAGATCACCCGGTCGGCGATGTCGTCGAACTCGACCCACTCCTCCGGCATCTGAGCCAGGATCTCGTGCACGATCGCGATCGAGCCGACCCGCCGGACCGCCTCGTTCAGCGCCTCCTGCCCCTCCGGGTTGTTGAGCCTGCGGGCCTGTAGCCGGAGCAGCGCGGCGACTGTCTGCAGGTTGTTCTTCACCCGGTGGTGGATCTCGCGGATGGTGGCGTCCTTGGTCAGCAGTTCCCGCTCGCGCCTGCGCAGCTCGGTGACGTCCCTGACGAGCACCAGCGCGCCGATCCGCACCTCCGCCACGATGAGCGGGATCGCCCGCAGTTGCACGACCGTGCCGCGGCGCTCCACCTCGGTCTCCCGCGGCGTCCTGCCGCTGGCCACCAGCATCAGGTCCTCGTTGATGGGCTCGTCCGAGTAGCACAGGTCGGCGGTCGTCGTGCCGAGATCCGCCCCGACGAGGTCGGCGTGCAGGCCGAGCCGCCGGTAGGCCGACAGGGCGTTCGGCGAGGCGTACGTGACCCGCCCGGACTTGTCCAGGCGCAGCAGGCCGTCGCCGACCCGGGGCGACCTGACCAGGATCGGCTCCTCCCCGGCGAAGGGGAACCGTCCCTCGGCGACCATCTGGGCGAGGTCGGACGCGCTCTGCAGGTAGGTCAGCTCCAGCCGCGAGGGCGTGCGCGCCGACGAGAGGTTGGTGGAGCGCTGGATGACACCGATGATCGCGCCGCCGACGCCGCGCCGCACCGGGATGGTCTCCTCCCGGACGGGCACCCCGCTCGACCAGTCCGGATCGCCCTCGCGGCAGATGCGGTGCTCGGTCCAGGCGATCTCGATCAACGGGCGCTCGCCGCGCTCCACGACCAGGCCCACGACGTCGTCGTGGTAGACGGTCGGGCCCGTGGTGGGCCGCATCTGCGCGACGGCGAGCCAGCCCTTCCCGCCCTGCGCGGGGACCCAGAGGATGAGGTCGGCGAACGACAGGTCGGCGAGAAGCTGCCAGTCGGACACCAGGGAGTGGACCCAGTCGAGGTCGGCGGGGTCGAGCGCGGTGTGGCGGGACACCAGGTCGCTGAGAGTCGGCACGAGTGCATGATGCGACGACATCCCGTCCTGAGGCGAATCGACCATCACGAACTGGCAGGATGCACTCCATGACACGGCCGATCACCAGACTGCGCCGGGCCGCCGCCGAGCGCGAGGCGGCCGGTCTGCGGCGCGCGTTGTGCCCGCGCGCCCCCGGCCACGACGGTCTGCTCGACCTCGCCTCCAACGACTACCTGGGCCTTTCCAGGGACGAACGGCTGGTCGAGGCGGCCGTCCGCACGAGGGCCGCGGAGGTGGCCGCGATCATCCGCGAGCTGGGCCTGACGGGAGTCCCGGCGGCCGCGGTGGTGCCGGTCGTGCTGGGGCCCGCGCGCGCGGCGGTGGAGGCCGCCGCGCCCTGCGCGGACCTGGGAGTGCGCGTCGGGTGCTTCCGCCCGCCGTCGGTCCCGGACGGCCGGTCGTGCCTGAGGTTGACCGCGCGGGCGGATCTGCGGTCCGATGATCTCGCGGCGGTCAGGAACGCTCTCACCGCCGTGGCCAAGGCGAAGGTGGACAGGTGACGGAGCATAGTGAGAGCCCGCCGCGGGTGCCCAAGTACTACGACGTTAAGCGGAACCTGCTGGAGCTCACCAAGAGCCTTCCGCCCGGCAGCGCGCTCCCTCCCGAACGGACCCTGGCGGTGCGGTTCGAGACCTCGCGGACGACCGTCCGGCAGGCCCTTTCCGAGCTCGTCGTCGAGGGACGGCTGCTGCGCATCCAGGGCAAGGGCACGTTCGTGGCCCAGCCCAAGGTCGCCCAGGTGCTCCAGCTCACCTCGTACACGGGTGATCTGCGGACGGTGGGCCTCGAACCCGACACCAAGATCCTCGACCTCAGCTACGTCACGGCCGACGAGGCCCTCGCCCGGCGGCTGGCGATCAGCCCCGGCAGCCGGGTCCTGCGGATCCACCGGCTGCGGCTGGCGAACGGCGAGCCGATGTCGATCGACACCACCCACCTGTCCGCCCGGAGGTTCCCCCGCCTCCGGCGGGAGCTCGAGGTGAACGCGTCGCTCTACGAGACGCTGCACAACGCCTACGACGTGCGGCTCACCGACGCCGAGGAGGTCATCGAGACCGTCCTGGCCACGCCGTACGACGCCCAGGTGCTCGGCGTCGACGTCGGGCTGCCGATGCTGCTGCTGACCCGGCACGCGTTCGACGCGGACGGCAACCCGGTCGAGTACGCCCAGTCGCTCTACCGGGGCGACCGGTACAAGTTCGTCACCCGCCTGCGCCGGCCCTGACCGGGGCCGGCCGGGCGGCTTTCTCCCCGTGTCGTCACGCCGGGCCCGCCGGCGCGGCTCTACGCTGCGGGGGGTGAGCATTCTGGTTGTCACGGGCACCGACACCGGCGTCGGCAAGACGGTCGTCACCGCGGCCCTGGCCGCCCTGGCCCGGGAGCGGGGGGCGGCCGTCGCCGTCGTGAAACCCGCGCAGACGGGGGCGGCCGAGGGCGAGCCGGGAGACCTCGACGAGGTGATCCGGCTGTCCGGGGTGACCACGACGTTCGAACTGGCCCGCTATCCCGACCCGCTCTCCCCCGCCGCCGCGGCCCGGGTGAGCGGTCTGCCTCCCCTCTCGACGGAGGCGTTGGCGGCGCGCGTCGAGGAGCTGGCCGAGTCGCACCGGCTGGTCCTCGTCGAGGGCGCCGGCGGCTTGCTGGTCCGGTACGACGAGGAGGGCGCCACAATCGCCGGCCTCGCCCGGCGGCTGCGCGCGCCGGTGCTGGTGGTGGTCCGGGCGGGGCTGGGCACGCTGAACCACACGGCCCTGACGCTGGAGGCGATGGCCGGGCGCGGCGTCGATCTCGCGGGCGTCGTGATCGGCTCCTGGCCGGCCGATCCGGGCGTGGCCGAGTGTTCCAACGTCGCCGACCTGGAGACCCTGGCCGCCCGGCCGCTGTCCGGAGCCCTCCCCGAGGGCGCGGGCGGCCTCGATCGGGCGGCGTTCGCGCGGGCGGCGCGGATCGGGCTCGCCCCCGCCTTCGGCGGAGTGTTCGACCCGGCGGCGTTCCGCGCCGCCCTCAGGCTTCCGCTGTGACCCGGCGGCCCCTCTGTCGCGACCGAGACCAGGAGCGCATGTGAACACCGACGTTCTCGACATCGCCCGCGCCCAGGTGCTCGGCGAGGGCCGGGGGCTCGACGCCGCCCGGGCGCTCGAGTGCCTGCGGCTGCCGGACGACCGCGTGCCCGACCTGCTGGCCCTGGCCCACGAGGTCCGCATGAAGTGGTGCGGCCCGAGGTCGAGGTCGAGGGCATCGTCTCGCTCAAGACCGGCGGCTGCCCGGAGGACTGCCATTTCTGCTCCCAGTCCGGGCAGTTCTCCTCCCCCGTGCGCGCGGCCTGGCTCGACATCCCTTCGCTGGTCAGGGCCGCGGTCGAGACGGCGGCGACCGGGGCGAGCGAGTTCTGCGTCGTGGCCGCCGTCCGGGGGCCGGACCGGCGGCTCATGGACCAGGTACGCGAGGGCGTCCGGGCGATCCGGGAGGCCGTCGACATCAACGTGGCCTGCTCGCTCGGCATGCTGACCCGTGAGCAGGCCGGCGAGCTGGCGCCCGACGAGGTGCCGCTCAACTTCCTCAATCCCCGCCCGGGCACGCCGCTGGCCGGCCGGAGGCCGGTCGAGGGCGCCGAGGCGCTGAAGACCATCGCGACCATCGCCGACCTCAAGATGCCGATCAAGGCCCTCTCCGCGACGCTCTGCGCCGATCGTTCATGAAAGGGACCATCTGTGGCAGGGTGCCCATAGACGAGCGGAAGGCCGTACACGGTCGGGAAAGGCGCGATACGGATGAACGACGATAAGCCGGGCGGGCCGGTGCTGGCCGTCATGGGAGTGACCGGCTCGGGAAAGAGCACGGTGGGCGTGGCCCTCGCCCGGCGCCTCGGAGTCCCCTTCGCCGACGCCGACGACTTCCACAGCGCGGCCAACATCGCCAAGATGAGCGCGGGCGTCCCCCTGGACGACGAGGACCGCGTTCCGTGGCTGCGGGCGATCGGCGCCTGGCTCGCCGCGCACTCCGCGGGCGGCGGTGTCGCCACCTGCTCGGCGCTGCGGCGCCGTTACCGCGACGTCCTGCGCGAGGCCGCGCCCGGTGTGACCTTCGTCCACCTCGCCGGCGACCCGGCGCTCGTACGACCCCGGGTGGCCGGGCGGGCGGGACATTTCATGCCGGTGTCGCTGGTCGACTCCCAGTTCGAGACGCTCGAACCCCTCCAGCCCGACGAGCGGGGCATCGTGCTCGATCTCGGCCGGCCCGTCGAACGGCTCGTGGACGACTATCTCGCGGCGGCCGACCGGCTCCGGGCCTCGTGACCGCGGACCTCGGAGACCACGAGCCTCCGTGACACGCCGTACGGAGAGTGTTACCGGACGGGTTTCTGGGCAGGACAGGCGGACCGACAGCTTCTGTCCGCACAAGTGACTGACTGGTAGGTTCACGGCATGGAGTCCCCCAAGCACGCCGGCGATGTCGCGGTCGCCGTTTCCCAGGCCTATGGCGTCGACACGATGTTCACGCTTTCCGGCGGGCATGTCTTCCCGCTGTACGACGGGGCCGTCCATCAGGACATGCGCATTCTCGACGTGCGTCACGAGCAGAGCGCCGTCTTCGCCGCCGAGGCGACCGCCCGGCTGACCCGCAGGCCGGGCTTGGCCGTGCTGACCGCGGGCCCTGGCGTCACCAACGGCGTGTCCGGGGTCGCGACCGCCCACTTCAACGGATCACCGGTCGTCGTGCTCGGCGGCCGCGCACCGCGCTCTCGCTGGGGCTCCGGCGCGCTGCAGGAGATCGATCACCCGCCTCTGCTCGCACCGGTGACCAAGCTGGCGTTCACCGGCTCGGGCGCGGACGCGATCGGGCAGGACGTCGAGATGGCCTTCCGCACGGCCCTCGCCCCTCACCGCGGCCCGGTCTTCCTCGACGTGTACATGGACGACCTGTTCGCCCCCTCGACCGGCGAGTACGACGCCCAGACCCTCACCCCCTCCCCGCTCGAACCCGACCCCGACGCGCTCGCCGAGATCGCCCGTCTGCTCGCCGAGGCCGAGCGGCCGGTGCTGGTCTACGGCTCCGACGTGTGGATGGACCGGGCCGAGGAGGCCGCCCGCGACTTCGCCGAGGAGTGGCGGCTGCCGGTGATCCCGAACGGCCAGGGCCGGGGCATCCTGCCCGCCGGGCACGACCTGCTGGTGTCGAGGGCCCGGGGACAGGCCTTCAGCCAGGCCGACCTCGTCGTCGTGGTCGGCACGCCGCTCGACTTCCGCCTCGCGTACGGGTGGTTCGGCGGGCGGGACGGCGCCCCGCTCGCCCGGGTGGTCCACATCGTGGACGCGCCGTCCCAGCTCGCCACCCACACCGGCCTGGCCGGTTCGGCCGCCGGAGACCTGTCGCTCGTCTTCTGGGGCCTCAGCGCCGCCTGCGCCACGGCCGGAGTCAACCCCGCCTCGTGGGCCCCCTGGGCGTCCGGGCTCGCGGAGGCAGCGGCGGCCGCCATCGCCGACGACACCCCGCTGCTGGAGTCCGACGCCGACCCGATCCACCCCATGCGGATCTACGGCGAGCTGGGCCGGGTCCTCGCCGACGACGCGGTCGTCATCGGAGACGGCGGCGACTTCGTGTCCTACGCCGGCAAGTACGTCGAGCCGCGCCGCCCCGGCCACTGGCTCGACCCCGGTCCGTACGGCTGCCTCGGCACCGGCCTCGGCTACGCCATCGCCGCCCGCCTCGCCCGGCCGTCCTCGCAGATCGTGCTGCTGCTCGGCGACGGCGCCGCCGGATTCTCACTGATGGACGTCGACACGCTGGTGCGCCACCGCCTGCCGGTCGTCATGATCTGCGGCAACAACGGCATGTGGGGGCTGGAGAAGCACCCGATGCAGATGCTCTACGGCTACGACGTGGCCGCCGAGCTGCAGCCGCAGTGCCGCTACGACCAGGTGGTCACCGCCCTCGGCGGCGGCGGGGAGCTCGTCACCTCACCTGAGGAGATCGGCCCGGCGCTGCGGCGCGCCTTCGACTCCGGCGTGCCCTACATGGTGAACGTCGCGACCGACCCGCGGATCGCCTACCCGCGCAACACGACGGGCGTGTGATCGCCCGGTTCCGGCCCGGGACGCGACCCGGGCCGGAACCCCGCCGTCAGGGCGTCGGGCTGCCGGACGGGCGGGGGCTCGCCCCGGTCGCCGACGGCGAGGGCGACGAGCACAGCTTGCGGGGCACGGTGAGCTTCACGACGGAGCCCTCGGGACGGGACGTCCCGGCGGCGGGATTCTGGGCGCTGACGGGCCCGTAGCACTGGCCCACGTCACCGGCGCGGACCACCGCGCCCTTGAGCCCCACCTTCGCCAGCCGGGCCAGCGCCGTGCTCTCCGGGACGCCCGTCACCGCGGGCACCTTGACCTGCGCCGCGCTCGGGCTCGGCGACGGTGAGGGAGACGGCGCCACGGAGGGCGACGGCGAGGGGCTCCGTGAGGGCCTGGGCGAGGGACGGCCCGGAACGTGGCCGACGTGCGCCGGGGCGGAGGGGCTGGCCACGGGCGAGCGCCGCGGCGGCCGGGTCGACGGCACCTCGGCCGGGGAGGTGTTGTCCACATTGAGCGAAGGCGCGGGAGACGGCGCGGGCTCCCCCTGCCCGGCCGAGGCCAGGGCGTTGACGCCGACGACGGCGAGCCCGGCCGCGACGACGACTCCGGCGACCCCCGCGACGATCGGGCCGCCCCGTTTTCTGCGCCCGGCCCGGCCCGCCCGGCGTCCGGACCGGGGGCCGGACGGCGCGCCTCCGGCGACCGTCGTGGCCGAAGTGGCCGGGGCGGCCGGCCCGTCGTTCCAGTCCTCCCTTGTCACCCGGTAGGTGCCGGTGACCATGTGCGCCTCGGTGCGGACGGGGTCGACCGTTCCGGGGCGCGCGAAGGCATCCTGGGGGTGCGCGCCCGGCGCGGGACCCGATCCCAGGTCGAGCGCGGCGGCCATCCCCGCCTGGCCGTAGCCGGGAGCGGCGCCGGTCTCCGCGGGCGCGCCGGGAAGCTGCACGGACTGCCGGGCCGCCTGGCTCATCGCCGCCGCCGACGGCCACCGCCGGGCCGGATCCTTCGACATGGCCCGCTCGACGATCGCGCGGACCGCGGGCGGGACGTCCGGGGGCAGTGGCGGCGGCTCCTCGCGGATGTGCTTGAGGGCGATCGCCACGGGCGTGTCGCCGTCGAAGGGGCGGTGGCCGGCGAGGCACTCGTAGGCCACCACGCCCAGCGCGTAGATGTCGACGGCGGGCGTGACCGGCGCCCCCTCCGCCTGCTCCGGCGCGCAGTACGCCGCCGTGCCGAGCACCATGCCCGCGTCGGTGAGCCGGCTGTTGGCGTCGGCCCTGGCGATACCGAAGTCGGTGAGCACCAGCGTGCCGTCGGACCGGACCAGGAGATTGCCCGGCTTGATGTCGCGGTGGACGATGCCCCGCTCGTGAACGGCCTGGAGCGCCGCGGCCGCCTGCGCGATGAGCTCCATCGCCGGCTCGGGGCGGATGCGGCCGAGCCGCGTCAGGAGGCGGTCGAGGGGCTCCCCGTCCACGAACCGCATCACCAGATAGGCGGTCGGGCCGTCGCCGGGCACATCGGTGACGCCGTAGTCGTAGACGTCGACGACACCCGGATGGTTGACCGTCGCCATCGCCCGCGCCTCGCCCTGGAACCGTACGGCGAAACCGGGGTCGTCGAGACGGCCGGGGAGCAGCACCTTCACGGCGACGGTGCGCGCGAGCACCATGTCCTCGCCGCGCCACACCTCGCCCATACCCCCGGCACCGAGCCGGGCATCTAGACGGTAGCGCCCAGCCAGGGTCATACCACCCGCAACCATTTGCGCCCCGTACCCCCTAAGTCACTACGACCCCCGAAGATGTCCAACAAAGCAGTTTTGTGTCGCCAGGACATAACGACAGGATCACGGAAGCCTGAAGGAAGGGAGCCCTCCGGGCACAGGGGGTCGGATGCCGAGCCTATCGTCTAACCGTCCGTGGTGCCGTGCGCCGGGCAGTAAGCGGACCAGCTCCGCGGCGTCACCTGGACGATCATCCGGCGCCGGCAGCTCGGACAGTAGCGCGGCGGCTCCATCGCCCGAGCGGCACGGCAGTCCGCATGATCACCGTCGTCGGCCGGGAGGCCGCAGTGATCGCAGTAGAGATCCACGGTCCACCACCCTAGCCGTCGGTCGTCTCGCCGTTCCGGGTTCCCGCGAAGCGCGGCACGCGGCCCCCTGGGGGGCGGCCCGGACGCCGTGGGAGCGCAGGCCAATAGGCTTGCGCACATGAGTCTTGCTGCAGGTCTGCGCGCCAGCGTCCTCATCATGGTCGAGCGGTCGGACACCGCGATCAGGGTGGGCAGCGGCGACGTGCCCGTGCTCGGGACGCCCAGGCTGCTGTCCTTCGCCGAGGGGACCACGGTGAAGGCGGTCCAGCGTCACCTGGAGCCCGGCCAGACCACCGTGGGGACGAAGGTCCACCTCGAACACAGGCTCCCGAGCCCCGTCGGCATGCACGTCGAGATCAATGCCGAACTGACCGAGGTGGACGGCAGACGGCTGGTCTTCTCCATCATCGCGGTGGACAAGACCGGCGCCGTGGTGGCCACCGGGACGATCGAGCGCGTCATCGTCGACCGGGAGAGGTTCCTGGCACGGCTGTGACCCGCTGACCGCTACTCGCCGGCCAATACCCGCCGGCCCGCTACTCGATGACCGCTACTCGATGACCGCGATGAGGTCGCCCTCCTGGATGACGTCACCCTCGGCGACCTTGATCTGCACGACGGTGCCGGAGTCTTCGGCGATGACCGGGATCTCCATCTTCATCGACTCCAGGATGACGAGCGTGTCGCCCTCCTCGATCGCGTCACCCTCGTTCACGACCACTTTCCACACGCTGGCCACCATCTCGGCGCGCACTTCGGCCATGCCGGGGCTCCCCTCAAAGCAGATCAGACTCGCCGCACGCGTGACACGAGCCCGTTGGCGACAAGAACCGGATCGAGCACGCAGCCAACCCTATGGTGATCGGTGTCCCCGCCCTCGCATGCGTTAAGACGAGACGCGACGGACGAATCTGTAGGGTCGCCACAACATCACCCGCCGCTGCGTTGCCGTCCGACCCCGTCGGTCACGACATCTGCTGCAGGCAGGCCGCTACAACCGGGCGACCAGCACCAGCCGGTCGACCACCCGGGCCATCGCCTCGACCACCACGGGGTCGTACGCCGTCCCGCCGTCCAGCCGCACCCGTTCGAGGGCGGCCGCCGCTCGGTCGCGGTCGCTGGATCCGCCCACCAGGTCGTCGTACGCGTTGGCCGCGCGGATGATGCGGCTGGCGAGGGGCGGGCCGTCGCCGACGGGGTCGCACTGCCGCCGGACGATTTCGGCCACCGCGTGCAGGACGCCGGTCTTCCTGATCACTTCGGCGCCCAGCTCGGCGATGCGCTTGGCCTGGGCCGGATCGGCCAGCACCGTGGCCCCGCCGGGGATGGGATCGCGTAGGGAGAGCTGCCCGATGTCGTGCATGAGCGCCGCGTACTCCAGTTCGAGCAGCTGCGGCTCGGACAGGCCGAGCTCGCGGCCGATGGCCAGGGAGAGCTGGCTCACCCGGCGCGAGTGGCCCGGCTCGACGTAGCCGCCGACCTCGGTCACCCTGCTCAGCGCCCGGACGGTCTGGAGGTAGGTGGCCCGGATGCCGGCGTACTTGCGGAAGGCCACCTGCGTCACCAGCAGGGGCGCGGCGAACGCCGGCAGCGCCGTCATGTCCATGCTGTGCGAGGCCAGCGCGAGCAGGATGCCGGACGCGGCGACGGCCGTGCCGAGCGGCCCGCCCATCCGGATCTCGTCCCGTACGGCGACCCCGATGGCGGTCCTGACCTGGCCGGCCCGGAGCATCGCGGCGATCACGAGATCGGCCGCGAGCATGACGGTCACGAGCACCGCCATCACGCCGAGGGCGGGCCACCAGTTGCCGCCGGCCGCCTTCTCGTACAGGGATCCGGCCAGCGGCCGGTACGCGAAGGACACCAGCGACCCGGCGAGAAGCCTGCGAGCCATCGCGTCGAGGCGGGGCGGGCGCCCGACCGCGATGTGCGGCAGCCCACCCGTGATCATCCCGACCGCCATCACCGCCACGACCTGGAGCGCCGGCTGCCCGGCCTGGCGACCGCCCACGTCGAGCAGCAGGGCGTAGCCGAGCGCGGCCGCGGTGGAGACGGGGGCCACCTCCCGGTTGCCCGGCATCGTGAGCCGGGCGAGCTCACCCGCCGCGATCAGCGCGCCGAAACCTATCGCCACCTGGGGCGCCACCAGTCCGGTCGCCGCCGTGTGCGAGATCGCGGCGACGGTCAGCATCCCGGCCGCGCAGATCAGCAGGAGCTGACCGGAGTCGAGGCCCTGCGAGGGCCGCACGGCGGCCAGCCTCCGCTCCCTCATCGCTCCGACACCACCTGGATCGGCGTGGTCGGGTCGTCGTGGTCCTTCATCGTGGTCTCGATGGGGACGTCGTCGGGCGGGGGCGCCACGGTCGCCGGTGGGTGCCAGCCGTCCCGGTCCAGCGCCGTGACGAACGCGTCGACCATGACGGGGTCGAACTGGGTGCCGGCGTTCTTGCGCAGCTCCGCGACGGCCGTCTCGATCGGCTTCGCCCTGCGGTACGACCGGTCGGACGTCATCGAGTCGAAGGCGTCCGCGACCGCGATGATGCGGGCGAACTCCGGGATCTCCATGCCGGCCAGGCCCATCGGATAGCCCTTGCCGTCGAGCCGCTCGTGATGATGCATGATCCCCGCGTACGCCTCGTCCAGGAAGTCGATCCCGCGCACGATCTCCAGCCCGCGCATCGGGTGGAGCTGGATCGCGGCGAACTCCTCCTCGGTGAGCCTGCCGTCCTTCTGCAGCACCTTTGTGGGCACGCCGAGTTTGCCGACGTCGTGCAGCATGCCCGCGTAGCGGATGGCGCGCAGCCGCTCGATCCCCATGCCGACCTCCTCGGCGATCATGGAGGACGCGGCCGACACGCGCGTGCAGTGGCCCCGCGTGTAGTAGTCCTTGGTCTCCACCGCCTGGCACAGCGCGGCGATCGTCGCGTCGTACGAGCGCTGCTCGGCGTGGTAGTGCCCCAGCGCCCAGCGGGCCACGAAGAGCGGCAGCAGCACGAGCACGGTCGAGATCGACTGGACGGTCGACCACAGCGCGGCGATGAGGAGCCCGAACGTCGCGTAGCCGATGTACGAGACGAGGAACTGCACGATCACGCGCAGCGAGACCTGGTCTCTGGCCACGACGGCGGCGAGCCGCAGCATCACGGCCGTCAGCGCGAAGTTGCCGGCCACGAAGGCCGCCGTGGCCGCCGCGTACGGAAGCAGGATGCCGGGGAAGTCGGAGACCTCGGGCAGGCCGGGCCGGCCGCCCGCCCCCGCGTACGCCCAGCCGGCGGCGTAGCCGCAGATGGCGTACTGGGCGCCGTTGAACAGCCGTTTCACCAGGGCGAGGCTCGGACGGACGCTGAGGCAGGCGGTCAGGCCGACGAGGGCCGCTCCCGCGGGCCCGATCAGGACCACGGCCGCCAGCGCGGCGGAGTAGCTGACCGAGACCGCCACCTGAGGGATGTTGAGCAGGGTCGGCACCGACTCGCACAGCAGAAAGAGAAGCGCCAGCACCAACAGGGTGGACCAGTCGATGCCGGCGAGCGCGTCGGGGACCAGGGCGCCGCGGACGAGCAGGAGGGCGGCGGTCCCGATTACCGCGACGAAGTAGACCTTGGCAGGCCACGGCAGTTCCCGCAATGCGGCCACCTCAGGTGAGTACGGAACCCCGTGGGCCCCTTCGCCCTCGGCTCAGGCGAGGAGGCCACGGGCATGACCTCGCGAGTGTCGGCCGGTGGCCTAGATCCAGGAGATACCCGGCGTTCCTGCGATCGCGCCGCCCAGAGCGATCACCGGAGCGAGCAGCGTCAGCGCCACCAGCAGTCTGGCTAGGGTCTTCCTGTACATTGCCGCCTCCACGTCGATTCGCCCCTCAGGCTACAGAAGCGGGGAACGGCCGGTCAGGTGGGACGCACCTTCGCAGCCAAACCGTAACCAAGCCATCACACCCCGTGTGATTGCCCTGCTTCGTCCCGCTTGGGGCGAGCCCTCGCTCAGTCGGCCATCTCCGTGCGGGCCTGCCGGATGCGGACGAGGACGCGGGCGCGGAGATCCTGGGGAACCGGATCACATCCGCAGTGCTTGGCCACGAGCCGCTTGACCGTCTCCTCAAGGCCGTACTCCTCGAGGCAGTGGCCGCACTCGTCCAGGTGTTTCCTGATCTCGGCGCACCGCTCGCCGTCGAGCTCGCCGTCCAGATAGGTGTAAACCCAGTCGAGCACGTCGCTACACGGCGTGTCGTGGTGGTTCCCGCAGCTCATCGCTCCTCCTGCCCAAGCGAATCATCGAGGCCTCCGCCGCGGGAGTCCGGCCGCACAAGTCCGCGGTCGCGCGCGTAGTCCTGGAGTTGTCCCCGCAACTGGCGGCGCCCCCGGTGGAGACGCGACATCACGGTCCCGATCGGAGTGCCCATGATCTCGGCGATCTCCTTGTACGGGAACCCTTCGACGTCGGCCAGGTAGACCGCGATGCGGAACTCCTCGGGAAGCGCGGCGAGCGCGTCCTTCACGTCGCTGTCGGGAAGGTGTTCCAGCGCCTCGATCTCGGCGGACTTGAGCCCCGTGGACGTGTGCGACTCGGCCCGTGCGAGCTGCCAGTCCTCGATCTCCTCGGAACCGGCCTGCTTGGGCTCCCGCTGCTTCTTCCGGTAGCTGTTGATGAAGGTGTTCGTGAGAATGCGGTAGAGCCAGGCCTTGAGGTTCGTCCCCTCCTGGAACTGGTGGAACGACGCGAAGGCCTTGGCGAAGGTCTCCTGCAGGAGATCCTCCGCGTCGGCTGAGTTACGGGTCATCCGGAGCGCGGCGGAGTAGAGCTGGTCGAGATACGGCATGACATCGCGCTCGAACCGCTCACTACGCTGCTCCAGAGTCTCCTCGGCTGTCTTGGAGACCGGACCCACCTCCTTCAGGACGCCGTCACCAGCCGAGGATACCGGGCCGATGCGGACGAGCCTGCCGAGGGCTTCTGGCGGCGCCAACGTCTTCACGCCCTCTGCAACAGGGTGGGCGTAGAGTCTGTTCCCGGTGCAGATTGATGTGACGATCGACCTCCTGCGGGGAAAAAAACAGGCACCGGCTGGTAGCCCGGAAACCGTGTGTTCGCTATCTCCTGCCGCTCTCGAGATAGCCATAGTCCAGGAGCCGCTCGTGCTGCCTATTCCGGCCAGTGAACTGAATGGCTCGGGCACCCTCGGGCCGTACTGGACCTTCTATCGGGCCGTCGCGGCCGAGCAGTTGCGGCAGTGGCTTCCCGGCACGCCGTCCCTGCTGCTCGACCTATCGGGCGGGCGCGGCCGGTGGCCCGCCCAGATGACGCGCGCCGGTCACCGGATCATCGAGGTGATGGACTTCCGCAGGCCTCCCGACCGCGGGCTGCACGACGTGTCGAGGCGCGTCCAGAAGGTCCGCGCCGACACTCTCGGCTTCCTGCCGGACGAATCGGTCGACGGGGTGCTCGCCGAAGAGCGGGTGCTGTCCGTCGAAATCATGGCCGAGTCGGTGATCGAGGACGTGGCGCGGGTGCTGAAGCCGGGCGGCCGGGCGCTGCTGTGCGTCGACTCGCTGGTGCTCGGCATGGCCATCCTCGCCGAGCAGAACTACTGGGCCCACCTGTGCCAGACCGGCGAGGTCATGCTGATCCCATGGCCCGACGGGAGCATCACCCGCTGCTTCACCAGCCAGCAACTCCGCGAGCTGATCACCGGCGCCGGGCTGGAGGTCGACTGGATCCGCCCGCGGACCGTCCTGTCCCCCTCGACGGTCGACCACGTGCTCGGCTCCGGGAACCAGTCCCTGTCCTGGCTGGTGCGCACCGAGCTGGAAACCCAGGCCGACGGCGACGACACTGTCGGCATCCATCTGGTGGCGAGCGCGCGCAAGCCCGGCTAAGCGCCGCAGTCACAGAGGCGGCGCGAACCGGGCAGCAGCCAGGCGAACCGGGCAGCCGCGGACCTGGTACGCCGGTCAGCGGCGCCGTTCCGCGCGCGACTGGCACTGCACGCAGCGGGCCGCCTCCGGCCGGGCCTCCAGCCTGCCCTCGGGAACGGGTCTGCCGCAGTCGACGCAGCGCCCGTATCCACCGTCGTCCAGGCGCCTGAGCGCGGCGAGCACGGCCATGCGGTGCCGGGCCGCGGCGTCGATCATGGCGCGGGTGCGGTCGGCGTCGGTGAGGCCCGCGCCCGCGTCCGCCGCCGACCTCTCCTTCGGGGCGGCCGGATCCGCCCCCAGCACCAGGATCGACTTGTCGAGCTCTTGGAGCATGCTTTCCAGGCGCATACGCGCGGTCGCGTCGTCCACGACTCGGCACCTCCGGGACGGGGGGACACCCGCCGGGAGCCCCGGTCTCCGGGCGGGTCAGCGGTCGTTCACCTGATGTGCACCGCTTTCTTCATCGAATGCCCACTTCACGACCTGGTTACACCGGTGGAGTTCACAGCGACGCGGGGGCGTCCCCGCTGTCCTCCAGCGGCTCGAGCAGTTCCGGCCCGTTGTTGCGGACGTTGTTGACGGCGGACGACACCGCGTACGCCTCCAGCCGGTCGGGGCTCGCCGGCACCAGCAGATCGGACGGGTCGCGCAGGTCGGGGTCGAGCCAGTCGGCCCACCGCTCGGGCTCGACCATCATCGGCATCCGGTCGTGGATGCGGCCCAGCCGGTCCGCCGCCGTCGTGGTGATGACGGTGCACGTGCACAGCCACTTCAGCGGGTCGTCGTCGTCGCGGCCCGGGTCCTTCCAGAACTCGTACAGCCCCGCCATCGCGAGCAGGCCGCCGCCGGCCGGATGGATGAAGTACGCCTGCTTCTTCTTCCCGCCCTCCAGCGGCATCCACTCGTAGTAGCCGTCGGCGGGCAGCAGGCAGCGACGCGACGCGAAGGCCCTGCGGTACGACGGCTTCTCCCGCACCGTCTCCACCCGGGCGTTGATCATCCGGGAGCCGACGGAGGGGTCCTTCGCCCAGCTCGGCACCAGCCCCCACCGGACGGTGCGGAGCTGGCGGACGGGCCGCTCCGCCTTCTCCCCGTCTCCGGTCTTCGGGGCGCGGCACATCACCGCGTAGACGTTCTTCGTGGGCGCCACGTTGTAGTCGGGCCTGAGCTCGGTCTCCGGGGCCCCGTCGAGCTCGACCTGGAACTCCTCAAGGAGCTCCTGCTTCTTCCGCGCCGACGCGTACCTGCCGCACATGCCCCCAAGACTGCCATTCCGATCGCGACCGCGCGCGCTCCCCGGCCGCCGAGGCGCTCCCGATAAACTTGCGGCATGGCATCCGCGCAGACTCCGGCCCCCGGGGCCGCACCTCACTGGCCCGCGCCGACGGCCCCCGGACCGGTCCGCGCGACCGTCCGCCTGCCCGGTTCCAAGTCGGTGACCAATCGGGCACTGCTGCTCGCCGCGCTCGCCGAGGACCCTGGTTCCGTACGTCTCGCGCTGCGCAGCCGGGACGCCGACCTCATGGTCGCGGCACTGCGGTCGCTGGGCACGGAGCTGACCGCCTCGGGCGAGACCCCGTCGGGGGTCGACTGGGCCGTCACCCCTCGTCCGCTGCGCGGCGGCGTGTCGATCGACGTCGGCCTGGCCGGGACGGTCATGCGGTTCGTCCCCCCCGTGGCGGCGCTCGCCGACGGCCCGGTCTCCTTCGACGGCGACGCTCATGCCCGGAAGCGTCCGATGGGCCCGATCCTCGGGGCGCTGCGCGCGCTCGGCGCCGAGATCGACAACGACGCGCTGCCGTTCACCGTCCGCGGCCCGGTCGCGGGCGGCGAGGTCGTGCTCGACGCCTCGGTGTCCTCCCAGATGGTGTCCGGCCTGCTGCTCGCCGGGGCCCGGTTCGACAAGGGCCTCACGGTACGGCACGACGGTCCGCCGGTGCCGTCGATGCCGCACATCGAGATGACGGTGCGGATGCTGCGCCAGGCCGGGGTCGAGGTGGACGACGGCGTCCCCGACGTGTGGCGGGTAGAGCCGGGACCGATCCTGGCGCGTGACCTCACGGTCGAGCCGGACCTGTCGAACGCCGCGCCCTTCCTCGCGGCCGCGCTGGTCACCGGCGGCACGGTCGTCGTCCCCGACTGGCCGGAGGACACGACGCAGGGGGGCGACCGGCTCCGGGAACTGCTGGCCGCGATGGGCGGCTCCGTGACCCGGGTGCCTGAGGGCCTCCAGGTCAGCGGTTCCGGTCGCATCCAGGGCATCGACGTCGATCTGCGCGACGTGAGCGAGCTGACCCCGACCATCGCCGCCCTCGCCGCGCTGGCCGACGGTCCGTCGCGGATCAGCGGCGTCGCCCACATCCGGGGCCACGAGACCGACCGCATCGCCGCGCTGGCGGCCGAGATCAACCGGCTGGGCGGCGACGCCGGGGAGACCGACGACGGTCTGGTGATCCGTCCGAGGCCGCTGTCCGGAGGCGTCTTCCACAGCTACGCCGACCATCGGATGGCCACCGCGGGAGCGGTCATCGGCCTGGCCGTCCCCGGTGTGGAGGTGGAGGACATCGCCACGACCGGCAAGACGCTGCCCGAGTTCCCCCGCATGTGGGCCGCGATGCTGGGTGGCACAGGGTGACGGACGGCCTGCCGCCGCGCCGCCGCGCCCGCGCGAGACGATCGGGGCGCCGACACTGAAGAAGCGACAGTACGACGAGGACGACGTCAGGATCCGGCCCGGCAAGGGGTCGCGGCCCCGGACGCGGACCCGTCCTGCCCACAGCGAGGCGGTGGCGGGCTTCGTGGTGACGGTCGACCGCGGGCGGTACACCTGCCTGGTCGGTCACGACGACGTGGCCCTGCCCGGCGCGGCGTCACACGACGGGCCGCGTCCCCGGGGCGCGCGCTCGTCGCGGGAGCCGGAACCCGTCCTCGTCGTCGCCATGAGGGCGCGTGAGCTTGGCCGCAAGGGCATCGTGGTCGGCGACCGGGTGGCGCTGGTCGGCGACGTGTCGGGCCGGCCGGACACGCTGGCCCGGATCGTCCGCGTCGAGGAGCGCGTCTCGATGCTGCGGCGCAGCGCGGACGACACCGACGAGATCGAGCGGCCCGTCGTCGCCAACGCCCATCAGCTCGTGATCGTGACCGCGCTGGCGGACCCGCCGCCGCGTCCCCGGATGATCGACCGCCTGCTGGTCGCGGCGTTCGACGCGGACATCGAACCGCTGCTGTGCCTCACCAAGGCCGATCTCGCGCCGGCCGGCGAGCTGGTCTCCCTGTACGCCCCGCTCGGCGTGCCGTACGTCGTGGTGAGCAAGGGAGGCCCGCTCGACGAGCTCCGCGAACGGCTGACCGACCGCATCAGCGTTCTGGTGGGCCACTCCGGCGTCGGCAAGTCGACCCTCGTCAACGCTCTCGTCCCGCACGCCAGGCGGGCGGTGTCGGACGTCAACGCGGTGACCGGGCGAGGCCGGCACACCTCCACCTCCGCCCTGGCTCTGCATCTGCCCGAGGGCGGCTGGATCATCGACACGCCGGGCGTGCGCAGCTTCGGTCTCGGGCACGTGGCGGTGGAGAACGTGCTCGTGGCCTTCCCCGACTTCAACGAGGCCGCGGTCGACTGCCCGAAGGGCTGCACACATCTGGGCGGCGACTGCGCGCTCGACCGGTTCGTGGCCGAAGGGCACGCCGACCCGGCCCGGCTGGAGTCGCTGCGGCGGCTGCTGGCCAGCCGGGAGGGGACCGACGAGGACTGATCCGCGTCAGCGGTCAGCGGTTGGGGCGAAGGGTCCAGGACACGGTCATGCGCGCCACGGCGACGCCCGCGCCGTCGCCGATCTCCACGTCGACCTCGAACTCGGGCCGCTCCCCCGCGTCGAGCCGGGCGACGACCGCCTCGCGCTCGGCCCGTAGCGTCGCGGTGGCCGTCACCTCGCCCATGGCCAGGCGCAGATAGCCGATCTCGGCCCGCGTGGCGAGCGGGACGGCGCGGGCGAGCTGGTCGCCGAACGCCGACAGCATGGCCGCGCCCGAGGCCGTCTCGGCGAGGGTGAACAGGGCTCCGGCGTGCGGGCCGCCCACGTGGTTGTGCAGATCGTCGCGGTCGGGCATGCGCGCGACGGTCGTGCCCGGCCCGACGGAGTCGAACGATATGCCGAGCAGGCGGGCGAACGGGACGCTGTCGAGGAGGAAGGCGGCGATGTCCATGACCAGATGTTACCGGCCAGTAGCCACCAGGCCGATCATACGCCTGATGCGATCGGGCACCGGCGCGATACCTTGGGGCCTGTGATGGGATACAGCGACGATCTGCGCCTCGCGCACGTGATGGCGGACGCCGCCGACGACATCACGATGCGCCGTTTCAAGGCCGTCGACCTGAAGGTCGACACCAAGCCCGACCTCACTCCGGTCAGCGACGCCGACCGGGCGGTCGAGGAGGCCATCCGCGGCACGCTGCGCCGGGCCCGCCCCCGTGACGCGATCATGGGTGAGGAGTACGGCATGACCGGCTACGGCATGCGCTCCTGGATCGTCGACCCCATCGACGGTACGAAGAACTACGTGCGCGGCGTCCCCGTGTGGGCCACGCTCATCGCCCTGATGGAGCGGGGCGAGATCGTCGTCGGCGTGGTCTCCGCCCCGGCCCTCGGCCGCCGCTGGTGGGCCGCCAAGGAGGGCGGCGCCTGGACGGGCCGCAGCCTGACCAAGGCCACCCGGTGCCAGGTGTCCTCGGTCGGCCGCCTGGAGGACGCCTCGCTGTCCTTCTCCGATCTGGACGAATGGGAGAAGGCCGGCCGGTTCGACGGATTCCTCGGCCTCACCCGCGACGTCTGGCGCAGCCGCGGTTACGGCGACTTCTGGTCCCACGTGCTGGTCGCCGAGGGCGCCGTGGACATCTCCGCCGAGCCCGAACTGTCCCCGTGGGACATGGCCGCGCTGACCGTCATCGTCGAGGAGGCGGGCGGCGCCTGCACCGCGCTCGACGGCGGCAAGCCCCTGGACGGCGGCAGCCTCGTCTGCTCCAACGGACTGCTGCACGGCGAGACGCTCAAGCGCCTGGCGCGCCCCTGAGCCCGCCCGGCCGGGCGGTGCGGCAGAGGTATTCACGGGTTCCCTGAGATTAAGAGGAGTTCAGAGGGCGAGGACGTCTGCCGCGGCGGTCAACAGACTGCCCCGGTAGGCCTCGCCGTACAGGCAGACGTGCACGGCCAGCGGGTGGAGCTGGTGCAGCGGCACCCGCTCGCGCCAGCCGCAGTCGAGCGGCGCCTCCTCCCGGTAGGCGCCGAGCACCGTGCCCAGGTGGGGCGCGCCGAACAGCGCGAGCATGGCGAGATCGGTCTCCCGGTGGCCGCCGTGGGCCGCCGGGTCGACCAGCGTCACCCGGTCGGCCGTCCACAGCAGGTTCCCGCTCCACAGGTCGCCGTGCAGCCGGCTGGGCGGTTCCGGCGGGCCGGCCACCTCCGGCGCGTACGCGCACGCCTCCTCCAGCAGCTCGACGTCGCGGGCGGACAGCGCGCCGCGGTCGCGGGCGAGCCGGACGAACGGCAGGACGCGGCGGGTCACATAGAACGACGGCCAGTCGACCGCCGCGTCGCCGCCCGCGTCGCCGCCTGTGCTGCTGTCCGTGTCGTCGCCTGTGCTGTTGTCCATGGGGAGCTCCGCGATCATCCCCGGCCATGGCGCGCCGAAGCGCGGCGCGCCCGCGGCGTGGAGGGCGGCGAGCTCCCGGCCGAACCGCTCGGCCGCGGCGGCCGTCGCCGGCGCGGTCTCCACCCACTCCAGCACCAGGCGGCCGGCGGTCGCCTCAATCACCTCGGGCACGGCGACGGCGTCCGCCTCCGCGAGCCAGCGCAGTCCGGCGGCCTCCGCCATGAAGCCGGCACCGCCCGCAGTTCCGTCAGCGCCCGCAGTGCCGTCGGCGTCGCTCACCGTGCCGCCCGGCACGCCCTGCTTCACGAAGACCCGGCGGCCGTCGTCGAGCAGGGCCTCGTACAGGCTCCAGGCGTGACTCCTGCCCAGATCTCTAATGATCTTCAAGGTACTTCGCCACTCCGTCGGAGGCGGCCTCGACCATCCTGAGCACGTCGAGAAAGCCCTGGCGACCGCCGTAGTAGGGGTCGGGCACCTCGGCGTCCTCGGGCGCGGCGGGGTCGAACGACCGGAAGAGCCGCACGTCGGCCCCCGGCGGGGCGATCGCCCGCAGCGCCCGCAGGTTGTCCCGGTCCATCGCCAGGACGAGGTCGCGCTCGGCGAACCAGGCGGAATCGAAACGCCTGGCCCGGTGGGACGAGCCGTCGTAGCCGTAGTCGGCCAGAATGGCCAGCGCGCGTTCGTCCATGGGCTCTCCCGCGTGCCACCCCCCGGTCCCGGCGCTGTCGACCTCGACGTCGAGGCCGCGTTCGGCCAGCGTACGGCGCAGCACCACCTCGGCCATGGGTGACCGGCAGATATTTCCCAGGCAGACCAGACAGACACGCTTCATGAACCAATCCTGCCCGATAACGGGCGTGACCTGGTCGTTATCCTTCGGCGATCTCGCGTGAGCGACCGTGGCCGTTCATCGGTCGTTCACCTTTACCAGGGATTGAGGTCACCTTTGCTCCCTACTGTCCTCGCTGTTGAAGAGACAAGGGGAGGAAAATCCGTGAAGTATGCAGGCCGGCTCGCCGCCGTCGCCGCCATCGCCGGCGTGCTGTCGCTCGCCGCGTGCGGTACCGACGACAACTCCAACGCCCCGGCGGGCACCTCCAGCGCCGCGGCGCAGGGCGACGACACTCTCAAGGGCACCATCAACGCGGCCGGTTCCTCGGCCCAGGCGAACGCCATCGCGGAGTGGAAGAAGAACTTCCAGTCGCAGAACTCGGGCGTCAGCATCAACTACCAGCCGTCCGGTTCCGGCGCGGGTGTGCAGTCGTTCATCCAGGGCACCGTCGCGTTCGCCGGCTCCGACTCGGCGCTGAACGACGAGAAGGGTGAGCCCGCCCAGGCCGACGCCCGCTGCAAGACCGGCAAGGCGATCGACCTGCCGATGGTGACCGGCCCGGTGGCCGTCGTCTACAACCTGCCCGGTGTGGACGGTCTCCAGCTGTCGCCGAAGACGATCGGCGGGATCTTCAACAGCAAGATCACCAAGTGGGACGACCCGGCCATCAAGGCCGACAACCCCGACGCCAAGCTGCCCTCGACCGCGATCCAGGCGTTCCACCGCTCGGACGAGTCGGGCACCAGCGACAACTTCACCAAGTTCCTGAAGGCCACCGCCGAGTGGCCGTACGAGCCCGCCAAGGCGTGGCCGGCCGAGGCTCAGGGCCAGGGCGCCAAGGGCTCCGACGGGATCGCCTCCGCGCTCAAGGGCACCGAGGGCGCCATCAGCTACGTCGAGCTCTCCTTCGCGGAGAACTCGCAGCTGCAGAAGGCCAAGGTCGCCAACGGCTCCGGCGAGTTCGTCGAGCTCACCCCTGAGAGCGCCGCCAAGACCGTCGAGGCCGCCGAGATCGTCGGCACCGGCAACGACCTCAAGCTGAAGATCGACTACGCCACCAAGGCCGCGGGCGCCTACCCGATCGTCCTGGTGACCTACGAGATCACCTGCGAGAAGGGCCTGTCGGCCGACGACTCGAAGCTGGTCAAGTCGTTCCTGACCTACACCGCCAGCGACGAGGGCCAGCAGGCGCTGACCAGCCTCGGCTACGCCCCGCTGCCGACCAGCCTGGTGACCAAGGTCCGGACCGCTATCGAGGCCATCTCCTAAGGCCGATGGCGACATCCACCAGAACCAGGGAGCGCGGGCCGGCCATGGGCCGGCCCGCCTTCCGGCGCAGCCGCGGTGACGGCCCGTTCCGCTTCGCCTCAACCGCAGCCGGGGTCGCCCTTCTGGCGATCATGGCCGCGATCGGGGTGTTCCTGGTCGTCAAGGCCGTCCCCGCCCTCCAGGCGAACACCTCCCACTTCCTGACCGAGCTCACCTGGCAGCCGAACGCCACCAAACCGGCTTTCGGCATCGGCGCGCTCGCGTTCGGAACGGCGATGAGTTCGCTGCTCGCGCTGATCATCGCCACCCCGGTGGCGATCGGAGTCGCGCTGTTCATCTCCCACTACGCCCCCCGCGGCCTCGCCTCGGTCCTCGGCTACATCGTCGACCTGCTCGCCGCCGTCCCCAGCGTCGTGTACGGCCTGTGGGGCGTCACCTTCCTCGTCCCGTTCGTGCAGGGCCCGTGGGAGTTCCTCAACACCTACTTCGGCTGGATCCCGCTGTTCGGCGGCGACCAGGTGGTGGGCCGCAGCATGCTCACCGCCGGCCTGGTGCTCGCCATCATGATTCTGCCGATCATCGCCGCGATCTCCCGCGAGGTCTTCCTGCAGGCCCCCAAGATGCAGGAGGAGGCCGCGCTGGCGCTCGGCGCGACCCGCTGGGAAATGATCCGGATGTCGGTGCTGCCGTTCGGCCGCCCCGGTGTCATCAGCGCCGCCATGCTGGGTCTCGGCCGCGCGATGGGCGAGACCATCGCCGTCGCCCTGATCTTCCCGGCGACGTTCACCATCTCGTTCCGGATCCTCGGCCCGAACGGCAACAGCATCGCCGCGAACATCGCCAACGGCTTCGGCGAGGCGACCCCGATCGGCACCGGCGCGCTGATCGCCTCGGGTCTGGTCCTGTTCCTCATCACTTTGCTGGTCAACATGGGCGCTCGTTTCGTCATCGCCCGTCGTAAGGAGTACGCGAGGGCCGCAGCGTGACCGTTGAGACCGGAATCCGCCCCATATCGGGGTCGAGACGAGCCAAGGACAAGATCGTCCAGGGGCTCGTCTATCTGGCGTTCGCGCTGGCCGTCATCCCGCTGGTGTCCGTGCTGTGGCTCGTGGTCAAGAACGGCATCGGCCGGTTCGACCTGACGTTCCTCACCCACTCGATGCGCAACATCGGTGCGAGGGACGCCGGGGGCGGCGCCTACCACGCCATCATCGGCACGCTGGAGCAGGTGCTGCTCGCCTCGCTCATCGCCGTGCCGGTCGGCCTGCTGACCGCGGTCTACCTCGTCGAGTACAGTTCCGGCGGCCGGCTGGCCCGCGTCATCAGCTTCTTCGTGGACGTCATGACCGGCGTCCCTTCCGTCGTTTCCGGCCTGTTCATCCTGGCGTTCTGGGTCCTCGTACTCGGCCAGGGCTACTCCGGCTTCGCCGGGGGCCTGGCGCTGTCGATCCTCATGATGCCGGTGGTCGTCCGCGCCGCCGAGGAGATGCTGCGGCTCGTGCCACACGAGCTGCGCGAGGCGTCGTACGCGCTGGGTGTGCCGAAGTGGCGCACCATCGTGAAGGTCGTCCTGCCGACGGCGTTCACCGGCATCGTCACCGGCGTGATGCTGGCCGTCGCGCGCGTCGCGGGCGAGACGGCTCCGCTGCTGCTGACCGTCTTCATCACCGACTCCATCAACACCGACCCGTTCAGCGGGCCGCAGATGGGTCTTCCGCTGTTCGTCTTCGATCAGGCGCAGCGCCCGAACGTCACCGCGGTCGACCGGGCCTGGACCGGCGCTCTCACCCTGATCCTCATCGTCATGCTGCTCAACCTGGTGGCGCGCCTCATCACCTGGTGGCGTTCTCCCGCCAAGAGGGGGTCCTAGACAATGGCCAAGCAGATCGAGGTAGCCGACCTCGATGCCTACTACGGATCGCACAAGGCCATCGAGGGCATCTCGATGACGATCGAGCCGCGCTCGGTGACGGCCTTCATCGGCCCCTCCGGGTGCGGCAAGTCCACGTTCCTGCGGACCCTCAACCGGATGCACGAGGTCATCCCCGGCGCCCGTGTCGAGGGCAAGGTCCGTCTGGAGGAGCAGGACCTCTACGGCTCCGACGTCGACCCCGTGTCGGTACGGCGGACCATCGGCATGGTGTTCCAGCGGCCCAACCCCTTCCCGACGATGTCGATCTTCGACAACGTGGCGGCCGGCCTCAAGCTGAACGGCCGGTTCTCCCGCTCGCAGCTCGAAAGCATCGTCGAGGAGTCCCTCCGGGGCGCGAACCTCTGGAACGAGGTCAAGGACCGGCTCAACAAGCCGGGCGCCGGCCTCTCCGGCGGTCAGCAGCAGCGTCTGTGCATCGCCCGGGCGATCGCCGTACGGCCGCAGGTGCTGCTGATGGACGAGCCCTGCTCCGCGCTCGACCCGATCTCCACCCTGGCGATCGAAGATCTGATCAGCCAGCTCAAGCAGGACTACACGATCGTCATCGTGACGCACAACATGCAGCAGGCGGCGCGGGTCAGCGACAAGACCGCGTTCTTCAACCTCGCCGCTCAGGGACAGCCGGGCAAGCTCGTCGAGATGGACGAGACCTCGAAGATCTTCACGAATCCAGCTGAGAAGGCGACTGAGGACTACATCACAGGGCGCTTCGGCTGACACGCGACATTGGAGGAACCGGGTGACGGCACCCGCAGTGGACGGGGACACTCGGACGGCGCCCATGCTCCTGGTGGCCGATCCGGACGCCGGTCTGCTTCGACAGCTCTCGGCCGCACTGCAGGCGGAGGGCGTCGACGTGACCGGCGTGCCGGACGGCGCGCAGGCACTGCTCCAGGCCGGTGCCCTCCGGCCTGACGCCGTGCTGATCAGCGCGTCTCTCCCGATCGTCGGTCCCGTCGATTTCGTCCGTGCCGTACGAGTGGCGCGGGCCGTGCCGGTGCTGCTCGGCATCGACTTCGGGAGCGATGCCGAGCAGGCGCTGCAGGCATTGGAGGCCGGGGCCACCGCGTGCGTGGCCCGGCCCTACCGTGTCCCCGAACTGCTCCCGCTCGTGCAGTCGGCCTTCCGCCGCCAGGACACCCACCGGACCGTCCTGACGATCGGCGACGTCGAGCTCGACGTGACCGCCTACCAGGTGAAGGTGGGCGGACGGGTCGTGCACCTGCCGTTGCGGGAGTTCGAGCTCCTGCACTACCTCATGCGCAACGCGGACCGGACGGTCACCCGCGAGCAGATCATGCGCAACGTATGGCACTCCGCCGACGGCATGTCGACCAACACCATCGCGGTCCACGTGAAGCGCCTGCGGGCCCGGCTCGGCGACGTCGAGGACCGCATGATCCAGACGGTACGCGGCGTGGGTTACCGCCTCATCTCCAGCTGACCCGGCCTACCTGTTCGATCCCACTTCGATACTGCGCGTTTTCGGCCTGGCCGTCCGGGGCTACCCGTTCGAGCCAGGCCGTTCTGCGCTGCGGGCGCCCGTCCGGAGGCCGGGCGCCCTTACCGATCAGACCAGTCGCCTTGCGGATCAGCAGCACAAGAAGTTGGCACTGGCCGGGGTCGCGGTGGCCGCGGCGACTGCACCCGCCACGCCAGCCGCCATCAGAGCGGTGAGAATCGCAGCGGCGATACGACGACGCATGACAGAACACCTCTTTCCTTGGGGGTGAGGTCTTCAGCGTCCAGAGTGGAATTTTCGCGGTCAACGACGGCGGGTGCGTCACTGCATACGCGCAGGTCGAATACGGCCTGTGGCGGGAACGGCATGTTCATCGGCCTTCAGCAAAGATTGCTTCGGGACGCGGTGTCGCCGCGGGAAAAGACCTCCGCAGGGCGGGCAGCCTGTCTCTCTCGCCGGCGAGATCGGAGGCCCCTGAGGCACACCATCACGATCGCGATCCGCGCCTCGACGGGGACGGAGGTGTCGCGGTGCCAGTTGCGGCGATGACAGAGCGACAAGAACAAAAAAGGGGGCCGCCAACCGGCGACCCCCACCACAAAAGCCCCACACACAAAACATGAAGGGCCACCCCAAACAGGGTGGCCCTCCACAAAAATTGTCCGGCGGCGTCCTACTCTCCCACACCGTCCCCAGTGCAGTACCATCGGCGCTGGAAGGCTTAACTTCCGGGTTCGGAATGTAACCGGGTGTTTCCCTACCGCTATAACCGCCGT
>NZ_JAFCNB010000030.1 GCF_017896165.1 Microbispora oryzae
GCATGTGTTAAGCACGCCGCCAGCGTTCGTCCTGAGCCAGGATCAAACTCTCCAAACAATGCTGAAAAATTCAACCCCAGCAGCACCCCAAACACATTTGGGATGCCACAAAGGAATCCGTCATAAAAGACGGGGTTCATGCATAAATGCACTGGCTTTTAACACGCTGTTGAGTTCTCAAGAAACGGACGCGATCACCATCACCCGAAACCCGCAAACCGCGAGACCCGAACTCCGGGGCGTTCATTTCGTTGTGTCTTAATTCTGGCTAATTCCCTGATTTCTGTCAAATCCGCTCTTTCGAGCCGATTGCCCAGAAATCCGACTTTCACCGGAATTCCGACCGCCCCGTCTCCAGGGCAACCCCTCTAATCTACCCCGACTCGGACAGACCACCAAATCGCAGTGGAACTACCGAAGCCGGTTGGATGAAAGGGATCAACCGAAAGCCTAGCGCCGGACCCGCTCTACCGAGCCTGTGGCGCGCCGCGTTTCGGCGTGAAGAAAGACTAGCACCCCCGTGGAGGTGCCGAGGACAACTTGTGTAACTTCCCCTCGGCACCGTCCCTCAAACCTCAGAACCTCATGCCATCGCCGCCCGCCTGACGTGCGAGGACGGGCAGGACGGGGAACCTTCCCCGTGTCCTAGGAGGGCAGCGAGGCCAGCTGGGCCTCCAGCCGGGCGATGTCCTCCTGGGCCTGCGCGGCACGCTGACGCACCTTGGCCACCACCTCGTCGGGCGCCTTCGACATGAACTGCTCGTTGCCGAGCTTGGCCGTCACCTGCGTGTGTTCCTTCCGGGCCGCGGCGAGGTCCTTGTCCAGTCGCTTTCGCTCCGCGGCGACGTCGATGGCGCCGGCCGTGTCGATCTCAACCAGTACCGTGCCGACGGTCAGCCGTGCCGTCGCGGTGAACCCGTCGGCCGGGTCGTCCAACCGCAGCAGCGTGCGGATGGCGGGCTCGTGGGCGGCGAGAGCCGTACCGTCGAGCGCCAGCCGTGCGGCGACCCGCTGGCCGGGCTTCAGTCCCTGGTCGGAGCGGAAGCGCCGGACCTCGGTGACCAACTCCTGAAGGGAGGCGATCTCCCGTTCGGCGTCGGCGTCGGCCAACTGGGGTGACAAGCCAGGCCAGGGAGCGACGACGATCGACTCTCCCCCGGTCAACGCTCGCCACAGTTCCTCGGTCACGAACGGGACGAGTGGGTGCAGCAGCCGTAGCAGGGCGTCGAAGACGTGCCCGAGGACGCGCTTGGTGTTGTCGGCGACCACGCCACCCTGCGAGATCTGGACCTTGGCCAGCTCGACGTACCAGTCGAAGACCTCGTCCCAGGCGAAGTGATAGAGCGTGTCGGAGACCTTCGCGAACTCGAACTCCTCGAAGGCCTCGTCCACCGTCTTGACGACGGACTGCAGGCGCGAAAGGATCCACCGGTCCGCGGAGGTCAGCTCCTCCGGGAGTCCGTCAAGCACCGCGCCGTTCATCAGGGCGAACCGCGTCGCGTTCCAGATCTTGTTGCAGAAGTTCCGCGAGCCGGCGGCCCAGTCCTCGCTGATCGCGACGTCGGAACCCGGGTTGGCGCCGCGGAGCAACGTGAACCGGGTCGCGTCGGCGCCGTACCGCTCGATCCAGTCGAGCGGATCGACGACGTTGCCGAACGACTTCGACATCTTCTTGCCGAACTGGTCGCGCACCATGCCGTGCAGGGCGACGGTGCGGAACGGCGGCTGCCCGTCCATCGCGTAGAGCCCGAACATCATCATCCGGGCGACCCAGAAGAACAGGATGTCGTAGCCGGTGACCAGGACCGTCGTCGGGTAGAACCGGGCCAGATCGGCGGTCTCGTCCGGCCAGCCGAGCGTGGAGAACGGCCACAGGCCCGACGAGAACCATGTGTCCAGCACATCGGGGTCCTGCTCGTAGCCCGCGGGCGGCTCCTCGTCCGGCCCCACGCAGACCATGTCGCCGTCGGGTCCGTACCAGACCGGGATGCGGTGTCCCCACCACAGCTGCCGGGAGATGCACCAGTCGTGCATGTCGTCGACCCAGTCGAAGTAGCGCTTGGCCATCTCCGGCGGGTGGATGCGGGTGCGCCCGTCACGCACGGCGTCGCCGGCCTCCTTGGCCAGCGGCTCGACGTTCACGAACCACTGCAGCGACAGCCGCGGCTCCACCACCGTCTTGCAGCGGGAGCAGTGGCCGACGGAGTGGACGTACGGCCTCTTCTCGGAGACGACCCGGCCCTGCTCGCGCAGCGCGGCCACCACCGCGGGCCGTGCCTCGAACCGGTCGAGCCCCTGGAAGGGGCCGTGGGCGGTGATGACACCGCGCTCGTCCATGACGACCAGCGACTGGAGGGAGTGACGCCGCCCGATCTCGAAGTCGTTCGGGTCGTGCGCGGGAGTGACCTTCACCGCTCCGGTGCCGAAGGAGGGATCCACGTGCTCGTCGGCCACGATCGGGATGCGGCGGCCGGTAAGCGGGACCTCGACCTCCTTACCGACGAGGTGCGCGTAACGCTCGTCGGCCGGGTGCACGGCCACGGCAGTGTCGCCGAGCATCGTCTCGGCCCGGGTGGTGGCGACGACGATCTCGACGTCGTCCGACCCGTATCGGATCGACACAAGCTCGCCGTCGTCGTCGGAGTGCTCGACCTCGATGTCGGAGAGGGCGGTCAGGCAGCGCGGGCACCAGTTGATGATCCGCTCGGCCCGGTAGATGAGCCCGTCGTCGTACAGCTTCTTGAAGATCGTCTGGACGGCCCGGGAGAGCCCCTTGTCCATCGTGAAGCGCTCGCGCGACCAGTCCACGCCGTCGCCGAGCTTGCGCATCTGCCCGAGGATCCGGCCGCCGGACTCCTCCTTCCACTGCCACACACGCTCGACGAACGCGTCGCGTCCGAAGTCGTGACGGGACAGGCCGTCCTTGGCGATCTCACGCTCGACGACGTTCTGCGTCGCGATGCCGGCGTGGTCCATGCCCGGCAGCCAGAGCGTCTCCAGCCCCCGCATGCGGGCCCGCCTCGTCAGGGCGTCCTGGACCGAGTGATCGAGGGCGTGCCCCACGTGCAGGGAGCCGGTCACGTTGGGCGGGGGGAGCACGATGCTGTACGGCTCGCGCCCGCTGCCCGGATTCGCGGCGAAGTAGCCCGCCGCTACCCAGCGCTCGTAGCTCCGGGTCTCCACGTCGGCGGGCGCGTACTGGGTAGGCAGCTCAGGCGTTGTCATGATGCCCAATTCTAGGGACGTCGGGACGCCGTCTGAGCCGCTCGCGGCCGTGCTGTGGATTCGCGCCGCGTAACGCCGATCCGGCGGGGGTTCTGTGGCGCCGGCGGCCGCCCGGGACGGCCTCTCAGGCCGACTTCTCCCTGGGCGTACGCTGCTGCTTCGCCTGCAGCTGGTCGCGCGGCACGAGCGTCGGGTTGACGTGTTCGAGCACGGATTCGCGGGTGATGACGACGCGGGCCACGTCCTGCCGGGAGGGCACCTCGTACATCACGGACTGGAGGACCTCCTCCATGATGGCGCGGAGGCCGCGGGCGCCGGTGCCCCGCAGGATGGCCTGGTCGGCGATGGCCTCGAGGGCGTCGTCGGAGAACTCGAGCTCCACGTTGTCCAGCTCAAGCAGGCGCCGATACTGCTTGACGAGCGCGTTCCGCGGCTCTGTGAGGATCTGGATCAGCGCGTCGCGGTCGAGGTTGTGCACCGAGGTGATCACCGGGAGCCGGCCGACGAACTCCGGGATCATGCCGAATTTCAGCAGGTCTTCCGGCATGACGTCGGAGAAGATGTCCGAGGAGTGCATCTCCTCCTTGGAGTGGATGATCGCGTTGAAGCCGATCCCCTTCTTGCCGACCCGCGACTCTATGATCTTCTCCAGCCCGGCGAAGGCGCCGCCACAGATGAAGAGCACGTTGGTCGTGTCGATCTGGATGAACTCCTGGTGGGGATGCTTGCGGCCGCCCTGCGGCGGCACACTCGCGGTCGTCCCCTCAAGGATCTTCAGCAGCGCCTGCTGGACGCCCTCGCCCGACACGTCGCGGGTGATCGACGGGTTCTCGCTCTTGCGGGCGATCTTGTCTACCTCGTCGATGTAGATGATGCCGGTCTCGGCCTTCTTCACGTCGTAGTCGGCGGCCTGGATCAGCTTGAGCAGGATGTTCTCGACGTCCTCGCCGACGTATCCGGCCTCGGTGAGGGCGGTGGCGTCGGCGATGGCGAACGGGACGTTGAGCATCTTGGCGAGCGTCTGGGCGAGCAGGGTCTTGCCGGAACCGGTGGGACCGAGCAGAAGGATGTTCGACTTGGCGAGCTCGATGCCGTCGTCACGGCCGCGCTCTCCCGACTGGACCCGCTTGTAGTGGTTGTAGACGGCGACGGACAGCGCCTTCTTCGCCTTGTCCTGCCCGATGACGTACGCGTCGAGGAACTCGTAGATCTCACGCGGCTTCGGCAGGTTGTCCCACTTGAGCTCGGAGGACTCGGACAGCTCCTCCTCGATGATCTCGTTGCAGAGATCGATGCACTCATCGCAGATGTAGACGCCTGGTCCGGCGATGAGCTTCTTGACCTGCTTCTGGCTCTTGCCGCAGAACGAGCACTTCAGCAGGTCTCCGCCGTCGCCGATGCGTGCCACCCCAGATACTCCTTTGCGTGGGACCGCCCTGCAGAGCCGCGGTCGCTTCCGTCCGCATCCGGATCTCTACCGGTGCGAAAACGTCATCCCGCTCAAGTTTCGACGTTACCGCCTCCGGGGCCCTCAGTGAGCCCCCTAGCGGTGAGTCGCACCGGAACGTGCCCAATTGGGCACCGTTCCGGTGCGCCAACTCACTCAGGAAGCGATCGCTGCCGCGCGCTTCTTCCGCGACGGGATGATGTCGTCCACCAGCCCGTACGCCTTCGCCTCGGAGGCGCTGAGGATCTTGTCACGCTCGATGTCCCTGCGGACGTCCTCGGGCGCCTTACCTGAGTGCTTCGCCACAATCTCCTCGAGCAGCGACCGCATGCGCAGGATCTCCCGCGCCTGGATCTCGATGTCGCTGCCCTGGCCGCCACCTTCACTGTACGGCTGGTGAATGAGCACTCGGGCGTTCGGCAGCGCGAACCGCTTCCCGGGCGTGCCGCCCGCCAGCAGCACGGCCGCGGCGGAGGCCGCCTGACCCAGGCACACGGTCTGGATCTCGGGCCGGACGAACTGCATCGTGTCGTAGATCGCCGTCATGGCGGTGAACGATCCGCCCGGCGAGTTGATGTAGATGTTGATGTCCCGGTCGGGGTCCAGCGACTCCAGGGTCAGCAACTGCGCCATGACGTCGTTGGCCGAGGCGTCGTCGATCTGCACTCCGAGGAAGATGATGCGGTCCTCGAAGAGCTTGTTGTACGGGTTCATCTCCTTGACGCCGTAGGAGGTGCGCTCGACGAAGGAGGGAAGGACGTAACGGCCGCTGATGTCTCCCGGCCGGATCAGTTCACTCACTTGGACGCTCCAGTCATGAGACGGCGCCCTCGGAGGGCACCTGACGCGCGCTGCGCACGACGTGGTCGATGAACCCGTAGTCCGCGGCCTCCTCGGCCGTGAACCAGCGGTCACGGTCGGAGTCGCGCTCGATCTGCTCGAGCGGCTGCCCGGTGTGGTGGGCGATGCGCTCCGCGAGGGTCTTCTTCACGTAGAGCATCTGCTCGGCCTGGATCGCGATGTCCGCCGCCGTGCCGCCGATGCCGCCGGACGGCTGGTGCATCATGATCCGGGCGTGCGGCAGCGCGTACCGCTTGCCCTGGGCGCCCGCGCAGAGCAGGAACTGCCCCATGGACGCGGCCAGGCCCATCGCGACGGTGCAGACGTCGTTCGGCACGTACTCCATCATGTCGTAGATCGCCATGCCGGCCGTCACCGAGCCGCCCGGGGAGTTGATGTACATCCAGATGTCCCGGCCGGGGTCGTCGGCCGCCAGGAGCAGCAGCTCGGCGCACAGCCGGTTGGCGACCTCGTCGTTCACCTGGGTGCCGAGCACCACGATGCGCTCGCGCAGGAGACGCTGGTAGAGCTGGTCCTCAAGTCGACCGGGAGCGCCCTCGGGCCCCCGGGCCTCGAGGCCTGAGCCGGAGGACGGGAAGAAGGTCGGCGGGCTGGTCACAGCGTCACCTTCCAATGTGTCGTTATCGATTGGCTTTGCTTGTGACCTTAACGCGCGGCGCAGACAGCTCATGCCTCCTCGCCGGGGTGTTCGCTGACGGCGCATGTTCGGCATGCCAGACTCACGGAAGTTCGCGCGGGACGGAGGCGGCCGCTCGGCCCGGTTCTCCGCACTTGCCGTGTCCACGCTGGTCAAGCGGGTGCCATGAACGACCGAAAGCCAAGCGACGATAATTTGCCGTGATTTTCAGTAAATCGCGAAAAACCCCCGCCGCCATGCTGCGGCGGGGGTTTTCCCTCGCGTCATCCGGGCTCGCCGGACCTGTCCGGTTCGCCCCGCGTACCGTGCTGGGCTGATCAGCTCTCGGCGGGCGCCTCGGCCTGGTCGGCGTCGACCGCCTCCTGCTCGGGGTTGAGCTCGGCGTAGACGGCCTTCAGGTCGATCTCGTTGCCGGCCTCGTCGGTCACCTTGGCGGCGTCGCCGATGACCGTCTTGGCCTTCTCCCTGACGATCTCCATCATGGCGAGCGGCAGCTGGTTGTTGTCGGCCAGGTGCTGCGCCAGAGTGTTCGGCGCGACGCCCATCTGCATGGCGCGCTGCACCACGTAGTTGGTGAGCTCCTGCTCGCCGACGCCGATGTCCTCCGACTTCACGATCTTGTCGAGGACGAAGCCGGACTTGAGGGCCCTGGTCGAGTTCGTCTCGTACTCGGCGAAGAGCTCCTCCTCGGTGGTCTGCTGCAGGCGCAGGAACGCCTCACGGCTGAGACCACTCTCGGCGATCTGGTGCTCGAGGTTGTGCTTGCGGGCGTCGACCTCGGCCTTCAGCGCGCTCTCCGGCAGCGGGATGTCGAGCTGCTCCAGCAGCGCGTCGAGGGCCTTCTCACGAGCCTGCACGACCTGGTCGACCAGCTTGTTGCGGCGGGCCTGCTGGCGGAGGCTGTCCTTCAGGTCGCCGAGCGTGTCGAACTCACTGGCCAGCCCGGCGAAATCGTCGTCCAGCTCGGGCAGGACCTTCTCCTTCACCGACTTGACCGTGATGATCACGTCGGCCTCCTCGCCGGCGTTCTCACCGCCGACCAGGGTGGTGCGGAAGGTCTTCTCGTCGCCCGCGGCCATGCCCTGGAGGGCGTCGTCGAGGCCCTGGAGCACCGATCCGGCCCCGACCTCGTAGGACACGTCGGCGGCCTGCTGCTCTTCGAGGTTGTCGCCGTCGATCTCGGCGCGCAGGTCCATGACGACGTAGTCGCCGTTCTGCGCGGCACGGTCGACGCCGGACAGCGTGGCGAAACGCTGCCGGAGCCCGTCGAGCTGCGCGTCGATGTCGGCGTCGCTCACCTCGGCCGTCGGCACGACGACCTCGATGCCGTCGTACGCGGGTACGTCGAAGGCGGGACGCACGTCCACCTCGGCGGTGAACTCGACCTGCTCACCGTCCTCGATCTTGGTGACCTCGATCTCCGGCTGGCTCACCGGGAAGAGCTCGGTCTCATCGACGGCCTGGCCGTAGAGCTTGGGCAGCGCGTCGTTCAGGGTCTCCTCAAGAACCACCGCGCGGCCGAAGCGCTGCTCGATGATCCGGGCCGGCACCTTGCCAGGTCGGAAGCCGGGCACACGCACCTGCTGCGCGACCTTCTTGTAGGCGGCCTGCAGGCTCGGCTCGAGCTCCTTGAACGGCACCTCGACGGTGAGCTTGACCCGAGTAGGGCTGAGCTCCTCGACAGCGGTCTTCACGGGGTGGTCTCCTTGGTCCAGCATCTGGTGATCGCAGGCGCGTCGTGCACGGCAACCGCGGCACAAACAACGCGCGCCGCGCCCACGTGATCGGCGCACGAACCGCCATCCGCACGCGACCGGTCCGGGCATGCGCGAATGCGGCGGGTGTCCAGCGCCAAGGGCAGTCTAGAGCAGTCCTGCCCCAGGGAGCGACTGATCAGAAGTCCGTCATGATCCTACGGAGGAGATCAACGGTCTCGGCGGGGGTCGTGCTGACGGCGCAGAGTCGTTCCATGACCTCGCCGTACCGGTCGACCTCTTCGGGTTTGTCGAGGTAGAGCGCGCTGGCGAGCTGCTCCACGTAGACGATGTCGGGAAGCTCCGGGTCGCCGAACCGCAAAATGCTGAACGCGCCACCCTCCGCGGCGTGTCCTCCGTGACTGAACGGCATGACCTGGATCGTCACGTTGCGCTGGTTCATCAGGTCGATGAGGTGCTGAATCTGGCCGCGCATGACATCGGCGCCGCCGATCGGCCGGCGCAGCGCGGCCTCGTCGATCACGGCCCAGAACATGGGGCTGCGGTCGCCGTCCAGGATGCGCTGACGCTCGAGCCGGAGGTCGACACGCCGGGAGATCTCCTCTGGGACGGCGCCGACCGCGCCCGCCATGATGACCGCCCGCGCGTACTCCTTCGTCTGGAGCAGGCCGGGCACGAACTGCACCTCATAGGTGCGGATGCGCTCGGCGGCCTCCTCCAGGCCGACGTACGCCTGGAACCAGGAGGGCAGGACGTCGTTGAACCGGTGCCACCAGCCGGGCTCGTTGGCCCGCTCGACGAGGTTCATGACGACGGAGCGCGTCTCGTCGTCCTCCACGCCGTACATGACGAGAAGGTCGGCGACGTCGCGCTCCTTGAAGCCGACGCGGCCCAGCTCCATCCGGCTGATCTTCGATTCGGACCCGCGGATATACCGCCCGGCCTCCTCGCGGCTGATGCTCTTGTTCTCACGGAGCTTGCGGAGCTGTGAGCCCAGGAGGATGCGGAGCGCCGTTGGACCCGATCCAGGTTGGATCTGCGTCACGCCCGCCTCCCTCTACTCGGCCCTGTGCCGCCAAGGGAAGACTTGCACGACACCCCCCAGCCCACACAGTGTCACCACTTCCGGCTCGGAAGACAAGGGCCGTTCCCCAGGACGCTGAAGCTCCAGGCGAGGGTCCATTACCCCGTGCACGCGACAATTGCACGTGCATTTGGGTCTTGCACCGGCGTAGGCCGTGTTCCATCATGTTCGGGTGCATATTGGGCCAACGGTGCGCCGATTCCCAAAACCGGGCAGCAGGAGGTATGGGCAGCATGTGGGACAAGCCCATCTCCGCCGGCCCGTTGACGCGTGAGGTGGGAATCGACATGTTCCTCCAGGCCGCGGACATGACCGACTCCACGACATGCAAATTGCGTCCCCGGGCGGACTCGGTGCGTACGGCGCGCAATGTCACCCGGTCGACCTTGCGGGATTGGGGACTGCCGGAGCTCAGCGACGACGCCGCGCTCGTCGTCTCGGAACTCGTCACCAACGCCGTCCGGTACGCGCTCTGCCCCACCATCCGGCACGACGACCACGCGATCACCCTGCTGCTGCTGCGCCTGGCGCCCCACGTCCTGCTGGCCGTGTCCGACCCGAGCGATCAGGCCCCCTCCCCCGCCGAGCCGGACTACGTCTCCGAACACGGCCGCGGCCTTTACATAGTGGAGACGTACAGCCAGGCCTGGGGCTGGGATCCCCTCGACGAGGGCGGCAAGGCCGTCTGGGCCCTCTTCCGCACCGGGGACTGACCGCCCGCGAGCCTCTTTCCCGGAAGCACGCGCGCCGATTTCCGCGTCCGATCGAGGATGTCGATGACGCCCGGCGACCGCGTCGTCGTGGAAACGTTCAGCGAGGAGGACGCGTGACAGGCGCACGAGTACTGGTGGTCGGCCTCGATCCCGCCAAAATCCAGGGCTGGGACCCGGAGCCGGTGCAGGCCGCGATCGCACGTGGTCAGGCCCGTTTCGCCGATCAGGACATCGAGGCCGACTGGTGCCTGGTGGCTCTCGACGAGAATCCCGAGGAAGTCATCGCCGAGGCGCTCACCCGCGGGAATTACGTCTGCGTGGTGATCGGGGGCGGCATCCGCAAGCATGAGCCGTTGCTCGAATTCTTCGAGCGACTGGTCAACCTGGTCCGGCGGCACGCGCCCGACGCGGCCATCGCTTTCAACAACACCCCCGAGGACTGCGCCGACGCCGCTCTGCGGTGGCTCCGCCGGCCGGATTGAGGGCAAACCGAAGGCCAGGCTCCCCGCACGGGGTGACCTGGCCTTTCGCACTGAGAGCGGACGACGGGAATCGAACCCGCGTAGCCAGTTTGGAAGACTGGGGCTCTACCATTGAGCTACGTCCGCGCGCGCTCGGTGTCCGTCTGGTCTAGACTTCTCACCGGTCGTCAGGGCGTAAGCGTACCGGAGTCTCGGGGCGCTCGCGTACCCGGCGAGACGGGGCGTGGCGCAGCTTGGTAGCGCGCTTGCTTTGGGAGCAAGAAGTCGCAGGTTCAAATCCTGTCGCCCCGACCGTGTTCGAGCACGTCGAAGGCCACCTCCGCAGGTCGGAGGTGGCCTTCCCCGTCTCTGGGTGACGACGGTCGCCCGGAATCGGCGTGCGCGCCGGAAAGGCGGCGCGGCGATTCACCCGCCGCCGTCGGGGCCCGCCGCGAGGCCCGAGGCCGCGGCGACGATCCGTTCGAGCGCCGCCGCGTGCCGCTGGAACGCCTGCCGCCCTCCCGGGGTGAGCTGTACGGAGGTGCGCCGCGCCCGGCTCTGCTGGTCCTTCCGCACCGTGACATAGCCGGCTTCGGCCAGCGCCGACAGCTGCTTGGACAGCGCCGAATCGCTGGTCCCGATGGTGTCCCGCAGGAAGCCGAAGTCGACCCAGTCGGCCGGCGCGAGCAGGGCGACGATCGACAGTCGGGCGGGGACGTGGATGAACTCGTCGAAGCAGGGATCCATCAGACGCGTCCCGCGCCGCGCCAGGTGATCCTCTGGACGGCCCGGCGGGCCAGGGGCGTCAGCGCGACGTACGCCACCGCCGTCGCCGCGGCGGCGAGCGTGCCCTGGGACAGCAACCCCCGCGCGGGGACGGCGAACCACGCCCAGGCGGCGATGCGGAAGACGCCGAACAACACCATGAGCCCGGCCAGCACGCCCGCCCAGAACAGCCACTCCGGGCCGGTGGGCTTCCGGTGGACGAGGGCGCGGTGCTCCTGCACGACTCCCGCCGCCGCGTACAGGCCGAATCCGAGCACCAGGGCGGCGGTGCTCCACGGGTTGCGCAGGTCGAGGGACGCCAGGGCGACGAAGAGCCCGAGAGCCGCGAGCAGGACGTAGGGGCGGGCGAACCGTTGGCGGACGATCTCCTTGCGGGTCTTGTCCTCGAAGTGGCGGATGCCGGCGAGAGAGGATTGCGCGTCGTGCGGGTTCATGAGGCCATCCCGGAGCGATAGGACCACTTTCCTCCGAGGAAAGTACCATGGGCTTTCCTCAGAGGAAAGCAGTCCGGCCCCGATCAGGTCACTCCGCTTCGTAGGAATGGGTGAGGAACTCGATGGCGTGGCCGTCCGGGTCGTCGACGTAGACGCCCCGCCCGTGGTGGCGGTGGTTGATCCGCTGCGGATCGCGGTGACCGGGATCGGCCCAGTACGGAAGGCCGCGGGCCTTGATCCGTTCCCAGATCTGGTCGAACTCCTCCTCCGAGACCAGGAACGCGAGGTGTTGCATGACGATCCGGTCCGGCTTGACGATCTCGTCGGCGTAGTCGACGGTGACGCCGTTCGCGAGCGGGACCGTGGCGAACGGCCCCAACGCGCCCGGTCCCGGCGCGCCGAGCAGATCGGTGAGGAAACGGGCCGAGGCGAAACGGTCGGTACTGTGGATGATCGTGTGATCCAGTCGTGCGGGCACGGGCACCTCCCGGCGAGTCCGATGGCCCTACACTCCGAGCCTAACCCGGAGGGCCCACACCGGTCGGAAGTACGGTGAAACGATGATCGACAAGGACGTCTCACGTCTCCTCGGCCTGCTCGGCCAGGAGGACACGTTGCGCGCGTTCGCCGCTCTCGTCCTGTATCCCGGCGAACCCCCCGAGAAGGTCGCCGGGCTGACCCCCGACCAGACCGCGCGGGCGATCGACCGCCTGGCCCGCGGCGGCCTCGCCGTACCGGACGGTGACCTGTGGCGAGCACGGCCTGAGGCGTTCCGCGAGCTGCTGCGCGCGTCGCCCCAGGAGCGGCCGAGCCTGCTGGACACGTTCCTCGTGAACGGCCGGCTGACCTCCATCCCGTCCAAGCGGAGCAAGAGGCTCGTGGTGCTCGACTATGTCGCGCAGGTCTTCGAGCCCGGCGTCCGCTACCCCGAGAAAGAGGTCAACGTGATGCTGCGGGCGTTTCACGACGACTACGCCGCCCTGCGGCGCCATCTCGTCGACGAGTGCTTCCTGAGCCGGGAGGACAACGTCTACTGGCGGTCCGGCGGCAGCGTCTGACCGGTCTCCGCCATTTCGACCCGACCGCGTACGAACGGCATCCGGCCGACCGCCTGGAGGTCGTCTCCACCCCGCGGAAACGTATCGATGGGGTGCTCGCACACCTTCCGGCCGTTGAAACCCGTCCGATATGACTGCACCACTCGCTCTAAAAAGCTGAAATACGAGGTACCGGCTCCATACGATTCTGGGATACCACCCCTCTCGCCGGAGTAGCCGTTGAATCGGAACTGCGTCATCAAGGCCCCCGCCCCGGGGAGCCGGGCCGAATGGCGCCGTAGCAGTGCCTCGTCAGCACACGAAAGGCTGGCGTTCCTCAACGAGGCGACCCGCCGGATCGGCAGCACGCTCGACCTCGCGGAGACCAGCCGCGAACTGGTCGACGTGGCGGTCCCGCGTTTCGCCGACGCCGCGGCCGTGATGGTCCAGGATCGGCTGCTCGTCGACGGCGAGCTGCCCACCCGCCCGGTGGACGGGACGATGCTGGTGCGCCGGGTCGCGCTCGGCGTGGCGGCGGAAGATCCGCAGCCGTGGATCGACGTCTTCCCGATCGACGAGGCGACCGTCTATCCCGCGGGGCTCCCGCACGCCCTGTGCATGGCGTCGGGGAAGCCACTGATGTACCCGACCCTCGACAAGGAGAGCGCCCGGCTCATCGGATCGAGCATCGACCGGGAGGAGCCGGTGCTCGAACTCCTCACAGAGACGTCCTTCCTGGCGGTGCCGTTACGGGCGCGCGGCCGGGTGCTGGGCTGCGCCGTGTTCGTGCGGCGAGCCGGCACCCAGGGGTTCGAGGAGGCCGACGTCACCGTCGGCGAGGACCTCGCGGCGCGGGCGGCCGTCTGTATCGACAACGCCAGGCTCTACACGCGCGAACGCCGTACGGCCCTCACCCTGCAGAGCAGCCTGCTCCCCGCGGAGCTGCCCCAGCCGCTCGGCATGCAGATCGCCTCGCGCTATCTACCGGCCAGCGACCTGACGGGGGTCGGAGGCGACTGGTACGACGTGATCCCCCTGCCGGGATGCCGTACGGCGCTGGTGGTCGGCGACGTCATGGGGCACGGCACCAGAGCCGCCGCGACGATGGGCCAGCTGCGCACCGCCGCGCGGACGCTCGCCAGCCTCGACCTGCCACCCGACGAGGTGCTGTTCCGGCTCAACCTGATGAGCCAGGACCTCGACCCCACCCAGATCGCCACCTGCATCTACGCCGTGTACGACCCGGTGACCCGCAACTGCGCGCTGTCCCGGGCGGGGCACATGCCTCCGGTCCTGCTCCATCCCGATCGTTCCACCGAGGTCATCGACCTGCCGCCCGGCCTGCCGCTCGGGATCGGCAGCGAGCCGCTGGAGATGCGCGAGCTGGTCCTGCCCGCGAACGCGGTGCTGGCTCTCTACACCGACGGCCTGGTCGAGAGCCGGAAGCGCGATCTCGACTCGGGCATCATGGCGCTGCGCCGCCTGCTGGCCGGCCGGGTCGAGGACCTGGACGACATGTGCGATGTGATCATCAGTCGCCAGCGCTCCGGCCACGACCGCGACGACATCGCGTTGCTGGTCGCCCGGGTCCGCGAGCTCGATCCGGACGAGATCGCCGTGTGCCCGCTGCCCTCCGACCCTCGTTTCGTCTCGCACGCCCGCCGTTTCGTGCGGGCCACGCTGGCGAGCTGGGGGCTCGGCGCGCTGGCGGACGCCACCCAGCTCATCGTGAGCGAGCTGGTCACCAACGCCCTCAAGCACGGCTGGCCGCCGATCGAGCTGCGCCTGCTGCGCGGCAGGACGCTGGTGATCGAGGTCGCCGACGGCTCGCCGGTGACGCCCGCTCCGCGATCGGCCACCGCGGACGAGGACACCGGCCGGGGGCTCCAGCTTGTCAAGCGGTTCGCCTACCGCTGGGGAACCCGCCCCATGCCGTACGGGAAGATCGTCTGGGTCGAGCAGCATTTGCCGTGATCGTCTCCATCACCGGTAGGACCAGATCATCAGAAGAGATACGGTCGAATCGGGAGCTCCTTGGCGAGGAGGAGACATGATCGACATTCGAGACGCGTATCGCCGGGCGCTTGACGGCTTCGGCAGCCGGCTCCACCTCGTTCAGGACGATCAGTGGGAGCTGCCGACACCCTGCGTGGACTGGGACGTCCGGGGCCTGGTCAACCATGTCGTGGTCGAGAACCTGTGGGCGCCGGAACTGCTCGGCGGGCGCGCCGCGGCCGAGATGGGCGACGCGTTCGACGGCGACGTGCTCGGCGACGACCCGGTCAAGGCGTTCGAGGTGTCGGCGCAGGGCGCGATCCAGGCCGTGTACGCCGAGGGCGCGCTCACGGCCGTGACGCGCCTGTCGTTCGGCGACGTCGTGGGCGAGGAGTACATCACCGAGTTGTTCGCGGACGTCCTGATCCACACCTGGGACCTCGCCCGGGCGACCGGCGGGCCGGAGCGGCTCGACCCCCAGCTCGTCGCGTCCTGCGCCGACTGGTCGGCGCGGACGCAGGAGGACTACCCCCAGGCGGAGCCGACCGGGGACGGTCACCGAGCCTGGCGGGACACCGACCAGCAGGATCGGCTCCTCTCCGCCTGGGGCAGGAACCCCTGAGCTAGCCTCCGGTGGGCCGCTTGCCGTGGTTGGCCTTCTTCTTCCTGCGGGCCTTCGACTTCCGTGCGCGCTTGCCCATGGCACCCGCCTCCCGTGACGTACGGCTTTCGCCCACTCTCCTCCTGAGCGCGACGACGGACAAGGGAGAATGCACTCAGCACCACGTGCAGGCCATCGAGCACCACGTTCAAACAGTTCCGCCCACCAGATGGCATAATTTGTTGGAAAGTGTTGACAGGAGTGGTGGATGCTGGCCCAGCAACGGCAGCAGGCGATCCTTGAGAAGGTCCGCAGGACCGGCGGCGTCCGGGTGGCGGAGCTGGTGCGCGACCTCGGGGTCTCCGACATGACGATCCGGCGTGATCTCGAGGTGCTCGCGGAGCGAGGCCTGATCGAGAAGGTCCACGGCGGGGCCACGACGACCGGGGTGGGGTCGACGGAGGAGCCGGGTTTCGCGGCCAAGTCGGTCCGGCAGCAGGCCGAGAAGGAGGCCATCGCCCGCCGGGCGGCACGCCTCGTCCGGCCGGGCGGCGCCGTGGCGCTGTCCGCGGGCACGACCACGTGGACGCTGGCCCATCACCTGCTCGACGTGCCCGAACTGACCGTCATCACCAACTCCGTACAGGTGGCCGACGTCTTCCATCGGGGAGGACGGCCGGATCAGACCGTGGTGCTGGTCGGAGGCGTGCGCACGCCGTCGGACGCCCTCGTCGGGCCGGTCGCCGTGGCCGCCATCCGCTCACTCAACGTCGACACGCTCATGCTGGGCGTCCACGGGATGAGCTCCCGGGCCGGTTACACCACCCCCAACCTGCTCGAAGCGGAGACCGACCGGGAGCTGGTGGCCGCGGCGCAGCAACTGGTCGTCCTGGCCGATCACACGAAGTGGGGGACGGTCGGCATCAGCACGATCGCCGCCCTGGACGAGGCGCACGTGGTGGTGAGCGACGCCGGCCTTCCCCCGGAGGCACAGGCCGAGCTCACCGAGCGCGTGGGGGAACTCGTCATCGCCGACCCGTCGCCAGACGACGAGCTCGACAGCAAGCTGGAGACCGCACTGTGAAGCGCACCATCACCCATCTCGCGGACGGCCGCGAACTGATCTACTTCGACCGCCGCGACGACGCCGACCACAGCGCGTCCGACACCCGCGACCTGCCCCCACGCCCGCTCGCGTCCGAGCTGCGCTATGACCCGCTGATGGACGAGTGGGTCGCGGTCGCCCGGCACCGGCAGACCCGCACCCATCTCCCCTCCGCCGACGAGTGCCCGCTCTGCCCGGCGCACCCCGGCTCCGAGATCCCCTCCGCGTACGACGTGGCCGTCTTCGAGAACCGCTTCCCGTCGTTCAGCTACAACCTGGGCGAGTACGAGCAGGTGGGCGGCCTCAGCGAGGTACGGCCCGGCATCGGCAGATGCGAGGTCGTGTGCTTCACCTCCGACCACGACGCCTCCTTCAGCTCCCTGTCCGACGAGCAGGTCGAGCTGGTCATGGAGGCGTGGGCGGACCGCACCGCCGAGCTGTCCGCGCTGCCCGGCGTGGAGCAGGTGTTCTGCTTCGAGAACCGCGGCCGGGAGATCGGCATCACGCTTCCCCACCCGCACGGCCAGATCTACGCGTACCCGTACGTCACCCCACGGACCCGCCAGATGCTCGACGCCGCGGCGCGGCACGGCGGAGGTAATCTCTTCGCCGACGTGCTGGCCGCCGAGCGGAGGGGCCCCCGGGTGGTCGCGTCCAACGAGCACTGGACCGCCTTCGTCCCGGCCGCCGCCCGGTACCCGTTCGAGGTACACCTTTACCCGCACCGCCAGGTGCCCGACATCCCGGCGCTGTCGCCGGAGGAGCGCACCGCCTTCGGCCCGATCTACACCGACGTGCTGCGCCGCCTCGACGGGCTGTTCGGGGTGGCCATGCCGTATATCTCCGCCTGGCACCAGGCGCCGGTGACGCATCGGCGAGACCTCGCCTACCTGCACCTCCAGCTGTTCAGCATCAGAAGGGCGCCGAACAAGCTGAAGTATCTGGCCGGTTCGGAGTCGGCGATGGGCGCCTTCGTCAACGATGTCCTGCCCGAGGAGGCGGCCCGCCTGCTCCGTGAGTCACGATAACGACCAGGTCTCCGATTGATTGCGACTTGAGGTGGCACATGCTGTTTGCCGCCCACTAGTATCCACTGCACCGGCCGCCACAGGCGGCCCGCCTAATCCCGGGCGCCTCGCCCGGGGGCCGGGGACCCACATCAGAACCTGGGGTCATGGCGTCGCGCCCGGGCTTCTCCGGCCCGTACCCGGTCGGCATATGGAGAGGAGTGGGCGCTGCCCCGCGCGATTTCCCTGACCTGCGGTGTGCTCGCCGCCGTCGGCCTCGTCTTCGGTACCGCCACCGCGGGCAACGCCGACCCCAAGCCGACCGAGGCGAGCCTCAAGAAGCAGCTCGCCGGCCTGGAGAAGAAGGTCAACCGGCTGATCGTCGACTACAACGCCAAGCGGGTGGCGCTCGCCAAGGCCCGCGACGACGAGAAGGCCGCCCGCGCCCGGCTCGCCACGGCGCAGACGAACTACAACCGGGTCGAGCAGACCATCCGGGAGATGGCGCAGCTGAGTTACCAGGCCCAGACCGACACCCTGTTCCCCGACCTGAGTGGATCCACGGTCATCTACCAGATGCAGGAGGAGCAGAAGGCGAGACTCGCCCAGTTCGACCAAGTCCGCGACGAGCGGGAACGCGCGGCCGACGCGGCCAAGGCGCTCACCGCCCAGCTCAAGACGCAGTCGGCGGAGGTGGCCCGGCAGCGGTCGGACGCCGAAGACCTGATCAAGCAGATCAAGGAGAGACTCGACCGGCTCATCCCGGTCGCGCCGGGCCGCCGCGCGGGCGGCGGCTGGGTGCCCGAACTGCCCGCCGGAGCCGACAACATCACTCCCCGCATGCGGTTCATGCGGGGCGAGGTCGAACAGCACTTCTCGCTGCGCTTCCCGGTCGGCTGCTACCGCGCCGAGAACAGCGGCGAACACCCTCTCGGCCGCGCCTGCGACTTCATGATGAGCTCCGGCGGGTCGATGCCCACGCCCGAGATGAAGGCCCTCGGCGACAGCGTCGCGGCGTGGGCCATCAAGAACGGCGGCAAGCTCGGCGTCATGTACGTCATCTGGCAACAGAGGATCTACAACCTCGGCCATCCGGGCTGGCGGACCATGTCCGACCGCGGCGGGATCACCGCCAACCACTACGACCACGTGCACATCTCGATGTACTGAGCCGTGAGCGCATGCGATTAAGGTTGCCCCTCACCTTCCTCGCCCTCTACGTCGTCGCGGCGGCGCCCGCCTTCCTCCCGGGGGACGGGCGGGTGATCGTACAGCCGGCGACGAACGACGCCGTCGAGGTCTACCTCACCCCGGTCAACCTGGCCCTGCTCAGGTCGTACGAGGGCATCGAGCCGTTCAATCGCGCCCTGGAGATCGCCCAGCGGCGAGCCGAGAGCCACTCGCACGATCTCGCCCCGCCGTACATCCTGCACGACCCGTACCGGCTCGTCGCGCCCTATGTCACCGAGCGGGGACGAGCGCTGGCCGCCTTGCCGATCTCCGGGGCGTACTCGGCCGACGGGAAGAGCGTTCGATTCACGATCGCTTCTCGGCCGCGACCCGCCGAGAACAGCCAGGCCGAGTTGACGGCGTTGGCGGAGACGCCGGACGGACCGATGGAGCAAACGGAATCGTCGCTGGGCATGGGGATCGACCCGGAGCTCAACCGTGCCGTTCTCGAGGTGAACGCGTTCGACCAAGATCTACGCAGGAGGCTGGCCAGGCGCTACGGCGGGCTCATCACCGTCCACTGGGAGCCCTTCACCCAGCGCCCGCAGCTCGATTGAAGTCGTAACGGATCACGGCTCTCGGGGCGCGTCCAGAGCGGCGGAGCCGTCAGCCGGAGATGCGCACCGGGTTGACCAGGTCGGCGTAGATCAGCAGGCCGCCCATGACGACCAGCAGCGCGGCCATCATGTACGTCAGCGGCAGGGCCTTCGCCACATCCACGTAGCCGGGCAGCGGACGCCTGCGCACCCGGGCGAAGGCCCGCTTGAGCCCCTCCCAGAGCCCGCCCGCGATGTGCCCGCCGTCCAGCGGCAGCAGCGGGATCAGATTGAACATGCCGACGGCGAGGTTGAGCCCGGCGAGCAGGTTGACGAAGAACATGATCTTGTTCTGGGCGGACAGGTCGGACGCCGCGATCTCGCCGCCGATCCGTCCGGCGCCGACGATGCCGATGGGCCCGTTGGGGTCACGCTTCTGGCCGGAGAACGCCGCGTCCCAGACGCCCACCATCTTCTTCGGGATGTTCACGATGGAGGCGGCGGTGCGTCCGGTGAAGTCGGCCATCTGGGCGGCCACGTATCCGAGGCCCGGCCGCTCCACGACCGTGACGGGGGCGACCCCGAGGAAGCCGACGTTCCTGTCGATCTTCGATGGGTCGTCAGGGTCCGGCATGTTCTGGGCGATCAGGGTCACGTCGAGGGTGAGGGGCTTGCCCTCCCGGACGACGCCCAGCGTGGTCGCGCCCGCCCCGTGGGAACGGATCCGCCGGGTCGCGTCGTCCCAGGAGCTCACCGGGGCTCCCCCGACCGATGTGATCCGGTCGCCGGGCAGCAGGCCGGCGCGTGCCGCGGGGGTCGCGGGGTCGCCGGCGCGGCAGTCACGCTGGTCGACCTGGGTCACCGGGATCACGCACTTCGACACCGAGGACACGACCGGCTTGGCGACGGGCACGCCGAAGCCGATGAACACGACCGCGAAGAGGATGAAGGCCAGCACGAAGTTCATCGCCGGGCCGCCGAACATGATGATGACCTTCTGCCACCAGGGCTTGCGGTAGAAAACCCGGTCCTCGTCTCCCGGCCCGATCTCCTCCAGGGCGACGGCCCGGGCGTTCTCGATGAGACCCTGCCAGGGGCCGGTGGAGACGCTGCGCAGCATGCGCGGGTCGTCCGAGGGCCGGGGCGGCAGCATTCCGATCATCCGGATGTAGCCGCCCAGGGGGATCCACTTCACGCCGAACTCGGTCTCACCCCGGCGCCGCGACCACATGGTCGGCCCGAAGCCGACCATGTACTGCGTCACCCGCACGCCGAACAACTTGGCCGGGACGAGGTGTCCGATCTCGTGCAACGCGATGGAGACGAGCAGACCGACGAAGAGAACCACGAATCCGGCTACGAATAGCCAGCTCATCAGCGCGTACCTCCACGGTCGGAGACGGTGCCCTGCAGACGACGCACGTTTCGAGCGTAGCCCACCCGATGTTCGCTTCGTGTGAGCCGAAGGTGGTCCGGGTTGCGATGCTCCGCCCTAATGTGGACACTTCGTTGACAGTGCGCATCCAGTCGATCACCCTGTGGAAGACCATCCCGAGGGGAGCGTAGTGATCCGGATCCTGGTGGCCGAGCACCTGCCGCTGGTACGACGGGGCCTCGTGGCCTCGCTCGACGGCGAGAGCGACCTGGAGGTGGTGGCCGACGTCTGCTCGGGCGAGGACATCGTCCCCGCCGCGCTCGACCTGCGCCCCGACGCGGCCGTGGTGGACGCGGACCTGCCCGGTGTGGACGGCCTGAACGCCGCCGCCAGGCTCGGGGAGAAGGTCCCGCTGTGCCGGGTGATGGTGCTGTCGGGCCAGCCGAGCCCGGGACATCTCAAGCGCGCCTTCGCGGCGGGCGTGCTCGGCTACATGAGCATCGAAGTGGCGCCGGAGCAGCTCGCCGACGGCATCCGCCAGATGCTCGCCGGCCGCCGGGTCGTCGACTCCGAGCTGGCCGTCGCCGCGCTGGAGACGGCGGACAACCCGCTGACCCGGCGCGAGCTCGACGTGCTGCGGCTCGCCGCCAGCGGGGCCCGCTCCTGCGACATCGCCGCCGAGCTGCGCCTGTCGGTCGGCACCGTGCGCAATCACCTGTCCCGCGTCCTCTACAAGACCGGGGCCCGCAGCCGGGTGGACGCGGTCCGCATCGCGGCCGACGCCGGCTGGATCTAGCACGCGCGGACAACACCGCCACACCAGACGATGCCGACGCCCGTGATCCGCGCCGCTGAAACGTTCATCCGGTTTCTCGCACAAGGATGCGAAATCCGGGCGATCTCACACCTCGACGGCGGACGGCGCGTCACGCCCGGCGCGCCCGCCCGGGCCGGTCGGCATCGCGCCGCCGAGGAACGGAAGCCCGACGGGCTCACCATGCAGGGCCGCCCCGGCGGCGAGCAGCACTCCGGCCGTTCCTGTGGCCAGGTCCATGGAGAGCCGCAGGAGCCCGTCGCCGGGGTAGGCCAGATGCCCGCGGTAGCCGAGGGCGTGCCACGACAGCGCCGCGAGCTGGCGGGCCGCCTCCGGGTCTTCCCTGCCCCAGCCGCCCGCCCGTTCTCTGCACAGGTACGCGATGATCCCGGCCCGGCCGGCGAACACGCCCGCGTGACGATGGAAGGGCGCCCGGGCCGCGAGGTCGAGCCGCGCCCGGGCCGCGGCCAGCTCAGGATCGCACCGGTACTGCAGGAGATCCCCCAGCACCCATGCGACGCCCACCGCTCCTCCGCCGAGGTGTGGCACGGCCCGCCGGCCGGCCACCACCTGGAGCGACCCGTCGGGCTGGGGCGCGCAGCGGCGCAGATCCTGCCGAAGCGCCCGCTCGGCCTCGTCGAGCCACCGCACGTCGCCGGTCCGTTCGAACAGCCGCAGGAACAGCAGGGCCGGCCCGGTGGACCCGTGCATCAGCCCGGCGGGCGCGTCGTCCCCCGCCTCCCCGGCGCGTACGTCCAGCCGTTCGGCGGCCAGGGCGCCGGCCTCAAGGGCACGGCTCAGGTCGCCCAGGAAGATGTGGTTGAGGCCGACGCCGGCGAGGCCACGGAAGAGGTCGGCGCCGAGACCCTGCCAGGGCCGCCCGGCGGCGCCCTCCCACAGCTCCAGCGCCTCCTCACAGCGCCCCAGCCTGGCCAGCGCGTGGATCACCCCGTGGAGTCCGTCGTAGAACCCCAGCGGCGCGTCGGCGGCGAGTCGCCGCGCCCGGTCGATCAGCCACCTCTCATGCTCCGGGAAGCGGCCCGCGCCCGTGACGTGCAGCGCGTAGAGGACCCCGGCCGCGCCGTGGGCGAAGCCGAGGCCTCCCCAGGGGCCGTCGAACTGGGCGGGATCCCCGGGGAACAGCCGGTCGTCCCGTTCGGGGGTGGCGGACGCCAGGACGGCGCCGGCCATGGCGGCCCGCAACTGCCCCCAGCCGCCGGCGGCCGGGGCCTTTCCGCGCTCGCCCCGGCCGATGATCCGCGCCGCCGGCCGCAGGAACGACGCGGGGGCCGCGAAAAGCCGGTTCGCGACGTCGGCCAGCTCCGGGGCCTTGCCCGGGTCGAGCAGGAAGAGCTCGGCGACGGGCAGCAGCAGGGCGAACCGCAGCCGGGCGAGGGCGTACCGGTCCGCGTCGAGCCCGGTGAGGCCGGCCGGGACGACCGGTCCCGGGCCGGTGCGGGTGGCGTCGCCCAGGGGCGCGGCCCGCTCGAAGTCGATCAAGGCGACGCCGCCGTCCGGGCGGATCACGACGTCGCCCGGTGTGAGGCCGCCGTGGACCAGGCCGTTCTCGTGGATCATGGTCACCGCGTCCTCGACCGCGGCGCAGGTCTCCATCACCCACGCCACGTGCTCGGCCACGTCGCCCCCGTCGGCCCGCCGCAGCGGATGGCGGGACCGCAGGACCTCGCTGAGGGTCTCTCCGGGCACCCGCTCCAGCACCAGGAACCGGTGTCCCCCGGCCGTGACGTCTCCCCTGAGCGCGGGGGCGACGCCGAGCCCGGCGAGCCGTACGAGCGCCGCCCGCTCCCGCTCCGCGCGGCAGTGCGTCCCGTCACCGCGTCCGGAGGACGGCCACGTCTCCTTCAACACCACCACGTCTCCCGTGCCCGGCTCCGCGGCGAGGAGCACCCGGCCGCGCACGGACGCGTGGACGACGGCCCGCACCTGATACGACGGGATCTCCGGTATGTCCGGGATCTGCGGAGAGCCTGCCGGGGGCGCGTCGTAGAAGAGCGAGTCGGTGCGAGAGTAGAGCTCACATCGCTGGTCCACGCCGTTCCGCCCCTCATCCGGACGCCCTCATGTCAGCCGTGCGGGGGATCACCCACGGGTGATGGGACCCGCCGGTGACTCCGTGAACGAATCGTACATGAGTAGTTACAATCCGTGACCGGTACGGCTGTCACGGTTACGGCACGGTGTGCTTCGCGTTACGGCGGTCCGGCCTTCCCGGTAGGGGACAGCGGACCGCGACGCGGTCCCGGCGGCAGGCCGCGCCGCCTACGCAGCGTCACGGACGCCAGATCAGGACGAGCGCGCAGTCGTCGTTGTGCCCGGACGTCATCGACTGCACGAGCTGGCGGGCCCGGTCGCGGAATCCGGACGGCAGCAGCCGCTCCGCCTCCCCCAGCAGCCGGTCGAGCCCGGCGTCGATGTCGCGGCCCGGCTGCTCGATGAGGCCGTCGGTGAACAGCATGAGCGCGTCGCCCTTGCGCAGCACCCCGCTGTCGGTCTCGCAGTGGAGGTCCGGGACCACGCCGAGCACGACGCCCTTGGACGTCGACACGCGCCACGTGCCCGATCCCGCGTCGAACCGCACGGCGGGCGGATGACCGGCCGAGGTGATGGTGTACTCACCCGTGGCCAGGTCGAGGCTCAGGTGAACGGCGGTGACAAAGCCCTCGTCGCCCAGTTGCCGGTGCAGGTAGGAGTTGCACGCGCCGAGGAAGTCGTCGACGGAGCCGAGCAGCCCGCCGAACGTGCCCGACAGCATGAGCGCCCGCGTGCCCGCGTCCACGCCCTTGCCGGAGACGTCGACGACCGCCACCTCGACGAGGTCGCCCACCCGCATGGAGACCACGAAGTCGCCCCCGAACGACGACCCCCCGGCCTGCTTGAGCACCACCTTGCCGCCCCAGTCCTTCGGCAGCGGGGGCAGCTCGCTCTGCCGTTTGAGGCGGTCGCGCAGGTCGAGCAGCATGGCGTCGCCCCGGAGACCCTGCACGCCGAGCTTGCCCCGGATGCGCGACATAGCCCAGGCGAGCGCCGCGGTGAAGGCCATCGTGATCAGCAGTCCCGGGCCGACGTTGCCGACGCCGCGCACCTGTCCCATGTACGTGAGCGACGCGGCGACCGCGACCAGCAGGACGGCGAGGCTGCGCAGCCGCAGCCGGAGCCCGCCGAGCAGGGTGAGGAGGATCAGCAGCGACGGAGAGAACCAGTACGCCGACACCTCGGCGGCCAGGACCCCGATGACCAGGGTCGCGACGACCATGGCGCCGAGCAGCGTGCGGTCCTGCGCCCAGCTCCTCCGTACCAGACGGACCAGCGGCACCAGGAGCGGCACGCGCACCAGGAGCGCGCGCAGCCGTGGAGGGACGAGCGGCGCCGAACGGGAACTCATGATGTGCTCGACTGTATCGGCCCGCCCGCGCCGAGGGCACCGGCTTGACCAACCCCTTGATCATCCAGCACGGATATTCCGTGGCTTCCCCGGAGGGCCCCCGCCTACCCTGACCCCGTGACTTTCACGGTGCGCCCTCTCTCCGACGCCGAGTGGCCGGCCTTCATCGGGGTCGCCTACGAGGCGTTCAACTCCTCCTATCCCCTTGAGCTCGCCGACAAGTGGAAGGAGGTCGTGGAGATCGGCCGGTGCCTGGCCGCCGTCGACGGCGACCTCCTGGTCGGCACCGCCGGGGCCCTGTCCTTCACCATGACCGTGCCAGGGGGCCCCATCCCGGTGGCCGGGGTGACGAGTGTCGCCGTCCTGCCGTCGCATCGGCGGCGGGGCGTGCTGTCGGCGCTGATGCGCAGACAGCTCGACGACCTTCACACGAAGGGAGAGGCCGTCGCGGCCCTGTACGCGAGCGAGGCCGGCATCTACGGCCGGTTCGGGTACGGCAGGGCGGCCGACAACCTGTTCTTCCGCATTCCGACCCGAGGGTCCGCCTTCGTGCCGGGCGCCCCCGCGGACCCGTCGCTGCGGCTCCGCGTGGCACAGCCCCTGGAGGCGCACGCCGACCTGCGGCGGGTCTTCGACGCCGTGGTGCGCGACCGCCCCGGTCTGTACGCCCGATCCGACGCGACCTGGCGGGTGGAGGTCCTGAACGACTCCGACCACGCGCGGGGCGGGAACGGCCCGCTGCGCTGCATGATCGTGGAGGACGACGCGGGGCCGCGCGGCTACGCCCTCTTCCGCGTCAGGCGGGGCACGACCGACCACGACGTCCCCGACGGCGAGGTGCAGCTGTTCGAGCTGTTCGCCACCGACCCCGCCGCGTACGCCCTGACCTGGCGCAGCGTGCTCGACCGGGACCTGTGCTCGCACGTGCACGCGGTGAGCCGTCCGGTGGACGATCCGATCGTTCACCTGCTCGCCGAGCCCCGGAACCTGAACGCGGGATGGCTCGACGAGCTGTGGATCCGCTTGGTGGACGTCGGGCGGGCGCTGGCGTCCCGGACGTACGCCGCGCCCGCCGACCTGGTCATCGAGGTCGACGACCGGGTGTGCCCGTGGAACTCCGGCCGGTGGCGGCTCGACACGGAGAAGGGCGCCTGCGAGCGGACCGACCAGGCCCCCGACCTGTCGCTGCCCGTCGACGTTCTCGGCGCCGCCTACCTGGGCGGACGGCCCCTCCAGGCGTTCGCCGGCGCGGGCCTCGTGCGCGAGCACCGGAAGGGCGCGGCCCGCGAGCTCTCCACGGCGATGAGCTGGGACCCCAAGCCCTGGGCGGGTCTGGTCTTCTGAGCGCCGTCGCGCAGCCTCCGGGCAGCCGTCGCGCGGCCTCCGGGTAGTCTCGGGGCATGGCGCTCCAGAACTTGCAGATCACCGCGGTCACCGCGATGCGGGCACGGGACGTGTCCCGCCCCGGCCAGGAGCATCAGGACGCCGCCGACCGGCGGCCGCTGCGCGACGAGACGCCCCGGCGGGACAGCCGCCGGGGCCGCGACACTCGCCTCGACCAGCCCTCGGACGAATCCGCCCGTCAGGGCAGCGGCGGGAGCTCCCCCGTCAACTCGTAGCCGGCGAGTTGCCGGATGCGGCGGGCGTGGCGCTCCGCCCCGGAGAACGGGGTCGCCAGGAAGATCTCGGTGAAGCGCGCCGCCTCCTCCGGGGTGTGCATCCTGGCCCCCAGGCTGATGACGTTGGCGTCGTTGTGCTCCCGCCCGAGCCGGGCCGTCTCCTCGCTCCAGGCGAGGGCCGCCCGGACGCCCCGCACCTTGTTGGCCGCGATCTGCTCGCCGTTCCCCGATCCCCCGATCACCACCCCCAGGGCGCCGGGGTCCTCCGCGACGCCCACCGCGGCGCGCAGCACGAACGGCGGATAGTCGTCCTCCGCGTCGTAGACGAAGGGCCCGCAGTCGACGACGTCGTGACCCTGGCCCTTGAGCCACATCACGAGATGGTTCTTGAGCTCATAGCCGGCATGATCGGCACCGATGTAGACACGCACCCCACAAGTTTCCCAGGTCTCATCGGAGCACTCGACCCCGGGGCTGCACTAGAGTAAGAGCCCAAAGTGACAACAGCCCCTTACACCCTCAAGATGGGCCGCCCCGAGAGGCAGAAGCGTCATGCGTGAGATCCGTTACGTCGGCGATCCCGTCCTGCGCAGCCCGGCGGAGCCGGTGACCGAGTTCGACCGGGAGCTGCGGCGACTGATCGACGAGATGTTCACCGTCATGTACGCGGCGGACGGCGTGGGCCTCGCCGGGCCGCAGATCGGCGTCGGCAGGCGGCTGTTCGTCTACGAGGTCGGCAACCGCAAGGGCCATGTGATCAACCCGGAGCTGGCCGTCGACGACCCCGAAGTGGTGGTCGAGGAGGAGGGCTGCCTGTCGGTGCCGGACAAGGAGAGCCGCAAGCCGCTCTACGCCCGCACGCCCCGCGCCGCCGGCGTCACCGTCCGCGGCCTCGACCGCCTCGGCCGCCCCGTCACCGTGAAGGCCAGGGGCACGCTCGCCCGCTGCTTCCAGCACGAGGTCGACCACCTCGACGGGACGCTGTACGTCGACCGCCTGGGCAAGGACGAGCGCCGGGCGATCCTGCTCCGGACGCCCTGACGCGGGACCCCTGACCTTCGACGCCCCGATCGCCGCGGCGCGGCCGGAGATCCCCGGGCGTCACAGCTGGATGGCCTTGACCTCCAGATGCTCCTCCAGCCCGGCCTCTCCCAGTTCGCGGCCCACCCCGGACTGCTTGTAGCCGCCGAAGGGCGCCAGCGGGTTGTGGCGGCCTCCGTTCACGGCCACCTGGCCGGTCCTGAGCCGCCGGGCCACCGCGAGCGCCCGCTCCTCGGTCGCCGCCCACACCGCGCCCGCCAGCCCGTACGGCGTGCCGTTGGCGATCCGCACGGCCTCGTCCTCGGTGGCGAACGGCACGATCGACAGGACGGGCCCGAAGATCTCCTCCTGCTCGACGGCCATCCCCGGCTCGACGCCCGCGAAGATGGCCGGCTCGACGTAGTAGCCGCGGTCCATCGGGTTGTCGGTGCTCCCGAGCACCAGGCGGGCGCCCTCCTCCTGTCCCTGGTTGAGATACCTGATCACCCGGTCGCGCTGGGCCGCGGAGACGAGCGGCCCCAGCCGGGTGCCCTCGGCCAGCGGATCGCCCACCGTGTACGCGCGGGCGAAGCCGACCGCCAGCCGGACCGCCTCGTCGTACTGCTCCCAGTGGACGAGCATCCGCGTCAGGGCCGAGCAGGTCTGGCCCGAATTGATGAAGGCGCCCGCCACACCCGCCTTCACCGCGGTCTCGAGGTCGGCGTCCGGCAGGATGACGTTGGCCGACTTGCCGCCGAGTTCGAGGGCGACCCGCTTGATCGTCTCGGCCGCCAGCCCGGCCACCCGCCGTCCGGCCCGGGTGGAACCCGTGAACGAGACCATGTCGACGCCGGGGTGCGCCGCGATCGCCTCACCCACGACCGGTCCGTGGCCGCTCACCATGTTGACCACCCCGGGCGGCAGGCCGATCTCGTGGAAGATCTCGGCCAGCGCGTAGACCGCGAGCGGCGCCACCTCGCTCGGCTTCAGCACGACCGTGCACCCCGCGGCGAGCGCGGGGGCCACCTTGCAGATCACCTGGTTGAGCGGATAGTTCCACGGCGTGATCGCGCCCACCACGCCCACCGGCTCGCGCACGATCAGCGAGTTGCCCACCTTGCCGGCGTCGAAGGCGTACCGGCCGAGCAGGTCCGCGTACGACGCGAGCACCTTCGCGGGCAGCAGGGTCTGCGCCTTCAGGGCGAACGGCAGCGGCGCCCCCACGTCGGCGGCGATCGTCTCGGCGATCCGGGGGGCGCGCTCCTCGATCAGCCGCGCCGCCTCGGCGAGATAGCCGGCCCGCCGCTCCGGGGAGGTGCCCGACCACTCGGGGAAGGCGTCCCGGGCCGCGGCCACGGCCGCCTCGACGTCCGCCCTGCTGCCGGCCGGGACCTGGTCGAGGACCTCCTCCGTCGCGGGGTTGATCACGTCGACGGTCTCACCGGACGAGGAGGGGACCCACGCCCCGTTGACGTAGAGCTGACGCATTCCCTCATCCTCGCGTGGAGGGCTCCGGATGGCGAGCGCACGCGCGCTGTCATGCGGAAACCGTCCATACCCGTTGGGCCGGACACGATGATCGTCGATCTTCATCGGCACCCCGCACCAGGGGTTCTCCGGCACCGAATCGGGGCAGAGAATTTCCCCGCAACACAGGCAGGTGAAATATCGAATGCCATGGTGTCGGGATGCCGTGGCAGGATTCATGCAATCCCTCTCGCGAAGGGGCGACGGGGATCGGGGGAGTGAATACGCGATGAGGAGCAGGTGTGGCAGGCAATCTGACGCGTGACGAGGCCCGGGAGCGCTCCCGGTTGCTCGAGGTCCGGTCCTATCAGGTCGAGCTCGACCTGACCGAGGGCGAGGAACGGTTCGAGAGCATCACCACGGTCCACTTCAGCTCGCGCCGGCCGGGGGCGGACACGTTCATCGATCTTCACGGGGCGCACGTGCGCAAGGTCGTGCTGAACGGCGATGAGCTGGACGTCAGCGCCTACGACGCGGAGAAGGGCCGCTTCCCGCTCCCCGGCCTCGCCGAGCACAACGAGCTGCGCATCGACGCCGACGCCTCCTACATGCGCACCGGCGAGGGGCTGCACCGCTTCGTCGACCCCGTCGACCAGCAGATCTACCTGCACAGCCAGTTCGAGACGGCCGACGCGCACCGCATGTACGCCTGTTTCGACCAGCCCGACCTCAAGGCGACGTTCGAGCTCACCGTCCTCGCGCCCGGCGCCTGGGAAGTGGTGTCCAACGCCGCCCCCGACTCGGTCGAGGAGCTCGACGAGCACCACGGCAGGCACGGCACCCTTCAGGCCGCCAAGCGCTGGCACTTCCCGCCCACGCCGGTCATGTCGACCTACATCACGGCGCTGATCGCCGGGCCGTACGCGGTCGTGCGGGACGAGCACGACGGCATCCCGCTCGGCGTCTACGTGCGGCGCTCCCTCGCCCAGCACCTCGACGCGGACAACATCTTCGAGGTCACCCGGCAGGGCTTCGACTTCTACCACCGCGTCTTCGGCCTGCGGTACCCCTTCGGCAAGTACGACCAGCTCTTCGTGCCCGAGTTCAACGCCGGGGCGATGGAGAACGCGGGGGCGGTCACGTTCCTGGAGGACTACGTCTTCCGTTCGCGGGTCACCGACGCCGTCGTCGAGCGCAGGGCGGAGACCATCCTGCACGAGATGGCGCACATGTGGTTCGGCGACCTCGTGACCATGCGCTGGTGGGACGACCTGTGGCTGAACGAGTCGTTCGCCACCTACATGTCCGTCCTGTGCCAGGCCGAGGCCACCCGCTGGGGGCAGGGCGCCTGGACGACGTTCGCCAACGTCGAGAAGGCCTGGGCGTACCGGCAGGACCAGCTCCCGTCGACCCACCCGATCGCCGCCGACATCCCCGACATGCAGGCGGTGGAGGTCAACTTCGACGGCATCACGTACGCCAAGGGCGCCTCGGTGCTCAAGCAGCTGGTGGCGTACGTCGGCCTCGACAACTTCCTGGCCGGCGTCCGCGACTACTTCAACGAGCACGCCTGGGGCAACACGACCCTGCAGGACCTGCTCTCGGCCCTGGAGCGGACCTCGGGCCGCGACCTGTCGGCCTGGTCGAAGGAGTGGCTGGAGACCTCCGGCGTCAACACCCTGCGCCCGTCGTTCACGGTCGACGCCGAGGGCCGCTTCCAGAGCTTCGACGTGCTCCAGGAGGCCACGGCCGAGCACCCGACGCTCCGCTCCCACCGGATCGCCATCGGCCTCTACTCCCTCGAGAACGGCGTGCTGACCAGGACCCGCCGGGTCGAGCTCGACGTCGTGGGCGCCCGCACCGCCGTCCCCGAGCTGGTCGGCGAGGTCCAGCCCGACCTCGTGCTCGTCAACGACGACGACCTCACCTACGCGAAGGTCCGCCTCGACGAGCGCTCCCTGCGGACCCTGGTCGACGGGGGCATCGCCGCCTTCACCGAGTCGCTGCCCCGCGCCCTGTCCTGGTCGGCCGCGTGGGACATGACCCGCGACGCCGAGATGGCCACCCGCGACTACGTCAAGCTGGTCGTGGCCAACATCGACGCCGTGCGTGACATGACGGTCCTGCAGACCGTGCTGCGCCAGGCCCGCCTGGCCGTCCAGCAGTACGCCGACCCGGCCTGGCGCACGGCCGGGCTGTCCACCCTGGCGGCCGCCCTGCGCCGCCTGGCCACCGGCGCCGAGCCCGGCTCGGACCACCAGCTCGCCTACGTCAACGCGTTCGCCGCCGTCGCCACCTCGCCCGAGGACCTGGCGTTCCTGAAGGGCGTCCTGGACGGCGAGGCCGTGCCCGAGGGCCTGACGGTCGACGCCGACCTGCGGTGGACCCTGACGCACGCCCTGGTGTCGGGCGGCGTGCTCGGAGCGGCCGAGATCGACGCCGAGCTGGCGCGCGACGCGACCGCGACGGGCGAGCGGTCGGCCGCGATGAGCCGGGCCGCGATCCCGACCCCCGAGGCCAAGGCCGAGACGTGGGACCGCATCCTGGGCGGCACGCTGAGCGGCGCGGTGCTGCGGGCCACCATCGGCGGCTTCATGGATCCCCACCACGTCGACCTGCTGGAGCCGTACGCGGACCGCTACTTCGACGAGGTCGGGCGCGTCTGGAGCGAGTGGACCTCCGACACGGCGCAGAGCTTCGCCGTGGGGTGCTACCCCGCCCTGCTCATCAGGCCCGAGACCGTGGCGGCCACCCAGGACCGCATCAGCGCCACCCAGCCCCCGCACGCGCTGCGCCGGCTGCTGCTGGAGGGCGCCGACGGCGTCAGCCGCGCGCTCCGCGCCCAGGCCAGGGACGCCTCGGCCTGAGCCGTGGCCGGAGACGGCCGTCCCCCGGAGCCCCGGGGGACGGCCGCCGGTCTTCTTCGCGGCCCCGGCGGGTCACCACATGGACGGGCGGCGGTCGCCCCAGAACCCGCCGGCCGACCGCTCCACCTGGGCCGACAACGAGATCAACGTGCCCTCGTCGCCGTGGCGGCCGGCCAGCATGGCCCCGATCGGCAGCCCGCCGGGCGTCCAGTGCAGCGGCAGATTCACCGCGGGCTGGCCGCTCACGTTGCAGACGGCGGCGAACGGCGCGAACCGCTTCATCCGCTCGAAGGTCTCCTCCGGGGAGTCGACGTCCTCGAACCAGCCCACGGGCACCGGCGGCGCGGTGACGGTCGGGGAGAGCACGGCGTCGTACTCGTCGGTGACCAGCAGGGCGAGGCGGGTCGCCAGTTGCAGGGCCGACTGGGCCTGGAGGAAGGCGGGGGCGGAGACCGCGAAACCGCGTTCGCGCAGCCAGGCCGTCAACGGGCGCAGCTTCGGCTCCAGCTCCGGGGCCACCGGATGGAGGCAGGCGAAGCTCACCCACAGAGTGACGAAGTGGGGCACCATGTCCTCGCCGAACGGCGACGGGATGTCCACCACCTCGTGGCCCAGCGACTCCAGCAGCGCGGACGCGCTCTCGTAGGCCGCCAGCACATCGGGGTGGATCTCGGCCCCCGGCACGGCCGGGGTCGCGTACCGGGCGATCCGCAACCGGCCCGGCTCACGGTCCACGTACGCCGAGAAGGAGCCGAGGCCGGGCGCAGGGGCGTGATAGAGGTCGCCCGGGTTGTTGTGTGCCATGGCGTCGAGCAGCGCCGCCGCGTCCGCCACCGTACGGGCGAGGGGGCCGCTCGTGGACATGCCCGCGAGGTCGGGGATGATCGGCGCGGACGAGATCCGGCCCCGGGTGGGCTTGATGCCGTATAGACCGCAGACGGAGGCCGGGATGCGGACGGATCCGGCGCCGTCGCTGCCGTGCGCGGCGGGGGCGAGCCCGGCCGCCACGGCCGCCGCCGCTCCGCCGCTCGACCCGCCGGCCGACCTGGACGGGTCCCAGGGCGTGCGGGCCGGCTCGCTCACGTACGTCTCGGTGTAGCAGGGCAGCCCGAACTCGGGTGTGGCGGTCTTGCCGAGCATGATCGTGCCGGCGCTCCGGAGCCGCTCCACCACACTGTCGTCAACGGGCGCGACGAAGCCCTCGTACGCCGCGGAGCCGAAGCGGAGCGGCACGTCCTTCACGAAGTTGAGGTCCTTGATCGGGACGGGCACACCGAGCAGCGGCGGAAGATCGTCGCCACCGGACGCGGCGAGCAGGGCCTCCTGCTCGCGGGCCTGGGCGAGCGCCCGGTCGGCGGTCACCGTCACGAACGCGCCGACCTGCGGATTGAGCCGCTCGACGCGCTCCAGATAGTGCTCGGTGATCTCGACGGGAGACAGTTCACGGGATCTTACGGCCGCCGCCTGCTGCAGGACGGTAAGGTCGTGGATGTGCGTCACGTAACGCAACCGTAGGCTGCGCGGACGAAGATATCTAGAGAAGATACCCCTGCCGGAGTGCTCCGAACCGGCAGAAGCAGGCCACAAAAGTATGAACCATCCAACACTAGGCAAGCCGCCGACGGCTCAACTACCGTGAGTGATGTGGATACCGGTCTAGCGCCAGAAGACGGTCACGATGTGTCACCAATCTGGGTGAGTGACCACGCCGAGGAGCGGGCGGAGAGCCCGACGACGCCGGCTGACGCGTCAGCCTCCGAGTACGCGCCGGTTGAGCGCGCGTCCCTCCGGAGTCTCGCGCAGGATCCGCGATACCGGCATCTGCGGCGCCGGGCTCTGATAGCGGCGGCCGCCGGGCTGGTGTTCGGGATCCTGCTGGGAAGCTGGCGCATGGGCCTCACCGTCGCCGTCCTCGCCTTCATCGCCGACGCGGTCTACCGCGCGCAGACGGTGTCGTCCGTCCCCGCCTGGCGGCGCGCGTCGGCGGCCGAGCGGCGCACCGAGGCGCAGCTGCGCAAGCTGGAGCGCAACGGCTACAAGACGCTGCACGCCCGGGCCATCCCCGGCAGCGAGGCCCAGATCGACCATCTGGTCGTCGGCCCGACCGGTGTGTACGCGGTCGACTCGGAGAAGTGGGACAAGCGGCTGCCGGTCCGGGTCCAGTCGCACCGCAAGCTGTTCCACGGCCCGTTCAACCGCAAGCCGAGGCTCGACGAGGCCCGGTGGGAGGCCGCCCAGGCCAGCGACCTGATCAGCAAGGCCCTCGGCCGCGAGATCACCGTCGTGCCCTCGCTGGCGATCTACGGCCCGGCGATCCCGTGGCGCATTCTCAACATCCGGGACGTCGACGTGTTCTCCGGCGGGCTGGTGCGCAAGTGGATCACCAAGCGGGAACGGTCGCTCACGACCGCGGAGATCGAGGCGATCTTCCGGGCGGCCGAGCGGGTTCTTCCGGCGCGTTATCCCGAGTAGTGGACACAGGGTCTCACCGGGCGGGCGGCGGTCGTACCATTTGAGGACTCGTAGTCTTCGGATGGGAGCTCGCCGATGCCCGCGCTCAGGTCACGTACGGTCACGCACGGCAGGAACATGGCCGGTGCCCGGGCGCTGCTCCGGGCGACGGGCGTAGCCGGCAGCGACCTCGGCAAGCCGATCATCGCGGTCGCGAACAGCTACACCCAGTTCGTCCCCGGACACGTCCACCTGCGCGAGGTGGGCGACGTGGTCTCCGCCGCGGTGCGCGAGGCGGGGGCGATCCCCCGCGAGTTCAACACGATCGCCGTGGACGACGGCATCGCGATGGGCCACGGCGGCATGCTCTACTCGCTGCCGTCCCGGGAGCTGATCGCCGACGCGGTCGAGTACATGGTCAACGCCCACTGCGCCGACGCGCTGATCTGCGTGTCCAACTGCGACAAGATCACGCCCGGCATGCTGCTCGCGGCCTTCCGGCTCAACATCCCGACCGTCTTCGTCTCCGGCGGCCCGATGGAGGCCGGCAAGATCCCCGGCAAGAAGCTCGACCTCATCGACCCGATGATCGCCGCGGCGGACGACTCCGTCTCCGACGCCGAGCTGCTGGAGATGGAGGAGAACGCCTGCCCCACCTGCGGCTCCTGCAGCGGCATGTTCACCGCCAACTCGATGAACTGCCTCGCCGAGGCCATCGGCCTGGCGCTGCCCGGCAACGGCACGATCCTGGCGACCCACAAGGCCCGCAAGACGCTGTTCGAGGACGCCGGCCGCACGATCGTGGATATCACCCGGCGCTACTACGAGCAGGACGACGAGTCGGTCCTGCCGCTCAGCATCGCCACCCGCGACGCGTTCGAGAACGCCATGGCGCTCGACGTGGCCATGGGCGGCTCGACCAACACGATCCTCCACCTGCTCGCCGCGGCCCGCGAGGCCGGCGTCGACTTCGGGCTCAAGGAGATCAACGAGGTCTCGCTGCGGGTGCCGTGCGTGTGCAAGGTCGCCCCGGCCACCGCGAAGTACCACATCGAGGACGTGCACCGGGCGGGCGGCATCCCCGCCATCCTGGCCGAACTCGACCGCGGCGGCCTGCTCCACCGCGACGTGCACAGCATCCACTCCTCGTCCCTGCGTGAGCACCTCGCCGCCTGGGACCCCAAGTCCCCTGAGGCGACCGACGCGGCGATGGAGATGTGGCACGCGGCCCCGGGCAACGTCCGGACCGTCAAGGCGTACTCGCAGGACGCCCGGTGGGACGAGCTCGACCTCGACCGGTCGGCGGGCTGCATCCGCGACGTCGAGCACGCCTACACCCGCGACGGCGGCCTCGCCGTGCTCTACGGCAACATCGCGCAGGATGGCTGCGTCGTGAAGACGGCCGGCGTGGACGAGTCGGTCTGGCGGTTCTCCGGCCCTGCGGTGGTGTTCGAGTCCCAGGAGGACGCCGTCGACGGCATCCTCAGCAAGCGGGTCAAGGAGGGCGACGTCGTCGTCATCCGCTATGAGGGCCCCAAGGGCGGTCCCGGCATGCAGGAGATGCTGTACCCGACGAGCTTCCTCAAGGGCCGCGGTCTCGGCAAGGCGTGCGCGCTGATCACCGACGGGCGGTTCTCCGGCGGCACCTCCGGCCTGTCCATCGGCCACATCTCCCCCGAGGCGGCCGAGGGCGGCGCCATCGGCCTGGTCGAGGACGGCGATCTCATCGAGATCGACATCCCGGGCCGGTCGATCGAGCTCAAGGTCTCCGACGAGGTGCTGGCGGCCCGGCGAGAGAAGCTGCTGGCCGAGGTCGGCGGCTACCGTCCGCGCGACCGGCGGCGGCCCGTGACCGCGGCCCTGCAGGCGTACGCGGCCCTCACCACCTCGGCCTCCACCGGCGCCTCCCGGGACCTGACGCAGCTGTCCCGGTAGGAAGATCTGTCCATCTGGATACCGGAACATTCCGAGAACGCGTTCGGAAAATTGTCAGTGCTCGTCGTTATGGTCGAGGTATGGCCAACGTCATACGGCACACGCTGACAGCCGAGGAGCTCGCCGCCCTCGCGCTGTCGCTCGCCCACCTCGGGGCGGGCCCGCAGTCGGTCACGGCACGCCGCGGGCTGCGCCATGCCTTCGCCCACCTCGACCTCACCGACGACGTCATCGCCAGGACCCTCACCACCCTGACCACGCCACTCCCGACCGACGTCGCCCGGCGCGCCCGCGTCGTGGCCAACGCGATCACCGCACGGCTGGTGATCCGCATCCAGTATCACGACGCGGAGGGCCGCCTGACCTTCCGCGACGTCGAGCCGGTGACCTGCCTCGTCCACGGCGAGTTCTGGTATCTCGTCGGCTGGTGCCGGATGCGGCGGAGCGTGCGGGCGTTCCGGTTCGACCGGATCCTGTCCGTCGAGTCGACCGACCTTCCGGCCCGGCCGCATCTCCCCCAGCGCTACCTGCCGTTCCAGCGCCGATCCGGCACCGGGCGGCACGCGAAGGCGCTGACCGCCCCACGTCCCCCGGCAGGCGAGCCCGCCGCCTGACCGTCACACCGCCTGACCGTCATACAGCCTGACGATCACGTCACGTGACCGTCATACAGCTTGACGATCAGGCCGGCGCCACACCCGCGGGGGCGGGTCAGCCGCAGCAGCCGCCCCCGCAGCACCCTCCGCCGGAGCCCGCCCGGGGAGCGGGTGTGGCGCCGGCCCTGCCGGTCACCGCGACGGTGGAGAGCAGTTTCACGGTGTCGTCGTGGCCCGACGGGCAGGTCGCGGGCGCGCCGGCCTCACTCATGGGCCGGTTCAGCTCGAACGTCGAACCGCACGCGCGGCAACGGTAGTCGTAGCGTGGCATGCGTCCAGGGTACGACCGCCCCGGCCGTCACGCCGCCGGGTGCCGCCGGGTCACCTCCCGGAAGTGTGGCGCGCGCGGTCGCCTGACCCGGCCGGGCCGGATCCGGGACGATACGGCGAGGGACGCCTGCCGAGATCTACCCGAAGTCGATCGTCACGTAGTCGCCCACAGGCCGGTAACCCAGTCGCTGATAGAGGGAGTTCGAGACGGGATTGGACAGGTCGGTGATGAGCAGCACCTCGTCGGCGCCTTCATCCAGCGCCTTGCGGGTCGCCGCGTGCGTCGCCGCCCCGGCGTACCCCCGCCCGCGCAGCGGTGGAGGCGTGTAGACGGGGCCGATCCGCGACATGCCGGAGATGGGGGTGGAGACACAGGCGAAGGCCACCGGCCGGCCGTCGTCCTCCCACCAGACGAGCTCGTCGCGGTTGACCCGCGCCGACACGACGGGCGCCGGGTCGGCCCTGACGTCGACATGGGCCTCGGCCTGGAAGGCGCGGACCCACTCCGTGGCCAGCGGGACGTCCGCGGCGGAGGCGGTCCGCGGCTTACCCGGCGCGGGCGCGGCAGCGAGTGTCTCCAGCCGGTAGAGGCGTTCCGGCCTGCGCCGGCGTTCGGGGCGCCACCAGGCGCGGGCGAACGCCTCCGCCACGTCGACCGGGCCTCTGACGGCGGCCACCTCGTGCTCACGCCCGATCAGATCGGCCGCGAGCGCGGGCAGCGTCGTGAGCGGCACGTCTCCGAGGAGCAGGGGGTACGGCGCCGTGTGCAGGATCGCCCCCACGACGGCCGGGGCCGCCGTGTCCGCCGACGCGACCGGGGCCGGAGGCACGGGGCCCGCCGGGCCCGCCGGGCCTGCACGGTCGGCCGGGTTGGCCGGGTTGGCCGGGTTGGCCGGGTTGGCCGGGTCGCGGTCGGACAGCCACCCCATCAGGACGCCGTAGCCGTGGAGGCCGCTCCTGATCCCCCGCAGCACGGTCAGCTGGACGGTGTTACGGACGGGATCACGGAGCAGCCACGGGCCGACGATCTCGGCGAACTCCTCGACGTCGGCGGTGAACGTCCACCGCGCGCGGCCGGTGCTCAGGCCGCCGGTTCCAGGTAGGGCGCCCATTGAGGATCACCGTCGAGCTGCGCGCCGATGAGCCGCCAGTGGGCGCCGTGTGGCACCGACGGGGGGATGTGCAGGATCCACCCCAGCTCCTCCAGCAGGCGATCGGCCTTCCGGTGATTGCACGGCATGCATGACGCCACGCAGTTCTCCCAGGTGTGCGGGCCTCCCTTGGAGCGAGGAATGACGTGATCGATGGTCTCGGCCCGCTGGCCGCAGTAGGCGCAGCGGAAGTTGTCCCGTCGCATCAGCGCCGCCCGGGTCAGCGGGATGCGCGTCCGATAGGGGATGCGGACATACCGGCGCAGCCGGATCACCGAGGGGACGTCGAGGGTGCGGCTGGCCGAACGCAGGACCGCGCCTCTCCCGTCCCGGTGGACGACGTCCGCCTTCTCCCTGAGGACCAGGATCACGGCCCGGTGCAGGGAGAGCGTGGTGAGCGGCTCGTAGGTGGCGTTCAGTAGCAGGACTTGGCGCATCAGCCGGCCTCCACAGCGGTCTCGGCTGTGCGCCTGGGTTGTGGCCCCGTCGGTTGGGACCCGGATGCTTCCGTCACAGGGACCTCCGCCGGACGGCCCAGCGGATCGTCACCACGGCACCGCCCTTCACCAAAGTGTGGCCTCTTGGGCGGCCGGTTCGCCACCCCATAAAGGTGAACCGGAGCGGACGACGAGGACGCCTGTTCCCTCTATGCCCCGCCGATCTTCCCTTTACTCCCATCCTGGGCGGATACGCACCGTGAGGCGCGCGCCACGGCCTCGCCTGTTCTAAAGTGCCAGCATGACGCGACAGCCGTATCCGCCCGCCCGCCGGGACGCCATCGTCGACGACATCCACGGAACCTCCGTCCCCGACCCGTATCGGTGGCTGGAGGACGCGGACGCTCCGGAGACCAAGGAGTGGCTGGACGCGCAGGAGGAGCTGTTCCGCCGGGCCGATCTCGAAGGCCGCCGGCACTTCCGGTCCCGCATCGCCGAACTGCTGCGCTCCGGCTCGATCGGGACGCCCTCCTGGCGGGGCGAGCGCCGGTTCTTCACCCGCCGTACTCCGGACCAGGAGCACCCGGTCCTCTACGTCGGCGAGGCGGGCGAGGAGCGCGTACTGCTCGACGTGACCGCGCTCGACTCTTCCGGGCTGACCACACTGGACGCCTACCAGCCCGACAAGGAGGGCAACCGGCTGGCCTACCAGATCTCGGTCGGCGGCGACGAGGAGTCGCGGCTCTACGTGATCGACGTGGCCACCGGCGAGATCGTCGAAGGGCCCATCGACAGGTGCCGCTACTCCCCCGTGGCCTGGCGGCCCGGGGGTGAGTCCTTCTACTACGTCCGGCGGCTGGCGCCCTCAGCGGTACCGGCCGGCGAGGAGCAGTACCACCGCCGGGTCTACCTCCACCGCGTCGGCACGTCCCCGGACGAGGACGTCCTGATCTTCGGTGAGGGCCTGGAGAAGACGAACTACTACGGCGTGTCGGTCTCCCTCGACGGCCGCTGGCTGTCGATCTCCGCGTCCCGGGGCACGGCTCCGCGTAACGATCTGTGGCTCGCCGACCTGTCCGTCTCGGAGGCGACCGCGCCCCGCCTGGTCACCGTCCAGGAGAACGTGGACGCTCAGACGGCACTTCACGCCGGGCGGGACGGCCGCCTCTACGTCTTCACCGACCTCGACGCGCCTCGCGGCCGTATCTGCGTCACCTCCCCCACCACGCCCGGCCGGGAGCACTGGCGCGACCTCGTCCCCGAGGACCCCGAGGCCGTGCTGTCCGACTTCGCCGTCCTCGACGGCGCGGCGGAGCCGGTCATGCTGGTCGGCTGGACGCGGCACGCCATCTCGGAGATCACCGTCCACGCGCTGGAGTCGGGCGCGCGGGTCGGCGACGTGCCACTGCCCGGTCTCGGCTCCACCGGGGGGATCACGGAGCGGCCCGAGGGCGGCCACGAGGCGTGGTTCAGCTACACCGACGACATCACGCCCACGGCGGTCTACCGGTTCGACGCGGACACCGGCGCCACCACCCTCTGGGCGGCGCCGCCCGGCGCGGTCGAGGTGCCGCAGGCGCGGACGGAGCAGGTGGTCTACCGGTCCAAGGACGGCGCCGAGGTGCACATGCTGGTGATCTCCCGGGAGGGGACCGGCCCCCGGCCCACCATCCTCTACGGCTACGGCGGTTTCGGGATCTCGATGACCCCGGGCTTCTCCGCGACCGCCCTGGCCTGGGTGGAGGCGGGCGGCGTCTACGCGGTGGCGCAGCTGCGCGGCGGCGGCGAACAGGGCGAGCAGTGGCACCGTGCGGGCATGCTGGGCAACAAGCAGAACGTCTTCGACGACCTGCACGCCGCGGCTGAGCACCTCATCGCCACCGGGGTGACCACCCCCGACCGGCTGGCCATCTCCGGCGGGTCGAACGGCGGGCTCCTCGTGGGAGCGGCACTCACCCAGCGCCCCGAGCTCTACGCGGCGGTGGTCTGCTCCGCCCCGCTGCTGGACATGATCCGGTACGAGAAGTTCGGCCTCGGCGCGACCTGGAACGTCGAGTACGGCTCCGCCGACGTGCCCGAGGAGTTCGGCTGGCTGTGGGGCTACTCGCCGTACCATCACGTGCGTGAGGGCGTGACCTATCCGGCGACCCTGTTCGCGGTCTTCGCGTCGGACACCCGGGTGCACCCGCTGCACGCGTGGAAGATGGCGGCGGCGCTCCAGCACGCTCAGGCCGGTGACGCCCCGATCCTGCTGCGCAACGAGACCGAGGTGGGACACGGCGCCCGCGCCGTCAGCAAGTCGGTCGAACTCGCGGCCGACCAGCTCGCGTTCCTGGCCCGGCACACCGGGCTCACGGTCACCGGCCAACCAGAGGCCTGACGCGGAAAGAGCCGAGCGCAGTCAGTAGCCATGGGCGGCCACGCAGCACGGTCGCCCGGCTCGGCACGCTCAGCGGGGGAAGATCACCGTCTTGTGGCCGTCGAGCAGCACGCGGTGCTCGGCGTGCCAGCGGACGGCCCGCGCCAGCGCCTGGCATTCGAGGTCGCGGCCCATCGCGGCGAGGTCCTCCGGCGAGTGAGTGTGATTCACCCGGGCGACCTCCTGCTCGATGATCGGCCCCTCGTCGAGGTCGGGCGTGACGTAGTGGGCGGTCGCGCCGATGAGTTTGACCCCCCGCGCGTACGCCTGGTGGTAGGGCTTGGCGCCCTTGAAGGACGGCAGGAACGAGTGATGGATGTTGATCATCCGCCCGGCGAGCTTGGCGCACATGTCCTCGGACAGCACCTGCATGTATCGGGCCAGCACCACCAGGTCGGCCTGGTAGTGGTCGACGAGCGTCAGGATCTCGGCCTCCTGCCGGGGCTTGGATCCAGCGTCGACCGGCAGGTGGTGATACTCCACCCCGTACGACTGGGTCAGCGGCCGCAGGTCGGGGTGGTTCGACGCGACTCCGGCGATCTCGATGGGCAGCAGGCCTGAGCGCACCCGGTAGAGCAGGTCGTTGAGGCAGTGGTCGAACCGGCTGACCAGCACCAGGGCACGGGTCTTCACCGCGCTGTCGAACAGCTGGAAATCCATGCCGAACTCCGGCGCCAGCGCCGCGAACTCGGCGCGCAGATCGTCCACGGAGAGTGTGGCGGCGAACTGCACCCGCATGAAGAACCGGACGGCGACCGGGTCGCCGAACTGCTGACTTTCGATGATGTTGCAGCCGTGCCGCGCCAGCAGGCCCGAGACGGCCGCGACCACGCCGGGTCGGTCCGGGCAGGACAGGGTCAGCACGTATTCAGCGCTCATGCGTGGGTCCTCGGGGGGAGTGCGTCCATTGGGTTCAAGGGTAGGGCCACCCGCTACCCGGACCGGCGGCGACATGGGCCGCCCGGCCCGCATCGCCGCCGCACCGCTCACGCCGCGGGTCAGCCGGCCTTCTCGAACCGCTCCAGAGCCGAACGGATCTCCGGATCGCCGGGGTCGAGCGCCTGGGCGGCACGCAGGTCCGCCTCCGCCTCGCCGTCGCGGCCGAGCGCCGCCAGGGCGGTCGCCCGGTTGAAGTACAGCGCCGCGTCCTCGCCCAGCTCGATGGCCCGGGTGAGGTCGGCCACCGCCCCTTCCACGTCGCCGCTCTCGTACCGCAGAACGGCTCGGTTGGCCCAGGCGGAGGCGAGGCCGGGCCGGGCCGCGAGCGCGGCGTCGAACGCGGCGGCCGCCTCGGCGTACCGGCCCTCGGCCGTCTCCAGCTGCCCGAGCACGCCGAGGAGGTGGGCGTTGCCGGGGTCGGCGGCGAGCCCGGCCTCCACGTCACGGCGGGCCGCCTCGTGCTCGCCCAGGACCTCCAGGATGCCCGCCCGGTTCACGTACGCGTCGAGGTAGTCGGGGTCGAGGTCGAGCACGTGGTCGAGGTCCTCCTTGGCCAGCGGGAGATCGCCCTGGGCCAGCCGGAGCTCCGCCCGGTTGTAGTACGCCTCCGGCAGCGGTGGGCTGACCCGGATGGCGGTCTCGTAATCGGCCAGTGCCTCGTCCAACCGGCCCAGCTCGAACAGCAGGTTTCCCCGGTCGAGATAGTGGTCGGGGAAGAACGGGTCGATGGCGATGGCACGCCGGAAGTCGTCCAGGGCCTCCTCGGCGCGGCCGCTGCGGGCGAGTAACTGCGCCCGGTTGGCGTACAGCACCATCCGGTGCAGCGGGTGCGCCTGCGGCGGCAGGTCCCGCTCGGCGAGATCGATCGCGGCCTGCACCAACTCCAGGGCCGCGCCCACCCGGCCCTGCCTCAGCTCGATCAGCGCCCGGCCGTTCTGGTCGAACCCGAGCTTGAACGCCCGCAGCCTCCGGTCGGACAGCAGTGTGGAGACGGCGATCGCCTCGTTGATCCAGCCGGTGGCCCTGGGCAGGTTGCGCCTGCCCGGATCGGGATGCCGCGCGTCCAGCATCGCCGTGCCGTACGCGGACGCCGCGTGGACCTCCGGGTCGACGCTGATCTGACGCGCCTGATGGTAGAGCCGGAGGGCCTCCTCCCGCCGCCCCAGCCCGCCCAGCGCCGTGGCCGTACGCTGGGTGAGCCGCCACCACAGGTCGGAGCCGGGCTCGGCGAGCCGGAGCCCCCGCATCCCCAGGTCGACGACGGCGTCGAGGAAGCCCTCGCCCACGCAGTGATCCACCGCCGCCCACAGCGCGCGGAGCGCGGCGTCGGGATCATCGCCGTGTTCGAGGTGGTACGGCAGCGCCCCGAGCGCGGACTCCGGTCCCAGCAGGGCGGCCCGCGCCGCGTGCAGGCGCGCACGCTCGGCCGGCGGCAGATCCAGATAGGCCCGGTACGCCGCGGGATCGTCGCAGGTGCCGTCGGAGCCGACATAGTCGTTCGCGCTCTCCGGAGGCAGTCCGCGCGCGGGGGCCTGGATCACCCGGAAGGAACCGCCCAGAGCGGCCGGCGGCGGCTGTGGGGACGCGAGCACGAGCGTGAGGTCGTCCACGCGGCGCGCAAGTACACGCAACAGCTCCAGATCGGTCGGGTCCGCCTCGTGCAGGTTGTCCACCAGCAGAGCGGCGGGCCCGCCGAGGCGGTCACGGGAGTCGTCGCGGGAGTCGCCACGGGAGTCGCCGCGGGAGTCGCCGCGGAGGCAGTCGCGGACGAACTCGGCCAGACCGTTGGCGATGCGTAGCGTCCGCCGGGGGGCGGGGACGAGAATCCGCTCGTCCTCCGGCAGACGCGACTCGACCAGCTGCCTGCGCGCCGGAACCAGCGGCCGCAGGTCCGGCGCCGTGGCCCGGATCTCGATGTCGTGCTCGGCCACCAGAGCCTCGGAACGCTCCAACGCCTCCGGAACCAGGGCACGGAGCACCGCTCCTCCCACCGTGTACGGGCCCCGCAGCCTGCGGTGTCCGTTCACCACGGTCGTCAGGGGCGCGGGCACCTCGACGGTGCGGAGCACGGCCTTTCGGTCGCGCGACAGCGTCCCCTGGACCCAGATGTGGCGCGGCGGGCGGCTCACCCCTTGTGGATCACACTCGAGGTGCCGGTGAGCTTCCTGGTGCCTGGCTTGCGGATGATGATCTTCTTCATCGTTCCTTCTTCCCCATGGTCGGACGGGACAAGGAACAAGTATCGAAGGTGATCAGTCATCCGCCAAGGCATGAAACAACTATCTAACACTTGAAAACGGAGAAACCGTGGCGTCGAGCCGCTTCTCTATATAAAGGACGACATTGTCGCCTCGTACCTCGCGCCGCAATTCGCGCCACCCGGCCCTTCGGTACATCTCGACCGCGGCCACCTGCCGGAGGGTGGTGTCCCCGATGAGCGCGGAGAAGCCGAGAGCGCGGGCACGACTCTCCAGGGCCCGCATCATCTGCCTGCCGTACCCGCGCCGCTGGTGCTCGGGATGGACCCGCAGGCGGCACATCTCGGCGGTGTGGTCGTCCACGCGGCGCAGCCCACCCATGGCGACGATGCCCGTCCGGCTGATCGTCCCGACGAGGAAGTCGCCACCGCCCGCCACGTAGACCTCGGTGATGTGCGGGAAGTCGTCGTCGTAGTAGACGCCGTCTCCGGGCGTGAGCCCGACCTGCGCCAGCGCCACCTGGTGCAGGGACCACACGGTGTCGAGATCCGACCAGTGGAAGCGCCGGATCCGCAGGCGCGGCGTCATCGGCCGCCTGCTCTCGTCAGCGTCTCCACGCGACGACCGGTCCGGTGACGACATAGGGGCACCCGCCATGGATCCTCCTCAGGCCCGCTCCGTCCCTGCGCGTCACTACACGTCCTGACCCGAAACCGGGGCGGCTAACGTGGCGGGCCGCAGCAGATCGCGGAACTCCGTGAGCTTCGGGCTCTCCCCCGCCTCGGCCTGGATGTCCCTGATGAGATCGTAGGCGGGCCGCAGGATCAGCTCGGTCCGGTATTCCGCCGCGACGTGCTCGATGGCCTCCCGGCCCATGTGGATGGCCCCCTCGGCGTCGCCCTCGATCAACCGGCACCGGGCCCGGTCGAACCGGATGAGGGTCTGGTCGAGCAGGTCCTCGCCGGAGTATTTGCCGAGCGCCTGCTCCAAGATGAGGTCGGCCTCGGTGGTCTGCCCCAGCTTCACCAGCACGTCGCCCTGGTAGAAGTAGAGCTGCCGCTCGGTGTAGCCGAAGGCCGCGTCCGCCTGGTCGCTGGCGTTCATCTGCTGGAAGGCCGCCCTGGCGCGATGAAGGGCGCGCTTGGCCTGCTCGACCACCTCGTGGCGGGACCCGTTGGTGCCGGCGAGCATGGCGAGGGCCCGCGCCTCGACCACGGGCGCCATCGTCCGCGCCGCGCACGGTGTGTGCCCGGCCATGTCGCGGCTCTTCTTCGCCAGGGTGAGAGCCTCGCGCGGGTCTCCGTAGTAGAGGGGCACCAATGCCTCGCGGGCGGTCACCCAGGCGCGCAGCGCCCGGTCGCCGGTCTCGTCGGCCGCGGTGCGCCCGGTGCGGAAGAAGGAACGGGCGAGGCGGTGATCGCCGAGGTCGATCATGATCATGCCGGACAGCCCGGCGAGCTGGGCGGCCATCCTGCAGAGTCGCTCCTGCACGTCGACCGGCTGCCGGTGCTCCAGGGCCTTGCGCACCGCCGAGAACTCCAGCATGACGTCGCACAGCAGTCGCAGCGGTGGAGCGTTCATGTACTGACGGCCGAACCCCGTGGTCGACTGTTCCCACTGATCGAGCATCGCCGGGGAGACGGTGGCCGTCACCATTGTGACGTCCATCCGCCGCCGGAGATTCTCCATCGCGGCCAGCACCTCGCTGTCCAAGCCGGCCACCTTCGACGCGGTGGTGCCGGCGAGGAGTGTCAGCAGCGTCCTCCGTAGCACGTTCTCGTCCTCCTCGCCCCCGTCCGCGCAGTGGTGTCCGCCCTTTGCGGGGGCCGGAATCTCACGCTCAACGAGGGAAGTGTCTGGTCTGTCCTGTTGTGGTTCCCCGCCACCCGGGACACTCGCGATCACGTGGCCGTGACCACAGATGCAGGGGCCGTCGAATCCCAGGGCCGGCGGCTCGACCCGGTAGACCGAACACAGGTAGTGGAGATATTCCGGACCGGGACGCTTCATTCCCGACTCGTACGCGGACAGTAGCGTCTCCCCGATGCCCGGCACAGGCTTTCCGTCTCTCTCGAAAAGCGCGCGCACCTGTTCGATCACATCGGCGAGCGCGATGCCGTTCGAGAGTCGGTGGGCCTTGATCCTCGTGGTGCCGAACTGCGCGCCGCAGACATCGTGGATCTCCTCGGCGATCTCGGCCAGCGCGCGGCCCACGGCGAGTCCGCGCGCCCTGATCCGCCTCGCGATCTCCGTCTCACGGTGTTGCCTGCCGGACATTCCGGCCCCTCTCTCGCGGCCGGCCGCAAATCGCAGCCATAGGTGTTCCGACCGGTCCAGTCAATGACGGTGCGTGACGCGACAGTCGCACTCCGCCCCCACCATGATGATGGACCGGGCATCGCTTGGCCAAGCCCTGTTTTTGAACGTGCCGACTAAGGATCGTCCTCTGCCGGGGTGTTTCTTTCAACCGACTTGGGTTTTCCTCCACCACAGGCGTCTTCTCAGGTCGTTGACCCAATCTGTTCGGTGAGTCATCGTGTGGCGAGCCGCTCCGAACAACCGGAGCGTGAAAGCCCACAAATCGGCCAGCAGCCGAATCAAAGGAGGACTCGAGGTGGGGGAGGACGATTTCCGGCGGCTGGAACGCCTGGTGGCCGAACTCGACGCCCGGGGCCTCATCGCGCGTGTCGTGCGCACCCGATCGGGACGCGCGTACGTCCGGGTGATCAACCCCAGCGCGACGAGCCTCACCGAGAACGTTGTCTGCCGGGCCGCCGACTACTGGTGGTCGTGGGGCGAGCGGATGCACGGGGCGGACGACCCCGCGGGCGCCGCCACCAAGGTCGCCCGTGTGCTCGCCGCGGTGAGCGAGTAGGGGAAGGCGGCGGACCGAAGTGGAACGCAGCCGCCTTCGGTACGCCGCGCCCACCGCGGCTCGGCGGGGCCGGCGGAATGCCCGGTGCGGAGCGCTCACCGGCCGTGCCCCACGGCTCGGCGAGCGTTGCGGCATCCCGCCGGTCCCTGTCGTCACCGAGCCGTTTGTCCTCACCGCGCCCTATCCCTTCATCGCTGTCTTCACCACGCCGTACGTCTCACCGTGCCGTACGTCCGGTGCGCCCACGCGGCGCGCGCCGGACGCCTGAGACGCCGGCCGGACCGCCCCTCGGGGCGAATCCGGCCGGTCATGGGGGGGATCCCCCTCTTGGAGAATGGCGACGGACGCGCTTCCGGGTGCGTGTCCCCGCCCTGCCGTCCGTCACCGGAGCGTTCCCGGCCCGCCCTCCGCGGTCCCGGGCCTCGGGCGCGCTCCCGTCTTCCCCGGCGTCGTGACGGAGGCCGGTTCAGTCCGCGGTATGCGCTAGGTTCTCGACCGAGAAGCCCGCGCGCCTGAACCGATCCGAGGGGGATCTACCTCGTGTTGCCGCTGACGCCCGCGACACCCACCCCGCCGACTGATCCCGACCTGCCCGACCCGGGCCAGCTCGTCCAGAACATCACGACGGCGTGCGAGAAGAGCGAGGGCCTGGTCTGCAGCGTCATCAACGCCTCGTACGACGGATCGAAGCCCCCGGCCTGGGTGCCGCTGGTGGCGGGCGCGGCGGACGTGATCCTGGTCCTGGCGCTGATCCTCGCCGGGGCGCTGATCGTCCGTAAGGTGGCCCACCGGCTCATCACGACCCTGACGATCCGGGCCAGCGAGGGCGTGCTGCCCGAACGACTCCGGACCAGGGCCGCGCTGTCGGGCGCGACCGACGCCGCCACCGTGCTCTTCACGGAGCGGCGCAGGCAGCGGGCCGAGACCATGGGGTCGGTGCTGCGCAGCCTCGCTTCTGTGATCATCCTCGGCACCGCGGCGCTCACCATGCTGCAACGCCTCGGCCTGCCCCTCGGGCCGCTGCTCACCAGCGTCGGCATCCTGGGCGTCGCCGTCGGCTTCGGCGCGCAGGAGCTCGTCAAGGACTTCATCGCCGGCATGTTCATGCTGCTGGAGGACCAGTACGGCGTGGGCGACGTCATCGACACCGGGGTGGCCACCGGCACAGTGGAGGCGGTCACCCTGCGCATCACCCGACTGCGGGACGGCGACGGCAAGGTCTGGTACGTCCGCAACGGCACCATCAGCCGGGTGGGCAACGAGTCGCAGGGCTGGTCGCGCGCGCTCGTCGACGTGCCGGTGCCGTACGCGGCCGACGTGGCGGCGATCCGCGAGCTGCTGAAGGGCATCGCCTCGGACCTGTGGGAGGACCCCGACTTCCGGGAAACTCTCATCGTCGAGGAGCCCCAGGTCTACGGGCTGGAGCAGGTGTCGGAGAGCGCGGTCATCTTCCGGATCAGCGTCAAGACGGCTCCGGCGAAGCAGACGGAGGTCGCGCGCGAGCTGCGGCTGCGGATGAAGCGCGCGTTCGACGAGAAGGGCCTCACGTTCGCGTCCCTGACGGCCTGACCTTACCGGTGGGTAGCTGACTTAGGCTGAGACGGTGACCAGCGAGCAGACCCTGTCCTTCTACGAGGCGATCGGCGGCGAGGAGAGCTTCCGGCGGCTCGTCCACCGGTTCTACGAGGGTGTGGCCGAAGATCCGCTGCTGCGGCCGCTCTACCCGGAGGAGGACCTCGCGGGGGCGGAGGAGCGGCTCCGCATGTTCCTCATCCAATACTGGGGCGGGCCGAAGACCTACAGCGAGCAGCGCGGCCATCCCCGGCTGCGCATGCGCCACGTCCCGTTCTCGATCGGGGAGGCCGAGCGGGACGCCTGGCTGCGCCACATGGGCGACGCGGTCCGCTCACTGGACCTGCCCGCCGAGCAGGAGCGGCAGCTCTGGGACTACTTGGTCTACGCCGCCCACAGCCTGGTCAACCAGGTATAGGCCGGGCAAGGAGCGGGCAGCGAGTCAGGCATGGAATCGACCCCCTGGTGGCATGACGCCGTCGTCTATGAGATCTATGTCCGCAGCTTCGCCGACGGCTCGGGGGACGGGATCGGGGATCTCGCCGGCATCCGCAGCCGGCTGCCGTACCTGGCGGAGCTCGGCGTCGACGCCGTCTGGCTGACCCCCTTCTACCCCTCCCCCATGGCGGACGGCGGCTACGACGTGGCCGACTACCGCGACGTCGACCCCCTCTTCGGCACTCTCGACGAGTTCGACGCCCTGATGGCCGACGCCCACGCCCATGGCGTGCGCCTGATGATCGACATCGTGCCGAACCACAGCTCCTCGGCCCACCCGTGGTTCCAGAAGGCCCTGGCGTCCCCTCCCGGGTCGCCGGAGCGCGACCGGTACATGTTCAGAGACGGGGCCGACCCCGCGATCACAGGCGGCCGTAGAGAGCCGAACAACTGGCTGTCCACCTTCGGCGGACCGGCCTGGACCCAGGTGCCCGACGGGCAGTGGTACCTCCACCTCTTCGCCCCCCAGCAGCCCGATTTCAACTGGCGCAACCCCGAAGTGCGGGAGGAGTTCCGCGACATCCTGCGCTTCTGGCTCGATCGGGGCGTGGACGGCTTCCGCATCGACGTCGCCATGGGACTGATCAAGGCCGAGGGGCTGCCCGACACCGAGCCCGGCTTCAACGAGAGCTCGCCCATCTGGAGCCGGCCGGAGGTCCACGAGATCTACCGCGACTGGCGCCGGCTGCTGGACACCTATCCCGGCCCCCGGGCCGCGGTGGGCGAGGTGTGGACCTACTCGGCGGACGACCTCGCCCTCTATGTGCGGCCGGACGAACTGCACCAGAGCTTCAACTTCGCCTGGCTGGAGGCGCCCTGGTCGGCGACGGCCTTCCGGAAGGTCATCGATGACACGCTGCGCGCCATGCCCGCGCCGACCTGGGTCCTGTCCAACCACGACGTCGTACGGCACGTCACCCGATATGGGGAGGGGTCGCTCGATCCGTCCGCCGGCCCGGCCAGGGGACGCGCGGCGCTCCTGACCATGCTGGCTCTACCCGGGTCGGCGTACCTCTACCAGGGGGAGGAACTGGGCCTCCCCGAGGTGAAGGATCTTCCCCCGGAGGCGCGGCAGGACCCGATCTTCACTCGCTCCGGCGGCGAGATCCTCGGCCGGGACGGCTGCCGGGTGCCGCTGCCCTGGTCGGGCACCGCCCCGCCGTACGGCTTCGGGGAGGGCGGGTCGTGGCTGCCCCAGCCGGCGGACTGGGCGGAGCTGACGGCGGAGCGGCAGGCGGCCGACCCCTCCTCCACGCTGTGGTTCTACCGGAGGGCTCTGGCGGCCAGGAAGGAACTGCGCGGCACGCTGCCCGGCACCATCGCCTGGGCGGACGCGCCGGGCGACGCGCTGTTCTTCCGGCGCGGACGGCTGACAGCCGTGATCAACTGCGGTGAGGAGGCCGTTCCGCTGCCCCCGCACGAGCGGGTCCTGCTGTCCAGCGGCCCCCTCGACGGCACTGATCTGCCGCCCGACACGGCCGCCTGGCTCCTCGACGACTGACCGCCGGCCCTCTGCCCCGGCTCCGGGCCGGGGCAGAGAACCGGCGCGGTCCGCTTACTCGCGGGTCAGCTTCCGGTACGTCACCCGGTGCGGGCGGGCGGCGTCAGCGCCGAGGCGCTCGACCTTGTTCTTCTCGTAGTCGGCGAAGTTGCCCTCGAACCAGAACCAGTTCGAGCCTTCCTCCCACGCCAGGATGTGGGTGGCGATGCGGTCCAGGAACCACCGGTCGTGCGACGTGATCACGGCGCATCCCGGGAAGTCGAGCAGCGCGTTCTCCAGGCTGGAGAGCGTCTCGGTGTCGAGGTCGTTGGTGGGCTCGTCGAGCAGGAGCACGTTGCCGCCCTGCTTGAGCGTGAGCGCGAGGTTGAGCCGGTTGCGCTCTCCGCCGGACAGGACGCCCGCGAGCTTCTGCTGGTCGGGGCCCTTGAAGCCGAAGGCCGCGACATACGCCCGGGACGGCATCTCGACGTTGCCGACCTTGATGTGGTCGAGCCCGTCGGAGACGACCTGCCAGACGTTCTTCTTCGGGTCGATTCCGCCGCGGCCCTGGTCGACATAGGAAATCTTGACGGTGTCGCCGACGGTGATCGACCCGCTGTCCGGGGTCTCCCCACCGATGATCATCCGGAACAGCGTGGTCTTGCCGACGCCGTTCGGGCCGATGACGCCGACGATGCCGTTGCGCGGCAGATCGAAGGAGATCTCGTCCATGAGCAGCCGGTCGCCGAAACCCTTGCTCAGCTTCTCGGCCCGGATGACCGTCGTGCCCAGGCGCGGGCCCGGCGGGATCTGGATCTCCTCGAAGTCGAGCTTGCGGTACTTGTCGGCTTCGGCGGCCATCTCCTCGTAGCGCTGGAGACGGGCTCGGCTCTTGGTCTGCCGGGCGCGCGCGTTGGAGCGCACCCACTGGAGCTCTTCCTCCAGGCGCTTCTTGCGCTTGGCGTCCTTCTGCCCCTCGACCTTCAGACGGGCCGCCTTGGCCTCCAGGTAGGTCGAGTAGTTGCCCTCGTAGGGGTAGCAGCGGCCACGGTCGAGCTCAAGGATCCAGTTGGCCACGTTGTCGAGGAAGTAACGGTCGTGGGTGACGGCCAGCACGGTGCCGGGGTACTTCTCCAGATGCTGCTCCAGCCACTGGACGCTCTCGGCGTCGAGGTGGTTGGTGGGCTCGTCGAGCAGCAGCAGATCGGGCTGCTCCAGGAGCAGCTTGCACAGGGCGACCCGGCGGCGCTCTCCACCGGAGAGCTGGGAGACCTCGGCGTCCGGAGGCGGGCAGCGCAGCGCGTCCATGGCCTGCTCGAGCTGGCTGTCGAGATCCCACGCGTTGCGGTGATCGAGGGCGTCCTGGAGCCGGCCCATCTCGTCCAGCAGCTCGTCGCTGTAGTCGGTGGCCATCTGCTCGGCGATCGCGTTGAAACGGTCGAGCATCGCCTTGGTCTCGGCGACGCCCTCCTGGACGTTCCCGAGCACGGTCTTCGACTCGTTGAGTGTGGGCTCCTGCTGGAGGATGCCGACGGTGAAGCCGGGCATCAGCCGGGCCTCGCCGTTGGACGGCTGCTCCAAGCCCGCCATCATCTTGAGCAGCGTCGACTTGCCCGTGCCGTTCGGGCCGAGCACGCCGATCTTGGCGCCCGGCAGGAACGACAGAGTGACGTCGTCGAGGACAACCTTGTCACCGTGCGCCTTGCGCACGCGCTGCAGCGTGTAGATGTACTCCGGCATGCTCTCAAGCCTAGGGGATCGCGCCGGTTGCGCCGTCCGCCCGCTGCTGCGGAGGAGCGGCCGGAGTCGCGGGGAGACAGATCCGGTCCCGGCCGAGCTCCTTCGCCCGATAGAGGGCGAGATCGGCCGCGGCCAGCAGCTCGATCAGGTCGTCCCCGTGCACGTTCATGATCGCCACACCGGCGCTGACCGTCACCGTCACCGCCGCCTGCTCCGCGGCGACGGCCATCCGGCCCACCCGGCGGCGCAGGCGCTCGGCCACCCGGCGCGCCTCGTGCACGTCGGCGCCCGGCAGGAGCACCACGAACTCCTCGCCGCCGAACCGGCCCACCACGTCGTACTCCCGGAGCTGGGAACGCAGGGTGGTCGCCACCTGGATCAGCACCTGGTCGCCGACCAGATGACCATAGGTGTCGTTGACCTTCTTGAAGTGGTCGATGTCGACCAGGACCAGGGCGAGCGGGACTCCCGTCCGCTGCGCCCTGATGATTTCCGTGTCGGCCTCGCGCTGCCAGGCCGCGGCGTTGAGCAGCCCCGTCTTGGGGTCGGTGCGGGCGGCCGCCTGGAGCTGGGCGTGGAGCAGGCTCCGCTGGAGCAGGACGACAGGCGGCAGGACGAGCAGCAGCAGCGCCAGGTTGAGACCACAGACGACGGCCACGACCACGCCCAGGCACAGCTCCACCGCGTCGAGCAGGAGACGCTCACGATCCCAGAGGACCTCACCCCAGCTGCCCTCGGGATCGTTGGCGTGCGCGGCGACCGCGATGAGCGCGGTGTTGAGCACGGTGAAGATCACGGCCGAGCCGGCGGCGAGCGCGATGGGCCCACCCGTGCCGCCGTGAAGCTGGGCGGGGTCGCGGATCCAGTGATGGAAGACGGCCGAGGCCGCACCGGCCGCCAGCCCGATCGCGGCCGCGCTGAAGACCCGCCGGTAGACGAGCGTGGCCCGCACCCGCAACTGCAGAAGGATCTGCAGCGGCACCGGCGCGAGCAGCGCGTAGACGGGCGGCAGCAGGAACGCCACCGGCAGCCACCAGGCCGAAAGCAGGTCGCGGCTCACGCCCGCGGGCATCCCCAGGCGCCGCGTGGCCTCGATGCAGACGGCCCCGCAGCCCATCAGGGCCAGGAACGTGACCATGTCGTCCACCCGGAACGCGGTCGTCCTGGTCATGGTGCCGAGAAGGGTCAGATCGAGGGCGACTATGGCGCACAGGTAGGCCACGAGAGCGGTCGGCTGCGCCAGCAGGGGCCATCGGCTCCGAGAGGCGATGGCGTCTCGGGGCTTGGCCGACGTCTGACCCGGTACCGTCATGCAGTCCCCCATCACAACCACAAACTGCACTTCACGATGTGTAACACAATAGTTGCGGAGTGTGCGCCGCGCGACGGGAACCGCTACCTTGGCACGGTGGCCATCTGGATCTGATGGCCTACGGGTGGGTCTGCGGCGATTTGATCGCGGATCCATCACGGTGGGGAACCGCTCCTCGGAGCGGGTTTTGTTGGGAAAGGAGCAGCCATGGTGCGGGGCATCATCTGGACCTGATTGTGGTGCTCTGGTAGCGACGCGGACGTCGCCATCGGCCGACCCCCGGACTCCCCGCGCCGGACATCCGGCCGGGCACGGCCGATGCCCCTCCACCGCCAGCCGCGTCGGCGCCCGCACCCTCCCTTCGGC
>NZ_JAFCNB010000031.1 GCF_017896165.1 Microbispora oryzae
ACAGCATGACCGACCTACTCCGCTGGTCGTGGTGGCGGCGACGCCATCAAGCCCGCGCCCGAGTCAGCCATTACCGGCGGCAAGCTGTTTACGAGCCCTGATCAGGAACTACGGCTGGAGTACTAGGGTCATTCGCCAGCCGGTGAGGTAGGTGAGCGGGGGTTCCCCGACCAGGCTGGTGAAGCGTGCGGCGAAGGCCGCGCGGGACATGCCGACCTGGGCGGCCAACGTGGCGACGGTCCATCGGCGGCTGGGAGCCTCGTGCAGGAGACGCAGCGCGTCGCCGACAGCGGGGTCGGCCAGCGCTTGGTACCAGGCGGGGAGGGGCGCATCCGGCCTGGCACACCATGCCCGCAACGCCAGCACGAGAACGAGGTCCAGCAGTCGGTGCAGGATCGCGTCCTGGCCGGGTTCGTCGCGGGCGATCTCGGTGGTGAGCAGGTCCAGAGCCGCCCTGGTCCGCGGACCGGCACGCACCACCGCCAGGGGCGGGAGCAGGTTCAGCAGGCGGCCGGCCACGTCGCCATGCAGTTCGTAGGCGCCGCGGAGCAGGGTTGTCGCCCCGGGCAGGCCATCGCCGAAGGTCCGGGGGGCGAGCGTGTGGCGGGCCCGCGTGGCCTCCTCGTGTCCCTCGATGGCGTATTTCCGTTGCCCACGGATCTCGACCTGGGGTGGAGTGGAAGGGTCGTCGGCGATCGTGTAGTGCTTCGGCCCCGTGATGAGGGCGATATCGCCGTCTTTGAGCCGCACCGTCGCGGCGTCGTTGTCGCCGAGCCGTATCGAGGCGTGGCCGCCGAGGGCGGCGACGATCGCCAGCGGTGGAGCGTCGGTGAAGGCCAGCGACCATGGTGGCCGCTGGATCAGCTGCCTGACCAGCGCGTTCCTGGCACCGGCTCGGTGCAGCAGATCACTCAGGACGTCCATGGCACCGACGGTAGACGATGACAAAGGTCTTCGGGATGTTCGCCCATGGACCGTCTTGGGGGCCGGGGAGTTTCCTGATCACATGACGAACGTCCTCATCCTCGGCGGCACCGGCAAGACCGGTCGCCGTATCGCCCGGCGCCTGCAGGCCGCCGGCCAGCCGGTGCGCCGGGCGTCCCGCACCACCGGTGACGTCCTCTTCGACCTGGACGATCCGGCGACCTGGGCGCCCGCCCTCGATGGCGTCGCGGGTGTTTATGTCATGGAGCCGAACCTGCAGGCGAGCATGGACCACGAGGCGCGCATCCCCGCCTTCGTCGACAGGGCGGTCGGTGCGGGTGCGCGGCGGCTGGTGCTGCTGTCGGCGCCCGCCGCGGACGACGACGATCACCCTCTCCACGCGGCGGAACAGGCTGTACGAGGCTCCGGTGTTGTCTGGACCATCCTGCGCCCGTCCTGGTTTTCGCAGAACTTCAGCGAGGCCTTCTGGCGTCTGGGGATCCTCGACGGGACGCTGGCTCTGCCCACCGGTGACGGGCGGGCGCCGTTCGTCGACGCCGGGGACATCGCCGAGGTCGCCGCGTCGGCCCTGACGGAAGACGGCCACGGTGGCCGCGTCTACGAGCTGACCGGTCCTCGGGCGCTCAGCTTCGGTGAGGCGGTCGACCTCATTGGCAAGGCCACCGGGCGCACCGTCCGGCACGTCGACGTCGACGCCGAGACCTTTGTCCGGCGCCAAGTCGCCTACGGCGTCTCGCCCAAGGTCGCGCGCCTCCTTACCGGGCTCCTGGTGGACATCCGCGACGGCTCGGGTGCCGCGCTCACCGACGGCGTCGAACGAGCCCTCGGCCGGCCACCCACATCGTTCGAGGACTTCGTCGCGCGCACCGCCGCCGCAGGCGACTGGAACTGACCAGGGCGCCCATCGAAGCCGGAACGGCGCACAGTCGTAGCCGGCCAGTCACGAGTTCGCTGTCTCTCGTCTCTCACGGACGAATACGGATGACTGTCTTCCCGCTGATGTGGTCGGTCGAGTTGAGGGCGGCGACGGCATCATCGAGGCCGGCGACTCGGCCGATGTGCGTCCTCAGCCGCCCGTGCCGCACCCGTTGCGCGATTTCACCAAGCTGCGCGCGGTCGGACACGACGACGAAATCGAGCGCCCGCCCGCCGATCGGCCGCGCCTCGGGCGGCCCGGCGACGCTCACCAGTGTGCCTCCGGTCCGGACCAGGCTCGCGGACCGGTTCCCGATGTCGCCGCCGAAGACATCGAAGACCAGATCGACGCGGCCGACGTCTTCCAGCGTGTCGTTCTCAAGGTCGACGAACTCCTGCACGCCGAAATCGAGCGCGGTCTGACGGTGAACGGCGCGTCCCGTACCGATGACGTAGGCGCCGGCCTCGCATGCGAGCTGCGCCGCCACCGAGCCGACCGCGCCCGCCGCCCCGTGCACGAGCACGCTCTGCCCCGCGACGAGGTGTCCATACTCGAACAGCCCCTGCCACGCCGTCAGACCGGCCATCGCGACGCCCGCGCCAGTCGTGAAATCGACGTCCCCAGGTAGCGGCGCGAGGTTACGCGCCTCGACCACGGCGTACTCCGCCAGAGTGCCGTCGCGGGTCCAGTCGGTGAGGCCGAAGACGCGTTGACCGACCGACAGGCCGGCGGCACCGTAGCTGAGAGCGGTGACCACCCCGGCCACTTCGTGGCCGGGGATCGACGGCGTTCGATCGCGGCCGAGCCGATCGACCCAGGTCGATGGCCAGTCCAGCTCATTCCCGGTGAATCCCGACGCGTGGACTTCGACGACGACATCGCCGTAGTTGGCGCCCTCAAGACTGGCCAGCCTCGCCACGTCCGGGTCGGGCCGCGCCACCAGCTTCATCCCCGCTTTTCCCGCGGCGCGGTCCGTCACCACTATCGCTTTCATCTGGACACCTCTCTCTGGCGTGACAGTTCCTCGGTTACGTTCAAGTACGGCGATCAGCTACTCGCCGGGCGTGCCCCTTTGGCCACGCCGGGGTGCTTCGGGTCGATGAGGTCGGCGTACTCCGGGTTGCGCTCGATGAACGTGCGCACGATCGGACACATGACGGTGACCGTCTTCCCTTGTGTACGCACGTCGTCGAGGGCCCTTCGGATCAGCTCCGTAGCGACGCCCCGCTTGCGGAACTCAGGGAACACCGAGGTCGCCAGCAGCACGAGCCGGTCCTCGCCGGCGACGTCGTACGGTAGGCCGCCGATTGCCCTGTCACCGGCGATCGCCTCATAGATGCCGGCCTTCTCATCGTCGACGACGTGGAAGTCGAACGCGGGGGCATGGGGATCGTCGAGAACCTCCGCGATGAGGACGGTCTGGTCCTGGCTGAGGGCGCCTTGCCCGTCGCGATGCCCGGCCTCGCCGGCGTGCTCGAAGGCGTGGTGGGTCGGCTCGATCGGGTCGGTCATCGGCGTGAGTTCCTTCGCTGGTTGTTCGTCAACGCGTGTTCTGGGCCGTTACGGACGAACGCGGATGATCGTCTTCCCCTTGACCCGCTCGGTCGGGTTGAAGGCGGAGACCGCGTCGTCGAGATCCGCGACCTGGCCGATGTTGGTCCTCAGCCGACCGTCCCGGACCCGCTGGGCGATCTCGCCCAGCTGCGCACGATCGGCTTCGACGACGAAATCGACCGCCAGGCCATCCTTCGGCTGCGCCTCGGGCGGACCGGCGATGGTCACCAGCATCCCTCCGGCTCGAACGAGACTCGCCGACCGCGTCCCGATGTCGCCGCCGATCACGTCGAAGACCAGGTCGACTCCGCCGACGTCCTCCAGAGTGTCGTTGTCGAGGTCGACGAACTCCTGCGCGCCGAAGTCGAACGTGGCCTGCCGGTCGGCGGCACGTCCCGTGCCGATGACGTGAGCGCCGGCCTCGCGAGCGAGCTGCGTCACGGCCGAGCCGACACCACCCGCCGCGCCGTGGACGAGGACGCTCTGCCCCGCTTCGAAGCGGCCGTGCACGAACAGCCCCTGCCACGCGGTCAGGCCCGAGATCGGCAGGCTCGCGCCCACCGTGAAGTCGACATCGCCCGGCAGCGGTGCGACGTTGCGCGCCTCGATGGCCACGTACTCCGCCAGAGTGCCGTCACGCGTCCACTCGGCAAGCCCGAACACCCGCTGTCCCACCGACAGCCCCCTCGTGCCATAGCCGAGAGCACTGACCACCCCGGCCATCTCATGGCCGGGAATCGACGGTGTGCGGTCCCGTCCGAGGCGATCGGTCCAGGTTCCGGGCCACGTCAGCTCACCGGGGGTGAATCCCGACGCGTGGACCTCAACGAGGACGTCGTTCCCGCCGGCCTGGGGCTGTGGGCGCTCGGCCAGGGTCATCCCGGCCGTTCCCGCGGCCTGATCCGTCACGACAATCGCCCTCATCGGGCACCTCCTTGTATCCGGGTGTCTGCCTGCGCGGCGCGCGCGACCCTGCCGGAACGGGACGAGCCGGCGGGCCGCGTGATCTCGGACCAGCCGCCGAGACACTGTCGCTCCAATCTATCTGGAAATAGGACGCTGAAGTCCAGTCACGCTGTGCGGGCATACACGCCCAGCAGTGTCGCGACACTCAAGTCTGGACTGTATCGTCCTACTTGGTCTCAGTCCGGATACCGGGACGGTGAAGCACCGCCCGGCTACTTCGCAGCGGAAGCAGAGAGACTCTCGATATGTGTGAGCGCCATGTCGATTGATGTCGCCATCGGTGTGACATCGCGCGCGGTCTGGGCGAGCATGTAGCCACCCTGAAGGGCGCCCATGAGGCCGATCGCGAGCTGGTCGATCGGCGCCTCCGGCGGAAGCACGCCACGGTCGCGGAGCCTGCGCAATACGTCCGCCAGGAGGCTCTGCCATTCGGTGAAAAGCCGAGACAGGGCCAGGCGTGCGGCATCGTCGTGATCGGAGACCTCGGTGGCCAGCGTGCCGAGCGCGCATCCGTAGGCGCCATGTCGTAGGGCGTTGCTCTGTACCAACGCGTCCCGCCAGCGTCGCAGGCCCGCGATCGTCGAGACATGGCCGAGGGCACCGCGCTCACGCTCGATGACGCGCTCTCCCACGTGGTCGACGACGGCCCGCACGAGGGCGTCCTTGCCGGAGAAGTGGTGGTACAGCTGCGACTTGCTCACGCCACTCGCCGCTACCACCTCATCGAGCGTGGTAGCCCCGACTCCCTGGACGTACATCAGGTCGGCCGCCGCTGTGACGATCCTCGCCCGCGTCTTCGCGCCGCGCGCCGTCAGGCGCCTGCCATTGGACGCGTCAGCGGTCGTCATCACGAATCCATGCTACTTATCGGGCTACTCGTCCCCGGCTGGCACGAGGGCCACGCTCCGTTCAGGACTGACCGAGATCTGAGTGTGGTTCTGGGGCCGACGTGACCGCGCGCAGTTCGGCGGCCACCTCGATGATCAGGTCGGTGAGCGAGGCGTCGTTGCCGGCCGCGACCCAGCGGGCGAACGCCACCCGGAAGACCGTGATGCCCGATTCGGTGGCCAGGGTGGCCGTTGTCTCGCCGACGCCCTTGTCACGCAGGGCGGCGGCGACCGCCGCCGCCAGCGAGCCCATCTTGCGCAGCTCGCGCTCCTGCAGCTCGGGGTTGGCCTCGATGACGGACTGGCGCACCCGAACCATGTCGAGGCGGCCGGCGAAGATCTCGTCCGCCACCCGGCGGAAGGCGGCGATAACGGTTTCGAAAGGGGTGGCTTCCGTCTCGGCGACCGCCTTGATCACGACCTCCTCCAGCAGCTTGCCGCCGCTGAAGAGCGCCTCACGCTTGTCGCCGAAGAGCCGGTAGAACGTCCGTTTGTCGAGGCCGGCACGGGCCGCGATGTCGGTGACCGTGGTCTGCTCGAAGCCGCGCTCGCGGAACAGCTCCAAGGCGGCCGCCTCCAAGCGGCCGCGCGCGTCCGGTTGCCAGCGGGCCATGCCGACGATGGTATCCGATGTCACACAGCGACATCCGTCCCGGCGGAAGCATGTCGCATGGTGACATCACGGTGGTACGGTGATGTCACAAGATGACATCGTCCTCTTTGGAAGGAACCACGATGCAGGTATTCGTCACCGGTGCCTCCGGCCACCTCGGCTCCGCGATCCTGCCGGAACTGCTCTCCGCCGGGCACCAGGTCGTCGGTCTTGCCCGCTCCGACGCGTCGGCCGCCGTGATCGAGAAGCTCGGCGCCCGGGTGCGCCGCGGCGACCTGTCCGACCTCGACGTGCTGCGCGAGGGGGCGGCCGCCTCCGACGGCGTGATCCACCTCGCGTTCCGCCACGACCTCATGTTGACCGGCGACATGGTCGGCGCTGCCGAGGCCGACCTGGTCGCCCTCAAGGCACTTGCCGACGGTCTGGACGGCTCAGGCAAGCCGCTGGTCGGCACGAGCGGGACAGCCATGCTCGTGCTGGGCGGCGTCGTCGGCCGCCCTGGCACCGAACGGGACGTGTTCCCGGGCGGGTACCGGATCGACGCGGAGAACTTCGTGGCCGACCTCGCCGCGCGCGGCGTGCGTTCCTCGATCGTCCGGCTTCCGCCCACGGTGCACAGCTCACTCGACCATCACGGCTTCATCCCAGTCATCATCGCCGCCGCCCAGCGGAACGGGTACGCCGCACACGTCGGCGAGGGCGCCAACCGATGGCCGGCCGTGCACACGCTCGACGCGGCCCACCTCTACCGGCTCGCCCTCGAGAAGGCGCCGGCCGGCTCGCGCCTGCACGCGGTGGCCGACGAGGGCGTTCCGTTCGCCGAGATCGCCGCCGCCGTCGGCCGCAATCTGGGCATCCCGGTCCGGAGCATCAGCCCCGAGGAGGCGGGCGACTACTTCGGCTTCCTCGGGCCGTTCGCGCAACTGGACAACCCGGCGTCGGCCGCGATCACCCGCGAACTGCTCGGCTGGACCCCGGCTCACCCCGGCCTGATCGCCGATCTGGACGAGGGGCACTACTTCCAGGCATGAACGTCAAGCGGCGGCCCGGGACTTGCTCCCGAGCCGCCGTCTCGGTTGGGGGCCCCGATGGCCGGCGACTCAGCGGGCGTAGGCCCAGATCACACCGCTGCCGCCAGTAGGTGCCGCGCCGACCGCCCATACGGAACGGCTCTCCGGCTGGATGGCGAGGTCACGGACGGACGCCTTCTGGTTCGGCGGAGCCGGAAACACACCCGGCTCGACACCGTCGGTGCCGATGTGCAGAAACCCGCTGCCTCCGCCCTTGGCGTCGTAGACGACCCAGGCCCCGCCTCTGCCGTCGGGCTCCGCCTGGGCGCGCGGCTGGATGCCCGGTTCGCCACGGACCCCGAAGCTCCAATCGCCCAGATAGCCGGACAGCAGCAACGTCTCACCGCAGAAGGGGTGCTTCGCACCGCCGCACGGCCAGGCGACCCAGCCGACGGCCATCACCCGGCCGGTCTCACCGTCGACCGCGACATCCGTCAGCTCCGAGATCTGGCCCGGGCGCGCGGACGGAATCGCTGGAAGCGCGACCGCGCGCCAGGCCGTGCCGGTCCAGCGGGCCAGAGCCGCCGTGCCCTTTACCGAGCCCGCCGCCCACGCGCCGTCGAGTCCTTTGACCACGATCGGCGTGCGGACCGTGCGCCACACCGACCCGGTCAGGCGCCGCAGCGTGGAGCGTGCCTTCCATCCGGCGCCACCGGCGGACGGGAACGCGTTGGAGTTCTCGATCACCCACAGGTTCTTGCCGATGGCGTACGCCCGATCCACCCGGCCGTAGCGCCATTGCTTGACCTGCCAGTGTTTGCCGTCCCACCGGGCGTATCGCGACGCGCCGAACGCCCAGACCCTGGTGTCGGACGCCGACGTCAGCCGCTTCACCCGGAAGCCCGGGCCGGTGACACGTGTGAAGGTCGACCGGCCGCCCTTCAACAGGAGCGACTCGGTGCGGCTCGACCCTCGATCCGGGCGCCTCGTCCCGGCGACCCAGACCGCCCCACCAGGCGTCACCGTCACCGCGTCGTACGAGTCGCGGCGGTCGTCACGGACGACACTCCACTGGCCGGCCGGCGCCACGGCGTGGGCGGCGGCCGGCCCCGCAGCGACGAAAAAGGCGACGGCTGCAGCGGTGCCGCGAAGCAATATGCCCATAAAGAGTAAGACGCGCCTTTCGGCGGAAAAGTTGGCATGCCTCCCGCGGGATCGCCGAGCAGGTCAGGGGGTGATATGCCCGGTTGTTACCCTGAGGGACGTGGACCGGATGGAGACGCGCGAGGTGGAGTACTTCGTCGCTGTCGCGGAGGAACTGCACTTCGGGCGGGCGGCCGAGCGGCTCGGCATCGCGCAGCCTCCGCTGTCGCGGACCATCGGCCGGCTCGAACGTCGGCTCGGAGCGCGGCTGTTCGAGCGGACCAGCCGCCGCGTCGAGCTGACCGAGGCGGGCGGCGTCTTCCTGGCCGAGTGCCGCCGGGTGCTCGACGCGATGGACACGGCCGTGCGGCGGGCCCGGCGTGCCGCCCAGCAGCAGCGGCTGGTCGTCACCACCAGGCCGGGGACCGGACCCGGGTTGCTCGCCGAGGTGGTGCGAGCCTACGAGCGGCTGCCCGGCGCGGCGCCGGTCGAGGTGGTTTTCTCCCACGACCAGCTGGGCGCGTTGCGCAGTGGCGCCGCGGATGTCGGGTTGATGTGCAGTCGCGGTGACCTCGGGGGGATGGCGACCGCCGATCTTGCCGAGGAATCCGCGGTCGTGCTGCTGCCGCCCGACCATCGCCTGGCCAAGCGGTCCGCGGTGGCCCTCGCCGAGCTGACCCCAGAGGACGCCTACCTCCAGTTCCCCCCGCCGGGCCCCCTGGATCAGATCGTCGACCTGGTCTCCTTCGGCCGGTTGATCGTGGTCGTCGGGGCGAGCGTCACCAACCGGATCGGCGACAGCGTCGTGGCGGTGCCCGTCCCTGACGTTCCGGCGACCCGGCTGGTGCTGGCGTGGCCGGACAGCGGTCAGAACACGGCGCGGACGCTGTTCGTCCGGACCGCGAAGGCGGTCGCCGCGGGCCGCGCCCCGCTGGGCCGGGCCTCCTAGACGAGTCCGAAACCGAGCTGGGTCGCGCCTCCGTCGGAGGCCAGCTCGACGCCTGTGATGTAGCCGCTCGCCGGCGAGGCGAGGAAGAGCACGGCCGCGGCCTGCTCCTCAGGCCGGGCGAAGCGGCGCAGCGGGATCGGCGCCACGTGATCCGCCCGCCACTTCTCCCGCGCCGCCGCGTCCAAGTCGGCGGCCTCGAGCGCGGCGTCCATCGCGGGCGTGTCCGTGGCGCCGGGTGCCAGCGCGTTGACCCGGATGCCGCGCCCGCTCAGCTCGTTGGCCCACGAACGGGCGAACGACCGGACCGCGGCCTTGGACGCGGAGTAGACGCTCAGCCCCTTCTGACCACTGGTGGAGGCCATCGAGGTGACCAGCACGATCGACGCGCCGTCGTTGAGCAGCGGCAGCGCCTTCTGCACCGTGTAAACAGTGCCTTTCACGTTGATGCTGAGGATCTTGTCCATGTGTTCGTCGGTGACGTCCGGCAGAGCGACGAACTCCCCGAATCCGACGTTGGCTACCAGGGCGTCGATCCGGTGGCCGTCCTCGGACACCCTGGCGTAAAGGCGGTCCACGTCGACGGGGTCGGTGACGTCGCTTCGCACGCCGACCGCGCCGTGACCGATCTTGGCGACCGCGGCGTCCAGTTCCTCCTGCCTGCGGCCGGTGATGTAGACGAGTGCGCCTTCCTCGGCGAACCGGTGTGCCGTGGCGAGCCCGATCCCCGCGCTACCCCCGGTGACGACCGCGACCCTGCCGGCAAGCTGTCCCATGTGAACTCCTGCTGTCTGACCCCGTTGCGAACACCTCGAGTTCACCACCGGTCTCAGGGGAGACCAATGATGACCCGGGTATCAGGCGATGCGTCCCAGGTATCGATGACCTGCTGCTTCCATGCGCACGGGGCGACGACGGAGGGCACCGGTATACGGTGCGGGAAATCGCCGAGACGTTCGGTGTCGGCCGACGGTCACCAGTGGGCCGCTCTGGTCGCAGGGACTTCGCCGCCCTGCGCCGAACACCGAACCCTTGGGATATCCCGCCGGCGGGTCCACATTTGTCACTCAGATGCCGGCAGCCGGCACCCCGGTTTCCGCTTCACGGCCAGCACCAATGACCCGCATGAGCAAAGTGACGGAGCGTCACACGACTCAGCGCACCGTCATGGATTGTGCACCGTTTAACGCTTATAGCCGCAGGCTCTCGCGCCCCAACAGGGGCCACGAGTACGATCATAAACGTCGCGCTTTGTCCGGTATCTGCATCCCGATGGAGGAGGCTGGGAAAGAGTGACTGTCAGGCCCACCGATGGCACTTCCGATCACCATGATCTCGCCGGTCTGGGAGTGTCAGAGGAAGAGGAACGCGTCTACAGAGCGCTACTTCGAGAGCCGAACCTCAATGCTCAGACGCTTGCGGCGATACTCGATGTCCCCGCGGCGAGAATACTTGAGAGGCTGCAGGCGCTGGGCATGGTGAAGTTGGGCTCGAACAACAAACTGGTCGCTGTCGATCCGAACATTGTTGTGGAACGGCTCATAGAGTTGCGCCTGGACAACCTTCAGACGCAACTCCAGCGAACGCTGTCGGCGCGCCATGTCGTTAGTGGACTCCTTCAGGACAAACGGAAGGATTTGCCGGATCCGCTGAACGTGGGTGTCGAACCGGTGGAGGGGCTGGACCGGGTCCGGGAGCTCATCGAGGAACTGAGTTTTTACACCCACGGCGAGATGCTCGCCATCCAGCCCGACATTTTCTCCGCTGAGGCCATCGCCGCGACCAGGCGAGGCGATCTCCGGTGCCTCAGGCGTGGGCTCTCCTTTCGCACTATCGTCCGGAAGGAGACGCTTGAGGACGAGGCGACGGCCCGCTATCTGCGGGAACTGGCATCTCATGGGGCGCAGATCCGGCTGGCCGAAGGCCGCCTGGAACGGGTGCTGGTCTTCGACCAGATCACCGGGATCGTCCCGCTCGACCCCAACTCCAGTTCCCGCGGCGTTCTCGTTATCCGGGCGGCGGGGCTGATCTCCGGTCTGGTGACGCTGTTCGATCGGATCTGGCGTGAGGCGATGCCCCACCCGTTCGGACTGCGGGAGGCGGACGAGGAACCGCCACCTTCCGAGATCGAGAGACAAGTGCTGAGCGCCATGGCACGCGGGGACAAGGACGAGATGGGTGCGCGCACCATCGGCATCTCCGTGCGTACCTATCGCAGCCATGTCGCCGGCTTGATTCAGCGGTTGGGAGCGGAGAGCCGGTTTCAGGCGGCGTTGCGCGCTCGTGAACGCGGCTGGCTCTGAACGACGGCACGCGCGATCTCCCGGATCAGCCCGAACTGCCGGGGCTGGACGACCGGGGCCAGCGTCGCGATGCGCTCGGCGTGCTCGGCCGTCGAGCATGACAGGATTTTCGCCAGGACGAAACGCCTCCGCTCCGGCACCATGACGATGTCCTGGACGATCTGCCCCAGCAGAATCATCTCCCTCTCGATCTCCGCATCCACCGCGCCGTCCCAGTCCAGCGGCCGCACGAACTCGGGAGTGGCCGCCATCTGCCGCATCCAGTCCTTCATGTCGGCCTCGCACGCCACGCGGAAGGCGTCGATGTTGTGGTCGCCGAGCAGTTCCCGCATCACGCCGTGCGCGATCACGGGGTCATCGAAACTGGCCAGAGGCAGACGATGCCTGCGGGTCATCCGGTGCCTTCGCGTGCTCAGGTCGTACCGCAGGACGGCGGTGGGCCGCAGGAGCGTTGTGACCTTCACCCCGGCGTCGGCCATGCGCAGCCACAGATCCCAGTCCTCGAGACCGGCGCCCACTCGCCATCCGCCGACCCGCTCGGCCAGGCCCTTCCGGTGAGCGACCCTCGACGGCTCGAACATCGGTCCGACCATCTGGAGTTGAGGGTGCCAGAACGCCCCCAGAGGCGGCAGCCGGGAGACGACCACGCCGGCGTCGTCGCGGTACTCGCAGCCGGCCGCCACCAGATCGGCGCCCGTGGCCTCCATGGCATCGAGCAGCACACGCAAATGATCGGCGTGCCAAAGATCGTCATGATCGAGATAGGCGACAACCCGCCCGCGTGCGTGGGCCAAGCCGTGGTTACGTGGCCCACTCGGGTGCCCTGACCGGTCGATCCGGTACAGGCGGATCCGGGGGTCGTCCCGCCCGGCCCGCCTGACCCAGTCCTCGGTATCGTCGGTGCACCCGTCGGAGACCACCAGAAGTTCCCAGGCGGCCAGAGACTGGCCGCGCACCGAGTCGATCGTCCTCATGATCGCTTCAGACCTGTTGTAGGTCGGGCAGATCACCGATACGTCCACCGCTATCCCCATTCCGCCCGTTACATGAAGGGCAGCCCCGGCCGCCGATCTGTGATCACCCCGTCGAGGGCCAGGAGTACCCCGGCCCCGCCGGTGGCCAGATCCGTAGAGATTCGTATGCTTTCGAAGCCGAGGAAGGCGACCTGGCCGTTATGACGGACCGCGTGCAGCCCGAGGCAGTCCAGGTGCTGAGCGAGTAGCGGGCTACCTGGCTCTTCACCCAGGTGGAGCAGGGTCAGGATGGTTCCGGTCTGCCCTTGGAACAGGCTGACCGTCCGGGACAGGGCTCTCCGCGACGCACTCCGGACCGCGTCGCGGGCCTGTGCGAATTGCTCGTCGAACCGGTGGGTGAGGAAACTGTGCAGGACCATCCCGGTGCCGCCCGCGCCCACGGCGATGGTCGTCCTGCGCCCAATGGCGCCCTTGCCCCATGTCCCTTCTGATGTCCAGCCCAGGGCGCGCAGGTCGCTGTGCAACAGGCGCTGCGCCGCGTCCAGGTAGCCGAGCTCCGAGGTCTCGGTGTGGAGCTGGAGAAGCAGCAGCGCGGCACCGGACGATCCCCGCATCAGGCCCGACGGGACCCAGCGGTCAGATGACGGGGCGGGGCGTTCGATGATCTGCTCCGCGATGCGCTCGGCGTCGTCGAGGTAAGTCCGGTCGCCCGTTCGCCGGGCGAAGTGGAGGTGGGTGAGCCCGATGCCCGCGAGACCGCCGAACAGCTCGTCCGTGTACCTCCCGGTTTCCTGAGCGCGGACCTGGCTGAGCAGATCGAGGGCGGCGCCGGTGCGGCCGAGGCGATCTAGAGCGTAGGCGATGCCACAGAGCCCGTTGTAGAAGCCAAGGGCGGGGTCGTCCAATCGACGCGCGGCCGACTCCAGCCAGTCGATGTGGGTGACGGGGACCTCCGCCCCAGTCTCCGCCAGTGCCCACAGGACGCCGGCCGCACCGTGGGCGAATGCGATTCCGCCTTCCGGAGAGAAGAACTGGGCGGCGTCCCCGGGGAAGAGCCGGTCGCTCCGCTCAGGGGTGGCGGTTGCCAGGATGCCCTCGGCGACGTCCTGGAGTGCCGTCATGGACGAGGGCTGGAACGCTCCGCGCGCGGCGCCGGCGGGGGAGACGGCCGTCAGATCGGCTATCGGACCCAGGTCGCCGCGCACCTTGGCCGCGAAGTCCTCAGGCACCGGGAAGTGCGCGCAGACGAACGCGATCACCTCGTCGATCTTCTGCGGCCCCCACGGCAGCAGCGTGCTGAGAGGGAAGAACAGGGCGAGGCGCAGGCAGCCGAGCGCATACCGGTCCACGGCTGGGCCGCGGTAGCCGGCAGGCGCCGTGAACCCCGGCGCGCCCTGGAGTTGGGCAACCTCAGGGTCCGTGCTGGCCGTCTCGAAGTCGATGAAGACCGGGCTGCCGTCCGGCCTGACGATGATGTTGCTGGGGTGCAGGTCCCCGAAGACGACACCTCTGGCGTGCAGCGCCTCGATCCCCCGCTCGATCTCGTCGAGGAGGTTCAGGGCCCATGCGGTGTACTCGACCAGTCCGTCTTCCGGGCCTTCCCCGCACACGGGATTGCGGCGGCCCAGTTCGACCACGAGCGGTTCGCCGTTCACATACTCGCGTACCAGGAAGTAGTGCTCGTACCCGATGCGGTAGTCGACCAGCCGGGGAACCCATGGCAGACCGCTGAGACGGTCCAGCACCTGGTGTTCCCGCTTGAGGCGTGCAACGGCGTCCTCCTCGTTGGCATCGACGCCGGCGAGCGGCCGGGCTTCGCGGAGCAGAACGCACCCGCCCGTCCTGGTGTCGACACCGCGATAGACGCCCCCTCCGTTGGAGAAGTGCAGCGCCTTCTCAACCGTGTACGGAAAGTCCTGGAGTGTTCCCGTGTTGCGCGCGGCCAGCGACTCCCCCAGGCAGTCGGGCATGGTGACCCAGTCCGGCGGATGAAAACCGGGACTCCGCCGATCGGGGACGAGCCGTCCGTCCGGGGCCTGCACGCAGTGCACCATCTCGCCGCTCTCGGAGCGGGTCGTCAGCGCCACGAAGCCGCCGTAGCGGACGTACAACGGTCCACTGCGCCAGCGCAGGTCGCTGAGAATGTAGGGGCCCTGTTCTCCCTCCAGGAGATCGCCCAGTTCGTTGAGGATGGTCTCGAGATGGGCCTCGTCCTGAGGATAGATGGTGATGAACTTCCCGCTGGAGCCGCGATCACCGTACTTGCCGTTACGGCGCATCAGGACCTTCCGGCTGCGGATGAATTTGAACGAGATGCCTCCGCGGACCGCATAGTCCCAGGTCACGTCCAGAATCCTGGCCGCGTTCTCCAGCCCGGCCGAGACGTGGATCTTCCAGCCCTGCGCGGGGAGCGCCGCCTTCGGCGGCATCAGCATCACCCACTCGGTGCCGACGGTGCGGTACCACCCCTCTTCCAGAGCACGGGTTGCGGCGGGAAAGTCGTCGTCCACGGAGACGCCTGCGGTAGGGAGGTCGAAATACGGGGTTCCGGGAGGGCAGAACGTGAGGTGCCGGGCTAGATTCATGATTCTGGTCGCCTTGGAGGGTAGGGGGTCAGGACGCGCGGAGGGCCGTGGTCAACGCCAGAACGGCGCGACATAGCGGAGATAGAGCCATTCGCCCAGGCTGCGCTCGCCGGCTGCGACCTCGGCGGGTCCGTACGGCGGCACCGCACCGCTCTGAGCGGTCAGCGGGAAGCCGACGGCGGGCACGCTCACGTGGTCGAGGTCCCGCACCGGCACGAACACGGACAGAGGAACCGAGACGTTCCGCGGGCTCCCGGCCGTCACAGCGGCTTTTCCGAGGTCGGAGTGGAGCACGATCCCACCCTCCCGCAGCCGGACCTCCGATCCGGGCGCGATGGCGCCCCGGTCGGCGTTGCCGAGAACCACGAACATGACCTGGTCACCGTCGCGCACGAATCCGCCGGCCACCGTGTAGGGCACGGTCACCTGGTGCAGGATCGCGCCGGCGGCACCGATCACCAGGACGGAGGCGATGACGACGCGCCACGTGCGAGCCCCCGCGGCACGTGCCTCAGCGACCAGCCGCCTGGCACTGGCGTACAGCCGAAGCAGCAGGTAGCCGAGTAGGAGCGAGACGATCACTGCTCCCACCAGGCCCATCCCGGCCAGCAACGACTGCCAGAGCGTGAAGGCCGTTCCGACGAGATAGATCGGAAAGAGAAGGCAGGCCAGGCCGAACCAGCGCGACCATGAGACCTGGGGAAGCGCGCGCTCGTAATGCCCGCCGAAGAGCACCCGGGCGATCGAGCGGCGCGCGTCGTCCATGCTCCGGTCCCGAAGATGGGAGATGTCCAGGTGACTCATCAGCGCCAGGTAGCCGTCGAGCTTGGCGAAGGGCACCAGGTTGACGATGCCGGCCACGTAACTGCTCACGGCTACGAGGAGAAGGGCGTCGCGCAACGTGCCGCCATGGGTCAGGAGCGCGGCGACAGCGGCGAGACCACCGATCACCGCCTGGCAGGCGACACCGGCCAATGCGGTTGCGACCCGCTGCTGGTTCCTGGGAAGCCGCCAGCCGTCGGAGACGTCGCAGAAGAAGGCAGGGGTCAGGTAGAAGAGCATCAGACCCATCCTGCTCGGCCGCCCACCGTGGTGGCTGAGCACTGCCGCATGGGTCATCTCGTGCAGGGCGGAACCGGCCCAGGTGACGCAGAAGAGGATCAGAAACGCGGTGACCGGGAGCGGTTCCCCCAGCACTTCCCGCAAGGCGGACGCCTGTACGGCGAGAGTGACGAGGCCTCCCACGATCAGCGTCAGCATGGCCGCCGCCCAGGCCCTGGTCGCCAGCCGTGCCAGCAGCGGACGGGCCCTGCTCAGCAGCCTGTCCGGGTTCAACAGGGTGAACTGGAAGGTCAGCGGTGGCACGAACGTGAACCACCGCAGGCGCTTTTTCGCCGGTGCCTGGCCGTCGTCCAGGAGCTTCATCTCCTGGGCCTTCAGCAGCCCGTGGCCGACCAGCTCGGCCGTCCACGGGTCGCCGAGCTCGTTCGCGATGTCCTCCAGCGTGTGCCCGCCGTCGGCTGAGAGCAGGATCCGGGCCATTCCTCCGCCTACCCGGACATACCGCTGACCAGCGGACTGCACGATCCACGGGCCGCCGTCCTTGACCGGCTCGTGCACCAGCACGTCGGCGGCGAGCCGGGGCCGTTCGAGGAGGACGGGCCGCCGTGGTTCCGGGATGGCCGCTTTCAGCTTGAGTCCCCTCACGGCAGGTCCCTGTGAAGGAACTGCCGGCCGCCGGCGAACGCGGCCAGTGCCAGCCAGCCCGCGAGCACTGCCAGGGCCACGGGTGGCGAAAGGAGTTCGGGCTTGACGTCGTGGTACACAGCCGCCATCGCCTCGTCGACGGTGAACTTGCCTACGGCCGGGACCAGCCGAAACAGGGACTCACTCACCAGCCAGGTGCTCAGGAGCATCGTCACGACCGCCGCGACCTGGTTGCGGATGAGCAGGCCGAGCGCGGATCCCCATACGGCCCCCGCGACCACCACGGCCATGACTCCCAGCAGAGTCCAGGTGGTCTCCGCCGTCCAGGCGGGCCGGTAGCCGGTGCCGATCAGGAACACCCAGGGGGAAGCGGCGGCCAGCACCCCGGTGGCGGCGGCGAAAACGGCACCCGCCGCGGTGGCCGCGATCAGCTTCGCGACCTGCAGGCGGCGCCGTCCGCCGCTCAGCAGCACCGACCGGTTGATCGCGCCGTTGCCGAACTCCCGTGTCACCGCGATCATCGCGACGAGAGCCGCCACCAGTTCCACCATGAACCAGACGTTGACCAGCGTCGTGGTGACGACCTCGGGTGTGGTCTGCCCCCTGGGCAGCTGCTTTTTCGCCTCAGCCAGGAACCCGGCGCAGGCCATGGCGCACATCAGCAGCGCGAAGCCGGACAGTATCCACCAGACACGTCCGTTCCAGATCTTCAGCCATTCCGCCTTGACCAGGTTACGCATGAGCCTGCTCCCTTGCCGGGGTGTCCACAAGTTGGAAGAAGCGGGCCTCCAGACTCACTTGCCCATCCTCGGTGAGCTCGTCAAGCGGGCCGCAGTACCGCAGCGTCTGCTGGAGGATCACGACGTCGTCCACCGTCTGCTCGACTTCGGCCAGCAGGTGACTGGAGAGCAGGATGGTGCGGCCCTCGTCGGCGAGGGAACGTAGGAAAGTGCGCAGCCAGCGGATGCCGTCCGGATCGAGACCGTTGGCGGGCTCGTCCAGGACGATGAGTTCAGGGTCGGCGAGCAGGGCCGTGGCCAGGGCGTGGCGCTGGCGCATCCCCTGGGAGTAGTTCTTGATCTGCTTGTTGGCGCTGTCCGCCAGGCCGACCCGGTCGAGAACCTCCTCGACCCGGGTGGCCGGCACGCCCATCTGGCTGGCCCACACCCTCAGGTCCCGCCTGCCGGTCACGGCCGTCAACGGGCCGATCCCGTCTATGCTGACTCCGATCCGGCGGGCGGCGTCGGGCAGGTCACTGTAGGCATGGCCGAAGAGAGTGGCATGGCCCGCGGTGGGCCTGGTCAGCCCGAGCAGCATCCGCAGCGTGGTCGTCTTGCCCGCGCCGTTGCGGCCCAGGAGGCCGACGATTCGTCCGCTCCGCACCTCGAACGAGACATCCTCGACGGCGGTCATCGGGCCGAACCGCTTCGTCAGCCCATCGAACCGCACCACGGTCCCGGCGCTCATCATCGGCCCCTCAGACGGAAGTAGAGACCGACGGATACCGCGAGGATGAGCTCCACTCCGATCCAGACGAGCAACACCGTCGAACGCGCCTTGCCGTCTGTATTCGCGTAGATGAGTGCCGGGACAGCCGTAGCCATGATGATGAAGAATGCGGCGAGGCTCCAGACGAGCCCAGTGGGCGGGGCAGGACTGTTCGACATCGCGTTTTTCCTCTCTCTGATGGGTAGTCTGGTGTGAACAACCGTTGGGCTCCTGCACGTTGTAGCGAGCCCGGGGGCCTCGGCCCGGATGCTCTTGGCCAGCATCCGGGCCGAGGCTTGACTCGCGCCGGAACGGCTTCGCGCCCGAGGTCCGGCTTTCGCAGAGCGATTCGGTCAGATCAGGTGACGACCGTGGTCACAACGAGGGTGGCGTAAACCGTGCTGACGCCCGCCGAGACGCCGAAGCTCACCGTGAAGCTGGTCCACCAGTCGGGGGCGTCCATGCCCTCGAGCGGCTGCATGTCCAGCTCCTGCATCGCCAGCTCGAGAGCCGGCACCGTGTAGTCACGGGAATTCTGCATTTCCACTCCTATCGTGGGTCAGTTGTCCGAGACCAGGGAAGTCGGCTCAGGTCGCGAGGGTGATGATGACGCTGTAGGAGACGGCGCCTCCCACACTGAACCCGCTGATGAAGCTGACGATCTCGCTCCAGTCGACGGGGGCGTCCAGCGGCTCGAGCTCCTGCATGTCGAGCTCCTGCATGGCGAGCTCCAGCGGAGCCAGCGTCTTGATGCTCTCGTTCATCTCAACTCCTTCGATATGGCTGATTGGTGCCTGGTGAATCCGCTTACGTCTCCTCCTGTTCTCTCAGCGCGTTGATCCGTCGACGGTGGCCGGCGGAAGCTGGGGGAGACCCGGATCCGGCCGGATCTCATCGTGCGGTCAAGATCTCGGGAGAGACCGACCGCATCAGCAGGTCTTCGATGTCGGTGCTGGTCAGGGTGCCCAGGGTCGGTAGCCCGGCGCTCCAGGCCCTGACGGTCGCGCGGGTGATCTCCGCGATCCGGGCGGGGTCCGCCGAGATCCGCCGGTCCACCTGCCAGGAATCGATCAGGAAGGCGACGCCGTCGACCGGATTCCGCGGGAACCGGCCGGCCTCGGCCGTCCAGATCGCCTCCCACAGACGGTCCAGCCGGCGGGCCGAGCCCCAGCGTGGGTCCGGCGCCGATATCGCCGCCCACAGATGGGGAAGCAGCGCAGCCGCCGCGGTCATCTTGCGCAGCCCGAGCCCTGATGACAGTTCATTGGCCAGATACCAGCCCTTACAGGCGTTGGGATCACGGGAATGGTTGATCCAGGGGTTGTGACTCAGCCCGCTGAGCTTGGCGATCTCCAGTCGAAGGGCGCCCCCGGCCCGGCCTCCCGCCGCAAGGGTGTCGGCGAGTTCGTTTCCCAGACGTACCAGCCGCCGCAGGAGGGTCTCCGCGAAAGCGTCCTCGGTGGGCAGGTCGGTGTGGTCGCCGACGTACATGCCCGCCAGCCGGAACAGGATTTCCAGCGCGCCTTCGGCGAGCAGGTCGCCCGGCAAGGTCTTGGTCGACAGTGGATCGAGGATCGCCAGCTCCGGTTGTAGCCCGCTTCCCAGGATCAGCCGCTTGCCCCGGGCCGAGGCCAGGCAGACGGCTGAGCTCAGCTCACTTCCCGTGCCTACGGTCGTCGGGACGGCCGCCAGCGGTACCAAGGGCTCAGAGCTGGGCGGAAGCAGTACCAGTCCATTGCGGTGGCGCATCGTGAGCCGGGTCCGCAGCGTGGGGTCGGACTTCAGCAGGACGGCCAGCTTCGCCTGGTCGAGGAGTGAGCCACCGCCCACGGCCACGACCGCTTCGGCGTTCTCCAGATGACCGGCCAGTTCGCTGACACTGTCCAGGTCTCCCGGTCCCGACAGGACCACGAGCTCGCTCGCCCTCCCGGCCCAGGCGATGCCCTGACGGATCCGGGTGACGATCGGAGCCTCGGCCACGCCCGCGTCCACCAGCAGCGTGACGCGCTGTCGGCAGCGCTCCGTGAGCCATCCGGTCAGCCCGTCGCTCCCGTAGATGACCTGGGTCGGCCGGTATCTGCCCAGGCTCTGGGCGCTCATCGGGCCGTCTCCAGGTCCACCGGCGCGACGGCGAAGTAGGCGTCGATGCCCGTCCGCACGCACGTCATCAGTTCGTCCAGCTCCGCAGCGGTATAGACGAGCGCGGGCAGGAGTTGGATGCCGTGTACGCCCGGATGGACGATCGCCCCGGCGCGTCTGATCTCGGCGACCAGATGCGGCACCTCCGTCTGCGGCAGTGGAAGGCCGTCGGCGTTGGTGATCCGGATCGACCGGAAGCATCCCAGCCCCGTCGTCGTCTCGACCCGGGGATGCGTAGCGGTCAGGGCCGCGAGACGCTTCTCGAGCAGTGCCGACAGCTGCCGGCCCGCCGCGACCGCGTCCAGCCGCCGCATCTCCGCGATGGTGGCCAGAATGGTCGCGCAGGTGACCGGCGTCCCCGCCTGCGTCTCACCGTGGACCAGCATCGAGCCCGCGTCGTTGAAGGCGGCAGCCACCCGGCGGGAGACGAGCACCGCAGCGGCCGCGCTCGTGCCGTTGGTGAGACCCTTGGAGGTGATCACAAGGTCCGGCAGGGCGGGCCACTGCTGAGAGGCGAAGAAGCTGCCCGTCCGGCCGAACCCGGTGGCCACCTCATCGGCCACCAGCAGAAATCCGTACCGTTCGCGTAGGGCCAGCAGCCCGGCGACGTAGTCCGGGCGCAGCGGGACCGCCCCGTTGCCGATCACCGGCTCCACCACCATCGCCGCGATCTGCGTCCCCTGCCGTTCCAGCAGCAGGGCCAGCTCGCCGATCTCGTTCGGGGCGACATGCCGGACCAGCCGCTGGTCGACCCCATAGAGCTGCTGGCCGAGGTTGTCGCCCGTCAGGCCGAAGGCCCCGAAGGTCAGGCCGTGGTAACCGCCACGCAACCCCACCACGAGCTTGCGTCGCTCCTGCCCGCACAGAGCCTGGTAGTGCCGGGCGACTTTCATCACCACGTCGTTGGCCGCTCCGCCGGAGGTGGAGAAGATGACCCGTCCGTAATGGTCCGCGTCGCAGACCTCGACCAGCGCCTCCGCGGCGCGGCGAGCGTAAGCGTTCTCGTACCGGAACACCGACAGGTAGGACGCCTCGCGTAGCGCGTCCGCCGCTGCCTCAGCGATCACCGGATTGCCGTACCCGAGGTTGGTGTTCCACAGGCCGCTCGTCCCGCACAGCAGCTCACGGCCGTCGGCGAAGCGCACCCGGACGCCGCGGGCCGAAACCGCGCACAGCTCGTCGGTACCGTGCAGCGCGGGGTCGAGCAGGGATGGCCACAGCGCTCGCGTCGTCTCCGCCATCAGAGCGCCTCGGCTTCGAGGAAGACGTCGGTGTGACGCACGCCGGGAACCGGGAGCGGCGTCCGGGCGCGAACCATGAATCCGGCGTCAGCCAGCTCCTGTTCGACCAGGTCGGCCGGCAGTACGCCGATCGTGGTCGTGCACACCGTGATGGGTTCCGGGTCCGCGGTCTCGGGGACGATCGTGACAGATCGGACCGACGAGCCGACGGGCCAGTGCTCGAACATCCGGTACTTCCGGCCGCTGACGCCGACGGTCTCGAAGTCGAGGTCAGAGCCGTCGGCCCCGTCGGCCGGGATGTCTACGGTTGACAGTACGAAACGTCCGCCTGGCTCGAGATGAGCGCCCACCGACCGGTAGAGACCTGCTCGTCCCGCTTCGTCCAGCAGGGAGATCGACGTCGTGCCGAGCACGATCAGCGGGAAGGAGCGGCCCAGAGCGAACGCGGACATGTCCGCCTGGACCGGCGTGCATCGTTCGCTCATCCCGGCCGCGGTGAGCAGGAGCCGGGCTCGCAGCAGGCCGAGCATGTCCTCGGACAGCTCCAATGCCGTGACATGCCTGCCGAGCGCCAGCAGGGGCAGGGTCAGCCGGCCGGAACCCGCGGCCAGCTCCAGCACCTGCCCGGGAATCCGCCGGACGATCGTCAGCAACTCCCTGATCTCGCTTGAGTCGCCCGCTGCGAGGTCGTGATAGATCGGCACGCCGATGTGGTCATAGAGGTCGTGCAGGGTCACCCGTTCGCCGAGCTCGGCGACGACTTGCCCGGCGCGTCCGGGTATCCGGGGCAGCGTCGTCTCGGTCATACTCCCGCTCCAACAGCAGGCGCGACGGGGAGGCGGACGCCGTTGCGGTCGAGGAAGCCCGCGACCCGCTCAAGATCGTCGCGTTCGGCGTGATCGAGGGCCGACTCGATGTCGCCGCAGGTCAACAAGACCTCGGTGAGCTGCGCCGCGGTCCTGCTCAAGGCGAACAGCCTGCCGGACCCGGGGACCCGGAGGTAGCAGGCTTCGGGCGTCCAGGCCAGCATCGGATCCCGATCGCCGGAGGCGTCCGCGGGATCGGCCAGATCTTCCAGAGCCGGGACCAGCCGGCCACCGAACCCCGACACCCGGATCTCCGTGATGCCGCGTCCCTGGAGCTCCCGCAACATGTCGAGGGCGTCGAGGTAGCGGCCCAGCCAGAGCCGCTGCCCGAGTCCCTCAGATCTGCGACCCTCCGTGACCACCGCGCCGAGACCGACCGCGCACGGGAACGCACTGGTCTCGTTGATGCGCTCCCATTCCGCCACCAATCCCTCGATCCGATCGCCTACAGAGCCCAGCCGCAGGCCTCCCGGCGATGTGGACAGCTCACCGACCTGGTTCGCATAGAGCCTCGTGCGGGGGCCGTCGTTCCGTGAGCCGTCGCCGAGGCAGGAGAGGTCGGCGATCTGGACGGCCTGACTCGCGGCGAAGTCGGCGAATGCGCCCTCGTTCCGCGCCAGATCGGCGTCGGCCAAGAAGGCGTCGAGGTCAGCGTCGCAGGTGATCCGGATCAATGTGGTGCCCACCAGCGACATGTACGGGCTCGTGTTGTAGTCCTGTGTCTGCACGAAGATGGCGTCCGCGATCGCGACATCACCACCCGGCTCGCTCAGCGATCCCTCGTAACCGACGACCAGGGCGTCGTGCGACGGCTCCTCCTGCCCTGCCGGCACGAGGACCACCGTCTCCGGCCCCACGACACCGGAATCCCTGAGCTCCTGCAGATGACGGGCGTCCTCGACCACCACCGTCGCGGAACCGGTCCCCGACATGCCGTCCGGCACGGCCCGTCCGGTGCTCCACGATTTGAGGTGCCGCCCAACCTTGCTCATCAGGATTTCGTCCACGAGGTTCCCTCCACCCCTTGCCCGAGCGCCACCAGAAGTGTCTTCAGATCGTTGAGCGCCTCTTTGGCGCCGTAGAGATTGCACACACCGGTCATGTTGAGAACGATTTCGTCGACGCCGGCTCTGCGATATTTCTGGAACTGGTCGATGACCTGGTCGACGTCGCCGTAGACGAAAACCTCTTTCTCGGCCAGCAGTCGTGCCGCCTCCGGCATCTCCAAGCCGGAGATATCGATTCCCGCCTTGGCGAGCATGTCGATGTAGTGGGGTGCCCGCATGTGCATCGTGTTACTCGCGAGCACAAAATCGGTCACGTCCCGGTCCGGCCGTGCCAGCGCGACCGGAACAATGGCTGTCAGCCTTGGTACGGCACGCCCGGCGGATTCCGCGCCCTGGCGCATCGCCGGGCACAACAGCTCTTCCAGATAAGCCGCGGGCGTCAGCCAGGTAATGGCCACATCGGCGATTTCGCCGGCGAGCCGGGCCATTCCCGGCCGCAGCACGCCGAGACCGAGGTCGACCTGAGGCGACATCGCCGACGGCATCTGCGCGCGACACGAGTAGTACTCACCCTTGACATCGACCAGTTCGTTGCCGAGCAGGCCACGGACGATCGTCAGGTATTCGCGTACGGCCGTCAACTGGCTCCGGTAGGGGGCTCCGAGCAACATCTCCTGGAACGCCCGGGGGCCAGGCCCGAACCCGGCGACCACGGTCTCTCCGGTCGACATCGCCAGAGTCTTGATCTGGTTGACGGCCTCGTACGGATGTCGAAGCGGCATCAGGGTCACGCCGAGGCCGGTCGGCACCCGGAATCCGGCGCCCGCCACCGAGGCGAACCCCTGGAAAGGTTCCACCAGCACGCTCTGGCCCTGCCACAACCGATGTGCCGCGGTCCATTCGACCAGTGCCGCATAGGTCAGGATCTGCTCCGGCCTGCGCGGCACGAAAGGCATCAATACCGAGTAATGCATCGCTCTTCCGTCCTCTAGGCATAAGAGAGAATCAGGACCTGATTCAATCCCACGCGCCACTTCTACGGACAACATGGCCGTGGACCGAACGAACCGTCTTCAATGTTGTCGGACAAGCCATTATGGTGACCTCCCGAGTTCGCCTCGTTCCTGACAGACATGAGAATGTCATTGACATCGGCGGACGAACGAGCGATTTCGGCGCAACTAGATGCATTGGCGTCTGCAACAAGTGCCTGTTCATGTCTTTGCACAGAAAAAGTCCTGGTCAACCCGGGTTCGGGTCGACCAGGACTCGTGGAAGGGATCAGGCGGGCTCAGGAGCCGGCGGGCGTCACACCGCTGCGGACACCACGATGACCAGCGCCACTTGGATGTACTTGATGACCTTCGCGACCGCCTCGGCCACCTGCTCGCCCTCGCTGAGCTCCCTGATCCTGCGTTCGACGGTGTCGGGGTCGATCTCCGGGAGGATCACACGGTCGAGGGTGCCGGCCTTCACTATGGCCAGGAGGGCAACGGTTCCGGGATCGGCCGGGGCGTCGTCGAAGATGGCCGACAAGCGCCGGCGAAGCTCACGCGCCGGAGCCGGATCGATCGTCAGGTGGCGGGTGGAGGGCAAGATCCCGAGTGGGCGGCGGCGCTGCTCGTCGACGACGCCGCGGGCGATGAGCCGCGCCAGGGTTCGCTCGTACAGACCGCTGCGTAGGGAACGAATCCACCACTGTAGATCGTGCGGCTCCTCCTCGGAGATGCGGGCGAGCGTCGCATCCTCCTCCGGCGTCCCAAGAGGCGCCGGATCACGCACGACGATCTGCTCGCCATCGACATCGATCCGCCGGGCGGCGGCCAATTCGACCAGGACCGCGCCGGCCAGCCCGCACTCGAGCTGCAGATTACCGATAAGTGGCTTTCCGTCCTCTTCGCGGAGCGCGAGCAGTAAAAAGTCCTCGGCTAACGACATCAGGCATCCCCTTTCCGTCAGTTTCAACGGGCAGGAATGCGGCGAGGTTCCTCCTGTGCCGCGCATCGGTACGTCGGAATGCTGAAGCCACTCGAGGTCTGGAGAGGCATTGTCGCTGCAGGGGAGCGTCGCCACGTTGGTTCTCTCGAACGCCGTGTCCGCGCTGCTGTCCTGAAGCGGACCTGCTTACTTCGGCGTGGACGTCCGGGGCAAGGGTCGAGTGGTACTCCCCGGCGGCGACGTCCACCGGAGTCCGCAGGGAGAGGTCGGCGTCGACCTTCCAGGTGCCGATCTCGTCGGCGGAGTTCGCCGTCGAGACGAGCAGTTCCTGGCCCTGCATACCCACGGTGGGCACTCCATTCGTGGAAGGGGGCGGGGCCGGCCAGAGCCGGCCGGCCCCGGCAGGGTCAGGGACAGGCGGCGGCGGGGTAGGGGGCGTCGTAGGAGGAGGTGGCCTGCTCGCCGTCGATGGTCGCGGTCGCGGTCACGGTGACCGTGCCGGCGTCGATCTGCCCGGCCCTGGTGTTGAAGGACTGGTAGGCCTGCTTGCCGGGAGCCACGTCGGCCACGGTCGTGGAGCCGTACGGGGTGGTCAGCGTCACGGTGGCGGGCACGTCGGAGTCGTTGACGGCCGTGACCGCCACGTACGCCGAGGCGCCGATGCACCGGGAGGAGGCGGTGACGGTCAGCTTGACCTTCGCCTCGAAGGCCCAGGAGTCGATCTCGAACAGGTCGGCGCCGCCCGGGCCCGCGTAGGTGAAGTACACGTCGTGTACGCCCTTGACGCCGTCGAGCTTCGCGGACAGCTGCGTCCACTCGCCGAGCGGGGCGTCGACGGGGATGGTGGCCACCACGGGCGAGTTGCGGCCGTCGAGACGGACCTCGATCTTTCCGCCGGACACGAGCGGGCGCGCCTTGACGGTGACGCCGGTGGCGCCGCCCTCGCCGAAGTCGACCTTCGCGAGCGACGTCCAGTCGCCGTTGTCGATGTCGTACAGCACGAGGTTCGGCGCCTGCGCGCCGAACTCCTCCGAGCCGCCGTCGATCCTCTTCGTCGCGATGCCCTGCTGCCAGGCGATCGTCTCGGCCTCGACCACCCGGTACGGGTCGAGGTCGCGGATCTGCTCGACGCCCTTGTAGTCGCCCTTCACCTCCTTGATCGTGCCGTCGGCGTTGAAGTCGAGTTTCGCGAGGTGGGGGCTGCGGAAGCCCTGGGTGGCGCCGCCCGTGATGCGGCTGTTGAGCGTCTGGGCGTGGTAGGTGAAGTAGTACTGCCCGCCGAGCTCGAACACCGACTGGTGGTTGTTCCCGCCGGCGCCGAAGTAGGTGCCGGGGTTGCGGAAGATGACGCCCTTGTACTTGTCGGGGGTCCAGGGGCCCATCGGGCTGTCGGCCATGAGGTAGGCGATCGCCCCGGTCGGCGGGCCGTTGGGGTCGATCGCGCCGCCGAACCCGAAGTTGGACGAGTACGAGTAGTAATACTTGCCGTCGCGCTTGAACAGGTGGCCGGCCTCGAACACGAGCGGCGCGTCGATGACCTCCGCCGAGCCCTGCGTGCTGATCATGTCGTCGTTGAGCTCGATGATGCGCGTGGACTTCGGGTGGTTGGTGTTCTCGGCGCTGCGCGTCCCGTCGTCGCCGCCACCACCGAAGACGAGGTAGCCCTGGCCGTCGTCGTCGATGAAGACGCCGGGGTCGAAGAGCCAGTTCTTGCCGTTCGACGCGCCCGGCGTCGCGCTCGTGATGAGCAGGTTGCCGCGCTCGTCGTGCCACGGGCCGAGTGGCGAGTCGCCGACGATGACGCCCGAGCCGCCGCCGCTGTTGGCGAAGTAGAGGAAGAATTTCTCCTTGCCGTCGATGACCCTGCTCTCCATGGCGGGGGCCCACGAGTTGCTCGCGTATCGGGCGATACCGCTCGGGCCCGCGACGGGGATCTCGCCGTGGTCGACCCAGTTCATGAGGTCGTCGGACGAGATGACCGTGATCGTGTTGATGCTGGCGTACGTGTTCGTCGAGGAGATCCCGGTGGGACCGGGCTTGTACTCCTGGGTGTCGTTGGTCATGTAGATGTACACGCGGCCGTCGTGGACGAACGCGTTGCCGTCCGCGCCGAACTTGTGTGAGATGAGCGGGTTGCCCTCGCCGGGGTTCTTGCCGAGCGCCTCGATGGTCGTCGACGGCACGAACTCGGAGACGGACACGTCGTCGACCTTGAAGTCCATGAGGTGCGTGTCCGGGGCGGACCCGGGGTCCGACGTCCAGGGCGTCTCGATGAAGAGCCGCGCGGTCGTGACGCTCTGCCCGGCGGGGATAGTGAACGTCCCCTGGATGAGCCCCCACTGCCCGCGCGCCACCGTCACCGTGCCGACGTTCGTGTACGTCGAGCCGCCGTAGTGCATGGTGGCGAAGAACTGCTTGGTCGCCGGGCTGTTCGGGTTCTCGTACTTCACCCGCGCCGTGATCGCGTAGGTCTTGCCGGCCTGCACCTTGCCGGACAGGTCCTGCATCGGGCCGGATCCCGTCGTCTTGCGGCCGGTGACGAGCACGGCGCTCGAACCGGCGTAGGCGTCGGTCGTGGCCGACAGCGTGGCGCCGTCCGTCGCGTTCCCGTTGTTGGTGAACCAGCCGGTGAGGCCGTCCTCGAACCCGCCGTTCACGATGATGTTCGAGCCGGCGGCCTGGGCCGGCCCTGTCACCGCGGCGACCGCGGTGGCCAGCATGGCGCCGGCCATGACCGTGGCGGCGACCCGTCGCCGAGTCGTCTTTCTGGCGCGCTTCAACACGAAATGCCCTCCTTGACCTCGAACTTCTCCGGGGATGAACGGACGCCTCTGAGCGGGCCGGCTCACCTCATGTGGGAATGGGCAGCCGCCCGTTCTGGCGATCCGCGACGTGTTACGGGCGGGGCCGGCCAGAGCTGGCCGGCCGGCCCTGGCAGGGTCAGTGGCAGGCGGCGGCGGGGTAGGGGGCGTCGTAGGAGGAGGTGGCCTGCTTGCCGTCGATGGTCGCGGTCACGGTGACCGTGCCTGCGTTGGGTGGTGGGTGGTGGTTGTTCGCGTCGGGCGCCGCAGAAATCGTGGCGACCGCCGCTGACCAGCGCATTTCCGGCATTCGGGCAGCCTGCATTGGCTGATGTCAGGGTGAGGTGAACGGAGTGGACGTTATGAGACGGCGAAGGTCAATCCCGTAGGGCGCGTGAGTGCTCCGGGCTGATAGCGCTAACATTCGTAATCTAGAAGTAACATCCGTGATGATCACTGACGCTAGGCGGCGTGGCAGGCACTGTCAAGAGCGTGAACGGTTCACGAACCCGACGTCCACTATGGATGTCACGTCGGGAAATCTGATGCCGGCTACGGCGGCGGCGTCGGCGAACCCGGGCGAGCCGCGCCCTGGCTCGGGGCGCCGCGATCAACGGGCTGATCCGCGTCGCCGGGATGCGCATGGTCCGCTCCTGGTGAAAACCGGGTGACATTTCGCATCACTTCCAGCGATGCTCGGGTTGAGCGATGAGTTTTGTCGGTGGTGCCCGTCAGGCTTTCCGTGACCGCAACTTGTTGTGGGCCCAAGGCTGGGACGCCAGCCATGACCATGTCATGTTCCGACGACCCTGATCGAGGTGCCGTGTCCACCGCACAGCTAGACCCACCCGCCAGATCCGCGACCGCCGCTCCAGGGCGCACGCCGCCCGTGCTGCGGCTCCTGGTGCTCGCCACGTTCGTGGTCATCCTCAACGAGACGATCATGATCAATGCGATCCCTCGGCTGATGGGCGCTCTGCACATCACCGAGCAGACCGCGCAGTGGCTCTCGACCGCCTTCATGCTGACCATGGCCGCCGTCATCCCGATCACCGGCTGGTTCCTGCAACGGGTGTCCACCCGTCACGCGTACGCCACCGCGATGGGTCTGTTCCTGCTCGGTACGGCGCTGGCCGCCGTCGCTCCGTCGTTCGCGCTGCTGCTGGGCGCGCGCATCATCCAGGCGTCCGGGACGGCCGTGATGATGCCGCTGCTGATGACCACGTTGATGCAGGTCGTGCCGGAGTCGGACCGGGGCCGGGTGATGGGCAACGTCACGCTGGCCATGTCGGTCGCGCCGGCGATGGGCCCTGCGGTCTCGGGGCTGATCCTTCAGTTCGGGTCCTGGCGGCTCCTGTTCGCCGTGGTGCTCCCCATCGCCGCGGTGATCGCGTGGCGCGGCCTGAAGCAGCTTGAGAACGTCGGAGAGATCAAGGTCAGCTCCATCGACTGGTTGAGCGTGGTGACCGCCGCCGCCGGCTTCGGCGGCCTGGTCTACGGGCTCAGCCGGTTCGAGGGCGGTGACGTCCGCGTCGCCGCTGCGATCGTGGCGGCGGGCCTGATCGCCATCGCCGTCTTCGTCGTCCGCCAGCTGTCGCTGCAGAAGCGCGGCGTGCCGCTGATGGATCTGCGTACGCTCCGCCACCGCACGTACACCGTCGCGCTGATCATGATGTCGGTCGCCTTCATGGCGATGCTCGGTTCGATGATTCTGCTGCCGCTCTACCTGCAGAACGTCCGCGCGCTCAGCCCCCTGGAGACCGGCCTGCTCGTGATGCCGGGCGGCCTCGCGATGGGACTGCTCGGTCCGACCGTCGGCCGCCTCTTCGACCGGTTCGGTGGGCGGGTGCTGGTCGTTCCCGGCTCGATCGGGATCGCGCTCGCGCTCGCCGGCTTCACCCAGGTGACGATGACCATGCCGTACTGGCAGCTTCTCGCCCTGCACGCGCTGTTGATGGTGAGCCTGGCCGTGACCTTCACCCCGGTGTTCACCCTCGGGCTCGGAGCGGTTCCGCCGCACCTCTACTCCCACGGCAGCTCGATCCTGAGCACGCTGCAACAGGTCGCCGCGGCCTTCGGCACCGCACTGGTGATCACCGTGATGAGCGCCCGAGCCGACGCCCTGAAATCAGCGGGAGCGGCGGAGCTGGTCGCCACGCTCGGGGGTATGCGACTCGCCTTCATCATCGGCGCGGTGATGTCGCTTGCCGTGGTCGTCACTGCCGTTCTCCTACCGGCCCGAGCGGAGAGCGTCGCCGAGGAACCCGCCCACTGAGACGGCGCCCGATGGTCGAGACAGAGTTCGAGCGCCGATCGCGGTAGAACGTCAGGCTCTTCCACACCTGGATACGTGGGAGTCCGCGCTCGGGCATCCCAGGTGGGTCACCTCAGTAGTAGTGACGGGTGACCTTCTTGCGCCGCACGAACAGCCGGAAGATCCACAGGCCGAGCCAGACCAGGCCCCACAGGCCGCAGGTACAGATGGTCAGCACCAAATGGAACAGGTGTGACTTGCCAGACAGACCCCGGTGCTTGGTCACGCTCTTGTACGGCATCGGCGGTTGCTGCGGGTACGGCTGGCCTGGGTAGGGGGGAGACTGCTGGGGCGGATAGTACGGGTGTCCCGGCTGCGGTGGCTGCCCGTGCGGCTGTTGCGGCGGGTAAGGGGGATGGCCCATGACGCGGCTCTCCATGCCTAGCTGATGATCTTTGGAGCGTAGCAACCGGCATCACGGGACAAGCGGCACATATAGATTTCCGGATTTGTTCTCTTCCCTACCGGCCGGATGAACCTCGGCCGCAAAAAGGTCGCGGCTTCTTCGCGGAGAACCGCTACTGCACGCAGAGGGCGGATACCGTCACGTCGTAGATGTACCAGTCTCCGGGCGGGGTTCTGTACACGTAGGTCACCGCGGTCGTCTGGTAGTTCGTGCAGTCGCCTCCGGCCGCGAGGATGGCGGAACGGGCCGCCGCCTCGCCGTTCTGCTGGGCCGCCCCGGATGTGCTGCCTTCACCGCGGGCCGTCGCGGTGCGCGACACGGTGTACGAAGGGGGCGGCGGGGGCGGCGCGCACAGTCCCGTCGCCGTGCCGCTGTACTGGTAGCCGCCGCCGCTTGGCACGACGTACACGAGGGTGGCCGACGAGGTCACGTTCGTACAGACTTCTCCCAGTTGACTGGCCAGGCTGGTGAGTGCGGCGCGGGCGTTCGACTGGGCCGCCGCCGATGCCGTCGCCTGGGTCTGACCCCACGCCTGGGCGGTCGCCGTCCGCCAGGTGTCGGCGTGGGCCGCCGCCGGGTTGAGGCCGATCCCGGCCGCGACCAGCGCCGCCAGGAGAGTCAATCGTCCGGCGAGCGATCCACGCCGGGTTTTTCCGTACGGTTCTTCGTGCTGAGCCATTCGCGACTCCTTCTATTCGTGTGCCTTCGGCACAGCGAACGTGAATGGTCCGCGCATCGGTGCTCGCTTCGCTGTAGTCCCTGTTTATGGGGCATGATTTCGCGCCGCGACGTCCTCCGTTACGGATGAGGCCTCATCGTAGATTTACCGTTTGTCGGCGGCCATCCCCGACGGCGTGGAGAGCATGGAACCGCAGGTGACCGACGGTGGCCGATGAAAATTTCCACGCCTTGTCAGGCCGCGCGACCTCGGGCTCCTCGCGCCGTCCTCCGTACGCCGCTGAGAAAGCGTTACGCCGGGCGGGCGATCAGCCGCCGTTCCCGTCGGAAAGCGTGCCACGGGCGACGGGGACACCGGTTGGCGGGAGACCTGCGCGCACGGGGGCGGCCGCGCTCATGCTGGCGAGCAGGCGCAGCCGTTCCTCGGAGTCGCTGCCCGGCTCGGCGTGATACGTGACCAGGGTCTGGGTGTCGGTGCCGGGGATGAGCAGCTTCTCGTACCGCAACTCGAGCGGGCCGACCTGGGGGTGATCGAACAGGCTGATCCCGCTGCTCTTGCGCTTGACGTCCTGCCGCGCCCAGAGCGTGCGGAAACGCTCGCTGCGCAGGGACAGCTCGCCGAGGATCTCGACGAGGCGCGGGTCGTCGACGTCGGCGCCGACGACGGAGCGCAGATAGGGGACGACGCGGGCGGTCATCTCCATCCAGTCCCGATGGAGCTCGCGCATCTCCGGCTCCAAAAACGCGGCGAGGATGGCGTTGTTTCCCGGCGCGCTGAACGGTGAGAGCGCGATGGAGAGCCTGTTCGCGGCGAGCACGTCCATGTACTTCCCGTGCACGTACGCCGGAGTGAGCGGCCAGGTGCCGATCAGCGTGCGGATGCCCTCGCCGACCTTCTCGCGCCTGCGGGGCCGCCTGCGCCGGACGCTCGGCGGCCTGCCGAGTTGCAGGAGGTACGCGGTGGCGTCCTCGTCCAGCCGCAGCGCGCCGGCGATGGCGGTCAGGACCTGTTCTGACGGGTGGCGGTCGCGCCCCTGCTCCAGCCGGACGTAGTAGTCGGAGCTGACCCCTGCGAGGAAGGCGACCTCCTCGCGGCGCAGCCCCGGGACACGGCGGTTGCCCTGGTCGGGCACCCCGGCGGCTTCCGGCCGTACGAGAGCCCGCCGGGTGCGCAGGTATCCGCCCAGGGCGTTGCCGTCGTCGGTCGTCGTCATGCGGCCAGGGTATGCGGCCCCTGCCCAACCCTGGGTGGCCCCGCCGGTCCCAGTCTCGGCGGATCCTGGGCGGACCGCCGACGGTGCCCCAAGGTGGCAGATGCACAGCTCAGCCAACCGAGGAACGCACATGTCCCAGCTTTTTCAAAGCCCGTTCGGCCGCCACTCGACCGCGTCGGAGGTGATCGAGGGGGTCGACCTGTCCGGCAGGCGGGCGATCGTGACCGGCGGAGGTTCCGGGATCGGCGTCGAGACCGCCCGGGCGCTGGCCGCCGCCAACGCCGAGGTGACCCTCGCCGTCAGGCGTCCCGACGCCGGCGAACAGGTCGCGGCCGACCTGCGGGCCAGGACCGGGAACGACGCCATCCACGTCGCGCGCCTGGACCTGGCGGATCTCGACTCGGTGCACGAGTTCGCCGCCGGATGGCGCGGGCCGCTGCACATCCTGATCAACAACGCCGGAATCATGCTGCTGCCGGAGCTCGAACGGGGCATGCGGGGGCAGGAGCAGCAGTTCGCCACCAACTACCTCGGCCATTTCGCCCTCACGCTGGGGCTGCACGGCGCGCTCGCCGACGCCGGGGGCGCGCGCGTGGTGTCGGTGTCGTCGAGCGGCCACCTGTTCTCACCGGTCGTCTTCGACGACATCGACTTCCGGTTCCGCCCCTACGACCCGACCGCGGCGTACGCGCAGTCGAAGACCGCCGAGGTGCTGCTCGCCGTGGAGGCGGACCGCCGGTGGTCCGGCGAGGGGATCCGGGCCAACGCCCTCCACCCCGGGGCGATCCCGACGAATCTCCAGCGATACGCCGGCGGCATGCGGACCCCCGAGCCGTACCGCAAGACCGTCGAGCAGGGTGCCGCCACCTCCGTCTTCCTCGCCGCGTCGCCGCTCGTCGAGGGTGTCGGCGGCCGGTATTTCGAGGACGTCGCCGAGGCGCCCGTGGTGCGGACGCGTCCGACGGAGTTCGGGGTGCCGGGGGTCGCCGGATACGCCCTGGACGGGGCGAACGCCGAGCGCCTGTGGGAGTTCGCGACCGGCATCCTCCGCTGATCCCGCACCGGCGTGATGGGTTCGCCGGGGGCCGCAATCGGGACCACCGGGTCGAAGAGTCACGATCTGACGTTAGGCTGCGGACATGCGTGATCAAGGCGAGGATCCGCGCCCCCTCCGCGGCGCGGTACGGGAGGTCTACGACGTCGAGCGGGCCGCGGCCCTCGAATACTCCCCCGATCTGGACGGCCTGGCCGACCCGGGCGAGGTCGTGTGGGCCTGGGTGCCGTACGAGGAGGACCCGAGCCGGGGCAAGGACCGGCCCCTGCTGCTCGTCGGCCGCCACGGGCGCATGCTCCTGGGCATGATGCTGTCGAGCCGCGAGCCGGACGAGGACTACCGGGACGACTGGCTGGAGCTCGGCGCGGGTTCGTGGGATCGCGAGCACCGTCGTTCCTACCTCCGCCTCGACCGGATCTTCGAGCTGCGCGAGGACGACATCCGCAGGGAGGGCGCCATCCTCGACGCGGAGTCCTTCGCCGGTGTCGCCGCCGTGCTGCACCACCGGTACGGATGGCGTTTCGCCAAGGCGCGCTGAGGCCCTGCGGGCGGAGGACACCGTGACCTACTTCGGCCTGCTCCGGCGGCCCTCGGTGATCCGGGCCCTCGGAGGTTCCCTCGTCGGGCGGCTGCCCACCGCGATGGCCGCCCTCGCCATGACCCTCACCCTGCGGGCTCAGGGGATGGACTTCCGGTTCGCCGGGCTGGCGACGGGGGTGCTCGCCGTGAGCGGCGCGATCGGCGGCCCCTTGCTCGGGCGGATGGTGGACCGGTGGGGCCAGACGTACATACTGATCGTCAGCGCTCTGCTGTCCTGCCTCGGCCTGGTGCTGATCGCCCTCGTCCCGTGGTCGGAGCCGCTCGTGCTGGCCGGCGCGGTGATCTGCGGCGCGGCGACCCCGCCGCTTGAGCCGTGCCTGCGCACGCTGTGGCCGCGCCTGGTCGGCCAGGAGAACGTCCAGCGGGCCTACGCGCTCGACGCGGCGGCGCAGGAACTGGTGTTCATCGGCGGCCCGCTCATCGTCGCCGCCGCCGTCGCGGTCGCCCCGCCGGAGGCCGCGCTGATCCTCGCGGCGGTGCTGTGCGCGGCCGGCGTGCTGACCATGGCCACCTCGCGGGCCTCACGCGAATGGCGGGGTGAGCCCGGCGCGCGCGACTGGCTCGGGCCGCTGCGCAGCCGGGCGCTCGTGCTGCTCTTCCTCGGTCTCGCCGGGGCCGGCACCGCCGTCGGCGGACTCAACATCATCGCGGTCGGGTACGCCGAGCGCCATGCGGTGCCGGGCGGCGCGGGCACCCTGCTCGCGCTGTCGGCCCTCGGCGCGCTCGCCGGGGCGATCGCGCACGGCCGGCGGCCGTGGCCATGGACGCCCACCGCCCAGGCCGTGCTGTTCGGCGCGGGGCTCACGGTCACGTATCTGCTCGTGGCGTCGACGGCCCCTGTCTGGATCATGATGCCGATCTGCCTGTCGACGGGCCTGTTCCTGTCGCCGCTGCTGGTCGTCGCCTTCACGATGGTGGACGCCTTCGCCCCGGCCGGTACGGTCACCGAGGCGTTCGCCTGGATCATCACCCTATTCACGACGGGCACAGCGACCGGATCGGCCATCGCCGGTGTGGTGATGGAGACGGTGGGGATCGGCGCGGCGGCGGCCTCGACCGCGCTGGTCGCGCTTCTCGGCACCGTGATTTTGGCGCTCTGCCACCGGCTCCCCGAAAGCCGCCGACTCGCCACCCCCGCGACCGGTACGCCGGACGAGCGGCGGACACCGGCGGAGAACGGCTGACCGCCCGGTCACCCGTTCCGCGTGTCTCGGAGTGTGACCATGGGGTTCGCAGGACGATGGACGAATTTATCGTGAGGGCATGAATCTCAACGGAACCGTCATGTCGGACCGACCGCTGCTCGTACTCGCCCTCGGGGAGGAAGCACAGTTCCTGGACGGCGGCTTCCCGGTGCTCCTGACCGGCATGGGCAAGGTCAACGCCGCCGCCGCGCTGGCCACCGTACTGACCCGTGGCCCGCTGCCGTCGGTGGTGGTCAACCTTGGTACGGCGGGCGCGCTGCGGCCCGGCTGGACCGGCACCCACGAGGTGAGCACCGTGCTCCAGCACGACCTGGACAGCGAGATCCTCCACTCCCTCACCGGCCAGACGGTCGGCGCGCCCCTGGAACTCGCGGCCGACGGCCCCGTCCTCGCGACGGGTGACGCCTTCGTGGCCGAGGACGCCGCCCGCGACCGGCTCGCCGCCCGGGCCGACCTGGTCGACATGGAGGGATACGCACTCGCCACGGTCGCCCGTACGGCGGGAGTCCCCATCAGGCTCGTCAAACACGTGAGCGACGACGCGGGCGACGGCGCGGCCAAGACGTGGAAGGAGTCGGTGGCCGGCTGCGCCCGCGAGCTGGCCAAATGGGCCGCCGAGCACCTCGGCGCGCGTTCCTGAGGTTCCCCGATCCCGTTTCCCTGATCCGTGCCGGGACCTGCCCGTTCGTCCGGCGGCTCCGCTCATCGTCCGGCGGAGCCGCCGCGTGACCGCTCATGCGCCCGGGGTCACGCCGTGAGAGCCGGATAGCATCGGACTCACCCCGTACACCGTGTTCCCTGCTCCCCGAGCATCGGTGCACCCGTCGTCAGGGATGAGATGTCCCCTTACGAGCACGCCTTCGATCACAAAGCGACCCTCTCGGTCAGCGTCGAACCCAGCGAGGCGCTGACCGTGATCGGCCTCCACGGCGCACTGGACTACACCACTTTGGCGGTATTCCAGGAGCGCGTCCACAGCGTCTTCGCCGACCGGGAACCGCCCGGCCTGGTCATCGATCTCAGCGAGACGGAGTTCTGCGACTCCACCGGGCTGTCCGCGCTCGTCGCCGTCCACCGTCGCCTGTCCCGCCCGGAGACGCAGCTGGCCCTCGCGGGCGCGGCCGGCGTGATCGCCCGGCTGCTCCGGCTCACCCAGCTCGACCAGCTGTTCCGGTGCTACGAGACCCGGGAGGCGGCGACGGCGGCCGTCACCGAACTGGCCGCCGGAGAGCCTCCGGCGGCCCACCCGTAGCGACCGGCCCCCGCTTCGGAGCGCGGAACGGCCTCTCACGTAGCCTGAACACGGGAGAGGGGAGAGTCGCATGCCCGATCCAGTGGACGCGAGCGTCTTCTTCGTGGGGAACGCGACGTTGATCATCCGCAGCCATGATTTCACCGTGCTGACGGATCCGAATTTCCTCCATCGCGGTCAGCGGGCTCATCTCGGCTGGGGCCTGAGCACCCGGCGCCGTACGGAACCGGCCCTGGACGTGACGGAGCTGCCCGCCGTGGATCTCGTCGTGCTCTCGCACATGCACGGCGACCACTGGGACCGGATCGCACGAGACGGCCTCGACAAGGACATCCCGATCGTCACGACCAGGCACGCGGCCAGGCGGCTCAGGCGGCAGGGCTTCCGGAATCCCATCGGCCTGACAACCTGGGAGCACCACAGTGTGCGCCGGGGAGACCGGTGCCTCACCGTCACGGCCACGCCCGCGAGGCACGCGCCCGGCCCGGCCCGGATGCTGCTGCCTCCGGTCATGGGAAGCGTGCTCGACTTCGGCCACGGCGACCAGGCCGAGCTGCGCCTGCACATCAGCGGAGACACGATCATGGATCCCTCGCTCGCGGAGATCCCTCGGCGCTTCCCCGACATCGACGTGGGCATCGTCCATCTGGGCGGCACCCGCGTGCTCGGGCTGACGGTGACGATGGACGGCCTGCAGGGCGCAGAGTGGCTCCGCCTGATCGGCCCCGAGTCGGCGCTGCCGGTGCACTACGACGACTACGAGGCCTTCGCCTCTCCGCTCAGCGACTTCCGGCACCACGTCCGGCGGATCGGCCTGACCCATCTCGTGCACTACCTGATGCATGGGGAGACCTACCAGTTGCCGGTGCCCCGCCAGGGGCCGCGTCCGTACCGGCGGACGACCGGCCAGGGGTAGGCTCACCGCCCGTCTCGTCGCCGGCCTCGTCGCCCGAGCCGGCCGGAGCCGGTCATGAGGGCGGCCAGCAGGCACGGCAGGCCGGCCAGGCTGAAGATCAGCCACGGGTCGGCCCAGCGTGAGCCGGCGCCGTATCCCGCGTAGACCGCCAGGCACACCACCTCGGTGCCGAGCCCGGCCATCGAGGTCACGGTGGCCCGCGATCCGTCGGCGACCTGCTCCTGCAGCCGGGCGTCGATCCCCGCGACCGCCCAGTGGAAGACGCCGAATGCGGCGGCGACCAGCACGAAGCCTGCGGGCAGCCGGCTCGCCGCGCCGGCCGCGAGGCAGACGGCGCCCACCGCCAGGCCGGGTGCGATCGCCCCCGGCGCCCGCCCCGCCGCCCAGCCTCCGGCCGTCATGCCGGCCGAGACCAGCAGGACCAGCAGCGGGACGGCCGAGACCGGCACCCCGGTCGATTCCGCCAGAAACGGGATGTACTCGTCGAGCGTGCTGAGACCGGACACCAGTGACAGGAGGAGTATGGTCCGGCGGACCCGGTCGGACTTCCGTATCTCGGACAGGCCGTCGCGGAGCACGGCCAGATAGCCGGTTTCCCCGGCCGGGTCACGACATTCGGGACCGCGGGATTCCGGGAGGGTCAGCCCGACGGCGGCGGCGAGCACGGTGGCCAGGACGCTCGCCAGGCCGGCCGCGTGATAGCCGCCAAGGGAGAGGACGGGCCCGGCCAGCGCGGTCGCCGCCATGAACGCCGTCGTCCCCAGCGCCGCCGACCGTCCGGTCAGGCGGGCATAGGAACCCGCCGCGCCCAGGCGGTCGAGCTCCTCGTAGACGAGGGCCTGGAGCGTGCCCGACCGCAACGAGCCGCCCGCGCCCCAGAGCACGAAACCCAGCGCGAAGGCCGGATATGACGGGAGGAACGTCCACAGGGCGTATCCGGCGCCGGTCAGCAGCGGCGCGGCCACGAGCAGCCGCCGCCGAGAGATGAGATCGGCCCACACGCCGGACGGGATCTCCAGCACGAAACCCGTGACCGACCAGATCGCGAAGAGCGAGGAGATCTCGCCGGCGGACAGCCCGGTGTCGGCGAACAGCAGAGCGTAGACCGGGTAGAGCACCACGAAGTCGTCGAGGAACGCGTACGCGTAGAGCCTCGCCGCAAGTCTCGACTCAGGTGAGGATCAATGTCGCCAGGTCATGTGGACACCGTAAACGTTCCCCCGCCGCCGGGCCAGTCGTTATCCCGGGCCGGAATCCGCACACGGCGCTCGGAGCCGGCCGCCGCGGAGCGGAACCGATTCCGGGCGGCCGATCAGAGCTGGTCGAGGAGCCAGCGGGGGCCGGTGACCAGGGCGCCGAGGGACGTCACCCGCTCGCGCAGCCCGCGGTCCGCCGTGACCACGAGCACCTGCTCCCACGGCCTGGTGTCGCCCACGACCTCCACGATGGTGTCGTCGCCGCTACCCGGCGCGGAGACGACCGTGAGATCGCCCTCCCAGGGCCCGGGGTCGGCTCCCCTGGCCGCCGCCCCCTCCAGGACGACGACGAACCGGGGAAACCACCGGGCGAGGCCGGGCAGCGCCACGGGTGGCTGCGGCAGCCCACGGGCGGTGAGCGGGAGCAGTTCGTTGAGAAGGCGGCTGGCGGCCCCGGCCCGGTCTCTCCACCAGCCGTGCTCGGCCCGCGCTCCGATGATGTTGGCCAGGTCGAGGACGACGACCAGCGGGCTCAGCGCGGGCCGGATGCCGGGCCAGGTCTCCGCGAAACCGGGATGGAGGTCCTTCGAGGTGATCTCGTCGGCCGCGATCCAGCGCAGGTCGGCGCTCTCGCCGTTCGCGGGAGCGGCGTCGAGCAGTCCGTCCGCCTCAGCGATCACCGTGTCGAACGACCAGCCGCCGTGGTCGTCCACATACAGGCCGCGCACCCGCACCAGGTCCGGGCTCAGCGCGGCCTCCTCGTGAGCCTCGCGGAGCGCCCCGGCGACCGCGTCTTCGTGGCTGTCACGGGCGCCTCCGGGCAGTCCCCATGTGCCGCCGTGATGGCTCCACCAGGCCCGCTTCTGCATCAGCACGTACGGCATGCCGTCCAGAGTGTGGTGAACGGCGAGCAGTCCGGCCGCGCCGTACACGCCCCAGTGCTGGTGTCCGCGCGCGCACAGCGCCCAGCCGTCGCCGTCCCTCGCCGTCATGGCTTCATCCTGCCGCACCGGCCGGTGCCCCGGTCGGCCTCTGACCAGGCTTTAGGCGTCGACCAGCGGGGACGGGGGGACGCTCACCAGGCTTCGATCGGCTGGTCGACGCCGGCCATCAGATCGAACAGGGTCACCCCGTCGTGGAGCCGTATCACCTGTATCTGCATGGCCAGCCCCGCCTGGCGCAGCCGGACGACCGCCTCGTGCGCCTGCTCTGCCAGGTGGTAGCGGTCCTCCGTACCCCGGTCTCCCGGCGACCGGTAGGAACGCACCTCGTACCGGTCCTCGGGCCAGATGGGAGGAAGGGGACCTGATTGGAGCCAGCTCATGCATCACCTGTCAAACCTCGTGGACCAGCAGTTCAACGGTCCGCGACGCCCGGCCGCTACTGTGTGACGAGGTCGATGGCCGATCGTTATGAACCGGTAAGCGATACTTTCCGGATGTCACCCGCCGTGCCGTTAACGTGTGAGCCCTCACTCGTGATTCCCCTCGTCTCAGGTGGATCAGGAGATGTCATATTCGATAGACGCCCGCTTCCTTCCGGCCGGAGGAGCGGGCGTTTTCATTGGCGGCTGATCTCGTTCGCGGCGGGTTCCCGACGTCCAAGGGGCGGTGCCCCCGGCCCGCCTTCTGGTACACACGTTCTATGCGTTCACCCGCGGCCCAGCGACTGGGCATCGTGCCGTCCGTGTTCGCCGTGCAGCATCTTCCGCACGCGACGTTCCCCGAGGACGACGAGTGGATCGCTCTGGTCCGCGCCCCCGAGGGCCTCACCGTCGTACGGGAGACCTGGCCGGCGGGCGGGGGCGAGCGGTGGATCGGCCTGTACGGCGGCGGGGCCGGGCACGCCTCCCGCGATCCCGGCGCGCTGACGGCCGTGGTGGATCCCCTGGCGGAGGCGGCCATCCCCGTGTTCGTCGTCTCCACCTACCACGCCGACCTGGTTCTCGTACCCGAGCTCCGGGCCAGGGAGGCCGTGGCCGTCCTCGAGGAGGCCGGGCACCAGGTCGACACCCGCCACCTCCAGCCGGTCGGCGATTAATGTCGGCGTCCGGACGGGCCCCATGGCGCGGCAACCGCGACGGCTCTTCGACCGCGGGACGAGACGGCCGGAAAGGGTGGGCGAGATGCGCCGCATCACGCTGATCGCACTGAGCCTGCTGGTGACAGGAGGCTGCGGTGTGGCGACGTACGCGAAGCAGTACGCGAAGCAGAACGCGACCGACGACCTGCGCGACAGGGCCCTGCGGATCGCCCACCGCTTCTACAGCGGTCGCGACCGTCCGGCACAGGACATGGGCCATCTCGTGGACGAAGTCGAAGGCGTCGAGGTGATGAGCGTGACCGGTACGACGACCGCGCAGGGCGACGGGGTCGGCGTCGTGATCCGGCTGTCCGGCACCGCGTCGGAGGGCGCGATCGAGCCCCGGACCGTCCCTGTGGCGCGCTGCTTCGAACTGCGGTTCTCGACGTTCGGAGACTGGGACGCGGAACCCCGTGACGCCGTCTGCCCGACCGGCCCGCCGCTCACGTTCGCGCCGTGGCCGAAGACCCCGCGGATGCCGTACGAACGGCTGCGTGAGGCGCTTCCCCGCGTACCGGCGCACGGGAGGGCGGACGAGCGCAAGGTGCGTGCGGCCGTCGCCTCTCTCCACCTCGACCCCGCGATACGCATCGAGATCAAGACGGAGGGCGGCGTGGTCGGCGTCTCGTTCTCGGTCAAGCCGTACCTGGACCAAGCGCTCGACTGCATTCTCGCCCGGGTGGCGCCGGGCGCGACGGACGTCTGGTCGCCTTCGCGGATCCAGCGGATGCCGGGAGAGGGCGGCTGCGACGTCGGCAACGCCATCCATCCGATGCCACCTCCGCATTGACGAGTCACCCAGTCCGACGGCCGGCTCTCAGCGGCCGTTGCTGGAGAAGTGCTGGTAGTCCTTCGCACCCGACCAGGCGCCGCCCCAGCCCCAGCCGATAGCCGCGAAGGCGCGGACCACCCGGTCGCCCGCGTTTATCACGCCCGGTTTCCGCAGCGGCCGATCGACGAACGCGTCGGCGTTCCGGTGCGCGTTCGAGCCGTCGGCGTACACGTACGGGTTCTCCCGCGGGTCGATGTCGACCGCCAGGCCGTACGCGTGCTGCGACCAACTGCTCGACCCGGTCGCGCTCCGGCAGTTGAAGGCCGAGGTGTTGTCGGCGTCGATCGAGTCGTTGTCGCTGCCCTTGTAGACGTCGACCGGTTCCATCCGGTGGATGGGGAAGCGGAAGCCGTACAGCTTGCGGAACACCGTCACCATGTCCTGGGCGGCCGAACGGTTCACCACCAGCACACCGGTGTGCGCCTTGTCGTCGAAGCCCCAGTAGGTCATGCGGATCTTCCGCAGGTCGCTCACCGGCACCGGGCAGCCGGGATGCCAGGAGTGCCGGACCTCGTCTCGCGATACCTTCTCGACGACGGCGGAGAAGGGCGGTGGACCGGCCGGGGTGGGAGAGACCGACGGCGTGGGGGACACCGTCGCGGTCGGCGAGCCGACGGAGGTGGACGAGCCGTCGGGGGACGCCGCGCCTCCGGAACCCGCGCCTCCGGAACCCGTGCTCGCGGCCGCCGTCGTGCCCGGCGACTCCACGGGTGCCGCGGCGGGCGCCGCGGTCGGCGAAGGGGCCTCGCCTCCGCCGCAAGCGGTCGTCGTGAGACCGGCCAGCAGCAGCACGATGGCCGCTGACCTGGGGCTTCGTAACGAAGTCATACGCGCAGGCTACCCCTGCCGCAGCGATGCGACGGGGCGTCCGGCCACCCTGTGGACAACGGCCGGGCCTGTGGACGACGGCTGCGGACGGCGACCCGCCGGGGCCTGGCGACGGACGCGCGGCCTGGGGACAAACCGCACATCTGCGCTGCTCGGGGCCTGAGTGACGGCCTTTGCCGGAGCTTTTCGCCGGAAAGCCTCGCGCACATGTTCGATGCCCGCTAGAGTCTTCGCCAGCGGATCGAACAGGGGTTCGGTCGTGACCATGGTGGATCACCGGCGGGTGGCCGGCGGCGGGTGAGGCGGTGAGGGCTCGATGACGACAACGGCGATCTCGGCTCCTCCTCGCTGCGCCCCCCTGCGCCCGCGGGCGACACGCCGTAGCGCTTTCTATGGAAATCTACGACGGCCGCTATATCCCGTCATAAAGTCCGAGAGCGTGGACCCCGTGCGCAATCCCTACGCCCCCGGGGCGGGTCAGCGGCCGCCCGAGCTCGCCGGACGCGATCGCGAGCTGCAGCAGTTCGAGATCGTGCTGGAACGGGTGGCCAGGGGCCGTCCGGAGCGGAGCATGGTCCTCACCGGCCTGCGAGGCGTCGGCAAGACCGTCCTGCTCAACACCTTCAAGTCCATGGCCATGCAGCGGCTCTGGGGCACCGGGAAGATCGAGGCCCGGCCCGACCAGTCGATCCGCCGTCCGGTGGCCGCCGCGCTGCACATGGCGATCCGCGAGCTGGCCCCACGCCACCGCGCGCCCGAGCGGATCGAGGAGTTCCTCGGAGTGCTCAAGGCGTTCGCGATGCGGGATCCGGCGGCGGCCAAGGGCACGTCTCACTGGTCTCCCGGCATCGACGTCCCCGCCTCTCGGGGCCGGGCCGACTCCGGAGACCTGGAGATCGACCTCACCGAGCTGTTCGTCGACGCGGCCGGCGTCGCGACCGACCTGGGCGTCGGCATCGCGCTCTTCATCGATGAGATGCAGGACGTGCAGCCGCCCGACGTGTCCGCACTGTGCGCCGCCTGTCACGAGCTGTCGCAGAACGGCGGCCCGCTGATCGTCGTGGGGGCGGGGCTGCCCCACCTGCCGAGCGTGCTGTCGGCTAGCAAGAGCTACTCAGAACGGCTGTTCCGCTACGCCCGGATCGACCGGCTCGACCGGGATGCCGCCGATCTGGCCCTGATCGTGCCCGCCGAGCGTGAGGACGTCGAGTTCACCACGGAGGCACTCGACGCACTCTACGAGGCGGCCGACGGCTATCCCTACTTCGTGCAGGCGTACGGCAAGGTGGCCTGGGACTTCGCGCTGAAGAGCCCGATCACGGCCGACGACATCAAGGTCTCCGCGCCGGAGGCCGAGGAGGAGCTGGCGGTGGGCTTCTTCGGCAGCCGTTACGAACGGGCGACGCCCGCGGAGCGCGACTACATGCACGCGATGGCGCAACTGGGTGACGAGCCGGTGCTCACGGCCGACGTCGCCGAGGCGCTCGGCCGCAAACCGTCCAGCCTGTCCCCGGCCCGGGACAGCCTGATCAAGAAAGGCCTGATCTACAGCGCCGAGCGAGGCATCATCGGCTTCACCGTTCCCCACTTCGGCAGGTTCCTGCGGGCCCAACCGCTGTAGTGCGCCCGCCCATTGACCTCTCTACGGCTTTCTAGAGGGGAAGCTAGAGAGCCGTAGAGAGCTGAATTCCGGTGCCTCGATGTGGGAATCTACGCCTGTCTACCGTCAGGCCGATACAGGCGTAGATTCCCGCATCGAGGTGAGCCGCGTCCCGTCCTGGCTCACGACGGCGGCGCGCACCGGGGGACGGCGGCCGCTCAGATAGACGGCGAACACCACGTCCGCCCCGCCCCGCGCCGGGAACACGAAGAAACGCCAGCACAGCTCGCGCCAGGTGTCGTCGGGTTCGTCCGACTCCAGCAGTCCACCGTATGTCCGGTAGGCCGTACTCGACCGGAGGCGCGACAGCGCCCGCTCCGGGGGCAGTCGGCGCATCTCGCAGGGAGCCCGGTGCCGCAGCCGCGCGACGCTCTCCTCCAGTTCCGGAGAAAGGGCGAGAATCAGGACGGCGCCGCCGCCGATCCAGCAGGCGAGCGGCCACGACCAGGCGGCGGGCACGTCCGCGCCCGTCACCTCTGTCAACGCCACGAGAACGGCCATCCCCGCCAGCGCGGCCGCCCGCAGGATCGCCCGTAGCCCGACCGGAGTGGCGCTGACGTCGCCGAAGCAGCCGCACCCCACGTCGGGACGCCGCCGGCGCAGGTCCATCAGGACGTACGTCGCCACGGTGAAGAACGCCACCGGCAGCCAGCGGGCGACCGGGTGATCGACGGTCGTGAGCGCGACCGCCTGAACGATCTCCGCACAACCACAGAAGATCATCGCGGGCTTGGTGAAGCGCTCGGGCACCAGTACGGCGGGTCCGAGCCGTACCAGACCTCCCGGCGTCGCCTCGGCGCCCGAGGTGCTTACTTTCGCGATGCCGCCCAGGGCCAGCATCACCACGAGGATCGGCAGCCCGGCCGTCGCGATGATCGAGAGCATCGTCACCCCAATCCGATGCGGGCGTTGAAACAGCCCTTGATCAAGTCTCCGCCCAGTGCCACGAAGGAGGCCGCCGACAGTTCGACGATCCGCCCGCGCGGCGACGTTCCACACTCCAGGCAGCGGTCGCAGAAGCGCCCGGCGACGCATCCGCACGCGACGACCGGCAGCGTGCTCGACCGGTCGTCGCACAGGTTGCGGACATGCAGGGCCGACCCGAGCGCGAGGTACGGCAGGCCCGCGCAGGAGATCCCGGCGTCGCCGCATCCGGTGTCGGACGTCTCCAGCATGGGATAGGCGACGCCGTGGTCGTCCAGGTCGCTCCAGACGGCCGTACCGGAGATCGTGGACTGTGTCCCCCGGTACGCGGGCGGAGGCGGCGGCACCGCCCGGGCGCGATAGGGCGGCTGTGAGGTGGCCGGAAGCAGCGCGAGCGTCGTGTCGCCGTCGGCGATGCCGATGGCGTCGAACAGGTAGCCCGCCTCCAGTTGCGGATGCCGCACCCTGATCCGCCCGGTCGAGCGGTACGGGATGACGATGGAGCGATGGCCGCGGTGGGGACCCGCGTCCAGTTCGAGGGTCAGGTCGCGCCTGCCGTGCACGGTGGTGATGGTCCCGGTGATCCGGGTGGTGTCCGCCCAGATCCGGTCGACCACGGTGCCGGACCTGAGGGCCCGGATGAGAACCCGCGCTCCCGTGGGCAGGTCGGCCGGCGGTAGCGCGGCGCCGCGCCAGGCGGTGGCCCACGGTGCGATCACGAGGCGTCGCTGCGCGCCCTCGTCGTCCTCGACGATCATCAGGTGCGGGCTGATGTCGGAGATCACGCCGCTCACGGCCTCAAGCGCCGAGTCGTCGTCGGCGGGAGCCGGCTCCGGCGGTCCGACGTCCCGGCCGAGCGCCGCCGCGGCGAGCGCGCGCCTCCGCTCCACGTTCTGGTACGGCATGGCCCCTCCCACGTATCAAGCCTCACATGCCGTCGCGGCCAGCAGATGTGGAATTACCGCTTATCGCACACGCGGGAGCAATAATCCCCCTCCCGGTGCAAGGAGTGACCTCCCAGCTCGGGACAAACCCGTACCGGGCGGGCGGGAGGGCGTCGCCGTACCGGAGCAGCGGACCTTGCGGGCTTTTTGCTCTTGAGGAAGCGAAACCAGGATTTGGGTTCAGCCGGATTCCGGGCCGCGGCTGCGATTCTGGCACGAGATGCCTGACTGGCGGGGTTGGTGATCGCATTGATCGTGAACCATGAGGAGTTCCACTCGTACGTCACGTCCCGCGGGGCGGCGCTGCTCCGCGTCGCCCACCAGCTCACCGGCAACCCGAGTGACGCCGAAGACCTGCTTCAGGCGGCACTGGTGAAGACCTTTCTCGCGTGGGACCGGATCAAGGACAGATCGTCCCTCGACGGCTACGTGCGGCGCGTCATGGTGAACATCAACATCTCCTCGTGGCGGAGGCGCAAGATCGAGGAGTATCCCTCGGATGAGCTCCCCGACGTACCCGCCCAGGGCGACTCCCGCCAGCACTACGACGACCTGGAGCGGGCGCTCGACCGCCTGCCGACGCGCCAGCGCACCGCCATCGTGCTCCGCTACTACGAGGACATGACGGAACCCGAGATAGCGAGGACGCTCGGCATCAGCGTGGGCACGGTCAAGAGCTCGGTGTCCCGGGGGATGGCCAAGCTCCGCGGTGACCTGCTGGTCCTCGCGGAGGGGCCGGGACACACGTCCTGACGCGGCGCACCCCGGCCCGTACGCGATGAGCGTGGCGCGCCGTCAGCGCAGCAGCGCGGCCTGAGTGTCGGCGCCGGTGTCCGTATTCGTGTCCGTGCCGGTGTCGTTCCCGGTGTCAGTGCCGGGGTCGGTGTCCGGGGTGGCCGGCGTGGCGGTCGTCGTCGGGACGGGCTGGGAGTTCCACTCGGTGGCGTCGGACGCGTCCGAGGGCACCTCCGGCTCCACGGGCGCCGGCGAGAGGGCGGTGTCGACCGCTCCGGGCGGCGTGACGAGGGTGTCGCGCTTGTCGAAGGTGTCCAGCGCCCAGCACGGCCCGGACCACATGCCGCGGTGCTCCAGCTGGGCCTTGAGCTGCTCGTTGAACTGCCAGTCGGTGTACGCGTGCTCCGGGTAGTAGGAGACGGCCTGGGCGACGCCGTTCCTTACCATGTCGCCGTTCACGTAGGAGCCCTGGCCAGTCCACACGTAGACGAGGATCCGGTCGTCCTGCACGACGGCCTCCTTCTGCGGCAGGACATAGACCGGCTTGCCCTCGGGGAGCAGCTTCTTCAGCCGCGCTACCGCCTCGTCGTACCAGCAGTAGCCCTGTTCCGGAGCGTCCGCCTCCAGCAGGCCCACGCGTACCGTGGCGCCCTTCGCCGTGACGACGTCGAAGCCGTCCCCGTCGAGGATCTTCTTGACCTTCACCTCGACCGCCTCCTTGGGGACCGTCGCGGGCCGCGTGGCGGCGCTCGCGGGAACCGCGGCGGCGAGAGGGGCGAGGAGGACGGCGGAAGCGGTCAGGGCCGCGAGGACACGCACGGGTGCTCCATGGGGGTAGGGCAGAGGTGCCGGGGCACTGTGGGCGATTTGTGACTGATGAGTATGGAGTTCACCAGAAAACGATCGCCACCGCCACCCCTCACCGGGGATCCCCAGGTTTCACCCGAGCTGCGCGACCTCGTCCGCTCCGGCCGTCGCGCACGGACGGACCACGCCGCGGATGATCCGCAGGGTGTTCAGGAACTCCTCCAGCCGGTCCGGGGTCAGCAACCCGGTGAAGTACGTCTCGATGTCCTTGACGTGCTGGGGGAGCAGCCGTTCGAGACGTTCCTTTCCCGCCTCGCTGAGCACGGCGTAGGAGGCGCGCCGGTCACTGGCGCAGGCGTGCCGTTCGACGAGGCCCTCGCGCTCCAGACGGTCGACCACGCGGGTGATGCCGCTGGTCGACAGGGAGGTCTGCGCGGCGAGGTCGCCCATGCGCAGGCTCTGGCCGGGAGATCGCGCGAGCCGGATCAGCGTGCCGAAATCCACCTCCGAGAGCCCCTCCTCGGCGTACGTGGCGTGGAGGTGCTCCGAGACTCCGCTGTAGACCTCGGTGAGCAGGCCGAACGCGGTGAGCCTGGGGTCGTCGAATCCGTCCATGGGTAAAGCCTATCGTTGTTAGTTGACGAGAGGAATATACATCCTGTAGATAATTGTTCGCGCATACATCCGCACATCAACCTTCTGGGAGAACGCAGTGAGCATCCGTGAGTGGGAAGGCCTTCAGGTCCCGGCCGCCGGCGAGTTCGCCCTCGACGCGGCACACAGCCGTGTCGGCTTCGTCGCGAAGCACATGATGGTGACCAAGGTCCGCGGCAACTTCGAGGACTTCGAGGGCAAGATCGTCGTCGCCGAGAACCCGGTGGACTCCAGCGTCGACGTCGTGATCAAGACCGCGAGCATCTCCACGCACGTCGCCGACCGTGACGCGCACCTGAAGAGTGACGACTTCCTCGGCGTCGACAAGTTCCCGGACATCACCTTCCGCAGCAAGCGGGTCACCGACCACTCGGGTGACGAGTTCACCCTGGTGGGCGACCTCACCGTCCGCGACGTCACCAAGGAGGTCGCGCTCAAGGTGGAGTTCTCCGGTGTCGCCGACAAGCCGGGCGGCGGGCAGGTCTTCGGCTTCTCGGCCGGCACCGAGATCGACCGCGAGGAGTTCGGCCTGACCTGGAACGTCGCCCTGGAGACCGGCGGCTTCCTGGTGGGCAAGAAGATCAAGATTGAGATCGAGGGTCAGGCCGTCCGCCAGTCGTGATCCATACCGTGGACGCTCGGGGAGTCATCCACAGTGTGCCGCACAGCCCTTGTCCACATGCTGTGGACAAGGGCTGTGCATGATCACAATGGTGGCGTCGGCAGGTCGATCCGGAGACGACCCGAGCGGCTCGGCCGCCGGCGGGAGGCGGACGGCGCGCCCAGGGCAATCCGCTTTGCCGCCTTGCGCGATCGCCGGTACGCTGTGCTGAGCAACTCGCCACCAGGAGGCTTCGCCTAGTCAGGTCTATGGCGCCGCACTGCTAATGCGGTTTGGGTCTTAAGCCCATCCGGGGTTCAAATCCCCGAGCCTCCGCAGTTCAAAGCCCCTCTCGCCGGTCTTCGGCGAGGGGGGCTTTTTGATCTCCACAGGGCCTCTAGTTGCAGTTCTAGTTGCAGTTGCCTTCAGCCCCTTGGTTCAGTCCTCGCCCCATAGGGCCGCCCCCATGCGCTCGCTGGCGTCCTTCACCTGGGGACTGGCGATGTGGGTGTAACGCTCGGTGGTCGTCACCCGCGCATGGCCGAGGATCTCCTGTACGACGCGGATGTGGACGCCCTGCTCGACGAGGAGTGTCCCGGCCGTGTGCCGAGCATCGTGCAGCCTCGCTTCTCTCACTCCGGCCTGCTTGAGGAGCGCCTTCCACATCTTGTAGTCCTCGCTGCGTTCCATCGGCCGGCCACGACGGGTCGGGAAGAGAAGGTCGTGATCCTCCCAGAGCTCACCGGCCTCCGCGCGTTCGGCGTCCTGGCGCTTCTTGTGCTCACGGAGGATCGGAAGCAGCTCGGGCGGGCACTGGAGGGTCAGCCGACGCGTAGGTCGAAGCTAGCAGGTAAGAAGCCTCAGGAGATTGATTCCTCCATTGACGTAGCCGTGATATGCCAGCTCCTGTGTCTCCACGAGCCAATTCATGTCGTGCCAGAATGAAATTCGCAGCAGCATCAGCCCGCGATTCGAGTAGTTCGCGCCCTGGCAGCTCGCCACCATAGGCGGCTAGCGCCGACCAAACAAACAAACGGTCCTGCTCATCTTGAATAAGCGGCCATGCATCTAGGTAATACTGTTTCGCAAGATTATCATTACCCCGTGCTGCAGCCAGTGCTCCATTAAGAATCCGCTGGACGACCGAATCAGTAACTTCGCTAATCGCAACCTCAGCGGCCTCCAGCCGGCCACAGATCAGCAGAGCTTCTACGACGACACGTACTACCGCACCATCTGATGCTTCCCCTTGCGTAGCCTGTCCTTCCGGTGCTCGCAGTCCTAGGAGGAAGATCTCATCCCAGCGGTTGTCGATCGCCGCAGCGCGACAGGCGATAGCCACAGCCTTGCTACTGTCGCCCTTCGCAAGACTAGTAGCCTCTCTACGCATTTCCCAGCCGTCAGTGTCCCGTCGGTGTATGGCAGATTCCACCATCAGGTCGGCGAGCCGCATCTTTAGCGCGGAGTAGTTCGGATATTTCCTTACTAGTCTTTCGTAGATGCGCAGTGCTCGACCAAGGTTCTGATCGGGATCGAGAGCTAGGAAGGCTTCTACTGCAACGGATAGAACGATTGGATCCCAAGGATCTTGTATGTCAATGAAACGCACTAATTCCTGGAGGTCGTTCGAGATGAGCGCCTTTGTGAACTCGTAGATTTCTGAGGGTGTCCCGGGTGACTCTAATTTTTCTTGCAGTTCTGTTGCTCTAGAGCGGTCGCCCTCCTGATCCGCCGCTATTGCGGCCTTAGCCATATAACGCGCACGCTCGAACCCTGATTCGGCTGCAGCCTGGAAGTTTAGTCCAGCCGTATGCCAGTCTCCGTGTGTGCTGGCTAGTTCTCCCAATAGCGCAAAGACTAGCGGATGTGGATCCCGCAGCCAAATGGGCGGGTTTGCTGTCAAAGAACGAGCCGTCTCTACTGGTGCAGACGACTCTGAAATGACATCCAAAATGCGTAAAGCCGTATCGGGCTGTAACCCGCGCAATCTCGATAGTGCTTCCGCAACTGCTGGAGGGACTCTTTGGTATTGATTCTGTGGATCAAGAGCAAGATTGATTGATCTCCTGAGATCCCCAATGGCGAGCTGAGTGGAGTGACTAGAAACCGCGACGGCGTGAGCCGGATCGAGACTAGGGATCAACATTTCGATCGTAGCATCGACCAATTTAGTAGCTCGAAGGCGTCTTTCCTCATTGGAGAGGGTGTGCCGCGGAAACAACGGCCGACGTCTTGCAAGCTCATTATCGAGTGCTTCTATGAGAGCGTCCCGATCGCTAGGAGCTGTATGTGCTAAGGTGCAACGAATCAAAATATCCCAGATCGCATCATCGGCGAACCAATTTGCCCACGCGCGCCCTGGGTGTAATCCTGTTTTTTTTCTTGACGCTTCGTATCAAGCGTTGAACATCATTGGGGCTGTTAATCCTGTTTAGAAGCCGAGTCCACAGGTCGGGGCCGACGAGACCACTTAGCCACCACGCAACAACTGCTAGTACGACGGTTCCCATCTGATTCCCTTGCTAGTCCTTCTGTGTCTAGCCAGTCTGCTCACCCGAGGCCTTCCCATCAAGAGCGGGCTCCCGCGTCCGAGCCCGGGGAGGTCTTCTCCCGCAGAAAGATGGGTAGGGGGGCTTTCTTGATCCATCTTCAGATTCAGCGGCTCGCATGTTGCCTGACGGGACAGACAGCATGCACCAACTATTGCCGAGTTGAACTCATAGGGATCAAGGGCAGCGCTCCGCGCCGCCTCGCGGCCCTCCGCCCGCTCGGCGGCCGGGCATGCGGCCTGGGGGCCGGTCCCGGCCGCCGGCAGCTCGGGCCGCCCGCTGCAAACGGCCGCGTACCTCAGCAATCCGAAAACAGCAACCGCTGACGCGGACGATCAGGTGAGAGGCTCGCTCCTCCCGCCAGTTTCCATTTCGGGGAACCCTAAGGCTGCCAAGCCGAACTGCACCGCTTCAGCTTCCCGATCGAGCAGGCTTCGATCCCTGGTGCCCCAGTTGGCCTCTATCCGGAAGGCATCCCCCACAAACCGAGGGAACACGTGCAGATGGAAGTGAAAGACCTCCTGAAAAGCGGCTTCGCCGTCCGCCAGGAAGATGTTCACACCCTCGCAGCGAAGACCTGAGCGCCGCAGAGCCCGCCCCATACGGTGGCCGATCCTCCACACATGTGCGCTTGTTTCCTCATCTAGGTCCTCCAGTCCAACAGCATGCATGCGGGGAATCACAAGAAGATGGCCAGGCGTGATCGCTCCAAGATCCATGATCACCACTACGCGATCGTCTGCGTAGGGGATACTCGCCTCAGCCTCACCGTGGACGATGGCGCAGAAGATGCAGCTCGGGCTCTCAAGATCTCCCATGTACAGCATGGTGGTGCAATGCAGCGCGTATGACGATTGCTTTTCGCCGGTAAGCAGGTCACAGGACTGTCCATCGCAGGTCCGGCCTGCTCAAAAGGCTAGGCGGGAAGCGGCCCCTCCCTTTCTGCCTCCGGCGGGGGCGCTCCGGCTCCAGGATGATCAGCCGCGCATTGCCGAAGGCCGTAGATGGCTGAGGTAGAGGCCTGATCATCCCGCCGCCATCGACCCGGGACAAGCCGAGCAGACCAGGGCCAGGGGGCAAGGTCGTTCGTCCAGTGGGGCGCTCCACCTTGCCCCACCTGGCCCTGGCCCGCTTCCCCTTCGGGCGGGTCGACGGGAGCAATGATCGAAACCTGTGGATCTGCCGGGAAGGGTGTACCTTCCCGAATCATCTGATCATGGTTTCGAGATAAGGCCGACGCGCCAACGTCGGTCGGGAAGGCACACCCGTGCCGCTTACCGT
>NZ_JAFCNB010000032.1 GCF_017896165.1 Microbispora oryzae
GCAACTACAACAAGAAACAGGCCTACACCTCCGTCCTCGACGCCCTGAACAACGCAACCCCGGTATCGCCGAGCCCCTCGGTGAGCCCCACACGCAGCCCCAACACCTCGCCGTCGGCATCCCCGCCGGTGTCCCCGTCGGCGTCCCCGTCGGTGTCTCCGTCGGTTCCGGTGACGGGTGCGTGTTCGGCGACGATCGAGACGACGAATTCGTGGCCAGGCGGGTTCCAGTCGACCGTGACCGTTCGTGCGGGGAGTTCGGCCGTCAACGGCTGGACGGTGAAGTGGACGTGGCCAAGCGGCCAGACGATCAGCAGTCTGTGGAACGGCACGCAGAGCGTGTCCGGCTCCTCGGTGACGGTCCGCAACGCCGACTACAACGGCTCCATCGCGGCGGGCGGCTCGACGACGTTCGGCTTCACCGCCAACGGCACCGCGGCAACCCCCACCGCCACCTGCACCAGCCCCTGACCTCACGGATGAGGCGAAGATGAGATCGGGCCGGGGCCACAGCCCCGGCCCGATTCGCGCCGTTCGGGGGCGCTGCCGCACCCTCGGACGGCCGGGCGCCGGGTCACCCCAGCGGGGACGGCGCCGTGATGGGCGTGAGCGGCACGGTGGTCGACTCCCGCACCACGAGATGACAGGGGTGGGCGTGGCGGCCGGGCTCGGGGGAGCCGTTGATGGCGGCGAGAAGCTTCTCCGCCGCCGACCGGCCGAGCCCTTCGAGGTTGAGATCGATGCTCGTCAGGGGCGGCTGGGCGCCGTCGATCATCACGTCCCAGTTGTCGAAGCCGACGAGGGCGACGTCCTCGGGCACCCTGCGGCCGGCGGCCCGCAGGGCGTCTCCGACCCCGCGGGCGATCTGGTCACTGCCGCAGAAGACGGCGTCGAACGGCGTCTGGCCCGCGAGCAGGATGCCGACGGCCTGACGTCCCCATACCTCGCTCCACCCGCCGAACAACGGCGGCGCCGCCGGCTCGACCCCCGCCTCGGCCAGCCGCTCCAGCGCCGCGGACGCGCGGACCCGGGCGGAGTTGTGCCGTTCGGGCCCGGTGACGTGCGCGATCCGGGTACGGCCGATGGCCAGGAGGTGCTCGATCGCCTTGCGGGCGCCGCCGACCTCGTCGGGGACCACCGAGCAGTCGTCCGGGTCCGACGAGCTGATGAAGGCGTACACGACGGGGACCGGGAGGCTGACTCCGATGGGCGGCCGCGCCTCGGTCCGCCGTCCGGTGACGATGATGCCGTCGACCCTGCGGCTGAGCAGGGTCCTGACGTAGTACTGCTCGCGAATCGGGTCGCCGCGGCCGTCGCAGAGGAAGATCGACATCTCCCCGGCTCCCAGCGCGTCCTCGGCGCCCATCAGAACGGGGATGCTGAACCGGCCGATCGTGTCCGTCGTGATCATCCCGACCGTGTAGGTCCGGCCGGAGTGCAGGCTGCGGGCGCCGGCGTTCGCCTCGAAGTTGAGCTGCCTGGCCGCCTCCCTGACCCGCGTCCGCGTCTCCTCCCGTAAGGACCCGCGCCCGTTCAGCGCCTTGGAGGCCGTGCCCACCGAGACTCCGGCCAACGCCGCGACGTCGGCGATCGTGGCGGGACGCGCCAGCTTTCCCACGTTTCCTCCGTTTTCCGGTGACTGTTGCCTAGTCCACTGTATAGCCACGACACCGGTGTCCCGCTCGCCCAGGTAACAAGGCGGAAACGTGCTATTGACGAGGCATGGGCGCGTTGGTAGCTTTTCGGCAATCGTTTTCCTGATTGCTTTGCCGCTTGCTGTGGCATCATCGCCGGCTCCTCTCTTCGCAGTCTTCCAGGGGCGTGTCCGTCTCCGGAAGGGCCAGCCGTGTCCCATCGTGGGAGTACGGGGGTTCCGTGACCGCGACGGAGGCGCCGACGTCACCGGACGAGAGATGAGGAATGACAGAGCACAAGCTGTCCGACACGTTGGCCGCGCCCGGCGCCCGGACGGACGTGGGGCCGGCCGTCCCCGCGCCGGGCGCCGTCGGCGCGCTGCGGCCGCTCGGCCTGGATCAGGCCCGGCTGCGCCCCGACGGCCTGCTCGGCCGGTGGCGGCGGCGTAACGCCGAGGACACCCTGCCGCACTGCGTCGACAACCTCCACAGCCAGGGCAACATCGGCAACCTCGCCGCGGCCGCGGGGGAGTCCGACCAGGAGTTCGCCGGCATGTGGTTCGCGGACTCCGACGTGTACAAGACGCTGGAGGCGGCGCTGTGGGAGCTGGCGACGTCCCCGGCCGACGCCGGTCTGAAGGACTTCGTCGACACCACGACGGCGCTGCTGGCCCGTGCCCAGCAGGCGGACGGCTACCTGAACTCCCACTTCACCATCGCCGCCCCGGAGAAGCGGTGGCTGAAGCCGGACTGGAGCCACGAGCTCTACTGCGCGGGCCACCTCATTCAGGCGGCCGTCGCCGCCGGCCGCACGGGCGGCAGCCCGGAACTCGTGGCCGTGGCCCGGCGGTTCGCCGACCTGATCGTGGAGCGGTTCGGGCCGGAGGGGGTCGAGGAGGTCTGCGGGCATCCGGAGATCGAGACGGCCCTCGCCGAGCTCTACCGGCTGACCGGCCACCGGCCCTACCTCGACCTGGCGCGGCGGTTCCTCGACCTGCGCGGGCGCGGGCTGCTCGGCCCCGGGCGGTTCGGGCCCGTCTACTACCAGGACCACGTGCCCGTGCGCGATGCCACCGAGGTCGCCGGCCACTCCGTGCGGCAGCTCTATCTCCTGGCCGGGATGGTCGACGTGGGCGTGGAGACCGGTGACCGGACCCTCCTCGACGCCGCCGAACGGCTGTGGGAGGACGTCTTCCACACCAAGACCTACGTCACCGGCGCGCACGGGTCGCGTCATCGGGACGAGGCGTACGGCGACCCGTACGAGCTGCCGCCGGACCGGGCCTACGGCGAGACGTGCGCCGCCATCGCGAGCTTCCAGTGGAACTGGCGGCTGCTGCTGGCGACCGGCCGGGCCCGTTACGCCGACGAGATGGAGCGGGCGCTGTACAACGCGATCGCCCCCGCGTTGTCGGCGGACGGAAGGCATTTCTTCTACTCCAATCCCCTCCAGCTGCGCACCGGCCACGCCGGTTCGGGCGAGGAGGCGGCGGCGCGGCGGCTGCCCTGGTACTCCTGCGCGTGCTGCCCGCCCAACATCGCCCGGCTGATGGCGTCGTTGCCCGGATACGTGGCCACCGCCGACGCCGGCGGCCTCCAGATCCACCTGTACGGCGACGCCTCCCTCGACACCGGCGTCGCGGGCCGGCCGGTCCGGGTGGAGATGCGCACCGATTACCCGTGGCAGGGCCGCGTCGAGCTGACCGTGGAGGACGAGGGCGGCCGGGACGAGGACCCGTGGACCCTCGCGCTGCGGGTGCCGGCCTGGTGCGACACCTATGCCGTGAGCGTGGGCGGCGAGACCGTCGACGTCCCCGTCCAGGACGGCTACGTCCGGCTCACCCGGGTGTGGGCGCCGGGCACGACCCTCGTCCTCGACCTCGCCATGCCGGTCCGCCGGCTGAGCGCCCATCCGCGGGTCGACGCGGTGCGCGGATGCGTCGCCCTGGCTCGCGGTCCCGTCGTGTACTGCCTGGAGCAGGCCGACCTACCGCCCGGCGTCGTCCTGGAGGATGTCTGGCTGGACCCCGCGGCGCCGGTCGAGGCGGCTCACCGGGACGATCCGGCCGGCATCCCGGTGGTCCTCACCGCGGGCGGCCGGCTCGCCGGCTCCGGTGACGCGCTGTACACCGCCCTGGACGAGTCCGGGCCGGGCCGGGAGACAGGCGCACCGCTCGCGCTCACGGCGGTGCCGTATTTCCTGTGGGGCAACCGGAGCGAGGGCCCGATGCGGGTCTGGATTCCGCTCGCCGCCACCGGATGACCACGGCGGGCCGTGCCGGCGCTCGCCGGCAGGGCCCGCCCGCATGGGGACCGTCTCACGGCTTCCGCCGGATTCGGGGGAGACGGTCCCGTTCCACCTCCTGCTCGACACCCCCCACATGAGCACAGAAAGAGCGAGGTAGTTCATGCGCAGACCCCGAATCACGGCGCGAGGCGCGCCCGGGGTGACCAGGGCGCCGCTGACGGCGGCGCTGTTGACCACGGGCCTCGGCCTGGTTTCCGTGGCGCCGGCGGAGGCCGCGGGCGCCACCCTCACGGTGAACGTGGCGCAGCCCTTCCGGCCGGTCACGCACGTCGCCACCGGCGGCCTGTACGGCCTGGCGGAGAACGGCAAGCCGGCCGACTCGACCCTGTTGCCGCTGAAGGTCAACTCGCTGACGCAGCCCGCTCCGGGGGTGGGGCAGCGGCCCAACGGTCAGCCGCCGGGTGGTGATTCGCTGCTGGTGTCGCCGCAGGCCACCCGGGTCGGGGCGGGGGAGTACATCCGGATGCCGGACATCTACCCCAATTTCCCCTACAAGTGGGTGAGCTGGAACGACTGGCTGGCCAAGGTGGACACGATGGTCCGGGCCCGGCTGAACACGACCTCGGCGACCAACATCGTCGGCTGGGAGCTGTGGAACGAGCCGGACTGGACCTGGAACACCTCCGCCGCCGGGGCCTTCAGCGACGGCTGGACGCGCACCTTCCGGGCGGTGCGGGCGCTGGACGCCGCGACGCCGATCGTGGGGCCGAGCATCTCGTACTACAACCGGTCGTGGATGTCGTCGTTCCTGACCGCGGCCAAGGCCGCGAACACGCTGCCGGACATCATCTGCTGGCACGAACTGGGCAGTCCCAACAACATCGCCGCCGACATCGCCGACTACCGGGCGCTGGAGTCGTCGCTGGGGATCAGCCCGCGCCGGATCTCGATCAACGAGTACGCGGCCACCAGTGAGGTGGACGTGCCCGGCCGGATCGCCAGTTATGTGGCGAAGTTCGAGCGGGGCGGGGTGGAGACGGCGCATCGGGCGTTCTGGTACGAGTACGGCACGATGAACGGCCTGGTGGTCAACAACAACCAGCCGACCGCTTCGTGGTGGCTGTACAAGTGGTACGGCGACATGGCGGGCCGGATGGTCACCACGACCCCGCCCAACCAGACCGGGCTGGACGGCTTCGCCTCCTACGACAGCACCCGCAAAATCGTCAACGTGGTCCTCGGCAACGACTCCGGCACCAACACGGTCCGGCTGACCGGCATCGGCGGGCTCGGCCCGTCCGTCCAGGTGACGCTGCAGTCCACTCCGTCAAACGGGCGCTTCACGGCTGTGACGGCTCCCACTACGATCTCCACGAGCACCTACACCGTGAGCAACGGGGAGATCAGCGTCTCGGTGCCCAACATGTCCGCCACGAGCGCGTATAACCTGGTCGTCCAGCCAGCCAGCGGGGTGCCCTCCTACCAGCAGAGGTACGAGGCGGAGGGCGCGTCGGTCTTCCGCGCGCAGCGGCTGACCTCCTCCAGCGCGTCCGAGGGCGGCTACGTCGGCCGCATCGACAACAACACCGGCACGCACAGCACGGACAGCTACGTCGACTTCGTGGTGAACGTGCCGACCGCCCGGGCGTACACGATGACCATCGGTTACGCCAACGCGACAGGGGCGACCTCCACCCAGGGCCTGGCAGCCAACGGCGGCGCCTGGACCACGGTCAGCTACCCGCCGACCTCCGCCTGGGGCCAGTTCGGTGCCACGGTGAGCAAGTCGATCAACCTTCAGGCCGGATACAACGTGATCCGCCTGGCCAAGGGATCCCCCGGCTTCTCCGGTGGCACCGGTTACGCCGAGCTGGACTACATCCAGCTCACCTGAACGGCGCGGTACGGGCTCGCGCTCCGACCGGTGAGGGCCCGCACGGTCCGAACGACTATTTGAGCCGGTGATCCGGCGTCGAAAGGAAGAGATAGATGGAATCACGCCAGCTGGGACGGCGTAGCCTGCGGGCGGCCCTCCTCGCCGTCACGATGGTGGGCGGCGTCGCCGCCTGCACGTCGGCCCCCTCCACCTCCGACTCCGCCGCGGACGCGGGTGCGAGCGCCGGGGCGAGCCAGGCCGCCGGGGGCGGAACATACACGATCTGGGACCCGTACCCGCAGTTCGACGACTCCTCCGACTGGGTGAAGCTGCTCACGCAGTGCGGCACGGACGCCGGGGTGACCGTCAAGCGGACCGGTTACGACACCACCGACCTGACCAACAAGGCGCTGCTGGCGGCGCAGCAGGGCAACTCGCCCGACGTGCTGATCGTCGACAACCCGGTGGTCTCGACGCTCGCCGACGCCGGCGTCCTGACGACGACGGAGGAGAGCAAGCTCGACACCTCCGCGATCTCACCGAACCTGCTGGCGGCCGGCCAGATCGGCGGCAAGACCTACGGTGTGCCGATCGGGGCGAACACGCTGGCGCTGTTCTACAACAAGGAGGTGTTGAAGAAGGCCGGGGTGGACGCGGAGTCGGTGAAGGACTGGGCGTCGCTGACGGCGGCGCTGGAGAAGGTGAAGGCGGCGGGCAAGAAGGGGATCACGTTCTCCGCCATCGGCACCGAGGAGGGCAGCTTCCAGTTCCTGCCGTGGTTCTGGGGCTCGGGCGCCCAGCTCACCAAGCTCGACTCCGCCGAGGGCGTGGCCGCTCTCTCGCTGTGGACCGACTGGGTGAAGAAGGGCTACGCCCCCAACTCGGTCATCAACAACACGCAGACGACCAGCTGGCAGGAGTTCGCCACCGGTGACTTCGCGTTCGCCGAGAACGGCACCTGGCAGCTGGGCAACGCCAAGAAGGCCGGCTTCACCTACGGCATCATTCCGATCCCGGCCAAGGACGGCGGCACCGCGCCGGCGCCGACGGGCGGCGAGTTCGTCAGCATGCCGGTGCAGCAGGACACCGGCCGCTACGCCACGACGCAGAAGCTGGTGACGTGCCTGACCAGCACCGACAACTCCTACACCACCGACACCACGCTGTCGTACATCGCGCCGACCGACGCGGTGCAGACCAAGCAGGTCGAGCAGAACGCCGAGCTGAAGGTGTGGGTCGAGGCGGTCAAGGCGGCCAAGGGCCGGACCAGTGACAACCTCGGCACGAAGTACCCGAAGATCTCGGAGCCGATGTGGAAGGCGATGCAGGCCGCGCTGAGCGGCTCGCAGCCGCCGCAGGAGGCACTGACGGAGGCCCAGACCGCCGCCGCGAGCGCCACTCAGTAGGACCGACGTGCGGCCGGGGGAGGATTCGGGGCGCGTCCGCGCCCCGGATCCTGGGCCGCCCGCTGGTCACTGTCAGATGAAGGACAGCATGAATCACGCAACACAGACGCCGTCTCCGTCCGTCTCGGGCGGCGGGCGGAAGCGGGTCCCGCCTCCGCCGTCCCAGGGCAGGCGGCGCGCGCCGGCGCGCCGCCGGTGGACCGGGCAGTTGGCCGCGTGGGCGTTCCTCGCGCCAGTGGTGGTCTACCTGCTCGCGTTCTACGCCTATCCGCTCTACCGCAACGTCGACCTGAGCCTGCGGAACTACACGGTGCGGTCGTTCGTGCAGGGCAACGCGCCGTTCACCGGATTCGCCAACTACACCAAGGTCTTCGAGAACGCCACATTCGGGCCGGCGCTGTGGCACACGATGGTGTTCACCGTGGTGTCGCTGGTGTTCCAGTTCACCATCGGGCTGGCCCTGGCGGTGTTCTTCACCCGGAACTTCCGGCTGTCGGCCACGTTGCGGGCGCTGTTCCTGGTGCCGTGGCTGCTGCCGCTGATCGTGTCGTCGTCGACCTGGTCGTGGATGCTCAACAGCGACTCCGGCGTCGTCAACGCGTTCCTGCACATGGTCGGGCTGGGGCCGGTCAACTGGCTGACCTCTCCGGACTGGTCGCTGTGGTCGGTGACGATCGCCAACGTCTGGATCGGCATCCCGTTCAACCTGGTCGTGCTCTACAGCGGCCTGCAGGCGATCCCTTCGCACATCAACGAGGCGGCCCAGCTCGACGGAGCCACCAACTGGCAGCGGTTCTGGAGGGTGACCTTCCCCCTGCTCCGGCCGGTCTCCGCGATCACGCTGCTGCTCGGGCTGGTCTACACCCTCAAGGTGTTCGACATCATCTGGATCATGACCAAGGGCGGGCCCAGCGACTCGTCCACCACGCTGGCCACGTGGTCCTACCGGCTCGGCTTCGGCAACCTGCTGCCGAGCTTCGGTCCCGGCGCCGCGGTGGGCAACCTGCTGATCGTGATGGCGCTCGTCTTCGGCCTGATCTACATCCGTGTGCAGCGAAGGCAGGGACTGTCATGACGGCGACCCGACGCGGCTGGTGGCGGACCGCCCTGGGCCTGGTGCTCACGGCGCTGATGCTGTTCCCGGTCTACTGGATGATCAATGTGTCGTTCACCAGGGACCAGGACATGCGCAAGTCGCCGCCGTACTGGTTCCCGGTGAACGGGACGTTCGAGGGCTACCGCGCGGTGCTCGAACAGCAGGGGCCCTACCTCCTCACCAGCCTGATCGTGGGGCTGGGCACCGTGCTCCTGACCCTCGTGGTCTCGGCGCCGGCCGCCTTCTCGCTGGCCAAGCTGCGCCCGCGCGGCGGCGGGGTGCTGAGCTTCGTGCTGCTGATCGCGCAGATGATCCCGGGGATCATCATGGCGATGGGGTTCTACGCCATCTACCTCAGCACGGGCGTGCTGAACACCGTGCCCGGCCTGATCGTGGCCGACTCCACGCTGGCCGTGCCGTTCGCCGTCCTCATCTTCACCACGTTCATGTCCGGAATCCCCGAGGAGCTGATGCAGGCCGCCCGGGTGGACGGCGCCACGCCGCTACGGGTGTTCTGGTCCGTCGTGCTGCCGATCAGCCGGAACTCGATCATCACGGTGTCGCTGTTCGCGTTCCTGTGGGCGTGGTCGGACTTCATCTTCGCCAGCACGCTCGACCAGGGCGGCGCCGGCCAGCCGATCACCCTCGGCATCTACCACTACATCGGCAACAACAACCAGCAGTGGAACGCCATCATGGCCACGGCCGTCGTGGCGTCCATTCCCGCCACCGTGCTGCTCGTCATCGCCCAGCGCTACGTCGCCGCGGGCGTCACGGCCGGCGCGGTCAAGGACTGAACGCGCGCGCTCCGCGGGGACGACGGCCCTGCGGAGCGCCATCGTCCGTTCCGCCTCGGCCCGTCTCACGCGCCCGGCGGCGTCACGGACTGGCGCTCGCGTACGGGCATCGGAACCCGGTGCACGGCGCCCTCAGGATGGGGGTCCGCCTTGTCCCGGCCGATCTCCTCGAACAGCACGTCGACGGCCCTGCGGCCCAGTTCGTAGTGGGGGAGGGCCACGGTCGTCAGCTTGGGGCGCATCCACGCGGCGATCGGGTGATCGTCGAAGGAGATCACGGACACGTCCTCGGGCACCTTCAGCCCGAAGTCGTCGAGCGCCTGGTAGGCGCCCAGCGCGAGCCGGTCGTTGAAGCAGATCAACGCGCGGGGGCGGGTGGTCTCGAGCAGCGCCCGGGTCGCGTCCAGGCCGTATTCGGGCTGCCAGTCGGGGCATGACCGGCCGCCGGCCGGCTTGATCCCCGCCTCGCCGAGCGCCTCGCGGATGCCCCTGAGCCGTTCCACGGCCGCGACGCTCTCCGGCGGCATGTCCCGCGCGCCGAGACCCACTCCGATCAGGTAGATGCCGTCACGGTGGCCGGCCTCCAGCAGGACGCGCACGGCGGTGCGGCCGGCCTCGACCTCGTCGGGGACGACGGCGGGCAGGATCGACGGCTGCTTGGGGAGCGCGTTGAGCAGGACGGCCGGGATCGCCGCCATCCCCTTCGGCACCCTGATCGTCCGCGTGAACATCGAGGCCAGGATGATCCCGTCGACCTGACGGTCGTGCATGGCGTGCAGCAGGAGACGTTCGAGCTCCGGGTCGCCCTCCGTCTCACCGATGAACAGCATCACGCCGCGTTCGCGCGCGGCCTCCAGCGCTCCCTTGATCATGTCGCCGGCGAGGCGCGAGGTCGCGACGGTGTCGGAGACGAAGGCGATGGTCCGGGTGGTGCCGGTGCGCAGGCCCACGGAGACTATGTTGGGCCTGTACTGCAACTCGTCGGCCGCCTTGAGGACGCGCTGCTCCACATCCTGAGAGATGCGCAGCTCACGCCCCCTGCCGGACAGGACGAGCGACGCGGTGGTCCGGGAGACACCGGCGATCTTGGCGACGTCCGCCAGCGTGACCCGTCGTGGGCTCACAGAGAGACCTCCTGCGTTGTGGGGGTTGACACCCTGCGACACGCATGGTGAGACTATCGCATTGCTAATCCGATTTAGCAAACCTGAGTCCGGGGCCCCGGCGTTCGCCGGCGTGCCCCAATCAACCGAGGAGACGCAGATGTCGCGTCGAGTTCGCCCCCGCTGGAACGGGGCGGTGCTTGTGGTAGCCATAGGGGGAACGCTGGTCGCCGGGTGCGGGGGACCTGGCAGCGACGCGCCCCAGGCGGAGGCCAGTAGCACAACCCTCTCGAGCGCGCCGACCTGCGGCACGGCACCGGTCACGATGAAAGGCTATTTCGAGACCGGCTTCCCCCTGCCCAAGGCGCTCACCACCGAGTTTTCCAAGCAGTTCCCGAACGTCAAGTTCGACATCCGTGAGGACCAGTTCGCGGTGATCACACAGAACGCCCCGCGCGTCCTGGCCGACGATCCGCCGGACCTCATGCGGCTGCCCCAGGTCTCCGAGCTGGTCAAGAACAACCTGCTCAAGAACCTCGACGGTTACGCGAAGGCGTTCGGCTGGGACTCCTGGCCGGCCTCGCAGCTCGCGCAGATGCGGCTCGGCCCCGGCGGGCGGACGCGCGGCGAGGGATCGCTGTACGCCATGGGCCTCAACTTCAGCATGACCGGCGTGTTCTACAACAAGAAGCTCGCCGAGAAGATCGGGATGTCGTCGGCGCCCACCACCCTGGCGGAGCTCGACGACGCCATGGCGAAGGCCAAGACCGCCGGCATCACGCCGATCACCCAGTTCAACGGCGGAGCCACGGGCGGCCTCGCCTTCCCGCTGCAGGACCTCATGGCCGCCTACGGTCCGGCCGGTCCGATCAACGACTGGATCTTCCAGAAGCAGGGGGCGACCATCGACACGCCCTCGAACCTGCAGGCCACCCAGCACCTCGAGAAGTGGATCAAGGCCGGCTACTTCCAGAAGGACGTCAACGCCGTCGACTACGCGACGATGATGAGCCGCTTCATCGGCGGACAGGGCCTGTTCATGTTCAACGGCGACTGGGAGTCGGGCAACCTCGACAAGCAGATGCCGGGCGACGTGGGCTTCTTCCTGATGCCTCCGCTCGAGAAGGGCGGCAAGCAGGCCGCGATGTCGGCCCCGCTCACCTACGGGATCAGCTCGCGCGCGAAGAACGCCGACTGCGCCGCCTTCTTCCTCAACTGGGTGGCGACCAACCCGCAGGCGCGGGACATCGACGTGAAGATCGGCGGGTCGCACCCAATGGGGTCGGCCGACGCCTCCATGCCGGAAGTCACCCCCGGCACGGTGACGGCGAGCACCCTGGAGGCGGGCAAGAAGATCGGCGAGGACAACGGCGCGATGGACTTCATCGCGAACGCCACCGGCGCGATCTACGCCAAGAGCTGGACCCCGCAGTTGCAGAAGCTCGTGGCCGGGCAGCAGACGCCCGACGCGCTGCTCAAGTCGGTGCAGAGCGACTACCAGAGCCAGGTCGGGGGGAGCTGAGCACCGATGGCACGGCCGACTCCCGACACCGCGGCCGACCCCTCCAAGGGTCGCCATGGGCCGGCAGCCGTGGCGAAGACGAGGAGCCCCGCCCGCGCGGCGGGGCTCCGCACGCCGAGTTGGGTCGGCTGGCTGTTCGTCGCACCGGCGCTCGCCTTCTACGTGGTCTTCGTCCTGCGCCCGATCGTCCTCACGGTGCAGTACTCGCTGTACCGCTGGGACGGCATCGGCCCGTCCACCTGGGTGGGACTGGCGAACTACGGGAAGGTCTTCACCGACCCCGACCTGTTCGACTCCATCCTCAACGCGGTCAAGCTGATCCTCTTCTTCAGCGTGATCCCCGTCCTGCTCGGCCTCGCGATCGCCTCGACGATCCGGCGCATCGCCACCAGCAGGCTCGCGCTCGTGGCGCGGACCGTGCTGTTCCTGCCGCAGGTCATCCCGCTCGTCGCTGCCGGCATCGCCTGGACCTGGGTGCTGTCGTCGACCGGCGTGGTCAACCAGGTGCTGTCGCACCTCGGCCTCGGCGGGGTGACCCGCGCCTGGCTGGGCGACTTCTCGACCGCCCTGCCCGCGGTGGGCGTGATCGGCGCGTGGGTGCTGCTCGGCCTGTGCACGCTGCTCCTGCTGGCCGGCATGAGCCGGATCGATCCGGCGCTCTACGAGGCCGCCCGGCTGGACGGCGCGGGATCGATGCGTGAGTTCCTCTCGATCACGGTGCCCATCCTGCGGCAGGAGATCGGCGTCTGTGTGACGGTGACCGTCATCGCGGCGCTGGCCAGCTTCGACATCGTCTACATCTCGACCCAGGGCGGTCCGGGCAACTCGACGATGGTCCCCGGCCTGGAGATCTACTACCTGGCCTTCTCCGAACGGCAGGTGGGCATGGCCTCGGCGCTGGCCGTGGTCCTCATGGTGCTGGTTCTCATCTGCGCCCTTCCCATCCAGTGGCTCACCAAGGACAAGAACTCATGATCGTCGGACGCCGGGAGGTGTGGACCGGAAGGCTGCTGCTCGTCCTGTTGATGGCGGTCACGGTCGTGCCGTTCATCAGCCTCTTCGTCACGGCCCTGCACCCCTCGGGCAGCTACCCGCTCGGGCTCGACTGGCCGGGCGATCCGCACTGGGACAACTTCGTCAAGGCGTTCGAGGCCGCGAACATGGGTGAGCTGCTGAAGTCGAGCACGCTCATCGTGATCGGCGTGGTTCCCATCTCGCTGCTCCTGGCGACGCTCGCGGGCTTCGCCATCGGCCACCTGCGGATGGCCGGGCGCAACGTGGTGTTCCTGACCTTCGTGCTCGGCCTGACCCTGCCGTTCGAGGGCATCATCACGCCGCTCTACTACCAGGTGCGCGACCTGGGCCTGCTGAACACGAGGTGGGCCATCATCCTGCCGCTCATCGGGCTGTTCATGCCGTTCTCCGTCTTCTGGATGCGCGCCCACTTCGTGAACATGCCGCAGGAGCTGACCGAGAGCGCGCGGATGGACGGCGCCAACCTGTGGCAGCTGTTCTGGCGCGTGCACGTGCCCCTGGCCATGCCCGCGCTGTCGTCGCTGGCCATCCTGCTGTTCCTGTGGACCTGGAACCAGTTCCTGCTGGCGATCGTGCTCGTCGACGATCCGCTGAAACGGACCATGTCCGGCGCCCTGGGCGCGTTCCAGGGCCAGTGGGGCACCGACATCCCGCTGCTCTCCGCGGGATCCCTGCTGATTCTGGCCCCCACACTCGCGATCTTCCTCGTCTTCCAGCGACGCTTTGTCACGGCTCTGCTCCAGGGTTCGCTGAAGGGATGACGAAGATGACGGGAACGGCCCCGATGTACGGGGGAATCGAGGCGGGCGGCACCAAGTGGGTGTGCGCGGTCGCCGACGCCGACGGGCACCTGCTCGCGACCGAGGTCATACCGACGACGACGCCGGAGGAGACCATCCCCGGCGCGATCGGATTCTTCCGGCGCCACGGGACGCCGGCCGCGGTCGGCGTCGGGACCTTCGGGCCGGTCGACCTGCGGCCCGGCTCGCCGACATACGGCTACATCACGAGCACGCCCAAGCCGGGCTGGGCGCACACCGACGTCGTCTCGCCGCTGCGCGAGGCGCTGGGCGTCCCGGTCGGCCTCGACACGGACGTGAACGCCGCGGCGCTGGGCGAGGGGCGGCGGGGCGCCGGATCCGGGCTCAGCACCATTTCGTACATCACCGTGGGAACGGGCATCGGCGCGGGCGCCCTGGTGAACGGCCGGCCGGCGCACGGTCTCCTGCACCCCGAGTTCGGCCACATCCTCGTCCCCCACGACCGGGCCCGCGATCCGTTCGCCGGAAGCTGTCCCTATCACGGGGACTGCCTCGAAGGGCTCGCGTCGGGCGAGGCCATGCGCCGGAGGTGGGGACGCCGCGCCGAGACGCTGGACGACGCGTGGGCCTGGGAGCTGGAGGCGGAGTATCTCGCCCTGGCCGTGCTCAACCTGACCTACGCCCTGTCGCCCGAGCGGGTCATCGTGGGCGGGGGCGTGGCGAAGCACCCCGCCCTGCTCGCCCGGGTGCGGGCGCGTCTGCTCGACCTCGCCGCCGGCTATCCCGCGACGCCCGCGCTGACCGATCCGGCGGCCATGGACGAGTACGTGGTCGCCCCCTCCCTCGGGGACCGCGCCGGCGTCATCGGGGCGGTCGAACTCGCCCGCGACGAGCTGCGCGACCCGGAGGACGGAGCGGGAACACATCCCGGCCGCGAGGACGCGGCCGGTGTCGACGACGCGCGGGGAAACCCCGGCGCGGATGAGTTGGAGGTCTATCAATGACAGCACGGGGGCGGCGACGCGGCGCTCCGACAGCGCCGCGCGGCTCCGGTCGCCGCGGTGCGCTCGCCGGCGGTCGCCCGCGCGGTGAGGGCGCCGCGTGAACGACAGCCGGCCGGCGCACTGGACGCGCCGGCACCTCGACCTCCTGGCCGGTTCCGCGGGCGACCCGGCGACGACCCCGCCGGTCATCGGCCTGCCGGAGCCGCCGCGGATCCTGTCCGATCACGACCTGTGGGACCTGTGGCCGATCCAGGAGGAGGACGGCTCGACGACCGTGGCGCTCGGGCGCGAGCTGTGGATGGCGCTGTCGGCGCCCGCCACGGGTCACCCGGAGGAGCGCCACGACGTCGCCCGCATCCGGCTGCTGGCCAAGGCCGGAGACGACTGGGAGGACCTCGGCGACGCGTTCGCCGACGGGGTCTCCCCGGGCAGCCGCGAGTGGTCGGGATCGGCGATCCACCGGCCCGACGGCACCGTGTCGGTCTACTACACGGCCGCCGGGCGGCGCGGCGAGGCGCGGCCGTCGTTCGTCCAGCGCGTCGTCGAGGCGCGCGCCCGGCTGCTCACCGACGGCGGCCGGATCCGGCTCGACCCGGGCGCGGAGCACCGGCTGATCCTCACCTCCGACGGGGTGACGTACCTGCCGGCGGACGAGATCGAAGGGGGGCCGGGACGGATCAGGGCGTTCCGCGACCCCGGCTGGTTCCGCGACCCGGCCGACGGCCGGGACCACCTGCTGGTGGCCGCGTCGGTGCCGTGGGAGGACCGCTTCATGGGCGCGGTGGCCGTGGCCGGCGAGGTGCCGGGCGGCTGGTCGCTCCAGCCGCCGCTCCTGGTGGCCGACGGCGTCCACCACGAGATCGAACGCCCGCACGTCGTGGTCCACGACTCGTCCTACTACCTCTTCTTCTCCGCCCAGCGCTACGGGTTCCACCCGTGGGGAAGCGGGCCCACCGGGCTCTACGGCTTCGTCGCCCCCGCCCTGACCGGGCCGTACACCCCGCTGAACGGCTCCGGGCTGGTGATCGGCAACCCGCCGGAGGAGCCCGACCAGGCGTACGCATGGGTGGTGCTGCCCGACCTCACCGCGGTGAGCTTCCTCAACTACCGGTCCGCTGACGGCAAGGACCCGAGGGACGTCGGGGCCGCCGAGGCGCGGTCCCGGTTCGGCGGGACCATCGCGCCGGTGCTGCAACTCACGCTCGACGGGGCGAACACGTCCGTCGCGGTTCGCGCGTCCGCCGGGGCGGAGGGAGCGCCCCAGTAGACCGGCGCCCCGGCCGGCACGGCCCTCGGACACGACGTCCGCCCGGTGGTCCCGGGCGGGGTCGTGCGCCGGGGGCCGCCCTGTGCTCCCGTCCGTCCGGGGCCCGGCCGGGCGTGTCAGTACGCGTCTGGGCGGAGAGCCCGCGCGCACACGGTCAGACCATCTGCCAGCGTGGCGCGCGTGGCGTCGTCGATCCTCGCGAGCATGCCGGACTCGATGTCGTCGAGCGATCCGTCGCACTTCTCCAGCACCGACACGCCTTCGGGGGTGAGCCGGGCGCACAGCACCCGGCCGCCGTCGGGGTGGGGATCGCGGCGGATCAACCGGCGCCGTTCCAGGTCGCGGATGACGAGGTTCATCGCCTGCGGCGTGACGAAGGCGATTCTGGCCAGCTCCGCCGACGACACGCCGTCGCGTGTGCGCAGTTCGCTGAGTGCCATGTACTCCGTCGTGGTGACGCCGTGCCGGGCCAGCGCGTCGTCCAGATGGGCCCGGATGCGGCGCTCCAACCGGAACACCAGGTAGCTCAGGCGGGGAGTGGTCGAGGTCGGCTGGGCGGCCGGACGCGTGCGGCGGGCGGTCACCGGATGACCATACCCTGCGTTCCTGAGGATGTAAGTTTCGCACCCTCGTATCAAGCTAATTGATAACAAGTGACTTGATATGCAGCGGAAATACGGCGCGCCGCCTGGTCGATCTCGACGGCCGTTCGCGCCGAACCTTGACCGCCCGTTCCGGTCGCTTTTATATCGGCTTCCGTCGTCAACTCGCGAGCCGGTGGTGTTCCGTCCCTCTGTTCCACGCAGAGAAGACCGCTCGCGAACCAGAGCAGAGGAGGAGCGGATGAAGCGATTGATCGCAGCGCTCGCCAGCGTCTGCGCCGCGGTGCTGTGCGCCGCCGCGACGCTGGTGTTCGCGCACCCCGCCACCGCGGCCACACTGACCGAGGTGACCGCGTTCGGGGCCAATCCCGGGAACCTGCGGATGTACGTCTACGTGCCGAACGGCGTCCAGCAGAATCCCGGCATCGTGCTGGCCATGCACCCCTGCGGAGGCTCGGGACCGGGCTTCTACTCGTCCAGCGAGTTCGCGTCGCTCGCGGACCGGTACGGCTTCATCGTCATTTTCCCGTCGGCGTCGAACAAGAAGTTCAACTGCTTCGACAACTGGTCGGACGCGTCGAAGGTGCGCGGCGGCCAGACCGACCCGGTGTCCCTGATGTCCATGGTCACCTACGCCGAGCAGCAGTATCACGGCGACCCCGGCCGGGTGTTCGCGACCGGCAGTTCCTCGGGCGCCATGATGACCAACGCCATGCTCGCGCTGTACCCCGAGGTGTTCAAGGCGGGCGCCGCCTTCATGGGCGTGCCGTTCACGTGCTTCCCCAACGAGGCGGCGTACCAGCCGGGCGGCAACTCCGCGCCCTGCGTCGGCAAGACCGCGCAGCAGTGGGGTGACGTCGTGCGCAACGCGAACCCGAGCTACCACGGACCGTGGCCGCGCATGCAGCTGTGGCACGGCACCAACGACACCGTCGTCGCCTACTCCGAGCTGGAGGAGGAGATCAAGCAGTGGACGAACGTGCACGGCCTGAGCCAGACCCCCACGTCCACCGACACCCCCCAGTCCGGCTGGAACCGCCGCCGGTACGCCGACTCCTCCGGCACGGTCCGCGTCGAGGCGTACACGATCCAGGGCGCCGGGCACACCCTGCCGGCCACCGGCATGGCCGCCTACGCCATCCAGTTCTTCGGGCTGAACGGTAGCGGCCCCAGCACGTCCCCGTCCGCGTCTCCCTCGGTGTCCCCGTCCGCGTCGCCGTCGGCGTCTCCCTCCGTTTCGCCGTCGGCGTCGCCGAGCGCCAGCCCGTCCAACCCCGGCGGGGCCACGTGCCGGGTCGCCTACACGGCCAACTCCTGGAACAACGGTTTCACCGCCAACCTCACGATCACCAACACCGGCGGCGCGGCCGTCAACGGCTGGACCGTCACCTGGACGTGGCCGGGCGACCAGCAGGTCAGCAACGCGTGGAACGCCACCGTGACCCAGTCGGGCCGCCAGGTCACCGCGCGCAACATGTCCTACAACGCCGCCATCCCGGCCGGAGGCAACACCAGCTTCGGCTTCCAGGCCTCCTACAGCGGCGCCAACACGGCCCCCACCGCGTTCGCCCTCAACGGCACGGCCTGCGCCACGGCGTAGCTCCCCGGCCGTGCGTGAACCATCTCGGAGCAGGGTGGTGCGAGTCCTTCCCGGGCTCGCACCACCGCCCGCCGGGCCGGCCGGATCACAGGGCCAGCTCGTCCAGGACGGTGGCGGCCAGCCCGGCGGCGCGGGACTCGTACTCACGGGCGAGCGCGTGGAAGACCTGCTCGGCGCGGATCGCCGGCCAGTCCCGGGGCAGGTGCTCGGCCGGCAGGTGGGGATCCTGGCGGACGAGCTGCAGCCAGTCGGTGTGCAGCAGGAGCTGCCGCGCCAGGTCGTCCGGCGCGCCCGGCACCGGCCGCGGGACGTCCCACTGCCCGAGGAACGACCGGTAGCGCCGCGCGATCTGCTCCAGGTCGAAGGCCTTCCTGACCAGGTCGGCCGCCTCGGTCGGCTTGAACGCCGTCGCGGTGAGCACGGTGACGTGGTCGCCGAGGTCGAGCGAGGCGAGGACGTCGCTGACGTCCTTGGCCCCCGGCGCGATCCACAGCCCGCTCTGCAGCAGGCCGAACCCGTTCCAGATGAGCCGGGACCGCAGGTCGTGCCGGGTGCTGCGCCGGCTGTCCGGCAGCGAGAACCCGACGAGTGTCCAGGTGCCGTCCCAGTCGCGGTTGACCGCGCCGGTCTCCCACACCCGCCTGCGGCCGTCCTCAAGCACCTGGACGGCGTGCGGGGTGAGACCGAAGTACACCTTCCGTCCCCGCGGATGCCGCGACAGCAGGTTCCGCTTCACCATGCGGGCGAGCGTCGACCGTACGGCCTCCTCGGAGACGCCGAGGCGGGCGAACACGTCGATGACGCTCCCGGAGTAGACGGCGATGTCGCGGTCCAACGCGTAGACGCCGAGGAAGCTGAACATCAGGGACTGCGGGCGCACGGATGCCATGGTCTGGTCGTCTTCGCCGCCGATGGTCACAGCAGAAGGGTAGACCGTCCAGGACATCATGCAAATCTTTGACGATGGTCATATAAGTGCCATAGATTCGAGACGGTGTCCCGCTCTCCAGCGAAAGGCGAGGTACATGGATCTGTCGGGCAAGGTGGCCGTCGTCACGGGCGCGGGTCGCGGCCTCGGGCGCGCGTACGCCGAAGCGCTCGCGGCGGCCGGCGCGGCGGTCGTCGTGAACGACGTAGAGGGCGGCTCGGCGGCCGCGGTCGCCGCCGGGATCGTCGCGAAGGGCGGCGCGGCGGCGGCCGTCGCGGCCCCGGTCGGGTCCAGCGAGGTCGCCGAGCGGCTCGTCGCCGCGGCCGTCAAGGAGTTCGGCCGGCTCGACGTGATGGTGACGAACGCCGGGGTCTTGCGCGACCGCGTCCTGTGGAAGATGTCGGACGACGACTTCGACACGGTGATGGACGTCCACCTCCGCGGCACGTTCACCTGCGCCAGGGCGGCGGCGGTCCGCATGCGCGAGCAGGGAAGCGGCGGCCGCCTGATCCTCGTCTCGTCACCGGCGGGCCAGCGCGGCAACTTCGGCCAGACCAACTACGCCGCGGCCAAGGCGGGCATCGTGGCGATGGCCCGCACCTGGGCGATGGAGCTGGCCAGGGCGAACATCACGGTCAACGCGATCGTCCCGGTGGCGGCCACGGAGATGACCCGGACCATCCCCGCCTTCGCCCCGGTCATCGAGGAGGCGGAGCGTGCCGGCGGGCGGTTCCCCGAGTGGCTGCGCCGCGACGAGGGCCTCGGCACGGTCGAGGACGTGGCCCCGCTCGTCGTCTATCTCGCCTCGGACGCCTCCGCGCACGTGACGGGCCAGGCCGTCGGCATCGGCGGCGACCGGCTCGCCCTCTGGTCCCACCCGGCCGAGAAGGCCGTCGCGTACGCCGACGGAGGCTGGACGGCCGACGCCATCGCCACCGGCTGGGAGACGGGAGTGGGCGCCGAACCCGAGACGTACGGCATCCCCGCGCCCAAGATCCCGGAGAGCTGAGGTGGCGGGCATCGACGTCGACGGACTGGTCGCCGTCGACGTGCACACGCACGCCGAGGTGTCCGCGGACGGGCGCACCTCGATGGGCGCCGAGCTCTTCGGCGCCTCGGAGAAGTACTTCAAACAGCACCCCAGGCCGACCATCCCGGAGATCGCCGCCTACTACCGGGAGCGGAGGATGGCGGCGGTGGTCTTCACCGTCGACGCCGAGCACGCCACCGGGCACCCGCGCATCTCCAACGAGGAGGTGGCCGAGAGCTGCGCCGAGCACGCGGACGTGCTGATCCCCTTCGGCAGCGTCGACCCGTGGAAGGGCCGGGCGGGCGTCCGCGAGGCGCGCAGGCTGGTGGAGGAGTACGGCGTGCGCGGGTTCAAGTTCCATCCGAGCATCCAGGGCTTCGCGCCGGACGACCGGATGGCCTATCCGCTCTACGAGGCGATCGAGGAGCTCGGTGTCACGGCCCTGTTCCACACCGGCCAGACGGGCATCGGCGCCGGAGTGCGGGGCGGCGGGGGGATCCGGCTGAAGTATTCCAACCCCATGCTCGTCGACGACGTCGCGGTGGACTTCCCCGACCTGCGGATCATCCTGGCCCATCCGTCCTTTCCCTGGCAGGACGAGGCGCTGGCGGTCGCCACGCACAAGCCGCATGTCTACATCGACCTGTCCGGATGGTCGCCCAAGTATTTCCCGCCGCAGCTCGTCCGGTACGCCAACACGCTGCTGAAGGACAAGGTGCTCTTCGGCTCCGACTACCCGGTGATCACGCCGGACCGCTGGCTGGCCGACTTCGACGCGCTCGACATCAAGCCGGAGGTCCGCCCCCGGATCCTCAAGGACAACGCCGTACGCCTGCTCGGGCTCCGTACGGAGGAAAGGACGACGCGGTCATGACCACGACGGCGCACGGGCTCGCCGAGATCAGGGCGCTCGCGGGCACGGACCTCGGCCGCAGCGGGTGGCTGGAGGTCACTCAGGAGCGGGTGAACACCTTCGCCGACGCCACCGGCGACCACCAGTGGATCCACGTCGACCCGGAACGGGCGGCACAGGGGCCGTTCGGCGGCACGATCGCGCACGGGTATCTGACGCTCTCCCTGGTCATCCCGCTGTTCAACGAGCTGCTGGACATCCGCGGGGTGCGGATGAGCATCAACTACGGCCTAGAGAAGGTCCGCTTCCCCAGCCCGGTCAGGACCGGTGCCAAGGTCCGCCTCGCCGCCGTGGTCGTCGCGGTCGAGGACGTCGCCGGCGACGGCGTGCAGATGCTGCTCGACTTCACCGTCGAGGTCGACGGGTCCGCCAAGCCCGCCTGCGTGGCGCGGGCCGTCTACCGCCACTACGCCTGAAAGTCACCCGCGCCACACCGCCCGACCGGCCGCGCCCGCCGGGGCGTCTCCGCTGGTCAGAGGCTTGAGGATGAGCCACGTCCGGTTCCGGCGGGCGGCCGCCGGCCCGGGCTCGGTCCAAATTCGGCAAACTATTGACGTCCGTTACGAGTCTGCCTAACCTCCCGGACAAGAAGGCGAAGTTTCCCCCCACTCGCTCCCCCCATGAGGAGCTCGGTCATGCCGAATCTGTCTCAGACACCCCCCAACCGGATCCAGCTCCGACGCGCGGTCGCCTCCAGCTTCCTGGGCAGCGTCATCGAGTACTACGACTTCCTGCTGTACGCCACGGCCGCGGCGGTGGTCTTCAACAAGGTCTTCTTCTCCTCCCTCGACCCGCTCGCGGCGACCGTCGCCAGCTTCGGCACGTTCGCCACCGGCTACCTCGCGCGCCCGCTCGGCGGAGTGATCTTCGGTCACTACGGCGACCGGCTGGGACGCAAGCGCATGCTGGTGCTGACCATGGTCCTGATGGGCGCGGCCAGCTTCCTCATCGGCCTGCTTCCCACCTACGCGCAGATCGGCAGCCTCGCCCCGGTCGCGCTCGTCGTGCTCCGGATCCTCCAGGGCGTCGCGGTCGGCGGAGAGTGGGGCGGCTCGGTCCTGATGTCCGCCGAGCACGCGACCGGCCGCCGCGGCCTGTGGGCGAGCTTCACCAACGCCGGAGCGCCGTTCGGCATGGTCCTGTCCACGGGCGTGCTCACCGGCACGGCCGCGCTCATGGACGAGAGCGCGTTCCTGAGCTGGGGCTGGCGGGTGCCGTTCCTGCTCAGCTTCCTGCTGGTGGCGCTCGGCCTGTTCGTCCGGCTGCGGGTCGAGGAGACACCGGTGTTCCAGGCCGCGGGGGAGATGGGGGTCTCCCGGGCTCCGCTGGCCGACGTGCTCCGCCACCACCCGAAGGTCCTCCTGCTGGGGGTCGGCGTCGGCCTGTCCGCCTTCGTGGCCCAGGGCACGCTCACCACCTACATCATCGCGTACGGCGTGCGGACCGGCTTCGCCCGGCAGGACGTGCTGAACGGCCTCACGCTCTCGTCGGCGCTTGCCGTCGTCGGCATCCTCGGCTGGTCGGCGCTTTCGGACCGGGTGGGACGCCGTCCGGTGGTGCTGGCCGGCGCGCTGCTCATGGCCGTGTTCGGCTTCGTCCTCTTCCCGATGGTGAACACCGGCGACACGGGCGTGCTCGCCCTGGCGCTGGTGCTCGGCCAGGCCGTCATCCATCCGCTGATGTACGGCCCTCTCGCCGCCCTCTACACCGAGTTGTTCGCCACCCGGAGCCGTTACACCGGAGCCTCGCTCGGGTATCAGATCGCCGGGCTCGGCGCGGGTCTGGGGCCGCTGCTGTTCGCCCAGCTCGACGCGTCGACCGGCGGCGGCGGGACCACGGTGATCTCGGTGATCATCGCCGCCTCGTGCCTGCTGACCGTGGGCTGCGTCCTCGCCCTGCGCGAGACCAGCCGGCACGACCTGACCACGGTCACTCCCGCGGTGACGCCCTCAGGGCGCGTCGCCGACGCGCCGAAGCCGTCCTCCGCCTGACGAGAGGGACCACGGATGCGCAACGCCGGACTGGGCGGCTGGCCCGCCCGCCGGGCCCAGATGAGCCCCGGCCGCACCGCCTTCGTCTTCGCCGACCGGCGGGTCACCTACGCGGAGGCGCACGAGCGGACGACGAGGCTCGCGTCCCGGCTGCGAGAGGCGGGGGTGCGAGCGGGCGACCGCGTCGCCTATCTCGGCCCCAACCACATCGCCTTCGCCGAGACGATGTTCGCGACCCACGTGCTGGGCGGGATCTTCGTCCCGCTCAACTTCCGGCTGACCGCGCCGGAGATCGCGTACATGCTGGCCGACTCGGGCTCCTCCGTGCTCGTCTACGCGCCGGAGTGCGCGGAGGTGGCGCACGCGCTTCCGGAGCTTCCGGCCCTGCGCACGATCGTGGCGCTGGAGTCGCCCGCGCCGGGCGAGCGGGACTTCGAGTCCTGGCTGGCTCAGGGCGACTCCACCCCCATCGACACCCCGGTGGCGCTGAACGACATCGCCCTCATCCTCTACACGTCGGGGACCACCGGGCGTCCCAAGGGCGCGATGCTCAGCCACGCCAACCTGGTGTGGAACTGCTTCAACATCATGATCGGCGTCGACGTGACGAGCACCGAGGTGACGCTGATCAGCGCGCCGCTGTTCCACGTCGCGGCCCTGAACCAGACCCTGCTGCCGACCTTCCTCAAGGGCGGCAGCTCGGTCATCATGCCGTCCTGGGACGTCGACCTCTGCTACGACCTGATCGAGAAGCACGGCGTCACCTGGATGTTCGGGGTCACCGCCATGTTCGCCGCGTTCTCCCGGTCGCCGCGGTGGGCCGGCGCCGACCTGGCGTCGCTGCGCACCCTGATGTCGGGCGGGGCGGCCGTCCCGGTCGCGCTGATCCGGGTCTACCAGGAGCGGGGGCTGGTCTTCTGCCAGGGCTACGGGCTGACCGAGACCGCGCCGGGCGCCACGTTCCTGGAGGCCGGGGAGAGCGTGCGCAAGGCGGGTTCCGCGGGGGTTCCGGTGTTCTTCGCCAACGTGCGCGTGGTCCGTCCCGACCTCACCCTCACCGCCGTGGGGGAGCCGGGAGAGGTGCTCGTCCAGGGGCCGAACGTCACGCCCGGCTACTGGCGCGACCCGGAGGCGACCGCGGCCGCCCTGATCGACGGCGGCTGGCTCCACTCCGGCGACATCGCCACCGTCGACGAGGAGGGGCATCTCCACATCGTCGACCGGGTGAAGGACATGTTCATCTCCGGCGGGGAGAACGTCTACCCGGCCGAGGTCGAGGCGGTGCTCTTCGAGCACCCGGGGGTGGCCGAGGCCGCCGTCGTGGGCGTGCCCGACCAGAAGTGGGGGGAGGTCGGGCGGGCGTTCGTCGTTCCCCGCGAGGGGGCCGCGGTCACCCCCGGCGACCTGCGCGACTTCCTCGGTCCCCGGCTCGCGAAGTACAAGATCCCGGTGTACTTCGACCTCGTGGAGGGCCTGCCCAGGACCGGATCCGGCAAGATCCGCAAACCCGACCTGCGGAGCAGGCCCCTGCCGCCCGGCGCGACGCCGCCCCCTTAGCGCTCCGGGCCCGCCGTTCCGGCCCCGGTCATTCCGGCCCGATGAGGCGGGCCGCCGCCAGCAGGCCGGCGAAGTCCTCCTCGCACGGACCGCACGCCCGCAGATGGGCGGCGACCCCCGGGTATCGGGCCTCGGGATCCTCCCCGGCGGCCACGAGCTCGACGTAGACGTGCAGGATCTCCATCGCCTCGCCGCATCCGACGTCCCGGGGGTCGGTGCGGAGGAATCGCTCGAGTCGTGAAAAGCCGTTCATGACCGCCTCATGTCCTGTGGGTCACGTAGCCCGCAAGGCGGGCTTCCAGTTTGCGGCGGGCGTCGAACAGTGTCTTGTAGAGCGCGTTGCGGTTCGATCCGAGCCTCGCCACGAGGGCGTCGAGCGGGACGCCGTTGAGCACGAGCGCGACGAAGACCCGCCGCTGGTGGGGGGTCAGTTCCTCGTCCACCGCTCGTCGCAGCGCCGCGATCAGGTCGCGCCACTCCGCGTGGTGCTCGGGTCCGGAACCGAAGCGCTCCGGCAGCCGGCTCCAGTCCTCCAAGTCGAGGCGGGCGTCCGGACGCCGCCAGAAATGACGCCCGAGCTTCCCGGACACCTCGAAGATCACGAACTTGTACGCCCAGGTCGTGAACCGGCTTTCGGCCCGGAACTCCCCGATCTTACGGATGATCGACATCACCGCGTCGGCGGCGGCCTGGTACGCCAGATCGTCGAGTTCCGGGCCGCTCACCCGCAGCCCGGCCCCGCGCCTGCGCACCTCGGCGCGGGCCACCCGCAGCAGCAGCTCGTGCAGTCGTTCGATCGCCTGGTCGCGTTCCTGGCCCGTCCCGGTGAGAGTACGGAGCCACTCGGCGGAGTCGGGATCCGGTGAGCGCCTCAGTTCCGGGTCGCCCGAGACAGACGATTCCGCAGAGCTCATATGCTCACCCTATCCAGGCGATCGTCGTGCCGGCCGTGGCGGGCACCCGCGCCCCGGCGTACGGATCAGTGCTGGCGCAGGTAACGGACGAGGCCGATCACGTCCTCGGGGACGAGACGGCCGATCGCGCCGCTGGAGTAGACGCTGACCACGACCCGGCCCTCGGGGTCGAGCACGAAGCCCGTCGACTGCAGATACTCCGGCTCGGCGTTGACGAACGCCCCCACGGCCTTGGACACCGCCCGGGCGTCCGCGCCGTATGCGACCGGGAAGGTCAGGTGGTGCTTGTCGACGGTCCCCTTGGTGGTGGCCTCGTCGTCGACGGAAAGCGCGACCACCCTGATGCCGAGCTCCGACAGCTTGTCCAGCTCACGCTGGAAGGCGCGCAGCTGCGCGTTGCAGTACGGGCACCACGCGCCACGGTAGATCAGGACCACGCCGAAGTGGCCCTCGAGCGCCTCCGGGAGGACGAGGTCGTCTCCGCCGGGGAGCGTGACGGTCAGGGACGGGAACCGGTCACCCGCGTCGAGCAATGTCATCGAAGTATTCCCTTCGTGCCGATGGCCGCGCGCCGTGGGCCCCACGGCGCCGGCACCTGTTTCGACTTGTTGGTGACGGCCCGGCCGCGGGTCTTACCCCGGCCGCCACAGGCCCTCCAGGACCGGGAGGGGTGACCGTTACGGAGCGAGGCGCGGCGTGCCGCCGAAGGAGCGGCCGCGGGGGCCTGAGAGGCTTGTGATCACCCGGCTTGATCACCCGACGCCCCGAGAGCGGTCACGGAGGCCACGACGATGCACGAGCGATCCCTCGCGGAGACCAGGGCCTTCTTCGCCGCGAAGGCGGACACCTGGGAGGAGAAGTACCCCGACGACGGCCCGGCCTTCGCCGCCGCCGTCGCGGAGCTGGCCCTGCCGCCAGGCGGGCTGGCCCTGGACGCCGGTTGCGGGACGGCCCGCGCGTTCGTCCCGCTGCGCGACGCGGTCGGTCCCGCCGGGCGCGTCGTCGGCGTCGACGTCACGCCCGAGATGCTCCGGTCGGCCCGCGACCGGGGCCGCGGCGCGTACGGCCGCCTGCTGCTGGCCGACGTCGGACGGCTGCCGCTCGGTGACGGCGTGGCCGACGGCGTGCTGGCGTCGGGACTGATCTCGCACGTCCCGCGACCGGAGGCGGCACTCCGCGAACTCGCCCGGGTGACCCGGGAGGGCGGGCGGCTGGCGTTGTTCCACCCCGTGGGCCGCGCCGTCCTGGCGGCCCGCCGCGGCCGTGTCCTCACTCCCGACGACGTCCGCGCCGAGGCCAACCTCCGCCCGCTGCTGTCGGCCGCCGGCTGGACCCTGCTGGCCTGCCACGACACCGACGACCGCTACCTCGCCGTCGCCGGCCGGCGTCCGGCCGGGAAACGGGCCTGACGGCGAGCGAGCGGGCGACCGGCCGTGTGAGCCTCAGGCGGCGGGAGCGGCGACCCGCAGCCGCGTGGGCGGCACGGCGACCGGTTCCGGGAGGCGGAGCGGCCCGCGCCCCGGCGTGAGGCCGCCGAGCAGCACGGCGTGCCGGGCGCCCGTGCAGGAGGGCACCTGGCCGGGCAGCCCGTGCACGGTGAGGAACCCGAGGACGGCGAACGCCAGGGCCTCCTTGGCGGCGGACGGCACGCCCAGGTCGTCGCTGGACCGCAGGGGCACGCCGGGCAGTTCCTCGCCGATCATCCGCAGCATCGTGGGGTTGCGGACGCCGCCGCCCGACACGACGAGTTCGGTGACGGAGTGGGCCCGGCAGGCGTCCGCGACGGTCACGGCGGTCAGCCGGGTGAGCGTGGCCAGCACGTCGGCCGGGTCGGGCACCGGTCGCCCGGCCAGCGCCTCCAGCAGGTACGGCAGGTGGAAGTGCTCCTTGCCGGTGGTCTTGGGCGCGGGCCTGCGGTAGTAGGGGTCGGCGAGCAGTCTGGTCAGCAGGCCGTCGCCCACCCGGCCGGCGGCCGCGCCCCGGCCGTCCTCGTCGTGGTCGCGGGCGCCGCCGCTGAAGTGCCGCACCGCCGCGTCGAGCAGCGCGTTGGCGGGGCCGGTGTCGAAGGCGACCGGCTCCCCGCGGGGCGGGACGACGGTGACGTTGGCGATGCCGCCGAGGTTGAGCGCGGCGGGAACGCCCGCCCGGCCCCGCAGCAACAGGGTGTCGAGGACGCTGACCAGCGGGGCGCCCTGCCCGCCGGCCGCGACGTCGCGGGAGCGCAGGTCGGAGACGACGGGAAGCCCGGTCGCCTCGGCGATCCAGGCCGGGTTGCCGAGTTGCAGGGTGCCCAGGACGGCACCGTCCTCCACCCAGTGGAAGACGGTCTGGCCGTGCGAGACCACCAGGTCGGCCGCGCCGCCGCAGAGCTCGGCGGCGGCGCGGACGGCCGCGGCGGCGAAGGCGCGGCCGACGCTGGTGTCGAGCCGGCAGACGTCGCCGGCCGTCGTGGCCGCCGGAGGCAGCAGGGCGGCGATCCGCGCCCGCACCTCGTCCGGGTACGGCACGTGGATCATTCCCATCGGCCGCATCACCAGGGTGTCGCCCGCCAGGCTCAGCTCCGCGGCGGCGGCGTCGATGCCGTCGTACGACGTTCCGGACATGAGGCCGATCACCCGCATGGCTCCTCCAACGGCGCGTGGTCTGTTCAGGGCCTGGCGATCCCCGCGGCGCCGGCGTCGTCGGGGGCTCCGGCGGGCACGGGGGCGGGCGGGCGGTGGAACAGGCTCAGCACGCCGCCCACGACCAGAGTGACGATCACCCCGAGCGGGACCAGCCACTGCGCCGCGATCCCCGCCGACGTGGTGGTCCCGTGGGCGGTGACGTCGATCCTGACGCCGCGGACGACGTACGTCATCACCGCCACGGTGACCAGGAACGCGATCACCGAGTCGAGCTCGCCGGCCCGCCGGACCAGGCGGCCCAGCAGGAACGCCCCGAGCAGCGCGCCGTACGTGTAACCGGCGATGGCCAGGCCCGTGAGATAGACGTTCCCCGTGCTGTCGCTGAACGCGCTCGCGAAGACGGCCATCAGCGCGGCCCACACCAGCGTCATCACCCGGGCCAGCCGCAGCATGGTCCGGTCCGAGGGCGCGCGGCGGAGGAAGCCGTGGATGACGTCGGAGACCGTGGAGTTCGACATGGAGTTGAGCGCGGAAGAAAGCGAGCCCATCGCGGCGCCGAGGATTCCGGCCACCAGCAGACCCGAGACGCCCACGGGCAGGGCGTGCAGGATGAACTGGGGGTAGAGGTTGTCGGAGCTCGCCAGGCCCAGCTCGGCGAACGTCCGGCCCTGGTTGTACGACCACAGCAGCGCGCCGACGAGGGAGAACGCGGCGAACTGGAAGACGATGAAGACGCCGGACCCGATCATGGCCTTCTGGCTGTCGCGCAGGTTGGGGGTCGACAGGATCCGCTGCACGATGAGCTGGTCGGAGCCGTGGCTGGCCATCGCGAAGATGGCGCCGCCGATGATCGCGGTCGGCAGGGCGAACGTGCTCGTCAGGATGTGGGCGAGGCCGAAGTCGGTGTCGAACAGGCGGAACCGGCCGGCGTCCAGCGCGCCGGAGAACCCGGAGCCGCCGACGTGCCCGGCGAGGACCACGATCGCCAGGACCGCCCCGCCGAGATAGAGGAGCATCTGGATGGCGTCCGTCCAGATCACGGCCTTGATGCCGCCCAGGTAGGTGTAGAGGACCGTGATGGCCGTGAGCACGACGATGATGACCTGGTAGCCGGCGTGCACCCCGAACTCGTCCAGCAGCAGCTTGATCGGGATGGCCGAGGCGAACAGCCGGACGCCCTCCGCGAGGAGCCGCGTGAGGACGAACGTCACGGAGGCGAGGCCCTGCAGCCTGAGCCCGAAGCGTTCGCCGAGGTACTGGTAGGCGCTGACGAAACCGCCGCGCTTGTAGAGCGGGATCAGGACCGTCGCGACGACGACACGGCCGATGACATAGCCGAGGGCCAGCTCGACGTTGCCGAAGCCCTGGCCGCTGTAGGCGCCGCCGGGGACGCTGATGACGGTGAGCACGCTGGTCTCCGTCGCCACCACGGAGAAGCAGACGGTCCACCAGGGCATGCGGCCCTCGCCGACGAAGTAGTCCCTGGCCGATCTCTGCCGGCCGGACAGGCGCAGCCCGATCGCGGCGATCGCGACCAGGTAGACGACGATGACGACAAGGTCGAGATGTCGCACAGCTGACTCCTCGCGACGAGCTTGGCGAGCCGGGCGAGCGCGGCGGGCCGCCCGGGCGGAGGGGACGCGGGATGCGGGGGACCTGGCGACGTGGCGGGCGCGGGCTCGCGGTCCAGCGAGTATCTGAGCGGTGAACGCCGAATGTCAATAAGTAACGGGAGATTCGTCTGTTCGTATATTTTTGACGATCAGTGGAGTCCGGATACGCTGTCGCCCACCCGGCCCCCACAGGAGGAACCATGGCGCCCCCCGCGGCCGACATCCTGGTGGACATCCGCTCGGCCCTGCCCTCGCTGGCGCCGTCCGAGCGGCGCGTGGCCGAGGCCGTGCTCGTCGATCCCGCCCGGGCGGCCCACCTGTCGATCAGCGAGCTCGGCCGCCGGGCCCAGACGTCGGTCACCACCGTGATGCGGTTCTGCCGGGCCATCGGGCTGAACAACTATCCCCAGCTCCGCCTGGCGCTGGCCGGCGCCGCCGCGCGGGAGGACGCGCGCGGGGGCGAACGCCCCCTCATGACCGCCGACATCGGCCCCGCCGACCCGCTCGAACAGGTCGTAGAGAAGATCATCTATACCGAGACGCGGGCGCTTGAGGACACCCGCGCCGGGCTCGACGTGCCGAGCCTGGCCCGCGCCGTCGAGGCGGTGGCGCAGGCCAGGCGCGTCGACGTCTTCGGCGTGGGGGCGAGCGGCTTCGTCGGGCAGGACCTGCACCAGAAGCTGCACCGCATCGGCAGGATCGCATTCGTCTGGACCGACGCCCACGCCGCGCTGACCGCGGCCGCGCTGCTCGGACCCGGCGACGTCGCCATCGGCATCTCGCACTCCGGAGCGACCCTCGACACGATCGAGCCGCTGCGGGCGGCCGCCGAGCGCGGCGCGACCACCGTCGCCCTCACCAACCATCCGCGCTCGGCGCTCGGGCAGATCGCCGACCTCGTGCTGAGCACGCGCGCCCGCGAGACCCCGTTCAGGTCCGGCGCCACGGTCAGCCGGATCGCCCAGCTCGCCGTCGTCGACTGCCTGTTCGTCGGCGTCGCGCAGCGGCGCTACGACGAGGCGGCAGTCGCGCTCGAAAACACCTACGCGGCCGTGCACGGGCGGATCCACCCGGCCCGCCGCGGCGCGGCGGAGGGCTGACCTCCGGTGCCGCGCGGGCGCGCCGCCGCCGTCAGATCCAGGACGGGAAGAGCATGCGGGCGTGCCAGGCGTCGTACGGGATGTTCTCCGCGGTGAGCACCGGATAAAGCCACCAGAAGTCGATCAGTGTCAGCAGCGCGAACGCGCCCACGACCGCCGCTCCCACGGATCGCCGGAGCGGCGCGGCGGTGGGCCGGCCCATGATCAGCCCGGCGGCCAGGACGATCGCGAGGATCATGAACGGGACCATCGGCAGCGCGTAGAACAGGAACATGGTCCGGTTGTCGGACCAGGCGTAGTAGAACCACGGCAGCCACCCCACCGCGTACGCGAGCAGGACCGCCCCGGCCCGCCAGTCGCGGGACGCCGTGTACCAGGCGATCATGGCGACGAGCGCCACGAGGGCCCCGTACCAGACGGCCGGGGTGCCGGTGCCCAGCACCGCCTGGGAGCAGTTGGGCGCCCCGCATCCCGGCGCGGACTCGTAGAAGTAGGCGACGGGCCGTAGCAGCAGGGGCCAGCTCCACGGCTTCGACATGTACGGGTGGGTGTCCGCCATGCCGGTGTGGAATCCGAGCAGGCTCGTGTGGTAGTTCCACCACGACTCGAGCGAGTCGATGACGAAGAAGACCGGCCCGGCCGACGTGGCCTCGTCCCAGTTGCGGCCGTACCCCCTCGCCGAGGCGAACCAGCCCGTCCAGGACACCACGTAGACGACGGCGGGAAGCACGCCCAGCGCGAGCGCGGCGCGGGGCAGGGAGCGCGACAGCCCGCCGGTGTACGGCTGGCGGAGTCCCGCGGACTTCCTGGCTCCGGCGTCCCAGACCAGCGACATGATCGCGAACCCGATGAGGAAGAAGACGCCGCTCCACTTGACCGCGCAGGCCGCGCCGAGGCACAGGCCCGCCGCCAGCCGCCACCATCGGACGGCCGGCGCCGGTCCGGTCTCGTCTCGCCGGCGGGATTCGTACCAGTCCGCGAGGCGGGCGCGGGTGACGTCCCGGTCGGCGACGAGGCAGGCGAACCCGGCGAGGACCCAGAACATCAGGAAGATGTCCAGCAGGGCGGTCCTGCTCGACGTGAGGTGCAGCCCTTCCAGCGCGAGCAGGAAGCCGGCGAGGCAGCCCAGCAGGGTCGAGCGCGTCATCCGGCGGGCCGTACGGGCCAGGATGAGGATGGAGAGAGTCCCCACCAGGGCGGCGGCGAAGCGCCACCCGAAGGGGTTGGGCCCGAAGACGAACTCGCCGAGGCCGATCATCCACTTGCCCAGGGGAGGGTGGGCGACGTAGGCGGCGCAGTCCGACAGCGGCGCGGGCGGGCATCGCACGAAGATGTCGGTGTTCCCGGCCAGCAGCCGCGTGTTGGCGACGGGATCCTTGTCCGTGCCCAGCATCGACTGCTCGACGCCGAACCGGATGAGGGAGTAGGCGTCCTTCGCGTAGAAGCTCTCGTCGAAGGCGATCGCCTTGGGGTCGCCGAGCCGGAAGAAGCGCAGATATCCGCCGAAGACGGTGACGATCAGCGGTCCGAGCCAGCCCCACAGGGCGTCTCGCGGCATGGCCACGACCAGCCGTTCCCGCACGGAGAGGTTCGGGCCGCCCGCGTCGGTGGCGCCGATTTCGTGCCGCTCGCCCGATCCGGGTGGGGAGTCCCTCAATGTCATCCGGCCATGCTAGTCCAGTTGATCATGCCTTTATGCACGGTTATTTACCGTTTTGCGAGAATTATTCGCGCGGATTCGTGGGCGTTTGCCGCTTACCCCACTCGGGCCGGGGCCGCCGTGGGTAGCCTTCGCTGTCGTGTCGCGACGATCATGGGCGCTCTGGGCGGGCGCGACGCTGACCGCGCTCGCCCCCACCCTCTGTTTCCAGCTGCTGTACCTGCTGACCGGCGACGACGGCGTCCAGGTCTACGTGACCTCGGGGAGCGCCTTCTGCCCGGGGTTCGAGATGTCCCTGAAGCTGCCGGTTTCCCAGCTGCGGGAGGTCCCGCTCCTCTACTTCGGGGGCGCGCCGTTGATCGTGCTGGGCTGCGCGGCGTGGTGGATGGCGGTCCGGCGCGGGCGCGGGCGGCTGGGCCGGACCGCCGGCAGGTGCGTGGCGGGGGCGCTCATCCTGTCGCAGCTCTCGTATCTGCTGCCGATGCTGGTCGACCTCGGCCTCGGGCCTGGATGCGCGGCGCTGTGGGGGCCGCCGGACGAGGTCGGCGGAACGCTGGCGATACGGCTCTACGACCTGCTGCCCCCCGTCCTGATCCTGCTCGCCGTCCGCCCGGAGCGGTTCACGCCCCGCGGGCCGGTCTTCCGTACGACGGCCGCCGTCCTGACCGCCGCGGCCGTCCTCCTGCTCGTGGCGGAGTCGGCCCCGGCCGGCGAGGTGAGCTGGGAACCGGCGCTCGACTGCGCCGGGCTGGGCCACGGCACGGTCAGAGGGCTGGACCAGGGGGAGAAGCGCTTCCTGTGCGCCGTCCGCGGCTACACGCCCGAGCTGATGGAGACGGGCGGCATACCGGGGTGGGAGAGGGTGCCCGACCGGGAGGTCCTGGCGCAGGGGCGTCAGCTGTGCGACGTGGCCACGCGCAACGGAGGCGACGTGAACGCGGCGCCGGTCCAGGCGGCGCCCCAGGCGTCCCTCGCGAAGGCGCTGCCGAGCCTGTGTCCCGCCGTCGTCCGCGCCCAGCAGGCGGAGGAGCAGCGGGGAGAGGAGGAGGAACGGGCGTACGTGGCCGCGGCGGAACGGGCCTGCGCGGCGCATCCGCGGCACAGGCCACGGCTGAGACCGGTACGGCAGCGGCAGGCCACGATGTGGACCGAGTTCTGGCAGATCAACGGCTGGGAGGACGGATACGAGGGGACCACCCCAGACCTGGTCGAGGACCTCGTCGGCAGCGAGCGCGGCGCGCTGGCCCTCTGGGCGGCCGACGAGGTGGGGAACGCCTGCGTGACCACCGAGTCGTACGCGCGGCGGCCGCCCCTCGAACTCAAGGGCTGGGACGAGGTGGTCGAGGTCGGCTACGAGAGCCCGAAGGGCTCCCTCTGCCTGGTCGACGGCGACGGGCAGGACCTGTGCGGTCTCACGCCGCAGGGGCCCGGGTCGTACCGGGTCCGCGTTCACCTGCGCGGTCGCAAGCTGGTCTACCAGGTGGCCTACCCCCCGGAGGGCGCGGTCGAGCTGCTCATCATGATCTATCCAGGGAAGGCGGAGAAGCCCGTCGTCTACCGGTGAGCCGCGCGTCACCTGCCGCCGACGGACAGCAGCATCTCCTGCACACGGTGGTCGGACATGCCCCCCGGGTCGAGCAGCCGGTAGCCGTGCACGGTGGCCGCGGAGGTCAGGGTCCAGTCGAGCTTCCACAGGGCCGGGCCGCCGGCGGGCCAGGAGGCGGGCAGGAGCGAGCGGGACGCGTCGTCCGCGACCGACAGCCGGTCGAACAGCGGGCGCATCTCGCCCATCGCGACGGTGCTGTTGAAGTCGCCGGCCACCAGCAGCGGATCGCGGTTCCCCGCGATGTCGGCCTCCAGCCCGCGGAACTGCTCGTCCCGGGCGGCGGCGCGGGCGCGCAGCGTGTCGTAGAACCGCGACGACAGCGGGTTCTCGCCCAGCACGTACTGCGTGGGGATGTGCACGTTGTAGAGCGACAGGGTCGACCCGCCTACCCGCAGGTCGGTCCGCAGGACCTTGGCCAGGTCGAAGACCGGACGCCAGGGGGCCGCGGGCCCAAGAGCGCGCGCCGGGCCCACCGTCGCCGTGGAGACGACGGGAAGGCGTGACAGGGTCACCAGCTCGCCCGCGGTCGTTATCTCGTAGCCGGGGAACTCGCGGCGGAGCCGGGCGAGATCGTCGACCTGCCGCGGGCCGTCGTTCACCCAGTGGAGATACTCCTGGAGCAGGTAGACGTCGGCGTGCTGCGCCTTCAGCAGGGCGTAGAAGCGGTCCGGGTCGTCGCCCTGATCCCAGTACTCGGTGTTCCACGAGACCAGGCGGATCGCTCCCGGCGGGGCCGGCGGCCCTCCGCCGTTCCACAGCGCCGCCGGGTCGAGGCCGCTCTGGCCCGCGCCCAGGGCGAGGGAGACGACCGCGAGACCCGCGCACCACCGCCGCGATCCCCGGCCGGCCGCCGGCGCGGCGGCCAGCAGCAGGAGCGGCACGACCAGGTAGACGAGCGGCGGCACCATGTCGGGCACCAGCCACAGCCAGAACCGGCCGGACAGCAGGCGGTGCAGGACGACGAACGCCGCCCACGCCGCCGCGACGCACAGCAGGAGACGCCCCGTCCACCGCGGCGGACGTTTCGTCGTCGCCGCGGGGGCCGGCCGGTCGGTCAGCACGCCCCGCCACCTCCCGCGACCGCCGCGGCCGGGGCGGGCTCCTCGTAGAGGGCGCGGAACCGCGCGGACGACAACCACTGCACGGCGCCCGCCGCCACGCCGCCGATGATGGCGAGATTCACCAGGAAGTGGACGCCCGCGTAGAACAGGCCGAACAGCGGGCACCGGCGGGCGAACACGAACCGGTACATGTGGGCGTCGCAGGCGAGCGAGACGGCCAGCAGCGCGGCCGGGACGGCCGCCGCGGCGGGACCGTACGGGATCACGAGCGGGACCGTGACGACGGTGAGCAGGGCGGCCAGGGAGGCCCAGGCCCGTGACGCGGTCTCGTAGCCCCGGGCGAACCGCCGCCGCGCCGCGTAGAGCGGGACGCGGGCCCGGCCGCGGTGGAAGAGCTTGCGCAGCAACGCGGTCAGCTCCCGGTCGTGACCCATGCGGCCCCCGATGGCCGAGGTGAGGAGGACCCTGTAACGCCGGCCCAGCCGGTGCCCGTAATCCACCTCCTCTGTGTACCGCAGCCGGGGGTTGAACGGGCCGATCTCGGCGAAGACGGTGGCCCGGATGGCGAACATGGCCGACCACAGGAAGGAGACCTCGCCCTCCGAGGCGACGGACCAGTAGTGGTGCTGGATCGCCCGGTAGTCCTCCACCCTGCCGGACCGGAACAGCGGCTCGGGGTCCTCGATGCCGCAGGCCGCGCCCACGCCCGGATCCGCCTCAAGGATCGCGACCGCGGTGGCGACCGCGTCCGGCGCGAGCGCGACGTCGGCGTCCACGAAGAAGAGGATCTCGCCGTTCGCCGCCGCCGCGCCCGCGTTGCGCGCGACGGCCGCGCCGCCGTTGGCGGGGGTGTGTATCACGTTCACGCCCGCGGAACGGGCGATGCGCACCGATTCGTCGGTGCTGTGGTCGTCCACCACGATGATCTCGATCGGGTCGTACGTCTGCTCCCGCGCGGCGCGCAGGCACAGCGGCAGGAAGCGCGCGCCGTTGTAATTGGGGACGACGACGGTGACCAGGGGACGGTCGGCTGGCACGGGTGACCTCGCCTTCGGGGGGAGAACGGCTGTCCTGGGGTCCGGCTGCGGGGGACTGGCTTGGGGGATCGGCGGCGCTCAGGGCCGCGGCGGCAGGGAGACGACCATGTCCTGGAGGTGATGGCTCGACAGGCCTTCGGGGGAGCGCAGGTCGTAGCGGTGGACGCGCAGGTCGGGCGAGGTGAACGTCCAGTCCATCCGCCACAGGCGCAGCCCCGCGAAGGTCAGCGTGGCGGGCGAGATCGACGTCCCCGCGCGGCTCGCGTCACGCCAGCGGTCCATCCGCCCGGCGAACCCGGTGCCCGGAAGCATGTTGAAGTCGCCACTGGCGAGCAGCGGGTTCCGATTGGCCGAAAGGTCCGCGGTGAGCTGGTCGATCTGGGTCCGCCGCGCCGCGTCCAGCGTCCGGATCGACCGGTAGAACCGCCCGGAGAGCGGGCTGGAGTCCAGATAGAGCATGTCGTAGAGGTGCACGTTGTAGAGGGACACGACGCGGTCGCCGACGCGGACGTCGGTGCGCAGCGCCGCCCGGTTCCAGTTGCCCGCGGCCGGGTTGACCGCCCACCCGACCGGCGTCCGGCCGACGACCGGATAACGGGAGATCGTCAGCAGCCCGTCGGCGGTCGCGAACCAGCTGCCGGGGAACTCGCGCCGCAGCAGGTCCTCGTCGTGCAGGGGCACCAGCGCTCCCGGGGCGCAGCCCGCGTGCTCCTGCAGCAGATAGACGTCGGCCCGCCACCGTTTCAGGTACCGGAGGAACCGGGCGGGGTCGTCGCCCTCGTTCCAGCACAGCGTGTCCCAGGAGACGACGCGCAACGCGCCCGGCGGGGCCGGTCCGGCCCCGCCGCCGCCCAGCGGCGCCCGCCATTCGAGCCCCGACTGGCCAAGCCCGAGGACGAGGGCCGCCGCGGCGGGCAGGACGCTCCACCGGCGGGCCGTGGGCGAAAGGCGTGTCAGGAGCGGCGTGACCGCCGTCGCGGCGGCCGTCGCGGACGCCGCGAGCGACATCGCGAGCAACGCCGCCGGGAGCAGCGCGAACAGCAAGGGCGGCACCATCAGGTCGGGCACGACCCAGACCCAGGTGCGGCCGCTGAGCAGCGGGCGGAGCACGGCGAGCAGGAGCGCGGCCAGGCACAGCCCGGCCAGCGCCCGCTCGCCGCGGGACAGGGGCAGCCGGGCCAGCAGCGGCGTCGCCGCCGCGCCGAGCACGGCGACCGGCGCGGCGAACGCCAGCAGCATCGGGGCCGCGCCGCCCCACCAGAACCGCCCGCTCGACCAGGTGACCAGTCCCACGAGCAGCCACGCCGCCACGCCGCCCGCGACGGCCCGGCCCGTCCAGGTCGCCGCGCGGGCGGCGACGCCCGTCACGGCGCGGCCTCCTCCGCGCCGCCCGTGACGCCGCCGCCCGTGACGCCGCCGCCCGTGACGCCGTTGACGCCGTGGCCCGTGACACGGAACCAGAACGACGAGGGCAGGTAGTCGTGGACGACCCCCAGCCGCCGCCACAGCGGCTCCACCAGGCCGCGCAGATCGTCGTCGCCCTGCACGAAGGCGCCGGGCAGTTCCACCTCGTACCGGTCGCGACCCCCCAGCAGGAACGCCGCGAGCAGGTACTGCTCCGAGTAGTAGCGCCAGCGCCACTCGGGGGGATAGTCGCGGGGCAGCAGGATGTCGTGCAGGTGCACCAGCACGCCGGGGCGCAGGAGCGGCAGGATCTCGAAGAAGAAGACGGTCACGTCCGAACCCATGAGGACCCGGTGCGACCCGTCCAGGAAGACGACGTCGCCGGCCTCCAGTTCGGCGAAGACGGCGGGGTCGGCCTGTTCGAGCGGAGTGCGGACCACCCGGTCGCACAGCGCGTCGATGTGCGCCCGAGGCGCCGGATCGATCGAGGTGATGGAGGTGGGCAGCCCGTGCCGCCGGACGGCGCGGCGGGCGAACTTCGTGGAGTTTCCCGAGCCGATCTCGACGTACCGTCTCGGCGCCGCCTCCACGAGCAGGCCGTAGAGGGCGAGCGCGTCCAGCGGCGGCAGCCAGCCGTTGTCCCAGTACGGCGTGGTGCCGCCGGGGCGGTCGCGGACCGGGATCGACGCCAGGTCGTCCGACAGGGTCAGGAACCGGCCGAGCCGCTGCCGGTAGCGGTCCCGGCCGCGTTCCAGCAGCTCGGTGACGCCCGGGTGATCGGGCCTGCCGTATCCGAACCGCGGCTCGGGCCGGCCGGGGTGGTCGATGAAGATCGGCCGGCGCAGGCCGAGGGCGGTCAGCAGGACGCCCTGGGCCGACGGGTGCCGTTCAAGCCAGGCGAACGACCGGCCGGCGAGGGGCAGCGCGGTGACCGCCCGCAGCAGGGCGCCGGTGACGGGCCCGGCGGGCACCTGCCGGGCGAGATGACGGAGCTGCGCGGATCCCGGGGTGAGGGACAGGGGGCTGGAGTCGGACGTCATGACAGCGGGGCTCCTTCCGGCCGGCGGTCGGTGACAGGGGAGGGACGGGAGCGGCGGCCCGCCCAGGTGAGCGCCGCGAGCACGGCCGCCGTGGACGCCAGGTCGGCGACGGTGATCAGGACCCGGCTCAGGGCGACCAGGGTGACCAGGCCGGGACCGGTCAGCAGGGTGGCGACGGTGAGCCCGAGGACGGCCTCGCGGGCGCCCAGCCCGGACGGCATGATCACGGTGAAGATCCCGGCCACCGTGGACAGCGCGAAGCCGCCGATGCCGACGGTCAGGGCCCCGCCGGGCGGCGCGCCGAGCGCGATGGCGAGCACCGCGACGTGCAGCCCGCTGACGAGCCAGCCGAGGGCCATCAGCCCTGTCACCGCGAGCAGCGTCCGCCGGGCCGGCAGGACGGGGGCCGGGCCGCCGCGGCGCAACACGCGCTGGGCGATCCCGAGCAGCCGGGAGAGCAGCCGCGGCGCGGCGAGCGGCACGAGCGCCGCGGCCAGCAGCGGGACGAGCCCCCACCAGAGCGGGCCGGCCGGCACCAGCCGGGGCAGGGCGACGAGTCCCACGCCGAGCCCCGCGATCACCCCGAGCCCCTGACCGGCGACGAAGGCCGCGGCCAGCCGGGCGGGCGGCTCCCCGAGGGGCCGCGCCATGGCGGCGTGCGCCACGGCCGGCCACACGCCGCCGGGGAGATAGCGGGTCACCCCGGCGAGGAAGAACACCCGTACGGCGACGGGCAGGGGCAGCCGGGTGCCGAGCCCGGCGAGCAGCATGCGCCAGCCGACGAAGCCGGGCACCCCGCCGACCGCCGCGAGCAGGGTGGCGACCAGGCAGGCGCGCCAGCCCACCCGGGCGAGGCTGTGGCCCAGCCCGTGCCTGACCCGCCAGAGCTGGTAGGCGAGAAATCCGAGCACCAGCGCGTAGGCAGCCAGGCGCAGCGCGGCGAACACCCTCCGGCGCCGCGCGCCGCCGCCGGTCACGCCGGCGCCTTGGCGTAGAGGCGGCGGAACGACCGCGACGTCAGCCACTGCAGGATCCCGGCGCCCGCCCCGGCGGCGATGGTCAGGTTGACGAGGAAGTGCATGGCGACGAAGAACAGCCCGAACGAGGTGGAGCGGCTGGAGAACACGAACCGGTACATCCGCCGGTCGATGGCCAGCCAGACGGCGAACAGCAGGGCCGGCAGCGCCGCCCAGAGGGCGCCGCCCAGCAGCGGCGCGGGCAGAGTCACCGCCGTCAGCGCGGCGGCGAGGCTGGCCGCCGACTCCGGCGACCCCACCACCCCCGCGGCGTACCGGCGTTGCAGGAAGAACGGCACGTGCATCCGGGTGCGGGTGAAGACCTTCCAGAGGGCGACGCGCAGCGTCGCGTCGTCGTCGTGACGGCCGCGGACGGCGGAGGTGAGCCGCACCTCCCATCGGCCGGTCAGCCGCTCGCCGACGTCGGCGCCCTCCGACTGCGTCAGCGCGTCGGTCCACGGGCCCACCTCCGCCCACACGGCGGCGGGCACGGCGATGATGGCTACCGGCAGGAAACCGGTGATGGGTCCCTCGGCGACCAGGTACCAGTAGTGCCGGTAGAGTGTGCGGTACTCCTTGACCAGGCTGTCGCGGCGCAGCGGGATCGGCTCGTAGTTGCCGCACACGGCGCCGACGCGAGGGTCGGACCGCAGGATCTCCACCGCCTGGGCGACCGCGTCGGGGGCGAGGGCGACGTCGGAGTCGAGGAAGAACAGGATCTCGCCCCGGGCGTGCGCGACGCCGAGGTTGCGCGCGGTGGACACGCCGCTGTTGCGCGGCGTGCTCAGCGCCGGCACGCCCAGGGAGCGGGCGACCCGTACGGAGTCGTCGGTGCTGCAGTCGTCCACCAGGATGATCTCGATCGGGGAGTACGTCTGCTCCTGGACCGACCGGAGGCACAGGTCGAGCACGTCGCCGTAGTTGTAGTTGGGGATGACGACCGACACCAGGGGGGCGGAGTCCACGTTTCACCGGCCTTTCGACGATTGGGGGGAGCGGGGGGCCAGGCGGCGCGACGGCCCGAAGGAGGAGCCGGCCGCGCTCCGCGCCAGCCCCTCGGCGGCCCCGAAGAGCTGGGCCGCGTGCGTCAGGAAGTGCAGCGCCGTGAAGTACGCGAGGAAGGCGGGGCCCTTCTCGCGCAGCACGAACCGCGTCAGCGGCGGGTCGGAGACCGCGAACGCGGCGAAAAGGACGGCCGGCAGGGGGAGCGCCGGCGGCCAGGCGAGCGCGAGCGGGACGGCGGCGAGGGTGAGCGCGGTGGTCAGCACCCCGGCCATCCGGTTGATCTTCAAGGCGTCCGGCCGCATCCGGTTGCGCGCGGAGAACCGCAGCAGGCGCGATCTGCGGTACTGCTCCGCGAGCAGCGGCAGCAGCCGGTCGGCCTCGTCGTGCCGGCCCGACACCTGCGGGCTGAGCCGGATCCGGTGGCGGGCCAGCAGCCGTTCGCTGTAGTCGTCGTCCTCGGCGCTGCGCAGCCGGGCGTCGAACGGGCCGACCTCGTCGAACACGGCCCTGGGGACGGCCGCGAGGGCGAAGACCGCGGTCGCCGTCAGGCCCGCGCCGCGCAGCAGCGCGTGATGCATGCGCAGCGTGCGGTAGGTCTCGACCGGCCCGTCGTCGACGAGCGGCTCCTTGGCGTACACGCCGTAGACGCAGCCGCACCTCGGGTCCTCGCCGAGCAGCCGGACCGCGTTGGCGACGGCGTCGGGGGCGAGGGCGACGTCGGAGTCGAGGAAGAACAGGACGGCGCCGCGAGCCGCCGCCGCGCCGGCGTTGCGCGCCGCGGAGACGCCCATGTTGTACGGCTGGGCGACCAGCGTGCAGGGGAACTCGCGGGCGATCTCGCGGGTCCCGTCGGTGCTGGCGTCGTCGACGACCACCACCTCGACCGTGGGATACGTCTGGGACAGGGCCGACGACAGGCAGGCGCGCAGCGTCTTCTCGCAGTTGTGTGCCGGGACGACGACCGACACCAGGGGAGACGGTGGGGACACGTCGGTGGCCTTTCGCCTTGTTCGGAGGGACGGGAGCGACAGGAGGGACGGGGAGTCGCGGGCGGGTCACGGGGTGATGGCCGGGACCAGCGCCGGGTGGCGGGCGAGCAGCGTGGCCGCGCCCAGGACGACCGCGATCGCGACGCCCGCCGCGGCGATGCCGCGGTCGCCGAGCAGCCCGCGCACCGGGTCGCCGCCCCGGCCGTCGACCAGCACCGCCTTCAGGTAGCGGAACAGGGCGAAGAGCGCGGGCGGCGTGCACAGCAGCATCGCGGCCTGGCCGTACGGCCCGAGGGGCGCTTCGCTGCGCAGGTAGATGAGGCCGGCGACGGCGGCGAGCACGCAGGTGAGCTGGAGGAGCTGGTTGGCCAGCTCCACCGAGTAGCCGCGCAGCGCGGGCCGGTGAGCGGGCCCGCTGTCCAGCAACTCCTGGCGGCGTTTGCCGATCACGAGGACCAGCGCCATGGAGAACACCGCGACCATCAGCCAGCCGGATATCCGGTCTCCGGCGACCAGGCAGCCCTGGAGCACGCGCAGCGCGAAGCCCAGGGCGACCGCGCCGACGTCGACCAGCGGGAGGTGCTTGAGGACACGGCTGTAGGCGAGGTTGAGCGCGAGGTAGGCCAGGACCGGCCAGTACGGCCGGTCCGGTCCGGCGCACAGCACGACGCCGAGCAGCCCGAGCAGCGCGAGGCAGTAGAGCGCGGCGGCGCGGACCGGCACCCGGCCGGAGGCCACCGGCCGGTCGCGCTTGACCGGGTGGTGCCGGTCGCGGTGCCGGTCGGCGATGTCGTTGCCGACGTAGACGGCGGCGCCGGCGAGGACGAACGCGCCCGCGGCCCAGGCCAGCCGGCCCAGCGCGCCCGCCGTGACGACGCCCGCGTCGGCGAGCGCGATGGGCACGATCAGCAGGCTCTTGGCCGCGTGCGCCGGCCGTGCCAGGGCCAGGAGGTCCGCCACCGGCCGGGGACGGCCGGGCGGCCGGCCCGGGCGGCGGCCCGGGGGCCTGCCGGGGGACTCGATGACACGCATACGCACCTCCGGCCGGGATCAGAAGAAGACCTTCGCGAGCGACAGCGCGCCCTGCCGCCAGGCGTCGCGGCTGGTCCGGCCGCTGCCCGCGGCCGGCCCCGCGTGCCGCCGCCACCATTCGTACGTGCGCAGGATCGCGTCGCGGTTGGACAGGAGCGGCTCGAAGCCCAGCCGGTCCCTGGCCCGGTCGACGCTGACGTAGGAGTCGGCGAGCAGCTTGTACAGCAGGCGGTCGTAGACCGGCGACGCCCCGGCCCGCCCGAGGAGGCGGAGCACGGCGAGGGCCGGGCGGGCCGGGATCGACCGGACCCGCCCGCCGCGCCCGGCGGCGTCGAGCACCGCCTGGAAGTCCTCGCGGAGCGTGGCGAAGTCGGCGGCGGCGATGTTGAACGTGTCGCCGGCCACCTCGGGCGGCGCGTCGAGCGCCCGGCTGATCGCGCGGAACAGGTCGTCGACCGCCAGCATCTGGATGCGGGCCTCTCCGCGCCCGAGCACGGGGAAGTCGCGGCCCTCCTGCGCCCACTCGAAGAGCATCGCGAACAGGCCCATGCGGCCGGGGCCGAGGAAGGTCTTCGGGCGGAGGATCGGCACGCACATCCCCTCGGCGCGGAACCGTTCCGCGACCTCCTCGGCGGCGGCCTTGGCCCTGCTGTACGCGTCGACCGGCCGCCTCGGGTGGGTCTCCGGCGTGGGCACGACCGAGGGCAGGCCGTAGACGGCGGTGGAGGAGATGTGCACCACGCGCGGCACCCCGGCCCTGCTCGCGGCGGTCAGCACGCTGCCGGTGCCCCGGACGATGACGTCGCGGATCTCCTCGTCGGGGTAGCTGGGCAGCGCCGCCGCGCAGTGCACCACGGCCCCGGCCCCGGCGGCCAGCTCGGTCATCAGCGGCGTGTCGCGGATGTCGCCGGTCGCGTAGCGGACGCCGGGCACCTGGTCGGGGCCGGGACGCAGGTCGACCCCTGTCACCTCGCGTCCCTCGGCGGCCAGGTGCCGGACCAGGCCGCCGCCCAGCATCCCGGAGCTGCCCGTGACTACGACTCGGACGGCCATCGCGGCGCCACCTTCTCCCGTACGAACCTGGTGAGCAGCCGGGACATCCCCTGCGAGAGGGTCGCGTCGAGACTGTCGAGGAAGTACTCGACCTCCTCGGTCCCGGCGACCAGCGGCGGCGCCGCGACCAGCGGGTTGTCCCCGTTGAGCGTGTAGTAGGCGTAGACGCCGTGGTCGCGGTAGAGCGCGTCCACGACCGAGCCGGTGATGAGCTTGATCCGGAAGTTGGGGTCGCGCGCGATGCCGACCGGCGCGATCTTCGCGGCCAGGTCGAGGATCTTCGGTCCGCCGCGCAGGAAGACGCCGTGCAGGGCACCCGCGCCGCGCACCTCGGCCACCGTGTCGGGGTGCCCCTTGCGGATCCGTTCCAGGCCGGGGGCCAGGACGCGTTCGATCTCCCGCGCCCGCCGCGGGTAGTCGTCCTCGACGACGATGTTGACCGCCTCGATCGCGGTGGCCGCCTCCTCCCCGAAGCCGTAGTAGGTCGTGCTCGTGCTGTGCAGCAGCGAGTCGGTCAGGTTGTCGTAGGCCCTGCGGAACACCCGCTCGCTCGCGACGTACGCCGAGATCGACGACTTGCCGCCGCCGAACGACTTCGACGTGGTGAGCACGTCGGGGACCAGGCCCGGGTAACGCATGAAGTAGAAGAGGCTGCCGGTCTTGCCCCAGCCGGTGTAGATCTCGTCGAAGACCAGCACGATGTCCTCGGCGTCGCACAGGGCACGCAGCCCGCGCAGGAACTCCTCCGAGCACGAGCGCATGGTCGACGCGCTGAACGGCTCGACGATGATCGCGTACACGTCGCAGCCGCCGCGGGCGGTGCGGGCCGCGGCCACCGCGGCGCGCACGGCCGCAAGGTCGCCGTACGGGTAGGTGGTCACGCCGGGGATACCGGGGAAGCGGAAGCGGTCGCCGCCGCCGGTGAGGCTGCCCGAGCCGAGGAGCTTGCCGTGGAAGGCGATGTCGGCCCGGAGGATCCGCTGCCTGCGCCCCCCGTGGTACTTGTAGGCCAGCTTGACCGCCCCCTCGACGGCCTCGGCGCCGGAGTTGGGCAGGAACGACATGGTGAGGTCGCCCGGCAGAAGGTGGGCGAGGTTGTGCCCCAGCGCGGCGACGTACGGCGAGAAGTAGGTCTTGTGCACCTCCATCCGCCGGGCCTCCTGGAATCGCCGCCGGGCGGCCAGGATGCGCGGGTGGTTGTGGCCGTGGTTGAGCACGCCCACCCCGCCGGTGAAGTCGAGGATCCGCCGGCCGCCTTTCGTCCAGATCCACGCTCCCTCCGCGCGTTCGACGAGCTCGCGGCCGAAGCCGAACGACGTCATGAGTGAGACCTGACTTCGGCTGACGTGTCTGCGGTACAGGTCGTGCACCTGTTCCGCGGCAAGCTGTTCGCATTCGTCGAGGCTGATCAGTCCGGACACGCGCGATCTCCCTTCTCCGGCGGCGGAAACGGTCGTGCGGGATCAACGGTGCGGGCGGGCCGTCAAGGACAGGTAAAGTCGCGGCTTGACATAGAGGCATCTGTGACCTGGGAAGACGCCGTTTACGCCGGGCGCGGCCGGTCGTCTCGTGATTCGAGAAACGGGCGGCGCGGGATATGGCCGGCGGGGGATAGGGCGTCGGCCGTAATTTCCGCTTTCGGATATGAAGAAAAGGCCGGAAGGGTGTTACGGGCAAACCTGTTCTGAAAACTCCTGTTGATTACAGTGATGCGTACGAAACGTGTGATATGGCCGGGTCATGCGGTTTCGTGTCCTCGGCACACTTGAGGTCCGCTCCGGTGCTCATCGGTTGATCCGTCTCGGCGCGGCCAAGCAACGCGCTCTTCTCGCGGTGCTGCTGCTGAACGTCAATCACCCCGTCAGCGCCGACCGGCTCCTGGACGCCCTGTGGCCGCAACGGCCGCCGCGCACCGCCGCCGTGGCGCTGCGGACCTACGTGTCGGCGCTCCGGCAGGTCCTTGGGCTGGCCGACCGGGTGGAACCCCCGCTGCTGTCCACGGTGCCCGGGGGCTACCAGATGCGGGTGTCGGCCGCCGACCTCGACCTGCTGGCGTTCGAGGAGCTGGCGGATCAGGGCCAGCGGGCGCTCGGCGACGGGCTGCCCGTCCTCGCGGCCGAGCGGCTGAGACGGGCGCTCGCGCTGTGGCGGGGCCGGCCGTTCGAGGACGTCCCGCTCGACTACCGGATGGAGGCGGAGCTGGTCCGCCTGGAGGAACGCAGGATCGCGGCGCAGGAGATGTGGATCGAGTCGCAGCTCGCCCTCGGCCACCACGCCGGCGTGCTGCCGGAGCTCGGGGCGCTGGTCGCCGAGCACCCGCTGCGGGAACGGCTGCAGGCGCAGTGGATGCTCGCGCTCTACCGTTCCGGACGGCAGGCCGAGGCGCTGCGGGCCTACCGCGACCTCCGCCGCCGGCTGGTGCGCGAGCTCGGCGTCGAGCCCGGCCCCGCCGTGCGGCGGCTGCACCAGCAGGTGCTGTCGGGCCACGCGGACCTTTCGGTCCCGCTCCGGGCGCACGACCCCGCGGGCGCGGCTCAGGCAGCCGCCCAGGGAACGGCCCCGGGCCCGGCCGTGGGGGCGGCTGTGGGGGCGGTCCTCCCGGCCGTGCCCCGGCAGCTGCCGCGTGACATCGTCAGCTTCACCGGCAGGGCGGCGGAGCTGGCGCGCCTGCGGGCCCTGGCCCGCCCGGCGGACGGGCCGCCCGCTCCGGTCGTCAGCGTGATCGACGGCATGGCCGGGGTCGGGAAGACCGCCCTCGCCGTCCACACCGCCCACGGGCTGGCCGACCTCTACGCCGACGGGCAGCTCTTCGTCGATCTGCACGGGTTCACCCACGGCGTGTCGCCGGTGGCCCCGGCCGACGCCCTCGACCAGATGCTGCGCGCGCTCGGCGTGCCCGGCGAGCAGCTCCCCCCGGACCTCGACGCCCGCGCGGCGCTCTACCGCACCCGGCTGGCCGGCAAGCGGCTGCTGGTGCTGCTGGACAACGCGGCCGAGGAGGCCCAGGTCCGGGCCCTGCTGCCGGGCACCCCGACCTGCCTGGTCCTGATCACCAGCCGCAGGCGCCTGGCCGGGCTCGAGGACGTCCGGCCCCTGTCGCTCGACGTCCTCCCGCGCGGCGACGCCGTCGCCCTCTTCATCCGCACGGCCGGGCGGCGGCGGCTGGCGGAGGCGTCCCCCGAGCTGCTGGCCGAGATCGTCGAGCTGTGCGGCCGGCTTCCCCTGGCGATCCGCATCGCCGCGGCGCGCCTGCGGGTGCGATCCGGCTGGACGCCCTCCCACCTGGCCGAACGGCTACGCGACCACCAGCACCGCCTCGGCGAGCTCGAAGTGGGACGGCTGAGCGTCACGTCCACGATGGACCTGTCGTACCGGTATCTCGGCCGCGGCCGGCAGGACATGTACCGCCTGCTCGGGCTGCACCCGGGGCCCGACTTCGAGCGCTTCGCGGCCGCGGCCCTGGCCGGGACCACGCCCTACCACGCCGGGCGGCTGATCGACGACCTGGTCGACGCCCACCTGCTCCAGGAGCCGGTGCCGGGCCGGTACCGGTTCCACGATCTCCTGCGCGCGCACGCCACCGCGACGCTGGCGGACGAGGACGCGGACGCCGACCGGGGCACCGCCCTGACCAGGCTCTACGACTACTACGTCCAGACCGCGACGGCCGCGGTGGACGGCGCTCACTCCAGGGACGCCCCGCCGTGCGCCGAGCGGCGGGCGGGCGTCGCCGTACCCGACCTCCGCGACCGGACCCGCGCGATGGAGTGGCTGGACGCCGAACTGACCAACCTGCTCGCCGCGGCCGTCCACGCGGCCGACCACGGACGGCCCGGCCACGCCCTGCGCCTGTCGGCCACGCTCCACCGCCACCTGCGCACCGGAGATCTCGGCCGGCACGAGGCGGCGCTCGGCCGGTGGCGGCACGCGCTCGCCGTCCTCACCGACCTCGGCGTCCCGGGGGCGGCGGAGGCGCCTCACCTCGACGTCGTCCGGCTGCCCGAGAGCGGTCCGTCGGAGGCGGTCCGGAGCGGGGAGACCGACCGGCAGACGTCCCGGTAGACGTCCAGGACGCGGTGGACCAGGTGATCCCAGGTGTGCTCGTCGACCCGCCGCCGCGCGTGGCCGGCCAGCCGGGCGGCCAGCGGAGGATCGTCGATCACCTCGCGCAGGGCTCCGGCCAGGGCGGCCGGCGAACCGGGCGGCACCAGCAGGCCCTCGTGCCCGTCGCGGACCAGCTCCGGGATGCCGCCGGTCGCGCTGGCCACGACCGGCGTCCCGCAGTACATCGCCTCCACCAGCACGGAGCCCAGCTCCTCGTAGCGTGAGGGCAGCACCAGGACGTCGACGTCCTTCAGCAGTGACGGGATCCGGTCGTGCGGGACGAAGCCGAGGAAGCGCGTCCGGCGGGCGATCCCCAGGTGGCGGGCCATGCGGTGCAGGCGCGCCCGCTCGGGTCCGTCGCCGACGATGACCAGATAACCGGTATATCCGGCGTCCAGGAGGCGGAAGGCGTGCAGCAGGGTGTCGACGCCCTTCTGGGGGTGCAGCCGTCCCACGAACGCGATGCGGGGATGCGGCAGGTCGCGCGGCAGGCCGCGGCCGGGCTCCACGGCCAGGAACGCCCCGCTCACCCCGGACGGGATCACGTGCACCCCGGGGCGGGAGAGCTGCCGCCCGAGCCGCTCGGTGAGCGCGATGACGGCCGCCGCCCGGTCGACCCCGCGGCCCTCGAGCCTGCCGCCGAGCGTGCGCAGTAAGAGCGACCGGGGGTCGTCCCCGCTGAGGGTGTGGCGCAGGCTGCAGTGGACGGTCAGCACGATCGGGGCCCCGCTGAGGGCGGCGGCGCGCAGGGCGAGGGGCACGACGGCGAGGTCCTCGCCCAGGTGGGCGTGGACGACATCGGTGCCGGCGGCGAGCCGGGGCAGGTGGATCCACGCGTACAGGCCGTAGCACTGGCGGAACGCGCCGATCGGGTGGCCGAGCCTGATCACCCGGCTGTGCCGCCCGATCGGGGCGGCGACGGGCGCGGTCGGCGGCCGGCTGGTGAGCACGGTCTGCGCCACGCCGAGGGCGTCGAGGGCCCGGGTGAGGCCGGCGGTGTGGTTCTGCACGCCGCCGACCGGGTCGTAGGTCACCCCTGACCCGGTCAGGGCCGAGTCCGGCGGCTCGAATACCGAGCACAGGCGTAGGACGCGCATGACCACCTCACGCGGACGGCGGAAGCATCAGCGAACCCCTACCCGCTATCTACGGGCCAGGGCGGTCAAGCGAATCCCCTGTTCCCCCAAAAATCGCCTGACCCCCGGCAGGTTTCCGCGTGCCGCCGAGCCGGCGGCGATCGGGCCAAACAGGAATATCGCCGCAAAGTGGTGCATCATTTGATATATCAGGCGAAAGGTCGTGATGGTGATGACCGTCAGAGCGAAGGCGCTGATCACTCTCTACCCGCCCGAGAGGGGCGGGCTCTCCCACGAACTGCCGTACAGCACGCAGTCACTGGTGATCTGCGCCGACGACTCCGAGGACGGGAGACATCCCGGCCGCCCCTTCCAGGCCGCCATCGCGGCGGACGACGAGGAGCCGCTGGTCCCCGGAGAGCGGCTGCACATCGTCACGATCACGACGACCGACGACGGCGCGGTCGACTATCTGCTGCCGGGCATGCGCTTCCGGCTCTGGTGCGGGCACGACGTCGGCGGCGGCATCGTGTCACGCCGTCTCATCTGACCCCGAGGCACCCCCCGCGCGGGCGAAAAATGACCCGTTCTTGACGCAAGTGTGAGGCTGCGGGCACGCGGCCGGGCAATGGGGCAGGCGGGCCCGGCGAAGCGAGGTGAGGATCATGGTGCGACCGTCATGATCGCCACGGTCCTCCTCGCTCTCGCGGCGGCCGGCCTGGTGGGCGTCGGCTTCGTCGCCCAGCAGCACGCCGCGTACACCGAGCCCCTCGGCGCGATGCTGCGCCTCACGCTGCTGCTCGACCTGATCCGCCAGCCGCTGTGGCTGGGCGGGCTGGCGACGATGATCGGCGGGCAGATCCTCGGGGCCCTCGCGCTGCAGGACGCCGACGTCGCGCGGGTGGAGCCGCTCCTCGCGACGAGCCTCATCTTCGCCCTCGGCGTGGCGGCCTTCCTCTACAAGGAGCGACTGGGCCGCACGGAGTGGCTGGGCGCCCTGCTCGTGAGCGGCGGGGTGGCCGTGTTCCTGGTGTCGGCGCGGCCCGAAGGGGGTGGTGTCCCCGGTCCCGCGTCGGTGGTGTGGGTGGCCGTGCTGGCCGTGCCCGCGGTGGCGGCGGTCCTGGTGCTGGTGGCGTTGCGGATGGGCCTGTCGGCCAAGGCGATGCTCCTGGCCGGAGCGGCCGGCACGCTCTACGGGCTCCAGGACGTCCTGACGCGCGGCTCGCTCCTCATCCTGTCGCACGGTCCGGAGGCCCTCTTCACCTCCTGGCAGCCGTACCTGATCCCGGCCATCGCGACGGCGGGGATCCTGCTCAACCAGAGCGCGTTCGACGCGGCGCCCCTGCGGGTCTCGCTGCCCGCCACCACGGCGGCCGAGCCGATCAGCGGCATCGTCCTCGGCGTGGCGATCCTCGGCGAGCACCTGCGGGTGCGTCCCGAGTCCCTGGCGGGGGAGGTCACCGGGCTGATCGCCCTCGTCGGCGGCATCGTGATCCTCGGCCGGTCGCCGTTCCTCAGCAAGTCGGAACGCGGCCGCGACGAGCGTCCCGACGCGCGCTGCCGCTGAGCGACCTTTCAAAGCCCTCGCCGCCCCCGGTGGAGCCCGCGAACCCCTCACGTGACTACGCGGCCCGCAGGCCGTAATTGTGTGATGTATCTCACGGTCAATGCTCACATATGTCTCATATGCATCGATCTGTCCGGCCATGCCTAGTCTCACTGTCGCGACTCTTGGATTTGGCCGGGGATGAAATAACGCTAGGTCGCTTGCCCCATACTCGGGGTTTATGGCCGCTTTATGTCCGAAACTTATTTCTCTGTCATAGCTTGTCAAGATCAAAGAGTTGCTGATACAAGATCGCCTGACATTCACACGACTACCATTGAGGTATATGTGAGGAAGTTAGTACTCCAGCCGTAGATGGCGATCTTGCGTGTGGGCTGGTGGCAGAGATGGGAACGGCCACCGCGATCATCGAGTGTTGTGCTGACAATCAAAGATCAGGCGGTGGCCGCAGGCGATAGCGTAGC
>NZ_JAFCNB010000033.1 GCF_017896165.1 Microbispora oryzae
AGTGGGAGGACGCCGGCATGGACCGCCTCCACGGAGCCCCCGAGTCCCTCGCCTACATCCGCTCACTCAACGCCATCACCCCGCCCGCCGCGTCGTTCGACGCCGCCTTCTCCTCCGACTGATCACTGGAGTACACATGACCACGGGTGTATGGCTGGTCGGCGGCCGCGGTTCGGTCGCGGTCACCAGCCTCATCGGCGCCCTGGCGATGAGAGCCGGGCTCGCCGGCCCGACCGGCTGCGTCACCGAGCTGCCGGAATTCGCCGGGGCCGCGCTGCCCGCCCTCACCGACCTGGTGTTCGGCGGGCACGACGTCGCCTCGGTGCCACTGGTGAAGAAGGCCGAGTCTCTGGCCGACGCCGGCATCGTGCCGGCGTCACTGGTCAGGGCCCTGGACGAGGAACTGGCCCTCGCCGAGCACGAGCTGCGGCCCGTGCCGTCGGAGGGCGGCCAGGCGGAGGCGGCCGCCCAGATGGCGGCCGACCTCACCGCGTTCAGGGAGCGGCACGGACTGCGGCGGGTGGTGGTCGTCAACGTGGCGACCACCGAGCCGGTGGTCACGCCGAACCCGGCCCACGCCGACCTGGACGCGCTGGAGGCCGAGCTGTCCGGCGGCGGCGCCGTGCTGCCGCCGAGCTCGCTCGCCGCCTACGCCGCGTTCCAGGCGGGGTGTTCGTTCGTCGACTTCACCCCCTCGACGGGCGCCCGGCTGCCCGCGCTCGACCAGCTCGCCCTCCAGCGGGCCGTGCCGTACGCGGGGCATGACGGGAAGACGGGCGAGACGCTGGTGAAGTCGGTGCTCGCGCCCATGTTCGCCATGCGCAACCTGCGGGTGCGGACCTGGTCGGGGACGAACCTGCTGGGCGGCGGCGACGGCGCCAACCTCGCGGAGCCGGGCCCGAACGCGGCGAAGACGGCCAGCAAGCAGAAGGTGCTCCAGGAGACCCTGGGTTATCTGCCTCAGGGCACCACCCGCATCGACTACCTGGAGGACCTGGGCGACTTCAAGACGGCCTGGGACCTCGTGATGTTCGAGGGCTTCCTCGGACGGAGCATGCGGATGGAGTTCACCTGGCACGGCTGCGACTCCGCGCTGGCCGCGCCGCTGGTGCTGGACCTGGCGCGGCTGACCTCGGCGGCGCACGAGGCCGGCTACTCCGGTGCGCTGACCGAGCTGGCCTTCTTCTTCAAGGACCCGCTCGGCGCGGTGCCGCACGGCCTGGCCGACCAGTGGCGGATGCTGTGCGACTTCGCCGACGGCCTGCGGGACGCCCCCGGGAACGCCGGGGAGCCGAAGTGAGCACCGGAGCCGCCGGCTCCGCCCGCCGGTCGAGGAGGTTCTCCCTGCGGGACCTCGTCGACCTGGTGCGGGCGCCGGCGGCGCTGTCCGTTCCCGGGGACGTCGTGGCCGGCGCGGCCGCCGCCGGCGCGCTCGACCGCCGCACGGCCGGTCTCGCCAGCGCCTCCGTCTGCCTCTACTGGGGCGGCATGGCCGCCAACGACTGGGCCGACCGCCATATGGACATGGTCGAACGGCCCGAGCGGCCCATCCCCTCCGGGCGGATCTCGCCCGGAGGGGCGCTGGCCGTCGCCGCCGGGCTCACGGTCGCGGGCGTCGCCGCGGCCGCGCTGGCCGGCGGGCCGCGGGCGGGGGTGGTCGCGGGAGCGCTCGCGGCGACCGTCTGGGCCTACGACACCACCGCCAAGGACACCGTCGCCGGCCCCGCGGCGATGGCCCTGTGCCGGGTGCTCGACGTGCTGCTGGGCGCCGCCCCGAGCCGCCGCGCGGCCGGGGCGCTCCCCGCGGCCCTCGTGGTGGGCGCCCACACGTACCTCGTCACGGTGCTGTCCCGGCACGAGGTCTCCGGCACCGGTCCCGCGCTGCCCGCGGGGACGCTGACGGCGACGCTCGCGCTCGCCGCGAGCGTCTGCCGCCGGGAGGGCCGGATCCGCAACACGCTCGCCGGGTGGTACGCCGCGCGCTTCGCCCTCGCGCAGGCCCGCGCCGCCGCCGACCCCTCCGCCGAGAACATCCGGACCGCCGTCGGCACCGGCATCGTCACCCTTCCCGCGCTGCAGGGGGCGCTGACCGCGGCGGCCGGCGCGCCGGCCGCCGGTCTCGCCGTGGCGGCGGCCGCGCCGGTCGGCCGGATCCTGGCCAAGAAGGTCTCACCCACATGACCGAGGTGACCGGTCTCCGCTTCGGCTACGGGACCAACGGGTTCGCCAACCACCGCCTCAAGGACGCGCTCGAGGTCATCGCCGGCCTCGGGTACGAAGGGGTGGCCCTGACCCTCGACCAGGGCCACCTGGATCCGTACGCGCCGGGGGTGGCCGGGGAGGTCGCGGCGGCGGCGGACCTGCTGCGCGACCTCGGGCTGGGGGTGGTCATCGAGACGGGGGCCCGATACCTGCTCGACCCCCGGCACAAGCACGCGCCGACACTGCAGCACGACGAGCGGAAGGTGCGGATCGACTTCCTGCGGCGGGCCGTGGCCATCGGCGCCGACCTCGGCGCGGAAGCGGTGTCGTTCTGGGCCGGGGTGCGCCCGGAAGGGGTGCCCGAGGACACCGCCTGGGAGCGGCTCGCCGACGGGTGCGCGCTGGTGCTGGACGACGCCACGGTGCCGCTCGGCTTCGAGCCCGAGCCGGGGATGCTGGTCGAGACGATCGCCGACTGGCGGCGGCTGCGCGACGCGCTCGGCCGCCCGCCGGGCTTCGGGCTCACCCTCGACATCGGGCACTGCCGCTGCCTGGAGCCCGACCCCGTGCCCGACTGCGTCGCGTCCGCGGGCGAGCACCTGGTCAACGTGCAGATCGACGACATGCGCAGGGGCGTGCACGAACACCTCGAGTTCGGCACGGGTGAGATCGACTTCCCGCCGGTCCTGGCCGCGCTCGCCGCGTCCGGTTACCGGGGGCTGGTGGCGGTCGAACTCCCCCGGCACTCCCACGCCGCGCCGGACGTCGCCGCCCGCTCGATCGAATTCCTCCGCGCCGCCTGGCGGGAGGCCGCCTCGACACGCGCGACGCCCGCCGTGCACTGGACGGAACGGGCCGAGCCGGAGAGGAAAAGGTGATGGACGCCGATACTCTGCACACCGCACTCGCACAGGAATGGATCGCGACCGCGTCGGCCGACGTCGCGCGGCGGCCCGAGACGATCGGCCGGCACTTCGCCTCGGCCGGGCGGCGGGCCGGCCGGACGCCGCTCGCCGAGGTCCCCGGCTGGCGGACCGACGAGGCCGCCCGGGCGCTGCTGCTCGCGGCGCTGCCGCCCGAGGGGCGGGCCGAGCGGCTCGCCACCCTGTACGCCGAGGGCACCGCGGACGAGAAGCTGGCCGTGCTCAAGGCGCTGCCGCTGCTCCAGGCCGGCCCCGAGAGCGTCCCGCTCCTGCGGGACGCGATCCGCACCAACGATCCACGGCTGGTGCTCGCGGCGCTCGGGCCCTGTGCCCGGCACCTCGACCAGGCCGCGTGGCGGCACGCCGTGCTCAAGTGCGTGTTCATCGGGGCTCCGCTCGACGGCGTCCACGGCCTCCATGAGCGGGCCGACGCGGAGCTCACCACCATGCTCGCCGGGCTGGCCGAGGAGCGGACGGCCGCGGGACGGACCATGCCCGCCGACGCCCTCGCCCTGCTCGGCAGCCTCACCCAGCGCAAGGAGGCCTGATGCGCGTCTTCGACCCCCACATCCACATGACGTCGCGAACCACGGACGACTACCGGCGGATGGCCGCCGAAGGTGTCGTCGCCGTCGTGGAACCGGCTTTCTGGCTCGGCCAGCCGCGCACCAACCCCGGCTCATTCGCCGACTACTTCGACTCGCTGCTCGGGTGGGAGCCGTACCGGGCCAGTCTGTTCGGCATCCGCCACCACGCCACGATCGCGCTGAACCCGAAGGAGGCGGGCGACCCGCGCTGCCTCCCGGTGCTCGACCTGCTCCCCCGCTACCTGGAGAAGGACGGGGTCGTCGCGGTCGGGGAGATCGGATACGACTCGATGACGCCGGAGGAGGACGACGCCTTCGCCCGGCAGCTCGCCCTCGCCATCGAGCACGACCTGCCGGCCCTGGTGCACACTCCGCACCGGGACAAGGCCAGGGGCACCCGGCGGACGCTCGACGTCGTGGCCGAGTCGGGCATCGCCCCCGAGCGGGTCCTCGTCGACCACCTCAACGAGCTGACCGTGGAGCCCGTACGAGAGGCCGGGTGCTGGATGGGCTTCTCGATCTATCCCGAGACGAAGATGTCGCCGCCGCGGATGGTCGAGATCCTGCGCAAGCACGGGGTGGAGCGCATGCTCGTCAACTCCGCCGCCGACTGGGGGCACTCCGATCCCCTGCTCACCGTCGAGACGGCCCGGGCCATGCTCGACGCCGGGTTCACCGAGGACGACGTCGACCGGGTGATGTGGCGCAACCCCGTCGAGTTCTACAGCCAGTCGGGCCGGCTCGACCTGTCCGACATCGGCGCCGTCGAGCCGGCGTTCGAGGGCAGCTCGATCAAGCGCGGAGGCGCCTGATGCGGCTGCGCGACACCACCGGCCGCGTCCTGCACCTGAGCTACTGCACCAACGTCCATCCCGCCGAGGACCTCGGCGGGATCATCGGCCAGCTCGACGAGTTCGCCGTGCCGATCCGGGAGCGCCTGGACGCGCCCGTGCTCGGCCTCGGTCTCTGGCTGGCCGCGCCCGTGGCGGCCGGCCTGGCCGCCGACCCCGCCGGCCGCCTGCGGCTCCGCCGCGAGCTCGACGCGCGGGGCCTGGAGGTCGTGACGCTCAACGGCTTCCCCTACCGGTCCTTCCAGCGGCCGGTGGTCAAGCACGCCGTCTATCACCCCGACTGGACGACGCGGGAGCGGCTGACGTACACGCTCGACCTGGCCCGCGTCCTCGCGGACCTGCTCCCCGCCGACGCGGCGCGCGGCTCGATCTCCACCCTGCCGCTCGCCTGGCGCGAGCCGTGGGACGCGGCGACGGCGGATCGGGCCGCCCGACGGCTCGACGAGCTCGCCAAGGGACTGGCCGACGTCGAGGCGGCCACCGGGCGCGTCATCAGGGTCGCACTCGAACCCGAGCCCGGCTGCGTCGTGGAGACGGCCGCGCAGGCCGCCGCCCTGCTGTCCGGCGTCGATACCGACCGGCTCGGCGTCTGCCTCGACCTGGCCCATCTGGCCTGCTCGTGGGAGAGCCCGGCCGACGCGCTGCGCACGCTGGGCGACTCGGGCCTGCCGATCGTGAAGGTGCAGCTGTCCGCCGCCCTGGAGACCGCCGAACCCGGGGCGCTGCGCGGGTACGCCGAGCCCCGTTTCCTGCACCAGACCCGCAACCCGGACGGCGGGAGCGCCGACGACCTGGACGAGGCGTTCGCCACCGGCCTGACCGGGCCGTGGCGGGTGCACTACCACGTCCCCCTGCACATGCGGCCCGAGCCGCCGCTCGTCCCGACGACCCCGGTGCTGCGCGAGACGCTCGCCCTCCTCGTCGGGGACGGCACCTGCGACCACTACGACGTGGAGACCTACACGTGGGGGGTGCTGCCCCCCGAGCACCGGCCGCGCACCTCCGCCGACCTGGCGGCGGGCATAGCGGCGGAGCTGGCCTTCGCCCGCGACGAACTACACCACCTGGGAGTGACGCCGTGACCTCGCATCTCGTCCTCGACGTGGTCGGGCTGACCCCCCGGCTGCTGCGGCACATGCCCCGCCTCCGGGCCCTCGCCGACCTCGGTTTCCAGGCCGAGCTCGGCACCGTGCTGCCCGCCGTGACCTGCTCGGTCCAGTCGACGTTCCTGACCGGGCTGCCCCCCTCCGGCCACGGCATCGTGGGCAACGGCTGGTACTTCCGCGACCTCGGCGAGATCTTCCTGTGGCGGCAGCACAACGCCCTGGTCGGCGGGGAGAAGGTGTGGCAGACCGCCCGCAGGGAGAAGCCGGGCTTCACGGTGGCCAACGTCTGCTGGTGGTACGCCATGGGCGCCGACGTCGACTGGACCATCACCCCGCGGCCCATCTACCACGCCGACGGCCGCAAGGACCCGGACTGCTACACCTACCCGCCGGAACTGCACGACGAGTTCCCCACGTTCCCGCTGTTCACGTACTGGGGGCCGGGCGCGGGCATCGCCTCCTCCGCGTGGATCGCCGCCGCCACCCGGCGCATCATGGAGACCCGCGACCCGGATCTGACCCTGGCCTATGTGCCGCACCTCGACTACGACCTCCAGCGGTACGGCGCCTCGGACCCGCGTTCCGCCGCCGCCGCGGCCAAGCTCGACCGGGTGCTGACCCCGCTGCTCGACAGCGCCCTCGACCGGGGGGCGAAGGTCACCGTCCTGTCGGAGTACGGCATCACCGACGTGTCCCGCCCGGTCGACGTGAACCGGCTGCTGCGCGCCGAGGGCCTGCTGGAGGTCTACACCCAGGCCGGCATGGAGTATCTCGACCCGTGGACGTCCCGCGCGTTCGCGGTGGCCGACCACCAGGTGGCCCACGTCTACGTGCGCGACCCGGCCGACGTGCCGGCCGTGGCGAAGCTCTGCGCCGCGCTGCCCGGCGTGGCCGAGGTCCTCGGCGAGGAGGGCAAGGCCGCCCACGGCCTGGACCACTCCCGGGCCGGGGAGCTGGTGCTGCTGGCCGAGCCCGACTCGTGGTTCACCTATTACTACTGGCTCGACGACGCCAGGGCGCCCGACTTCGCGCGCCTGGTGGAGATCCACCGCAAGCCCGGCTACGACCCGGCCGAGCTCTTCTTCGACCCGGCCGATCCCGGGCGGGCCAAGCGGCGGGCGGCCCTCGCCCTGGTGCGGAAGAAGGCCGGCATGCGCTACCTCATGGACGTCGTCGGGCTCGACGCGGGCGCCCGGGCGGTGCGCGGCTCTCACGGCCTGCTCCCCCGCGACCCCGAGGACGCGCCGGTGCTGCTGTGCTCCGACCGGTCCGCAGCCCGCGACCGGATCGCGGCGACCGAGGTCAAGGATCATCTGCTGGGCCGTACGCCGTGACGCCTCCGGCCGGGCGCCGCCTCCGCGTGGCGCCCGGCCGGTGACGCGCCGCCGCTCACGCGGCGCCTCGCCCCGGGGGGTGCAGCACGCCCGCCGTGCCCGCCGCGCCCATCACGATCCCGAGGACCAGCTCGGCGCCCACCACCCACGCGCCGTCCCGCGCCCCGCTCCCGCCTGATCCGTTTCCCGCGGGACAGATCCGGCCCTTTGCCGCCTGCCACTGCCGTTCCCACTCACGCCGATCACCGCCACACGCGGTCACGAAGGCCAGGGTCACCTCCAGGGACGGCAGTTCATGGCCGCGCGCCGCGTTCGACAGGGCCGAGACCGAATAGTTCGCGCGGCGGGCCAGTTCCCGGTAAACGGGGCTGCCGGCGTCCCTGCGCAGCGCGCGCAGTCGCAGGGCGAACTCGGCGACCGGCCCCGACTCGTCGTCCAAGGTCCGTTCCGGACGTCCCACGTCTCCTCCACGGTTCGTCCTCCATTGGCGAGGCCGGTTTCCGGCGCGCGTCAGCCGCGCGGGGCCGCCGGCGGCGGACACGCCCGCCGTCCCGTTCGCGGGCACCTCCCCGTACGTCTCTTGATTGTCAGCGGGGCACGTGGAGCCGACATGGAGTAAACATGGAATGTCACACCATGTCCGTTGATCGCGCTCAGGAAGCCGCGGTGGAAGACTCGTATGATGACGCCGGTCCATCACGCACGTCGGCTCGGTTCGACGTCCTGGGGCCCGTAGAGGTCTGGCATGACGGCCGCCCCGTCGACATCGGCCACGCCCGGCAGCGGATCGTTCTGGCGCTCCTCCTCTCGGAGCCGGGCGTCGTCCACCCGACCGATCAGCTCGTCGACCTCGTGTGGAACGGCTCACCACCGCCGACGGCCCACAACGTGCTGTACGGATACGTCGGCCGCCTGCGACGCCGTCTCGCGGACCTCCCCGGCACGGCCCTCACGCGAGGGCGGGGCGGCTACGTTCTGCACGTCCCACGCGACCTCGTCGATCTGCACCGGTTCAGGCGCATGGTCTCCGACAGCCGGCGGACCGCCGATGACGGCGACGCCGCGGCAATACTCCGCGACGCGCTGCGGCTCTGGCGCGGCACGCCGTTCGCCGGGCTCGACTGCGTGCGGCTGACGGCGCTGGCGGCCGCCGTGGAACGCGACCGCCTCGCGGCCCTGCGCCGCTACCACGACCTCGAGCTGCGGCTCGGCCGGCATCTCGACCTGGTCCCCGAGCTGGAGCTGCTGGCGGACGAACATCGGACGGATGAGATCACCGCGCGGCACCTGTTGATCGCGCTGGCCCGCTCGGGACGACGCGCGGACGCCCTCGACCGCTACACCCGCACCCGCGAGGCCCTGGCCGAGCAGCTCGGCATCGGTCCCGGCGGCGAGCTGGAGGAGACCTACCTGGCGATTCTGCGGGACGAGCCCTCGGCCGGGCGGCCGTCCGCCACGACCGCCACCGGCTCGGCCCCTCCACCGCCACCCGCGCAACTGCCGGCGAACCCCCGCTACTTCGTCGGCCGCGAGGACGAGCTACGGGCGCTCGCCGGATTCACCACGGGCGGTGAGACGGCGGCGCGCATCGTGGTCATCGACGGGCTGCCGGGGGTCGGGAAGACCGCGCTGGCCCTGCACTGGGCGCACCGCATCGCCGGCGACTACCCCGACGGGCAGCTCTACCTCGATCTGCGCGGCTACGACGAGGAACAGCCGCCACTGCGCCCGGCCGACGCCCTGGCCACCCTGCTGCGGTCACTCCACGTCCCCCCTCAGCAGCTGCCCACCGAGCCGGGCGAGCTGGCCGCGCTCTTCCGATCCCTGACCAGCGGACGGCGCGTGCTGCTGGTGCTGGACAACGCGGCCGGCGCGGGACAGGTGCGCCCGCTGCTACCCGGCAGCGACACCTGCCTGGTCGTGGTGACCAGCCGGACGCGGCTCATCGGCCTGGCCGCCCAGGACGCCGCCGCCGTGCTCTCGGCGCGGCCCCTCACCTCGGCCGGGAGCACCGCCCTGTTGCGGGCCGTACTCGGCGGCGAACGACTGGAGCGAGAGCCTCAGGCGGCCCGGTCTCTGGTCGAGCTGTGCGCCGGCCTTCCGCTCGCGCTACGGATCGTGGCCGCCAACATCTCGGTCACCGCCGGGCGCGACCTGGCGGGCGCCGTCGCGGAACTCGGCACGGCCGACCGGATCACCGCGTTCGCCACCGACGACGAGTCGCCCGCCATCCAGCGCGCGTTCGACATGTCGTACCGGGTCCTCGACGACGCCGCCCGCGGGCTCTTCCGGGCGCTGGGCCTGCTGGTCGGCCGGGACTTCACCGCGCGGCACGCCGCCGTGCTGATGGACCTGCCCGAGGACCGGACGCGGGAGTCGCTGTGCCGGCTGCAGGCCGCGAGCATGGTCGAGCAGCACACGGAGGGCCGCTACCGGCTCCACGACCTGCTGCGGCTCTTCGCGCTCCAGCGGCTGCGCGCCGAGGAGCCGCCGGCACGCGCCGCCGCGGCCCGTGACCGCTTGCTGAACTGGTATCTCGACACCAGCCGCGCCGCGGCGTCGGCGCTGCGCCGCAGAGACGCGGCTCCCCGCGAGGCGGAGGATGCCGCGCCTGCCGTGACTGCCGGGAATTCCAGGGATGCGGGGAACGCCGCGAATGCGGCCGCGGCGCGGGAGGAAGCGCGATCGGCCGCGTCCGACGCGCTCCTGTGGTTCGAGCTCGAACGCGCCAACCTGCTCTCGACGGTCCACGACTGCGCGACGCACGGGCCCTACGAGACCGCCTGGCGCATCACGAGCGCCATGCGCGGCTATTTCCGCGTCCGGCCGTACGGCCGCGACTGGCTCGCCGCGGCGGAGGCCGGCCTGACCGCGGCCGAGCGGGACGGCGATCACATGGCGCTGGCGTCCATGCACCTCAGCATGGCGGACGCGCGGCAGCACGCCGGCCACGACGACGCGGCGCTGCACCACGACGCGCAGGCCCTCCGGCTGGGCAAGCTGATCGGCTGGCGGGAGGGACAGGCGGCGGCGCTGGGCGGTCTCGGCCGGACATGCTGGGTGCTCGGCCGTCTCGACGAGGCTCTCACCCACCTCGGCGACGCACTCACCATCTACCACGACCTGGCCGACCCGGTCGGCGAGGCGGTGACCCTCGGCAGTCTCGGCCGAACCCACCACGACCGCGGCGACCTGGGCCAGGCGATCGAGCGGTACCGGCGCGCGCTCGACCTCAGCACACGGCACGGGTCCCCCATCGGCGAGGCGCTGGTCTCCTTCTATCTGGGCGTCGCCCACCTCGATCTCGCCGAACTGCCGGAGGCGGAGCGGGAGTTCGTCCACTCGCTCACGGTCGCGCGGGCCAACCGGCTCGACCATGTGACCATGCTGGCCTCGGCCTATCTCGCGGCCGTCCACGCGCGGCTGGGCCGGCCGTCCACCGCGATGATCTGGCTGGACCGCGCGTCCGCGGGACTCCGCGAGGTCGCCGATCGGCGCATCGAGTCGGAGTGCCGCAACGCGATCGGGCTGGCCGCCCACCACTGCGACGACCACGAGCCGGCGCTCCTCCATTACGAAGCCGCCCTGGTGGCCGCGGAGCAGGTGGGTTACCAGCGGGGCCGCGTCCACGCCCTGCTCGGCCTCGGGTTCACCCACCTGGCAGCGGGCCGCTCCGCCATGGCGCTGCCGCCCCTCACCCGGGCTCGCCGGATCGCCGCGGAGAGCGGCTACCGCATATGCGCGCGGACCGCCGAGGACGCGCTCGCGCGGGCCGGGCGGCCCCGGCGCTGATGCGCCGGGGCCGCGGGTACGCCGCGACGGATGGCCGGCCCTGTCCGGGTCACACAGCGGTGATCGTGAACAGGTTGTTCGCGTTGGTGTTGGGCGTCCACATGCCCATGGTGGAGCCGGCGGTGGTGGTGCCCATGCCGTCGAGGGCGGTGCCGGTGCCGCGGTTGATGATCTGGTAGCGGCCGTTGCCGGTGTCGTTGAGGCGCCACTGCTGGTTGTTGCCGCCGTTCCAGGCCGACTGGCGGCAGACGGCGCCGTTGGCGGTGTTGCCCCAGCTGTCGGCGACCATGCCGTTGGTCCGGTTGACGATGCGGTACCAGCCGCCGCCCAGGTCGACGAGCTGCCACTGCAGGTTGTTGCTGCCGTCCCAGTTCCACTGCTTGAGGTTCGACCCGGAGGCGACGTTGCCGCCGCTGTCCAGGACCAGCCCGGTGGCGACATTGGAGATCCGCGCCCAGCCGGTCGGGATACCGCCACCACCCTGGTTGGTGGCGTTCCAGTAGACGGTGTAGTTGAATCCCTGCGCGTCGTGGAAGGGGCCGAGGGTGACGGTGGATCCGCCGGCGGTGGCGGTGAAGGCGAGCGCCGTGGTGCTGGTCCTGGTGATGGACGCGGTGTTCAGGGTGGGCAGCGCCGACAGGGTGGTGGTGCCGTAGTTGCCGGACAGGACGACCGGCCCGTAGGTGACGGCCTGAACGCCGGCGTTGTCGTTGGCGGCCTTCATGACCACGCTCATGGGCAGGCGGACCGTGACGGTGTCACCGGAGGTCCAGGTCCGGGTGAGGGTGGCGTACGTGCCGGGCGTCGTGGTCAGGTTCTGCTGGGTGCCGTTGACGCTGATGGTGGCGCCGGAGCTCCAGGCGGGAATGCGGATCCGCATCGACCACGAGCCGCCGGCGTCGCCGGTGACCTGGAGGGTGGTGGTGTCGCTCACGGGATAGGACGTCGTCTGGCTGACCGTGATGCCGCGCTGCGTCCAGTTCAGGACCGAGGGGGCGAACAGGTTCACCGTCAGCGTCGTGCCGTTGTAGAAGTAGATGGAGTCCATCAGGCCCGTGTTGACCTCGACCCCCGTGCCCTGGCAGCACCAGAACGAGTTGTAGTCGGTGCTCCACGTGCCGCCGCCCCACGCCGGCCCCACCCCGCGCCTGCCGCCCGGCTTGAGCGGCGTGAAGTACGTGATGTGCCCGTGGCTGTCGGCGGGGTTCTGCGCGCCGATGACGTGGTTGAACAGCGCCCGCTCGTAGAAGTCGAAGTACTCCGCGCGGTTCGGGTCGAGCAGCCACAGCTCCCGGGTCAGCTTGAGCATGTTGTAGGTGTTGCAGTGCTCGCATGTGTCGTTGGTGAGATACCCCGCGATCGCGTTGGGGGCCCGGAAGTGCTCGGCCTGGCTGTTGCCGCCGATCGCGTAGGTGTGCGCGCCGACGGTGAAGTTCCAGGCGTTGACGGCGATGTCCCGGTAGCGGGTCGTCCCGGTGGCCTTGTACTCCCGCGCGGCCCCGATCCACTTGGGCACCTGGGTGTTGGCGTGCAGGCCGTTGAGCTGGTCCTGGCCTGCGGCGAGGGGGTTGAACACGGCGGCGTGGTCGAACCGCTGGGCAACCGTGAGCCAGCGCCCGTCGCCGGTCTGCTGGTAGATGTCGGTCAGCACCGCGTTCATCCCGCCGAACTCGGTGCCCAGCATGTTCTGCATCTGACTGGAGCTGAGCCGGCCCGTCCGCTGGTCGACCCATCCTGCGAACGCCAGGAGCACGTCGCGGGCCTGGGTGTTGCCGATGAGGCGCCACACGTCGAGCAGGCCGGCGAGGGTCTTGTGGACGCAGTAGTACGGCACGTTGCCGTTGCTCAGCGTCCGGGCTTCGAGTGCCGTGAAGTCCGACTCGGGGAAGCCCGACAGGTAGCCCGCGCCGAACCCGGCGGCGCCGTTGTTCGCCTGGCACTTGGCCAGCTCGGCGACCATGTAGTTGGCCTTGTCCCGGCACGTGGTGTCGCCGAGCACGGCATAGGCCTGGGCCCACGCGGTGAGGAAATGCCCCTGTACGTGGGTGCGGAACGGGAACGAGGGAGCGTCCCATCCGCCGTTCGCGGCGGCCCCGTTGGTCGACAGCCTGTGGTTGGCCCGGAAGTTGTACAGCAGCCGGTCGACGTCGACGAACTTCAGGTACGACAGGGTGCGGTTCTGGTTGTCCATCCACCGGCCGTTGGTGAGCCGCACCTGGCCGAGGTCGAACGCGTAGGCGGACACGCCGATGTCGGCCCGGGCCGGGGCGACCGCGGCCTCGGCGGCCCGCGCGCCGGCGACCTGGCCGGCGGCCGAGGCCGCGACCGCGACCCCCGCGGCCTGGAACAGCTGACGGCGGTTGAGAGATGAGGACGACACGAAACCTCCTGGGAATTCCGGGAACCCAATGTGAGCGCTAACAATCGCAGTCGTGAAAACACGACGGAACACACGCGGAATCGACGGCGAAGCACTCGCCGGATCGAGCCGGACATCGCGGCTTCCGCCGCTCACCACCAGTACCGGCAGGAGAAGGCCGCTCGGGGAGTCAGTCTGAGAAACACCACGATCATTGTCAAGAGTGTTCCGCGGCCCTTGTGCCTGCCGATTCATGCGATCCCCGGGCCGCTCACCGAATCACTCGTCGAATCGCTCACCGGCGACGAACGGCCTTGAATGAAACTTTCATCGGCACGCACGCCCGAAAGGCGCGGCCCCGCGCCTGGTGGGGACGTATGGACCGGCCTCGGGACCGCGGACCGCGTCGGCGCCGGCACTTGACGGGACCCGCTCCGTCGCATTTGCTCCGCCGTACCACCACCAACGTCCAAAACGGAGAGGAGCCCCGTCGACGACGTAAATGTTAGCGCTATCAGAACGAGTCAGGCGTGGTCGGGAACTCGGTGTTCCGCTTCGGTTCGGTTCGTGGGTGAGGAGTGAGATGGGTAGGTTCGTTCGGTGGGTGGTGGCGGTTGTGGTGGCCGTCGCGGGGTGTGTGGTGGTGGTCGGGGGGGTTTCTGCGCCGGCGGTGGCGTTGGACAACGGGCTGGCGCGTACGCCTCAGATGGGGTGGAACGACTGGAACAGCTTCTTCTGTAATGTCAACGAGTCGTTGATCCGTCAGACGGCGGATGTGATGGTGTCCAGTGGGATGGCGGCGGCGGGGTATCGGTACGTCAACATCGATGACTGCTGGTCGACCAAGAGCCGGAACGCGGCGGGGGATCTGGTGGCCGATCCGGCCAAGTTCCCGAGCGGGATGAGGGCGCTGGCCGATTACGTGCATGGTAAGGGTCTGAAGCTGGGGATCTATTCGTCGGCGGGGACGACGACGTGTGCGGGGTATCCGGCGAGTTTGGGGTATGAGGCGCGGGACGCGGCGTTGTGGGCGTCGTGGGGGATCGATTATCTGAAGTACGACAACTGCGGGGATCATCAGGGCAAGAGCGGGGTGCAGCGGTATACCGCGATGCGGGACGCGCTGGCGGCGACGGGGCGGCCGATGCTGTTCAGTTTGTGTAACTGGGGGCAGGAGTCGGTGTGGACGTGGGGGATGGGAGTGGGGAACTCCTGGCGGACCACGGGTGATATCGGGGGGAATTTCGGGTCGGTGACGAGCATCATCGATCAGCAGGTGGGGTTGGACGCGTATTCGGGGCCGGGTGGGTGGAACGACCCGGACATGCTGGAGGTCGGTAACGGGTTGACCGGTGCGGAGGGGCGGGCGCATTTCAGTATGTGGGCGTTGCTGAACGCGCCGTTGATCGCGGGTAACGACATCCGGACGATGAGTGCCGAGACGCGGGAGACGCTGACGAACACCGAGGTGATCGCGGTGGATCAGGACTGGGGCGGCCGTCAGGGCACGAAGATCAGTGATAACGGGAATCTGGAGGTGTGGCGGAAGCCGATGTCGGACGGGTCGGTCGCGGTGGTGCTGTTGAACCGGGGGACGAGCACGGCGACGATCTCGACGTCGGCTTCGGCGCTGGGGCTGGGTGCGGCTTCGTCGTATTCGGTGCGGGATCTGTGGGCGCACACCAACGCCACCACGTCGGGGTCGGTGAGTGCGTCGGTGGCCGGTCACGCCGCGGCGATGTTCCTGGTCCGCGGTGCTGGGCTGGTCTCCCCCTCCGCCACACCATCCGCGACACCGTCCGCGTCGCCGACCGGCGGGTCGGGGTCGGGCGCGGTCAAGGCGGTCGCCTCCGGGAGGTGCCTGGACGTGTCCGGCGCTTCGCAGTCCAACGGCGCGCAGGCGCAGATCTGGGACTGCAACGGCCAGTCCAACCAGCAGTGGACCTCCACCAGTGCCAGTGAGCTGCGGGTGTATGGCAACAAGTGCTTGGATGTCTACAACCAGGGCACCGCGGACGGCACGAACGTGATCATCTGGGACTGCAACGGGCAGAACAACCAGAAGTGGCGGTTCAACTCCGACGGCACCATCACCGCGGTCGGCGCGAACAAGTGCCTCGACGTGCCCAACAACGCCACCGCCAACGGCACCAAACTCGTCATCTGGGACTGCAACGGCGGCGCCAACCAGCGCTGGACCCGCACCTGACCCAACCGGCCCGGCCGACGACAACCGAATATCGACGCTCCATCGCGGGGGCCGCATGCGGCCCCCGCGATGGTCGTTCAGGGCACGCGACGGCGCCGCGCGACAGAGGTGAAAATTTCAGCTCCACGACCGAATCGATCGGTCGCCCGATCGCGCGAAGCCAGAGGTCGGAGGTATGGACCGGGTCACGACGCGGACGGCACGCGAGGGCGCCGCGTTGACGCGTTCCCTTCTCATCGGGTTTGCTCCGCCGGAAGGACCTCCCACCCCGTTCGGACTCCGGCGCTCAGCCGGAACCCGCCGGCGAATGTTACCGATACCAGAACGGCGTGGCAGCGCTTCCGGCGTCTCCGGTCCCTGGCCCCGACCGGCGCCGGCAGCGCGATCGCAGCTTTCACTCACCCCCTGCGAGGACGCAAATGCGACCAATCCCCAAGAAGTTACGAATGGCGCTGGCCATCACGGCCGCCGCCACCGTCACCGCGACGTTGAGCGGCGTCCCGTCCGCCAACGCCGCCGCCGGATGCCGGGTCACCTACACGGTGAACAACTCGTGGCCCGGCGGCTTCGGCGCCAACGTCACCATCGACAACCTGGGCGATCCCGTCAACGGGTGGAAACTCGCCTGGTCGTTCACGGCCGGGCAGACCATCACCCAGCTGTGGAACGGCACCTACACCCAGTCGGGCTCCCAGGTCACCGTCACCGACGCCGGATACAACGGCGGCATCCCCACCGGCGGCACCACCTCCTTCGGCTTCAACGGCTCCTGGAACGGCACCAACCCCGATCCGTCGAGCTTCACCCTCAACGGCACGACCTGCACCGGCACCGTCGCCAGCCCGTCGGCGAGCCCAAGCCAGTCGCCCTCGGCCTCCCCCAGCGCGAGCCCGTCGGCGTCCCCGTCGGCGTCCCCGTCGGTCTCTCCGTCGGTCTCTCCGTCCGCCTCCCCGTCGGCGTCCCCCTCCGTGTCCCCCTCCGTGTCCCCGTCGGCGAACCCCAGCCCGTCGGTGTCGCCCGCAGGGACGTCCACGGCGTGGCAGAACGGGAACTTCGTGGTCGACACGCCGAATGTGGTGCGGCGGTCGAACATCGTGTTCAGCAAGGCGAACACCAGCGCGACGCAGTTCGCGCCGCTGGGCAACGGCACGCTGGGCGCGCCGGCCTGGGGCGGGAACGGGTTCACCGCGCAGCTGAACCGCAACGACACCTTCCCCGACCGCAAGTCACCCGGCCAGGTGACGATCCCCGGGCTGAGCCGCCTGACCGGCGCCTCGGACTTCAAGGGCTACTTCGACATGTACGACGGGACGCTGTACGAGTCCGGCGGCGGCATGACGCTGAAGGCCTATGTGCGGGCCGACACCTCCCAGCTGGTGGTGGACGTCACCGGCGCCGACCCCAACAGCAGCCAGACCGCGCAGGTCAAGCTGTGGAGCTCGCGCAACCCCAAGGCCGAGGCGTCGGGGTCGGTGGCGACGCTGTCGGAGAGCTGGACCGACGGCGGGACCTGGGCTTCAGGCCAGACGTTCGGCACGATGGCCGGTGTCAGCGCGGGCGGGCGCAACGTGCGGGGCTCCAACCCCGACTCGCGGACCGCGCAGGTCAGCTTCCAGCCCAACAGCGACGGGTCGTTCCGCGTCATCGTGGTCTCCCCCGGCTGGAAGGGCGGCAACGCGCTGACCACCGCGACCAGCCTGCTGGGCGGTGATCTCACCCGGGGCTCGGCGGACCTGGCCGCGAGCACCCTGTCGTGGTGGCACGACTACTGGAACTCCGTCGGCCTCATCAAGATCACCTCCGGTGACGGGTCGGGCGAGTACTTCGAGAACATGCGCACGCTGTACCTGTACACGATCGCCGCGAGCAACCGCGACACGCTGCCCGGCACCCAGGCCGGTGAGGCCAACCTGTTCAACGTCGGCCAGGACACCCAGCCCTGGTACCCGGCCGGGTACTGGTTCTGGAACCTGCGGATGATGGTCCAGGCCAACCTGTCGGCCGGCGCGTTCTCGCTGAACACGCCGGTGTTCAACCTCTACCGGAACAACCTGAGCAACATCACGGCCTGGACGAAGGCGCGCTACCCGGGGCACGACGGCATCTGCGTGCCCGAGACCATGCGCTTCAACGGCAACGGCAGCTGGTATTCGGGCAACGAGTCCTGCGACTCGACCATCGCGCCCTCCTACAACTCCCAGACCGTTACCTCCGGCCCGGAGATCGGCCTGTGGGTCTGGCAGACCTACCTGGCCACCGACGACCGGTCGTTCCTGTCGGCGAACTACCCGATCATGCGGGACTCGGCGAAGTTCATGCTCTCGCACGCCAAGACCGGCTCCGACGGCCTGCTGCACACCCACTCCAACGCCCACGAGGACCAGTGGTCGGTCGACGACCCGATCACCGACGTCGCCGCGATGCAGGCGCTGTTCCCGGTGACGGTGCAGGCCGCCCAGCTCCTCGGCGTGGACGCCGACCTGGTCACCAAGCTGCAGGCGGCGATCCCGAAGATCCGGCCGCTGCCGCGGACCGACTTCGGCCAGACCCAGGTGCTGTCGCCGTCGTCGGACTCGGCCGGCAACAACATGCTGGCCCTGTCGGCCCAGCCGTCGGCGACCAAGCACAACGTGGAGAACCTCGGCCTGGAGCCGGTCTGGCCGTACAACCTGATCGGCGACAGCGGCAACCAGTCCGACCTGGCCAAGCGGACCTTCAGCCACCGCAGCTACATCACCCAGACCGACTGGAGCTATGACTCGCTGCAGGCCGCCCGGCTCGGTCTGGGCAACGAGATGAAGACCGCGCTGACCGCCAACGTCAACAAGTACCAGGTCTTCCAGAACGGGTTCGCCAGCTGGGACGTGTCCAAGACCACCAACCCCTACCTGGAGCAGATGGGCGTGACCGCCGCGGCGGTCACGGAGGGCCTGGTGCAGGACTACGACGGCACGCTGCGGCTGGCCCCCGGCTGGCCCAGCGGCTGGGACGCCGACGGCGTCGTCTACATCCAGCACAAGGGCAAGGCCTACGTCCAGATCCGCAACGGCGCCCTGGTCACCGCCGCACTTCAGGCCGGAGCGAACGGCGACATCACCGTCCGCAACCCCTGGCCCGGCCAGAACGTCCAGGTCGTCAACGGGGGCGGCGGCACCGTGCTCGGCAACCAGACCGGTGCCACCATCACCATCCCCGCCCAGGCCGGCACGTCCTACCTGATCCAGCGGGCCTCCGCACCCACCACATCCCTGCCCTACTGGCCGGTCACCGGCAGCCCGGCCGCCACCGCCAAACACCTCGGCAGCCGCAGCATCGGACTCTGACCCGAGAGTCCGGGCATACCCGCCCGGCGAGTTCCACCTGAGACGCCGTGGCCGGCTCCTGGCGGCCACGGCCCCTCCGGGGACGATCCGGCCCGATCAACGGGCCGGATCGTCCCCGGCCCGCGTTTCCGCCGCTTCCGGATCGAACGACATGAGTGGGACGCGCGGTCAGGGCTTGACCGCGATGCCGCCGTACGCCCAGGCGTGCCCGCCACCCGGAATATGCTCCGCGCCTCTCTCGTCCGGCCGCCAGCGCACGACCTCGACCACGCCGGGCTCGACCATGTCCCAGCCCTCGAAGAACTTCTCGACCTCCGCGTGCGTACGGGGGACCATGGGGGCCGTGCTCTTGTCGTAGGGCTTGGTGAACTCCTCGCTGCTCACCTGCGGGGCGAAGTCGAGGGTGATGTGCGACAGCAGCAGGTGACTGCCGGACGGCACCGCCGCCTTGTACCGCTCGACCAGCCCGTACGGGTCCTCCTGCTCGGTGATGAAGTGCATGACGCCGACCAGGATGAGCGCCACCGGGCGGTCGAAGTCGATCACATTGAGGACTTCGGGGTGAGAGAGGATGTCGTCCGGCCTGCGCAGGTCGGCCTCGATCACCGAGGTCGTCCCGGGGCCGCCGGTCAGCAGGGCCCGGCCGTGCACCAGCACGATGGGGTCGTTGTCCACGTACGCCACCCGGGCCTCGGGGTTGACCTGCTGGGCCACCTCGTGCGTGTTGCCCTGCGTGGGGATGCCGGTGCCGATGTCGAGGAACTGCGTGACGTCGGCCTCCGCCGCGAGGTGGTGCACCGCTCTGCGGAGGAAGGCACGGTGTGCCCGCACTCCCTCACGCGTGCCGGGCGACAGCTTGACCAGTTGCTCGGCCGCCTCACGGTCGGCCCCGAAGTTGTCCTTGCCGCCCAGGAGGTAATCGTAGATCCGGGCCGGATGTGGCACCGATGTGTTGATCCGCGCGGCGATCTCGCGGGGGTCCTTGGCGTCTGACATCAGTGTTCGCCCTCTCCATGTCTCATCGTCTCTACTCTTCATGATCACCGTACGGTGGCGTCACCTCAAAGGCATCAGATGCCGCCCATCCCGCACCGTACCGGCCACAACCGGTTCGTACGGGGTGATCGGAAATCGGCTCCATATCGAGCATGTGACGAACCGCCCGGGACGGTCGGCCGTCCCGGGCGGTTCGGAAAATGAACTAGACCCTGGTCCACTTCTGGTTGGTGCCGCCGTGGCAGGTCCAGATCTGCACCTTGGTGCCGTTGGCCGTGCCGGCGCCGGAGACGTCCAGGCACTTGTTCGCGCCGACGGCGGTGATGGTGCCGTCGGAGTTGAAGCGCCACTTCTGGTTGTTCTGCCCGTTGCAGTCCCAGATGATCACGCTGGAGCCGTCCGCGGTGCCACCGCCGTTCACGTCCAGGCACTTGTTGCCGTAGACCCGCAGCTCACTGGCACTGGTGGAGGTCCACTGCTGGTTCGCCTGACCGTTGCAGTCCCAGATCTGCGCCTGCGCGCCGTTCGCCTGCGAGACACCGGTGACGTCCAGGCACCGGCCAGAGGCCACACCCTTGATCGCGCCGGTACCCGACGGGGACGTCGGGGTGGCCGAGGGGCTGGCCGACGGGGTGACCGAGGGAGAGGGGTTGGTGGACGTGGTGCCGTCGAGGCCGAGGAAGGTGATGGCGTAGGCGAGCTGGCCGGTCATGGGGAGCTGGTGGCCGACGCCGCTGATGCTGATGCCCTCGACGGGGGCCTGGTTGCCGGTGCCGCCGTAGCGGGTACGGGTCCAGGTGGACTGCGGGTGATCGGTGAAGCTGGGGGTCTGGCTCAGGCCGTGGAGGTTGGTCCACTGCTTGATCTCCTCGCCGAAGTTGGGGTAGGCGAGGGTGGTGTCGGTGGTGCCGTGCCACAGCTGGATGCGGGGGTAGGCGCCGGTGTAGCCGGGGTACATGGCGCGGGCCTGGTCGCCCCACTGCTGGGCGGTCTTGATGAGCTGGCCGCCGGAGCACTGGCCGTTCCACAGCGACCCGTCGGTGGTGGCGAAGCAGCCGGCCGGGACGCCGGAGTAGGCGGAGGCGGCGGAGAACACGTCGGGATATTCGGCGGCCAGGACGTTGGTCATCATGGCGCCGGAGGAGAATCCGCTGACCACGATGCGGCCGGAGTCGATGTTGTAGTGCTGGCGGGCGTAGGAGACCATCGACATGATGCCGGTGGAGTCGCTGCCGCCGTCGCGCTTGAGGGCGGCAGCGCTGGATACGTCGAAGCAGTTGCCGCTTCGGGTGGCCTCGGGCAGCACGATGATGTAGCCGTAGCGGTCGGCGGCGGTGACGAAGTCGTGGCCGTTGCCGTTGAAGATGCCGCCGGCCGAGCCGCCGCAGTAGTGCACCAGGACGAGCAGGGCGGGGCGGGGTGCCACGTTGTTCGGCACGTAGATGTACATGTTCAGGTTGGTCGGGTTGTTACCGAAGTTGGTCACCCGGGTCATGGTCGCGGCCGCGGCGGGGCGCGCGGCAAGGAACATGCCCACCATGACCAGGGGAAGCGCGGCGGCCGCCAGCAGCGCTCTGATCCTACGTCTCACGCGATGTCCTTTCATCGTGCATATCGTGCGTGGGAGCCCGATGTGTGCCTCCGGCGCCGGAGGGAGGAGTCTGGGATCCCCCCGGCGCCGGAGGCGTCCCTCGCCGGGGAAGGCGGCGGGGGAAGGTTGCGGGCCGGCGGGTGGAGCCGGGCCGGTGAGCCGGCCCCGCCGGCCGGAAACGCGGCCGGCGGGCGGGCCTCCGCGAGGGGGCCGTCGCCGTTCACCTCTTGACATGCCGAGAGGGCGGCGCGTGAATTGTCTCCGGTGAATCAGACCTTATGTGTTAGCGATAACACGAGCCCGCCGGACTTCGCCGCGGCCCGCCGCAATTCCGGCGTCCCGCCGGGAGCCTGGCCGAAAGAGCGGCAGCCGTGAATGGGGAGCCGCCGACGTACGCTCGCCTTTTGTGAGCGCTAACATAAGCGTGCACGCCACGTCGCCCCTTCATCGGTCTGTTACAGGTGGTGATGCCGGGAGCAAATACGACACAACCGGAACCGTCAACGATCCCGGTTATCCCCTTACCCGCAGCCGGACCTCCCGGGCAGGCGCCAACTGCGCTTATCCGTGGAGGGGAGGCGCCGGCCGCTCTCTCCGCGATGAAACTTTCACGACGGGGGCCTTCCCGGAGGCCCCCACCCCCCGGGAAAGGCTGAGATGATCGCACACGACGCCGGACAACGCCTCTGGGTGCTGTCCGGACCGTCCTCCTCCTACGTCCTGCACCTCGGCGACACCGGCCTGCCGCGCGTCCTGCACTGGGGGCCGCGGCTCACCCTGGAGCAGGCGGCCTCGCTGCCGCGGCTGCCACAGCCGTCCTTCCGGCCCGTCGAGGACTTCACCGAGGGCACGCTCGACCTGACCGCGGCCGGCGGCTCGCGGTTCGGCCAGGCGGGCCTGCAGGTGCGCTTCGCGGACGGCACCCGCGACCTCGAACTCGTCCACACCGGGTGGCGCGGTACCGATCGGGAGCTGGTGCTGACGTACGCCGACCGCCACTACCCGTTCACCGTCGAGAGCCACTACCGCCTCCCCGGCGGCGGCGACGTCGTCGAGCGCCACCTGGTCCTGCGGAACGGGGGCGAGCCCGTCACCGTCGTACGGGCCGACTCGGCCACGTGGGTGCTCCCCCGCCTGAACGGCTACCGGCTCAGCTCGGTGCACGGGCGATGGGGAGCCGAGACCCTCCCGCACCGGACCGAGCTGCCGTACGGCGAGACCCTGCTGACCAGCCGCCGGGGCGTGACCAGCCATCAGGCCAATCCCTGGGCCATGATCGACGACGGCTCGGCGGGCGAGGAGCACGGTGCGGTCTACTCGTGCGCGCTGGCCTGGAGCGGAAGCTGGCGGCTGACCGCGCAACGGCTCCCGACGGGGCGGGCGACGCTCTCGGCCGGGTTCGGGCACGATCCGGTGACGTGGGAGCTCGGCGACGGAGAGGAGCTGGTCACACCGGTCTGCGCGGGCCTGTACACCGAGGGGGGCTTCGGCGCGGCCAGCCGCGCCTGGCACGACTACCAGCTGCGCCACGTGCTGCCGCACCCCGGCGAGGAAAGGCCCGTGCTCTACAACTCCTGGGAGGCCACCGGCTTCGACGTCACGCTCGCGGGGCAGACCCGGCTGGCGGAGCTGGCGGCCCGGATCGGCGTCGAGCTGTTCGTGGTGGACGACGGCTGGTTCGGCGCCCGCACCGGCGACGCCGCCGGGCTCGGCGACTGGCGGCCCAACCCGGACCGGTTCCCGGACGGCCTTGGCCCGCTGATCGACCGGGTGCACGGGCTCGGCATGCGGTTCGGGCTGTGGGTCGAGCCGGAGATGGTCAACCCCGACAGCGACCTCTACCGCGCCCACCCCGACTGGGTGATCCATCGCCCGCACCGGTCCCGCACCGAGTTCCGCAACCAGCTCGTGCTCGACGTGAGCCGGGCGGAGGTCGCCGGCTGGCTGCACCGCACCCTCGACGAGCTGCTCACCGAGAACGCCATCGACTTCCTCAAATGGGACATGAACCGCCCCTTCACGGAGGCCGGTCCCGACGAGCGCCTCTGGGCCGGGCACGTGCGCAACGTCTACGACGTGCTCGACCGGCTCAGGGCGGCCCACCCGCACGTGCGGATCGAGTCGTGCAGCAGCGGGGGCGGCCGGGTGGACCTCGGCATCCTGCGGCGCACCGACCAGGTGTGGACCTCCGACAACACCGACGCCCTCGACCGGCTGGACATCCAGTACGGCTTCTCCCAGCTCTATCCGGCCCGGGTGATGGGCGCCTGGGTCACCGACAGCCCCAACCCCTACACCCGCCGCGAGATCCCCCTCGACTTCCGGTTCCTCGTCGCGATGGCCGGAGTGCTGGGTGTCGGCGGCGACCTGGCCGCGTGGAGCGAGGCCGAACTGGGACGGGCCGCCGAGCTCGTCGCCGCGTACAAACGGATCCGCCCGCTCGTGCAACACGGCCGGCAGTACCGTCTGCTCCCGCCGGACGGCGACCTGTCGGCCGTGCAGTACCTGTCCCCCGACGGCGGCGAGGCCGCGATCCTCGTCTGGCGCCGCGCCCGCCGCTTCGGCGAGGAGGATCCGGGCATCCCGCTGCGCGCCCTCGACCCGGGGGGACGCTACCGCGACCGATCGACCGGACGCGTCCACCACGGCGCCGTCCTGCTCACCCACGGCCTGTTCCCCGAGCTCACACCCGGCGACTACGCCGGCGCCCTGGTCCACCTCGTGCGCGAGCGGGACTCCGCCCGGGACACCGAAGGCTGAAATTTCAGCGCCGTAATGGAAACTATCGGCGGGCCGGGGCCGCCGTGCTGCTACGGACGACGAGATCCGTGGCCAGTTCGAGGCGGTTCTGCGCGAGGGCCTCGCCCCGCGCGAGCGTGACGAGCATGTCCGTGGCGGCGGCGGCCATCTCGGTGAGCGGCTGACGGATGGTGGTGAGCGGCGGGATGAGCCACTTCGCCACGGGCAGGTCGTCGAAGCCGATCACGCTCAGGTCCTCGGGGATGCGCACGCCCGCCTCGCCGGCCGCCTGGTAGACGCCCAGGGCCTGCGCGTCGTTCGAGGCGAAGATCGCCGTCGGCGGCTCGGGCAGCGCGAGCAGGCGGCGGGCGTGCGCCAGGCCGTCCGCCACGTTGAAGTCGCCGGCGCAGATCAGGCCGGGGTCGACGGGCACGCCGGCGGTGTCCATGGCGGCGCGGTAGCCGTCGAGCCGGGCCCGGCTGGACAGGGCGTGCGCCGGACCGGTGATGACGGCGACGCGCCGATGCCCGAGGCCGAGGAGGTGACGGGTGGCCGACAGACCGCCCGACCAGTTCGCCGCGCCGACCGAGGGCACCCGGTGGCCGGGATCGCCGGTGGGATCGACCAGCACGAGCGGGATGTCCCTGGTGCGGAGCTGCTCGCGCTGGGTCTCGGTGAGACCGGAGAAGACGGCGATGACGCCGGTCGGGCGGCGGCTCAGCACCCCCTCGATCCAGCCCAGCCCTGGGGTGTGCCGTCCCTCCAGCTCGGAGAGCACCACGGCGAGCTGGTGCCGGCGGGCCACCCGCTCGACCCCCTTGATGATCTCCATCGCGTACGCGCCCTCGAGCTCGTGGAAGACCAGCTCGACCAGCGGCGCCGCGCTCGCCCGCCGTTTTTGCCGCCGGTAGCCGTGCGTGCGGATCAGGCTCTCCACCAGCGTGCGGGTCTCCGCCGCGACCTCGGCCCTGCCGTTGACGACCTTCGAGACGGTAGCCGTGGACACTCCGGCCAGCTCGGCGATCTGCGCGATGGTGAGCGCCTGCGGGGCGTCGCTGGGCGGCGGGGGGCCGATGGTAGCGGTCACGGGCGAAGTCTAAACCCGCAGCCCACCGACCCTCTTAATTATTTCGGAGACGTTTCCGAAAGATTCTTGACGACGTCCCCGACGCGATCTAAGGTCCCCGGTTAACGTCCGGTTTGGGCGTCCGAAAGTTTCTGTGTCAGGAGCCTCGCCGAGAGGAGGTCTGGCTCCCGGGCACGCCGATCGGCGCCGCGTCCACGCCCTCTGCCCGTCCCCGGAGAGCCCGCTCCCCCGTACCGCGGCAGGGCGGCGCCCCCCGCCCGGCGGCTCGGCTGCCGCCACCTCCCCGCACCTCAGCTCCCGAAAGAGGTCGTCGTGAAATTCACCATCGCACCATCGGCCGCGCTGGCCGTGGCCGTCGCGCTCGCCGTGTCCGGCTGTTCCGGCACGTCGCAGACGGCGGGGTCCGGCGGCGACGCCAACACCTTCGAGTTCTGGTCGTTCAGCGGGATCGATCAGAAGAAGACCGTCGAGCAGTACGAGAAGGCGAAACCGAGCGCGCACGTGAAGCTGACCGAGGTGGGCACCTCGACGGAGACGGCACAGGCGCTCACCACGGCGCTCGCCGGCGGCAAGGTGCCCGACCTCGTCCTGATCCAGGGCGACGACCTGCCCAAGTTCGTCCAGCAGCCGCAGAACTTCGTCGACCTGCGCACGCTGGGCGCCGACAAGCTCAAGGGCGACTACCTGGACTGGGTGATCAGCCAGCCGACGGCGAAGGACGGCTCGATCATCGGCATCCCGACGGACGTGGGCGGCATGGCGGTCGCCTACCGGACCGACCTGTTCAAGGCCGCCGGGCTGCCGACGGACCGCGACGAGGTGAGCAAGCTCTGGCCCACCTGGGACGCCTTCATCGACACCGGCAAGAAGTACAAGGCGGCGACCGGCAAGGCGTTCATCGACAACGCGGCGACGAGCGTCTTCTACCAGGCCGTCAACCAGGGCGCGGAGAAATACTACGATCCGTCCGGCAACCCGGTGTACGACAAGAACCCTGAGGTCAAGTCCGCTTTCGACTACGGCATCAAGGCGGCGCTCGCGGGGATCACCGCCAAACAGAGCTCGTTCACCGACGGCTGGAGCGCCGCCATGAAGAAGGGCGACTTCGCCGTGGTGGCGGCGCCGTCCTGGATGCTGACCTCCATCCGCAACAACGCTCCCGACACCAAGGGCAAGTGGGACCTCGCCACGATCCCCGGCGGCTCCGGCAACTGGGGCGGCAGCTACCTCGCCATTCCGAAGAACGCCAAGAACCCCAAGGCCGCGTGGGAGTACATCTCCAGCACGCAGTCGCCGCAGGGCCAGCTCGCCCACTTCCTCGACTCGGGGTCGCTGCCCACGACGCCGTCGGTCTACCAGGATCCGAAGCTGACGTCGGTGAAGGAGCCGTTCTTCTCCGACGCCCCCATCGGCAAGATCTACACCGACTCCCTGCTCCACCTGAAGCCCTTCCTCATCGGGCCGGACAGCGCCCCGATCGGCCAGGAGTTCCTGAACGCCATCACCAACGTCGAGCAGGGCAAGGGCGACCCGGCCGGGGCGTGGAACGCCGCGCTGGCCGCCATCAAGACCGCCATCGGCGGCTGAGGTCCGCCGGACCCGACCCAGCCCATCGTCCATGAGCGCCGCGGGCGCCGGGCTGTCCCCGTGCCCCGGCGCCCGTGGGAGGAAGCGACGAGCGTGACAACGAGCACCAGCCCCCTCCGGGCGGCCCTGCCGCCGCCCTCGATCACCACGACCGGCCGGCACGGCCTCGCGGACCGCCTGGCCCCCTACGCCTACATCACCCCGTTCTTCGCGATCTTCGCGGTCTTCGGCCTGTTGCCGCTGCTGTTCACGTTCTACGTGGCGCTGTTCGACTGGAACCCGATCGGCGAGCACGTGTACGTCGGGTTCGGCAACTTCGCCCACCTGTTCGACGACGGGCGGTTCTGGAACGCGGTCCGCAACACGATCAGCATCTGGGTGCTGTCGACCGTGCCGCAACTGCTGGGCGCGCTCCTGCTGGCGCACCTGCTCAACCACGTGCGGCTGCGGTTCGCGGTGTTCTTCCGCATGACGATGCTGGTGCCGTACATCACCTCGGTGGCGGCCACCGCGATCGTCTTCTCCCAGATGTTCGACCGCGACTACGGGCTGCTCAACTGGCTGCTCGGCCTGGTGGGCGCCGGGCCGATCAACTTCACCCAGTCGGTGTGGGGCAGCCAGACGATGATCGCCGTAATGGTGATCTGGCGGTGGTTCGGCTACACCACGCTGCTCTACCTCGCCTCCCTGCAGGCGATCCCCCGGGCGATCTACGAGGCGGCCTCGGTCGACGGCGCCGGCGGCTGGCGGCAGTTCCTGCACATCTCCGTCCCCGCGCTGCGGCCGGTGATCGTGTTCACGATCGTGACGTCCACGATCGGCGGGCTGCAGATCTTCACCGAGCCCCTGCTCGTCGGGCGGGCCACCCCGCTCACGTGCGGGCCGGTCCGGCAGTGTCAGACCCTCACCCTCTTCCTGTTCGAGCAGGCCTTCGGCCAGTTCAAGTTCGGCTACGGCGCGGCCATCGGGGTGGCGCTGTTCCTGCTGATCATCGCCCTCGCCGGGCTCAACTACCTGCTCTCCACCCGGATCCGCGCGGAGAAGTCATGAAAGCGAACCGAAGCGGCGAGCGCGTGCGGTGGTGGACCTACGCGCTGCTGGTCCTGGCCGCCTTCGCCTGCCTGTTCCCTCTCTACTGGATGTTCGTCGTCGCCACGACGGACACGGCGACGGCGACCAAGCTCCCGCCGGAGATCGTGCCGGGCGGGAACTTCTTCCACCTGGCCTCCCTGGTCTTCACGACCGTGCCGTTCGTCCGGTCGGTGATCAACAGCCTCGTGGTGGCCGGGACGATCGGCGTCGGCCAGGCGGTGCTGTGCTCGCTGGCCGGCTTCGCCTTCGCCAAGCTGCGGTTCCGCGGGCGCGACGCGCTGTTCCTGGTCGTCGTCCTCACGATGACCGTGCCGACGCAGCTCGCGATCGTCCCCCAGTACATGATCATCTCCTGGTTCGACTGGGTCGACACGCTGCAGGCGCTGATCATCCCGGGCCTGGCCAACGCCTTCGGGATCTTCTGGATGCGCCAGCACCTGTCGTCCGCGCTCAGCGACGAGATCCTGCAGGCGGCGCGCATCGACGGGGCGACCACCTGGCAGATCTTCTGGCGCATCGCGTTCCCACTGGTGCGTCCAGCCGCGTTCGTGCTGGGACTGCTGGGCTTCGTCACCGCCTGGAACGACTTCCTGTGGCCGTTCGTGGTGCTGAAGTCGCCGGAGATGTACACCGCCCAGATCGCGATCAAGGCTCTGCAGAACAGTTTCGACATCGATCTCGGCCTCGCGATGTCGGGGTCCTTCCTCGCAACTCTCCCGCTGCTCGTGCTGTTCGTCTTCGTCGGGCGCCGGATGGTCGCCGGGATCATGGACGGGGCCTTCAAGGGCTGAGCGTCCGCTCCGTGACCGGCCGATACGCGAAGGACCCACGCCCGACTCTCCGAAAGGATCCGCTGAACGTGCCGTCGTTCGACAATCCCGTGGTTCCCGGGTTCCACCCGGATCCGAGCGTGTGCCGGGTCGGCGAGGACTACTACCTCGTGTGCTCGAGTTTCGAGTACTTCCCCGGCGTGCCGATCTTCCACAGCCGCGACCTGGTGCACTGGCGGCAGATCGGCAACGTGCTCGACCGGCCGTCCCAGCTTCCGCTGCCCCCGCGGGTTCCCGCCTCCGGGGGGATCTACGCGCCGACGATCCGGCACCATGGCGGCCTGTTCTACATGATCACCACCAATATGGACAGCGAGCGCAACTTCTTCGTGACCGCCGAACGGCCGGGGGGCCCGTGGTCGGATCCGGTCTGGCTCGATCTGCCGGGCATCGATCCCGACCTCGCGTGGGACGACGACGGCGAGTGCTGGTGCACGACCTCGGGCAACCGCACCACGCGGATCGACCCGTCGAGCGGCAAGGCGCTGGAGGGGCCGATCCCGATCTGGTCGGGCACCGGCGGCCGCTATCCCGAGGCCCCGCACCTGTTCCACATCGGCGAGTGGTGGTATCTGCTGATGTCGGAGGGCGGCACCGAGCGGGCGCACGCCGTCTCGATCGCCCGTGCCCGGTCGCCGCGCGGGCCGTTCGAGCCGGGGCCGGTCAACCCGATCCTGACCCACCGCGGGACCGCCCGGCCGATCCAGAGCACCGGCCACGCCGACATGGTGTGCGCGCCCGACGGCACGTGGTGGATGATCCTGCTGGCCACCCGCAACCACGGCTTCACCCCGGAGTTCCAGGTGCTCGGCCGCGAGACGTTCCTCACCCCGGTGCGGTGGGCGGACGGCTGGCCCGTGGCCGGGCCGGTCGAGGAGCGCCACGAGGCGCCCGCCTCCTGGCATCCCCTCCCCACTCCCCCGGCCAGGGACGACTTCGACGCCGCCGGGCTCGCGCCGTGCTGGATCTCCCCGCGTGCCCGCCCGGACGGTTCCTGGTCGCTGACCGAGCGGCCCGGCTGGCTGACGCTGCACGCCACCGGCCCGACGCTCGACCGGCCGGGCCACACCTTCGTCGGGCGGCGCCAGCAGCACCACGACTGCCGTTTCCGCGTCCGCCTCGACCCCGGATCCGGCCGGGCCGGCGTGTCCGTGCGGCTCGACGAGGCCCACCATTACGACCTCGAGGTGCACGAGGGCGTGGCGTCGGTGAACGCCAGGATCGGCCCGCTGCGCCAGACCGTCGCCCGGCGCGCCGTGCCGCCCGGCCCGGTCACCCTCGTCGTCGAGGACCGCACGACCGATCTCCTCCCGCCGTCCCTCGTCGGGCCGGTGGACGCGGACGGCGAGCCGGTCGGCGTCGGCGTCGGCGGTCCGGACACGCTCGGCTTCTCCGTGGAGGTCGACGGCGTTCCGGCCCTGCTGGCCGAGCTCGACGGGCGCTACCTGTCGACGGAGGTCGCCACCGGATTCACCGGCCGGGTCGTCGGCATGTACGTCACCGAGGGCAGCGCCGCCTTCGACTGGTTCGAGTACGAGGCGACCGGCCACGCTCCGGACGGACGGCGTCCCTGACGCGGGTCACGCCCGGAACCGGGTCTCCCCGGCGGCCGTGTCCGGATCCTTCCATGAGGGCGGCCGGGCGGCCCCCGGTGCCGTGCTGGTGCGTTCGGACCGGCCGTTGGTCAGGAAGGTCACCGCCCAGTGGAGGACGACGGTGACGCGGTTCTTGAACCCGACGAGATAGAACAGGTGGACGGCGAGCCAGAGCACCCAGGCGGAGAAGCCCGACAGCCGCAGCGGGCCGATCGCCGCGATCGCCCGGAAGCGCGCGATCGTCGCCAGCATTCCCTTGTCGCGGTAGCGGTAGGCCGCCGGGCCGGGCTTCCCGGCCAGCCGCGCCCGGATCTTTGCCGCGGCGAACTCCCCGCTCTGGATCGCCACCTGGGCCAGGCCGGACACCTCTCCCAGCCGCATCATGTCCCCGACCACGAAGACCTCCGGATGGCCGGGCAGCGTGCAGTCGGGCAGCACGGCGAGCTGGCCGGCGCGGTTCCGCTCGGCGCCGGAGGCCCGGGCGAGCAGATCGCCCAGCGGCGACACGCTCACCCCGGCCGCCCAGATCTTCGTCTTCGCCGTGATCCGGCCACGGACCCCGTCGGGCCCCATGACGTCGACGCCGTCCGCGTCGACCCCGACCACCGGCGCGTCCACACGCACCTCGACGCCCAGTCGTTCGAGGTCGCGCCGGGCCCGCCCGGAAAGCCGCGGCCCGTATCCGGTCAGCACTCCGCCGGTCGCCTCCACCAGCACGACCTTCGCGTCGGCGGGATCGAACCTGCGGAAATTGTTCTTGAGGCTGTGCCGGGACAGCTCGGCCAGCTGGCCGGCCATCTCCACCCCGGTCGGGCCGCCGCCGACGACCACGAAGCTCAGCCACGGCGCCCGCGCCCGATCGTCGGGCTCAAGCTCGGCCATCTCGTACGCCGCGAATATCAGCGACCGGAGCCGCAGGGCGTCCTCGACCGACTTCATCCCGGGAGCGAACTCCGCGAACCGGTCGTTGCCGAAGTAGGACTGGCCCGAGCCCGCCGCGACGATGAGGCTGTCGTACGGCGTGACCGTCGTGGTGCCCAGGACCTGCGAGGTCACCGTGCGCGCGCCGAGGTCGATCGAGGTCACCTCCCCGAGCAGCACCTGGACGTTGCGCTGCGCGCGCAGGATCTCCCGGATGGGCGGGGCTATCTCCCCCTGGGACAGGATTCCCGTCGCCACCTGGTAGAGCAGCGGCTGGAACAGGTGATAGGAGTTCCGGTCGATCAGCGTCACCTGTACGGGCGCCCGCCGCAGCGCCTTGGTCGCGAACAGCCCACCGAAACCCGATCCGATCACCACAACCCTGTGCGGTCCCGTGGCCCCGTGCGGAGTCTCCATCTCAACCGACCTCCCTCTCCAGAGCCGTACCCCGGCGTCACCGGGACTCTAGACGGGCGCGGCGGGGCCGGTCTTCCGTCGGCCGACTGCACCGTCCCCGCGAGAGATGACGGGAAACCGCAGTGACCCGCCGGCATCGGGCGGGCACGCCTTTCCGCCGGCGCCGTATAATCCTCCGGCCCGGACGGACCCCACGCGGCCATAGCCGATATTCATGACTGTCTTTTCTTGAAGTCCATGATAAATCATCATCGCCATACGACCGGCCTGCGCCGTCCCGCAACCCGGGGAAGAACAGTGTCACCACCCGGGTAAAACTCGATTCGTTTGGCGGCGGCACTTACTGCGGTTATCACTCTGAGTGGCATCCGCGCAGCTCCGGGCGTCTTGACTTCCATGACACGACTCGCTTGAATATGTCGGTCCCTGCGCAAAGGATTATTTCTTTCCGGTCAAGGGGTGAGAATGGACACCGACCTTCGGTCGCCAGGAACGTCATCGACTCAACCACATGGGTGAGCCTGTGAGCGACCTGGACGAGGTGCGCCGGCTTCTCGACGCCGACGGCTACGCCTATCTTTCCGAGTTGCCAACGGGATTCGACCACTTCGCCTTTGTCAGCCGGCTCGGCGCCGTCATCCCCCAGTACGACGGCAGGCCGGTGTGGGACCTCGTCGCCGAACCCGGAATGGACGACGTCTATCACTCGCGGAACACCCGGGCGCTGGTCCCCCACACGGAGGGCTACGAACTCGCGGGACGGCCCCCGCGATACGTCGCTCTCTGGTGCGTCCGCCCGGCTGAGGGGCCGGGCGGGGAGACCACGCTGGCCGACGGGTACGCCCTGCTCGAGCGGTTCGGCGAGGCCGACAGGCGGAGAATGCGCGACACCCTCCACACCTGGCGCTCGAGCGAGGGGCTGGCCCGGCGCGGGGTGGTGATCGAGGCGCGCCACCCCGTCCTCAGCGAGCACGGGGGGCGGGTCATCCTCCGCTACTCGCAGAACAACGTCGACCCCGCCGGCGACGAGCTGCTCGGCCGCCTTCTCGACGTGGGCGAGCGGTTCTTCGCCCGGGAGCATCGGGCGATCTCCATCGCCAGGAACGCGCTGCTCGTCTGGGACAACTGGCGGATGATCCACTCCAGGAACGCGTTCAAGGATCGCGGCCGGCACCTCAAGCGCGTCCTCGTGGGCGCATGAGCGCCTACCGCGTACCGATCGGGGTGATAGCGGGGCTCGGGCCGCTGGCGGGTGCGACGTTCTATCGCCACCTCGTGGAGGCGACCGACGCGGACGACGACGCCGGGCACCCCGAGGTGGTGCTCATCTCCGACCCGGCGATTCCCAGCCGCCTGGAGCACCTCACCGGGACCGGGCCGTCACCCCTCCCCCAGCTCGTGTCGGTGGCCCGGCGGCTCGTGGCCGCCGGCTCCGGGCTGCTCGCGCTCACGTCGATCACTACCCACGCCTACTACGAGGAACTGTGCGACGCCGTCGACGCGCCCGTCGTGGACGGGCGGGAGGCGGTGGCCGCCGGACTGTCGGCGGCCGGCGTGACCAGCGTGGCGCTGGCGGTCACCAGCCCGGCCCGCCGTCTCGGTCTCCTGGAGAAGCCCCTGGCGGACGCCGGCATCGAGGTCCACTACCCCGGCGACGACGTGCAGCACCACATCCAGACGCTGGTCGAGCGGGTGAAGACGGCGGGAGCCACCCCGGAGCTCGGCCACGGGCTCGCCGAGATCTTGGGCGGGAGCTGGGCCGCGCCCGCCGCCGCGGTGCTGGTCGGCTGCACCGACATCTCCCCTCTCGCCGCCTACCTGGGCCCCGCCCGCGGCCGGGTCTTCGACGTCTCCCGCCTGATCGCCGAAGCGGTGCTCCACGAAGCGGCCCGCCGGTGAGCGGATGGGCGACGCTCGAATCACTGGGCCTGGCGGGCCCGGAGACCGAGCGCGACTGGGCCCGTCTCGACGCCCGCGAGTCGGGCATGCGGTGGCGTCACCTGGGCCGGTCGGACGTCACCATGGCGGAGCTGGCCCGTGCGCTGCGCGCGGCGCCGGGACGCCCGCCCCGCACCGGCCACGTGGGCGACTGGGACGACATCTGGCGGGGACGCAGCGGCATCCTCGACTACAACGCCGTCGTCTGCCGTGAGCTCGGCATCGGCTACCCGCTGCTCTACGACTTCACCCAGACGGAGACGGCGGGGCTCGACGGCGGCGACACCCTCTTCCTGCCCGGCTCGCTGATGCGGGGCGGGCAGCGCGAGGAGCTCCGCCTGCTGCGGTGGAACGGCGACCGGTTCGTCCCGCACGACCGCGCGGAACCGCTCTTCCTGCCGTACGTCCAGGTGCGCCGGGACGGCGGCGATATGCCGCTCCTCCGGCTGCACCGGGAGAACGACCGCGGGCCGGTCCCGGCCGACCACCACTCCGCGCTGTGGGCCCGGCACCGGCGGCGGATCGGGGAAATCCTCGTCGCCCTGGTCCGCCGGGCGCCCGACGACCGGGCCCTGGCCCAGGTGTTCGGCCGTACGGTCCGGCGGGACGGCGGTGTGGTCCGCACCCCCGTCGTCCGCGAACGCGGCGGGTTCCGTGCCGGGGACCTCTGGTACGGCTCGGCCGAGGCGCTGGTGTCCGCCGCCCTTGCTCCTGTGGAGGCGGCCCTCGCGCGCGACGGGCTCGGCGCGGTGCTGCGCGAGATGCCGTCCAGCGTGCCGCTGGCCTCCGTGGACGTGGTGGCGCTGAGCTACGCCCTGCTCGGCGCCCATCGCCCAGGACGCGGGCCCGCCGGCGACGGGCGGCCCGACGTGCACATCCAGTGGGGCGCCCTCGCCATGGCGGGCCACCCGCCGGGTTCCAAGGGCTACTTCGCCAGGCGGGCGGGCAAGGTCGGCTGGATGTACGACGCCGCGGCGGCCGAACTGCCCTGGGTCTCGCCGGTCATGTTCGTCATCGCCCCGGTGGCGCCGTACTTCCTGTGGACCCCGGAGCGGGAGGGAGACGACCTCGTGGCGGTCGAGGATCTGCTGCGGCGGGTCGGGGCGGCCGCGGCGTCCGGACCGGCTCACGTGGCGGCGCTCGCGCCCGCCGTGCGGGAACTCGTCGCGAAGTGGCTGACCGACTGGCCGCCGTCCGGACGGCTGCGCACCCGGTTCCGCTGGGAGAGCCGTGTCGCGCCGGACCCCCTGCCGGAGAGCGGGCTCGCCGAGCCCGCGGGCTTCGGTGAATTGACCATGGCCCAGGCCTGTCTGGTGGTCAGCTGCCTGGTCCCCGCCGTAACGCCGTAATGGAGGAGAAGTGAGATCGGTGGAATACGACGCGGCCCTACCCGCGCTCGACCAGATTCTCGTCACCTCGCGCGACTTCGACGAGTACCTCTCGATGTTCGGCCTCGACGCCGACGGGGTCGTCTCGGGGCGGGTGCTCGACTGTCCCGGGGGCGCGAGCGATTTCACCTTCCGGGTGCGCGAGTTCGGCGGCCAGGCCGTCGCCGTCGATCCGATCTACACGCGGACCCCGCGCGAGCTCGCGGATCTGCTCCGGGACGAGCTGCGGCGGGGAGTCGGCAGGGCCGGCACGGCCGGTGAGCTCTACGACTTCTCGTGGACCGGCGGAGTGGACGTCTACCTGCGGCGGCGGGAGCGGTCGGCACAGCGCTTCCTCGCCGACTACGCTCTGGACCGGGGCCGCTACCTGCCCGCGGCGCTGCCTCACCTGCCCTTCCCCGACGGCAGTTTCGACCTCGCCCTGGTGCCGAACCTCCTGTTCTCCTACTCCAACCTGTTCGACCTGTCATGGCACGTCCGGGCGGTGCGGGAGCTCGTCCGGGTGGCGCGCGAGGTCAGGATCCACCCCCTCACCGACACGAGCGGCCGGCCGTACGAGGAACTCCCCCGGCTGCGGTCGCTGGCCGCGGAGGCGGGCATCGAGACCCGGCTGATCGACGTCGACTACCGCCTGCGCCGGGGCACGGAGCGGACGCTGATCTGCCGTCCCGCGCGATGAACCGGCACCGCGCCGGGCTGGTCCTGGCGGTCGCCGCCTACGCGCAGTGGGGGATGTTCCCTCTCTACTGGCCGCTACTCAAACCAGCCGGGGCCGTCGAGATCCTGCTGCACCGGATCTTCTGGTCGTGCGTGGTGGCCCTGCTCATCGTCACCCTCCTCCGCCGCCGGCAGATGCTGCGTGCGGTCGCCTCCCGGCGCGAGACCCGGCTCCAGCTCGTGCTGGCCGCGCTGTCCGTGTCGCTCAACTGGGGCATCTACATCTGGGGCGTCAACGCCGGCGAGGTCGTCGAGACGTCGCTCGGCTACTTCATCACACCGCTGACGACCATCGCGGCCGGAATGCTGCTGTGGCGGGAACGGCTGTCCGTGGTCCAGTGGGCGGCGGTCGCCCTCGGCACGGCCGCGGTCTGCGTCATCACCGCCGACTACGGGCGCCCGCCCTGGCTCGCCCTGTCCCTGGCGCTCACGTTCACCGCGTACGGCGCCTTCAAGAAGCGCCTGAATCTGCCCGCCGTCGAGGGGTTCGCCGCGGAGACGGCGGTGATGGCCGTTCCCGCCCTCGTCGGAATGGCCGTGCTGGGTGCCCGCGGCGAGGCGACCTTCACCACGATGGGGACCGGTCACGCCCTGCTGCTGATCGGCGGAGGACTCGTCACCGCGGGGCCGTTGCTCTGCTTCGGCGCGGCGGCGGTCAGGATCCCTCTGTCGACCCTCGGGATCGTCCTCTACCTCGCGCCGGTCCTGCAGTTCGTCCTCGGTGTCACGGTCTTCCACGAACACATGCCGGCGGCCCGGTGGGCGGGGTTCGCGCTCATCTGGCTCGCGCTCGCCCTGCCCGCGGTCCATTCGATCCGGGTCTCCGCGAGGTCCCGGCGGCTCGCCGGGCCACCCTCCCTCGAAAACGCCCCGTGAGAGAACGAGGGCCGGTGCCGGTCTCACGGATCCCGTGAGACCGGCATCGGCCGGTTGGGTCAGGTGCGGGTCCAGCGCTGGTTGGAGCCGCCGTTGCAGTCCCAGATGACGAGTTTGGTGCCGTTGGCGGTGGCGTTGTTGGGCACGTCGAGGCACTTGTTCGCGCCGACGGCGGTGATGGTGCCGTCGGCGTTGAAGCGCCACTTCTGGTTGTTCTGCCCGTTGCAGTCCCAGATGATCACCGTGGCGCCGTTGGCCGTGCTGCCACCGTTCACATCCAGGCACTTGTTGCCATACACCCGCAGCTCACTGGCACTGGTGGAGGTCCACTGCTGGTTGGACTGGCCGTTGCAGTCCCAGATCTGCGCCTGCGCGCCGTTGGACTGCGAAGCACCGGACACGTCCAGGCACCTCCCGGAGGCGACCGCCTTGACCGCGCCCGACCCCGACCCGCCGGTCGGCGACGCGGACGGTGTCGCGGATGGTGTGGCGGAGGGGGAGACCAGCCCACCACCGCGGACCAGGAACATCGCCGCGGCGTGACCGGCCACCGACGCACTCACCGACCCCGACGTGGTGGCGTTGGTGTGCGCCCACAGATCCCGCACCGAATACGACGAAGCCGCACCCAGCCCCAGCGCCGAAGCCGACGTCGAGATCGTCGCCGTGCTCGTCCCCCGGTTCAACAGCACCACCGCGACCGACCCGTCCGACATCGGCTTCCGCCACACCTCCAGATTCCCGTTATCACTGATCTTCGTGCCCTGACGGCCGCCCCAGTCCTGATCCACCGCGATCACCTCGGTGTTCGTCAGCGTCTCCCGCGTCTCGGCACTCATCGTCCGGATGTCGTTACCCGCGATCAACGGCGCGTTCAGCAACGCCCACATACTGAAATGCGCCCGCCCCTCCGCACCGGTCAACCCGTTACCGACCTCCAGCATGTCCGGGTCGTTCCACCCACCCGGCCCCGAATACGCGTCCAACCCCACCTGCTGATCGATGATGCTCGTCACCGACCCGAAATTCCCCCCGATATCACCCGTGGTCCGCCAGGAGTTCCCCACTCCCATCCCCCACGTCCACACCGACTCCTGCCCCCAGTTACACAAACTGAACAGCATCGGCCGCCCCGTCGCCGCCAGCGCGTCCCGCATCGCGGTATACCGCTGCACCCCGCTCTTGCCCTGATGATCCCCGCAGTTGTCGTACTTCAGATAATCGATCCCCCACGACGCCCACAACGCCGCGTCCCGCGCCTCATACCCCAAACTCGCCGGATACCCCGCACACGTCGTCGTCCCCGCCGACGAATAGATCCCCAGCTTCAGACCCTTACCATGCACGTAATCGGCCAGCGCCCTCATCCCGCTCGGGAACTTCGCCGGATCGGCCACCAGATCCCCCGCCGCGTTCCGGCTCTTGGTCGACCAGCAGTCATCGATGTTGACGTACCGATACCCCGCCGCCGCCATCCCACTGGACACCATCACATCCGCCGTCTGACGGATCAACGACTCGTTGACATTACAGAAGAAGCTGTTCCAGTCGTTCCACCCCATCTGAGGCGTACGCGCCAGCCCGTTGTCCAACGCCACCGCCGGCGCAGAAACCCCCCCGACCACCACCACACACCCCGCGACGGCCACCACAACCGCCACCACCCACCGAACGAACCTACCCATCTCACTCCTCACCCACGAACCGAACCGAAGCGGTTAGTCAACGACTTCCGCCATAGATCCATAAAAACTGTCGGCCGATCCGACGGAAGTCAACATGAGTACGCACGACGGTGTTGTTATGTGGTGCTTAGTGTGGCGAGTCGTGAAACTTTCACGGACGCGGCGGATGTCGCCCGCCGTACCGGCTCACACCCGGTACGGCGGGCGACCCGATGAGGCGCGTCAGGTCAGACGCGGGTCCAGCGCTGGTTGGCCTGCCCGTTGCAGGTCCAGATCTGGAGCTTGGTCCCGTTGGCGGTGCCGCTGTTGGGGACGTCCAGGCACTTGTTCGCGCCGACGGCCGTCAGGGAGCCGTCGGAGTTGAAGCGCCACTTCTGGTTGTTCTGCCCGTTGCAGTCCCAGATGATCACGCTTGACCCGTCGGCGGTGCCGCCGCCGTTCACGTCCAGGCACTTGTTGCCATACACCCGCAGCTCACTGGCACTGGTGGAGGTCCACTGCTGGTTCGCCTGCCCGTTGCAGTCCCAGATCTGCACCTGCGCGCCGTTCGACTGCGAGACACCGTTCACGTCCACGCACCGGTTCGAACCCACACCCCGGATCGCGGTGGTGGCGGGTGTCGTCGGAGTCTGGGTCGGTGTCTGGGTGGGTGTCTGGCTGGGTGTGACGGACGGTGTAGCGCCGGTCGAGGTGACGGTGATCAGGACGGCTTCGCGGGCGGGGACGGTCACGGTGTAACCGCCGGTGAAGGTCCCGGCGTCGGTCCCGGTCCACAGATTGCGCACCGCGGCAGGACCGCTCAACCCCAGATCCGACCAGCGGGCGGTGATCGAGGCCGCCGACGTCGTCCGGTTCAGCAACACCACCGCCCGCCGGTTCGTCCCCGACAGCACCTTGCTGTACACCTGCCGCCCCGACTGATCCTCAGCCACCTTCACACCCTGACGCCCCAACGCATCCTGATCCACCGCGATCACCTCACGATTCGTCAGAATCGACCGCGTCTCCGCACTCATCGACGCCAGATTGTTCCCCGCCAGCAACGGCGCCCCAGAAATCGCCCACAACCCCATATGCGTACGATTCTGCGCCGCCGAAAACCCGTTCATCCCCACGATCAACATATCCGGATCGTTGTAATGCCCCACACTCTGCGCCCCCGGATGCTGCGCCGAATCAAAGTTCGCCAGCACCCGATCCAACGACGCGTTCTCCCCCCAGTAGATGATGTCGCCACTGGTCCGCCACATCGTCGAAATCGCCGGCGCCCAATCCCACGGCGACTGCACCCCCCAGTTACACACTGACAACACCAACGGCCGCCCCGTCTGCGCACTCGCCCGATCGACCGCCGCACTGATCGCCTGATACGCCGACCGCGGATTCAACCCCTCCGCGCTGCCCCCGCACCAGTCGACCTTCACGAAATCGAAACCCCACTGCGAGAACTGCAGGAAATCCTGGTCGTAATGACCCTCACTCCCACTGTTCGGCGCCGCCGGACGCCCCGTCGGGTAGTAATACCCACACCCGTTCCGCCCCGCGTCGGTATAAATCCCCGCCTTCAGCCCCTTACTGTGGATGTAATCCGCGATCGCCTTCATCCCACCCGGCCACTCGGCGGCATCCACCGTGATGTTGCCCGCCGCATCCCGCGTCCCCTGCCACCAGCCCTCATCGATGTTGACGTACTGATAACCCGCGTCCCGCATCCCCGACGACACCAACGCATCCGCCTGCGCCTTGATCACGTTGTAGTTGATCTGCGCCGCGAAGGTGTTCCACGACGCCCACCCCATCGGCGGCACCGCCACCTGCGCCACCGCCGCCGCAGCGACCGGCCGGGCAACCTGATCCACCACCGTCACCCCCACCCCCGCCCCCACCACGACCAGCACCCACGCCACCACAACCGACCGCCGCCACACACCACCAGCCGAAGACGACCGCCGAAACCAACTGATCAATCGCATGAGTACCTCCGCGGATGAGGGAACCGGCGTTCGCGCGCTCCGGTTCCGGAAGCCAGTCGTACGAACGTCACATTGCCGGGAATCGCAGCGAATCGATTCGGCGCAATGGGCATACCTGAGTCGAGGACAGGGGACCGTGCGTCGTCGCGGGCAGGTGCTGGTGCGGCGGAGCTAACCCGACGTGACGAGGGCCTGTCAAGGATCACTCGCGCCCGGCCGGAGCGCCCGGCCCGTGGGCGCCTTCTCACTCGCGTTCGACGAGGTATGGCCCGAAATCGCGCGAGAACGGAGCCGATGAAACTTTCATGGATGCCGCAGGCGGCCGGCCGTCCCGAGCGATCGCGGCGATGCCGGAGCGGCGTGGAACGCCCGCGTGGGCAGCCGGGACGGCAGCTGGGAGAGCCTGGGGAGAACCGACGAAACACCCCGTTCACGTCGGGGACACGCACCATTGACATGCCGCGCCGGCCGATCCTAAGCTGCGTGCGAATCGGTTCGATGACGCGGCTCACCCTTCTTCTGTTATGAGCGGGCCCACCCCGCCATGTGCACTAACCTGCTCGTCCGCGCTGCCCGCGCCAGAACGATTCCGAGGAGTGCGAGATGAACATCGGCGAAATCGCCCGCCGGGCCGGAGTGTCACGCAGCACCGTCTCGTACGCCCTGAGCGGCAAGCGGGCGGTCTCCGAAGAGACCCGGCGACGCATCCAGGCCGTCATCGACGAGCTGGGCTACCGTCCCAACGCCGCCGCCCGGGCGCTCAAGGAGGGCCGGACCCGCACCCTCGGCCTGGTGATACCTCCGGCCAGCCTGCGGCTGACCGACATGCAGCTCGGTTTCGTCGCCAGCGTCGTCGAGGCGGCGGCCCGGGTCGACCTCGACGTGCTGCTCTCGCCCTCGGGCGGCGACCACGACCGGTCCTTCGAACGGATGATCAGCGGCCGGCGGGTGGACGGCGTCATCCTGATGGAGATCCGCCTGGAGGACGAGCGGGTCGACCGGCTCCAGCAGACCGGTCTGCCGTTCGTCACCATCGGCCACACCGCCAACCCGCACGGCACCTGCTGGGTCGACGTCGACTACGCCACGCTGATCTCTCGGTGCGTGCACCACCTCGCCGACCTCGGCCACCGCCAGGTGGCACTGGTCAACCGGTCGGCCGAGCTCGTCGCCTCCGGATACGGGCCGGCGCAGCGTGCCCTGTCCGGGTTCACCGAGGCCACCGACCAGCGTGGCATCACCGGTGTCCACCTGTGCTGCGCGGACGAGGCGAGCGCCGGCCAGTCCTGCATGGAGCGGCTGCGCGACGAACACCCCGCCGTCACCGGGATCGTCACCATCAACGAGGCCGCCCTGCCCGGTATTCACCGCGCCCTGGAACAGGCCCGCGTCGTCGTCCCGCGAGACCTGTCCATCACCGGTGTGGTGGCCCGCCACTGGGCGGAGGACTTCCGGCCCCCGCTGACCGCGGCCGACGTGCCGATGGAAATGGGCACGCAGGCCGTGGAACTGCTGCTCGAACGCATCTCCACGCCGGATGCGCCGCCCCGGCACCTGCTGTTCACCCCGCCGATCTCCCTGCGGGCCACCACCGGTCCCGCACCCGTGCGCTAGGCATCCGCGACACCACCAAGCTCAGGGCAGGCCCGTGGTCCGTCCTGCGATCCCCAACACCCCCCGATGTCCAAGGAGTCACCAGTGGACGCCACAACCAGTAGGGACACCGCAACCAGTAGGGACGCCGGATCTCGTAGGCGGCGCGGACGCCGGGGCGGTCTCGCCGCGCTGCTGTCCCTCGGCGCGCTCGTCGCCGCCTCGGTGCTGTCCGCCGCGCCCGCCCAGGCGGCCGACCAGTCCATCACGGTCAACTTCGCCACCACCAACGGCTCGCCGACCTACCGGGCCTCCGGCTGGATCTACGGCATGACCGAGAACGGCGCAGCCCCCGCCGACAACTACTTCACCGACGTGAAGTTCCAGTACATGCGCGCCGGCGGCGCCCAGCTCGACAGCCCCGGCGGCTGGGTCTCCGGCAAGTACGACCGCCGCTGGAACGCCACCCGCGCCCAGATGCTGCGCACCCAAGCCCTCGGCGGCAAATTCGTCCTGCTCGTCCACGACCTGTGGGGCGCCGACGGCTACCCCATCTCCCGCTTCCCCGGCGACAACGGCAACTGGACCGACTACGACAACTTCCTCACCCGCCTCATCAACGACGTCCAGGCCACCGGCGTCCCCGTCGAATGGGACCTGTGGAACGAACCCAACATCACCATCTTCTGGAACCGCACCCAATCGCAGTACTTCGACATGTGGAAACGCGCCTACCAGCGCATCCGCGCCGCCTTCCCCTCCCACCTGATCGTCGGCCCCAGCTTCGCGGGAGTGCCGTCCACCGGCGGCTGGTGGACCCAGTACCTCGACTACGTCAAGGCCAACAACGTCGTGCCCGACATCGTCAGCTGGCACTCCCTGCCCGGCGACCCGGTCAGCAACGTCTCCACCGCCAACACCACACTCGACTCCCGGGGCATCGCCCACCCCCGCCCGTACCAGATCAACGAGTACGGCGCCTCCAACGAGCAGAACCCCGCCGACGGCGCCTGGTACATCTCCCGCCTGGAGCGCGCCGGCGCCGACGGCCTGCGCGCCAACTGGGCCGGCGGCAGCAACCTGCACAACGACCTGGCCAACCTGCTGACCCACAACTCCGCCGGGCAGTACTCCACCAAGGGCGAATGGTGGGTCTACCGCTTCTACGGCTCCCAGACCGGCCAGATCGCCGCGGTCACCCCCAGCGCCAACTACGACGCCTTCGCCACCAAGGACAGCGGCAACGCCAAGATCCTCGTCGGCGGCGGCACCACCACCGGCAACGTCGCCGTCAACCTCCAGAACCTGAACACCACCAGCGGCATCGTCCAGAACAACCAGGTCCGCGTCCTCACCCAGCGCATCCCCTACAACAGCGGCGGCGCCGTCACCGGACCCGTCACCGTCCAGGACACCGTCGTGACCCTGTCCAACAACGGCACGACCGTCAACCTCCCCCACACCGCCGTCGACGACACCTTCACCATCACCCTCCTGCCCCCGAACGGGAGCACGGCGTCGCCCAGCCCGAGCCCGAGTGTGTCTCCGTCAGGGTCGGGCTCGACGTCGGTGCTGCGCAACGTCAACGCCAACCGGTGCCTGGACGTCCCGAACGCGAGCACGACCAACGGTCTCCAGCTTCAGCTGTGGGACTGCAACGGCCAGGCCAACCAGCAGTGGACGTACACCTCGTCCAAGCAGCTGCAGGTCTACGGGAACAAGTGCCTGGACGCCAACGCTCAGGGCACCGCGAACGGCACACAGGTGATCATCTGGGACTGCAACGGCCAGACCAACCAGCAGTGGAACGTCAACGCCGACGGCACCATCACCGGTGTGCAGTCCGGCAAGTGCATGGAGGCGAGCAACTTCGGGACCGCGAACGGCACGAAGGTGCAGCTGTGGTCCTGCACCGGCACGACCAGCCAGAAGTGGAACCGAAGCTGACCCCGTGACCGGCCGGGACGGGCCCGGAACCGTCTAGGCGCGCGGACCGCCTGGGCGGAAAAGGAAAGGGCCCCGAACGGAACGGCCCGGCGGCGAGATCCTCTCGCCGCCGGGCCCTCACATGTCCCGGTGTCACCGCTTCTCCGCGCCGGACGCTCCGGGGCGGGACACCCCCAGTCGAATCGCTTCGACGATCACGCGCCGGCCGACGCCCACCGGCCTTGTGGATCAGGCCGGCCGCGTCGTCATCCAGCGGCCCGGCGCTCGTGGGCGGCGGCGAGCATGAGATAGGCGCTGGCCGTCCAGGTGTAGGCACGGTCGCGGAGCCCGGCGCCGCTGCGGGCGTCGAAGTTCTCCGCGAACCCCGACTTCTCGCACAGGTCCCGGAAGCGGGCGCTGATCTCGTCGGCCAGGTCCGTGTAGCCGGCGCGGCGCAGGCCGTCCTCGATCAGGATGGTCGAGGGCGCCCAGATGGGCCCCCGCCAATACCCGTCGTCCAGGTAGCGCGTGGACGTGGGCAGCTCGGTCGCGAGCCCGAACGCCGTCAGATGCTTCTCGATGCGCGCGGCCAGCGCCTCCCGGACGGCGTCGGGCAGTTCCTCCCCCAGCACGATCGGCATCAGGTCGAGCAGGCTGTCGCTTGACCACGTCTGCCCCGACTGCGCCCCCCTGGCGACGAACCGGTCGCCGGTCCACAGCTCGGCGAGCAGCGCCTCGCGCATGCGGTCGGCCTCCTCGGACCAGCGCGCCGACTCCTCCGGCAGGGCGAGTTCCGCGGCCAGGCGGGCGAGCTCGCGCATCTGGAGGACGAGGAACGCGGCGAGATCGGCGGTCTCCACGACCCGCTCGGGATCGAAGGTGGTGGCGTTGTCCCACCCGCTGTCGTTGCCGTGCTGGTAGTGCGCGAACGGACGGCCGGGGACCCGCCGATGGGTGAGCCAGAAGGAGGTCCACCGTTCGAGCAGCCGGTAGACCTCGGAGGCGTCCTCCTCGGGCAGCGGACGCAGCCGGCCCAGCGCCCAGCCGTGGATGGGCGGCTTGACGAAGTTGTAGAGGATCTCGGAATGCGTCACCGAGTCGGGCAGCGCGCCGGCGGCGTCCTGGTGGTCGAAGACCAGCCGGAACTGGTCCCAGGACAGATCGGGCAGGCCGCCCCCGAGCGCGATGGCGTTGAAGCAGTGATCCCAGCTCCACACCTTGTCCATCCAGTGCTTGGACATCAGCACGGCGGGGCGGGTGATGAATCCGGCGGGTCGCACCGTGGCCGACCACAGGACGTAGGCGGCCAGTTCGGCGGCGGGCGTGCGGTCACTGCGCCAGGGCGCCACCGCGTCGCGGAACGTCTCGAACTCCGCCCGCGCCGCCGCGACGACCTCCTCGAACGCGCTTCCGCTCCGGTAGGGGGCGCGTGCGGTCTCGTACTCCTCCACCGCGATCTCCCACGCCTCGCCGTCGGCGGGCAGGACGACGCCGCGTTCCGCCGCGCCGAGCGACTGCGTGCCGGGGTTCGCGCTGATCCGGCCGTGCAGGAGTGTGACGCGATAGCGACGCCCCGTCTGGTACACGGTGAAGACCCACGACCCGTCCACGGGGTCCCGGTAGAAGTACGGGCCGCTGAACGGCGTCAGGACCGGATCGGCCGCGAGGAGCCGCAGCCCCAGGCCCTCACCGCGCACCCGTACGGTGTCGGGGGTCTCGTAGGCGAGCTCGATCCGGCCTGCCTCGGCGGTCCAGGTGAGCAGGTGGGGTGTCGCGGTGACGGCCGTCTCGGCGGGGGCTCCCTCCGCGGTGGGGATCAGCCGCAGGATGGGATGCATTCCGGTCTGATGCGACACCAGATGAATATCCTGGGCATAGGTCTTCTCCGCGATCACCGGGGAGAAGTCGAACCAGGATCCGCGGAAGCTGAACGGGATTTCCTGCGGGGAGAACACCGGGCCTGCGGCGACGGTCATGGAGTGAGATTCCCTTCGTTCGGGAGGAGCGCCGGTCAGTGCTTCACCGCGCCCGCCGTGACACCGGCGGCCACGTAGCGCTGGGCGATGACGAGCAGCACGGCGGCGGGAATGGACGCCACGACGGCCGTGGCCATGATGGCGTTCCACTGCTGGTTGTTGTTGCCGATGTAGTGGTAGATGCCGAGGGTGATCGGCTGGCCGGCGCCGCCTTGGTCGAGCGTGCTGGCGAAGATGAAGTCCGACCACGCCCACAGGAACGCGAACAGCGACACCGTGATGATCGAGTTCCGGCTGATCGGCAGCACCACGGACCAGAACACCCGCACAAGTCCCGCGCCGTCCACCCGGGCCGCCTGGAGGAGTTCCTCGGGGATCCCGGACATGAACGTCGTGAGGATCAGGACGGCGAACGGCACGGCCAGCGTGGAGTCGGCCACGATAAGGCCGGGCACGGTGTTCAGCACGCCCGTGCTGAGGTAGATGGCGTAGAACCCCATCGCCATGATGATCCCCGGGATCATCTGCGCGATCAGCAGCACGAAGCTCAGCACCCCGCCGCCGCGCGGGC
>NZ_JAFCNB010000034.1 GCF_017896165.1 Microbispora oryzae
CGACAACGTCAACTTCATGGCCAACAACCTCACCTCCCAGGTCCGCCAGATCGCCGCCGTCTCCACCGCCGTCGCCCAGGGCAACCTCACCAAGAAGATCACCGTCGACGCCCAGGGCGAGATCCTCCAGCTCAAGGACACCATGAACACGATGGTGGACCAGCTCTCCGCCTTCGCCGACGAGGTCACCCGCGTCGCCCGCGAGGTCGGCACCGAGGGCCGCCTCGGCGGCCAGGCCCGCGTGCGCGGCGGCTCCGGCGTGTGGAAGGACCTCACCGACAACGTCAACTCGATGGCGAACAACCTGACCTACCAGGTGCGCGACATCGCCGAGGTGACGACTGCGGTGGCCAACGGCGACCTCACCCGGAAGATCGACGTCAACGCCCAGGGCGAGATCCTCGCCCTCAAGACCACGATCAACCGGATGGTCGACCAGCTGTCCTCCTTCGCGTCCGAGGTCACCCGCGTCGCCCGCGAGGTCGGCTCGGAGGGCCGCCTCGGCGGCCAGGCCCGGGTCGAGGGCGTCGAGGGCATCTGGAAGGGCCTCACCGAGAACGTCAACGAGCTGGCCGGGCGCCTCACCACCCAGGTGCGCGCGATCGCCGCCGTCACCAGCGCCGTCGCCCGCGGCGACCTCACGCAGTCGATCACCGCGGACGCCGAGGGCGAGCTGGCCGACCTGAAGGACAACATCAACACGATGGTGTCCAACCTCCGCGCCACCACGACGGCCAACCAGGAGCAGGACTGGCTCAAGTCCAACCTGGCCCGGATCTCCCGCCTCATGCAGGGCCACCGCGACCTCATCGAGGTCTCCCGGCTGATCATGAGCGAGCTGACGCCGCTCGTGTCGGCCAGCCACGGCGCCTGCTATCTCATGCAGGACGGCGAGCTGCGGCTGATCGCCGGGTACGGCATCCAGCCGGGGTCCAGCCCCCGTGACCGGTTCGCCCTCGGCGACGGCATCGTCGGGCAGGCCGCCCAGGAGGCCAAGCAGATCATCCTGGAGAACGTGCCCGGTGAGTACATCACGATCGAGACCGGGCTCAGCAGGTCGGCACCCGCCCAGATCGTGGTTCTGCCGATTCTGTTCGAGAACCACGTCCTCGGCGTGCTGGAGATGGCCTCGTTCAACCAGTTCGGCGAGGTCCACCTGGCGTTCCTGACCCAGCTGGTCGAGACCATCGGGGTGACGATCAACACGATCATCGCCAACTCCCGTACGGAAGACCTGCTCACGGAGTCGCAGCGTCTCGCGACCGAGCTGCAGGAGCGCTCGGACGAGTTGCAGCGCCAGCAGGAGGAGCTGCGCAGGTCGAACGCCGAGCTGGAGGACAAGGCGGCCCTGCTGGCCAAGCAGAACCGCGCCATCGAGATCCAGAACTTCCAGATCGAACAGGCCCGCCGCACTCTGGAGGAGCGCGCCGAGCAGCTGGCCGTCTCGTCCCGCTACAAGTCCGAGTTCCTCGCGAACATGTCACACGAGCTGCGCACTCCGCTCAACAGCCTGCTCGTGCTCGCCAAGCTCCTCACGGAGAACACCGAGGGCAACCTCACCTCTCAGCAGGTGGAGTTCGCCCGGACGATCCACGACGCGGGCTCCGCGCTGCTCCAGCTGATCAACGACATCCTCGACCTGTCCAAGGTGGAGGCCGGCCGGATGGACATCCATCCGCAGGAGCTGTCGCTGCCCCGGCTGGTCGACTACGTCGAGGCCACCTTCGCGCCGCTCGCCCAGGACAAGGGCCTCTCGTTCGTCGTCCAGGTCGACACGGCCGTACCGGACGAGTTGCACACGGACGAGCAGCGCCTCCAGCAGGTGCTGCGCAACCTGCTGTCGAACGCCGTGAAGTTCACTCCGAAGGGCGAGGTCCGGCTGGAGGTGGCCCCGGCGTCTCCCGACGTCCTCTACGTCGACGAGACGCTGCAGGTGCTGGACGACAACATCCTCGCCTTCAAGGTCGTGGACACCGGTATCGGCATCGCCCCGGACAAGCTCGAAGTGATCTTCGAGGCGTTCCGGCAGGCCGACGGCACCACCAGCCGCAAGTACGGCGGCACCGGGCTCGGCCTGTCGATCTGCCGTGAGATCGCCCGCCTGCTCGGCGGCGAGATCCACGTGGACAGCGCGCCGGGCCGGGGCAGCGTCTTCACCCTCTACCTGCCGCTCTCCTACACCGGCCCGCTCGCGGCCCACGACGGAGGCGCGATCGCCGCCGTGCCGATCGACGACGAGGAGGTCAGCGCCCCCGAGGTGGCCGTCACCGGCTTCACCCCGGAGATCCCGCCGCAGGCCGAGCCGCCGGTCCCGCATATGGCCCAGGCCGTCGAGCCGCAGGAGTGGCAGGGCGGCGAGGACCCCCTCAACGGTGCGAAGATCCTGATCGTGGACGACGACATCCGCAACGTCTTCGCGCTCACCAGCGTCCTCGAACGACACGGCGCCTCCGTCGTGTACGCCGAGAACGGCCGGGAGGGCATCGAGCAACTCGAACGCAACGAGGACGTCGCTCTCGTGCTGATGGACATCATGATGCCGGAGATGGACGGCTGGGCCACCACGTCCGCCGTGCGGAAGATGCCGCAGTTCGCCGACCTGCCGATCATCGCGCTGACGGCCAAGGTCATGCGGGGCGACCGGGAGAAGAGCATCGCCTCGGGCGCCTCCGACTACGTGCCCAAGCCCGTCGACGTCGACCGGCTGCTCGAACGGCTGCGCGGCTGGCTGCAGCGCAGCCGGGGTGACGGCGGCGCAGGGGCGAGCGTGGGGGCAGGCTCGGGGGCGCGTCACGCGGCGCCCGCGGAGCTGCGCGACGCTCCCGAGGAGGCCTGACGGATGCCCGACCGCGCCAGGGTCCTGCTGGTCGACGACCGCGAGGAGAACCTGATCGCCCTGGAGGCGATCCTCAGCTCACTGGACGTGGTGCCCATCCGGGCCAGGTCCGGCGAGGAGGCGCTGAAGGCCCTCCTGTCGACCGACTTCGCGCTCATCCTGCTCGACGTGCGGATGCCCGGCATGGACGGATTCGAGACCGCCGCCCACATCAAGCGGCGGGAGCGCACCCGCAACATCCCGATCATCTTCCTGACCGTCGTCGACAGCGCCCCCGACTACGCCTTCCGTGGGTACGCCGCGGGCGCGGTCGACTACCTGACCAAACCCTTCGACCCGTGGGTGCTGCGGGCCAAGGTCGCGGTTTTCGTCGAGCTCTACACCATGAACCGGCGGCTCAGCGAGCAGGCCTCGCTGCTGCGCGAGCGGCTGTCCGCCGAACTGCCCGGCGCCGACCATGCGTCCGTGCTGGGGGAGCTGTCCCAGCGGATCGCGGCAGTCGAGGACGAACTGACCCACGTACGCGAACTGGCGGGCAAGTCCCGTGACACCACGATCATCGGCGCGCTCACCGACCTCGGCGAGCGGGTGGCCCACCTCCGCGCAGGCTTCGACGCCCTCGGCTGACCCGCGAACCCATGGGCCGGTCCGGTCGCTGCGGCGCCGGATGCGCCAGCCCGTCCATCGGGCGTCGGCCGGCTTATCGCCGTGCGCGTTCCAGGGCGTCCCAGAAGCCGCGGCGGAGGGCGTGGCGGACCTCGTCGTGCAGGAGGAAGTCGATCGGGAGCGAGGAGCCCTGGAGCAGGCGGGCCTCCAGGTCGGACGGCATGCGGGGCTTGCGCGCGAGCACGGCCTCCAGCCACAGCGCGGGCGCGTCCCGGGCCACCGAGTCGCCGAAGTCGTGCCCCTCCTTGTGCGCCGCCTTCACCGCCTCGGCCAGCGTGGTGGTGCCGGTGTTCTGCACCGGCACCGGCGCGGGCTGCGGCCCGGTGTACGGCCCCAACTGCGACGGCGCGTAGCCACCGCCGGAAGTCGTGTAGAGGCCCGGCCCCGACGGCTGGGAGGCCGGAGTCTGGACCGTCGGCGAGGAGGGGCCGGACGGTGACGTCGGCGCGGCGTGCGACTGCGGCTGCACGGGCCCGGACGGTGTGGACGGCACGGACGGCGGCGGGGGCGACGAGGACGGCAGACCCGGTGAGGACGGCGGCGACAGCGGTGACGACAACGGCGACGGCGCGGAGTGCGACGACGGCTGCTGGGCCTGCGGCGGAGCCGGGGAAGACGGAGAAGACTGGGACGGCGGCGACTGTCCCTGACCCGCCTGGGGCTGCCCCGGCTGTGACTGCGCCGACTGTGACTGGGCCGACTGAGCCGACTGGGAGGGGGACGACGGGGACAGACCCGGCTGCGGCGACAGCGGCGTGGTGCCCGGCTGCGACTGGGTCGTCTGCGCCTCCTGCCCATAGGAGGAGTAGGACGGCGGCGTCGAGGGCTGCGCGGGAAGCGCCGGCGGGGAGTGCCGCCTGTGGCCGGAGGACGACCGGCCGCCACCGTGTGAACCGTTCGCGAGCGGCACCACGCCGTTGCCGTGCGACTGGCCGTTGCCCGACGACTGCTGGTGGTGCTGGCCGTTGCCGAGCGTGACCCCGGAGTCTTGGGCGGTCGTCAGGGTGACGTAGGGCCGGAGGTTGTTGCCGCCGACCTCGATCAGGTCGTCGCACTCCTGGCGCAGCGTCCGGGAGGCCGACCAGCCGCCGTCGGCGGCGGCGATCTGCATGACGGTGACCCTGATGCCGAGGTCCTGCGCGTCGCTGACCACCTGGGCCAGGTCTTCGTCGCCGCTGACCACGACCGCGTCGCACACGGCGTTGTTGCGGGCCAGCGTCATGAGGTCGCGGTGCACCTGCGCGTCGACGCCCTCACGGCGGCCCGGCCGGATCCGGGCCAGCCGGAGCTTGAGCCCGGGGATGTCGGCCAGCACATCGTGCTCGGGGGTGCGGCGGCCCTCGATGGTCGCCTCATACCAGTAGCACCGCAGCAGCGGCAGGCCGGTACGCTCGCGGGACAGGCCGGTCAGGAGTTGCAGCAGCCCGGGGAAGTCCCACGCGACGGCCTCGCGATGGCGGGTCCCATGCACGGCCATCGCGCCGTCCGCCAGCACGTAGCCGGCGTCAACGAACAGCGCGCAGCGATCCACGCGACACCGCCCTTCCTACGTGGCTCTCTCAGGGTAGACAAGCGGGTGGTCCCGCGAGGGTGATTCCCGGCGATTCAGCCCCCGCCACACGATGCGGATCCACTGCCGACCGCAACCCCGACCTTGGAAGCGTTCCCGCCGACCGTACCAGTTTGTCCGGGTATTTCCGCTGCCTCGACGGTCATGACCATCCCCTCGCGCTGACCGCCGCCACACCGAAGAAAACAGTGTCCCGGCCCGCCTTCAACTGCAGCACCGGGCGAGGTCCGAGCAGGGCGTGAATCGTGTCGACGGCGACGGCCGCGCCAGGCGACACGCCGGCGGAGCCCAGCCCTCCGGAGCCCCCGGTGGATCCCAGGCCGCCGGAGTCCCCGTCGCCTGACTGCCCGGCCCCTGGCTCTCCGGCGTGGCGCCGTCCGGGCGGTCCGTTCCGCGATCGCTCACCGAGCGTCACGACGCCGCCCCGCACGCCCTCGCCGTTCCACACCACGAGGTCGATCCTGGCCGGAGTCGCGACGGGGGCGAGACCGTCGAGCGGCACCCGGAGCGCTCCCTTCGCGCCGCTCACGACGGCGGCCGTGTCAAGCACGACCACCCTCGTGTACGGCTGCCGCTCGTCGGCGGCCACGACCACGAGGCTCCATCCGGCGTGCCGTACGGCGCCGGCCCACCGCCCGGCGTCGGCGACCCACCAGCGGCCCCGCCCGGCGGCCCGGACGGCCGAGGTCACGTCGGCGAACGCCTGGTAGGCGGAGCCCTCGGACAGGTCGCGTCCGGTGACCTCGGCCGCGCGCACCCGGGAGTATTCGCGGGCGCCGGGCGCTCTCAGCCTGATGCTCGACGCCGGCCGGACGCCCCGGCCGCCGGCCGCCCAGTAGAGCCCGGCCCACAGCACACGGCTGCCGGGCGGCAGGTCCAGCCGCGCGCAGCTCGAACTGCGCGTGGACGCCTCCTGGTCGAGATCAACCGGCACGGGCACGCCGGTCGCCGGTAGAAGGGGACGGGTGCCGTCCGCACAGGCGGGGGGCGAGGGAGCGGAGCCGACCAGGGTGTTGCCCACGACCTTCGTGATCACCCGGCCGTCCGCCGCGAACCGGGCCGCTACCCCGGAGGAGCGCACCCCGTTCGACGAGGTGGCCGCCACCCGCGCCCCGCCCGCCCGGACCGACAGCCCGGGGCCGCGGCCCACCGGCGCGTCGGGCGCCACGGCCACCCGCAGGAAGATCGCCGTCACCTCTCCGGGGGACAGCGCGCCGCGCGCGCACCGCACCAGGTGACCCGCCCCGCGGCAGGCCCAGCCGTCCACCGTTCGTCCGGCGGGGGCGATGAGCGTGACACCGGGAGGAAGGGTCACCCTGGCCCGCACCTCGCGGCTCCGCGAGGCCCCCTCGTTGCGCAGCCGGATCGCGATCAGCCCGGGCTGGGCCCGCAGGAGCGCGCCGAGCGTGTCGATCGTCGCGGCGAGCGCCGGGCGGGCCGCCCCGGTCACGCCGCCCAGCCGCCCCAACGTCTCTCCGGCACTGTCACCGGCGCGGTCACCGGCGCGGTCAAGGGCCAGGCCATCGGCACGCTCCCCGGCCTGGTCTCCTGCGTGTTCCCCGGCGTGCCGACCGGCCCGGTCTCCGGTGCCGCGCACCTGCTCCCTGGTCAGCACCGGCGTCGGCCCGCGCCGCTCGCCGGGCTCCTCCTGCCGCGTCTGGGGGGGCCGGGCCGCCTCGGCGTCCGTACTCGCTCCCGGGCCCTCCCGCCCGGAACTCGCGGCGGTGGTCGTCGGCCCTCCGGCGGAGTCCGCACCGGAGTTCCCGGTGGAGTCCCCGGCCGATCCTGCGCCTGATCCCCCTGCTGATCCACCTGCCGATCCACCGGGCGATCCGGGGTCCGCGCCCCCGGCCGATCCCATGGGGACGTCCCCCTCACCCGCAGGAGTGCGAACCGGTCGTGACGCGCCGAGAGACAGCGCGGGCCGTTCGACCGCGGCCGGCCGTACGACCAGCAGAAAGGCGGCCGTGGCCAGCGACGCGGCGGCCACGCACGCGATGACCGCCCGGTAGGGCGTCGGCACCCCCGCCAGCGGACCCCGGCGCAGCGGCCCCAACGCCCCGGTCGATCCGGAAAGGCCGGCACTTCCGGAATGCGAAGCACCTCCGGAGACTCCCGCGAGCCCGGAAAGCCCGATGGAGCCGGCCAACCGCGTGAGCCCGGGAAACCGCATCCGCGAGGCGAACTGGGGAAGACGCCCAGGCGTGGGATCGGCCGCGCGGGCGATCCCACCCAGATAGTCGTCGGCGTCCGGTCCGGCCACGAGCTGCCCGACGACCACCCGAAGCCCCTGCGTGACATCGGCGAGCTCGAGCAGCACGGCACGGCAGTCGATGCACTCGGCCACGTGCTCGTCGACCAGACGGGCCTCCCGCAGTGGGAGCTCGCCCTCGACGTGCGGGATGATCCGGGGCAGGATCGGCCGGCACTCCCCGTGCGGGCCCGCCTCCAGGTGGAGCCGGACGTACGCCTGGCGCAGCGCGTCGCGCGCCGCCCGCGCCAGGCCGGTCACCCCGCCGGCGGACATCCCGAAGTGGGGAGCCATTCCGGCGGGGTCCGTGCCCTCGACCTCGGCGTGCCAGAGGGCCGTCCGCAGCCGTTCCGGCAGTGAGAGGTACGCCCGGGCGAGCGGCGAACGCTCCAGACCCGCGAAGTCGGGCGGAACGTAGACGTCCCCCGGCAGGCCCGCCCGGGCGGCGTCGCCCGTGACCTCGACCTCGCCGGTGGCGGCGTAGCGACGCAGTGACGCCAGCAGCCAGGGCCGGAACGCCCAGCCGGGACCGTCGCCCTCCCGGATCACTTCGAGGAGCCGCGCGAAGGTCTCGACGAGGACGTCCTCCACCTCGTCGTCGCCCGGCACGAGCTGCCGGGCGAGGCAGCGGGCCGCGGCCGCGTGCCGCCGATAGAGCGTGCCGTAGGCGGAGGCCGTGCCCCCTTTGACGGCCTCGAGCAGTTCAGCATCGGTCTGGCGGTCTTCTCTACGCATTGCGACCTCGCGATTACGATGAGTTGCACCGCGTTACATTCCGCAATCCCCATCATGGCTAAACCGATGGCCGCTGTTTACTCTGAGTGACCGCCAGACCGTAGACGGATCCGGCCCGCCGTCAGCCCGCCTTGGCACCGCCGGTGAGGGCGCCGTGCAGGAGGACGTCGACCAGTTCCCCGGTCGTGGGATCGAGGTCACCCGACGGCGAGGGGAACCGGCTGAAGAGCATGCCGAGGAAGATGGTCACGAACTTCTCCGGCTCGACGCGCAGCGCCTCCCGATCCGGCTCGATCAGGTCGGCCACCGCGTCGCGGGTGGCCTTCAGGCTGGCCTCTCGACCACGGACCGAGCCGCCACCGTCCGAACCGCCACCGTCCGAACCGCCGCTGCCCGAACCGCCGCTGCCCGAGCTGTCATCGGCCGATCCACGCCGGGCCGCTCCGCCGCGGGCCGCCGGCCGCTCTCCCTCACCGCGCCCCCGTCCGTGACCGGCGGCGTGCAGTGCGCCGAGCACGGTGCCCATGCGCACCAGATGGGCCCGCAGGGCCTCGCCCGCGTCGGTGAGACGGGCGGGCAGAGGGTCGTCGAGAGAGATCGAGCCCAGCTCGCGGAGCACATGATCGGGGTTCATGGCCTCGATCACACAGGCGTCCATCAACTCCTCCTTGTCCGCGAACACCCGGAAGATCGTCCCTTCCCCGATGCCCGCGGCTCTGGCGATCTGGCTGGTGGTCACGGCTCCGCCGTACTCGGCCACCAGGGGGAGCGTCGCGGCGACGATCATCGCCCGGCGCTGGTCTGTGGTCATTCCCGGCGCTCGCCGCCGGGGTGCTGTGTCTGTCATACCGAAGACAATAATGAGTGAGCGCTCACTCCGTCAAGAGTGAGTGAGCGCTCACTCCAAACAGGGAGCGTCCGGTGTCACACCCGGGCCCGTACGCTGAGCACCATGAATGACCGCGAGAGGCTTCTGGACGAGATCAAGAAAAAGGCAGTCGTGCACGGCCGGGTGGTGCTGTCCTCCGGGAGGGAGGCCGACTACTACGTGGACCTGCGCCGCATCACGCTCGACGGCGTGGCCGCCCCTCTGGTCGGACGGGTGATGCTCGATCTCACCGAAGACCTCGGATATGAGGCGGTCGGCGGCCTGACGCTGGGGGCCGACCCGGTGGCCACGGCGATGCTGCACGCCGCCGCCGCGCGTGGCCGCGTGCTCGACGCCTTCGTCGTACGCAAGGAGGGCAAGGCGCACGGCCTGCAGCGCCGGGTCGAGGGGCCCGACGTGACGGGCCGCCGGGTGCTGGCCGTCGAGGACACCACGACCACGGGATCGTCGGTGCTGACGGCCGTCGACGCGCTGCGCGAGGCCGGAGCCGAGGTCGTCGGCATCGCCACGATCGTGCACCGAGGCGGCGACGAGGCGCTGGCCGCCGCCGGCGTGCCGTATCGGACCGCCTACACCCTCACCGACCTGGGGCTCTAGTCACGCTGAACGACTGCCGCTCGCCCGGCTGACCGGGCGGGCGGGGCGTCCCGTTCTCCTCGACCCGTACGGCGCCGGAGTCCTCGATGACGACGTCGAGCTCTGGATCGGAGTACGACGCCTGCTCGCCCCGGGTCAGATCACGGTCGATGAGCACGTTCCCGCCGGGGATCCGGACGAAGACGGGGCACCTGTCGGCCTGGCACACGATCCGGAGCGTCGGCACCTGCGGGGCCGTGGGCCGCGGAGAACCCGCCGGGGTGACGGAGGGTGACGAGGACGGCGTGGCCGTCGCCGGAGCGGTGCCCGACCCCAGCGTCGCCATCAGGGACTTCACGCCGAGGGCGAGCAGGGCGAGCAGCAGCGCCACGGCCAGGACGACGAACACCGTCCTGGCGATGCCGACCGGGTCAGACCTGTGGCGCCCCACACTCGGAGAGTAGCCGGTGTGAGCAGCGTCTCAGTGGTCCGCGTCACTTACGGGCATGGTGTCGTCCGCGTGGTTCGAGCCGGGACGCCCTGCGGTCCTTCAGCACCTCGCGCACGATCGGGATCAGCGACAGGATGACGATGACGAAGACGCCGGGCAGGATGTACTTGTCGATGCCTTCGACCGCGTGACCGAGGAAGTAGCCGAGCAGCAGCATCGCCTCGACCCAGACGACCCCGCCGAGGACGTTCCAGACGAAGAAGCGGCGGGCGTCCATCTCCAGCACACCGGCGACCGGGTTCATGAACGTACGGACGATCGGCATGAACCGGGCGGCGACCACGGCCCTCGCGGGGCCGAACTTCTCGAAGTAGTGCTCGGCCTTCTCCACGTGCTCCCGCTTGAAGAGCCGGGAGTCGGGCTTGTCGAACAGTTTCCGGCCGAACCTGGCTCCAAGGAAGTGTCCGAGCTGGGCGCCGGCGACCGCGGCGACCGGCGCGAAGATCAGCAACGTGGGCAGCGACAGCGGCGCGATCCCGAACCCCTGGGCGGCCGCGGCGGTGCTGAAAATTCCAGCAGTGACCAGCAGCGAGTCACCCGGGAGGAAAAACCCGACAAGCAGCCCTGTCTCGGCGAATACGATGGCGATGACGCCAATCGTCGCGAAGGCGCCGAGCATGCCCAGCCACCACTTCGGGTCAAGAAGGTCCAAGAGCACGTCCACGGGGTGAGCCTACCCGTCCCGCATGCGGTGAGACTGGCAGGCGACAGGCGCGTTCGAGAGGCGCGAACCGTGGCACGACCACGGACCCCGCGCTTCCCTCACCGGCCCGGCCTTGGGGATACTGGCCTGCGCCGGTTACCGTCCGAGAAGGAGATTAATTCCGATGCCTATCGCGACTCCCGAGGTCTACGCCGAGATGTTCGACCGCGCCAAAGCAGGCGGGTTCGCATATCCGGCCATCAATGTGACCTCGTCGCAGACGTTGCACGCGGCGCTGCGCGGCTTCGCCGAGGCGGAAAGTGATGGAATCATCCAGGTTTCCACCGGTGGCGCCGAATTCCTGTCCGGCACCACGGTCAAGGACATGGTGACCGGTTCCGTGGCCTTTGCCGAGTTTGCCCGCGTGGTGGCGGAGAAGTACCCGGTGACCGTGGGCCTGCACACGGACCACTGCCCGAAGGACAAGCTGGGCTCCTTCGTCCGCCCGCTGCTCGAGATCTCCGCCGAGCGGGTCGCCCGCGGCCAGGACCCGCTGTTCCAGTCCCACATGTGGGACGGCTCCGCGGTGCCGCTGGACGAGAACCTCCAGATCGCCAACGAGCTGCTGGACAAGGCCGCCGCCAACCACGTCATCCTCGAGATCGAGATCGGCGTCGTCGGCGGCGAGGAGGACGGCGTCGTCGGCGAGATCAACGAGAAGCTCTACACGACGCCGGAGGACGCGCTGGCTGTCGCCGAGACCCTCGGGCTCGGCGAGCGTGGCCGCTACATCGTGGCCGCCACGTTCGGCAACGTCCACGGTGTGTACAAGCCGGGCCACGTCAAGCTCCGCCCGGGTGTGCTCAAGGAGATCCAGGAGGCCGTCGGCGCCAAGTACGGCAAGGAGAAGCCGTTCTACCTGGTCTTCCACGGCGGCTCCGGCTCGGCCATGGAGGAGATCCACGAGGCGATCTCGTACGGCGTGGTGAAGATGAACATCGACACCGACACCCAGTACGCCTTCACCCGCCCGATCGTGGACCACATCTTCCGCAACTACGACGGCGTGCTCAAGGTCGACGGCGACGTCGGCAACAAGAAGGCCTACGACCCCCGCGCGTACGGCAAGGCCGCCGAGGCCGGCATGGCCGAGCGCGTGGTCGAGGCCTGCCGCCACCTCAAGTCGGCGGGCACCAAGATCAAGTAAGCGCGTGGCGTTCCGGCGGGAACGGAGCACACGGTCGATATGGAAGATCGTTTCCGTATCGATCTCCGTTCCCGCCGGATGGGCCATTACTCTCCGGGTGTCCGACGGGTAAGACTGTCGTCATGGAAACGCACGAGAACCTGCTTGCCGGCCCGCCGCCCGCCCTGCTGCCGGACAACCTCGAGGCCCGGCAGATGCTCGAATCGGGCGCCAAGGCGGCCGACGTCGCCGCGCGCTTCCCCGCCTACTCGGCGGCCTGGGCGCTCCTCGCCGACGACTCGTTCGCCGCGGGCCATGCCGTCACCTCGTATGCCTTCGCCCGCACCGGCTACCACCGGGGCCTCGACCAGCTCCGCCGCGCCGGATGGAAGGGACACGGCCCGATCCCCTGGGACCACGAGCCCAACCGGGGATTCCTGCGCTGCCTGCACGCGCTGGCCCGCGCCGCCCAGGCCATCGGCGAGAAGGACGAGGCCGAGCGCTGCTCCCAGTTCCTGCGCGACAGCAGCCGTGCGGCCGCGGAGGCCCTCGCCGCCAACTCGTGATCATGTGCCGGCGCCCGGAATGTCCGGTGCTTAAGACTCCGTTCACCCGGACGCCGGCACTCGGGTAGTCTCTGTGTGCAAGAGGCCCCTGCCGCGCTTGCGTCAGGGGTTTTCGTATTGGCCCGGGAGTAAGAAGACCATGCCGGCTGTCGTTCTCGTGGGCGCCCAGTGGGGCGATGAGGGCAAGGGGAAGGCCACCGACCTGCTCGGCGGCGACGTCGACTATGTCGTGCGATACCAAGGTGGCAACAACGCCGGCCACACGGTGGTCGTCGGCGACCAGAAGTACGCCCTGCATCTGCTGCCGACCGGCGTCCTGTCGCCTGATGTCGTGCCCGTCATCGGCAACGGCGTGGTTATCGACCCGGGCGTGCTCCTGGGCGAGATCGACGGGCTCGCCGAGCGCGGCATCTCCTGCGATCGCCTGCTGATCTCGGCCAACGCGCACCTGATCATGCCCCACCACAAGGCCATCGACAAGGTCAGCGAGCGCTACCTCGGCAAGGCCAGGATCGGCACGACCGGCCGCGGCATCGGCCCCACGTACGGCGACAAGATCTACCGGGTGGGCGTGCGGGTGCAGGACCTGCTCGACCCCGGCATCCTCGGCAAGAAGATCGAGGTCGCGCTGGGCGAGAAGAACCAGATCCTCACCAAGATCTACAACCGGCGCGGCCTGGAGCCGGCCAAGGTCCTGGAGGAGTACCTCGCCTACGCCGAACGGCTGCGCCCCCACATCGCCGACACCTCGCTCGTGCTGAGCCGGGCGCTCGACGAGGACAAGGTCGTGCTGCTTGAGGGCGGCCAGGGCACGCTGCTCGACGTCGACCACGGCACCTACCCCTTCGTCACCTCCAGCTCGCCGACCGCGGGCGGCGCCTGCGCCGGATCCGGCGTCCCGCCGACCCGCCTGACCAGGATCATCGGCATCCTCAAGGCGTACACGACCCGCGTCGGCTCAGGCCCGTTCCCCACGGAGCTGCTGGACGAGCAGGGCGAGTGGCTCCGCCGGACCGGCCACGAGTTCGGCACCACCACCGGACGCAACCGGCGCTGCGGCTGGTTCGACGCGGTCATCGCGCGGTACGCCACCCGGATCAACGGGGTCACCGACTTCTTCCTCACCAAGCTCGACGTGCTGTCCGGCCTGGAGCGCATCCCCGTCTGCGTCGCCTACGACGTGGACGGCGTGCGGCACGACGAGATCCCCATGACGCAGACCGAGTTCCACCACGCCACGCCTATCTACGAGGAGCTTCCCGGCTGGCAGGAGGACATCACCGAGGCCAAGACCTTCGAGGACCTGCCGCCCAACGCGCAGTCGTACGTCAGGGCGCTGGAGGAGATGAGCGGCGCCCCGATCTCGGCCATCGGCGTCGGCCCCGGCCGCACCCAGACGCTCCAGTTGCGTCCGCTGATCTGAGGAATCACGGGCCCCAAGCCAGTGAAATCACCGGGTTGGTCCCACACTCGCCCAGAAGCGGGGAGCACCTGGCTCCCCGCGGGCGAGGCAGTAGGGTACGCCCTTGTGCATGGATACGTTGAGCTGCACGGGCATCGCGGAGCGCGGGGGCTGCGGCCCGAGAACACCCTTCCCGGCCTGGCCTTCGCGCTGGAGCTCGGCGTGGACGCGCTGGAGTTCGACGTCGCGATGTCGGCGGACGGGCAGCTCGTGCTCACCCACGACCTGATCGTGTCTCCCGTCACCAGCGCGGACACCGGCATGGCCCAGCCCGGCGACGACATGTTCCCGTACGTCGGCAAGCCGATCATCTCGCTCACCCTGCCGCAGCTGCGCACGCTCGACGTGGGCGTACGGCTTCCGCAGCGCCCGGACGACCGGTTCGCGCTGACGCAGGTGCCGCTGCCCGACACCCGGATGCCCACACTCGGCGCCGTACTGGGCCTCATCGGCGCCCTCGGGGCCGATCACGTGCGGCTCAACGTGGAGCTGAAGTCGGACCCCACTCGTCCTGGCCTGTCCGCCGACCCCGTCCGCTTCACCGAGGCGGTCGTGCGGGAGCTGGAGCGGCACGACCGACTGTCCCGGTCGGCCATCCTCAGCTTCGACTGGCGCGTCGTGGCGGCCGCGGGGTCGCTGGCCCCCCGGCGCTACGCCCTGGTGGAGCGTGCCACCATGACCCCCGAGTGGATGAACGGCCTCCACCTCGACGACGTGGACGGCGACCTCGCCGCGGCCGCGCAGATCGTGGGCGCGACGACGCTCTCGCCCGACCGCGAGCTGGTCGACGGCTCCATGATGGAGAGCGCGGCCCAGCGGCGGATGCCCGTCGTCGTCTGGACCGTGAACGAGCCGGACGAGGCGTCCCGGCTGATCGACATGGGCGCCGCGGGGATCGTGACCGACTACCCCGACCGCATGCGGCGGCTGTGGGCGGCCCGCGGCCTGGCCCTCCCTGAGGCCGTCAGCCCGCTACGTCCCGTAGGAGCCTGACTCCCGCTGGAGGACGACCGATCCGGCGATCCGCCAGTACCACGGTGAAACGCTGCCGCCCCACCCCCTGTCATCGTATGGTTATCGCATGACGACGAAGCCTGTCAGTGTGACGATCGAGGAGCATCTGCTCGACTACGCCAACGCCGAGGTCGCGGCCGGGCGGGCCCGGTCGGTGTCGGCGGTGGTCAACGCCGCATTGGCGCGGCGGGCCGAGCTCGACCGCGAGGCCGACGCCGCGGTGCAGGCCGCGGTGCAGCGGGTGCGGTCCGACCCTGCCGCCTCTGCCAAGGTCGAGCGGATGCGGGCGTATGTGCTCGCGCAGCGCGAGCGGGACCTCCCCCGGGCCGCCGGTGAGTGAACGCGGGTTCGTTCTGGACGTGAGCGTGGTGTCGGAGGTTGCCAGGGGTGACCTGCCGATGATCACGCTGCTGTTCGAGTTCGACGCCCAAGGCCTGCGCCTGATGGTGCCCGCGTTGGTCGTCGCGGCGGTGGCCGCGGAGATGGGGGGCGCCGACGAGGGGTTCCTGCCTGCGGTGCGCGGGATCGCCCGCCTGGAGCACGGTGCGTACGGGCCGCTGGGCGACTTTGACGACGCGCTCGAGCTTGGGCAGGCCGCCGCGGGGCTGGCCCGGGACGGCGGGCCGCTGTGGGAGGACGCGCACACGGTGATGCTCGCGCGGCTGGAGGGTGCCGACGTCCTCACGCTGGACCCCACCCGGTGGGCGGGGCTGGAGTTGGACGGGGTGCAGGTGACAGAGGTCGCCGACCCCGAGTGACGCGGCGCAGACGCTACGCCCGTAGGAGCCTGACTCCCGCCACCCGCATGGGAGAGCCCCGCCCTCGACGAGGACGGGGCTCCAGGGTCACCCACAAGAATGGCTTCTCAGCCGATATCCAGCCAATCTCATCGCACGGTATCCGTCAAGTAGCCGTCCGTCACACCCTCGTGTCGCCATGCGGGGCACTCGCGATACGCGGAAGCCCGGCCCGGTCACTCCTCGACGGACAGCGCACCCGACGGGCAGAGATTCACCGCCCTGGTCACGCCCGTCTTCATGCTGTCCGGCGGCTCCGGGTCGAGCACCACCACCGTGCCGTCCTCCTCGCTCTGGTCGAACACCTCGGGCAGGGAGAGCGCGCACATTCCCGCGCCGATACACCTGTCCGTGTCCGCATTGATCTTCACGGTCTCACCCCCACTCCTGTCCTACCAGGTGACCGGGAGCCGATGCACCCCGTAGATCGCCATGTCCGTACGCATGGGCACCTGGTCGGCGGGGACGGCCAGGGCCAGCCCGGGGAAGCGCGCCAGCAGCGCGGGATAGCCGATCCGCATCTCCACCCGTGCGAGCTGCTGGCCGAGACACTGGTGGATGCCGTGCCCGAAGGCCAGATGTCCCTGCGCCGAGCGGGAGACGTCCAGCGTGTCCGCGCCCTCGAACCGCCCGGGGTCCCGGTTCGCCGCCGTCAGGGCGAGCAGGACCGACTGCCCCGTCCTGATGAGGTGGCCGTCGATCTCGACGTCCTCCAGGGCCGTCCTGATCGGGCCGAGGTGGACGATGCTGAGATAGCGCAGCAGTTCCTCCACCGCGTTCTGGATCAGGGTGGGATCGCGGCGCAGCGCCGCCATCTGCGGGGGGTTGCTCAGCAGGGCGAACGTGCCGAGCGCGAGCATGTTGGCGGTCGTCTCGTGGCCCGCCACGAGCAGCAGCAGCCCGATGCCGGCGAGCTCCCTGTCGGTCAGCTCCCCACCCGCGATCAGACCGCTGAGCAGGTCGTCAGCCGGCTCCTTCATCTTCCGCATGACCAGGTCGTGGAGATAGGTCAGCAGGTCGGCCATGGCGGCGGTGATCTGGTCGACGGAGGAGCCCAGGCGCAACAGGACGGCCGAGTCGCGCTGGAACTTCTCCCTGTCGTCGTAGGGCACGCCGAGCAGCTCGCAGATCACCAGGGACGGGATCGGCAGCGCGAAGTCGCGGACCAGATCGGCCGGCGGGCCCTGCCGTTCCATCGCGTCGAGGTGGTCGCGGGTGATCTCCTCGATCCTCGGTTCGAGTAGCCTCATCCGCCGTACGGTGAACTGGCCGGTCAGCAGCCGCCGGTAGCGGGTGTGCTCGGGTTCGTCCATGCGGATGAAGAATCCCGGCGGCACGATGAAGCTCTGGAGCCGGGCGCTCCGCTCCGGGATGGGCGAGTGCATCAGCTCGGGACGGCTGCTGAACCGCGAGTCGGCGAGTATGGCCCGGGCCGGTGCGTATCCGGTGACGATCCATCCCTCGTGCCCGTCGGCGAAGGTCAGCGGGCGGATGGGCGCCTCCTCACGCCAGTGCGTCAGCAGGTCTGGCGGGTCGAAGGCGCGTTCCCTCTCCATGGGAAAGGTGTCGAGCTGGGGTGTGGCCTCGGTCATGACACGCTCCTGTACGTGTTTGTGACGGCACACTGTCGGGCTGTCGACACTTCCACCTAACACCACAAACTACCGATTTGCAATGAATGAAAGTTTCTCCTCGATGTCATAGGCTGTTCACATGGACGAGGCGTCTGGCCTGCGTGAACGCAAGAAGCGGCGCACCCGGCAGTCGCTGATCGAGGCGTCGCTCCGCCTGTTCCACGAAAAGGGATACGACGAGACGACGATCGCCGAGATCGCCGCCGCGGTGGACGTGTCCACCCGCACGTTCTTCAGCTACTTCACGAGCAAGGAGGACGTGGTCTTCTTCGACCACGAGACGCGGGCCGGCCGGGCGCTGAAGGTGATCGCCGACCGGCGGCCCGCCGAGCCGGTCGCCGATCTCCTGCTCCGCCTCGCCGACGAGACGCTACGGGCGTCCATCCTGGACAGCGAGCTCACGGCCGAACTGTTCCCGCTGCGGCACCGCCTGGTCAGGTCGGTCCCCGCGCTGCGGGCGCGCGGGCTGCACCTGCTGTTCGACACGCAGCGGCGGCTGGCCGAGGCGCTCCACCAGGCATACGCCGACGAGATCGACCTCGTCGAGGCCGCCGCGGCCGTGGGAGCCGTCGCCGGCGCCGCGCACCTGGCGACGCTCATCAGCGTCGACCGGGACGAGCCGCCGGATCGGGCGTGGGAGGCGGGCCGCCGGGCCGTCGACATCACCCTGCACGGCCTGGCCGCTCTCGGCCGGCCCGCCGCGCCCGCCGCCGAAGGCTGAGCCCGCCTGTCAGAGCCAGCCGTTGCGGCGGAACGCGCGGTGGAGCAACGTACAGGCCACGATCATCACGCCGAGGACGAGGGGATACCCGTACACCGAGCTGAGCTCGGGCATGTGCGAGAAGTTCATGCCGTAGATGCCGGCGATCATCGTGGGCACGGAGATGATCGCCACCCAGGAGGAGATCTTCCGCATGTCCTCGTTGGCGAGCGCGTTGGAGCGCGCCAGGGCGGCCTGGAGGATCGAGTCGGAGAGCTCGTTGGAGCTCTGCACCTGCTCGCACACGCGGGACAGGTGGTCGCCGACGTCGCGGAAGTACTCACGCATCTCGGAGGGGATCATGCGGCGCTGGGGCAGCGCGTTGAACGGCGTGAGGAGCGGCCCGACCGCCCGCTTGAGCTCCAGCATCTCGCGCTTGAGCTGGTAGATCCGGTTGATGTCGCGGGAGCTGACCTCCGCGAAGACCGCCGCCTCGACCTCCTCGAGCTCGGCCTGCATGAGGTCGGCCACCTGGAGGTACTTGTCGACCACGTGGTCGGCGATGGCGTGCAGCACGCCGGAGGGGCCCCGGCCGAGCAGCTTCGACTTCGCCTCGATCTTCTCCCGGACCTCGCCGAGGGGACAGTGGACGCCGTGCCGCACGGTGACCACGAAGTCGGTCCCGACGAACGCCATGATCTCGCCGGTGCCGATGATCTCACCGCCGGCGTCGGCCACGTCGTCGTCGAGGAACGCGACGGTCTTCAGCACCACGAACAGCGAGTCGCCGTACCGCTCGACCTTGGGGCGCTGGTGGGCCTTGATGGCGTCCTCGACGGCCAGCGGATGCAGCCCGAAGACCTCGGCCAGCCACTCGACCTCGGGCGCGGCGGGCTCGTGCAGTCCCACCCAGACGTACGCGTCGGGCGAGGGGCTGTCCTGGTTGTGCTCCCGCACCAGCTGCACGGCCTCGGGGATGTCCTGGGCGTCCACCTTGCGACCGGCGACGTACGCGCCGAACTCCACCAGTGAGGTGCTTGGCGGGACGCAGCGGACGAGCGGCTCAGCGGCCACGGCGGTGCTGCTCAAACGGGTCGGCAGGACACGGGTGTGCCTGTTGATGCGGGGAAACATGATCGAGGAGCGCATGGCGGTCCCTTCCCGCCCGAGCCGGCACGCTCCACGCGCGACGCGATGTCACCCCTTAATGCAGGCGTGAGCTGGCCCCTCGGGCTCAAGATTGAAGTGGTCGGGAGTGCGCACGACGTACGTGCGCGAGCACGTACTGACAGGATCACCAGGATTCACCCGGACCACCTCCAATCGCCACGAGACGACGCTAAGCCCGCCTAACTTACCACATCAAGCTGGGACACCTGGTTCAGAGTACTCCCACCGGCCTCGGACGATCCCGCGCTTCTCGCCGAAAAGCCCGGTGAAATACCGAGCGGGCATGCATATCCCGGCCCGTCCGCCTCCGCCCCCCAGAGGCACGGGCGAAACGCCGCGGCGGTGGCTGCGACAATGGACGCGTGCGCGTTCTTGTCATCGGATCCGGCGGTCGCGAGCACGCCCTGTGCCGCGCCCTGCGACTCGATCCCGCCGTCAGCGAAGTCCACTGCGCCCCCGGTAACGCCGGCATCGCCGAGGTGGCCGACCTGCACCAGGTCGTCCCCACCGACGGCGCCGCCGTGACCGCCCTGGCCCAGCGCCTCGGGGTGGACCTCGTCGTCGTCGGGCCGGAGGCTCCCCTGGTCGCGGGCGTCGCCGACGCCGTACGGGCCGGGGGCATCCCCTGCTTCGGGCCGTCCGCGGAGGCCGCCGTCATCGAGGGGTCCAAGTCGTTCGCCAAGGACGTGATGACCGCCGCCGGCGTCCCCACCGCGCGCTCGCGCACCTGCGTCAGCGTGGAGGAGACCGCCGCCGCGCTCGACGAGTTCGGCGCGCCGTACGTCGTGAAGGACGACGGCCTCGCCGCGGGCAAGGGCGTCGTGGTGACCGACAGCCGCGAGGAGGCGCTGGAGCACGCGCGCGCCTGCGGCCGGGTCGTCGTCGAGGAGTTCCTCGACGGCCCCGAGGTCTCCCTGTTCGCCCTGTGCGACGGCCGCGACGCGGTCCCGTTGCAGCCGGCCCAGGACTTCAAGCGGGCCTACGACGGCGACAAGGGCCCCAACACCGGCGGGATGGGGGCGTACACGCCACTGCCGTGGGCTCCCGAGGGCCTCACCGAGCAGGTCATGGCGGAGGTCGTCAACCCGACGGTCGCCGAGCTGGCCCGGCGTGGCACGCCGTACACGGGCGTCCTTTACGCGGGTCTCGCCCTCACGAAGTCCGGCCCCCGGGTGATCGAGTTCAACGCCAGGTTCGGCGACCCCGAGACGCAGGTCGTGCTCGACCGGCTGGAGACGCCGCTCGGCGGGCTGCTGCTCGCCTGCGCCACCGGCGAGCTGTCCGCGCACGGACCGCTGCGCTGGCGGGACGGCGCCGCCGTCACCGTCGTCCTGGCCGCCGAGAACTACCCGGACGACCCGGTGAAGAACGACCCGATCGCGGGCCTTCCCGCGGCCGGCGATGAGGCGTACGTCCTGCACGCGGGCACCGCCCTCGACGGCGCCAACCGGCTCGTGTCCAGCGGCGGCCGGGTGCTCGACGTGGTCGGAACGGGGGCGGACGTCGCCGAGGCGAGGGCGCGGGCCTACGAGGCGCTCGCCGGCATCACCCTGCGCGGCTCCCACCACCGGTCCGACATCGCGCTCCTGCCCGAGTCCTCCGCATAGGTAGTGCCCTTACGGGCGTCTCCTGGTCCCCACCAGGAGAGCGCCAGAAATGGCGGTTTTTGGTGGGGTTTGTCTGACATCACCTCGACAGACACGACCTAGAATCGGCACGGTGAAGCACCTCCACTCCGGCAAGGTCCGCGATCTCTACGAAACGCCCGACGGGCTGCTGCTGATGGTCGCCTCCGACCGCGTCTCGGCCTTCGACCATGTGCTGCGTCCGGACATCCCGGACAAGGGCGAGATCCTCACGCGGCTGTCATTGTGGTGGTTCGACCAGCTCCGGGACATCGTGCCCAACCACCTCGTCTCCACGGACGTGCCGGCCGAGTTCGCCGGGCGGGGCGTCCTGTGCCGTCCGCTGCGGATGGTGCCGGTCGAGTGCGTCGCCCGGGGCTATCTCACCGGCGGCGGGCTCCTCGAATACCGCGCCGGCGGCACCGTCTCCGGAGTGCGGCTGCCGGAAGGTCTCACCGACGGGTCGCGGCTGCCCGAGCCGATCTTCACCCCGTCCACCAAGGCCCCGCAGGGCCGGCACGACGAGCCGATGACGTACGACCAGGTGGTCGCCGAGGTGGGGGCGGACGTCGCGGAGCGGCTCCGCCGGATCACCCTCGATGTCTACGAGCGCGGCGCGCGGATCGCCCTCGACCGCGGCATCATCCTCGCGGACACCAAGATCGAGCTCGGGTGGGACGAGAACGGCGAGCTGACGCTCGGCGACGAGGTGCTGACCCCGGACTCGTCCCGGTTCTGGCCGCTCGACCAGTGGGAGCCGGGCCGCACGCAGCCGTCGTTCGACAAGCAGTTCGTGCGGAACTGGCTGCTCTCGCCCGAGTCGGGCTGGGACAGGGCTTCCGGCGAGGCCCCTCCGCCGCTCCCCGACGAGATCGTCGAGCGGACCAGGAGCCGGTACGTCGAGGCGTACGAGCGGCTGACCGGCGAGCCGTTCCGGTCCTGAGGCCGCCGCCATTCCCGTCACTCAGGCGACTTCGATACGGCGTTCCCTCATCCGTTCTGCGGGTAGTTCCTCCACGAAACGCCCGGGACAGCGGATACGCTGAGCCGGCGACGCCCGCCGACGATTCGGCTGCCGCCCGGTGCGATTTCCCACCCCTCCCCCAACTTAGGAGTCTCATCAATGGTTCGTTACCGCGTGCGCGGTGGCAACGTACTGCGCGGAACCGCCTTCGTCCAAGGCGCGAAGAACGCGGTGCTGCCCATGATCGGAGCGGCCCTGATGGCGGCCGAGGGCCGCACCGTCCTGCGCAACGTGCCCGTGATCGAGGACGTGCGCAGGGCGGTCGAGCTGGCGGAGGCCGTCGGCGCGAAGGTGGAGTTCCACGAGAGTGAGCGGACGCTCGTCATCGACGCGTCCCGGCTCACCAGCCCGGTCCTGCCCGCGCACATCGCCCGGCGGTTCCGCGGCTCGGTGCTGTTCGTCCCCGCGCTCCTCCACCGCCTGGGCGAGGCGATCATCGAGGGCGTCGGCGGATGCAACCTCGGCAGCCGCAACCTGGACTTCCACTACCTCGGCTACAAGCGTCTCGGCGCGATGGTGGACGAGGGCGAGAGCGTGATCCACATAAAGGCGGGCGGGCTCCTCGGGGCGCCTCTCTATCTCGACACCCCCTCCCACACCGGCACGGAGAACCTCATCATGGCCGCGTCGCTCGCACGCGGCACCACCGTGATCGAGAACGCGGCGCTGGAGCCCGAGGTGCTCGACGTGATCGGCATGCTCACCCGGATGGGCGCGCGCATCCAGGGCGGCGGCACCGGCTTCATCACCGTCGAGGGCGTCGACGAGCTGACCGCCGTCGAGCACACCGTGATGCCGGACCGGCTCGACGCGGGCGTCTTCGCCATGGCCGCGGCGATCACCGGGGGCGAGGTCAACCTGGTCGGCGCGTCCCTGGAGCACCTCGGCGTCGTCCGGTGGAAGCTCGAGCAGATGGGCGTGGAGTTCGAGACGCAGGGCGCCGTGCTCCACGTCCGCCGGGAACGGCCGCTGCGTCCCATCAACGTGATCACGGACACCTACCCGGGCTTCGCGACCGACCTGCAGTCGCCGCTGATGACCGTGGCCTGCCTGGCGGACGGCTCCAGCTACATCCACGAGCGTATTTTCGACGGCCGGTTCGCGCTGGCCGGCGAGCTGAACAAGATGGGCGCCAACATCGAGGTGGAGGGCAGCCGCGCCGTCGTGCACGGCCCCACGCCGTTGCGCGGCACGGAGGTGACCGCGCACGACCTCCGCTCCGGAATCGCGCTCGTTCTCGCCGGGCTCGCCGCGACCGGCGAGACGACCATCGGCTCCGGTTATCTCATCGACCGCGGGCACGCGGCGCTCGCGCAGCGCATGCAGGCGCTGGGGGCAGATGTGGTCCATGAAATTTCCACTTCGGAAGCGGGTTGAGTCCGGAAACCGAATTTCCCTTCTGACCAGCGCGAACATTACTAATAAGGAGTCCGGCCACCCCCTCCAGAACGGTATTCCGGCAAATCCGGGCGTGACATTACGGCCTTAACCAGCGATCGTTCCAATGAGAAGCCACAACAACGAGGGCGACGTGGGATGGGACGAACATTGGTCGAGCGCACGGAAGACACTCCGCGCGGATCGCGCCTGGGCACGGTGACGCCGGATCTGACTATCGGCGTGGTCGGCTCACATGATCTGGTCGAGCGAGTGATGCTCATGGGCCACGGCGCCGCACCGGTGCCGTGCCGGCTGGTCGCGGCCGCGTACCGCGACGAGCAGGAGGCCGCCGACAAGGTGACCCGCCTCGGGCCCGGCGTGGACGCGTGCCTCTTCGCGAGTCCGGTGCCCTTCGAGCTCGCCCGTCGGGCCGGCGTCCTGACGATGCCCGCCACGCACGTGCAGCTCGGCGGCGCGGCGCTCGTCGCGGCCATCGCCAGGGCCTCCCTGGACGACAAGATGGATCCGCGCCGGGTGAGCGTCGACGTGCTGAGCCGGTCGGAGATCGACGAGGCGTACGGCGACCTGAATCTGCCGTCGGGAGAAGTGCACAGCCGCGACGAACCGGGACCGATCGGCACCGTTGCCGCGTTCCACGAGCGGCTGTTACGTCAGGGCGCCACCACCGGCGCCCTGACATGTGTCCACGGCGTGGCCGAGCGGCTGCAGTCGACGGGCGTGCCGGTCGTGCAGATCCGCCCCACCTCGGCGGCCGTACGCACGGCGCTGCACACGGCGGCGCTGCTGGGCGCCCGCCACCGGCTGGAGGAGTCGCAGCTCGCCGTCGTGCTGGTGGAGGTGCCGACGCTGCGGGAGCCGGTACGGCGGGCCGCGCCGCGCTACTGGAGGGACGAGCTGCGGCTGTCCCTGCACCGCCTGCTGGTGCAGGAGGCGAACCGGATCAACGCCAGCGTCTGGCCGATCGACGATCACAGCTATCTCGTGGTGACCACGAAGGGCTCGATCGCGGCGGCCACGGACGGGTTCCGGGTGCTGCCGTTCGCGGCGCGGATCCGCGAGGAGCTGGGCCTGGCGGTCGAGGTGGGCGTCGGCATGGGCCGGACCACCCATGAGGCGGAGACCCACGCGAGGGGTGCGCTCGCCCGCAGCCAGGGCGGCAAGCAGCCGCAGGGGTTCGCGGTCGACCGCGAGGGCAGGGCCATGGTCCCGCCGCCGCGGATGCCACCCCAGCCGGGTGGATCGGCCAAGCCGAAGGGCGTCGAGGTGCTCGCTCGCTTGGCCGCCAAGCTGGAGGGCGGGGACACGGTGGTCGACGCGGAAGGTGCCGGGCGCATGCTCGGCGTCACGCCGCGCACGGCTCGACGGTTGCTGCGCACGCTGGTTGACGAGGGACTCGCGTGGCCGCTTCCGCCGAACCGCACACCGCAGCCCGGCCGTCCGCGGCAGCTGTACCGGCTGATCGTGGAGAAGCTGAACCGCTGACGGTTTTGTCGGATCTGGGGGTTATCGTCATGACCCATGGAACGGAACGGTCATGACATTCGGGTCTGGACGGCGCTGGCAACCGTGTACGTCGTGTGGGGTTCGACGTATCTCGGCATCAAGGTCGCCGTCGAGACCCTGCCCCCGCTGATCGGCGCCGGGCTGCGCTTCGTCGCCGCGGCGGCGCTGCTCGGCGTCATCCTGCTGCTGCGCCGGGGCACCGAGCCGTTCCGGGTCACCGCGCGGGAGTTCGGCGGCGCGGCGCTGGTCGGGCTGCTCATGCTCGCCGGCGGCAACGGATTCGTCGGAGTGGCGGAGGAGCAGATCTCCAGCGGGCTCGCTGCCCTGCTCGTCGCCTCGGTGCCGCTGTGGCTGGTGGTGTTCCGCACGGTCGTGCGTGACCGCCCGCGGGCGGCGACCCTGGCCGGCGTGCTCGTCGGCTTCGTCGGCGTGGCCGGGCTCACCCTCCGCGGGGGCGTGTCCGGCCAGGCGGGAGGCATCGCCACCCTGCTCGCGGCCTCGGTGTCCTGGACGCTCGGGTCGTTCCTCTCGCCCCGGATCCCGATGCCGCGCAACCCGTTCGCGGCCAGCACCATCGAGATGGCCGTCGGCGGCGTGGGGCTGCTGCTGCTCGGCGACGTCACGGGCGAGCACCTGCGGCTGGCCGCGGTGAGCGGCCGGTCCTGGACGGCGCTCGCCTATCTGATCCTGGTCGGGTCGCTGATCGGATTCACCTCGTACGTGTGGCTGCTCGGGCACGCGCCCATCTCACTCGTGTCGACCTACGCGTACGTGAACCCGATCGTGGCGGTGGTCCTCGGCATGATCGTGCTCTCCGAGCCGTTGACGGGAAGCATGCTGGCCGGCGGGGCCCTGATCGTCGCCGGCGTCGCGCTCGTGGTGTCGACGGAACGCCGCAGAGGCGCTCCCCCCTCGCCCGCGCCGGAGAACGATCAGGATCGGACGGAAGGGCGGGAACCAGCCCGGGCGGAGCCCGACCGGCACTGAGCCGCGCTGAGCCACCCGGAGCCGCGCTGGACCGCTCCCAGGGCCGGCCCTGGGAGCGCTCGGCAGGGCGTCAGCAACGGTGCGGGAAGGCCTCGGCCAGCTTCAGGAAGGTGTCGTTGGCCTCCGGGTCGGCGATCGACACCCGGGCGCCCTCGTCGCCGTACGGGCGCACGGCGACGCCGGACTCCGCGCACGACTCCGCGAACTCGCCGGTGCGGGCGCCGAGCCGCAGCCAGACGAAGTTGGCCTCGGTCGGCGGCACGGTCCAGCCCTGCGCCAGCAGGGCCTCCCTCACCCGCGTGCGCTCGGCGACGACCCGCTCGACGCGTTCGAGCAGCTCCCGCTCCGCCTCCAGGGACGCCAGGGCGGCGGCCTGGGCCAGGTGGTTGACCGCGAAGGGCGTGAGGGTCTTGTGCACCGCGCCCGCCACCGGCTCGTGGCCGATCAGGTAGCCCACCCGCAGGCCGGCCAGCCCGTACGCCTTCGAGAACGTGCGCATGACGGCGACGTTGGGGCGCTCGCGGTAGAAGCGCAGGCCGTCGGGGACGTCCGTGTCCCTGACGTACTCGCGGTAGGCCTCGTCGAGCACCACGAGCACATGGTCGGGCACCCGGTCGAGGAACCGCTCGATCTCGGCGGTCCGGTTGACTGTGCCGGTCGGGTTGTTGGGGTTGCAGACGAAAACCAGCCGGGTGGCCGGAGTGATCGCGGCCGCCATCGCGTCGAGGTCGTGGGTCTCGTCTGTCAGCGGGACCTGGACGGGGGTGGTCCCGGCGAGCCCGGCGAGCAGCGGATATGCCTCGAACGACCGCCAGGCGTACACCACCTCGGCCCCCGCCTCCCCGATGGTCTGCAGCACCTGGGCGGTCACCGACACCGATCCGGCCCCGACGGCCACGTGCTCGAAGGGGACGTCGTATCGCTCGGCGAGCGCCCGCGTGAGCCGTACGGCGCCGTGGTCGGGATAACGGTGGATCTCACCGGCGGCCCTGGTAATCGCCTCGATCACGGACGGCAGCGGCTCGTAGGGGCTCTCGTTCGACGACAGCTTGTACGACCGGCCGTCGGGCGACACCACGGCCCGGCCCGGCTTGTAAGCCGGGACCGTGTCGAGGATGGAGCGGAAACGCGGCATGTTCCTTACCTTAGGAGATGGCGAGCCGTACCGGCAGAGGCCGCGCTCCCGGCGTGCTCCCGGCGTGCTCCCGGCGTGCTCCCGGCGTGCTCCCGGCGTGCTCGCCCGTCGAAGACGGGCGCGAGACGCGCCCACAAGGTCGCGAATATCACTAAGATTCGGCGACATGTGGCGGAAAGTCAGGGTTGTGCTGGCGGGTGCCGGCGTCGTGAGTGTCCTCTCCGTTCCGGCCGCGGCCGGCGGCGCCGCGGCGACGAGCAGCGCGGCTGTCGGGAACACAACCAGCACAGCCGTCAGCAGAACGACCAGCACCGGCACGAGCGCCTCGAAGGCCGCCAAGCCGTACTGCGCCACGCACAAGTGCCTGGCCCTGACCTTCGACGACGGCCCCTGGCCCTACACGCCCGCGCTGCTCGACACGCTGAAGAAGCACAAGGCCAAGGCGACGTTCTTCGTGCTGGGCCGCAAGGTGGCCAACCGTCCGGAGATGACCCAGCGGATCGTGAACGAGGGCCACGAGATCGGCAACCACACCTGGACCCATCCGGAGCTGACGAAGCTGTCCGACGAGGAGATCCTCAGCGAGGTCAGCAGCACCTCCGACATCATCCAGAAGACGATCGGCACCGCGCCCACGATGATGCGCCCCCCGAGCGGTGCGACGAACTCCCGGGTGGGCGCGCTCATGGCCCAGCTCGGCCTGCCGCAGATCCTGTGGACGGGCTCCACCCTCGACTGGCAGGCGCGCAACACCAAGGTGATCGCGAAGCGGACCCTCGCCCTCGCCAAGCGGAACGGCGTCATCCTGCTGCACGACATCGTGCCTGAGACGGTGAAGGCGATGCCGGGCGTGCTGACGAAGCTGGAGAAGCAGGGCTACAAGTTCGTCACCGTCACCACGCTCCTGCAGGGGCGCACGCTGAAGCCCGGCGAGATCTACCCGCCCCGAGGCAAGTGATCGCCGGCGCCGCCGTCACCCGTCTGGACGGCGTCCGCCGCCGGCGCGGCGTCCATCCGGAGTGAGCGGTCGAGGGCCGCGCGCAGCCGTGGCTGCAGCGGCCGTTCGACCAACCGGTGAACGGCGTACGCGACCAGCACCACGGCGGCCACCACGACCGGCAGCGTGAGGCGGTTGCCCAGCAGCGGGCGCAGCCACCCGATGAGCAGGAAGCCCAGGTGGTGGTGGAAGAGGTAGAGCGGATAGGTCAGCGCACCGAGCGCGGTCAGCCAGCGCCAGTCGATCCGGTCGAGCACTCCCGTCGCCACCAACACCATGATCAGGAACTGCAACGAGACGACGGCGACGAGGATGGCGGAGCCCAGCGCGGTGCCGTATCTGGCGATCGCGGGCGGGTTCTCCCCGAGCAGTTGCACCAGCGCGAGCACCCAGCCCACCCCGACGAACAGCCACGGGAGCAGCGATCCGCCGAAGCGGTGGACGAGGAACAGGGCCATCCCCGCGATGAAGTACGGCGCGCTGAACGGGATGAGCACCGCCTGGAGCAGGTCGGCGTCGACCCGCTCGGCCACCGCGAGCAGGAACACCCACGCGCCGAGGAACGCCAGGCAGCGGCGGTAGGTGATACCCACGGCGGCGAAGCCGGCGATCAGCACGTAGAAGACCAGCTCCTGCCAGAGCGTCCAGTAGACGATCTCCAGGTCGCGAACCCGAAATCCATGCTGGAACATCGTCAGGTTGGCCAGCAGCTCGGCGAACGTCGGGCGGTGGTCGGTGACGAGCCCGCAGACCGCCAGCCCGCCAAGCACGAGCACGCTCGCCCAGTAGGCCGGGTAGAGCCGGGCGATCCGGGACGCGGCGAAGTCTCCCGGCCCACGGCCCCACGCGCTCATCAGGATCACGAAGCCGCTGATGAGGAAGAACAGCCGCACTCCGTACACGCCGAACATGGTGACCGCGCTCAGCGCGGGAAAGGCGTTCGGCGTCCCCCACGCGCGCGTCTCGCCGAAATGGAACAGGACCACCGACAGTGCCGCGCAGAACCTCAGCAGATCGAGTACGCGCAGTCGCGGTGACGTGACGGATTTGGCCGGCGCAGGGGAAATGCGCGGGGCCGCAACGACCATATGCCGGAATATATCCTTAAAGATCCCTTGGAGAGTGCCGAATCTTCCCAAAGAGTGACAGGTCGGGCCCCTACATCCGGAGCATCGGCGGATGCAGAAGCACGGCCGGGCCACGGCGGTAGAGCATGGCGGGCCGGCCGCCGTCGCGGGTGGTGGTGTGCCCGGTCGGCGCCAGGAATCCCTCGGTCTTGGTGACCTTGCGGTGGAAGTTGCGGGGATCGAGGGGGCGGCCCCACACGATCTCGTACACCCTGCGCAGTTCCGCGACGGTGAACTCGGGCGGGCAGAAGGCCGCGCCGAGCGGGGTGTACTCCAGCTTGGCCCTGGCCCGCTCCACCCCGTCGAGCATGATGCGCCGGTGGTCGAAGGCCATCGCGGTCAGCTCGTCGACCGGCTGCCAGCTCATGTGCGCCTCGGTGGAGGCGGGCAGATCGGGGGCGAGGCCGAGATAGGCCACGCTCACCACCCGCTGGCGCGGATCGCGATCCGGATACCCGTACGTCTGGAGCTGCTCCAGGTGGACCGGCGCGCCGGGAAGGCCGGCACGCTCGGCGAGAACGCGGGCGGCCGCCGCCGGCAGGTCCTCCTCCAGCTTGATGAAGCCGCCGGACAGCGCCCACCGGCCCTCGTACGGAGGCCGGTCGCGCCGCCAGACCAACGCACTGAGCTGCTGGGACCGGACGGTGAGCACGACCAGATCCACGCTGACGGGAATACGCGGGATCACGGGGAGCACGCTACACGGAATTGTGGAAGTAGACCGGCTCCGCCGCTTTCCGGCCGTCCGGCGAGGTGACGTCGATCCGCACCCACGCCCCGTCCGGCACGGTCGCCCAGTCGACCGGAATCCAGATCCTCTCGGTGCCGGGGGGCAGGCCGGGCACGGCGGCGGGGTCGTGCCAGCCGACCGTCGCCGAGTCGACGACGCGCGGCGTGTCGAGGCCCGGCCAGCTCAGCGTCACCTTGCTCTGGTTCAGGTGGAAGCCCCTGATCTCCAGGCCGTCCTGGATCTGGCGCTGCTGACGCCGCGCCTCGACCGCGATGGGCCGGTCCCAGTCGCTCGCGATCTCCTCCGAAAGCGAGGGCGACCCGCAGGTGAAGAAGTCGCTCCACATGTACGAGATGATCTTCGACACGTACGGCCCGGCGAGGGCCACCTGGGTGTCCAGCCGCGGCTTGTCGGTCCGGCCACGGGTGCCCTGGCGGCCGCAGGGCTCGGTGCCCGACGGCTCGAACGCCTCCACGTTGGCCCACAGTTGCACCGGCACGCCTTCCTGGGCCAGCTCGTCCCGCGCCTGGGCCATCGCCCGGTAGTAGTCGCGGGTGGAGCCGTAGTAGGCCGTGTTGTAGGTGCTCTCGCCGACCACGGGCTTGAGCCGGTCGTCCACCGGCTGGTTCTTCCAGTTCGGCCAGAAGAGGCCGACCTTGCCGGTGCCCCGGCCGTCCTGGGGGGCGATGATGCCCACCCCGGTCTTCGCGAGCGCCTTGAAGCCCTTCGCCACCTGTCCCGGCGTGGAGGTGTACTTGAGCCGCCGGCGGCTGTCGATGTACGGGCTGACGAGGATGGGCTTGCCCGGCAGTTCCTGCTCCACGATGCGGTGCTGCTCGGCGTACACCTGGAGGGTCTGCACCTTCGACGGGTCGGGCCAGTCCCTGATCTGCAGCTCGAACGGCTGGTAGACGCCGCCGAGCGACTCGCGTCCGCTGAACCGGTCGCCGTAGTCCTGCAGGATCCGCCGGGTCAGCGTCGTCAGCGTGCCGATGTGCCGCGGGTCGGCGCGGGTCGACTCGACCGGGTCGCGCGGCGCGAGCGGCAACGCGGGGAAGACCTTGATGCCGAACCTGTCGCCCAGGTCGAGGAGCTGGGTGAGGCTGTCCTGGGTGCCCGCCGAGACGAGGATCAGGTGGTAGGCGCGACCCCTGGTCTTGAAGTCGCACGTCGGGTCGTCCGACCCGTCCTCCGGCGCGATCAGCCGGTAGAAGACCGCGCCGCCGGCCACGATCTTCCGCTCCATCTCCGGACAGCGGAAGATGCCGGGACCGTACTGCTCGTCCGTCCGGTACGTGTACGTCCAGGAGATCCGGTTGCCCGGGTTGGCGGCCGTGAGGTCCTTCTCGGCCGCCTGCACGCAGGTGAGGCCGTTCTCCTGGCACAGCGCGAAGCGGCCGTCGGGCTTGAGGTCCTTCTGCGGATCCTTTTCGTCGATCTTCTCCAGCACCCGGCCCTGGTCGTCCACCGACCGCGGCGACAACCCGAAGCCGAGCCGCACGACCGTGTCACCGCCGACGCGGTGGATGGCCTCCAGCTGACGACGCCAGGTGCAGGGGTCCGACGTGGGGATCAGCCAGTAACCGCTGACCGGGTACGGCGTGGTGGCGACGGTCTGGAATGTCCCGCAGGGGTCCGTGAACGCGCTCGCCGTCGGTTTCCCCGGGGAGGGCGACGGGGCCGGGGTGGCCGGTGAGGTCGAACCTGTCTCGACGATCGCCGAGCGGCCCGGGTCGTCCCTGAGGACGATCACCAGAGATGCCACACCAGCGAGAATCGCCACACCCAGGACCAGAGTGAGCCAGCGCACGTTCAGGACACTACCGCCCGTCGTTCATGGACATACCGCACAAACCCGGCGTGTTCAGCTGCTGTTCAGCTCTTGACGCCCGCCCAGGCCTCAAGCTGCGTGACGAACCGCCTGGCGGAGTTGGGCCAGTGGTGGTTGGCCCGCGCGGCGGCGTAGCCGCGGCCGCCCGTGCCCCGCCGTTCGAAGGCGTTGTCCCTGAGGCGCAGCACCGCACGCGCCACGGCGGGAGCGTCCTCCCACGGCACCACGACGCCGCACTGATACCGCTCCACGAGCTCCACGGCCCGTGGGGACGGCGTTGTGATCACGGGAATGCCGTGCGCCATGTACTCCACGATCTTGGTAGGCATGGAGTGGCGATAGTTGGGCTCGTCGTGCAGGAGGGACAGCCCCGCCAGGGCGCCGTCGAGCCGCTTGAGCGCCTCGTCGTTCGGCATGAAGTCGCGCCACTCCAGCAGGCCGCTCTCGACCGCGTCGTTGAGCAGCGGGCGGCTCTGCGGGTCGGCGTAGCCGATGAGTTCCACCGCGACGCGGTGCGGCTGGAGCAGCCGGGCGACCTCCACGGCCTCCTGGACGCCCCGGGCCTCCGACAGCCAGCCCAGATAGACGACGCGGTCGTCACCGGGCGGGCTGACGCTGGCGGGCACCCACGTCTCGTTGGGCACCACGAGATGGGCCTGCTTGAACCGGCCGGCGTACGCCGCCTCGGCCAGCAGCAGGTGCAGGTGGCGCTCGGCGGTTCCCTCCATCATCCGGGCCAGGAACCGCATCGGCGGGCGCAGGAACGACGGCAGCCACGGCTTCAGGGAGAGCGTGGCGGGCGTGTCCTCGTGGACGTCCCACACCACCGGCGGGCGGCCGCGGACCCCGGCCACCGCGAACAGCAGCTCGGGGTCGTGGATGAGCGCGAGGTCCACCTTGCCGCGCATGCTCTTGAACAGCCTGCGGGCGGCCCGGACGGCCGCGACGCGCCGCCGCTCCGCGGCCCTCGGCAGATCGACCCCGTTGACCCACGACCGGGGCACGACCCCGCGCGCCGTGTACGGCGCCGCGTACGTGACCTCATGACCGGCGTCGACGAGGGCCCGGATCTGCCGGTGCAGGATCCGGGCGTCCTCGGGATGATGCACCACGGTCATGACGAGCACGTGCACGTGCGGGACCCTTCCTACAGCCGCTCGACGCGATCGCTCGTGGTGAGCACGCCTCGCGTGTCCAGCACGAGCCCGGCCTGTTCCTCCACCAGAGCGAGGTCGAACGCGGAGTGCTGCTGGAGCAGCACGGTCACGTCGGCGCCTGCCACGGCCTCACCGAGGTCGGTCTCGCGGCGGATCTCCCTGCCCTCGACCGTCCACTCCTTGACGTACGGGTCGCAGTACACCAGCTCGGCGCCGAGCTCCAGGAGCGCCTCGGCGACCGGGATCGCGGGCGTCTCACGCTCGTCGGCGATGTCCGGCTTGTACGTGACGCCCAGGAGCAGCACGCGCGAGCCGTTGACGGGCTTGCGAGCCCTGTTGAGCAGCCGCTGCACGCGGGCCACCACGTACGACGGCATCCGCTCGTTGATCTCCTGGGCCAGCTCGACGAACCGGAAGGGATAACCCAGCTTGCGGACCGTGTACGAGAGGTACGACGGGTCCACGGGGATGCAGTGCCCGCCGACGCCCGGCCCCGGGAGGAACTTCTGGAAGCCGAAGGGCTTGGTCGAGGCGGCCTCGATGGACTCCCAGAGGTTCACCCCGAGCTCGTCACAGAAGATCGCCATCTCGTTCACGAGCGCGATGTTGACGTGCCGGTAGGTGTTCTCCAGCAGCTTGGCCATCTCCGCCTCGCGGGTGCCGCTCACCGGCACGACCCGCTCGACGAACTGGGCGTAGAAGGCCGCCGCCCGCTCCTTGCAGACGGTCGTGTATCCACCCACGACCTTGGGCGTGTTCCGCAGGCCGAACTTCGGGTTGCCCGGATCGATCCGCTCGGGTGAGAAGGCGAGGTGGAAACCCTCGCCGGCGGTCAGCCCCGACTCCTCCAGGATCGGCCGCACCACCTCGTCGGTGGTGCCCGGCCACGTGGTGGACTCGAGCACGACCAGCGTCCCCGGCTGAAGATGCTTGGCGACGGTCCGGGTAGCCCCCTCCACCGCCGACAGGTCGGGACGGTGGTCCTCGTCGAGCGGGGTGGGAACGCAGATGACGATCGTGCCGGAGCGGGCCAGCACGGAGGCGTCGAGGGTGGGCGTGAACCCGCCCGCCAGCATCGCGTCGAGATCGGCGTCGGTCAGGTCGTCGATGTAGGACTGACCGGCCGTGAGGGCGTCGACCTTGGCGGGGTCGACGTCCAGGCCGGCGACCCGCAGACCGGCCGCGGTGGCCTCCTTGGCCAGCGGCATGCCCACGTAACCAAGCCCGATGATCGTGAGATCGAAGGCCGTCACGGCGTGACCTGAGGGCGGAAACAACACTTCATGGTGGCAAAGGTTATCTCAACTCAGCACCAGGCATGCCTGATGCCACTACATCGGACATCTACTGATTACCGGGTTTCGGCCAGTTGCTGGTAGATCTGCGTATACGTACGGGCGAGACTGCTCCAGGTGCGGTGCGCGGCCACCTCGGCTCTGCCCGCCTCTCCCATGGCCCGTCTGCGCTCCGGGTCGTCGCGCAGCGAGGCGAGCCCCTTCGCCAGGGCCGCGGGGTCGCCGGGTGACACCAGCAGGCCCGCCCCCTCGCCGCCGACGAGTTCCGACAGCGCCGGAAGATCGCTGAGGACGACCGGCTTGCCCAGCGCCATCGCCTCGACCGGCTTGAGCGGCGTCACGAGACGGCAGACCCGCAGGTCCTCCCGCGGGCAGACGAAGATGTCGATGGCCGCCTGCGCCTGTAGCGCCTCGTCCGGGCCCACACGCCCGGGCAGGATCGCGTCCTTCAGCCCCAGCCGCGCGACCTGCTCGAGCAGGGCCGGCCGCTCGGCGCCGTCGCCCACCAGCAGCACCCGTACGGGCGTCCCCGCGTCGCGGAGCAGCGCCGCGGCGCTGAGCAGGGTGGCGAAGCCCTCATAACCGACGATGCTCGACACCGAGCCGACCACGATCTCGCCGGGGGCGATGCCGTGGCTCTCGCGGAAGGCCGCGCCGTCGTACTCCGCCGTGAGCAGCGAGTCGTCGACGGCGTTGGGCGCGAGGAAGATGCGCTCGCGCGGGACGCCGCGCTCGACGATCTCGGCGGCCATGGTCTCGGCGAGCGTGACCACGGCGTCGGCCTCACGCATGATGTGGGCCTCGCGGTCACGCTGCATGATGTGCCGCTCACTGCCGATGCGCCGGGGGTCCCGCGAGGTCCAGGTCTCCTCCAGGAAGCCGCGGACCTCGTACACGAACGGCGTGTTCGTCCGTTCGCGTACGGCGAGCGCGACCGAGCCGTTGCGGTGGTCGGTGGCGGCGTGCAGCACCTGCGGGCGCAGCGTGCGCACCAGCTCGGACACGTCCGCCGCGCCCCGGATCATCCGCCCGCGGCTCTCGAACGGCATGTCGCCCTTCGGCAGCAGCCGGTAGTACGGAACGCCGTCGATCTCCTCGAACGGCTCCGCCTCCGTGTGCCCCTGGAGCATCGGCCAGCCCCAGCTCGTCACCACGTGGGGATCGAGCCCCGCGGCGCGCTGCGCGGTGACGATGCGGTGGGTGCGCACCGTATAGCCCGCCTGCGTGTACGGCAGGGCGTTGGTGACCATGTGCAGCACCCGGCCGGGCTCCCGGTCACCCATGATCACCTTGGGCTTCGGCGGGATCGGGTCGGGGCCGATGGCCGCCATCTCGCCCTCGTAGTAGGCGATCCTGCGGCGGATGAAGGGCCAGCGGGCGTGCGGGTGGAGCACCTTGACGGCGTCCGACATCCGGCCCACCTCGAAGAGGGCCTTCGCCTCCTCAAGAGGTCCGTCGGCCATCCGCCGCATGATCTTGCGCGTGGTCACCTTGACGTACCGGGCGGCGGGCCAGGCGACCCGGCCGACCAGCGGCCGCATGCGTGAGGGCATGGCGTCGGCGGCGGCCTGGGCCACCCGGACCGGGTCCGACTTCACCTTGCTCACGAATATTCGGGAGACCACGACGGGGTTCTTCGCGAACCCCCGGAGGAACCGGCCGAAGCCGGCCTTGGCCGACGCGGCGGCGATCCCGGAAGCCGGCATCGGGGCGTTGTCTGCGGACACCGCCTTTGGGGGCGTGTTGGCCTCGGATTCCACGGCGTGACCGTACCATAGGCATCGTTTGCCCTAGGTTTGGATGAAAGGCGAGGTCAATGAGGGACAACCCCCTCGTCCTGCATGTGCTGGGCGCCCGGCCGAACTTCGTCAAGGCGGCCCCCGTGGTCAACGGACTCGCCGCGCTCGGTGTCCGGCAGGGCATCATCCACACCGGTCAGCACTACGACGCGCTCATGTCCGACGTCTTCTTCGCCGACCTCGGCCTGCCCGAGCCCGTGGCCAACCTCGGGGTCGGCTCCGGCTCGCACGCGCGGCAGACCGCGGCGCTGCTGGTCGGGCTGGAGGACGTCGTCACCGAGCACCGGCCGTCGCTCGTCGTCGTCTACGGCGACGTGAACTCGACCCTCGCGGCCATCCTCGTCTGCGCGAAGCTCCAGGTGCCCACCGCGCACGTGGAGGCGGGCCTGCGCTCCTTCGACCGGGAGATGCCGGAGGAGGTCAACCGCGTCGTCACCGACGCGCTCGCCGACCTGCTCTTCGCCACCTCGCCGGAGGCCCTGGCCCACCTGGCCAACGAGGGCGTCGACCCCGCCCGGATCCACCTCGTCGGCAACCCGATGATCGACAGCCTGTTCGCCGCGCTGCCGAAGCTCGACCCGGCGCCCGTACAGGAGCGTCTCGGCGTCTCGGGGCGGTACGCGGTCGGCACGCTGCACCGCCCGGCCAACGTGGACGACCCCCAGGCGGCGCGCGAGCTGGTCGACGCCGTGCTCGGCGTCGCCGACCAGGTCCCGGTGATCGTGCCGCTGCACCCGCGCGGGCGGCAGCGCCTCGCCGACGCGGGCCTGGTCGACCGGCCCAACCTGAAGATCGTCGACCCGCTCGGCTACGTGGACTTCCTGTCCCTGGTCCGCGGCGCGGCCCTCGTCGTCACCGACTCCGGCGGCGTCCAGGAGGAGACCACGATGCTCGGCGTGCCGTGCCTGACGGTCCGGCCGAACACCGAGCGGCCCGTCACCGTGACCCACGGCACCAACCGCCTCGTCACCCCCGCGTCGCTTCCGGCCGCGGCGTCCAAGGCGCTCGCGGACGGCGCTGCCACGCCCAGCGGCGAGCTGCCTCCACTGTGGGACGGCGCCGCGGGCCCCAGGATCGCCCGGGTCATCGAGGCCTGGCTGCGTGACGAGAACCTCTCCCCCGCCGCCCGCGGCCGGGTGGGGTAAACCGGCACAAACGTAACGACAGCCCCCGTACGATGGCTGTTCCGTGAGGGCTCCGTAAGGGGAGAGGCCGTGAGGGGGAGAGGCAATGGCTGAGACCGACGAGACGGCTGAGACTCCGGACGGCCCGCGTTTCCAACGTCTGGGACCGGTCAACTGGCTGCCCGAGGAGCGCAAGCTCGTCGAGCGCTACGAGCAGCGCATCCGCGAGCTGGAGAAGAAGCTCGCGACGCAGGAGGCGCGCGCCGACTACGCCATCTGGAAGCTCAAGGCGACCCAGACGCAGCGCCCCTACCGCGTCGCGCAGGCGCTGACCGGCGCCGGCAAGCCGGCCAAGTTCGCCCGGCTGCCGCGCGACCTCAGCAAGGCGATGAAGGAGCGCACCAGCCCCAAGCCGCCCATGTCGGTCGTCGAGGCCGCCGCCCTCGCCGAGGCCCGGGGACCCGAGGTCAAGATCCCCACCCTCCAGTGGCCGGACGGCCCCATCGTGCGGCCGGACATGCGGGTCGCCGTGATCCTCGACGACTTCTCCCGCATGGCGTTCCGCTACGAGTGGGACCAGATCGAGTTCGGGCTCACCGACTGGCGGGAGATCTTCGCCGAGCAGCGGCCCGAGATGCTCTTCTGCGAATCCGCGTGGCACGGCAACCAGGGCCGCTGGCGCTACCAGATGACCGGCACCAAGGCGCCCAAGCAGGAGCTCCGCGACCTGATCTCGTGGTGCCGGGAGGAGGGCATCCCCACGGTCTTCTGGAACAAGGAGGACCCGCCCAACTTCGACTTCTTCATCGACACGGCCAAGCTGTTCGACTACGTGTACACGTGCGACGGCGACATGGTCCCGAAATATCGGGAAGTCCTGGGACACGACCGCGTCGGCGTGCTGCAGTTCGCGGCCCAGCCGCGCATCCACAACCCGGTCCAGACCCGGCAGGGCCGGCCGTACGACATCGTCTTCGCCGGCATGTACTTCCGGGACAAGCACCCCGAGCGGCGCGAGCAGATGGACACCGTCCTCGCCCCCACGCGTGAGCTGGGTCTGCACATTTACGCCCGCAACGGCACCGTGGACGACAAGTACGCCTGGCCGGAGGAGTATCGCCCCCACATCGTGGGCGAACTGCCGTACGAGCAGATGCTGGCCGCGTACAAGATGTACAAGGTCTTCCTGAACGTGAACTCGGTGATCGACTCGCCGACCATGTGCGCGCGCCGGGTCTTCGAGCTGTCCGCGTGCGGGACCACCGTGCTGTCGGGCTGGTCACGGGCCATCGAGGAGACGTTCGGCCCGCTCATCCCCATCGCGCACTCCCAGGAGGAGGCGTACAACCGGGCGCTGTACCTCATCAACAGCCCCGAGCTGCGGGCCCGCCAGGCCCACCTGGCCCTGCGCGAGGTCTTCGACAAGCATCTCTTCTCCCACCGGGTCGACCAGATCCTCGCCGACCTCGGCCGCCCGGTCGTCTCGCGCACGCCGTCCGTCTCCGTCGTCCTGCCGACCAACCGGGCCGGGCAGCTGGAGCACGCCATCAGCCAGGTGGCCAGGCAGCGGCACCGCAACATCGAGCTGGTGCTCGTGCTGCACGGCCTGTCGGAGGACCCGGGCGTCGTCAGGGACAAGGCCCTGGCCGCCGGAATCCCGGCCGTGAAGGTGCTGACCGCCGACCCGTCGTGGAGCCTCGGCGAGGTGCTCAACCACGGCATCGCGCACGCCGACGGCGAGCTGATCTCCAAGATGGACGACGACAACCTCTACGGCGAGCACTACCTGTCGGACCTGATCCGGGCGTTCGACTACGCCGACGCCGAGATGGTCGGCAAGGGAGCGCACTACACCTACTTCCCCGACCAGAACACCACGATCTTCCGGCTGCCCGGCCTCGAACACCGCTACGCGCACCTCATCCAGGGCGCGACCATCGTGGCGCGGGCCGACCTGCTGCGCTCGATGCCGTTCGAGCCGGTCAACGCCGGTGAGGACACGCGGCTGGTGCGGCGCTGCAAGGAGGAGGGCGTGCGCATCTACTCGGCCGACCGGTTCAACTTCGTCTACATGCGCGGCTCGGACGCCACCGCCCACACCTGGCAGGCCGCCGACCACAAGCTGACCCGCAACGCCCAGTTCTGCTTCGCCGGTCACCCGGAGCCCCACGTCATGATCTGACGCCGCCGGCGCCAACCCTTCAGGATTTTTCGCCACATAGTGAGACAGTGTGGAATTTAGGGGATGAAGTGGCGGTTTCGTAGTGCCTGGGCCGCCGCCTGCGGTCCGATCAGCACGGGGCCGGACGCAGCAGGGGGCTTGGCGCGTGACCACGAACTCCCAGACCACTACCAGCACGGGCACACGGACGGGCGTCGGCCTCAGGTCGGAGCGCGGTCCCGTCCTCGGGGCGATCATGCTCTGCACCGGGCTGGTGGCGCTGGACAGCACGATCATCGCGACCGCGGTGCCGTCCGTCGTGGGTGATCTGGGGGGCTTCTCGCAGTTTCCCTGGTTGTTCTCGATCTACCTGCTCACCCAGGCGGTCACCGTCCCGCTGTACGGCAAGCTGGCCGACATCTTCGGGCGCAAGCCGGTGATGTTCGTCGGCATCGCCGCGTTCTTGCTCGGATCCGTGCTCTGCGGCGCCGCCTGGAGCATGCCCACGCTGATCGCGTTCCGGGCGCTCCAGGGCATCGGGGCCGGAGCCGTCCAGCCCATGAGCATGACGATGGTCGGCGACCTCTACTCGGTCGAGGAGCGCGCCCGGGTCCAGGGCTACATAGCGAGCGTCTGGGGCGTCGCCTCGGTGATCGGGCCGACCCTCGGCGGGCTGTTCTCCGAATACCTGTCCTGGCGCTGGATCTTCTTCGTCAACCTGCCGCTCGGCGCCGTGGCCGCCTGGATGCTGGCCCGGCGGTTCAAGGAGAAGGTGGCGGGCGGCTCCCACACGATCGACTACCTCGGCTCTGCGCTGCTCACCGGCGGCTCCTCCCTCGTCATCCTCGGCCTCCTCGAGGGCGGCGTGGCCTGGGACTGGGTGTCCGCGCCCAGCCTGCTCATCTTCGCGGGCGGCGCGCTCCTGCTGGTCGCGTTCGTGCTGGTGGAGCGGCGGGCCGCCGAGCCCGTCCTGCCGCTGTGGGTGTTCAGCCGCCGCACGCTCACCGGCGGCAACCTCGTGGGGCTCGGCATCGGCGCGCTGCTGATCGGCCTCACCTCGTACGTCCCGACGTACGCCGAAGGGGTGCTCGGCACCGGGGCGCTGGTCGCCGGGTTCGCCCTGGCCGCTCTCACCGTCGGATGGCCCATCGCGGCCACCCTGTCAGGGCGCGTGTATATGCGGGTCGGCTTCCGCGACACCGCGCTGATCGGGTCGGTCATCGTGGTCGCGGGCACCGTCCTGTGCGCGCTGCTCGGTCACGACGCGGCCCTGTGGGAGGTCGCCGGGGCCTGCTTCGTCGTCGGCGTCGGGCTGGGCCTGGCGGCCAGCCCCACCACTGTCGCCGTCCAGTCGGTGGTGGGCTGGGAGCGCCGCGGCGTCGTCACCGGGATCAACATGTTCTGCCGCTCCATCGGCAGCGCGGTCGGGGCGGCCGTGCTGGGGGCGGTCGCCAACGCAACGCTGGCCGACCGCTTCGCCCGGCCGCCCGCCGGGATCGCCGGGAAGCTGCCCGCGAGCGTCGACGCCACCGACACCGTGCTGAACGGCCAGGCACAGGCCGATCCCGCGGTCGCCGCCTTCGTCCGCACGGCTCTCTACGACGCCGTGCACAACGTCTTCCTCGTCCTCGTGGTCGTCGCCGTCCTCAGCGTCTGCGCGCTGCTCCTCATGCCGCGCCGCACGAAGGAGCTCACCTTCGACTGAGCCGCCGGGCCGGCCGCCACGAGCGCGGCCTGCCGCGCGTCGACCACCGCGAGCCGGCCTACTGCGACTCGACCTGCTTCGGCTCGCCCTTCTTGGGCTCGCTTCCGTTGACGTTCGCCAGGCCGCCGTTGGACAGCAGGGAGCGGGCCAGGCCGAGACCCGTGCCTCCGAGGGTGAGCGCCTTGGCGAGCATCTCCTCGACGCCCTGGGCGCCGTTGAGCACGACCATGTGGTCGACGTTGCCGAACGCCTTCGCCCCGGCCTCCACGATCTGCGGCCAGCTCTCCGCCAACTGCTGGGCGATGACCGCCTCCTGGTTCTCCGCCAGCGCCTCCGAGCGTGCCCTGATCGCGTCGGCCTCCGCCAGACCGCGCGCCTTGGCCGCCTCTGCCTCGGCCAGGCCGCGCGCCCGCGCCGCCTCCGCGTCCGCGAGACCCCGGGCCTTGGCCGCCTCTGCCTCGCCGAGACCCGTCGCCCTGGTGGCCGCCGCGGCCGCCTCGCCGCGGAGGCGGACCGATTCCGCCTCGGCCGCGGCCGCCTGCTTGACCTGGGACGCCTGCGCGGCGGCCCGCAGCTCGGTCTCCCGCGCCTCGGCCTCCGCCCGAGCGATACGGGCGTCGCGCTCCGCCTGGGAGAGCGTCACCGTCTCATACGCCTTGGCGTCGGCGGGCTTACGCACCTGCGACTGCAACCGCTGCTCGGAGAGCTGTGCCTCCAGCTCGGCGGCCCTGGTCTCCTGAACGACGACCTCCTGCCGGGCCGACGCCTCGGAGAGGGGACCCGCCTGACGGGAGCGTGCCTGCGCCTCGTCGATCTCGGCCTGGTAGGCGGCCTGCTTGATCTGCGCGTCGCGCCAGGCCGCCGCCTTGTTCGCCGCGGCGACCTGCTCCGCCTCCGTCGCCTCCTGGTCACGCTGTGCCTCGGCGATACGGGCGGACGCGGCGATCTTGGCGGCGTGTGGCTTGCCCAGGTTGGTGATGTAACCGGTCTCGTCCTCGATCTCCTGGATCTGCAGCGAGTCGACCACCAGGCCCAGCTTGCTCATCTCGTCGGCCGCCGAGCTGCGCGTCTCGCTGGTGAGCCGCTCACGGTTGAGGATGAGGTCTTCCACGGTCAGATTGCCGATGATCGAGCGCAGATGACCGGTGAACAGCTCGTGGATGGCGCCGTTCATCGAGTCCTGCTGGTCGAGGAAACGCCGGGCGGCGTTGGCGATGCTCGCGAAGTCGTCCCCGACCTTGTAGATCACCACGCCGCGGACCTGCACCGGGATGCCCTGCTGCGTGACGCAGGAGACCTGCAGGTTGGTCGCGCGGCTGTCGAGCCTGAGCCTGCGCGCGGTCTGGAAGCCGGGCAGCACGGCGGTGCCCTTACCTGTGACGATTTTGAAGCCCAGGCTGTCGGCCAGTTCCGTACGGGTGTGAGCGCCGAGACCCGAGATGATCAGCGCTTCGTTGGGCTCGGCGACCCGCCAGACGGCCTTGAACAGCAGGGTGGCGACGATGAGGGCGGCGACGACCACACCGCCAAACACCACGACTTCCGCGGACATGTGTGCCTCCACGACAGGGGGGAGAACAGGGAGAGGGAGTCAGATAACGGCGCGTGCGACGTAAACGGAGCGCGGCGGCGAGTACTCCACGACGACGACGATCGACCCCACCGGAATCTCCTCGTCAGGCAGGCTGGGATAGGCGTAGAACGCCTCGACGCCCCCGCGAATAGCGATCATGACCTCCCCGACGAGACCGGGGCCGATCTTGCCCGTGACCCTGCCCTGCCTGCCCACCACTCGTGTCACCCCGTCGTCCGCACTTGGCGCGAATGCGCAGGGTACCCCGTATAACCGAATCGCGATAGACGCATTCACCTCCACGCCATCCGGACGTCACCGTAAATCGCGGCCGGCGCCGCGACGGTGCCGCGTGAACCTGCGGGCTTTCGTCCGCGCCGCTTTCATCCGCCCAACGGACGCCGGATCGGAAACGTTCCGATCCCCATGGCAACCACGACACGTCCCAACATTCGCACTTTCCGCCGCTTTGTCGACATTCAGGACATTTGCGATGATTTCGGCATTACTGCCTGTTCGCGGGATCGCGGCGGCGTCCCACCCGGCCGGCGCAGCTTGGTGAAGGCCCAGGAGATGTCGGGCTCGACGGCCCACTTGAAAAGGCGCCGAACCGGCGGCGTGCACAGGACCGTCGCGAGCACCACTCCGAACGCGATCATGGCCGCCACGCCCACCGGATTGACCAACGATGAGTGGAACCTCTCGGCCACCTTCACGACGAACCCGTGGAGGAGATAGGCGTACATGGTGGCCGCTCCCAGCCCAGTGAACCACGTACGACGGCTGGGTGTGATCGCGATGAACGCCGCCACGAGCACGGCCCCCGCCGCCAGCATCGCGAGCCGGATCAGCGTGCCGGTCACGTCGTCGACCCCGATCTGCGCGTTCGCATGGCGCCACCGGATCCATTCGGTCTTCACGTGATCGTGGACGGCGAATGCGACGCACAGCCCGATCACCAGCACCACGGCACCGGTGACCCTGGCCCACTTCCGCCGCAGCAGGTCGAGGTGCTCCGGCCGCAGCATCAGGCCGAGCACGTAGAACGGCAGCAGGCCGAAGGTGCGGTTCATCGACAGCTCGTCGGGCAGGCCGCTCGTACCGGACAGCAGCGACACCCCGACCGCGATCGTCAGCGGCCAGCGCAGCTGCTGCCACACCGGCGTGGACAGCCTCCACAGGAAGAGCGACATCAGGAACCACGTCAGGTAGTACGGGTCCATCAGGCTGATCTCAAGCTTGCCGTACAGGAAGTAGCGGGGCAGCGAGTAGGCCACCTCGAACAGCACGTACGGCACGGCGAGACCGGTGATGAGCTTCCTCGCCTTGCCCGCCGAGAAGGTGAAGTTCCTCGACAGGTAGCCGCTGACCACGATGAACAGCGGCATGTGGAACAGGTAGACGAAGAAGTAGAGCGCGTGAGCGGCGGGCACGTCCCGCAGGTTCTCGATCAGGTGCCCGCTGACCACGAGGACGATGGCCAGATACTTCACGTTGTCGAGCAGGGGGTCCCGGGCGGCAGCCGTGCTCGTGGGCATCGCGGGGGCGGGAACGGTCGCGGTCACGGTGCGCGACCCTAGTGAGCGGCCCTGGCGATCACCGCCAACGGCGGGCGAACAATGCCGGAATTCTTGGACGGCCGCCGAAGGCGCGCCCCGAGCGGACAAATGTCATCCTCCCAGGGGAGCAAGTCTTCACCCCGTGGAGGAAGTCTGTCCACAGACCCAATCGCGATTTGACTACCACACGTAATCGGCTGATAACTTCCCGCGCATGCCTGGCGCCCGACACGACGCGACCAACGAACTGGTCCGCCACCACCCCGAACTCGTCCAGCACCTCCTCCAGACCGTCGGCGGCATCCCCCTGCCCGACAACGTCCCCCTCCACATCCACAGCGGCGAACTCAACGACCGCATCTCCACCAACCGCCACGCCGACACCCTCATCCTCGCCGGCCCCCCACACGACCCCCACTACGGCCTGATCTGCGAAATCGAAACCCGCCTGTCAGAACCCAAACTGCACCAGGCACTGCGCTACGCCGCCACCGTCTGGCTCCGCCTCGACAAACCCGTCCACGTCCTGTTCATCACCCCCAACACCACCGGCGACCGCTACAACCGCCCCCTCACCCTCAACGCCGGCGGCCTCACCCTCACCCTCAC
>NZ_JAFCNB010000035.1 GCF_017896165.1 Microbispora oryzae
TGCTCGTGCCCTGGCCGTTGGCGTCCAGGCACTTGTTGCCGTAGACCTGCAACTGCTTGCCGGAGGTGTAGGTCCAGCGCTGGTTGGTGCCACTCCCGCAGTCCCACAACTGCACCTGGGTGCCGTTCGTCTGGGAGGCGCCCGTGACGTCGAGACAGCGGCCGGACTGTCCGCCCACGACCTGGGCGCCCTGCGGAGTGGTGGTGCCGCCGGAGAACGAGTAGCCGGCGGAGGTGATGCTCGCCTGCACCGCGTTCTCCGTGGCGTCGGACGGGAAGCCGGACGTCACGGCGCCCTCGAAGAAGTATCCCTGGCCGGTCGGGCTGTTGTCGCCGCCGGTGCCGAGCAGGATCGAGCTGTCCAGGCGCATGGGGGAGTAGCCGTTCGGCAGCCCGCCCGAGTAGGTGGTGGTGAGCCCGCCGCTGTTGCCGTTGCCGTACTTCAGGGTGAAGTTGCTGGTGCCGTTGTTCTTCAGCCAGGCGCTGACGAACGGGAAGTGCACACCGGAGTTGTTCGGATCCTTGTTGGAGCCGGTGTTGGTGTGATACATCCCGTTCTCCAGGTCCGCCTCCACCCACGGTCCGCTGCCCGTGCACCCGCCGAACCAGCACGCGGTGCCCCAGTAGATCGCATTCATGGTGGCGTTGCCCGTGTCGGTGTGGGAGTTCTCGCCGCTGCCGTAGTCGAAGCAGCACCACTGGTCGACGTAGTTGGACGAGGTCACCATGTAGACGCCCTCGGGCCGGCTGCCCGTGGGGACGTTCCTGGCGTTATCCACCCGGTAACCGGTTCCCTGGGTGACCTTGATGCCGTAGGCGGGGTGACCGCCGACGGTGAGCGGCAGGGCCTTGGCGTCCGCGCCGATGTCCGCCCCGTTGGGGCCGGGCCCCTTCCAGAAACCGCCCCACGAGATCGGCATGTCGTTGTGGTTGGCCGTCTGATCGTAGATCTTGGTGATCGTGCAGCTCGTGTTCGCGCAGAACGAGTCCTGGGCGGCCGCGTCGGCGTAGCCGCCGGCCGACAACAGCCCTACATCGTGGTAGGCCTTGTCCGAGCTGCGCTGCACCTGGTAGAGCGGCCCGTTGTACGACCCGAACAGCGCACGTGTCGTACTGTGCGCCGCCGCGCAGGGCGTGCCGCCCGACGCGTAGATGTCGCACGGCAACGAGGTCGCGGCCCGCGCCGGCTGCGAGGCGATGGAGAGCCCCGTCATGGCGAGGATCACGGCCAGTGGGACCAGCGCCGCTGTCAGGAGGCGGCCGAGTGTTCTGCTCATATCCAACGATTCCTCCGATCGGTTGCCACGCCTGGTGCGGCGTGGGCGAACGTCCGGTGCTGCGACGCGTGTCACCCTGGGCCGGCGAACCCAGGGCGGAGCAGAAGGAGGAGGACGCGCCCGTCTGCGGTCACAGCACGGTGGTAGCGCTAACATTGGGAAGCGGGGGGACCCGTCCGCCTTCCTGGCGATCGGCACCGGCGGCGAAGCCGAATCGGCGGGACGGCATCGCCGCGCAACCGCCGGGACAGGCGGACGGGAGTTTGGGAGAGTGATACGACGGCCGGAGGCAGGCCGACGGTCAGGTAGCCATCACATACCTCTCCAAGACGCGCGGTACCCACGAGTGGTGCCACAAGGGTGGTGTGCTGCTGCGGGCCGCTGAAGCGGACGACCCGGCCGGCGCGGAGGGGCTGCGAGGACCTCCCGCGCCGTCCCTGCCGCGCCGGCCGCGCACCCTCGGAGTGGGCTCGCCTCTGCGACTTGGTACTAATTACTCAGCGAACCACTTAGCTAGTCAAGGCTCGAGTTTCAGACTCATCACACGAGCCGCTGTATGCCGGAGAAATCTGACCTTTGAGGCGCTCCTGTGGCCTCGCCGCAGGCGCTTCCCGGTGTCTTCCCGAGGAGGCCGAGTCAGAGAACCGATGGCATGGATTCCCTGCTCAGAGTGGCCGGGTCGCCGGGAAGGGGCCGAACCCCGGGGCGCGATCACGCGGTGGGGACGGCCGTGATCATCACGCGGACCGGCGGTCGCGGCCCCGGGCCGGCAGAGTGAAAGGTTCATACTCTCGTGCCGTGAGGAGCCGGTGGAGCGACGGCGGCGAAGATCCTCGAATCCCCGGGGGCGGCGTCGCGGCGGCATTTCGGGCATAGGAGACTGAGCTAAGATCAAGCCGACGGAAGTGAGTGGGCATGGAGAAGGCTTTCCCGGGGATCGATCCCGCCGTACCGAGCGTCGCCCGGATCTACGACTACCTTCTCGGCGGCAAGGACAACTTCGCGTCGGACCGGGCGGCGGCCGAGAAGGTCATCCAGCTCACCCCGAACGTCAGGGAAGGGGTCCGGTCCAACCGGCGCTTCCTGAGCCGGGCCGTGCGCTTCATGGCGGCGACCGGGATCCGCCAGTTCCTCGACATCGGCGCGGGCCTGCCCACTCAGGAGAACGTGCACCAGGTGGCCCTGCGGGTGGCGCCGGAATCCCACGTCGTCTACGTCGACAACGATCCCATCGTGCTGACCCACGGGCGCGCTCTCCTGGCGGACAACGACCAGACCATCGTGCTGAGCGGCGACCTGCGCGAGCCCGAGGCCATCCTGGCCGACCCGGAAGTGACCAAGCACCTCGACCTCGGCCAGCCGGTCGGCCTGCTGCTGCTCGCCGTGCTGCACTTCATTCCGGACGACGACGTGGCCCAGAGGGTCGTCGCGACGCTCCGCGACCGGCTCGCGCCCGGGAGCGCGCTGGCGATCAGCCACCTTTCCTTCGGCGACCTCGACGAGGAGAGGCTCCGCGAAGGCCGCGAGCTCTACACCAAGACCTCCGCCGGCTCGGCGACTCCCCGGAGCAGCGCGCAGATCCGCCGCTTCTTCGACGGGTTCACGCTCGTCGAGCCGGGCCTGGTCCCCACCGACGACTGGCGGCCCGAGGAGGGCGACCCCCGTCTTCCCGCACTGCCGGGCGTCGACGGTTTCGTCGGGGTCGGCCTTCTCCCCTGAGGCTCACCTGAGGCGGTCGCGCGTAACGCGGGTCGTGCTCAGGGCGGTCTCGCGTGAGCTCGATGACCCGTGCTGTCGCCCAGCGGGCGGTGAGAAATCGGTAACACCCCAGCAACACGAAACATACCGGTAACACCCCCGAATACACGCCGAAACGGTCATTGGTGAGTCTCATGGTGCGCGCCTGCGGCGCGACCACCGTGAGGAGTGTGAGACCGACATGCCGGTGAAGGTCGATGGTGGTGCCACCGCCTGGCTTCTCGCCTGTACCGCGCTCGTCCTGCTGATGACGCCGGGACTGGCCTTCTTCTACGGCGGGATGGTCCGGGCCAAGAGCGTGCTCAACATGATCATGATGAGCTTCGTCTCGATCGCCCTGGTCACCCTCGCCTGGCTGGCTGCCGGGTACAGCCTGGCGTTCGGCCCCGACCTCGGCGGACGGGGATTGATCGGCGCCCTGGACCATGTGGGGCTGCGCGACATCACCACGCAGTCGGTCACCGGACAGGTGCCCACGCTGCTGTTCGCCACCTTCCAGCTCACCTTCGCCATCATCACCGCGGCGCTGATCAGCGGCGCCATCGCCGACCGGGCGCGGTTCTCCGCCTGGATGGTCTTCGTCCCAATCTGGGCGCTCCTGGTCTACGCGCCCATCGCCCACTGGGTGTGGGGGCCTGGAGGCTGGATCCATTCCCTGGGCACGCTCGACTACGCGGGCGGCCTGGTCGTGGAGATCGCCTCGGGGGCGTCCGGACTGGCCATGGCGCTGGTGCTCGGCCCCCGGGTCGGGTTCAAGGCAGAGGCCATGCGACCGCACAACCTGCCCCTGGTGCTGCTTGGAGCCGGGCTGCTGTGGTTCGGCTGGTTCGGGTTCAACGCCGGTTCGGCGCTGTCGGCGGACGGGACCGCCGCCGCCGTCTTCCTCAACACCCTGGCCGCGGGGTGCACCGGCCTGCTGGGATGGCTCGTGGTGGAGCAGCGCCGCGACGGCCATCCCACCACGTTCGGGGTCGCCTCGGGCGTCGTGGCCGGCCTGGTCGCGATCACGCCGTCGTGTGGTTCCGTCGACGTGCTCGGCGCCCTGGTGATCGGCCTGGCCGCCGGGGTGACCTGCTCATACGCGGTCGGCTGGAAGTTCCGGCACGGCTACGACGACTCGCTGGACGTGGTCGGGGTCCACCTGGCCGGCGGCGTCGTCGGCACGCTGATGATCGGCCTGCTGGCCACGCGCGCGCTCACGGGCGCCGACGGCCCCGAGGGTCTGCTGTACGGAGGCGGGCTGACCCAGCTGGGCAGGCAGGCCGTGGCGGTCCCGGTGGTGGGGCTGTACGCCTTCGCGGTCACGTACGGGATCGGCAAGCTGATCCACCGGCTGATGGGGTTCCGCGTGAGCGAGGAGGACGAGGTTTCGGGCATCGACCTGGCACTGCACGCGGAGACCGCATACGACCACGGTGTGCTCGACCACGCCGTCCGGCCGGGCGCGCGCGCCGTGCTGCGCGAGCGGGTCCGGGACCACGACGTGCCGCGTGCGTGAGCTCCGGCGCCGGGAGCGGCGGAGCCACGGCTGACGTGCGGTGGGCGGATCTCCCGATTCGTCCATGAGCCGTCAGGGCGCAGGCCGCCCCAGGATCTCGGCGACCCGGGCACCCGATGGGGCCCGGGTCGTGTTTTGACAACTCTGCTGAAACCTTGACGCAACATACGCTCCCGTTCCATAGTGAGCACGTCGCTCCCACTGACATCACATCCCCGGAGGCCGTATAACGTCTGAAAATGTTAACGCTAACATCATACGTTTCTCTCATTCATCTTTCCTGTCCTGCCGCGATATCGCAGGTCAGCAGGCATGGCCCCGTGTGTGCGTTGAACGCGTGGTCGCACGGATGGTCGTTCACGCCCTTTTTGGTCGATGGCGCGTGCCTGCATTTCGGCGGTATTCGCGGCGCACCCCCCATTGGAAAGGCAGAGGTCTCATCATGATGGTCGGGTCTCGGTTCCGGCATCTCAAAAAGGCGCTGTTGTCGGCGGGCGCGGCGATCGGGCTGGCCGCCGGTGTGCTGACCGGTGTGTCGGCTCCGTCGCAGGCGGCCACGTCGCAGCCGTGCGACATCTACGCCGCGGGCGGCACGCCCTGCGTGGCCGCGCACAGCACGACCCGCGCGCTGTACGGGAACTACAACGGCGCTCTGTACCAGGTGCGGCGCTCGTCCGACAACACCACCCGGGACATCGGGTTGCTGAGCGCGGGCGGTGTGGTGGACGCCTCGCAGCAGGACTCCTTCTGCGCGAACACCAACTGCGTCATCACGATCATTTACGACCAGTCGGGGCGGAACAACAGGCTGACGCAGGCGCCTCCCGGCGGGTTCTCCGGTCCGGCAGCGGGCGGTTACGACAACCTGGCCGACGCCAAGGCAGCGCCGATCACGGTCGGCGGTCACAAGGCGTACGGCGTCTACGTGGCGCCGGGCACCGGCTACCGCAACAACTCCACCAACGGCGTGGCCAAGGGCGACCAGCCCGAGGGGATGTACGCCATCTTCGACGGCACGCACTACAACGGCGGCTGCTGCTTCGACTACGGCAACGCCGAGACCAACAGCCGTGACAACGGCAACGGCACGATGGAGGCCATCTACTTCGGCAACATCAAGGTCTGGGGCTACGGCGCGGGCAACGGCCCGTGGATCATGGCCGACCTGGAGAACGGCCTGTTCTCCGGCGTGAACCAGCACTACAACGCGGGTGACCCGAGCATCAGCCACCGGTTCCTGACCGCCATCGTCAAGGGTGAGCCGAACCACTGGGCCATCCGCGGCGGCAACGCCCAGTCGGGCGGCCTGGGGACCTTCTACGACGGCGTGCGGCCCAACGTGTCGGGCTACAACCCGATGAAGAAGGAAGGCGCCATCATCCTCGGCATCGGCGGTGACAACAGCATCGGCGCCAGGGGCACCTTCTATGAGGGCGTGATGACCTCCGGCTACCCGACGGCCACCACCGAGGACGCCGTTCAGGCCAACATCGTCGCCGCCGGCTACACCACCTCGACCGGCGGCAACCCGCAGCAGGGCGTGCAGATCGTGGGCGGACAGTCCGGCCGGTGTGTCGACGTGCCGAACGGCAGCACGACCAACGGCACCCAGGTGCAGTTGTGGGACTGCGGGAGTGGCACCAACCAGCGCTGGACCTACACCTCCGGCAAGCAGTTGCAGGTCTACGGCAACAAGTGCCTGGACGCCAACGGCCAGGGCACGAGCAACGGCACCCAGGTGATCATCTGGGACTGCAACGGCCAGGCCAACCAGCAGTGGAACATCAACTCCAACGGCACCGTCACCGGCGTCCAGTCCGGGCTCTGCCTGGACGCCAACGCCGCCGGCACCGCCAACGGCACCAAGATCATCCTCTGGTCCTGCAACGGCGGCACCAACCAGCAGTGGAGCCTGCGCAGCTGATCCGGCAGAGCTGATCTCGCGCAGTTGATCCGGTAGGCGACGCGAGCGCCGGGCAGCGGTCCGGTTGGGGGCCACATCTCGGTGGTCTCCAACCGGACACGCGTGTCCGAGCCGTGCCGATCAGGTGCCGATCAGGTGCCGATCAGCCGTTGGTGCAGGCCGAGCCGTTGAGGCGGAAGGCCGACGGATTGGGGTTGCTGCCGGAGTAGGTGGCCTGGAAGCCGAACGAGGTGTTGGCGCCCGGAGCCAGCGAGCCGTTGTAGGACACGTTGCGGGCGGTGACCGAGGAGCCGCTCTGGCTGATGTCGGCGTTCCAGCCGCTGGTGATCTGCTGTCCGCCGGAGAAGGACCAGGTCAGCGTCCAGCCGTTGATCGCGCCGCTGCCGGTGTTCGTGATGGTGATGTTGGCCGTGAAGCCGTTGTTCCACTCGTTCTTCGAGTAGGACACCCGGCAGGCGCCGTTCCCCCCGCCGGGCGAGGCCGATGCCGACGGCGTCGACGAGGGCGACGGAGAGGTGGGGGGCGGGGAACTCGTACCGCCGTCGATCGTGATGTTGGAGTTTCCGCTGCTCTGGTATCCCTCGGTGGCGAGGATCTGGTAGTCGTGGCTGCCCAGGTTCATGCCGTAACGGGCCCAGGCGTCGAAGTGGTTGCCGACGGTGATGCTTCCGCCGGTTCTCTTCTGCTGGCGGACGCTCCAGTACTGGTTGAAGGTCTGGTTGCCGTCGATGGAGGGGGCGTTGTAGCGGGTGGTCTCGTAGATGTCGTAGGTGCCGCCGTCGCTGGTGACGGTGCCCTTGTAGGTGCCGGTGGGGCGGTAGGTGCCCCAGTTGTCGACGATGTAGTACTCCACGAGGGGGTTTCTCGTCCACCCGTACAGGGACAGGTAGGCGTTGCCGGAGGGGTTGAAGCTCCCGGAGTAGTTCACGGTCCTGCGCCCGCCGGGCTTCCAGCCCTTGCCGGCGACGAAGTTGCCGGTGTTGCGCCATGAGGTGCTGTAGTTGCCGCCGGACCCCAGATCCATGGAGACCGTGCCCTGGCTGTCGGTCCAGAACGAGAAGAAGTAGCCGTTGTTGGTACCGGTCTGGTTGGTGGTGACGGCCGCGTGGGCGACGCCGGGCAGCATCGCCACGGCCGCGGCGAACACCACGGCGAGGACCCGGACGACGAACGACCGGGCACGGCCGCGCCTGCGGCCTTTCCAGTGGACAGGGGAGTGGTTCATCCGCGCTTCCTCCTCGTGAAGGCCGGCCGGCTCGACCGGAGGAGCGGGCCGCGCCGGGGTCACCCCGGCTCGACGGTGGTCGAGGGCCATCTGACATCGAAACTATCGGTATGTCGCCGAAAGTGTCGGACCGGCCCTGCCGGGTGTCAACGATCGGCGGACGACGGGGAAGGACCCGTTCCCGGCCGAGGCGTCGGGAGGAGGTGTCGCGCCTGTTCGCCGCCCCTCTCCGGCCGGTCACGCCCGGGAGCGGCGGATGAAAATTTCGGCCGCGTGCGGCGGGCCCTCGTCAGGTCATCCGGACGCCGGGCTGAGCCGGCGGGGCCGGACCATGACCCGCCGGAGGTCGCAGAGCTCGACGTCGAAGTTCGCGGCCGTGGTGCGCAGCCGGGAGAACATCGCGTCCGGGCCGGTGACCCAGAGCCGGTCGACCCCCAGCTCGCGCAGCGACCGGACGGTGTCGATCCAGCGGATCGGCCGGACGAACCCGTCGAGCAGACAGGCCCGCAGCTCCCCGGGGCCGGTCAGCACCGCGCCGTCCTGATACGAGACGACGGGCATCCGCGGCGCCGACAACGTGTGCCGCGCGTACACCTCCTCCATCCGGGCGCGGATCCCGGTGAACGCGGACGCGTGCGCGGGCGGGCGCATCGTGTAGAGCGAGTACCCGCCGGCCTCGCTGATGGCCGCCTTGAAACCGGCGAGCTCCGCCTCGCGCAGCGACACCATGTGGAAGTCGGCGTCCAGGCGGCCGGAGATGTCGTGCCACTCCAGGCCGGCCAGCAGTGGGCCGAGCCGTTCATCGGGCACCCGGACGAACGAGTGGGTGACGACGTCGCGATGCTCGGCGGCGAAGTAGCGCCGCTCGACGCGGGCGATCTCGTCCACCAGCCGGACCGTGTCGGCGAAGGGGAGCGCGCCGGTGTAGGCGAGCGCGGCCCGTTCCCCGAAGCTGGGTCCGACGCAGAACTCGGGGGCGGCGCCCAGCCGCTCCTCGGCCCACTCCGCCAGGGCCAGGCACGCGACGAGCACCGCGACCTGGACGGGTTCGGCGTAGTCGTCGTCTTCGGGCGCGTCGGCCAGGGCGTCGGCGAGGTGATAGCCGAGGGCGTCGTCGGCCTCGGCGAGGAGCCGCCGCGCGATCGGGTGGATCATGAGGAACGTGCCGAGGTCGTTGCGGCGGACCGGGGAGAGCGCGGGGAAGACGATGGCGGCGGTCACGCGGGCACCTCGGCCGGAGCTCCGGCGTACGCCCTCTCTGCGGCCAGCATCTCCAGCTCCCGCCGGTCGGGCTTGCCGTTGCGGTTGAGCGGCAGCCGGTCCAGGACGACGACCCGGTTGGGCTGTTCGTAGGCCGGCAGCACCGCGCAGATGCGCTCCCGCCAGTGCGCGGCGTCCGCGCCGGTCTCGTCCTCGACGAAGAACACCAGCGAGCTGCCCCGGCGGTCGTCCGGGATAGCGATCACTTTCGCCGAGCACCCCGCCCGCGCGATCCGCGCCTCGATCTGCTCGGGATAGAGCGTGTAACCCATCCGGTGCACGGCCAGTTTGCGGCCGATGACGACCAGGTTGCCGTTCTCGTCGAGCCGGCCGAAGTCGCCGGTGCGCCGCCAGCCCCGGGCGACGGGGGCGAGCTCGCCCTGCTGATCGAGATAGCCCTCCATGAGGTCCGGCGAGTCGACCTCGATCTCGCCGATCTCGTCCGGGCGGAGCGCCGTGCCCGCGTCGTCGACGATCCGCACGCCCATTCCCTCGACCGGGCGGCCGGTGGCCACCGGGTTGTCCTCGGTCGCGAAGGAGACGTTGCCCAGCTCCGTGCTGCCGTAGCTGTCGAGCAGGGGCTTGCCGCACAGCTCGACGTACCGGTCGACCAGGGTGGGGTCAAGCGGTGCGGCGCCGCTGCAGAACAGCCGCACGCGGCCCAGGTCGGCCATCGGATCGGGCCGCCGGGTGACGATGTTCCAGATGCTGCGGTAGGTGGCCGGGGTGGCGTCGAGCACCGTGGCGCCGGTCTCGCCGGCCAGGCGCAGCGCCCGGTCGATCCGGCGGTACGGCGCGACCACCAGGGAGCACCGCGTCAACCAGGCGATGAACACCATGGACAGCCCGTACTGGTGGGAGAACGGCAGCAGCGGCAGCAGGACGTCGTCGGCGCGGTGGCCGATCTGGGCGGCGTTGCGCTCCAGGTTCCGCAGGAACCGGGCGCCGGTCTTCACCACCCCCTTCGGGACGCCGGTCGACCCGGAGGACCACATGATTAGCCCGTCCGGGAGCCCGCGCCAGACGTCCAGGTCGAGCGGGCCGGAAAGGACGGGGGAGGGCCGTGACGCGGCCGCGGCCAGCAGGTGGCGGACGCGCACCGTCTCGCCCTCGCCCGGCGGCGGCGCGTCGTCGTCCACGATCGACAGCACGGCCCGGGTGAGGCGGTGGATGCGAGTGGTCTCCTCGGCCGTGTCCTGATGGTCGACGAGCACGATCGACGCGCCGGCGTGGGCCAGGCCGAGCAGCACCGTGACCCAGTCGGCGGAGTTGTCCGCCTTGAACAGGACGCGGGAGCCCGGCCGGACCCCGAGGCCGGCGAGGACCCGGGCGACGCCGGCGGCCGACCGCTCAAGCTCGGCCAGGGGCTGTGCGGAGCCGGGTGCGAAGACAGTGGCGGTGTCGGTGCCGGTATCAGCGGCGGTATCAGTGCCGGTGTGAGTGGCGGTCATCGGCGGATGCCGTCCTTCCGCGGATGGAGGTACGGGCGGAGTCAGGTGAGCGGGAACTTCAGCTGGCCGGAGGCGATCGGATTGACGTAGTCGGCGCTGACCATCCCGGCCTTCTTCATCGCCAGGCCGGTCAGGCCCTCGAAGATGGCCCGGCGGGCGTTCATCGTGGTCGAGTAGCCCGGGTCGAGATGCGGCGCGACCTCCACGACGTCCATCCCGATGACGTTGGTCTCCGCGCACAGGCGGCGGAACGCCGGGAACAGCTCGCGCGGTGTCAGCCCGCCCGGCTCCGGAGTGCCGGTTCCGGGCGCGAACGCGGGGTCGAGGACGTCGATGTCGAGTGACAGGTAGACGAACTCGGGTCCGTCGAGGACCTCCTCGATGACCTTGTCGAGCACGGCGGCGAAGCCCCGCCTCTCGATCTCGACCATGAAGTGGGTCCGCAGGCCGTTGCGGCGCATCCAGTTGAACAGCGCGTCGTCCGGGCCGGTCGGCGTGCGCAGCCCCACCTGCACGAAGTTCTTGCCCGGGATCCGCTTCTCCTCGATCAGCCGCCAGATTGGGGTGCCGTGGGTGACCCGGTGGCCGAAGATGTGCTCGTGGCAGTCGGGGTGGGCGTCGAAGTGGACGACGCCCACCTTGTCCGGTCCGTACAGGTCGGCCAGGGCGCCGACGCTGGCGATCATGAGGGAGTGGTCGCCGCCGAGGATCACCGGCACCGCCCCGACGTCCGCGACCTCGCGGACGGTCGCGGCGATCGACGGCAGCGACTTCTCGACGCTGAAGATGTCGACCGCTGCGTCGCCGTAGTCGACCACCTTGAGCAGGTTGAACGGGCTCACCCGGGTGCTCGCGTTGACCAGCAGCTCGGGGGTGTTGAACAGGTACCGCTCGTCGGAGCGGAGCGCGCGCGGGCCGTAGGCGGCGCCCCGGTGGCCGGAGGAGGAGTCGAGCGGTACGCCGAACACCGCCACGTCGACGCCGCCGGCGCGCAGGTCCTCCTGGTCGAGGCAGACCGGCACCCCCATGAACGTGGGGATGCCGCTGTAGGCCGCCTGGAGGAAGTTGCGCCGCAGGTCGATCGGGCCGGGCTCGCGCGATGGGGACTGCGAGCGGTCGATCGGAATTCGCCAAACCTCTTCGGGCCCGTTTTCCGTCACGCTACTTCCTTTTGTAAAGGCACAGCCGGCAACTACCCAACGTCGGCGGCACGCTACTGAGCAGCGTTTCCGGGGCCAACCCCAGCGGATCCCCTAGCGGGCGGAACCCGTAGAGTAAGGCGCGGTCGTCTTCGAGGAATTCCTGTTCACGCCTCTGTCGTAGCCGATCCATTCGGCGAATGCCGGGGTTAATGTCGAGAAAGTTAACGTGAAGGAAACGCTCGGCGGCGCGGAAGTCGTATCGCCGAAGAAACGCCGTTCCCGCGGTCAACCAGCGAATCGCTCGCCTTCCGCGGCGGCCGGATCGCATGTTGCGGGCACTCAAACCATTTGGGTAGGTTTTGCAACAAAAGTGAACCGTAGGTGAACTTAAAACGATCTTTCCGGGCGGTACTGGATCGCCCCGATTCGCGCGTCCTAAATTGAGGCCGTCGCCCTGGTCCGGCCCCGTGACCTGCTGGAAGTCCTCAATTCGTGCTGCTCGCGCGTTGAGTGCTGCCGCGGCGTCATTGAGTGGCGGACAACGGGCGTGACCTCGGGGAGGAGTCACGGATGGTGTTTGTCGAACGGCAGGAGCAACTCGCGGGTTTCACGACCGCGCTCACCGAGTGCGAGGCCGGTGACGGCCGGCTGATGGCGGTCGTGGGCCCGCTGGCCAGCGGCAAGACGGCGTTGCTGCGGGCGTTCACCGAGCGCGCCGCCGATCTCGGCTTCCACGTGCTGCGGGCCGCCGGCACCCGGACCGAGCGGGAGCTGCCGCTGAGCCTGGTCAACCAGTTCTGCCACGACTTTCCGTTCGGCGTCCACGGGGCGAGCCGCGCGGAGCTGCTCCGCGAGGTGCACAGCACCGCCGTCCGCCATGGCCGGGGACCGATGGCTCCCGGGCCTCGGCTGGCGAGCATGCTGCTCAACGCGTCCGCGGCTCTGCTGGCCGCCAGCGAGCAGAAGCCGATGCTCGTGGCGGTCGACGACCTGCACCACGTGGACCCGCTCTCCCTGCACTGCCTGCTCTACCTGGTGCGGCGCATGCGCAGGGCGCGGATCCTCGTGGTGGCCACCGGGGGCGACCTGGTGGAGCCCACCGAGCCGCAGCTCTACGCGGAACTGATGGAGCTGGCGTCCGACAACCACCTCGCACTCCCCCCGCTGTCCCGGCACGGGGTCGGAGAGCTGCTCGCCGAAGCCCTCGGCGAGCAGCCGGCCGAGTCTCTGGTGGACGCCTGTGTGCGGGCGTCCGGAGGCAATCCGCTGCTCACCCGGACGCTGATCGCGGATCTGCGGAACTCGGGCGGGACCGGCCTCGACCGGGACGGGCAGGTGCTGCCCGGCCGCTCGTACACGTCCGCCTTCCGCCGGTACGTGGAGCGGTGCGACCCGCTGATCCGGCGGGTTCTGGCCGCCGCCGCGATGTTCGACGGGCGCCCGCCCGCCGGCCCGCTCACGCTCGCGCGCCTGGCCGAGGTCGACACCGCGGCCGCCCGCCGAGCGCTGTCCAGCCTGGAGAGCGCCGGCCTGGTCGTCGACGGCCGTCTCCCGCACTCCCGGGCCCGCCAGGCGGTGCTCGACCAGCTGCCGCCCTCGGACCTGACCGATCTGCACCTGAGGGCGGCCCGCCTTCTCCATGAGGAGGGCTCGGCGCCGCTTCCGGTGGCCCGGCACCTGCTCGCTGCCGGAAAGACGCCGGAGTGGGCCGGCCCGGTGCTCGTCGCCGCGGCGGATGGGCTGCTCGGCACCGGCGACACCGAGCACGCCGTCGCGCTGCTGCGGCTGGCGCACGACGGCGCGTCCGATGACGTGGAGCGCGCCGCGCTCAAGGCCGCGCTGTATCAGGCGGAGTGGCGCACCGACCCGGACGCCGCCGGGCACCGGCTGGGCCAGCTCGCGGCCGCCGCCCGGGCCGACCGGCTGAGTGTGGCCGCGCGGGTGGCCACCGTGCACGGCCTGCTCTGGCTGGGGCGCATCGCCGAGGCGGCCGAAGTGCTCGACGGCCTCGCGGAGCTCGACGCCGACCCCGAAGAGAGCGCCGAAATCCGGTTCCTCACCGTATGGACCAGGTTCACCCACCCTGGCCTCCTCAGCGACGAGTGGGTGGAGACCCGCGCGTCGCGGCGCGGTGTCGAGGGCGCGGTCAACCCCACGGAGGCGCTCGCGAACGCCGTGGAGACCCTGATGGCCAAGGGGCCCAACGCCGCCGCGGTGGTCGCGGCCGAGCAGACCCTGCCGCGCTCTCCGCTCCGCGGCGGTGCGATGCCCTCTCTCGCCGCGGCGCTGGTCATCCTCGTCTACGCCGATCACCTGGAGACCGCGACCCTCTGGGCCGACCGCCTGCTGGCGCAGGCCCGTGAGAGCGGCGCCCCGTCATGGCTGGCCATGCTGACGGCGATCCGAGCCGACATCGCGCTCCGCTCCGGCCGGCTCGGCGAGGCACAGTGTTACGCCGAGACCGCGCTCGGCATGATGTCCACCGAGAGCTGGGCGGCCGGGATCGGCGTTCCGGTGGGCACCGCGCTGCTCGCGCAGACCGCGCGCGGCCGGCTGGAGGAGGCGGGCCGGCACCTCGACCGGCCGGTGCCGGACGCGATGTTCCAGACCATCTGGGGCCTGCACTACCTGCGGGCGCGCGGCGGGTACTATCTCGCGACCGGCCGGGCGGAGGCCGCCCTCGACGACTTCACCACCTGCGGCGACCTGATGGCCCGGTGGAACCTCGACCTGCCCGCCATCGTGCCCTGGCGCGTCCACGCCGCCCACGCCCACCTGGCGCTCAACCAGCCGGAGCAGGCCCGCGCGCTGGCCGAGAGCCAGCTCACCCAGCTGGGGCAGGAACCCAGCCGGACGAAGGCGGCCGCGCTGCGCGTGCTGGCCGCGGCCGCGCCCGTCGCGCAGCGCCCGACGCTGCTGCGCGAGGCGGCCGAGATGCTCCGCGCCTGCGGTGACCGCCTGGAGCTGGCCCACACGCTGGCCGACCTGAGCCAGGCGCAGCGCTCGCTCGGCGACTTCCACCGCGCCCGGATGACCGTACGCCGGGCCTGCGACCTGGCCGGCGACTGCCAGGCGGACGCGCTGCGCCAGCGGCTGCTCCCCGACGTCGACCACGCGGCGCTGGAGGCGGCCGACGAGACCGACGCCGAGGCGCTCAACTCGCTCAGCGACGCCGAGCGGCGGGTCGCCGCGCTGGCCGCCCAGGGCAGCACCAACCGGCAGATCGCCAACAAGCTGTTCGTCACGGTGAGCACCGTCGAGCAGCACCTGACCAAGGTCTACCGCAAGCTCAACGTGACCCGGCGGGCCGACCTGCTGGTCAAGCTCGGGCCGCGGATCAGCAACATCGCCTGAGCGTCTCGCGGGTGAGCGCGTGGAGGGCGCTCACCCCAACACCCGGCGGAGCCTCCCGGGCGGGGCGCTCCGCCAGCGCCATTCGCGCGGATAGCCGACCGACACCTCCTCGAAGCGGACGCCGTCGTGCCACGTGGTGCGGGGGATGTGCAGATGGCCGTAGACGGCGACCGCGGCCCGGTGGCGCAGGTGCCAGTCCGCGGTCAGGTCGGTGCCGCACCACTGGGCGAACTCCGGATAGCGCAGCACCCGGGTGGGCTCGCGAACCAGCGGGAAGTGGTTGACCAGCACGGTCCGCAGGCCGGGGTCGACCTCCGCCAGCCGCCGCTCCGTCTCCGCCACGCGGGCCCGGCACCAGGCGTCTCTACTCGGGTACGGGTCGGGGTGGAGCAGGATCTCGTCGGTGCACACCACGCCTACCTCGTAGGCGTGCGCCAGGGACGCCTCCTTCGTGGTCAGTCCCGGCATCCGGAACGAGTAGTCGTAGAGCAGGAACAGCGGCGCGACCACGACGGGGCCACCCCTGCCGGTCCACACCGGATAGTCGTCCTCCGGGGTGACGACGCCGAGCCCCCGGCAGACCTCCACCAGGCGGCGGTACCTGGCCTCGCCCCGGAGCTGGACCGGATCCTCCCGGGGAGTCCACAGCTCGTGGTTGCCCGGCGCCCAGATCACCTTGGCGAAGCGGCCGGCGAGCAGGCCCAGGGCCCATTCCACGTCCGCGAAGAGCTCCCCGACGTCACCGGCGACGATCAGCCAGTCGCCGTCGTGCTCGGGACGGATTCCTTCGAGGATCTCGCGGTTCTCCGCATAGGCGATGTGCAGGTCGCTGATCGCGTACAGGGTCGGGCCTTCCACGGTCGGAGGCTAGGCACGGCGCCGGCCGGGCCCAACCCCTACCGGACCCCGGCGGCGCCACCCGCGCCCACACCCGCGGGGACACGGGCGGCGCGGTGTCCACCGATCGACGGACAGCTGTCGGTCCGCCGGTCGTCGCGGTCCATTGGCCCCCCGGCGGAACCTGGTAACCGTGACAGATGCGGTACGAGTACGCGGCCTACGCAAGAGCTATCACGGGGCTTACGCCGTGGACGGTCTCGACCTGGACATCGCGGACGGCGAGATCTTCGCCCTGCTCGGGCCCAACGGAGCCGGCAAGACGACGACCGTCGAGATCCTCGAGGGGTTCCGCAGGCGCGACGCCGGCGACGTCCGGGTGCTCGGGGAGGACCCGCAGCGGGCGCCCAGGCGCTGGCGGTACGGCATCGGCCTGGTCCTGCAGAACGCCTCGGACATGGCCGACATGACCGTCGTGGAGACCGTCCGGCACTTCGCCGGGTATTACCCCGATCCTCGCCCGGTCGACGAGGTGATCGAGCTGGTCGGCCTGACCGACAAGGCAGGCAAGAAGGTGCGGACGCTCTCGGGCGGCCAGCGACGGCGGGTCGACGTCGCGATCGGCGTGGTCGGGCGGCCCCGGCTGCTGTTCCTGGACGAGCCGACGACCGGGTTCGACCCGGAGGCGCGCCGCCAGTTCTGGGCGCTGATCCGCCGGCTCTCCGAGGAGGACGGCACCACGATCCTGCTGACCACCCACTACCTGGACGAGGCCGAGGCGCTGGCGCACCGGGTCGGGGTGATCTCCGCCGGACGGATCCTCGCCGTCGACACCCCGGCCGACCTGGGCGGCCGCTCGTCGTCCGAGGCCACGGTGGGCTGGATCGAGCACGGCGAGACCCGGCGGCTGCGCACCGGCGACCCCACGGCGGCCACGCTCCAACTGGCCGCCCGGTTCGACGGCCCGATCCCCGGCCTGACCGTCACCCGCCCGTCCCTGGAAGACGTCTACCTCGACCTGATCGGAAGCCCGCGATGACCACCCTGACCAGCCTGACCGACGAAAGCCCGGCCACGGCCCCGCGTGTCGTGCGGGAGCCGTCGGTCTGGCGCCTGTGCCTGTCCCGCGCCGGGGTCGAGCTGCGCCAGTTCTTCCGCGAGCGCACCGCCGTGATCTTCACCTTCGCGCTTCCGGTCGTGCTGCTGATCCTGCTCGGCTCGATCTTCGACAAGCAGTTCGCTGCCGGCGGCATCCCGTCCAGCCAGCTGCTGGCCGCCGGCATGATCGCCGGAGGGATCGGCTCGACCTGCTTCGTCAATCTGGCGACCAGCATCACCAGCGACCGCGAGGACGGCACGCTCAAGCGGCTGCGCGGCCAGCCGATGCCGCCGATCGCCTACTTCGCCGGAAAGGTCATCCTGGTCCTGGTGACCGCGTTCGCCGAGGTGGCGATCGTCCTGGCCGTCGGCGCGATCTTCTATGACCTGCCGCTGCCCACCGACGCGGGACACTGGGTGACCTTCTCCTGGATCTTCCTGCTGGGCGTGACCGGGTGCGCGCTGCTGGGCACGGCGATGAGCAGTGTTCCGCGATCGGTGCGCGGCGCGGCACCCATCGTCAACCTGCCGTTCCTCGTCCTGCAGTTCGTCTCGGGTATCTTCATCGTGCCGATCACCACGCTGCCGCAGGTGTTGCAGCAGATCGGCGCCGTGTTCCCGCTGAAGTGGATGGCGCAGGGATTCCGCTCGGTGTTCCTGCCCGCCTCGGCGGCGGTCACGGAACCGGCCGGCGCCTGGGAACACGGCCGCATCGCGCTGGTCCTGGCGGCCTGGTGCCTCGGAGGTCTGATCCTGTGCCTGACGACGTTCCGTTGGCAGGGACGGAAGGACGGTTGAGCCGCGGGCCGGACGAGTGGCTGCGCTGGCAGCCCATCTGGGATGTGTACTTCGTCCTGGTCAGCGCGGCCGGCCTGGCCGGCGTGCTGTTCACCGGAGGCGCCGGTCCCGCGCGGCGGGCCGGCGCGGCCGGGCTGCTGGTCCTGCTGGTCGCCGCCCACCTGCTGATCGGCCGGCGGCTGATCCACTCCGGCCGGGGCACCCGGCGCGCGCTGGCGTACCAGCTCGGCGTGGTGCTGGTGTTCGCCGCCGCCGTCGCGCTGGCGGCCGGCAGCGCGTTCATGCTGTTCGCCCTGTGCGCCCCGGCGTTCATGACCGTAGGCCCGATCGCCGGCGCGCTCGTCGTGCTGGCCCTCAACCTGGTGTGGATCGGGATGGCGGCGGCCGGTGAGACGTTCCCCGGCCCCGGCTCGCTACTGGCCGTCGCGGGCGTGACGGCCACGGCGCTCTCGATCGTGGTGGGCGTCTGGGCGTGCCAGATCATCCGGCAGAGCACCGAGCGGGCCACGCTGATCCGCGAACTGGAGGACACCCGGGCCGAGCTTGGCCGGCTGTCCTACGAGGCGGGGCGGGCCGCCGAGCGCGAGCAGTTCGCCGACGCCATCCACGACACGCTCGCCCAGGGCCTGTCCAGCACGATCATGCTGCTGCAGGCCACCGGATCGGCGCTGGCCACCGACGCCGAGCGGGCCCGCCGCTACCTCGAACTGGCCGAGACCACCACCCGCGACAACCTGGCCGACGCCCGCGCGCTGATCACCGCGCGCCCCCTGCCCGAAGCCACCTCCGCCTCCCTGGTGGACGCGCTCCGCCGGGAGGTCGACCGGCTGCGGGACATGCACGGCATCGACGCCACGCTCCGGGTGGACGGCGCCCCCGACCCCGCCGACACCGCGCTCAACGTCGACCTGCTCCGGCTCGCGCAGGAGGCGTTGAGCAACGTCCGCAAGCACGCGGAGGCCGGCCGGGTCGAGGTCGTCCTGTCCGCGGAGGCGGGCCGCGTGAGACTGGAGGTCCGCGACGACGGCCGCGGCTTCGCAGCCGACGCCACGCCGGCGGGGCACGGCCTGCCGCTCATGCGGCGGCGCCTCCGGCAGGCCGGCGGCGCGCTGCGGATCGACTCGGCGCCCGGGGAGGGCACCTCCGTGCGGATCCAGGTGCCCGCGTGACGATCACTGTGCTGCTGGTGGACGACCACCCGGTGATCCGGGCCGGGATCCGCGCGATGCTCCACGACGAGCCCGAGCTGACCATCGTCGGCGAGGCCGCGTCCGGGTCGGCCGCGCTGGCCGCCGCCCGCGAGCTGACCCCGGACGTCGTCCTGATGGATCTCCGGCTGCCCGACGGCGACGGGGTCGGCGCCACGGCGGCGATCCGCGCCGAGCTGCCGGGCACCCGTGTGGTGATCCTCACGACCTACGAGACCGACGGCGACATCCTGCGGGCGGTCGAGGCCGGCGCGGCCGGCTACCTGCTGAAGGACACCTCGCCCGCCGACCTGGCCCAGGCGGTCCGGGCCGCCGCGCGGGGCGAGACCGTCCTTTCCCCCTCGGTCGCGGCCAAGCTGCTCGACCGGGTGCGGCAGCCCCGCCCCGAGACGCTGTCCCGCCGCGAGGTGGAGGTCCTGCGCCTGGTCGCCCGGGGACTGACCAACGCCGACATCGGGCGTGCCCTGTTCATCACCGAGGCCACGGTGAAGACGTACGTCACGCGGATCTTCGCGAAGCTGGAGGTGTCCGACCGCACCGCGGCCGTCATGGCGGCGGTGCGGGCCGGCATCCTCGGCTGACGTCGGACGACGGAGCCGGGTCGGCCGGCCCGTCAGCCGGCCCGTCAGCCGGCCACCGCCTCCAGCGGTTCCTCGTGACCGGGGACCGCCGTCTCGGCCGGCCGGCGCTGGACCAGACGGAGCAGCGGAGGCGCCATCAGCGTCGTTACCAGGGCCATCAAGACCATGACGGTGAACATGGTGGAGCTGATGATGCCGAGCTGGAGACCGACGGACAGGACCACCAGCTCGGTCAGGCCGCGGGTGTTCATCAGGACCCCGAGGGTGAAGGCGTCCGTCCAGCGTTCGCCGACGGCGCGGGCGGCCAGCGCGGTCCCGCCCAGCTTTCCCGCCGTGGCGACCGCGACCACCAGGACGACGACGCCCCAGACACCTGCCGTACGCAGCCCCTCGATGTGGGTCGACAGGCCGGTCATGACGAAGAACACCGGCAGCAGGAGATGGGTCACGACCACGTCGAGCCGATCGTGCACCGAGCGCTGCCACTCCGCACGCCGCGGCATCACGGCGCCGGCCATGAACCCGCCGAAGACGACGTGGATGCCCGCCCGGTCGGCGGCCCAGGCGGCGAGCAGCGCCACCACCAGCGCCAGCCAGATCGGGACGGTGTCCAGCCGGGCGAGCGCCGGCCGGACCACGCCGAGCATGACCGCGACGTACGCGACCGCGAGGACCGGTGTCCACACCCCGTCGCCCGCCCCCGCGGCCCGGCTGAGCGCGATGACGAACGCCAGCAGGCACCAGGCCACGACGTCGTTGACGGCGGCCGACACCAGGCTCAGCGTGCCGATCCTGGTGCCGGCCAGCCCGGACTCCTTCAGCAGCCGGGCCAGGACGGGGAACGCGGTGATCGCCATCGCCGCGCCGACGAAGAGGCAGAAGACGAGCTCGTCCACGCCGCCCCCGTAGCCGGGGTAGAGGACCAGGGCGAGCCCGACGGCCAGCACGAGCGGTACGACGATCGACGCTCCGGCGACGGACGCGAGCCGGGCGCCGTGCCCGCGCAGCCGCCCGAAGTCGAGCTCCAGCCCGATCATGAACATGAACAGCACCAGGCCCACCTGGGCCAGCACCCCGAGGGCGGAGACCACGGACGCGGGGAACAGGTAGCGGCCGGCCGACGGCGCGACCACGCCCAGCAGGCTCGGCCCCAGCAGGATGCCGGCGATGATCTCACCGATGACCCGCGGCTGGCCGATCCTGCCGACCAGCCGTCCCACGGCCCAGATGACCAGCATGATGACGCCGAGCGCGAGCAGCGTCCAGACCTTGGGGTCGAGGGTGTTCACGGCCTGGGCTTACTTCCGTGCCAGCTGGGCGCCCGGGACCCAGTCGTCGTCGACGATGCCCGCGGCACGGTCCTCCTCGTAGATCTCGACGAGGCGCATCAGCTCACCGTCGCCGCGCCACCGCTCGACCTGGGCGCGCATCGGCTCGTCGTCCTCCTCGGCGGCGCCCTCGTCCACGATCGTCTTGATCAGCTGGCCGGAGATCCGCTCGACCAGGCGCACGTTGTCGGCGAACCTGGCGTCGAACTCCTCGTCGTTCATCTCGGCCACCAGGCCGATGTGGGCCTGCCGCATGAACCCGAAGTCGTAGAAGCTGGCGAACGAGTCCGTGAGCCGCGACCGGTCGACGGCGTCCCACTCACGGAAGAACCGCTGCACGTTGTCCATCGCGGCCTGGAAGCGGGCCAGGCCCCAGACCAGCTGCGGGTAGTCGATCAGGCGGCGGAACTTGTCGTGGAAGTACAGCAGCGCCGGGACGGCCCAGTAGACGGCCGTGTCCCAGATGACCTTGGACTGCATGACGCGGGCGTTGCCCATCAGCGGATACTGGTGGGTGTAGATCTTGAACCAGCCCTCGCCGATCGTGAGGTACATCTGGTTGTGGATCGCGGCCAGTTCGGCGATGTCCTCGCCGTCCAGGTCACGGGTGACCAGGTCGGTGATGAGCCCGTTGCTGATCGAGATCATGTCGAACCCAGGGGAATAGAACGGGTCGAGGAAAAGCCCCGCCTCACCGGTCAGAGCCCACCGGTCCGCAGAGTACACCTGTTCGACACTGTACGGATAGTTGCGCAGCACCTTGAAGTCCTGCAGCTTGTCCTGGTGCTCCTCGACGACGCGGGCACACTGCGGCTCGTGCTCGCGCAGCCACTCCAGAGCCCGCTCGAAGCGGTTCATCGTCTCGAACGGATGCACCTCGGGGTCGGTGACGATGCCGATGCTGATCGAGTCGGAGGCCAGCCGGATCAGCCAGACCCAGTAGCCGCGGCCCAGCAGGTGGTTGGTGGACAGCTCGCGGCGGCCCGAACGGATGCGGCCCCGCCACTCCGGGTCGTCCGACCAGTCGTTGATGTCGATCGGGTGACTGAGCCGGAACCAGACCGCGCCGGCCCGGTGCTCGGACTCCTTGGTCAGCTTGAGCTTGCGCTTGAGCAGCGAGGAGCGGCCGGTGGCGTCGAGCGCCCAGCGCGCCTCCACCTGCCGCGTCTCGCCGTCCGCGCCGGTGATCGTGACACGGTGCGGTTCCCCAGGCCGGAGGTCGACGTCGTCCACCTTGCCGTAGACGAACGTGACGCCGCGCGCGGCCAGGTCGGCGGCGAGGTGGTTCTCCAGCCGGCCGCGGTCGAGCTGGAAGCTGCTGACCTCGTACGGCGGCAGGTCCGCGTGGCCCACCTCCGCCCGGCGGGTGATGTCCTCGTTGCCCTCGGCGCTGAAGAACATCCGGATGCCGTACTTGTCGAGCTGCTGCTCCCGCAGGTGCTCGGTCAGGCCCAGGACGTCCCGCAGGTAGCGGCCGCCGATCTCGACCGTCGACTCGCCCACCTTGTGCGCGGCTTCGGGAACGGGATGCCGCTGACGCTCGACGACCAGGATGCCGGTGTCCGGACGCGCCTGCTTGATCTGTAGGGCCAGCGTCAGACCGGCCGCGCCGCCACCCAAGATGGCCACGTCGTACCGGTCGGCCTGCGGCGGGTTCGGCTGCGGGTGACCGCCGGCCTCGACGGCGTCCTGCGACATGGTCGTTCCCTTCGTCGTGTCGATCTCGTTGGTGTACGTGCTGTGGACGCGGGCGGGGACGCGGGCGCAGGCGCGGGACCGCGGCCCGGCTAGCCCGCCTGCGGGCCGAAGAGCTCGGCGGACCTCGTGGCGAGCATCGTGTCGCCGGTGACCTTGAGGCGGCCCGTCATGAACGCGCGCATCGCGTCCTGCGTGCCCTGCGCGATCGCGATCCAGGTCGCGGCGTCGGTGGTGAACGTGGTGTCCGGCTCCTCGACCCCGCCGGGGATCAGCCGCCCCTCGCCGTCGACGATCTCGAAGGCCCAGACACCGGGGTCCGCGTCCGTGATGTTCCACTGGATGGTCTTGGTCAGCCCCGCCGCGGCGGACGCGTTGTAGCGAGCCGGAAGGGCTTCGAAGAATTGGTTCACGTTCATGGCCCGACGTCCCTTCTGCTGATTCGCCTCGCCGGCTCGGGCCGGCGGGCCGCCACCCGGGCGGTCACCCTGGCATTCGCGAAACGGGCCGGCGAGCGTGGCCGAGGGCCGCGACGCCGTCACCTGGGGAAACGCGCCGACCAACCGTCACCGCTGCTGCCGGAAGTTAGTCGCCGGGCGCAGCGGTCGAAGCCCCTAACGTGCCCCTAGCGCCCCTGGCGTGCCCGCAGCCTCCGTGCCCGCGCGGGCGTCTCAGTAGGGCAGCTCGATCGGCGCGATGGCGGGGAAGGCGTCGCCGGGGCCGGGGTTGGCGGTGGGTGTCCGGCCGCCCAGATGACGCATGACGCCCCAGACGGCGTTGAGCGCGGTGGTCACCGCTCCCTCGGCGAACCCGCCGGTCCACGACACGTCGTCGCCGGCGAGGAAGACCCCGCGCTGGTGCCCGGCGAGTCCGTCCTGCATGAAGTGCGTGAAGAGGCGCCGCTGGTAGCGGTAGTGGCCCGGCAGGTTGCCCTTGAACGCGCCCATGAAGTGCGGCTCGGTCTCCCACGTCACGGAGAGCGGCGGTGCGATGATCCGGCTGCGGATGTCCACGCCGGGATAGATCCGGCGCAGATGGCGGAGCATGACGTCCAGCCGCTCCTCGGCCGGCAGCGCGGCGACCTTCAGCGAGTCGTCGTTCCAGGTGTACGACAGGCACATCACGCCCGGCGCGCCGGCGCCGTCGTCGAACAGGTACACCCCCCGCGGCGCCCGGTCGGTGAGCGTCATGCCCATCACCGGACGCCCGGTCCGTTCGTCGACGTCCCGCCAGAAGGGGCGGTCGACCAGCGCGAACAGCTTCGATCCGCCCATGTAGTGGGTGCGCTCGATCGCGGTCCAGACGTCGGCGGGGAAGAGATCCTCGGCCGTGTCGATCCGGGACAGCAGCAGCCGTACCTGCGGGGTGAGCACCGCGGCGGCGAACTCGGCCGCTCCGCCGGCGGTCTCCACCCGGATGCCTCCGCCGGTCCGGGAGATCCGGGTCACCGCCGGTCGCGGGCCGCCGGGGTGCAGGGACGCCAGCGACGTGCCGGCCGGCCAGTGCGCCGTACGGCCCGGCGCGTGCCGCCAGAGCCGCAGCGGAAGCTGCTGGGCCCCGCCCACCAGCGCCCGGTGCCGGTCGTCGGCCCCGGTGTAGACGACCCGGAGGATCTCCAGCATCGAGTTGGGGAAGTCGGTGTCCCAGCCGCCGGAGCCGAAGCCGACCTGGCCGAAGATCTCCCGGTGCCGGAACGAGGCGAAGGCGGACGAGGACGCCAGGAAGCCGTAGAAGGAACGGTCGTCCAGGAGCGGCACCAGGCGGTTCCACAGCGCCTTGATCGTGGCCGTGTTCCTGCGGCGGATCGCCGCGTCCATCGCGGCGAAGTCGGCGCCCTCCTCGAGCACCTTGGTCCAGGCGTCGTAGACCTCCTGATAGACCGTCGGCAGGTCCTCGGTCACCCGGGCGAAATGGCGCGCGCCGTTGACGTCGACGACGGTGTGCGGCGTCGCCGGGGCCAGCGGGTTGGGGAACGGCCGGGTCTCCATGCCCACCAGGCCGACGTAGTGGAACAGCGTGGTGGCCGAGGGCGGGAAGCGCATCGCGCCCAGCTCGGCGACCGTGCCGGGATGCCCGGGGAAGCTCGCGGTCCGCATCCGGCCACCCAGCTGGTCGGCTTCGAACACCACCGGACGCAGGCCCAGGCGCATGAGCTCGTACGCGGCGACCACGCCGGATATGCCGCCGCCGACCACCGCGACCGGCGTGCCGAGCCGATCGGTGGGGACGGACCCGAGGCCGTCCGGGTGACCGGCCCACCGGTCGTAGTCGAAGGGGAAATCCGGGCCGAACATGGTGATGGGCGGCTCGGACAGGTCCGCCGCGAACGCCGTCATCGCGCGGTGCCGTACAGGTCGGGGCGCCGGTCGAGCAGGTAGGGCGTGGCCCGGCGGGCGGCGTCGAGCGCCCCGTGGTCCACGTCGGCGAACAACAGCGTCTCCGCCTCGGCCGCGGCGCACTCGGCGCGGGCCAGGCCGTCCGGGCCGATCACCCGGCTGAGCCCGCAGTAGCCGCCGGGGCCGGAGCCGGACCAGTTGACGTACGCGACGAACAGCTGGCTCTCGAAGGCGCGCGCCGGCACCAGTGTCCGGGGGACGAACTCCCAGGGCCGGACGAGCGCGGTGGGCACGATCAGCAGATCGGTGCCGGCCAGCGCGTGCGCCCGAACGGCCTCGGGGAACTCGACGTCGTAGCAGATCAGGAGGCCGATCGTGAGCGCGCCGGCCTTCGCCTGGACCACGAGCCGGTCACCGGAGGCGAAGACCGACCGGTCGGCTTCGCCGTAGAGATGGATCTTGCGGTAGCGGGCCGCGACCGCGCCGTCCGCGTCGACGAACTGGACGCTGTTGTGGACGCGGCCGCCGGTCAGTTCCGGCCAGCCGTACACGATCGCCACCCCGGCGCGCGCGGCGATCTCGGCCACCCCGGCGGCCAGCGGCCCATCGGCGGCCTCCGCCAGCTCGACGGTGCGGGCCGGCCCCAGGTGATAACCGGTCGCCGACATCTCCGGCGTGATCAGCAGGGTCGCGCCGCCGTCCGCCGCCCTGGACGCCGTCCGGTCGAGCCGGTCGAGGAATTCGTCGCGGTGCGAACGGCCGGCGACCCATTCGGGTTGCCAGCACGCGACGCGGGTCGTCTCCGCTGTTTCCGAGATATTCATCGGTCGTTCGTCCCCGCAATTCGAGCAGGCGTTGTGACGTGACGGAGAAATCGCTATAGGCGCTTGTCACGGCCCACAACCCCTAGCCGACTCGAATACCCGAGACTTTCGGACGCATGCTTTCCACTAATGCGCCGGTGTTTATACTGGCCCCGTGTCCGGCCGCGAATCCCTGCGACTTCGGCGCCCCCGTCATCGACTCGAACGCCGTGCCCTCGGCTGGTGGACCGTCCAGGCGGCCGTCGTCGTGCTGCCTCCGGTCGTGGTGCTGGCGGCGCTGACCGCGCTGATCCCGCCTGCCCGCACGTGGCTGGGGCTCAGCCTCGCGGTCGTCGCCGTGGCCGGGCTGGCGTACCTGCTGGCGATGCCGGCCTGGCGATACCGCGTTCACCGGTGGGAGACGACCGACGACGCGGTCTACGCGATGTCCGGCTGGTTCTGGCAGCGGGCCAGGATCGCGCCGGTCGCCAGGATCCAGACCGTCGACACCACCAGCGGCCCCATCCAGCGGATGTTCGGCCTGGCCGGACTCGTGGTGACCACCGCGTCCGCGGCCGGTCCCGTCCGGATCCAGGGCCTGGACCGCCGGGTCGCGGCCGAACTGGCGGAGTCGCTGGCCGCCCAAGCCCAGGCCGTGCCCGGGGACGGGCAGTGACCGGGCCGGAGTGGCAGCGGCTTGACCCGCGGATGCTGGCGATCAGCCTCACCTGGCTGGTCCCGCCGGTCTGCTCCACCCTGCTGACCCTGCTGATCACCGGCGGCAGTCTCGACCTGGCCGCGGTGATCACGCTCGGCTCCATCGGCCTGACCTTCCTGATCGTCGCGGTGGTGTTCGGCGCCCGGCTGCTGACCACCCGGTTCCGGATCACCGGCGACCGCGTGGAGTTGCGCAGCGGCGCGTTCGTCCGGCGGCACCGCGCGGTGCCCCGCGAGCGGATCCGCAGCGTCGACGTCACGGCGAGCCCCTTCCACCGGGCGCTCGGGCTGCGTGTGGTCCGGATCAGCGCGGGCACCCACGTGGCGGCCGAGAGCCGGCACCTGACCCTCGACGGCGTGTCCAGGGACGGCGCCGAGCGGCTGCGCCGGCTTCTTGCGCCGGACGGGGCGTCGGCGGACACCGCGCTGGCCGTCCTGCGCCTGCGCTGGCTGCGGTACGCGCCGCTGACCCTCTGGGGCGTGGCCGGAGTCGGCTTCGTCGCGGGCGGGTTCGCCCGGCTGCTCGACTCCCTGCGGATCAACCCGGCCGAGGTGGGGTTTCTCCGCTCCGCCTGGTCGGGCCTGACGGGCCTGCCGCTCTGGGCCGCGATCACCGTGCCGGTCCTGGCCGTCGTACTGCTGGGCGCGCTCACCTCGCTGGTGACGTTCGCCGAGACGTGGTGGGACTACCGGCTGGAGGCGGCCGGCGGCGACGCGCTCCGGCTGCGCCGCGGCCTGTTCAGCACGCGGTCGCTCTGGCTGGAGCGCCGCCGGCTCCGCGGCGTCCAGATCACCGAGCCGTTGCCGCTGCGGCTGGCCCGGGGCGCCCGGCTCAATGCGATCGCCGTCGGGCTGGGCGCCGCCGACGACCGGTCGACCTCGGCGAAGAGCGCGCTGCTGCCGCCGGCGTCACGGCGGGAGACGGACCGGGTGGCCGCGGCCGTCCTCCGCGAGGAACCGGGATTCCTGACCGGGCTGCGGCTGGCCCCGGCGCCCCGGGCGGCCCTCCGCCGCCGGGTCACCTGGGGTCTGGCCGCGGTCGCGCTGGTCGAGGCGCCTCTGGTGATACTCGGCGTGCTCCTGACCGAGGTGCTGCTCCACATCGCCTGGATTTCGAGCGTGGTGCTGGTGCCGGTGGCCCTGGCCGCGGCGGTCGACGCGTACCGCAACCTCGGCTCCGCCCTGCTCGGCCGTTATCTGGTCACCCGTTGCGGCACCTACGGCCGGCGTACCGTGCTGCTCGACCGGTCGGGGATCCTCGCCTGGAGCGTCGACCAGTCGGCGTTCCAGCGCCGGGCCGGTCTGGCCACGCTGGTCGCCATGGTCGGCGCCGGCCGGGGCGGATACAAGATCCGCGACGTGTCTCTCGCCGACGGTCTCGCGCTCGTGCGAGAAGCGACGCCCGGGGCGTTCGAGTGGTTGCTCGAACCGACACAGCTCCTGGAATCGACACAGCTCCTCGAACCGATACCGGACGACCGTTCCGGTCCGGCCGGGGACGTATCCAGCCTGCCCGGCGGCCCCGCACTCTGACACCCTGCCAGGGACTCGCAGGTGTTTCTCGGCGGGGCCCTCGCGGGGCACGATCCGACGGCGGGCCGAAGCCGCGCGCGACCACCCGCCACCGACACATCCGACTCGGGCCTGCGTCCACCGGCGGCCTCGCCTGATAGCCCGGAGCTCAGGGGGTGCGCGGTTCGTGTTGTTCGTCTGCCGCAGGTGCTTTCGCTGTTCGCCCGGTCGCGGATTGCGGGTTTTCCACAACCCACGGAGCTCTCCGAAAACTGTCGGTGACGGTCGGTAGTGTGTCGAACATGCGATCGGACTGATGGTGGGAAGAGGGTGTTCCGGTGTCGGCGGTTCGTGACTCTGGCGTCGGTGGTGTTGCCGGCGTCACCGGCTCCACTGAGGTGGACGGCGTCGCCATGTCTGTGGACGTGGGAGCGGGTCGTGATGTCGGCTCCCTCGGGTCCTTCGGCTCGGATAGGCGTGTCCCGGCGGATGGGGTGCCGTCTCCGCTGGCGGGCACGTGCCTGGATCCTCGCTTCCGCTCCCAGCCGGTGGGACGGCCGGGTGACGACCCGCGCGCGGCTGATCCGGACGGTGGCGCTACTGGCAGTGCGGCCGGTGGCACGCCCGGTGACGGGCGCGATGACGCGGCCGGTGACGTCGCGGCCGGCGACGCCCCCAACGAGGCGGGGGGTGATGTGGCGGATGTGGTGCTGGGTTTGGTCGCGGGGATGGCGCGTGCGGGGGTGCCGGGCAGTGCGGCGGTGTGTTTTCGCGAGGCGGAGACGCTGATTCAGGCGATGGATGTGATGGGTGCGCTGGTGGCGGGCCGGTTGCGTCGGGTGGATGTGACGGGTGAGGCGAAGTCTCAGGGGCATGCCTCCACCGCTTCGTGGCTCCGCTCAGGCAGACCGAGCACGCCCCAACCGGCCGCATCAGCGCCGGACTCTCCCGCACGGGACTCTCCCGCACGGGACGCGTCTGCGTCGGGCATGTCTGTGTCGAGCGAGGCGGATACCGGTGCAGGGCCACCGGGCGCGCCGGACGTGCTGGGCGAGCCGGACGTTCTGGGGGCGCGGGGCGTGCCGGGAGCGCCGTGGGTGGTCCGGCGTGGTCCTGGAATGACCGGGGCGCAGGCGTCGCGGTGGTTGCGCCTCGCCACGGAGGTGGCCCGCCTTCCCCTGGTCGAGGAACGCTACGGGGCCGGGTCCCTGTCCGGCGGAGCGGTCGATGTGATCACGGCGGTGACGGCGAAGCTGACCGACACGCAGGCGGCGGAGGCCGAGCCGATCCTGGTGCGCTTGTCCGACAGCGCGTCGTGTGCGGAGGTGGCCAAGGCCGGCCGGTACATCCGGGAGATCCTCGACCCCGGCACCCTGGTCGAGGAGTGTGAGGACGACTACGCCTCCCGGTTCCTGCTGCTCCGCCCCTCCAGCACCGGCGGCGTGGAGGGTGAGTTCCGCCTGCCCAGGGAAGCTGCCGCGCGGCTGCGGGAGTTCATGACCGCCTATGCCCGGCCCAAGGACAAGGACGACGACCGGCCGCTCCGCGTCCGCCAGGCAGACGCGTTCGCCGCCCTGCTGAGTGAGAAGGTCTCCACCGAACTCGTCGTCTTCGTCCGCGCCGAGTCCCTCCCCGACGACATCCACGCCCCTGCCGGCACACAGAACGCCTCACCAGCCCTAACGCAGGACGCCGGGTCGATCGCCGAGCCGACCGGCACCGACCCGGACCTGACCAGTGCACGTAGTGCCCCGGATTCAGACAGTGCGGCGCGAGCACGCGACGACGGCGACATGGGTCCCACGGCCGATACGGGCCGAGACGGTCCAAACGACGATGCTCGTCCACCCGACGTCGCCGCCATCACCGAAGACGCGGGCGCGGAGGTGGGGGATGAGGCCGCCGGAGCGCGCGCTGACGCGTGCCGGACGTGCGGACATGCCCCCGACAGGTTGGCTCCGGGCCTGCTGGTCGCGACCGGGCAGTTGCTGCCGGTGAGTGACGTGCACCGGCTGGCGCGGACCTCGCGGTTGACCCGGCTGGTGATGGACGCAAAGGGTCAGGTGCTGGACATGGGGCGTTCGGTGCGACTGGCCACCCCCGCCCAGCGGAAGGCGCTTCTGGCGCAGTACGCGACCTGTTACTGCCAGGGCTGTCCGATCCCGGCCGACATGGCCGAAGTCGACCACGTCCAGGGCTGGATCGACGACGGCGTCACCAACCTCGACCTGCTGGCCCCCGCCTGCACCTTCCACAACCGCGACAAATTCACCCACCCCCACCGCTACACCACCCACCGCAACCCCGACGACACCTGGACCCTCCTCTACCACCCACGAAGCCGACTCCGACCAACCGGGCCACCCAGCCGCCGGGATGACAGCCGCGAGCAGAACACCGGGAAAGGCCGCCCAGACAGACACCGGAACAGAAACCCGGGATAGACAGACGCCGGGGACAGACACCTGGGACAGACACCTGGGACGGACTCCAGGGACAGGCGGGCTGCGACACCCGACTGAGCCCCTGGCATCAATCCGCTAGGGGTGCGATAGGAGCTGTGGGGATAGGTGCCGGTGGCTAGCGTCGCCCAACGGTATGGGCTATTCGCTGTTCTTTTCGCCGAATGGTGGGCGCTAGATGATGAGTTCGTCCGGGGAGTTCGGGGCACCTGCGTCGGCCGGTGACGGGGCGGGGACGGAGCTGCGGCAGCGGCTGGCCGGCCTGCCGGAGCCGGAGGCGCAGCGGATGCTCACCGGTCTGGTGACCGAGCTCGCCGCGGCCGCGCTACGCCGCCCGGCCGGTGAGACGGTCGCGGCCGACGGCACGTTCTTCGAGACCGGGCTCGACTCGCTGACCGCGGTGGAACTGCACGGCAGGTTGACCGCCGCGACCGGCCTGGCCCTGCCGGTGACGTTGGCGTTCGACTACCCCACGCCGGCCGCGCTCGCCCGCCACCTCTACGCCGAACTGCTCGGCCTCGCCCCCGAACGGGTCGACGTCGCCGCCGCCGGGCACGCCGACGAGCCGATCGCGATCGTGGGCATGGCGTGCCGGTTCCCCGGCGGCGTCCGGTCACCCGAGGCGCTCTGGCGTCTCGTGGAGTCCGAGACCGACGCGATCGGCGATTTCCCCACGGACCGGGGATGGGACCTCGACGCGCTCTACTCCGCCGATCCCGACCAGCCCGGCACCAGCTACACCCGGCGGGGTGGGTTCCTCTACGACGCGGCGGAGTTCGACGCCGACTTCTTCGGGATCAACCCGCGTGAGGCCCTGGCCATGGACGCCCAGCAGCGCCTCGTCCTCGAAACCTCCTGGGAGGCACTGGAGCGGGCCGGCATCCCGCCGGAGACGCTGCGCGAGCAGCGCGTAGGCGTCTTCGTCGGCGCGGAGGCCCAGGAGTACGGGCCGCGGCTGCAGGACGCCGCAGACGGCCTGGAGGGTTATCTCGTCACGGGGACCGCGGGCAGCGTCGCGTCCGGCCGGGTCTCGTACGCCCTCGGCCTGCAGGGCCCGGCGCTCACGATCGACACCGCGTGTTCGTCGTCGCTGGTCGCGCTGCACCTGGCCGCGCAGGCGCTGCGCCAGGGCGAGTGTTCGATGGCGCTGGCCGGCGGCGTCGCCGTGATGGCCAGCCCGGCGTCGTTCGTGGCGTTCTCCCGGCAGCGTGGCCTGGCCGCCGACGGCCGGTGCAAGCCGTTCTCCGCCGCCGCCGATGGCACCGGCTGGGCTGAGGGCGTCGGCATGCTGCTGGTCGAGCGGCTCTCCTCGGCGCGGGCCGCCGGCCGCCGGATCCTCGCCGTGATCCGCGGCTCGGCCGTCAACCAGGATGGCGCGTCCAACGGCCTGACCGCACCGAACGGTGTGTCGCAGCAGCGGGTGATCCGGCAGGCCCTGGCCAACGCGCGGCTGGACGCGGCCGACGTCGACGCGGTCGAGGCGCACGGTACCGGGACCACGCTCGGCGACCCGATCGAGGCGCAGGCGCTGCTGGCCACCTACGGTCAGGACCGGGTCCGGCCGCTGTGGCTCGGATCGATCAAATCCAACATCGGTCACACCCAGGCCGCGGCCGGGGTGGGCGGTGTCATCAAGATGGTGGAGGCGCTCCAGCACGGGGTGCTGCCGAAGACCCTGCACGTGGACGAGCCGACACCGCACGTCGACTGGCGAGCGGGCACCGTGCGGCTGCTCACCGATACCCAGCCCTGGCCCGAGACCGACCGGCCGCGACGCGCGGCGGTGTCCTCGTTCGGCATGAGCGGCACCAACGCCCACCTCATCCTCGAAGCGCCTGCGTCTGAGGACATGGCTGGGGATGCGGCGCCCGGTGCGGCGGATCCGGGGTCGGGCTCGGCGGTGACCGGGCCGTTCGCGCTGCCGGTTTCTGGACGCACGCCGGAGGCGCTCGCCGCCCAGGCCGCGAACCTGCTGGCCCGATTGGATGAGCCGGACGCCGGTCTGGCCGACCTGGGCTTCTCGCTGGCCACCACGCGGACCCACTTCGCCCACCGCGCCGTCGTGCTCGGCACGGATCGTGAGCAGGCGGCGCTGGGCCTCGCCGCGCTCGCCGGCGGGGAACCGTCCGCGCAGGTCGTCTCCGGGATCGCGACGGGAGGCCGCACCGCATTTCTGTTCACCGGCCAGGGCTCGCAGCGGCTCGCTATGGGCCGCGAACTGTACGCCGCTCAGCCGGTGTTCGCCGCGGCCTTCGACGAGGCCGCCTGGTATCTCGACCTGCAGCTCGACCGGCCGCTGGCCGACGCGCTCGCCGACGAGGAACTGCTCGGCCAGACCGGCTACGCACAGCCGGCGATCTTCGCGGTGGAAGTGGCGTTGTTCGCGCTGGCCCGGCACTGGGGATTCACCCCGGACGTACTGATCGGGCACTCCATCGGCGAGATCGCGGCCGCGCATGCCGCCGGGGTGCTGTCGATCTCCGACGCCGCGGCGCTGGTCGGCGCGCGCGGCCGGTTGATGCAGGCGCTTCCCGCCGGTGGGGCGATGCTCGCGGTGCAGGCGTCCGAGGACGAGGTGCGTGCGGCGTTCCCCGATGTCGACATCGCGGCGGTCAACGGGCCGGGTGCCGTGGTGCTGTCCGGGATCGAGGCGGACATCGAGCGGGTCGCCGCCGCTGCCGGCGAGCGCGGCTGGAAGGCCACTCGCCTGCGGACCAGCCACGCCTTCCACTCGCGGCTGATGGAGCCGATGCTCGCGGACTTCCGCCGGGTGCTGCGCTTCCTGACCTTCCGCGAGCCGAAGCTGCCGATCGTCTCGACGGTCACGGGCCGCCCGGTCGAGCGGGGACAGTGGAGCGACCCCGAATACTGGGTCGAGCAGGTCCGCCGGCCGGTCCGCTTCGCCGACGCGCTCGCCGCACTGGACGGCGTCACAAGCTACCTGGAGCTCGGGCCGGACGCCGTACTGACCGCGCTGGCCCAGCAGGCGGCCCCGGACGCGGTGTGCGTATCGCTGCTGCGCCGCGACCGCGACGAGGCCGTCACCGCGGCCGGGGCACTGGCCGCCCTGCACGTCAACGGCGTGGCGGTGAACTGGCCGACCGTGTTCTCCCCGGCCGTGACGTTCACCCAGCCCCGGGTCGTGGACCTGCCGACCTACGCGTTCCAGCGGCAGCGCTTCTGGCTGGGGAGCGCTCCGGCCCGGAACGGTGCCACCGACCCCGGCGACGCGGCCTTCTGGGCTGCGGTCGACCGTGCCGACCTGCCCGCGCTCGCCGCGGAGCTGGGAGTCGGCACCGAGGCCGTGGCCGGTGTGCTGCCCGCGCTCGCATCCTGGCGGGCCCGGGGCAGGGAGCGCTCGCTGGTCGACGGCTGGCGGTACCGGATCACGTGGCGGCCGGCGAGTGATCCGGCGCGTGATCCGGCGAAGGCCGGGCTCTCCGGTACGTGGGCCCTGGCGGGTGAGGACGTCCACGGCCTCGGGGCGGTGCTGTCCGGGCTGGGCGCGATGGTCGTGCCGTTGACTGACGTGCTGATGACTGACATGCAGTTGAGTGGCGTGTCGCTCACTGACGGAGCCGCCGCGGCCGGGCGGGACCTCGCCGGTGTGGTGGCGTCTTCGGCGTCTCCGGCGGAGGCCCTGGCATTGGTCCAAGCGCTGGCGACCGCCGGGTGCCGGGCTCCGTTGTGGCTGGTGACCCGGGGCGCGGTGGCCACCGGCCGGGCGGACGGCGCGGTGGACGTCGGCCAGGCCGCGCTGTGGGGGTTCGGCCGGGTGATCGGGCTGGAACACCCCGAGCTCTGGGGCGGCCTGCTCGACCTGCCCGAAGTGATCGACGCGCGGTCGGCGGCACGGATCGGGGCGGTGCTGGCCGGGACGCTGGGGCCCGAGGACCAGGTCGCGGTGCGCGGCGGCGGCGTGCTGGTACGGCGGCTGGAGCGGGCGCCGGCCGCTTCCGGGCGGGCGTGGCGTCCGCGCGGGACGATTCTGATCACCGGCGGTACGGGTGGGCTCGGCGCGCGGGTGGCGCGGTGGGCGGCGGCCAATGGTGCCGAGCGGTTGGTGCTGGTGTCGCGCCGAGGTGGGGACGCGCCGGGAGCGGCGGAGTTGCTGGCTGAACTGCCGAACGCCGAGGCGCATGCGTGTGATCTGGCCGATCGGCCGGCGGTGGAGGCGTTGCTGGCCACGGTCGGCTCGGTCGACGCGGTGGTCCACGCGGCCGGCGTCGGCGAGGACGCGACCCTGGCCGACGCCGACCGGGCGCATCTCGACCGGGTGATCCGCGGCAAGGTCGACGGGGCGTCGCATCTGGACGCGCTGGTCGGCGACGTCGACGCGTTCGTGGTGTTCTCCTCCATCTCCGGGATCTGGGGGAGCAGGGGGCAGGCGGCCTACGGCGCGGCCAACGCGGCCCTGGACGCCCTCGTCGAGCGCCGTCGCGCGGCCGGTCGGCCCGGAACGGCGGTCGCCTGGGGGCCGTGGGCCGAGATCGGCATGGCCGCAGATCAGGGCGAGACCGAGTTGCTGCGACGGCAGGGCCTGGTCCCGCTCGCGCCCGCCCACGCGATCGCCGCCCTGGCCGGCGCGATCGGCGCCGGGGACACCACGGTCACCGTCGCCGACGTCCGATGGGCGGAGTTCCTGCCGCTGTTCACGGCGGCTCGGGCGCGTCCGCTGTTCGACGAGGTGCCCGAGGCGGAGACGTTCGCGGGCGGCGGGTCGGTGTTCTCCGCGTTCGGACAGAAACTGGCGGGTCTGCCCGCCGCTGATCGCGGGCGGGTGGTGGCCGATCTGGTGCGCGCCCATGTGGCCGCGGTGCTGGGTCACTCGTCGGGTGAGGCGGTGGCGCCGGGCCGGGCGTTCAAGGAGCTGGGCTTCGACTCGCTGACCGCGGTGGAGCTGCGCAACCGGCTGCAGGCGGCGACGGGCCTGGTGCTGCCCGCGACGCTGGCGTTCGACTACCCGAGTGCCGAACGGCTGGCGGCCCACGTACTCGACGAGGTCAGCGGTTCCGTCGACGCGGTGATCACGCCGGGGACGGGTGCCGTTGCCGCCGGTGACGACGATCCGGTTGTGATCGTGGGGATGGGGTGCCGGTTCCCGGGTGGGGCGGACACGCCTGAGGCGTTGTGGGAGTTGGTGGCCTCGGGTTCTGACGCGATCGGGGGTTTTCCGGCTGATCGTGGGTGGGATCTGGAGGGGCTTTATCATCCGGATCCGGATCATGCGGGGACGTCGTATACGCGGCATGGTGGGTTCCTGTACGAGGCGGCGGATTTCGACGCGGGGTTGTTCGGGATCAGCCCGCGTGAGGCGCTGGCGATGGACCCGCAGCAGCGGCTGCTGCTGGAGACCTCCTGGGAGGCGCTGGAGCGCGGCGGCCTCGACCCGCTGTCGCTCCGCGGCGCGCAGATCGGCGTTTTCGCCGGCTCCAACGGTCAGGACTACGCCGCCCAGCGGCACGATGTCCCCACCGATCTTGAGGGATATCTCGGCACCGGAACCGCGGGCAGTGTCGTCTCGGGGCGGATCTCCTACACGTTCGGGCTCGAAGGCCCGGCGATGACGGTCGATACGGCGTGTTCGTCGTCGTTGGTGGCGTTGCATCTGGCGGTGCAGGCCCTGCGGTCGGGCGAGTGCTCGATGGCGCTGGTCGGCGGCGTCACGGTGATGGCCACTCCCGACGCGTTCCTCGACTTCAGCCGGCAGCGCGGGCTGTCCGTCGACGGGCGGTGCAAGCCGTTCGCGGCGGCGGCGGACGGCACCGGGTGGGCCGAGGGCGCGGGCATGCTGCTGGTGGAGCGGTTGTCGTCGGCGCGGGCGGCGGGTCGCCGGGTGCTGGCGGTGGTGCGGGGCACCGCGGTGAACCAGGACGGCGCGTCGAACGGGCTGACGGCGCCGAACGGTCCGTCGCAGCAGCGGGTGATCCGCGCGGCCCTCGCTTCGGCGGGGTTGTCGGCCTCGGATGTGGATGCGGTGGAGGCGCACGGCACCGGCACGACGTTGGGTGACCCGATCGAGGCGCAGGCTCTACTTGCCACCTATGGTCAGGGTCGGGAGCAGCCATTGTGGCTGGGGTCGGTGAAGTCGAACATCGGTCACACCCAGGCTGCCGCCGGGGTCGCGGGGATCATCAAGATGGTTCAAGCGATGCGGCACGATCTGCTGCCCGCGACCTTGCACGTGGACGAGCCGTCGGCCCATGTGGACTGGTCGGCCGGGAGTGTCGAGCTGCTGACGGAGGCCCGGCCCTGGCTCGTGGGGGATCGGCCGCGTCGGGCGGGTGTGTCGGCGTTCGGCGTGAGCGGCACGAACGCGCACGTGATCCTGGAGGAGCCTCCGGCCGCGGAACCTGTGACCGCCCCGGGGCCGGCCGTGCAGCTGCCGGTGGTGCCGGTGCTGGTCTCCGGTCAGACCGAGAACGCGTTGCGGGCGCAGGCACAGCGGCTGCGTGCGATGGCGGACGCCGACCTGGCCGGAGTCGGTCTCGCCTCGGTCCGCCGCGGCGCGCTTCCGCATCGTGCGGTGGTGCTCGCGGGTGACGCCGAGGGGTTGGCCTCTGGTCTGGATGCGATTGTGTCCGGTACGGGTGCTCTGAGCGGGGTGGTTCGGGCTGGCCGGGTTGGGTTCTTGTTCACGGGTCAGGGTGCGCAGCGGGTTGGGATGGGCCGGGGGTTGTATGGGGCGTTCCCGGTGTTCGCGGATGCGTTTGATCAGGTGGCGTTGCATGTGGACGCGTATCTGGATCGGCCGTTGGTGGAGGTGCTGGCCGATGAGGGGTTGATTGATCAGACGGGGTATGCGCAGCCGGCGTTGTTCGCGGTGGAGGTGGCGCTGCACGCCCTGGTGGCGTCGTGGGGTGTGGCGGCGGATGTGCTGGTGGGGCATTCGGTCGGGGAGATCGCCGCAGCACACGTTGCAGGAGTGCTGTCGCTGTCCGACGCGGCGACGCTGGTGACCGCGCGGGGCCGGTTGATGCAGGCGCTGCCTGCGGGTGGGGCGATGCTCGCCGTCGGCGCGTCGGAGGCGGAGGTGTTGGGGGCGTTCCCCGACGTCGATGTCGCGGCGGTGAACGGCCCGGACGCGGTGGTGGTGTCCGGGACCGCGGCCGATATCGACCGGGTCGCCGGCCTCGCCGCCGAACGCGGGTGGAAGACAAACAAGCTTCGGACGAGTCATGCGTTCCATTCGCGGTTGATGGAGCCGATGCTGGCGGAGTTCGGGCGGGTGGTTCACGGGTTGGCGTTCGGGGAGCCGTCGGTTGCGGTGGTTTCGACGGTGACGGGCCGGCCGGTGGAGCCGGGGCAGTGGTCGGACCCTCAGTACTGGGTGGAGCAGGTTCGCAAGCCGGTCCGGTTCGCTGAGGCGCTCACTGCCTTGGATGGGGTGGGCAGGTTGGTGGAGCTGGGCCCGGACGGGGTGTTGACCGCGTTGGCCCAGCGGGTGGCTCCGCAGCCGGAGACCGTGGCGGTGCCGCTGCTGCGCCGGGACCGTGACGAGGTCACCACCGCGCTCACCGCGCTTGCGACGCTGCACGTCAACGGCGTCCCGGTCGACTGGACGACGCTGCTTGCCGGAACCGGTGCCCAGCCGGTCGACCTGCCGACGTACGCATTCCAGCGGGAACGGTACTGGCTGGAGAGCCGGCCGGTGAGACCAGCCGCCGCCGACCCGATCGAGGCGGGATTCTGGGCGACGGTGGAGCAGGGCGACGTGCCCGGTCTGGCCGCCCGGCTCGGAGTACCGGCCGCGTCGCTGGAGAACGTGCTGCCCGCGCTGGCGTCCTGGCGGGCGCGTGGCCGTGAGCGGTCCCAGATCGAGGGCTGGCGCTACCGGGTCACCTGGAAGCCCGCCGACCTGCCGTCCGCCGAACTGACCGGACGGTGGGTCCTGGTCGGTGAGGACCGGCACGGGATCGGCGCGGTGCTGTCCGGGCTCGGCGCGTCGGTGACGCGGGTGGCCGCGGGCACCCGGACCGAGCTGGCGACCCGGCTCGCCGGGCTGGAGGCGTCCGGCGTGGTGGCCGGCCCCGCTTCGGTGGGTGAGGCGCTGGCCCTGGTGCAGGCCTTGACGGACGTGCAGAGCACCACCGCGTTGTGGCTGGTGACCCGGAGTGGGGTGGCGACCGGTCGTGCCGATGAGGCGGTCGAGGTCGGCCAGGCCGTGCTGTGGGGGTTCGGCCGGGTCGTCGGCCTGGAGCACCCGGAGTTGTGCGGTGGCCTGCTGGACCTGCCGCAGACGATCGATTCGCGTGCGGCGAAGCGGATCGGGGCGGTGCTGGCCGGGGCGCTCGGCGCGGAGGACCAGGTCGCGGTGCGCGGCGGCGGCGTCCTGGTACGGCGGCTTGAGCACGCCCCGGCGAGTGCGGCACCGGCCTGGCAGCCGCGCGGCACGGTGCTGATCACCGGCGGCACCGGCGGTCTGGGCGCGCAGGTGGCGCGGTGGGCGGCGGCGAACGGCGCCGAGCGGTTGGTGCTGGTGTCCCGGCGCGGCGTGGAGGCGCCCGGTGCGGCGGAGTTGCTGGCCGAGCTGCCCAACGCGCAGGTGTACGCGTGCGATCTGGCCGACCGGGCGGCGGTCGAGGAACTGCTGGCCGCGGTCGGCCAGGTCGACGCCGTGGTGCACGCCGCCGGCGTCGCGGCCGACGTGCCGTTGCGAGACGCGGACGAGGCCCACTTCCGTACGGTCCTGTCCGGCAAGGTGGACGGCGCCCTGCACCTGGACGCGCTGGTCGGCGACATCGACGCGTTCGTGGTGTTCTCCTCGATCTCCGGGATCTGGGGCAGCGCCGAACAGGCCGCCTACGGCGCGGCCAATGCGGCTCTCGACGGGCTCGTCGCCCGGCGGCGTGCCCGCGGACTGCCGGGGACCGCGGTCGCCTGGGGGCCGTGGGCCGAGGTCGGCATGGCCGCCGACGACCAGGTCGCGACCCAGCTGCGCCGACGTGGCCTGCTGCCGCTGGACCCGGGGCGGGCACTGGCCGCCCTGGCCGATGCGGTGGGCGGCGACGAGGGTGCGCTGACGATCGCAGACGTCCGCTGGGACGAGTTCGTGCCGGTGTTCGCCGCCGCCCGGACGCGTCCGCTCTTCGACGAGCTGCCCGAGGCGCGGACGCCCACGGTCGCCGGGACGGTCTTCTCCACGTTCGGCCAGCGGCTGGCCGGCCTGCCCGCCGGTGAACGGGAGCGGCTGGTCGCCGATCTGGTACGCACGCACGTGGCCGCGGTGCTGGGCCACACGTCGGGTGAGGCGGTGGCGCCGGGCCGGGCGTTCAAGGAGCTGGGCTTCGACTCGCTCACGGCGGTGGAGTTGCGCAACCGGCTGCGGGCCGCGACCGGGCTGACGCTGGCCGCGACGCTGGCGTTCGACTATCCCAGCGCCGAGAGGCTGACCGCGTATCTTCTCGGAGAACTCAGCGGTTCCGTGGAGGCCGTCACCGCGCCGGTGGCCGCCGTCGCCGGTGACGACGATCCGGTTGTGATCGTGGGGATGGGGTGCCGGTTCCCGGGTGGGGCGGATACTCCTGAGGCGTTGTGGGAGTTGGTGGCCTCGGGTTCTGACGCGATCGGTGGTTTTCCGGCTGATCGTGGGTGGGATCTGGAGGGGCTTTATCATCCGGATCCGGATCATGCGGGGACGTCGTACACGCGGCATGGTGGGTTCCTGTACGAGGCGGCGGATTTCGACGCGGGGTTGTTCGGGATCAGCCCGCGTGAGGCGCTGGCGATGGACCCGCAGCAGCGGCTGCTGCTGGAGACCTCCTGGGAGGCGTTCGAACGGGCCGGGATCGATCCCCTGTCGTTGCGGGGCGAACAGGTCGGCGTGTTCGCCGGCGCGAACAGCCTCGACTACGCCAGCAGGGCCGACGTGCTGCCGGAGGGGCTGGAAGGGCATCTGCTGACCGGAACCGCCGCCAGTGTCGTCTCCGGGCGGATCTCCTACACGTTCGGGCTCGAAGGCCCGGCGATGACGGTTGACACGGCGTGTTCGTCGTCGTTGGTGGCGTTGCATCTGGCGGTGCAGGCGCTGCGCTCGGGTGAGTGCTCGATGGCGCTGGTCGGCGGCGTGGCCGTGATGGCGGGGCCAGAGACCTTCGTACAGTTCTCCCGGCAGCGAGGGCTGTCCGCCGACGGGCGGTGCAAGCCGTTCGCGGCGGCGGCGGACGGCACCGGGTGGTCTGAGGGCGCGGGCATGCTGCTGGTCGAGCGGTTGTCGGACGCCCGGCGGCTGGGGCACCCGATCCTGGCGGTGGTGCGGGGGACGGCGGTCAATCAGGACGGCGCGTCGAACGGCCTGACCGCGCCGAACGGCCCGTCGCAGCAGCGGGTGATCCGGGCCGCTCTCGCCTCTGCGGGCCTGTCTTCGCAGGACGTGGACGCGGTGGAGGCGCACGGCACCGGCACCACGCTGGGCGACCCGATCGAGGCGCAGGCGCTGCTGGCCACCTACGGCCGGGATCGGGAGCGACCGTTGTGGCTGGGATCGATCAAGTCGAACATCGGTCACACCCAGGCCGCCGCCGGTATCGCCGGGATCATCAAGATGGTTCAGGCCATGCGGCACGACCTGCTGCCCGAGACCTTGCACGTGGACGAGCCGTCGCCGCATGTCGACTGGACCACGGGCACGATCGAACTGCTCACCTCGGCACAGCCGTGGCAGGCGGGGGATCGGCCGCGGCGGGCGGGCGTCTCGTCGTTCGGGATGAGTGGCACGAACGCCCACGTGATCCTGGAGGAGCCTCCGGCCGCGGAGCCTGTCGCCGCCGCGGGGCCGACCGTACATCTGCCTCTGGTGCCGGTGCTGGTGTCCGGGCACACGGAGGCGGCGCTGCGGGCGCAGGCCGAGCGTGTCCTGCGGGCCGTGACCGACGGCACCGAAAGTACGGACCTGGCCGGGGTGGGCGCCACGTCGATCCGGCGGGCCGCTCTGGCGCATCGGGCGGTGGTGCTCGCGGGCGACGCAGAGGAGTTGGCGTCCGGTCTTGGTGCGGTCGCGGCGGGTGCCGGTGCCGTGCGGGGGACGGCCGGTCCGGGGCGGGTTGGGTTCTTGTTCACGGGTCAGGGTGCGCAGCGGGTTGGGATGGGCCGGGGGTTGTATGGGGCGTTCCCGGTGTTCGCGGATGCCTTTGATCAGGTGGCGTTGCATGTGGACGCGTATCTGGATCGGCCGCTGGCGGAGGTGCTGGCCGATGAGGCGTTGATTGATCAGACGGGGTATGCGCAGCCGGCGTTGTTCGCGGTGGAGGTGGCGCTGCACGCCCTGGTGGCGTCGTGGGGTGTGGCGGCGGATGTGCTGGTGGGGCATTCGGTCGGGGAGATCGCCGCAGCACACGTTGCAGGAGTGCTGTCGCTGTCCGACGCGGCGACGCTGGTGACCGCGCGGGGCCGGTTGATGCAGGCGCTGCCTGCGGGTGGGGCGATGCTCGCGGTCGGCGCGTCCGAAGCAGACGTGCTGGAGGCGTTCCCCGACGTCGATGTCGCGGCGGTGAACGGCCCGGACGCGGTGGTGGTGTCCGGGGCGGCGGCCGATATCGACCGGGTCGCCGGCCTCGCCGCCGAACGCGGGTGGAAGACAAACAAGCTTCGGACGAGTCATGCGTTCCATTCGCGGTTGATGGAGCCGATGCTGGCGGAGTTCGGGCGGGTGGTTCGGGGGTTGGCGTTCGGGGAGCCGTCGGTTGCGGTGGTTTCGACGGTGACGGGCCGGCCGGTGGAGCCGGGGCAGTGGTCGGACCCTCAGTACTGGGTGGAGCAGGTTCGCAAGCCGGTCCGGTTCGCTGAGGCGCTCACTGCCTTGGATGGGGTGGGCAGGTTGGTGGAGCTGGGCCCGGACGGGGTGCTGACCGCGTTGGCCCAGCGGGTGGCTTCGCAGCCGGAGACCGTGGCGGTGCCGTTGCTCCGCCGGGACCGTGACGAGCTCACCACCGCGCTCACCGCGCTTGCGACGCTGCATGTCAACGGTGTTCCGGTCGACTGGAGCGCACTGCACGAGGGCGTCCAGCCGGCGGAACTCCCGACGTACGCCTTCCAACGGGAGCGGTACTGGCCCGACGAGGCGCCCGCCGGTCGGGCCGAGGAGCCGGGACGGGATGACGCCGGCTTCTGGACCACCGTCGAACGCGGTGACCTGCCGGCCCTGGCCCAGCAGCTCGGAGTGGCGACCACTGCGCTCGAAGGCGTGGTCCCCGCGCTGGCGTCCTGGCGGGCGCGGGGCCGGGAACGGTCGCTCGTCGACGGCTGGCGGTACCGGATCGACTGGGAGCCGATGACCGTTCCGGCCCAGGCCCTGCTCTCCGGAGTGTGGGCGGTCGCCGGTGAGGACGTCTACGGACTCGGTGAGGTGCTGGCGCAGCTGGGTGCCTCGGTGCTGCGGGTGACCGGAGCCGAGCAATTCGCGGGCCTCGACCTCGCCGGCCTCATCGCCACCCCCGCGTCCCTCGCGGATGCGCTTAGGTTGGTCCAGGCGTTGGTGGAGGCGGGGTGTCGTGCCCCGTTGTGGTGGGTGACCCGCAACGCGGTGGCCACGGGCCGGGCCGACGGCGCGGTGGAGGTCGATCAGGCGGCGCTGTGGGGCATGGGCCGCGCGGTCGCACTGGAACACCCGGAGTTGTGGGGCGGCCTGCTGGACCTGCCGCAGACAATCGATTCACGGGCGGCGAAGCGGATCGGGGCCGTACTGGCCGGTGCGCTCGGCGCGGAAGACCAGATCGCGGTCCGTGCCGGCGGTGTCCTGGTGCGGCGGCTGGCGTCGGCGCCCGCGTCCGACGCGGGGGAATGGCGGCCGACCGGCACGGTGCTGATCACCGGCGGTACGGGTGGTCTGGGCGCTCAGGTGGCGCGGTGGGCGGCGGCGAATGGCGCCGAGCGGTTGGTGCTGGTGTCGCGGCGTGGCGCTGACGCGCCGGGGGCGGCGGGGTTGCTGGCCGGGCTGCCGAACGCGCAGGCGTATGCGTGTGATCTTGCGGATCGGTCGGCGGTGGAGGAGTTGCTGGCCGTGGTCGGCCGGGTCGACGCGGTGGTGCACGCGGCCGGTGTCGGTGAGGATGTCGCTCTGGTCGACGCGGATGAGGCGCATCTGGATCGGGTGATCAGGGGCAAGGTCGACGGGGCGTTGCATCTGGACGCGCTGGTCGGTGACGTCGACGCGTTCGTGGTCTTCTCCTCGATCTCGGGGATCTGGGGCAGCGCGGAGCAGACGGCGTACGGCGCCGCCAACGCGGCCCTGGACGCGCTGGTCGCCCGACGTCGTGCGAACGGCCGGCCGGGGACGGCGGTTTCCTGGGGTCCCTGGGCCCAGGTCGGCATGGCCGCCGACGAGGACGTGGCCGCCCAGTTGCGCCGCCGTGGACTCACTCCGATGGACCCCGCCCGCGCGCTGACCGCGCTGGCGTTCGCCGTCGGGTCGGATGAGGCGGCCGTGACGGTCGCCGACGTGCGCTGGGCGGAGTTTCTGCCGCTGTTCACCGCTTCCCGCGAGCGGCCGCTGTTCGCGCGGCTGGCCGCCGCCGCGACCGACGCTCCGCAGGCCGAGACCGGTCTCGCCGGTCGGCTCGCGTCGCTGTCCTCGGCGGAACGGCACCGCGCGGTGCTTGACCTGGTGCGGACCGAGGTCGCCGCTGTCCTGGGACATGCTTCCACGGCGGCGATCGAGCCGGATCGGGCGTTCAAGGGGCTGGGGTTCGATTCGCTGACCGCGGTGGAACTGCGGAACCGGTTGCAGGCGGCGACCGGGCTCGTCCTTCCCGCGACGCTGGTGTTCGACTACCCGACCGCCGAACGACTCACCACCTTCGCGCTCGGACGCCTCACGCCGAGCACGCTGGTGTCCGACTCGACCGTCGCCGACGTGATCGCGCCCGCCAGCGACGATCCGATCGTGATCGTGGGTATGGGTCTGCGGCTGCCCGGTGGTGTGGAGACGCCTGAGCAGTTCTGGGATCTGGTCGCCGCCGGCGGGGATGGGATTGGGGCGTTCCCGGCGGATCGTGGCTGGGATCTGGAGGGGCTTTATCACCCGGATCCGGATCATGCGGGGACGTTTTATGCCCGTGAGGGTGGGTTCCTGTATGGGGCGGGTGATTTCGACGCGGGGTTGTTCGGCATCAGTCCGCGTGAGGCGTTGGCGATGGATCCGCAGCAGCGGTTGCTGCTGGAGACGTCGTGGGAGGCGTTCGAGCGGGCGGGGGTCAACCCGCTGGGGTTGCGGGGTGAGCCGGTCGGCGTGTTCG
>NZ_JAFCNB010000036.1 GCF_017896165.1 Microbispora oryzae
GGGAGACCTCGGACATGGTCTGCAGGATGTTGATCAGGTTGTCGCCCTGCAGGAAGATCGGGTTGACGATCTGACCGACGATCGCGATCACGATGACCGCGGGGATCAGCGCGAAGTCCCGCAACCGCGCGAGCCGGACGCGGGAGCTCCCGCGCGCCGTCCCTGCCGCCTCAGGGGCGACGTCCGGGGACGCGGGCCGCTGGGGGGACGCGGACGTCTCAGGCATCGAGGTGGACTCCTTCCATGGCGGCCACCATCTCGTGGTCGTGCCAGCCGGCGGCCAGTTCCGCGACGACGCGGCCCTGGAAGAGCACCAGCACCCGGTCACACAGCCGCAGATCGTCGAGTTCGTCCGAGGCGATCAGCACTCCGGTGCCCTGCTCGGCGGTCTCCTCGACCTTGCCGAGCAGGAACTCCTTGGACCGGACGTCGACCCCGGCGGTGGGGGTGATCAACACCAGCAGCTTCGGGTCGTTGGCCAGAGCACGCGCCATCACGACCTTCTGCTGGTTGCCCCCGGACAGCCCGGAGACGGGCAGTTCGGGACCGGGGGTCTTGATCGCCAGGTTCTCGATCATCTCGCGGGCCAGCACGTCCCTGCGCCGCCCACTCACGAAACCCGCCGAGCCGAGCCGTTCCGGGATCGTCATGGTGGCGTTGTCGGCGATCGACATCAACGGCACCAGCCCCTGGTGGTGCCGGTCGCGGGGCACGAACCCCACTCCGGCGGCGAGCGAGCCCGGCACACTGCCGGGACGCGGCCGGCGACCGGCGACCTCGACGGTTCCCGCCTGCGGGGCGCGCAGCCCCACGACGGTCTCGGCCAGCTCGGTCCTGCCGCTGCCGGCGGCGCCCGCGAGGCCGACGATCTCGCCCGCGCGGACCTCGAAGTCCACCTCTCGGTAGGCGTCGCCGCGCGTCAGTCCGCGCACGCCGAGCACGACCTCGGCGCCGCCGGGCACGGCCGCCCGGGATCGCTCCTCGGCCAGCCCCGTCGCCTCACCCGTCATGGCCGCCACGAGGTCCGCGTGCTGAAGGCCGGCGACCGAGGTGGTCAGGATGTGCCGGGCGTCGCGGAACACGGTGACGGTGTCGCAGATCTCGTAGATCTCCTGGAGGTGGTGGCTGATGAACAGGAACGTCACGCCCTGCTCCTGCAGGGCGCGGATCCGGTCGAAGAGCCGGTTGATCGCGGCGGCGTCGAGCTGCGCGGTGGGCTCGTCCAGGATGATGAACCGGGCGCCGAACGACAGCGCGCGGGCGATCTCGACGAACTGCCGCCGCTCCACGTCGAGCTCTCCGGCGGGGACGCGCACGTCGACGTCCACCGACCAGGTCGCGAGCAGTTCGGCCGCCTTGCTCCGCAGGCTCTTCCAGCCGACCAGCCCGAGCCGGTTGCGGTCGTGGCGGTTCAGGTACAGGTTCTCCGCCACGGTCAGCTCGGGAATGATCGTGGACTTCTGGTAGACGCAGGCGACCCGCTCCCGCCACGCGTCCCGGTCGGACAGCCGAGGCGCGGGCTCGCCGCCGAACCGCACCCGGCCCTCGTCGGGCGCCTGCAGGCCGGTCAGGATCGACACCAGCGTGGACTTGCCGGCCCCGTTCCTGCCCACGAGGGCGTGGGTCTCACCCGGCGTGATCCGGATCCCGGCGCCGTCCAGCGCCACGGTCTCGCCGTACCTCTTCGTGACGCCCACCGCCTCGACGAGCGGTGTGGCCTGCCGCTCAGCCAAGGTTGTTGCCCCACAACGACTTGTCGTCGTGCTTCACGCTGGGGACGCCTCCGTACGTGCCGCCGTCCGCCGTGACCAGCGGCGCGGACAACTGGTCCTCCAGCAGACCCGGCCGCACCTGGATGATCGTGCTGTCATGATCAGTCGCACCCGGCTGGAACGTCTTGCCCTCGATCGCCGCCTTCGCGTACATCAACGCGTACTTCGCGTACAGATCCGCCGGCTGAGACACCGTCGCGTCGATGTTCCCCGCCGCGATGTCCTTCAACTCCTCCGGAATACCGTCGTTGGAGATCACGAACACATGCTTGGGATCATCCGGCGGAACCAGCAGATCACGCTGCTTGAGCAACTGCAACGTCCCCGCCAGCGCGAAACTCGACTCCATGTAGACGCCCTTGATATCCGGATTGGCCGTCAGCCGCGTCTGCAACTTCTGCGACGCCAGCGCACCATCCCAGTTCGTCGCCTCCCCGAACACCGTGATCCCGGGATAATTCGCCTTCATGCACTCGTTGAACGCCTCGGTACGATCCCGGCCGTTGATCGACGCCAGATCACCCTCCAGCATCACGACCTTGCCCTTACCCGACAGCTTCTCCCCGAGGAACTTGCACGCCTTCTCCCCATAAGCCCGGTTGTCGGCCCGCACCACCATGAACGCGTTCCCCGTGTCCGGACGCGTGTCCACCAGCACCGCCGGAATCTTCTTCGCCTCCAGCTGCTGCAGCGTCGGCGCCACCGCCGCCGTGTCCTGCGGCGCCATCACCACACCCTTGACACCCTGACTCATCAGGCTCTGCACATTCGCCGTGAGCTTCGCGATGTCGTTCTGCGAGTTCGTCGTCTTCAGCTCCGACTGCTGCTCATCGGCGAACTTCGGCACGTAACTGATGTAAGAGTTCCAAAAGTCCGTGTCCGAACGCGGATAGTCCACCCCGATGAGCGGCTTGGCCGCCGCACCGCCGCCGTCCGCCGCGGTGTCCCCCGCACCGTCCCCGCCTCCGGCGCATCCGGTGGCGAGGCCGGCCGACAGGACGAGGAACGTTCCGAGGGCGAGCCGTCGTCTGGTCATGGCTGCTCCTTTCGTACGTGTGATCGCAGCCGGAGCCCATGCGTGCCGCCGCCGTCCGAGGGAGGCGCGCGCCTGTAGCCGGACCGACCGGCCCGGTGGGGGGACGCGCACGGAGCGGACCTCCTTGGCGTGTCGCGAAGGTGACGGAGCCTTCACTGCATGGACATGGGATGTCTTTGTAGGCGACCCCAAACGACGCTGTCTAGGTCCGTAATCGAATTGCTGCATATGTCCCGGTTTGTTCGGATGAACGGGACAGCGGCGCCAGCGAGGACTTTCCCAGGCCGGGCCCGGGCTGCCCTCTAGACATGGGATGTCTGATGGTGTCAAGTGTGCCCGTAGAGCTGGATCCCCACCCGGGTGAGAGCCGGGGCGGGTGGGGGTCCCGCCCGCCGACCGGGCCAGACGGCACCACTACGACGGCACCGAAGTCGGCGGGGACGGTGCCGGCATAGCTCTGACTCACGGTCGGCGAACGGGACGTTCGGTTGGGCGCGGGAAGCGCCGGCCGGCGTTCGGGTGGCAGGGGTCCGAACGGGCGGTCGCTTCCGTGCCCGGGTCTCTACGAGTGGTGGATCGCGATGGTGGTCGTTTTCGGGCCGGTCAGGATGGCGACGGCCCATCTGGGGCGCCGGCCGCGTCCGCTGACGTGGCGCGATGCCGGGAGGGGGTCGGGACGGCGGACGAGGTCCGGTCCGCGGGGTCCCCGCCGACCGGTGCCGACTCGTCGAGTCGCCGGTGCGGCCGTCGGCAGCGATCCACGGCCCCTCCACTGGTTCAAACGTCTGGCTCGGCCCGAATTAAAGACACACATGGCCGGAACTGGCAAGAGCTGGCCTGTGTAACGTTCCCGTAACCTCCGGTCTGCACTTGGCTGACCTGCCGAAACGTTGGAGATGCCAACTCGTTACCTGGCAAAGGAGTGCATACCGGCACACATGCATGTTACAAACCCCATTAATTGATCACAGAGATAAACGAAGGGCGGTGACCGCGTGGGGCAGCAAGGGCAGCACCTGGGCCGCGCCGCCGGGGGCACCGTCACACCGACGAGTTCGGCCGCCCTGCGGCGGGCGAACCTCTCGCTGGTGCTCCGCCACCTGCGCGACCACGTGTCACGGTCCAGGGCCGACATCGCCGAGGCGACCGGCCTGCACCGGGCCACGGTGTCGAATCTGGTGGCCGAGCTCCTCGACCGCCAGCTGGTCAGGGAGGTCGGCGTCGAGCACGTCGGCGCGGTGGGCCGGCCTCGCCGGCCCGTGGCGCTGCACGGCGCGCACGTCGGCGCCCTGGGACTGGAGATCAACGTCGACTACATCTCGGTGCACGGGTCCGACCTCAGCGGCCGGATCCTGGTCGAGCGCCGGATCGGCTTCGACACGATGGGCAGCGGACCCGACCGTTCGCTGCACCGGCTCGGCACGGTGGCCCGGGAGGCCATCGAGACGATGCGGTCGGCGGGAGCCGACCCGGCCGGCATCGGTGTCGCTGTCCCGGCACTGGTCGACGTGGCGCGCGGCGTCGTGACGTTCGCGCCCAACCTGAACTGGCACAACCTGCCGCTGGCGGCCCGGCTCTCCGCTACGCTCGGTTCGCCGAACGTGCCGGTGATGGTCGACAACGACGCCAACCTCGCGGCGGTCGCCGAGTACACCTCCGGTGTCGCGGCCGGCACGCCGCATCTGGTCTACCTCACCGGCGAGGTGGGCGTGGGCGGCGGAATCATCGTCGACGGCAGGCTGCTGCGCGGTGCGGACGGGTTCTCCGGTGAGGTCGGCCATCTGCCGGTCGATCCGGCCGGCGCCCGCTGTGGCTGCGGCCGGCGCGGTTGCTGGGAGACCAAGGTGGGACTCGCGGCACTGGTGCGCACGGCCATGCCACAGCAGGCGTACACGCCTGCCGGGCTGCCGGTCTCCGACCCCGAGGAACGAGCGAAGGAGATCTCCAGAGGGCTGGTCGAGGGCGACCGCCACATGATGTACGCCGTCGCCCAAGTGGGGCGCTGGCTCGGGCTCGGCGGCTCGATCGTGGTCAACCTCTTCAACACGAGGGTGATCGTGGTCGGCGGTTACTTCGCCACGCTGGCCGAATGGCTCCTTCCCCACGCCCAAGAGGAGCTGGAACGCCTGGTGGTGGCCGGCGCCGCCGCCCAGTGCCGGTTCACGGCCTCCAACCTCGGCTTCGGCGCCGCCTCACGCGGCGCCGCGAGCATGGTGGTCAACCAGCTCATCGACGACCCTACGACGATCATGGATTCGATACCACGGCCGCCGGTTCACTGACGGCCCCCACAAGCCTGGAGGCGGCATCCTCCAGCCACCGCAGTTCCGATCACAAGTAAGTGGCAACAAGCGCGGCGGCGCGCGCCTTGCCTGACGTCCCCCCGGTCAGGAAAGGGTTTTCCATGTCACCACGTTTGCGAACGTGGGCCAGGCTGCTCACCGCGGCCCTGCCGGCCAAAAGGCTTCGAACTCCACGTGTGACAGCGGCGGCGATGGCCATCGCCCTCGTCGCTCCCGTTCTGTCGCTCCTTCCGACGGCGGCCAACGCGGCCGCTGCCGCGACACCTGACTTCAAGGTGCTCGTCTTCTCCAAGACCACCGGTTTCCGGCACGACGCGATCCCTGACGGAATCGCCGCCGTGCAGAAGCTCGGCCAGGAGAACAACTTCGCGGTCGACACGACCGAGGACAGCGCGCTGTTCACCGACCAGAACCTGGCTCAGTACCAGGCGGTCATCTTCATGTCCACGACCGGCGACCCGCTGAGCACGCAGGACCAGAAGGACGCGTTCCAGCGCTACATCGAGGCCGGCGGCGGTTACGTCGGCGTCCACGCCGCCGCGGACAGCGGTTACAACTGGGCGTGGTACGGCAAGCTGGTCGGCGCGTACTTCAAGCAGCACCCCGCGATCCAGCAGGCCACCGTCAAGGTCGAGGACCCGGCGCACCCCTCCACCGAGGGCCTGCCGACCTCCTGGACCCGTACCGACGAGTGGTACGACTTCCAGTCCAACCCGCGCGGGACCGTGCACGTGCTGGCGTCGCTGGACGAGAAGTCCTACACCGGCGCCACCATGGGCATCGACCACCCGACGACGTGGTGTCAGGACTACGACGGCGGCCGCTCCTGGTACACCGGCCTCGGCCACACCAAGGAGAGCTACGTCGAGGCGAACTTCCTGCACCTCCTCCTCGGCGGCATCAAGACCGCCGCGGGCGCGGTGAAGGCGGACTGCTCGGCGTCGCAGAGCGACAGCTACGCCAAGGTCACGCTCGACGACAACACGTCGAACCCGATGATGCTGGACATCGCGAAGGACGGTCGGGTCTTCTACATCGACCGGCTCGGCGACGTCAAGGTCATCAAGCCCACCGGTGGCACCGTCACGGCCGCTCACATGAACGTCTTCACCGCCAACGAGAGCGGTCTGCTCGGCATGGCGCTGGACCCCGGCTTCGACACCAACCACTGGCTGTATCTCTACTACTCGCCGTCGGCTGACAGCGTCGACCGGCTGAGCCGGTTCACGGTCACCGGTGACACGCTCGACCTGACGAGCGAGAAGAAGCTCCTCGACGTGCCGGTGCAGCGGGCCGAGTGCTGCCACCACGGTGGCGGCATGATCATGGACCCGAAGACCGGTGACCTGTGGCTCTCCGCGGGTGACAACACCAACCCGTTCGCGTCGGACGGCTACGCGCCGATCGACGAGCAGTCGGGCCGGTCCTCGTGGGACTCGCAGCGCAGCGCGGGCAACACCAACAGCCTGAGCGGCAAGCTGCTCCGCGTTCACCCCGAGGCGGACGGCACCTACACCATCCCGTCGGGCAACCTGTTCGCGCCGGGCACGGCCAAGACCAAGCCGGAGATCTACGGCATGGGCTTCCGTAACCCGTTCCGGATGGGTCTCGACCCCAAGACGAGCCGGCCCATGCTCTCCGAGTACGGCCCCGACGCCAACTCGGCCAGCGCCACACGCGGTCCGGAGAACACGGTCGAGTGGAACCTCATCACGAAGCCGGGTAACTACGGCTGGCCGTACTGCATCGGCAACAACAAGCCGTACATCGACTACAACTTCGCGACCAAGACCTCGGGCTCCGCGTTCAACTGCGACGCCCCGGTCAACGACTCGCCCAACAACACTGGTCTGACCAACCTGCCGCCGGTCATCCCGGCGACCATCTTCTACCACTACAACACCGACGCGCAGAACTTCCCCGAGCTGCACGGCGGCGCCCCGATGGCCGGCCCGGTCTACCGGTACGACGCCAACCTGCAGTCGGCCAACAAGTGGCCGGCCTACTGGGACGGCAAGGCCATCTTCGGTGAGTGGAACAACAACCAGATGTTCTCGTTCCAGCTCAACGAGGACGGCTCCAAGGTCGTCAAGATCAACCAGATCCTGAAGACCCTGAGCTTCAAGAAGCCCATGGACATGAAGTTCGGTCCTGACGGCGCGCTGTACATGATCGAGTGGGGCTCCGGCTTCGGCGGCGACAACACCGACTCGGGTGTCTACCGCATCGACTACACCAAGGGTGTCAAGCCCCCGGTCGCCCACGTGACCGCGGACAAGACCGACGGCCCTCTGCCGCTGACCGTGCAGTTCTCCAGCGAGGGCAGCCGGGACCCGGACAACAAGCCCCTCACCTACGCGTGGGACCTCGACGGCGACGGCACGGTCGACTCGACCGACGCCAACCCGTCGTTCACCTACACCAAGGCCGGCGAGTTCGACGCGGTCCTGACGATCACCAACCCTGACCATGTGACCGCCAAGTCCAGCGTTACGATCGTCGCGGGCAACACCAAGCCGACGGTCACCCTGCTTCCGCCGCCGGCCGGAGGGTTCTTCGAGTTCGGCGACCAGGTCAAGTTCAAGGTCGCCGTGACCGACCCCGAGGACGGCACGGTCGACTGCAGCCAGGTGCAGATCCAGGCGCTGCTGGGGCATGACAGCCACGCCCACCCGCTCGACCAGACCACCGGGTGTGAGGGCACGCTGCAGACGCTCACCGACAGCGGTCACGGCACCGACGACAACCTGTTCTACGTGATCGAGGCCACCTACGCCGACCACGGCGGCTCGGGCGGCGCGGCCAAGTCCCTCACCGGACGCGGCCAGGTGATCCTGCAGCCCAAGCACAAGCAGGCCGAGCACTTCACGGAGACCGGCCGGGTCGCGGGCGGCACGGGCACCGACACCCCGGGTGTCACCGTGGAGGACACGACCGACACGCTGGGCGGCTCGAAGGACATCGGCAGCATCGAGGACGGTGACTGGTGGTCGTTCTCCCCGGTGAACCTGGGGAACATCACCGCGATCCGGCTGCGGGCGGCGTCGAACACCACCGGTGGCACCGTGGAGGTCCGTGAGGGCAACCCGGAGACCGGAACGGTGATCGGCACGGCCACCGTGCCGAACACCGGCGGCTGGCAGACGTTCACCGACGTGACGATGAACCTGACCAACCCGTCCGGTAACAGCGGCCCGCTGTACTTCGTCGTGCGCAAGCCGTCGGGTGCGGCGAACGACGCCTTCCTGATCAACGTCAACTGGGTCGACTTCATCGGCAAGGGCGTCACGGAGAACCAGCGCCCGACGGTGAGCGTCTCGGCGAACCCGACGAAGGGCACCGCTCCGCTCAAGGTCGACTTCACGGCGACGGCCACCGACCCCGACGGCGACACGCCGCTCACCTACAAGTGGGCGTTCGGCGTCAACGGGGCCGACCAGCCGACGACCTCCACCGCGAGCTACACCTACACCGCTCCGGGCACGTACACCGCTTCGGTCATCGTGACCGACGCCAAGGGTGCGGCGACCACGGTGAAGGTGCCGATCAAGGTGGACGCGCCGACCACGATGTGCTTCTCGGGTCGTTCCGACGACTTCCTCGGCACGCAGCTCGACCGCGGCCGCTGGTCGGTGATCCGGGAGAACCAGGACCTGAAGGTCGCGGACGGCAGCCTCACCATCCCGACGTCGACCACCGACATCTACAGCACGGGCGGCAACACGCCGAACATCGTCGTGCAGCCGGCGCCGTCGGGTGCCTGGACCGCCACCGCCAAGCTCACGATGAACGCGCGTGACGCTTACCAGCAGGCGGGTCTCGTCATCTACGGCGACGACGAGAACTACGCGAAGATGGTGCTGGAGGCGCGGGGCACGAACGACCACGCCAACCGCATCTTCCAGTTCATCCGGGAGGACAACGCCGCACCGAACGAGGTGACCGCGAGCAACACGGCGGCGCTCGGGGACGCGTACCCCGACACGGTGTACGTCCGGTTCATCAGTGACGGGACGAACATCACCGCCTACTACTCGTCGGACGGCACCACCTTCACCGCCATGCCCGAGACCAAGCCGCTCGCCGGGATCACCAACCCGCAGATCGGCATGATCTCCCTGGCCGGCGCCAACCACCCGGTGGTGGACGCGTCGTTCGACTGGTTCCAGATCACGCCGGACGACAAGGCCACCGGCCCGTCCCCCAACGACGAGTTCGACGGCACCGCCCTCGACACCTGCCGCTGGGACTCGGTGGTCCGCCCCGACGCCACGGCGGCGCGGGTGAGCAACGGCAACCTGGAGCTCGACACCACCACGGGTGACATCTACGGGACCACCAACTCGGGCCCGAAGAACTTCATCCTGCAGAAGGCGCCCAGCGGTGACTGGACGCTGGAGACCAAGGTCGACGCCTCGGCGCTCGCCGAGCAGTACCAGCAGGCCGGTCTCATGGTGTACGGCGACGACGACAATTACGTGAAGTTCGACTTCCTCACCACCAACGCCTCCGGCTCCACGGTGGCGCGGACGATCGAGCTCCGCAGCGAGGTCGGCGGAACCGTGCAGAACCCGCAGCCGCAGGTGAACAACCTCACCACCGGCGTGTGGTGGCTGCGTCTCAAGAAGGCGGGTGACAGCTTCACCGGCTCCTACTCGTCCGACGGCACCACCTGGACGGACCTCGCCACGAGCGGCACGGTGGCCGTGGTGAAGAACAGCGCGGTGGCGAACGCGTCGAAGATCGGCGTGTACACCATCGGCACCGCCCAGAAGGCCGTCAAGACCGCCAAGTTCGACTACTTCCACCTGTCGGGCACGGCGGCTCCGGACAAGACCGCGCCGGTGACGACCGCGACGACCGACCCGGCGCAGCCGGAGAACGGCACCTTCACCGGTCCGGTCTCCGTCACGCTGACGGCGGCCGACGAGAACGGCGGCAGCGGCGTGGCCAAGACCGAGTACTCGCTGGACAACGGCGACTGGGCGGCCTACGGCCAGCCGGTCTCCGTCACCGGCGACGGTCAGCACCAGCTGCGCTACCGCTCGACCGACAAGGCCGGGAACGTTGAGGAGATCAAGACGCTCACGCTGACGATCTCCACCTCGACCCCGGGCGTCACCCTGAACGTCACCGCCTCGTCCCGCTGTGTGGGCGGGTCGGCGTACGTCGCGGTGACGGCCGTCAACGGCTCGGACGTGCCGGTGACCGTGACGCTGACGACTCCGTACGGCTCCAAGACCGTGGCCGATGTGGCCCCGGGCAAGCAGGCGTACCAGTCGTTCAACTCGCGGACCGGGCAGCTGGCCGCCGGCACGGCGACCGTCACGGGCACCGCGACGATCGGCGGGAAGCAGGTCACCTCGTCGTTCGACGCCGCCTACACCGCGATCAGCTGCGGCTGACCGTACCTGCGGTGACCAGGGCTTACGCGCTGGGGACACCGCGGTGACAAACCGGGACCGGCCGGCCGCCGGCCGGCCGGTCCCGGCCCCCACAAATGGAGTGAACACATGAAAACCAAGAGAACCACGCAGATACTCGCCGCGTCGGTGCTCGGTCTCGCCCTCGCCGGCGTGGCCGCCCCCGCGCTGGCGGACGACGCGCCGTCCGGCAGCGGCATCGACGTGTCGGTGAAGATCGAGCCGATCACGACTCCTGGTCAGGTGTCGATGACCGTGGCCGACAACACCGGCGTCTCCCTGCAGGAGAACGGGTCCGACGCCGCCGCCCGTCAGTTCGTCGGCACCCTGCCGACGGTCACGGTGAGCGACACCCGCAAGCCCGAGGACATCCCCGCGGGCGACTACTGGGCGGTCGTCGGCCAGGCCAGCCAGTTCACCGCGACCAGCGGCTCGGCGGCCCCCATCGGCCCGGAGTACCTGGGCTGGATCCCGCGCCTGCTGACCGACTCCACCACCGGCGCGGTGTCGGCCGGTGAGCCCGTCTCCAGCGTCGTCTCCGACGGCAGCGGGGCCCCCACCGTCGGTCTGAAGGGCCAGGAGCTGCTCGTCTCGACGGCGAACTCCGCCGACGAGATCGGCACCTGGAAGGTCAACGCCGACCTCGCGCTGCGGACCCCCGTCGACGTCGCGGCCGGCGAGTACCACTCGACCCTGACGCTTTCGCTGTTCAATCAGTCCTGAGCGGGAGGCGGTCCGCCACCGCCCGCTGTGGACGTCCGGGACGTGTGCGAGTCTGGCGCACGTCCCGGACGTTCACGATGAGACAGGAGACACCTCTGTTGGACAAGAGCCGTTCGCGGGGCGCCATCGCCCTCCTCGCCGTCCTGCACGCTGTCGGCGCGACCGTCTTGGTGGCCCTGGTAGTGTTCGCCACCCCGTCCAACGCCGACACCACCTGGTCGGTCGTGCCGGCCGACGCCAACGGCCCCGACGGCCGTTCCGTCATCGACGTCGAACTCGCCGCCGGGCAGCAGGTGACCGAGCATGTCGCGGTCGTCAACCGCTCCGCCCAGCCGGTCGATTTCGCGATCGACGCGAACGACGGCTATCTCACCGCCAAGGGATACTTCGACATGCGGCCGTCGGACGCCAAGCCGGTCGACGGCGGCTCGTGGGTCGGCATCCCCGACAAGGTGACCATCGCCGGCGGGGCCACCGCCATCGTGCCGGTCCAGATCTCGATACCCAAGAACGCGACTCCGGGGGATCACCCCGCGGGCGTCACCGCGTCGATCGACACGGTCTCCGGCCAGGTGCGGGTGCAGAACCGGGTGGGCGTCCGGCTGAACATCCGGGTGAGCGGCGTCTATACCGCCAAGGTCCAGGTGACCGCCATGCGGGCCGACTACCGGGGATCGTGGAACCCGTTCGCCGCCGGATCCGTCGACGTCACCTACACCGTGGCCAACGTCGGCAACGTCCGGCTGGCCCCGGACGCCCGGCTCCTGACGTCGTCGTTCGCCGGTGAGAGCGGCTGGAGCGACACGTCGGAGGCGAAGGCCAGGGAGATCATGCCCGGGAGCAGCCGCACATTCACCGCACGGGTGACCGGCGTCTGGCCGATGGGGTCGATCACCACGAAACTCGTGTCGATCCCCTCGCCCGCGGGGCGGCCGCTCCCGGGCATCACCGCCGAACGGGTGGCGATCGCCACCACGGTCGTGGCGGTGCCGTGGCCGCAGCTCGCCGTCCTCGTCCTCCTCGTTCTCGTCGTCGTCGCCCTCCGGGTGACCGGCTCCCGGCGCCGCAGGCGCGTGGCGACGCCGGTCGTCCTGAACAGGCCGGGTACGCCGCTCGGCGCCTGAGCACCGCGGCGCGCCCGCTCCACCCCGATCACCCACGCCCCGGGAGGTGGCGATCATCAATCGACCCAGGCACCCGATGCCGGCCCCGCGGCCGACCCGGAAGCGGATGTTCGGCTTCGTCTCCGCGTTCGTGCTCGGCGCGCTCATCGCCGGCGGCCTGGTCTTCCTGGTGACCATGCCGAGCTCGACCGAGCGGGCGGTCGACCGGATCCGGGCCGAGGAGGCGCTCCGGGACAAGACACAGATCAAGGAGCTCACCCAGCTGGCCCGGGACACCCGCGACCGGCTCGTTCCGGTGCTGCAGGGCCTCGACCGGGCCATGCCCGCCGACGGCGTCGCGGGACCGGCCGTGGTGACACCCGCCGATGTCGAAGCCTGGCGCAAGGCCGCGGACGCGGCCGTCCAGGCCTTCGCCGACCCGCCGTCGGGCGAGACCGCGACCAACGTGGCGCGGTCGGGTCTCGCCTCCGCAGTGCAACAGATAGCCACGACCGTCGACACGTACGCGACCTCGCGGGACCTCACCGGACCGACCCGCACGGCCGTGACGGAACTCGCCGTACGGCAACGCGCCGACGCGGTATTCACCTGGTCGATCGGAGCCACCGCCCTCGACGCCGTGAACATCGACGCGGGCTACGGACACCAGCACGTGTTCCTGCCGGCGTCCGGCGACGGGGTGCTCACACCCGACGACGAACCCGAGGGGAATCACGAATCGTGAAGATACTGAAGAAAGCGCCGGCGAAGGCGCCGATGAGGGCACTGTCGTACGCGCTTACCGCCCTGCTGGCCGGGCTGGTCCTGGTGCTCGGCGCACCGGCGGCCTCCGCCCACGGCGGGGCGATCGAACTGCAGGTGACGGGGGACGGCGGCCACGACGTCAACGTGCTCGTCACCTGGAAGAAGGACCATCACCCCGTCACGGACATCGTCGCCGCGACGCTGACCGCGACCTCCTCCGACGGCCGTACCTTCGGCCCGGTCCAGCTCAAGTCGGCGCCCGAGGGCCAGAACCTCTACCACTCCGAGCAGCCGCTGCCGGCCGGCGACTGGAAGGTCACGGTGACCGCGACCGAGCCGGCCAAGGCCAAGGCGACGACGGAGGTGTCGGCCCGTGACATCGCCGCACCGGCCCCGCAGGCGGCGAACGTGCTGCCGGGGGCGCCCGCGGTGACCGCCACCACCGCGACGGACGACGGCTCCGTGCTCGGCATGCTGGTCAAGGTGGCCGTCATCGCCCTCGTGGCGGCGCTCGCCCTGGTGGCCCTGGTGTTCCTCGCCCGCCGCAACCGGCTGGACCTGCGCCGCTGACCGACCGGCGGCACGGTCGTCACGGTATGCGACGGCCGTGCGCGTCGGGCACCCCGGACTTGCGGAAGAAATAGGCGTTGATCTGATCGCGCCACTCTTCCGCGGAGCGGAGCTGCTCGTCGAGAAGTTCCCTGACGCGAGTATGCAGGGCGGGGGCTACCACCACCCCGGCGCCGATGAGCCCGTCCCATCGGCGCCGAGCCTCCGCCACCCGCTCGACCCCCGCGAAGTGAGAGTCGTAGATGTGCTGGATCACGGTCGACCCGCTTCGCAGCACGTGCCCGTACGGGACGTGATGGAAGAACAGCAGCAGCTCGTCGGGGCATCGCTCGACCGACTCGTACACCTCTGACCAGGGCCGCGGATACTGACCGGTGAACCCGGTGCCGGTGGCACGGGTGCGGTCCACGCCGACGCCGTCGCGGTCGGCGAAGTGATAGGTGCCCCACGGCGTGTACTCGTAGCCGTCCACATCGGGGCCGTAGTGATGGCCGGGCCGGACCATGAATCCGACGCCGAGCGGCGCGGTGTACGACTCGTAGGTGCGCCAGGAGTCATCCATGATCGCGTGCAGGGCGTCCCGCAGGCGTTCGGGATCGCCGTCCGTCACCGGCGCGAACGTGAGATCGATCCATTCGTCGAGGATCGCGGCGGGCTCCAGATCCGGCGACCAGGCGAGCCGGCCGAAGGCGTAGAGGTTGGCCTGCGCGAGGGGATGACCGGTCCAGTAGCGGTCCGCGCCGACGTTGGAGACGCCGACCAGTCCGCCGCCGGCGGCACCGTCCTCGGTGTCGCTGGCGGTGTTGCCGGCGGCGACGTCGGCCACGGCCCGGCCGCCGGGCCCCCACGGCCGGAAGCCCAGCACCTCACTCCACATGGGGGCGAGATAGCAGACGTGCCGCTGCTGGCCGGTGTACTCCTGCGTCACCTGGAGCTCCACCGCGACGCGGGTCGACGGCATGGCCGCGATCACCGGCGAGACCGGCTCCCGCGTCTGGAAGTCGATCGGCCCGTGCTTCACCTGCAGGATCACGTTGTCGCGGAACAGCCCGTCGAGCGGGGCGAAATGGTCACAGGCCGCCCGCGCCCGGTCCGTCGACCGGTCGCGCCAGTCCTGCCGGTGGTTGTACACGAAGGCGCGCCAGCGGACGATCCCGCCGAACGGCGCCAGCGCCTCGGCCAGCACGTTCGCGCCGTCGGCGTGCGTGCGTCCGTACGCGAACGGGCCCGGCTGCCCCTCGGAGTCGGCCTTGACCAGGTAGCCGCCGAAGTCGGGCAGCGCCTCGTACACCCGCTCCGTGGCGGCGGCCCACCATTTGCGCACGTCGTCGTCGAGCGGGTCGGCCGTCGGCAGCCCGCCGAGGGTGACCGGCGAGGCGAAACCGACCGACAGGTGCACCTGGATGCCGTACGGCCGCAGCTCGCCGGCGATCGCGGCCACCTCGCCGAGCCGGTCCGTCAGCAGGCGGGCCTCCCCGGCGTGCACGTTCACGTTGTTCACCGTGATCGCGTTCACCCCGCAGGCGGCGAGCAGCCGCCCATAGGCCCTGACCCGGGACAGGTCGTCGCGCAGGGCGCCGTCGAGCCAGAAGATCGAGCCGCCGGCGTAGCCGCGCTCGACCTGGCCCATCACCGGATGGACGTCGACGTTGTCCCAGTGATCGAGGATGCGGCGGGGCGTCGCCGGCCGGTGATGCTCAGCGCGCCGCGTGCCGCCGAACGCCCGCCCGCCGAGCCGGACGAGGTGGAACAGACCGTAGAGCAGGCCGGCCGGGTCGTCGGCGATCACCACCGTGATGTCGTCGTGCCGGTCGATCACGTAGCCCTCGGCGCCGGCGGCGTGATCGCCTGTTCCGCGGTTCCGTCCGAACCCGGCGCGGACCGCCTCCGCGACGGCTGGCAGGGGATCGGCCGTCGTGAGCGCGAGCACGAGGTCGTACGGCTCGCCCTCACGCCCGACGGCGCGCGCACCGGGCCGCCCGCCCGGTCGTCCGGTGCAGCCGCCGCCGGGTGCGCGATGCAGGACGCTTCCTCCGTAGCGGGCGCAGGCCCGGGCCACCTCGTCGTGCACGGTCTCGACGAGAAGGCCGTCGCCGTGCACCAGTGTGCGGCGCGAGCCGATCGCCCGCAACGCCTCCGGCGGCAGCCACGCCGCGTGGACGCCGGCCGGATCGAGAGGAGAGGGGAGATCGGAGACGGTCACGGGGCACTCCTTCTGACGACGTCACGCGATGAACGTGTCTCGCACCTCGGCGATCAACGGGCGGCTGTTGAGCAGGAGCAGGGAGGCGAACACCGAGGCCAGCAGCGCCAGCGCCGCCTCCGTGGCGACCAGCGTGACGCCGGCCGCCACGACCAGCAGGCAGGCGTTGACCAGCGCCACCCGGGGGGTGCGGAGCAGGAAGTACGCCGCCAGGCGGGCGACGTCCCGGCCCCTGAACTCGAAGAGCGAGGTGATGACCAGGGCGTTGGCGGTCCAGAGAACCGCCAGCGCCCCGACGACGACCAGGAGCATCGCCCACCAGCCCGGGACGCCGCCGGCGCCGAGGTGCGCCAGGTTGATCCCGACGACGGTCAGCCACGCCAGCGACGGCACCCAGATCTTCGCCACGCCGCGGACGTTCATGGCGTAGCCGCGCCAGAACGCCGCCGCGGGACGCAGGTCCGCCAGATCCAGGCGGCGATGGCGCAACGCGTACAGCGCGGCGGACAGCGCCGGACCCGCCGGGAGCAGGCACACCGCGGCCAGCGGGATGTTCGCGGCGTCGTGGGCGAGCAGGACCAGCCCGGCCAGGCCGGGCAGGGTGGTGGCCAGGAACAGGAGCTCGACCACCATCAGGTGGTACACCAGCGCGGAGGCGCGGGAGAGCGGTCCCTGCCCGAACCGCTGCCCGGCCGTCGTCTCGGTCATCTCAGGGGGCTCCGCGGATCAGCCGTGTTCCTTCTTGTACCGCTCGTAGGCGTTGTTGACCAAATTCACGTAGGACGTCATGTTCTTCGCCTCGAGCTCCTTGACGTACGCGTCCCATTCGGAGAAGTCGCGCTTACCGAGGATGAACTCGAGCGAGTTCTGGGTGGCGTGGTCCTTCAGCGGGGTCTGCCACAGCGAGGCCTGCTCGCGCTCGTCCTCGTTCAGCGGGCTCGGCGGCTTCGGCGGCATGGCGTTCCTGGCGTTCATCACCTTCTGCCACTCGACCTCCTCGTCGGAGAAGGTCGACTGGAGCAGCTCGGTGCTCCCGCCGTAGGCGAACACGCCGTTGGAGAAGCCGAAGTCCTTCTGCAGGTGCTTGGGCGCGCCGGGGTTGAGCCCGACGAAGTCGACGTCGTCCGCGAGCTTGTACTTGCCGGACGCGTCCTTGTTGTACGTCGTCCCCTCGACGCCCCACTTGGCGAACACCTGGCCCTCGTCCGAGTACCAGAGCCAGTCGATGAACTGCATCATCGCGACGAAGTTCTTACTCTCCAGGGCCTTCTTGGAGATCATGATGCCGTTCTCCAGCCGGCTGTCGTTGGAGTCGGCCTTGACGGGCCCGATCGGCCCTATGGGCACCGGGATCTTGGCGAGCGTCGCCTTCGGGTTGGCCTTCTTCAGCGGCGGGCGATACTCGTTGACCAGTGTCTGCGCGTTACCGCTGATCACGAAGGACTTGCCGGACGCCAGCTTCTGGATGGCCTGGTCGTCGGTCTGCGTGAAGCTCTCCGGGTCGAGCAGCTTCTCCGCGACCAGCGTGTGCAGGAACTGCAGCATCTGCTTGTACTGGTCCATGGCGCCCGTGTAGGCGAACTTCCCGGCGTTGGAGTCCCACGTGATGCCGGTCGTGAAGCCCCAGCCGCCGCGGACGCCGCTGCCCAGGCCGAAGACCTGGTTCATCATGGCGCCGCCCGGCGTCGGGATGGCCCACCGGTCGGAGTAGGGATAGGAGTCGGGGTACTCCTCCTTCATCGCCTTCAGCATGGCGTGCACGTCGTCCCAGGTCTGCGGGATCTTCAGCCCGAGCTTGTCGAGGATGTCGGTGCGGACCACCAGGGTGTAGTCGGCCCAGTAGTCCTCGTGGAGGCCGGGGAGCAGGTAGAAACGGCCGTCGGCCTGCCGGAGCGTGTCCAGGTCGGCCTGCAGGTTCCACTTGGCGACCTTGTCCTTGAAGTTCGGCATCAGGTCGAGGTAGTCGCTGACCGGAAGGACGGCGCCGGAGGCGACGAAGGGGACCTCCTGGCCCGGGTAGGTCTTCGGGATGATCATCGGGGCGTCGCCCGCGCCGATGATCAGGCTGCGCTTGTTCTCGTAGTCGCTGAGCGGCACCACGCTCGGCTGCAGCGTCACATTGGTCCGCTTCGTGAGCTCGGACCAGAACAACCAGTCGTTCTTCATGGGATAGAACGGGTGGTTGTTGTAGAGGATGCTGAACGACAAGGGCGCGGCGGCCTTGAACGGCTTGCCGACGGCGTAGTCGGACATCGCGCCGTCCCGCTTCGCCGAGAAGTCGTCGCCGTTCTTCTTGTCGCTCTTATCGTCGCCGCTGCCACAGCCGGCGAGCGCGAGGAACGCGCCCATGGCGACCATCGCCTGACGCCGGTTCATCTGGTGCATGGATGGGGGGTCCTTTCCCTGGGGAACGGGCTGCGTGGGAGAGCGTCTGGAGACCGGGCGCGGCTAGCCCTTCACCGCGCCGAGCATGACTCCCTTGACGAAGTACCGCTGGACGAAGGGGTAGATCGCCAGGATGGGGATGACGGTGAGCACCATCGTCACGGCCTTGATGTTGGTGGCCACGGTCATGTCGGTGGCGTCGGCGCCGACGGAGGTCCCCGTGGTGGCTCCCGCGATGAGATTGCGCAGGTAGACGGTCACGGGGAACAGGTCCGACTGGCTCATGTACAGGAAGGCCGAGAACCACGAGTTCCAGAACGAGACGGCGTAGAACAGCACCATCGTGGCGAGGATCGCCTTCGACAGCGGCAGCACGATCCGGAGCAGGATGCCGTACGTGTTCATGCCGTCGATCGCGGCGGCCTCCTCCAGCTCGCCGGGCAGGCCCTCGAAGAAGGTCTTCATCACCAGGAGGTTGAAGACGCTGATCGCGTTCGGCAGCACGATGGCCCAGATGCTGTCCTTCATCCCGAGGCTGGAGATGAGGACGTAGTTGGGGATCAGGCCGCCGGTGAAGAACATGGTGAAGACCGCGGCCCCGATGAGGAACGTGCGCCCCCGCAGATGTCTCTTCGACAGCACGTAGGCGTAGCACGTGGTCAGGACCATCGCGATGAACGTGGCGACGACCGTGTACACCACAGTGTTGCGATAGTTCGTCCAGAACGTCGGGTCGGAGGCCACGAACGTGTAGGTCTTGAAGGTGAAGCCGACGGGGTAGAGGTTGACCTTGCCCGCGCGGATGGCGAACTCGTCGCTGAGCGAACGGGCGACGATGTTGACGAAGGGATACAGGGTCACGATCACGACGCCGGTCAGGACGACCGCGTTGATCACACGGAACACCCGGTAGCCCCGCGTGTTGTCCACGGTCACCACAGGCTCGCCCCTACGGTACGGCGGGAGATCAGGTTGGCCGACAGCACCAGAGTCAGGCCGATCAGGGCTTCGAACAGGCCGATCGCGGCGGCGTAGCTGAAGTTGTTGGAGACGATGCCCATCCGGTAGAGGTACGTGGAGATCACGTCGGCCGTGGGATACGTCAGCGGGTTGTAGAGCAGCAGGATCTTCTCGAACCCGACCGCCATGAACGTGCCGATGTTGAGGATCAGCAGCGTGAGCGCGGTCGGCAGGATGCCGGGGAGGGTCACGTGCCAGATCTGCCGCCACCGGCCCGCGCCGTCGATCCGCGCCGCCTCGTACAACTGGTCGTCGATGGTCGTGAGCGCGGCCAGATAGATGATCGTCCCCCAGCCGACCGTCTGCCACATCTCCGAGGAGACGTAGATCGTCCGGAACCAGCCCGCCTCCTGCAGGAACGCGACGGGATCGCCGCCCGTGGCCCGCAGGAGCTGGTTCACCGGCCCGTCCAGCGACAGCAGTTCCATGACGAGGCCGGCCACGACCACCATCGACAGGAAGTGCGGCAGGTAGGACACCGACTGCACGAACCGCTTGACGCGGCTGCCGCGGAGCTCGTTGATCAGCAACGCGAGCACGATCGGCATCGGGAAGCAGAACAGCAGGGTCAGCCCGCCGATGATCACGGTGTTCGTGAACACGCTCCAGAACGACGGATCGTTCAGGAACATCCGGATGTAGCGCAGCCCGACCCAGTCTTCGCCGAACACGCTGCCGCCGGGCTCGAACTTCCGGAAGGCGATGATGTTGCCGATCATCGGCAGGTACCGGAACACGAGGAAGAACAGCAGGGGGAGTATCGCCAGCGAATAGAGCTGCCAGTCGCGCCGCAGCGCCTGGCGCCAGGTGCGCCTGGGCGGTCGCCTTCCTCTTCCGGGGTCGGGCCTCGCCCGGCGGGAGCCCACGGTGTCCGGTGACGCGTTGATCGTCCTGGTCGTGCTCATACTCGTGCCTCCGGTGCCATCCGGTGGATCCGCGCCCACGGCCGTGGCCGTCGTTCGTGGCCGACCGCACGCCAGGCGCCGGTGTGGGGCCGTGGCACCACCGCGTCACCGACGCCGTCGGCGGAACGCTCTGTGATGGTTTGGCCTAAAGTTTCGAGAATCTTCGTTAATATTGCGGAAATATAGGACCATCACGCAGGTGCGTCAAGGGGGAAGTCAGGCGGTGTCGAGTGGGGGAGATATAGGCCTACTCATCCCGGATCTCGGCAGATGTCAGACGCTCCCAGTGATAGAGTTTTTCGAAAATTTTCGGAAACGATGAGCGGACCGATGACCAGCCCCTCCTCTCCCGCCCGCCGCCCCCGCCCCGCGACGATCGCGGCCATCGCCGAAGAGCTCGGCGTCTCCGTGACCACGGTCTCCAAGGTCCTCAACGGTCGCCCCGACGTCGCGCCCGACACCCGGGAGCGCGTCGAGGCCGGCCTCGCGCGGCACCGTTACCGTCGCCGTCCCAAGAGGCGGCCCCTCACGGGGAAGATCGACCTGGTCTTCCACCAGCTCAACTCCGCGTGGTCGATGGAGATCATCCGCGGGGTCGACGCCGTCGCCACCCCGGCGCGGATCGAGGTCGTCCTCTCCCACCTGGACGGGGCGCAGCGGCCGCCGGCGGGATGGCTGGACGAGGTGCTCGACCGCCGGCCCCTCGGCGTGCTCCTCGTCATGTGCGAGCTCACGCCGGCCGAACAGCAGCGGCTGTGGCGGCAGCAGATCCCGGTCGTCGTCGTGGCCATGGACAGTGCGACCTCGCCGTCCGTGCCCACCGTCGGCTCGAACAACTGGAACGGCGGCCTGCTCGCCACCCGTCACCTGCTTGAGCTGGGCCACCGTCGGATCGGGATCGTCTCCGGCCCCGAGGAGATGCTGTGCAGCAGGGCACGGGTCGCCGGTTTCCGCGTCGCCCACGACGAGGCGGGGCTCGCCGTCGATCCCGCCCTGGTGCGATACGGCAATTTCTACGTCGACGCCGGCTTCGAGCACGGCATGGATCTGCTGACCCGGCCCGACCGGCCGACCGCCGTCTTCGCCGGCTCCGACCAGCAGGCGATCGGCGTCATCCGGGCGGCCCGGCGGCTCGGCCTCGACGTCCCCGCGGACCTGTCGGTGATCGGTTACGACGACCTGCCGCTCGCGACCTGGATGGATCCCGCGCTCACCACCGTCAATCAGCCGATCCGCCACATGGCGGGCGTCGCGACCCAGATGCTGCTCGACCTGGCCAGGGGCGAAGACGTGGCCACGAGCCGGATCGACCTCGCGAACGAACTCGTGATCCGCGAAAGCACGGCGCCGCCCGCGCACCGGCCGTCCGTGCGGTGAAACGTTCAGCCCGGCCGGCCCGCCGATCGGCCGGATCCACGGTCTGACCTGCGTGAGCGGCATCCGGACCCCGCGCCGGCCGGGCCGGTCGCGGCGGGCGGGCGCGGCTGTTGACAGCGGGCCACTCCGGGCCGAGCATCCAGATCGCAGCCTCACGAGCACCCTCACCGCCATGTCCCCGGTCCACGCCGATCGCCGGGCCCCGTCCGTCGTCGGCACGGGGAGCACCGTCGTCCCATGAAGGGAAACCGATGCGCATTCCGCGACGCCTGGCAAGGACCGGCGTGGCCGGGATCGTCCTGGCCGCCGCACTCGGCGGCTCGGCGCGGGCCTCGACGCTGGGTCTGTCCGACTACGGCTGCGAGGTGACCTACACCTCGATCGCCTGGTCGACCGGATTCAGCATGAACCTGACGATCGCCAACACGGGCACGCTGACCTTCAGTCCGTGGATCCTGCAGTTCGTCTTCTCCGGGTCACAGCACGTCGACACCGCCTGGAGCGGCACCTGGTCGCAGACTCCTCCGAGCGTCCAGGTGACCAACCCGGCCTGGCACAACGCCATCGCTCCCGGGACGACCTACGCCGTCGGGTTCAACGCCACCGGCACCGCCGAGACGCCGGCCCGCTTCACCCTCAACGGAGTTCCCTGCAAGGTCACGTCGTGACCGGACCGGAGGCCCGAGCCGGTGGCTCGGGCCTCCGGCAGGGTGTCACCTCAGGCCGAAGGCCCGTACGACGGTCTGAGTGACGGTGTTGCCCACGGTGTCCTCGGCGTGGGTCCGCAGAGTCACCGCGCCGGCGCCCCGCGGGGCGTCCAGCCCGACCGTCCACCCGTGCGCGCAGCGGGTGGCCTTCGCCTTGCGCCAGGTGGTCCCGTCGTCGTAGGACACTTCGACGGTGACCGTCTTGATCGTCCCGGCGCCCTCCGCGAACGGCATCTGCAGCGGCGTGACCGTGAGGTCCGCCCGGCGGCCGGCCCGGCCGTCGGAGTCCAGATCGACGTCGTAGTCGACCTGGATGAGCGGCAGGGGCATCGTGTGGTCGGTCTCGATGTAGCCGGTCGTGAAGTTCCACTCGGTGAGGGTCCGCGTCGAGTACGGGTACAGCGACGCGTCCCGGGCGGCCTCGTTGACCAGCCGGTAGGGCAGCCGGTCGGGGCTGACGATCGGGGTCATGAGCACCGACCGGTCGTCCCGGTCGTTGCTCGCGCGCTCGACCAGGGCGTCCCCCTGATAGAGCGAGATCGTCTGGGTGACGCGCGGGGTGAACAGCATCTCCCCTGTGTGGCTGCCGCCGGAGGAGCCCCACGAGGGTACGGAGATCACCAGGGCGTCGCCGCCGCGCTCGGGGAACCAGCCGGTGCCGTTCATCCGAGGGCGTTGCACGGGCCCGAACCAGTGCGACTGACTGGTCCGGCCGCCCGGGTAGGTCAGCAGGTCGGAGCGCTCCTGGACGCCGTCGTGCAGGACCAGCGCCTGCTCGACCCAGCGCACGCCGCCGTCCGCGGACACCCAGTCGGTGCGGGTGCCGCGGGCCGGCCCGTCGGTGAGGTAACCGCCGTATCCGGACCGCCCGTCGGCCAGCACCTCGGTGCGAATGTCACGAGCCGAGTCCTGCCGGTGGTTGTCGAACGACATCTCGACCCGGGCGAGGTCGCGCTTGCCGGGCCGGTAGACCGGGTCCGCGGGCACCGCGCCGGTCCACTGGTGGACCAGGTCGTAGAGGTAGCCGACCTCGGGGTGGGAGGTCACCCGCAGCGGAGCCCTGCCGCGCTTCAGGATGCGGCCGATCAGGCGCTCGCCCTCGTCCTTGGTCACGGAGGCCACCGGCAGCGGGCCGGCGGTCTCCACCGCGTCCCACGCGTCCAGCCTGCCCTGGCCGTCGCCCACGAGGAGCAGCAGCTTCGCCCCGGCCGCGCGCGCGGCCTCGGCCATCGCGACGGGGTCGGCGTCGTCGGTCCACCGTACGACCGCCACCCGGCCCGCGACCTTCGCCGCGGCGAACTCGGCCGCGCTGCCCTGGCCGGCGAACACGGCGTCGTAGGTGCGCCGGCCCTCGGCCAGCGGCGTGTAGCGCGACTGGATCAGCAGGTCGCCGAAGTCGCCGTCCTCCGAGGAGACCGCCAGGCGGGGCTGCTCGTCGCGCCAGCGCGCGACCAGGCTCAGCTCGCCGTCGGTCACCTTGGCGCCGGTCGGCAGCGCCCACATGCTGTCGTACCGGACACCGAGCAGGGTGCTGTCGGAGACGTAGCCGTCGCCGAATCCGCGGGTGAAGTCCATGCGCGACTCGGCCGTCGTCCTGTCCTGGTCTTCGCCGGGCGGCAGGACGGCGGACAGCCGGCGCGTGCCGGAGGCGTCCAGGGTGACCTCGGTGTCGGCGGTGAGGTTGACCCGCGGCTTGGCGATCAGGGCCCGGCCGAGCGAGTGGGGGCCGTTGGCGCCCTCCACGTCTCCCCACATCCAGATCGAGTACGTGCCGGTCGGCAGGCGCAGCGTGGTCGTCCCGGACTCGTCGATCGTGAACCCGTCGAGGGTCTGGTGCCCGTCCGGCAGCCGGCGGGTCACCACGAGGTCACCGGCGAGCGGACGGCCGGACCGGTCCCTTGCGTGGACCGTGAGGACGGCCCGCTCGCCCTCCTTGTAGTAGCCGAGCACGGTGTGGGCCCGCACCACCCCGTTGTCGTCCGCCGCGTCGAGCCGTGCGGCCAGGTGACTGTCGAGTTCGGCCTGGTCGAGGTTCACCGCGACGTCCACGGTGGCGGTGCCGTGCGCGGGAACGGTGACCGAGCTCGCGGAGGGCTCGAACAGGCCCTGGGGCGCACCGCCGGTCACGGTGAGGTGCAGGGTGACCGGGGAGTCGCCGGTGTTGGTGTAGGTCACCGGGCGGCTCGCGCGCTGGCCGGGGGAGTAGGGCCAGTGGGCGCCGATGTAGGCGGTGCCCGTGGCGAAGACGCTGCCGCCGACGGCGGCGGAGGCGTCGACCAGACCGCCGCCCACCTGGTAGGGGGTGAACTGGAAGAGGACCTTGCTGGTGCTCACCAGCGCGTCCTTGAGCCGCTGCCCGGTCCAGTCCGGATGCGCCGCGGCGAGCAGCGCGGCCACTCCCGCGACGTGCGGGGTCGCCATGGACGTGCCGCTCATCGTCTGGTACGCGCCCTCTCCCTCGGGGGCGTACTGCGAACGGGCGGCCAGCACGTCCACGCCGGGCGCGGAGATCTCCGGCTTGAGGCCGTAGTCGCCGACGCGCGGGCCTCTGCTGGAGAAGGCGGCGAGTGCGGTGCCCTTCCCTCCGACGCTCACCGCCGCCACCGCGAGCGCCGAGTCGGCCACGGCGGGGGTGCTGACGGTCTCGTCCTCGGGACCGGAATTGCCCGCGGCGATGGTGAACAGGGCGCCGGTCTCCTCGCTGAGCCGGTTGACGGCCTGGCTGAGCGGGTCGGTGCCGTCGGTCGGGCCGGCCCCGAGGCTCATGCTGATGACCTTGGCCTTCTGGTCACGGGCGGCCCACTCCATGCCCGCGATGATCCAGGAGTCCTGACCGCTGCCGCTGTTGTCGAGCACCTTGCCGATCAGGAGGTCGGCGCTGGGGGCGACACCCTTCTCCAGGCCGTCGGACGCGGCGCCGGTGCCCGCGATCGTCGAGGCGACGTGCGTGCCGTGGCCGTTGCGGTCGGTCACGTCCACGCCCGGGACGAAGGTGGCGGACTGGGTGATCCGATCCTTCAGGTCGGGGTGTTCGGCGTCCACTCCGGTGTCCAGCACGGCGACCTTCACGCCAGTGCCGGTGTTCCCCTTGGCCCACACCTCGGGCGCCCGCACCTGGGCCACGGTGTCGGCCAGGTCGGCCTTGGCCTTGCCGTCCAGCCACACCTTGGCGATGCCGCCCGTGAGCGGGGTCCCCGGGGCGGGTGCGGTGGCCGAGCCCTGCGCCCGGGAGGAGGCCCCCGCGCCGGTGAGTGAGCTCCAGAAGTCCGCCGCCCGGTCGTGGCCGGCGCTCAGCGCCGCGCCCTGGATGCTGCTGAGCGTCCGGACCTTCTCCGCGCCGCTCGGCACCGCCTCCGCCCGCTTGCGCGCCGCGGCGTCGGTGTAGGTCACGATCAGCGGAATGTGGTCGCTGCTCGCGTCGTCGTAGCCGTCGGCGACGAGCTGGGTTACGTCGAACAGCGACCGGTCGAGCAGCCCGGCGTCCACGTAGGGCGTGGCCGCGTCCGGCAGGACGTACACGTCGTGGCCGACGGTGGTGACCCGGGCGGCGGCCCGGCGCCCCTGCGGGCCCTGGATGGAGACGATCGCCGGCGCGTCACGGCCCGGCCGGTAGGTGACCTTGTCGCCGGTGATGAGGGTGACGGTGCGCGTGCCGCCGGCCGCGCCAACGGCGCCGGACGGGCCGTTGGCCGCGGTCGCGGCGGAAGCGGCCGGGGTGGACGAGGCCGCGGTGGGAGCGGCCGTCTGTCCGGGGGCCGGATCGGGGGAGGCGGCGGAGGCTGTTCCGCCGGTGAGCGGCGAGGCCGCCAGGACGAGGGTGAGTCCCGCGGACAGGGTGATGAACCCGCGCCGAAGGGGAGGGGGGCGGTGCACGGAGCCACTCCAAAAACTAGGCAAATCTCCAGAAATCACTCGTAATGCCGGTAATGCTGGTGAGGCAGATGTGGCTGCGGCAACGCATGGGATTGGCGAAGGTGTGTCATGTCGCATCTGCGACAGGACCCGCATCCCGCGGGGCGTCGTGCGTGGAGGTGGCGAAGGCCGGCCGGTGCATCCGGGAGATTCTGGATCCCGGCACTCTGGTCAAGGAGTGCGCGGACGACTACGCGTCCCGGTTCCTGCTGGTGGGTCCGTCGAATACAGGTGCGGTGGAGGGGGAGGCCGGCGCGGTTCCCTTCGCGGCGCGGCCGAGGCGGATGGCCGAGATGAGGAAGAAGATGCCGCCGGGGACGGCGTAGCCGGCCGCGTTGATCAGCGTCGGGTTCGCCGCGGAGGCGCCGAGGATGAACGACGCGCCGGCGAGGACGGAGACGCCGCCGCTGATGATCATTGGCCACTGGCCGCCCATCCTGCGGCGGGTGACCCCCAAGATCAGCTGGACCAGTCCGGCCACGACGGCCCAGGCGCCCCAGACGCGCAGCACCGCAGGGATACCGGACGCGCAGGCGATGGCCACGCCGATGGCGGTGATCAGGCTGATCGCGATGTTCACGTACAGCAGGGCAGGTGATCCGGTGGTGCGCGAGGCGCGGGCGTCGATGATGGCGGCGGCCACGTCGAACAGCGGGTAGAGCACGAGCAGAGTGACCGCGAGCGGACTCAGGTTCGCGGCGGTCGTGAACATCACGAGGGCCCAGACGATGGCGAACGCGAAGCGGACGAAGTACAGCCGCCGCAGCGCGGACGCGGTCCCGGACATGCCGGGCGAAGCAGCGATGGCGCTCATGGTGAGCCTTTCAGGGTTTGAGTGACGAGGAGACCGCCTTGCTCGTTCCGGAAAGGCACTCCCGGCGACGCGGGCGCTGCTGACTCCGTGAAGATGACGGAGTCACTGGAGCGACCCTCCTGCAAGACAGAACGTTCTACCTCGCACAGCCTGCAATCCGCCGTGCGAACTTGTCAAGACCGAACGTTCTACCTACTAGAGTGGTCTCATGCGCAACGAAGTCGAAGGGCGGCGGTCCGAAGCGCGGTCCCGGCTGCTCAACACGGCCACCCGGCTCTTCTACGCGGAGGGCATCCACGCCGTCGGAATCGATCGCATCGTCGCCGAAGCGCAGGTGACGCGGGCCACCCTCTACCGGCACTTTCCCGGCAAGGAAGATCTCGTCCTCGCCTACCTGAACGAGGTCGACCGAGCCATGCGGAGTCAGGCGGACGAGGCCATCGCCGCCGGACTACCGGCGGCCGGCACCATCCTCGCCCTCAGCAAGTCCATCGCCCAAGGCATCCAGTCGCCCGGCTTCCGGGGATGCGCCTTCCTCAACGCCGCCGCCGAGCATCCCGACCCCGAGTCGCCGGTGCACACGGCCGTGCTCGCCCACCGCCAATGGTTCCTGGAAACCGTCACGGAACTGCTGGCCAAGATCCAGAAGACCGGCGCCGAGTCCGCCGCCCGCCACTTCGTGATGATGCGCGACGGCGCCATGGCCGCCGGCTGCCTGTTCGACCCGGTGCTGATCTGCGAGACCTTCCTGCACGGAGTCGAGAGGCTCCTGCAGGTTTATGCCGCCACCGACTACAGCGGACGGGCGGGCGTCTGAAGCCGCAGGAGTCCGCTCAGGAATGACGAACAACGGCTCTGTCTCTCTTTCACCGGACAGACCCGTTGGGCGGCAGCGTGAGCGTCATTCGTACGTGTAGAGGGGGCCGGCGCCGGAGGTGCCGCCCGCTGAGGCCACGGTGACGGTGACCGTTCCCGTTCCGGGTGGGGCCGTGGCGACGAGGAAGGTGTCGGAGACGATCGTGAACGGGGCGGGGATGCCGCCGAAGCGCACGTCGGTGGCGTAGGTGAAGTCGGAGCCGGCCACGGTGACGGGGTTGCCGCCGAAGGTCGGTCCCTGGCTGGGGGTGAGGGTGGTCACGGTGGGTGCGGCGAGGTAGGTGAAGGAGGTGAGCGGGCCGGGCCCGCTGGTGCCTGCGGGGGTGGTGACGGTCACGGTGACGGTGCCGCTTCCGGGCGGTGTCGTGGCGGTGATCACGGTGTTGGACATGACGGTGAACGCGGGCGCGGGTGTGGCGTCGAACCGTACGGCGGTGGCGCCGGTGAAGCCGGTGCCGGTGAGGGTCACGGTGGTGCCGCCGGCCAGGGGGCCCTGGTCGGGGGTGACCTCGACCAGGACGGGCGGGGTGGCGGGGGCGGCGGGCTGGTAGGCGTAGCCCACCGGGTAGCTGACCCCGCCCGGGGTGGTGACCGTCACCAGGACCGGGCCCGTGGTGGCGCGCGGCGGGATCGTCACGGTGATCTGGGTGGCCGACACGACGGTGAACGCGGCGGAGATGGGGCCGAACGACACCAGGGTGGCGCCGGTGAAGCCGGTGCCGGTGAGGGTCGCGGTGGTGCCGCCCGCCGTGGGGCCCTGATCGGGGATCAGGCTGAGCACGACGGGCGCCGGGGCCGTGGTGTAGGTGAACGGCACGTTCTGGGTGCTGGTGCCCCCGGATCCGGTGACCGTCACGTTCACCGTTCCGGCCCCGGGCGGGGTGACGGCGGTGATGTGCGTGTCGGACAGCACGGTCAGCCCGAGGGCGGTGGCGCCGCCGAGCCGCACCGCTGAGGCGTTGGCGAAGCCGGTGCCGGTGACGGAGATCATGGTGCCGCCGGCGCTGGACCCCTGGTTGGGGGTCACACCGGTCACTACCGGGGCCATGGATGCGTCGTCCCTTCTCTCGATCGGGGGCGAGCCCCCGGCCCGGCGTCGCGACGTGTGCCGCGGCCGGGCCGGGCGTGCCTGCTGCTGGGGTCCCTTCCGGATCTGGTGCCGGATCAGGTGAAGGTGGGATCAGGTGTAGGTGAAGGTGACCGGTGTGCTGCCGCCGCCGGGCGTGGTGACGACGACGTCGATCGCGCCGGTCGGTCCGGTGGGGGCGGTCGCGATGATCACGGTGTCGGAGTTGGGGGTGAAGTCGGCGTCGACGCCGTCGAAGGTGACGCTGACCGCCGAGCCGACGAAGGCCGTGCCCGTGATGATGACGAGGGTGCCCGCGGAACCGGTGTTGGGGTTCAGGTCGGTGACGGTCGGGGTGTCGAACAGCGCGATCGCGTTGGTCACCGTGGCGGTGCCCCCCGCCGTGCGAACCGCCGCGCCGAAGCTCTGGAACCAGGGGTTGGCCCCCAGCGGGGTGACCGCGATGGGTGTCGCCGTCACGCTGACGTCGCTGGTGACGGGCGTGGTCAACGTGCCGGTGACCGTGCCGAACTGGATCCGGTTGGTCGTCAGCAGACTCTCTCCGGTGAACGTGACGGCGGACGGCGTCGCCGCCGACCCCTCCACCGGAGCGACGCCGGAGACGAACGGCGGATCGATGTAGTAGAACGGCAGCGCGTTGCTCGTGCCGCTGGGCGCCACGACGCTGACGGTCGTCGGGCCGCAGGCCGAGGGCAGCACGCAGGTCACCTGGGTGGCGGTGACCGTGCCGGGGGTGACCGTGCGGGTGCCGATCCGGACACCGGTCGAGCCGGTCAGGCCCGTGCCGGTGATGGTGAGGGTCTGCCCGTAGCTGCCCTGGTTCGTGCCCTGCGGGGCCGCGCTGAGCGTGGTGATGACAGGTGCCATGAGAGAATCTCCATTTCTCTTTGGAACGCTCCATCTGGAAGCGTCCTGGCGATGCCTGGATGCCTGCTGGGAGTTTTAGACGACGGACTCGCCGCGTTTTGCCAGTGGTTTTGGCGGAAGCGCTGAACGAACTCGTCTAGCGGCGATCACGCGCGGATGGGAACGTCGCCGGCGCGTGAACGCCCGATCCTGATCACCGGAAGGGGCGTGGGATGGACGCGCATGTAGGGGGCGTCCCATGGGAGGTCTTCCGGGTGAACGGGAGAGTCGTGGACGCCTCCCCGGCATGAGGGATGCCCGGAGAGAAGGCGTGTCCGGACGCATTCGGGTCTCCGGCGAGGAGGCGGGTAGTCAGCTTTGGGGAAGCATCATCAGCCCCGAAATAGCGAAAGATGCCGTAGGTGATATAGCCAGAGAATTTTCTCTGTTAGGCAGATTGAACGCCCGAGAGCCGCCCCTGTAAAGGGGTGACTCCCGGGCGTTAATGGCAGGTAAGCAGGCTGTGACCAGCGCGCTTATGGTATATGGCGCAATAGGCCACCATTCATTATTGATGCTGATATTTGCGGTTATATGGTGACATGTGCGCGCGGGAGCGTCGCTTCCGCGGGTGCTCCTTCGCGGTCCATCCATCCATGCCGATGATGGTCGGAGCGGACTGGATGTTGGTGTGGTGGGCGTATGAGTTGTCGGACTGGTGCTGTTCGGATGTGGTCGTGACGGGATCGAGGCTCTCCGTCTGGTGCCGGACCTTGGTGTGCTGATCGCTGTGCTGGCTCTGCTGCGTGGTGGGCTGTCCCTGTGCGGACGGCACGGCTGGCTGCCCGCTCGCCGCCGCGAGGCCGGCCGTTCCCGCCGGAAGCGCTATCCACTCGGGGCTGTCGCCGACGCCGATGGTGGCGATCACGGCGTTGGTCGCCGTGTCGATGACCGACACGTCGTTCGAGAGCTCGTTGGCCACGTAGAGGCGCGTGCCGTCCGGACCGAACACCGGTGCGAAGGGGCCGCTACCGACGGGAATGGTGGCGATCACGGTGTTGGTCGCGGTGTCGATGACCGACACGTTATTCGAGGCGAAGTTGGCCACGTAGAGGCGGGTGCCGTTCCGGCTGAGCGCCGCGAATTCGGGGCCGGCGCCGACGGGCATGGTGGCGATCACGGTGTTGGTCGCGGTGTCGATGACCGACACGTTGTTCGAGGCGAAGTTGGCCACGTAGAGGCGGGTGCCGTTCCGGCTGAGCACGGGGTAGTAGGGGCTGAGGCCGCTGACCGGGATGAGCGCGATCGTGGTGTTGGTCGTGGTGTCGATCACCGCCACCTGGCTCGTGATCGCGTCGGCCACGTAGAGGCGGCTGCCGTCCGGGCTGAGCGCCGCGAACTGGGGACGGCTGGCGGCGCCCGTGGACGGTGTGGCGATCTCGGTGTTGGTCCTGGTGTCGATCACCGATACGTTGTCGGAGAAGCTGTTGGTCGTGTAGAGGCGGGTGCCGTTGCGGCTGAGCAGCGGGTAGAAGGGGACGATGCCGCTGACGGAGATGATGGCGATCACGGCCCTGGTGGTGGTGTCGATCACCGACACATTGGCCGAGAACGCGTTGGCCACGTAGAGACGGCTGCCGTCCGCGGTGATCGCCGAGTAGATCGGATTCGAACCGACGGGGACGCGGGCGATCTCGGTGTCGGTCCTGGTGTCGATCACCGACACGTTGTTGGAGCCGGAGTTGATCACATAGAGGCGGCTGCCGGCCGGGCTGAGCTGGAGGAAGACGGGGCCGTCTCCCACGGGTATGGTGGCGGTCACCGTGTTGGTCGAGGTGTCGATCACCGAGACCTGGTCTGAGGCGAAGTCGGCCACGTAGGCGAAGACCGGCTGCTGGGCCCCGGTCGCCGGCGGTGCCACCGCGGCCAGCAGGATCAGGATCAGGGCGGTGAAAGGCCAGAGACGAGGTCGCCGGCCGCCGCGACGCGTGTGCGGCGGCCGGCGCCGGCGGCTCCCCGTCCAGTTGGTGATCGATTGAGTAGGCATGGAGAACCTCCGTCGACGTGAGACGGATCTCGTTCTACGTGGACACGATCAGTTGGCCCGAAGAGGGCGCACCGACTTTCACACTCGTAAACGCCGTATTGGCATACTCATGATCGCCCGGCGAGCCACAGATCGGGGCCGAAGACCTCGTAGTGGATGTCCGAGGCGAGAACGCCACGCGCGATGAGCTGTGTGTGGCGCCGGGCAGCGCCGATCCCCGCCGAGGCGAGGAGCAGTGGTCCGTCGCCCGGAGGCAGGGTCAGGCCGCCGAACGGCGCGGACACCCGGAGCACATCAGTGGCGTGTTGCGCGGGAGCGGCCTCCGGCAGGCCGGTGCGAGGCCATGGGCCGTGCCAGTCCGGCGGCGGGTCGGCCCGACGGGCGGGAGCGTCGCTTCCGTGGGCGCTCCTTCGCGGTCCATCCGCCCATGCCGATGATGGTGGGAGCGGACTGGATGTTCGTGTGGTGGGCGTATGAGTTGTCGGACTGGTGCTGCTCGGATGTGGTCGTGACGGGATCGAGGCTCTCCGTCTGGTGCCGGACCTGGGTGTGCTGATCGCTGTGCTGGCTCTGCTGCGTGGTGGGCCGTCCCTGGGCGGACGGCACGGACGGCTGCCCGCTCGCCGCCGCGAGCCCGGCCGTTCCCGCCGGAAGTGCTATCCACTGGGGAACTTCGCCGACGCCGATGGTGGCGATCACGGTGTTGGTCGTGGTGTCGATGACGGACACGTTGTTCGAGAGCTCGTTGGTCACGTAGAGGCGCGTGCCGTCCGGACCGAGCACGGGCACGAAGGGTGAGTCGCCGACGGGGATGGTGGCGATCACGGCGTTGGTCGCGGTGTCGATCACGGATATGGTGCCCGAGAACATGTTGGCCACGTAGAGGCGGGTGCCGTTCCGGCTGAGCGCCGCGAATTCGGGGCCGTCGCCGACGGGGATGGTGGCGATCACGGCGTAGGTCGCGGTATCGATCACCGCCACGCTGTTCGAGAAGAAGTCGGGCACGTAGAGGCGGGTGCCGTTCCGGCTGACCACCGGATAATAGGCGCCCGAGCCCCCGAGGGGGACGGTCGCGATCACGGTGTTCGTCCTGGTGTCGATCACGGATATGGTGCCCGAGAACACGTTGGTCACGTAGAGGCGGGTGCCGTCCGGGCTGAGCGCCGAGAACTGGGGACCGCTGCCGGCGCCCGTGGACGGCGTGGCGATCACGGTGTTGGTCCTGGTGTCGATCACCGACACGTTGTCCGAGAACGTGTTGGTCGTGTAGAGGCTGGTCCGGTTGAGCGCCGGGTAGAAGGGGTCGGTGCCGCCGACGGAGATGGTCGCGATCACGGCCCTGGTCGCGGTGTCGATCACCGACACGTTGTCGGAACCGGAGTTGAGCACGTAGAGGCGACTGCCGTCAGCGGTGATCGCCGAGTAGACGGGTTGAAGACCGACGGCGACGCGGGCGATCTCGGTGTTGGTCCTGGTGTCGATCACCGACACGTCGAAGGAGAGCGCGTTGATCACGTAGAGGCGGCTGCCGTCCGGGCTGAGCTGGAGGAAGCCGGGACCGTTTCCCACGGGCACGGTGGCGGTCACCGTGTTGGTCGCGGTGTCGATCACCGAGACCTGGTCTGAGGCGAAGTCGGCCACGTAGGCGAACACCGGCTGCTGGGCCGCGGTCGCCGGCGGCGCCACCGCCGCCAGCACGATCAGGACCAGCGCGGCGAAAGGCCAGACACGAGGTCGCCGGCCGTCGCGACGTGTGTGCGGCGGCCGGCGCCGGCGGCTCCCCGCCCAGCTGGTGATCAAGTGCGTAGGCATGGAGAACCTCCGTCGACGTGAGACGGATCTCGTTCTACGCGGAAACGATCACTCCGCCCGAAGACGGCGCACCGACTTTCACACTCGTAAACGCCGTATTGGCACAGTCATGATCGCCCGGCGATCCACAGATCGGGGCCGAAGACTTCGTAGTGGATGTCGGAGGCGGGAACGCCACGCGCGATGAGCTGCTCGCGCACGGCCCGCATGAAGGGCAGCGGGCCGCAAAGGCAGGCCACCACGCCGTCCGGCAGGTCGATCGCGGACAGGTCGGCCCGGCCGACGGCGGGCGTGGGACGGCAGGAGCACTCCGGCGCCTCCTCGTACCAGCGGTGGAGTGTGGCGCCGGGCAGGCTCTCGACCAGTTCCTTGAGTTCGTGACGGTGGACGTGGGAGTCCGGGGCGCGGTCGGCGTGCACGACCACGACGCGCCGCTCCGATCCGGTCGCGACGAGGTGGTCGATCATCGACAGGATCGGCGTGGCCCCGATCCCCGCCGAGGCGAGCAGCAGCGGTCCGTCGCCGGGAGGCAGGGTCAGGTCGCCGAACGGCGCGGACACCCGGAGCACGTCGCCGGCCCGGACGTTTTCGCACAGCCAGTTCGACACCTCACCGTCCGGGGCGGCGTCGCCGCGGACGCGCTTGACGGTGATCCGCCAGTCGCCCCGCTCGGGAGCCAGGGACAGGCTGTACTGCCGGATCTGCCGCGCGCCGTCCGGCAATGTGACCTGCACACTCACGTACTGTCCCGGCCGGAAGGGCATCGGGGAGCGCGGACGGAGAAGGAAGGAGACCGCCTCAGGCGATTCCGCGCGCCGCGCGACCACGGTCGCGTCGGACCAGCCGCGGCCCGACTCGCGGTAGAGGTCGCGCTCCAGGCCGATGAGCGTCTCGGCCATCAGCCAGTAGACCTCGTCCCAGGCCTCGGCCACCTCGGGGGTGACGGCGTCGCCGAGCACATGGGCGATCGCGCCGAACAGGTATTTGTGCACCACAGCGTACTGGTCCTCGGTGATCCCGAGGGAGGCGTGCTTGTTGGCGATCCTCGACAGCATCGTGCCGGGAAGCTCACCCGGGCGCTCCACCAGGGCGGTCGCGAAGGCGGCGATCGAGCCCGCGAGGGCGACCCGCTGCTCGCCGTTGGCCTGGTTGCCGCGGTTGAACAGGTCACGCAGCAACTCCGGGTTGTCCGCGAACATCGTGTCGTAGAAACGCGCGGTGATGGCCTCGATGGCCTGGCCGACCGCGGGCAGGGTGGCGCGCACGGTCGCGGCGGACTCGGTGGAGAGCACAGCATCCTCCTAATTGGTATTTGATCTGCAAATTAAAATCCATGAGACTGCCCGCCCCTAAGCGGGAGAGCGTCAGGAAAGTCCGATCAGGACGGGCCCGGTCGGCGATGCGACCAGGTCGCTCACCGTGACGGGATCGAGGGAGGCGTAGAACGCCTGCTGCGCCGCGCGCAGCGCGCCCCGCAGCCGGCAGGCGGCCCGTAGCGGGCAGGGAGTCTCCCCCTCGCAGGTGACGACTTCCTCCTCCCCCTCAAGCTCGCGGACCAGCCACCCGATCGAGGCGGTGCGGCCGAACCCGGTGAGTTCGAGACCGCCGCCGCGCCCCCGGCGCGCCTCCACCATGCCGAGGTGCTGCAGGCGGGCGATGGCCTTGGCCGTGTGGTTGTACGGGATCGCCATCGCGTCGGCCACCTGGCGGGTGGTGAGCGTCGCCCCCGGCTCCATGACGGCCAGGCGCATGGTGACCCTCAGGGCGAGATCTGTGAACTTCGTCAACCGCACGTCTCGACGCTAACAAATACGCATCTAAGAGTCTAATTTAAGCGGGAGAGATCCTGGTCACAGGATGCCGCAGTGAGGGCCCCGCGCCCCTCGCCGCCCGCGCTCGTGGCGGCCGGCCGTCCGCGGACGCCTGTCCGGTCATCCGTGGGGCTAAGCGTCGAATCGATTCGAACGTCTGCCGGGGGACCGTGTCAGGGGAAGGGGTGTGGGGGTCCGGTGGTGGCGCGGAGGGAGATGGGTGGGGTGAGGAGGAGGTGTTGGTGGGGGGTGGTGGGGTTGGTGATGCGGTTGATGAGGAGGTTGACGGCGTTGGTGGC
>NZ_JAFCNB010000037.1 GCF_017896165.1 Microbispora oryzae
GTTCGCGGTCACATCACGTTCGCGGCCGGCTTCAACAACGAGGCGCCGCTGATGCTGCTGACGGCCGCGCAGCGGCTGGAGCCGTTCGACATGGACCTCGCCCGGGAGACGTATCTCATCGCCTGGGCCAGCGCGTCGTACGGCGCGGCGAGCCGGGACAGTCTCATGGCGATCTCGCGGGCGATGCGGGAGCTTCCCTCGCCGGGGGAGAGTCCACGTGCCCTCGATCTTGTCCTTGATGCCTACGCGCTGCTCGTCACCGACGGTCACCGCGCCGCGCTGCCCGCGCTGCGCAGGGCGATGATCGCGCTGACCCACGCTCCCCCGCGGGACCTCCTGAGATGGGGCTGGGCGGCCGGTGGCCTGACCGCGCTCCTCTGGGAGGACCGCGTCATGGCGGACATGCCGGCCAGGCTGATCGGGGAGGTGCGTTCGGCCGGCGCCCTGTCCGAGCTGCCCATCTACCTCCACGCGTTGGGCGTGCCGGTCTTGTTGAGCGGTGATTTCGCCGCCGGAGCCACGCTCGTCGCCCAAGCGGGGGCTGTCGCGGAGGCGACGGGGGTGCCCATGACGCAGCACACCGAGCTGCTGCTGACGGCACTGCGGGGCAATGAGGCCGAGGCCTCCACGCTGATCACCGCCGCCGTCGAGGAGGCCGATGCCGGCGGCCGGCCGAACGGCGTCGCGTCCGCCCACTGGGCGGCGGCGATCCTCTACAACGGTCTCGCGCGATATGAGGAGGCGCTCTCGGCGGCCCAGGCCGCCGTGCGGAGCGCCAACCTGATCGTCTCCGAGTGGGCGCTGCCCGAGCTCGTCGAGGCGGCGGTGCGCGCCGGAGACGACACGGCAGCCCACGGGGCGCTTGAGAGTCTGGCTGAGTCGGCCGCAGCCTGCGACACGCACTGGGCCCAGGGCATTCTGGCCCGCTGCAGGGCGTTGCTGAGCGACGACGACGCCGCGGACCACCTGCACCGCGAGGCGGTCGAGCGGCTGGGCCGGACGATCCTGCGGCCCGAACTGGCGCGCGCTCACCTGCTGTACGGCGAGTGGCTGCGCCGGAAGCGCCGGCGGGCCGAGGCGCGGGCTCACCTGCGGACCGCGGACGAGATGTTCGTCTCGATCGGGATGGAGGCGTTCGCCGAGCGTGCCCGGCGCGAGCTTCTCGCCACGGGGGAGACCGCCCGTCGCACCCGAAGGAACGAGGCCGCCCCGCGCGAGGAGTTGACGCCGCAGGAGCAGCAGATCGCCCTGCTCGTACGGGACGGCCTGTCCAACCCGGAGGTCGCGGCCCGTCTCTTCGTGAGCCCGCGCACCGTCGAATGGCACCTCCGCAAGATCTTCGTCAAGCTCGGGATCAGTTCCCGGACGCAGCTTCGCCACGTCGACTGAGCCGGCTCGACCGACCCCTTTTTCCGCGGTCGCCGTCCGTCCGCGGCGAGGCCGTTCGTCTGATACTTGAGACGGCACCGATCTGGGACAGGAGAGCTCATGCAGTACGCGTTGTTGGCCTACAGCCCGCCGGAGGAAACGGACCGGGCGGCGCGCCCGATTCCGGGTGGCCTGGCCGCGCTGCTCGACCGGCCTGACGTCACCGGCTGGGCGCGGCTCCACGCCGACGAGTCGGCGACGACACTGCGCAACGACGAAGGAACGACGCTGCTGACCGACGGGCCGTTCATCGACAGCAAGGAGTATCTCGCCGGCCTGATCCTGATCGAGGCCGACAACCTCGACGGAGCGCTCGCCACAGCCGAGGAACTGCTCCGGGAGACTCGACCCGGCACCGCGATCGAGGTGCGGCCCATCATCAACGGACGCCTCCGTGGCGCTTGACGCGGTCTTCCGCGACCAGTGGGGACGCGTACTGGCCACACTGGTCGGGATCCTCGGCGACATCGAACTCGCCGAGGAAGCGGCCGCCGAAGCCTTCGCCATCGCCGCCGAGCGCTGGCCGCGCGAGGGCGAACCATCGAATCCCACCGGCTGGCTCGTGACGGCCGCCCGCAACCGCGCCATCGACCACCTGCGCCGCCAGCAGGTGCTGACCGAGAAGACGAAGCTGCTCGCCCGCGACATCGAGGCCGGGCCACAGCCACCGGAGGCACTCATGGACGACGCCGCCGCCATCCCGGACGAGCGACTTGAGCTGATCTTCACCTGCTGCCACCCCGCGCTCGCCCTCGACGCCCAGGTGGCGCTCACCCTGCGCGCCCTCGGCGGCCTGTCCACCGACGAGATCGCGCTGGCGTTCCTCGTCCCGTTCGAGACCATGAGCAAGCGGCTGACCAGGGCCAAACACAAGATCCGCCATGCGGGCATCCCGTTCGCCGTGCCGCCCGATCACCAACTGCCCGACCGGCTGGCGGCCGTCCTGGCCGTGGTCTACCTGATCTTCAACCAGGGGTGGGGCGGCGGGCGCGTCGACCTCGCCGCCGAAGCGATCCACCTCGGCCGGGCGCTCGCCGGCCTGATGCCGGACGAACCGGAGGCACTCGCGCTGCTGGCGCTGATGCTGCTGCACGACGCGCGCAAGGCGGCCCGCGTGCGTGACGGGCGGGTCGTCCCCCTCGACGACCAGGACCGGACCCTGTGGGTCAAAGGGCAGATCGAGGAGGGGCGGGCGCTGCTGCGGCGGGCCATGGCACGAGGGCGCACCGGGCCCTACCTGGTGCAAGCGGCCATCGCCGACCTGCACCTGCAGCAGCCCCGCGACTGGCCGCAGATCGCCGCGCTGTACGGGACGCTCGCCCGGCAGACCCGCTCCGCGATCGTCGAGATGAACCGGGCCGTCGCCGTGGCCGAGATCGACGGGCCGGAAGCCGGCCTGGCCGTCCTCGACCGGCTCGATCTCGGCCACTATCGATACTTCCACTCCACCCGCGCCGAGCTGCTGCGTCGCGCCGGCCGCGGCGGCGACGCCCACGACGCCTACCGCAAGGCGCTCGACCTCGCGCGGACCGAGCCCGAACAGCGCTTCCTCGCCGACCGGGTGGCCGAGACCGCGCCCGCCACCCGGACGGAGCCCCTCTAGAGCCTGTATCAAAGCCTCTCGTAACCGGGAGATGCCAGGGCGGGGTTGTTCTAGGGCCTGTATCGAAGTCGATCAGAGCCATTCGTTGATCGTGGCGATGAGGATGGTGGCTTGGTAGCGGACGGCGAGCTTGTCGTAGCGGATGGCGACAGCGCGGTGGCGTTTGAGCCGGTTGATGCCGCACTCCACCGCGTGGCGCCGCTTGTACATCTCGGGGTCGAAGGCGGGTGGCCGTCCGCCTTTGGATCCCTTGGCGCGGCGGTTGGCGTCCTGGTCGGCCTTGCTGGGGATGGTGGCCTTGATGCCGCGTCGCCGCAGGTAGGCGCGGTTGGCCTTGGAGGTGTAGGCCTTGTCGGCCAGGACACGGTCCGGGCGGGTACGGGGACGCCCACCGCCCAGACGCGGAACCCGGATGCCATCAATGACCGCGGTGAACTGCGGACTGTCACCCCGCTGACCGGCGGTCAGCACGATCGACAACGGCTTTTGGCCCTGCTCGCAGGCCAGATGCAGCTTGGTGGTCCACCCGCCACGAGAACGCCCCAACCCGTGATCGGCCGGCTCGGCACCGCACACGCCACCCGGCGACTCGGCCTGAAGATCCCCCTTTTCCGCGCCCCGGCGGCGTGTTGATGCGCCCGGGCGATCGTCGAGTCCACGCTGACATCCCAAGTGATGCGCCCGGCCGCGTCCGCCCGGGCCTGTAGCGCGGTCAGGATCTGCTGCCAGGTGCCGTCTCGCTGATAGCGCCGGAACAGGGCATACACCGCCGGCCAGGATCCGTAGCAGGCGGGCACGTCGCGCCAGGGCGCGCGCTACTTCGTACCCGCCAGCGGATCCCGTCGATCAACCGCCGTTTGCTGAACGACGACGGCCGCCCTGAGCGTTTCGGCGCAGGTAGCAGCGGTTCCAGCACTGCCCACTGCGCATCGGTCAGGTCGAACCGCCTCGTCACCGCTAAGGTGGCCAACGAGGTCTCCGGTATTCAGGTTTTTCTTGGTCGATCAACCCTCATACCGGAGACCTCGTTCGTTGTCGATCTCCTACGCGCACACGAGCTCCAGAGCGGCAGGGCCGCCACAGCGGACTTTGATACGGGCCCTAGTGCTCCTGTGACACATTGAGATGCCGGTTGGGCCGTCAGGCTGGGGTGCGGCCAGATTCCCGGTGAGCTCACGCGTCACCTGTCAACCCGGCCTGGTGGACGGGTGTTCAGCCGCCGATGCCGACGACGTCGACGTGTACCTGCCACAACTTCTGCGGAAGCGCACACCGGGGCGTGGTGTGCAGGCAGGCGTAGTCCGTCACGGTGCTCACGTCGGCGGAACCGACGGTACCGGTGCGGTACACCTCGAACAGCGGCTGATCGGTCGGGTATCCGCCGCGGGTCAAGGCTTTCACCAGAGCCGGTCCACTGACGGCGGCCGGGCGGTAGGCCGCGGGGAGGGAGAGGCCGAGGGTCTGCCCCACGCGGACGGTGATCGTCTTGCCGTTGTCGGCCTCGGTGAGCGTGACGCTCGGTTCCCCGGTGATGGTGTCGTTGGTGCAGTTCGCCGTCGGGGTCGGTCCAGTGCCGGTGACCTGCATCCCGAAGGTGGTCGAGGCCCCTGGGGCGAGTTGTCCGTTGTAAGCCTCGTTCACCGCGGTGACGTAGGTGGCAGAAGTGGTCCGGGTCGTAGCGATGACGGCGTTCCACGCGGACGTCACCGACTGGCCGCCGGCAAGGGTCACGTTCGCCGTCCACCTGGTCGCGGAGGTGGCGGCGGTGTTGGTGATCGTGACGGTCACGATGCTTCCCCCGGCGTACTCTGCGTCGACGCGCGCGGTGGCGGCGCACCCGGCCGATTGGGCGGCAGCCACCGCAGTGCCGCCGGCGATTGCCGATGTGGCGAGCATGGTCAACAGGCCGACGATCGTGCTCAGGCCCAAGGTCATCCGTCTTGTCCAAGCCACGGCTACGTACCTCTCAACGCACGCGGGACGGTGTCGGCTCGGGCCGACATCGCACGGGGACTCCGGCAGCCGCATCGTCAACGGTGACCTTGCTGGTGTCAAGGAAGGCTGAATCTTTCAGAAATCGCCCACCTGCGGCTCGGCCGAGGTCGTCGCTGGTGTGACGTGGAGCACTTCGCGGGCCTGTTCGGCGGCGCGGGTGATGCTTTCGCTGATGAAGTCGAGGAAGCGGGCGATGTTCTCCAGGCGGGTGGCGGCGGGGGTGTGGGGGCCGAGGACGGCGACGCCCCGCCGCGCGGTCTCGACGAGCTGGTCGTTGGCTCGGGCACTGGCGATCGTGGCCTGGTAGAAGAGTTCGTCGTCGACGACGTAGCGGTCGCGGCGGCGTTCGTCGCGTTCCCGGCGGACGAGGCTCTGGCTCTCCAGGAAGGTGATCGCCTTGGAGATGGACGCCGGGCTGACCTGAAGGCGCTGGGCGAGTTGCGACGCGGTGAGGCTGCCCGCGTCGGTGGTGAACAGGCATGTCAGCACCCGGGCCGTCATCTTGGGCAGGCCCGAGCCCATGAGGACGGTGGTGAGTGTCTCCTCGTATTCGGCCACGGCCTCGGCGTCGCGTCCGTGTGACTGGGGGAGCGACTCCGGCCCTCGGGAGGAGACGGGACTGCGCCGGTGCGCGCGACGCTCGGTGGCGCGGTGCGCCAAGTCGGCGCGGTAGGCGGTGGGGCCGCCGTTGCGCATCACCTCACGCGTGATCGTCGATGTCGGCCGGTCGAGGCGCCGGGCGATCTCGGCGTAGGGGAGGCTGTCGGCCAGCCCCAGCGCGATCTGCTGGCGTTCCTGCTGGGTGAGCCTGCCTCCCGGCATCGCGATCTCCTCGGTGATCCTGCGTGGTGGTCCGCGATCTCCCACGATAGCGTTCACTTCTCCTTCATTGCAACGGACTCGGTCATGGATGTTGCGTTAGCCCTACAACCATTGCAACGATTTCCTGGCATCTGCCTGTGCATATGTAGTTTGGATGCAACAACTATGTTGCCATCTCATGGAAAGCAACGTAGCGTTTCCCACATCGGAAACAACGAGTGAGTACCGGAGAGCACGATGCAGAAGTTCGACACCCCCGCCCCGATCTCCGCCGTCCTGGACATCCCCGCCGGACGCGTTCAGTTCATCGCCGCCGACCGCGCGGACACCACCGTCGAGGTCCTGCCCGCCAACCCCTCCAAGAGCCGCGACGTCCAGACCGCCGAGCACACCACCGTCTCCTACGCCGAGGGCGTCCTGCGGATCCAGACCCGCGAGTCCGGAAACCAGCTCTTCGGTCCCTCCGGATCCCTGGAGGTCACCGTCCAGCTGCCCGCCGGCTCCCGTGTCGAGGCCAAGGCCGCCGGCTCCGAGCTCCGCGGCGTCGGCCGCCTCGGCGACGTCGCCTTCGAAGGCGCGTACCGCCAAATCAAGATCGACGAGGCCGCGAGCGTCCGCCTCACCGCGATCGATGGCGACGTCGAGGTCGGGCGGCTCAACGGTCCCGCGGAGATCAGCACCGCAAGGGGCGACATCCGGATCGCCGAGGCCGTGCGCGGCACGGTCGTGCTCAGCACCCAGTCCGGCGACATCTCGGTCACCGCCGCCGCCGGCGTCTCGGCCGTCCTGGACGCCGGCACCGGCTACGGCCGCGTCAGCAACGCCCTCAAGAACGATGGCACCGCCGGACTCGACATCCGCGCCACCACCTCCCACGGCGACATCACCGCCCGCAGCCACTGAAGGGAGACAAGACGCCTTAAGCGACGAGCAGGAACGGATGAGCGCCGGCCGCGACCGCGGCCGGCCGCTGGAGACATGGGTCAGTGCTTGCGGAGAAACTGCAACACCGCCAGCACGCGCCGGTGCTCCCGCTCGCCCGGTGCCAGACCGAGTTTGGTGAAGACACTGCGCACGTAGCCCTCGATGGTCTTCGGGCTGACGAAGAGCTCCTTGGCCAGTGCCGCGTTCGTCAGACCCTGGGCCATCAGCGCCAGAACCTCGCGCTCCCGATCGGTGAGGGCGGCGAGGGAGTCGTGTTCCCGGCGGCGGCCGACCAGCCGTGACACCAGCTCCGGGTCGATGACCACCTCGCCGGCCGCGATCCGGCGGATGTCGACGGCGAACGCTCCGAGGTCCGACACCCGGTCCTTGAGGAGGTAGCCGACCCCGCCGTCGAACTCGTTCATGAGACGTAGTGCGTGGTGCACCTCGACGTGCTGCGACAGCAGCATGAGTCCCACCTGAGGGGCGAAGGACCGGATCTCGGTGGCGGCCTCGATGCCTTCGTCGGCGAAGCCCGGCGGCATCCGCAGGTCGGTGATGACCACGGCGGGCGGATCCCGGCGGACCAGGCTGACCAGCTCGACCCCGTGGCGTGCCTGGCCGATCACCTCGAAACCCATCTCGGTGAGGATGCGCGTCATCCCCTCGCGGAACAGCAGCGCGTCGTCGGCGACGATCACCCGCATGGCAGCACCGTCCTGAGCCGCGTCCCGCTCCCGGCGGGGCTGTCGAGTTCGAGCCTGGCTCCCAGCGCCGCGACCCGGTCCGCGAGACCCTGCAGCCCGCTTCCCGCCGTGAGCCGTGCACCGCCGCGGCCGTCGTCGGCCACCACGATCCGCAACCCGCCGTCATCGGTGGTGACGTCGACGGTCACCACGCTCGCCGCCGAGTGCCGCGCCGCGTTCGTGATCGACTCGCTGACCAGGAAGTACGCCGTGGCCTCGATCTCGCGTGGCAGTCTGCTCCCGACGCTCACCCGCAGCCGTACGGGGATGGCGGACCTGTCCGCCACTGCAGCAAGCGCGGCTTCCAAACCGTCCTGCGCGAGCACGATGGGATGCAGGCCGCGGGCCAGCTCGCGCAGATCCGCCGTGGCCTCCAGCAGCTGGGCGCGAGCGTCTTTGGCCCTGGACGCGAGGAGGCCGTCGCCGGACGCCTTCGCCTGCTCGGCGAGGGCGCCCAGCTCCAGCCCCAGCGTCACCAGCCTGAGTTGCACGCCATCGTGGAGGTCACGCTCCAGGCGCCGCCGGGCCGCGTCCTCCGCGGAGACGATGCGCCGCGCGGCCGCCTGCAACTGCTGAGCCTGCTCCTGCTGGACGATCACCAGGCCGGTCTGCGCGACCAGGTCCTGCAGCAGCCGCTCCTCAGCCGCGGTCAGGGGCTCACCGGGCGGTTTGCGTACGGCGATGGCGCCACGGGCAGTGCCCTGATCGACGATTGGCCGCACATGCCAGCGCGGCCCGTGATGCAGGCCGCTCAGGGGCGCCGGATCGGTCCGGCCCACGGGCTGAGGCCAGCCCGCCCGCGGAGCCATGCATGCCTCGTCGCCGACCCAGACGACCACCTCCCTCGCGCCGAGCGCGCTCGCGACCGTCGCGGCAATCCCGTCCAGCAGCTCCTCAGGTGCGGCGGTGAGCTGAGCGGACAACCGGGACAGTGCCTCGTACGGCGTCGCCCGCGGCCCGTAGACGAGGCGGTCGGCCAGACGCTGGGCACGCCGCCGCAACGGCTCGAACACGACTGCGACGACGGCGGTCGCGAGAAGCGACCGCCACCGTTCCTCCACCGGCACCAGCCCGCCGACGCCGACCACGAGCGCGACGTAGCCGGCGGTGACGAGCAGCAGCATCGATCCGACGACGATGGTCTTGTTGATGACCGGATCGATGTCATAGAGCCGGTGCCTCAAGATCCCGAACGCGGCGGCGACCGGAACGAGCGGCAAGGCGAGCAACCCCGGCACCGGGCTACCGAAGATCACCAACCCGGCCGCCAGGATCAGGATGTCCATCACGACCGCGAACACCAGCCACCGCATCCGGCGCGCCTCGTCGCCGCCGGCACGCCGCAGGCGTACCACGATCGCGACCGTCCCGAGCGCCTGGAAGAGCAGGTAGCTGAACTGCGCGTACTCCCACACCCGGGCAGCCGTCACAGCCCCCGGCAGATCGAACGGGTGGGGCGCGACCAGACCGGTCCGGTCGTAATCCGCGGGCCACAACGCGGAGACCGCCGCCATCACGCCCGCCACCGCGACCATGCCCCATGCGAGACCGAGCCATCTGCGGGACAGCAGCCTGCCGTCGGGGAACGCCATCAGCGTCCAGCCGAACGCCGCGATCGCCAGAGGCAGTGGCCAGACGCCGATCCACCCCAGCCATGACGCCGCCGGCAGCGGACCTGTGTGCAGGCCGTACTGCCGGCCGAAGAACATCACGGCGTGCCCCACACCGGTGGCCACGAACAGCCAGCCCTCCCGGTGCCGGGGCCGCATCCGGACGACGTAGAGCCCGACCGCTGTCCACGACGCCGCGATCAGCCCGTTGTGGGCGTTCGCGAGGTGGAATCCGAGATACCACCCGTAGCTGACGAGCGCGGCAACCACCAGCGCCACCAGGCCGAGACCTGCCTCGCGGGCTGCCGGCGGGGCCTCGTCGTACGCGTTCGCCGCTGTGGCCACACCGGAATGGTGGCACAGCGACCAGCCCCTGCGAATGAGGGTTTTCCCTGCGGAGAAGCAGGGCGTGCACGCATCCGCGAAGGACGCCTGTCGGCCACCGTTGACCCCGTCATCGGCATCCACGAGGAGGCAGCCATGAGCACGTCGGCGCAGGACATGACGCGCCCTTCCACCATCTCGCGGCTCAACCGGGTCAGCGGCATCTGCCTGGTGCTCGGCGGCATCACCTTCATCGCCGGCGGCGCCACCCATCCGGGCGACAGCGGCGAGGGCAACAAGGTCCAGCAGTTGCACGAGATGCTCGTGCAGCCGAGCTGGTATCCCTCCCATTCACTGCTGCTGCTCTCGATGGGCCTGTTCGCCGCCGGGATCTTCGCGATCTCGCGCCGCGGCGACCTCGGCGAGAGCATGGCCACGGCGACCAAGGTCGTCGCCGGCATCGGCGCCCTCGCCACCGTCGGTATGGCCGCGCACCTGTTCGCCGCGCTGGAGGCCGATTCCCTCGCTGCGGGTCAGCCGACGACCATCTCCACGATCCAGACGTGGAACGAGACGATCACCGACACGCTCTGGGCGCTGAGCATCGTGTTCCTCGCCGTGGCCGGCGGCCTCACCCGGACGGTCGGCAACCGCATCACGCTCATCATCGGCCTGGCCGGCGGGCTGGCCTTCGCGCTCGCCTCCGCCACCATCGCGTTCACCGACCGGTTCGACCCCCTGTTCCCGCTCGGGTCGCTGATCGGCGTATGGGCCGCCGCCGTCGGCGTGATGGCGACGACCCGCAGATGACCCGCAGATGACCCCAGAGCACACTCCGCACGCGGTCACCCCGGAGGCGCGGTAGGGGCCCATCGCGTGGCGGGCCGATCGCGCGCCGATCGCTCTCCAGCGGCTGCGGCACGGATACAGAGCCGACGCAGGCGCATTCCACAGTGGTCGCCGGGCGAGGAGCGAATCGCTCCCGCTCGTGTGGAATGCCGGCGCGTCCGCCAGGGCGGCCGGCGGAAAGGGAGACGCTGTGCTTAAGAAAACCCGAGCGTGGACGATGGCGGCCGCAGTGGCGGCCACGGCCGTCACCGTGCTGTCCACGGGAGGCGTCGCCGCGGCGGGGGGCGATCCCAAACCGGGAGCGGAGAGCGCCGGCGACCGCCTCTTCCCCTATCTCGGCAACGGCGGCTACGACGTCGCGTCGTACGACGTGGCCTTCGACTATCGGCCCGGCACGATGAAGATGACCTCCGCCGTACAGATCACGGCGTCGGCGCTCCAGGCGCTGTCGCGCTTCAGCCTCGACAGCGCGGGCCAGAAGATCCACACAGTTCGGGTGGACGGACGGCCCGCCGGCTTCACGACGCGCGGTGAGAAACTGGTCATCACGCCAGAGCACTGGGTGCGGAAGGGCGCACGCTTCCAGGTCGCCATCACCTATACGGCCGATCGGACCGCCAATCCTCCCTCGCCCGCCTCCCCCGGCGCCCCCGTGCATTTCGAACACTGGTACAACAAGGACGACGGGTTCGCGCTCTTCGGCCAGCCGGACAGGGCGCATCTTTTCTTCCCGATGAACGACCACCCCTCAGACAAGGCCAGGGTCACCTTCCGGGTCACCGTGCCGAAGGACCTGCAGGTCGCCGCCAACGGCACGCTGCGTTCCCGCAGTACGTCGGGAGGCCGGACGACGTACGTGTACGGCACCCGCGACCCCATCCCGACCCAGGTGGTTCAGGTGGCCGTGGGCCGCTTCCGCCAGGTCCGGCAGACCGGGCCCCACGGTCTCCCGCTGACCAGCTTCATCACGCCCGCCTTCTACGCCAAGGCGAAGCGGTCCGTCGGGCTCATTCCGTCGCAGGTCGCCTGGGTCGAGAAGAAGATCGGTGCCAGGTACCCCTTCGAGGCCTACGGGGTGCTCGGCCTGAAAGGCGGCTACAGCGCGGCGTTCGAGGCCGCGGGCCTGTCGACGTTCGCCGCCGAGGCGGGACTGACCAAGCCGGAAGAGACGCCCACCCTCGTCCACGAACTGGTCCACCAGTACTTCGGGAACGCCGTCTCGGAGAAGACGTGGGACGACATGTGGATCAGCGAGGGCCACGCCTCCTACTACACCTTCCTCTACAAGGACGAGAAGGGCTTCGAGAAACTCGCCGATGCGGTCAAGCGCGCCTATATGTACGACGAGGACACGCGTGGGACGACCGGTCCTCCCGGACGGCTGAAGGACCCCCTCGACGTTCTCGGAAGCACCAACGCCCCGGGCTTCCTCATGCTGTACGGGCTCCGGCTGAAGGTCGGGGACGCCACCTTCCGGGCAATCGAGCGGACGTTCTTCGAGAAGTACCGCAATAAGGCGGCCTCGACCCAGGACTTCATCGACGTGGCCAACGGCGTCTCCCATCGCGACCTGACCGCCTACGTCCGCAGCTGGATCTACGGAGCCAAGACCCCGCCAACGCCGGCCGCCACGTGACCGCACACGCCACCATGGTGCGGTGACCGGGCGCCCCCAAGGCGTCCCGCTGCCGGGTTGCGGCCGGGAGCGAACTCATCGGTATGGGACGCGCTTCAGCCCGTCGTCCAGAGGCGGAGCTTCTCGGGGTTACGTACTACCCAGATGTGCTTGATCCGGTCGCCCGCGACCTCGAACGCGAACACCGTCAAGGTGACGCCGTCCTGCACGACCACCAGGCCTGGCTGACCGTTGACCGTACGTTCCAGGACCGTCATGTCGCCGGGCCTCCGGTCGGCGAGTTCGACCCAGGCGCGCGCGATCTGCTCGCCGCCTTCGATGGGGCGCAGGAAGGTCGTGGCGAGGCCGCCGCCGTCGGCGATCGCCGTGGCGTCGGGGTCGAGCAGGCCGATCAGGGCGTCGATGTCCTTGGCCTCCCATGCCTGTTTGAAGTCCCTGACGATGCCGGCATGGTGGGCTCCCGGGCTCGCGGGACCTCGCGATTCGCGAATGCGGCGGCGGGCGGAGGAGGCCAGCTGGCGGCATGCCGCCGGCGTACGGCCGACGATCTCGGCCACTTCGGCGAAGGAGTGGCAGAAGACGTCGTGCAGGATGAACGCGACACGCTCAGCCGGGGTCATCGATTCGAGCACGACCAGGAAGGCCAGGTTGACCGACTCATCAAGCGTGACCCGGTCGGCCGGGTCGACCGTGGAGGCGCCCGTCCGTCCGGTGCTCCACTCCGTACGTTCGGGCAGCGGCTCGGGGATCCATTCGCCCACGTAGGTCTCTCTCCGGACCCGGGCTGAGCCGAGCAGGTTGAGGCAGATGCGGCTGGCGACGGTCGTCAGCCAGGCGCCGGGGGAGTCGATGGCGTCCTGCTGCTGCGGGGACATGGCGTACCAGCGGGCGTAGGTCTCCTGGACGGCGTCCTCGGCCTCGGCCAGGGAGCCCAGAAGCCGGTAGGCGACATTGATCAGGTGGCGCCGCTCGCTCATGATCGCGTCTGGGCCGGGATCGGGCCGGCCGTGGTCTGGCCGGGATCGGGTGGTCATGGTGCCGACGGCTCCCTTGGTCGCATCTGCCCTCACTAACTCGACAGGACACGCACCAGAAATGTGAGGCCGGTGCGTCGCCTCACATTCCGGAGGGCTGTGTTGTCGAACCGCTGGGACGAACACATCATCCAGCGAACAGGAAGTTCAGCGACCTCATGACTACCTCAATGCCGGCGACACCGTTCGCCGACCCGGCGTCCGCGCAGCGACTGGAGCGGGCGGCCGCCGCGCTGACCGCACACGGTTTCACCGTGGAAATCCTCGACGACGCCGCCGCCGCGCGTACCCGCGTCAGAGAGCTGATACCCGAGGGCGCCAGCGTGTTCACCGGGGCCAGCGAGACCCTCCGCCTGTCCGGCATCGATGAGGACATCAACGGCAGCGGGAGATACGCGTCCGTCAAGGCACGCAGCACGACCATGGACCGCGCCACCCAGTTGGCCGACATCTGGCGGATGGTCGCCTGCCCCGACGTCATCGTGGGCAGCGTCGCCGCCGTCACCGAGACCGGCTCCCTCGTCGCCGCCTCGGCCAGCGGAAGCCAGCTGGCCGGATACTCGGGCGCCGCGGCCCACGCGATCTGGATCGTCGGAGCACAGAAGGTGGTACCCGACCTGGACACCGCGCTGCGGCGCCTCGAAGACCACTGCCTTCCGCTGGAAAACGAGCGGGCCATGCAGGTCTACGGGCAGCCCAGTGCCGTCAACCGCCTTCTCATCCTCAACGCGGAACCCCACCCCGGGCGCGGCACCGTCCTGCTGCTCCGCGAAGCCATCGGATTCTGAACCACCGGCATTCGCCTGTCTCATCGGGTGTCAGGGGAGGGTCAGGATGACCGGTCCGTCGTCGGTGACGGCCACTGAGTGCTCGACGTGGACCGTACGGCTGCCGTCTCCGCTGCACAGGGACCAGCCGTCCTCGGCCATCGCGTAGTCGTCCCCGCCTCCGGCCATCAGGCTGGGCTCGATGGCGATGACCAGGCCCGGGCGGAGCCTCAGGCCGTGCCCTTGACGGCCCTCGTTGGGCACCCACGGGTCCTCGTGCATGGCCCGCCCGACTCCGTGGCCGGCGAAGTCGTTCTGCATGCCGTAACCGGCCGCGCGGCCGATGCGGGACATGGCGTGGCCGATGTCGCCCAGCCGCGCGCCCGGCACGGCCTGCTTGATCCCGGCGGCCAGCATGCGCTCGGCCGTCGCGATCAGCTCGTCGTCGCCCTGGCGGGCCCGGCCGACGCAGAAGCTGACGGCGGCGTCGGCATGCCAGCCGTCGATGTGAGCGCCGCAGTCGACGCTCAGCAGGTCGCCGTCACGGAGCCGGTAGCCGGTGGGCAGGCCGTGCAGCATGACCTCGTTCACCGAGGTGCAGATCACGCCGGGGTAGGGAGTGGCACCGAACGCCGGGTGATAGCCGAGAAAGGACGATCCGGCCCCTGCCTCGTGCATGATCTGGCGGGCCAGCTCGTCGAGCTCGCGCAGCGAAACCCCAGGGGTCGCGTGTGAGCGGACCTGCGTGTGCACCGCCGCCACGACACGGCCGGCCGCACGCATCACCTCGATCTCGCCGGCGGTTTTGAGCTCGATCAACTCCTGTCCTCCTTCTGGATTCCAATAACTATACCGGTATTAGTATTGGGTTCATGGTACGCGAACCGTTGTCGATCGCCGACCGCCTGCGCGGGGAACGGCTGGGCGACCTGCTCCGTGAGGCCAGGGGTGCACGCAGCATCACCGACGTGGCACTCCGGGCCGGGATCTCTCCCGAGACGCTGCGAAAGATCGAGAGGGGCCGCATCCCAACGCCGGCCTTCTTCACGGTCGTCGCCGTCGCCGGGGTTCTGGATCTGTCGCTCGACGGACTGCTGGCTCAGGTCAGCCCGTCGGAAACGGCCGCCGAAGCCACGGGCGAAGCCGTCGCGAACACCACGGCAGACGGCGCGCGCAGAGCCGCAGGATGACGGTCCGGCGGGACGGCCGGTCAGCGGGTTCACCGCTGGGCCATAGGCGCGGACGGCGCCCGGCCGGCAAACCGGACGCCGCGACCGCTCAGGTCAGATCAGCGAGGTGATCGCCCGGCCGAAGTGCCGGGCGAAGAACCGGACCGCGCTGTCGGTCTCGAACCTGGGCAGCTCCTTGTGCTTGCCCGCGTTGGCGTGCAACGTCTTCTCCTCCGAGGCGAAGGCGTCGAACAGCGCGAGACCGGACTCACGCGGGATGTGCTCGTCGTTCCACTGGAGCACGAACTCGATCGGGATGGTGACCTGCTTCGCCTTCTCGGCCAGGACATCGGGCCAGTGCTGACCGAAGACCGCAGCGGTGATCCTGGGTTCGACCGCCGCCAGCGGTACTCCGATCGCCGTGCCCATGTTGATGCCGAAGTAGCCGACCGGTCCGTCGGTGCCGATCTCCGGAAGTTCCTGGAGGGCGTCCAGGGTCGCCTGCCACTCGGGCACGGCGATCTCCGCCAGATGCGCGTTGTAGCGCACGACGATCGGGCCTTCCGGCTCGCCCGCCGCCCTCGCCTCGAACAGCGCGGCGATCTCCTGCTCGTCGTGCGCCGTGCGCGGCCGGTCGCCGTGGCCGGGTGCGTCGATGACGGCGACGTGGAAACCGCAGCCGGTCACCAGGCGGTGCGCGCGGCCGGCCATCGCCGGTGCCTTCTTGTGCGTTCCGCCACCGTGGCCCATCAGGATCAGGGGCGCGCGTACGACGCCGGAAGCCGGCGACCAGAGAACTCCGGGGACGTGACCGACGGTGAAGTCGCGTTCGATCATGCCGTTCGACGGCGACTCGGCGGTGAACTGCAGAGAGTGCATAGGTATTGCCTTTCGGGAGTGCCTTGTCGGCGAGGCACTCCCGGCGATACCTACGTCAATCGCCCGACCGTGACGAGAGGGGGAGCACCCACATGGATACAGCGATCATGGGTCTCACCTCCTCGTACGGCGTCGCGGTCGGTTGCAAATTACCAGTCCGGCCGCGACGCCGCCCAACCCTTTTCCCAACACGTGATCACAGCGGCGTGGAGGCGGGGGCGGTCAAGGCGCTGATCGGCCTGCTCAGCGGACGCGGTCGTAGACCATGGCGATCTCGCCCAGCTTGCCGGTCTCCTGATGCGTGAGGGTCCACTTCGTCGCCGGCAGGCCGTCGTCGAACAGTCGCCGCCCGCCTCCGGCGATCTCCGGGAGAATCATGAGGTACAGCCGGTCGAGCAGGTCCGCCGACAGGAGCGGCTTGATGAGGCTGGCGCTGCTGTTGACGAGGATGTCGCCCCCGCCGGTGGCCTTGAGGTCGGCGACGACATCGGCGGCGGGAGCGTTCACCACACGGGTGCGCTCCCACGGCGCCTCGGTCAAGGTGGTCGAGAAGACCACCTTCTCCGTGTCGACCAGCCACCTGGCGTATCCGCGGTCACGCGGATCGGCGTCCTCGTTTTCGGCGACCGACGGCCAGTACCCCATGAATCCCTCGGCATTCATCCGGCCGAGCACCGCCGTCGTCGCACTCTCCCAGATGCGGTTCATGTGGTCTCGCGCGACGTCGGTGATCACATAGGGCGCGAACGCGGCGAAATCGCCGGGACCGCCGGGACCGTTGTAACGCCCGTCGAGGGTGAGGTTCAGGTTCGCGGTAACTCTGCGGCCGGCCGAGTCGGTCATTGCGTGCTCCTTGTTTCGGTGGTGTGCGATGTCGCGGCAAGGGTCGCCGCGAGCTTGTCGAGGCTCTGGCCGAAGCCGATCTCGATGCCTGCGATGAAGTCCGCGGATTCGACGGTGCTGTCGGCGACGCGGAAGTTGACGTCGAGGTCCGTACCCGCGCCGGTGGGCCTGAGGTCGAGGTCGAGATGGGCGGTGAAGGCGCGGCCACCCTCGGGAAGCAGCGGGGAGAGGCGGTAGGCGAGGTGTTCGCAGGGACGCACCTCGTCGACGACCCCCTCCGCGCGCCCGGCGACCTGGCCGGATCCGTCGGTGTCCTCGGCGTCACGGTACTCATGGGCGATCCGCCCGCCCGGGCGCGCCTCGAACACGAGCTCGGAGACACGCAGGTCGTCGGGCGTCCACCAGCGGGCGAGCAGGGAGGCGTCGGTCAGGTGGCGCCAGACCAGCTCGGGCTGCCCCGCCAGTGACCGGTGGAACTCGAACGAGCGGTCGTCGGCCCATCCCGGCTCTTTCGCGGCGAGCCGCTCCGCGTGCACGCCGCGCCCGTGGCGATCGTAGGTCTCGCGTGGGCCGCCGACCCGGTCGGCGGTGTCGGCGAGCCCGCTGAGCGCGGCCGCGAGCTCCCGCAGGGGCTCGGACCGGAGCGCGTAGATGCGGCGCTGACCGATGCGCCGGGAGGTGACGAGACCGGCGCGTTCGAGGGCCTGCAGGTGTTTGGTCGTCTGCGGCTGGCGGGCCTCGGCGAGCTGGGCCAGGACGCCGACCGGCCGAGGCCGTTCGGCCAGCAGATTCACGAGCCGCCATCGGGCCGGGTCGGCCAGCGCGGTGAGGAGTACGTCCACGAAGAGAAGTATTCTCTATAGAGAATATTCCTGTCAAGGAATACCTTCCCGGATCGGTGCGCGATCTGCGTCCGCAGGTAGTCCTCGCGTCCCGGCGACGCGGCTATTCTTCGTCGCCCGGCGAGGGCGCGGCGCACGGGCGGAGGACCATGAACGAGTCCTCCAAGGCCGCCACCATGGCGAAGGGGAACCGGTCGAGATCGAGACAGAGTGCGACGTCATCAGGATGGGCTCCTTGGCGCACACCCTCCGCCAACTCGGCGGCGGCGCGTGACTCTCCGGCGCGGCGGAGGAACTCGGCCGCATCGGCCCCGGACCCGGTGGACCTCTGGGCGATGTATTGAGCGCACGCCAGATCTTCATCGGCGCGTCCGTCGTCGCCGGTGATTACGAACGTGACGCTGCCACACTCGCGTTCCCGCAGGACCAGAGCCGTCGCCTCCGCCACCACGAAACTCGCGCACAGCACGAGCCACGCATCCTTGACCGCAAGGGCGCCGACCGTCCCCGCCGTGGTCTTCTGCACAACGGTCCGTCCGCCGAGGTCGACAGACCGGAGCAGGCCCGGCGAGTTGACGATGTCGAACCCGGCCGCCGGCGGACCGTCCTTGAGCGCCACCCAGTCCGGGTGCCGGGCCTTGAGCGTCAGGGCCTCCTCCAGCGATCCAGCGAGAACGATCTTTTCCGCTCCCTGGGCGAAGGCCCAGGCAGCCACTGTGAAGGCACGCATGACGTCGACCACGACCGCCGTGGACGGGGCTTCGGCCAGCTCGGCGATGGCAAGGAAACGAGTGTCCATCCGGGCATGATCGCGCGTGCCCGGCCCGCCCGGTAGACGAGCCGGACGCCATCCTGACGAGCCGTCAGGGGCCTTCAGAGACGTGTCGCGGCCCGGACAAGCCCGGCGACGGCCCGGGACCGGCTGTGGGGTGGCCATGCGATCACGGTCGTGACCGTCGGTGCGTCCAGCACCGGTACGGCGACGAGAGTGTCGCGCAGCCGGGCTCGAGACGACTCCGGCGCGATCAAGCAGGCGCGGCCGAGCTCGATCAGCTGGAGCAGTTGCGCATGGCTTCGAACCTCCGGACCGGGGCCGTCCGGGTACGTGCCGTCTCGGCCGGGCCAGCGCGGCATCGGCAGGTCGGCCAGCCCGGTGACCTCGGCCGACCGAACGTGGGTCCGGGCGGTGAGGGGATGCCCGGCGGGCAGGATGACGACCTGTCCCTCCGTGCGGAGCTCCTCGGTGTCGAGCCCGGCCGTCGAGTCGAACGGCCGGTGCAGCAGAGCCACGTCGGCCCGGCCGTCGCGCAGGAGCCGTTCCTGTTCGGCGGGACCGCACAGGAGCAGGTCGACGGCGACCGCGTCGGGTTCGGCGGCGTAGGCGTCGAGCAGTTTCGCCAGCAGTTCACTGGACGCGCCGGCCTTCGTGGCGAGGACCAGGCCGGCGTGGCCGGTCGCGGCGCGGCGGGTGCGTCGCTCGGCGGCCTCGACGGCGTCCAGCGCCGCTCGGGCCTCCCGAAGGAGCACCGACCCCGCCGCCGTCAGGCTGACCGCGCGACTGGTGCGGTCCAGCAGCACCACCCCGAGGCGACGTTCGAGTTGGTGGATCGCCCGCGACAGCGGAGGCTGCGCGATCCCGAGCCGCTGCGCTGCCCTCCCGAAGTGCAGCTCCTCGGCGACGGCGACGAAGTAGCGCAGCTCTCGTGTCTCCACGCCGTCATGGTACTGGCCACTACCAGGATCGATACCCGCGCGGTATCGCTGCCCACCCGATCGGTGTTGGCCGTCTCCCGCTGGGCCTGGACAGGATGAGCCGTATGAGTGAACAGACGATCGCGCTGGTGACCGGCGCGAACAAGGGCATCGGGTATGAGATCGCGGCCGGTCTGGGCGCCCTCGGCTGGAAGGTCGGGGTCGGCGCCCGGAACGAGGAGCGGCGCGAGTCAGCCGTGGAGAAGCTGCGGGCGGGTGGCGTCGACGCGTTCGCCGTATCGCTCGACGTGACCGGCGACGCGAGCGTGTCCGCCGCCGCCGGGCTGATCGAGGACCGCTTCGGACGCCTCGACGTGCTCGTCAACAACGCCGCGATCACCGGCGACGCGCCACAGATGCCCACCACCGTCGACGTCGCGACGGTGCGGGCGGCCGTGGAGACCAACGTGCTCGGCGTCATCCGAGTCACCAACGCGATGCTGCCGTTGCTGCGCCGCTCCGGGTCGCCACGGATCGTGAACATGTCCAGCAGCGTCGGCTCACTCACCCTGCAGACCACCCCCGGCGCGGAAACGGGGCCGATTTCCGTCGCTTACGCACCGTCGAAATCGTTCCTCAACTCCGTCACCGTCCAGTACGCCAAAGAGCTGCGCGACACGAACATCCTGATCAACGCCGCCTGCCCCGGCTACTGCGCGACCGACCTCAACGGTTTTCGCGGCGTTCGCACCCCGCAGCAGGGCGCGGCGATCGCGATCCGGCTCGCGACCCTCCCCGATGACGGCCCGACCGGCAGCTTCTTCGACGACGCAGGGGAGGTGCCTTGGTGATCCGAATGTCAGTGATCCGCACGGATGAGCCCTGGCCGCGTGACCAGGGCTCGTGTGTCCGTCGCCGCGTCACACCCCCATGAGCCGGGACAGCCGGACGATCGCGCCTGCCGCGAGGTCCACGACCACCGGGCCGGACGCCGGCCGTATGGTCCCGTCGTCGCGCGTGAGCGTGACGGACACGGCGACCTTCCGGTCGAACGTCGAACGGTCGGCGACCAGCGGCTGCACCAGGGTGACCTCGAGCGTGGGCGCGTCCGCGGGCAGGACGGCCCGCGCGACCTCGATGCCGGACACCGCGAAGACCAGTCCCACGCCGGCGATGCCCGCGGCCCGCAGGTCCACGTCCCGCCGGATCAGGACGGCCGTGTGCAGGTTCTCCAGGTAGACGTTGCGGACGACCAGCTGGGCGGGGTCCGCAGGGTCGAGCAGCGCCTCCGGCACGACGGCCCCGTCCCGGACGGCGGCGGACAGCACGACGTCCCCGTGGGCGGGCACGCGTGCCGGCGGGTCGAGTGGGACGCGCTCCCACCCCCCGACCGCCGGCCGCACCCAGAGGGCCGTCACCGTGGCCGCCGTGTCGGCGTCGTTGTGCAGCCCGGTGGCGGTGACCCGTACCGGCCCGCCCGGGTAGGGGCCGGTCAGCTCGTCCACGTCCAGGTGCACGGTGGTCGCGATCGAGGTGGAGGAGTCGCCGGTGTCGAAGACGACCTGTGAGACCGCTTCGCCGCCGCGCAACTGGGTGACCGTCACGACAGCGTCGTCGTAGTCGACGTGCAGCGCCAGACGGATCGCGTCGTCGTCCAGGACGGCGTGCAGGCCGCCCTCCAATGTGCTCGACCGCACCGACACCCCGGTCGACCCGACCGAGGGGGACGTCGGGAGCAGCACGCGGACGTCGCGCCCCCCGGCGTCCGCGCGCAGCAGCGACTCAAGCTCGGTGAGCTCGGCCGCCGACAGGTCGGGCACGCACCGGGCCTGCAGCCGGCACGGGAGACCCGCGTCCACGGTGGCGTCGAACACCTGCAGCCACTCCAGCTGGGGGCGGCCGGCCACGTCACGGGCCACCCGGTAGTGGGCCGGCACGACGAGGTACGTGGCCGGCTGCTGGAGCGACTCCCACACCGAGTACCTGTGGTCGCGGTCCAGGCGCGGGGCCGGCGCGAACCGCCGGGCCGGGACGCGGCCGAGCTGGAAGGCGTCCTGGCAGCCGACGATCACGGGCTCGTCGCCCCCGACGTCCTGCCGGTACAGGCCGGGGTTGTCCCGGCACGGCACCAGTAGCGGCAGGCGGTGCGAGCGGGTCACGGACACGCCCATGTCGACGGTGAACGACGGGGGGTCCGTGGCGAACCCGTCGGGGTCGAGCCCGCCCGATCCGCTCGTCCCGGTGAGGATTTCGCCGCGCCGTCCGCGGAGGTCGTCGCGGAGCAGCAGGCGCCGGCCGGCGTCCGGCAGGGGGAGCGGCACCCGGGCGATGGTCAGCTGGGCCGACAGGTCCTCCGCCGGCGCCGCCAGGAAGACCGGCTCCACCATCGCCGAGTCCGCGAGCGAAGCCTCCACCGCGGATGTGTCCGTGAGCGCCGACTCCGTGAAGCCCGGCGACACCTGGGTCAGCCGGACGGCGCCCCGCCCGGAGGTCGTGAGCTCGCCCGGGATGCGAACCTCGGTGGTCACCACGTCCGACCAGTTCGGATGCTCCTCGGGGATCGGGTGCTCCTCGCGGAGCGGCTCCTCGAACGGCCATCCCCGGATCGGCACGACCTCCAGACGGCCCGCGTCCAGTCGGCCCGGCCCGTCGTGGTCCACGACCGAGGTGGCCCACGCGGCGAACGTCTCCTGCACGCCGACGAAGCTCGTGCTGACGACCAGCCCCGCCCCGTCGGCCGGCTGGAAGCCCGGCGTGCTCAGCGCGCCGTACGCGGCCCTGGCCACGGCCCCGCTGATCTCGGCCCGGCAGCGGACGACGTCATCGCGCCGGTCCACGTCGACCGGGAGCTCGGTGGAGCTCGGCCGGCCGGTGTCGGCGTCCACGAACGGGATGCGCAGCCTTACGCTCACGTCCGTCCACGGGACGGTCTGGGCACCGGCGGGCGGCGGGGGGAAGCGCAACACGGCGGTGACCGTCGCGCTGAGGACCGGCGATCCCTCGTCGTCGTGACCGGTGACACGGAACAGGAACCGGAACGTGCCCTCGGAGGCGGGCACGAGCTCCGGCGCGGGCGCCCACCAGGGCGGGCCCAGCTGCGAGTCCGGCAGCAGCGGCTCGCTCCCGTCGGCCGCTCCGACGCGGGGGCCCGGCTCGTCGGCCGAGACTCCTGGCGTGTTCATCCCGGTCAGTCCTGGCTCACGACGGTGACGCCGGGAGCGGTCTTCTTCGGCACCCGCACGGCCAGGTCGCCGCTGCCCTCGCCGTCCGTCCAGGGTCCGATCCACTCGTCCCCGTCCTCGAACAGCGTGCCCTTGATGATCACGCGCGCCCGGTACCGGTACGCCGGCGGCCGTCCCGGCTGTCCCGTGTAGAGGGCGAACCGGCGTTCCTTGTAGTGCTCCCCGGTGTCGGCCATGGTGAAGGTGAACGTCACGATCGGGCGCTCGCCGCCGTCGGGGCCCTCGCCCTTGGCCTGCACCTGCACCTCGACGATCTGGTTGCTCGTCGTCAGGTCCCGGTTGATCGAGATCGGGGCGAGCACGAGCGCGCCGGCGTTGTCGGCGCGCACGGCCACGTTCAGGCTGTCGGTGAGCGTGCCGAACGGGCCCGGGTCGAGGTTTACCTCGTTGGCCTCGACGATGATCCGGGAGAACCGGTCGTCGAGGGCGGACGACGCCTCGTCGAACTGGATGGTGCGCCGGACGAACACCTTGTCCGAGCGCCACCCCTCCGGCGCGCCGGCGACCTCCTCCGCCTTCTTCTGGGTCTGCCGGGCGAAGAAGAGCTCGCTGGTCGCGCCGCTGGCGTAGACGAGGGTCGGCGAGGAGGCGGGGGCGAGCGGGGTGGTCTCCCCGACGGGGGCGCCCTCGCCGTGCACGTCGGTCGTCGCGTCGACCTCCTGCGGGCGCGGCGGCGGCAGGAAGTCGTGGGCGGACCACGCGATCTCACCGTTCACGCCGGGGTAGCCGATCTGGACGCTGGCGAACTTCACCGGGTCGCCGCTCACGCCGTGGTCCGGGTCGGGCCACTTGATGACGGGCCGGCAGACCGTGGTGATCTTGCGTTCCCAGTTGTCCAGATACAGCGTCCGCAGGTAGCGGCTCTTGAGCTCCGGGTGGGCGGCCAGCAGGTCGGCCACGCCGTCCACGTTGCCGCCCATCGTGCTCGGCTGCGGGTACATCTCATCGACCTCGAAGGTGAAGGAGTTGGCGATCTCCACCCGGTCGTGGCGGAAGTTGAGGTTGAACCCCGCGCCGAAGCCCCAGCCGAAGAGGTTGAGCAGCCCGCCGGACTTGGGCGGGCCCGGGTCCTGGACCTCCGGCATCGGCTGGAAGATCACTTGCTTCGCCTGGTCCAGCCACATCGCCACGAGCATGTCGATGTACTTGGTGACCATCTGCTCCTTGTTGTCCGCGCCGGGAATGGTGCGGTCCATCTCCAGCTCGACCTTGATGTCGCCGTTCATCCGCAGCGTGTTCCAGGTGGCCTTGAGGTCGACGGAGCTCCACCACCAGCTGGCGTTGGCCTGGGCCGTGAAGTGGCTGAACACCCGCTCCCAGTTGGCGGTCATGTGCAGCCGCGTGATCGGCGCCCACAGCGGCAGCGTGAGGTCGGCCGTCACCGCGATGGGCACCTCGGTGCCCAGCAGCCCCTGCTCCACCTGCGCCGCCGCGAACGTGCCGAGGTTGACGATGAACGGGTGCTCGGCGGTGGGGATGAGGCTGCCGCTTCCGGCGCCCTGGGCGGTGACGAAGAACGGGTCGCCCGCGTTGCCGCCCTGCGTGCCGTCCTGGTCGGTGATCATCAGGCGCAGCGTGGAGCTCCTGATCGGGATCGGCCGGATGTCGGCGATCGTGGACCGATCGGCCACGCCCGGCCTGACCTGCCAGAACCGGTCCCGGCTGCCCTGCTGCATCCGTTCCAGGATCTGCTTGTGCGCGGCCTGCAGGACGCCCTCGGGCGGCGCGCCGGTCATCGCGAAGTTGAGCACCCCACCTGAGGACTCCCGGGTCTGCCCGGGGGCTACGCCGAGGTTGGTCTGGCCGTCCTGCACGCCGAGGAAATGCAGGAAGTTGAGCCTGAGGTCGCCGTTCGGCTTGCGCGCCAGGCGCATCCGCTCCGGCAGCCAGTAGAAGACGGGGTTGGCCCCCTGGGCCTGGAGCTCGTCGTTGTGCTTGTCGGGGAGGAAGACGAGGGAGTATTCGACGCCGGCGTCGTTGAGGGTGACGGTCTCGAAGCCGCCGGCCATGATCGGTCCTGCTGGGTTCACCATCGCTGGCTCCTGAACTGTGTGGGGAGGCCGCTCACAGGGCGGCGGGGTAGTAGATGAGGGACCGGTCGAGGCCACGGCCGACCACGGCGGCCGCGTTGCGGAACAGCCGGAGGTTCGCCCGGTTCCGCGGGGCGAGTCCGGGGTTGCCGTCCTCCCGCAGATGGGACTGGGCCGCCGCCTCCTCCCACCGGCCCGCGTTCGCGGCGGCGTTGAAGCCCGGCCAGCGGGTGGGGAAGAACGAGCCGGTCCAGGCGATGCTGTGCGCCCCGAGCCGGGCGTCGGCGGGCCAGTCCGCCCACCCGGGGAAGAAGGCCGACAGCCGGGCCTCGTTGACGTCGAACCGCTTGCGGACGAGCTCGTCGATCGCGGCGTCGGGCAGCTCCAGGGTGTGGATGGCCTTCGCCGCCAGGTGCCCCTTCTTCGCGAGGTCGGGTGCGTCCTTGATGCGGTGCCACTCGGCCACGATCTCCGCGCGGGTGGCGGGCGTCCCGGTGTCCTTGTGCACGAACGGCAGGGCGGCCGCCTCCTCGGGGGAGTCGACGAGGTTGCCGACGCCCGTGGTGACCAGGCCCTTGACGTCCTGGTACAGGTAGGGGAGCCGGCCCTCCAACGGGGCGCTGAACTCGGGGAAGAAGTCCCTGACCGAGCGCGCCGAGCCGGTCGGCCCGTCCGGTGCGACAGGCTCGGGCGGGTCCTCGGCCAGCGGCCCGATCGGCAGCCCCGGCCAGTCCGCGACGGGCCGGGGGAAGTCCTCGGCCACGGAGCCGTCGTCCGGGTCGAGCCTCGCGTACTCGTCCCCCGAGAAGATGTACGGGTTGCCGCTGGGCCACCACAGCGCGGTTTCGATCCGTGGGAACGCTCCAGGCCAGTCGTCGGCGACCGACTTGGCCTCCGGGTCGATCTGGCCGGTCGCGCCGTCGAACTCCTGATACTCCTCCCCGGAGAAGAAGTAGGCGTTGCCGCTGCCCCACAGGATCGCGGCGTCGATGCCGGACTCGAACAGCCCGGGCCACATCTCGGCGATCGGCCGCGGGCCGTCCAGCACGGTCCCGTTCTCGATGTCGTACGACAGGCACTCGTCGCCGCGGAAGAAGAAGACCGAGCCGTCGCTCCACGGCAGGGCGGCGTCGATGTCCGCCTCGAACAGGCCGGGCCACTGGTCGGCGATCGCCAGCGGGTAGCCCTCGTCGGCGCCGTCGGCCTCGACGTCGTAGCGAATGTAGCGCTCACCGGTGAAGAAGTACGCCTTCGCCCCGGACGGAGCGACGAACCCGCAGAGCTTGTCCACGGCCGTCACCCCCCGGCCTGAGGCGCCGGCGCGCCCGGCACCGTGCCGACGTGAAGGAACCCGCGCGACTCGACCAGCGTGCCGCCGGCCGCCTCGATCCGCGCGACCGTCCGGGGCCGCAGCCGCAGCTCGGCGAAGTCGCCCGTCGCGGCGACGAGGTACTCGACCCGGCCGGGGACGGCCTCGTCGTCGCGGGTCCAGATCACGCCGGACACCGCGCTGAGCCGGGACGGCACGGCGACCTCCTCCTCGAGCGCGGCCACCAGCTCCTTCTCGAAGGTCTCCTGGATCATCCGCAGGGGGAGGTGGACGGCCGCCATCACCAGCGAGTGGCCGTCCCGCGTCCGCAGCACGTCCAGCGCCGTCTCGTCGTCCGGCACCGCGCCCGCGACGAGCCGGAAGCGCGGCTCCTTGGTGTCGGCGCCGAGCCGGGCGATCCGGGGCCGCATGCCGAAGAACCCGGTGTCGCTCACCAGGATCGAGTTCACGACGCAGCGGTACGCCGGCGGGAACCCGTAACCGGCCTCGCGGTACAGGCTGCGCACGAACAGGGTGCCGGGCGGGTGCGGCAGGTCGCCCGCACCCGGCATGACGTCGCCGGTCATGGCCTCCTCGAAGGCGGAGTCCACGGTCGAGGGATACAGCCGGATATCGCAGAAGGTGAGGTTGCGCATGCTCAGGCCGCCGTTCCGGTGACGCCGATCTGCAGGTGGAGGTGGTTCTTGTGGGCCTCGCGGCCGTGCGGCGTCCCGGGGGCGGTGGCCGGGTGGTCGGGGTGCATGATGAAGCTGCGCTCACCGATGGACGTGGGCGTGTCCAGCCCGTCGGGGCCGTCGGTGCGGTCCTGCCACTCCGAGGCGACGAACTCGTACACGGCGCGCCAGAAGTCGCGCGTGAACGGGTCGGCGTCCTCGTCGTCGAGCCGGTAGGACGTGTCGGACCCGGTCCCGGGCGGCCAGTTCCCGCCGGGGGTCGCGGCGGTCGACACGGTCCCCCAGTCGTCGCTGACGGTGAGCGTCCACTCCTCGCCGTCCTCGGCGACCGCCTTGACGCCGACGAAGTCGACCGCGCGGCCCTGGCCGTGGCAGTCGGTGCGCGGGCGGCCCTGGTTGTCGACGCCGCCGCCGGAGATGCCGAGGTGGTAGAGCTCGACTGCGTTGTAGGTGTCCTTCAGCCACTGGCACAGCCGCACCAGGGCGAGCGCGTTGCGGGGGTCCAGCCGGTCGGGCGCCGCCGGGTGGCTGGGCTGTCCGAACGTCACCGTGCCCGACGCCAGGTAGCGGACGACGACTCCGGCGACGTTGCCGTCCTGGGACTGCTCGCCGTCCCAGCCGTCCAGGCTCACCCTGTCAGGGCTGCCCTCCCCCTCCAGCCGGATCACATCGCTCGACTGCAGGTCGAGCAGTTCGGCGTAGGCGTCTTCCTTGCTCATCGCGCGTGCGGGATCGCTCACGATCCTGGTCCTTCCGGTGCGGTACGTCACCGCTGACGCGGTGGTCTGTCGCACGTCGGATGGCGCTGGAGGACCGGTGATACAGCGAATCTGCGCGAATTTCCGGCGGACCCCGGTCGGTCTAGGGCCGGGCGTCGATCCAGCCGGTGATGACGGTGGCGCCGGCAGACGTGCGGATGTGCAGCCGGAAGCGCCGGGCCGGGACGGGCTCGATCACGAACCAGCCGACCTCGTCGACCGTGACCTCCCGGACGGGGCCGTCGTCGTCCCGCACGAGGACCGCGCCGGACTGCGCGGGCACCAGCTGCCCGCGCACCGCGTCGGGATGGATCTCGGCCTCGATGGACAGCTCGCCGGCGGCGAAGCTCAGCACGCGCGGCCCCGAGCCGTCCGGTCGCGGCTCGTCGCGCAGGCCCGCCGGTTCCCGCGCCGAGAGCAGGGAGTCGAGCCGCAGCTCGGCCAGCTCGGCGTCGGCGGTCCGCCACGCGAAGGCCGCCTTCCCGGCACGCACGAAGGACTCGGGCACCCGGGCCTCGCGGACCGCGTGCCCCAGCTCCTCGAGCAGCCGGTCGTCGTCGTCCCACCAGCTCGGTACGTCCGTCACCCCGTCGCCCCTGTCCACGTCGACCGCCTAGGCCAGCTGGAGAGCGGCCAGCGCCCGGCTCCTGCGCAGCCTATCCAGGCAGCGCCCGCGGCTGGGGCCGATCGCCCCCACCGGGACGCCGAGCGCGGCGCTGATCTCGGTGTAGGAGGCCGGCGGCTCGTCGAACAGCATGCTCAGCAGCTCGCGGCACCGGGCCGGCAGCTCGGCGAAGGCCGTGCGCAGGGCGTGCCGCCGCTCCGCCATCAGCATCTCGCCGTCCACGCCGTCCTCCTCCCCGCGGGCGCCCGGCTCGGGGTCGTCCACCGGAATCTGCCGCTTACGGGCGCGCAGCAGTTGCAGGCACTGCCGCTGGGTGGTGCGGACGAGCCAGCCGGGGAGGGCGGCCGGCTCGTGCAGCGTGTCGAGGCGCTCCACCAGCCGCAGCCAGACGCCGCCGGCGACGTCGTCCGCGTCGCTGCCGGTCACGCCGTACCGGCCGCACACCCCCCAGACCAGCGGCGCGTACCGCTCGACGATGGCGTCCCACGCCGCGGCGTCGCCCTCGCGCGCCCGGAGCACGAGGTCGACGACGACCGGATCGTCACGCATGACCCGTCAGCCCTCGAGCGGGTACGGCCGGACCTCGGCGGCCTCGGCCAGGAGCTTGTCCAGCGCCTGCCGGGGCGTCACCGAGCCAGGGACCGTTCGGGCGGCGACCGCGCCGCTGACGAGGGCGGCCGAGAAGGAGGTGCCGCTCCACCGGGCGTGACCCTGGAAGGTCTCGCGGCGGCCGTCGATGTCGACCTCTCCCGTGAGGTACGAGCCCACGACCCCTTCCCCAGACGCCAGGCACGCCACCCACGGGAGGTCAGGGCTCCATCCGGGCATGATCGGGTGCCCGTCCACCGTGCCGTACGCGCCGACCGCGACGACGGGTGGGACGGCGGCCGGCCAGCAGGCCGAACGCCGGCTGCGTCCGGAGCTGAGGTGGGGGAGCGCGCCGTGGTTTCCCGCGGCGGCCACGACCAGCACCCGCGGGGCGAGCCGCTCGATCGCGCGGGAGATCACCAGCGGCGGCCCCCCGGACAGCGTGAAGCAGCCGAGGGAGAGGTTGAGAATGTCCGGCTCGAACGCGGCCGCCAGCCGCAGCATGGCCCGGGCCGTGTCCCAGGAGTCGGCCCGGCCCGTGCCGGGGTCGAGGACCCCCTCGACGGAGAGCTCCGCGGCCGGCGCCTCCCGCTGGATGAGGCTGCGCACGAACGCGGAGTGCCCCGAGCGGTACGGAAGCGGGTGCTCCGCCGTACCCGGTTCCGTGGAGGCGAGCGGGGTGTCGACGACGCCGACCCGCACGCCGCGCCCGGCGTCCTCGTGTCCGGCGAGCGACTGCGGCACGTCGGCGGGGCCGGCGGGCTCCGGCTGCCCGCCGTCCATCGGCTTGTGACCCAGCACGTCGAACTCGCCCAGGGACATCGGCTTGTGCCCGAGGGCGGAGAACCCGCCGCTCACCAGGTGCATGGGCTTGTGGCCGCTCGCCAGGACCGCGCCGTCCGGCAGTGACATGGGTTTGTGGCCGTCGCCGATGACCGCGTCCACGACCCGGTTCTTGCCGATCGTCGGCACCCAGCCGCCGCGGTCGGCGGCCGCCTTCTCCCGCAGCAGGGCGAGGAGCTCGCCGACCTCGACGGGATCGTCGTCGGCGTCCTTGAGGTCGCGCAGGCGGGCCAGTCCGAGGAGCTCGTCCCGGTCGTCGGGGGCGAGGGCGGCGTGCACGACGCCGAAGTCGTTCAGCATGCGCTCGACGACGTCCAGGTGCAGGAGGTCGACGATGAGTTGGTCCGGTTGGTGCGATGTGGTGCCCGCGTCGACTGGCATCTGGATAGTGTCCTTTCCCGGGGTCACGACTTATCCGGAACGCGAACTTCCTCAGACGGAGCCACGAGGGCCTGGCCGTGATACATCCAACGCAGGAAACGCCGCCGGGCGCAAGGGCCCACGGGAACGCTCCAGCACGCGCCTCCGGCGTTCCCGGCGGCAGCGGCGGCCCGCCGGATGGCTCAGTGGCCAGGGCCGAGCCGGCGGTGGAGCCGGCGGATGAGTCGCCGGCCGAGGCTGAGGCGGCGCTGGCCGCGGTCGACCGCGACCCCGTCTCGGGTCTCCCGGCAGCCGAGCGGGCCGCCCGGCGCGCGGCCCGTGCGGGCCACGCCGTGGCGGCGTCCACGGCCGAACGCGCCTGGGGGCACGCGCTCCTGCACGTGGGCGAGCTCGACAACGCCATCAGGCACCTGAGCCGCGCCGCCGCCTGGGGCGTGCGGGCCGGCCGCGCCGACCTGGCCGCCGAGGCACGGTACAAGCTCGCCTTCGCGATCCTGCAACGGGGCAGGCCGCAGGCCGCGCTGCGCGAGATCGACGCCGCCCTGCCGGATCTGACCGGCATGGCGGCCGCCCGCGCCCGCGCGCAGCGCGCGATCGTGCTGCACGTGATCGGCCGCCTCGACGAATCGCTCGCCGAGTTCGAGGCGGCGCTGCAGGTGCTGCGCCGGCACGCCGACCTGCTCGGCGTGCAGCGGATGCTGATCAACCGGGCCCTCGTCCACTCCGACCGCCACGCCTTCGCCGCGGCCGAACGCGACCTGCTGGAGGCGGAGACGCTGGCGCGCGAGCTCGGCCGCCCGCTGACGATCGGCCTGATCGCCAACAACCTCGGTCTCATGGAGACGCTTCGGGGTGACGTACCGGCCGCGCTGCGCCACCTCGACCGGGCCGAGCGCATCATCGGCGCGCATGGCGCTCAACTGGGCACGCTGCACCAGGACCGGGCCGAGCTGCTGCTGTCGGTGGGGCTTACGGCCGAGGCGAAGGCGGCCGCCGCCCGCGCGGTGGACGCCTACCGCCGCGAGCGCCGCTCGCTCAAGGTGCCCGAGGTGCAGGTGCTGCTCGCGCAGGCCGAGATCCTTTCCGGCGATCCGGCCGCCGCGCTGGGCCACGCCCGTGCGGCGCTGCGCCGCTTCCGCGCCCAGGGGCGGCGGGAATGGACGGAATTAGCCCGATTATCCGTCCTGTCCGCCCAGCGCGCCGCCGGCCGCCCGCCGCGCCTCCCGGCGGCGGTCATCGACGTCATGGTCGCGACCCTGGACGCGGCGGGATGGCCCGCGGCGGCGCTGGACGCCGCGATCGTGGCCGCGCAGGTGACCGCCGAGCGGCGCTCCCGGACGGCGGGTGTGGCCAGCGGCTACCTGAGCCGGGCCGCGGCGGCGTCCCGGTCCCGGGGACCGGCGCTCGTCCGGGCGCGCGGCTGGTACGCGCGGGCGCTTCAACGGCGGGCCGAGGGGGACACGCGCGGCGTGCTCGCCGCCGTACGGACGGGCCTGCGGGTCCTGGACGAGCACGCCTCAGCGATGGGGGCCACCGACCTGCGGGTGCACGCGGCGGCGCACCGGGCCGACCTGGTGGCGCTGGGGCTGGAGGTGGCCTTCGAGACCGGCAGCCCCGACGGCCTCCTCGAGTGGTCAGAGCGCGCCCGGGCCAGCCGTCTGCTGGCCGCGCCGGTCCGTCCGCCCGACGACCCCATGCTGACCGCGCTGCTGGCCCGGCTGCGCTCGGTCACGAGGGACCTGGCCGGTCAGGCGGCGGCGCCCGCCCCGCTGCTCGCCCGGCAGGCGGACCTGGAACGGCGCATCCGCGACCACAGCCGCCGGCTCGCCGGCACGCCCGGCGACGCGCCCGCGGCCCCGGTCACGCCCCGGGGCCTCGCCACCTCGCTCGGTTCGTGGGCACTGGTCGAATACGTCCGCCGGGGCGCCGACCTGCACGTGCTCACCGTGGTGGACGGCCGCGTGGGCGTCCGGCGCCTCGGGGCGACGGCCGAGGCGGCCGACCTGATCGAGCGGCTGACGTTCGCCGTGCGGCGCAACGCGCGCCCGGACGCCCGGCCCGAGGTGCTGTCCGCGTCCGCCGCGCTACTGGACGCCGCGGCCGCCCGGCTCGACGCCCTGCTGCTCGGGCCGCTGGCCGAGATCGGCGACCGCCCGCTCGTCGTGGTGCCCACCGGACCGCTGCACAGCCTGCCCTGGTCCCTCCTGCCGTCCTGCGCGGGACGGCCCGTGACCGTCGCGCCGTCCGCGACTCTGTGGCACCTCGCCCGGACCCGCATCGCGTCGGCGGAAGGAACGGACGGTGACGGCAGCGGCGGCGTGGGCGTCGCGGCCGGGGGACGGGTAGTCGCGGTGGCGGGCCCGCGACTGCCGGCCGCGGGGCCCGAGGCGGCGGCCGTCGGCGCGATCCACGACGGCACCGTGCTCGCCGGAGCCGCGGCGACGGTCGAGGCGGTCTCGGCCGCCCTGCCGCGGGCGGATCTCGCTCATCTCGCCGCGCACGGTCACCTGTCGGCGGAGAACCCGCTGTTCTCCGGCATCGCCCTCGCCGACGGACCGCTGATGGCCTACGACGTGGAGCGGCTGCCGAGGGTGCCGCACACGCTGGTGCTCGCGGCCTGCGACAGCGGCCGTTCCGTGGTGCGAACCGGCGACGAGCTGATGGGCCTCGCCGTGGCGTTCCTCGCCCGTGGCACGTCGCAGCTCGTCGCGTCGGTGCTGCCGATCCCCGACGCGGCGACGACCCCCGTCATGGTGGCCTTCCACGAACGGCTGGCCGCCGGGCGCCCGCCCGCCGCCGCCCTCGCCGAGGCCCAATCGGCCGTCCGGGGCGACGACCCGCGGACGGCCGCCGCGGCGGCCGGCTTCGTGTGCATCGGCGCCGGCGTCGTCCCGGTCTTCGACCGGGATACGGAACGTGATCGTGCCGACGGGGTTTTCTACCCGCGAAGGTGGCGGCGCAGATAGTCGTGCCAGGTCTGTTCGAAGGTCTTGGCGAGGGCCGAGCTGGGAGCGAACACATCCCAGGCATGGAAGGCGTGGGCGTAGAGGTGTAGATCGACGGGGACACCGGCGGCGATCAGCCGCTGCGCGAAGTCGATGTTCTCGTCGCGGAAGACGTCGTACTGGGCTACGGCGATGAAGGTGTCCGGCAAGCCGGCCACATCGGTGGCACGGCCGGGCGCGCTGTAGGGATGGACATCGGGGGCGCCTGTGCGGTCACCCAGCACGGCCGCCCAGGCGTACTCGTTCTCCCGGCGGTCGTAGATGCCGAGGTCGACGATCTCGTGGCTGGACGGGGTCTCGTTGCGGTCGTCGAGCATCGGGTAGTTCAGCGAAAGCAGCCGCGGCCGGCCCTCGCCGCGGTCGCGGACCATGAGCGCGGTGGCAGTGGCGGGCGCCCCGCCGCCACTCGCCCCGGCGAGTCCGATCCGGTCCGGGACGATCCCGTGCTCGGAGGCGTGCTCGGAGAGGTGGGTGAAGGCGAGGTAGCCGTCCTCGGCCGCTCCCGGGGCCCGGGTTTCCGGTGCGAGGCGGTAGTCGACCACGGCCAGCACGATGTCGAGTCGCAGGGCCATGGCCGCGGCGTACACGTGGGCGATGGGGTCGTGGGCGCTGCCGAGGACCTGCCCGCCGGCGTGGAAGTAGAGAAGGGACGGGCGGGGCTGGTCGATACTGCCGGGGTAGAACATCACCACGTCGAGCACGGTTCCGTCCTCGCGCGGGATGCCCAGCGTCTCGATCTTGACTCCCGGGTCCGGGGCGGGGACGGGAAGCTGGGCTCCGGCCGTCTCCATCTGCGCGCGGAAGGCGGGGATGTCGGAGAAGTCCAGCAGGGAACCGTTGGGGCTCTTGGGTATGGCGTCCAGCGCGGCGGCGAGTTCGGGGTCGATGTCGTAGGCCATCGTCGTAGTCCTTTCCGGGATCAGAACAGGGGAGGCTGGCCGCTGCCGGCGGTGCTGCCGCCGTCGACAGGCAGAATCGCTCTATATGTCATACTCTGACGCTATTAGTGTCAGACTGTGACGCTAAAGCATGTCATAGTCTGACGCAAGTGGTAGGGTCGGCTCATGCCGAGAAGTGGGGAAGCGGTGCGTCGGCGGCTTCAGCAGGCCGCACTGGAACTGTTCGCCGAACATGGCTTCGAGCAGACGCCGGTCGAAGCCATCGCCTCTCGCGCCGGGGTGACCGAGCGCACCTTCTACCGCCACTTCGCCGACAAACGCGAGATGCTCTTCGACGGAGAAACCGAACTGCGTGACCTGCTCGTCCAGGCCGTCGCCGCCGTCCCGCACGGCACGAAACCGCTACCGACCCTGCGCGCGGCCTTCCACGAGACGGTGCCCCTGTTCGAACGCAACCGCCCATTCACCGAGCCCGGCGTCCGGCTCATCGCCGAAACCCCCGCTCTCCAGGAACGCTCCCTGGCCAAGCGCGCCCTTCTGGTGAACGCGCTGACCGACGCCCTGCAAGCCCGCGGCGTCGACGCCCGTATCGCGCCTCTGTGCGCCCAGGTCGCCATGGACACCTTCGCCGTCGCCACCCGGCGCTGGATGCAGGAACCGTCCGTTCCCCTCCACGACCAGGTCGACCAGGCCTTTCGCGAACTGCGCCTCGCCGCCGCGGCTCTCAAGTAGCTGGGTCACCGCCACGCCATGGTGCGGGGCCTTAGGGCTGTGATCAGTGTTCGCGTGCGTACGCGTAGAGCGTCACGGCGGTGATGAACGCCACCTCGATCCCCAGCACCTTGTCAAGAATGGTGAAGCCTGAAATGTCTGATGGAACCAGGACCTGACGCAAGGAAATGACCGCCAGCAGAGCGGCCGCCAATTCCAAGGGGCTGGTGTTCTTACTCTGCCGGCGCAGTGCGAGGGCGAGAACGAGTAGGACGGGGGTCGTCAGGATGGCGTACACGAAGGCGAGCGCGTTCGGGCGGCGGGTGAGGTCGACCTGGATAGCCGTGTCCAGGCGTAGCCTGTGGATCACGTTGCTGCCGGGCCGGGTGCCTTCGACCTTGCCTCCGGTGTCCACGTAGAAGCTGTGCGGGTTGTCGCCCAGGCGCGGGAGCGTCCAGTCGGTCAGATTGTCGTCAAGTTTGATGGTGGAGACGAAGAGCATGAGAGTCCGCGGCGACATCCGCTTCGTCCCGTCGGGCAGCGGTGGCAGTTCGACGCCGTCGGGGACGCTGATCTCAATCTGGAACCTGGCGGAGTAGCGGTCGTGCGGGTAGGCGGTCATGGAGCCCGTGAGCGGCACCTTGAAATCCGGCAGCGGCGCGAAGACGCCGTACATGTCGCGCAAGCGGATCTGAGTGGAAACCGTCTGCGTGGTGATGCCCGACCTTGCGACGCCAGTGGCGCCCGACCAGACTCTCATCGTCCCGAGAGCCTCTTCGTCCACGTCGGGTAGCTGGAGTTGCAGGTCCGCACTGACGGTCGCCTGACGTGCGCGCAGGTCGATGTCGCGGACGCTCAGGAAAACCGTGCCGTCAGAGGACAACTGAGAGCCGATCTGGCTGTTAGGCCCGCCCAGTTCGTCGCCGCCTCTCATCGGGAAAGCGGCCCAGATGGCTAAGAGAAATACGGCGAAGGCTACTAATGCGAGCGTCACGCGCACTGATCACTCCGTCGGGGTCTGCGGCTTTCGCGAGTTGGGCAGCCGGCGATCAGGGTCGCCTTCTCGGCCAGTGTGTGCCAGGCGGGATCGCGCCGCCATATGCATGAGCAATGCTCAGAACCTGTGGATCGGCTCGGGGGCGTACCCTCCCGAGTGATCGATTCGAAGGTCACTGAGTAGGCCGACGTTGGCGCGTCGGCTGGGAGGGCACGCCCATGCTTACCGTAGTCAA
>NZ_JAFCNB010000038.1 GCF_017896165.1 Microbispora oryzae
CAACAACGACTTCGGCGGCAACTGGGCCTCTACGACCGACGGACACCGGACGATCAACAACCTGAGCGGCGCCAAGATGGGCGACGTCTACCTGATGTACAACAGCGCGACCGGCGACAACTGCGTGGCCACCATCAAGGCGGTGGACGTCGGCACGGCGACGCACGTGTACGCGGGCCTGCTGGTGCAGGGCGGTTCCTGGAAGACCCAGAACGGAAACTACAAGTACTACGCCGCGGTGAAGGCCAACGCGACCGACAAGTGCGTCCAGTACGACGGCGACGTCGAATACTACGCGGCCGGCCGCTACACGTGGGGCAACTGCGGCTGAGTCCGTACACGCGACGATTCAGGCGGAAGAGCACAGGCGCCCGTCGAACTCGACGTCTCAGTGCCGGTGCTCTTTCCGTCCGCTCCGATCGAACTCGGGCCCTCATGCGGACGACGAGCCATTCTTCGACTCACCAAACGCATCGGCAGGGGGCGTGTTCGGCTCGAAGGCAGACGATCAAGGCGCGGATCTCACGCGAAAACAGGGGAGTAGAAATGCGCAAGTTCGCTCGACGACTGGTCGTTCTGGGCGTGTCGGCGGCCGCGGTGGCGGCGCTGGCCGGTTCTCCGGCCCAGGCCGCGACCAACCCCTACACGCCGGCGCAAGCCTGCAACAACGACTTCGGCGGCAGTTGGGCCTCCACGACCGACGGGCACCGGACGATCAGCGACAGCAAGGGTGCCAAGGTGGGCGACGTCTACCTGATGTACAACAGCGCGACCGGCGACAACTGCGTGACCACGATCAAGGCGGTGCACATCGGAACGGCGACCTGGGTGCACGCGGGCCTGCTGGTGCAGGGCGGTTCCTGGAAGACCCAGGGCAACGACTACAAGTACTACGCCGCGGTGAAGGCCAACGCGACCGACAAGTGTGTCCAGTACGACGGCGTCGTCGACACGTTCCTGAGCGGCCGATACACCTGGGGGAACTGCGGCTGAGCCGCACGCGAGACGCCGCCCGGGGGAGGGCATGGCTCTGCGACGTCGACGCCGGTGATTTGCCGCCGCCGGAGGAAGGGGGTCAAGAGGTGAGCAGCGCCTCGAAGGCCGGGCGCAGCCGTTCGATGATCGCGTCGACGGGCGCGTCCTGGAGACCGTCGAGCTCCATTATGTAACGGCCGATGATCGTCCCGATCATGAGGGCTCCGCCCAGGCCGACGCGAAGGGCGGCGTCGTCGCCCGGCAGGGCCGCCGCGGCCTGTCGCTGCAGCTCGTTCAAGGTGTCGCACACATCGCGGGCCGACTCGGGGTGGGTGAGCATTGAGCGCAGCATCGCCAGGAACTCGACCGGCTCGTCGGTCAGCTTGGCGCGCAGCGCGGTGATCAGGAATTCGGGCACCGCTCGCGGGTCCGCCGGGGGCGCGTTCTCGCGCTCCGTCTCCCGCTCCGCTCGGGTCACGTACGCGAAGAGTGCCTGCTTGCTGCCGTAATACCGCATGACGAGGCCCGGGTCGGTGCGGGCGGAGGTTGCGATCGCGCGAATGGTCGTGCGGTCGTAGCCCCGCTCGGCGAAGATCTTGCGAGCGGCGGCCAGGATGCGGTCCTCGGTCTGACGGCGCTGCTCGGCTCGGGTCGGCACGTCGTTCAGTCTAATGAAATCGACCACATACTCGAGGCCGCGTTCAGGCAGGTCCCCGTGCGGGCCCTCGCAGTTTGACCACCGTGAGGACGCCCGCTGAACCCGCGGCCACCCCCAGGAGGATCGACAGGAAGGACGCCATCGAGTAGAGATCCAGCCACCCCGCGCTCCACGCGTAGAAGGGCGTCATGGCGGGCTCGTGGACGAGCAGGTGGCCATCGCCGACCGGCTCGGTGTCAACGCGGCCGCGAAAATCGGCTCGATCGTGGCCGGATGACCGCCGGGGCCGACTCCATCGCCGATCTGGACGCGTTGCGGCACGGCGGCATGGACAAGCTGTTTACCGGCATCCGCGCCCCGTCCACACTCGGCTCTTTCCTGCGCTGCCTGAGGTGGGGAAACGTCCGCCAGATCTCGTTCGTGGCCGAGTCGATCACCGCCGCGCGTCGGCGAAGAGCGGCACCGTGATCATGCGATCGTCGAGCAAGTCTTCGCCGGCACCCCGACGGTCGCCCGCGCACCCGCGCACCAAGCCCCGCCTCCGAGCCCACCCCCAGTGGACAAGCCGCGACGCGCGCGGCGACCCTTCCACGCCCGAAGACAGCGCCGTCACCTGGCGAAACGGTCTCCTCGTAGAGGAATCGGACCGGAAACCGGTCAGAGAAATGACGTGGTGCATCCAGGCTGAGTCTGACGAATGTCATGGACGAACGAGGTGTGATCACACTGCCCCGGTGCCGGTGCTCGCGGCGACGATCGTGGGCATGACAGACACCTCCAGCACCGGCCTCGCCGACCCCCGTAGCCGTAAGGCGTTCACCACCATCCGGATGCTCACCGGTGGATACCTCGCGCTCAGCGTGCTGACCCTGATGGTCGTCGCTCTGCTGCGCGACGACACGACCATGGTCAACTCCGCCGTCTGGGTCCGCGGCACCATCGTGACGGTCAGCGCGGCGTTCACGTACGCCTTCGCGGTCCGCGCGGCGCGTGGCTCCCGTGGCGCGTACCGCAGATTGCGCGTCATCGCCGCGGTCATGGTGACCGCGATCGTGGTGATCATCGCGCTGCCCGGCATGTTCCCCGTGTGGATGAAGCTGGAACAGGCCGCCTGCGGACTGCTGCTGCTCGGCGTGGTCGCGACGGCCTACGGGCGGCACCTGCGCTCGGTGTTCGCCACCGCGTGAGCCCCGCCATCCGCACACACCACACACAGGAACGCCGTCTACCATGCCGTGGTCAGCACCGCCGGCCGGGCATGGCGGGCGGCAGAGGGAAACCAGGTGACAGGCATGCCGGACGGCGATCCGCAGCGATGGGCCCAGGGCTGGCGACGCACCTTCCTCGCGACCGGAATGCTGGTCTTCCCGGCCGTGGCCGCCTCCGGCGTGGCCGAATACGCGAACGGCGTCACGGCGATCGTCGGGTATGCCATCGTGGCCGTCTTCTGCGCCGCGTACGTGCTGGCCGGCCTGGCCTTCGCGCGGAACCGGCCGACCTGGGTGTGGACGCTGCTCGGGCTCATGACCGTGCTGTTCGCGGCGGAGTTGCCCATCGCCCGTGACTTCGCCTTCTATCTGGGCGTCGTCGTGGTCTCCCTGGCCGCGATGATACGGCGCCGATACCTGGTGCCGATCATCGCGGGCGGCGCCTTCGCGGCGCTGGTGGTGCCCTGGGCGGTGCGTCCCTGGCATCTCGGGTTCGGCTGGACCCAGGCGGTCATGATCGTTTTCACCGGCCTGACGGTGGTCGGCTTCTCCGAGATCGCCATCAGTAACCGTGCCCTGCTTGAGGCTCGTGCCGAGGTCGCCCGGCTGGCCTCGGAGGCCGAACGGGCCCGGATCTCCCGGGACCTGCACGACCTGCTCGGCCACTCGCTGACCGTCATCACCGTCAAGAGCGGTCTGGCCCGCCGCCTCGCCACGAGCGGATCGCCCCGCGCCGTCGAGGAGATCGCCGCCGTCGAGGGGCTGGCCCGCCAGGCGCTCACCGACGTGCGGGCCGCCGTGTCCGGCTACAACGAGGTGACCCTCGCCGGTGAACTCGCCCGCGGCCGGGAACTGCTGCGCGCGGCCGGCGTCGTCGCCGACCTGCCCACGGCCGCCGACCTGGTCGAGCCCGCCCACCAGGAACTGTTCGGCTGGATCGTGCGGGAGGGCATCACCAACGTCGTGCGTCACGCCCGAGCCACCCGGTGCACGGTGACCCTCTCACGGCTCGGCGTGGAGATCGTCGATGACGGGACGGGGGCCGCCGCGCCCAACGGCAACGGCCTGATCGGGCTGCGGGAGAGAGTCGCAGCCGCCGGGGGGACGGTGCAGGCCGGCCCGGCAGACCCCTGCGGCTGGCGATTGCGCGTCACCCTCGGCCGGGCGGATCCTGAGGTGACTTTCGCCACGACAGGAGACAACGCGGTATGACCATCCGGCTGCTGCTCGCCGACGACCAGGACCTGATCCGCGCGGCCCTGTCCGCGCTGCTCGACCTGGAAAACGACTTCGAGGTCGTGGCCTCGGTGGATCGGGGCGACAAGGTCGTCGACGCGGCCCGCGTCCACCGTCCCGACGTGGCCCTGCTCGACATCGAGATGCCCGGCCTCGACGGCCTCGCCGCGGCCGCGGTGCTCACCGCGCAGGTGCCGCAGTGCCGCGTGATCATCCTCACCACCTTCGGACGCGCCGGCTACCTGCGGCGGGCCATGACCGCGGGCGCCGTCGGCTTCGTCGTCAAGGACGCACCGCCCGAGGCCCTGGCTGACGCCGTCCGCCGGGTCATGCGTGGCGAACGCGTCGTGGACCCCGTGCTCGCGGCGGCGACCCTGGCGGCGGGCGACTCCCCGTTGACCGGACGGGAACGCGACGTGCTGAACGCGGCCCGCTCCGGCGGCACCGTCGCCGAGATCGCCGCGAAGCTCTATCTGTCCGAAGGGACCGTGCGGAACTACCTGTCGGCGGCGATCGCCAAGACAGGCGCGCAGAACCGGATGGGCGCGGTCCGCGTCGCCGACGACCGCGGATGGCTGTAGAGCCCGCCCGGCGCCCCGGACCGGCCGGCGCGCGGAGCGGAGTGTTCCGGGCGGCTCGGGCGGTTGGTGCCGTGGGCTCTGTGACGCCAGGCGCATACGGCCCCGTGGGCCAAATTGGATATACCGCCAAACTATTGCATACTGCAATGGTGATGCCTGCGCTCCGGAAGATTCGTTGGCGACCAGGCTTCGTCACGTGGATCCGCGAGGCCCAGTGGGGTCTCATGGCTCTGGCATTCGTGGTGGGGTGTGGTGCGGGGCTCGGGGCCGTCGTGTTCCGCTGGCTGGTCAACACCTTCACAGAGCTGTTCTCCGGCCACGCCGACTACTCCGCCGCCACGGCCCTCGGCAACCCGCGCGTGCCGTGGCTGGGCGTGTGGTTCGTGCTCGTCGCTCCCTCGATCGGCGGGGCGCTGTACGGCCCCCTGGTGGACCGGTTCGCCCGTGAGGCGCGGGGACACGGGGTGCCCGAGGTCATGTACGCGGTGGCGCAGCGCGACGGCCGGATACCACCGCGGGTGACGGTGATCAAGGCGCTGGCCAGCGCGCTGTGCATCGGTTCGGGCGGGTCGGTGGGGCGCGAGGGTCCCATCGTGCAGATCGGCGCGGCACTGGGCTCGACGGCCGGTCGGCTGTTGAGGGTGCCCGAGGGCCGGATGCGCAGCCTCGTCGCCTGCGGGGCGGCGGGAGGCATCGCGGCGACGTTCAACGCGCCGCTGGCCGGTGTGTTCTTCGCGATGGAGCTGATCCTGCGCGACTTCACCGTCGAGTCGTTCGGGTTCGTCGTCCTGTCGAGCGTGACCGCCAGTGTCGTCGGCCGTTCCGCCCTGGGGGACGCGCCGTTTCTGCGGCTGCCCGCCTTCCACGTCGACCACCCGGTGCAGTATCTGATGTTCGCCGGCCTCGGTCTGCTCGCCGGCGTGGCCGGGACGGCCTTCAGCGGCGTGCTGTACCGCATCGAGGATCTGTGCGACAAGGTCTGGCGGGGGCCGGAGTGGTTGCGGCCCGCGGCCGGTGGCGTGGTGCTCGGGGGAGTCCTGCTGGTCCTGCCGCAGCTGTACGGCGTGGGCTACCCCGTGCTGGAGAACGCGGTCGACGGCCGATACGTCGTCGGTTTCCTGCTCGCGCTGCTGGTCGGCAAGATCCTCGCGACGAGCCTGACGATCGGCATCGGGGGCTCGGGCGGGGTGTTCGCCCCGAGCCTGTTCATCGGCGCGATGCTCGGTGCCGCCTACGGGGTGGGCCTCCAGCATCTCGTCACCCCGGGGGTGTCCGGGGCTTCGGGAGCGTACGCGCTGGTCGGCATGGGCGCGGTCTTCGCCGCGGCGTCGCGCGCGCCGATCACGGCCGTCGTGGTGCTGTTCGAGCTGACCGGCGAGTACAGCATCATCCTGCCTCTGATGCTCGCCATCGTGCTCGCGACGCTGACCGCCCGGGTCCTGAGCAAGGACAGCATCTACACGCTCAAACTCCGCCGCCGCGGCATCGATCTCGACGCCCGTGCGGAGCACGGGCCGTTCGCGACCGTCCCCGTACGGGAGGTCGTGGAGGCCCTTCCCAGCCCGTTGCCCGCCTCGATGCCCGTGGGCGACGCCGTGCCGATCCTGTCGCGGTCGCCGCACGGTGCCCTGCCGGTCGTCGGAGCGGACGGGACCTATCGCGGCACCATAACCGCGCGTGCCGCGGCCGAGGCGCTCACCGAGGAAGAGACACGCCGGCTGACCGTCGACGATCTCACGGAGCTGCCGTCCCCCATCACGGCGGACATGACCATTCTGCAGGCGCTGTCGATCCTGGTCTCCGCACCGGGCACCGGCCTGCCGGTCCTCGACGAGCGGCGGACGGCGCCGGTCGGCTGGCTGACCCACCAACGTGTCCTGCAGGCCGTGCACGCTCCCGCCCCGGCTCAGGCCGCCTGATTTACCGGGGCCGGACCCCGGCGCGTGATTCTCCGATGGGTGATCAGGTGAGGGTCGCGCCGCCGTCGACGGTGATGACCTGGCCGGTGATGTAGTTGTTGGCCATGAGGAAGAGCGCCGAGGCGGCGGCCTCCTCGGCGGTGCCGATGCGGCCGAGGGGGACGGTCGAGCCGGCGGCGGCGATGGCGTCGTCGGAGTCGAGCCCCGAGCGTGACCGCAGCAGCGGGGTGTCTATCTGGCCGAATCGGACGGCGTTCACGCGCAGCCGGGCGGGGGCGAGCTCGACGGCGAGGGCCTTGGTGAGGGTCTCCACGGCACCGGCGACCGACAGCGGGGCGCTCATGCCGGGAAGGGGGCGGACCACGAGGATCCCGGAGCTGAACGTGAGCGAGCCTCCCGGGGAGAGCCGGGTGGCCGCCGCCCGGGCCGCGGCGAAGGCCGCACCCAGACGGGAGTCGAAGGTCGCCCGGATGTCGCCGGCCGAAAGGCCCGTCACAGGACCGACGCCGCTGAGCCCGCCCGCGGTGACGAACACGTGATCGACCTGGCCGGCCCGGTCGAAGACCTCTGCGAGAGTTCGCTCGTCCCCGCCGTCGCCGGGAACGCCCAGCACGGCGTCGTCGGTATCCCCGGCCGGGCTCGCGCGCCGCACCTGGGAGACAGCGGCCTGCAGCCGGTCGCGGTCGCGGCCGACCAGTACGACGCGGGCGCCGACCGAACGGAGCAGGACGCCCGCGGCCAGCCCGATGCCCGAGCTGCCGCCGATGAGTACGGCGGTCGTGCCGGAGAGGGCGTGCGGAAGCGGCGGACGAACGGGGACGGGAAGCGTGGAGCTCATGGAGGCCCTCCGATGAATTAAACCATCCGGTTTTTTTATTCGTGGTCGATACTGCCGTCCCGGACGGAGAGGAGTCAACCGGATGGTTCAATTCCCTCATGGCCTATGACGCGGAGGACACCAGACGGCGGATCTTCGACGCCGCCGCCGCCGAGTTCGCCGAACACGGCCTGGCGGGGGCCAGAGTCGAGCGGATCGCGACGGCAGCCAGGGCCAACAAGCAGGCCATCTACCTCTATTACGGCGGCAAGGAGAAGCTTTTCGCCGTCATCCTCCGGGCCAAGCTGGAGGAGCTCCGCGCCTCCGTCTCCATCGATCCGGACGCGGTGGCCGAGTCGGTCGGCCAGGTCTTCGACTGGTACCAGGAACACCCGGAACTGGTCAGGCTGCTGCTGTGGGAGGCGCTGGAGGCGTGCGACGAACCCGGCGAATCTGAGCGGGAGCGCCGGGAGGGCTTCCATGAGAAGGTCCGGCATCTCATGGACGGGGGCATCGCCTGCCATCTTCCGGATCACGCGCGCGTTCGCGCCGCCCAGGATCTGCTGTTCACTCTCATGGGACTGATCGCCTGGAACTTCGCGGTGCCCAGGATGTGCCGCATTGTCCTGAATGAGGAGACCGACGAGGCCGCCCTGGCCCGCCGCCGCGAGACGGTGATCGAGGCCGCGCGCCTGCTCGCCGCGTCGCCGCCGGCCTCAGGGAGGATTCATGAACTTCAGTGAGAATGAACTCCAGTGAGAACGCGCGCTCGTCCTTCCGGCGCCAGGCCGCCGGTGAGAGCGAGTGCTCATCTGTGCAGCGCTCGCGGAGCCGGGGAGACCGGCGGCTTCGAACGCACGACGGCGACGCGGGAGTGCGGGCCGACCCAATGTCTCGCCGGGCGCGTGCCCGCCGCCCAGTAGAGCGTGCCCGCCGCCAGTGCGGCGACGAGCGTGAGCCAGCCGATCGCCCGTCCGGCGCGCAGGCCGTACCCGCAGGCCAGCCAGTAGACGGACAGCAGCATCCTGGCCCGCACGCGGGGGCTGCTCAGCCGCCGCATCTCCATCGCGGCGAACGCGAAGTCGGCTGAGGTCTTCGCGTCGCCCACGCCCGGCCGCACCCGCTCGTACAGGGCCGCGAGCCAGCCGGCGTCGACCGGCCGCCTGGTAGGCGGGCCGCCCGCCGCCACCTCGCTCGGCGACCAGCCCCGCCAGAGGTGCTCGTCGGCGAGGACGACGCGGCGGGTCCACCACCGGACGGGAGGCCACCCGAGCCGCCACCTGACCCCGGCGGGGGTGGTCGCGAACAGGCAGTCCGACAGGCGTAACCCCTCGGGCCGGCGGAGCCCGCCGAGACCGCAGGTACGAAGATCGGCGCCGTTGAGGGTGAGCGCGCCGGCGTCGAGGTCATCGAGTGACGTGATGCGCACCCGTCCCCCGCCACGGGTGACGACCGACGGCGCCGTGAGCGTCGCGTCCCGCAGGTCGATGTCCGCGGCGGACAGCCGCGCGGTGAACGGGCCGGTGACGACCGCGGCGCGCAGGGTCACCCGGCAGTCGCCGGTGTGGACGTGCAGCGGGCCGCCGGCGCGGACGTCCGCGAGCGACAGGCGCCGCCCGACCAGCATCGGGCCGAGATAGGCAGGCCCGTGGAAGCGCAGGCCGTCGAACGCGGCGCTTCTCCCGACGGCCGACGCGCGAAAGGAGACGGCCCGGCGGAAACCGGCACCGCGGAAGCCGGCACCGCGGAAGCCGACATCACCGGCGAACGCCGTACCGTCGAACGCGGCGAACCCACGGAAGTCGGCCCCGCGGAACGAGGTGTCCCGGTCGAACCGGGCCTCGCTGAAAAGGGCGTCACCGCCGACCCGAATGCGGTCGAAACGCCCATGACCACGGACTCGGGCGCCGTGCAGGGAGAGCTGGCGATGAAACCGGGCCTCACCGAAGGACACGTTTCCGGTGAAGCTCGTGCCGAAGAACGAGGCGAGGTGGTCGAACCGGGCGTGCTCGAAGGTCGCGTCACCGGCGAAGACGGCTTCGCCGAAGCGCGCCGGCCCGGTGAAGACCGCGCGGTCGAACCGCGCTCTGCCCAGGCGCCGCTCCATGCCTTCCAGGACGCGGGTGAGCAGGTCTTCCGCCAGGGTGGTGCCGCGCAGATCGATGCCCTGGCCGGGGACCAGTCCCCGCAGGACGCTCTCCACCTCCGCCGGGCCGAGATGTGCGAGACACCGGTCATACGGCTCCCAGGCGGCGCCCAGGCATTCGGCCGAGACGCCGCACGTTCTCCAGGCGACGTCGAGCGGATCGAGCTTCGGCTGGGATGTCATGGCAACGTGGTACCCAATGTCGCGTATCAGGGCGCTAAATGACGATCGAACCGTAACACAGGGTATTTGGATAATCGCTATCGGGTGAGTTAGGGAACCGTTCGGAGCCCCTCACGGCCGACGGCGCGGAGGGCCGCGTTGTCGTGAAATCTTCATCGGGCGTCACGGCGCAGCCGCGCACTCGCTCTGCTCACCGGATGCGGCGCATCGCCTCCCAGCGCCGCAGGGAATCGATCATTGCTCGCACGGGCGACGTCTGGAGACCATGCCCCCGAGAAGATCGCCGGCTGCCGGCCCAGTGGAGGTACCAGGATGTCACGGAGATTCGGATTACCGCGGTCATCGTTGTGCGCCCTGGCGTCGCTGTGCACCCTCGCGCTCATGGCCCCGGCGCACCCGGCCGCCGCCGCGACGGACGCGATCAGGCTGCGTTACCACACCTACTACGGGACGGCCAGCAACCAGATCGGCCCGTTGATCGACCTGACGAACACCGGATCCACGGCGATCCCGCTGAACACCGTGACGGTCCGCTACTGGTTCACCGCGGACGGGACCGTCACACCCAGGTACTACTGCGACTACACGCCGAAGGGCTGCGGCAACGTCACGGCCAGGTTCGTGAAGACGACCGGCCCGGTCACCGGCGCCGACACCTATCTCGAACTCGGTTTCACCGCCGGGGCGGGGAACCTCGGCGCGGGTCAGAGCACCGGCGAGATCCAGGGGCGGGTCGCCAAGTCTGACTGGAGCATGTTCGACCAGGGTGACGACTACTCCTACGACGGGACGAAGACAACGGCGGCGGAGTGGGACCACGTCGCCGTCTACGTCGGCGGATCGCTGGTGTGGGGCACGGAGCCGGGCGGGTCGCAGCCCGACACCCACCCTCCGGCCGGCTTCGCCGTCTACGCGTTCAGCCAGTCGGACGTGGGTGTGAACGAGGAGGATCCGCAGATCTACCGGCTCGACCCCGACATCAACATCCGTGCCTTCCAGAAGTGGTCGACCCACGGCGACGAGGCGTCCGACTACAACTTCGCCCAGATCGGGCGCTACCACGGGCAGGGAACCACCTTCATCGGCGGTGGCACGGCCAGCGTCATCTTCCGCGAGGAATTCGCCAGCGACGCGACCTTCGACGACATGTCGACCCGTGACGCGGACAACCAGCCGGTGCCGCACGAGGAGGTCGTGCCGGGCGCGCGCCGGGGCAACCTGTTCAACCCGGAGTATCGCCGGTATCTGGTCGACTGGGCCAAGAGCCAGATCGACGGCGGCGTGGACGGCCTCTTCTTCGACGAGGTGCCCGGCGGATTCAGCGGAGGCATCGTCCACAACTGGAACGGGAACGAGGGCTTCGACGACTACACCATCGCCGACTTCAACCGGTACCTGCTGGAGAAGTACCCGGACTTCACGGCCGCCGACTGGAAGAGCCGCTTCGGGATGACGGACGACAACCTGATCCGCGGCGACGTTCCGGCCGACGACCTCGCCGGGAACTTCAACTACCGCACCTACCTGCGGGCCAACGGCTGGAACACCGACCCGCTGAACGCCGCGAACCCGCTGGCGCGGGACTGGGGGAAGGTGACCGGCAACCGGTTGTACGCCGACGACACCTCGTTCACCGGCACCTACCTGCGGCGCTACTGGAAGCAGATGGTGGACGACGTACGCGACTACGCGACGCGCACCGTCCACCACCAGGTCTACGTCACCTCCAACGGGCTCCTGCCGTACGTGGACTTCAACAGCGTCGGCATGTACCCCTGGAACCCCGACGAGCAGACGCCCGACGGCAGGGGCGCCGACTACGTGCCGGTGGTGAACGGGCACCTCAACGGGGCCAAGTCGCTGCGGGCCAACTACCGGTACCTGAAGAAGACCAGCGGGCGGATCGCGGGCGACGTGCCGGTGGTGGTGTTCATCGACTGGCCGACCGACATGATGACGGCGTACCTGAACCTGCCGACCGCCGAGCAGAAGGACTACTGGCGGATCTTCGGCGCCGAGGCCTACGCCAACGGCCTCTACCCCGCCTTCCACCTGAAGGACACCGTGGGCGACCCGACCGCGGAGCAGCTGGGGCTGCTGGACTTCTTCCGGACGTACACGCAGTTCTACAAGGACCACCGATCGCTCTACCACGACAACGCCGCCACGGACACCGCCGTCGACGTCGGGGTGAGCGACGTCGCGGGGAGCCTGCTGGTGCAGGGCGGCACGGGCGCGCGCACGCTCCATCTGGTCAACCACAACTACGACCAGGGGATCCGGCCCCAGACCGGATTCAGCGTCACGGCCGACGTGGGCTCCTGCCCGGCCCGGGTCACCATGGTCTCGCCCGACTTCGCGGGCTCGAAGTCGCCGTCCTTCTCCTGCGGCGGCGGCGCTCTGAGGGTGACCGTCGACCGGCTCGACTACTACGACGTGCTCGTGCTCGGGTAAGGCCGGGAGGCGCTCCGCGCGCGGGAAGGGGCGTAGGAGCCCGGCCGCTCCTACGCCCCTCAGGAGAGACGCGATCGTTCAGCTACCGATCCGCGGCCGGTGGACGACCGCCGTTCGTCACTGGCCGTACCAGTACTGATCGGAGGAGCAGATGCAGTGATACTGGACGACGGGCGCACCGTTCGAGAGGGATCCGCCGCTCACCGCGATGACCGCGTCGGTCTTGTAGTTCCACACCGTCAGCGCGTGGCCTCCGGTGATCGGCGCCACCGGGTTCACCCACCAGTACTGCTCCGGCCTGGAGGCACCCGCGCATTCGGCGGCGTTGAGCTGCGTTCCCTCCGCCGTGCTCGCGCCCATCACCCCGAGACACTGGTTGGCGCCGTTCACGAGTTGCCGGTATCCCGAGTCGGCCGGCTGATAGGCACCCCAGTGCCAGGTCTGGTCGGATTTGCCGGTGCAGGGCCACTGGCCGGCCCCTCCTCTGGCGTTGATGCCCAGACACAGCGAGGATTTCCAGTTGTACAGGCTGAACGTGCCCGACGTCGGTATCGCGCGAGGCGGGGCGGCGGCCCGGGTGACGGCCCGGGTGACGGCGGAGCCGGCCGTCGAAGCCGCTCCGGCGTCCACCGTGGGGACAAGGGCGGCGAGTGTGATGACCGCCAGCGTTACGGCGTATCGCTTTATCGGCATGATTGCCCGTCTTTCCCTTCGAGTGTGGTGTCCGTGAGTGGCTCAGTAGTTCGGGCAGGTCTGCGTGAAGTCCCTCTGGCCGATCGGCGTGCTCATGTAGTAGTCGACCTCCTGCCAGGAGTAGATTCCGCGCAGCGTGGAGCCGATGTAGGTCCTCGTCCGGCCCTTGAAGTTGAATGCCTGGTAAATGGGCCCCGACCAGGTGTAGAAGGTGCTCGTCTGACAGAGGCGCGCGTCCGCCGCCTGGGCGGCCGGCACCGCGATCGTGCAGACCACCGCCACCGCTCCCGCGATTACGCATGCCTTGACGCGATTACGCATTTCACTCCTCCAGAGTCGCTGTGGGTGCTGAGTTCGCCTAGGCGGGTGTCCGGAACCGTGAAATCTTCATAGTTGCCTGTTTGTCCGAACTGAAGTGATCCGGACAATTTGCGACGAGCTATTTGTCCAGGTCACGGCCAGTTGTCCAGGGAGATGGGAGGGAAGACATGGGACGGCGAATGCGTGTGCTGGATCCGGCCGCGGGGCCCGTCGAACAATTCGCGTGTGAGCTGCGGGCGCTGCGGGCCGCCGCCGGAGAACCGCCCTTCTGGAAGATGGCGCGACGGTGCGAGGTGTCGAAGAGCACTCTCGCCGCGGCCGTGGCGGGCTACCAGATCCCTTCGGAGAAGGTGGCCAGGAACTTCGTGCTCGCCTGTGGCGGTGATTGGGCGCAGTGGCGGGAACGCTGGTCCCGCGCGATCGCCGAGGTGGCGGCCCTGGCGGAAGAGCCGGATGATTCACATCGGAGTGGCGAGCTGGTCCCCGTTCAAATCCGGCTTCCCGCGCGGCGACCCGCGGAGCACTCGGCGGCCACGAACTCACTCGTGCCGGTCACGGCGGATCACTCCGCTCAGGACGGAGGCGGTGGGCGCCGGCGGCATGGCGGGCACCGCCTGCTCGGAGCCGGAATCCTGTTGAGCGGGGCGGCCGCCGTCGTGCTGCTCTTCTCACTGTTCGCGCCGGGCGCCGATCGGGTGACCGGCCCTGCGGCGTCGAGCGCGTCAGGGAGAGAGCCAGAAGGAGGAGAAATCGGCGGGATCCGCGGCGCCGCGCCCGGCGCGCTACCGAGGGACTGGACAGCGACGTCCGGGCCGGCCTGCGCGACGGGTGACGCGGTGGCGTTGAATACCAGCGGCTCGTGGCGGCCGTTGCCCGGCGGCTCGACCGGGAACTGCGGAGCCGCCCTGATCCACAAGACGACTGACAGCGGCGACGGGGCCAACTGGGTCTTCCATCCCGGAGCCGGCAAGACGTGCACCTTCGGGATCCACATTCCGAATTCGAACGTCATCACCGCGAGGAACGCCACCTACCAGGCGTGGGACACCCTTCCCGGCGAACATTTCGACGAGCACCGTATCGGCGCCAACGTGTCGGTGAATCAGCGAGCCAATCGCGGCGGAACGATCACGATCGAGTTCGGGCCGACGAAGAACGGCACCATCGACCTGCAGCTCTACGACAACTATCCGGATCGGGCGGTCGAGGCGGCCGGCACGGTCACCGCCACGTGCCGTTGACCGCGCCTGGGCGGCCATGTCGGTAACCTGATCGCCCCGATACGACGGAAGGCATCCCGCTCATGTCCCGCGAAGAACTGCCCGAGCACCTCGTCACGGCGCTCGCCCGCCCGAATCCCTGCGTCATCGCCACCGTGCGGCCGGACGGCGCACCCGTCTCGGTGGCCACCTGGTATCTGTGGGAGGACGGGAAGGCGCTGGTCAACATGGACGCCGGCCGGAAGCGCCTCGACCACCTCCGGGCTGACCCCCGGGTCTCGCTGACCGTGCTCGACTCCGAGAGCTGGTATCGCCACATCAGCCTGCAGGGCCGCGTGGTGTCGCTGGTGGACGACGAGAACCTCGAGGACATCGATCGGATCGCCGTCCACTACACCGGCGACCCGTACGCGAACCGGGAACGGCCGCGGGTGAGCGCCTGGATCGAGATCGACAGCTGGCACGCCTGGGGATGGCCCTCCGGCAGCTGATCGCCGTCCTCCGGACACCGGTGCGACCCGGGAGCGCCGGTGTCCGCGCGCCGGGTCAGCCGGGCAGGGTCTCGCCCCCGATGGGGGCCAGCACCTCGCCCGTGTAGTACGACGAGAGCCGCTCCGAGGCGAAGAAGACGTACGACGGCGCGATCTCGTCCGGATCGGCGGCGCGTTTCATCGGCACCTGCTTGCCGAACTGCTCCACCTTCTCCGCCGGGAAGGTGGCCGGGATGAGCGGTGTCCACACCGGTCCCGGGGCGACCGCGTTGACCCGGATGCCCTTCTCCACCAGGTTCTGGGCCATGGAGTAGGTGAAGGCGTTGATCGCGCCCTTTGTGGCGGCATAGTCGATCAGGGTCTTGTTGCCGCGCAGCCCGTTGATCGAGGACGTGTTGACGATCGCCGACCCCTCGCCCATGTGCCGCAGGGCCGCCTTGGTGACCCTGAAGTAGCTGTGGATGTTGACCGCGAAGGTGTGCAGCCACTGCTCGTCGCCGAGATCGTCCAGTGACTCGACCGGCGCCTGGTAGGCGACGTTGTTGACGAGCACGTCGAGTCCGCCCAGCTCGCGCACCGTCCGTTCGACGACCTCCGCGCAGTGCGCGGCGTCCGCCAGGTCGCCGGGCAGCGGCACGCACCGCCGTCCGGTCTCCTCCACCAGCTTGCGGGTGTGCTCGGCGTCCTCGTGTTCGGTCAGGTACGCGATCGCGACGTCGGCGCCCTCCTTGGCGAAGGCGACGGCCACGGCGCGGCCGATCCCCGAGTCGCCCCCGGTGATCAGCGCGCGTCTGCCCCGGAGCAGACCACGGCCCTGGTAATGGCGCATCTCGTCCCGCGGCTCCGGAGCCATCTCCCCGCTGTGGCCGGGGTAGCTCTGCTCCTGCGCGGGCGGCGTGTGGTTCGGTTCCTCAGGCATGTCGCGCCCCTGCCCCCGCGGCCGAGGGCCTAACGGACGTGGCCGATCCGTTGAGCGTCGTTGGCCCCCCCTGACCGGACGGCCCCGCCGGGCACCGCCATGCGAGATCGTCTGCCGCCGGACGTTTCAGGAGGTGGCGGCGGGTAGGTGCACGGGAGTTGGTATCAGCGCGAGGAAAGGTGAAGGTCATGCCTGCCCGTCAGGAGCTTCCCGACACCCTGAGGCGCTCCCCGAAGAAGGCCCAGGAGACCTGGATCAAGGCGCACGACTCCGCCGTGGAGCAGTACGGCGAGGGCGAGCGCGCCCACCGGACGGCCAACGCCGCCCTGAAGCACTCCTTCGAGAAGGTCGGTGATCACTGGGAGCCGAAGAGCAAGAAGGGCCCCTCCGACAGCCAGGCCGCGAAGAGCACGCCCAAGCCCGGCAAGACCGCTGAGGGCGTCGACGCCAACGCCTCCAAGCAGCACCTCTACGACGTGGCCAAGCGGCTGCACGTCCAGGGCCGCTCGTCCATGTCCAAGCCCGAGCTGGTCGAGGCGATCAAGAAGGCGAACCGCCGGGCTTCGGCCAAGGCCCGTTCCTGAGGAGACATTCATGACATTGACCGTCGTCGACCTGATCACCGCCGATCACCGCGACGTAGAGGCGCTCTTCGAGAAGCTCAGGACGCAGCCGGAGAACCGTCCCGCGCTGCTGGCCGAGCTGGCCGCGAAGTTCGTCGCGCACGCCCGCGCCGAGGAGACCGAGGTCTACCCCGAGCTGGCCAAGGCCGCTCCGGGTGAGCGCGGAGAGGTGCACCACGGCGTCGAGGAGCATCACGAGGCCGAGGAACTCCTCGCCCAGCTCATGGGCGTCGACCCGGATCGGGCGGAATTCCTCACGGTGCTGGAGCGATTGGTCAAGGCCGTCGGCCACCACGTCGAGGAGGAGGAGAGCGAGATCCTTCCCGCCCTGACCAAGGCGCTCTCGGACGACCGGCTGGTACGGCTGGGCCGCGTGTTCAGCCGGGCGAAGGCCGGGGAACTGGAGAGGCCGCCGAAACCGAAGGGCCGTATGAAGGAGGAACTGGTCGAGCAGGCCAAGGAGAAGGGCGTCGACGGCTACAGCTCGATGACGAAGGAAGAGCTCGTCGCGGCGCTGGACGCGTGAGCCGGGTGGAGCCGCAGAGGCGCCCGCGTGCCGTACCGGCCGCCGCGCCGTGAACAGGCGAGACGCGACGGGCCGGGCCGTGGCCATCGCGACGGCGACGCTGCTCCTCGCGGCGACGGCGGGATGCTCGTCCGCCCGGGACGCCGGGGTCGCCGCGGTGGTGAAGCGGTTCTACGACGCGGTCAGCGAAGGGCGGGGAGCAGCCGCGTGCGCGCTCCTCGCCCCGCGGACCGTGGCGGAACTGGCGGCGGCGGGGGACGACTGCGCCGAGTCGATCGTGAAGTTGCGCCGGCCTGGGGCGGTGCGGGCGGTCCAGATCTGGGGGAGTGAGGCACAGGTGCGCCTGACCGGCGACACGGTGTTCCTGCACAGCTTCCCCCAGGGCTGGCGAGTGCGGGCCGCGGGGTGCCGGGCCCGGGGGGAGGAGCCGTACCTGTGCGTGGTGGGAGGCTGACATGCGGGTGATGTTCGGGATCACGCTCGTCGTCATCGCGGCCGGACTGGCGTACATCATGGTCGTCGGGCTGCTGCGTCGATGAGGGGCGGCATGAGACGTTTCGTGCGGGATCAGGCGCTCAGCCTCTTCTTCCTGACCACCTTCGGGCTGGCGCTCGCCGCCCAGTCGATCGCCGGCAACGCCGACTACAACGCGCGGCAGATCGCGGACGGCGGCGCGCCGGTCTCGTGGCCCGCCTACGTCACGTCCAGCTCGTTCGCCGTGGACGTCGCCGAGAACTGGCAGTCGGAGTATCTGCAGTTCCTGCTGTTCATCCTGGTCACGGCCTGGCTCGTCCAGCGCGGCTCGCACGAGTCGAAGCCACCGGGCCGCGAGGGGCCGGAGAGCGAAAGAGACCAGCGGATGGGGCCCTACGCCGGGCCGGACAGCCCAGGCGCGGTGCGAACGGGTGGACTGCGTCCCTTCCTCTACAGCAACTCCCTCGGGCTCGTCATGGGTGTGATCTTCGTTCTGTCGTGGCTGGCGCAGTCAGTGGCGGGCACGGCCGACTACAACGCCGGTCAACTCGCGCGTCTGCAGGATCCGGTGAGCTGGTCGGACTACGTCGTCTCCGCCGACTTCTGGAACCGGACGCTCCAGAACTGGCAGTCGGAGTTTCTCGCCGTGCTGTCGATGGTGGTCCTGTCGATCTACCTGCGCCAGCGCGGCTCACCCGAGTCGAAGGCCGTCGGGGGCCCGCACGACGAGACCGAGACCTGACCTCGCAGTGGCTTGGGGATGCCCGAATCTCGAATCGTTTCGAGCACGATGCTCCGGCATGGTGATGCCAGGCGCTCTCGTGGAGAGGCGGGACGACGCCCGGTCCCGCCTGCCGCGACGGACACCGGCGATGAAACGTTCACGGGGCCCTGACCAGACGAGTGTGAGCCGGCTGCCTGCCGCGCAGGTGAGGAGAGTCCCGGGGAGCCGACGCTCCGGCCGGGCCGTATATCCGATCTTGACGGAGGTCCGCCCGTCAGGTTTGCTCCGCCGCATCACCGTCGACAATCCACCTACGCCACGAGGCGGGAGCCGCGTGGATATGTTAGCGCTAACAACTAATCGATTCGCTTCGCTTGCCGATCGAGGTTCCGGCGTCTCGCATTCGCCCCGGCCCATCGGCTGCCGCCAGCGGAAGGGAAAGGGTGTTATCGCTAACATCGAGTGGGAAAGGAAGGAATCGTGTTTCTCGGAAGTGCGAGACGGGCGCTGGCGGCCGGTGCGACGGCGTTAGTCGCGGCCGCCGGACTGGTCGGCATAGGCCCGGCTCAGGCCGCGACGTCGCAGCCGTGTGACATCTACGCGGCGGGGGGCACGCCGTGTGTCGCGGCGCACAGCACCACGCGTGCCCTGTACGCGGCCTACAACGGCCCGCTCTACCAAGTCAGGCGCTCGTCCGACAACACCACCCGCGACATCGGCGTGCTGAGCGCGGGCGGCGTCGTCAACGCCGCCGCGCAGGACTCCTTCTGCGCCGGCACGACCTGTGTGATCACCATCCTCTACGACCAGTCCGGCCGCAACAACCGCCTCACCCAGGCGCCGCCCGGCTACTGGAAGGGCCCAGCCGCCGGCGGATACGACAACCTCGCCGACGCGACCGCGGCCCCGATCACCATCGGCGGCCAGAAGGCGTACGGCGTCCGCGTGGAGCCCGGCACCGGCTACCGCAACAACAACACCAACGGCGTCGCGACCGGCGACCAGCCCGAGGGCATCTACGCCGTCGTCGACGGCACGCACTACAACCAGTGGTGCTGCTTCGACTACGGCAACGCGCAGACGGACGGGCAGGCCGACTCCCCCGCGATCATGGAGACCGTCTACTTCGGCGCCGACAAGCAGTGGGGCTACGGAGCAGGAGCCGGTCCCTGGATCATGGCCGACCTGGAATGGGGACTCTTCTCGGGGGTGAACGCGGGCTACAACAACCTCGCGTCGATCAACCACCGTTTCGTCACGGCCATGGTCAAGGGGGAGCCGAACCACTGGGCGATCCGGGGCGGGAACGCGCAGTCGGGCGGCCTGACGAACTACTTCGACGGACGGCGCCCCAATGGCTACAACCCGATGAAGAAGGAAGGCGCCATCCTGCTCGGTATCGGCGGTGACAACAGCGTCTCCGGCCGCGGCACCTTCTTCGAGGGCGTGTTGACCTCCGGTTACCCGACGGCCGCCACCGAGGACGCCGTTCAGGCCAACATCGCCGCCGCCGGCTACGCGCCTGCGGGCGGTGGCAACCCGCAGCAGGGCGTGCAGATCGTGGGCGGACAGTCCGGCCGGTGTGTCGACGTGCCGAACGGCAGCACGACCAACGGCACCCAGGTGCAGTTGTGGGACTGCGGGAGTGGCACCAACCAGCGCTGGACCTACACCTCCGGCAAGCAGTTGCAGGTCTACGGCAACAAGTGCCTGGACGCCAACGGCCAGGGCACGAGCAACGGCACCCAGGTGATCATCTGGGACTGCAACGGCCAGGCCAACCAGCAGTGGAACGTCAACTCCAACGGCACCGTCACCGGCGTCCAGTCCGGGCTCTGCCTGGACGCCAACGCCGCCGGCACCGCCAACGGCACCAAGATCATCCTCCTGCCCTGCAACGGCGGCACCAACCAGCAGTGGAGCCTGCGCAGCTGATCGACGAGGGCCGGACGCCGCGCTGTCCGGCCGGCCTGGTTGGCGCCGCCGGCGTCGGCGCCAACCAGGACACGCAGGACACGCCGCGACGCCGGCGAACGTGGGACTCGCCACACCTGCGAATTTAGCGACGTGGCTCATATGACGTCATACGTGGAACGCGTAGACTCCCAGTCATGGGAGGACATGACAGACGCCGACCGAGGGGGCATGGCGGCATCCGAGCGAAGCGCGGCGCCGCGCTCTCTTACGGAGAACGGCTCGAACGGTCAGGGGCCGCCGTCATGGCCGGGACCAAAATCCACCATGCTGCTGGTCAAAATGGCATGACGTATGACGTCAAGACGTTGCCGTACACTGAAAGTCAAGTCGTGACGCCGCCTGAGGCGGGCCTTCCGGAGGGAACATGACCGCACCGCAGCACGCGACCGTTAACGCTAACACCCCCCCGGTCTGGGCGCGACGACCGGCCAATCTCGCCAAGGCGGTCACTGCGGAGCTGGTTGAGCGGATCGTGCGTGGAGTGCACCCGCCGGAGTCCGCGCTGCCCCGTGAGGCCGACCTGTGTGAGACCTTCTCGGTGAGCCGGACCGTCGTCCGCGAGGCGGTGAAGATCCTCCAGGAGAAGGGGCTGGTGCAGGTCCGGCAGGGGTTCGGCACCATCGTCATGCCGCCGGTGAACTGGGACATGCTCGACGAGCTCGTCCTCGCCGCGGCGATCTCCGAAGACGAGACCCTGTCGACCCTCGACGACCTCGTCGTCACCCGGCGGCTGCTCGAGTCCGACATGGCGAACGTCGCGGCGCGCCTGGCCGACCAGGAGACCGTCGATCGGCTGCGCGCGCTGGTCGAGCGCATGGACGAGTGCGTGGAAGACCCCCTGATGTACGCCGACCACGATCGCGCCTTCCACGACACGATCATGCGGGTGTCCGGGAACCGCATCGCCCGCGGCGTCGTCAGGTCACTCGAAAGCCAGGCCATCAACACCGCCCGCTATACGGGCCGCACGGAGCGCTCGCTGTGTGTGGCGTCCAACCTGGGCCACCGCCGCATCTACGAACGCATCGCCGCACATGATCCGGCGGGCGCCTCCGAGGCGATGTTCACCCACATAACCGAAGCCTGGCTCGTCCGCCGCACCGGGCAGACCGACCCCGTGCGTCTGCAGCGGTAGGACGGTCCCGGGCCTGACGAGGTCCGGCGTCCACATGTCCCCAGAGCGCCGGGGGCACGGACACTGCGTCCGTGCCCCCGGCTCTTGTTTCCCTGGTACGTCTTTCCTTGGTGTGTCCCAGTCGGCGACCAGGCCGGAAGAGGCGCGGTCAGCGCCCCAGCCAGCCGCCGTCCACCGGGATGATCGCGCCCGAGACATAGTCGGACGCGGCCGAGCTGAGGAAGACCGTCGCTCCCGCGATGTCGTCGCCCTGGCCCCAGCGGCCGGCCGGGATCCGGTCCAGAATCGACCGTGACCGTTCGGGGTCGTCGCGGAGCGCCGCCGTGTTGTCGGTCGCGATGTAGCCCGGCGCGATGGCGTTGACGTTCACTCCTCGCCCGGCCCATTCGTTGGCGAGCGCGCGGGTGAGGCCGGCGATCCCCGACTTCGCGGCGGTGTAGCCGGGCACGTTGATCCCGCCCTGGAAACTCAGCATGCTCGCGGTGAACACGATCTTGCCCCGGCCGCGCTCCAGCATCGGGCGGGCGATCAGCTGAGTGAGGGCGAACTGGCTGGACAGGTCGACCTCGATGACCCGGTCCCACCACTCCAGCGGATGCTCCGCCGCCGGAGCGCGTTCAATCGTGCCCGCGTTGTTGATGAGGATGTCAGGAGCCCGCTCGGCGAGCTCGGCGCCCAGTGCGAGCACGGCGTCGCGGTCGGCGAAGTCCACCGCCCGGGCCTCGAAGCCGCGGCCGAGCCCGAGGATCGTCTTCGCGACCTCGTCGTCCTCCGTCAGCTGGGCGCTCACCCCGATGATGTCCGCGCCGGCCGCGGCGAGCGCCTCAGCCATGGCGCGGCCGATGCCCCGGCGCGCGCCGGTGACGACCGCGAGCCTGCCGTCGAGTTCGAACATGCCGCTCATGCCTGCGCCTCCCCGGCGACGTTCACGAGGATCTTCATGGCCCGGCCCGCTCCGAGGTCGTCGATCGCCGAGGCGGTCTCCTCGAGCGGGACGACACCGGTGATGAGGGCGTCGGCGGGGACGCGGCCGCGCCGGAGCAGGTCGATGGCGCGGTCGAAGTCGGACCGCTGGTAGACCCGGGCGCCGAGCACGCGCAGTTCCCGCCAGAACACGCGCTGCAGGTCGATCTCGCGGGCCGCGGAGTGGATGGCCACGACGACGATCGTCCCGCGGACCTTCGCCAGCGCGGTGGTGGAACGGGCCGCCGCGGCGGCGCCCGACACCTCGAACACCACGTCGGCGCCGACGCCGCCGGTCCACCGCTCCACTTCGGCGGGCAGATCGGCCGACGAGGGGTCGACCACCTCGAGTCCCAGCCCGGCGATGAGGCTCCGGCGGGTGGCGTCGACCTCGGCGACCATGACGTGGGCCCCGGCGTCGCGCGCGACGGAGGCGATGAGCACCCCGATGGGGCCGCCGCCGAGCACGACCGCGCGGTCGCCGATCTGGAGTTCCGAGCGCCGGACATCGTGGACCGCCACGGCGACGGGCTCGACGAGCGCGGCCGTACGCAGGTCGAGGTCGGCGGGGAGCGGCACCGCGATCGAGGCGGGCACATTCCACCGCTGCTGCAGTCCGCCGGGGGAGTCGATGCCGACGAACTCCAGGTTCTGGCAGATGTGCTGATGGCCGGCGAGGCATGCGGAACAGGTGCCGTCCCAGACCAGCGGCATGACGGTCAGCGGGTCGCCGACCTGCCAGCCCTCAACGCCCGCGCCGACCGCCGCCACGGTGCCCGACATCTCGTGGCCGAACACGAGAGGCGTCCGCACCCGGGCGTCCATGTGGCCGTGCACGATATGCAGATCGGTCCCGCACAGGCCGCAGTAGGCGACGGCGATCTGGAGCTCGCCGGGACCCGGTGGCTCGACATCCGTCGACACGGTCTTCAGGAGTCCTTCGCCCACGTAGGCGGCACCCTTCATCGGGCGTCCTCACTTTCCTCATGCACTTCAGGAGCGCTTGCAGACGTCATACGTATGGTCTTATATTTCGACGCGATGAACAGCACGTCAACATGACCGCCCAGACAAGGACACCCCTATGGTCGATATCACACAGGCCGGACGTACTGGCCGATGGGCACGCGCGTTCAGCGGCGCGGGGGCGCTGGCCATCGCGTTGACGCTGGCCGGCTGCAGTGGGAGCAGCGGCACGTCAGCGGGCACCTACGGGTTCCCGCAGGAAACGCAGGACGACAAGGCAACGATCACGGTGTGGGTGGACTCCGATCGGTCGAGTGCGGTCGACGCCTTCAAGAAGGCCAATCCTGACGTGAAGCTTAACGTCGTCACCTACGACGGCTCGGCCAACGGGTCCAACTCCTTCCGGACGAAGGTTCAGCTCTTCGACCGGGCGAACAGCGGCTGGCCCGACGTCGTGTTCTCGTCGCAGAACAACGACGCGGCCTGGGCGAGCCAGAAGAGCAACGGCAAGCAGGCGTTCGCGGCCGTCCTCAACAGCGGGCTCGTCCCGAAGACCACGCTCGACAACTTCACTCAGGGCTCCCTGAACCCGTGCACCGTCGAGGGCAAGGTCTACTGCCTCCGCAACGACCTCGCCCAGGTGGTGCTCTGGTACAACAAGACCCTGCTCGACAAGTTCGGCTACTCCGTTCCCACCACGTGGGAGGAGTACCAGGCGATCGGCGAGAAGGTCGCCAAGGAGCACCCCGGTTACATCGTCGGCGCCGTCGGAGACTCCTTCGCTTCGGAAATCTACTTCTGGAGCGGCAAGTGCCAGGCGAATGGCATCACCGGCCCCAAGACGGTGACGGTCAACACCGACAGCCCGGAGTGCAAGCGCGTCGCGTCGATGCTCGACGTACTGATCAAGAACGGCACCGTCCCCAACGTGAGCGTCTTCACGCCCGAGTTCGTGAAGAAGTACTCCGACAAGGTGCTCCTGATGCCCGGCCCGGCCTGGTACGCCGGCGCCATCTTCAACAACCCGCAGTCGCTCAAGGTGCCCGCCGGCCAGCTGGGCGTCGCCCCGCCGCTGGCGTGGCAGGGTGACACCGCCGCGACCGGCAACGTCGGCGGCGGCACCTGGTTCATCAGCAGCCACTCGAAGAACCTCAAGGCCGCCGAGAAGTTCGTCGAGTTCGTCACGACGGCCGACGACTACCAGGTGAACCTCGCTCCCGGGTTCCCGGCCTACGCGCCGGCCGCGGACAAGTGGGTCAAGAAGCAGGAGTCGAGCAACTACTACGCCACCGACCTGCAGGCCCTGGTCAAGGCCGGCTCGTCGATCTGGACCGGATGGGGCTCCGGGGTCTTCAGCCAGGAGGCCATCTGGGCCAAGACGGTCACGCCCGCGATCGCCGGCGGCAAGAACCTGGTCGATCTGCTCCCCGAATGGGGGACCGCGATCAAGAACCAGGCGCAGGTCAACGGTTACACGGTCAAGTAGACATGACGGTTACGCATCAGACGGGTCGGCCGGCGGTGTTGACGCACCGCCGGCCGTCCGGCCGGGGCCGCAGCGGCGAGCGGAGCGCGATGAGCTACGGCTTCATCGCTCTCTACACGGTGCTGGCGGTCGCGTTCGGAATCCTGCCCGCCATCTACGCCCTCTTCCTCGCGTTCACCACCGGGGACGGCGGCTTCGCCGGGATCGACAACTTCACCAAGGTCATCGGCGACTTCCGCTTCCTGCCCGCCGTCGAGCACGTCGCCCTCTACCTGCTGTTCTGGCTGGTGGCCCTGGTGGTGCTCGTCGCGTTCCTGGCCCTCATCGTGCACGCGATCAGCGTCCGCTGGCTGAGCCGGTCACTCAGGTTCATCTTCTATCTTCCGGGCGCGCTCGCCGGCGCTTCGAGCGTCCTTCTCTGGCTGTTCGTGCTCGACCCGACGGCCAGCCCGGTCAGCGGTCTGCTGCACCTGTTCGGCTTCTCCAGCTTCGTGCAGGTCATCGTGCCGACGCACCTGCCCCCGGTCTTCGCCATCATCGCGTTCTGGACCGGCGCGGGCGGATGGATCGTCATCATGTACGGCGCGCTCAACAACATCAGTCATGATGTGATCGAGGCCGCCCGCATCGACGGGGCCACCACCGTGCAGATCGCCCTGCGGATCCAGCTGCCACTGCTGCGCAAGTGGATCTCGTACATGGGGATCATGTCGCTGGCCGCGGGCACACAGCTCTTCGTCGAGCCGCAGCTGCTCTCCCAGGCCAGCAACGCGATCGTGCCGAACGACTACTCGCTCAACCAGCTCGCCTACCAGTACGCGTTCCAGCAGAACGACTTCAACGGAGCGGCGGCCATCTCCTTGCTGCTGCTCGTCATCGCCCTCGCCCTGTCGGCCGTCTTCGTGACGCGCGGCGGCCTGTTCGAGAGGGGCTGATCTCATGACGACAGTGGACATCGGTCGCCACGCCACCAGGCGCCGCAGCGATCTCAGCGGCTGGAGCGGCCGGACGATCGTCGGGGTCGTAATCGCGATCTTCGTGTTGTTCTTCGCCATTCCCATCGTCTGGCTGCTGCTGGCGACGACGAAGTCGGCGCACGGACTGATCGTCAGCGACCCGTTCCTGCCCGGCAGCATCAGCGACTTCGCGGCCAACTGGGATCAGCTGTTCGGGTTCCAGGACGGCGCGGTGACCTCGTGGGTGGGCAACTCGGCGCTGTACGCCCTGGGTGCGCTCGTCATCACGCTCATCGCCAGCATCCCGGCCGGCTACGCGATGGCTCTTACGGAGTTCAAGTTCCGGCGGCTGCTGCTGGTGCTGACTCTGATAGTCATGCTGATCCCCAACACCGCGCTGGTGCTCCCGATCTTCCTGGAGCTCAACGTGGTGGGGCTCATCGGCAGCCCGCTGTCGGTGATCCTGCCGATGGCGTTCTTCCCGTTCGGCGTGTACCTCACGTACATCTACTTCTCGACGAGCGTTCCGCGCGACCTGCTCGCGGCGGCGCGCCTCGACGGGTGCTCCGAGTTCCAGGTGTTCACGAGGGTCGCGCTGCCGCTGGCCGCGCCGATCATCGCGCTGGTCGGGTTCTTCAGCTTCGTGCAGAGCTGGAACAACTTCTTCCTCCCCTTCGTCATGCTGCCGTCGAGCGATGGTTATCCGGTCCAGGTCGGCCTGACCTCGCTGCTCGCCTCCACTCCGGCGTTCAACCCGAGTTCCGCAGGGGCCCAGTCCGTGCAGTTGCCGACGCTCGCGCTCGCGACCGTCATCTCGGTGCTGCCCGTGCTCATCGTCTTCCTCTTCGCGCAGCGCTTCCTGGTCGCGGGAATGACGGCGGGAGGAACGAAGGAGTGAGTCGAAATCATGCCAAAAGGGGGAAATTTTGAAGGTCACCGGATACCGTAGCCTGACGACGGAACACGATTGGGGGCGGCTGATCGGCGATGCCAACGGGGTGATGTCCCAGCCGCGCACCGAGGTTCACGTGCTCATCCTCGAGACCGACAGCGGGCTCGAAGGAGTCGGGGTGGGGGCGCACGGCGACATCGACCGCGTCTTCGCTGCCGTGGAGGGCGAAGACCCCCGGGCCGTCTCGGCGCTCTACGACCGGATGCTCGACCGCGTCTTCAAGACCGGGCACTCCGGCGCGACCTTCGGGGCGATCGGTGCGATCGACATGGCGCTCTGGGACCTGAAGGCGAAGGCGGCGGGAGAGCCGCTCTGGCGCACCCTGGGAGGCCGGGACCGATTCGTCCCCGGTTACGCCTCAGGACTGGACATCGCGCTCGACGACGACGCCCTCGTCCGCCTGTACGAGAACTTCGCCGACCGGGGGTTCAGCGCCGCCAAGCTCAAGGGCGGCCGCAACCTCCAGCACGATCTGCGCCGGCTGCGAGCGTTGCGGGACGTCCTCAGCCGCAACTCGGCGCACCCCGCTCTCATGTTCGACGCCAACGAGTCGTGGAACCGGTCCCAGGCGGTCCGGTTCATCACCGCGATCGAGCGCGAGATCGACCTCACGTGGGTCGAGGAGCCGGTGCGGAGATGGGACGCGGCCGGGCTCGCCTCGGTCCGGCGGGGTATCCGCGCCGCCGTCGCGACCGGCGAGAACCTGACCGGCCTCGAGCAGTACCGGCCGCTCCTGGACAACGACGCGATCGACATCGTCCAGGTGGGCAACGTCTGGGGCATCACGCACTTCCTGCGCGTGGCCGCGGTGGCTCATGGCCGCGATCTGCCCGTGAGCCCGGTGGCCTACCACGCCAACCCGCTGGCGCACGCCGCCACCGCGGTGCCCAATCACCTGGCGTTCGAGGTCCAGGATCTCTCGTCTCCGATCGGGCTCGACATCGATCAGGAATTCGAGGACGGTGGCATCGTCCTCGGTGACGAGCCCGGCATCGGCATCCGGGTGGACGAAGCGCACATCAACGGCGTGCGGGCCGCCAACCCGCCGGCCGCGATCACCGGGCCGCACGTGCGTCCCGCCCGGGCGGGGCTGCGCCTCGTCCCGGACTCCCGTCAGGAGAACATGTTCGGCCTGCTGGCCGGGGAACGGGTGGGACAGTGAGCGCACCTCACCGCATCGAGCGTCACGCTCTCGTCGTCGGCGTCCGGCCGGAGTATCGGGAGAAGTACCTGGAGCTGCACAGCAACGTCTGGCCTCAGGTCGAGCAGACCCTGCGCGACGCGAACGTCACGAACTACTCGATTTTCATCGTCGGCGACACCCTGTTCGCCTACTACGAGTACGTCGGCGACGACCACGCCGCGGACATGGCCCGCATCGCCGAGGATCCCGTCACGCGCGAGTGGTGGACGCACACCGACCCGTGCCAGGTGCGCATCGTCGACGAGCGGGTCCCGGGAGCGCTGTGGCAGCCTCTCGACGAGGTGTGGCACCTGTCATGAGCCGCGGTCTGGACGCGCACGTCCACCTGTGGAACCGGGCCACGGACCCGCAGCCGTGGATCGATCCAGCGACCATGGCGGCGATCGACCGGGACTTCGCGCCCGGCGACCTGGACCGGATGCTCGACTCGACCGGTCTGGACGCCGCCGTCGTCGTGCAGTCGAGCAACAGCGTCGCGGAGACGCGGCGGCTGCTGGCCCACACGAGCCCGCGCATCGCCGGAGTGGTCGGCTGGATCGACCTCACCGCCGATGTCGCCGGACAGCTCGACGAGCTCGACGACCCCGAGGGCCTCGACCCCGCGGCGCGCCGGAGGCTGGTCGGAATCCGGCACCTGGTCCACATCGATCCCGATCCCGACTGGCTCGGGCGGTCCGACGTGGGAGCCGCCCTCGGCCATCTGGCCGCGCGCGGCCTCGGCTTCGATCTGGTCGTGCGCTGGTGGCAGCTGCCACTGGCCGCGACGGTCGTGGCCGCGCGTCCAGGCGTCCGGTTCGTCGTCGACCATCTCGGCGGGATCGCCGAATGCGATGACGACGCCGGGTGGGAGGCCGGTCTCCGGGCACTCGCCGCCCGGCCGAACACCTACGCCAAGATCTCCGGGCTGGCCGGACTGGTGGGCGATGGTGACACTGACCGTCTGCGTCGCGTGGCCGACGTGGCGCTTGAGGCGTTCGGTCCTGAGCGGCTCATGTACGGGTCGGACTGGCCGCTGGCCGAGCTGTCGGCCGGGGCCGTGCGGTGGTGTGAGGTCGTGGACAAGCTGATCGGCGAACTGAGCCCGGCGGAACGCCAGGCGATCACGTCCGGCACCGCGTCGGCCTTCTACGGGCTCGGCACATGACCGCCCACGTCGTGGACCTGCTGAACCGAGGCCGGGTCGGGCCCGGGGTCATCGGATTCGGCGGGTCCCCGCTCGGAAACCTCGGCAGTCCCGTGAGCGACGAGGAGGCCACCCGGACGCTGCGCCGGGCGTGGGACGCGGGTATCCGCTACTTCGACACGGCGCCGCACTACGGTCTCGGGCTCTCCGAGCGCCGCGTCGGAGCGGAGCTGCGCGGTCGTCCGCGCGACGAGTTCGTCGTGTCCACCAAGGTCGGCCGCCTCATCGTGCCCAGCCCGCGGCCCCGCGAGTGGGACGACGACGGATTCGCCGTCCCCGGGGACCTCACGCGGAGATGGGACTTCACGGCGGAAGGTGTCGAACGCTCGCTGCGGGAAAGCCTCTCCCGTCTCGGCCTCGACTCGGTCGACATCCTCTTCCTGCACGATCCCGACCAGGCAGGGGAGGGTGCGGCCCGCGAGGGGCTCGCGTCCCTGGCGCGTCTCAAGGCGGCCGGCCTGGTGAAGGCCATCGGCATCGGAACCAACTCGACCGCCGGGCTCGCCGCGGTGATCGAGGAGGGCCTGGTCGATGTGATCATGCTGGCCAACCGTTACTCACTGCTCGACCACACGGCGCTGGACTCGGTGCTCGCGCCGGCACATCACGCCGGCGTCGCCGTGGTCGCCGCGGGGGTCTTCGCCACCGGTCTGCTCTCCACCGCCCGGCCCTCGTTCGATCTCACGTACGAGTACCGTGCGGCGGACGCCGAGGTGGTCGGACGGGCCACCCGCATCGCGGCGATCTGCGCGGATCACGGGGTCGAGCTTCCGGCCGCGGCGCTGGCCTTTCCGCTGATGCATCCCGCGGTCGCCGCGATCGCGGTCGGCATGCGCTCGTCACTGGAGGTGGACGAGGACCTCCGGCGGTTCGAGACCGACATCCCTGAGGGGCTCTGGAGCGACCTGGTCGCCGAGGGACTGATCCCCGCCGGGGCGGTACGAGCGGACGCGCGCTGACGCGTCCGGGGTCTTCGCCCGGCGGCTCCTCACTCGGCGGGGGAGAACAGGCGGTGCTGGATCTCGCTCCGATAGTCGTCCATCGTGTTGTCGACGTGTGTGGCGGCGGCCTGGCCGGCCAGGTCCGGGTCGCCGGCGCGGATGGCCTCGTAGATGGCGCTGTGTTCCTCGACGGCCTTGGCCGCGCGGCCGCCGACGGATCCGCGCAGCCCGATGAGGTTGGACTGGGCCTGGAGCCGGCGCGACTCTCGTACCGAGATCTGCAGGAACATGTTGTGCGAGGCGGCGGCGATGGCGGTGTGGAAGGCGTCGTCGCCCTCGTTGAACAGGTCCGCGCGTCCGGTCTCGAAGCCTTCGCGGCACAGGTCCGCCGCCTTCTCGATGGCTCTCAGCTCGGCCGGGGTGGCGCGGTGGGCCGCCAGCCGGCTCGTCTCCGTCTCCTGCGTACGGCGGAACTCGAAGAGCATGTAGACGTGGTCGAGGTCGGTGGGGAGGAAGAAGGACGCCCACCGTCCGGTGCCGAGCATCCCCTCGTCGTCGGCCACGTAGAGGCCGCGGCCCTTCTGGGCGCGCACCCGGCCGAGCGCGGAAAGGATCTTCACCGCCTCTCGGACCACGGTACGGCTGGTGCCCAGCTGCCGGGCCAGCTCGTTCTCGGTGGGCATGCGGTCGCCCGGACGTAGCTGAAGCCGGGCGATCAACTCCAGCACCTGTTCGGCGGCCACCTCGTAGCCAGGCCGGTAGCCGCCCTCCGCGCGTGGCATGTCGGTCACGCCGCCCCCTCCATGATGGTCAATACGAGTATGACGCGTTTCATCAGGTCGTACACATCCACGGCCGTCCAGGCGGGAACGTAATGCTCAACATCCGAATATTGCGAATCGATTCTGCCAAGCCGGGACGGTCGTCCCGATAGGGAGGGCCAGAGAGCGCGACCGGGCCGGACGGGATGAGCGAGCGCCGGCGACGTAGCCGGTCATGACGGCGGACGGGTCAGCGGAGTCCTTATTTCGAGTCGTCCGAAACAATTGTTGATTACCCGTCCGGGACGGCGGTGTCCGGGCGGGCGATCCCGGCCCATCGGCATTGGCGAACGCGTTGGGCATTTTCCGCCGGGCGCCGGTGGAGGCCGGGGAGGTCAGCCGCTCCGGAACCTCAGCGGCGCACCTCCCGCCCGGCGCCGCGGGCCACCTCCAGCACCTCCTCGGCGGTGAAGCGGCACTGGTCTCCGTGCACGCTCATCGCCAGGGAGGCCATCGCCGTCCCCCGGCTGAGCGCGTCACCCGGAGACCCGTCGAGGAGACCCCACAGCACACCGGCGGCGAACGCGTCACCGGCGCCGATCCGGTCGACGCCGACGGTGGGCAGCGCGGGGGCCGAGACGGAGTCACCCTCCCACCACGCGACGGCGCCGTCGGCGCCCGAGGTCACCACGACGCGGCCGATCCCGAACTTCTTCGCCAGATCGTTCGCCAGCGTGGGCGGGTCGCCGGCGAGGCCGAAGAGATCGCGCGCGTCCTCGGCCCGGCAGATCAGCAGGTCGATGTAAGGCGCCAGCTCGACGGCGAAAGAGGCGGCCGTCTCGGCCGAGGACAGTCTCGACCGATAGTTGACGTCGTAGGCGACGGTCGCGCCCCGCGCGCGGCCCTCCCGCGCGGCTCGCAGCACCAGCGCGTCGGACCCGGGCGCGACGGCCGCGGTGATGCCGGTCAGATGGATGATCTCCGCGTCGCAGACGGCGTCCCAGTCGAGGTCGTCGGCGGACAACGACCAGAACGCGGTGCCGGTCCTGTCGTAGACCACGCTCGTTGGGCGCGGCGCGGAGCCGATCTCCGCGAAGTAGAGCCCGAGGCGCTCGTCGGGCATCCAGCGCACGGTGTCGAGGGCGACGCCCGCGCTGGACAACGAGTCGGCGACGCGACGCCCGAGGGGCGTGTCCGGCAGCGCCGACGTCCAGCGAGTGGCCACCCCGACCGACGCCAGGGCCACGGCCACGTTGGCTTCGGCGCCGGCGACGTGCACCCGCAACTCTCCACACTCGCGCAGCCGCTCGCCCGACGGCGGCGAGAGCCGCAGCATGGCCTCGCCCAGTGTGGAGACCGCGACTCGCCGGTCGGTCACCGAACCTTCGCTGTGTTGCCCGTTCATGCCCGGGAGGTTACACCTCGGATCAATCGCGCCGGAACAGTGGTGATGGTGACGACCGCCGCGGTTCCGGACGCGGGACGGGCGGAGTACGGGCGGGGCGTGGGTCGGGCCGCGAGAGACGGCAAGCCGCTGCCGCGCGTCGGCCGGCGCGGGCCCCCGGCGCGGCTGTCCCGAGATCGTCCCAGCTCAACCGGCACACGAGGGTGACGAGACCGGAGCAGGACCGGGCTGGCGTGGATTACGGGCGTGTGCGGCGCGGGATGAAGGTTGCCCGGAACCCCTTGACGAAGGTCTTTGTTAACCGGTAATTCCTCATACGTAATATGAGTAACGTCACCCTCACTAGAGGAGCTTGGTGCAGGTGAGACAACGCCACTGGGCATCTGTCGCGGGAGCCATCTCCCTCGGGGCCGCGGGCATCGTCGCGATCAGCGCCGTGCCGGCGCTCGCGGCGCCGCCGGACCCCGGATCGTCGCATCCCACGCCGCCCACACCCCCTACACACCCCACGCCGCCGACGCCTCCCACGCCGCCGGGACCGCCCGGACCGCCGCACCCCGGCCGTACCACGATCGTGGTCTCACCGAGCGGCGACGATCACAACCAGGGCACGCCGGGCAAGCCCCTGCGCACGCTGGAGGCGGCCCAGGCCATGGCGCGCCGGTCCGCGCACGCGGGGAGCACCGTCACCGTCGTCCTGAAGGACGGCACCTACCGGCTCGACAAGCCGCTGCGCTTCACCGCGGAGGACTCCGGCACCCCGGTCAAGCCCGTGACGTGGACCGCGGCGAGCGGAGCGCATCCGGTCGTCTCCGGCGGCCAGGACGTGACCAAGTGGAGTCCGTACGACGGCGGCAAGAACATCTTCGTCGCCTCGGTGCCGAAGGGTCAGGACAGCCGGCAGCTCTACAAGAACGACGCGGCGGCGCCCCGCGCCGCGATCAAGATCGCCCGTAGCGACGTGACGGTCACGGCTTCGGGCATGCAGATCAACAACCCCGCGCTGAACTACCTCGCGACGCTGCCGGACCAGAGCCGGATCGAGGTCGAGAGCCAGGACTCGTTCACCGACCGCTACGCCCCGGTGCAGAGCATCAGCGGGACGACGATCACCATGCAGCAGCCGGCCTGGCAGAACAACAACTGGGGATACGACACGCTGGGCCGCCCGTTCGCGGGTGGTCAGCTGCTGCTCGAGAACTCCTACGCGTTCCTGCAGGAGGGGCAGTGGTACCTGGACCCGTCCGCGGGCAAGCTGTACTACCGCGCCGCCGCCGGTGAGGACCCGAACCGGCAGTCGTTCGTGCTGCCGCGCCTCGAATCGCTCGTGCAGATCGCGGGCAGCTACGACAACCCGGTGCACGACCTGGCCTTCTCGGGCATCCGGTTCTCGTACTCCACCTGGCTGACGCCCGGCACGTCCATCGGCTACGCCGACCAGCAGAACGGCGCCTTCATCCCGAAGGCCTACCCGCAGCCGGCCGACTACCTGACCAGTTGCCAGTCCGGTTGTCCGCTTTTCGAGGGCGCGCGCAACGGCTGGAACCAGGTCCCGGGGGCCGTCCAGGTGGCCGCGGCCACCCGCGTGAGGTTCGCGGACAACACCTTCGCCCACCTCGGCCAGGTGGGGCTCGGCATCGGCCTGGACGCCAACGCCAACGGAGCCGGAATCGGGCTCGGGGTCACCGAGACGACGGTGCACCACAACCTGTTCACCGACCTCGGCGGCGCCGGAGTCGTGGTGGGCGGCGTGCAGCCGGACGCCCATCACCCGAGCGACCCGGCCATGACCCTGCGCGACATCACGGTCGACAACAACTTCGTGACCGACGTCGCCAAGGACTACAAGGAGATGTCGGGCATCCTGTCCACCTACGTGGACCACGCCGTGATCGCGCACAACGAGGTCTCCAACCTCGCCTACGACGGGATCGACATCGGCTGGGGCTGGGGCGCCAACGACGTGGGCGGCAGCCCTGACTACCAGAACCGCGGCCTCTACGCGTACCAGCCGGTCTACACCACGCCCACGACCCTCAGGAACACCGAGGTGACCGGCAACCTGATCCACGGGGTCAAGAAGGTCTTCCACGACGGCGGAAGCCTGTACAACCTGTCCGCCAACCCGGGCGCGGTGTACAGCGGGAACTACATCTACGACACCCTCCACACGGTGGGTCTCTACCTGGACGAGGGGTCTCGGTACGTGACCCTGAAGAACAACGTGATCCAGGACTGCGGCGTGTGGGTGTTCACGAACTCCTACGGGACGAGCAACAACACCAGCGACAACACGCTGCAGAACAACTGGTACAACGCGGGCGGCACGCAGACGCCGAACGCGACGCAGCACAACAACCAGCTGATCGACAACGTTCAGGTGTCCGGCACCGACTGGCCCGCCGAGGCCCAGCAGGTGATCGCTGACGCCGGCCTCGAGCCGGGGCTGCGGACCTTCCCCGGGGTCACGCAGTAGTACCGGCGGCGCCGGCCACGTGAGGCGGGGGAGCCCGATGGCTGCCCCGCCTCTGGCCCAGCACGGAGCCGCCGGACGTGCGGCCCATGCCGTCCGGGTAGAGGCCCGTGGCCAGCTTTCCCGGGGCTGTACAAACAACGGTGTAACTCCTGATCAAGGAGACACCTGTGACGAGTACGGTGATCCAGCAGTCTGAGGCGCTGGACCTGGAGGACACCGCGGTGGCGCGGAAAGAGCATGATGCGTCG
>NZ_JAFCNB010000039.1 GCF_017896165.1 Microbispora oryzae
ATGGACGATCGTCGGCACCGGAGAGCCGACCAGCATCCTGCTCATGATTCGTTGAGATCCTTACTCACCCTCATCAACACAGATGAATCCTAGTCACATCTGTCTCAACAAACTCTGGCAGAGAGGGAATGAGCACCGACCCTGTCACCGGTTCCCCGCTGGACACCGCGGAGACCTCATTCCGGCTGCTGACTACAGGGCCGGGCGCGCTGTCCCTGAACTGCACCACGCTCGCCCCCGCACTCCCCAGAGGCGAGGTGAACCTCGCGGAGCTGCGGATGCTGCTCACCAGCCGGCACCTCAGCGACGAGACGCGTGACGCCGTCTGGCGGGAGCTGGTCACGCGGGCACGGGTGCGCAAAGGTGCGTGGACGGTCGCCGCCGTCGGCATGGCGATGCCCACCCTGCGAATGATCGCCGCGACGCTCACCCGTGACCTTCCCTACGGGGACCCAGCCGACGTCGACTCCGAGATCCTGGGCGGCTACCTGCGTGCCCTGCGCCGCATGGACCTGGACACCACGGACGTACGCGCCCGACTGTGCCAGGCAGCCCGGTGCGCGGGCGAGCGCGCCGTACGGCACATCGTCTCGACTGCCGAGCGGCGGCAACTACCGGAGGAGTCCCCTCCCCGCCAACGGCCGCAGCCCTGTCCCGAACTGGTGCTGGCCGACTCGATGGCCCTCGGCGTGCTCAGCGAGCAGGACGCCGAACTGATCCTCCTGACCCGGCTGGGCGGCATGCCGCTACGGCAACCGTCTCCCGCCACTCCCCCTCCCCCCGCTTCCTCAGTGAATGAGGAAGCGCCTACGGCTTCCGCGCGGAGCCAGGGAACTCCGGATGCAGCAACCGCAACCGACCCGAAGGGAGGCAGGGACACCACCCCTGACTCCGCGCGGATTTCCTCCCGTCCCCAGCCTTCTGCCACTCGCGGCACCGCCCCGGCCACTCGCTGCTGGAATGTGCTGCCGTACGGCAGGTTGCGGCAGCGGGCGGCACGAGTAATCGGTTTCCGCGTCCTGCCGATGCTGGCCGGCGCGGTGCCGTTCGTTGCCGCCGGGGCGACCAGCGCCCTGGCCTCGTCGGTCATCGCCGCTCCGTCGGACCTGAACACGGTCTTCACCAACCTGCGGAACTGGCTGATCGGCCTGCTGGCGACGCTGGCCACGCTGATGCTGACCCTCGGCGGGCTGCGCTACCTGGTGGCGGGCGGCGACCCCGGCGAGGTCCAGAAGGCCAAGGCGGCGTTGAAGGCCGCCGCCTTCGGCTACGCGCTGGCCGTCCTGGCCCCGCTGTTCGTGAGCATCCTCAAGCGCATCGTGGGGTGAACCACATGACCCCGAGTCACGAACAGTCCGCCGTAGCTGACCGAGACCGACCGCACGCGGCAGCCGCACCTGCGCGGCACGCCGCATCGGCCGGCCGCGCGGCAAGGCGACGGGTTGGGACTGCCTCCCGGGCGGCAACGCCTGCCATTGCCGCTGCCATGGTGGTTGTCGGTGTCTGCGGCATCGTGATCGTCACCGCGGCCTCGGCTCACGCGACGCCGACTCCACTGCCCTCCCCTGTTCCTGGGCCGTCCCCGTCCGCTCCCGGTGATCTGCCGGTGCCGGAGGGGACGGGGGTCGGCTTCGGTATCGGGGACTGGATCACTGGCCAGATCAACTCCTGGTTCGCGAGCCTGGTGTACCTGGCGATCAAGCCGCTGCTGGACCTGCTGGCGGTGACGCTGCTGGCCACCCCAGACGTCTCCGGCAGCGGCCGGGTCTTCGACCTGTGGAAGGCGACCGCCGCGATCGCCAACACCGGCTTCGTCCTGCTGGCGACCGTCGGCGCGATCAGCGCCATGGGCCACCAGACCGTGCAGACCCGCTACGCGGTCAAGGAGGTCCTGCCCCGGCTGTTCATCGCCGTCCTGGCCTCCAATACCAGCTTCCTGCTGTGCGGGAAGGTCATCGAGATCGCCAATGCCCTGTCCAAGGCACTGCTCGGGCAGGATTTCGACGGTCGCCGCGCCGCCACCACTCTCCAGCTGCTGATCATCGCGCCGGGCGCCTCGCAGCAGATCTTCTACGTCCTGCTCGCCCTGGTCGCGGTCGTCCTGCTGCTGCTGTTGCTGATCACGTTCGTCATGCGGGCGGCGCTGGTGCTGCTGCTGACGGTCGCCTCACCGCTCGCGCTGGCCTGCCTGGCCCTGCCCTACACCGAGGGGCTGGCCCGGTTCTGGTGGCGAGCCTTCACCGGGCTCCTGCTCATCCAGGTCACCCAATCGCTCACGCTCGTCCTGGCGGTACGAATCTTCTTCAACCAGGACGGCCGGCTACTGCTCGGCATCGTCCCAACGGGTCAGCTCGTCAACCTGGTGCTCGCCCTGTGCCTGCTGATCATCCTGATCCGCATCCCCGGCTGGATCTCCCGCCGGATCTTCACCGGGGTCGGCGGCCACTCGACGATCGGCCGGATGGTCAAATATGCCCTGGCCTACAAGCTCACCTCGCCCGTCCTGGCCGCCCTGCACCTCCGCCCGGGTGGACGCCGGAGCAGCACGCCTCGGGTCGCCGGGCACGTGGCCGCCGCCCACGCCATGGCCGGGAGAACGATGGCCAGCCGAGCGCTGCCCGCGCTCGCCGCCGGTCCTGCTGGTACGGCTGCCGCTGCCGGCGCGACTGCCCTGACCGGGACCGCCGCCTCCGCGGCCCGAGGTGGGCCCGGCCCTGCCAAGCACGCGCCCGTGACCGCCCGCCGCCCGGTGAACCCGGCGGATTGGGAGGCCGCCCCGGTCAAGCACGCTCCGTCCGCTCCTGCCATCCAGGGCAAGTACCGGAGGCCGCCGCGGCCGTCCGGTCCGGTCCCCCCGACGACGCCGGTGTACGGCCACCCGCGCGAAACCTACTACGCCAACGGCCCGGCCGGGCTGGCCCAAATGTACCGGCTCCGCACCCAGAACAGCCCTTCACGGCCTGCCCGCCCACCGGTCCCGCCGGTCATGTTCCGGCCTCCCGTCTACCCCTCGCAAGGCGTCTCCGGACGACCGGGCGACACGGGCGATCACCGTACTCCGCCCCCCAACCCCACAGGAGATGAGGGCCGATGAGCTGGGTGCAGCCGGTTCGCATCCCCGCCGATGTGGACCAGGAAGACAAGATCGTCGCCGGATTCACCGCCCGCCAAGTGGCCATCCTCGTCGGCACCGGCGCTCTGCTCTACGCCGCGTACGTGCTCGTCGGTGACCGGGTGCCGCTCGTGGTCTGCGCCGCGGTGGCGCTGCCGATCGCGGTGGCCGGGATCCTGCTCGCGACCGCCCGGCACGACGGTTTGTCGCTCGACCGCTACCTACTCGCCGTCGTCCGCCACCTGCGCGCACCCAAACGCCTCGTCTCCGCTTCCCAAGAGGTGCCACCGCTTCCCACCTGGATCGGCGCCAGCCCCGGCCCCGCTCCCGCGCAGCTACGCCTTCCCGTTCAGGGGATGGCCGGGGACGGGCTACTCGACCTCGGCCCGGACGGCATCGCGGCCATCGCGGAGGTGTCCACGGTCAGCTTCGCCCTGCGAGCCCCCGAAGAGCAGGACGCGCTGGTCGCGGTGTTCGGGCGCTGGCTCAACTCGCTTTCGGGTCCGGTCCAGATCCTCGTACGCGCCGAACGGATCGACCTCGCCGAGACGATCACCTCCCTCGAGCACAACGCCCGCCAACTCCCACACCCGGCACTGTCGGCTGCCGCGCTCCAGCACGCCTACTTCCTCGCCGGCCTCGCCGAGCGGCATGACCTGCTGCACCGCCAGGTCCTCCTGATCGTGCGCGAGTCCTCGGCAGGTAAGGCGCGGGAGGCCGCGGCGGCCCGTGCCCTACGGCGATTGGAAGAGGCATCCCGGCTGCTGTCCGCATGCGGGCTGACCGTACGGCTCCTGGACGAGGCGGCAGCCTCCCGCCTGCTGACCGCCTGCTTCGACCCTGCGGCGCCGCCGCTGCCCGCCGCCCAGATGGCGGCCCCGGATCAGGTCATCACGAGGGGAGAAAACTGGTGAAACTCAGTTCGCGCCGTAACTCACGACTTGGGCATGGATTCGGCCCCGACGCGGTCGAAGTCCGGCCCCGGCAACTGCAGGTCAGCGACAACCACTGCGCGACGCTCGCCGTCACCGGCTACCCGCGCGAGGTCACACCCGGCTGGCTGGAACCCCTGCTCACCTACCCGGGGCGGCTGGATGTGTCCTTCCACGTCGACCCGGTACCGTCCCTGGTCGCCTCCGACCGGCTCCGCAAACAGCTCGCCCGGCTGGAATCCGGCTTGCGCAGCGACCAGCAGCACGGCCGGCTCATCGACCCCGGCGCGGAGGTCGCCGCCGAAGACGCCCAGGAGCTGGCCTCCCGGATCGCGCGCGGCCAGGCCAAGCTGTTCCGCACCTCGATCTACCTCACCGTCCACGCCACCACGGCCGAGGAGTTGGAGGACGCCTGCGCCCAGGTCCGGGCCCTGGCCGCCTCCCTCCTGCTGGACGCGCGTGTGGTGACCTTCCGGCAACTCCAGGGCTGGGTGTCGGCGCTGCCCGTGGCGTACGACAACCTGCAGATGCGCCGCACCTTCGACACCCCGGCTCTCGCCGCGGCCTTCCCCTTCACCAGTCCCGACCTGACCACCGACCTCGGACCCACCACGGTTCTGTACGGCGCGAACGCGGCCAGCTCCTCCCTAGTGGCCTGGGACCGGTTCGCCCAGCCCAACCACAACTCGACCATCCTGGGCTGTTCCGGCGGTGGGAAGTCCTACCTGGCCAAGCTGGAAGCACTGCGCTCGCTCTACACCGGGGTTGAGGTCGCCGTCATCGACCCCGAAGACGAATACGCCCGCCTGTGCGCGGCCGTCGGCGGCGCGTACCTGCAGCTCGGTGCGGCGAACGTCCGGCTCAACCCCTTCGACCTGCCGCCTCCTGACCAGCGGGAGGGCGACGCTCTCACCCGGCGCTCGCTGTTCCTGCACACCCTGGTCGCGGTCATACTCGGTGAACCGCTCGACAAGGCCAGCAAGGCGGCACTCGACCGCGCCATCATCGCCGCCTACAAGGGCGCCGGGATCACCTTCGACCGGCGGACCTGGAAACGCCGCCCGCCGCTCATGCGCGACCTTGCCGACGCGTTGGCCGCCGACGACGACCCCAAGGCCAGGGAACTGGCCGCCGGGCTCGCGCCGTACGTCACCGGAAGCCACCGCCGGCTTTTCGACGGCCACACCACCACGCGGCCCGACTCCCACCTCATCGTGTTCTCCTTGCGGGATCTGCCGGACGAGCTCAAGGCGGTCGGCACGCTGCTGACCCTGGATGCGGTGTGGCGGCGTGTCTCCGACCCGGGCAATCGCCGCCCTCGTCTCGTTGTGGTCGACGAGGCGTGGCTGCTCATGCGTGACCCGGAGGGTGCGAAGTTCCTGCTGCGGATGGCCAAAAGCGCCCGCAAGCACTGGGCCGGGCTGTCGGTGGTCACCCAGGACGCCGCCGACCTGCTCGATTCCGACATCGGTCAGGCGATCATCGCCAACTCCGCCACCCAGATCCTGCTCCGCCAGGCACCCCAGGCGATCGACAGAGTCGCCGAGGCATTCCGCCTGTCCGATGGCGAACGCCAGCTCCTGCTGTCGGCCGACCGCGGTTTCGGGCTTCTGGCCGCCGACTCCGGCGCCTCCCGGGTCGCCTTCCAGGTGTTGTCCAGCGAGCAGGAACACCGCCTCGTCACCTCCTCCCCTCAAGAACTCGCCGAATACGCGGAGGACGACCTGTGATCAACGACCTTCTCTACAATCCGGACGCCTTCCTCGGCTGGTTGCTGGGTTGGGTGAATGCCAACGTCTGGCAGCTCACCTTCGGACTCTCGGCCGCCGCGATCGTGCTTGAACTACTCAACGCCCTGGTCGTACGGCTGCGCCACCGCGCCGCGACAAAAGGGGCACGGTGTGTGGAGATCCTCGCGCCTCCCGTGGCGGACATGGCGGGGTCGGAGGCGCTGTGGACCAACCTGATGGGGCTGCTGCGCCCGGCCTGGAAGCGTGCCCTGTTCGGTCAGCCGCACCTGGCCTTCGAGTACGTCTTCGGCGTCGGCGGCGTACGGATCCGGCTGTGGGTTCCGGGCACCGTCCCGCAGCACCTGGTGGAGCACGCGATCGAGTCGGCCTGGCCGTCGGCGCGCACGGCGGTCGTGGAGGCGGCCCCGCCGGTCCCGCTGACCGGGCAGGCGACCGGCGGGCACCTGGTGATCGCCCGGAGCGAGCTGCTGCCGATCCGCCACTCCCACGACCACGACCCGCTCCGCGCCCTGCTTGGAGCCGCCGTGGGCATGCCCACCTGGCAGCACGCAGTGGTGCAGATCCTCGCCCGCCCCGCCACCGGCCGCCGCCTCGCCCAGGTCATCAGCGGCGGCCCCGCCGGGCTGGTCAAATCGACCCTCGACTTCGTCACGCCCGGCCCGATGCACCCCCGGCTTCATCCCGTGCATCTGACCAATCGCGTCGCCCGGCTGGAGGAATCGGCCGAAGCACGGGCCATCCGCGACAAGGCTCAACGTCCCCGGTACGAGGTCGCGATCCGCTACGCCGTACAGGCAGACGACCCCACATCGGGGGACGAGCGCGACCGCAAGCAGGCCCGCGAGGCCCGGCGCAGCGCCATCCGGGGCCGGGCGCACGCGATCGCTTCGTCGTTCGCCCTGTTCGCCGGGCACAACCGGCTGGAACGGCACCGGCTCGCCCTGGCCGCCGAGCGGGTGGCCTCGCGGATGCTCCGGCGCGGGTTCCTGCTGTCGGTACCCGAGATCGCCGCTCTGGCACACCTTCCGCTGGATGCCGCCGTACCGGGTCTGAGTCGTGCCGGCGCCAGGTCGGTGCCGCCCGCGCCGCAGGTCGCCGCGAAGGGCAAGGTGCTCGGCTTCTGCGACGCCGGGCACGTGCGGCCGGTCGCGCTGCGCGTTGCCGACTCTTTCCACCACGTGCACGTCCTCGGCCCGAACGGCACCGGCAAAAGTACGCTTCTGGCCCAGATGATCCTGTCCGACATCCAGGCCGGCCACGGCGTCGCCGTCGTCGACGCCAAGGGCGACCTGGTCACCGACCTGCTCGGCCTCATCCCCGAAGAAACGGGCGAGCGTCTGGCTCTTATCGACCCGGACGACCGCCATCCCCGGCCGGCGCTCAACGTGCTGAGCGGCCCGGACCGGGAAACCCTCGCGGACAACCTCGTCGGCATCTTCCACAAGATCTACGCCGACTCCTGGGGCCCGCGCAGCGACGACATCCTGCGCGGTTGCGCCCTCACCCTGTCCCGCAACGGCGGGACCCTGGCCGACATCCCCGCGCTACTCACCGATCCCCTCTACCGCAAGGACCTCACCGAACGGCTCGACGATCCGTTCCTGCTGGGGTTCTGGAACTGGTACGAGCACCTGTCCGAGCAGGCCCAGGCACACGTCACCGCGCCCATCATGAACAAGCTGCGGGCGTTCCTGCTTCGCCCGTTCGTCCGGGACATCCTTGGCTCGGCCCGGTCCACCTTCGACGTCGGCGACGTCCTGGACGGCAAGATCCTGCTCGCCCGGCTGCCCAAAGGCGTTCTCGGCGACGACACCGCCCGGCTGCTCGGCTCCCTTCTACTGGCCCAGGTCTGGCAGGCCGCCTCCCACCGCGCCCGGCTCGGCCGCAGCCGCGCGCCGTCCGCGCTGTACGTGGACGAGACGCAGAACTTCCTGAACCTCCCGCACGCCCTGTCGGACATGCTCGCCGAGGCCCGCGCGTACCGGCTGTCGATGGTGCTCGCTCACCAGCACCTGGCCCAGCTCCCCCGCGACCTGTGCCAGGCGATCAGCTCGGACGCCCGCCACAAGGTCTACTTCTCGCTCTCACCCGAGGACGCCCGCGAAGTCGAGCACCACTTCAGCCCATACCTGACCAGGCACGACCTGGCCAATCTCGGCGCCTTCCAGGCCGCCGCCCGGCTCGTGGTGCGCTCCGCGGAAACCCCGCCCTTCACCTTGCGCACCCGGCCGCTACCCGAGCCCGATTCCGACCTCGCCGCACGCGTACGGCTCGCTGCCGCCCGAGCCCACGGCCGGCGCCCCGCAGCGAGTGACCCCCTGCCGGAAGGAGACCCCCGCACCCAGCCAAAAGGAGACGAATGAACCAGCACTACACACCGCGTGTCCTCGACTCGCTCGTCATGCGGCTCAGCGGCCACGACCGGCGCCTGCTCCGCATGGTCTGGACCCACGAGGTCCTGACCACCCACCAACTCCTCCAGGCGGCGTTCGACAACGACCACACCGGCCGTCACCGCCTGGTCAAGCTGAACCGCCTCGGCGCACTCGACCGCTTCCGCCCCCGGCCACCGCTCGGCTCCGCGCCCTGGCACTACGTCCTGGGCGAGGCTGGCGCCGCCGTACTGGCCCTGGAAGACGGCGTCACCCTGTCGGAGTTCGGCTACCGACGCGGCCAGGCCCTGTCCATCGCCTACAGCCAGCGCCTCGCGCACACCATCGGCGTGAACGGCGTTTTCGCCGCCCTGTCCGGCCACGCCCGCCGTTCGGACGAGTGCAGGCTGGACGCCTGGTGGACAGAGGCGCGGTGCAAGGCCATGTGGGGCAAACATGTGCGGCCCGACGCCTACGGCCGATGGACCGACAACGGCCTCACCCTGGACTTCTTCCTCGAATACGACACCGGCACCGAAACCCTCGATCGCGTCGCCGCGAAACTCGGCGGGTACGCCTCTCTGGCCGCCGCCAGCGGCATCGACACCCCGGTGCTGTTCCTGACCAGTGGCGCGCGGCGTGAGGCCAACCTGCATGAGCGGCTGCGCGCCCGCAGCTCCATCGTGTCGGTACCCGTCGCCACCGCCGTCGAGGGCCAGGAACCGCACGACGCCGTCTGGCTTCCGGGCAATCGTACGGACGGGCGGCTGCGCCTCGCCGAACTTGCACGGCACTTCGGCCAGCAGAGGCGCGCTTGATCGCAGAGCTTGGGGTCGGCAAATTCATCGCGACGGGCGGTTGCCTGGTGTGCGGGGTCGTCGTCATCGCCGCCATAGGCGGCGGAGCCAAGTACGCCTTCACCGCTGCCGACACGGCCAAGCTCCGAACTGCGATCTGCGCCTACGCCGCCCCACCTGACGCGGTACGGCGGGTGCCCGTCGCCCGCTTCGGGCTCTCCACGCAGCAGATCGCGAACGCCCGGGAGATCGTGAACGTCGCCGCCAAGCTGGGTCTGCCCAAGCGAGCCGCCGAGATCGCCCTCGGCACCGCGATCCAGGAAAGCGGTCTTACCAATTTAAGGACCGGCAACGGCTCGTACGGACTGTTCCAGCAGCAGCCGTCCCAGGGCTGGGGGACGAAGCAACAGGTCACCGACCCCTCCCACGCAGCTCGCTCCTTCTATAACCGCCTGGTCGAGATCCCCGGCTGGGAGCACATGCCGCTGACCCAGGCGGCAGCACTCGTCCAGCGCCCCCGCGAGGATCTGCGCGACGCCTACGCCAAGCACGAACCACGCGCCAAGGCACTGGTCGCCCTGCTGTGGAAGGGCGGATCGTCCGGGCGAGCGGCCGTAAACATGGCCACGAGCGACGACACACGGGTCAGTATGCAAACCGCAGCCGGGCTGGGCATTCCACGTGACGAACTCGTAGCAAGCATCGCGGCCGACCTGGGCGGCCAGGACTCAGGCGAGCGACCCGACCCGGACGAGATCAGGAAGCGCGCCGACGACATCGTGACCACGGTGGCAGGACAGCTCTGCAAGGAGCTGAAATCCAAGCTAGGCGACCCCTACGACGGAGACGTACCGGCCGTGCTCCCGTCCGGGCGAGGTGCGATCGCGGTCAGAGCCGCGCTACGCATGATCGGCGTGCCCTACTCCTGGGGTGGCGGCGGGCCGGGCGGGCCGAGCTTCGGCACCGGCCGCGGGGCCGGGACCAAGGGCTTCGACTGCAGCGGCCTCACCGAGTACGCATGGAGCAAGGCAGGAGTCAGCATCGGCTCTTCCACCGGCCCCCAGTGGCACTCGGGCAAGCACGTCGACCGCTCCCAGCTCCAGCCGGGCGACCTGGTCTTCTTCGCGAACAATCCCCGAAACCCCGACACGATCCACCATGTGGGCCTCTACATCGGCAAGGGAAAGATGGTCCACGCCCCGCACACAGGCAGCCACGTACAAATCGCCCCGATGTCCCGCAGCGATTACGCCGGGGCCGTACGACCGTCTTAGCGGTACTGGGGTGGCCGACCAGTCCCTCCGGTTCGGGTACAGCGCAGCGGAGGCGGCGAGAGGTCTGGACGATTGGGGGACGAACGCCACCGCGGCACGGTTATGCGGACGATTATTGCCGGGAACATGTGAGCGAGCATTCACCCCGAGAATGGCATCCGTTCCGGCCCCATCATTTGCGAGTCGGCCAAAATTGAATCAAAAACCGCTCTAGATTATCGACGTCGTCCAGCGATTCATCGCAGGGATCCAGGTCGGGATACAGATCGTGTCGATACACGCGGAGGTTCCAGGTCGTCGCTGACTGCCCCAGATCGATAGTTGCGGAAGCTGGGCCGCCTGCGGGGGACGCAGCGCTGAGGATACCGGATGAAAGATTTACGATATCTTCCTCAGCATCTACATTTTCCTCCGAGTCAAGCGGTGGCGGTTCGTCCCAAGCCTCGATGACTACCTCGGCGCTGTGTGTATCGAAGTTGCTCATAATCACTACGATGTTCGGTGACGCTGCAGTGAACCTAGCCGGCAGAGGCGTCAGGTCTTGTGCCGGTACGACGCCCAGCCCGTCGGAGTCCGCCAGCATGAACGTATGGTAGATGACGGGCACTCGAAGGGACTTGCTCACGCGTCTCATGGCTACTACTTCACTTTCAATTGCAGGGGAGACCCTGCCCCCGGTTTGAATCAGGGGCAGGGTCTGGGTTGATCAGTTCGCGGTGATCGAGAAACCGTCGCGACGAAGAATCCGGTTGTTTTCGTACCACCATCCGAGCCTCACCCCGAACGCCCAATTATCATAGGCGTTGATGAGCTTGACAGAGAAGGCGTACTTTGGATCGGCCCGCAGCGACCCTTCCTTGGTTGAGGCGAAGGGATATTCATCGCAAGCAACCGCTTCAGTATCGGGGTTATTCGCCTTTCGCGTGCCAGTCCAGGTTCTACTTATCTGGTTCCTGCATACGCGGATGGAGAACCTCCGTTGCTCAGCTGCTGCGTCTCCATCAGCCAGCCAATGCAATTTTCTTCCTCCTGGGCCGCCAGGAATGCTCGTCTTGGTTTCCCCAGCATATTCTTCGAAGAGGCGACCTCCAGGTTTTGGTATCGTGTCCTGCGGTTTGGTGAGTGCCTCCCAGACATGCGTAGCTTGTTCGGGCCAGCCGCGCCCGGTCACCGGGTCGATGTCATTGTTCGACACCCGGAGGCGAATGGCGTGAATGAATACGCACCCGCCATTGACATAATGCTGAATGTAGTCCGCATTATCACATCTCACTTTGAGATTTTCGTCCGCTTTGTCCTCTTTCAGTGCATTGTACATCGTCTGCCCGTCAGGGAACTTCACCGACCAACCAAGGTGAATCGTACACCTAGTGATCTTCTCGCCTGTGAGCCCTGAGGTGTTGTCGGAGTTAAACTCGAAGGTAGTCCTCGGATACAGCTTCCACTCGACTGGTGGGAGCGTCCTGGAAGGCAACCCCTTGATTTGGCAGCGGTTCGGATCGGGAGCGCCCTTGTATGCGACGCCCACAGTAAGAGGGGCTGCCAGCAGCGTTCCCCATGCACGCTTAATTTTAGTCTGAGTCCAAATGCTAAATTCTCGATCGTTCTGGTTAGTGTCGGCAATGGCTTGTGCGTCATAGATGAGGTAGCCGATGAGCCGCGCGCCGCTGGAGTTCACGGCCCATTCCATGGCATAGCCAGTACTGTTCATGCAACCGGAGAACCGGCTCACCCATGCGCTGAACTTCGGGGCGACGTTAGGCCAGGCTTCACACAACTCCCACGTCCATCGAGCAGGATCGGCCTTACCTAGGGGGACCGAGACGGGAGGGTCAGCCGCAGTGGTGGCTGGCCGTTGGAGGGTGAGCTGCTCTCCCGAGCTCCGCCCCAGCGACCTTTGCTGTGGGGTGAGGGTCTGAGACGGTGTTTGGTACTTCACAACCAGGACAGGAGGATGACTACCTGCTTCGGTGGTTTCCCATGCACGGTCGTAGGTCGTGCCCGACTCATTGGATGCACGGAGCCTGACGCCATAGTTGGGGCTGCCTGCCGCCCAAGCCTGGGCTATCGAAGTGATCGGCCATGTCCATAAGCGGGCTTGATCGTCGCAGGTTCCCGGATCCGTTGCCGTCACTGCTCCGGTGCTCGTTGCGGCCGGCTGGTTACCCCAGCCCAACGTGGCCGGATCCCAGCTTCCTGTGATGCGCTCGGCGTTGATGCCGGACCCGCAGCCGTAGCCATCGTCAACCCCGAAAAGCTGTAGCTCAGCGCTCGTTACGGTCTTCCCTGCCAGCGCTGACGTATCGAACTGCAGGTATGTCCGCTCTTTGAAAGCCAAGGAGGGAAACGGCGAATAGACCCCGGCATACATACTTTCGCCTGTGAAATCAGCGCAGTCATCGTCGCAGATCCATCCGTCGACCTGAGCCGGAATGGTCAAGGTACCTGTAGACGGAGACGGAGACGGAGACGGAGACGGAGACGGAGACGGAGACGGAGACGGAGACGTTGATGTGCAGGACGACGGATCTTGATCGGATTTGAGCGCGGTCGCGTCCTCGGCAGACAACGCGTAGCTATAAACTCTAACCTCATCGATGGCACCATCGATGTCGGTGCCGATCGTCATTGGACCGTCGCTGTTCCACACGGCCGCGACAGCCTCCGACCCGATCAGTTGACCATTGAGATATAGTAGGACTTTTCCGGCGTCTGCATCATAAACAGCAGCGATGTGGAACCACTGGTTCGCCGGCGGTTGAACGCCCGACTCGACACCAGCGGCGACCGCGTCAGTTGAGTCCGAGGCGTACATACGGAAACTGAGTCCGTACTCTGGACTACCACCCAGGAAGAAGGGTGCCCTGTTCACGCCGCGCTGCTGGACAACCTCGAAGGGTTTCTGTAGATCAGTTAATTTGAGCCAGGCGGAGACGCTGAAACTGTGGCTGGTCTGCATGACCGGATCCAGGGTTTGGGCGTGGTTTGGAGCTCCCGCGCTGAATAATGCCTGACCTGAATGGCCGACGCCCCAAGTCGACGAACCTTCCAGAGTGGCGGAGTCCGCGTAGCCTGAGGAGTCGCCTGCGATGTTTCCCGTACCCTCGTCGAACGTCCAACGTCCTGCCAAGCAACCGTCAGGTTGCAAACTCGGATCTAAGCCGTTTATTTGATTTACCGCAGCTATTTCCTCCGGGGTTACTCCCTCTGGCGCCCCAACCTCGATCAAATTGCTTTCGGATCCGACTGTCGATGCCTCCTGCTCGGCGTCATCGGCAGCTGGGTCGATGTTCGGGACCACAGGTGGGGTTGTGGTTGCATCCGATAGTGCCACTGCTTCTTCATACGTTACATCGGTGCCGTCATCAGCTCGATTAAACATCGTCCGCACCTTGACGGGAGGCTCGTACTCGATGAAAAGGATCGGCTCATGATCGGGCATCTGCCGATCATGCGTACCTCCCTCTTGAGAGCGGAACTGCCGCCAGTTGATGATCGTACTCTCACTAGCCGCCATGAGCACGATCCCATAGTCCGGCTCGCCGTCCGCCCAGGATTGGACGATTTGCTCGATCGAATAGAGGAGTTCGCCAGTTTGGCATCCTGCAGTATCGCTGTAGGCCGCTTTGTTGCCGTACTGGCCGGATGTCGTCCATGTGGGCTGGTGGGTCCATGACAGGGTAGCCGGATCCCAGCTAGAGGTCAGCTTCCTGGCGACAGTACCAGAACCGACCTCCGAACCGCAGTTCTTGGTGCTTCCTGCGGGAGCACCAGATCGGTAGTTCCATAGCATTAGATTGGCATCGCGGATGACCGCTCCAGCGAGTGTTTCAGTGCCGGTGACATTATAATGAAGATAGATTCTCGCGATATCGGCACTCGTCTGTGTGGTGCCGGCACGCAGCCACGTATCGGTGAGATGGTTGAGATCCGGGTTGTTTTTGTTGACCCAGGCATCGTCGGTCAGTCCCGCGCCTACGTACTCACTGGCGACTGACATTGTAACTGGATAAGTTACAGCGGGATCGGCTAGAAAGTCGGCGTCTGGCTGCAGCGTCAGCGTCGTGGTCCCGCCGCTTTTCTGGATGTTCGCCATAACGGTGCCGATCTTGCCGGCGTCGGGCGATTGCTCGGCAAGCGCATCAACGGCCTGCACCGTGACTGGAGTAGCCTCTGCCTTCCCAGCTTCGGAAACAAGCTGCTGTCTACCGTCTTTGCGACTGGCATAATGGATGCCGCGCGGCAGTAGCATTGGCAGCTTGACCGTAAGTGGGCCTTTTGGCCGATCGCGAAGAATAATATCCTGAGTGAAACCATTTGCTTCGGCGCGCACCGCCAAGTCGACGCCCTTCGCTACCGCGTCACGGTACACAGCTCCATTGCCTGCGATCGATGGCTCGGGTAGGCGGGCTCCCCAGCGGAAACCGGCAAATCCCCGGCTGGTTCTGGCTGTTACAAGCGATGTCGACCCTTTACCCCCAAATTGCAAGGGAGTCTTCACCCGTCGTGCTTCTAGCCTCCCGTCATGAGAGATGATGCTGGTATCTATGGGATCCCAGTGGACGGTCCCGTCCCGATCCGTGCTCTTGATCTGAATCGGACCCGCATGCAGCTCTGCATGTAAGGTCTTGCCGTCCGGGTTGGCCCATACCTTGGAGTTCTCGCCGAAGAGTGAAGGTACCTCAACTCTCTGACCAGTGTCACGGGCCGTCCTTTTTGCATCCTCTACTGCCGGGTCTGTAACCGTGAAAGCCCCGCGGTCCCTAGCCGGTGTGGAGGACGCGGGTTCCGCTTTAGGCCCGGGTTCGGCGTTAGCAGTTGCGCTGGGGGAGGCAGTGATAATTGAACCTGTCAGCGCAGCAACTGCCAATATCGTGGTTGGATTGTGTACGAGGCGACGTCTCCGGCGTTTCTGAGGAATATGATTCACGCTGCATCTTTCTGTGTCGACAGCTATCAGTGGGGTCGCATAATTCTGTCATTGCAGATTGTGTTGATAAATTTCTTGAGGGATGGGTAAAGTAGACATGGCGGGGGCGTTTCGCAGAGCTTGCAGCTGGGCCGCGATTGGACGTAGCGCTATCCCGGCCCATAGGCGTACAGAGAATGAAGCGCAATAGTTTCGCACACTGACAGGCTTAGCCGGTAAGTGGGCGTCGTACCCCCCTCCAGGAGTCCGGCTATAGCGTGCGAAATTTTCGCCGCTGCGTTTTCAGGGCTGCGAGTCTCCGGACCATTTGAGGTCTTACATGCCATAAAGTTGACATAAGTCAAACGCCCGGCCCTCGCTGACGCAAGATCTATCTCGTGGCAGAGTCGTCACGTCAAGTCACAAAGAGGTCGGCTGGTTCGGGTATGACCTGTATTCACCCAGGTTGGATGCATCTAGGCAGGTCACCGCAAGAGCGGGTTGTGACTCATGTCACAACCGAAAGGGCTCGGCAGGCAGGGCGATTGCGTAGTCGGCGGGCGGTGCCCCTGATTTGGGATCTGTGGGGTGAGCGGCATGTTCGGCGGCAAGTGGAGCGGGTGAGAATCGCGTCAGTGATCATGGAGTTCTCGACGCTTCATGACCCCGACGTGAGCAGTCGCGCCCCTCCGGTTCGGCCAGCATGTTCTGCAGCGTTAGCGCATTCCCGTGAACCAGCATGGCCCACCGGATACATAGGCACAGAGCGGCCATCTCGGCTTTCTCGCGCCGACTGGTGGAGATCTCCCCGCCTTTGTAGTAGCAGATCGCTGCAGTGGCTCGGTTCCATGGCTTCACCACGTTCAGGCATTCCTGGATCTCCTGCTGCAGGTCCCGGTCGCGTGCCAGCCTCTGCACCGCAAGGAAAGAGACGATCGCGCCCACGGCGATCAGCCCTTGCCGTCCCAGGTCGACCAGTCCTCAAAAACGAGCTACAACCAAATGGCTTGACCATGACTGATCACTCATGGCTATTCTTTGCTCTCTCTGTGCGGACAGAGCGTCCATGCGAGCACCGTTGAGTGGGGGACTTCGTGTCGACGATCGGCGTTGCGCTGGGAGCTGCCGCCGTCGGTCTCCTCACCGGACGAGCCGTCCGGACCATCGCCGATCACTTCGCTTCTCAAAAAGGCATGCCGTACGCAACCGAGATCACCACTGCGGCGGTGTTCGGGCCGCTCGGCTGGCGGATCGGTCTTGCTCCGCTTCTCCTCGCATACCTCTACATGGCCGCTGCTGGACTGGCGCTCAGCCTGATCGATTTGCGGACGCGACGACTGCCGGACGCGCTCACGCTGCCCTCGTACGTCGTCCTCCTGGCGCTCGTGGCCGTCGGCGGGATAGTGAGCAGGGACGGAGGGGTCACCGTGGGCCTGGTCCTCGGCGCCATGGGCGCCTTCTCGCTCTACTGGTGCTTCCGCCGGATGAACACCGCACTCGGGCCGGGGGACGTCAAGGCGTCCGGCCTCGTCGGCGGGATCCTCGGGACCATCGGCGTACACGCCTGGGTCGTCGGCATCGGCGCGGGGCTCATCCTGGCGGCGCTATACGCGGTGACCATGCTGATCAGTCGGAAGGGCTCTGCATCCACCCTCGTACCGTATGGACCGTTCATGTTCGCCGGCTGCCTTGTGGCTGTCCTCGCGGCGTGATCGCCGAATGCTCTCCACCGCCGACGCTGGGGCCGTAGGCTGGACATGGCCGATCTCACCTTCTCTTTTGGCGAAGGAAGTGAAACCGGTCAGGGGCCGTTCTCTTTCGGGGGCGGCCCCGCTACTCGTTGAGGAGTTCCCGCAGAAGCGTGAACCCCGGCATGATCTCCCTCGGCCGTACGCCGACCTCGAACATCTCCGGCTCTTCGAAGACCGGTTCACCACTGGGGCGGCGCGCATAGGCCACCCGGCCGTAGTCGACGCCGTCATCACGATCGAAGCTCATCCACGTGATCGCCTCCTGCTCTCCCTCGCGCAGAGGGTGATTCGAGACCGCGCGCGTAGCCACGGTGCTCGGAGGTTCGAAGATCCAGACCTGCGGCACCGCGAGAACCCAGCGCTTCGCGTCGATCTCGCCTGCCTTCGCGGCGGCTCTGTGCTCGAAGGACACGGCGGTTTCCCGATCACGCAGGTAGTCGTAGTCACTGAGGATGAGACGGCGCTCCCCGTCCAGTATCACGACCGCGGGGCAGTCGCGAGCGACGATGCTCTTCTCCAACCGCTCAACCACGTCGAAGAGCAGGTTCGCCGTCTCAGCGTTCACCCCGTCCCTCCTCTCGGTATACGCAGACCGCCGCCAACACCTTATGGCTCGCTCGGCCCTATCAGCCCTTCAATCACCGTCCACGCTTGCCGCGTGGCCCACGCTTGCCGCGTCGCCAGTGGCGACGCGGCAAGGTGCAGCCGGTACCTGCTTCACCTCCTACTGGATCCTCAACCTGGCTCCGCCGGCCCAGCCGCCCACCACGCGCGCTGACCACGGGAGCGACGCGATGGTGTCACCTACCTATGAGTAACTGAGTAGTACGGCGCATGGCGGCGATGATCAGGGTGCGGGATTCTGCTGGAATGCAACCCGGTGCACATCCTTGTTGTCCCGACTGCGGTGAGCCTCTCACCGGTCCCCACGCGACCTGCCCGGCCTGCGCGCTGCCGCTGCAAGGCGCTGTCGCCGGCGAACTATGGCGGGTCGACATGGCGCTCGCCGACCTCAGGACCCGTGAGGCGCAGCTGACGGCCAGGCGCAACGAGCTTGTCGCGGCGTTGCGGGCCGCCCCTACCGGGACCGACCAGGCCGAGGACTACTCCGGGGTCGTGTCGTCACCGGCGCCCAGCCTCGGACGGCCGAGGGATCTGTCGGTGAAAGCAGTGCAGAACCTGCTGCTGGCACTCGGCGGGCTCCTGCTGGTCGTCTCCGCCATCGTGTTCACGGCGGTGAGCTGGGGGCACCTCGGCATCGCGGGGCGGGCGGCCATTCTGCTCGGGTTGACCGGGCTCGTCCTCGCGGCCCCGATCCCGTTACGGCGACGTGGCCTGGCCGCGACGGCGGAAACCCTGGCCATGCTCGGCCTAGCGCTGCTGCTCCTCGACGGCTACGCCGCCCGGCAAGCCGGGCTGACTGGTCTCGACGCGATTCGTCCTCAGCCTTACACGGCCGGACTCATCGGGGTCGTCGCTGTGGCCTTCGCGGCCTATGGTCGGCTTGCCCGGCTCAGGTCGCCGATCCCTGTGGCTGTCGGGCTGGTGCAGCTTCCGCTCGCGGTGCTGGCGTTCGACAAGGGCGCGTTCTGGCTCGTCGCGGCCTTGCTCGCCACCGCTTGCGCCGACGCGGCGGCCTGGCTGGCCGGGCGACGGAGAATGGCGGCTGTCTGCTTCGGGTGCACGTGGTCGCTCGGCGTGGCGATCGGGCTCGCGGAGTCGCTGGAAACGTACGAAGCGCGTAGTGCCTGGCCGCTGTCCGGTGCGCTGATCGTCGCCGTGGTGGCAGGGCTGGTCATCGCCGTTCGCGCAACGAGGCCGTGGTCGGTAGCGCTCACCGCGTTTTCGGCGATCGCACTGATCGCGGCACTCACGGTCCCCACGCGCGTGGTTCTGGAGAGCCCTTGGGCGGTCACGCCCGCGCCTCTCGCCGGGCTGGCCGTGACCATGCTCGCCGTTCTGGCCTCCCGTACGGCTTCAGCAGTCAAGGCGGCCCCGCTCAGGGCGGCGGTCGTCGAGGCGGCGGTCACGGCCACTGGGACGGCTGCGATCGCGACCGCTCTGCTCTCGACGCCGGTGGCAGTGCCGGTGATCAACGCATTGGCTGGGCCACTGGACTGGGGCGGGGTCTGGAGCGGCATCGGGACGACGGGAGTCCGTGAAGCACTGGGTGCGCAGTCGGTCGCCGGGCCGCCCGACCTGGTCGTGCTCGCGACGCTCGCACTCGCCTGTGCGGTCCTCGCGCTCTTCGTCGTGCGGCATGGCAGGACGGACGGCGCCGCTTCGCGCGCCCGGCTTCATATGCTGATCGTCGTCGCGCCGGCTTTCGCCTCGATGACCGTGGCCGTCTGCCCTGTCGCGCTCGGCATGCGTACCCGGCGGCGATAGCCGTACAACTGGTGCTGGCTGTCGGTCTCGCCGCGATCTCGGCCAGGACCGCCTTGGTGAGCATTCTGGCGCTCGCGGCGGCGCTGGAGGTATGCGCGTGGGCGCTCGTGTCCGAGCCGGCCACGTTGGTCGTGCTGGGGGTCCTCGCCGTCACGGCCGCAGTGACTGCCCCCGTCGCCCGTACGCCGGCCGTACGCACCGGGGCCGCCGCTATGGCGACGCTGCTAATCGGTGGTGAAGCGGTCGCGCTGTGGGGCGCCGCCGACCTTCAGCCGCGATTCGTCACCTTCGTTCTCCTCGGAGTCGCCGGCGTAGCCATGATCGTCGCGGCGCTAATCAAGGCGGGACCGCGGGTGGCGGTGGAGATCACGGGATACGCGCTCGGGTCGGCCGGTCTGCTTCTGGCGGTGGATCTGCCGATGTTCAGCCTGGCCTGCGCTGTGGCCGGCGTCCTGGCGAGCGGTACGGCTCTACGGCCGGACGGGCGGGTGGCCGGGTACGTCGGAACCGCCTTTCTGCTCTTGGCCGGCTGGACTCGGCTCCTGGCGGAGCGGGTCGAGCTGGTGGAGGCCTACACGGTGCCGTTCTCCCTGGTGCTGCTCGCGATCGGCTGGAGGCGGGCACGAGAGTCATCGTCGTGGCTGGCCTACGGCGCGGGCCTGTCCTTCTCCTTCCTGCCGAGCCTCCTGGCGGTCTATGCGCAGCTCGGGGGCTGGATCCGCCCTTTGACACTGGGAGTCGCGTCGTTCGTGGTCCTGATACTCGGTGCGAGATCACGGCTCCAGGCACCCGAAGCGCTCGGTGGGTTCACGCTGGCCGCGGTCGCCGTGCACGAGCTCGCGCCATGGATCGCGCAGCTCGTGACGGCTGTGCCTCGCTGGGTCCCGGTGGCGGCGGGAGGCGTGGCGCTGGTCCTGATCGGGGCTACCTACGAGGCCCGGCTGAGGGGCCTCCGCCGGATGCGTGACGGATTCCGAGGTCTGCGATAGCGACACCGCGGGATGGCCGCCGGGCCAGGCGTAGCACCGCCAGCCGACTGGCGGGCCTTCCCGGCGACGATCTCGGGCCAGTGTCCTGGCGACGCTTCCGTGCGGTCGGCCCCGCCGAGCTGGCCGCGCCGCGCCACCTGGTCGACGACGACGTCAGCGTCACCGAGGCCACCCGTACCCCTCGGAACCGGCCGCTTCAGCGCCTCTAGGGCAGCACTCGCACCACGCTGACCAGCAACTACGCCACCCCGAGGCCCGTCTCCACCGTATTCCGGTGAGACCCCGAGCAAGGGTGAGCCGTACAGGTCACCCGAGGGGCACACAGCGTCGCGGGATTAAGGACGGAAGCAAGAGATCAACGCCTCGCCGAGCACCTTGGACAGGGTGAGCAGGGTGCCTTGATCGAGTTCGTCGATGCCGCCGGTCACGGCGCGGAGCATGTTGCGTTCGGCTCGCTCGGCGCCGCGTACGTTCTGCTCGTGATGGGTAAACGTGTTCACCGCCTGCACCACACCCCAACCCGTACCACGCCACGGGGCTACCCGTAGGTCGTGGTTCCAGAGCTTGGCCAGGATGTCTCGCTTGTTCTCCGCCATGGTGCGGCTGCGGCCTCGCTCACCGGGCATCGGTATGTGGGCGTCCAGGAACGCATGCCATTGCCGTTCGGTGACCTCGACCCGGCACAGGTCGCGTACCGCCGTCGAGAACTCGTCGGCCAGTGCGTACACGATGTGCAGCGCCTCGCGGGCCTCGGCGAGCCGGAACTTCGAGTGCCGGGAGTGCTTGATCTTCACCTGCTGCCCACGCTCCGCGAGGCCGGCGGCCATCGTATTGTCGCAGACGATGTTGGTCACCGCCCGCTTGAACGTCGTGGCCAGCGAGCCGTCAAAGGAGGTCGCCCCGAACAGGTGGGGCCGGAACTCGACGCCTTCGGGCGTGACGACGTTCTCGGGCACCTCGACCGACACCCAGGCGACCGCTCCCCCCTTGAGCAGTCCGGCGGATCCGATCGACAGATCGGCGTCCAGAAGCCGGGAGACGGTGTTGATCAGCCACTCGACGTAAGGATGTGGCTCGTACCCGTCGGAGAAGACGCCCATGACATGGCCGTTGTCGCTGCGCACGATGGCCTGACGTCCGGGCACCTGGGCCAGCCCGCCGCGCGGGTCTTCCACGTAGACCGGACTGCTCAGCGCATCCCAGCCGAACAGCCGACGCTTGACGTCGTCCACAGGGATCGGGCCTGGATAGTGGTTCGGTTCCTCGGCCTGCATGCTCGCGCGGTAGTGCCAGGCCGTACCGCGCTTCTCGGTGAAGCCAATCAAGGTGTTGGCGTTCAGCCACTCCAGAGACTCCCTGGACATGTCTGTCTCCCCTCGGTGGAAATGAGAAAGGCACCGGCCGTGGCCGGTGCCGTCGATGGCGTGGGTGAAGTTGGTAAGGAGACTTACCGGATCTTCCGCACTCTCCAGCGAGAGTGCCGGAGTTCGAGCGAGCTCATGTGGAGCGCTGCTGTACGGCGTAGGCCACGCGTTCGGTCAGTTCACGGTCGGCTGCGCGAATTTCGATCGTGCTCGTGCTGTCGCCGTGGACGGTGAACGAGCCGGACGCGGCCTCCAGTCGCCACCGGACGACAGTCTCTCGCTCTTTCTCGGTGAGCGAGGCCTCCGGCAGCAGTTCCACCAGAGTTTCGACGATCTCGGCCCGTGTGCCGTTCTCGGTTGCCCTCTGCGCCAACCGCTCGAAGCAGGTGATCAGGTCCCGTCGATAGTCGGGCAGTAGGCGGCGCTCGATCCTCTTCGCGACGAACTTCGCCCCTCGCGCCGCTGTCACCGTGACCTCATGCCGTCGCAGGTCAGGGCATGTGCCCCTGCTGCCGTCGGGATAGACACCGAGCACCCTGATCCGTCCCCGCTGGTTCCAGATCGGATGCACGACGAGCCTGGCACCGGCGGATCCCATGAGGTAGGCCGGATGGCCGGGCCGCACCAGGGGCCTGAAGCCCTCCAGATGCTCGGCGACCTCGATCACCAATTCCTCGACTTCCCATTCGTTCACTCCGGACTCCTTTCAAATAATTGGTTGACGAGTTGAAAGCGGGCAATCTGGCACTGCAGGAAGCATTTAAGATTGCCGACCAAGCTTTATCGCTTCAATCGAAGCTCACATCTAAATACGGGCGACGGTACGGCCCGAACGTCCGCCCACCGAGACCGTCACCCGCGCTGGTCCGCAGCGACGGCACGGATGTAACGGATGCGGCGAGCGCTTTGAAACGGGACAGCGCCCGCCGGTCCGAAGTTGGCTTTATGGCTGCTCTTCGTTGCGCAAACGTTCTTGCTCAGCGCGGAATCGGTAGATGTCTCGGCCTGGCTTGGCGCATTCCTGGCAGCGACAGCCGTACCTGTGGATGTCACTGATGTGAAAAACCTGGACGCGGGCCTGCCACGGTGTGGGATAGAGCGACTCGTCCAGTTCCACGTGGGCGCGTCCGCGCTGCTCGTTGACCTTGGTCACCCTGCCCGGGTAGTAAAACGGAGACTGATAAGACTCCGTCCACCACGGCCGCACCGGGAGGTGGAAGGAGGGCCGGACCAGGACGCGGTCACCTGGCTCCATCGCCATCTGCCCCCTTCCACAACTCCAGGGCACCCGCCGCATCGTCGAGCTGCGGGCGGTCGGCACCACGCAGGTCCGCCAGCGTCCAGGCCACGCGCAGTAGCCGGGGCAGCCCGTCGGCCGTCACGAGCCCGGTGTTGACCGCCGATCGGAACAACTCGGCGGCCTCCGGTGCGACCAAAAAGCGAGTCCGCAGGTCCGGTGCGGGTACCTCGGCGTTGGTCCGCCACGGTGTGTCGGCCAGCCGGTGAGCCGCCCGCACTCTCGCTGCGAGCACCCGCGCGGCCACCGTGGCACTCGGCTCACCCGCCCGCGCCCCGCGATCCCCCCACTCGACAGGCGCGCGTACGGCGACACGCGGCAGGAGCAGGGCCAGGCGCGCCCGGTAGCGGCGCCTCGCCTCCGGTGTGCAGGCACACTCTTCCCGCCCTGCAGGGCATGGGCAGGGGCGAGCATCGAGAACCAGGGTGAACCGCGCCGGGTAGCGGACGCTCCGGCCTCGCCCTGCGAGGTGGACCTGTCCGCTGTCCAGCGGCCGGCACAGGCCGTCCAGGACCGGGCGGGCGAACTCCGGCGCGTCGGCCAGATGCAGCACGCCGCGGTGGGCGAGCGACAGCGCACCGGGGCGGTTGGCCGCCACGCTGCCGAAGATCGCTGCAGGAGTCTCGGAATGGTGCGGCGCGGACAGCGGCGGCGTGGCCCCCAGCGCCCTGTCGGATTGTCCGGCCAGCGAGTAGATTTCGGCGACCTCCCGGGCAGTCTCGTCGGTCAGCGGCGGCAGGATGCCCGGAAGGCGTTCGGCGAGCATCGTGGCCGGGCCGTCGCCGGACAGGAACAGGTGGTGCCCGCCCGCCGCGCAGACCTCCAATGCGCGGCGGGCCGCCTGGTTCCCGCGCACGTCGGCCAGGTCGACGGCGAATGACGATGACGGCGCAGGATCGGGCTCCTGGTCGTGATGATCGCGGATGGCCCCGTGGCGGAGCTGGTCGATTACGTCGGCCAGCTGGGTCACGGGCATCACTACGGCGCCGGGCACCTGCGCAGCCTCCCGCGCGCATTCGGCGGGGACGACGACTCTGCTGAGTCCGGCCCGGACGGCGGCAGCCACCATCGGCAGGACGCCTCTGATGGGGCGTATTTGGCCGTCCAGGGCCAGTTCGCCGAGGAACACCCGCCCGTTGATCCGTTCGGGCGGGATGGCACCGGCGGCGGCCAGCAGCGCTACAGCCAGCGCGAGATCGGCCGCTGCGTCGTAGATCGGCGGGATCATCGGTGTCACGCTGACTGTGATTCTCATGTCCGGCCAGGCGGTTCCGCTGTTGAGGATCGCGGCACGGATCCTGGCGCGGGCAGGCCAGACCGACATCTCCGGCAGGCCGACCAGATGCAACTCTGCGTCACCGGGCGAGGCATCAGCCTCGACGTCGACCACATGGGCGGACAAGCCGATCAAGGCGACCGACCGGGTTGAGGCGTGACCCATGCCTCACCACCCCACCGGCAGCACCGGCTGCGCAAGGTCCGGGCGCTGGGCGGCCTTGTCGGCGATCTCGTCGGCCATGCCCGCGAAGTCCATGCCGCAGACGGTCTCCGGCGGTAGACCGCAGTCCAGGGCGGTGCGGATCAGGTGCGCCAGGCTGTAGCGGGGATCGACCGACAGCGCCCGTTCCACGGCGACGCGCGCCAGCGGCCCGTCTCCGGTGCGCAGTGCGAGGAACGCCAGCAGCGCGGCGGGAGGGGCGGCAAACGTGGGTTCCACCCTGCGGGTGAGTTGGGTCCACAGCCTGATGTGGGTGTCGTCGTCGTATCGGCCGATCAAGGTCATGGCCGCGTCGCGGACGAAGATCGCGGTGAGCCGCACGCCGAGCCAGGCGACCTCGTCGGCGGACAGGTCCTGTCCGGCCTGGGTGCGGTCCAGCGCGGCGGCGACCTGTGCAAGGCCCTCGTGATACCAGTCGTGATCGCCCCCAGCCGCGAGCAGGCTCCGCGCCTGAGCACAGGCCTCCCGTGTGGCGCCCCGCACCTGTTCCCGGTCCTGGCCGCCCACCGGGGCGAGCATGGCCGTGAGTGCTGGGCGGTCGGGCCGGGCGACGTATCCGGCGAACACCGCCGCCGCGGCGGCCGGGTTGGTTCCCGCGTCGTACGGGACGCCGTCGGGTGAGCAGCAGTCGGGATCGGGGCATGTGTACGACCAGTAGCGGCCGTCCTCGACCCTTAGTGCGTCGATCGTGTCGATCCCCGCGTCCGACAGTGAGCCGCGTATGGCGTCCATCACGGGTGTGACGTGCCAGCCGGGCCCGTAGCCGATGAGGATCGTCCGCTCAGTGCCGTTGCGGGTGAGCAACTCGGCGAAGCGCCGGGCCAGGTCGGGAGTGTCCTCGGAGTTGTCCGGCAGGTCAAAACGCATGCTGAACCGCAGCCCTCGGGCGGTGCTGTCAGGGTCGGCGGCGGGTTCGAACGCCATCGCGACGATGCTGCGCGCCGGGTGGAATCCCAGCATGTAGGGCACGATCGCGATGAAGTCCGCCGGACGGCTCAGCCGTACGGTGTGATCCAGACCAGAGGTCATGAGCATCCTCCTGAAATGAAGAAACCCCCGGCGCGGTCAGCGAGCAATCGTCAATACCTGTGGATCGGGATCTTTTAAGCGGCTATCGACGGGTCCTCGATAGCCGGTGATTCCTCGGGCCGCTCGACGAGCTTGCCGTTGATGAAGGTCGCCCCGGCGCGGACCAG
>NZ_JAFCNB010000003.1 GCF_017896165.1 Microbispora oryzae
TTATAGCGGTAGGGAAACACCCGGTTACATTCCGAACCCGGAAGTTAAGCCTTCCAGCGCCGATGGTACTGCACTGGGGACGGTGTGGGAGAGTAGGACGCCGCCGGACAATTTTTGTGGAGGGCCATCCCGTTTTGGGGTGGCCCTTCATGCTTTCTGGGCTCGATCGCTTATCCCACGATATGGGGATAGCAGATCGGCTGTCGCCGTTCCCGACTTCTCATCTGAGGCCCAGACGGTCAGGGCGGCGCGCTAGGCTGAGTCTCCGGGCCATCGCTACGGGGTGGCCCTCGTTGCATGAGACGAGCTGGATCTCAGCATGTGATGCCTCCGACAGACCTGAGAGAACAGCGTCTGCGCCGGGGCCCGGCGGGTAGAAGGCGTCCTCGTCGTTTGTCAGGACGAGAAGACGCGGCACTGCGATCACCGAATCGGACGAAGAGTCGTACGCGGTGAGCAAGTAACAGAGGACAGAAGTGAACAGAGACGACGGGCGCGACGGCACGGGCCGTGGCGACGACAACCGCGATCAGAGCGGGAGCCGGTACGGGCGTGCCGGTGGCTCCCGAGGCAACGAGGGTCAGGGTGGCTCCGAAGGCCGTTACGGGGTGAGGCGCGATGCGCCGCGCGGGGATCGCGGCGAGCGCCCCTTCCGTTCCGATAGACGTGACTTCCAGGACCGAGGCCGCGGCGCCGGAGAGCGGTCTCCCGCTCGGCGTGACGGCGGCGACCAAGGCGGGCGCTCGTACGGGGACCGTAACGGCTCTCGCTCCGGCTTCGGGTATCGGGATCGGGACAGCCGGCCCGATCGCGGCCCGCGTTCAGACGACAGGGGCGGTTTCGGCGGCAGGGACCGCCGGGACGACCGCAGCGAAGGCCGGCCGCCCCGCCGCGACTTCGACAGGAACTCCCCACGTCCGTACGGGGATCGTGATGGTGGTCGGCCGTCCCGTCCGTACGGGGATCGTGATGGTGGTCGGCCGTCCCGTCCGTACGGGGATCGTGATGGTGGTCGGCCGTCCCGTCCGTACGGGGATCGTGATGGTGGTCGCCCGTCCCGTCCGTACGGGGATCGTGATGGTGGTCGCCCGTCCCGTCCGTACGGCGACAGGGAACGGTCTGATGAGAGCCGCCCTCGTCCGTATCGCGACGGCAACCGTGCCGACCGCTTCCCCCGCGATCGCGACGACAGCGGGGGCAGGCCGTTCCGCCCGGAGGGCCGTGACTCCGGCTTCCGTTCCGGTGAGCGGAGCGACCGGCCTTACCGGAACGACCGAGGCGACCGGCCCTTCCGCTCGGACCGTCCCGCTTACGGGGGAGATCGCCAGGGCGATTCCCGCGGGGGCGGACGTCGTGAGGGCGGGTTCCGCGACAGCGGGCCCCGGGAAGGCGGCTACGGCGAGCGGCGTCCGCGCCAGGGCGGCGGTTTCGGCGGCCGGTACGGATTCCGGGACCGGGACGAGAGTCGCGGGTTCCAGTCCGATCAGAGGCGGGAGCGTTCGTTCCGCGACGATCGTGACGGCCGTCCGTCACGCGACCGTGAGGACAATCAGGAACGGACATATCCTGCTCGCGGGGAGAACGAGACGCCGCAGGCCGGATCAGAGCGACGGACATACTCGGAGGGAACCGAGGCCGCGAGTCGTCCCAATCGTGACGACCGGGCCGCGGACCGCTCCGAGCGTGGGCCTCGTGACGGAGACAGGCCGTTCCGCGGGCGTGACGACGAGCGGGGCCGTTACGGGGACCGCAGCCGTGACCGGGCCGGGGGCCGCGGTCAGGGGCGGGACTCCGGCGAGCGCTCTTATCGCTCATCCTCGGGTCCGCGCGACCGGCGTGACGACAGGGGCGGTCCGCGGTCGTTCCGGCGTGACGACAGAGACGGTCCCCGGCCGTTCAGCCGCGACGGAGGCCCGCGGTCGTCCGACCGGGGCGAGCCGGGCGGCACGCGCAGCCGCTACGGAAGGACCGATGAGCCGAAGCCCCGGGAGGAGCTGCCCAAGCTCGCCCCGGACATCTCGCCCGATGAGCTCGACCGGGACGCGCGCGATGAGCTGCGTTCCCTGCCGAACGACCTCGCCGATCTCGTCGCCGCACACCTGGTGGCGGCGGGGCGCGCCCTGAGCGAGGGTGAGCCCGAGCGGGCGTACGAGCACGCGAAGGTGGCTCGTCGATTCGCCGCCAGGATCGGTGTGGTCAGGGAGGCCGTGGGCATCGCCGCCTATCACGCAGGGGAGTACGCCGAGGCGCTCGGCGACCTCCGGGCGGCCCGCAGGATCAGCGGCTCCGACGCGTACCTGCCGATCATGGCCGACTGCGAGCGGGGACTGGGACGGCCGGAGCGAGCACTCGACCTGGTGCGCTCGCCGGAGGCGGAACGGCTCGATCGGGCCGCGAAGATCGAGCTCACCATCGTGGAGTCCGGGGCCCGCCGTGACCTCGGCCAGCACGACGCGGCGGTGATCACGCTGCAGCGCCTGCCCGAGCTCCGGGACCCGCAACCGAAGCCCTGGTCGGCTCGCCTCGCCTTCGCGTACGCCGACGCGCTGGCGGACGCCGGACACCAGGAGGCGGCGACCGACTGGTTCGCCCGTGCCATGGCCTTCGACGAGGACGGCGAGACCGACGCCGCCGAGCGGTACGCCGAGCTCACCGGCTCGGTGATCGAGGACGTCGAGGAAGATTTCGAGGAGGACGTCGACGGGGACGCGGCCGACGACCTGGAAGACGACGTCGACCCCGACGGCATCGGCGGCGACGCCGGCGATGCCGAGGGCCGGGATCTTCCGGAGGCGGCTCCCGGAGATGTCGAGCGCGCGGCCACGGAGGCCGACGAGGACGACGACTCCGAGGACGACGAAGAGGACGGGGACGAGACGGACGACGACTCCGTGTCCGCCGTTCAGCCGCTCGCGCCGGCGGGTCGCGACGACGCCGACGGCCCGGCGGGCCCCGCGGACGACGCCGCGGCCGGTGAGGCGGCGGCTTCCGCAGGAGAAGACCGTCCTGGCCGGGAGGACGCGACGGCCTCGGCCGCTGTGGCTTCCCCGAGCTCCGCCTACGGCCCGGCGTTCATCGAGCCGAACTTCGGCGACGTGGTCGACGAGCCGGAAGGCGGCGCGGGCCGGGCGGACCACACGCCCTGACGTTATGTGACGTCACTCAGCGCGGGCGCCGCCACCTCGACGGAGAGGTGGCGGCGCCCGCCTGCGTTTCCGCCGTCCGGGCCGCGCGGGCGTCGCTCCCTGCCGGGATCCGTCACACCCTCGCGGGCCGGTTCACGCCTCCGGTACGCGGTTGAGCCAGTGCAGGATGCCGCCGACGTTGGACGGCGCCCCGCTCAGCAGCTCGAAGCGTTCGGCGGTCTCGTCGTCGGCACGCAGGGCCGAGTAGCGTTCCCTGGTGCGGTCGCGGACCATCGCCACGGCATGGTCGAGATCGAGCCCCTCGTCCCGGGCCCGCTTGGTGAGATCGACCCAGATCTGGAGCTCCTCGGCCGACCGTTCGAGGGTGGCCGCCACCTCTCCGACCGGTCCGTAGTGGCTGAACAGGAGGCGCTGCGGGCCGAGCGCGGAGAAGGTCGCGATAGATCCGAGCGCCACGTCGAGGTCGAAGTCCGGCGGCGGGGTGGCGGGGCGCAGGTCGCCGGTCTCCGGGAGGTACACCCCTGCCGCGTCGCCGACGTACAGGTCTCCCGTACGCGAGTCCAGCAGCCCGACGTGATGCTTCGCGTGCCCCGGCGAGTAGTGACTGGACAGGGTCCGGCCGCCGCCGAGATCGATCTCCCCGGTGTCGCCGAGGGCGCGGATGCGCGCGGAGTCGGTCGGCGACAGGGTGCCGAACAGAACGTCGAGCTTGTCTCCCCAGACTCTCCGCGCGCTTTTCATCAGGCGCGACGGATCCGCGAGGTGGCGGGCCCCCTTCTCATGCACCACGATCTCGGCCGATGGGTAGAAGCCCGCGATGTCGCCCACACCGCCGGCGTGATCGAGGTGGATGTGCGTCACGACGACGGTCGCGAGATCCTCCGCCCCGACGCCGAGTGAGGTCAGGGCGTCTCGTACGACAGGCGCCGAGGTGGACGTACCCGTCTCGACGAGGCAGGGGCGGTCGCCGAGGATGAGATATCCGGCCGTGATCCCCGAGTATCCGGCCATCCGGGTGTCGATCTCGTACACATCACCGCCGAGCGGCGTCACGTTGTCCACAGGCACCCCAGAAGTCGAGCCGGTATACACAGAATGCCATTCCACTTCCCGCGTGCGCACGCCGATGGCGCACAGTGACCCGCAGGGGGCCCTGCCGGGGCCCCGCAGGCCGGAATGGAGGCGGGATGCACCGCAACGAGGTGACGCTGGTGGGCCGGTTGTCGATGGCTCCCACCGACAAGGAACTGCCCAGCGGGACCGTGCTGACCCAGTGGCGGCTGGCCGTGCGACGGCCGGACGATCACCCCGGTCACCGGCGCTCGGATGCCATCGAGTGCGCCACGTTCGACGACGACGTACGAGCCATGCTGGCGGGCTGGAGCGTCGACGACGTCGTCCGAGTGGAGGGCGCGATGCGCCGCCGCTGGTGGCGTGGCGGCAGCCGCTTCGAGGTCGAGGTCCGGGCGGCACGGCGTGAGGAGGAAGCTCCGCGACAGACCGTCACTCCGCCGAGAACACCCGCATGACCAGGCCCGTCCGCGGTTTCGGACCGAAGGAGGTGGACTTCCGCGGCACCCGCTCACCCTGAGCGGCGACGGCGAGCACGTCCGGCGTGGACAGGGGGTTGAGCAGCACCGCCGTCCCGCCACGGCGGCGGGCGAGCTTCACGGCGGCGAGCGGGTCGTGGTGCACGACCAGCACGGACTGCTCGTCGTCCGCGATCCCCCAGACCTTCGGCAGCAGGAACTCGGTGAGGACCGAGGTCGCGAGCGACCGCCACCGGGCCGACCGGCCGGCGGGCATGGCGTGCTCGATCTGCACGGGGTCGGGGTCGGTCAGCAGGTGGGATGGGCCGTCACCCGCGAGCACGAACGCGGGCCCGGCCGCGTCGGCGAGACCCGCCAGTGCGTCCTCCAGGGAGGTGAACTCGTGCACCTGCCAGGCGCCCTTGGCGCGGGCGGCCGCCTCCCCCAGTGGGAGGTCGGGGATCACCCGGTGGATCGCCTGAAGATCGGGCGGGTATTGGGTGGAGTCCACGAGGAAGGCGAGGCCGTAGTCCCACGGGCCGGGCCCCGGGTGATCCTTCTGCAGCCTCTCGTAGGTGGCGTACCGGTGGTGCCCGTCCGCGATCAGCGCCTGGCGGTCCCGGAGATCCTCGCCCACGGCGGCGATCTCATGGGGGTCCGTCACCGCCCACAGCCGGTGGCGGATCCCGTCCCCGGTGCGCACCTCGACCAGCGGACGGCGCAGGCGCGCGACATCGCCGACGAGGCGGGAGGCGCTGCCGCCGCCCTCGTACACCAGGAAGATCGGCTCAAGGTTGGCCTGTGTGGCGCGCATGAGGGCCAGCCGGTCGGCGACGGGTCCCGGCATCACGTTCTCGTGCGGCAGGACCGACGTGGACCCCACGCCGAGCGCTCCGATCAGGCCACGTTGCAGGACTCCGGCGCCGCTCTGCTCGTACACGTACAGCGCGGGCAGCGGGTCCACCGTGAGCACGCCGGAGTCGAGCCAGCCGTTCAGTTCCGCTTTCGCCCCGCCGTAGTGTCCCGCCTCGGGAAGGATGAGGCGCACCACGTTGTTCGCATGACGATGCAGTAGTTCATGGAGTTCGTCCGGTGAGATGAGATCATACGGTGGCGAGGTGACCGCGGCCAGGTCGTCGACGGTGAATCGGACACCGTGGAACGGACGCAGCGCAAGACCCGCCCGTTCAGATCTCTCCATACCGGGCATGTTGCCATAGGCCCGGACTCCCCGACGCTGCGGTGCCCGGTTCTTGATGAAATCGGATTGCGGGAGGCACTACCCGATGATTCCTGACCGAAACGAGGCGGCCGGCGACTCCAGAGACCCGGGTGGCGCTCCCACCGGCGGCGTGTACGAGTGGTTCATGCGAGGGACGAAACTGCTGGAGGAGGGCAGCCCGGCCGCGGCGGCGGCCATTCTCGAGCGCGCCGCGCAGGCCGAACCGGCCTCCCGCAGCATCCGGGAGGCCCTCGCCCGCGCCCAGTTCAACTCCCGGAGATACAGCGAGGCGGCGGGGAGCTTCCGCCTGATCGTGGACGCCAATCCGGCCGAGGACTACGCGTACTTCGGACTCGGCATGGCGCTGTGGCGCAGCGGCGACGTCGAGGCCGCGCAGGAACCCCTGGCCGTGGCCGTAGCCATGCGTCCCGACCTGCGACACTATGTCTCGGCACTGAAGCAGGTGCGGGCGACGCTGCGAGCGAGGCAGGCGTGACGAACGATACGGGCCAGACATCCGGATCTCCAGGAGCGGAGGATCACGGCGGCGACGCGGGCGCGTCGCGAACGGAGCGGGGCGGCGGCGTGCTGGTCGACGCGTACGACACCCTGCTGCTCGACCTGGACGGGGTGGTCTACCTCGGCAAACACGCGGTTCCCTCGGCGCCCGAGGCGTTGGAGCGGGCCCGTCGCGGGGGAGTGCGGCTCGCGTTCGTGACGAACAACGCGTCCCGCACCCCTGCGGCTATCGCCCAGCACCTGACCCACCTGGGCGTACCGGCCGCCTCCGAGGACGTCGTCACGTCAGCCCAGGCGGCTGCGCGGCTGATCGCCGAGCGGGTGCCGCCGGGTTCGCCGGTGCTCGTCGTCGGCGGGATGGGACTGCGCACGGCCGTGCGGGCCCAGGGGCTGCGGCCGGTGACCACCGCGCTGGACGCTCCGGTCGCCGTCGTCCAGGGAATGTGGGACGGCCTGTCCTACGGCCTCCTCGCCGAGGGGACCCTCGCCGTGCGCCAGGGCGCCTGGTTCGTGGGGGCGAACGGTGACTCGACCATGCCGACCGGGCGCGGCGAGCTGCCCGGCAACGGATCGATGAGCCGGGTGATCGCGACGGCGACCGGTGTGGAGCCCGTCGTCGCCGGCAAGCCGGAACCGCCCCTCCACCGCGAGTCCATGATCCGTACGGAGGCGCGGCGGCCCCTCATCGTCGGAGACCGGCTCGACACGGACATCGAGGGGGCCACCCGGGCGGGGGTGGACAGCCTGCTCGTCATGACCGGGGTCACCGGTCCGCTGGATCTGCTCACGGCCGAGCCGCGCCACCGTCCCACCCACATCGCCCTCGACCTGACCGGTCTGCACGCCCCGCCGGCGTGGACCCGTGCCGAGGACGGCGGCCACGCGTGCGGAGGCTGGACGGCGCGCCGGCAGGACGGCCGCCTGACGCTGTCGGGAGACGGCGACCGGATGGACGGGCTGCGCGCCGCGTGCGCCGCCGCCTGGGAGGCGGCCGGCGACGGCGGTGCCGACGAGGACGCGGTGAAACCCGTCCTCGCGCGACTCGGTTTCTGACGCGGGCCGCCCCGGCCCACAGGGGGCCGCCTCACGGGCCGGCCATGGAGGGGCGGCCCGTGAGCCCGCGTGGGATCCGTGGCTTCCCCGGCGTCCGCGGGGAAAGCCTCAGAGCAGCTTGCGGAGGCGGAGCAGGTCGCCGATGCTGGCGTCGATCTTGACGCGTCCGCTGAACAGGGCCCGGCCCATGTCCAGATCACCGTTGACCATGGAGATGAGGTCTTCGCTCTTCAGCGTGAGCTTGACCTCGGCGGGGCGGCCGTCGTCCGGCGGTACCTCTTTGAAGGGGTCGAGGCCGTTGTGGTGGATGCGCCCATAGAAGGTGACTTCGAGGTCGGAGATGCGGCAGGAGAGCCTGCGCTCGACCACATGCCTCGTCCGATCCTCGGCGCCTATCTCGTCGAATCGCTCCGCGAGCTTCTCCAGCGCCGCCCGGCACTCCTCGACGGTCGCCATACCCCCGCCTCTCCTTCATCGATCTCTGCGATGCCCTCTACCCACCGACAGTAGCTTTCCATGTGACCCGCGCGCGAAATACGTGATCCCGAATCAGGAACAAACGACGGGTCGCGGGCCGTTCCGTCGGCACAGGCGTCACAAAGCGCCCGGAAGCCCGGAGGAATCGCCACGAAAGTGGCGGTGGCCGACGTGGTGACGCGGCGGGAGAAGCCCGGAGGAGTACGCCCCGAGGTGGCTTTGCCGCGCGTCGTGTCGGCGGCGTCCGCTAACGTCGGGGCGACCGGAGACGGAGAGCGTGATCGCGCGCTGTGTTGGAGGGACCGATGACGGAGAGCGGCGCCACGCCGGCGGGGCCGGTCACGGGAGCCGGAGGCGCCGAGGCGGCGCTGGCTCCCCTCGAACGGCTCGCCGCCACGCCCGTGTCCGGGCACGTGGCCGTCTTCGAAGAGGTGCTGAGCGGCTTGGAGGCGGTGCTCGCCTCGGTGGAGGAGCCGGCGTCCGAGGCCGAGCGGTGAGCGCGGCCGGGGCGGACGGAGATCGGTGGGCGTGATGAAGCGGGTTCGGCTGGACAGCGAGCTCGTCCGGCGGGGGCTGGCGCGCTCCCGTGAGCAGGCGGGCCAGCTCATCGAGGCCGGCCGGGTCAGCGTCGGCGGCCGGGTCGCGGGCAAGGCCGCCACCCAGGTCGACACCGCGGCGGCCATCGTGGTCGCCGAGACGCAGGAAGGGCCCGACTACGTGTCCCGGGGCGCCCACAAGCTGCTCGGAGCGTTGCGCGCCTTCGACGGGCTCCAGGTGGAGGGCCGCCGATGTCTCGACGCGGGCGCCTCGACCGGCGGCTTCACCGACGTGCTGCTCCGGCACGGCGCCGCCCACGTCCTCGCGGTGGACGTCGGCTACGGGCAGCTCGCCTGGCCGCTGCGCAACGACGAGCGCGTCACGGTCATGGAGCGGCAGAACGTGCGCGAGCTGACGCCCGAGCTGGTGGGGGAGCCGCCCTCGCTCGTGGTGGGCGACCTGTCGTTCATCTCGCTCCGCCTCGTCCTGCCCGCGCTCGTCGCGTGCGCCGCCGACGTCGCGGAGTTCGCCATGCTGGTGAAGCCGCAGTTCGAGGTCGGCAAGGAGCGCGTGGGCGCGGGCGGCGTCGTGCGCGACCCCGCTCTGCGCGCCGAGGTCGTACGGGATGTGGCGACGGCCGCCCGGGGGCTCGGGCTGGTGGTGAAGGGCGTGACGGCGAGCCCTCTGCCGGGGCCGTCCGGCAATGTGGAGTACGTCCTGTGGCTCGGCAAGGGACCGGGCCACGCCGAGGTGCCCGACATCGACGACGCGGTGCGGCGCGCCGTCGCGGAGGGCCCCCAATGAGAGGCTCCCCGGTGAGAGGGTCCCGGTGTTCGCGGCGGTCATGGGGAAAGACGGTGAGCGAGGGATGAACACGAAGCGGACGGTCCTCGTCACGGCGCACACCGGCCGGGAGGCCGCGGTGGAGAGCGCCAGGCTGGTCATGGACCGTCTCGTCGCCGCGGGCGTCGAGGTCAGGGTGCTCGACGACGAGGCCGAGGAGATCGGCTGCCCGGGAGCCGACGTCGTGCCGGAGGGCAGCGCGCTCAAGGACGCCGAACTGATCATCGTCCTGGGCGGCGACGGCACCCTGTTGCGCGCGGCCGAGCTGGCCCGTCCGTCGGGCGTGCCGCTGCTGGGCGTCAACCTGGGACATGTGGGGTTCCTCGCGGAGGCCGAGGTGGAGGACCTCACGACCGCCGTCGACCTCGTCGTCGACCGGCGCTACGAGGTCGAGGAACGGATGACCATCGAGGTCGTGGCCCGCGTCAACGGCTCGGTGCTCGCCCGTACGTGGGCGCTGAACGAGGCGTCGGTCGAGAAGGTGGACCGCATGCTCGAACTCGTCGCGGAGATCGACGGCCGCCCGCTGTCCCGCTGGGGCTGCGACGGGGTGATCTGCGCGACGCCGACAGGTTCGACCGCCTACGCGTTCTCGGCGGGCGGCCCGGTGGTGTGGCCGGAGGTGGAGGCGCTGCTGCTGGTCCCCAACAGCGCGCACGCGCTGTTCGCCCGGCCGCTGGTGGTCTCCCCGAGGTCCACGCTCGCCGTGGAGATCGTGCCCGCCACCAGTCCGGCCGTGCTCTGGTGTGACGGGCGCCGCCGCTTCGACATCCCTCCGGGCGCGCGGGTGGAGGTCCGCCGGGGCGATCTCCCCGTCCGGCTGGCCCGCCTGCTGGGTGTGGAGACGACCGGCGCGCCGTTCACGGACCGGCTGGTCGCCAAGTTCGCCCTCCCGGTCCAGGGATGGCGGGGCCGCGTCCGCTCCTGATCGGGCTGTCATCCCCGGCGCACCGACAGCGCCACGCGGTGCCGCCCGGCGGTCGTCGGCGGCGATCTGCCCCTGTTGTCCCTTATTCCGCGCTGGCCTGGGGATTCTCGTCCACAGTTCACCGTACGGACCTTCCTTGGCAGCCCGTCTCCTCGAAAATCTTGACGAGTTGCGCGTAGGATCTCTGGCGGATTCGGTCGGCAAATCGGGAGGGACCAGTGCGGCCACGGGTCGAGGAGGTCCGCATTCAGGGGCTCGGCGTCATCGACGAGGCCGTGCTGGAGTTGTCCCCTGGTTTCACCGTCGTCACCGGTGAGACGGGGGCGGGCAAGACCATGGTCGTCACCGGGCTCGGCCTGCTGTTCGGCGGCCGGGCCGACCCCGCCCGCGTGCGCCCCGGAGCCGACAAGGCCCTGGTCGAGGGCACTCTCGTGATCGAGCCGGACGGACGGGTGGCCCAGCAGGTCGCGGACGTCGGCGGCGAGATCGAGGAGGGCCAGCTCATCATCTCGCGGTCGGTGTCGTCCGAGGGCCGTTCCCGCGCCTGGCTCGGCGGTCGCGCCGTCCCCGTCGGGACGCTGACGTATATCGCCGACGATCTGGTGGCCGTGCACGGGCAGATGGACCAGCAGCGGCTCCTCCAGCCGGGACGGCAGCGGGCCGCGCTCGACCGGTATGCCGGCGACGAGCTGGTCAAGCCCCTACGCTCCTACGAGCAGGCCTACAAGCGGCACAAGCAGGTCGGCGAACTGCTCCACGAGATCACGGTCCGGGCCCGGGAGCGGGCCCAGGAGGCCGACGTGCTGCGGTTCGGCCTGGAGGAGATCGAGAAGGCCGCCCCCAGAGCGGGTGAGGACGCCGAGCTCAAGGAGGAGGCCGAGCGGCTCTCCCACGCCGACGCGTTGCAGACCGCCGCCACCACCGCCCACACCGCGCTACTCGGCGACCCCATGTCCGCCGCCCAGAACGCGCAGGACGCCGTGTCGCTGATCGGGCAGGCGCGGGGGGCCGTGGAGGGCGTCCGGGAGTTCGATCCGGCCCTGGCCGGACTGGCCGAGCGGCTCGCCGAGGCCGGCTACCTGATCTCCGACGTGGCGACCGAGCTGGCCGCCTACGCCGAGTCCGTCGAGGCCGACCCGGCCCGCCTGGCCGCCGTCCAGGAGCGCAGGTCCCTGCTCAACGGGCTGACCCGGAAGTACGGCGAGGACGTCGACGCCGTGCTCGCGTGGTCGGAGCGGGCCGCGCGGCGGCTGGCCGAGCTCGACGGGGACGACGAGCGGATCGAGGAGCTGACGCGTGAGCACGGCGAGCTGAGCGAGCGGCTCGGCGAGCTCGCGGGCGATCTCACCGCGATCAGGACGGCCGCCGCCGAGAGATTCGGCGACGCCGTCACGCGGGAGCTGACCGCCCTCGCGATGCCGCACGCCCGGGTCAACGTGGCGATCACGCGGACGGAGGGGTTCGGACCCCACGGGGTCGACGAGGTGGAGCTGCGGCTGGCCGCGCACCCGGGGGCGGCGGCGCTGCCGCTGACCAAGGGGGCGTCCGGCGGTGAGCTGAGCCGGGTCATGCTCGCGATCGAGGTGGTCTTCGCCGGCGCCGACCCCGTGCCGACGTTCGTCTTCGACGAGGTGGACGCGGGGGTGGGCGGCAAGGCCGCCGTCGAGATCGGCAGGCGGCTGGCCAAGCTGGCTCGCAGCGCCCAGGTCATCGTGGTCACGCACCTGCCGCAGGTGGCGGCGTTCGCCGACCAGCACCTGGTGGTGGAGAAGGCCAACGACGGCAGAGTGGTCCGCAGCGGCGTCGTCGCCCTCGACCGGCAGGCCAGGGAACGTGAGCTGTCCCGCATGCTGGCGGGTCTGGAAGACTCCGAGCTCGGCCGGGCCCACGCGGCGGAGCTGATGTCCATCGCCGCTGCGGACAAGGACGCCTGGGATCGCGAGGCCGCCGTCGGCGCGGGCAAGCCGGTGTCCCGCCGCAAATCACGCTGAACGCCCGCGGCGGACATCCGGGCCGCCCGAAACCCGCCTCCGGCCGTTCGTGGTTCGTCGATACCGGTCCATAAAGACGTATCCTGGCGAGCCGGGAAGGCTGTGCACTTGCCGTAACAAAAGCGACGGGCGGCCGGGTCTGGGAGCGTGCCGGTCGCCCCCTCTGGCAGGATGGTCATAATGAAGGTCCCGAGCTTGAACGTTCCGGGCCTCCGCCGCAGGAAGGCAGACGACCTTCCCGGGGTGACGGCAGTGGCGAGAATCGACAGGCGGACCAAGAGGCTGACCAAGCGCCTCCAGGCCGGGGAGATCGCGATTATCGACCACGTCGACATCGACCGGGTCAGCGGGGAGGCACTGGTCGCATGTGGCGCCGCGGCGGTGGTCAACCTGGCCGCCAGCGTCAGCGGGCGCTATCCCAACCTCGGGCCCCGCATCCTCATCGAGGCCGGCGTTCCGCTGGTCGACAGCGCCACCCCCGAGCTGTTCGAACGGATCAAGGACGGCGACGTCGTCCGCGTCCACGACGGGATGATCTACCTCGGTGACGAGCTGGTCGGCAAGGGCCAGCAGCAGACGGCCGAGACCGTCGAGGCGGCCATGACCGAGGCCCGGGCCGGCTTCGCCGTCCAGATGGAGGCGTTCGTCGCCAACACGATGGAGTATGTCCGGCGCGAGCGCGACCTGCTCATCGACGGCGTGGGCGTCCCCGACATCCGCACCTCGATGGACGGCAGGCACGTCCTCATCGTGGTCCGTGGATACCACTACAAGGAGGACATCGCGACGCTCCGGCCGTACATCCGGGAGTACCGCCCGGTGCTCATCGGCGTCGACGGCGGGGCGGACGCGCTGATCGAGGCGGGCTACGTGCCCGACATCATCGTGGGCGACTTCGACTCGGTCTCGGAGAAGGCGCTGTGCTGCGGCGCCGAACTGGTCGTGCACGCCTACCCGGACGGCCGGGCGCCGGGGCTGGAGCGCGTGCGCCGGCTCGGCCAGCAGGCCGTCGTCTTCCCCGCGACCGGCACCAGCGAGGACATCGCGATGCTGCTGTCGGACGACAAGGGGGCGTCGCTGATCGTCGCGGTGGGCACCCACTGGACGCTCGACGAGTTCCTCGACAAGGGCCGGTCCGGCATGGCGAGCACCTTCCTCACCCGGCTGCGGGTCGGCAGCAAGCTCGTCGACGCCAAGGGCGTCAGCAGGCTCTACCGCAGCCGCATCTCCACCCCATCCCTGCTGCTCCTCGTGGCGACCACCATGATCACCATCGGGGTCGTGCTGTCGGTCTCGCCGATCGGCCAGGTCTGGCTGAACGGCCTGCGCGTCGCGTGGAACGGCTTCGTCTTCTGGCTGGTCGGACTCTTCTCGTGATCGATTTCCGTTATCACCTCGTCTCGATCGTGGCGATCTTCCTCGCGCTGACGGTTGGCATCGTGCTCGGCAGCACGGTCCTGGAACCCACGTTCTACAAGTCGGCCGAGGACATGACGGCCTCGCTGCGGCAGGCCAACGAGAAGTACATCACCCAGATCTCCGATCTGCAGTCGCGCGAGGAGGGGGCGGACTCGCTGATCGTCGGCCACACCGCCGACCTCGTGCGCGGCCAGCTCGCCGGCGAGCGGGTCGTGCTCGTGGAGGCGCCCGGCGCGCCGGCCGGCCTGCGGGACTCGATCCAGCGGCTGGTCACCGACGCGGGCGCCGTCTACACCGGGCGGGTCAGCCTCACCGACAAGTTCACGGCCGGCGACCAGGCGGCCGTGGTCGACGGGCTCGCCACCAACGTCGCGCCTGTCGGCACGAAGTTCCCCGACGGCGCGAGCGCCTACGACAAGGCGGCGGCCATGCTGGCCAGCGCGATCGTGACGGGCGACCGGACCCAGGCGGGGCGGCCCAACCCCGCGGCGACCGGTGTGCTTGAGGCGTTCCAGGCCGGCGACTTCCTGACGATCAACGGTTCCCCCGCGCAGCGGGCGACGCTGGCGATCGTGCTCACCCCGGCCCAGCCGTACGAGGGGGAGGAGGCGGAGACGCAGACCGCGGCGATCGTGTCGATCGCGGCCGGGCTCGACTCCGCCGACCTCGGCACGGTGGTTGCGGGCAACACGACGGCCTCCGCCGGGGCCGGGGTGATCGCGGCCCTGCACGACACCGGCGAGGCGGCCTCCAACGTCACGACCGTCGACACCGTCGATATTCCAGCGGGCCGGATCACGATCGTCTACGCTCTGCGGGAGCAGCTCGCCGGGCGGTCGGGAGCGTACGGCATCGGCAGCGGGTCCACGGCGTTCGAACCGTCCGTGGTCGCCAGCCCCACCCCCAGTACGGCGGCCAGTACCGCGGCCACGCGCGGCTGACCGGCGCGCACCGACGTTCCGCACCCCGCCAACCCACCTCACGAACCCGAGAAGAGGACCAGCCGTGGCCAGACGCTTCCCGGCCGGGGCACCGGCCGCCGCCCTGATCGGCGCCGCGCTCGGCGCCGTCGCGGCCCGCGCCGCCTACGCGGCCTTCCGGCGGCGGCCGCCCCTGGGAGACGAGAAGACGGCCGACGAATACTGGACCCGGACCAACCACCGCGGGGAGCCGGTGACGCTGCTGGAGGGGCCCGCGTTCGCCGCCGGCGCCGCGGCAGCCGCCGTCGTCGCCCCCGGCCTGTCCACGAGATCCCGGGCCGCCGCGCTGCTGGCCGGCGCGGGAAGCGGGGCGCTCGGCGCGTACGACGACATCTCGGGCACGGGCTCGTCGAAGGGCTTCAAGGGCCACCTCACGGCGCTGGCCAGGGGTGAGGTCACGAGCGGCGCGGTGAAGATCCTCGGCATCGGCGCGGCGGGTCTCGCCGCCGCCGCGGTGGCACCGCCCCACCCGGGAGTGTCCCGCCCGGCCGTCCGGGCCCTCGACACCCTGGCCGACGGCGCGCTGATCGCCGGGAGCGCCAATCTGGCCAACCTGTTCGACCTGCGGCCCGGACGGGCCATCAAGGTGGGCCTGCTCGCCGGAGGCCCGCTGCTGGCGGCCTCGGCCGCGGGGCCCGGCGCTCGGGAGGCGGCCGTACTGGCCGCGGTGCCCCTGGGCGCGGCCGCGGCGCTGCTGCCCGAAGACCTGGGGGAGCGGGCCATGCTGGGCGACGCCGGGGCGAACGCCCTCGGGGCCCTCCTCGGGCTCGCCGCCACGGCGCGGCTCAGCCGGCCCGCGCGCCTGGCGGCGCTCGGCGTGGTCGTGGCGCTCACCGCCGCCTCGGAGCGGGTCAGCTTCACGAAGGTGATCGCGGGCAACCGCGTGCTCAACCGGCTCGACCTGCTCGGCCGCCGTCCGCCGCAGGACCCCGGCTCCCGGCGGCCGTCGGCGTGACAGCGGGCGGGGGCGCGGGATCGTCCCGGGCCGGATGGGCGGGACGGCTCGGCGGCGGAGTGGTGGGGGCCGCGGTCCTGATCGGCGTCATCACGATCCTGGCCCGGGTCACCGGCTTCGCCAAGCAACTGGCCTTCGCCCGGTCGGTCGGCACCAACTGCCTGGCCTCCGCCTACTACACGGCCAACCACGTGCCGAACATCGTGTTCGAGGTCGTGGCGGGGGGCGCGCTCGCCGGGATGGTCGTCCCGGTCCTCGCCGGTCCCGCCGCCCGCGCTATGGGGGAGTCGCGGGAGGAGGCGTCCCGGATCGCGTCGGCCCTGATGACCTGGGTGCTGGTGCTGCTCGTGCCGCTCGGCGCGCTGACGGCGCTGGCCGCCGGCCCGCTGGCGCGGCTGCTGGTCGGCGGAGCGGTCCCCGATTGCGAGGCCGGCCAGGTCGCCGCGGTCGCGGGGCGCATGCTCGCCGTCTTCGCGCCCCAGATCCCCCTCTACGGCATGGCGGTCGTGCTCTACGGCGTGCTGCAGGCCCACCGGCGGTTCGCCGGGCCCGCCCTCGCCCCGCTGGTGTCGAGCGTCGTCGTCATCGTGGCCTACCTCGCCTTCACTCCGCTGAGCGGCGGCGACCGCGACCCCGCCGCGGTCCCCGCGGCGGCGCAGACCGTTCTGTCCGTCGGCACGACGCTCGGCGTCCTCGCCCTGGTCGTGACGGTGATCGGTCCCGGCCTGGGGCTCGGCCTGCGCTGGCGGCCGGTGCTGCGGTTCCCCGACGGCGTGGGTGCACAGGTCAGGCGGCTCGCGCTGGCCGGGCTGAGCGCCCTGCTCGCCCAGCAGGCGGTGATGGCGATGGTCATCCCATTGGCCAACCGGGTGGGCGGCGGCGCGCTCCCGGCGTACGACTATGCCTGGGCGATCTACCAGGTGCCCTACGCCGTCCTCGCCGTGCCCATCGCCACCAGCGCGTTCCCGGTGCTGTCCGCCCACGCCGAGAACGGCGATCACGACGGCTTCGCGGAGCTGTCCGCCCGGACCACCCGGGCCGTCATCCTGATCTGCGGCCTCGCCGCGGGGGCGCTCGCGGCGGTCGCCGGGCCGGTGGCGCACGTCTTCCTGGGCCAGGCCGACGCCGACGTGCGGCCGGACGAGTTCGCGCGGGCGATCGCGCTGTTCGCCCCGGGTCTGGTGGGGTATGGCCTGACGGCCCATCTCAGCCGCGTCCTGTACGCCGCCGACCGGGGCAGGGCGGCGGCGCGCGGGATGGTGGCCGGCTGGCTGGTCGCGGGAGTGGCGCAGGCCGCGTTCGTGCTCCTGCTACCCGCTGGATGGAAGCTCGGCGGCCTCGCGGCCGGCCAGGCCCTGGGGATGACGGCCGGCGGCGCCCTCCTCCTGGGGTCGGTCCTGCGGGCGCGCGGCGGCGCGGCGGTGCGGGGAGTGCGGCGGGCGGCTCCGGCCGCGGCGCTGGGCGGCGGGGCAGGCTTCCTGGCGGGGTCGGGCGCGGTGCTCGCGGTGGGCGGTGAGGGCCCGTGGGCGGGGCTGGCCGCCGCGGCGGTGGCCGGGGTGACCGCCCTGCTGGCCGGAGTGATCGTCGCGGCCGCCGCTGACCGCGAGGATCTCGACGTGATCGTGGCCCGGTTCCGTCGCGGGCGGGCGTCCGAGCCGGACGGCCGCGTCCTGTCGCGGCGAGGAGGGGGCAGGCCGTGAGCCGGATCATGCTGGTGCTCGGGACGAGTTCCGGCGGCGTGGGGCGCCATGTGCGCATGCTGGCCGGGGGCCTCGCCGGCATGGGTCACGACGTGCTGGTCGCCGGGCCGGCCGCGACCGAGGAGGCGTTCGGGTTCGCCGCCGCGGGAGCGGTCTTCGCCGGGGTGGAGATCTCCGACCGGCCGCACCCGGCCGCCGACCTCCGATCGGCCGCCCGGCTGCGGGCGCTGGCCCGCGGGGCCGGCGCGGTGCACGCCCACGGACTGCGGGCCGGGGCGCTCGCCGCCCTCGCGCTCCTGGCCGCGCGCCGCCGCCCGCGTCTCGTCGTCACCCTGCACAACGCCGCCACGGCGGGAGGCGCGATCGGCGCCGTCTACCGCGTGCTGGAGCGCGTCGTCGCGCGGCGGGCCGACCACGTGCTCGTCGTGTCCCCCGACCTGGGCGCCCGGTTGCGCGCCGCGGGCGCCCGGACGGTGTCGCCCGCGGTGGTGCCCGCGCCCGCGCTGGCCCGACCCGCGCGGACCCCGGAGGAGGTGCGGGCCGAGCTGCGCGAGCGGCTGCCCGGCCTCACCGGCGACCGTCCGGTGCTGCTCACGGTGGCCCGGCTGGCCCAGCAGAAGGGGCTGGAGACGCTGCTCGACGCGGCCGCCGGGCCGTACAAGGGGGAGCCGGTCTTCGTGATCGCCGGCGACGGGCCGCTGCGGCCCGCCCTCCAGGCCCGGATCGACGCCGAGAAGCTGCCCGTGATTTTGTACGGCTGGGCCGCCACCGCGGAGCTCCTCCAGGTGGCCGCCGCCCTCCTCGTACCGAGCCGGTGGGAGGGGCAGCCGCTGAACGTGCAGGAGGCGCTGAGAGCGGGACGGCCGATCATCGCGACCCGCGTCGGCGGCATCCCCGGCCTGGTCGGCGACGCTGCTCTGCTGGTCCCTCCGGGGGACGCCGGCGCGCTCAGCCGCGAGATCGGCCGTGTTCTCGGAGATCCCGCCCTCGCGGAGCGGCTCGCGACGGCGTCCGCCCGGCGGGGGGCGGAGCTGCCCGGCGAGCGGGAGGCGCTGCGCTCGGCGCTGGAGGCGTACGAATCGGCCTGACCGTCGCGGATCGCGAAGACGATTAGGACGGGCAACGCCCGATCCCTATACTGAAGCCCGTTGGGGGGGAGTATCCCTTCGCGGCAGTCCCGTCATCACGGCATCGGCCCGGGGCTGCCGGTCCGCGGAAGCGCGTGCGGGCGGGAGAGACTTCCGGCAGTGTGTTCAGCGCGCGCCGGAGGTCTTCGGAACATGAGCTTTCCCCTGTGGATGTGGATCGCGGTCATCGCGGGACTGATGGTCGTGGTCGCCGTCGACCTCTGGATCGTGGATCGAGGCGAGCCCCGCGAGTTCTCGGTCCGGCAGGCGGGGATCTGGGTCGGTTTCTACGTCGCCCTCGCCGTGGCGTTCGGCGGCGCGCTGACCCTGTGGAGCGGGGGACCGGCGGGCGGGGAGTTCTTCGCGGGCTACCTGACCGAGTACAGCCTCAGCGTCGACAACCTGTTCGTCTTCTACATCATCATGTCCCGGTTCGGCGTACCGCGGATCTACCAGCACAAGGTCCTGCTGGTGGGCATCGTCCTGGCGCTCGTCATGCGCGGCGTCTTCATCGCGATCGGCGCGGCCGCCCTCACGAGGTTCAGCTGGCTGTTCTACGTCTTCGGGGCGTTCCTGCTCTACACCGCGTACACGCTGATCCGCGATCACGGTAAGCAGGACGAGGAGTTCAGCGAGAACGTCCTGCTGCGCTGGGCGCGCCGCCTCTTCCCGACCACGCCCGACTTCGTCGGCTCACGGGTCACCGTGCGGGTCGACGGCAGGCGGATGGTCACTCCGATGCTCATCATCATGATCGCGATCGGGACCACGGACCTGCTGTTCGCCCTCGACTCGATTCCGGCGATCTTCGGGCTCACCAAGGACGCCTTCATCGTGTTCTCCGCGAACGCGTTCGCGCTGATGGGACTGCGTCAGCTCTACTTCCTGCTGGGCGGTCTGCTGCAGCGGCTGGTCTACATCAGCTACGGTCTCGCGTTCATCCTCGGCTTCATCGGGGTTAAGCTGATCCTCGACGCGTTGCACGAGAGCCATGTGACTGGGGCTCCCCAGGTGTCCATCTGGGTGTCGCTGGCGGTCATCTGCGCCACCATGGCCGTCACGACGGTGGCAAGTCTGATCAAGGCCCGCAAGGGTGATAAGGCGGTCGCTTCGGCGGAAGCCCCCCAGGGCTAGCGAAACGGGCACCAAACCTGTTTGCTTGTCCCGTTGTGCCATAAAAAGACGGCAGGATCGGTAATATCGCTCACTGACGCGCAGTCCGGTTCCTAGTCGACAAAAGAGTACAAAGGTTCCCTGTGTCCAACGAATCGTTGCCTCGCGTGCCCGGCTCCTGGCCCGCGGACAGTCCCCGGGGGCGTGTCCGGCTCGCGCGCGGTGTGTCCCCCTGGTTGGCGCCTACCGCCGCCGCGGCGGTCGCCAGCTCACTCCTGGTCCGCCGTTCCCCTCGCTGGGCGGTGGCCGCGATCCCGCTCGCCGCGCTCACCGGCGGGATGCTCTGGTTCTTCCGCGACCCCGAGCGGGCGCCGGGCGAGGGCCGGCTGATCGCACCCGCCGACGGCGTGGTGCAGAGCATCGACCCCTGGCCGGACGGCCGGACCCGGGTCGCGATCTTCATGAGCCCGCTGAACGTGCACGTCAACCGTGCTCCCGCGGCGGGCACCGTCACCTCGGTCGAGCACGTCGCGGGCGGATTCGCCCCGGCCTTCAACAAGGACAGCGACCGGAACGAGCGCGTGGTCTGGCACTTCGACACGGCCCTCGGCGACGTCGAGCTCGTGCAGATCGCCGGAGCCGTGGCCCGCCGCATCGTGCCGTACCTCGCGAGGGGCGCCAAGGTCGCGCAGGGCGACCGCATCGGGCTCATCCGCCTCGGTTCCCGGGTGGACGTCTACCTCCCCGAGGGGATGGCCCCGGCCGTCACCGTCGGCGAGCGGACCACGGCGGGGGTGACCCGTCTTGACCGCGTCTGATCTCGGCGCCGACGCCTGGGAGTGCGGCGACGTGGAGGAGGAGCCGCGCGGCCCGGTCGGCAAGGCCTTCCGCCTGTCGGCCGCCGACTCACTGTCCCTGGGCAACGCGCTCAGCGGCTTCCTGGCGGTCTGCGTCCTCGCCTGGTCCGCCATCACCGACCTGCAGTCGGGCGTCAAGTTCCAGCCCGACCCCCGCTTCTTCGGCACGGCCGTGGTGCTGCTGCTGATCGGCGCGACCTGCGACCTCTTCGACGGCCTGGTGGCCAGGAAATTCCGGGCGTCGGCCATGGGCGCCGAGCTGGACAACCTGGCCGACGTGATCAGCTTCGGCTTCGCGCCCGCCTTCATGGTCGTCGTGTGGGCGGGCTTCTCGGGACGGGTGCCGCTGCTGGTGGTCCTGTTCGCGGCCGGCTCGATCCTGCTCGCGGGCGTCGTACGGCTGGCCCGCTTCGCCTGCGTGAAGACCAAGAGCGGCGACTTCATGGGCCTGCCGATCCCGATGGGCGCCATGACGGTCGTGTCGATCGTGCTGCTCTTCCAGCCGAGCTACCTGACGATCGCCGGCATCGTGGCGGTCGCCTGGCTGATGGTCAGCCGCATCGAGTACCCCAAGCCGAAGGGAAACCTGGCGGCGGTGGTGCTCGGCTGGATGCTGATCAACGTCGCCTGTCTGACGATCTGGGCCTGCCGCCTCGCCGGGGGCGACCAGTTGATCACAGTGGGGGCCACGATGCAGATCGCCATCGTCTCGGCCATCCCGCTTCGCGTTCTGATGTTCAAACAGCAGCAGCGCAGGGAACGACGCTCGGAGAACGTGGGCTGACGTCGTAAAACGGACAGGGGCCCCCGGTCGCTCGGCGGGCCCCTTTCTCATGGGGCCGGCCGGCAGGTCGACAAAACGCGTCACCCGATGGAGCCCTGGCCATGCCTCGTGAGCACACCCGGACATACTTCCTCGGCAAGCTCGCACGAGAGCTGGAGATCCGAGGGCTTGAGGCGTCTCTGCGCCCAGATCCGCCGTCGCTGAAGGTGCGCGACCCGGACGCGGCGCTGTTCAGCGAGACCGTCGACTGCGTCGCCATGTCCGACGGGTGGTTCTACCGCTGGTCCTGGGGCGACGTGGTGGAGAGCGCCGACGAGCCGGCCGCCGCCGCCGACCGCATCGTGAAGGTGTTCACCACGGGTGAGTCCCGGCCGCATCCGGGTCTCGGGGACGGCTGAGACCAGAATCTCGGCGCGGCCGGTCCGGCGCGGGTCAGAGCGCGATCCACTCCGCCGACGTGGTGACGGCGTCGAGGACGTCCGGCAGGGGATCCACCCCGAGCCCGGGACCGGTGGGCACGTCGAGGTGTCCGTCCGACATCACGAAGGGCGGAGTGATGTCGGTGGTGAAGTAGCGGCGTGACCCGGAGGTGTCGCCCGGCAGGGTGAACCCGGGCAGCGCGGCCAGCGCCAGGTTGGCGGCGCGGCCGATGCCGGTCTCCAGCATGCCGCCGCACCAGACCGCGACGCCGTGGGCGCGGCACAGGTCGTGGATGCGGCGTGCCTCGAGATAGCCGCCGACCCGGCCGGGCTTGATGTTGACGATCGAGCACGCGCCGAGGGCGATGGCCGCGGCCGCCTGGGCCGCGGACGAGATCGACTCGTCGAGGCAGATCGGGGTGCCGATCAGGCGGGCCAGCCGGGCGTGCTGCACCAGGTCGTCGTGGGCGAGCGGCTGCTCGATGAGGAGCAGGCCGAAGGCGTCGAGCTGGGCGAGGTGGCGGGCGTCGGACAGGGTGTACGCGGCGTTGGCGTCGACCTGGAGGAGCAGGTCGTCCCCGAAACGCTCGCGGACGGCCCGCACGGGAGCCAGGTCCCACCCCGGCTTGATCTTCAGCTTGATCCGCGCGTAGCCCTCGTCGAGATAGCCGGCGACGGCGTCGAGCAGCTCGGGAACCGAGTCCATGATGCCGACCGAGACGCCGCACGGCACCCGGTCGCGGGCCGCGCCGAGGAAGCGGCCGAACGACTCGCCGGAGGCGCGCAGCCGGGCGTCGAGCACGGCCGTCTCCAGGGCGGCCTTGGCCATCGGGTGCCCCTTGAACGGTTCGAGCGCGCGGCCGACGGCGTACGCGTCGGCCGACCCGGGCAGCGCGGGGATCAGGAACCGGCGCAGCACGTCGGCCGCCCCTTCCACGTACTCCGAGGAGTAGAGGGGCTCCGACATCGCCACGCACTCGCCCCAGCCCTCCGCGTCGGGGGTGACCACGTGGACGAGCAGCGCGTCGCGGGTGGTCTCCGTGCCGAAGGAGGTTCGGAACGGCGACACCAGCGGCATCGCGACGCGGCGCAGTTCGATTCCGGTGATCTTCATGTGGCGTGCGGCTTCCGGTGGTCGGGTCCGCGCCCGGGGCGTCGGCGTGCCGCACGGCACGCGCCCCGTCGCGCGGCAGGTCAGGTCGAGCATCCCACGGCGGCGGGACGGTTCGCGGCACCGCCGTGCGTTCCGCGGCCGGTACGGCGGTCACCCGCCGACGACGCCCCGGGGATCACCGTGTCGTGGTCGCCACGCGGAACGGGCGGACGGTCACGGGACGCGCCGCTCGACGACGTAGCCGGAGCCGTGGAAACCGGTGACGCGGGCACCCTCGTCGAGCAGGCCGCCGAGGACCTCGCGGACGGCGTGCCGCCAGCTCGCGGCCGCTTCGGGATCCCGCAGGCGCAGGCTCTCTATGTCAGCGGGAACCCCGACCAGCACGACGGGCGCGTCGGTGCGGCCCCGCTCCGGCGCGCCGTCCCGGTCGGCGAGCCCGGCGACCGCCCCCTCCGGCACCTCGACCGGCCACCTCTCGCCCCGGGCGGCGGCCACGACCCGCGGATCGGTGAGCCGCCACACCGCCAGGACCCGGTCGGACTCGTCACCCGCGTTGATCGCGTCGTACATCGCGCCGTAGAACGACCGCAGGTAGCGCTCCGGCCTCGCGCCGAGCTTGGTCAGGTTGAAATGGGCGTTCCTGCGCACCAGCGGATCGTAGGTCCAGGTGATCCGGCCGAGCCCGCGGGCCAGGGCCCACTCCCGCTGGTGCAGCTTGAGCGCGAGGCCGGCGCCGCGCCCGCCCACGGCCCCCGTCACGTGCGAGTGGAGCGCCTCGCCGGCGGGGGCCGCGAAGAACCCCGCCGACGCGCCGACCAGAGTCTCGCCGTCGTACGCGCCGGCCACGTAGTTGCCCGAATGGGACAGCGCCCGGAGCAGTTCGACCGTGACGGGCGCGCCTCCCGGATCCGGGCGCCAGATCTCGTCGAACAGCCGGAGGACGTCCTCGAACTCCTCGATGCGGCACAGCTCCCGCACGTCCGGGCCGGTCATCGTCCGGTCTCCCTCCTACCGGCGGGCGGCGCGGACGCGTTCACCCGGCCGTCACCAGCCGCGCGCCTTCCACTCCGGCAGGGAGGGCCGCTCGGCGCCGAGCGTGGTGTCCCGGCCGTGGCCTGGGTAGACCCACGTCTCGTCGGGCAGCCGGTCGAAGATCCGCTCCACGACGTCGGTGTAGAGCTGCTCGAACCGGGCCGGGTCCTTCTGGGTGTTGCCCACGCCGCCGGGGAACAGGGAGTCGCCGGTGAACAGGTGCCCGTCCTGGTAGAGAAGCGCGATCGAGCCGGGGGTGTGCCCGCGCAGGTGGATCACGTCCAGCGTGACCACCCCGACCGTGATCCGGTCGCCGTGCCCGACCTCCCGGGTCACCGGGACGGGCAGCTCGGGGGCGTCGAGGGGGTGGGCGATCACCTGCGCGCCCGTCGCCCGCGCCACGTCCTCCAGGGCCATCCAGTGGTCGGCGTGCTGGTGGGTCGTCACGATCGCGCTGATCGGCGTGCCGCCGATGAGGCCGAGCAGCCGGTCGGGCTCGGCCGCGGCGTCGATCAGCAGGCCGTCGCCCGTCTTCGCGCAGCGCAGCAGGTACGCGTTGTTACCCCAATCGCCGACCTCGATCTTCGAGATGGTCAGTCCGGGCACCTCACGGACGTCGGCGGGGCCGCCCTTCGTCACGTCTCCGGTGTAGCTCATGGTTCCCCTATGTCCTGGTCGGTTCTGTCCTGGTCAGTTGTCGTGCGGGAGCGGCCAGCCGGGCGGCGGATCGGCCGGCAGTCCCTCCGGGGCCGACCTCGGGGGCCACGGGGGCGGCGGGGGAAGCGGCGTGTCCTTCGCGTCGCTCCCTCGCCCCGAGTCGCCGGAGCGGTCCGGGCCGTCCGGTTCCGCGACGAGGCCCTCGCCCCCGGAGCGGCCGGTGAGCCAGGCCAGGAGATGAAGCGGCATGCCGTGGACGACCGGTCCTCCACCGAGCCCCCGCCACGCGTGCACCTCCTCGCCGCCGGGGAGCGGCTCCCTCGCCACGATCGCGGCCACGGGTCCGCGCCCGCGCGGCCACGACAGCAGCGTGTCGTGCAGCTCCCGCCAGACGAAGGTCTCCGGCCAGTCCGGCCAGCCGTACCCCGCGCCGAGGTCGGCGTGGTGGGCCTCGACCTCCCGGATCCGGCGCGCGAGCAGGTACCAGGCCGGGTGACCGGGCGGGCCGCCCACCTCCGCGCGCCAGCACTCAGGGGGCATCTCGCCGATGGCGGCGGCCATCCTCGCGGAGCTTTCGCGCAGATCGGCCAGCTGTTCGGCGGCGGGCCGCGGCGCCCCGGCCGCGATTCCGGCGTCGCGGGCGTCGGGGGTGGGGTACTGGGGGGTGACGACCCCCGTCCTGGCCCAGGTGAGAAGGTTGACGAGGCTGTCGGCGTTGCGGGCGAGATGGGCGAGGACGTGCCCGCGGGTCCAGCCGGGCAGCAGGGATGGGGCGTGGACGTCGTCGTCCGACAGCCGGGCCGCCGTCTCCAGCAGGCGCTCGTCCGCCGCGGCGAGCTCGGTGCGGAAGTCCTCGATGACTGACATGAGGCAATCATGGACCAGGCCGGGCGGAGGCGGGGAAGAGCGGGGTCCCGAACAGGGTTCTATCAACTGGGGCTTTCCACCGGACGGCGGGCGAGCGCCCGGCGAAACCCATACCCTGAATGAACGGGACCGGTCGTGGCGCCGCCGGCCCGCCCGTCGCGAACCGGCCGCCGGACGAGCCCCCCGGAATTGTCGGTGGCTCTGGATAGCCTGCCCGTGCACCTCCGTTCACTCCATATCGACCTATCGGGACCACCGTGGCAGACCGCCTGATCGTGCGTGGCGCACGTGAACACAACCTGAAGGACGTCTCGCTGGACCTGCCGCGAGACGCTCTGATCGTCTTCACCGGGCTCTCGGGCTCCGGCAAGTCCAGCCTGGCCTTCGACACGATCTTCGCTGAGGGGCAGCGGCGGTACGTCGAGTCGCTTTCCGCGTACGCCCGGCAGTTCCTGGGCCAGATGGACAAGCCCGACGTGGACTTCATCGAGGGACTGTCCCCGGCCGTCTCCATCGACCAGAAGTCCACCAGCCGCAACCCCCGCTCGACCGTCGGCACCATCACGGAGGTCTACGACTACCTCCGGCTCCTGTGGGCCCGCATCGGCAAGCCCCACTGCCCCGAGTGCGGCCGTCCCATCGCCCGCCAGACCCCGCAGCAGATCGTCGACCGCGTGCTCGAACTGGCGGAGGGCACCCGGTTCCAGGTGCTCGCCCCGGTCGTCCGCGGCCGCAAGGGCGAGTACGCCGAGCTGTTCCGCGAGCTGCAGACGAAGGGCTTCGCCCGGGCCAGAGTGGACGGCACGGTCGTCCGCCTGGAGGAGCCGCCGACGCTCAAGAAGTACGAGAAACACGACATCGAGGTGATCGTCGACCGGCTCGCGGTGAAGGAGAGCGCGCGCCGGCGGCTGACCGACTCGGTGGAGACGGCGCTCCAACTGTCCGGCGGCACGATCACGCTCGACTTCGTCGACCTGCCGGACGGCGACCCCAACCGGGAGCGGTTCTACTCCGAGCACCTCTACTGCCCGTACGACGACCTGTCGTTCGAGGAGCTGGAGCCGCGGTCCTTCTCGTTCAACTCGCCCTTCGGCGCCTGCCCGGAGTGCACCGGTCTCGGCACCCGCATGGAGGTCGACCCCGACCTGGTCGTCCCCGACCCGGAGCGGACGCTCGGCGACGGCGCGATCAGCCCGTGGGCGAACGGCCACACCAGCGACTACTTCGTCCGCCTGATCGAGGCGCTCGGCAACGCGCTGGGCTTCGACCTCGACACCCCGTGGGAGCGGCTGACGAAGAAGGCGCAGAAGGCGATCCTGCACGGCCACGACGAGCAGGTCCACATCCGCTACAGCAATCGCTTCGGCCGGCAGCGCTCCTACTACACGACCTTCGAGGGCGTGGTGCCGTGGGTGCAGCGCAGGCACGCCGAGTCCGAGAGCGACGCCAGCAGGGAGCGCTACGAGGGCTTCATGCGCGAGGTGCCGTGCCCGGCCTGCAAGGGACGCCGGCTGAAGCCGGTGTCGCTGGCCGTGACGGTGGGCGACGCCTCGATCGCCGAGGTCTCCGGCATGTCGATCGGGGAGTGCGCCACGTTCCTGGGCGCGCTGCGGCTGTCCGACCGCGACATGCACATCGCCGAACGGGTGGTCAAGGAGATCAACGCCCGGCTCGGCTTCCTGCTCGACGTGGGCCTCGACTACCTGACGCTCGACCGTGCCGCCGGCACGCTCGCGGGCGGCGAGGCGCAGCGCATCCGGCTGGCCACCCAGATCGGCTCGGGCCTGGTCGGGGTCCTCTACGTCCTGGACGAGCCCTCGATCGGGCTGCATCAGCGGGACAACATGCGCCTGCTCGAGACGCTCGTCCGGCTGCGCGACATGGGCAACACGCTGATCGTCGTCGAGCACGACGAGGACACGATCGCGGCGGCCGACTGGGTGGTCGACATCGGCCCCGGCGCGGGCGAGCACGGCGGGCAGGTCGTGGTCTCCGGCACGGTGGAGGAGCTGCTCGCCAGTGAGGACTCGCTGACCGGCGCGTACCTTTCGGGCCGCAAGGCGATCACGGTGCCGCCCACCAGGCGGCCGCGCCAGCGCAAGCGGCAGCTCGTCGTCAAGGGCGCCCGTGAGCACAACCTGACCGGCGTCGACGTGGAGTTCCCGCTCGGCGTCTTCACGGCGGTGACCGGTGTCTCAGGTTCGGGCAAGTCGACGCTGGTCAACGACATCCTCTACAGCGCGCTCGCCAAGGAGCTGAACGGCGCCCGCACGGTCCCCGGCCGGCACTCCCGCGTCGTCGGCACGGATCTGGTCGACAAGGTCGTCCACGTGGACCAGTCGCCGATCGGGCGGACCCCGAGGTCCAACCCGGCCACGTACACGGGCGTGTTCGACCACGTGCGGAAGCTGTTCGCCGCGACGACCGAGGCGAAGGTCCGCGGCTACCTGCCGGGACGGTTCAGCTTCAACGTCAAGGGCGGGCGCTGCGAGGCGTGCTCGGGCGACGGCACCATCAAGATCGAGATGAACTTCCTGCCGGACGTCTACGTCCCCTGTGAGGTCTGCCACGGCGCCCGGTACAACCGGGAGACGCTGGAGGTCCACTACAAGGGCAAGACCATCTCCGAGGTGCTCGACATGCCGATCGAGGAGGCGCTCGAGTTCTTCGACGCCATCCCGGCGATCCGCAGGCACCTGCAGACCCTCAACGACGTGGGGCTCGGCTACGTGCGGCTCGGACAGCCGGCCACCACGCTGTCGGGCGGCGAGGCGCAGCGGGTGAAGCTCGCCTCCGAACTGCAGCGGCGGTCCACCGGCCGGACGGTCTACGTCCTGGACGAGCCGACGACGGGCCTGCACTTCGAGGACATCCGCCGGCTGCTCGGCGTGCTCAACCGTCTCGTCGACGCCGGGAACACGGTGATCGTGATCGAGCACAACCTCGACGTCATCAAGACGGCCGACTGGATCATCGACATGGGGCCCGAGGGCGGCTCCCGCGGCGGCAGGGTCGTCGCCACCGGCACGCCCGAGGAGATCGCGAAGGAGGACGAGAGCCACACCGGCCGCTTCCTCAGCAAGATCCTCGGCGTGTGACGAATCTCCTGAACAGGTAAATCTTCATATTTCTCCCGAACTGACCGCGTCATGCTGAACCGGTGGTACGGCGTCGGCCGTACTAGGTGAGACAACGTCGGATGCGTTGCGACCGGACCCGGGCGGACCCCCGCCCGCCCGGCCGTTCGCCAGGGAAGGGACGAGTATGACGGACACGACACGCCGTGCGGTGATCTTCAGTGCCGGAGGGGCGGGCCTGGCCGTGGCGCTGAGCGCCTGCGCCGGAGGCGGCTCGGGCGACACGGACACGGCGGCGCCGGCCGGGGGCGGTAGCGGTGGTGACGGTGGTGGCGACGGCGCCGTCGCGCAGACCTCCCAGATCCCCGTGGGCGGCGGCAAGATCCTGGAGGACCGGAAACTCGTCATCGTGCAGCCCGCCAAAGGCGACTTCAAGGCCTTCAGCGCGATCTGCACGCATCGCGGCTGCACCGTCGCCAGCGTCTCGAACGGGACGATCAACTGCCCCTGCCACGGCAGCAAGTTCAACGTGAAGGACGGCTCGGTCGTCGACGGCCCGGCCACCCAGCCGCTGGCCGAGCAGAAGATCAAGGTGAGCGGCGACAGCATCACGCTCGCCTAGCGCCGTCGCCGGCGATCCCTCCGGCGGCGATCGTCGCCGGAGGGATTGTCGGCCCGGAGAAGTAGGCTTGCGTCGTGGCGGATCCGGCAACTTACCGACCAGCGCCGGGATCGATTCCCGAATCTCCAGGCGTCTACCGTTTCCATGACCCGGCCGGCCGGGTGATCTACGTGGGCAAGGCGAAGAGCCTGCGGCAGCGGCTGAACTCCTACTTCGCCGACTTCGCCGGCCTGCACCCCCGTACGCAGACGATGCTGACCACCGCCGCGTCGGTGGACTGGACCGTCGTCAACACCGAGGTCGAGGCGCTCCAGCTCGAATACTCCTGGATCAAGGAGTTCGACCCCCGGTTCAACGTGAAGTACCGCGACGACAAGTCGTACCCCTTCCTGGCCGTGACCATGGCCGACGAGTTCCCCCGCGTGCAGGTCCTGCGCGGCGCCAAGCGCAAGGGCACCCGCTACTTCGGCCCCTACTCCCACGCGTGGGCGATCCGCGAGACCGTCGACCTGCTGCTGCGGGTCTTCCCCGTGCGCACCTGCTCCACGGGGGTCTTCAAGCGGGCCGGGCAGGTCGGCCGTCCCTGCCTGCTGGGCTACATCGACAAGTGCTCGGCCCCGTGCGTCGGCCGGGTGACGCCGGAGGAGCACCGCGCCCTGGCCGAGGACTTCTGCGACTTCATGGCGGGCAACACCGGCCGGTTCATCAAGCGGCTTGAGCGCCAGATGCGCGAGGCGGCGGCCGTGGAGGAGTACGAGCGGGCAGCCCGGCTCCGCGACGACGTTCAGGCCCTGCAGCGGGCGCTGGAGAAGCAGACCGTCGTGCTCGGCGACGACACCGACTGCGACGTCGTCGCCCTCGCGGAGGACCCGCTGGAGGCGGCCGTCCAGGTCTTCTACGTGCGCGGCGGCCGGATCCGGGGCCAGCGCGGCTGGGTGGTCGACAAGGTCGAGGACGCGACGCCGGGCGAGCTCGTCGAGCACTTCCTCCTGCAGATGTACGGCGAGGCCGCGATCCCGCGCGAGATCCTCGTCCCGGCGCTGCCCCCCGAGCTGGACGCGGTGATCGAACTGCTCAGCGAGGGGCGCGGCGCCCGGGTCGACCTGCGGGTTCCCCAGCGCGGCGACAAGAAGAGCCTGATGGAGACGGTCGAGCGCAACGCCAAGGAGTCGCTGGCCCAGCACAAGCTGCGCCGCGCGAGCGACCTCACCACCCGCAGCCGGGCGCTGCAGGAGATCGCCGACGCCCTCGACCTCGACCAGGCCCCGCTGCGCGTCGAGTGCTACGACGTCTCGCACATCCAGGGGTCGAACGTGGTGGCGTCGATGGTCGTGTTCGAGGACGGCCTGGCGCGCAAGAGCGAGTACCGCAGGTTCTCCGTCCGGAGCGACGAGGGCGACGTCGCCTCGATCTACGAGGTCATCTGCCGCCGGTTCCGGCGCTACCTGGAGGAACGGGTGGCCACCGGCGAGCTCGACGGCGGGCCGGAGGCCGGAGAGGAGATCGGCGCCGTCCCGCCCGGCCAGAGGAGCGGCCAGGAAGACGGCCCGGAAGACGGTGCGGAGATCGGTGCGGACATCGGTGCCGAGAACGGCCCGGGGGCCGGCCGGGCGGCCGGCGCGGGGACGCCGATCGACCCCGAGACCGGCCGCCCCCGCAAGTTCGCCTATCCGCCCAACCTGGTGGTCGTGGACGGCGGCCCGGCGCAGGCGGCGGCCGCGCAGCGGGCGCTCGACGAACTGGGCATCGACGACGTGGCCGTCTGCGGCCTGGCCAAGCGCCTGGAGGAGGTCTGGCTCCCCGGCGACGACCAGCCGGTGATCCTGCCCCGGACCAGCGAGGGTCTCTACCTCCTGCAGCGGGTCAGGGACGAGGCGCACCGTTTCGCCATCACCTACCACCGGGCCAAGCGGTCCCGGAGCCTCAAGGAGAGCGCCCTCGACGAGGTGCCGGGCCTCGGACCGGCGCGCCGGCAGGCGCTGCTGCGGCACTTCGGCTCGGTGAAGCGGCTGCGCGAGGCGAGCGCGGAGGAGATCCGCGCCGTGCCGGGCATCGGTCCCGCCACCGCCGACGCCATCGTGGCCGCCCTGCGGGGAGAGAGCCCCTCACCGGCGGGGCAGGGGTCGTGAAGGGGGCCGCCCCCCGGCGGGCCGGGAAGGTTTTCCCCGGCTGGGCCGTTAGCCTCGACGTGCGGCGCGCCTGCGACGGGATCAGGCGGGAAGCTGTCATGCTCCGGCGCGGAGGCGCCGTTCACAGCGCAGGGGCGCTCCACCCGGGCCGGCGTGTGCCGTCCGGCGGCATGGCGGTGCCGATCTCAAGCAGGGCGGTGAGCGGGCGATGAGCACGACTGAGCCGGCGTTCGTCGTGGTGACGGGCATGTCGGGGGCCGGGCGGAGCACGGCCGCGAAGGCGTTGGAAGACCTGGGGTGGTTCGTCATCGACAACCTGCCCCCGGGGATGCTGTCGTCGCTGGCCGAGGAGGCGGGGCGGGTCAAGCTGGCCGCCGACCAGGTCGCCGCGGTCGTCGACGTGCGGAGCCTGGCGTTCACCACGGACCTGAACGCGGCGATCGGGGAGCTGATCGGCCGCGGCGTGGGCGTCCGGGTGGTCTTCCTGGAGGCGAGCGACGAGGAGCTGGTCCGCCGGTTCGAGAACGTCCGCCGGCCGCACCCCCTGCAGGGCGACGGACGACTGGTCGACGGGATCGACCGCGAGCGCGGCGTCCTCCGCGAGATCCGGGCGAACGCCGATCTCGTCATCGACACGTCCCTGCTGAACGTGCACGAGCTCCGCAAGAAGATCGTTTCGTTCTTCGGCGGTGAGGACCGGCCGGGCCTCAAGGTGAACGTGGTGTCGTTCGGCTACAAGTACGGCCTGCCGGTGGACGCCGACCTCGTCGTCGACTGCCGTTTCCTGCCCAATCCGCACTGGGTCCCGGAGCTCCGCCCGATGAACGGGCTCGACTCTCCCGTGCGCGATTACGTCCTCGGTCAGCCGGGCGCCAAGGAGTTCCTCGACGGGTACGAGGAGGTTTTCGGCATCGTCGCGGCGGGCTATACCAGGGAGGGCAAGGGCTACGCGACGCTCGCGGTGGGCTGCACCGGCGGCAAGCACCGCAGCGTCGCGATGGCCGAGCAGCTCGCGGCCCGGCTGCGGGAGCGCGGCATGGACGTCCAGGTCGGCCACCGGGACGTGGGCCGCGAGTGATCGGAGCGAGAGTCGGGCGCCGCCACGGCCGGCGGCTCCCGGTTGCCTCGCCGGAGCACCCGGCGGGCACGGCACGACCCGCCGGAGTCCCGTGTCACGGGGCGCCGGTCAGGCGAGGAGGACGATGAAGGATTCCGGCCAGGAGCCCCCCGAGCCCCCGGTCCCCAGTTGAACAGCACGGAGCCGGCGACCCCCCCGGGCGTCAGAGTGGTGGCGCTCGGCGGCGGTCACGGGCTCCACGCCTCCCTGTCGGCCCTGCGGAAGGTCGCCCCCGACCTGACCGCCGTGGTCACGGTGGCAGACGACGGCGGCTCCAGCGGCCGCCTCAGGCGGGAGCTGGGCGTGCTGCCGCCCGGCGATCTGCGGATGGCCCTCGCGGCCCTGTGCGGCGACGACCAGTGGGGCAAGACCTGGAGCGAGGTCGTCCAGCATCGCTTCCGCAGCGAGGGCGAGCTGCACGGCCACGCCGTCGGCAACCTCCTGATCGTGGCTCTCTGGGAGCTGCTCGGCGACCCCGTCGCGGGCCTCGACTGGGTGGGCCGCCTGCTCGGCGCCCACGGCCGGGTGCTGCCGATGGCGTCGGTGCCCCTCGACATTCAGGCCGAGGTGGAGCTGGACGGACGGATCACGACGGTGCGGGGCCAGGTCGCCTGCGCGCTGACGCCCGGCCGGGTCAGGTCGATCTCGCTGCTGCCTCCCGACCCCCCGGCCTGCCCCCAGGCCGTCACGGCCATCGAGGAGGCCGACTGGGTGGTGTTCGGGCCGGGCTCGTGGTTCACCAGTGTGCTGCCCCACCTGAAGGTGCCCGAGCTCGCCGCGGCGCTGCAGTCCACCGCGGCCCGCCGCGTGGTGATCCTCAACCTGGCCCCCCAGGCGGGTGAGACGGACGGCTTCTCCCCGGAGAAGCACCTGGAGGTGCTGCGGGAGCACGCCCCCTGGCTGTCCGTCGACGCGGTGGTGGCGGACGAGGGCGTCGTCGGGGACGTCCGCGCGCTGGAGAAGGCGGCGTGGTCCCTCGGCGGGCGTCTGGTTTTGGCTGATGTGGCCGCCGGTGACGGATCTCCGAAGCATGACGGACCACGTCTTGCCACGGTCCTGGACGAGATTTTCCGTGAGAAGCGGTGATTGCCTGGCATCGAGGTGCGAGAGACTGACGGGCAGAGTCTGTTTGGGGGAGGACACGCGCAGATGGCCATGACAGGTGTGGTGAAGGACGAGCTGAGCCGCCTATCGGTGCTCAAGCCTTGCTGCCGCAAGGCGGAGGTGTCGACGCTGTTGCGGTTCGCGAGCGGCCTGCACCTGGTCGGCGGGCGGATCGTCATCGAGGCGGAGCTCGACACCAACGCCACCGCCCGGCGGCTGATCAAGGACATCGGCGAGGTGTTCGGTCATCGGGCCGAGGTCCTGGTGCTGGCCCCCGCGGGCCTGCGCAAGGGCTCCCGCTACGTCGTGCGCGTCTACAACGACGGCGAGGCGCTCGCCCGGCAGACCGGGCTCATCGACAACCACGGCCGCCCGGTGCGCGGCCTGCCGCGTCAGGTCGTCTCCGGCGCCACCTGCGACGCGGAGGCCGCCTGGCGGGGCGCGTTTCTCGCCCACGGCTCGCTGACCGAGCCGGGCCGCTCCATGTCGCTGGAGGTGACCTGCCCGGGGCCGGAGGCCGCGCTCGCGCTGGTCGGCTCCGCCCGCCGGCTCAAGATCCACGCGAAGGCCCGGGAGGTGCGCGGGGTCGACCGGGTCGTGGTCCGCGACGGCGACGCGATCAGCGCGCTGCTGACCCGGCTCGGCGCGCACGACAGCGTGCTGGCGTGGGAGGAGCGGCGGATGCGCCGCGAGGTGCGGGCCACCGCCAACCGGCTGGCGAACTTCGACGACGCCAACCTCCGCAGGTCGGCCCGGGCTGCGGTGGCCGCGGGCGCGCGGGTGCAGCGGGCCCTGGAGATCCTCGGCGACGACGCCCCCGAGCACCTGGTGATCGCGGGCCGGCTGCGGGTGGAGCACAAGCAGGCCTCGCTGGAGGAGCTCGGCCAGATCTCCGACCCGCCGCTGACCAAGGACGCGATCGCCGGGCGCATCCGGCGGCTGCTGGCGATGGCGGACAAGCGGGCGCAGGACCTCGGCATCGCCAACACCGAGGCCAATCTGACCGCCGACATGATGGCGCAGTAGACACGCCCGCCGGGTGCCGTCCCCCCACGACCCGGCCGGTGCCGCGGCCGGCTCCGCAACACGTGTCACGGCAGGTGCCCCGGCACGTGCCCCGGCATGGTCCTCCGGCGGACCGACCTTGACCCGGCCCAAGGCATGGCCCGTTGGTCTACACCAATTTGGGTCCGATAAGGTCTGTCACTGAGGTTTAACACAGCCAAGCGCCGGGGGGCCCGGCGCACGACGTACGAGGAGATCGGATCCGTGAGCATCCGCGTAGGCGTCAACGGCTTCGGCCGTATCGGCCGCAACTTCTGGCGCGCTGTGGCGGCCAGCGGCAAGGACATCGAGATCGTCGCGGTCAACGACCTCACCGACAACGCCACGCTCGCCCACCTGCTGAAGTACGACAGCATCCTGGGCCGCCTGCCGTACGAGGTGAAGGCCTCCGCCGACGAGATCACGGTGGACGGCAAGGCCATCAAGACCTTCGCCGAGCGCGACCCCGCCAAGCTGCCCTGGGGTGACCTGGGTGTCGACGTGGTGGTCGAGTCGACCGGCCTGTTCACCGACGCCACCAAGGCTCGGGTCCACGCCGACAACGGCGCGAAGAAGGTCATCATCTCCGCTCCGGCGAAGAACGAAGACGTGACGATCGTCATGGGCGTCAACCACGACAAGTACGACGCGGCCGCTCACACGATCATCTCCAACGCCTCCTGCACGACCAACTGCCTGGCCCCGATGGCGAAGGTCCTCAACGACACCTTCGGCATCGAGAAGGGCCTGATGACCACGGTCCACGCCTACACGCAGGACCAGAACCTGCAGGACGGCCCGCACAAGGACCTGCGCCGCGCCCGCGCCGCCGCGCTGAACATCGTGCCGACCTCGACCGGCGCCGCCAAGGCCATCGGCCTGGTGCTGCCCGAGCTCAAGGGCAAGCTCGACGGCTTCGCGCTGCGCGTGCCGATCCCCACCGGCTCGGCCACCGACCTCACCGTCGAGGTCAAGCGCGAGACCAGCGTCGAGGAGGTCAACGCCGCGCTGAAGGCCGCCTCCGAGGGCGCGCTCAAGGGCTACCTGACCTACACCGAGGACGAGATCGTCTCCAGCGACATCGTCACCGACCCGTCGTCCTGCATCTTCGACGCCGGTCTGACCAAGGTCATCGGCAACCAGGTCAAGACCGTCGGCTGGTACGACAACGAGTGGGGCTACTCCAACCGCCTCGCCGACCTGATCGTGTTCGTGGGCGCCACCCTCTGATGATCGGGATTGACGAGCTCGACGTGAAGGGCCGGCGCGTCTTCGTGCGCGCCGACCTCAACGTCCCCCTCGACGGGGAGACGATCACCGACGACGGCCGGATCCGCGCGTCGGTGCCGACGATCAGGAAGCTGATCGAGCGCGGCGCGAAGGTCGTCGTGGCCGCCCACCTCGGCCGGCCCAAGGGGTCGCCGACGCCGAAGTACTCGCTCGCCCCGGTCTCCCGGCGGCTGGCCGAGCTGCTCGGCGAGGACGTCGCGTTCGCCACCGACGTGGTCGGCGACTCGGCGCGCGCCACGGTCGACGCCCTCCAGGACGGGCAGGTCGCCCTGCTGGAGAACCTGCGGTTCGAGCCGGGCGAGGAGTCCAAGGACGACTCCGTCCGGGGCGAGTTCGCCGACCGGCTGGCCGCGCTGGCCGAGCTGTACGTGGGCGACGGCTTCGGCGCGGTGCACCGCAAGCACGCCAGCGTCTACGACCTGCCCAAGCGCCTGCCGCACGCGGCGGGCGACCTGGTTCTGGCCGAGGTCGAGGTGCTCAAGCGGCTCACCGAGGACCCGGCCAGGCCGTACGTGGTGATCCTGGGCGGCGCGAAGGTCTCCGACAAGCTCGGCGTCATCGCCAACCTGCTGTCGAAGGTCGACCGCCTGCTCGTCGGCGGCGGCATGGCCTACACCTTCCTCAAGGCCCAGGGCCACGAGGTCGGCAAGTCGCTGCTGCAGGAGGACCAGCTCGACCAGGTCCGCGGCTTCCTCGACGAGGCCGCCGCCCGCGGCGTGGAGCTGGTGCTCCCCGTCGACGTGCTGGCCGCCACCCACTTCGCGGCCGACGCGCCGCACGAGGTGGTCGCGTCCACGGCGATCCCGGCCGACCGCGAGGGACTGGACATCGGCCCGAAGACCCGCGAGCTGTTCGCGAGCAAGCTCGCCGACGCCAGGACCGTCTTCTGGAACGGCCCCATGGGCGTGTTCGAGTTCGAGGCGTTCTCCGGCGGCACCCGCGCCGTCGCCGAGGCGCTGATCGGCTCGGAGGCGTTCACCGTGGTCGGCGGCGGCGACTCCGCCGCGGCGGTGCGCCTGCTCGGCCTGCCCGAGGACGGCTTCTCGCACATTTCCACCGGAGGTGGCGCCAGCCTCGAGTATCTCGAGGGCAAGACGCTGCCCGGACTCGCCGCGCTGGAGGAGTAGATGGCCCGCAAGCCGCTGATCGCCGGCAACTGGAAGATGAACCTCAACCACCTCGAGGCCATCAACCTGGTGCAGAAGCTGGCGTTCTCGCTCACCCCCCGGGACTTCGACGCGGCCGACGTGGCCGTGATCCCTCCGTTCACCGACCTGCGCAGCGTGCAGACGCTGGTCGACGGTGACAAGCTCCGGATCGTGTACGGCGCGCAGGACCTGTCGCGCCACGACTCCGGGGCCTACACCGGGGAGATCTCCGGGGCCATGCTCGCCAAGCTGGGCTGCACCTTCGCACTGGTCGGGCACTCCGAGCGGCGGCAGTACCACGACGAGGACGACGCGCTCTGCAACGCCAAGGTCAAGGCCGCCTACCGGCACTCGATCACGCCCATCCTGTGTGTGGGCGAGGGACTGCCGGTCCGGCAGGAGTCCCGCCAGGTCGAGTACACGCTCGGCCAGCTCGACGGCGCCCTCGACGGCGTCCCGGCCGACCAGGTCAGGACGATCGTGATCGCGTACGAGCCGGTGTGGGCGATCGGGACCGGTGAGGTCGCGACGCCGAAGGACGCCCAGGAGGTGTGCGGGGCGATCCGGGTGCGACTCGCCGAGCTCTATGGGGACGATGTGGCGGCCGATGTCCGTATCCTTTACGGAGGCTCGGTGAAGTCGGACAACATCGCCGGCATCATGGCGGAGACCGACGTCGACGGCGCCCTCGTCGGAGGGGCCAGCCTCGACCCGGGAGAATTCGTCAAGATTTGCCGTTTTGGTGAGATCTCTCGTTAGCTGAGCCGTTTCGAGGGTGCGACTTGACTTCAGGCCGTACCCTCGAAGTGCAAGATTGAATCGTCACGCCCACGGCTCGTGCGCACGCGCCGTGCCCGACATAGGAACAGGTCTACGGTGACAATCGGAATCTCCATCGCCCTCATCCTGTCGAGCGCCCTGATGGTCCTGCTCGTCCTGCTCCACAAGGGCAAGGGCGGCGGTCTGTCGGACCTGTTCGGCGGCGGTTTCTCGTCGTCCTTCGGCGGATCGTCGGTGGTGGAGCGCAACCTCGACCGGCTCACCATCATCACCGGGACCGTCTGGTTCGTCTGCATCATCGCGCTGGGCCTGCTCCTCAAGCCGTAGCGGGCCGTCCCCGGCCGTCCCCCGGCCGCGTGACAGAGATTCACCTTCCCCCCGTCCTCGGGGCGATCGAGCAAGGAGTTCATCGGTGGGTAGTGGCAACGCGATCCGTGGTAGCCGCGTCGGTGCCGGCCCCATGGGAGAGGCCGAGCGCGGCGAGGCCGCCCCCCGGGTTCGGGTCCCGTTCTGGTGCGCCAACATGCACGAGACGCGTCCGAGCTTCGCCAGCGACGCGCCCGTGCCCGAGTTCTGGGACTGCCCCCGCTGCGGACTGCCGGCGGGCCAGGACCAGGCGAACCCCCCGGCTCCGCCCCGCAACGAGCCGTACAAGACGCACCTCGCGTACGTGAAGGAGCGTCGCAGCGACAAGGACGGCGCGCAGATCCTCGCCGAGGCGCTGGAGCGCCTGCGCTCCTCCTCGCGTCCGATCTACTAGAGTCCCCGCCGGGATCCGGGCCGTACGGCCCGGGACGGGCATCGGGACGGCATCCGGGCTCCCTCCGCCACGGCGGACGGAGCCCGTTTCGTCCTCAGGCCCCTCTCCTTTCAGGCCCGGGTGGCGGGCTCAGCCGTGCACCGGGACGCCGTCGACGAACGTCGTCCGCACGCGGGTGGTCCAGATGTCCGCGGGGTCGAGCGTGAACGGGTCGCGGTCGAGCACGACGAGGTCGGCCGGGCGGCCCGCCTCGATCACGCCGGCGGGGGAGCGGTTCAGCCAGGCGGACCCCTCCGTGTACGCGGTCATGACGGTCCGCAGATCGAGGCTCTGCTCGGGCAGGAACGGCGTGCCCGCGGTGGGGTAGGAGGCGTGCACCGACCCGCCCGGCTCGGTGCGGTTCACCGCGACGTGCATGGCCTGGAGGGGATCGGCCGACGACACCGGCCAGTCGGAGCCCCCGGCGACGCGGGTGCCGTGCCGTACGAGATCGGCGAAGGGATACTGCCAGGAGGACCGCTGCTCGCCCAGGTAGGGGATGCACAGCTCGTCCATCTGGGCGTGGTGGGTCGCCCACAGCGGCTGGAGGTTCGCGGTCACGCCGAGCGCGGCGAAGCGCGGGACGTCCTGGGGCGTGATGATCTGCACGTGCGCGATGTGGTGCCGGTTGGCCGGGTCGGTGCCGGTCAGGGAGTCGAGTGCCTCCCGCACGGCGCGCTCGCCGATGGCGTGGAAGTGCACCTGGAAGCCGAGCGCGTCCAGTTCCTTGACATATCCGGTGAGCAGGGCCGGGTCGACGTACGACAGGCCGGTGCCGCCGCAGCGGCAGTACGGCTCGATGACGGCGGCGGTGAAGTTCTCCGGGATGCCGTCCTGCATGATCTTCACGGCCGAGGCGCGGAACCGGTCCAGGCCCTCCGCCAGGGCGCGCCGTTCGACCAGCTCGGGGATCTGCTCGGCGCCCCGGGTGCGGTCCCACCACAGGGCGCCCACGACGCGGGCCCTCAGCCGTCCGGCCGCCGCCGCGGACAGGTAGACGGGCAGCTGGTCGTCGGAGCCGGCGTAGGAGCCCACGATCGCGTCCTGCCAGCCGGTGACGCCGAGGGAGAACAGGTGCTCCTGGGCGTCGAGCAGGGCGGCGTGCAGGTCGTCGGGGGCCGGGCGCGGCGTGAGCAGGCCGACGAGGTCCATGGCGCCCTCGTGCAGCACACCGCTCGGCGTGCCGTCGGGGTCGCGCTCGATCCGCCCGTCCGCGGGATCGGGGGTGTCGCGGGTGATCCCGGCGAGCTCCAGCGCCCGGGAGTTGACCCAGGCCGCGTGATGGTCGCGCTGGATCAGGTACGCCGGGCGGTCGAGGAAGTCGAGCCGGGAGCGGTGGGGCAGTCCGTCGGGGAAGGCCGACATGTCCCATCCGCCGCCGTCGATCCACTCCCGGCCAGGGTGGGCCGCGGCGTACGCCGCCACCGCGGCGACGTAGGCGTCCGGCCCGTAGACCTCGGACAGGTCGCACCTGGCCCGCTCAAGCCCCGCCTGCACGGGGTGCACGTGCGCGTCGGTGAACCCGGGCACCAGCAGTCCGCCGCCGAGGTCGACGGGCTCGGCGCGCGGCGACAGCCGTTCGAGGTCGGCCTGGGGGCCCACGGCGGCGATCACCCCGTCGCGGACGAGTACGGCCTCGGCGAAGCCGCCGGGGGTGAACGCGCGACCGCCGCGGAACAGGATGTGCGAGCTCAAGCCGGCGCCCCTTCGTCAGTGACCGGTGATCATGTCGGCGATGCGGGCGAGCGCCGAGGTCCTGCGCATGCCCCTGCTCTCGCGCGCGTCGGCGAGACGGTACAGACGGTACATGGAATGCACGCCGAGCCAGCGCAGCGGCTCCGGCTCCCAGGCGCGCACCCGGCGCCCGGTCCACGGCAGCCGGGAGGTTTCGGTGTCCCGCCGCAGGACGAGGTCGCGCAGCGTCCGCCCGGCCAGGTTGGCGGCAGTCACCCCGTGGCCGGTGTACCCGCCGGCCCACCCGAGGCCGGTGCCGGGGTCCAGGTGCACGGCCGAGCACCAGTCGCGGGGCACGCCGAGCACCCCCGACCAGGCGTGCGCCACCCGGGCGTCCGCCACGGCGGGGAAGAACGAGGTCAGCAGCTCCCACAGCGCGCCGACCGTCCAGGCGTGCGTGTGGCCCCGGTCGTCGACGCGAGAGCCGTAGAGGTACGGCCGGCCGCGTCCGCCGAACGCGATCCGGTCGTCGGCGGTCCGCTGGGCGTACATGTAGTAGTGCGCCATGTCGCCGAGCAGCTCCCGGCCGTGCCACCCGAGCGCCGTCCAGACGTCCTCCGGCAGCGGCTCAGTGACGATCATCGAGCTGTTCATGGGCAGCCAGTCGCGGTGGTGCCCGGGGAGGGTCGCGGTGAACCCCTCGGTGCAGCGCAGCACGTGGGACGCGCGTACCGTCCCGTACGGCGTGATGGCCCGGCCGGGGGCGATCCGGACGACCGGGGTGCGCTCGTGCACCTCGACGCCGAGCCTGCGGACGGCCGCGGCGAGCCCGCGGGCCAGTTTGGCGGGCTGGACGCGGGCGCAGTGCGGCGTCCAGGTGGCACCGAGCGCGCCCGTCACGCGGAGCCGTCCGTCCAGCTCGTCCCGCGACAGCGGGCGCACGTCGTCCTCACCCCAGCCCCACTCACGCTGGCTCGCCAGCTCCTCCCGCAGCCGGGCGGCCTGGGCCGGGCCCCTGGCCACGGTGAGCAGGCCGCCCTTCACGATGTCGGCGTCGACGCCCTCCTCGCCGGCGACCCGGATCACCTCGTCGACGCTCTCGAACATCGCGTGCTGGAACCGCCGGGCGGCGTCCCGGCCGTGGGTCCGCGCGTACCGGCCGGGTGACCCCGCGAGCGCGGCGGTGAGCCAGCCGCCGTTGCGGCCCGACGCCCCGAACCCGGCGAACTCCTTCTCCAGCACGACCACCCGGAGCGAGGGATCGGCCTTCTTCAGGTAGTAGGCCGTCCACAGTCCGGTGTAGCCGGCTCCGACGATCGCCACGTCCGCCTCGCGGTCGCCGCCGAGCGGATCGCCCGGTTCCGGAACGCCAATGGATCGATACCAGAAGGACACCTCGCCGTTGACGAAGTCCGGGGACAGGGGAGCGTTCATGGCACACATCCTGCTGTATCCGTGCTTCGAAGGACATATCACGACGGAAGTCGTCGGAGACGCGGCCTCTGGCCGCCGATAACAGCGGCTATATCGGGATGGATCATAAGGAAACGGTCGGCTCACCGGTGTGTAGCAATCGCGTAACACCCCTCCGGCATGCTGAAGCCCGGCGTTAGGGAGGGAGCGGGTAGCGATGGGGTTCTTCCGGATCCGGACGACGGTGGACGAGCGGCCGGGGCGGCTCGCCTCGCTCGCGGCGGCGCTCGCGGACAAGGGCGGGAACATCCTCGGCCTGTCGGTGCAGCCCGACACGGACGGCACCGTGGACGAGTTCGTCACCGACATCCCCGCCTCGCCCGCCGCCGTGCGGGAGGCCCTGGAGGCCGCGGGCGGACGCCGGGTCCAGATCGTGCCCGCGACGGCGCACGAGCTCACCGACGAGCCGACCCGCGCGCTGCTGCTGGCCGCCCGCCTGCGCTCGGCCCCGTGGCGGCTGCCGGAGATCCTCGCCGAGCTGCTGCGGGCCGACGACGCCCGCTGGGTGTACGGGAGAGACGCGACGGTGGGCGAACTGCCCGACCCGACCCTGCTGGTGGTGCCCGTGGCGCCGCGGCGGTCGATCCGGCTGCGCCGGTCGGGCCTGCCGTTCACGCTCACCGAGGCGGCCCGCGCGGCGGCGATGGTGCGGCTCGCCCAGCCCCCCGCCGACGCCACGCCGGCCGAGGGCCCGATGCGGCTGGCCGACGGAGCCGAAGTCGTCATCAAGACGCTCACCCCCGTCTACCGCGAGGCCGTGCGCGACCTGCACGAGCGGTGCTCGCCGGACAGCCGCAGGCTGCGCTACTTCACCTCGGCCCCGGCCCTGTCGCCCCGGCTGTTCGACCAGCTGTGCGACCGGGGCAAGGGGCAGTCGCTGGTCGCCGGGCACGACGGTCAGGTGGTGGCGATCGCCAGCCCCACCGTGACAGACTCATCTATGCAAGGCGCATAGGTGAACCTGTCACGGTTGGTAACCATCTAGGTCATAGCCCTGTGCTGTGACGGTTCATCGGCGTGTCCGTCCTACGCTGTGGGCACACTCGCCCTGTCACACAGCGCGATTGGAGACCTGATGGAAACCCCCGACCAGGCTCGCGCGGCCCTGAGAGCCACGCAGGGCCACGAAACCCCCGCCTCGCGGCCCGAGAGTCGCGGCACGGCGAGTTCGGCCGCCTGTGCGCGGCGCAGGGCCCCGGTTCCCGCCGCCGCTCGGCGGGCGACCGTCGCCGCCGGCCTACCGCTGCCCCCGGTAAAGGCGGTCGCCTGACAACTGAATAGCGGAATCGAAACCCCTGATGAGAAGGCAACAGAAAAGAACCGGCCTGCGGTGGGGACTCTACGCGCGCATATCCAAGGACAAAAATAAAGGCACCGAGGATGAGGGCGAGAGCGTAGAAAACCAGCTCGCAAAGTTACGCGAATACGTTGCGGAGAAAGACCCGCATGGGGAGATCGTCAAAGTCTACGTAGACAACGACATTCCCGCCTCGGGCAGGATGACCAAACGCAAGATTCGTGACGACTTTGACCAGATGCGGGACGATGCCCGCGCGGGCGCGGTGCAGGCCGTCGCGGCCTGGCACCTCGACCGGTACACCCGCCGGCCGCGCGAACTTGAGGACATGCTCGACATCTACGACGAGCACGGAACCCTGTTCCACTGCAAGACAGGCGATATCAACCTCGCCACGTCGACCGGTCGGGCAATGGGCCGGATGCTCGTCACGTGGGGCGCATACGAGGGCGACCTAAAAATCGAGCGCATGGAGCTCGCCTATGAAAACAGGGCGAGAAGCGGAAAGGCGCACAGCGGCGGCATGCGGTGCTATGGATATACCGACGACAATTCGGCTCTGATCGACGACGAGGTCGCGATCATCCGGGAAATGGCCGAGCGGATTTTGCCCCCTCAGCCCGAGTCGGTGCGGAGCCTGTGCCGCGACTTGCAAGAGCGCGGCATTCTCACTGTGACCGGGCGTCCGTTCACGCCGACGACGATCATGCGGCTACTGAGAAATCACAGGCTGCGCGGCGCCCGCACCTATCACGAGGAAGTCGTCGCCGAGGATGCGTTCCCGCGCGTCTTCACCGACGAGGAACACGCGCAGATCATGGCGTTCCTGAACGATGGAAGCCGCAAGACGTTCGACGAGCCGCGCCGCCGGTACCTGCTGTCAGGCGGAATCGCAATCTGCGGGTTATGTGAAAGCAAACTGCAGGCACAGCCGAGCAACTCGGGCCGCCGCGGTTACGTCTGCCGTACGTCTGTTCCGTACGGCGGGTGCGGGAAAATCCGCATCCAGGGCGAGGCGTTCGACAATTACGTCGCGGCCGAGGTCCTCGCCCGGTTCGCGAGTCCCAAGGTTCGCCGTCAGGTGATGGCGGCGGCCGCCGGCGACGGTGCCTCGGTCGCGATGGAACTCGGGCGGGTCGACGAGCGGCTCGCCGAGCTCGGCCGTGATTGGGCCCGGGGCACCCTCGATCGGGTCGCGCTGGAAGCCGCGCAGAACGAGCTACAGCGCGAGCGGCGGCGGCTGCAGCAGGCGATGCGCGATCGTGAGCGGGTGTCGTCGCTGCCGGTCGCGATGCCGACGACGCCGGCGGCCCTGGCCGAGTGGTGGACGGCGCCGACGACGACGCTCGACCAGCAGCGGGACCTGATTTTGACCGTTCTTGATCATGTGTCGGTCGGGCCGAGCGTCCGGCGGGGGTTCAACGGGTTTGAGCCTGACCGGCTTGCCTTCGTTTGGAAATGACCCTGGAAACGGTAACGAAACGGTAAAGTAGAGAAACGTACGGTAGTAGAACGTTCACCCTTTGTGTTCTAGGCAGGAGTCCCCGGGAGGATGACGGCCGCCCTGAGCCCGCTTTCGCGAGCACCAGGGAGAGCAAGTGATGATCACAGCCGAGGACCTGACCGCGATGATCGAAGCCGCATTGGAACGTTCCTCCGACGCCGAGGTCAGCGACGAGGCGGTCGTGCGCGCGGTCCAGATCTGGAGCGGCTGCGGCCGGCAGGACACAGGGGGGGTTGTCCTGCCGCCGCACCCTTGACGCCGCCCACTACCTCGCCCGACACGCGCGAAACCGAACGGCCCCGAAGATTTTTCTTTACCTTCGGGGCCGTTTCGTTTGCGCAGCTCAAACCCTCGGAAGGGTGGTAACCGTTGCGCGTGTTTCTCATACGGGTGTAGCGTCCGTCGTGCACCCGTGGAAAGGAGCACGGCATGTCGCTCGCCGACCTGCTGCAAGACCCCGACTTCTACGACCGCGTAGACGAGTGGGCCGACGACCGGTACGACCACCTGATCGAAACCGACCCTGACCAGGGGGTTTGATGCTGCCCCTCATCCGGCGCCGTCGCCTGCGCGCCCGGTCGCTGCGGCCCGGCGACTACATCCATTACCCCTGCGCGGGCTGCCGCGTCGTCAAGATCCACGAGCGTAGCCGCCGCACGGTCGGGATCGAGTGCGAGCTCGACTCGGGCGTCGCTATGTTCGCCTCTCACCCTCCGCGGCGACGCCTCGACGTCACCCGCACCTATCGCGGCCTGCGTCGCCTCATCCCTGTTCTGTGAGGAGGTACCCCCGTGACGCGTATCGCGTTCCTCGCGGCCGGCCGTACCGGCCCTAACCCCCGCATTCACGAGCTGCACGAACTCGCCCTCATCGAGCGCACCCCCGGCGGCGCCGAGCGCCTGTCACTGTGGCGGCTACGGCCGCAGCGCCTGCCCGACGCCGACGCCGAACACCTGCGCCGCACCCGGTATTTCGATCAGCCGACCGCCGCGCACTCGGCCGCCGCGATCGACGTCAACCTCGGCACGCCCTCGCCCGTCGACCCGCGGCTGCTCGCCGCCGACCTCGCGAGCCGGCTGTTCGGCGCCGAGGTCGTCACGTGCGACCCGGGCCGCGATCTGCCGTTCATCGGCGCGTGGCTTGAGGCGCACAACCAGCTACCCGGATGGCGGCGATCGGCCGACGTCACCTCGGCGGCCGCCGGGCTGCTCGCCGGGATCATGCACACCTCGCGCAACGACGCCCGCGGATGCGTCGTCGACTGGCGGCCGCTCGGCGACGATTGGGACGCCGAGCGGCTCGCCGTGTCGCTCGGCGTACTCGCGGCCCCCGATCCCGAGCTGCCCTGTCACGCGCTGCGCCGGGCCGACCTCGCCCGCCGCCTATACGACGCGGTGCACTACGGCCCGCCGCTCGACCTGTCGCTGCCGGCGCCGCCTGATCCCGAGCCGCCCGCTGAGCTCGCCGGCGACGCCCTCGCCGAGGGCCTCGACGACGGCCTCGGCCTCGCGGGCGAGGACACCACGCATAGCGACGACGGCGATCACAGCAGGCGGCGCGACCGGCTCGTCGCTGTCGACCCCGCCGCGGCGACGACCGTACTGCCCGCGCCGCAACACTGACCCCGCCCGTACAACCGTTACCCCGCAAGGCAACGGGAAACGGCACCCGACGAAACATCAATGGAGAAACGCAAATGGCAGGAACGAAATGCTTCACGGTCGAATTCGATCGGGGCGAGAACGAGCCCAAAATCATTTGGGCGGACACTTTCCGCCTGAGTGACGACGAGGAATGGGTCGATTTCTACGACGCCGACGGCGAGAAGATTTCCAGCGTTCGCGCGCCGCTCGTGCTCGCCGTCGACCGGGCCTGCGCCGCGCCGATCGCCGACACGCCGCAGGCCGCCGAGGGCAGGATCGGCCCGCGGGGCGTTCCGGCGTCCCGTCAGGCCGCCGCGGGGGCCGGTCTGAACGGGCCGTCGAGCTCGCTCGCCGCCGGACCTGTCGAGGCCGCCGCCCTGGCGGCCGCACGGGGCGGCGTGCCGCAGCAGGGCGACGCCGCCGCTGCGATCGGCGCCGTCCCCGGGGCGAGGTAGCCGTGCGCCCCCGGCTGCCCCGCGACGGCGTCGGCCGTGACCTCGCGGCGGCGTTCGCCGAGCTCGACCTGTCGGTCGACTACCCGGACGGCACGGGGGCGCATCACGTGCTCGACTGGCAGGCAGCGACGTTCCACCTCGACACCGCCCGCGAGGCCGGCGCCCTCACGTGGGCCGAGCAGGTGCGCGAGGCCGTCGCGATGATGCTGACCCGCGACGACGAGGGCGAGCTGCGGGCCGAGCTGCTGCGCTCGGCCGCGCTGCTGCTCGGGTGGCTGTACTGCCTCGACCGGCGCGCGAGCATGGCACGCCCGATTCGCCTGCCGAGGGCGTCGAGCCGACTGCGCCGACAGGCGCGATCCCGGTAATCTTCACCCTGTAGGGCCCTACTCCTAAGCGTCGATACCTCGGCTGGCCGGCGCGACGGGTAGGGCCCTTTTCTGTATCCCTGAGGAATACAGTTCGTCGCCCTCGGCCACATGCGCCCGGCGACCCCCCTTCCCATCGTGGGTAGCGTGCTACCCTCCGAGCCTATGAGGACCTCACATGATGACCGTGACCCCCCAACCGCGCCTCTGCCGCCAGTCGCGGCCGCGCCCGACAAGCGGTACGCGTTCGTGTCCGTGCGCGAGCTGCGCGACGACCCGGCGGCTGAGACCCAACAGCTCGACCCCGTGCCCGACGACGGCAGCGAGAGCGAGGGGCAGGTGAGCCCCCGCCGCGCCGGCGGCCGCGCAACCAAGCGACCCGCCCGCGCGCAAGCCAAGCCGACCCGCGCGGCCAAGCGGCCGCAGCGGCGCCGCCGCGCCGAGCTCGGCCTCGGCGCCCTGCTCGTCATGGCCGCCGTCGGATGGGCCGTGTACGTCCTGCTGCACCGCGTCGTCGAGGCGCCCCGCGATTGGTGCCTCGTCGCCGCCGGCCTGGCCGCCGGGCTGACGACCCGCGCCGGCGCATGGCTGACGGCCGCACGGGTCCGCCTGGCGGCCGCGATCCACCCGGGCGGGGGGCGGCCGTGACCGTCCACCTGTTCGGGCACGACCTCGGCCCGTTCGAGCTGTTCCTCGCCGCCTGCGGCCTCGCCGCGCTCGCCGCGGGCCTGCGGCCGAGCAAGTACGACGGCACGCCGGCGCGCGTGTGGTGGGCCGAGCAGCGCATGTACCGCACCCGCCGCCGCGTCGCGGCCCGCGCCCTCGCGGCCCTGCTCGGCGCCGCGCTGCTGCTGCTCGCTTTCACCGTCGCGGCCCTGGCCGTCGCCGCCGTCGCGCTGCTCGCCGCCTGCGGCCTCGCCGGGGCGTGGGCATGGTGGAACCTGCAGCGTGGCGCCGCCGCCCTCGCCCCCCGCGAGTTCCTCGCCGAGCGCACCGACCTCGACCCGCCCCCCGCCGGCGAGGTGCCCGTGTGGCCGCCGAGGCCCGACGTCGTCGTGCTGCCCCCGGGCACCGTGCCCCCCGCAGCCGCCGGCGAGGGCGACGACCCTGACAACCCCCGACCCCTGACTCTGGAGGTGTGACGGCATGCCTCGTCGCGCTGCTGACCTCGTCAACGTTCCGACCCGCACGCCCGAGCAGGTACGCAACTACGGACGCCACGCCGACGAGCTGCTCGGCGACATGGCGAACGAGTTCGTCTGCCGCCGCAAGGAACTCGCCGGGCGGCTGCACGCCCTGCTGAAAGAGGCCAAGCGACAGGGCGTCGACCCGGGTGACAACAGGTGGGCCCGCGCGATGGCCAGCACCCTCGGGCTGCTGACGGCGAGTCTTGGCTGCCGCATGGCACGGGCCGGCGTCCGGCGGGTGTATCCGGACATGGAGAAGTATTGCGGGGTCGCGATCGACGGCCTGCGCGAGCGCAAGTACGGCAAGGCGAAAGCCGCCGAGATGCGCCGCGGCGGCGACACCGGAATGACGGTGTGACATGGTCGCGTTCCTGACCAGCAGCCCGAAGACGAGCAGGCGCGAGGCGCGCAAGCTCAAGCGGCAGATGTCCGAGACCGGTGAGATCTCGGCCGCCCTGCGCCTGCTCGCCCCGTGGCTGCTGCTGCTGCTGTCGATCGGCGTCGCCCCGCTCGCGTGGCTGCTGACCCGGGCCCGCGACGTGCAGGGCTTCACCGCGACCTGCGTGATCGTCTGCGGTGCCCTGCTCGTGTGGTCGTCGCTGTACCTCAACCGCGGCCGCCTGACGTTCAACCGCGTACACGAGGCCCTCAACTTCGCCGCGCCGACCGGCGTGACCTCGTACACGATCCTGCAGGGACCCGACACGTACGTCATGATCGGCGCGTTTACGTTCGGCATGACCTCGGCGATCATCTGGCACAAGCGGCACACCTCGACCACGCTGCGCGAGCTCGAACGCCGCGGGCACGGTGGCGGCGGCTCGGCCGAGTGGCGCGGCTTCGTGCAGGACTACATGCCGTCGATCGCCGACAGCGAACTCACGGTGATCAGGAACACCCCGGTCGACGCCGTCGCCGGGCTGCAGCTCGGGCCCGGCGAGGTGCCCGACGACCTGTCGGCGCAGTTGATCGACCGCATTACGAAGTTCTTCGGCGGCATCCGGGGCGGCACGACCCTCGCGATCGGCGACCACCTCGACAAGGTCGGCGTGCACGTGATGAAGACCGACCCCCTGCGTAAGCCGTTCGACTGGCAGGGCCCGTCGGCGCCGGGCGAGTCGATCGTCGAGCTGGTCGAGGGACTCGGCCGCTACCGCGACAATGCCGACCTGTCGCTCGTCATGCCCTACGTCGCCGCGGCGACCCCGGACGACGAGGACGTGCAGCAGTCGCACCTGCTCATGGTCGGCATGTCGCGGGCGGGTAAGGGCGACGCGGGCGAGCTGATCGACTGCAACGTCGCGTGCCGCGCCGATGCGGGGGTCGTGGTGCTCGACGCCGTCAAGGGCGATCAGCAGCTCGGCGTGATCGGCGACGGCGCCGTGTACGTCGTGACGAGCGTGCCTGCGATCAGGTCGTTCATGTGGAAGCTGGTGAACGTCACGATCCCGAACCGGGCGGCGTTCCTCGGCGACCCGCGGCGTAACCCGCTCGGCCGGATGCTGCGCGAGTGGGTGCCCGGCTGCGGCCTGACGTGGCTGCAGGTGCACGCGTACGAGGCGGCCGCGCTGTACGGGAACGCCGACCTCGTCAAGATCACAGAACGGGCCGCGAGTGTCGGAATCAAACTGATCGTCGAGGCGCAGCGCGGCGTGCACGACCGGGTCGACACCAACGTGCGCAGCAACGCCGCCGATCTGATCATGTTCGGGTGCAACGACGCCGACGACGCGAAGCTCGTGATGCCGCCCGAGCTCGTCGACATGGGCGCGCAGCCGTGGGTGTGGAAGAACAGGCAGCCCGGCATGTGTTACACGGTCCTCGGCCACCTGCCGCTGAACCGTCAGGTCATCCCCGCTCGGTTCGCCCGCCGCTCGCGCGACGGGTCCGACGTCGCCGCCGCCCTGGCCGAGTACCGCCCGTTCGTGGAGGCGCCGCTCGACCCGATCACCGCGGCATCATGGGGCGAGCCGTACGCGAAGTTCGACGCGACCCGGCAGGCCGAGCGCGACCGGCGGCCGCGGCAGCACGCGTTCGCCGGGCCGCCCGCCCCGCGGTACGCCGACCCGTACGAGCAGCCGCCCGCCCCGGCTGCGGCCCCCGCAGCGCCCCCCGCTGTGCCAACGCCCCCGGCGGCTGCTGCGGCCCCGCCGGTGGCCGTGCGGCGCAGCACACCCGCCCCCGCGGCTGCGCCGGCCGACGACATGCCGGTCGAGGGGTTCGACCTCGGCGAGGGCCTCGACGACGAGCTCGCCCCGGGGCCGGAGTACGAGGCCGACGAGGTCGCCACGCAGGCCGAGAACCTCGTCGGCGACGTCGCCCTCGGGTTGGAGGGCGACCCGGAACGCCGCGGCGTGCTGCAGCAGATGGTCGACGGCCTCGAACGCATGGGCCGCCCGGGTGACGACGAGCCGCAGGGCGCCGCGGGCGAGCGGTTCGAGGACATCGAATTCCCGCCGGCCGAGGGCGACGAGGGGCTGCAGGCGATCGTCGACCGCGACGAGGCGGTCGACATCCTGCTCGCGATCCTGGCCGAGGACATCGGCGAGGGCGGCACGTTCAAGCCGCAGGACCTGTACGACCTCGTGCGGGCGCGGGCCCGCCGGTCGGACTCATGGGTGCGGCACGAGCTCAAGACGTTGCGCGAGTGGGGATGCGTCCGCAGCCATGACGACTACGGCTCGTACGTCGTGATCCATACGCAGCGGGGCGACCGCGGCGAGCCGACCGAGCCCGACTACGGACAGTGACTTGTGAGGGCCTTGATCGCCTCACTGTGAGGGGCAAGATCGCCGCACAGTGAGGCGGGGCAAATCGGGCGCGCTCCCCGCACTCCCTATAAGCACACGGGGCGTCACAGCCATCACGTCACAGTCGCCCGCACAGTCACAGCCGCCCCCGCGCATGGGTCGGCGCCCGCGCACGGACAGTAACCGAACAAGATCACAAGCAGGAGTCATCATGATCGAGCAGACCCCCGCCGGAACCCCCGATGAGGCCCCCGCCCGCCCCGGTCGACGGCACCTGCACAGCCGCCCGAGCAGGGCCGGCGGCATCGTAAACGCGATCATGGCCCTAGCGGTCGCACTTGTCGCAGGGGCCGCGCACGAGCAGATCATGCGCCTGATCGCCCCGCTCGAGTTCGACGCCTACCGGATCGGTCTCGCCGTTGTTGGCCTCGCGGCCGCCGACGTTGCGGCACGCTCGATCCTGCGGCTGCGGCTGAACCCGTACACGCTCATGATCGTGACGGTCGGCGGGGGAGTGACGTTGTTCGCCCTCGCCCTGTTCGGCAGCCCGCTCGCCTGACCCCCCTACGGAGAGCACCTGACATGATCAACTTGATTCGCCGGCGCACCCCCTCGCCCGCCCCCGCCCCCCTCGACCCGCTCGCCGAGGCCGAGGCGATCGAGGCCGCCGCCCTCGCCGCCCGCGCCGACGCCGAGCGGCAGGCCGCGATCGGCGACGCGGAACTCGCCGCAGCCGAGCGGAAAGCGCGCCTCGACGAGATCGCGCACCGGGCCGAGATCGCCCGCCGCAAACGCGAGCGCGCGGCCGCCCTCGCTGAGGCCCGCGACGCCGAGGCGGCACGCGCTGCCGAGGTTTCCGCCCGGCGCGGCAGCAGGCGGCAGACCTTCGCACACTGGCGGCAGACCCTCGCCGCGAACTCGGCACGGCTGCGCCGCCTCGTGATCAATCTCGGCGTGAACTCGGCCGCCGGATACGGGCAGGCGCTGTACCTGATCGAGCAGGCCGGTCTGCCTACCGGTTGGGCTGCCGCCCTTGCCGGTTTGCTCGAACTGATCGCGGTAACCGTCTTGGACTACGGACTGACCGCCCGGAAAGCGGGCCGCCCCTACGCCCTCGCGTTCGCCGTATCCGCCCTGATGGCGGGCACAGTCGCCTACCTGAACTACTCGCATTGGAGCGTGACGGAAGGGCGGCAGGGCCTCGCGATCCCGTTTGCGATCATGTCGCTGATCTCGCCGGTCCTGTGGGCGTGGTACCACGCAGCCCGCGACGCCGAGCAGGCCCTTACCGCGGCCCTTTCCGCCCCTTCCGGAATGCCTGCCGCCCCTTCCGGAACGCCTACCGCCCCCGCCGGAAACGAGCTCGCCCGGTTCCCGCTCGCGCGTTGGGTCCTGTGGTTTCCCGAGACGTTCGCCGCCAAGCGGCAGGCCGTGCGGCTCAACCTGACCGACCCCGACCGCGCGGTCGAGCTCGCCGTCGAGCACCGTGCCGCCAGGCAAGCGGAACGGGCGGAAAGGCAGCGGCAGCGCGAGCTCGACCGCGCATCCAAGCGGCGGCCCGAGCTGCCCCCGCCGACCGACGACGACGAGACCGAGACCGAGGGCGACGTCGAGCTGCCACTCGTGCCGCAGGCCGACGAGCTCGCCGAGATGACCGACGACCAGATCCAAGAGGCCGCCCGGCAGACGTACAAGCGGGCCCGCCTCGACGGCCTCGACCCCTCGGGCCGCGACCTCGGGCAGGCGTACGGGCGTTCCGATTCGTGGGGGCGGGCCCGTATCCGCGAGGTGAAACCGTTCATCGTGGTAGGCCCCGACGACGCCGCCGGACAGGCGGCAGGGTGATCTGCAGCATGGTCGCCGTGCCCGCCAGGCCCTACACTCGCCGCGTGACTGACGGCCCCCGCGAGGACCTGAACGCTTCCCCCGACGACGACGACCCGGTCGCCGCCGCGCTCGGCCGGTTCCGCGAGGCCCGGCGCCTGCTCGCCGAGGCCCGCACGCTGATCGACACCGGGGCGGCCGACCTGGCCGCCCTGCCGGCCCGCGGCCGCGACGAGCTCGTGCCCGAGTGCCGCGCTGCGATCGCCGCGCACGCCGCGGCCAAGACGACGACCTCGGCCGCGCAGGATGCGATGTACGCCGCGGTGCGCCGGCTCAAGCGGCAGACGACCCGGGGCGACGTCGCCGAGCTGCTCGGCCTGACCGACGCCCTCGTACGGTGGATCGTCGAGGACCGGCCGACGCGCCGACGCAGCCGCAGGCAGGCCCGCACGTCCGGCGACGGATAGCCCGAAAGCGACTGCCGCGACGGCCCCGGGCGGGGCACCTGAACAGCCCCGCGCCCGGGGCCGTTGCCATGTTCCGGCCCGGAAAAGCAAGGGGGCCCGGTCGCGAACCCCCGAACGCGTACCGGACCCCAACGCCGCCGCCGAGGCGGGGCACCTGACGACGTCATGCTACCTGGGGCGCGACAGGGCGGCGAGGTCCGGCGTAGCCTCGGCAGAGTAGGCACCTGACAACTGCCCCCGCGAGGTACTCATGCGCCACGCCCCTACCTACGACGCGACCACCAACGGGCAGCGGCTCGCCAACCTGCGCCGCCGCCGCCGGCTGACGCAAGAGCAGCTAGGACTCGCCGTCGGCTACGCGACCGCGACGATCAAGGCGATCGAGCAGGGCCGCCGGCCCCTCGACCGCGGCTCGGTGATCCTGGCGTTCGCCCGCGCCCTCCAATGCGCCCCGACGGACATCACGGGCGTCCCCTACCTGCCCGACGCCGACCCCGAGGCCGAGCACGCATCATCGACGATCGCCGCCGTGCACCGGGCCCTGCTCATGCACGGCCAGGTTCCGAGGCTTGCCGAGCAGGACGTCGCAGCCGTCGACCTCGACGCGCTCGCGGGCCGCGTGCGGCAAGCGATGATCTACCGGCGGGACGTCACCCTCGCGCGATCGGGTGAGCTGCTGCCGGGCCTGCTGCGCGACCTGCAGATCGCCGCCCACACCCTGACCGGCGACCAGCAACGGCGCGCATACCGGCTCCTGTGCTACGGGTACAAATGCGCCCTATCCCTCGCCCGATCCCTCGGCCACGCGGCAATCACCACGATGGCCGCAGAGCGCTGCCGCCTGGCCGCGCGGCAGACCGACGACCCGCTACTCGCCGCCGCGGCCGAATGGACCTGGGCAGACGAGTTCATCCGGGTAGGCGAGCACGACGCCGCAGCCGACATCATCGATCAGGCTCTCAACGACGTGAGCGGGGCGCCCGCCGACGCGACGCAGCCCGAGGTGCTGTCACTGCAGGGCGCTTTTGCGCTCAAGGCCGCACTCAACAGCGCGAGGGCGGCCGACGCAGGCGGCATGACACAGGGCTTGGAACACGCACAACGCGCCGCCGACCTGCTACGCGCCGACCGCGACGACTACGGCCTGTCATTCGGGCCGGCGAACGTCGCCATCTGGTCAGTAAGCATGCAGGTCGAACTCGGCCGCGGCCGAGAGGCCGTACGCCGCGGCGAGCGCATCACGCTACCGACCGGCTATTCCGGTCAGCGCCGATCGACCCTGCAGATCGATCTCGGCCGCGCTCACTACATGAACGGGCAGCGCGAGCAGGCCCTCGACTGCCTGCTCGCGGCCGAGCAGATCGCCCCGCAAATGACCCGCCTACATCCCGCGGTACGCGAGACGGTCGGGGCGATGATCCGGACCGCGCCCCGCGGCCGCCTGGCCGAGCTCGGCGCCCGCGTCGGCGTGCTGTAACCCCCCTTGAAAGGGCGACATCTTGTCTCCCTCCGCCCCGCGACTGCCTCGATACGGTCGGTGAGCACGCCAACCGACCGTACCGAGGACACCTGACCATGACCGATCGGAAAGAGGCGCCACCCCAGCACAACCCGCACCACACCGGCTCTACGCCCGCGGACACCCCCGAAGCCGCGGCCGCCGCGCCGGCCCCCGTAGTCGACCCCCGCAACCGCGCGTCCCTCGCCGAGGCCCTGCGCACCGCACTGTCACAGCTCGACGTCGTGACTCGCCCGCTCGCATCCGACCGGGTCGGCGAGCCGCGCGGATTACTCGCCCGCGGCGGCGGCCTGACACAGGCCGTGATCCTGCAGCCCGACCCCGACCCGGTCAACCGACCGAACCTGTACGCGTGGTACTGGCTCTGGAGCGATGGATTCCGCGGCACGGACGGAACTTCCGCGGAAATCCTTTGTGCCGGCGAGGACATCACAACGGCAGCCGCACGTGTAGCGCATGTGCTGGGAGTGGCCGGCGTGCAAAACTAAGTGTCCCTCACGTTCCGGGCGAAACAGAGTGGCCTCGCCCCCAACAGGCGAAAAGCCTGACGTTCCCTCCCGGAACGTGAGGGGACACGGGGGCGGACTCCTCCCGGGGCACAGCCGCATCGCGGCCTCGTCCCCGTGTCCCGCACCAATAGTCGCCGCAGCCGATCCCCGGAACCCCGAAAACGTGTCACACGGTCCACCAACAGGGGTCAGCGCAGTGCCCCGGGCCGCTCGTGACACCCGGGCCGGCCGAGCCCATCAAGGCGCATAACCCCTGAAGGGTGAGGTTATGCGTCGCTCGGCCGGAACCGCGCCCCGTCAGGCCCCCCGCCTGACGGGGCGCCCCCGTTAACGAGCTGTTACCTGCCGCGCCAATACGGCCCCGGCATAACCCCCTATCAGGGCAGACCGCTCTACCATCGTGATCACAGAAACAGGCCGACCCATGAAACGCGCCGACACGATCGGAGAAAGCGCAGGTCACGATGCCCGCGAGCACAGCGCAACGCGCCAAGACGGCAGCTCGCCGACGCCGCGCGATCGAGCTGCACCTCGCCGGCTACACCTGGCAGGACATCGCCGACATGCTCGGCTACAGCGGCCGCAACGCCGCGCACAAGGACGTCGACCGTGCACTGCAGCAGATGCACGCCGAGACGATCACGACCGCCGTCGAGATGCGCGACCGCGACCTGCTCGCCCTCGCCGCGCTGCAGGCGGCGTTCTGGTCGCAAGCGATGGCCGGCGACGACAAGGCGGCCCGGGTCATCCTGCGCGTCATGGATCGCCGCGCCCGCCTGACGGGCGCCGACGCCGCGACCACGATCAAGCACGTCATGACGAGCGAGCTCGACGAGCGGATCGAGGGCCTGCTCGACCGGATGCGCGCCGCGGCGGCGGCCCCCGACCGCGCATGACCGCAGCGCCTGCGCTCGACCCGGGCGACGACTGGCGCGGCCTGCCCCCCGATCAGAAAGCCCTGTACGCCGAACGCCTCGCCGTCGCCTGCGCCCGGGTCGGCATCGGCCTCGGCGACGCAGCCATGCCCGGCGAGCTCGCCCGGCGCCTCGACCGCGAGTTCGTCAGCCGAGCGCACCTGCGCCTGATCGACGCCACCCTCGCCCGGATGCTCGCCGCGCGACAGGCCGGCGAACCCGGCATGCGCGTCATGATCAACACGCCGCCGCAGGTCGGGAAATCGAGCCTCGCGGGCGAGTGGTGCCCGTTCTGGTGGCTCAGCCATCGGCCCCGAGACCGCGTGATCGTCGGCAGCTACGCCGACGCCCTCGCCCGCCGCCGCGGCCGCCGCGTACGGCAGTACGTGCGCGAGCACGGCCTCGCCTACGGCCTCGAACTCGACCCCGAATACGCGTCCGTGAATGACTGGCTGCTGACCTGCGGCGGCGGCATGCGCTCGACCGGCGTCGGCGGCAGCCTTACCGGCATCCCCGGCGACCTCGGCGTGATCGACGACCCGCACAAAGACCGGGCCGAGGCCGACTCGGCCGAGATCCGCGAAAACGTATGGGACTGGTACAGCTCGACATTCTCGACCCGCCTGTCGCCCGGCGCCCCCCTGCTCGTGATCATGACCCCGTGGCATCCCGACGACCTGCGCGGCCGCCTGATCAAGGCCGAGGGAACGGTCGACGAGGGCGGCCGATGGGTCGTGATCACCCTGCCCGCGTTCGCCGGCACCGACGACCCCCTCGGCCGCGAACCGGGCGACCCGCTGCCGCACCCCAAGATTGCCGAGGGTGGCGTCGAGGCGGCCCGCGCTCACTGGGAAGAAAAGCGCAGGACCTCGACGCCGCGTGACTGGGCCGCCCTGTTCATGTGCGACCCGATCGACGCATCCGGGGCCCTGCTGACGGCCGAGCAGCTCGACGCCGCATACAACCCGCGCCCCGTCGTCGAGCCGCAGATCGTCGCCGTCGCCGTCGACCCCTCGGGCGGCGGCCGCGACGAGGCCGGTGTCGTCGGCGGCTTCCGCGGCGACGACGGCGCCTGCTACTGGACACATGACCGGTCGGGGCGCATGACGGCCGAGCAGTGGGGGCGGGCCGCGTGCGAGCTCGCGGCCGAGATCGACGCCGACCGGATCATTTTCGAGGGCAATTACGGCAAAGACATGGCACGCCTGACGATCCGCACATCGTGGGAAGCCCTCGCCCGCGAGTGGGCCGAGCGGCGCCCGGGCGAGCCGAACCCCTACGCCGACCGGCTGCCGCCCCGGATCGTGGAGGTGCACAGCAAGCGAGGCAAGCTGCTACGGGCCGAGCCGGTCGCCGCGCAGGTCGTCGAGGCCCGCGTGTTCATGACCGCGCGCATGCCCGAGCTCGTCGGGCAGTGGCTCACCTGGCGGCCGACGAGCAGCCTGTCGCCGGGCCGGATCGACGCGAGTGTGCACCTGACGCTCGCGCTGCTGCGGCCGCCGGGAACCGACACGGTCGTGAGCTCGCCCAAGGGGGGGCCGTCGGGCAAGAGCCCGATTCACCGCCGGCGGATCGACCGCGGGTAAAGCCCCGCCCCTCAAACGATCTTGCAAAAGTGGCAGCGGGCAGACTAGGGGCCGCTGCATAGATGTGTAACGCTTGAACGATAAGCCCTACAGGCGTAGCGTCCATCGTGCAAACCGATCCGACCCACAAGGGGGAAGACCCGTGAACGTGCAGATCATCACCTGCCCCTGCCAGGTCTGCGAGGGAGAGGGCTGCGAGGTACCCGCAGACGGCGGCCTGGCCCGCGAGGCCACCGCCGACGCCACGATCGCGCACAACCTCGTACGCCTCGCACAGTCCCCCCTCGGCCGCATGGGGCAGCACGGCGGCCCCTGGCCCATCGGCACGCACAGCATCCCCGCCGCCCTGTGACCGCCCCGTTCACCGCGGCGCAGGTCGCCGACATGCGCGCCCACGTCGGCACCTGCCCCTACTGCACCGACCCCGACGCGCTCGCCGCCATCGACCGCGGCCTGCCCGACGACGAGCTCGCCGCCTACATCGCAGGCGCACATGACCCGGCGTGGCTCGATTTCGTCGCCCGTCACACACCCGCCGCCGGAACGGAGACGCCCACGTGATCGACGTCAGGGCCGCCCGCCTCGCCACGATCGCCCGCGCTGTCGCCCACCTGCGCAGCACCGACCGGCACGTGCTGCTCGCGCAGCTCGCCGCGGCCGACATGCGCCCCCACTGGAAAACCAACCCCGACGGCCTCGCCGACTATCTCGCCGACGCCAGGGCCGACGACGAGCCCGCCCGCCTATTCGGCCTGTGGAAGCTCGCGCAGCGCGTACTCGCCGCCGCCGGGCTGCCGACCTCCTGAGACTCGACGAGAACGGAAACGTCCCGCATGAACAGCACACAGACCCGCCCGACCGCCCGTGAGCGGGCCGCCGAGCAGCTCGCCACGATCGCCCGCGCGATCGAGCACCTGCGCGGCACCGACTCGCAGGTGCTGCGCAAGCAACTCGCCGGCACCGACATCGGGCGGCACTGGAAGACCCGCCCGGGTGCGCTCGCCGACGAGCTCGCCCGCGTCACCCGCTACAGCGACAAGGGCCTGCGCCTCGGCACCTGGCACTGCGCCCGGCAAGTCCTCGCGGCCGCCGACCTGCCGGTCGAGTGATGAAGCCACCCGAGCGCAGGCACCCGATCACGGTCGAGCAGGCCCGCCGCCTGCTCGGCCGTTGGGCTGCAGCGGCCGACCGGCAGGGCTACCCCGACGACGCCGCGGCGTACCGGCGCATGGTCGACGAGGTCGAGGCCGGGTTCGAGTTCGACGTGGTGATCAGGTGGCGCGTCGAGGCCGACGACGACGTGCCGCCGGTAAATCTTTCCCGCTCCTGTCCTGTAACGGTTGACCGATGACCCCTACGGGCGTAGTGTTCATCGTGCAAGAGCGAGCGACGACAGGAGACACCCCCGATGAGTGAGCAGGCCCCGGTTCGCGAGTACGCCCGGACCCACTCGGCGACGACAAAGCACGTGATCAACCCGGACAAGCGCGAGCGCACGCTGTGCGGGCACGTCGTACGGCTGGAGTTCGCCGGCTGCCTGCCGCACTCGCGCGACTACACGTACGGCCTCGACACCTGCGGCAAGTGCGAGCGCTCGGCGCAGCGGCGCGGCCTCGTCGAGGGGCCCGAGATCTACCGTGAGTACGCCCCCCGGATCATCCGGTACGTCGAGCGGTTCCGCGGCACCGCGTGCATCAAAAACGTCGACTACCCCTCGACCGTCTGCGGGTACGGCGTCGGCGACGAGGCGGGGCGCGACCGCGACGACGTTGCGCACCTGCGGCCGTGCCGCGAGTGCCGTACCCGCGCGTCCGACGACGGGTACATGACGCCCGAGGAGTACGCCGCCGCAGAGCAGGCCGCCGAGCCGCTCGACCTGGCCGCGCTCACCCCCGGAACCGTCGTCGTGCCCAAGACGGGCACCCGGTACGCATTGATCGAGTTCCTGCCGCGGCACCCTGACGGCGACCACCTCGCCTATTGGTGGGCCGAGCCGGTCGACGGCGGCCGCCGCATGCGGCTCGGCGGCGCCGACTTCGCGTTCTACGGGTGGACGATCGAGCAGCCGCCCGCCGAACAGGGCCAGGACGACGCCGCCCCCGCGGTGATCACGTGGGCTATGACCCGCTGCAACGGGGGCGTACGGCACGTCGTCGACCCCCGCGCGCAGCTCGACGAGGGCGAGGCGGGGCAGCGCACCCTGTGCGGCGCCGGCGCGTGGTACACGACCCCCTCGACCAAACTCGACCCCTGGTCGCCGTGGGAACAGGCCGTCGGGTGCAGCCGCTGCACCGACGCCGCCAAGGCCCGCGGCATGATCACGCAGGTCGAGGCCGACGCCCGCGCGCAGCAGGCCGAGACCGTCACGGTTCACGTGATGAAGGCCGACGGCGGCCCCTGGTTTGCGGTCGAGGTCGAGTCGCTGCGCGAGGCAGCGCAGCCGATCGGGTGGGGCGTCGAGACGACGTCGCCGACCTCGTTCCTGCGCCTGCAGGGCCCCGCGCCCGACGCGCCCGCCGAGGCCGCCGCCGCGCGGGGCCGCGAGATCGTGCACGAGCTGATCGCACAGGCACACATCACGCACCCCGTACGCGTCCGCGAATGACCCCCACACCTGACCAGCAACCCCCGCAACACTCGAACAGGAGTCGAACACGATGTACGAGCACGAGTTCGGCGGCGGCGACGCCGTCGCTATCGACGGAATCGCCGGCGTGTGGCTGATTACGCAGGCCCCCATCATCGGCGGCGGCGCCGCCCGGGTCCAGAAGGTCTACGACGGCGCCGGGCCCCTGCGCCTGACGGCGACGGTCGAGGCGCGCGACCTGCGGCCCGCCGACCCCGCCCCGACCCCCGCCCTACTCGCGTACGGCATCGGCTACGGCGTGCGCCTGACCGCCTCCAACGGCGTCGTGCACGTACCGCTGCACCACCTCGCCCGCCCTGACCATGACACGTGGCTGATCGTGCAGCAGGCGCAGCAGGTGCAGGACGCCGCCGGGCTGCAGGCCGACGCCGTGCTCGCCAGCTACAACGACGACGCCGCCGAGGCATGGGCGATCTATGAGCCGATTCCCGTGCCCGCGCTGCCCGACGAGCTCGCCCGCGACGCCGCGCACAATCACACCTATTGGGACGCCCCCGACCGCCCGGTCGTGTCGGCCTGCCGCGACCTGCAGACCTGCAGCACGACGATCGCGATCGTCGAGACCTCGCAGGCCGCGCGGCTCGGCACGCCGCGGTTCGCCGAGCTCGACCTCGCCGCCGCCCGCCAGGCGGCCCGCACGTCGGGCGACCCGGTCGAGTACGCGCTGCGCTTCACCCGCAACGGCGCCCGCGCGCAGACGACCGTCGTCGTGTCCGGCCTGGCCTACGCCGCGCACGCCGTGCGCGCGACCCGGCAGCAGCAGGCCGCCCTCGGCGACCCGGTCGACGCCGAGCTGCTCGCCCGCATCCCGGCGACCGACATCGAGCAGGCCGGCGACTGGCACGTCGTCACAGTCGCCGGCGACGCGATCGGCGAGCCCGGCAAGCTGCGCGAGCCCGCCGCCCTGCCCGCCCGATAACCCCTGCTACCGCCGCCCTGTCGAGGGGGCGGGGCGGCGGCCCCCTCCCAGCTTCCGCCGGTACCTGACAAGGAGAAACGATCATGGCTATGGAGATCAGGGATGACCTGATGACAAGCGACCTGACCGACGTGACCGCGCAGCGCGTGCAGACCACCCCCGACCGGTGGACCGTGACCGGCCGGCACGGCCTGTACGACCGCAACCAGGCGATAACGGCAATGACGATCGCCGAGCTGCGCGCCCGAACGCCGGCCCCCAACACCGAGATACTGATCGCGAACCGCGAACAGGAACTGCTGATCCCCCCGCTGCCGCGCGATCCGTGGGCCCTGCTGCAGACCATGCGCAACGCCGCCCGGCAGGCGTCGTCGCTGACCTCGCAGCCCGAGTTCGACGGGCCGCCGTTCCTCGGCGACCTGGCCGAGATCGCCGCCCGGTCGGGGGAGACCGCGGGATACGTCGGCGGACTCGTCGAGCGGGTCGTCGAGATCGTCGCGGACATGTCCGAGGGGGCGCACCCGGACGACGAGACGGCGCCGTTCGACGTGCGGCATTGGGCCGGCGCCGAGACGCACGGCGTGCGGGCCGTCGCCCTGCTGCGCGAGGCCGCCGAGCACCTGCAGCACATGCACCGCGAGGCCGCGGCCGCGCAGCACCTCGGCGCGGCGGCGGCCGCCTCATGAAGGGCCGGCGCGGGTGCCCGGCGTGGTGCGAGGCCAATCACGCCACGCTGTGGGTGCACACGAAGAGGATCGACCCCGTGCCCGGCGACGTGTGGGTGTCCGCGATGCACCCGGGCGACCCCGACTCGCCGCAGGCGCTGCCCGAGATCGAGCCGCGCGTGCTCGTCATGGGGCACGGCGGCGCGGCCGCGGGGCCGGCATCGCTGCCGCCGGCCGACGCGATCGCCCTCGCCCGGGTGCTCGACCTCGTCGGCGGCCGCCGTACCCGTAAGCTCGCGGCCGCGCTGCGCGAGGCGGGCGAGCTGCTGCGCACGCAGGCCGCGCTCGACGCCGCGCTCGACGCCGCCGAGGCCGCGGCGGCGGGACGATCCGGAACGATCCGGAACGGCCCGGAACGGCTCTGAACGCGCCCGTACGGCCCGGAACAGTCCGGGCCGGTTCGGAACGCTACGACACACCTATGAGGCCGTCACGGTTGACCGTGACGGCCTCTGCGTGTCGATAGGGTTGCTCGTACCGCCCCGATCCTGCGCGCTTCCCCCGGGGGACCCCTGTGCACTCTCGCCTGCGCTTCGCCCTGACCGCTGCAGCCGCGGCCGCCCTGGCCGCCGTGCTCGTGTGGGCCGTCTATCAGGCCGCCCTCGCCCTGCTGACCTCGTACGTGCAGATCGTGCTCGGCGTGATGCTCGTCGCCGTGCTCGGCGCGGCGGCCGACCCGGGCGGCGGCGGCCCGTACTGCACATGACCGCGCAGGGCGACGTCGAGGTCGAGCGGGTGCAGCTCGTGCCGTCCGACCCGCACCCGTGCACGCACGTCGTCGACCCGGGCGGCCGCGACGAGCACTGCGGGCACGCGCCGACCGTGCGGTTCCTTAACGCGTGGCTGTGCAAGGCGCACGCCCTACCCGGGCCCCCGCGGCCGCCGGCGCCGCTGCGGTCGCGCTGACCGGGCCTTTCCGGCCTGTATGGTTATCGTTTTGGACCGTGACCATATGTGTATTCCTGCTCGCCCTCGGCGTCGTGCTGCGGGTCGTGCGGTTCATCAATAGCGACGTGCTGTTCGCGCCCGTGCGCGAGGCCGTCGAACGCCGGTACGGCGACGCGTCCAAGATCTCTTACCTGCTGTCGTGCCCGTGGTGCGCCTCGCCGTACGTCGCCGTGCCCGTCATGGCGGCCGCGTACGCATGGGGCGAGCACCCGCTGTTCGTCGTGTTCGCCGCCGCGGCGACCGCCTCGTACCTCGTCGGCCTCATCTCCACCAACCTCGACGACTAAGGGGCGGGCATGGGCAGCATTGACCGGCGCGGCACCGGATACGAGGTCACGCACACGACCCGCACCCGCGACGGCAGGAACGAGCGCAGCCTGACCGCGGCCGTGCAGCCGCTGAACGCCCGCAGGATCAACCGCGGGCCCAAGATGGCGAGCACGCCGACCTCGCAGCCCTGGCAGGCCGAGGCATGGACGATGTACGACCTCGTCGGCGAGCTGCGGTTCGCCGTCAATTGGGAAGCCTCGGCCGTCGGCCGCTGCCGGCTCGTCGCAGCCCGCCAGGTGCCCGGCGTAGACGAACCCGAGCTCGTCGAGGACGGCCTACCGGCCGAGCTGCTCGCCGACTTCGCCGGCGGCCCCGCCGGGCAGTCGCAGCTACTGCGCCGGGCGACGCAGCAGCTCGTCGTCGCCGGCGACACCTACCTCGTCGGGCGCACGGTCGACGTCGCGGCGGGCGAGGGCGGCGCCGAGGAATGGCGGGCGTACTCGACGGAAGAGACGACATGGAACGGCGGCGGGTGGCAGGTCAACCCGGGCGACGGATCGATCGCCCTCGGCCCTGATGATGTGATCTTTCGCTGTTGGCTGCCGCACCCGCGTAAGTGGATCGAGGCCGAGTCGAGCGTGCGGTCGGCGTTGCCCGTGCTGCGCGAGCTGCACGGCCTAACGCAGCGGGTCGCGGCCGAGATCGACTCGCGCCTCGCCGGCGCCGGGCTGCTGATCCTGCCGCAAGAGTTCGACTTCCCCAAGGGGCAGGCCGCGCAGTCGGGCGACGCCCGCGACGGCGACGGCGATTTCGTCGAAACCTTGATCGATTACATGGTCACGCCGATCAAGGACAGGGACACACCCGCGGCCGTCGTCCCGCTCGTGATCACCGCGCCCGGCGAGCACATCGGGCAAGCGCAGTTGATCCGGTTCTGGTCAGAGCTCGACGACCGCTCGCGCGAGCTGCGCGAGGAAGCCCTCGCCCGGTTCGCCCGCGCGGCCGACCTGCCCGCCGAGGTGATCAAGGGCCTGTCCGACTCGAACCACTGGTCAGCGTGGGCGATCGGCGAGGATGCCGTGCAGATGCACGTCGCCCCCCTGCTCGGCGTTCTGTCGCTCGCCCTGACCGTCGGATGGTTCCGCCCCGCCCTCGCCGCCTCCGGCGTGCCCAACGCCGACGAATACCTCGTGTGGTACGACACGACGCCCCTCGAACTCAAGCCCGACAAGTCGGCGGCCGCGAAAGACCTGTACGACCGGTTCGCGATCGGCCCCGACACGCTGCGCCGCGAGACAGGGTTCGGCGACGACGACGCCCCTACGCCCGACGAGCTGCGGAACATGATCCTTCTTTCGTTCCTCGAACGGGTCAGCGACCCGGGCCTGCTGCTGCAGGCCCTCGGCATCTCGACGAGCGGGATACCCGACCTCGCCCCGCCGCCGGCGATTCCCGCGCCCCGCCAGGCCCCCGACGACGAGCAGCCCGCCGACGATGGGCCGCCGCAGACGCAGGACGAGGCCCGCGCCGGCGACGGCGAGGCCCCCTCGCGCACCGCAGCCGCCGCACCGGGCGACCTGCCGCCGGTCGCGATCGTCACCGCGGCCGAGGTCGCCGTGATGCGCGCCCTCACCTACGCCGGGCGCCGCCTGCTGCGAGACCAGAGCAGGGCCGGCCGATCCGACTACGCCCGCATCCCGCAGCACGAGCTGCACCTGCACATCCCCGCGAACACGGCCCGTATGGATGTGCTGACGGCCGACGCATGGACCGCCCTGCAGCAGGTGCTGCCCGACCGCGACGACGTCGTGCAGGTCTGCGACCGCTACGTGCGCGAGCTGCTGCAGCACGGCGTACGGCACGAGCCGCGGTTCCTGATCCGGGCGTTGTGCGACGAGCTCGGCGTGTGCCCATGACCGGCGACGAGCCGCGGTACACCCTCGACGAGGCCGCGGCCGAGCTCGCCCGCCGCGAGTGTGAGCAGCGCGGGCACGACTGGACCATGCACGCCGTGCGCACGATGGACTCGCCCGGCGAGGTGCCGATCGCGATCGGCTGCGAACGCCCCTGCGGGCACCCGGGTTTCGACGTCCGGCTGCGGCGGGCCGATGGCTGACGACGTCGACCCGTGGCTGCCGCACAGGCTGCGGGCCGACGCCGAGCTCGTGCGGGCCGAGCAGCAGATCGAGGCCGCGGTGCGCGCGGCGATCGAGCGTTGGCTGCAGCGGGTGCGCGAGCTCGTGCTCGGCGAGGGCGAGGGCGGCCTGTCCGCGGCCGCCGAGGCGCCGCCGCCGCAGCCCGAGCAGTTCCCCGCGGCCGAACCGGCATGGGTCCTTGCGATGGAAGAACTCATCTTGCCCGACGTCGCCGAGCTGTTCTCGGAACGGTTCCTGCAGGTGGCGCGCACCGCGGTCGACTCGACGCAGCCGTACGTGCAGGCGTACCTCGACGAGGTCGCCTCGCGGCTCGTGCTGTTTCCGCGCGAGGCGTTCGAGGAACTGCGGCCCGAGCTCGCCGAGGCCGTGAGCGAGGGCGAAACGATGGATCAGATACGGGCCCGTATCGAATCCATTCTCGATTTCGACACCGCGGCCGACGCCGCCGGCACGGCCGAGCACGACCGTACGAAGCGGCTGCGGGCGAAGATCCGGCGGATCGAGGCCGAGCTCGACGACCCGGCGACGCCGCCCGAGCGCGCGGCCGAGCTGCGAGCGCAGCGGCGGCAGGCGTACGAGGACCTGCACGAGTCGGAACGCCGCTGGCAGTGGAAAGCCCGCAGGATCGCCCGCACAGAGACGATCGGCGCGTACAACGGCGGGGCGCACGAGGGCGCCCTGTTCCGGGCCGAGGTCCTCGACCTGCCCCTCGCGAAACGCTGGCTCGCCACGCTCGACACGAGGGTTCGGCGCACGCACCGCGAGGCGAACGGCCAGGTCGTCAGGTTGACCGACCCGTTCACGGTCGGCGCCGCGACCCTGGCGTTCCCGGGCGACCCGACCGGCCCCCCACATGAGGTCATCCAATGCTTGCCCGACCCGGGTGCGCCGATCCTGACGGCCGACGGGTGGCGCCCGGTCGCGTCGATACGACCGGGCGACCTGGTCGTGACGCACCTCGGCCGGCTGCGGCCCGTGCTACGGCTCGCGCAGCCGCGCCGGTACAGCGGCGAGATCGTCTGTATCGAGACAGCATCCGGCGTGCTGCGGGTGACTCCGAATCACCCGATCTTGACCCGTCAAGGCTGGGTGATCGCGCGGGAACTCGACACTGCCCGGGTCGTCTTTGCGCCCGCGAGCGTTGAGACCGGTGATCTCGTCGTATCGCCGGGCCTGCTCGGCGTAGACGAAAGCGCTGCGCGGATCGCGGCCCCCGGGGGTTTGCTTGGGGAAGTCGAGCAGCAGGTCGGCCTGCCGCGCCTTGATGATGAGGTACGGCCGTACGAGCTTGACGAGCTCGACGGCTTGCCCGGCGGCGACCTGCCATCGGTGCACGGCAGACCAGCGTTCCCGATGGGCGGGGGGTTGGCTGACGTAGACGACGCCGAAACCGGTCGCCTCGCGCAGGAACCGAATAAGGCCCTCATGGCTGTTTGTGACGAGCACCCGCGGCTGAAATTGGAACTCGCGGCCGCGCACCTGCGATACCCGGCGGCGCCCGAGGGTGACGACGCCCTCGCCGTCGATCATGGCCGCGATATAGGCGGCAGTGATGGGGTTCACATCAGGACTGTACCGCTGCCCATAGCACGGTGCTGGACGGAGACGGTAACCGACGCACCTCTGTTCAACTTCGCTGTAGCCGAGGACGAGAGCTATATCGCCGCAGGAATCGCGGCCCATAACTGCCGCTGCACCGCGTTGTACGAGGACCTCGACGACCTCGACGACGACGAGCGGCAGGCCCTGAACAACCCGCCGGCCGACACGGCCACGATCAGCGCTGGAGGCGCACCAATGGGAGACCTGCCGAACGGTTGGCGCGGCCCGCTCGCCGCCCTGGACATCCGAACCGGCGACGGGCGGATACTCGCAACGCCGCCCGACGGGCTGCGGCTGCGGCAGCCGCCCCTGTCGCTGCTGTGGCAAGAGGCCCTAGGCATGGGGCACGAGGGCGCCGTCGTCGTCGGCCGCGCTGACCGCGCATGGGTCGAGACGGTCGACGGCGTTACCTACCTCATGGGTGAGGGCCCGTTCGACCTCGACGGCGAGGCCGGCGCCGAGGCGGCGCGGCTGCTCGGCGAGGGCCTGTCGAACGGCGTGAGCGTGGATCTCGACGACATCCGGTTCGAGGAACGCTGGTATTCGACCTCGACGAACCTGCCGGTCGACATCGATTCCATGCCCGACGAGCTGTTCTGGTCGGCGTGGGAGTCGGGGGAGATCGAGCCGGTCACCGTGTTCAGCGACTGGCGGCTGATGGGCGCGACCATGACGCCGCAGCCCGCGTTCGACGAGGCCCGGATCGAGCCCGTGTACGACTACGCGCCTGCGGGTGATGCGCTCGCGGCCTCGGCCGCCGAGGTGCGGGTGTACGCGGCCGCGGATTTCGCCGACCCGCAGCTCGGCGAGCTCACGCCGCTGCAGGTGACCGACGATGGCAGGGTGTTCGGCCACCTCGCCGGGTGGTCGACCTGTCACATCGGCTACCCGGGCACCTGCGTCACGGCCCCGCACAGCGCGACGAACTACGCCCTGTTTCACGTCGGGGCCGTTGCGACAGACGAGGGCCCGGTCGGCGTCGGCAAGATCACATTGGGGACGGGGCACGCCGACCCGCACGCCGGCGTGCGGGCCGCGGCCGAGCACTACGACCACACCGGCACCGCGGTCGCTGTCGTGCGGGCCGGCGAGGACGCGCACGGCGTATGGGTCGCCGGGCGCCTGGTCGAGGGCGTCACGTCCGAGCAGGTCGAGACCCTCATGCGCAGCCCCTTGTCGGGCGACTGGCGGCGGGTCGACGGGAACCTCGAACTCGTCGGCGCCCTGGCCGTGAACGTGCCAGGGTTCCCGATCCCGCGCATGCTCGCCGCCTCGGGCGAGCTCGGCGAGCAGGTGTCGCTCGTCGCCGCCGGCGCCTCGGCCCTGGCCGCGGCCCGGCGCAAGCGCAGGCGGGCCGCAGCGGCCGCGGGGGCGCCGCTGGACTATGCCCGCCTCGCCCGGGAGATCGTGCGCGAGCAGCACGCGCTCGCGCAGCGCGGCCGCCGGGCCGACGAGCTCGCGAACCGCCTCGGCGAGACGATCGAGGCCCGCCTCGCCCGCCTCGACGCCCGTGTGCAGCAGTGAAAGAACTACTGTCGATCATTTGGGGATACGACCCCGTGCTCGACGAGACAAGGGGGAGACATGGCCTGCGGGTGCCAGAACTCGAACACGACGATCAAGTACCGCGTCACCGCGCCGAACGGCGAAACGAAGGACTACGCCACGCCGGCCGAGGCGAACAAGGCAAAGGCCGAGCTCGGCGCGACGGGGCCCGTGCGCGCCGTGCGGGTCGCGGCGGGCAAGTAGCAGCGTGCGGACGGGGGATCGCATGAGGATCACGGGGGACCCGGGGCCGCTCGACCTCGCCGAGGTCGCGTACCGGGCATACGGGGGGTTCACCGACTGGACCAACTACGCCGGCAACCCGATGCCGTCATGGCGCGAGCTGCCGGCGCCGCAGCGGAACGCATGGGTCGCGGCGGCCGAGGCCGTACAGCAGGTGCTCGTCGAGGGCCGGGCGCCGTCATGGGGGGCGGGGCCGAGGTCGGCGTACGAGGCGTCGCACCCGGAAGACCTCGAGTGCTTGGGGCCCCAACATCCCGAGAGTTCGCCCGCCCCGGGATCGAACAGAGGGGGCCGCGCATGACCGCGAGCAGAACCGTAACCGCGACCGCGGACGAGATGACCGTCGAGCGCACCGCCCCCGACGGCCGCCGCATGCGCTACGTGATGCGGCAGGTCGGATGGTGGGGGCAGAGCGGCGCGTTCTACGGCCTCGCCGACCCGCCGTACGGCCGCGAGCCCGGGTCGTTCTCGCCCGCATGGGTGATCGGGCACGCCGACGAGCTCGACGACGAGGGGAACCCGCTATGACGGCCCCGCCGCCGTCGATCGGCCGAATCGTGCACTACTGCGATCACGAGGGCCGCTGCGTCGCCGCGATGGTCGTCGGCCTGCCGGCGTATCTCGACGGTGAGCGGTTTGTCGACCTGACCGTGTTCGGGCGGGCCGGCATGTCGGCCGTGTTCGGCGTGTTCGACGTGCCGCAGGTCGAGGCCGACGAGGCGCGAGCGGGCGAGGGGGCCGTGCGGCCGTCGTGGCATTGGCCCGAACGTGTCGGGTGACCCTGCGCAGTGACACGCCGAGCGGGGCCCGGGTGCTCGACCCGGGCCGCGCAGTGCGTCAGGGTGGGCAACGCCTAAGCGGCCCGCTGTCCTCTTTGCGGGCCCCCCATTTGTGAGATGTGACGCGCCCCCCGGGTCCCCCGGGGGGCGCGTTGCGCATCCGGCCCCTGTGCGGCACCCTGCGACCGTGGCACCCTGGCACCCCCGAACCGCCCCGTGCCGTGACGCGCTGTGCTGGATATGCACGCCGCACGAGGCCCTGCGTGATCATGTCGGCGATACCCCGTGGGGACGTCGCATCTTTAAGGCCCTGCTGCGGGCTGACCCGCCGTATACGACGCCCGAGCAGATCGCCGCCGCATCCGACGAGCAGCTACTCGCCGTCAAGTCGATCGGTACGGGGGCGCTGCAGTACCTGCGCGACCGTCAGGCCGGCGAGGGCGAGACGATCGACAAAGGTCTGAACACCTCACCCGCGCCGCCGGCTCAGAGGCTCGCCGCGCAGATCGAGCAGGCCATACGCCGCCAAACGGGGGAGCGTGCTCTACCCTGACGACTAGATCGCTGCTGGTGAGGGGGCCGGGCGCGCAGTCTCGACACGAGAGGTGCCCGGCAGTGACGCTGCAGGAACTGCTCGATCTCATCGCGGCAGGCAACACCGACGCCCTCGCCGCTGCTCTGGCCGACAAGTCGCTCGACCTGCGCGGCCTCGAAAACGAAGCGCTCGACGCTTTCCAGGCGATCAGGGCCCGGCAGGGCGAGGGCCTGACCGACGACGACATGAACGCCCTTGAGGCGCTCGCGGCCGCGGTCGAGACCGTGCGCGCCGAGGACGGCCGCCGCGAGCAGGCGATCGCCGAGCAGGCCGCGGCCGCCGACGCGATCGCCGCCCGGATCACGCCGTCGGCCGAGGGCGAGACCGGCGACGGCGAAACCGCAGGTGAGGGCGAGGGCGGCGAGAGCGGCGACCAGGTCGCCGACGAGGGCGGCGAGCAGCCCGCCGAGGGCGAGCAGCAGGTCGAGGCCGTCGCCGCCGCGGCGACCCCGCCCGCCCCGCAGCAGCCGAGCCTGCCCGCACCGCGCCCGGCGCCGCGGGTGAACCTGTCACAGATCCGCCGGCACGCCCCCACGCAGACGCCGCCGAACCCACGTGGCGCCGCGCTGCTCGCCGCGGCGAACGTGCCCGGCGTGAACGCCGGCGAGACCCTCGACGTCGAGCAGCTCGCCGTCGCCGCGATCTCCCGGTTCGGCACCATGCCGACGCCGAACCAGAACTACTCGGGCCGCGTGCAGCACGGCCTCGCGGTGATCCGTAAGGACGTGCCCGACGAGCTGCGCGCCGACGGCGCCAACGACGACGAGGTGCTCGCCCTGGCGGCCGACGAGCACAGGCTGCCCGGCGGGTCGCTGACCGCGGCCGGCGGCTGGTGCGCCCCGTCCGAGACGTGGTACGACATCGCCTGCGAGCGCGAGACAATGGCGGGCCTGCTGTCGATCCCGGAGGTCAACGCGACCCGCGGCGGGATCAGGTGGACGCAGGGCCCCGACTTCTCCGAGCTGTACTCGCACTCGGGCTACTTCATCCAGACCGAGGCGCAAGCCGAGGCCGCGACCCCGAAACCCTGTTTCGAGATCCCCTGTGAGGATTTCCAGGAATGCCGCCTCGACGCCATCGGCGTCTGTCTGTCGGCGGGCATCCTCACGAACCGGGCCTGGCCCGAGCTCATCGCGAGGTTCATCCGGGGCACCCTCGTCGCGCACGCGCACCGGTACAACGCCGAGACGATCCGGCGCATGGTCGCCGGGTCGACGACCATCAACGTGCCCGCGAACCAGTTCTCGGCCGCTGTCGACACGCTCGGCGCGATCGAGCTGCAGGTGTGGGACTACCGTTACCGGCACCGCATGTCGCCCGAGGCGACACTCGAAATGGTGGCGCCGTTCTGGCTGCTCGGCGTGCTGCGGTCGGACCTGGCGAAGCGCAACGCCTACGACGACCCGCTGAACGTGAGCGACGCCGACATTCGGTCGTGGTTCGCGATGCGCGGTGTGTCGGCGCAGTTCGTGTACGACTGGCAGGACGGGTACGGCACGCCCCCGGGAACGATCGGCGGGGCGACCCCTCCCACGCAGTGGCCGGCGACGGTCGAGCTGCTGCTGTACGCGGCGGGTACGTGGGTCCGCGCAACGCAGGACATCATCACGCTTGACGCCGTGTACGACTCGACCCTGTTCAAGATCAACCGGTACAACGCCCTTTTCACGGAAGAGGGCGTTTGCGTGATCATGAGGTGTCCCGACTCGCGCCGCCTGGTCATCCCGATCTGCCCGACCGGTCACAGCTCGGCGCAGATCGAGCCGGTCTGCGTCGGCGTCTGACCCCCGCTGCACGTGCGGCCGCGCCCCTGCTCGTCGGGCGCGGCCGCGCCCCCCGTTCACCCGCCCGCCCCGCGCGCTGAAAGAGGGCCGCCCGTATGCCTACCTGCCCGCCTTTGTACGTTTCGCCGCCGACCGTCGAGCCGTACGGGTACGGCCTGTTCAGCGTGGCGCAGTTCCCGGTCGAGACGGATCGTCATTGGAGGTGCGGCGTCGAGTGGGAACCCTACGCGTGCGACCCGGCGCGCACGATCGCCGACGACTGCCACCTGCCGCCCGTCGAGAAGGTGCTCGACGACGGCGTGCCGCTGGTCAGTGCGTCGGCATTCACCGTGTACGGCAGCTACTTGTGCCGCACGGTCGGCCGAACCGAACAGCAGATCCTCGACCGGGTGCGGCAGGCCGTCAGGCTCGGCGAGCAGCGCGCGGTCGAGCACGCGTTTTGGACCGGCGAGCTCGGCAACACGCCCCGCCTGGCAGACCCGGGCGCGGTGATCCTGAACCCTGGCGGCGTGATCCCCGCAGACGCCGGCGACGCCCTGTCGCCCGTCGCGGGCCTGGCCGCCCTTGAGAGCTACCTGCGCGAGAGCTACGGCGGAACGGGCGTGATCCACGCCCCCGCCGGCGCGGTGCCCGTTCTCGCGCAGGCGCAGCAGTTCTGCGGCACCTGTACGGCGCCGCTGCGCACCTGGCTCGGCACGCCGGTCGCCGCCGGCGGCGGCTACGTCGTGAACACGGGCCCCGACGGCAACCCGGCGCCCGCCGGTACGGCGTGGCTGTACGGCACGGGCCCGGTCGCGATCCGCCGCGGTGAGGTGTTCATCAATCCCGACTCGATCGGCCAGGCGCTGAACCGCACGACAAACGAGGTCGCGATCCTCGCCGAGCGCGAGTACGTCGTCGGGTTCGACTGCCTGCTCGCGGCCGTACTCATCTCGATCAATTGCTAGGGGGAACCCGCATGGATCAGGCAGCCGAGACTGTCGAGCTGCTCGTGCCCGCGGCCGAGCGGCCGCGTACGGCCCGCGCGCTGCTCGCCGCGGCCGCATCGCAGGGCCTGCCCGCCGAGGTCGTGCGGTCGACGTCGACCGGGTACGTCGTGCCCGTCAGCGTGGCCGATGGGGCCGACGTCGAGCTCGCGGCCGCCGGGCACGACGGGCCGCTGCCCGGGGCGCAGCTCGCCGCGGCGCACCCGCCGCGCGGCCGCGTGGCCTACACCCGCGACAAGGGGCCCGGCGAGGGCGACGAGCAGCCCGTCGAGGGCGAGGCGCCGGCCGACCTGCCCGAGCCCGTGCGCGGCCGTAGGGCGGGCCGCAAGTGACCACACCGTTCGCCCCGCAGCCGTGCGAGCCGCCGCAGCCGTGCTGCAGCCCGGCGATCGCCTCGACCGGCCTGTGCCTCGCCGACGGCACACCCATCAGCGTTCTCGCCGTGTCGCCCTGCGGCGACTGCGGCGCCCCCGCTGCGGCCCCCGCCGCTACCGGGTGGATCAACCTCCTGTCGGGGGCGTACACGGCGGGCCCGCCGCCCGCCGGCACGACGACCTGCGAGCCGCCCTGCACCTCGCCGACCGAACCCGTCGCGACGACCGGCCTGTGCCTCGCCGACGGCACGCCGATCGCCGTGACCGTCGTGCGGGACTGCTCGGGCGCGATCACGGCCGAGGGCTGGATCAACCTGATCACCGGGGCGTACGCCGCGGGGGCGCCGCCGGCGGGCACGATCGCCTGCGGCGACACCCGCTCGATACAGGTGTCGGGCACGTTCTGCGACCTCGCGCCCGACGGCACCGTGCTCGGCCTCGTGCTGATCGAATACTCGTACGCCCCCGACGGGTCGATCGCGAGCGTGCGCCTCGTGAACGCGACGACCGGCGCGACGTACACGCCGGCGGGCACGATCAGCGTGTGCCCCGCCGACGTGCAGCAGCCCGAGTCGGACCTCGAAATCCTGTGCCACACCGCGGCCGACGGCACCGTTACCCGGATCGTCCGCGACTACCGACGCGACGAGAACGGCGTGATCGTCGGGCACGCCGACTACACCCTCGACGGCGCCCCGTTCACGCCGACGGGCACGGTCGACGTCTGCGCGACCTGCGAGTCGACGCAGGTGTGCGTGCGGCCGAACGGGCGGGTCGAGTTCCTCACCAATCCCGAGAATCTGAACGACGGCAGTGTCGACACCGATTGGACGTGGTCGCCGAGCCTCGCCGGCCCCTGGTGGCCTACCTACCGCCTGTCGACGTTCCCGGGCTGGTCGACCGTCGACGGGGGCACGGCCGAGGGGCAAGCGCATTGGGTCGCCCCCCACCCGGGCGGCGGCCTGTTCAACACCGGGCGCCCGGGGGAGGGCCCCGACGTGCCCGCCCCGCCGAGCTCGGGCGACTGGTACGTCAAGGCGGCGTTCAACCTGCCCGCCAACGCCGACCCCGCGACGATCAGGATCAGCACAACGGCCCTGAACGCCGATCAAATCGCGGTCGAGTGGCGGCTCAACGGGGGCCCCTGGCAGGCCGTCAACCGCAATCACACGCAACCGCCGTACGTGCTGCCCCCGACCGCGGTCGCCGGCGCGCAGGCGGGCCTGAACGAGATCGTCGTACACGTCCGCGAGACCGTCGCCGGCGGCGGCGCCGCGGGCCTGCTGCTGCACGTAATCGCCGAGTACGACGTCGACCCGTCGGCGTTCATTTTGTGGACCCGGATTGCCTGCACCGACGGCACCGTGTACTACCTCGACGACGAGGGCGTGCGGCAGGACGAGCTGCCGGCCGGGTGGGCGACCGTGCCGTGCACGGGCGAGCAGTGCGCACAGTACGTCGGGACGCTCTGCTATCAGGAACCGGCCACTGCCGACCCGTCGTTCACACTGCACAAGTTCAACGACGCCAACCCGACCTATCCCGGCTGTCTGGTCGGCCTCGACTCAATGGACGGCGACTTCCCGTTCATCCAGTACAACGACCCGATCACCGCGTGGGAGGGCACGTACACGTCGAACACGGGCACCGCGTCGAACGTCGAGATATCCGCCCCCGAGCTCGGCGGATTCATCAACTGGGGCGCGTTCAACCCGCCGATCCCATCGGTTCCGAGCGCGGGCATCCCTGCCCCGTATACGGGCACCGCAGTTGTCAACGGCATCACGGTCACGCTGGAAGTCTTCACCGCGCAGGCGATCACCACCGGTACGCAATACCTGCGGATGGGCGGCACCGAGCATTTCAAGGTGTCGTTCTCGTCGCCGGTCACGATGAAATTCGGCACGCAGGGTTTCGCCGACCCGGCGGCAGGCAACGATGAGCGGTTCTGCAACGTGACCGCGACCGGTGTCGTCACCGGGGCCGGTGAGATCCGGGCGGCGTATGGGCTTCGCGACTGCGCGACCGGCGAGACGACATGGATTGATCAGGTCAGCGGCGATGCGGTGGACCTGACACACGCAGTGGTCGTTCCGTGCCCGCAAGGGGGGGACACGTGCACGGGCTGCGAGACGCTGCTGCTGTGCGACGACGGCGCCGACGATCCCGCAACGATCACCGCTCTCGGCGTCTCGACCGGCACCCTGCCGAACGGGATCACGTGGTCGTCGCGGGGCAGCGCGCCGACACTCCCGTCGACCTACACCAACGCCGACGGCGCATGGTGGGGAATCGCCACGTTCCCCAACCCCGTGTTTCCGGCGAGCACGTGGTCGTTCTCCCGCCCCGTCGAGGTCGAGTTCTCCGTATACATGCGGTACACGGGTATCGCCATAGCCGGCGCCGATACCGCGCAGCTACTGCCCGGGTTGGAGGTCGTCAGCCTGCCGACCGGGTACGTCTATAACCCGGTTACCGGTGTCCTGACCGTGACGGCCGCCGCCGGCGACCCCTGCAGCTACCTCGCCGACCCGCATAAGGCGACCTCGGCACGGTTCCGGACACCCAACCCGGTCACCGCGGTTACCGCGCATTACCTCGGGCAGCGCATCGCGAACTGCGGTGTGTTCGGCAGCTACAAGATCGGCGCGTTCACGGTTACCGGGGCCGGTCAGTTCCTGCGCGCGATCTGCCGCGACTGCTCGGGCGGCGTCGTATCGGTCACCGACACCGACCTCGACGGCGTCACGCCGTACACCCCCATCGGGCCGGTTCGCCAATGCGCGGACACCGGGGCGGGCGAGGCCGAGCCGTGCCGCAACGCCGCCACCGTGCTTTTGTGCGACGCCCCCAGCGGTTCAACGCGAACCATCACGCCGGCTATTGCTGACTCGACCGTCGCGAGCGTCGGGCAGACGCAGTTTCAGAACCTGCCAGGGTCGTACGCCCCGCTGTGGTCGGGCGGTTCCCTGGACTTCCCCGCGGGGGCCGGCCCGGCGCAGCAGTACCTCGCCGCGACCGGCAGGTTCACCGCGGACGTAACCGGCTGCGAGAGCGCAACCGGCACACTGACGATCTCCGTGCGCGTCACGCAGAACGGGCCGGGCGCCGGTCAGGAGTGGGACGGCGCGCTTAGGGTGTTCCGCGGTACGACGATGCTCGCCGCCGCGGACGTCGCGCACTTCGCGCCGGTCGGCTACGTCAAGACGCTTACCGTGTCGGTGCCCGTCACCCCCGCAGACCTCACGGGCGGCGATATCCGGGCTGCGCTGATCCTGGAAACCTTCCACATCTCGGCCAAGGGCTGGACCGCTGATCAGTTCTCAGCGTCGCTCACGATGGAGGGCTGCACGGCCGCCGCGACCACGCAGTTCCTGCGCACGGTCACGGTCGACTGCGACGGGCAGGTGATCGCGACCAGCGACACGACGCTCGACGGCGACCCGTACACGGTCACGGGCGACGTCGGCACCTGCACAACCGTCGAGCCCGAGCCGGACGACGACCGGCCCGTGACCGTGCTCGAACAGTGCAGGTGCGACGACACCGACCTCGACGGCGTCGGCGACGTCGAGTACGTCGAGCTGCTCGCCGTCGCCGACGACGGCACCATGACGACGCTCGGCACGTACACGACCGACCTCACGGGGCCGTACGCACCGGTCGCGCCGGCGCCGTGCCCCGTCGAGGGGGCCGAGCCGCTGTTCGCCGTGCAGGCCCGGCGGGTCGTGCTCGCGCCCGGCGATAGCTGGGATGCGGCCGCCTGGCCGCGGCTGCAGTCGGTAACCGCGCTTGCCGTGACCGGCACGGGCACCGTGACCGACGCCGGCGGCGGCGCGGCCCTGCACGAGGGCGAATCGGCGACGTGGGGAGTCGGCCGCGACGACGACCTCGAACTGCGGGGCCCGCTCACGATCACGGCGGACCCGGGCGGCACGGTTTCGATCGTGTTCACTGTCCGGGTGCGGGCGTGAGCACCGACGCGTCGATAGCGATACCGGGGCCCCCGGGCCCCGCCGGCCCCGCTGGTCCTGCAGGGCCGCAGGGCGACCCCGGGCCGCAGGGCCTGCCCGGCGCGACCGGTGCGACGGGGGCGACCGGCCCGCAGGGACCACAAGGCCCGCAGGGACCACAAGGCCCGCAGGGACTGCAGGGGCCGCCCGGCGACCCCGCACCCGCCGGCCCCCGGATCGAGCGGCGCACGGCCGTCACAGACTCAAACGGCGACGTGACGTTCGCATGGTCGCCCGCCTTCACCGCGGCGCCGGTCGTCGCCGTCGGCGTGCAGGGCGCCGCCGGGTTCCGCTCGGCCACGATCACCGCGAACTCGCCGAGCTCGACGACCGTGCGCGTACTCGCCGCGGCGAGCGTGACGGTCCTCGGCATCGGCGTCTTGGCTGCGGGCGTGCCCACCTCGGGCGTGACCGTGCACCTCGTCGCCGTCGCGCCCTGACGAGCTGCAGCCGCCCCGGGCGGCTACCCTGACGGATAGATCGCCGCTGGTGCAGGGGCCGGGCGCACCATTCACGTAACGAAAGGTGTGCCGATATGCCGGCGACCTGTTGGTCATCTATCGGCGGCGAGGTCATGCGGGCGACTCGGCTCGACGCCTGCGGCGCCCCCGTGATCGGCCCGTGCTCGACCGTCGTGTCTGACGGGTTCGTGAGCATCGCATGGGAATCGGAGATCAAAGAGGGAACCGATATCGAGGTTCTCAAGGCGAACGGGCAGCTCTGCGTGTCCGACAAGCAGTGCGACGAGCTCAAGTGGATCAACCTGACGATCTCGTTCTGCCAGGTGAACCCGGACCTGTTTTCCATGCTCACCGGGTACGAGACCGTGCTCGACTACTCCGGCGCGGGCGTCGGCAACAGGATCGGTCAGGAGATCCTGTGTAACGGCGGCGTCGCGCTGGAGACGTGGACCAAGATTCCGGGGCAGGCGTGCTCGACGACGGCGAACGCCGCGCGGCCGTGGGGGTATTTCCTCGCCCCGTGGATCAAGTCGGCGATCTTGAACTCGTTCACCCTGGAAAACGACGCGGCGACGTTCGAGATCACGGCCAGGACCGAGAAGGGCAGCGGGTGGGGGACCGGCCCGTACGACGTCGTCGCGACCGACGCGACCAACACGGCGGGCCCGCTGCTGACCCCGATCGGCGCGAAGGATCACCTTCACATGCAGCTCACGACCGTGCAGCCGCCGACGGTGGACGAGGACAACTGCGGGTGCGTGCCGCTCGCGGCCTGACCCGAGCTGCGTGACCGGCCCCGGGCGAGATTGCCCCCGCCCGGGGCCGGCCCCTACGAACGAAAGGGCGACGGCGTGTCGATCCGTACGACCCCCTGCGATTGGGACGTCGACATGGGCTGCTGCCCCACGTGGGAGGGCCTGCCGGCCGAGCAGCAGCAGTTCGCCCTCGACGTCGCTACCGAAATCCTGTGGCGGCTATCCGGCCGGCGGTTCGGGCTGTGCGAGCTCACCGTTCGGCCCTGCCTGCAGCCGTGCGCGACGCCGAGCATGATGCCCGCCTACCCGACGAGCTCGCCGCCGGGCGCGTTCTCGCCCGTCATGACCGGCGGCGTATGGCTGAACATGGCGTGCGGCAAGTGCGGCGACGAGTGCGCCTGCGGCAGCCTCTGCGAGATCGTGCTACCCGGGCCGGTCGACTCGATCGTCGAGGTCAAGCTCGACGGGGCCGTGCTCGACGAGGCCGAGTACGTCGTGTTCGATCACCGCACCCTCGCCCGGGTGCCGCCCGAGTGTTGGCCGAGCTGCCAGGCGCTGACCCTGCCCGACACTGAGGTCGGCACGTGGAGCGTGACCTACCGGCAGGGGATACCCGTGCCGCCGGGCGGCCTGATGGCGGCGGGCATGCTCGCGTGCGAGCTCGGCAAGGCGTGCAGCGGGTCGAGCGGGTGCAAGCTGCCTAAGCGGGTGCAGACGTTGACCCGCGAGGGCGTCACCGTGGGATTCCTCGACCCCATGTCGTTTCTCACGGACGGATTGACGGGCCTGTACGAGGTCGACCTGTGGCTGCGCACCGTGAACCCGGGCGGCCTGCTGCAGGCGCCCCGGGTCTACTCGCCGGATCGGCGGCCGCCGCGCACGATCACGGGGGCGTCATGGCTGACGTAACCGCGCTGCCCCTGGCCGAGGCCCTGCTCGCATGCCTGTGCGCCGAGCTCGATGACACGGTCGCCGGGCCCGTGTGCGTGTGCTGCCTCGCCCCCGGGCCCGAGCCGGCCGACTGCTGCACCTGCCCCGGGGGCGAGGGCCGCGCATGGGTCCGCGTCACCAGGATCTTTCCGACCTCGGCCCGGTTCCCGCTGCCGGCTGTCGACCCGGGCAGGTGCGCGACCGACGGGTCGTACGCCGTCGAGCTCGAACTCGGCGTGTACCGCTGCGTCGCGACGATCGACGACGACGGCACCCCCCCGAGCTGCGATCAGCGCACGGCCGACGCCGTCAAGCTGCTCGACGACGCCGCGGCGATGCGCCGCGCCGTCTCCTGTTGCTTCCCCCGCACCGAGCTCGGCCGCGGCCGCGCCGTGGTCGTGGGGGAGTGGCGGCCGATCGCGCCCGAGGGCGGCTGCGCCGGCGGCGCCCTGCTCGTGACGGTCGAGTCGGGCGATTGCTGCCCGCCCGCCGGTGGGGGCGGGTAAGGTCGGGCCCGGTCGCGCGATACGCGAACCGCGGGGAACTTCCCAGGCTTTGCCGCGGCGTACTGGCAACCTGACCGAGGCGCCGCTCTACCCTCGCCGGGTGTGGCGCCCTCGGCATGATTCGGGCATAAGCAACACTGCGGCCCCCCGGGCGTAGCAGGGGCGTAACAGACATCGCGCACGATACGGGTATGGCTTTCCTGCGCATCCGAACGACGGTCGACGAACGCCCCGGGCGCCTGGCCAAGCTGACGGCCGCGCTCGCGCAGCACGGCGGCAACATTCTCGCCCTATCCGTGCAGCCCGACACCGACGGCACGGTCGACGAGTTTGTCGCCGAGATGGCCGCGCCGCCCGAGGTCGTCGCCGCGGCGATCGAGGGCGCCGGCGGCCGCCGCGTGCAGGTCGTGCCCGCGGCCGCGCATGAGCTGACCGACGAACCGACGCGGGCCCTGCTGCTCGCGGCCGCGCTGCAGGCTGCCCCCTGGCACCTGCCCGAGGTCCTCGCCGAGCTGCTGCGGGCCGACGCCGCCGGGTGGGCCTACGGCGAGCCCCCCGCCGAGCAGGCGCTGCCCGATCCGCATCTGCTGCTCGTGCCCGTGGCGCCTCGCCGGCAGGTGCGGCTGCGCCGGTCCGGCCTGCCGTTCACCCTGACCGAGGCCGCCCGCGCCGCGGCGTTCGTGCGGCTCGCCGTGCCGCCGGTCGAGGCGGCGCCGGCCGAGCGGGCCGTGCGCCTGGCCGACGGCGCCGAGGTCGAGCTGCGGCCCCTGACGTCGGCGTTCCGCGAGGCCGTGCGCGACCTGTACGAGCGCTGCTCGCCCGAGTCGCGCCGGTTCCGGTACTTCACCTCGCAGCCGCACCTGCCGCCGGCGGCGTTCGATCGGATGTGCGACCGCGGCCGCGGGCAGGCCCTCGTCGCCTGCCACGACGGGCAGGTCGTCGCTCTGGCGACACTCGTGTACTGCGACCCGGGCGCGGCCGAGCTCGCGCTGCTCGTCGAAGACTCTTGGCAGGGCCGCGGCCTCGGCGGCCGCCTTGCCCGGCAGCTCGTCGCCGCCGCCCGCGACGAGGGGTTCGCCGAGGTGCGGGCGAGCCTGCTCGCCGACAATGCCCGCATGCGGCGCCTGCTGCTGCGGCTCGGCGCGACTATCACCCGCACCGACGACCCGGGAGTTCTCGACGCGAGAATCGCCGCGGGTGTCGCGACCGGCGGTACCCCGATCTGACCTGTCGCGCTCTGCCGGGCGCCGCTTGATCCGCCACTGTCAGGGGTGGCGGGCCGGGCGGCGCCCTCGGCGTGTTCAGGCCCTGACGACCGGCATGACGCCGCAGGCGGCGTACCGCCCGGCGAGGGCGTCGAGTAGCCGCGAGGCGGGCATGAGGGCGTCGCCCTCGGCGTAGGTGATCGTCAGGGCATCCCAATCGAGCGCGGGGCCGACCATCACCGCGGCGCGGCCGAGCCGGATCACGTCGGGTGTCCACCCGGGCGGGGTGGTCATGCGGACGTCGAACACGAGCGGCTCGGACATGGCAGGCCAGTCGACCGCGAGCCGCGGCACCTGCTGCCCGTCGTCGGTCAGCCTGATCTGCCACCCTGCGGCGGCGGGCGCGATGATGCCGTGCCCGTCGCGTTGGGCCGCCGCGGCGTTGAACGGGGGCAGCCCGTAGGTGTGGCAGACCAGGGGCAGGCCCTCGGCCATGTGGGGATCGGTCGTGGGGCACAGCGCGAGGTACAGCAGCGGCAGGTCGTCGTTCAGATGCAGGGCGCGGGTCTGCATCGTGACGACGTCGGCGCCGTCGGGGGGTTGGGTCATGCCCGCCATGATGCCCCCGGGCGAGACGCGGGTGTAACGAAACACGACGCATAGGTGATACACGGTTGTTAGTCGAGCCCTACACGTGTAGCGTTCATCGTGCAAGTTGGCCCGTGGAAAGGGGGGCACATGATCACCCGCGGTATCAGCTGGGCCTGATCGCCCCGGGGGCCTCGCGTGCGCGCCACGCGAGGCCCTTGCCCGCCCCCTGCAGGTTCTCGACGAAAGGCAGCACATATGGTCATCAAGGATGCGACCGACCCGATCGAGTGGCCCGAGTTCGGCGCGACGGTCCGCGTGACGCTGTACCTCGACGGCTCGACCCTCGAAGGCACCGCGGCCGCGCCGCACTTCGCCCGCACGGGCGTCGTGATCGCCACGCCCCGCAGCGGCGCCCCCGCGCTGATCGTCGCGTGCGGCCCGATCCCCGAGGGGCCCGCCGACGGCGACGGCTGGGAGATCACCCGCGAGCACGTCAAGATCACATCCGAGGGCCGGTCGCAATGGACCGTCGACCCCGTGCCCGACGGCGGCCGCACGCTCGTGGTCACAGCCGTCGTCGCCCCCGGATTCAACGACCCCGACGTGCTCGCCCTCGCGCTGCGGCAGGTGCTGCGCAGCTACGGCTGCGACCTGCTGCCGCACTCGTGGGGGCCCGACCTCGACGAGGTCGCCTCGCGGCTCGGTGCCGCGCGTGAGCGCGTCGAGGTTCTCGCCCTGCAGCCCTGACCCCCCGGGGGTCGGCCCGGGAACCGCGCACCCGGGCCGCCCGCAGCGGCTACTGTCCGCGATTGACCCGTAACCCACTGGCGATTTACGGCCCCGTACGCCCCTCGTGGGGCGGGAAGGAACCCCCCGATGCGCCTACGCGCTCTCGCCGCCCTGGCGGCCGCCGCCCTCACCGTGAGCGGCTGCGGCGCCTCGGCCGCTCCCTCGGCACCGGCGCCCGCCGCGCCGAACACGCCCCCGCCGGCCCCGTGCTCGGCCGCCGCCGCCTACGTGCAGCCGTTCCGCGACCGGGCCCTCGCAGCGTTCCTCGACTCCACCTCGCGCCGCCAGGTGCAGCAGGCCCTGAACGACGCCGGCACCGACGCGGGCGAGGTGATCGGCGGCGCCGGCTGGAAAACCGCCCTCGCCGCCTGCGAGGCCGACGACACGGCGCGACGCCAGGCCGCCGAACTGCGCATGTTCGCCGTCGACATCTCCCTCGCCGCCCTGCAGATCGACACCGGTAAGCCGCTCGCCGAGGTGCAGGCCGAGCTGATCTCGAAACTCGACACCGCGGTAACGACCCCCTGACCACGATCGGAGACACACCCTATGAAGATCGGACCCCCCCTGATCGCGCCCGAGCTCGACGAGTGGGTGCTGTCGGCCGCCGAGAACTACCACCTCGCGAACCTGCACGCCGCCAACGCCGAGGCCGCGATCGCCAAGATCGAGCAGGCCGAGATCGAGCAGGATCGCGGCGCGGATTGGGAAACGCTCGCGACGCTGCGCCTGTGGGCGGGCATGCTCCGCGCGCAGCTCGCGACCGCCGGCGGCGTGGGCCTGACCGCGCCCGAGGGCGCGAGCAGGCAGGCCGTCAACATGCGCGACGCCGAGGCGCTGCGTGTGATGGCCGCGCACCCGGGCGACACGCAGAGCATGGATTACTCGCGGGGGCGGCAGGCGTGACCCGCTCCCGCCCGCAGCCGCTGCCGCCGCTGAACGACGTCGAGCGCATCTCGGCCCGCGGGGTGATCACCTCGCACTATGACGCGCAGGTGCGCGAGGCCGAGCGGCTGCTGCTGCACGCCGAGCAGGCCGTGCAGACCGCGCAGGCCGCCCGCGCCGCGTGGCTCGCCTCGAACGCCCTCCCCGAGAACGAGGCGGCGTACATCATCGGCGCCGCGGCGGGCGCCTACAGCGACGCCGCATTTGCCCACATCGCGGGAAAGGACGTCGACCCCGACGCGGTCAACCGGCTGCGCCGCGATCTCGACCTCGTGCGCGCCTACGTGCGGCACGACCTCGGATACCGATTTGGAGAGACCCCCTGATGACGACGGAGACACATTTTCGGCCGGCCGACACCCTGCCCGGATACAGCATCTGCAGCCGCTGCGAGGTGCCCACGCCGAACGACCGCGTGCGGCTGCACGCCGAGGCGCACGCCGCGCAGGACCGATGGAACGCCGAGCTGCGCGGCCTCGTCTCGCAGCTACAGGTGCAGCTCGTCGAGGCGCAGGGCCGCCTCGACGAGCAGCCCGCCCTGCCCTCGGCCCTGCCGCCGCCCGTGCTCGACGACGACGAGCTCGGGTTCGGCCCGATCAGCGACGAGGCGCTGCAGCGTTGGGTGACCGCCCCGCGCGAGCGGTTCGTGCGGGTGCGCCTGGCCGGGTCGGCCGACGACGTGCAGGCTGCGCTCGCGCTGCTGCACTCGCGGCATATCCACCTCGACGCGACGAGCGGCCCCGTGCTGCGGAGAGACGCGCGAGGCGTGAACCTGTACGGGACGATCGATATCGGTGAGTGGCTGCGGTTCGCCGCCGGGCAACTCGCCGAGCGGCCGCCGACGGGCGCTGCCAGGATCGCCGCCGAGGTCGCCGAACTGCGGCAGCAGGTCGCGCGCACGTACGAGGACGGCGAGGCGTTGAACGAGGCGTACCGCGAACGTGCCCGCCTCGTCGCGTTCCTCGCCGCCGTGTTCCCCGCCGTGATCGCCTACAACGACGAGCAGTCGCCCGAGTGGCCGGTCGTGTATGTCGACACGCCGTGCGGCCAATTGTCGTGGCACATCGCCGAGCGCGATCTCTACCTGTTCGAGCACGTGCAGCGGGTCGACGGCGGCGACGTGCGGGCCGCGTGGGATGGGCACAACACGGGCGAGAAGTACGTGCGGCTGCAGCAGCTCGTCGAGCGCACCGTGTTGCGTGAGCGGGCGCCGGCGGAGGGCGGCATGTAGGGTCTGCACTGCGTACGACGACGACACACGCACAGGCCCGTTCCCCGATGGGGGGCGGGCCTGTGCGTATGTTCATGGCATGGCAGAGATCGAGGTCGAGGCGACGGCGCACGTGCTCGGGCTGCGCCCGGGGCGGCGCGAGCGGTTCGAGGACACGCCATTCTTGCGAGCGGCCGTCGCGGGTGGGTACCTCACCGTGACAGGTGAGGGCGACGCGGAATCTGCCCCGGGCGGGGCCGAGAGCGACGACGAGGCGGCCGAGGCGCGTAGTCGGGCGCATCACCCGGCGGGCAAGCGGCGCGGGCCTGTGGGGGCCGCTGAGGGCCTCGGCGGGGGGTAGTCGTGTCGCGGGTGCGCGTGACGATCAATCAGGCCGAGTACCGGCGCCTGACGCAGTCGCCGGCGGGCCCGGTCGTGCGGCAGGCCGAGCGCATCGGCCGCCGCACCGTGAACGGGGCCAAGCGGAACGTGAGAGTTGACGACGGGCACCTGCGTAGCACGATCTCGCACACGGTCGCGGTCCTGCCGGGGCGGGTCCTCATGCGGGCCGGGTCGCCGCTCGACTACGGCCTGTACCTGCACGAGGGCACGGGCATCTACGGGCCTAAGCATCGCGTGATCCGGCCCGTGCAGGCGAAAGCGCTGCGGTTCGAGGTGAAAGAGGCCGTCGGCAAGGTGTCGGCGAAAGGCCGGCGGCCTGTCGTGTTCGCGCTGTACGTGCGCGGCGTCAAGGGCGACAAGTGGCTCGTGCGCGCGTTCAAGGATGCGTGCCCCTACCCTGTGCGCGAACGATGAGTGATCGGGGGAACCAATGGGAACCAGTGCAGCGCCCGCGCGGCGTGCCCGCGCGGCGGCCGCCGCGACCAAACTCGACGAGACGACCGCCGGCGAGCAGACGCTCGAACCGTCGCGGGTGATCCCGCCCGAGCTGCGGTTTACGACCGGCGGCCGCGACGACGACCAGGCGGGCGAGGCGCCCGAGCCGGTCGAGTTCGAGATCGACGACGTCACGTACACGGCGATCATCCCGCGGAAGGTCGATGAGGTCCTCGCCGGGCTGATCGAGGCCAACGCCCGCCGGGCGACGACGGCCGACGCCCTGTATGCCGGGATGAAGTTCATGCACCGCGTGATCGCGCCCGAGTCCCTCGCGCGGCTGCAGGCGCGGCTCGACGACGACGCCGATAAGTTCCGGATCGGCGACCTGTACGACATCCTCGGCAAGCTGGTCAAGGTCGTCGAGGCCAAGGCCGAGGAACGGCAGCGGGGGCGGCGCCGGTAGTGGCCGAGCTCGCGCCCTGGCGGGCCGCAGTGGCCGGCCCGCCCCGGGCGTTCGAGCTCGACGGCGAGCACTTCGTGATCGTCTCGGATTGGTCGGTGCTGCTCGACCGGCTGCGGTTCGAGACCTGGCAGCTCGACCTATTGCACGACCTGCTCGACGAGGCGGGGGCCGACCGGATCGACGACCGGCTCGACGACGAGCTCGACACGCTGACCCTGCGCGAATGCGCGCGGGTGGCCGAGGGCCTCGTCGAGGCCGCGACCGGGCGGCGTTGGTGGGTCGCGCAGCGCCTGATCGCGAGTGCGGCCGACGACTGGCACGAGCTCGACGGCATGCTGCTGCTGCGCGGCGTCGACCTCGTCGAGCTCGCCCGCGCCGCGCCGGCGCGGCTGTGCAACGTCATGCACCGGCTGATCGTCGAGGGCCTCGGCAAGACCGACCGCGAGATGTTCGAGTTCCGGCTGCGGCGGCCGCCCCGGGGGGTCGACGTGCGGCGCACGCAGGTCATGACGGACGCCGAGCAGGGGGCGGCATTCATGGCGGCAATGGGTGCGCTGCAGGGCGGCAGGTCGTGATCGCCGTAGCCTGATACTGCGCCGCTGGTGGCAGGGCCGGGCGACCCGCCGTTTCGAGGGGTGCCGCCGTGTCCGAACAGCCGCTCGCCTCATCCGAGGTATCCCTGTCGATCGACTTCGACAACCTCGACGAGGAACTGAAACGAGGGCTGCAGGCCAAGGTCAAAAAGGCGGCGGCCGAGGCCGAGCGCAACCTCGACAAGGTCGGTAAGGCGGGGCGCGAGGCCGGCGAGGACATCGACGCGGGGGTCGGCGGCGGCGCCGCGGCCGCCGCACGGAAGGTCAAGCGGGCGGCCCGCCAGGCCGAGGCCGACCTCGCCAAGGTGGCGGCCGCGGCCGAGGCCGCCGGCGCCGCGGTCGACGACATCGGAGACGGCGCGCGGGGCGCCCGGTCGGGCCTGCGCGGGGCCGTGGCCGAGATGGTGCGGGCCGAGGCCGCGGCCCGCAAAGCGGCCGCCGCGGTGCAGACGATCCGGCAGGGCCTCGACGAGCCGCAGGGCGCCCTGTTCGACCTCGATCAGGGGTCAATCGTCGAGGTTCAGCGGGACCTGAAAGGCGTGCAGGCCGCCCTGTTCGACCTCGACTCGGTGCCGATCGACCGGATCGAGACCTCGGCGGGGCGGGCGTCACGGACGCTGCGCGAGCGCCTGTCGCCCGCCCTGCTCGGTGTGCGGGATCGGCTGCGGTCCCTGATCGAGGGCCGCGGCGCCGGCGCCCTCGACGACCTCGGCAGGAAAGCCGAGGGCCTCGGCCGCTCGGCCGACAAGTCGGGTATCAGTCTCGACCGGTACACGGGCCGCCTGTCGCTGCTCGCCTCGGCGATCTCGCTCGCGGCCGCGGCCGCGCCGCCGCTGATCGCCGCCGGCGCGGGCGTGTCGGCGGCGATCGCCCTGTCGGTCCCGTCGATCGCGCAGGTCGTCAAGGGCACGAAGGATATGGCCGACGCGTGGGACGGCCTGACCGACGAGCAGAAGATCGCGACGGCGGCGACGGCCCGCGCGGCTGAGGTGTTCAAGGCGACGTCGGCCGCGATCGAGCCGCGCACGCTGCAGGTCTATAACGGCGTGCTCGCCGAGACGATCCGGCTGCTGCCGCGGGTGCAGCCGATCGCCGAGAACGCCGCCGACGCGCTGACCGCGGCGACGCAGACGCTCGGCCAGGGGCTGGACTCGCCCCGGGCCCGCGACTTTTTCGAGTTCCTGCAGACCAACGCAGGCCCGGCGATCGATCAGGTTACCGGGCTGCTGATGGACGCCGCCGGCGCGAGCGTGAGCCTTGTCGAGGCGATTGCGCCGCTCGCGTCGACCGCGATCGGCCTCGTCGGCGGCCTGGCACGGCTCGTCACGGTGCTCAACGACATCAATCCGGGTTTCGCGCAGCTCGCCGTGACGGCGATCGCGCTGCGCTCGCCGTTGGCGGCGGCGCAGAACCTGCTCGGGAAGGGGGCCGGCAAGGCGGCGTCGTTCGCGAGCAGCGCGGGCAAGGCGGGGGCGGCTGCGAAGCTGCTGAACAAGATCGCGGGGGCGGGGCCGAACATCTACCTCGCCGCCGGCACCGCGATCGCGTTTTTCGCGATCAAGACGCTTACGGCGAAACGGGCGATCGACTCGACGATCGACTCGATCAACGCGCAAAACAAGGCATTCGGGAACAACGTCGCCGGGTACGAGGCGGCGAACAAGGCCCTCGCGTCCAAGTTGGTCCCGGTACAGCAGCAGCTCGCCGCGGCGCAGACCCGCGTCACAAAGGCGACGACGGCGACGAACATCGCCCTCGCGCAGGGCGCCCTCGCGCTCGACGACTTCCAAGGGTCGCCGCTACGGGCCGCGATGGACGCGAACGCAGCGTCGATCAAGCGGGTCGACGAGGCGGCCCGGCAGCTCGCGGCCGCCGGGTTCGCCCCCACGATCGCCGCGGCGCGCGAGCTCGCCGACGCCGCCGGCGTCAACCTCAGTAAGGCACTTGACGAGAACGGGCAGGTGTCCGGGTCGGCGACGGCCCGGATCGCGTTGTACTCATCCAGCATTCGCACCGCGTCGGATACGACGGCCGTGCTCGCCGACGCGTGGTCGCGCGCCAAGAATGAGGCCCTCGGCCTGACGGCGCAGACGCAGGCGCTGCAGGACGTGTTCAACCGGTTTCTTAACCCGTCGCTCGCGCTGCTCGACGCGAACAACCGCCTGCGCGAGGTGCAGGGGCAGGTCAATAAGGCGTTCCGCGAGGGGAACGTGACGTCGCTGCAGCGGCAGCAGTTCCTGTCGCAAGAGATCGCCGCGCTGCGCGACAAGCTGACGGCCGAGCAGCAGGCGACCGGCGCGACCCGGGCGGCGACCGCCGAGACGCTGAAACTGCTACCGGCCCTGTCCCGTCTGGCCGGTAATTCCGACGTCGGGCGCAAAGCGGTATACAACCTCGCGAGGTCGCTCGACGGGGCCCGTCAGGACGCATCCGGCGCGATCACCGTGATCGACGATTTCGGGCACGCCGTGCGGGTTCTGCCGAACGGCAAGATCGTCAAGATCAAGGCTGACACGGCGCAGGCCGAGGGCGCCCTGCACCGGTTCCTATCGCTGATCAACGCCGTGCCGCAGCAGAAGACCGTCGGCGTGCTCGCGACCGGCGCGACAGGCGGCCTCGCCGTACCCGGGGCAATCGTGCGCCTGGCCGCTGGCGGCGCGCCCAAGCGGCCCCGCGGCCGCGTGTCCGGGCCGGGCACCTCAACGAGCGACGACGTGTTCGCCCTGCTGTCGCGCGACGAGTTCGTCGTGAACGCCCGCGCGACCCGGCGATGGCTGCCGCTGCTGGCGGCGATCAATGCCGGGCGGCTCGCCCGCGGCGGCCTGGCGGGCGCCGCGGCGGCCGCGCTGCCGCGGTTCGCGGGCGGCGGGCGCGTCAAGGTCGACCCGAACGCGCACCGCATCGCCGTCGCCCTCGGCATCGACATCTCGCCGCAGCTCGAAAAGGCCCTCGCGAAGCGGCTGCAGACGATCGGTACCAACCTCGGTCGGCAGTTCACGTCGTCTTTGCTCGGCACGCCGTCGCAGATCTCCTCGACCCTGCGCGGCCTCGAAAAGCAGGTCACCAAGGCTTTCGCGGGGATCAAAACCCGGGTCGATAATCAGCTCGTCGCGCGGCTCGAACGGCTGAACACCCGCCTTACCGGCCTGGCGAAGCAACGCGACAAGATCATTCAGGCGATCGAGGACGCGCAGCAGTTCGCGACCAACACGACGGCCGAGGCCCGCCGGTTCGCCAGCCTGGCAGGGTTTGGCGACGCCGAGCGGTCGACCGGCGTAAGCATCGAAAAGACCCTGAAAGATCGCCTCGCCCGGATCAAGTCTTTCGCCGCCGATATCAAGGCGTTGGGGGCGCGCGGCCTCGACAAGAGTGTGATTCAGCAGCTCGTCGAGGCGGGCCCCGACGAGGGCGCCGACCTCGCCCGCACGCTGCGGCAGGCGAGCTCGACGACGCTGCGCGAGATCACCCGCACGCAGCGCGAGATCAACTCGGCGACGAGCCGGCTCGGCCGCGATACGGCCGACCTGCTGTTCGACTCGGGCAAGCAAGCGGCCCGGGGGTTCCTCGCCGGGTTGAAGGCGCAGCAGAAAGAGATCGTCTCACTCATGACGGACATTGCGGAAAGCGTGTCCAAAACCGTCAAGAAGACACTCAAGATCAAATCGCCGTCGCGGGTCCTGGAAGACGACGCCGTGAACGCCGCATTGGGGTTCATCCGAGGGTGGCAGCGCCTGCGCGAGCGGATACAGACGCAGGTCGCGACCGCGGTACGACCCGGGCGGCAGGTCGAACGCGCCTCGGCCCTCGTGCCGAACCGGCAGACCGTCGCCGACCGGGCCCGCACCGCGGCGACCGGCGCGACCGCCGCGGCGCGGCAGCTCGTCGTCAACCAGACCAACCACATTCACAACGTGACCGATCCGAACGCGATCGCGTCGATCGTCGAGGGCCGTCTCGTCGCGGCCCTGCGATAAGGGGGTTCCCGGGTGCCTGCGATCGACTGGCTATGCCTCGGCGGCGTCGAGGTCGCCAACAACGCCCGCACCGCGGCGTACGCGGCCGCCGGGCTGAAACCCTCGACAATGCAGCTCTACGGCTGTGAGTGCCCCGGACTGCGGCAGATGCTCGGCGACCCGGCGTACACGACGCCGGCGGCCGACCTGGCCCCGTGGTACGACCCTGCCGAGCCTGCGAGTGCGGATTTCGGCGGCCTGCTCGTGACCCGCATCGACGGGGCGCGCGTCTCGCCCGTGCAGCGCGGCCGTACCGACCGGCTCGGCGACGGCGCCGTGCTCGGCCGGCGCCGCCGGGCGGGGCGCACGATCGTCGTACGCGGCCTGCTGCTCGGCGCCTCGTGCTGCGCGATCGAGTATGGCATGCGATGGCTCGCGAGCGCGCTCGACGGCAGCCTCGGATGCGGCTCGACGAGCTGCGGCGGCGACGACCTGCGATACCTGACCTGCTGCCCCGGCGAGTGCGACGACGCCGCCGACCCGTACGCGTGTGCGACCCCCTATCTGCGCACGCTGCGCGAGGTCGGCCTCATCGATGGGCCGAACGAAATCTCAGAGATCGGCGGGGGCACGAGCCTCACCGCGGCCGCAGCTGCCGGGTGCGCCGGCGGCGGCGACTGCCCCGCCCTCGAAATCGAGTTCACGCTGTTCGCCGGGCTGCCGCACGCGCTGCGCGAGCCGGTCACGATCGCGACCGGCCTGACGTGGGACCCGGCGACGACGACCGGCTGTATCGAGTGGTCCGACGATCCCGACTGCCTGACCGAAGCCGAGGAATGCGCCGCCCTGCAGCCTGTGCCGTGCCCGCTCGACCCTGCCTGCCCGCCCGCCGTCGTGCCACAGATTCCCGTGCCGTTCAACCCGTGCAACTGCGACCCCCTCGCCGGGCGGGCCCGGCTGTGTGTGGACGTGCCCGCCGGCGCGGCGCCGATCTGGACTGACGCTGTACCCGTGCTCGTGCTCAAGGCGGGCCCCGACAAGCCGCTGAAAGCCGCGCGTATCCGCGTGTACGCCAACCCCCTCGGCCAGGCCCCCGACGAGCTCGACCCCTGCTCGTACTGCAGCGAGGTCAACGTGTCGTACATCCCGCCGGGCGCGACCTACATCCTCGACGGCACCCGCCGGCGGTCGATCGTGCAGTGCCCCGGGCGGGCCGAAACATCGGGGGCGAGTGTCACGTTCGGCGAGCAGGGCGGCCCGCTATCGTGGCCGACCCTGGAATGCGGCACGTCGTACACGATCTGCGTCGAGGCCGACGCCGACACGATCGACGGCGCGACGGCCGGCCTGCAGGTCGTCGTACGGGAGAGGTGACGACATGGCGAATCTCGGCTGCGCCGACGAGTACAAGATCGGCGTGTTCGACCGCACCGGGTCGCGGCAGCTCGGCGAGCTGTTCGACGCCTCGGCCCTGACGTGGGGGCGTGTGGTCGACGACACAAGCGACGCGGTCGTGCAGGTGCCGTATCAGGGCGCCGACTGCTGCGGCCTGCTCGCCGACGCATGGCCGTGGTGTAACGAGATCGTGCTGGTCCGCGACGACCTGCTCGTATGGCAGGGGCCCGTCGAGACGATCACGTACGGGCGTGAGGTCACCACGATCACGGCGAAAGACGTGACGGCCTGGCTGTACCACCGGGTGATCAAAGATCTGATTGACTACTCGGCCGCCGGCGCCGGGCCGGCCGACCTCGTGCTGATCGCCGAGGCCCTCGTGCGGCACGGCCTCGACCAAGACGACCCGAACGTGCTGCAGTACCTGCACACCAAGCTCGCCGGGGTCACGGGGGAGCGCCGGTATCCGGCGAACGGCTCGATCGTGTACGACGAGCTCGCCGAGCTCGCCCGCACCGGGGTCGATTTCACCGCGTTGGGCCGGCGCATCATCATCGCCGGCGAGGTGCCCGTCGCCCGCCTGCCGCAGCTCGCCGACGAGCATTTCGTCGGCGACCTGCAGGTCGTCAAGGATGGCCGCCAGGCGGCGACCGCGGCGACCGTCGTCGGGAAGGGCGTGACCGCGACCGCGGGCGGGATCGGCCCGTGCGGCCTGCTCGAAACCCTCGCGAACGAGCAGGAAATCCTCGACGACATCAGCGCGCAGGCCGAGGCCGTCTCGATCGTGCAGGCCGGCACGTTCCCGGTCATGCTGCAGGTTCCCGACGGGGCGCAGCTCGACCCCGACGCCCCCGTGTCGATCAACGAACTGATTCCGGGGGTCGTGATCCCCGTGACCAGTAGCGAGACCTGTTACACCCTGTCGGCCGACCTGCGGCTGCAGCGGCTGCAGGTGACGTTCGACGCAGGCAACGGCAGCGACGACGGCGGCGGCGAGCAGGTGCGCGTGACGCTCGTGCCCGTCGGCGCGCAGTTCGAGTAAGGGGGCCCGGGGTGGTCAAGCGCAGGCAGCGGGCACTGACGGACGCCGAGCTGATTCGCGACCTCGACGACCGGCTGCGCAGGCTGGAAAACAGGCAGTTCGTACAGATCGGCGTGCCGCCGAACGCGTACGTGCTGCAGGTCGACGACGCCGGGCAGCTTGTCGCGACGAGCTCGGGCGGCACGGCGACGGTCGTCGCGCTGCCGTAGACGTCTCGCGCGAGAGGGCCCCGCGCATCTTGGGCTGCGCGGGGCCCCCGGCAAGGTGCCCGGCGGTCGGGATCGTGTTACGGGGCCAACCGCCGGAACGACCCGGAACGCCCCGAAGGTAGCACCCGAAAACGGGCATGTGTTGCGTTCCAACCAAGCGGACTGTAACGATCTTGCTACGCTCGTGTACGTGCTGACCCCCGATCCGCAGCAGGCCCGCGGCATACACGTCGATGGCTCCGGCGTCGTGCACCTCGCCGGCAGCTCGACCGATCATCACGGCGAGGTCCTGCCGTCGCCCGGCTGTAACACGGGCCTGGCCGGGTGGGACCCGCGCCGGCTGCGCTTCACCGACGCCCCGATCAACTGCCGCAAGTGCCAGCGGCTGATCGCCGCGCGGCAGCTCGCCGTGCCCGTCGAGCAGATCGCCCTGCCGATCTAGGCCCGCCTGCGCGGGCCGCCGAGCTGCTGCCCGTACGCTGAATGTGCCGCTGGTGATGGGGCCGGGCGAACGCGACGACCGAGAGGTTCGCCCTTATGGCCCGCTGCGGCTGCTCTGGCACCTGCGCCTGCAATTTCGCCGCCGGCCCCGGCATCACGCTCGCCGGCACCGGCTCGACCGCAGACCCCGTCGTGATCTCGGCGACGCCGGCGCCCGTCGACTGCGACGACGTGCGGCCGTGCATCTCCGCCGGCCCCGGCGCCGCCTACAACGCGGCGACCGGCGTGATCTCGGCCCGCATTTCCACCGACCCCGGTAACGCCCTGATCAACGGGGGCGACGGCGGCCTGTACACACCGAACTCGGGCGGCGGGGGCGGCCTGACCTCGGTTGCCGTGCAGGACACGCCCTGTATCGACCTCGGCGGCCTCGGCACTGCGGGGCAGCCGCTCACCGCGGCGCCGATCGTCGACGCCGCGGCGGGCAACCTGCTCGCCTGCACGCCGAGCGGCATGCGGGCCGCGCTGGCGGTCGGCGCGTGTGGTCTGTCCGGTAACGGGTCGGCGGCCTCACCACTGGCGGCGAAGGTGCAGGCGTGGCCGTACACGTGCCCGGTCGACGCGAACGCCGGCGGCGTGTACTGCGACTCGACCGGCAACCTGCGGGGCGAGCCGCGCGGAAAGACCTTCTACCAGCAGGATTCGCTGAATCAGACCCTTTCCTCGACCGCGGTCCCGTCCGGGTTCGACAACGTGATCGTCACGCGGAACCTGTCGGTCACCAACCCCGACCCCTGCCGGCCGATGTTCTGCATTTTCGAGGTCGAGGTCGACGTCGATTTCGACCTGCCCGCCGCCTCGGGCGCCGCGTACGGCATCACGACGGACGAAATGGCGTATTTCGCCAACCGGGGCAGCACGGCCGCGAGCGACGTGCACTGCCAGACGACGAAGGTCTATAACCGCGTCATCGCCGCGGGTGCGACGCTCGTCGAGCCTCTCGAAATCACGATGGGCCGCGGCTCGGGCGGCGCGACGTACAACCGTATCCAACACTTCATCCGTTGCTTCGGAATCATCCTGTAATCGGGGGGAATTTAATGGAGAAGACGTTTTACCTGCGGTTCGACGACGGGTCGGTCGGCATCGCGACCTACACCCTGCCTGCCGGGTCGACCGAGATCAGCCAAGCCGAGTACGAGGCCGACCTCGCGCGCATCGAGACCGAGAACGAGGCCACCCGCGAGGCGCAGCAGCAGGCCGAGCTGCAGAGCCTCGCGGACTCCCTTGCCGAGCTCATGGCCGGCGGCATGACCGAGGCGACCGCGCGGCGCGTGCTGAACATCCCCCCCGACCTCGAACTGCCCGCTCCGCAGACCGGCGAGCCGGCGACCGCCTGACAGGGGGTGACTGATCATGGCTGTATGCGTGTGCCCCGATTACCTGCGGGTCGACGAGAACGGGCACCTGTGCGTCGTCCCCGGATCGCTCGGCTGGCGGCAACGGCTGATATTCAGCACGCCCGGCACCGCGACGTTCCAAAAGGCTACCTATCCGTGGCTCGCCCGGGTGTTCGTGCAGGTGCAGGGCGCCGGCGGCGGCAGCGCGGGCGCCAACGCCGCATCGGGGCAGCTCGTCGCCCGCCCCGGCGGCGCCGGCGGCGGCTACTCCGAAAGCCTGCTCGACGTCGCGTCGCTGCCCGCCGCGGTGACGGTCACCGTCGGCGCCGGCGGTCTGGCCGGCGGGTCGACGACCGCGGGCGGCAAGGGCGGCGACTCCTCGTTCGGCACCCTCGTCGCCGCGACCGGCGGCGACGGCGGCACGGTGTTCATGGCGAGCGGGACGACGCCCAACAGCGCGACGGGCGTCGCCGGCCCGTTCGCCGGCACCGGTGATTACCGGCAGGGCGGCGGGGGCGGCGGCGGCGCGATCCGCCTGTCGGCAACTGAGGGCATGGCCGGCGAGGGCGGCGAGAGCCGCCTCGGGCATGGCGGGTTCTCCCGCGGCTCCGAGGGCCCGGGTACGGCGTCGCGTGGGTTCGGCGGTGGCGCCGGCGGCGCCCTGTCGACCGGCACCGCGCAGCCCGGATTCGAGGGCGGCGACGGGATCGTGATCGTGGACCTGTACGCGTGAACATGCCCGAGGCGACCGATGCGGCGGCCCTCGCGCAGGTCGCCGCGCAGGTCGCCGTGTCGGTCGCGCAGCAGGCCGCGCACGCCGAACGCCTGACCGATCACGAGGGGCGGCTGCGGCTCGTCGAGACCGCGGTCGTGTCCCTGTCGAGCCTGCCGACGATCGTGCAAGACCTGGAAGGGCGGCAGCGGGCCGACGAGAAATGGAGATACGCCCTGCCCATGACGGCCCTGTGCGCCCTGTTCTCGGCCGTCGCCGCCGTGATCACCGCAGTCATGCAAGTCAAGGGGGGATGACCGGTGCAGCTCGAAACCCGCGCCGAGTGGGGGGCGCGGCCGCCGAAAGGCGCGTACGACGCCGTCAGCAGCCCGCGCGGCGTCAAGGTGCATTACACGGGGGGCCGAGTCGACCCCGGAATCGTTGGGGATCACGAGCTGTGCGAGCTGTTGCAGCGGTCGTTCCAGCGGCAGCACATGATCGAAAACGGGTGGCTCGACCTCGGGTACACGGCGACCGCGTGCGTGCACGGGCGCGTCATGGTCGGCCGCGGCCCCGGGCACCTGCCTGCGGCCAACGGCGCCGGCCTTAACAGCAGCCATTACGCCGTGCTGTGCCTCGTCGGGAACGCCGGCCTCGTCGAGCCGCCCGACGAGCTGCTCGCCGGCCTCGCCGACGCGATCCGATGGCTGCGGCGCGAGGGCGGCGCCGGGCCCGAGATCAAGGGGCACCGCGACGGCTACGCGACCGACTGCCCCGGCGACCCCCTATACAAGATCGTCAAGAGGTGGGGGCGTGACGGGCTGCCCGGCAGCTCGGCGAGCTCGGCGAGCTCGGACCCGCCGCCATTCCGCCGTGTCCTGTCGTACCCGCCGCTGATGGAGGGCGACGACGTACGGCAGTGGCAGCGGCAGATGCGCCGCCGCGGGTGGGCGATCGACGACGACGGACTGTACGGGCCCGCCTCGGCCGCCGTCGCCGCCGAGTTCGCCCGCCGAAAGGACCTGCCCGGCGGCGGCCGCGTGACCCGCGCCGTGTGGGATGCGGCTTGGGAACTGCCAGTCACGTGAGCAGGTCCCGCCGCCGGCGGCGGCCGCAGATCTGCAGCGCGGATTTCTGGCTGCGGGCCCTCGACGACGCGATCACGCACGGGGCGTCGGCCGCCCTGGCGGGCCTCGGCGCCGGTGCCCTCGACGTGATCCCGATCGGGCAGGCCCGGCAGGTGCTGCTGCTCGGCGCCGGCGGCGCCCTCGCGTCGCTGCTCGGCAGCCTCGCCAGAACGCGCAGAGGGGCCGGCGTACCTTCGCGCGGTACCGGCCCCTCGGCTGCTGCAGTGTTGCCCGTGGAAAGGAACACCGCCCGCGAGCAGTGAGCATCGCGGGTGCAGCGCGTCGCAGCATACCCAATACGACACCTTGATCAGTTCCGCACACTCATAGGTGTCGCGTTCATCGGTCACATGGTGTAGGGTCCAGTGTGCACGTGTGAGAGAGGGGGTGATGATGTGACGCAAGAGCCATCGTTCGAGCTCATCGGCCTCGGCGGGATCGCCGCTCTGTGGGGCAAGACCCGAGAGGCGGTCTATTCCATGAACCGCCGCGGGAAATTCGGCGAACCCGATTGGTACGTCGGCGTGACCGCCGAGGGCGACGCCGTACCGGTGTGGCTCGCCGAGCGGTTCGGGCAGGCTACGGGCGAGGTCGACACGGCCACGCGGGAGGGCCTGCCCGACCTCGTCGGCATGGAGGAAATCGCCGTCGGCCTCGACGTGCAGCGACGCACGGTCGAGCAGATGCGGGCCCGGGGCCGAAAGGACATCCCGACGCCGCAGCCGTACACGCTCGTCGGCCGTACGCCGGTGTGGTGGGCCGAGTCTTGGCAGGAATTCGCGCGCCTGACAGGACGGCCCTGGAGTCTTACCCGGCTACGAAAGGTACGCCGCGACCGGCTGAAAGCCGCCGAGCGTACATAACCACTGGTCACCCCCGACTTTCCGTCGTGGGCGACCTCTACCGTCTCATGTCCTGTGAACATCCAACGTCACAGACACCTAAGATCGACAAGTCCCGTGGAAAGGACCCCGGAATGCCCGCAACGCTCACCCCCGAGCAGACCGCCGCCGCGATCGACGCACGGCTGCCTACCTGCCTCGTGCCGCCCCCGTCGATCCTGATCGAGGGCGGCGACAAGAGCGGCAAATCGTGGCTGTGCGCAGAGCTCACCGCGTCCCCGCTCGTCGGCGACTCGTATTGGCTCGACCTCGGCGAGGGCGCGGGCGACGAGTACGGCGACGCGATCAAGGGCGAGATCACGTACAAGCTGCTGCGGCATGACGGCACGTGGCACGCGATCATGCAGCGGGCGCGCGAGGTGCACACGCACGCCGCCGCCGTCGCAGCCGCCGGCGGAAAGCCCGTCGTCCTGACCGTCGACTCAGGGTCGATCATGTGGGAGATGCTCAAGACATGGGCCGACGTGAGGGCCCGGTCGAGCAAGAAAAACCGCGCGAGGCTTGAGGCCGACCCGAACGCCGAGATCACGATCCCGCCGAACGTGTGGGGCGACGTTCACCAGCGACACATGGAATTCCTGAAAATGCTAATCACATTCGAGGGAATCCTGCTGATCACGGCCCGCGGCCGCGAGACGGTCAAGGTCGACAAGGCGGGAAGCCCCGTCGCGGGCGAGGCCGATTACAAGGTCGAGACGCAGCGCGACATTCCATTCGCCGTCACCGCGCATATCCGCATGTTCCGCGACGACGCCCCCATGATCATGGGCTGCCGGTCCAAGCACCTGCGTATCGGCCCGAAGTTCGACAAGCCCCGCCAGGTCCCCGGGTTCACCCTCGAACAGTTCATCTTTCAGGGCCTGCGGTTCGACCCGCAGGCGACCGCACGGCGCGACTACGTCGAGCCCGGACGCGAGCGCACGCCCGAGCAGGTGCGCGACGACGCGATCGAGGCGCACCACGCGCACGACCGCGAGAAGCTGCTCGCCCTGCTCGCCGAGTCCGGGCACCCTGCTCTCGCGACGACGACGATCATTAACGAAACCGGCGGCGAGGAGCGCCTGACCGACCTGATCGTGCGCCTCGGCCGATCCCTCGACGCCCCGCCGCCGCAGCAGGTGCCGCAGCAGCGGCAGGCCCCGCAGCAGCAGCCGCGCAACAGGTTCGCCCGCGAGCGCGAGAACCGCGCCGCGCAGGCCGTACCTCCCGCGCCCGAGACCGCGGGAAGCTCGCCCGACGAGCCCGCCCCCGCCGAGCTGCTCGACCGCATGCGCGCCGCCCTCGCCGCCTGCAGCACGACCTCGGAACCGGCACAGATCGCCGCCGCGGCCGCCCTCACCGGGCGGCAGATCAAGGTCCTGCCCGAGCTCACCCGCCGCGAGGCCAACCGGATCGGCGCCCTCGCGCTGCGGGCGAGCACCGCGGAGAACCCCCGTCAAGCCCTGGCCGCCACCCTCGCGCAGGCCATGAAGAACCGAAAGGCAGCCTGACCATGACGACCGATCGCACGAGCAACGCCCCCGCCGAGTCGGCGGGGGCCGCCCCCTCACCCAGCATGGCCGACGTGTGGTCGGCCGAGCACGCCGCCGAGCTCGCCGGGTTCGACCTCGACCCCGCCGAGCGGGCCGAGATCGAGGCGATCATGTCGTCGCTCGCCACGTCGGGCGAGGCCGAGCAGGCCGCCGCCGAGGCCGACCTCGCTGCCGACGCCGCCGAGCAGGCCGAACCCGCCCGGGTGGGCGACGAGCAGCCGCCGGCCCCGGAAGTAGGCCAGGCCGACGAGGCCCCCGCGCCCGAGCCCGAGGCGGCCGATGAGCAGCCCGAGCGGCCCGCCCCCGACGTCAAGGTCGTCAAGGCGGCCGCCGAGGAAATCGGCATGCTCGACGCCCTGCACAAGTGGATCGGCGACGAGCTGAAAGCCAAGCGGGCCGCCGCCGCCGAGCTGTTCGCCGACGCCGCCAACCTCGGCGGGCAGCGGCAGGTCGAGCTCGTGCTGCCCGACGGCACCCGGGTCGGATCGTGGAACATCGCGCAGCCCGAGGTCGTCATCACCTGGAACGAGGCGGCCGTGCTCGACTACACCCGCCGGCACGCCCCGCACAACGTGTACGACGTCGTGAACTCGGCCGCGCTGAACTATCCCGACGTCGTCGAATACATCCGGCTCACGCATCCCGAGCTCGTGCGCGACGCCGTACGGCCCGCATACCTCGACCTGCTCGCCGAGGAACTCGACGCGCAGGGGCAACTGCCCGACAAGACGACCGGCGAGCTCGTCACGGTCGCCGAGCGGGTCAAGGTCGCCGCGATCGGCGACGGCAAGATCGCATGGACGCGCCCCAAGCGGAACGACCCGACGAGCGGCCGCGACAAGCTCGTCGCCGCCTGGCGGGCGGGCGAGCTCGCCGGGCGGATCGCCCTCGACCCGCCGCCCGTGGCCGAGTAGGGGGGCGAGCAGGCATGAACGTCACCGAGTCGTTTCACTTGAACAAGATCCTGCGATTCCTGCTCGACCCTGACGCGGGAACGGCCCGCGACGAGGCTGCCGAGGCCGTCGCCTACCTCGCCGACCGGGCCTGCGCGAAACTCGCCGCCGGCCTCACCGGAGAGCAGGCCGCCGCCCTGCTCGACTCGCACATCGCGCGGCGCAAGACCGACGAGCGGTTCGGCGCCGCGATCGACTGGCTGCTGAACAGCCGTTACATGGACCCCGAGGCCATCGTCGCGTTCTGGGGCGTCACCGACGGCAGGTGGGGCGTCGAGGACGCCGACCGCGGGTTCATCGACGGCCGATCGCTCACGGAACTCAACCGGGCCCGGGGCGAGACGTGAACGACCGCGAGGCCCGGCGGCGGGCTCGGCGGCGGCGGCAGGGGGCCGCCCCGCTGCTGGACGCCGCCGAGCTCGCGGCCCGCGGGGCCCTCGTCGACCTCGCCGATTGGACCGACGACGGCAGCGACGAGCAGCAGGCGCAGCTCGTGGCCGAGCTGCGGTACGTCGGGTCGATCCTGCTGCAGCGGGCCCCCGCCGGTTGGACGTTCACGCCGCGGGCCGCCGCCGGCGAGTGGGCCGAGCAGGCCCGCCAGGCCGGCGGCGGGGCCGAGGCTCTGCCGAGCGGCATGACCCCCCTGTTTTGACCCTTTGGCGGAGAGATGCCCCCGCAACTGCCCCGCACGACGCGGCCGTGCCCGCGCTGCCCTTTCCGGCGCGACGTGGCCGGCGCGTACCTGAACCTGCGCGAGTACGCCGACGGCACCTGTGTTGACGAGCGCGGCATGGGGCCCGCGGTCGGCGCCCCGTTATTCGCCTGCCACATGGCCGGGGTTGACCCGGGCCGTGTGTGCGCCGGGTGGCTCGTCGTCGAGGGCCCGAACCATCCGACGATCCGTCTCGCCGTGATCGTCGGGGTCCTGGCGGTCGAGGACCTGCAGCCCGGCGAGAACTGGCCGCCGCTGTATGCGTCCGCGGTCGAGATGTTCGAGGTGCAGGCGTGCCACGCCCGCATGCAGCCCCCAACCCCAGAAAGGTGATCCCGAGTTGAGTCGTAAACCGTCGCCGTCGACCCTGGCATACCGCGAGCGCAGAGACGAGGCGCAGCGCGCGGCGCGCGAGCTGTACGGCCCGCGGGCCGATCCGCTCGTCGCCGAGGACCTCGCCGACGACGCCCTGTGCCGCGGCCTCGCCGCCTACGTCGACCGCTACCGGCGGCAGCACAAGCGGGGCCCGCGATGGGCCGAGCTCGGCGAGCAGGCCCGCCCCGACGTGGTCGACGACCTCGGCGCCGCCGCCGACGAGCTCGGCCACCTCGCTCCGCGGGTGTACGCCGAGCTGCTGTGTCAGGCGCTGCAGCGGGCCGGGTGGATCACGACCGGGCAGGCGGCCGGCAGCATGCGCCCCGGGCCCCGCTATACCCCGCCCGCGCGGCCGCAGCGGCCCCGTAAGCCGCCCGCGCGCTGACCGGCCGGGCCCCGCCGGTTAGGGGCCCTGCGGGCGCCTCGCGGCTTTGCGGGGGCATGGCTGTATCCCTCACCTGTATGTCTATCGCCGAGTAGGGTGCCAGGACAGGAGGGGGTAGCGCTCTACCGCAGGGTGCGCGCCCGGCCCCCGGAACGCAAAAGCCCCGCCCGGCTACCACCGGACGGGGCGACGACCTGATTGCGAAAGGTCAAAGGTTCGATGGAGAGTCTAGCGGCCGTGCCCCCCGACGAGGGGGCGTTCCCCAAAGCGGCTCAATCTGACCCGGGGCCCGACGTCGAGCGGCTGTACCGCGAGCGTTTCGGCGACCCCGTTGACCTTGAACGCGAGCTGTTCCGGTCGGCACCGCTCGCGCCGATTCCCGAGTTCGAGGCCCTCGACCACCTGCACCGGCTCGTCGCTGCGCGCGACGGGCATTCGGCGTGCCCGCATTGCTGGCAGGCCGAGCGGCAGGTGCGGACGGCGGGTCGCGACTGCACCCATTACCGGGGGATATAGATGATCACTTTCGCGCAGGCTCGCGGGGGGCGGCCGTGACGCTGCCCGAGGAATGGCCGTCGGTCGACGAGGCCGAGCTGCTCGACGGCGAGGTCGAGGTCGGGTACGAGGACGGCGACGACGAGCCGGATTACTTCGCCCGGGTCATGTACTACGTACTCGACTTCCCGGGCCTCGGCCGTGTCGGGAAAGACGCGTACGTGTGCCTCGTGCGCGGCCTCGGATGGGGGCGGCGCCGACGCAAGATGACCCGTGAGCAGCTCGCCGCCGTCATGTCGATCAGTACTGACACGTTCGACCGCGGGGTCAAGGAACTCGTGAAACACGGCCTCGTCGAGGTGAACCGTCGGCGCGACTCCAGTACGGGCAATTGGGCGACAAGTAGCTATCTGCTCAAAGACACCAAGAGTGCGCAAATGCGGGCGAGAATCGTCGAGCTTGAGCAAGCACTCGGCAAGCGGCAGCCCAAGACAGAGGCAAAACCACAGGTCAGCACCAGTCCGCAAAATGCGGCACGGACAGAGCCGGACAACTCGGGCGGCGACGAGGGGCACCGTTCCGCAGATTGCGGAATGGATGTGACCAGCGAAGACACCACATCGCCGCAGGTTGCGACCAGTCCGCAGAATGCGGAACCGCCGGGCCGCAATTTGCGGAACCGCCGTGCCGCAGATTGCGGACATAGAAGAGAGAACTCTCTAGAGAGAGAAGAACAGAGAGAAGAGAAAGACCTCGGGTTGCCCGCCGTAGGCGGGCCTACTCGCCGTACCGCGCGTGCGCGCGAGGCGCCTGCGGCGCAACCCGGAATCTCGATCCAGGCACAGACCCTGCTCGCCGAGCTGCGCCGCTACCGCGGTGCGCCCGGGTGGGCCCGGCAGCGGCACCTGCTGCCGATGGCTGCGCAGGCGCTCGACCGGTTCGGCCGCGACGCGGTCGTGAGGTACGCCGTCATGGTCGCCGCCGAGGAACGGTTCGAGCCGCACCAGCACATTCCCGAGTTCCGCGAGGCGCTGCGCCGCCTCGGCCGCGACGTGCAGCTCGGCGACGCCTGCGCCCTCGACGGGTTAGACCCGGCGGCCTGCCCCTGCGACTCGCCGACGTTCCCGCCGCCGGATCGCCCGTGGACGCAGGATGATCAAACCGATTGGGAACGCGTGCTCGAACGGCTCGGCGTCGCCGACGAGGACCTCGGCGCCGCGGCGGAAGGGTAAAGCGAATGCAAATCTACGCAGTAAAGGGGGTGGGGGCGTGATCCCGCTCGACCGCGAGCTCGCCCGCTGTGAGTGGCCTGACGGCGGCTGCGGGCGAAAGATCCTTTGGACGGTCACCGCGAGCGGCAAGCGGCAGCCCCTCGACGCGCGGCCCGATGCCGAGCGGGGGAGCGTGGCGGCGTACCGGGTCGATGCCCGGGTGTGGTCGTCGCGATCGCTGCTCGGCGCGGGGGCCCTCGGCCCGGCGCCGCACGAGCATGTGTACCGGCCACATGCCGAAACGTGCCCGCGACTGCACCAACCTCAGCCGCCCGCGGCCGCGCCCGCCGCGGCGCCGGCGGGGCCGGCCGAGATCCCGGGCCTGCTGCCGGATGCGCAGGTACTTGATCTGCGCGAGGCCAGGGCCCGCCGCGGCCGCGGCCGATCGGCACAACGCACGTAGGGGCACGCTCGGCGCGTCGAGGCCCGTTTCTGCCCGTTTGGGTGGGGCGGGCCTTTACTTTTCCTTGCCATGAGTGAGTACCTGATCGTCCCCCCGCGGTACCGGCGGGCCGCGGGGATCGGGTGCCTGCTGCTCGGGCACTTTTGGATGGAGACCCGCCCGGGTCGTCACCGCCGGCCGTTGCTGCGGTGTTGGTACTGCGGTCGGATGGCGCCGCCGCGGTGGTGGCGGCGGCCGTACGAGGCGGGCCGGTATTTGAGCCGCCGATAGGTGCGTGCGCATCTAAACCTCGAGGTGTAGGGGTCCCAGGTCGCGACCCGGTAACGACATCTGATTCGTACCGGTCGCGACCTTTGTGTATCCGGGCCTGCCTTTACGCGCGCTTTGTATACCCCCCTGCCGTCGACCGGCGAGAGACCCCCTATATGCACCCGTCACTATGAGGAGCCTCATGTTCACCGCCGACCCGGGCATCGCCGAGATCGCCCTGCTCATCGAGGATCGCTGGCAGGGGCGGGGGATCGGCACGGCGATGGTCCGCATGCTCCTGGGCCAGGCGAGAGACCTGGGCTTCGCCGAGGTGCGGGCCACGCTGCTCTTCGACAACATGCGGATGCGCAGGTTGCTGGGCTCCATGGGCGCCACGCTGACCCACAGCGAGGACCCCGGCGTGATGGAGGCCAGGATCGCCGTGGGCGTGATGACGGCGGCCGCCGGCTGACGACTCCCCAAATCCACCGTTCCGGCCCGGCGGCGGTCAGGGTCGCCTGGCCGGAACGGTTGAGCGTGGCTGACAGGTGACGGACGGGCGCGGCCACCTGGACGCGGCGCGAACGGGCGGGTAGAGCTGGACTGTGGATCTGGACGAGGCGGCCGACCGCCTCTACGGCCTGCCGCCCGACGAGTTCACCGCGGCCCGGGACACCCTCGCGAAGCAGGCGAGGGAGGCGGGCGACGCGCGGCTGTCGACGGAGATCCGCGCGCTGCGGCGGCCCACGGTCGCCGCCTGGGCGGTCAACCAGGCCTGCCGCCGGCGGCGCGGCGAGCTGGACGAGCTGCTCGACCTCGGCCGGCGGCTGCGAGAGGCGTGGCGATCCCAGAACGCCGAGGCCCTGTCCGAGCTGAGCCGCGAGCGGTCGGCCGCGGTCGCGCGCGTCGCCCGCGCCGTCCGGGAGGACGCCGCGTCGTCCGGCCGCCCGCTGGGGGCGAGCGCGGCGACGGAGATCGAACGGACGCTCGACGCCGCCGTGGTGGACGAGGACGCGGCCGAGCGCGTGCGCCGCGGGCGGCTCGTCCACGGACTCACCTACAGCGGGTTCACCCCGGCACCCGTCGTGCGGGGCCCGGCGTCCCGCCGGGAGAAACCTGAGAAACCTGAGAAAACCGAGAAAACCGAGAAAACCGAGAAGACAGAGAAGCCGGAGAGGCCCGCTCGGGGGAAGCCCGCCCAGGATGAGGCCGAACGGCGGCGGGCCGCGCGCGATCGCGCGATCGCGGAGCTGGAGCGGGCCGTGGAGGAGGCGGAGTGGACCGCCGCCGAAGCGGAGGAGGGGCACGCCGCGTGGGCGGCCGAGCTGGCGGAGGCGGCCGGGGAACGCGACCGGCGGGCGGCGAAGGTCGACGAGCTGTCGGAGCGGCTCAGCCGGGCCAGGGACAAGCTGGCGGGCGCCGAACACCGGCTGAGCGTCGCCCGCCGCGAGGAGGGCGGCAGCCGCCGGGCGGCCGAGAAGGCGCGCCGGGAGGCCGCCCGCGCCGCCGAGCGCCGGGACGCGGCCGCCCGGGAGTGAACCCACCGGGAGTGAGACCCCGGAAGCGAGCGCCTGAAAGTGGGGTCCCCGGCAGCGCGCGGCCGGGAGTGGGGCGCCCCGCGAGCGAGGCGCCCATCTCCTCAGGGACCCTCAGGGAGAGGCCATGCGCCCCATCGTCGCCGGGATCTTCGCGGCGGCGGCCCGGTCGAGCAGGAACAGCGTCCGCTGCCGTCCCCGGGCGCCCGCCGCGGGCACCTGGAACGGCCCAGCCTCCGCGAGCGCGAGGTGGACGGCCTGGGCCTTCTCCGCCCCGGCGGCGACGACCCAGATCTCCCTGGCGGCCCGCAGGGCCGGGAAGGTCAGCGACAGCCGGGTGGGCGGCGGCTTGGGCGAGCCGTGCACGGCCACCACCGTGCGCTCCTCCTCGTACAACGCCGGCTGACCGGGGAACAGTGAGGCCACGTGGCCGTCCGGTCCCATGCCGAGCAGGAGCACGTCGAACGACGGCACCGGGCCGTGATCCTCGGGCCGGGCGGCCCGGGCCAGCTCGGCGGCGTAGCCCTCGGCGGCCTGTTCGGCCGTGAGGCCCGAGTCCGGGCCCGGCATGACGTGCACCCGCGACGGATCCACGTCGACCTTGTCGAGCAGGGCCAGCCGGGCGCCGGTCTCGTTGCGCTCCGGGTCGCCGGTCGGCAGGAACCGCTCGTCGCCCCACCAGATGTCGAGCGCCCGCCAGTCGATCGCGTCGTGGGCGGGCGTCCCGGCGAGCGCGGCGAGCGTGGCGATGCCGACCGTGCCGCCCGTCAGCACCAGGTGGGCGGAGCCCCGCGCCGCCTGGGTGTCGACGAGGCGGGTGATCAGCCGGGCGGCCACCGCCTGGGCGAGCAGGTCGGCGTCGCGGTGGACGATGACGGTCGGGACGCTCACCGTCCCTCCCGTCCGGAGATCGCGGCCAGGCGGCGGATCGACGTGCCGTACACCTCGTCGGGGTCGAGCCTGCGCAGCTCCTCGGCGAGCAGCTCCGAGGTGGGCCGGCGGGCCAGGGCGACCCGGCGGTCGGGCTGGCCGGGCCGCGACAGCGTGGCGAGCCGCGCGTCGGTCCTGCTGACCACCAGCTCCCCGCCGTCCTTGAGCCGCAGCCGCACCCGGGTCAGGCCGGGACCGCCCGACTCCGCCACGTCGATCGGCGCGTCCAGCCGGTCGCTGAGCCAGGCCGCCAGGAGCGGCCCGCTCGGGTTGCCCGACGCGCCCTCGACGACGCCTCCCTCGACCTGTCCGACGGGCAGGTCGAAGGCGGCGGCCAGAAGGCTGCGCCACGGGGTGAGGCGGGTCCAGGCCATGTCCGTGTCGCCGGGGACGTACGACTCGGCCCTGCTCCGGATGGCCGCGATGCCGTCGCTCGCGGCCTTGGCGTCGGTGATCCGGCGGCCGGCGAGGGCCCCGATCGGGTCCTTGGCGGGCAGCGCCGGCGCCTCGCCGGGCCACCACGCCACCACCGGCGTGTCGGTCAGCAACAGCGGCCTGATTACGGAGTCGGCGTGCCCGGTGAGCTCGCCGTACAGGCGGAGCAGCACGACCTCGCCGGGCGAGGACTCGCCGACCCGGACCTCCGCGTCGAGCCGGTCGCCCTCCGCGGAGTCCCGCTTGATCACGACGAGTATGCGCGAGGGGTGCTCGCGGGCCGCGTCGGTCGCCGCGCGCAGCGCGTCGTACTGGCCCGCCTCGTCCACCACTGTCACCAGCGTGAGCACCATGCCGACGGCCGGCGCGCCCATCTGGTGGCGGAGCCTGGTGAGCGTCGAGGAGATCTTCGACGCCGTCGTCTCGGTCAGGTTGAAGGTCGTCACCGGGTCCTCCGCTCGATCAGCGCCCGCGGCCCGTTCACAGCCGCCTCCAGGCGCGCCCGTCCCTGGCCAGCATCTCGTCGGCCGAGGCCGGTCCCCAGGTGCCCGACGCGTAGCCCTCCGGCTTGCCGTTGGACGCCCAGAACTCCTCGACCGGGTCGAGGATCGTCCACGACAGCTCCACCTCCCGCTGGTGCGGGAAGAGCGGCGGGTCTCCGATGAGCACGTCGAGGAGCAGCCGCTCGTACGCCTCGGGGGACGACTCCATGAAGGACTCCCCGTAGGCGAAGTCCATGTTGACGTCCCTGACCTCCATGGCGCTGCCGGGCACCTTGGAGCCGAAGCGGACGGTGATGCCCTCGTCCGGCTGGACCCGGATCACCAGGGCGTTCTGCCCGAGGATCTCGGTGTCGTCCGTGCTGAACGGCAGGTGCGGCGCCCGCTGGAAGACGATCGCCACCTCCGTCATCCGGCGGCTGAGCCGCTTGCCGGTGCGCAGGTAGAACGGCACGCCCGCCCAGCGGCGGTTGGCCACCTCCAGCCGCACGGCCGCGTACGTCTCGGTGGCGGAGTCGGGTGAGATGCCCTGCTCCTCCAGGTAGCCGACCACCGGCTCTCCGCCCTGCCAGCCGCCCAGATACTGCCCGCGGGCGGTCCCGGTGGCCAGGTCGGCGGGCAGCCGGACCGCCCGCAGCACCTTCTCCTTCTCACGCCGCAGCGCGTCGGCGTCGAAGGACGTGGGATCCTCCATCGCGACCAGGGCGAGCAGCTGGAGCAGGTGGTTCTGGATCACGTCGCGGGCGGCGCCGATGCCGTCGTAGTAGCCGGCCCGGCCGCCGACGCCGATGTCCTCGGCCATCGTGATCTGCACGTGGTCGACGTACCCGCGGTTCCAGATCGGCTCGTAGAGGGTGTTGGCGAAGCGCAGCGCCAGGATGTTCTGGACGGTCTCCTTGCCGAGGTAGTGGTCGATCCGGAAGACCGACTTCTCGGGGAAGACCGCGCTGGTGATCGCGTTCAGCTCGCGCGCGCTCTTGAGGTCGTGCCCGAACGGCTTCTCGATGACCACCCGGCGCCAGGAGCCGTCGGGGGCCTGGGCGAGGCCGGTCCGCTTGAGCTGCTCGATGACCGTCGGGAAGAACTTCGGCGGCACGGCCAGGTAGAACGCGTAGTTGCCGCCGGTGCCCCGGGTCTCGTCGATCTCCTTGAGCATCATCGACAGCACGTCGAAGGCGCCGTCGTCGTGGAACTCGCCGGGGCAGAAGTGGATGCCCTCGCTGAGCTGCTTCCAGACCTCCTCGCGGAACGGCGTCCGCGCGTGCTCCTTCACGGCCTCGTACGTGACCTGGGCGAAGTCCTCGTGCGCCCAGTCGCGGCGGGCGAAACCGACGAGCGAGAAGCCCGGCGGCAGCAGGCCGCGGTTGCCCAGGTCGTAGATGGCGGGAAGCAGCTTGCGCTTCGCCAGGTCGCCCGTCACGCCGAACAGCACGAGCACGCACGGCCCCGCCACCCGGGGCAGCCGCTTGTCGCGCGGGTCGCGCAGCGGGTTCGCCGCGACCAGCTGTTCCGTCGTGGCGGCCGTGGCCGCCTGGGCGGCGGCCAGGATCGCGGTCTCGACGCTCACGTCGGCGCCGATCTCCGCGTTGGTCTCAGCGTTGATCCCGGTGCCGGTCTCGGTGCCGGTCCCGGTCTCCGGCGCGCCGGCGGTCTCGCCCGGCGTCGCCCCCGTCCCCGGAGCCTGTTGCTCTGTCATGTGTCCTCCCTGCCGGCGGGCCCGTCCCCAGTAACGCATCGCATGGTCAGAGCTCCTCCGCCACGGACAGCAGATGCCTGACCCCGGCCACCCTGTCGGTGAGGTGCAGGCGGACCGCCGGCCTGCCCCGCGAGGCCAGGGCCCGCAGGTCGCCGAGGGCCTGGGCGAGCTGCAGTCTCCCCAGCGTGTACGGCCTGCCCGGCACCTCGATGTCGTCGGTGACCGCCCCCGTGACCTGCAGGAACACGCCGGCCTGCGGGCCGCCCTTATGGTACTGGCCGGTCGAGTGCAGGAATCGCGGTCCCCAGCCGAAGGTGACCGGGCGGTCGGTCCGGTAGTCGAGCAGGGCGCGGAGCGTGGCGACGTCGGCGTTCGCCCAGGTCTCCGCCATCTCCTCGAACGAGGCCTCCCCGACGACGGCGGCGTCGAAGGCCGCCTCCCGGTCGAGGTACGCCATGATCGCGAGGTATCCCCGGTCGGGGATCGCCCGCAGCGCGTATGTCAGCACGTCGGCCAGGTTCCTCGGGTGGCCGGGCACCTCGCCGTACACCTCGACCGGGCCGTCCGTCAGGAGCGGGACCCCGGTGGGCAGCGGGCCGTCCCCGGCCTCCGCCAGGATCCTCGCGGTGTTGTCCTTCGACTCCGCCACGTTGGGCTGGTCGAAGGGGTTGATTCCGAGCACGCGCCCGGCGACCGCCGTGGCGTACTCCCAGACCAGGAACTGCGCGCCCAGCGGGCCGTCGACCGAGGTGCCGTCGCCCGGGCCGATGGAGACGAGGAACTGGTCGTCGTCCTCGGCGGCCTCCGCGCCGACGACCGGCAGGATGCCGGTGCCGTCCTTGCCGGTGGACTCGGCGACGAGCTGTTCGATCCAGGCCGGCAGTCCGACGATCTCCGACATGCCGTCGCGCAGGATCAGCTTGTCGCGCCCGGCCAGGGCCTGCGCGCCGAGCAGGGCCCCGAGATCGAGCCCGGGGTTGTCCTCGTCCCGCGCCAGCAGCGGCAGGACGGCGGCGGCGTCGTCGAGCAGCCTGCTCACGTCGGCGCCGGCGAGGGCGCTCGGCACCAGGCCGAACGCGCTGAGCGCGCTGTAGCGGCCGCCCACCTCGGGGTCGGCCGTCACGATCGGGTAGCCGGCCTCGGCCGCGACCGCCTCCAGCGGTGAGCCGGGGTCGGTCACGACGACGATCCGGGTCGCGGGGTCGATGCCCGCGTCGCGGAACGCCCGCTCGTAGACGCGGCGGTGGGCGTCGGTCTCGACGGTGCCGCCGCTCTTGCTGGCGACCACGACCAGCGTTCGCTCCAGCCGGTCCGACAGCGCCCGCCGCACCTGGTGCGGGTCGGTCGTGTCGAGAACCGTCAGGGGGACGTCGGCCGTGTCGCAGATCACCTCGGGAGCCAGCGACGAGCCGCCCATCCCGGCGAGGACCACGTGGTCGAGGCCGTCCGCCCGCGCCCGCTCCACGAGCCCGGCGATCCGGGGCAGCAGCTCCCGGCTCGTCCGCGGGAGGTCCAGCCAGCCCAGCCGGACGGCGGCCTCCGCCTGGGCCTCCGCCCCCCAGAGGGCGGGATCACCCGCGGCGAGCGCCGCGGGGACCCCCTCTCCTGCGAGTTTGCCCCTGATGGGGCTGACCGACTCGGCCTCGTCGCCGAGGGTCACCTCAACAGTCATGGAAAATCAGGCCTTCCGCAGCTCTGCGTCGACCGTCTCGATCAGCTCGTTCCAGGACGTCTCGAACTTCTCGACGCCCTCCTCCTCAAGCACCCGCACCACGTCGTCGTAGTCGATGCCGGCCTGCTTCAGCGACGCCATGACGTCCCAGGCCTGCTGGTAGAACGGCCGGATCGTGTCGCCCGAGATCCGGGCGTGGTCGGCCGCCGCGTCCAGCGTCTTCTCCGGCATCGTGTTGACGATGCCGGCCGTGACGAGCTGCTCGACGTACAGCGTGTCGGGGTAGTCGGGGTTCTTGACCCCGGTCGAGGCCCACAGCGGCCGCTGCGGGCGGGCGCCCGCGGCGCGCAGCGCCTGCCACCGCGGCGAGTTCACGACCTCCTCGAAGGCGGCGAACGCGAGGCGCGCGTTGGCCACGCCGGCCTTGCCCTTCAGCTCCACGGCCTCCGGCGTGCCGATCTTGTCGAGCCGGGCGTCGATCTCGGTGTCCACCCGGCTGACGAAGAACGACGCCACCGACTCGATCGAGGCGAGGTTGATCCCGTTGGCCTTGGCCTGCTCGAGACCGGTCAGCCACGCGTCCATGACCTGGCGGTACCGCTCCAGCGAGAAGATCAGGGTCACGTTGACGCTGATGCCCTCGGACAGGGCCTGCGTGATCGCGGGCAGCCCCTCGACCGTCGCCGGGATCTTGATGTGCAGGTTGGGCCGGTCGACCAGCCACCACAGCGCGCGGGCCTCGGCGATGGTCTTCTCGGTCTCGCGGGCCAGCCGCGGGTCGACCTCGATCGACACCCGGCCGTCCACGCCCTGCGTGGCGTCGTAGACCGGGCGCAGCACGTCGGCCGCCCACCGGATGTCGAACGTCGTGATCGCGCGCACGGCCTCCTCAACCGACACGCCCCGCACGGCGAGGTCGTGGGTCTGGGCGTCGTACGCGTCGCCCTTGCTCAGCGCCGAGGCGAAGATCGTCGGGTTCGACGTGACACCGGTGACGCGCTTGTCGCGGATCAGGGCGGCCAGGTTGCCGCTCCGCAGGCGCTCCCGGCTGATGTCGTCGAGCCAGATGGAGACTCCGGCCTCGGTGAGACGCTGCAGATTCTCGCTCATGTCTTCCCTCAGTTTCCGGTCGTGGTGCCCTTGTCGGCCCCGGTCTTCGCCAGGCTGGCCTTCGCGGCGGCCACGACGCGCTCGGCCGTGAGGCCGAACTGCTCGAAGATGGTCTTGTAGGGGGCCGAAGCGCCGAAGTGCTCCAGGCTCAGGACTTCGCCGTCGTCACCCACGAACTCCCGCCAGCCGAGGCCGATTCCCGCCTCGACGGCGACACGCGCCGGGACCGACGGCGGAATGACGCTCTGCCGGTACGCCGGCTCCTGAGCGCGGAACCACTCCACGCACGGCATCGAGACCACCCGGGTCGGGATGCCCTGCGCCTCGAGGGCGTCCCGGGCCTCGACCGCGAGCTGGACCTCGCTGCCGGTGCCGATCAGCACGACCCGCGGCTGGCCGTCGGACGCGTCGCGCAGGACGTAACCGCCCTTGGCGACCTTGTCGGGGTCGCCGGTGCCCTCGTAGACGGGCACGTTCTGCCGGGTGAGGGCGAGACCGGCGGGACGGTTGTTGTTGTCGAGGATCGTCTTCCACGCGGCGGCGGTCTCGTTGGCGTCCGCCGGGCGGACGACGTCGAGGCCCGGGATCGCCCGCAGCGCCCACAGGTGCTCCACGGGCTGGTGGGTCGGGCCGTCCTCGCCGAGGCCGATGGAGTCGTGGGTCCAGACGTAGGTCACCGGCAGCTTCATCAGCGCGGCGAGCCGCACCGACGGCCGCATGTAGTCGCTGAACACCAGGAAGGTGCCGCCGTACGGGCGGGTGCCGTCGTGCAGCGCGATGCCGTTGAGGATCGCGCCCATGCCGTGCTCGCGGATGCCGAAGTGCAGCGTTCTGCCGTACCGGTTGCCCGGGAACTCCTTGGTCTGGTACTCGTCCGGGATGAAGGACGGCTCGCCCTTCATCGTCGTGTTGTTCGACTCGGCCAGGTCGGCGGAGCCGCCCCACAGCTCGGGCAGGACCGGCGCGAGCGCGGACAGCACCTCACCGGACGCCTTGCGGGTCGCGACCGACGTGCCGATCTCGAAGGAGGGCAGGGCCTTGTCCCACCCGTCGGGGAGCCGGCGGTGCCGCATCCGGTCGAACAGCTCCACCCGCTCGGCGGCGCCCTCGCGCCAGGCCTGGAACCCCTTGTCCCACTCGGCGCGCAGCGCCCGGCCGCGCTCGACGACCTGCCGGACGTGCGTCAGGATCTCGTCCGACACGTCGAAGCTCTTCTCCGGGTCCATGCCGAGGAGCTTCTTGGTCGCGGCCACCTCGTCGGCGCCCAGCGCCGAGCCGTGGATCTTGCCGGTGTTCCGCTTCTTGGGGGCGGGCCAGCCGATGACGGTGCGCAGCCGGATGAACGACGGGCGGTCGGTCTCGGCGCGGGCCGCCTCCATCGCCGCGTACAGCGCCTGGACGTCCTCGTGGTACTCGCCGGTGACCGTCCAGTCGACCTCCTGCACGTGCCACCCGTACGCCTCGTAGCGCTTCACGATGTCCTCGGACAGCGCGATCTGGGTGTCGTCCTCGATGGAGATGTGGTTGGAGTCGAAGATCACAGCCAGGTTGCCGAGCTTCTGGTGGCCGGCGATGGAGCTGACCTCGTGGCTGATGCCCTCCTCGATGTCCCCCTCGGAGGCGATGCACCAGATCATGTGGTCGAACGGCGAGGTGCCCGGAGCGGCGTCGGGGTCGAACAGGCCCCGCTCCCTGCGGGCCGCCATCGCCATGCCGACCGCGTTGCCCAGTCCCTGGCCCAGCGGGCCGGTCGTGGTCTCGACGCCGATGGTGTGGCCGTACTCGGGATGACCGGGAGTGAGGCTGCCCCACTGGCGCAGCCCCTTCAGGTCGTCCAGGGTCAGGCCGTAGCCGGACAGGTAGAGCTGGATGTAAAGGGTGAGGCTGCTGTGCCCGGCGGAGAGCACGAACCGGTCCCGGCCCACCCACGTGGGGTCCGAGGGGTCGTGCCGCAGGACTCGCTGAAAGAGAAGGTACGCCGCCGGGGCGAGGCTCATGGCGGTTCCGGGATGCCCGTTGCCCGCCTTTTCCACCGCGTCCATCGCCAGGGCGCGCACGACGTCGACCGCCTTCCGATCGAGGTCGGTCCACTCAAGGCTTGCGCTGCTCAAAATTGCTCGATCCCCTCTTGTTTTAGCGCCGGTTGTGGCATTTCCCGCCCACACCGGACCCTAACGGGTGGGCCGCCGTAGCTTGCAGCGGCCACCCCGTGCCGTCGTCTGTCTTCTGTGTGCGATACGCCGACGGGAACACAGCGGGTTCGGCCCCGATTCCTGGACCACCTGTCACGCCGACTACAGTGTTTGCGCAAGTGCCGGCAGCTGCCCGCAGATCCGCTCCTATCAGAGGTTACGCGTTGACCCCGCACGTGTTGGAAGCGCCTTGACGGTCCTGACGAACAAGCAGACCATGCCCCGCCTGGGCACGGCCCCGACGACCGCGCCGCGTTCGGCGGCGGCCCGCGTCAGGGCGTACGTCGCGCTGACGAAGCCCAGGATCATCGAGCTGCTGCTGATCACGACCCTGCCGGTGATGTTCCTGGCGGCGCACGGTCTGCCCGATCTGTGGACGGCCACGGCGACCATGGTCTTCGGCACCCTGTCGGCCGGCAGCGCGAACGTGCTGAACTGTTACATCGACCGCGACATCGACCGCACCATGCGGCGCACCCGTCGCCGTCCGCTGGCCAAGCACGAGGTCTCGCCGCTCGGCGCGCTCGTCTTCGGCGTGGTGCTGGGCGCGCTGTCGACGCTGGGCCTGGCGCTCGCGGTCAACGTGCTCGCGGCGGTCCTGTCGCTGGCCGCGATCCTTTTCTACGTCTTCGTGTACTCGCTGCTCCTCAAGCGGCGCACCTCGCAGAACATCGTGTGGGGTGGCATCGCCGGGTGCATGCCGGTGCTGATCGGCTGGTCGGGCGTCACCGGCGGCCTGTCATGGGCCCCGGTCGTCCTGTTCGGCGTGGTGTTCTTCTGGACGCCCCCGCACACCTGGGCGCTGGCCATGCGATACAAGGAGGACTACGCGGCGGCCAAGGTGCCCATGCTGCCGGTGGTGACCACCGAGCGCCGCGTGGTCAACCAGATCGTCGCCTACACGTGGGCCACGGTGCTCTGCTCGCTGCTGCTGTGGCCGATCGCCGGCACGTCGCCGCTCTACCCGGCCGTCGCCGTGGCGCTCGGCGCGGTCTGCCTGGTCGAGGTCTACCGCCTGCGCGGCCGGGTGAACGCCGGACGGACCGGCGTCGACCTCCGTCCCATGCGGTTCTTCCACTGGTCGAACGTCTACCTGGCGCTGCTCTTCCTGACCGTCGCGGTCGACTCGCTGTTCAGCTGATCCGCCGCGATCACCGGTAGACCTTGTCGACGTCGTCGTCCGGGGTGGGCAGGCGGGCCGCGGCCGGGCCCTCGGCGAAGCCGCGCAGCACGTTCTCGGTCACGGTCGTGACGAACCGGCGGGTCCGCGCGCCGATGCCGTGGGCCTGGAGGCTGTCGCGGGTGCCCGCCATCAGCGCCTCCGCCCAGCGCATGGTCCCCGTGGCGAACACCCCGGCCCCGCCGGGCGCGGTGTAGTACGCCGAGTCGGCGAAGCTGGGCCGGCCGACGCACGTCAGCGGCGAGTGCGACAGGATCTGCAACGGCCGCGGGGTCGGCACCTGCGGCGTCACGCGGTCGTACTCCACGCCCACGAGGTGGGGGAAGGCGTCGCCCCTCTCGACCCCGGTGCCGGCGAAGGCCCAGTGCCGGGGAGCCCGCACCACGTAGGGCGCGTCGGCCGGGTAGCCGTCGTAGTAGACGCCGACCAGTGAAGACTCCGGGTCCGGCGCGGGGGCCGCCCGGAAGTCGGTGGTCACCAGCGACGGCCGCCTGCCATACAGGGGGTCGCCGGTCACGTCGGTCTTGTAGCAGACGACCAGGCGCCGCCCCTTCTCCAGCCGGACCCGGCGGTAGCAGCTGTTGGCGCCGAGGAACGCCAGGTTGACGCCCGCGTCCCTGGCGCCGGTCACCCGCCGCCTGGCCTGCGGCGTCCAGTACTCGTCGTGACCCAGGAAGACCACGGCGGACGCCCCGTCGAGCACCTCGCCGCCGGCGTCCAGGTCGACGCCCGTCGTGTACGCCAGGGGCAGCCCGAGCCGTTCGGCCAGCTCCACCACGGGCCGCTCGTGGACCAGGAACTTCTTGATGCCCGTCTTGTCGTAGGGCCGGTCGAAGCTCACGGCGAGCGAACGGCTGAGGTAGCGCCCGTCCTCGCCGTAATAGAGGCTGGAGCCGCCCCACCGGTTGTAGGCCTGCCAGGTGGCGGCCGCGTGCACGAGCACGGTGCGGCCCGCGCCGGAGGCCGAGCGCACGATCAGCGGCACGTACCGCTGGGGGCCGTGATCCGCGTCGAGGCGCAGCAGGTAGGCCCCCTCGGGCCAGCCCTCGGTGGGGATCGCCAGCGACCGCCCCCAGGCGGCGTAATTGGTGCGGGTGGCCGGCGCGAACCGGCCGGGCGACTGCCGGTGGCCGCGCACCGGCCCGGAGCGCCACACCGCCCGCGCCAGCGCCCCGCCGTACCAGCCCATCCGGTACGCGGTGACGCGGACGCGTTCGGCCGTGGTGGACATGTGCAGCCAGGCGGTCTCGCCCGGCAGGACGCTGACCTGGTCGCAGTAGGCCTCGACGGCCTCCTGCGGGCCGTACCTGCGCAGCCGCCAGTGAGGATCCCCGGGCAGCAGCCGCTCGGGGACCGGCCGGGGCGACGGCGCGGTCCCCGGCGAGGCCGCCGGGCGCGCGGACGCGGGAGCGGCGGCGAGAGAGCCCCCGAGACGGCCCTGAGAGGGCCCCTCCGGCCGCCCGGGGCCGCCCCATCCGGCCACCGAGGCGGTGGCCGCCACGCCCGCCAGGCGCAGGAATCCGCGCCTGCCGAGCCGGCCGGGGGGTGTGTCATCCATGATCGTCCTATGCGCGGGCTGCCGACATCGTGACGCGACGGTACCGTGCCGTACCCCCGGGACGTGCGCGACCCCGGCACTTCGCCGCGCCGCCGGGCGTCCGGGGACGGTGCGGGAGACGGTGACGGCCCCGTAATCAGGGCGGGGGAAGAGCGGGCTCCACGGGGCCGGAGGGGACCGGAGCGGTCATGGTCGGTTACAGTCACGGAATGGCGAGCCTCGATCCGCGCGCGGTGCTGAAGGAACGCCCGTCCGTCGGCCTGATCGCCGGCCTGGTCGTCGCGGGGCTGTGCGCCCTGGTGACCTTCTCCTTCGACATCATCAACGGCGATCCCGTCCAGTTCTTCATCGCGCTCGGGCTGGCCGTGGCTCCCGTCCCGCTGCTGCTCGCCGGCCTGCTCGCGCTCGACCGCCTGGAACCCGAGCCGCGCGCCGACCTGATCTTCGCCTTCGCCTGGGGCGCGGGCGTCGCCGTCCTGCTCGCGGGCCTGCTGAACTCCCTCAACCTCATCTACGTGGAGCACCAGCTCGGCAGCGTCGCCGGGGCGCGCAGCCTCGTCGCCACGTTCGGCGCGCCGCCGGTGGAGGAGACGCTCAAGGGACTGGTCCTGGTCGGCCTGCTGTGGTTCCGCCGCCATGAGCTCGACGGTCCCACCGACGGCATCATCTACGCGGGCATGGTCGGGCTCGGCTTCGCGATGTCGGAGAACGTCAGCTACTACATCGCCGCCCTGGAGGAGAACGGCACCCAGGTGCTGGCGGCCACCCTGGTGCTTCGGGCCGTGCTCTCGCCGTTCGCCCACCCGCTGTTCACCTCGCTGATCGGCATCTCGGTGGCGTACGCGGCGCAGCGCCGGGGAGCGGCCGGTGTGGTGGTGATCGTCATCGGCTGGATCGGGGCGATGGCGCTGCACGGCATCTGGAACGGCTTCGCGTCCTTCGGCCTCGGCGGGCTGGCCGTCGCGTACCTCATCCTGATGACGCTGCTCGTGATCGAGCTCGCCGTGATCGTGCGGGACAGGAAACGCATCGTCGGGCTCATCCAGACGTACCTGCCGCCGTACCAGACGACCGGCGTGGTGAACCAGGCGGACATCTTCATGCTCTCGTCGCTGCGCGGGCGCCGGCAGGCCAGGGCCTGGGCCAAGGCCCACGGGGGCCGGGCCGGGGCCCGCGTGATGAGCGACTACCAGCTGGCCGCCACCGAGCTCGGCCTGCTGCACGCCCGCGCGGCGCGCGGCGGGATCGACGAGGCGTCGTTCCGGGCCACCCAGCGGGCCCTGGTCGATCTCATGGCCTACGCGCGGCTGTCCTTCCCGCTGCCCGAGCGGCACGCGGCGAACGCCGCGAAGGGAGTGCCGCCGCCGGGGTACGCCCCGGGGGCGCCGCCTCCCGGCAGGCGCGGACCCGGGATGCGCGGAACCGGGAGGGGTGGAACCGGGAGGAGTGGCCCCGCCGGGCCGTCTCCCGCAGGAGGGCCCGGTCCGTACGGGCCGGATTCCGGCGGCCGGCCCGGCCCGCCGGACCCGGCCGGGGGTTAGCGGAGCCGCCGGCGGATGAAGGGGCGGGGTGGCCAGACGGGCCGCGCCGTGCTTCAATCACCGTGCGCGGTGGCCACTGAGATGGGTGGGCTCCAGGAGGGCGTGCGGCGATGACGCACGCGGTGTCTCGTACGGCAGTCGATCCGGCGTGCCCTGAGGCACGCCCATCACGAGGAGAGACACCTGTGAGACCCAGGCGCAAGCTCGTCGTTCTCACCGCGATCACGGTCGCGCTCACCGGCCTCGTCGCCGTGCTCTTCGAGCACTCGGCCGACGCGCACGGCGCCCTGCAGGCGCCCGCCAGCCGCACCTACGCCTGCTACGTGGACGGCCTCACCGGCGGCGAGATCAAGCCCAACAACCCCGCGTGCAAGCAGGCGGTGGCGACCGGCGGCACCCAGCCGCTCTACGACTGGTACGGCGTGCTCCGGTCGGACGGCGGCGGCCGCACCCGCGGCTTCATCCCCGACGGCCAGCTGTGCAGCGGCGGCTTCGCCAAGTACGCCGCCTACGACGCCCCGCGGACCGACTGGCCCACCACGACCCTCCAGGCGAACTCGAACTACGACTTCGCCTACGGCGCGTGGGTGCCGCATCCGGGCGGCTTCAAGCTCTATGTCACGAAGGACGGCTACGACCCGACCAAGCCGCTCACCTGGGCCGACATGGAGGAGCAGCCGTTCCTGACCGTCGACCCCGAGCCAGCGGTGAGCAACGGCGCCTACCGGTTCTCGGGCAGGCTGCCCAACAAGAGCGGCAGGCACATCATCTACGCCGTCTGGTACCGCTCGGACAGCCAGGAGACCTTCTACGGCTGCTCCGACGTGAACTTCGTGGGCGGCACCGCCTCGCCCAGCGCCTCGCCGACCACGTCGCCCTCGCCCGGGGTCAGCCCGTCGGTGTCCCCGTCGGTGTCTCCGTCGGCGAGCCCGACGCCCACCGTGAGCCCGACCTTCGCCAACCCGTCGTGCACCGCCACGGTCCGGCTGACCAACACCTGGCAGGGCGGCTTCCAGGGAGAGGTCACGATCAAGAACACCGGGACCGGGCCGCTGAACGCCTGGTACGTCCAGTGGCAGATGCCGCTGGGAGCCACGGTCACCCAGGCGTGGAACGGCACCTCGATGCAGAGCGGGCCGTTCGCGATGATCCACGCGGCGGAGTGGAACTCGTCGCTGGCGCCCGGAGCGACCGCCACGGCCGGATTCCTCGGCAGCGCGTCCACGACTCCGACGATCAGCGACATCTCCTGCGGATGAGTCGCTGAGGCGCGGAAGCGCCCCAGACGCGAGTAACGCCCGGGAGGCGGCGAGCCGGCCTCCCGGGCGTGATGCGCGATGGGTGGGCGGAGGAGGATCCGCCTCGTACCCGCGGTACGTCAGCCACTGTGCGAGTGTTTCCTCACCTCCCGGGCCACTGCCATGGGAGCGCTCCCATGGGTGTGGTGCCGAGACCTTAACCCGCTGGCCGTGGCCGGGCCAGGACGGTCCGGCCGCCGTGCCCGCCCGCGCAGGTCGCCGCCGTACCCGGGTGAAAGTTTCGGCGCGTGGCCGTCAGGCGACCGCCTGCCGCACCCGGGGCCGCTCCGCGGTCGCCGGCGCGATGGGGTCGCGGGTCCGCATCAGGTAGACCACGCGCAGGGCGGCGATCCACACCAGAGTCGACCCGAGCACATGGACGCCGACGAGGAGCGCGGGCACGGCCAGGAAATACTGCACGTAGCCGATCACGCCCTGGGCCAGCTCGACCAGCAGGAGGCCGAGCGCGGCCCGCCTGGCCCGGCCGGGGGCGTCGCTGACGTGCAGCGCGAACAACAGGGCGAAGGTCGTCCCGACCACGATGTAGGCCAGATCGCTGTGCAGCCGCACCACGGTCTCGATGTCGAACCCGAAGCGGGAGGCCGCCTGGTCGCCGGAGTGCGGACCGGTGCCCGTCACCACCATCCCGGCCACCACCAGCGTGAGGACGGCGGCCACCATCGCGAAACCGAGCGTGCGGATGTCGCGGTGCACCAGCCGCCGGGCCGGCTCGTCCCCCTCGGCGGACCGGGCGAACAGGGCGTAGGCGGCGGCGATCATGCCGATCGAGAACAGGAAGTGGACGCTCACCGTGACCGGGTTGAGCAGCGTGCGGACCACGAGGCCGCCCCACATGGCCTGCACGACGACCCCGGCGGGCTGGAGCAGGGCGAGGCGGACCAGGACCGGCCGGCGCTCGCCGCCGTTCCGGTGCCCCATCCGCAGGGCCGCGATCACGCACGCCACCGCGACGGCCAGGACGAGGAACGTCAGCAGCCGGTTGCCGAACTCGATCGACATGTTGACCGGCCCGTGGGCGTCGTTGTGGGCCGGGACGAAGCTGTCCGGTGTGCACCTCGGCCAGGTCGGGCAGCCGAGTCCCGAGCCGCTGAGCCGTACGGCCGCGCCCGTCACGGTGATGCCCGCGTTGACGACGACCGCCGCGAGCGCCCACCGCCGGAGCGTCTCCGCGGTGGGAAACGCGAACGAGCGATAGAAGGCGATCGCGAGGGCGGCCACGTACGCGCGGAGCCGGTCGGCGTGCTGGTTCACGGCATTCATGCTAGGTGGCGCCCCCCGTGGTCCCGTCCGCGCCCCTCAGGGCGGCGGGCGTGGAGGGGCGCGTCGCGCGGCGCCTCACCCGCCGGACCGGGTCGCGCCGATGGAGGCCACGACGACGCAGCCGATGGCCGCCCACTCCCGCGCGTCCAGCACCTCGCCCAGGACGAAGAGCCCGACGAGCGCGGCGACGGCGGGTTCGAGGCTCATGAGGATGCCGAAGACCCGCTTCGGCATCCGCCGCAGGGCCTCCAGCTCAAGCGAGTAGGGGATCACCGACGACAGCAGGCCGACCCCGGCTCCGAGAAGGAGGATCTCCGGGCGCAGCAGGCCGGCGCCCCCGGAGGCGATCCCGATCGGGCTGACCACGATCACGGATACGACCATGGCGAAGGAGAGGCCGCTGGTGCCGGGGAACCGCGCGCCGGTCGCCGCGGAGAACACGATGTAGCCGGCCCAGAAGGCCCCGGCGAGGGCGGCGAAGCCGATGCCGGCCCAGCTCGCCGCGGCCGCCTGCCCCCAGGGCGCGAGCAGCGCCACCCCGGCGGCTGCGAGCGCCACCCACAGCAGGTCGAGCCGCCGCCGTGAGGAGAGCACCGCGAGCGTCAGCGGCCCGAGGAACTCGATCGCCACCGCGATGCCGATCGGCAGCCGGGCGAGGGACTCGTAGAACGACAGGTTCATCAGCCCGAGGCTCACCCCGAAGGCGACGCCGACCGCGAGGTCGCGCCGCGACATCCCGCGCACGCGCGGCCGGGCCACGGCCAGGATCATGACGGCGCCGGTGCCGATCCGCAGGAACACCACGGCCGCCGGGGGCAGCTCGGCGAAGAGGTTCTTCGCCAGCCCGGCGCCGAGCTGCACGGACAGGATCGCGAGCAGGACCAGCCCGGACGGCGGCACCGCGTCCGCGGCCGCTCTCGGCAGGCCGCCCAGCCGTAGCCGGTACGGCCGGGCGGACCCGGACAGAGGTTCGGCGGACACCCGCTACTCCCAGCGGAAGGTGCGCGCGGCCAGGCCCAGCGTCACCGCGGTCCAGCAGGCCAGCACCAGGAGCGGACCGCCCGGCACGCCGCCTCCGGACAGGACCGACCGCAGGCCGCCGGTCAGCGCGCTGATCGGCAGGAGGTCGAGCGCGGACCGGACGCCCGGCGGGAACGCCGACAGCGGGAAAACCACCCCGCCGAGCCCCAGCAGCACCAGATAGATGAGGTTGGCCGCGGCCAGCGTCGCCTCGGCGCGCAGCGTCCCGGCCAGCAGGAGCCCCAGGCCGCTGAACGCCGCCGTGCCGAGCAGGAGCAGCGGCACGGCCCACACGGGGTCGCCGCCGGGCGACCACCCGAGAGCCAGGGCGACCGCGCAGATCACCACGAGCTGCAGAGCCTCGACGGCGAGGACCGCGCAGGTCTTGGCCAGCAGCAGCCCGGCGCGCGACAACGGGGTCGCCCCCAGCCGCTTGAGCACGCCGTACCGCCGCTCGAAGCCGGTGGCGATGGCCTGGCCGGTGAAGGCCGTCGACATGACGGCGAGTGCGAGGATGCCCGGGGCGACGAAGTCGATCCTGGCGCCGCTGCCCACGTTCACCAGCGGCGCCACGGAGAAGCCGACCAGCAGCAGGATCGGAATGATCATGGTGAGCAGGAGCTGCTCGCCGTTGCGCAGCGTCGCACGCACCTCCGCGCCCGCCTGGGCGAGGACCATGCGGGGGAGCGGCGCGGCCCCGGGCCGCGGGGCGAAGTCGGGCGTGAAGCCGAGCGTCGTCATCGTGCGGTCCCGCCCTATCCGAAATGTCCGAGGTGTGCGAGGAGTCTGAGGGGCCCGGGAAGGCGCGGCGGCGGGGTGCTCACCGCAGCTCCCGTCCGGTGAGTTCGAGGAAGACGTCCTCCAGCGTACGGCGCTCGATGCGCAGGTCCTCCGCCGCGACGCCCTCGGTGGCGCACCAGGCGGTGACGGTGGCCAGCAGCTGCGGGCCGACCAGCCCCTCGATGATGTAGTGGCCGGACGGCGACTCCTTGGCGGCGCTTCCCGGAGGCAGCGCGGCGAGCAGCTCGTCCAGGTCGAGGCCGGGCCGGGCCCGGAAGCGGAGCTGTCGCTCGGCGCCGGTCAGCGACTGCGGGGTACCGTCGGCGACCACCCGGCCGTGGTCGATCACCACCACCCGGTCCGACAGCTTCTCGGCCTCGTCCATCTGGTGGGTCGTGAGGACGACCGACACCCCGGCGTCACGCAGGGCGGTGATCACGTCCCAGCAGGCGTGCCGCGCCTGCGGGTCGAGGCCGGCCGTCGGCTCGTCCAGGAACACCAGCTCCGGCCGGCCGATCACGGCCGCCGCCAGCGACAGGCGCTGCTGCTGCCCGCCGGAAAGGCGCCGGTAGGGCGTGCGCGCGTGTTCCGTCAGGCCCAGCAGGCGGAGGAGGGCGCCCGGGTCGAGCGGGGCGGAGTGGAATCGGGCGACGGTGCGCAGCCACTCCCCGGCGCGCGCCGCGGGCGGCACGCCGCCCGCCTGGAGCATGATCCCGACGCGGGGGCGGAGCGCCCGGTCGTGCGGTTCGAGCCCGAGGACGCGCACGGTTCCGCCGTCCGGACGGCGGAACCCCTCGCAGATTTCGAGCGTCGAGGTCTTCCCCGCGCCGTTGGGGCCGAGGATCGCGGTGACCTCGCGACGCGCGCAGGTCAGGCTGAGCCCGTCGACGGCGGTGGTGCGCCCGTACCGCTTGACCAGATCGCGGATCTCCACGGCGGGCGCGTCCGCCGGGTCGCCGCTCGTGTCGTCCTCCACCGCCCGCACGTGCCCGGCCTCCCCTCGCCAGACGAGACCGCCGGACGCCGCCGGGACGGCCGCCCTGGTGGTCGTCGATTCGAGTTGAGTCTAGGGAGCGACGGGTCCGCCTCCTGCGGCGGAGGGCGGGAAGCGGCGGCGCGGCGGGTAAAAGTTGGGTCAGGATTGGGCCCGGACCGTGACGGCGGACGCCGCGGATCGGCCGGATGGGCCCGCGGTGCCGCGTCACCCGCGCCTGAAAGCCGCTCCCTGCCGGGCATTCGCCCAGGTCGGCGGCGCGCAAAGGGAAAATAAGGTAAGCCTAACCTGCGTGAGGTATTGCATTCCCGTCGACCTCGCCTTGGGTTTGTGATGTGGGAAGCAATTACGGCACACTGATGTTGTGAAAAACATGTCCGGGAAGGGGAACGCCGAGATGGCCGCGGAGGCGCGGTCCGCCGGCATGCCCCCGGAGCGGCCCGCGAGTTCGTGGCCGCATCCGGTCTCGGGCGTGACGACGCAGATCTCCGTCGAGCGCGGCACCCGGGCCCGGGTGGCACGCCTGATATTGGAGCACGGCCCGGTGACCGCGGCCGCGCTCGGGGAGCGGCTCGGCCTCACCCCTGCGGCGGTGCGACGGCATCTCGACGCGCTGCTCGCCGAGGGGATGATCGAGCCCCGGACGGCTCGCACGCGCGGGCAGCGCGGCCGGGGCCGCCCGGCGAAGATGTTCGCCATCACCGACGCGGGGCGCAGCGCGTTCGTGCACGCGTACGACGACCTGGCGGGCAGTGCGCTGCGGTTCCTCGCCGAGCGGATGGGCGAGGAGGCGGTGTCCGAGTTCGCCCGGGCACAGGTGTCCGGCCTGGTCGGCAGGCTGGCGGCGCTGATGGAGGAGGTCCCCGCCGACCAGCGGGTCCGCGTCCTGGCGGAGGCGCTGTCGGCCGAGGGCTACGCGGCGTCGGCCACCAAGACCGGCAAGGGCGGCGAGCAGCTGTGCCAGCACCACTGCCCGGTCGCCCATGTGGCGGCGGCGTTCCCGCAGCTGTGCGAGGCCGAGACCGAGGCGTTCGCGCTGTTGCTCGGCACGCCCGTGCAGCGCCTGGCCACGATCGCCAACGGCGACGGGGTCTGCACCACCCACGTGAGTTCCCACGCGCTCGCCGGACGGCAGGCGCGGAGCACTGAAGTTTCGAGCACATCGACGAGCAAGGAGACCGGAAGGTGACTGTCACCGACCGCCCGGAGCTGGAAGGCCTCGGGAATTACAAGTTCGGCTGGGCCGACTCGGACGCGGCCGGGTCCGCGGCCCGGCGCGGGCTGTCCGAAGAGGTCGTCCGCGACATCTCCGCGCTCAAGAACGAGCCGGAGTGGATGCTCGACCTGCGCCTCAAGGGTCTTCGGCTGTTCGGCAGGAAGCCCCTGCCCACGTGGGGCTCCGACCTGTCGGCCATCGACTTCGAGAACATCAAGTACTTCGTCCGCTCGACGGAGAAGCAGGCCGCCTCCTGGGACGAGCTGCCCGCGGACATCAAGAGCACCTACGACAAGCTGGGCATCCCCGAGGCGGAGAAGCAGCGCCTGATCGCGGGTGTCGCGGCGCAGTACGAGTCCGAGGTCGTCTATCACAAGATCCGTGAGGACCTCGAGGAGAAGGGCGTCATCTTCGTCGACACCGACACCGGTCTGCGTGAGCACGAGGAGCTCTTCAAGGAGTACTTCGGCTCGGTCATCCCGGTGGGCGACAACAAGTTCGCGGCGCTGAACACCGCGACCTGGTCCGGTGGATCCTTCATCTACGTGCCGCCGAACGTGACGGTCGAGATCCCGCTGCAGGCCTACTTCCGGATCAACACCGAGAACATGGGCCAGTTCGAGCGGACCCTGATCATCGTGGACGAGAACTCCTACGTCCACTACGTCGAGGGCTGCACCGCGCCGATCTACTCGTCCGACTCGCTGCACTCGGCGGTCGTCGAGATCATCGTGAAGAAGGGCGCCCGCTGCCGCTACACGACCATCCAGAACTGGTCGAACAACGTCTACAACCTGGTCACCAAGCGCGCCGTGGCGTACGAGGGCGCGACCATGGAGTGGATCGACGGCAACATCGGCTCCAAGGTCACGATGAAGTACCCCGCCGTCTACCTGATGGGCGAGCACGCCAAGGGCGAGACGCTGTCGGTCGCGTTCGCGGGTGAGGGGCAGCACCAGGACGCGGGCGCCAAGATGGTGCACCTCGCGCCGAAGACGTCCTCGACAATCGTGTCCAAGTCCGTCGCCCGGGGCGGCGGCCGCACGTCCTACCGCGGCCTGGTCCAGATCGAGGAGGGCGCGGCGGGCTCGGCGTCGACGGTCAAGTGTGACGCCCTGCTGGTCGACCAGATCAGCCGTTCCGACACCTACCCGTACGTCGACGTCCGCGAGGACGACGTCTCGATGGGCCACGAGGCCACGGTCTCCAAGGTGTCCGAGGACCAGTTGTTCTACCTGATGAGCCGGGGCCTGGGCGAGGACGAGGCGATGGCGATGATCGTTCGAGGATTCGTCGAGCCGATCGCCCGCGAGCTGCCCATGGAGTACGCCCTGGAGCTCAACCGCCTGATCGAGCTGCAGATGGAAGGAGCGGTCGGCTGATGGGCCTGGAGACGAAGCCGGTTTCGACGCTCCACGAGACGACGTCGTACAACGTGGAGGACTTCCCGGTGCCCACGGGCCGGGAGGAGGAGTGGCGGTTCACCCCGCTGTCCCGCCTCAAGGGCCTGCACAACGGCACCGCCGCCGGGTCGGGCGCCGTGGCGGTCGACGTGGACGCGGCGCCCGAGGTGACGGTCGAGACCGTCTCCCGCGACGACGCGCGGCTCGGCCGGGCCTACGTGCCGGCCGACCGGGTGAGCGCCCAGGCGTACGCGTCGTTCGAGAAGGCGACCGTGATCACGGTGCCGCGGGCGACCGCGGCCTCCCGGCCCACCGTCGTCAACGTCCGCGGGGCGGGCGGCGGCGCGGCCTACGGGCACATCCTCGTCACGCTGGAGCCGATGGCCGAGGCCGTGCTGGTCCTCGACCACCGCGGCACCGCGGTGTACGCCGACAACGTCGAGTTCGTCGTCGGCGACGGGGCCATCCTCAAGGTCGTCAGCCTGCAGGACTGGGACGACGACGCGGTCCACGTGTCCCACCACCACGCCGCGCTCGGCAGGGACGCGACGTTCCGGTCGTTCGCGGTCACCCTCGGCGGCGACCTGGTACGGCTGTCGCCCTCGGTGTCCTACACCGCTCCCGGCGGCGACGCCGACCTCACCGGCCTCTACTTCGTGGACGCCGGCCAGCACCTGGAGCACCGCCTGCTGGTCGACCACACGGTGCCCAACTGCCGCAGCAACGTGACGTACAAGGGCGCGCTGCAGGGCGACGGCGCCCACGCGGTGTGGATCGGCGACGTCATCATCAGGGCCGAGGCCGAGGGCACCGACACCTACGAGCTGAACCGCAACCTGATCCTCACCGACGGCGCCCGCGCCGACTCGGTGCCCAACCTGGAGATCCTCACGGGTGAGGTCGCCGGGGCGGGTCACGCGTCGGCCTCCGGCCGGATCGACGACGAGCACCTGTTCTACCTCCAGGCCCGCGGCATCCCGCACGAGGAGGCCCGCCGCCTGGTCGTGCACGGGTTCTTCGCCCAGCTCCTCGAGCGGATCGAGGTGCCCGAGATCCGCGAGCGCGTGCTCGCGGCCGTAGAGGCGGAGCTGGCGCGATGAGCGGCGCGGACACCGACCGCTGGGAGAAGGTCTGCCAGGTCGGCGACATCCCGGACAAGGGCGCCCTCGGCGTCGAGGTCGACGGCGTCCCCGTCGCCCTGGTCCGCACCGGCCAGGAGGTGTTCGCCCTGCACGACGTCTGCTCCCACGCCGAGGTACGGCTCAGCGAGGGCGAGGTCTACGACCACACCCTGGAGTGCTGGCTGCACGGCTCCTGCTTCGACCTGCGCAGCGGCAAGCCCACCGGGCCGCCCGCCACCAAGCCCGTCAACGTATACCGAGTCAAGATCGACGGCGACGACGTGTACGTCTCGCTCTCGAAGGAGTAATACAACGTGTCCACCCTAGAGATCCGTGACCTGCACGTCGCCGTGGGCGACAAGGAGATCCTCCGCGGCGTCGACCTGACCGTGCGCTCCGGCCAGACGCACGCCATCATGGGCCCGAACGGCTCGGGCAAGTCGACGCTCGCCTACGCGATCGCCGGTCACCCCAAGTACACGATCACGTCCGGCGAGGTCCTGCTCGACGGCGAGGACCTGCTGGGCATGACGGTCGACGAGCGCGCCCGGGCCGGCCTGTTCCTCGCCATGCAGTACCCCGTCGAGGTCCCCGGCGTCAGCGTGTCGAACTTCCTGCGCTCGGCCATCACCGCCGTCCGGGGTGAGGCGCCCAAGCTGCGCGAGTTCGCCAAGGAGCTGAAGTCCGGCATGGACGCGCTGTCCATCGACCCGGCCTTCGCCCAGCGCAACACCAACGAGGGCTTCTCGGGCGGCGAGAAGAAGCGCCACGAGATCCTCCAGCTCGAACTGCTCAAGCCGAAGATCGCCATCCTCGACGAGACCGACTCGGGCCTCGACGTCGACGCGCTCCGCGTGGTCTCCGAGGGCATCAACAGGTTCCGCGCCCACGAGGACACCGGCGTGCTGCTGATCACGCACTACACCCGCATTCTGCGCTACGTGACCCCCGACTTCGTCCACGTCTTCGCCGGCGGGCGCGTGGTGGAGGAGGGCGGCCCCGAGCTGGCGGAGAAGCTGGAGGCCGAGGGCTACGAGGCGTACACGAAGGCGTCCGCCTGATGACCCAGCAGAGCTTCGACGTGGAGAGGATCAGGAAGGACTTCCCGATCCTCACCCGCGAGCTGCCCGGAGGCAGGCCCCTGGTCTACCTTGACTCGGGCAACTCCTCGCAGAAGCCGACCCAGGTGATCGAGGCCATGCGCGAGCACATGGCGTCGCACTACGCCAATGTCGGGCGGGCCCTGCACGTGCTGGGCAGCGAGTCGACCGAGGCGTACGAGGACGCCAGGAGCAAGATCGCGGCTTTCGTCGGAGCGCCGTCCCGGGACGAGGTGATCTTCACCAAGAACGCCTCCGAGGCCCTCAACCTGGTGGCCTACTCGTTCGGCAACCCGAACAACACCGACGAGCGGTTCCGTCTTGGCCCCGGCGACGAGATCGTCATCTCGGAGATGGAGCACCACTCCAACATCGTGCCGTGGCAGCTGCTCGCGCAGCGGACCGGCGCGACGCTGCGCTGGTTCCCCGTCACCGACGAGGGCCGCCTGGACGTCGGCGGCCTGGACGAGCTGGTCAACGAGCGCACCAAGATCGTGTCCATCGCGCACCAGTCGAACGTGCTGGGCACCGTCAACTCGGTGTCTCCCATCCTCGCCCGGGTTCGCCAGGTCGGCGCGCTGATGATGCTCGACGCGTCCCAGTCGGTGCCGCACCAGCCGGTCGACGTGGCCGAGCTCGGCGTCGACTTCGTCGCCTTCACGGGGCACAAGATGCTCGGCCCGTCCGGCATCGGCGTGCTGTGGGGCAGGCGCGAGCTGCTCGACGCGATGCCCCCGTTCCTGGGCGGCGGCGAGATGATCGAGGCGGTCTGGATGGACCACTCGACCTTCGCCCCGGTGCCCCACAAGTTCGAGGCCGGCACGCCGCCCATCGTCGAGGCGGTCGGTCTCGGCGCGGCCGTCGACTACCTCACCTCCATCGGCATGGAGGAGATCAAGGCCCACGAGAAGCGGCTGGTCACCTACGCTCTCGACGTGCTCCAGGAGGTCCCCGGGCTGACGGTCATCGGGCCGCGCACGGCGATCGCGCGCGGCGGCACGGTGTCGTTCACCTTGGAGGGGATCCACCCGCACGACGTGGGGCAGATCCTCGACGACGTGTACGGGATCGCGGTGCGGGTAGGTCATCACTGCGCCCGGCCGCTCCATCTGCGGTTCGGAATCCCGGCGACGACGCGGGCGTCGTTGTACCTGTACAACACGACGGCCGAGATCGACGCACTGGTCCGCGGCCTCCACCACGTGCAGAAGGTGTTCGGCTGAGTCATGATCGCGGAATCGATGTACCAGGAGCTGATCCTGGAGCACTACAAGCATCCTCAGGGACGGGGCCTGCGCGAGCCGTTCGACGCCGAGGTGCACCACGTCAACCCGACCTGCGGCGACGAGGTCACCATGCGGGTGAAGCTGGCCGACGGCGGCAAGGTGCTCGACGTCTCCTACGACGGGCAGGGGTGCTCCATCAGTCAGGCGGCGGCGTCGGTGCTCCACGAGCTCACGACGGGCTCGACCGTCGAGGAGACGCTCTCCGTGGTCGACGAGTTCACCCGGCTGATGCAGGGCCGCGGCCAGGTGGAGCCGGACGAGGACGTGCTCGGCGACGCGGTGGCGTTCGCCGGGGTGGCCAAGTTCCCCGCCCGGGTCAAGTGCGCGCTTCTGGCCTGGATGGCCTACAAGGACGCCGTGATCAGGAGTCAGGGATGACCGGCGGTCCCCGCCGTGTTGGAGGATGCGGGGCCGCCCCGACGGCGGGCGGGCCGCGACGCGAGGAGAGGACGACGTGAGCAAGCCGACGGAGACACCGACCGCGACGACCGTCCCGGCGTACGACGGTGAGACCGCCGTCGACGACGTGCTGGAGGCGCTGAGGGACGTCGTCGACCCCGAGCTGGGCATCAACGTCGTCGATCTCGGCCTGGTCTACGGCGTCAACCTCGATCCCGCCGCCGAGGGCGAGCGCCCGATCGCGACGATCGACATGACGCTGACGAGCGCCGCGTGCCCGCTGACCGACGTGATCGAGGACCAGGCCAACTCGGCGCTGGCCGACCTGGTGTCCAATGTGGTCATCAACTGGGTCTGGCTGCCGCCGTGGGGGCCCGACAAGATCACCGACGAGGGCCGCGACCAGCTGCGGATGCTCGGGTTCAACGTCTGACGAGGTCAGCCGAGGCCACCGAGTTCCGGCGCCGTCCGATGAGCGGCCGGCCCGGGTTCGCGCGCCGTCCCCCGGCGCCCTTTTCTCCCGTTTCTTCCATCCCCGGCCGCGCGGTCCGGGTCCCGGTCTTCGGGTCCCGGTCTGGGGCGCCCGGCGCCGGAGGTCCGGCGCGGCCGGGCGATGCCGTAGAGTGGACCTTCGCTTCACTGTGCGACGCGGTGCAGGCATCTGTGGGACGGCCCCGGCGACGGACCGGTGGCCGCCACGTCTGCGGGATGCCGGCGTCGTCTGATCATCGCGGTGCGGTCCTTCCCGTGGGCACGAGTGCCTCACGGACGGAGCGCCTCATGGGCAGTGCGCCACACAAGTAGGGCTCCTCACAACGGGGCGCCTCATGGAAAGGGCGCGGAGCACCGCCAGGACGCGGCCCCACGAGCGACTCCCGCTCATCGCGTCCCTGTGCGCGGCCGACCGGCCGCGCCGTTACCGGCTCGTCCTTTCGCAGAAGTGACGTGCCCTGGCGTGTCTCGACACGTCATCTTCGACGAAAGGCACGATTTCGTGACCATGCTCGACCTCCGTGCGAACACGGAGATCGCGGACGAATTCGCTCTGCTCGGACTGCCCAAGCCGCTCGTGGCCGGGCTGGCCAGGCAGGGAATCACCGCGCCGTTCCCCATCCAGCGGGCCGCCATCCCCGACGTCCTCGCCGGAAACGACGTCCTCGGACGGGGCCAGACCGGGTCAGGCAAGACCCTCGCGTTCGGCCTTCCCACGATGACCCGCATCGCGGGGGAGAAGGCGTCGCCCAAGCGTCCCCTCGCTCTCATCCTCGTGCCCACCCGCGAGCTGGCCCTCCAGGTCTCCGACACGATCGAGCCCCTGGGCCGGGGGCTCGGCCTCCGTACCCGGACCGTCGTCGGCGGCATGCCGATGGGACGGCAGATCGAGTCCCTGCGCCGAGGCGTGGAGATCGTCGTCGCGACCCCCGGCCGGCTGACCGACCTCATCGAGCAGGGCGAGTGCGCGCTCGACGACGTCCGGGTGACCGTGCTCGACGAGGCCGACCACATGTGCGACCTCGGCTTCCTGCCCGTCGTCACCGCCCTGCTGGCTAGGACTCCCGCCGACGGCCAGCGGCTGCTGTTCTCCGCCACCCTCGACGGCGACGTCGACAAGCTGGTGAAGCGTTTCCTCACCGACCCGGTCGTCCACTCGCTCGACCCGGCCACCTCATCCGTGGAGACGATGGAGCACCACGTGCTCCAGGTCCAGCGTGAGGAGAAGCCCGACGTCACGGCCGAGATCGCCAACCGGGAGGGACGGACGATCCTGTTCGTCCGCACCCAGCACGGGGTCGACCGCGTCGTGAAGCAGCTGGCGCGGGTCGGCGTGCGCGCCGGGGGCCTGCACGGAGGGAAGCGGCAGAACCAGCGCACCCGGATCCTCGCCGAGTTCCGCGAGGGCGCGATCAACGTGCTGGTCTGCACCGACGTGGCGGCGCGCGGCATCCACGTGGACGACGTCAGTCTCGTCCTGCACGTGGACCCGCCGGCCGACCACAAGAGCTACCTGCACAGGGGCGGCCGTACCGCCCGGGCGGGGGAGCGTGGCACCGTGCTGACCCTGGTGCTGCCGAGCGAGCGCCGCGCGACGGAGACGATGATGCGCCGCGCGGGCGTCACGGCGACCCGGCACCACGTGGAACCAGGCGAGCCGGTCCTCGCCGAGCTCGCGGGGGCCCGGCGGCCCAGCGGCGAGCCCGTGGCGGTCTGGGAGCCCGCGGCGCGCCAGCGGCAGCGACCCGAGCGGCCCCAGCGGGGCGACAGGCCGCGCGGGGAGCGCCGTCCGCGTCGCTTCGAGGACGGTCACCGCGACGGCGGCCGCGCGGCTTCCCGTGAGGGGTACCGCGAGGGCGGTCGTGAGATCTCCCGTGACGGCGGTCGTGACGGCGGTCGTGACGGCGGTCGTGACGGCGGCCGTGCGGTCGACCCGGAGTCCCGCCGGAAGCGGCCGGAGCACGCCGAGCGGTCGCGCGGGGGATCCGGCGGCCCCGCAGGGCGCGGCGGCAGGGAACTCGGTGGCCGGGGGTTCGGCGGCCGCGGGCGGGGCCGGGTCACCGGCCGCTGAACCGGCGCACACGAGAACGTCCCGGAGGGCCGCGATCATCACGATCGCGGCCCTTCGGCCGTCCCGGGGCGGATCAGCCCTTCAGGCCGCTGAGCACGATCCCTCGGGTGAAATGGCGCTGAAAGAGGAGGAAGAAGGCGATCGAGGGCAGGGAGGCGAGCAGCCCTCCCGCCAGGATGACGCCCTCGTTCTGCACCCCCGGGAAGTACGAGTTGAGCCGGGCCAGGGCGACCGGGACGTTCGCCATCTCGTCGCTCTGCACGATGATCAGCGGCCAGAGGAAGTTGTTCCACTCCGCGAGCACGATGAAGATCGACATCGCGGCGAGGGCCGGGCGGAGCAGCGGCATCACGATGCGCCACCAGATGCGCCACTCTCCGGCTCCGTCGACCCGGGCGGCCTGGATCAGCTCGTCGGGGATCGAGTGCAGGAACTGCACGAGGAAGAACAGCACGAACGCCTTGGCGAGCGCCGGGATGACGTATCCCTGGTAGGTGTCGAGCCAGCCCAGGTTACGCATGATCACATAGTTGGGGACCAGTGTGGTCTGCCAGGGCACCATCATGGACGCGACGATCACCAGGAAGATCGCCCGCCGGCCGGGGACCCGGTGCTTGGTGATCACGTATGCCGCCAGTGAGGCGATCAGCAGCGACCCCACGGTGATCGCGACGGTGACCACCAGGCTGTTGAACATGAACCGGCCGAAGCCGAACTCGACCTCGAACCGCTGGAAGAGACCCTGCTGGTGACCCAGATTGACCCGTTCGGGGGAGTATCCGGAGTCGTAGAGGTTGGTCAGCGTGGGATGCTCGGGCACGAACGACGGCGGCTGCCGGGCCAGCTCGGAGACCGGCTTGAAGACGCTGATGACCATCCAGTAGAACGGCGCGATCATCGTCAGCGCCAGCAGGTAGAACGGCAGGCGCAGCAGGTGCCCGCGCCAGGTGGTGCGCGGGCGGGCGCCGGACGAGCGCCGCGGCGCCGCCGGGGCGGCCGTGATCGGCGGCGTGGTCGTGGGGGCGGCGGCCATCACAGCTCCTTCAGGGCGCGGCCGATGCGGAGGTTGACCATGCTGATCGCGAAGATGATCAGGAAGAGCACCCAGGCGATCGCGGAGGCGTAGCCGAGCCGGAAGTGGGTGAAGCCCTGGTCGTACAGGTACGGAACGATCATCAGGGCGGAGTCGAGGACGCCGCCGATGTTGTTGGTGCCGCGGAACACGATGTAGACGGCCTCGAAGATCTGGAAGGCCCCGATGAGCCCCGTGACGACGACGTACGTGGTGACCGGGCGCAGCAGCGGCAGAGTGATCCGGCGGAACCGCTGCCAGTCGGTGGCGCCGTCGATGCGGGCGGCCTCGTAGTACTCCTCCGGGATCGTGTTGAGCCCGGAGACGTAGAGGACCATCCCGTAGCCCATGCCGCCCCAGACCGACATGAGCACGAGGATCGGGATCGTCAGCCCGGGCGTGGCCAGCCACTCGACGGCGGTGCCGCCGAACCAGCTGATCGCCGTGTTGGCCAGGCCGTAGTCGCCGGGATTGAAGATCCACTTCCACAGCAGCATGAGCGCGATCGTGGAGGTGACCGACGGCAGGAAGAAGATCGTGCGCATGATGCGGTGCGGCCAGCTGGAGCCGTTGAACGCCAGCGCCAGGCCGAGCGACAGCAGCGTGCCCAGCCCGACGGACGCCACGACGTAGATGAACGTGTTGCCCAGGGCGTGCCGGAACCTGTCGTCGTCGAACAGCAGGCTCCGGAAGTTCTCCAGGCCGGTGAAGCGCGGGACGGTCACCCCGTCGAACGAGGTGAAGCTGAGATAGAGGGAGTTGGCCAGCGGCCAGATCAGGAATCCGGCGAAAAGGCCGAGGAACGGGAGCAGCATCAGGTAGGACGTGCCGTGGCGGCGCCATCGGGATCGTGGCGAGGCGGCGTGCGGTGCCATGTCGTCTCCATCGGGGAGCGGGTCGTCCCCGGCCCGCGCGCTACGCAGGACCGGGGACACTCCTGGACATTCCGGGGTGTACCCGGAGGGTGCGCCTGGCCGGCGCGGGTGGCGCGCCGGCCAGGCGAGGGAGCGGTGCCGCATGCCGGTGAGGTCAGGTGTCACCGGGCGGGCGGTCACTGTGCGTTACGCCCCATGATCTTGGCGGCCTCGCTCAGCGCGGTCTTCATGTCCGCCTTGCCGAGGATGGCCGACTGGAGCTGCTTGGCGACATCGCCCGCGCTCTCGTCCCAGCCCGGGCAGCCGGGCGCCGCCGCGCCCGTGCTGATGATGTCTCCGAACACCGCCGACTGCTCCGGCGGGAACGGCGCGTCGCCGATCTTGTCGGGCCTGGGCGGGAGGTAGGAGACGTTGCGGGCCTTGGACTCGGCGTTGATCGCGTCGATGGCCTCGTCCGTGTAGAGGAACCTCACGAAGTCGCCCGCCTGCTGCACGTGCTTGCTGTAGGACGTCACCCCGACCGCCCGGCCTCCGATGAACGTGGTCGGGCCGGCGGGTCCGGCGGGCAGCGGCGCCATGGCCCACTTGCCCTTCAGCTTCGGCTTGGAGGTGTCGAGGACCTTGGCGTTCCAGTTGCCGCCGTAGACCATCGCGATGCCGGTCTCGAGCGCGTCCGGCGTCGCGACGGTGTCCGTCGGCGCCCCTCCCTTGCGGTAGAGGTCGATCCAGTACGACAGCGCCCGCTGGGCCTGTGGGGTGTCGAGCGAGGGCTTGCAGTCCGGCGTGTAGAAGCTGCCGCCGGCCTGATAGAGGAAGTTGAAGTAGCCGATCCAGTCGAGGTTGCCCCAGTCGATGCTGAGCGGCCGCTTCACGCCGGCGGCCTTGAGCTTCGCGATGTCGGCGGTCAGCTCGTCCCAGGTCTTGGGCGGGCCGTCGAGGCCGGCCTTCTTGAGCAGGTCCTTGCGGTAGTAGAGGGCCTCGGTCGACATGTCGAGCGGGATCCCGTAGACGGTGCCGTCGGGCGAGACGGCCGACTTCCACTGGGCGGGCTGTGCCTGCGTCTTGAGCTGTTCGATCCCGAACGAGCGCAGGTCGATCATGCCGCCGCGCAGTCCGAACTGGATCGTCCAGGTCATGCCGCCCGAGATGAGGTCGGGCCCGCTGCGGCTGCTCGACGCGGCCAGCATCTTGGCGTACGCGTCGTCCCAGCTCAGGGTCTGCACCTTGATGGTGACCCCGGGGTGTGACCGAGCGTAGAGGTCGGCGGCCTTCTGGAAGGCCGCGGTCTCGTCGTCGCCGCCGGTCGACCACCAGACGAGGTTCGCGGGGGCGTTCGCGTCCGCCTGCTTGGTCGGCCCGGTGCCGCTCGTGGCGCAACCCGCGCCCAGGGCGGCGAGCAGGGCGGCACAGGCCGCCGCCGTCGTACGTCGCATGGACATCTCCGATCTTGACGGAAAGCGTTGATCGATGGTGTGCCGGCGCCCTCCGGGATCGGTCCTGCCGCGAGTTTCATCTCTGGCGCGGCCGTACCTTTCGCGCGCCGAATTTGTGCAGATCTCAGCACTAAACCGGATCAGTTGCAAGAGGTGAGGAAATTGGGGATAGACGTGCGCTTCGCCCGGCTCACCGCTGATTTCGCAGCTCGCGGCGCGGGCCGGAACCCCCTTAACCGGGACAGCCGCCCGTCTTGGCGGCGGCCGGCGGCGGGCCCGCGGGGCGGGAGCGGCTACTCCTCGCCGGCGGCCGTCGCACGCCCTCGCCCGTTGACATTCCCCTTTACGTGCCGCGATCACCCGTCCGCCTGATGAGACGTCGCGGGGTCACTAACCTGTAACACGGCCGGGGCGGATACCCTGGTCGGGCACGTCCGACGATCCCGAGAGAGACGATGAAGACCTTCGAAGAGCTGTACGCCGAGCTGGAGGAGAAGGCGCGCACCCGGCCCGCGGGGTCCGGCACCGTCGCCGCACTGGACGCCGGCGTCCATGCCATCGGCAAGAAGGTCGTGGAGGAGGCCGCCGAGGCCTGGATGGCGGCCGAACACGAGTCGACCGAGCGGGCCGCGGAGGAGATCTCCCAGCTGCTCTATCACGTCCAGGTCCTCATGCTGGCGCGCGGCGTCGGTCTGGACGAGGTCTACAAGCATCTGTAGCCGCGGGCTTCCCGCGGCCGCCCCGTGCCATCGACCTCGCCCACTCCTGGAGGGTTTCCCGCATCATGTTGCGTCTCGCGGTACCGAACAAGGGCGCGCTCACCGACGCCGCCCAGACCATCCTGAAAGAGGCCGGATACCGGCAGCGCAAGGACAGCAAGGAGCTCGTGGTCGTCGACCCCGACAACGACTGCGAGCTGTTCTTCCTGCGTCCGCGCGACATCGCCGTCTACGTCGGCGAGGGCACGCTCGACGCCGGCATCACCGGTCGTGACATGCTCTTCGACTCCGGCGCCCCGGCCGAGGAAGTCGTGCCGCTCGGGTTCGGCCAGTCCACGTTCCGGTTCGCCTCCACGCCCGGCGCCTTCTCCGGCGTCGCCGACCTCACCGGGCTGCGCATCGCCACCTCGTACGCCGGGCTGCTCGGCAAGCACCTCGCCGACCAGGGCGTCGACGCCCGCGTCATCAAGCTCGACGGCGCCGTGGAGACCGCGATCCGGCTCGGCGTCGCCGACGCCGTGGCCGACGTGGTCGAGACCGGGACCACCCTGCGCAACGTCGGGCTCGAAGTCTTCGGTGAGCCGATCGCGCGCTCCGAGGCCGTGCTCATCAAGCGGGCCGGCGCGCCCGAGTCGAACGGCTTCAACCAGCTCATCCGCCGTCTCCAGGGCGTCCTGGTGGCCCGTGACTACGTCATGATCGACTACGACATCCGGGCCGAGCGCATCGACGAGGCGATCGCGATCACGCCGGGCATGGAGGGACCGACCGTCTCCCCGCTGCACCGCGAGGGCTGGGTGGCCGTGCGGGCGATGGTCCCGCGCAAGGGCCACCAGCAGGTGATGGACCGCCTCTGGGAGATCGAGGCCAAGGCCATCCTCGTCACCGCGATCTTCGCCTGCCGCCTCTGACGTCGCCGCCGTCCACGACGCCCGGGGCGACGGCCCCGGGCGTCGCCTTCTCCGGTCCGGTGAGGTCCGCGAGGACCCCGGCGAGCTGCCGCGCGTTCGTCTGGGCGTAGTCGCGGTAGCAGTTGTTCATGAGCACGTGCGTGCGGGACGCCAGCTCGGCCAGCTCGGCCAGCCGGGGCGCCCAGTCCCGAAGCTCCTCCTCCGAGTAGCGATAACCGAAGCGCTCGTGGATGTCGTGGCTGGTCCACCTGTCGCTGTGGCCGTGGAACCGCACCACCTCCAGGTCGGCGGTCGCCGCCAGGACCGGGGGCACCGAGTCGGGGTACCCCTGCGGCATGTCCACGCACACGTACGGGATCGCGTACGAGCGCAGGAAGTCGAGGGTTTCGGCCCGGTTGTCCTCCGTCATCCAGGTGCGGTTGCGGAACTCCACCGAGATCGGCAGGGGCGCGCACCGGGCCTTGCACTCCAGGATGTACCGCTTGTTGCGTCCGCCGATGGGGAACCAGCGGGGGAACTGGAACAGCACCGCCCCCAGCCTGCCCGCCTCCCGGAGCGGCAGCAGCGCGGCGACGAAGCGCTCCCACACCTGGTCCACGACGGCGGCGTCCATGTGGTGCGCGTACAGGTTCCCCGTCGGGCGGCCGGCCGGCCGCAGCTCCGCCGGCAGCGCGGCCGGGCGGGTCGGATGGCCGGTGAGCAGTGAGAACGCCTTGACGTCGAAGACGAACCCGGCGGGCGTCCGCTCCGCCCACAGCCGGGCTGTGTGCTCCGCCGGCAGGGCGTAGTAGGTCGCGTCGACCTCGACCAGCGGGAAGCGGGCCGCGTAGTGCCGCAGGCGCTCCTCCGGCGTGGTGACGTCCGGCGGGTACCAGCCCGACGCCAGCAGCGTCCGATCCGTCCACGAGGCCGTGCCCACCAGGATCCTGCCCATCTCTCCACGGTAGGCAGGGGCGCCGACGCGGCGAGGCGCGGGCCGCGGGGGCCGCTAAGCCTGACAAATGTCACGGTGAAGGCCGGAGTCGTACCACTAATGATCTACCTTTGCATGACCGTACCGTCTTTCCCATGAACGCAATCGCCTTCACCGCCGTCAGCAAGAGCTATGGCGGCGTGCTCGCGGTCGACGGGCTCGATCTGGAGGTCCCGGCCGGCAGCACGGTCGCGCTGCTGGGCCCGAACGGGGCGGGGAAGTCCACGTCGATCAACATGCTGCTCGGCCTGCTGAAGCCGACCAGTGGTGACATCAGGGTCTTCGGCGCCACCCCCCACGAGGCGGTGGCGCGCGGCGAGGTCGGGGCGATGCTGCAGGAGGGCACGCTGATCCCCGAGCTGACCGTCGCGGAGACGGTCGACTTCATCCGCAGGCTCTACCCCGAGCCGCTGCCCCTGGCCGAGATCCTCCGGCTCGCGGACCTCACCGACCTGGCCGGGCGGCGGGCCGACCGGCTGTCGGGCGGGCAGACACAGCGGGTCCGCTTCGCCCTCGCCATCGCCGGCGCGCCCCGCCTGCTGCTCCTCGACGAGCCGACCGCGGCCATGGACGTCGAGTCGCGCCGGGCCTTCTGGGACAACATGCGGTCCTACGCCTCGCAGGGCAGGACCATCCTGTTCGCCACCCACTACCTGGAGGAGGCGGACGAGAACTCCGACCGGGTGGTCGTCGTCGCCCGCGGCCGGGTGGTGGCCGACGGCACGGCCGCCGAGATCAAGGCGAGTGTGGCGGGCCACGCCGTGAGCTTCCGGCTGGGCGGCCAGTCGATGGCCGGGCTCGACGCGCTGCCCGGCGCCACCGGGGTCGAGGTCCAGGGCGGCCGGGTCACACTGCGGACGAGCGACCCGGACGCCACGATCGAGGCGCTCTACCGCAAGACGACCCTCGACGTACGCGATCTCCAGGTCCACGGGGCCGATCTGGAGGACGCCTTCATCGCTCTCACCAAGGAGATCTGACCGTGCCGCACTACCTCAAGGTCGAGCTGCTCCGCATGGCGCGCAACAAGCGTTACGTGATCTTCGTGGTGGCCTTCCCCGTCGCCTTCTACCTGCTCTACTCCAACCTCTGGGGCTCCCAGGTCGACAGCACGACGGGGGTGCGGGCCAGCGTCATCCTGATGGTCTCGATGGGCGCGTACGGCGCGCTCGCCGCGTCGATGATGTCCACGGCCGTCCCGTGGTCGCAGGAGCGGCACAGTGGCTGGCTGCGGCAGCTGCAGATCACCCCGTTGCCGAGGTGGTCGATCATCGTCGTCAAGCTCGTCGCGTCGCTGCTCCTGGTGCTGCCGGCGCTGCTGCTCGTCGGGCTGGCCGCCGTGCTGACCCAGCACGTGTCGCTCACCGCCGGCGAGTGGGTCGCGCTCATCCTCACGATGTGGGCCGGCACGATCCCGTTCGCGGCGCTCGGGCTCACCATCGGATCGCTGCTGCCTCCGGACACCGCGCAGCCGGTCGCCATGATCGGCATGTTCGGCCTGGCCCTGCTGGGCGGCCTGTGGTTCCCCGTCGAGATCATGCCGTCGGCCATGCGGTCCATCGCCCAGGTCCTGCCCTCGTACGACTACGCCAACGTCGGCTGGCGGATCGTGGCCGGTCAGGCACCGCGAGCCGGTGAGGTCGCCGGGCTGCTCGCCTGGACCGCCGGGCTCGGGGCGCTGGCCCTGATCGCCTACCGGCGGGCGACCGTGCGCGACTAGAGACGACCGGACGAGGGTGACCTACCATCACCTTGGATCCCCTTGGATCACTTTGGAACACCGCCCCGCCGGGACGCCCCGCGCGCCCCGGCGGCGGCATCACGGGGAGGGAGCGCGATGAGCCGGCTGACCGACGTTTTCACCTTCGGCGGAGTGGACGAGAGACCCTCGCGGGGACGGCGTCTCATCGGCATGTCTGTGGGCCTGGTCTACCTGTTCTATCCCCTCGCGGACATCGCCACGGGCAAGGTGCCCGCCGGTCAGGTCGGCTGGCAGATCGCGGCGGTGGTGGGCTTCATCGTGTCCTACTCGGCGACGGCCCTCAGCCCGCGCGACAACGGCACCTGGAGCCGCTGGACGCTTCCCCTGCTGAGCCTCACCACCCTGATGGCGGTCGTCTACCCGCTCCTGTTCGGCGGCGGCTGGCTCGCGCTGCCGATCTACCTGACCGTCATCTCCGCCATGTCCCTGAAGCCCAGGGGCGCGCTCGTCATGATGGGCGCCATGGTCGTCGTGGTCCTGGTCGAGGGCCACATCGTCCATGCCGACGTCGCGACCCTCGGCATACTGGTCCTCGAGATCGTGACGCTCGGCGTGCTGTTCATCAGCGTCCGCAACACCCGGGTGCTGGTTCTGAAGCTCCGGATGGCGCAGCGGGAGATCGCCGGGCTCGCGGCCACCGAGGAGCGCCTGCGGATCGCCCGCGACCTGCACGACCTGCTCGGGCACAGCCTCTCGCTGATCGTGCTGAAGAGCGAGCTCGCCGGTCGCATGGCCGAGAACGACCCCGGCCGGGCCGCCCAGGAGGTCGCCGACATCGAGTCGGTCGCCCGGCAGGCGCTGGTCGAGGTGCGGGAGGCCGTCACGGGCTACCGCAGGCGCTGCATGTCGGACGAGATCGACGGGGCCAGGGCGGCGCTCGACGCCGCAGGGGTGTCGCTGACCGTGCGGACCAAGGGCACCCCGCTGCCGGACGCGCTCGACGGACTGTTCGGCTGGGCCGTACGGGAGGCCGTCACCAACGTCCTCCGGCACGCGCGGGCCACGAAGTGCGAGATCAACCTCTCGTACGGCAGGGAGGGCGCCGTGCTGGAGGTGGCGGACAACGGCAGTCCCGGGCCGTACCAGCCGGGCAACGGACTCGGCGGGCTCAGCGAGCGGGTGGCCGCGGCGGGAGGGTCGGTGGAGGCGGAACCGGCGTCCGCGGGGTTCCGCCTGCGCGTGCGGATCCCCAGGCCGGTCGTGGAAGTGCCGGCGGCCATCTGACCAGCGGTAGGTTGTGCGCGTGATCAGGGTGATGCTGGCCGAGGACCAGAGCATGATCAGAGGGGCGCTGGCCTCCCTGCTGGGGCTGGAGCCCGACATCGAGGTCGTGGGCGAGGCGTCCACCGGAGACGAGGCCGTCACGGTCGCGGCCGAGGTCAGGCCGGACATCGCGCTGCTCGACATCGAGATGCCCGGAACGGACGGCATCACGGCGGCCGGGAAGATCCGCAGCCGCGTCCCCGAGTGCCAGGTGATGATCCTGACCACCTTCGGGCGGCCGGGCTATCTGCGCAGGGCCATGGAGGCGGGGGCCGCGGCCTTCCTGGTGAAGGACAGCCCCGCCCGGGAGCTGGCCGCCGCCATCAGGCGGGTGCTGGCCGGAGAACGGGTCATCGACCCCGGGCTCGCCGCCGCGGCGCTCAGCGCCGGCCCCAATCCGCTCTCCCCACGCGAACGGCAGGTGCTCGAGGCCGCCGCCGACGGCTCGACCATCGTCGACATCGCCGGTCGCCTGCACCTGTCGGAGGGCACCGTGCGCAACTACCTGTCCTCGTCGATCCAGAAGACGGGCGCCCGCAACCGCATCGAGGCGGTGCAGAAGGCGCAGGCCCAGGGCTGGCTGTGAGAGCCCCCGAGGGCACTCCGAGGGCCCCGCTCAGCGGGACTGGCGCGCGTCCGCGACGTGCCTGATCAGGTCGCTCACCCGCACCACGCCCATGCAGCGGCCCACCTCGTCGACCACCACGATGTCGTCGTACACCCGGGCGTTGTCCCGGCCCGCCACCTGCATGGCCGCTATCGCGGGCGTCGTCTTGGGCACCACCTTGGGCTGGTCCGCCAGCCGCCGCGCCGGTTTCCTGGCGTGCAGCGCGTGGCCGTACGCGCCGGCCATGAACAGCAGGAAGCGGCTGCGGTCCACGCTGCCCTGCGGGCGCTGGTACTCGTCGACCAGGATGACGCTGGTGATCGAGGGCTCGGCGCTCAGCGCGGCGACCACGTCCTCGGCCGGCGAGTCGGCGGGCAGCGTCACCGCGGGCAGCAGGAACTCCTGCACGCGGGGTCCGAGCATGGCGCCGGCCGGGGTGGTCTCGGGCACCGGCAGGGGCACGTGGACCCGGCCGTGGCCCTGGGAGGGACGCCAGTCGAGCGGCGCGAGCAGCGGGCCCTGGGCCAGCCGGATTCCCCAGCTCCGCACGGCGCCCAGCTGCGCCTCGTCGTGCAGCCCCGGCGCCAGGACGTGCGCGCCGATGCCGCGGGCCAGCCGTACCAGCGACTCGACCACCGCCCCCCGGCGCGGGTCGCGCGGCACGCGCGCGAGCAGGTCACCGGAGAGCACGATCACGTACGGCGACGCGTCGGCGAGCATGTCGAGCGGCAGGTGCGCGGTCCCCAGGCCGCCGAAGGCGATGAGATAGCCGGCCGCCCGCAGGCCGTCGACGCCGGCCAGCAAGGGCCGCCGGTCGGCGGGGGAGACGTCGCCCTCGATCACGAGGATCATCTCGCGGGGGCGGCGGTTGCACACCCGCAGCGCCTCGTGCAGCGGCGCGAGGCCGGCCGAACCGCGGACGACCGCCGCGGCGGGGATCGGCAGAATCAGCGGCAGCAGGGCCTCCTCGCGGGTCGCCGCGACGACGCCGTTGACCGTCCCGGCCGGTCCCGGCTCGCCGGAGCCGGCATCGGCGATCACCTCGACGGCCACCACGCCTCCGGTGTCGAGGTCGACGACCGGGAGGAAGAGGGGGCCCGAGGGGGCGCCCGGCGATCCCTGCGGGGTGCGGCCGGGACTCCGGGGACCGGTGTCCGGGGCCTGTCCCGGGAAGGCCGGGGCCTGCGGGACGAATCCCGCGACGGGGTAGTGGCCGGGCGGGGGGCCGTCCGGAGCGGCCGTGGCGAGCGGCGTGGTAAACGGTACCGCCGAGGAGGAGGAGACCGACACGAATGAATTCTGAGCCTAATGAGTCCATGGATCGGTCAATAAGACACGGAATTCACCTACATTTCCCCATGAGTTGTGTGTGGTCCCAGAGATTGTCTGACAGGTAGTCTGAGCTGCCATGACAGCACGGCCGGCGGCGGGCGGGGGCAGATGGGTCACGGTGGCCCCGGAACGGCTCGCGACATGGATCGCGCGTTTCTCGGAACGGCACGGGCCCGTCACCGCGGTCGCCGGCGTCCCGGTCGCCGGAGCGGACGGATGGGAGGCCGTGCGCCTGGAAGGGGCGGACGGAGCGCTGGCCGAGTGCCGGGTGCCGTTCCCGCCGCTCCGCCTCCCGGCCGCCCGGGTGAACGGCGCCGATCGGCTGGGCGAAGCCGCTCTGGTGGACGGCGCCGATGGCGTGGACGGCCGGGTGGCGGCGCTGCTCGCCCACGCGTCCCGGGAGCGGACGGTCGGGGTGCTGCTCGTACGGCTCGGCGGTCACGCGGCCGGCGTGTTCACCGGGGAACGCCTGGTCGTGTCGAAGGTCGGGTCCCGGCAGGTGCACGGGCGCAGCGCGGCGGGCGGCTGGTCGCAGCAGCGGTTCGCCCGGCGCAGGGACAACCAGGCGGCGCAGGCGCTGCGCGCGGCGGCCGAGGTCGCCCTCCGGGTGCTGGGCCCACGGGAGGCCGACCTCGACGCGGTGGTGCTCGGCGGGGACAGGCGGGCGGTCGACGAACTGCGGGAGGACCGGCGCCTGGCGCCGATCCTCGCCCTGGAGACCGGGCCGTTCCTGACCGTCCCCGACCCCGGGTTCGCCGTCCTGCGGGGGACGCCCTCGATGTTCCGCGCCGTCCGGATCCGCGTCGTGGATCCCGTCATGAATCCTGTCGTGGAGCCCGGTGCCGTGGACCCCGGAGTCGTGGATCCCGCCCGGGACGGCGCGGCGTAGGGACCGCCTGGGCCGCCGCGGGAGCGTGGCGACGTCCTTGTCGCCTCGCTCGCGTCCGGTACGGGGATTAGGATGGCGCACATGTCCACTCCCGACTGATCGGTCCCTGCGCCGAGTCCCCGCCGTCTCCTCACGGGAGTGTCTTCTCTCATCATGATCACCGCTACTGACATCGAACTGCGCGCGGGCTCCCGGCTGCTCATCGAGGGCGCCACATTCCGCGTCAACCCCGGCGACAAGATCGGCCTCGTCGGCCGGAACGGCGCGGGGAAGACCACGCTGACGAAGGTCCTGGCCGGGGAGGGCATCCCGGCGGCCGGCGGCGTGACGATCGCCGGCAGCGTCGGCTATCTCCCGCAGGATCCGCGCACCGGCGACCTCTCCGTGCTCGCCCGCGACCGCATCCTGTCGGCCCGGGGGCTGGACGAGGTCCTGCGCGACCTGCGGGCGGCCGAGGTGGGCATGGCCTCCGACGACCAGCGGGTGCGCGACCGGGCCGTCCGGGCGTACGGACGCCTGGAAGACCGTCTCCACGTGCTGGGCGGCTACGCGGCGGAGTCGGAGGCGGCGTCCATCGCGTCGAGCCTCGGCCTGGCGGACCGGGTCATCGGACAGCCGCTGGAGACCCTCTCGGGCGGCCAGCGCAGACGGGTCGAGCTGGCCAGGATTCTCTTCAGCGGGGCCGAGACTCTCCTGCTTGACGAGCCGACAAACCACCTCGATGCAGACTCAATCGGCTGGCTTCGTGATTTTTTGCGCTCACACCAGGGCGGCTTGGTGATCATCAGCCACGACGTCAACCTTCTTGAAGCGACGGTAAACCGGGTCCTGCACCTCGACGCGAACCGGTGCGTGATCGACACCTACAACGTCGGCTGGAAGGCCTACCTGGCGCAGCGGGAGACCGACGAGAAGCGCAGGAAGCGGGAGCGGGCCAACGCCGAGCGTCAGGCGTCCGCGCTGCTGTCGCAGGCCGACCGCATGCGGGCCAAGGCCACCAAGGCCAAGGCCGCGCAGGACATGGAGCGCCGGGCCAAGCGCCTGCTGGGCGGGCTGGAGGGTGAGCGCCGCAGCGACCGGGTCGCCAAGCTGCGCTTCCCCGATCCGGCCCCCTGCGGCAGGACGCCGCTCACCGCGCACGGCCTGTCCAAGTCGTACGGCTCGCTCGAGGTGTTCACCGACGTCGACGCGGCCGTCGACAGGGGCTCGCGGATCGTGATCCTCGGCCTGAACGGCGCGGGGAAGACCACCCTGCTGCGGCTGCTCGGCGGCATCGAGACGCCCGACACGGGGGAGGTCAGGGCCGGCCACGGGCTGAAGCTCGGCTACTACGCGCAGGAGCACGAGACCCTCGACGCCGGGCGCACCGTGCTGGAGAACATGCGCTCGGCCGGACCCGATCTGGCCGACGTCGACCTGCGCAAGGTCCTCGGCTCGTTCCTCTTCTCCGGCGACGACGTGGACAAGCCCGCGGGCGTCCTGTCCGGCGGCGAGAAGACCCGCCTCGCCCTCGCGACGCTGGTGCTGTCGAGCGCCAACGTGCTGCTCCTCGACGAGCCCACCAACAACCTCGATCCGGCCTCCAGAGACCAGGTGCTGTCGGCCCTCGGCTCCTACACGGGGGCGATTGTGCTGGTCACACACGATGAGGGTGCCGTAGAGGCCCTCCGGCCGGATAGGGTGATTCTGTTGCCAGACGGAGTAGAAGACGCATGGAGCGACGAATTTTCCGATCTTGTGGCACTCGCCTGATCTTAATTTGAGCGGGTAGGGATCTTTTCCCGCGGAGTAGGTAGCCGATCCCGTCGAAATGACTGATCATGGGCTGAAGTAACGCTGCGGAAGTCTGGCACTACAGGAGGTACTCGTGGCCGAGACTCTCAAGAAGGGCACCCGGGTGACCGGGGCCGACCGCGAAAAGCTGGCCAGTGATCTCAAGAAGCGCTATTCCGCGGGTGAGAGTATCCGCGCTCTGGCTGCTTCTACCGGCCGGTCATACGGGTTCATCCACCGCATCCTGAGCGAGTCCGGAGTGACTCTGCGTGGGCGTGGCGGGGCGACCCGCGGCAAGTCCAAGCGCTAGGAATCCGCCTCACGACGCGTGACCGCAGCCGCTCGTTCCCGCTGGAGGAGTGGTCGCGACCCGGATGCCAGAACGATGTTCGGTAGGCTCGGGCCCGACCGCGGACGAGAGGAGCGCGGCCCCTGGCACGGGCGGTGCGCCGCACCGGACCGGCCGTGCGAGGCCATCGGCTCCGACGAGGGCAGGAACGACAGGCATGGCGGAAACGGCACAAGGGGGGAACGGGGAGCACGTCGCAGCGGCGGGTGACCCGTACACGGAGACGATCTCGGCGGCCGCGCCGGCCGAGGTCGGAGTGCGCTTCGAGGTGGACGGCGAGATCGCGACGATAACTCTTGACCGGCCGGGCAGACACAACGCTCAGACGTTGGCGACCTGGTCGGCACTGGCCCGGATCGGGGAGGACCTCCCGGACCAGGTGCGCGTCGTCGTGGTCCGAGGCGAGGGGCCGTCCTTCTCAGCCGGCGGTCGCCGCCCTCGACGACGGGGCGCTCGAACGGCGTGTCGCCGAGTTCCAGCAGGGCTTCCTGTGGCTGCGCAGGCCAGACATCGTGTCGATCGCGGCCGTCCAGGGCCACGCGATCGGCGCGGGATTCCAACTGGCGCTCGCCTGCGACCTTCGGGTGGTCGCGGACGACGTGATGTTCTGCATGAAGGAGCCCGCTCTGGGCCTGGTGCCCGACCTGACGGGGACCAAGCCGCTGGTCGACATCGTCGGCGTCTCCCGTGCCATCGAGCTGTGCCTGACGGCGCGGACGGTGGGCGCGGCGGAGGCCGTGCGCGATCTCGCGTCGGCGCTGCTGGCGACCGACCGGGCCGCGGCGACGGCGACCAAGAGACTCCTGCAGGGCGCGCCCGGCCGGACTCTGGCGGAGCAGGCCGCCGCCGAACGGGCCGAACAGGTGGTACGGATCCGGGCGCTGTTCGCCCGGAGCTGAGGGAGGAATCGGAGACCTCCTGCCGATGCTGGACCGGTGGGAGGATATGCGGGTTATGGCAAATATGGGCGGGGGTTACGGCCCCCAGATGATGCGGTCGTTACGGCGTGACAGCTCCGTCACCAAGGAGAGGCTGGCGCCGGGCACCGTGCGGCGCATCGCCCGCTACGCCGGTCCCTTCCGGCGCCAGATCGTGGGATTCCTCGCGCTCGTCGTCGTCGACGCCGCCATCGTGATCGCCAATCCGCTGCTGATCAGGTCGATCATCAACGACGGCATCATGCCGAGGCGGAGCGACGTCGTCCTGGGGCTGGCGCTGGCGATCGCCGGGCTGTCCCTGGTCGACGCCCTGTTCGGACTGCTCCAGCGCTGGTACTCCGCCCGAATCGGCGAGGGCCTGATCTACAACCTCCGCACCGAGGTGTTCGACCACGTCCAGCGCATGCCGGTGGCGTTCTTCATGCGGGCGCAGACGGGCGCGCTCGTCTCCCGGCTCAACACCGACGTGATCGGGGCGCAGCGCGCCCTCACGAGCACCCTGTCGTCCGTGGTCTCCAACGTGGTGAGCCTGGTCATGGTGCTCGTCGCCATGCTCGTCCTGTCGTGGCAGATCACCCTCGTGGCGCTGGTCCTGCTGCCGGTCTTCATCCTCCCGGCCAAGTGGGTGGGGCGCCGCATGTCGGCGATCACGCGGGAGCAGATGCAGCTCGACGCCGAGATGAGCTCGGTCATGACCGAGCGGTTCAACGTGGCGGGCGCCATGGTCGCCAAGCTGTACGGCAGGCCCGACGAGGAGGCGCACCACTTCGGTGAGCGCGCCGGGCGGGTGCGCGACGTCGGCGTGACAGTGGCGATGTACGGCGCGGTCTTCCGGATCGCGCTCGGCCTGGTCGCCGCGCTGGCGACCGCGCTCGTCTACGGGTTCGGCGGCGAGCTCGCCGTCTCCGGGGCGTTCGCCCTCGGCACCCTGGTCGCGCTCTCGTCGCTGCTGCTGCGCCTGTACGGCCCGCTGACCAGCCTCTCCAACGTCCACGTGGACGTGATGACGGCGCTGGTCAGCTTCGACCGGGTCTTCGAGGTGCTCGATCTCAAGCCGATGGTGGCCGAGCGGCCCGGCGCCGAGCCCATCCCCGACGGGCCGGTGACCGTCGAGTTCGACGCCGTGCGGTTCCGCTACCCGGCGGCGTCGGACGTCTCGCTGGCGTCCCTCGAATCGGTGGCACGCCCGGACACCGGGCCCTCGCAGGAGGTTCTCAAGGAGGTGTCGTTCGTGGCCCGCCCCGGGGAGATGGTGGCGCTGGTCGGCCACTCCGGCGCGGGCAAGACCACGATCACCTCCCTGGCCTCCCGGCTGTACGACGTCGACGAGGGAGCGGTCAGGATCAACGGCCTCGACGTGCGCGACGCCACCCTAGACAGCATCAGGGACACCGTCGGCGTGGTCACCCAGGACGCCCACCTGTTCCACGACACGATCGGCAGCAACCTCAGGTACGCCAGGCCCGAGGCCACCGACGAGGAGATCTGGGACGCCCTGCGCGCCGCCCAGATCGCCGACCTCGTCAAGAACCTCCCCGAAGAGCTGGAGACGGTCGTCGGCGACCGCGGCTACCGCCTGTCCGGCGGCGAGAAGCAGCGGATGGCGCTGGCCCGGCTGCTGCTCAAGGCGCCCAGGGTCGTCGTGCTGGACGAGGCCACCGCCCACCTCGACTCGGAGTCCGAGGCCGCGGTGCAGCAGGCCCTGAAGACCGCCCTGCGCGGACGGACCTCCCTGGTGATCGCCCACCGGCTGTCGACCATCCGCGAGGCCGACAAGATCCTTGTGGTCGAGGACGGCCGGGTGGTGGAGACCGGCCGCCACGAGGACCTGCTGAACCTGGGCGGGGCCTACGCCGAGCTCTACCGGACCCAGTTCAGCGACGGCTCGTCGCCGGCCGCCCCGGCCGCCCAGGTCAGCGGTAGCCCAGGCGACTGAGCTCGTCGCGGCCCACCCGCGCGACGAGGTCGGCGTCGGCGGCCGACAGCCGCTTGCGCCAGCCGCCGGGCTTCGACGCCGCCGTGCCGTACAGGGCGATGGTGGACACCCTGGTCTCCAGGAAGTCCGACACCGCGCCGATGGCGTCGCCCGGAGAGGTCAGCACGTCCTCGTACCGGAGGGTGAGGAGCTGCTCGGGGGGCAGCTCATGGCGCAACGCCGCGCTGAGCCGGACCGCGCCGCGCCACCGCAGGGCGCACTTGCCCGCGGCCGGCATCGCGTTCCACCGCTCCCGGTGCTCGGCGGCCCGCACCCCGAGGAACGGGTTGGGGAACTCGGCGTCCTCGCTCAGCATGTGGGGCTTGAACCACCGCATGCAGGCCGGGTCGGCCAGCATGTCGGCCACCACGTCCCGGCCGTCCCTGATGATCTGGATCAGCCGGGCGTCGGGGAAGGCCTGCAGCAGGATCGGAGCGCTGTAGAGCAGGTCGGGGCTGGCGTCGCCGAACCGGGACAGCGTGCCCGGGCCCACGCACGGCCCCGAGCCGACGATGCCGCCCGCCTCCCGGCAGACCGCGGCGCACTCGGCGCAGGCCCCGGGGACGATCTGCCACGCCTCCGCCAGGACGTCCCGCAGGACGCTCGGCGCCCCGCCGCTGCGGGCGATGGAGGGCCGCCGCGCGAACGCGTACACGACCCGGGCGACCGACGCGCGTCCCATGGTCATGTGAAGGCCGGGCGAGCGCTTGAGGGCACGGCCGAGGAGGTCCGCGCCGGAATGCGGGGCGCCGATCACGAAGACCGGCCGGCGGACCTTGACACCGTTGACCACGAGTATGTGCGTCGGAGGTCGCATAGGTACGGCTAAGTCTGACACCCTTTGGGGGGTGAGTGAGCGCATCCCGGGCGGGGCGGGCGATGACGCCTCCGTAACGTTCCCAGGCGGGCCGCCGGCGGCGGGCCCCCACACGCCACGCGTGCCGCGACGGCTGCGGCCCGGCGACCGGGTCGCGCTGGTCGCGCCATCGGGCCCGGTCGATCCCGAACGGCTGGAGCGCGGCGTGGCCGTCCTCGGCGATCTGGGCCTGGAGGTGGTGCTCGGCTCCGCCGTACTGGCCGGAGAAGGCTACCTCGCGGGACCGGACGCCGCCCGCGCCGCCGACCTGCAGGAGGCGTGGTGCGACCCCTCGGTGGCCGCGGTCCTGTGCGTCCGGGGCGGATACGGCGCCACGCGGCTGCTCGGGCTGCTCGACTGGGACGCGATGGCCCGCGCCGAGCCGAAGGTCCTGCTCGGCTCCAGCGACATCACCGCGCTGCACCGCTCCTTCGCCACCCGGCTCGGCGTGGCCACCCTCTTCGGCCCGATGCCGGCGTCCGCGACGATCAGCGACCCCGAGGGCCCGGAGCCGGTCACGTTCACCCATCTGCGCGCGGCGCTGTTCGAAGGAGGCACGCCCGGTTCGGTCACCGGCGACGCCGTCCTCGTGCCCGGCCGGGCGGAGGGCCCCGTCACGGGGGGTAACCTGTCCCTGCTCGCCGCCCTCTGCGGCACGCCCGACGCCCTGCGCGGGGAGGGGCGGATCGTGCTGCTCGAGGACATCGACGAGGCGCCGTACCGGATCGACCGGATGGTGACGCAGCTGCTGCAGGCGGGGTGTCTCGACGGCGTCCGGGGCCTGGTCCTGGGATCCTGGGTGAACTGCGGCGACCCTCTGCCGGTGCTCGCGGAGCGGCTGACGCCGCTGGGCGTGCCGATCATCGCCGGTCTCCCGATCGGACACGGATCACCACAGTTCTGTGTGTGGATGGAGGCTGTTGGTGTGATTGATGCGAAATCGTGTTCTCTGTCGGGCATGTTCCGCAACCCTGACGAGGCACCCTGAAACGCGGCCCCGGAACGGACCGGGCGGCGGTGGAGGGATGGTGCATTGGGACTCTTGCGGCGACTGCTCGGCCGGACGAGGTCGGACCATCCCGCAGCCAGAACCGTCGAAGACGTCGATCTCGACTCCCTTCTCGCCCTGGTCGCCGAGACCATGGGCTACACCTGCGTGTTCACGGCGGACGGCGGGTCGCTGACGCTGCGGGCGCCGTCCGGCGAGGAGCGTGAGCCGGGGAGCCGGCGGCCCGGGGAGCCCGATCCGGGTCTCGACCGCGTGGTCAACCTGGTGGGCCTGCGGCGGGAGGCCGGTCGGCGCAGCCGCGAGGACTGGCCCATGCTCGTGTCCGAGCACCTCGCCCACGCCGTGTCCGGGGAGCCGTTCGACGCCTGCAACCTCACGCCGATCCGGCCCCTCCTGCGCACCCGGGTCCACGCCGCGGACGACCCCGGCATTCCCGACCCCTCGCGCATCATCGGCCGGCACCTGAGCGCCGACCTCATCGAGGTGCTCACGATCGGCGCCCGGCCGGTGCGGCCGGAGGAGGCCTTCTGCTGGCCGATCCCTCCGGGTGAGGCGCTCGACATGGCCGTCGGCAACGCGCTGACCGACGAGCGCCCGACGGTGACCGGGCTCGATCTGGGCGGCACGGGGGTCTCGCTGCTCACGGCCCCCAGCGCGGCCGCCCACCTGCGCCGCCTGCCAGAACTCGTCACGGTGCCCGATGACGGCATGCTGGCCGCGCTGCCGCATCGCGGTCTGGTCGCGCTGCATCCCGTCGCCGGCATCGGCGTGGTCAGGGCCATCGAGCGGCTGCGGATGTTCGCCCAGCGCGAGTGGACGGCCAGGGCGGACGGGCTGAGCCCCCACGTCTACTGGTGGCACCGTGACCGGCTGACCCGCATCCAGGCCGATCTGGTCGACCACGACGGGCAGACCCGGCTCGTCGTCGCCCCGCCGCCCGAGTTCGCCCGCCTCCTCGCCCGGATCGCCGAGCAGTTCTAGCCGGTTCCGGTCCGCACCGGCACCGTCTCCTTCGTGCCACGCGATCGGAGCGGGGGCCCGGGAAGGAGGCGTTCACCGTGCAGGAGCCGATCCGCATCGACGTCCCCGAAGCGCTGGCCGCCTCGCACAGCAAGTACGGCGGTGCGTCCGGCCGAGCCTGGATCGCCGAGCTGCCCCGGCTCGCCGCGGGGTTCCTGGATCGCTGGGAGCTGCGATTGGACGGGCCGGGACGGCACGGCATGGTATCGCTCGTGCTGCCGGTGACCCGCGCGGACGGCGTCCCGGCCGCGCTGAAGCTCCAGCCGGTCAGCGACGAGAACGTCACCGAGCCGATCGGGCTGCGCGCATGGGACGGCGACGGAGTGGTTCGCCTGCTCCGCCACGACCCGGAGAGCGGCACCATGCTCCTGGAGCGGCTGGACGCGACCCGGCCCCTGTCGGCGGTGGCCGACGACACCGCCGCCTTGCGGATCCTGGCCGGCCTGCTGGAGCGGCTGGTCGCGGTGCCCGCGCCGAAGGGCCTTCGCCGCCTGGCCGACATCGCCGCCGCCATGCTCGGCCGGGTGCCGCGGGCCGTCCCCGCACTGGCAGACCCGGCCGAGAGACGGCTGGTGCGGACCTGCGCGTCCGCCGTGGCCGAACTGATCGGCGAGCCCGGTGACCGCCTGCTGCACTGGGACCTGCACTACGACAACGTCCTCGCCGGACGGCGAGAGCCCTGGCTGGCCATCGACCCCAAACCACTCGCCGGCGACCCCGGCTTCGAGCTGCTGCCCGCACTGGACAACCGGTGGGAGGAGGTGACGGCGACCGGTGACGTGCCCCGCGCGGTACTCCGCCGCTTCGACCTGCTGACCGAAGCCCTCGGCCTCGACCGGCGACGGGCGACCGGCTGGACGCTCGGCCGCGTGCTGCAGAACGCGTTGTGGGACATCAAGGACGGCGAGACCGCGCTGGAGCCGGCCCAGGTCGCCATCGCCACCACCCTGCTGCGCTATCGGGCCCCCTGACCTGACGGGCCGCCGTACCCGTCCCTCACGGCGAACGGGACGATCGGCGGGAAAACGTCGCCGGGCGAAACCGGTCGCTTTTTCCGGGGCGGCGTCAGGTGGAATGGCGTGCGTTTCGGGCGGCGTATGTCATTTGCGGGATGAGGATTTCGGCTGCCCGAATCGGTGGCGGACAACGGCCGGCATCTCCGGCTCTATGGGGAAATAGATGCGATACGTCTCATGTGCCGTAGCCGACCGGGCGAAGACCGTAGTGTAGGGGTGAATGCCTTTACTTTAGGAATGGTGAGAACATAGCCTTTTCGCCCGGAGCTGTTGTGTTCTGCCGATCGCGCTGGAGTTCCCCGGCCTCATGACCGAACCATCGCCCAGGCCGTTGCCGGCTCCCGCGTCGCCACCCGCGGCTCCCGTTCCGGTCGAGCATCCCGCCCCGCCGAGGCTGCCCTCGTCCGCCCCGCAGGTGTCTCCCACCGCCGGGGTCTCCGGTGGGTTCTCCGGCCTCAATCCCGACGCGCTGGAGGCGTTCGAACGGGCGCTGGGCCGGTTGGAAGACGCGCTCGGACGCAACGAGCCGGTGATCGGCCGGGAGCTTGGGAAGATCGACCTGGACACCTCTGGCCTGGCGGTGTTGCGCGAGGCGCGGTCCTGGATCGCGTCGGGCCGTCCTGACCTGCGGCGGCGCGTGGAGACGATCCGCGCGGAGAAGTCGGAGTGGGACAGCTCGGGTGTGCCCGCCGAGCTGTGGGCCTTCGATGAGGCCCTGTACGGGAAGGCCGCTCACGATCCCGAGGTCTACGCCGCGGTGAGGAAGGTCACCGAGGCGGCCGGCGGCGGCGAGATCGACGAGAAGGCGCTCGCGGTGCTGGAGAAGCGTGTGGGCGACGCCGGATTCGCCACGGCCTTGATGAGTGTGCTCGGGGCGGACCGTTTCCGGGAGGCGATGAAGGCGACGGTGAAGGCGGGGGATCAGAAGGCGCGGCGGTTGCAGGCCGCGCTGGGGAAGGCGTTGGCCGCGGCGAGTTCCCGGCTCGACCCCGCCTGGCGTGACAAGCTGACGACGGGGATCGGCCCCAGCTGGCGGGACGGACTGGCAGTCGCCTCGGCGCTGCGGTACGGCACGTACGACAGCCGGTTTCTGACCGCGGTGGCGAAGGGCCTGGACGCGTGGGATCGCAAGGGTGAGGAACGACGTCCCGGGGTGGATCCCGGCGTGATGGTCGCGCTGATGGAGGCGTTGAGCCGTGATCCGGCCGCGGCCCAGGACTTCTTCACCGAAGATCCGACCGCGCTCCGGCATTTCCTGGTCGAACGCGCGATGCCCGACCAGGGCGTGGCGCTGGGAAAGGCGCTGGAGGCGGCCACGCTCACCTTCCGCGACCACGACGGCTCGCCGGAGCATCCGTCGCGGGGTTACCTGTCGGCCAAGCTGACCTCGGAGTTCGTCCACCTCGAAGCCGAGCGGATTGACAAGGGCGACGCCGTGGATCCCCCGGTCAAACCGGTGACCACCGGCCGCATCCTCGCCGGCTACATCAGCGACATCGATTACGTCGCGATGAAGGGGAACGATCCTGTCGTTCCTGGGGTTCGTGGATCGGACAATCCCGGTCTTGCCGGTCGGGATCCATGGGGGGCGCAATTCGTAAAGGATGATTTAAGGCTGGTGATGCGGGAGGCGTTCACGGACGCGGCGGCTTTCACCCCGGTCATGGCCGCGCAGACGGCTTCCACCGGCTGGCTTATGGATCAGGGCGCCAAGGATCTAACCGAGAGCAAGGATCAAGGGACTTTGCTCACCAATGCTAAACAGGTGGGAGTTGGATTTGCGTTCATCACTGATGCGGCAGGTCTCGCGAAGATCGAGGAAGGTAAATCCCTGGATGAGGCGCAAGAACGCAACATGAAGATCCTCACCGCCGTAGTCAACACTGGGCTTGCCATTCCACAAAAGGCGGGAATCCCGATTGTGGCAGGTGTCATCGGAGCCTGGACGGGCTTAATAGAGGATGCCGCTCAAGGAGAGGCCGAGAGCAAGGCGCGAAGCGATGCGAACTCGGCCGTCGACCAGGCTCATATCCTTCTGCATGACCTTACGGTTCAGGCCATGCTGAAGTATGGTGCTTTCGGAGCGGGTGAGCCTGCCGCGTCGACGCATCCATGGGCGTCTCTGGAAGGGCTGAAAAAGGGTGACGACCCTCGCCAAAACCCGAACAATTTCCTTAAGGACGACGGCCGAACGATAATGACCCGCAGTGAGATGATCGGGAGGGTGCCGGGTGGAGGGGTCGACGACACGCGACTGGAGGCATACGAGCGCTGGCTCTACGAGGGTCCTTCCGGAGATCCCTGGCGCTCGGTCGAGGATCGCCTGGATCAGGGCTTCGACCGAGGCTTTGCTCAGTACGAGCCATGATGTCTAAATCATCCATTTTGGCACTGATGGCATTGTCGGCTCTGCTTTTCTCTGCGGCGTGTCGGAATGAAGCACAGACGGTCGACCGTAGTCCGATGCCCGACGGTGCCACCGCTCCTTACCTGTGTGACTATGTTCCCTTGAACGCCGCGCAGCTCATGACTGGCCTCCATTCGCCCCTGGCGCGAGGGTCTTTCGATCTCGCAGCGGTAAATGGCCTGGGCGATGGCGGTTGCGCTGTTTATGAGCGGGAGGGTGGCCACAGAAAATTCCTGCAGATTGAACTCACCCCCGGCGGGTCGGTTGGGGAGATTCAAGAGCGGTTGGCCCAGGGGGCCTCATCGTTGCCGGAAATCGTTCCCGGAGCCATTGGATACTACTTCAAGGATAGGTACAGCAAATCAAACTCTGCTTATGCGATGCTCGTACAAGGCAGGGCGGAGCTGAACATCCAACTCGAAATCGGTGTGGCGGGGCGGGACAACGCGGCTGATGTGGTGGCGCTGATGAGGCTGATCGCACCGAAGCTGATCACGGACGCGAGCGCCGTGTCGCCGGGTCCTTCCGGGGCCGGGCGGTCCTCCGGCGGGAAGCGGGGCTGACCGTGGCGCAGCTCGTGCCGAACCCCCTGTATGTGGCCGTCCAGCAGGCGCTGCGCACGGTGGAACCGCTCGTCGACGAGATCGAGAGGGGTATCGAGGGGCCGTACCGCGACCTGCACACGGGCACGGTGTGGAGCGGGGCGGCGGCCGAGCGTTTCGACGCGGAGTTCGCCCACCATCGCTCCCGGGTCCGGCAGGTGAGCGATCGCGTGCTCGCCGACCTGCGCACGGCACTGGCCCGCACGCCGCCGGAGGTGACGGAGGCCGAGGCCACGGCCATCAGGGCGCGGTACGGCCTGCCCTGAGGCGGCGCGCGGCCGGGGTTCCGGTCGTGCGCCGCCTCGCCGGCAATCGGTCAGGCCGTCGCGTCCTTGATCAGGTGCACCTCCAGGGTGATCCCGTCGGCGCGGATGGACCAGGTGGGAAAGGCGCTGTCGGCGGCGATCCGCTCGAAGCGGCCACGTGAGTAGGCCCGCCGCCGCAGTGCCCGCAGGGGCACCTTGGTCATGACGGAGTTCAGCGGACTGAGCCCCATCCTCTCGACCTCTTCGTCGATGTCGGCGTTCGTGGCGTCCCGGTTCATGTCCTGGATGACCGCCGAGCGGCCGGGACGCAGCACCCGATGCATCTCGTCGAGCGCGTCGACGGGACGCCCGAAGTTCTTGAACGCGGCCTGGCACACGATCAGGTCGAACGAGTCGTCGCCGAGGGGGAGGTCGGCGGCGTCACCGTGCCGGAAGTCGATCGAGACGCCCGCCAGGCGGGCGTTTCCGGCGCCGATCTCCAGGAACGTCCGGCTGAGGTCGAGCGCGGTGACCGTGAAGCCGAGCCGGGCCATCTCCACCGCCAGGTAGCCCGGCCCGGGCGCGATCTCCAGAATCGCGGCGCCGGACGGGAGGGCGGCCGTCAGCTCGGCGGCCTGGCGCCGGACGGCGGCCATCTGGGGCGCCGAGCCACGCTGGCGGGCGTACCACCGGGCCGTCGCGCCCTCCATGCGGGGCGCCTGGGACTGCGCGTGGCGGGTGTTGTTCTCCATGTGTCTCCTCCGGTTCCGGATCATGCGTGTCCGAACCGGCCGGGGACGGAGCCCGGGTAATGTTGCGGTTGCCACCTCGTGGCCGGGTTTCCGTTCCGCGGATCGGTTCGAGGATGAGGTCCCGGTGGGGTGTTCCCGCACCCCGCCGGGGCCGTGTGACCGAGCGGTCGTCAGTCGGCGCCGATGCCCCTGCCGAACAGGTCGTGCAACTCCTGCGGCACCTCACCGGTGGCGTGCCAGTGACGCCACGCGTCCAGGCCGGGGAAGGTGCCTTCGCTGAGCTCCCCGAGCAGGGACCTGGTCCAGGCGAGCTCGGCCTCGCGAACGGCCAGGTCATACTCGGCCTCGACGAGGAACAGGCGGGGTATCTCCGAGAGGTGCCCGTTCAGGGCCGCCCGCTGGTCCGCCAGCTCCTTCTCCAGCAGGGCCACCCGGCCGCGGAGCAGGCTCGTGACCTCGTCGGGGGTGAGGATGCCCCACACCGAGAGGGCCGCCTTGAACGCGGACTGCTCGCGCTCGGGAGTGGCGAGGAGGTCCCGCACCCAGTCGGCGTACTCCTGCCGCCCCGCGTCGGTGATGCGGTAGATCGTCCGCTCCGGGTGACCGCCCTCCTTGTCGCTGCCCGCCACCTCCAGAAAGCCGTGCTTCTCCAGGTTTCGTACGACGGTGTAGAGCGAACCCCACTTGATCCGCATGTCGTCGTCCTTGCCGCGGGCACGCACGAGCGAGGCCATCTCGTACGGATGCATCGGTCGCTCGATGACGGTCGCGAGCACGGCGAGGCCGAGCATGTTGTTCACCTTGCGTCGTTTCGCCATGCCGCCTCCTTTACTCGCCTACGAATATACGTCCGCGAGTATGCCGATGGCAACGCGTCGCCCCCGGCACCAGAGGTGAGGCCGTGGGTCAGCAGAGCGACAGAGCGGTCCGGATCAGGTGGATGTGGCTGAACGCCTGGGGGAAGTTGCCGAGCTGGCGGCCGAGGTGGGGATCGTATTCCTCGGCGAGCAGGCCGACGTCGTTGGTGAGCGACAGCAGGTGCTCGAACAGCTCCACGGCCTCCTCGCGGCGGCCCATCATGGCGCGGGCCTGGGCCAGCCAGAAGCTGCAGGCGAGGAAGGCGCCCTCTCCGCCGGGCAGGCCGTCCACCGTGTTGTCCTCGGCCAGGGGATAGCGCAGGACGAGGCCGTCGGTCATGAGCTCCCGCTCGATGGCGTTCACCGTTCCGATCACCCGGGGGTCGTCGGCCGGCAGGAAGCCGACGATGGGGATCAGCAGCAGGGAGGCGTCCAGCTCGCGGGAGCCGTACGACTGGGTGAACGTGCCGCGCTCGGGATCGAAGCCCTTCTCGCAGACCTCGGCGTGGATCCGCTCGCGCAGCGTCCGCCACCGCTCGACCGGGCCGGTGCGGCCGAGCTCCTCGACGACGCGGACCATCCGGTCGGCCGCGACCCAGGCCATCACCTTCGAGTGGACGAAGTGCCGTCGTGGGCCGCGGACCTCCCACAGCCCCTCGTCGGGCTGGTCCCAGTTGTGCTCCAGGAACTCCATCACCTTGCGGATCATGGCCCAGGCGTGGTCGTTGGGCGGCATGCCGTGTTTGCGGGCCTGGTAGAGGGCGTTGACGACCTCGCCGTAGATGTCGAGCTGGAGTTGCCCGGCGGCGCTGTTGCCGATCCGCACCGGCCGGGACTCCTCGTAGCCGGACAGCCAGTCGAGCGTCAGCTCCGGCAGCCGCCGCTCTCCGGCGACACCGTAGAGGACCTGCAGGTCCTCGGGGCGGCCGGCGATGACCCGCAGCAGCCAGGTGCGCCAGGCGTCGGCCTCCTCGACATACCCGGAGCTGGTGAGGGCGTCGAGCGTCATGGCGGCGTCGCGGAGCCAGCAGAACCGGTAGTCCCAGTTGCGGACGCCGCCCAGGTCCTCCGGGAGTGACGTCGTGGGAGCGGCCACGATCCCACCGGTGGGCCCGTACGTGAGGGCCTTGAGCGTGATCAGCGAGCGGACGACGGCGTCCCGCCACGGGCCCGCGTACCCGCACCGCGCGACCCACTCCCGCCACATGGCGCTGGTCTGGTCGAGCTGCTCCAGCGGATCGATCGGATCGGGCTGCGGCTGGTGGGAAGGGTGCCAGGTGAACACGAACGGCACCCGCTCGCCCGCCGCCACGGTGAAGCGCCCCTTGTGCCGGAAGTCGCCGCCCTTCAACGGAACGCCGGAGTGGATCCAGACGGAGTCGGGCCCGCCCACCGCGTGCATGTGGCCGTCGGTGCGCCTGACCCAGGGGACGATGCGGCCGTAGTCGAACCGGATGCGGATCTCCGCCTCCATCTCGACGGTCCCGGACAGGCCCTCCACGATGCGGACCACGTCCGGGCTGGCGTGCCGGGGCGGCATGAAGTCGACGACCTTGGCGGTGCCGGTCGGGGTCGTCCAGACGGTCTCGAGGACCAGGGTGTTCTCGGCGTACGCGCGGCTGGCGGGCCGGTCGGCGTTCGCGGCGGCGAGACGCCAGAAGCCGTTGGACTCGTCTCCGACGAGCCGGGCGAAGCACGCGGGGGAGTCGAATCTGGGCAGGCAGAGCCAGTCGATCGACCCGTCGCCGCCCACGAGGGCCGCCGACTGCATGTCACCGATGAGGGCGTAGTCCTCGATCCGCATGGCGCCACGCTACCCGCCCCGGCTGGGTCGCTTTCATGAACACCTGTGTGAGGGGGCCGATGGTCACGGCGAAGAGGATGGTGCCGATTCCCACGGTGCCGCCAAGCAGCCAGCCCGCGGCGAGCACGGTGAGCTCCACGAGGGTGCGGGCGACCCGGATGGACAGCCCGAGCCGGTTGAGCCCGGTCATCAGCCCGTCGCGGGGGCCCGGGCCGAAGCCCGCATTGATGTAGAGCCCCGACGAGGCCGCGATGGCGACGATGCCGCCCAGCAGCAGGGCCCACCTGAGCGGCCACGGCGACGGCGCCGGCACCAGCCACATGACCAGGTCGGCGCTGGCGCCGACCAGCAGCACGTTGCTGATCGTGCCGAGGCCCGGCCGCTGCCGCAACGGGATCCACAACAGCAGGACGAGCGCCCCGACCAGGTTGATGCACACGCCGAGCGACCAGCCCGTGCGGAAGGACAGGCCCTGGTGGAAGACCTCCCAGGGGTCGAGCCCGAGGTTCGACCTGACCAGCAGCGCGATACCGGCGCCATAACCGGCGAGGCCGGTGTAGAGGCGGAGGAGACGTCCCGGGAGGGCACGGGGACGGGGGAGGGAGAGCTCTGTCACGATGCACATGATCCGGCGCCACGCTGTTGCATAAACAGAGCCAATAAGGAAAATTGGCCCATTGTGGATCGTCACCTCAGTGCCGTACAACTCGCCCGGCTGCTGCGGGTGCCGCCGGGCGCCCGGCCTTATTACGAGGCGCTCGCCGGGGCCGTCCGGGCCCTGGTGCTCGACGGGCGGCTCCCCGTGGGAGTGCGGCTGCCCCCCGAGCGGCTGCTCGCCGCGGAGATGGGCGTCAGCAGGACCACCGTCACCGCCGCGTACGACCGGCTGCGCGAGCAGGGCTACCTGGAGAGCCGCCAGGGATCCGGGAGCCGGGCCGCGCTGCCCGACCCCGCCGCGCTCGGGGCCGACAACCCCTGGGCCGCGCCGGACGGCGACGGCCTGCTGCCGCTGCACACCGCGGCCCCGGCCGCCACGCCGGTGCTCTCCCGCGCGATCGAGGAGGCGGGCCGCGACTACCACCGCTACACCCTCGGCATGGGATATCACCCAGCGGGCCTTCCGGCGCTGCGCGAGGCCGTCGCCCGCAGGTACGGCGAGCGGGGACTGCCGACCCGGCCCGAGCAGATCTTCGTCACGGCCGGCGCCCAGCACGCGCTCCACCTGCTCCTGTTCCTGCTGGCGGCGCCGGGCGATCCCGTGCTGCTCGACTCGCCGACCTTCCCGCACGCGATCGACTCGGCCCGGCTGCGCGGGACCCGCCTGGTGCCCGTCGGGATGCCGGAGGACGGCTGGCACATCGATCTGGTCGCCGCCGCGATGCGGCAGTCGGAGGCCCGCGTCGCGTACGTGATCCCGGACTTCCACAACCCGACCGGCCATCTGATGAGCCGGGACGATCGGGCCGCGTTGACGGCCGCCGCCCGCCGGAGCGGCACGACGCTGATCGCGGACGAGACCTGGGCCGAGACGGAGATCGACGGGGAGGTCCCGCCTCCGCTGGCGTCGTTCGACCGGACCGTGATCAGCATCGGCTCCGCCTCGAAGCTGTGGTGGGGCGGGCTGCGGGTCGGCTGGGTCAGGGGAACGGCGGCGCTGGCGGGCCGCCTGGCGGCGCTGCGGGCCTCGGTCGACATCGCCACCTCGGTGCTGGAGCAGCTCGTGGTGGCGCGGCTGTTCGAGCAGGTCGAGCAGGCCAGGCAGGAGCGCCGCCGGGCGCTGGACGCCTCCCGCGCGACCCTGACCGCCGCCCTGCGCGAGGAGTTTCCGCAGTGGTCGTTCCGGGTGCCGTCCGGCGGAGGCTCGCTGTGGGTCAGGCTCGGCTCGTCCGGGGCCACCGACGTGGCCGCGGCGGCCGCGGAGCGCGGCGTGCGGCTGGCCCCCGGCCCGTGGTTCGGGGTGGACGGGACGCTCGAGAACTACCTGCGGATCCCGTTCACCCAGCCGCCCCAGGTGCTCAGGGAGGCGGTGCGCCGCATCGCCGCCTCGTCCGTCCCGTACGGCTACCGCCCGGGGCAGCCCCTCACACCGGCGTTGTGACCGGCCGCTCGGCCATGAGCGCGTGCACCCGCCGGGACCACAGCAGCAGGAGCAGACCGGCCGCGACGGCGAGGAGGGCGAGGGCCAGGAAGTAGACGGGCAGAGGCACGACCTTCGTCATCCGGTAGGTCTGCCCGCCCAGGGAGTCGCCGACGGCGATGGCGAGATACCACACGCCCATCATCTGGTTCTCGAACGCCCGGGGGGCGAGCTTGTTCGTGACCGACAGGCCCGCCGGGCTGAGGAAGAGCTCGCCGATGGTCTGGATCACGTACACCGACAGCAGCCACATCACCGAGACCTTCGCGCCGCCGGAGGCGAGGTCGGCGGCGCCGTACATGACGACGAAGCTCAGCCCGACGAACACCAGCCCGACGGCGAACTTGACGGGCGCCGTGATCCGGTCGCCCGCCTTCAGGAACAGGTCGGCGAACACGGGGGCGAAAAGGACGATCGCGATCGAGTTGATGTTCGCGACCCAGCCGGGGGGAATGACGTAGCCGAAGACGCGCAGGTCGGTGTCGTTCTTCGCGAACAGCAGCAGCGCGCTGCCGGCCTGGTCGTAGACCAGCCAGAAGATCGCCGCGGCGGCGAACAACCAGACGTAGGCGGTCAGGCGGGTCCGCTCCTCGTCGGTGATCTCGTGGGAGCCGCGGAACAGGAAGACGAAGTACGCGACGGGGACGGCGGCGGTCACCACGGTCAGCGCCAGGGAGAACCGGTCGACCGTCAGGGTGCCGCTGATCGCCCACAGGGCCAGGGCCGCCGCCAGCCCGGCGACCGACAGGGCCAGGACGCTGCGGAAGCGCCGTTCCTCCTCGGGGGTGAGCCGGTGGTCCGGCTCCTCGCCCGCGCCCGCCAGATGCCTGCGGCCGAGGACGTACTGCGTCAGCCCGGCGGCCATCCCGACGGCGGCGGCGCCGAAGGCGAGGTGCCAGCGGCCCCCGGTCTGCAGCCAGGGCACCACCATGATGCCGATGAAGGCGCCGAGGTTGACGCCCATGTAGAAGATCGTGTAGCCGGAGTCGCGCCGGGCGTCGTCCTCGTGCCGGTAGAGCTCGCCCACCAGCGCCGCGATGTTGGGCTTCATCAGGCCGCTGCCGAGCGCGATCAGGACGAGCCCGAGCCACACGGTGGCCCCCCGGAGGGGGATCGCCATGCTCAGGTGCCCGGCCATGATGACGGCGGCGCCGTACAGGACCGTCCGGCGGGGGCCCAACAGCCGGTCGGCCAGCCATCCTCCGGCCAGGGCGAGCAGGTAGACCGAGGCGATGTAGACGCCGTAGACGCCGACGGCGGTGGTCTCCGGCAGGCCCATCCCGCCGCGTACGGCGGGCGCCGAGAGATACAGCACCAGGATGGCCCGCATGCCGTAGTAGCTGAACCGCTCCCACATCTCGGTGCCGAACAGCGTGGCCAGCCCCCGGGGATGGCCGAAGAACGCCCGCTCCCGCACGGGCGGCTCCGAAAGTCCGGATGTCATGCGCTCTCCCCCGATCGCGCAGCGTTTCTGTACCTTATCTGGCTGTATGCGTTATTTGTCCGTTATGCTGCGCGGGATCTCCGTCCTCCTGTCCTCTCCTGGTCAGGCGGGTGGGGCGCCCTCTCCCGCGCTCGCGGCCGATGCGCCCGCGCGGGTACGAGGCCGTCCGATCGCCACTCCATGGCCGAGTCTTTGCCTGCGGGGGAGTGTGTCGAAGCCGGACGGGCCCGGAGGGCTGCGTACGGTCTCGGGGCATGACGAGACGCACCCTCGCGGCGGCGGCGGTCGCCGTTGTCGCAGTGACGGCCGCGCCGGGCGCACCGGCCGGAGCGGTAGAGGCGGTCCCGGCGGTCCCGGCCGCTGTCTTCCCCCGTAATGAGCCGGACCTGGCCATCCGGGCGGTCACGGTACGGCCCGCCGAACCCGTCGTGGGGCCGACCGGCTCGGTGCGGCTGGTGGTCGACGTCGCCGCGCGCGGCGCAGACCGGGTCGACGTCACGCTCGAACCGGGCCGCCCGGAATCGGACGAGGGCGAGGAGCCGGACGGGCCCTCCGGGCCGGGGCAGGACGGCTGGGGGGACGACGAGCCGGGGCAGGCCGGCGGGCAGGAGTCCGGAAGCGCCTCGCCGCTCCAGCCGGGGGCGGGCCCCGCCGACGGCGCACCGGGCGGTCCGGAGGACGAAGGGACGGGCGACGGCGCGGACGACCCCGGTGGGCTCGGCCCGGTCATGACGACCCCCGTGCCGCGACTGCTCGGGGTTCCGCTCGCCGGCCGGCGGTCGCCGTCCGGGTGGGCGGCCCGTGCCGTCCGCGTACCCGTACGAGCCGGCGCGGCGGGCTCCGGTGGCTGGGAGACCTGGCGGTTCCTGCCGCAGAGGCGGCTGTCGCGACGCTATCCGAGTGGAGCGTGGACGGTCACGGCCACGGCCAGGAACGGGCGAGGCGGGGAGCTCGCCGAGAAGACCGTCTTCTACCTGCGGCGGGCGACCGAGATCGACGGGGCCAGGGTCGTCCGGGACGGACGCGCGGGGGTCCGGGTCAGCGGGACGCTGCTGCGGGTCGATCCCCTCGGACGGGTCGACTACCGGCCCTTCCCGGGGCAGCGGGTCCGCCTGTGGTTCCGCCCGTCCGGGGCCGGTGAGTGGCAGCCGGCGGGATCGGCCGTCACCCGGCGGGACGGCTGGTTCAGTGCCCGGGCCCGGGGTAGGGTCGCGGGCGTCTGGCGCGCCGAGTATCCGGGCACGACCCGGTACGCCCGGTCAACGAGCCAGGAAAAGCGACTATAGGCCACAACCCACCACTAACGTTCACAAATGGTGACACCTACCCTTACTGGTAGTTATGTATTTGTGATCACGTTTTTGGATTCATGAGCAACTTTCTCCTCTGAACTGTCGTCTATGACGTAGGCGCGCCCACCCGGGGCGCGCTCGGACACGGGGAGAGGACCCTCAACGTGAAAAGACTCGCAACCGCGTTAGCGGTCGCGGCGGGCGCGACGGTGCTGGCGGCTGCACCGGCCAACGCGGACCCCACGCCCAGTCCCGCCGTCACCCCCAGCCCCAGCCCCAGCCCTTCGGTGAGTCCCTCGCCGCTCGCTCCGGCGCACCCCCCCAAGCCCTCCTATCACCCCGACCCGAAGATTCTCGGGGTGTATGTCAGCCCCAACCCGGTCGTCGTCCGGTGGCACGGCTCCTCCGAGGTGACCGCGAGCGTCCGGACGAAGGACGCCAGGGTCGTCTCCATCGAGCTGTGGGGCCCGCGCGGCGGCGGCCACTTCGGCGGCGGGCACTGGGAGGCGCGGAAGGGCTGGCCCGGCGACCACGACGGGCCGCGCTTCGACTCCGCGTCCCGGTCGTGGCGGATCGACTGGAACGACCGGACCGGTTACTGGAAGGTCCACGTCGAGGCGGTGGGTGCCGACGGCAAGCGGCTGTCGGCGGACCAGGGCTTCGTCGTGAAGCACCAGCCCGTCCCGCCGCGGCCGAGGGGGCCGAAGGCGACCCGCATCGCCGGTTTCGACGCCACGCCGGAGCCGGTGCGCAAGGGCCGCTCGCTCACCCTCAAGGGCGAGCTGCAGGTCGCGCAGTGCTACAGCGACTGGTACTACCGCCCGAACGACTATGTCAGCGTCCACGGCGGCCCCGCCAACTGCCACGACAACCAGTCCTACTGGCACGACTGGCACTGGCTCGGCGGCCAGGAGATCGGCGTCTACTTCCTGCCCGCGGGCTCGCACAAGTGGAAGTACGTCAAGACCCTGGGCACCGACGGCGACGGTGACTTCTCCACCAGGGTGAAGGCCGTCTCGTCCGGCACCTGGGGCGTGCGGTACGCCGGCAACGGCCGGCTCAAGGCCTCCGAGGCGTACGACTACGTGAAGGTCGTCCGCCACTAGGCGGCATCTCACCGGTCGGCCTCTCGGGCCACCCTGGGGAACGCCCGGCTGTCTCCCGACAGCCGGGCGTTTCTCGTGCAAACCAGACGATTGACGGAGCATTACCCACATCTCTGACTGAATTCTCAGATTAACGATTGCAGCTGGGGTATAGAGGTCTCCGCGTCTCCGGTTAACGGCCATAGTGGGTGGAGAATCGATGTCAGGTGCGTGCCCGACGGGCGTGTGGGGAGACCGACAGTGATCCGATTGCTGCTGGCCGAGGACATGCATCTGATCAGGAAGGCCCTGGTCGCCCTCCTGTCCGGAGAGCATGACCTCGAGGTGGTGGCCGAGGCCGACCGGGGCGAGGACATCGTGCGCCTGGCCTGCCTGCGGCGGCCCGAGATCGCGCTCCTCGACATCGGCATGCCGGGGGTCGACGGCCTCACCGCCGCCGCCGAACTGCACCGCCGGCTGCCGTCCTGCAAGACGATCGTCCTCACCGGCCTGGGCACCCCGATGGCGCTGCGCCGGGCGCTCGACGCCAACGTGCGGGGCTTCGTCGTGAAGGACGCCCTGCCCAGCCACCTCGTGGACTGCATCCGCCGCGTGTCCCGGGGCGAGCGGGTGATCGACCCCGATTTGGCCGTCGCGGCCCTCGACGCGGACAGCAACCCGCTCACGGCGCGCGAGCTCGACGTCCTGGAGACGGCCGCGGACGGCGCCACCGTGGGCGAGATCGCCGACCGGCTGTGCCTTTCGCGTGGAACGGTCCGCAACTACCTGTCGCGCATCCTCAGCAAGGTCGGCGCCCGATCACGCGTCGAGGCGATCCAGATCGCCTCCGAGTGCGGTTGGCTGTGGCCGCCGGCCGGGCGCGACCTCGGCGTCCTCCGCTACCGCGCCCGCCGCTAGCGTTCCCATCGGCGGGCCGCCCTCCCAGTGCCCCACCAGGTCGGCGTAGAGCGGCGAGGCCGACACGAGCTCGTCGTGCGTTCCCGCCGTGACCCTGGCGCCGTCCATGACCAGGACGCGGCGGGCGCGCAGCGCCGACGAGATCCGATGGGCGATCACCACCAGGGTCCCCCCGCGGGCCGCGAACGCAGCCTCCGCCCGCGCCTCCGCCGCCGGGTCGAGATGGGAGGTGGCCTCGTCGAGCACGACCAGGCGGGCGGGGGACAGGTATGTCCTGGCCAGCGCGACGAGCTGCCGCTCACCCGCCGACAGGGCCGCCGGGTCGAGCGGAGCGTCCCGCCCGCCGCAGCGCCGGGCCGGCTCGGCCAGCCCGAACAGCGCCACCGCCTCGTCGACCTCCTCCGGGGTGGCGTCCGGCGCGAGATAGGTCAGATTCTCCGTCAGGCTCCCGTGGAAGACGTACGCCTCCTGCGGGATCAGGGCCCGCGCTCCGGGGGTGACCTCGGCCGCCGGGACGCCGCCCAGCAGAACCTCCCCGCGACCGGGCGTCAGCACCCCGGTGACCAGCGCCGCGAGCGTCGACTTGCCGATCCCGCTCGGGCCCACCACGGCGAGGTGCTCACCTTCGGCCACGACGAGGTCGAGGTCGTCGATCACCGGTTCGGCCGCCGGGCCGTAGGCGAAGCGGACCCCGCGCAGTTCCAGCCGTACGCCGTCCGGGGTCCGGTCCCCCCTGGGCGGGGCGGGGGCCGCCGCGCCCAGGATGCGGTCGAGGGTGACGGCCAGCCGCACACCGCTCACCCCGAGCCCCTGGATGAGACCCCCGAGCGCGGGCGTGAGCGACTGCATCACGTAGGTGAGCGCGCCCAGGACGACGCCGCCCGTCAGTCCCCGGTCCAGCAGCCAGGGGGTGAAGGCGAGCAGCAGCAGAACGGGCAGGCCCCCGCCGACGGCGAGGGTGAGCGTACGGGCGGCGGTCACCGCGGCCAGCGCTCCGGCGGCCCGGGCCTGCCGCACGACCTCGCCGCCGACCCGTTCGGCGGCCCGGGACTCGGCTCCGCAGGCGGTGATGTCCCGCAGGCCCCCGGCCATCGCGGAGACGGCCTCGGCGGTCGCCTCGTCGGCCAGGATGACGTCGCGCTGCCGGCGGGCCAGCGTGGGCAGCGACAGCAGGAACAGCAGCAGCCCGGCCAGCACCGGGGGCAGCACGACGGGCAGCACGGCCGGGGCCAGCGTCGCGATCCCGAGCGCCACGCCCACCAGGGTGAAGGCGAACGACCTGACGACCGTGATGATCGCGGCGAACGCGTCCCTGGCCAGCTCGACCTGATGGTTCATCCGCGCGACCGCCGCCGTGTCGCCGTGACCGGCCCGCAGCGCGCCGGTCACGACCGTCTCCAGCAACTCGTCGCGGAACGGCTCCACCACGGCGGCGACGGCCAGCATGACCTGCCGGGCGGCGACCGCGGCGAGCAGCCAGGCGACGGCCGGCACCGCGACCCAGGCCAGGCCGGTGCCGGGCCGGCCCGCGGCGAAGCCGTCGTCGACGGCGTGCGCGACCGCGGTCCCTCCCGCCAGGGCGGGCGCCGCCTCCGCCAGCGACCACGCTCCCAGCCGGACGAGCAGGCGCGGCTGCCGCGTGAGCGCCCGCCACAGAAGGGAAGCCGCCGCGGGCGGCACCTTGGGGAGGAACCGCCCGGGCCTCACGAGTCCCCCTGGAAGACGGCCCGGTAGGCCGGGTCGCGCCACAGCAGGGCGTGCGGGCCGGTGGCCCGGACCCGGCCCTCGTCGAGCCAGACGACCTGGTCGGCACGTGCGGCGGTGCCCGCGCGGTGGGCGACCACCAGCCGGGTGCGGTCCGCCAGGCCGCCGGTGAGCGCCCGGCCGACCTGCCGTTCCGTCACCGTGTCGAGGCTCGACATGGCGTCGTCGAGGATGAGCAGCCGCTCGGCCTGGGCGAAGGCCCGCGCCAGGCCGATCCGCTGCACCTCCCCGCCCGACATCGGGGCGTCGGCGATCGGGGTGGCGTAGCCGAGGGGCAGGCGGCGGACGAAGCCGTCGGCGCACGCGGCGGCCGCCGCCGCGCGCACCCGCCCGCCGTCCTGGCCCGGCACGCCTGAACCCATCGCGTCGCCCAGCGTCTCCCCGAACAGGACCGGACGCTCGAAGGCGTAGCCGACGGCACTCCTCAGCTCCCGACGGTCGATCTCGCGCAGCGGCACGCCGTCCAGCAGGACCGACCCCGAGTCGGGATCGGCGAGCCGGCCCGCCACCGCGGCCAGGGACGACTTGCCCGCACCCGATCTGCCCACCACCGCGACGCACGACCCGCCGGGCACGATCAGGTCGACGCCGGCGAGCACGGGCCCGCCGTCCGCGTCGAGGGTGACGCCGCGCAGCTCCAGCCGCCCCGGCCCGTCGGGCAGCGGGCGGGAGCCGTACGCAGGGGCGGGCGCGGCCAGCAGCTCGTCCAGGCGGCCGGCGGCCGAGCGGGCGCGGGCCAGCCGGGCGGCGTACCCGATCGCCGACCCGAGGCCGGCGCCGAGGACGACATACCGGGCGGCGGCCAGCAACTCCCCGACGGTGAGGTCGCCGGCGGCGAGCCGCAGCCCGCCGACCGCGAGGACGGCGGTCTCCAGCAGAGGGATCACCACGGCGGCCCGCACGCCGGCCCGCGCCTGCAGCCGCCACAGGTCGAGGCCGTGCTCGCGCAGGCGGGGGAGCGGGGCCAGCACGCGGCGGGCCTCCCGATCCTGGGTTCCGGCGGCGGCGACGGTGCGCGCCCCCGCGAGGGCGCCGACGAGCCTGGCCGCGATCTGTCCCTGCGCCCGCTGGTAGCCCCCGGAGGCGGCGGTGGTGCGCCGGATGAAGGCCCGCAGGACGGCCACGATCAGCACGAGCCCGGCCACGAGGGTGACCGCCAGCGACGGATCGATCAGGGCGAGCGCGATCACGCTGCCCGCGGACGGCACCAGCAGCGCCGCCGCGGTGACCACCGCCTCGGGGGTGCGTGCCACCTCTTCGGCGTTGACGCCGGCCCGGGTGACGATCTCCCCGGGGGTGAGGCGCCGGCTCAGCGCGGTGCCCGACGACAGAACGTGGACGACGGCCCGGCGGCGCAGCCAGAGCGCGGTGCGCGCCCCGGCCCGGCCGGCCGCGAGCACCCGCACGGCGTCGCAGGCGACCACCACGCCGACCAGCAGCGCGGTGAGGATCACCCGGCGTTCGCCGCCGGGCGTCCCGGAGACGAGGGCGTCGACGGCCTGGGCGAGGGCCGCGGGGAGCGCCAGCTCGGCCGCGGCGCCGACGAGCGCGGCGGCGGCGAGCCCGGCGAGCCACGGGCCGCCCCGCCGTACGGCGTCGAGGATGAGCCGGTCCGCGGACCGCGAGGTCACCGTGCCTCCCGGAGGACGTAGAGCTGAACGAGGATTCGGGCGAGAGAGGGGTCTTGAACAGCAGGGCGCGAACGACGGAAGCCTGGACGGCCACGGGCCGCCCAGGCTTCCGCGTCAAACGCGTGAACCGCTATCAGCCACAGATGATGCTGAGGCTGCTGTTCTCGTGCGGGGTGCAGGCGAGCAGGCTCAGGTTGCTACCACCGCCGCCGCCGCCACCGCCGTGAGGAGCCTCAAGGGTCTGCAGGTCGAGGAGCGCCATTACGAACACCTCCTTCCGGTGCTGGTCGGGACAGATGACCCGGCGGCGGTGCGCAGGGGCCCCTGCGCCTGGGACCGTCCGGGGGCTCGAGGAACGGGAGCGAGACCGGCTGGTCGTGCAGCACGGTGCCGAGCGCGAACAGCACTCCGGCGCTCCCGGTGGCGAAGTCTGTGGAAAGGCGGAGCAACTGGGCTCCGGGGAAGGCCAGCCCGCCTCCGTACGGAAGCTCGTGCCAGCCCAGCAGGGCGATGTGCTCGCCCGCCGCCCGCCGGTCGGGCCGCGAGCCTGTGGCCAGACCGGCGATCATGCCGGCCCGCCCGGCGAACAGGCCCGACTGGATGTAGTACGGCAGCGACATGACCGGGCGGATCGCGTCGGACGCGGCGGCGAGGTCGTCCTCGTGCCGGTGGGTGAGGAAGCGGTCCAGGACGAGCCCGATGCCCGCCGACCCCTCATCCAGGTACGGGTTGGTACGCCAGCCCTGCTGCACCTGCAGCTGGCCGTCCTCGCGGGTGACACAGCGACGCAGGTCCTGCCGGAGCGCGGTCGCGGCCAGGTCGAGGAACCGGGTGTCGCCGCACCGCTCGTAGGCATGCAGGAACATGAGGGCCGGGCCGGAGGAGCCGTACATCAGACCGGCATGCGGATGGACGCCGCCGCTGATCTCCGGGACGTCGCCGGCCCCGCCGAGGCGGTCGGCCACGGCCTGGACGACCCGCTCGGCCTCGTCGCGGAACGCCGTCTCACCGGTGGCGCCGTGCAGGTGCATGAGGCTCAGCGCCACACCGGACAGGCCGCGGTAGAGGCTGAGGTCGAGGCCGGCCCAGTCCTGCCGGCCGCACAGCTCGGCCACGTCGAGCGCGTCCCGCCGCCGGTCGAGGGCGAGCAGGGCGTAGGCCACGCCGTGCAGTCCGTTGTAGAACCCGATGCCCGCCCCGGCCCGCGCGGCCCGGCCGGCCAGCCACTCCTCGTGCTCGGGGAACCGCCCGGCACCGGTGACCGCGAGGGCGTACAGGACGCCGGCCGCGCCGTTGGCGAGACTGACGCCGCCGCCCGGCTCGAACTGCACGATGTCGCCGGGGAACAGCCGGTCCGTACGGCCGGGGGTGGCGGCGGCGAGGATCGCGGTGGCGATCGCCTCCCGCAGCTCGGGCCAGGGCCGGGAGAGCAGGCTGGGCTCGGGTTCCGGCTCGCGCCCGAGGAGGGTGCGGACGGCGCCCGCCATGAGCGGCGCCGGCGCGGGGAACGTCTCGGTGATGAGCCGGGCGAGCTGGACGGCCTTCGGCCGGTGGAGCGGCAGCAGCATCGTCGACATCGGGGCGAACATCCCGAGGTGCAGGCAGGCGAGGGCGTACTCGTCGGCCTCGACGCCCAGCCGGTCGGGCGGCGGGACGAAGCCGGGGTTGGCCAGCGTGGGCCGCCTGCGCTCCTCGGCGAGCGAGGAGACCTCGAAGTCGATCAGCACCACCCTTTCGCCGTCGACGAGGATGTTGAAGGGGTGGAGATCGCCGAAGACGACTCCGCGTCCGTGCAGGTCCGCGACGGCTCGCCGCACCCGGGCGAGCATCGCGACCGCCCAGTCCGTGTAGCCGGCGACCATCTCCGGCGTCACGTCGGCCCGGGTGAGCGGGTGTTTCTGGGCGATGAGCTGGCTCAGCGTCGCGCCGTCCACGTACTCCTGGACGAGGAAGTGGTGGTCGCCCAGTGTGAAGTAGTCGAGGGCGGCCGGCACCGCGTCGAGACCCGCCAGCCGCTCCATGATGTCGGCCTCGTGCCGCAGGCGGGTGACCGCGTCGCGCCCGGCCGTGTCGAGCCCGGCGTGCGGGCGGGCCTCCTTCAGCACGACCCGCTCACCCGTCCGGACGTCGCGGCCGAGGTACACCCCTCCGCCGTTGGAGAAGTGCAGCACGCTCTCCACCTGGTACGGCAGGCCCTCCAGGGTGACGGCGTTGCGCGCGGCCAGGTGGGGTTCGAGGAACGCCGGTAGCGGCACCCAGGGGGGGAGGGCGAAGCCGGGCCCGCGCACATCGGGCACGAGCCTGCCGTCCGGGTCCTCGATGGCCAGCACCTGCTCGCCGTTCTCCCCGGCGCAGTGGCGCTCGGCGAAGCCGCCGTACCGGACGAACAGCGGGCCGTCGCCGTAGCGCAGGTCGCTCAGGATGTACGGCCCCTCGACGCCGTCGAGGATCTCGGCGAGCTCCTTCAGCACCAGCTCGAGCTGGGCCTCGTCGAACGGGTAGACGGTCACGAGCTTGCCGCTCGCGCCGCGGGACGCGTACTTGGAGTTCTGCATCAGCATCACCCGGGCGCCGCGCAGGTATTTGAACGCCAGCCCGCGGGGCACGCAGTAGTCCCACGCCGCCGCGATGACCCGCTCCGCGTCCTCCACCCGGGACGAGATGTGGATCTTCCAGCCCTGTGTGGGGAGGGTGACGCCGGCCGGCGCGTAGTGCATCCAGGTGTCCGTGGCGAGGTGGGCCCACCCGTCGGGCACGGGCCGCTCGGTCACGGAGAAGTCGGGGTGCTCCACGCGCTTGCTGTCGAGGGTGTCGTAGAACAAGGGATCTGCGAGGCAGTAAATCTCGTACTTACTAATCACCAGATGTCCCCTCAGGCCGGTCACATCAAAGAATTCCGGATATGGAGACTTTGGCCAAGTTACGCCCGTCAACAGCGAGGCATGGGAAATTCACATAACGACCCATGCAGCGGGTCACGGGTGCATTGGTGACCCGTTCACGGGTGACGCGAGCGGGCAGGCGGAACGCGGGCCGAAGAACACGGACCGGCCGGCACGGGCCGGGCCTGTGGGTGGGGTGGGGGCGTTACGGCAGCGGCCGGTCGGGGATCTCGGCGGTGAGCCGGAACCAGCCGTCGGCGGCCACGTCCGTGCGCACCGCGCCGCCGAACTCGGCCGCGCGGCGGCGCAGGTTGTCGATGCCGCTGCCGGCGCCGGGGCGGGCCGTGGGGTCGGCGCCGTCGTTGGCCACCACGAGGAGGACCGCCCCGTCCCGCTCGGTCACCTCGATGGCGCAGGTCGTGGCGTTGCTGTGCCGCAGCACGTTCGTCACGGCCTCGCGCACCATGACGGCGAGCACCGCGTCGACGTCGGGCTTGAGCGCCGAGCCGGGTGTCTCGATCTCACAGGCGGCCCCGTACGCCCGCAGCACCGCCCTGGCGTCCGCCAGCTCGGTGGTCAGGGATATCTCCTGGTAGGAGCGGGTCACGTAGCGGATGTCCGTGGCCGCCTGCCGGATCGACCTGACCACGTCGGCGAGGGCCGGGCGGACGGGTGAGTCCTCGTCGGCGAGACGGTAGGCGAGTTCGCTCTTGAGCGTGGCCAGCCACAGCCGGCTGCTGATCAGATCGTGCACGTCCCGCCCGAATCGCTCCCGGGCGTCCGACGCCGCCTGCCGTACGGCCTCGGCCTGCGTCGCCCGCAGCCGCCTGAGCCGGCGCAGCAGGAGGGCGAGGGTGACGCACAGTGACACACCGAGGAGTGTGAGCACAGTGAGCGTCGCAATTGTGGGCAAGCGGAGATCCTCCAGTCACCTTTGCCGGAAGATCGGCCGCGCCTTTCTGGACACGCCACTGATCATTGCATATGAGTGGGGAAAATATGGTCAGTCGGGCTATATCGAATCTGTCCACTATGGTGGCACGGAAGAGGCACGCGGCTGGGTGCCGGAATCGGCGTTACCAAACATGAATTCCGGCCGTCGGAAATGGTCGACCAAAACATCTGACACAGAGTCACGACAATGCGTTGAGAGTGCGCGTCCGCGCGACGGCCGTCAGGCGAGGGCCCGTACGGCCGCGCCGAACAGCGCGGGAAGGCGCTGCGCGGCGGGCACGATCAACGACGCGGCGGCGGCGTGGCCGCGGGCCTTGAGCAGCGCCGAGGTGAGCAGCCGGGACCGCCGCGACAGACGCAGCCAGGCGTCCTCGTACGCCTCCGGACGGCCGTCGCGCAGGGCGCGGACGAGTGCCCCGGCCGACAACAACGCCAGCGACAGCCCCTCACCCGTGATGGCGTCGACGTAGCCCGCCGCGTCGCCGACGAGCAGCACCCGCCCGGCCACCCGGGCGCGGACGCGTCGGCGCAGCGGGCCCGCGCCCAGCACCTCGGTGGCGGGCGGGCCCTCAAGCCGGGCCAGCAGGTCGGGGAACTCCGCCAGATGTTCCCCGTAGCCGCGCCGCCACGTGCTGAGCACGGCCACACCCACCAGGTCGTCACCGACCGGGGTGACGTACGCCTCGCCGCCCGGGGCCCAGTGGACCTCCACGAAGTCGGTCCAGGGGGCCACGCGGAAGTGCCGGCGCAGGCCGTACCTGCGGGGCCCGGCCGCGGGCTCCTCCAGTCCGAGGCACGCCCGCACCGGGGAGCGCAGCCCGTCGGCGGCCGCCAGCCACCGCGCCTCCAGTTCGGCCCCCGTCGCCCCCACGGCGACCACCCGATCCACCTCCTGCCGGACGCCGCGCACCCGGCCCGGCACGAGCCGCACGCCGGCCTCCCGCGCCCGCCGCAGCAGCGCCCCGTGCAGCAGGGTCCGGCGCACCCCGAGCCCGGACCCGTCCCGGAACGCCGCCTCGGCCCGGTGCCGCCCGTCCAGGTAGCGGATGCCGCGGAACGGCCTGCTCTCGGGCACCCGCACCCCGAGCCCGGCGAGGGCGGCGGCGCCCGACGGCATCAGCCCCTCGCCGCAGGCCTTGTCGACCGGCCCGCCGCGCGGCTCGACCACGACCGTCTCCATCCCGGCGAGCGCGGCGTGGATCGCGGTGGCCAGGCCCGCGGGCCCGCCCCCGGCGACCAGCAGGTCGATCACCGGGTGTCCCGGGCGACCTCGCCGTGGCGCGGCGCCGCTTCACCCAGCGCCGCGAGCGCCGCGTTCTCCGCCCTGATCCGGACGATCATCAGCGGCACGTTGAGCAGGGTGAACGCCAGGGCCGTCACCCAGGCGTCGTGCACCAGCGGCAGCGCCGCGCCCTCCACGGCCACGGCCACGTAGTTGGGATGCGGCAGCCAGGCCACCCGGTACGGCCCGCGCCGCACCCGCGGCAGGCCGGGGACGACGATGACCTGGGTGTTCCACTGCCGTCCCAGGGACGTCACGCACCACCAGCGCAGCCCCTGGGCCGCGACCACCAGCCCGAGCATGGGCCAGCCGAGCGCCGGGACGAACGGCCGGCCGGCCAGCCCCGCCTCCAGCAGGCACCCGGCCAGCAGCCCCGTGTGCAGGACGACCATGAACGGGTAGTGGCCCCGGCCGCTCACGACTCCGCCGCGGGCGAGGCTCCACCGGGCGTTGCGGCGGGCGACGACCAGTTCGGCCAGCCGCTCCACGGCGACGAGCGCTATGAGCAGCGCGTACCAGGGTGACACGTCCCCCTCCGATCCCTCCGAACGCTCCGGCCCGCGGGCCGGTCACCAGCGCAGCAGCACGAGCTCCGAGCAGAAGCCCGGGCCCATCGCGATGAGCAGTCCCGGCGTGCCGGGCGGCGGCGGGCGCAGCGCGAGGGTGTCGCGCAGCACGTGGAGCACCGACGACGACGACAGATTGCCGGTCTCCGCGAGTGAGCGCCAGGTCAGGTCGAGCGCGCCCTCGGGCAGGCACAGGGTCTCGGCCACCGCCTCAAGCACCTTCGGGCCTCCGGGGTGGCACACCCACGCGGCGATGTCGCCCGCGGCCAGGCCGTGATCGGCGAGGAAGCCGGCCACGTCGCCGTTCAGGTACGTGCGGACGACGTCGGGCACCCCGGCGTCGAGCACCACCCGGAAGCCGGAGTCGCGGACGTCCCAGCCCATGACCCGCTCCGAGCCGGGGTAGAGGCGGCTCCGGGTCGCCACCACGGACGGGCCCGCCCCACCGCCCTGCTCTCTGTCGCGTCCACTGCCGGGCCCCCTGCCGGGCCCGCCGTCTCGCCCGCCCGGGTGGTCGTCGCCCACGGCCACCACGGCCGCCGCGCCGTCGCCGAAGAGGGCGCCCGCCACCAGGTTGGCCACCGACGCGTCGCCGCGCTGCAGCGTGAGTGAGCACAGCTCCACCGACAGGAGCACCGCCACGTGGCCGGGCCAGCCGCTCAGGTAGTCGTGCAGGCGTGCGATCCCGGCCGCGCCCGCCACGCAGCCGAGGCCGAAAACGGGCAGTCGCTTCACGTCCGGGCGCAGGCCGACCCGCTGCACCAGACGCGCGTCGAGGGACGGCGTGGCGATGCCGGTGACCGAGGTACACATGATCATGTCGACGTCCGAGGGGGCGATCCCGGCCGCCTCCAGCGCGCCCGTCAGCGCCTCGGCGCCGAGGTCGAGGGCCGCCTCGATGAAAATGTCGTTCGCCGTGCCGAATCCGTCGAGCTTTCCGTACTGGCCCAGCGGGAGCACCAGATTGCGGTGACGCACGCGCGCGCTGCCGTGCAGCCGGTCGAGCAACCGGCGGTCGGCGCCTTCGGGGAGGCAGACGCGGGCGAGAGTGTCGGTGATCTCTGACTGCGAGTAGCGGTTGGGCGGGAGCACACCGTGGACAGCCGCGATTCGCGTCATTCGACTTCCCCAGGCCGGCGACAGCTGACGCTAGGGATTTTGCCCGTCTTTGGCGTCGGCATGCCTGGCGCTCCCAATGGAGGGGTTCCGGCCGCGCCTCGCGGTTATGCTCGTCGGGTGATCGACGGAGCCGCCCGGGGAGCGCCGCTTCGGGCCCTCGCCGGGCTCGCGCTCGCCTGCCACCCCGGTCCGGCCGCCGCCGTCACCGTCCTGATCACCGCGCTGGCCGCGGCCGGCGGGCGCGGCCCGGCCGGCTCGGCCCTGGTCGCGGCGGCCGTGCTGACCGGTCAGCTGTCCGTCGGCTGGTGCAACGACGTGGTGGACGCCGGGCGCGACGCCGCCGCCGGACGGACCGGGAAGCCCATCGTCTCCGGGCGGGTGAGCCGGTCGGCCGTGCGCGTGGCGGCCGGGCTCGCGCTGGCCGCCTGCGTCCCCCTCTCGCTCGCCTGCGGCCTGGTCGCCGGCCTCGCCCACCTCCTCGGGGTGGCGGCGGCCTGGGCGTACAACCTCGGGCTCAAGGCCACCGCCCTGTCCTGGGCGCCGTACGTCGTGGGGTTCGGCGCGCTGCCGGTGTTCGTCGCGGCCGGGCTCCCCGGCCATCCCCGGCCGGCCTGGTGGGCGGTCGTCGCCGGCGCCCTCCTCGGCTGCGGGGCCCATCTGGCCAACGTGCTGCCCGACATCGCCGGAGACCTCGCCGCCGGAGTGCGGGGGTGGCCGCAGCGGCTGGGGCCGGCCCGGGTGCGCGTCCTCATCCCGGTGCCCCTGCTGGCGGCCTCCGCGGTCCTGCTGGTCGCGCCGCCCGGCCCGGCGGAACCGGCCGGCTGGGCCGCGCTGGGCCTCGCCGGGGGATGCTCGGTGGCCGGCGTCCTGCTCGGCGGACGCTCGCCGAAGGTGCCGTTCGCCGCCGCGATCGCCGTGGCCGCGGTGGGCGTGGTGCTGCTCGCGATCCGCGGGACGGGTGTGGCCGCGTCCTGAGGCGCACGTCCGGGAGGGGGCCGCGAGCAGGTGCGATCCGGGGGCGGCGCATACTCAGGTACGTGAAGCCAGCCAGTGCCGGATCCCGGCGCCACCTGCCCACCAGCCCTTTCAAACCCGCACCGCCGCCCTCGCCCCCCGAGGAGTTCGTCCTCGACGACCAGGTGAGCCACGACCAGTACGGCCTGGGCGTCGTCGTCGAGATCGCGCCGGACGCGGCCGTCCTCGTCGACTTCCGCACCCGGCGCGAATGGATCAGAGCGCCGTACACCAAGCTGTACAAGCTCTGACGCCGCCCGCGCGGGTCGGCGGCGATCAGCCCTTGTAGTTGAACACCTGCCGCAGGGTGTGCCGGATCTCCACCAGGTCCCGCTGGTCCGCCATGACCTGATCGATGGGCTTGTACGCCTCCGGGTGCTCGTCGACCAGGAAGGCGGCTCGGTCGGCGTTCCAGGTGCGGCCGCGCATCGCCTGGGCCAGCGACTCGGCGGAGAGCTCCCGCTTCGCCCGGGCCCGTGACATCCGGCGGCCCGCTCCATGGGAGCAGGAGTTGTACGACTCCGGGTTGCCCAGCCCGCGCACGACGTACGACCGGGTGCCCATCGAGCCCGGGATCACGCCCTCGTCACCCCGGTCGGCCTTGATCGCGCCCTTCCTGGTGATCCACAGCGGCTTCCCGTGGTGCGTCTCCAGCTGCGTGAAGTTGTGGTGGCAGTTGATGGTCCGCACCCGGGCGCCCGTGCCCGTCACCCGGAACAGCGCCTCGCTCAGCACGCGGTCCATCCGGGCCCGCGACGCCATCGCGTAGCGCTGCGCCCACAGCATGTCCTCGACGTACGCCTCGAACTCGGGGGTGCCCTGGGTGAAGTAGGCCAGGTCGGCGTCCTCCAGCCCGATCGCCAGCCGCTTCATCAGGTTCCTGGCCCCCGTGATGTGCGCGCCGGCGAGCTGGTTACCGATGCCGCGCGAGCCCGAGTGGAGGACCGTCCACACCCGGTCGCGCTCGTCCAGGCAGACCTCCACGAAGTGGTTGCCGGAGCCGAGCGTCCCGAACTGGCGGGCCACGGTCGTCTCCTGCTTCGGGCTGAGCGGCGTGTGCGGGCGGCCCAGCCCGGCGAGCGCGCGGTCGGCCGCGCGGCTCTCATGCCCCCGGCCGACCCCGGCCGGGATCCGCCGCTCGACCAGCGGCATGAGCGCGTCGAGGTTCTCCGGGAGGTCTGCGGCGGTGAGCGTCGTCTCGGTGGCGACCATTCCGCAGCCGATGTCGACGCCGACGGCGGCCGGGATGATCGCGTTCTCGGTGGGGATCACCGACCCGACGGTGGCGCCGATGCCGATGTGCGCGTCCGGCATGAGCGCCACATGGCCCGCCACGAACGGCAGCCGCGCCGTGCGCGCGGCCTGGTCGACCGTCGCGGGGTCGATCTCACTCGCCCACGACAGGAGGTTGGGCGCTACCAGCTTCGGCATGACGGCCTCCTCGATCGGTGTCGTGATCAACTGTGCCGAGAGCCGCCCCGGATACCAACCGAATATTTTCCACCCGGATATCGCAGCCCGGTTATTTCAGCGCGGGCGCGGGTGAATGAGGGGCGGGCGGTGGCTCCCCGCGATCGGCGAGGGCTTAGTCTTGACTCTCTCAGGTGATGGAGGTCCCTCGTGCTGGTTGACTCGTTCGGCCGGGTCGCGACCGACCTGCGGGTGTCGCTGACCGACCGGTGCAACCTGCGGTGCTCGTACTGCATGCCGCCCGAGGGCCTGTCCTGGCTGCCCAAACCCGAGCTGCTCACGGCCGAGGAGATCATCCGGCTGGTACGGATCGGGGTGGAGCGGCTCGGCGTCCGCGAGGTCCGCTACACAGGAGGCGAGCCGCTCCTCCGCCGGGAACTGGTCGAGATCGTCGCGGCGACCGCCGCGCTGCGTCCCCGGCCGCAGGTCCAGCTCACCACGAACGGCATCGGGCTGGCCAGGCTCGCCGCGCCCCTCGCCGCGGCCGGGCTCGACCGCGTCAACGTCTCCCTCGACACCCTCGACCCCGAGGTCTTCGTCCGGCTGGCCCGCCGCGACCGGCTGAACGACGTGCTCGACGGCATGGCGGCGGCGGCCGCGGCCGGGCTGACGCCGGTCAAGGTCAACGCGGTGCTCATGCGGGGCGTCAACGAGCGGGAGGCGGTGCCGCTGCTGCGGTACTGCCTCGACAAGGGATACGAGTTGCGCTTCATCGAGCAGATGCCGCTCGACGCGCAGCACGGCTGGCGCCGCGAGGAGATGGTGACCGCCGACGAGATCCTCGGCCTCCTGAAGGACGCGTTCGACCTGGTGGAGGACGATCCCGGCGACCGGGGCAGCGCGCCCGCCGAGCTGTTCCTGGTGGAGGGCGGCCCGCGCCGGGTGGGCGTCATCGGCTCGGTCACCCGGCCGTTCTGCGGCTCCTGCGATCGGGTCCGGCTGACCGCGGACGGCCAGGTGCGCAACTGCCTGTTCGCCCGGGAGGAGTCCGACCTGCGGGCGGCGCTGCGGTCCGGCGCCACAGACGACGAGCTGGCCGCCCGCTGGGTCGCGGCCGTGGCCGGCAAGCGGGCCGGACACGGCATCGACGACCCGAGTTTCCTGCAGCCCGCCCGGCCGATGTCGGCCATCGGCGGCTGACCGGCGGCTCACGGTGCGACCCGGCACGCCCGAGAGCCCGCCGTACGACGCCGTGATCCTCGCGGGAGGGCGGGCCGAGCGGTTCGGCGGCGGCGACAAACCGGGCGCGCTCGTCGGCGGCAGGCCGCTGGTGGAGCGGGTCGCGGCCGCCGTCGCGGCCGCCGGGACGATCGTCGTCGTGGGGCCGTTCCGTCCGGGCCTGCGCGCGGTGTTCACCAGGGAGGAGCCGCCCGGCGGCGGCCCGATCCCGGCCCTGCGCGCCGGGCTCGGCCAGGTGCGGCGCGACTGGGTGGCCCTGCTCGCGGCGGATCTGCCGTTCATGGGAGCCGCAGATGTCACGGCCCTGCTGCGCGCGGCGCTCGCGGGCGGGACGGGCACAGACGGGGCGGGCACAGACGAGGTGGGCGCGGCGGGGGCTGTGCTGGTCGACGACGGCGGGCGGGAGCAGTGGCTCGCCGGCGTGTGGCGTACGGCCGTCCTGCGGCGGGCCCTGGAGCCGTACGAGGGCCGCTCTCTGCACGGGCTGCTCGGCCCGCTGGCGCCGGTGCGGCTGCGGCCGGCGAGGGCGGACGGACGTGAGCCATGGTTCGACTGCGACACTGTCGACGATCTCGGCGCGGCGCGCCGCCGGGCCGGCGCGCCCTGACTCGGGCCCTGACTAGGACCCCGGACTGAAGGAGGCCCATGAACGTGCTGGAGGAGTGGACCGCGCTGGTCTGCCGGGAGCTGGGCGTGGACCCAGGCCGGGTGGACCGCGACGCGATGCTCGATCTGACGAGGGATGTCGCCCACGGGGTGGCCCGGCCGGCCGCTCCGTTGACGGCGTACCTGGTCGGGCTGGCCCAGGGCGCGGGGACGGCTCCGCCGGACGCGCTGGAGCGGCTGTCGCGCCTGGCCGGCGAGTGGGGAAAGAAGGAGTCAGACCGGTCGTAAGGGGCCTGGCCTGGGAACTTCCTGGGAAAAGGGCGACGCCGGGTGGTTACGGGGGCAAACCACCCGGCGTCGCTTCATCGGCGTTCCGACGGGGGCCCGGAACGCCGGCACCAGCGCTCTGACGGGGGACCAGAGCGCTTGGCTAAACTGTACACCTCTAACCCATGGATTGCGTCAAGAGTTTGTCACGACCCGATCTCGCGTCGATGCCGTGGTATCTCGTTTTGGTCAGGTCCGGTCAAGTCCTGGCCTGCTGAAACGCTCGTATCTCGTTGGTTGGCCCCGATTACGGCAAGGTATGGTAAAAGGACCGCGCCCGCGACCAGCAGGGCCCGGACCGGCCAGGGGGCGGGCAGGGCGACGGCCAGGATGAGACAGACGATCCGGATGCCCATCTTGATCAGATAGCTGCGCTCGCGGCGCCTGATGTCGTCGGTCAGCGACGGCTGCGCGTCGGTGACCTGGTGGACCACCGGCCGATCATGCCGGAATCTCCGCGAAGGCTTCACGTTTTCCACGGTAGACCCCGAGGCGGGGCGACGGACACGCCGCACGGCGTAAGATCGCGCGGAGAGCGAGCAGGAGGACACCATGTCGGATCGGACTTACCGGGTGACCGAGATCGTCGGGACCTCGGCGGACAGCGTTGACCAGGCCATTCGCAACGGGGTCAGGCGCGCCGCCCAGACCCTGCGTCACCTCGACTGGTTCGAGGTGACCGAGGTCCGGGGGCACATCGTGGACGGCGAGGTCGCCCACTTCCAGGTCGGCATGAAAGTGGGCTTCCGCCTCGAGGACGCCTGACAGCTCCTGTCAGGACGGGCGTCAGCTCGCCTGGCTGACCGTCGACATGTTGAAGTCGGGCACCCGCAGCGGCGGCATCACGGCACGGGTGAAGTAGTCGTTCCACTCCCGCGGCAGCGTCTGCCCGCTCGCGCCGACCTCGGTGATCCTGCCGAGCAGGTCGACCGGCGACTCGTTGAACCGGAAGTTGTTGACCTCGCCGACGACCTCGCCCCCTTCGACCAGGTAGACGCCGTCGCGGGTGAGGCCGGTGAGCAGCAGCGTCTGCGGGTCGACCTCCCGGATGTACCACAGGCAGGTGAGCAGCAGCCCGCGCTCGGTCGAGGCGACCATCTCCTCCAGGGAGCGGCCGCCGTCCGGGCCCTCCAGGATCAGGTTGTCGATCTGCGGGGTGGCCGCGAGGCCGGTCAGCTCGGCCGAGTGCCGGGTCTGCATGAGGTTGGCCAGCTTCCCGTCCGAGATCCAGTCGGTGCGGCCGAGGGGCAGGCCGTTGTCGAACACCGACTGCTCGCGGCTGGAGGCGTGCGCCACCACGAACGGCGCGCACTCGATCCCGGGCCTGCCCGGGTCGCTCGACAGCCGCAGTGGGATGGGGGAGAGCCGCTCGCCCACCCGGGTGCCGCCGCCCGGCTTGGAGAAGACGGTCCGCCCGTCGGCGGCGTCGCGGGCCCCGGCCGACCAGTAGAGGTAGATGAGCAGGTCGGAGACGGCGGTCGGCGGCAGCACCGTCTCGTAGCGGCCGGCCTCCAGCGCGATCTTCCGCTTGCCCCACTCCAGCCGCTGGGCGAGCGTCGCGTCGAGCGCGGCCACGTCCACGTCGGCGAAGTCGCGGGTCGCCACGCCGGTCCACGCCGACCGGGACATGTCCGCGGACTTCGCGTTCAGTTCAAGGCGGCCGGTCGGCTGGTCGTGCCGCAGCCGCAGCCCGGTCGAGGAGCCGACGAACGTCGAGGTGAGGATGTGCTCGGCGAAGCCGTACAACCGGCGCCCCGACGCCTCGGCGGCGGCGAACGACTCGCCCAGCGCCGGCGCGAAGGCGCCGAACACCCCGATCGAGGTCGGTTCGACCGGGCGGTCCCACCCGTCCGACGTGCCGCCCTCCACGAGGGGCCGGGCGTCCTCGGACGGCCGCGCCTCCCGGGCGGCCCGGTCGGCGGCCTCGACCACCTCGGCGAGCTGGTCGGGCCGGACCGCGGAGCGGGAGACCACTCCCACGCCCTGCCCGGCGACGGAGACGACCGTCAGGCGGGTCGAGCGGGCCACGCCGTTCGTCGTGAGCGTGTTGCCGGCGAAGCGCAGGTTGGCCGTCGAACCCTCGTCGACGATCACGACACAGTCGTCGGCCCGGCTCAGCGCCAGCGCCCGCTCCACGGTCTCCTGTGGCGAGTTCACTTGCCGGCCTCCTGGACGGTGTTGAGGATCCGCACGCCGCGGAACAGGGCGGACGGAGTGCCGTGACTGACCGGGGCGACCTGGCCCGGCTGCCCCTTGCCGCAGTTGAAGGCGCCGCCGAGCACGTACGTCGACGGGCCGCCGACGGCCTCCATCGACCGCCAGAAGTCGGTGGTGGTGGCCTGGTAGGCGACGTCGCGCAGCTGCCCGGTCAGCCGGCCGTCGTCGATGCGGAAGAAGCGCTGGCCGGTGAACTGGAAGTTGTATCTCTGCATGTCGATGGACCAGCTCTTGTCGCCGACCACGTAGATCCCGCGCCGCACCCGGGAGATCAGCTCCTCGGTGGACGGGCCGTCATCGGCGGGCCGCAGCGACACGTTCGCCATCCGCTGGATCGGCACGTGCCCGGGGGAGTCGGCGAAGGCGCACCCGTTGGAGCGGCCGAGGCCCTTCAGCAGCGCCATGCGCCGGTCGAGCTGGTAGCCGACGAGCGTGCCCTCGCGGACGATGTCGAACGACTGCCCGGCCACGCCCTCGTCGTCCCAGCCGACGGTGGCGAGGCCGTGCTCGACCGTGCGGTCGCCCACGACGTTCATCACCGGCGAGCCGTAGTGCAGCGTGCCGAGCTGGTCGAAGGTGGCGAACGACGTGCCGGCGTAGGCCGCCTCGTAGCCGAGCGCCCGGTCCAGCTCGGTGGCGTGGCCGATCGACTCGTGGATCGTCAGCCAGAGGTTGGACGGGTCGATCACCAGGTCGTACGTGCCGGCCTCCACCGAGGGGGCCTTCAGCTTCTCGGCCAGCAGCTCGGGGAGCTCCGCCAGCTCGGCGGGGAAGTCCCAGCCGGTGCCGGTCAGGTATTCGTACCCCCGGCCGGCCGGCGGGGCGAGCGTCCGCATGTCGTCGAACCGGTCGCCCTCGGACTTCATCGCGGTCACCACCGGGTGGACCCGCACCCGCTGCTGGGTGGTCACCGTGCCGGCCGTGTCGGCGTAGAACTTCTGCTCCTTGACCTGCATCAGCGCGGCCGACACGTGGTCGACCCGGCCGAGCAGGCCCGACGACCACTCGGCCAGCAGCGCCGCCTTGTCGGGCAGCGGCACCTCGAAGGGGTCGACGTCGTAGGCCGACACCCAGGTCACGTCGTCGTAGACGGGCTCGGCGGCGAGCTGGACCGGCTCCCGGTTGATCGGCGCGCTGACCTCGGCCACCCGCACGGCCTCGGCGGCGGCGAGGGCCGCGGCCTCCGGAGTCAGCTCGACGCCCGAGGCGAAGCCCCAGGTGCCGCCCTTGATGACTCGTACGGCGAAGCCGAGGTCGTCGGCGTCCATCGAGCCCTCAAGCCGGGCGTCGAACAGGCGCAGCGTCTCGGCGCGCACCCGTTCCAGGCGGAAGGAGGCGTGGTCGGCTCCCAGATCACGGGCGCGTTGCAGGGCCGCGTCCGCCAGCCGCCGCAGCGGCAGGGCGAGAAAGTCGGGGTCGATCTGGCGCATGTCCACGATCCTAACCCCGTGATCTTGTGTCCGGCGGACAAGTGGTATACCGCCCGGTAGGGGATACCGTCAGTCGCATGGTTCGTTCTGTACTCGTCACCGGCGGAAATCGCGGCATCGGCCTCGCGATCGCCCGCGAGCTCTCGGCCGCGGGGGACGCCGTCGCCGTCACCTACCGTTCGGGGGAGCCGCCCGAGGGCCTGTTCGGGGTCCGCTGCGACGTGACGAGCGCCGCCGACGTCGACGCCGCGTTCGAGAAGGCCGAGGCCGAGCACGGGCCGGTCGAGGTCGTCGTGGCCAACGCGGGCATCACCAAGGACACCCTCCTGCCGATGATGAAGGAGGAGACCTTCACCGACGTCATCGACACGAACCTGACGGGCGCCTACCGGGTGGCCAAGCGGGCCGTGCGGCCCATGCTGCGCCTGCGGCGGGGCCGGATCATCCTGATCTCCTCCGTCGTCGGCCTGTCGGGATCGGCCGGGCAGACCAACTACGCCGCCTCCAAGGCCGGCCTGATCGGGTTCGGCCGGTCCCTCGCCCGCGAGCTGGGCTCGCGCGGCATCACGGTCAACGTCGTCTCCCCGGGCTTCGTGGAGACCGACATGACGGCCGTGCTCGAAGAGGCGTACCAGGAGCAGATCCGCAAGACCATCCCCCTGGGCAGGCAGGCCAGGCCGGAGGAGGTCGCCCGGGTCGTGCGGTTCCTCGCGGGAGAGGACGCCTCGTACATCACCGGCGCGGTCATCCCGGTCGACGGCGGCCTCGGGATGGGACACTGACCGGACGCCCGTCACCGCCGACGGCCGAGAGACTGGAGAGCAGAGCATGGGTTTGCTGGACGGGAAGCGACTGCTGGTCACCGGCGTCCTCACCGACTCGTCGATCGCCTTCAACGTGGCGAAGCTCGCCCAGGAGGAGGGCGCCCAGGTCGTGCTGACCGGGTTCGGCCGCCTGAGCCTGGTCGAGCGCATCGCGAAGCGGCTGCCCGAGCCGCCGCCGGTGATCGAGCTCGACGTGCAGAACACCGAGCACCTCGACACGCTGGCCGACCGGGTCGGCGAGCACCTCGGCGGCCTGGACGGGGTGGTGCACTCGATCGGGTTCGCGCCGCAGACGGCCCTCGGCGGCAACTTCCTCAACACCTCGTGGGAGGACGTCGCCACGGCCGTCCACGTCTCCACCTACTCCTTCAAGTCGCTCGCCGTGGCGTGCCTGCCCCTCATGAAGGAGGGCGGCGCCGTCGTCGGTCTCGACTTCGACGCGACCAAGGCGTGGCCGGTCTACGACTGGATGGGCGTGGCCAAGGCCGGGCTGGAGTCGTGCTCCCGCTACCTCGCCCGCGATCTGGGCAAGCAGGGCATCAGGGTCAACCTGGTCGCCGCCGGGCCGTTGCGGACGATGGCGGCCAAGAGCATCCCCGGGTTCAAGGAGTTCGAGGAGAGCTGGCCGGCGAAGGCGCCCCTCGGGTGGGATCTGACCGACACCGCCCCCGCCGCCAGGGCGTGCGTCGCGTTGCTGTCGGACTGGTTCCCGGCGACCACCGGTGAGATCGTGCACGTCGACGGAGGCGTGCACGCCATGGGAGGCTGATCCCGCGGTCGCCTGTCCGCGTCCGTGCTTTTCCAGGCCGTGCGCTCTTCGGCGCGCACGGCTCAGCCGGCGGGCCGCCGGAGCGCGGCCGTGACCGTGTGGGGCGCGTCGGCGAAGAAGCGGACCTCGATCACGTCGGCGTGGCGCCCGAGGGGGCGGGTCACCGTGACCGGTCCGGCCAGCCGGACGACGACGTTCGTCCGCGAGCCGACCGCCACGCCGAGCCGCCCGTCGCGTACGCTCACCATGCCGGGCTCGTTGTCGTCGCGGGCCGTCCGCACCGAGGAGATCAGCTCCCGGGGGATCCGGGCGTCGAAGAACACGCCGTAGCGGATCCGCAGCTCGGTCTCCGACACCACGTGCGGCCGGGTGACGCAGGCCGCGTGGACGGCCAGGCAGAAGACGATCGAGTAGAGATCGGCCACGAGCACCAGGGCGCGCAGCGCCGCCGGCGCGCCGAGGGCCCGCAGCAGCACCTCCGCCGCCGGGGTCTCCACGGCCAGCACGAACAGCAGGATCAGCGCCGACGGCACCTGCTCGCCCGCGTACGCCACAGGGACGGCGCCAGGGGAGACGCCGTCCCGCCGCCTCGTGACCCACAGGACGAGGCTGACCAGGCCCCTGGCGTCGAAGCCCAGGATCCTGCGTACCGGTTCGAACGGCACACGTCGCGGGCGGGTGACGGCGGGCGTCATGCCCGGTCCCGCAGGACGGCCACGGCGAGGCGGACGACCTCGGCCTGGGCCGGGGACAGCTCACCCGAGACGGCGGCCAGCCACTCGTCCCCGCCCGGCTGCTCCTGCGGGCCGGCCGGCAGGCGCGAGAGGATCACGGCGGCCAGTTCGCGGGGGATGTGCTCCGCCAGGTCCGCGGCGAGCGCGGCCACCCGCGGATCGGCGGGGCCTGCTCCGGCCAGCTCGTCGAGCCGGGCCCACAGGGCGTGGCCGGCCGCGAGGGCGCCCGGTTCTGTGAGCGGACGCATGAGCTCGACGATCCGGTCCCGCTCCGCGGGACCGGCCGCGCTGTCCATCAGCGCGAGCAGGTCCCGGTCGAGGTCGGCGCTGCGCGATCCCGGTGAACGCAGCCGGCCCAGCAACTCGGCCATCCCGGGGGAGACCGCCGCGTCCGGGTGCAGGTCGGTCTGGGCGAGCAGCTCGGCGAGCCTGGCCCGCCTGCCCGCGAGCTCCTCCTGCTCGCGGGCGAGGTCGGCGTCGAGCTCGCCGAGCACCTCCCGCAGATCCCTGCCCCGGTCGTCGGCCAGCACGTCGCGGATCTCGTCCAGGGACAGGCCCAGCTCCGCCAGCCTGCGCACCCGGGCGAGCACGACCGCGTGGCGCAGGCCGTACGACCGGTATCCGTTCGCCAGCCGGACGGGTTCGGGCAGGAGTCCCATGTGGTGGTAGTGGCGCACCGTCCGGGTGGAGACTCCGGCGAGTGCGGCCAGTTCGCCGATCCGCATGCGCTCATTAGAAACGTTGACGTCGCGTCAAGGTCAAACCTCTCGGCGCCCGTCCACGGCCGCTACTCGTCGAGGAGGCGCGCGATGGCGGCCTCGGCGGCGGCCTTGGTCACCCCGGTCCCGATCAGGAACTGCGCGCCCACACTCCCTTCGTCGCCCAGTACGCCGAGCAGCAGATGCTCCGGCCCCACGTGGGTGTGGCCGAGGCGCCGCGCCTCCTCCACGGCCCGGTCGATCGACTCCTTGGCCCGGGCCGTGAACGGGATGTGGCCGGTCGGCGCCGTGACGGCGGGGCCGAGCGCGCCGGTGACCGCCTCCCGGACCGCGTCGGCGGAGGCGAGGGACTCGACGGCCCGGACGGCGACGCTGCCGCCCTCCCGCAGGAGAGCGAGGACGATGTGCTCGGTGCCGATGTAGTCGTGCCGGGCCTGGCGCGCCTCCTCCTGCGCTCCCACCACCACCCGGCGTGCCTCGTCGGTGAAGGCGGACCAGACGCCGCCGGGGCCGGCCGCGCCCAGTTCGGCGGCGCGCTTGGTGACGAAGCGCTTCTGGGCGGCCTGCTTGGTGACGCCCATGCTCCTGCCGATCTCGGTCCAGGAGGCGCCCGCTCTGCGCGCCTGGTCGACGAAGTGCCCGACGAGGTGGTCGGCCGTCTCGCCGAGGTGGTCGGCGAGCAGCATCGCGTGCGAGAGCTGCTCCAGGGCGTCGCCCTCGGGGTGCTCGCGTTTCACGAACTGGATCAGTTCGCCCAACTGGGGAAAAGTGATGTCCATGCGACAACCTTAGGTTGACGCATGGATATCCGTCAACCACTGGTTGACGGCTCAGGCGAGGCGATGGCGGCCGGACCTGCCCGGCACGCGCAGGCCGCCCTCGAACGGAATCGACTCCTGCTGCTCGGCGCGGGCGCGCCGGGCCGACACCACCCGCGTGGCGAGTACCGCCGACAGCAGCAGCAGGGCCGTCAGCGCGGTGCCCGTCCCGTCGTGCGGCCGGTGCGGGCGGATGACGGCGCCCCGGGTCGCGGGGCTCATCTGGGGGAGCCGGAGCCCGGGCCAGAGCAGGGGGATCATGCCGTCCTCGTCCGGGTGGACCCGGACGGGGGAGCCGGTCTCGTCAGCCGCCGGCGCGTAGCCGGAGAGGGACGGCCGCGCGGGCTCGGTGGGCAGGGTGCCCGGACGCGCGGATGGGACGGGGGCTCCGGCCTCCTTCGGCCGCTTCGCCCGGCCCTCATCCGCGTCGGGGACGCAGCCGCCGCCGACAAGGGGAAGGCAGGTGTCCCGCACGGCCTTGCTCAGCCCGTCGGTGAGGGCCTGCGCGGGGCTGGCGGCGGGCCCGGCCGCGCCGCCCGCTCCGGTGACGTCCCGCACCGTGTCCACCGCGCCGCCGACCGCCGAGCCGACGGCCGACCCCACCGCACCGGCGGCCCCGCCGCTCCCGGAGCTGGGCGCGGGCGTCTGGCCGCCGCTCCCGGTGGCCGCGGAGAGGGTGTCGTCGACGGTTTTGCCCACGTCGTTGACCGCCGTGCCCACCGTGCTGGTCGTCGTGCCGACCACGTCGTCGACGGCCTTGGTGACCGGTTTCGTCGCGCCGCCGGTGACCTTGTCGGCCACGTCGGTCACCTGGTTCACCGTCTGGGCGACCCCGTCGGTCACCGAGCACAGGGTGTTGGTCACCCCCGAGAGGAGACCTCCGCCGCCGGCGCAGTCGCGGGCGTTCGCGGGGGCCGGAGCGGCCAGGGGGATCGCCCCGCCGAGCGCGATCGCAAGTATCCCCGCGGAGATCGCCGATGTGTTGCGCGCGATCCCCATGTGTCCCCTTCCGTCAAGCTGATCCGTACCCCGCCACTGTTCGCCACCGCGCGGGGTTATGCAGTAGAAAGTTGCGATTCGGTATCGATGCGTGATACGTGAGACCGATTCTCGTTCTGGTCAGGGATCGGAGACGTCGTCCAGCGCCTCGCGGATCTCCCAGGGGAGGGTCAGCTTCTCGGCCTGGAGCACGCCGAGCAACTGGGCGTGGGTCCTGGCGCCGACGATGGCCGACGACACGCCCGGGCGGTCGCGCACCCAGGAAAGTGCGACGGAGAGCGGCGACACGCCGAGGCCTTCAGCGGCCGTGGTCACCGACTCCACGATCCGGCGGCAGCGCTCGTCGAGATACGGCTGGACGAACTCGGCGAAATGCGGCGTCGCCGCTCGCGAGTCCGCGGGGATGCCGGTGCGGTACTTGCCGGTCAGCACGCCCCGCCCGAGCGGCGACCAGGCGAGGATCCCGGCGCCCACGTGCGCCGCGGCCGGCACCACCTCCTCCTCGGCGTCCCGGGCCAGCAGGGAGTACTCCGCCTGCGTGGACACGATCGGGGCGCGCGAGTCGCCGGCGCGCTGCCAGACCGCGGCCGCGGCGAGCTGCCATCCGGTGTAGTTGCACACCCCCGCGTACGCCGTACGGCCGGTGGAGACGGCGAAGTCGACGGCCGCCAGGGTCTCCTCGAGCGGCACCGCCGGATCGAACGCGTGGAGCTGCCACAGGTCCACCTCGTCGAGCCCGAGCCGGGCGAGTGAGGCGTCGAGGGCGCGGATGAGGTGACGCCGGGAGCCGTCCCTGACGCCCGCCGGGGTGAGGACCGCCTTGGTGGCGATCACCAGCTCGGAGCGGGGCACCACGTCGCGGATGAGCCTGCCGATCAGGCGCTCCGCGTCACCGCCGCCGTACACGTCGGCGGTGTCGATCAGCGTGCCCCCGGCCTCGGCGAAGGCCGTCAGCTGCGCCGTCGCCTCCTCGGCGGAGGTGTCGCGGGCCCACGTCATGGTGCCGAGTCCTATCCGCGACACCGAAAGACCGCTGCGCCCGACAAATCGCTGGTCCATTGTGCGGTAAGACTAGCCGATAGGCTGTCGGCACCATGGACGTACTACAGGCCATTGTGCTGGGCATTGTGCAGGGATTGACGGAATTTCTGCCGATTTCCAGCTCCGCCCACCTGCTGATCGTGCCCAAACTGGCCGGCTGGTCCGACCCCGGCGCCGCCTTCACCGCGGTGATCCAGCTGGGCACGATGCTCGCGGTGCTCCTGTACTTCTGGCGGGACATCGTCCGCATCGTGTGGGCGTGGCTGCGCAGCCTCCGCCAGCCGGAGCTGCGCGACGACCTGGACGCCCGGATGGGGTGGTACATCGGCCTCGGCACGATCCCGATCGGCGTGGCCGGGCTGCTGTTCAAGGACGCGATCGAGGGCCCGGCGCGCAACCTGTGGCTCAACGCGAGCATGCTGATCGTCTTCGGCCTCGTGCTGCTCGCCGCGGAGCAGACGGGCCGGAAGAAGAAGGAGGTCGCCGACCTCAACATGCGGGACGCCCTGATCATCGGCGCCTGGCAGATGCTGCCGCTGATCCCGGGCGCCTCCCGGTCGGGCTCCACGATGACCGGCGCCATGTTCCTCGGCTACACGCGCGAGGCGGCCGCCCGATACTCGTTCCTGCTGTCGATCCCCGCGGTGGTGCTGTCCGGTCTCTTCGAGCTGCGTGACGTCGGCGCGGGCGGCGGGCCGCCCCTGGTGCCGACCGTCATCGCGACCGCCGTCTCGTTCGTCGTCGGATACGCCTCGATCGCCTGGCTGTTGCGCTACGTCGCCCGCCATTCCACCATCGTGTTCGTGGTCTACCGCGTGTTCGCCGGAGCGTTCCTGCTCACCCTGCTGACCCTGGGGGTGGTCGCGTCATGACCACCGTCCTGCTCGTACGGCACGGCCTCACCGAGATGACCGGCCCGGTGCTGGCCGGATGGACGCCCGGGGTGCACCTGGACGAGCGGGGCCGCAGGCAGGCCGAGGCCGTGGCCGCGCGACTCGCGCCGCTGGAGCTCGACGCGATCGTCGCCAGCCCGCTGGAGCGGTGCCAGGAGACCGCCGCGGCCATCGCGGCCGGCCGGCCGGTCACGGTGCAGACCGACGACAGGTTCGGCGAGTGCGGGTACGGCGACTGGACCGGCCGGCCGATCGCCGAGCTGGCCAAGGAGCCGCTCTGGCAGGTCGTCCAGGCCCACCCCAGCGCCGCGGTGTTCCCCGGCGGGGAGGCGCTGGCCGACGTGCGGAGCCGGGCCGTCCGCGCCGTGCGCGACTGGAACGAGCGCCTGGGCGAGAAGGCCGTCTACCTGGTCTGCAGCCACGGGGACGTCATCAAGGCGATCGTGGCCGACGCGCTGGGGCTGCACCTCGACCAGTTCCAGCGGATCACGGCCGATCCGGCGTCGGTGACGGTGATCCGGTACACGCCGCTGCGGCCCTTCCTGCTCAGGGCGAACGACACGGGGGGAGACGTGGCCAATCTCGTGCCCGCGCCCGACGCCCCGGAGGGTGCGGGCGGGGAGCCCGCGGGCTCCGGGAGCGATGCCGCCGTCGGCGGCGGCTCCGGGAACGCATAGGGTCGGGCTATGCCGGTCTTCGACTACGATCCACCTGACAGATTCGTGGCCGGTGCCGTTGGGCAACCGGGCGCACGAGCCTTCTTCCTGCAGGCCCGCGGCCAGGGCAGGATCACGACCGTCGGGCTGGAGAAGTTCCAGGTCGCGGTCCTCGCGGATCGCCTCGACGAACTGCTCGACGAGGTGCTGCGCCGCAGCGGCGGCCGCGCGCCCGTTCCGGCCATGGCCCCCGCGGAGCTGGCCGACGAGGGCCCCCTCGATCTTCCCATCGACGAGGACTTCCGGGTCGGCACGATGGCCCTGGCGTGGGACGCCGACAGCGCCCAGGTCGTCATCGAGGCCCAGGAGGCCACCGAGGGCGACGACGAGGAGGAGGAGGACGAGCCGATCCTCGACGACCGGCCGGAGCCCGCCGTCCTCCGGGTGCGGATCAGCGCAGCCGCGGCGCGTGCCTTCAGCCGGCGGGCCCTGAACGTCGTCGCCGCCGGGCGTCCGCCGTGCCCGCTCTGCGGCCGGCCGCTCGACACCGGCGGGCACATCTGCGTCCGGCTGAACGGTCACCATCCCGGAGGACTGACGGCGTGACGCGGCGAGACGGCCGCCCGGCGGGGGCGGCGGCGATCGGGAATCCTTATGACGGCCGAGGGTGAGGCGGGCATCAGCGACACCGACGGGCACGGGCTGGACGACGCCACGGCCTTGACCCTGCTCAAGGAGGGCAGGTTAGACGTGGCCGGTCGCCTGGTCGAGGCGACGAACATGACTCTGTACTGCTCCGTCACCAACGGGGAGCACGCCGCGGCGTGCGTGTACAAACCCGTGCGCGGCGAGCGCCCTCTGTGGGACTTCCCCGACGGGACGCTGGCGGCGCGGGAGGTGGCGGCCTACGAGGTGGCCGCGGCGACCGGGTGGCGGATCGTTCCGCCGACGGTCTACCGCGACGGCCCGTTCGGGCCGGGGATGGTCCAGTTGTGGATCGACGCCGACCCGGAGACCGACCTGATGGCGCTGATGCGCAGCCGCAACCCGGTCCTGCGGCGGCTGGCGGTCTTCGACGCCGTCGTGAACAACGCCGACCGCAAGGGCGGCCACCTGCTGCCGCTGCCCGACGGGCACGTCTACGGCGTCGACCACGGCGTCTGCTTCTCCGTCGACGACAAGCTCCGCACCGTGCTGTGGCAGTGGCGCGGCAAGTCGCTGTCGCGTGAGGCGATGACCGTGCTCGTGCGGCTCGAACGCGAGATGGAGCGCGGGCGGCTCGGCCGGCGGCTGCGGGAGCTCCTCACGGCCGCCGAGGTGGAGGCCACCTGGGAGCGGGTCAAGCGGCTCATCTCCACGGGTGTGCACCCCCATCCCTCCGAGGACTGGCCCGCCATCCCCTGGCCGCCGATCTAGCCCGGATCCTGCCCAGGTCCAGCCCAGGTCCAGCGCCCCCGGCGACCCGCCGTAATGGGAGCTCTTGTCCGCACTTGCGGTAATCGAGTGAATTGTGCACTCTGCAGGAGTCTCTACCGATACGGAGGGAACATCCTTTGTGTACCGTCGTTGTGAGCGTGGAGCCGGACTCCGAGGTGCCGGTGCTCCTTGCCGGGGTGCGCGACGAGTTCGTCACGCGGCCCTGGATGTCCCCGGGCCGGTACTGGCCCGGCCACCCCGAGATCCTCGGGGGACGGGACCTGGAGGCCGGCGGCACCTGGCTCGCCGCCCATCCCGCCGACAGGAGGGTGGCCGCGCTGCTCAACGGCCGCGGCCCCGCCGCCCCGCCCGAGACCCGGCGATCCCGCGGCGAGCTGCCGCTGCGCGCCGCGGCCGAGGGCGACCTGCCGCCCGTGGACCCCCGTGTCTACGACCCGTTCCACCTGCTGATCGCGGGCCTGGACGGCGTGCGGCTGTGGAGCTGGGACGGCGAGAGCCTGGCCGAGGAGAAGCTGCCCAGAGGCGTGCACGTGCTGGGCAACGACGGCTGGGAGCGGGGCGACGACGACCCCCGCGCCGCCTGGTTCCGCCCCCTCTTCGCCGCGGCCCCGCGCCCCGTGTGGACCTCGGACTGCGACTCACCCGAGCGTTTCTGGGGAGAGTGGCTGACCTTGGCCTCCGGCGGGGGGCTCGCCGTGGACGACCCCCGGGCGCTGATCGTGAATCGCCGGCTCCCGGACCGCCGTGTCTACGCCAGCCTCAGTGTGACCCTCGTCGCCCTGTCGGCCGAAGGACTGCGCTACGACTTCTGCCCGCGCCCCGACGAGCCGTCGACCTGGCACAGAGTGGACACGACCGGCTGACCGCTCCCTCCGGCCGCGCGGATAGGCTTCTCATCATGCGATCGTGGTCTGCTCCGAACGTCCCCAGGCTGCCCGGTCCGGGCCTCCCGCTGCGTCTCTACGACACCGCCGCGCGCGAGGTCCGCGAGACCACCCCATCGGGGGAGGCGCGGATGTACGTCTGCGGGATCACCCCCTACGACGCCACCCACCTCGGGCACGCCAACACGTATCTGGCCTTCGACCTCGTCAACCGGGCCTGGCGGGACGCCGGCCACGATGTGCACTACACGCAGAACGCCACCGACGTGGACGACCCGCTGCTGGAGCGGGCCGCCGCGACCGGCACCGACTGGCAGGACCTCGCCCGGCGGGAGATCGACCTGTTCCGCTCGGACATGGAGGCGCTGCGGATCCTGCCGCCCCGGGAGTACGTCGGGGTCACCGAGGTCGTCGGCGAGATCGCGGACGTGATCTCCCGGCTGACCGAACGGGGCGCCACCTACCGGCTCGACGGGGACGTCTACTTCTCCGTCGCCTCCGCCCCGAAGTTCGGGGCCGTCTCCGGTTACTCCGAGGAGACGATGACGGAGCTGTTCGGCGAGCGGGGCGGCGACCCGGCCCGCCCGGGCAAACGCCACCCGCTCGACTGGCTGCTGTGGCGCGCCGAGCGGCCGGGCGAGCCGTCCTGGCCGTCGCCGTTCGGGCCGGGGCGGCCCGGCTGGCACGTCGAGTGCACCGCGATCGCCCTGCGCAACCTCGGCACGGGCTTCGACGTCAGCGGAGGGGGTTCGGACCTGATCTTCCCCCACCACGAGATGGGCGCCTGCGAGGGCCACGTGGCGACCGGCGAGTGGCCGTTCGCCCGGGCGTACGTCCACGCCGGCATGGTCGGCCTCGACGGGGCCAAGATGTCGAAGTCCAAGGGCAACCTCGTCTTCGTCTCGCGCCTGCGGCAGTCGGCCGACCCCATGGCCGTACGGCTGGCCCTGCTGGCGCACCACTACCGGACGGACTGGGAGTGGACCCCCGAGCAGCTCGACGAGGCGGCGGCGCGGCTCGCCCGCTGGCGTGCGGCGGTGGCGCGGCCGTCCGGCCCGGACGGCGCGGCGGTGCTCGCCGGCGTCCGGGAACGGATCGCCGACGACCTGGACGCTCCGGGGGCCCTCGCGATCGTGGACGCCTGGGCGGCGGCGGAGGGAGACGACACCGGCGCGCCCGCGCTGGTCCGCGACGTCGCCGACGCACTGCTCGGCGTCGCCCTCTAGCCGTCCACCGAGCCGCGCGCCGAGCCGCCCACCGGGTTCGCCTCTGATCACTTCCCGGCGCGCCGCCGGTCCCGCGGGCCGGTCGCCGGCCCGTGCTCGAACGGCACGAGCGGCTCCCCGGGCGGCGGCCCGGGGGACCGCCGCCCCGGCCGGCCCAGCCGCATGGCGCGCGACGCGGGCTCCCGCGCGGGCGGGCTCACGTGCAGGCGCCGGGCGACGCTCGCCCGCAGCAGGGGCAGATACGCGTAGAGCCGGTCGCCCGGGCACGAGGTGGAGTTGAGGTCCCGGTGCCCGATGATCGCCTCGTACGGGTTCAGCCGGTAGGCGTGACACAGCCAGGTCAGCAGGTCGGTCAGCGAGGCGAGCTGGACCGAGGGCGGCAGTTCGGTCATGTACGTGCCCTCGGTCTCGATGCCCAGGGTGTGGCCGTTGTGGTTGGCCGCCTGGGCGCCCTGCACCAGCCTGCCCTCCGCCACGGCGGGCAGGGTGCGGTTGCGGCCCTCCATGATGTGCCCGCCCCGGCTGACCGTGAACTGCTCCCCGATGTCGTCCCACCGGTTGTGGCCCATGTGATAGCGCTGGATCGCGCGGGAGAGGGCGAACGCCGCGTCCAGGCCGCGATCGGCGGTGTTCGGGGTGGCGGTGTGGTGCACCACCAGCCGGTCCGGGGCCCGCTCGAGGACGTCCGCCTTGTGCTTGGGGGGATCGGCCCGCCACTCGCTGCGCGTGTAGACGCGGGGCCGCGACGGCGGCTTCGTGAACGCCCCGGCCCGGGCGTCGTCCACCAGCACCGGTGACATTGCCGGGGGCGGTGACAGAGCCGCGGGCGGCGGTATGGCCGGCGGACCGTACTCCGTGGCGCCGGCCGCGTCCTCCGGCCCGGCGAGCGCCTCCGGCAGGCCGTCCGTGACGTTCTCCGGCCGGGTTTCGGTCACGTTCCCGGACCCCGGCAGGGTCGCGGGGCTGTCCGCGGGGGTGTTCGCGGGGCCGTTCGCGAGACTGCTCCGCGAGCCGTTGCCGGGGCTGGTCGCGGGGCTGCCCGCGGACATGCCCGGTGAGGGGGGACCGGCGTCGGCCCCGGAGCCCGAGGAGAGGGCGGACAGACGGGTGGCGGCGGACGCCTCGCCGGCGGACAGGACTCCGGCGGCCAGGCCGCCGCCTGCCGACGCGATCGCGGCCGACAGGAATCCCCGGCGTGTGATGCCTGGCAATGCGTCCTCCCGAATGTGCGCGGGACCACGAGGGCCCACGTCCGGCGGGAGGTTGCATCGATATCCCCACGGTCCGGCGAGGATATTCCGGCCGACCGGAAACCGGTCACATGTGAACCGGTATGTCCGTGCCAGGGCCGCCCTATGAATACGGCAGGCACGTCAGTGCTTGGAAATGAAGGGATATTTCCCCCCACCTCGGTGGCGAGGCGGGGGGATCGCTCACGGCAGGGCGGCCAGGAAGCGGCGCCGATCCTCGGCCGGAAGGTGGTCGATGAACAGCACGCCGTCGAGATGGTCGACCTCGTGCTGGAGCACCCTCGCCAGCATGCCGACGGCCCGCAGCGTGACCGGCTTGCCGTTCATGTCCCTGCCTCTGGCGGCCACGGCGAAGGATCGCTCTCTGGGCCACCAGACCCCGGGCGCGGAGAGGCAGGCCTCGTCGGCCAGGACCGTGCGTTCCGACAGTTCGAGCCGCGGATTGACGATGTGGCCGGACCGTCCCTCCACGCTGTAGGCGATCACTCTGAGCGGGACGCCGATCTGCGGCGCGGCCAGACCGGCCCGGCCGGGGCCGGCGCGCATGGTCGCCGTCAGCGACCGGACCAGATCGCGGAGGGATCGGTCGAACGAGGTGACGGGTTCGGCTACGCGCCGTAACGCCGGATCGGCGAACATGCGGATCTGAGGGACAGTCATTCACGCTCCCCACGGGCGACGATGACACCAAGGGGAAATTTCCCACTCCGGGGATGGCCAACCTTTGTTAAATCCATGTTGCTTCCGTTATGCCTGTGGATTGCCTGTTTCGCGAGTGCGCGACATGTAACTGCTGCACGGTCACCTACGGTCAAAGTGCGTAACGCGGTCCTCCTAGCTTCGGTACCGGCCCAAAGACCATGCGGGAGGAACGATGACGGTGACGCAGGAGACGCCCACGGCCCACCAGAAGGGTCGCTGGATAGGCGACTGGCGGCCGGACGACCCGGCCTTCTGGGCGGCGTCCGGGCGGCGGACCGCCCGTCGCAACCTCATCTTCTCGATCTTCGCCGAGCACCTCGGCTTCACGATCTGGACGGTCTGGAGCATCGTCGCCGTCAAACTGGGGTCGTACCACTTCTCGACCGACCAGCTCTTCTGGATCGTCTCCCTGCCCAACCTGGTCGGCTCGACGCTGCGCATCCCCTACACGTTCGCGCCCGCGCGGTTCGGTGGGCGGAACTGGACGATCGTCAGCGCGACGCTGCTGCTCGTGCCCGCCGTCCTGCTCGCGGTCGCGGTGAACAACCCGGGCACGCCGTTCTGGGCGTTCCTCGTGATCGCCGCGACGGCCGGGCTGGGCGGCGGGAACTTCGCCTCCAGCATGGCCAACATCACGTACTTCTACCCGCAGAACAAGCAGGGCGCGGCCCTCGGCCTGAACGCGGCGGGCGGCAACGTCGGGGTCAGCTCGGTGCAGCTGGTGATGCCGCTGGTCATCGGCGGCTTCGGGCTGGCCGCCGCGGGGCTGTTCTGGGTGCCGTTCATCGTGGCCGCCGCGATCGGCGCCTTCCTCTGCATGGACAACCTCACCTCGGCGAAGGCGGAGCCGAAGGAGATGGCGCGGGCCGCCGGGCGCGCCCAGACGTGGATCATGTCGGTGCTCTACATCGGCACGTTCGGCTCGTTCATCGGCTACTCGACGGCCTTCCCGCTGCTGATCAAGTCGCAGTTCGCCGAGCACGCCTCGCTGGTCTCGCTGGCGTTCCTCGGCCCGCTGGTCGGCTCGCTGATCCGGCCCGCAGGCGGCTGGCTGTCGGACCGCCTCGGCGGGGCCTCGGTGACCTTCTGGAACTTCGCCGCGATGATCGCCGCGGTGCTGCTGGTCTGGCAGGGCCTGTCCGCCCACTCGATCGGGCTGTTCTTCGCCGCCTACATGCTGCTGATCGCCACCTCGGGGATCGGCAACGGCTCGACGTACCGCATGATCCCCGCGATCTTCCGGGCGAGGGCGGTCGCGGGCCTTGAGCCGGGCACTCCCGAGCACGAGGAGGCGGTCCGGGTGGCCCGGCGCGACTCGGCCGCGGCCATCGGCTTCATCTCCGCCATCGGCGCCTTCGGCGGCTTCTTCATCAACCGCGGCTTCGGCAGCTCCATCGCCGCCACCGGCGGCGCCGGCGCCGCGTTCGTCGCCTTCGCCGCCTTCTACGCCGTCTGCTTCGCGCTCACCTGGTTCTGCTACCTCCGGACGACCGGCGTGCGGGCGGCCACCAGCCTGGCCGCCGCCCGCGTCTGAGCGGGACGGCTGTCGCGGGTTCGCGGTGCCCCCGGTCGGACGGGAGCGGCCCTCGCGGTCCCGGCCCCGGTCGCACCGGGGCGTGCCGTCGCCGGCCCCCGGCTCCGGCGCCCACACGGGCGCGAGCCGGGGGCGTCTCGCGCGTCCGGGCCCGGGACGGCCACCGGACGGCTCAGGGACGGCCACACACGGTTTTCCTCACCGGTCATCAGGCGAGACGACGAGGTCTCTCACATTCCGCGGATCGCGCGTGTTAGCGCGGTTGGCGCCTTGTAGCAAAGCGGTAACAGAAGGGACCCAGCGGTGAAACCGCCTCTGAGCACGATCGGAGCCATGCCGACCTCACTGTCCGATCCCGCTCCTGTGATTGCGCAGGTGCCCGCGGGCTCGGCCACGCACTGCCCGTACTGCGCGCTGCAGTGCGGCATGTACGTGACGGACGGCCAGATCACACCCCGGGAGGACATCCCGGCCAACGCCGGGGGGCTGTGTCAGAAGGGCTGGACGGCGGCGGAGTTGCTCTCCTCGCCCGAGCGCCTGACCACCCCCCTCCTGCACGGCAGACCGGCCGGCTGGGACGAGGCCCTCGGCTTCGTCGCCGACCGGATCGGGGCCGTGCGGGCCGAGCACGGCCCCGACGGAGTGGCCGTGTTCGGCGGCGGTGGGCTGACCAACGAGAAGGCCTACCAGCTCGGCAAGTTCGCCCGGGTGGCGCTGCGGACCAGCCAGATCGACTACAACGGCAGGTTCTGCATGTCGTCGGCCGCGGCCGCGGCCAACCGGGCGTTCGGCATGGACCGCGGCCTGCCGTTCCCGATCACCGACATCGACCGCGCGGACGCGGTCCTGCTGGCCGGGGTCAACGTCGCGGAGACCATGCCGCCGTTCGTCCGCCACCTGTCCGAGATGCGGGCGGGCGGTGGGCGCCTGATCGTCGTCGACCCCCGGCTCACCCAGACGGCCAGGCGGGCCGACCTCCACCTCCAGGTCACCCCGGGCACCGACCTCGCCCTCGCGCTCGGGCTGCTGCACATCGCCGTCGCCGACGGGCACGCCGACCTCGGCTACCTGGAGTCCCGTACGACCGGCTTCGAGGCGGTGCGGACCTCGGTGTCGGCCTGGTGGCCCGAGCGCGTGGAACGGGTGACCGGCGTCCCGGTCGCGCTGATGCGCGAGGCCGTGCGGATCCTCGGGGAGGCGTCCCGCGCCATGGTCCTCACGGGCCGCGGAGCCGAGCAGCACGCCAAGGGCACCGACACGGTCACCGCGTTCGTCAACCTGGCCCTCGCGCTCGGGCTGCCCGGCCGGGAGGGCTCCGGCTACGGCTGCGTCACCGGCCAGGGCAACGGACAGGGAGGCCGCGAGCACGGGCAGAAGGCCGACCAGCTCCCCGGCTACCGCAAGATCGACGACCCGGCGGCGCGGGAGCACGTCGCGGCCGTGTGGGGGGTGGACCCGGCCGACCTGCCCGGTCCCGGCAGGTCCGCCTACGAGCTGCTCGACTCGCTGGGCACGCCCGGCGGGCCGAAGGCGCTGCTGCTGTTCGGCTCGAACCCGCTGGTGTCGGCCCCGAGGGCGGGGCACGTCGCGGAGCGGCTGGCCGGGCTCGACCTGCTCGTCGTCTCCGACTTCGTGCTCTCGGAGACCGCGGCGATGGCGGACGTCGTGCTGCCCACCACCCAGTGGGCCGAGGAGGCCGGCACGATGACCAACCTGGAGGGCCGCGTCCTGCTCCGCCGCCGGGCCGCCGAGCCGCCCGAGGGAGTCCGCACCGACCTGGAGATCCTGCGGGGGCTCGCCGACCGGATGGGCTGCGGCGAGCGGTTCCCCACCGACCCGCGCACCGTCTTCGACGAGCTGCGCGCCGCCTCCGCCGGAGGCGTGGCCGACTACTCCGGCATCACCTACGAACGGATCGCCGCCGAGACCGGGGTGTTCTGGCCCTGCCCGGCGACCGGCGCCGGCGAGGAGCCGCACCCCGGCACCCCCCGGCCGTTCCTTGACCGCTTCCCCACGCCCGACGGCCGCGCCCGGATGATCGCGGTCGAGCACCGCCCGCCGGCTGAGGACGTCGACGAGGAGTTCCCGGTCTACCTGACCTCCGGCCGGGTGCTCGCGCACTACCAGTCCGGGGCGCAGACCAGGCGGATCCGCCCGCTGACCCAGGCCGCGCCCGAGCTGTTCGTCGAGCTCCACCCGGAGCTGGCCGAGCGGCTCGGCGTCGCACCAGGCGACATGGTGCGGGTGCGCGGCCGGCGGGGCGCCGCCGAGGGCGTGGCCAGGGTGAACGACGCCATCCGGCCCGACACCGTGTTCATGCCGTTCCACTGGGAGGGCGTGAACCGGCTCACCAACCCGGCCCTCGACCCCGTGTCGCGGATGCCGGAGTTCAAGGTCTGCGCGGTGGCGGTCGAACGCCTCGCGGGTGAGGAGGGCGTGGCGTGAGGCTCGTCGTCGTGGGAAACGGGATGGCCGGCGCCCGCCTCGTGAGCGAGGTCCGCGCACGTGACAAGGACGTGCGGATCACGGTCTTCGGGGCGGAGACCTGGCAGCCGTACAACCGGGTGCTGCTGTCGAACGTGCTGGCCGGCACGTCGACACCGGAGCAGGTCCGGCTGCTCGAACCCCGCTGGTACGCCGATCACAACGTGACGGCCCGGCTCGGCGTCGAGGTCGTCGCGATCGACCGGGACAGCGGCGCCGTCATCGCGGCCGACGGGACGCGGGAGCCGTACGACGTGCTGGTGCTCGCCACGGGCAGCGAGCCGGTGGTGCCGCCGATCCCCGGCGTGGAGCGGGCCACGGCCTTCCGCACGCTGGACGACTGCGACCGGATCAGGGCGGCCGCGGAGTCGGCCGCCGCGTCCGAGGCGCGGGCGGTCGTCGTCGGCGGCGGCCTGCTGGGCATCGAGGCGGCCCGCGGCCTCGCCGGCAGGGGCGTTCCGGTGACCCTGCTCCACCTGGCCGGGCACCTGATGGAGCGGCAGCTCGACGAGGAGGCCGGGCTCATCCTCAGGGAGACGCTGCGCGACCTCGGCGTGGACATCCGTACGGGCGTCACCGTGAGCGCCGTCCGGGAGCGGGAGGTGGAGCTGTCCACCGGAGAGGCGCTCCCCGCCGACCTCGTCGTGATGGCGTGCGGCGTACGGCCGGTGGTCGGGCTGGCGCGGGACGCGGGCCTGGAGGTGGGCCGCGGCGTCGTGGTGGACGACGAGCTGCGAACCGACGATCCCGCGATCTTCGCCATCGGCGAGTGCGCGGAGCACGCCGGGCAGGTCTACGGCCTGGTGGCGCCGGCCTGGGAACAGGCCGCGATCGTGGCGGACCTGGTGACCGGGACCGACAAACACGCCAGGTATCGCGGGTCGCGCCTGGTCACCCGCCTCAAGGCCAGGAGCGTCGAGCTGGCCGCGATGGGGGAGACGCACCTGACCGAGGACGAGGCGGAGATCGTCCGCTTCTCCCACCGGCACAAGGGCACCTACCGCAAGCTCGTGATCCGCGGCGACCGGCTGGTCGGCGCGATCCTGCTGGGCGAGACGGCGGCCGTGGGCACGCTGACCCAGCTCTTCGACCGGGGAGGGCCGCTTCCCTACGACCGCGCGGGGCTGCTCTTTCCCGGCGCGGGCGGCGCGGCCGTGGCGGACAGCCCGATGCGGATGCCTGACGCCGCACGGGTCTGCCAGTGCAACAACGTGACGAAAGGCCAGATCAGGGCGTGCTGGGAGTCCGGCGCGCGGGATGTGGAGGCCGTGGCCGCCGCCACGAGGGCCACGACCGGTTGCGGCGGCTGCCGCGACGCGGTCGAGGGCATCGTCGGCTGGCTGTGTGAGCAGGAAGGCGTGAGCGCATGAACGAGAACCGGAACGCGGCCAAGGGTGAGGAGCGCGCCGGGGCGCGCCGCCTCGTCGTCGTCGGGTACGGCCCCACGGCGCACCGCCTGGTCGAGACGCTCCTGGACCGGGGCTTCACGGGAGCCGTGACCGTCTTCGGGGAGGAGCCCCGCCCGGCGTACGACCGGGTGGCGCTCACCTCCTACCTCGACGGGAAGACCCTCGAAGACCTCACCTACCCGGTGCCGGATGGGGTGAGTCTCCGGGTGGGCGAACGGGTGACCGCGATCGACCGTGACAACCGCGAGGTCGTGACCGACGCCGGCGCGCGGGAGCCGTACGACCTGCTGGTCCTGGCCACGGGCTCCGCGCCGTTCGTGCCGCCGGTGCCGGGCCGTGAGCTGCCGGGTTGTTTCGTCTACCGCACCATCGACGACCTGGACGCCATCAGGGACGCCGCGGACGGCGCCGTGTCGGGTGTGGTGATCGGCGGCGGGCTGCTCGGCCTGGAGGCGGCCGACGCGCTGCGCGGGCTCGGGCTCCGGACCCACGTGGTGGAGATGAGCCCCTGGCTGATGCCGCGGCAGGTCGACGAGGGCGGCGGCTCGGTGCTGCGCGGGCAGATCGAGGCGCTCGGGCTGGGCGTCCACACCGGCGCCGGAGTCAGGTCCATCGAGGCCGGCCCGGACGGCCGGGTCTCCGCCCTGGTCAAGCCGGACGGCGAGGCCATCGAGGCGCAGGTCGTGGTCTTCTCCGCGGGCATCAGGCCCCGCGACGAGCTGGCCCGGGCGAGCGGTCTTGAGGTGGGCGAGCGCGGCGGCATCGTGGTCGACGAGGGGATGCGCACCGGCGACGAGCACATCTACGCCGTCGGGGAGTGCGCCCTCGCGGGCGGCATGGTGTACGGCCTCGTCGGCCCGTGCTTCACCCAGGCCGAGGTGGCGGCCGACCGCATCCTCGGCGGCACGGCGTCCTTCGAGGGCGCGGACATGTCGACCAAGCTCAAGCTGCTCGGCGTCGAGGTGGCCCAGTTCGGGGCGATGTCCGGTGCGCTGGACGTCACGTACATGGACCCCGTCGGCGGCGTCTACAAGCGGCTGTTCATCAGCGACGACGCCCAGACGCTGCTCGGCGGCGTCTGCGTCGGCGACGCGGCGCCGTACAACACCCTCCGTCCGTTCGTGGGCCGGCCGCTGCCCGGGGCACCGAGCGACCTGCTGTTCGCGGGCGCGGGCGGCGGCACGTCGGCCGACCTGCCGGACGACGCCCAGGTCTGCTCCTGCAACAACGTCACCAAGGGCCAGATCACCGCGGCGATCGTGGAGAACGGCCTGACCGACGTGCCGGGCATCAAGAAGTGCACCCGTGCCGGCACCACCTGCGGCAGCTGCCTGCCGATGCTCAAGCAGATCCTGGTGAAGTCGGGCGTGGACGTCGGCAAGGCGCTGTGCGAGCACTTCCCGCACAGCAGGGCCGAGCTGTTCGACATCATCAGCGTCCGCGGCATCACGACGTTCTCCCAGCTCATCGCCGAGCACGGGACCGGGCGCGGCTGTGACATCTGCAAGCCGGCGGTCGCCTCGATCCTCGCCTCACTCGGCAACGGCCACATCCTCGACGGCGAGCAGGCGGCGCTGCAGGACACCAACGACCACTTCCTGGCCAACATCCAGAAGAACGGCACCTACTCGGTGGTGCCCCGCGTCCCCGGCGGCGAGATCACCCCGGACAAGCTCATCGTCATCGGTGAGGTCGCCCGCGACTTCGGGCTCTACACCAAGATCACCGGCGCGCAGCGGATCGACCTGCTCGGCGCCCGCGTCGAGCAGCTCCCCGCCATCTGGCGGAGACTGGTCGACGCCGGGTTCGAGTCCGGGCACGCTTACGGCAAGGCGTTGCGGACGGTGAAGTCCTGTGTGGGGTCGACCTGGTGCCGCTACGGCGTGCAGGACTCGGTTGGCCTCGCCATCGCCCTGGAGCTGCGATACCGGGGCCTGCGTTCCCCGCACAAGCTGAAGTCGGCCGTCTCCGGCTGCGCCCGCGAGTGCGCCGAGGCGCGGTCGAAGGACTTCGGGATCATCGCCACCGAGCAGGGATGGAACCTCTACGTGGCCGGCAACGGCGGCTTCAAGCCCCGCCACGCCGACCTCCTGGCGGCCGACCTGAGCACGGAGGAGCTGGTCAGGACCATCGACAGGTTCCTGATGTTCTACATCCGCACCGCCGACCGCCTCCAGCGGACCGCGGCGTGGCTGGAGGGACTGGAGGGCGGTCTCGACTACCTCCGCTCCGTGATCATGGATGACTCGCTCGGCATCTGCGCCGACCTCGACGCGCAGATGGCCCGGCACACGGCCACGTACGTCGACGAGTGGCGGGCCGCGATCGAGGACCCCGACAAGCTCCGGCGGTTCGTGAGCTTCGTCAACGCCCCCGACGTCCCCGACCCTTCCATCACCTTCGAAACCGAACGCGACCAGATCAAGCCCGTGTTGATACCTCTGGAGGTGGCACGCAGATGACCGTCCTCGACCAGACCCCGCCCTCGGCGCGGCGGCGTGAGTGGACGCCCGCCTGCTCGTACGGCGACATGCTCCCGGAACGCGGCGTCGCGGTGCTCGTCGACGGCCGGCAGGTGGCGGTGTTCCGCACCTTCGACGGCGTCCTGTACGCCCTGGACAACCTGGACCCCTACAGCGGGGCCTACGTCCTGTCCCGAGGCATCGTCGGCACCAGGAACGGCGAGCCGACCGTCGCCTCGCCCATGCACAAGCAGGTCTTCTCCCTGGTCACCGGGGTCTGCGTGGACGACCCCGACACCGTGGTGCCGACCTACCCCGTCCGCGTGTCGGACGGGATCGTCGAGGTGAGCGCGGCATGACCGTGCTCGCAGACGAGGCAGTGGTGAGCCCGGAGACCGCGCCGGACGCGCTCGCCGGGTTCACCATCGGGGTCACCGCGACCCGCCGCAGCGAGGAGCTGTCGGCGCTCCTGGAACGGCGCGGCGCCCGCGTGGTGCGGGCGCCGGCCATCCGAATCGTCCCTCTCGCCGAGGACACCGGTCTGCTGGCCGCCACCCGGGCATGCCTGGCCGCCCCGGTCGACGACGTGGTCATCACCACCGGCGTGGGCTTCCGCGGCTGGATGGCCGCGGCCGAGGGATGGGGTCTGTCCGGCGACCTCAACGCCCACCTCACCGCCGCCCGCCTGCTGGCCCGCGGCCCCAAGGCCAGGGGCGCCGTCCGCGCGGCCGGGCTCGCCGACTACTGGACGCCCGCCACGGAGTCGTGCGAGGAGGTGAAGGAGTATCTGCTCGCCCAGGACCTGCGGGGCCGCCGCATCGCCGTCCAGCTTCACGGCGAGCCGCTGGACGGGTTCGTCGCCGCGCTCCGAGGGGCGGGCGCGGAGGTGATAGAGGTGCCGGTCTACCGCTGGCTCCCCTACCGGGACACCTCGCCGTTGCGGCGCCTGGTGAGCCAGGCCGTCTCGGGCTCGGTGGACGCCGTGGCGTTCACCAGCGCGCCCGCCGTCCTCGCCACGCTCCAGGCCGCACGCGGGGACGGACTGGAGGACGCGCTGCTCGCGGCGTTCAACACCCGGGTCGTCGCCGCGTGCGTCGGCCCGGTCACCGCCGGTCCGCTGACACGGCAGGGCGTGCGGGTGGTCCAGCCGGACCGGGCGAGGCTCGGCGCGCTCGCCCGGGCGCTCGCCCGCCACCTGCCCGCGGGCAGCGTCACCAGGCTGGTCGCGGGCGGGCACGACCTGGAGATCCGCGGACACGCCGTCGCCGTCGACGGGGACCTCAAGCCGCTCCCGCCCGCGCCGATGGCTGTGCTCAAGCGCCTGGCCGAGCGGCCCGGGCACGTCGTTCCCCGCTCCGATCTGCGGATCGTGCTGCCCGGCTCGCCGTCCCGCGACTCGGCCGAGCACGCCGTCGAGATGGCCATCACGCGGCTGCGGCGCGCCCTCGGGCCGACCGGCATCGTCGAGACCGTGGTCAAACGCGGATACCGGCTGGCCTGCGGCCGGGACGAGCGATGACGTACCCCGGCCGCCGGAGCACGGGCAGGGGCACGGAGCCGACCCTTGTCATGGCCGCGCACGGCGCGCGCAGCGGGCACTGGGAGTCCGTCATGGAGTCCCTGGCCGGGCTCGTGCGCCGGGCCAGGCCGGGCCGCCGGGCCGAGCTCGGCTACCTGGAGATCAGCTCGCCGCTGCTCGCCGGCGTGCTGGAGTCGGTACCCGGGCCCGTCGTGGTGGTGCCGCTGCTGCTGGCCGGTGGCTATCACGTGCACATCGACCTGCCCGCCGTGGTCGCCCGTACCCGGCCCGACGCCGTCGTGACCGGGCAGCTCGGGCCCCACCCGCTGCTCACCGGCGTGCTGGCGCGGCGGCTCGCCGCCGCCGGGCTGCGGCCCTGGGACCGGGTCATCCTCGGCGCGGCGGGCTCCTCCGACCCCGCCGCCCTGGAGGACGTCCGGGCCGCCGCCCGCCTGCTGTCCGTACGGCTCTCCCGCCCCGTCACGGCCGCGTTCGCCTCTTCGGGCAGCCCGGCCGTCGGGGAGGCCCTGGAGCACGCCCGACGGGCCCCGGGGTCGCGCGTGGCGATCGCCTCCTACCTGCTCGCCCCCGGGTTCTTCCACGACCGCCTGACGTCCAGCGGCGCCGACGTGGTCAGCGCGCCCCTCGGCGTTGACGCCGGCATCGCGGAGCTGATCTGGACCCGCTTCGACGAGGCCGCCGCGGCCCACCGGTTCCGCCGCGCCCGCCCGGTCACGTCGCACTCCATGTGATCGTTTCGAGTGGGCGTTTATGTGAACGGCGGACCGCCCGGGGCGGGGCAGGGCGGCCGGGTCACACCGCGGCCGTCAGGGTGTCCGCCCACTCGCCCGTCGTGATCACGTCGCCGCGGCGGCCCAGCACCTTGGTGACCAGGGTGTCGTGCAGGCCGGGGTCGCGGTCGGCGCAGGCGTCGGACAGCACGGTGACGCGGTAGTCCAGGTCGGCCGCCTGCAGGGCGGTGGACAAGACGATGCCGCCGGTGGCGATGCCCGCCATGACCAGGTGGCCGATGTCCTGCGCGTCGAGGATCTGCCGGAGGTTGTTGCCCGCGAACGCGCTGACCCGGTTCTTGTGCACCACGATCTCGCCGCCGCGAGGGGCGACGTCCGGGTGGATGGCGGCGCCCGGATCCGCGGAGGTGAAGACATGGGCCGGCAGGGATCCGAAGACCTTGTTGCGGGGGTGGGCGTCGACGTGGCCGGGACGGAGTCGCAGTATGACGTGGATGACGGGGATCCCGGCCGCCCGGGCCGTTTCCAGTGCCCGGACGGCGGCCGGCAGATAGCCGTCGGGAACCTGGGCGAGGGTGCTGAGCTGAAGGTCCATGGAGAGCAGTGCGGTGCGGGACACGGTCCGGCCTTTCACGACGACGGTGACTTGGTTCGGGATGGGGTGTGCGGCGCCCCCGCCTTTCCGGGCGGGCCGGTTTTTCCGGGCGGGCCGGTCGGGAGGCGTCGCAGGCTACGGTCGAAGAGGGTGATGAGCAGATAGAGGACTCCGGCGCCGAGCATGATCCAGGCGAGGTGGTGCATGCCCTCCGTCGAGGCGCGCTGCCCGAAGGAGGCGGCGGAGGCCGATGAGGCGATCATGGAGCCCAGGTAGGCGAAGGTCCGCAGCAGACCGGCGGAGGAGCCGATGCGCTGGGGGTCGGCCTGGAAGTACACCGAGTTCTGCAGCGCAAGGCCGTTGGCGCCCTGCGGCACGCCGAAGAGCACGGCGAGGAGGAGTAGCGTCCACAGCGGGCTGGACGCGGTGACGGCCGGCATGAGGGCGCAGGCGGCGATCTGCCCGGCGGCGCCGAGCAGCAGTTTGCCGACGACGCCGCCGCGCCGTCCGAGGGTGACGGAGACGGCGATCCCCACGAGGAACATCGGGATCTGCACCAGTCCGGCGTGGAAGGGCGAGAGCCCGTAGCCCTCCTCCGTCCACTGGGTGAACCCGTAGAGGAAGGCGTAGCCGACGACGTAGGCCACCAGTGCCCGTCCGTAGGTGGCCAGCAGCGGCGCGTTGCCGCCGAGCACCCGGAGGTCGATGAACGGCGTCCTCGCGCGCAGCTCCCGGACGGTGAAGCCGGCTCCGGCGGCGACGGTGATCACCGGCAGGTACCACGTGCCGGCGCGCGGGTTCATGAGGAACAGCAGCAGCGAGAACAGCATGGCCGCGAACAGGCCCATGCCCGGCAGATCGAGCTGTGCGGCCGTCCCGCCCCGGGCCGCCGCGCCGGTGCCCGGCTGCCCGGGCTGCCCGGGCTGCCTGGGGTGCTTGGGCAGCCGCAGCGCGCCGAGGGTGACCGCGACCGCCGACAGGGGGATGTTGAGCGCGAAGACGGCACGCCATCCGCCCAGTCCGATCAGCAGGCCGCCCAGCAGGGGGCCGGCCACGGCGACGGTCTGGTTGGCGACCGCCAGTGCGGTCAGCACGCCCGCGGGACTGTTCCGGCCGGTTCGGTCGGCCTCGCCGCGCAGCAGGGCCATGGCGGCGGGGTAGCCGGCACACGTTCCGAAGCCGAGCAGGACCCGTGCCGCGATCACGACTCCGAGGCCGGGGGCCAGCGCGCCGACGACTCCGGCGACACCGACGAGGCCGGTGCTGAGGAGGAAGAGGCGGCGGGGGCCGAAGATGTCGATCAGACGGCCGGCGATCGGCTGTCCGAGGGCGGTGGCCAGGTAGAGGGCCGAGACCAGCCAGGCGGTCTGCGACGGCGGCGCCCCGAACGCGGCGCCGATGGGGACGAGCGCGACGGCGACGATGGTGGAGTTGATCGGGTTCAGGACCGAGCCCAGGATCATCGGCGGGACGAGCCTGCGGTCGAAACCCGCGTCCCCGGCGCCGCCCGCGTCGGCCGGCCGATCAGTCATGGACGAGTCGCTCCAGCAGGGCCATGGCCGCGATCACGGTCTGCCGTTCTTCTTCTGTGCACTTCTTCTGCAGTTCGGCGGCGAGCCATTCGCCGCGGGCCTGCCTGCCCTCCTCGGCCCGCCGGCGGCCCTCCGGGGTGAGCGCGATCAACACGCGCCGGCCGTCGCCCGGGTCGCGGCGCCGGTCGACAAGTCCGAGGCCGGCCAGAGCGGCCACCGTGGTCGCCATCGACTGGTGCCGCATCCCCTCGGCGGCGGCGAGGTCGCTGGTCGTGAGCCCCTCCTCGCCCATGAGGCGGGCCAGCACCGTCGCCTGGGTGAGGCTGATGTCCCCGGTGCCCGTGGCGGCGCGGATGCGGCGCCGCAATCGGCCGACGACGGCCCGGATCTCCTGCGAGGCCCGGACGGCAGAAGGCGACGGCCCCTGGTCTTCGCTCATGGGCCTCACCGTAGAGCCATCGGCTCATATTGTCCAGTTTACCTGCGCAGGTTAGCTGTATAAGCCTCCCGGCGTCGGCCCAGGCCCTCTCCGGTGAGGGGCGGTGCGCGGGGCGGCGGCGTCTCGCCGGCGGGATCTTCGGACGCTCCGGACGTGGGCCGCGCGACTCGTCGCTCGCGCCGGCTTCCCGTCCGTCCGGCCCGGCGGGTCCGGCACGGCTCGTCGCGAGGGAAACGCCGGGTCTGCGGGTGACCGACCGCGAACGGACTAATCCGCGCTTTCCGCGGCGCGCCACCGGAGGGGGAATTCGCGTCAACGGGGGCGGGCGCGGGGCACTTTACTCCAGTTGTGACAACAGTCAATTGTGATGTCCGTCACCCATATCTGAACTTGCCCGTTTCCAAGGCGTGCGGGCACGATCAGGTCTGTCCGGCCCGGCGCCCGGTCAGGAATTTCTCTCCCGTGCGGATCGATTTTCCCCGCGCATTCGCGCGAATCCGGCCCGGAATGCCCGGACTTCCGATCGGAACCTCTACTGAACGAGAGGTCAGCGAAACGTGAAATCACGGAATTCGGTGATGCTCGCGGGGGCGAGCCTCCTCATCTGGGCTGTCGGTGTGAACGCCTCGGCAGCCGAGGTGCTCGCCCAGCCCGATACGACGCTGAGGAACGGAGAAACAGCTCTGACCCGCTATGTGGACACTCCGGAACAGCGCAGAAAGGAGATGAACGCGCGCGTCCGGCTGGTGCAGGGCTGCATGAAGGAGTTCGGTTTCACCGGTTTCCGCACGCGCGAGGTCGCCAACGACCCGCCCCCGCTGGTCACCGGCCGCCGTTTCCTGTACGTCCCGCCGGCTGAGGCGGCCCGCTTCGGATACGGAATCGATCCGGCGCGTGCCAAGGACTTCGACAAGCCCAAGGACACGCTGGAGACCACCGTGTCGCCGGACGAGCGGAGCGTTCTCTCCGGCGGAGGCGCCACGCGTTACCAGGGCAGAACCGTCGCCCCTGGCGGCTGTGTCGGTGCGGCCGACGGCGTGCTGCAGAAGAACGCCCCGAAGGCCGACCGTCTTCTTCCCTGGCAGTTGATGGGACAGGCCGCGGACCTGGCGGCGCGGGACGAACGCGTCAAGAAGCCGGTGGCCGCCTGGGCCGCGTGCATGAAGGGCCGAGGCTACGACTACGCGATGCCCGTGGACGCCTGGGAGGACCCCCGCTGGCGTCCCGCGCGCACCGCCGCCGGCGCGAGCGCGGAGGAGAAGAAGGCCGCCGTGGCCGACATGGAGTGCAAGGACCAGGTCGGCTATGTCGAGGATCTCGTCTCGGTGCAGAACTCCTACGAGGAGGACCTCATCCGGCAGCATGCCGACGAGCTGTCGGCGATCCAGCGGAACCGCGAAACCCTCAAGCGGAACGCGGACACTGTCATGAACGGCGGACACCCGTGACCGCGAACCGCACGGACGAATCCTGGCCCCGAACGGCCGAACCCGGAAGGACAAGATGAACAGGCGACGCGGAACTCGGGTCATAATTCCCGCATTGGTGAGCGCACTTCTGGCGAGCGCCGTCGCCGTCGGCGCCGTGGCGACACCCGCGTGGGCCGACGAGAACGACGGATACTGCACGGAAAGGGAAGTGTGCGTCTTCGAGCACTGGTACGGCGGTGGCGGGCGGCGCGACTACTTCAACGCGGATCCCAACTTCACCGATGACACCTTCTGGTATTTCAGCGGCTCGTGGCCCGCCCCCAGCAACGCGATCGTGAACGACCGGACGAGTTCCGTCTTGAATGGCGACGCCTACTGCAAGCCGGCTCTCTTTCAGAACGCCGACTATGGAGGCAACGCACTGATCATCCCCTACGGCGACAATGACGGCTACATGGTCAACGACCTCAGCCCGTGGGGGATGAACGACACCATCAGTTCGATCGCGTGGAGAGACTGCCTCTAGTGCGGCTCTGTCCGTTCCGCTGGATTACCCCATAGCCTTTCGCCTGCCTGGAGAACGGAATGAAAAGCGCGCCTAAACGGCATGCGTTCGTCCTGTTTCTTGTCCTGTCCTTCATTCTGGGAGCGGTGGTGGCGGGCGGTGGGCCCGCGGTGGCGACCCCGCCGGGAGGCGGTCCGACACCGCCGCCGGTCACCGCGGAAGACCCGCCCGGCCGCCCCGCGGATCGGTCGGTCGTCGACTCGGCGGTACGCGATCGCGTCCTGCGGAAGGGATGGCGGGCGTCGGACGACCGGGCGCTGGCCACGGCGGGCGACGCGACCGGGTTCCACGTGCTCGTCGCCGAGGCGGGCACCGGCTACCAGTGGCGCACACTCGCCACGCTGAGCGAACCGGGCATGGACACCGACCAGTGGATCGGCAACGCCTGCATGACCGGCACCGGAGGCCGGGTCGTCGCCGTCTACGCACCCCGGCACTTCACCAACCGGGACACACTGTTCAACCGGGGAGCGTTCGCCGCGATCGTCGACATGGCCACCGGCGAGGTGACCAAGCTGAAGGACCAGGTGTCGCTCGCCTACTTCAACCCGGGCTGCGGCGCCGACGGGAAGGCGGTTCTCACGCAGGGTTCCGTGGAGAACCACAACACCACGCGACTCCTCGTGGTGGACACCACGAACGCCAAGGTGACCCGGAGATCGGTGACACCCGGGCAGCTGACCTCCGCCGTCCCCGTGGCCGGGACGGTGATGGCCGCCGCCGGATCGCGCCTGGTCGAGGTGTCGGCGAAGGGCGCGCTCACCACGAGGGCCACGACGAGCTCCGTGCCCTTCGACCTGCGCCCCGACCGGGACGGCGGTCTCACCTTCGCCGAGCACACCGGCGGCGAGGTCACCGTGAAGTACCACAGAGGTGACGCCACCCGCACGCTCGCGACCGGGCCACTGGGCGCGACCTCCGTGCGCGCGGGCACAGGTGGCCGGGTCTTCCTGCTCGGGGCCCGCACGACGTCGGCTCTGCCGGCCGCCGTGTCGGCACTGGCCGCCCCGGGCGACGCCGAGGTCTCCTCGCTCGGCGAACTGGTGATCCAGAGCGCGGCGAGCCGGAGCCTCCGTCCCACCAGCGGCGTCGCCGACTCTGGCACCGGGATCCAGGGCGTCGGCCGCGACGACGGGGTGGCCACCACGATCGACCTGACGGCGCTGGTCCCCGCCACGCAGAGCCGGCTGAGCTTCGCGGTGGAGCCCGAGGCGCGCGTGTCGCCCGAGTCGAAGTCGGGCCGCGCGCCCAACCCACGCCTGCTCGCCACCGGGCTCGCCACCACGGCGGCCACGAGCACGACGGCGAGCGCGGAAGACCCCGTCGACCAGGGGTATTCGTGTGCGGTCCCGCGCAACGACGTCAGGACCCAGGTGTACCAGCCGCACTGGAGGCAGGTGGAGTGGGCTGTGGACCAGCTGGTCTTCAAACGCCTCACGGTCACACGGGGGCCCGGCTGGAAAGGATCGGGGCTGCCGGCCTGGTCGCCGCAGTCGCTGTTCCCCGCGGATGATCTCAAGGGGACGACGGGCGGCCGGGTTCCGACCAACATCATGCTCGGGATCCTGGCACAGGAGTCCAACCTGTGGCAGGCGCAGCGCAACGTGGTCGAAGGCGAGACGGGCAACCCACTCGTCGGCAACTTCTATGGTGTCAACGTCTACGACAGCGACACCTCCAACGACTGGGCCATCGACTTCTCCAAGGCCGACTGCGGCTACGGCGTCACGCAGATGACCGACGGCATGCGCCGGGCCGGATACGAGCGCCCAGGTGAACGGCTCCTGTCCGCCGACCAGCAGCGGATGATCGCTGTGGACTACGTGACCAACATCGCGGCCGGGCTGCAGCTGCTGACCAGGAAGTGGAACGAGGTTTGGCAGGACACCGGCGGCCAGGCGAAGATCAACAACGGTGACCCGTCGCGGATCGAGAACTGGTACCTGGCGGTCTGGGCCTACAACTCCGGCTGGCACCCGAAGTCCGAGGCGTCGGGCGTGGACAAGGACGGCGTGCCCAACAACGGAGCATGGGGCGTGGGCTGGGCGAACAATCCGTCCAACCCGGCGTACAAGCCCGGTCGCCGTCCATTCCTGAACAACAACACCTACGCGGACGCCGCGCATCCGCAGGACTGGCCGTACCAGGAGAAGGTTCTCGGGTGGGCGGCCTGGCCGATCGCGAAGGACTACTACGACACCGCGGCGAACAAGTGGATGACCCAGGCGGGATACAACGCCGCCTGGTGGAACACCTCCGCCGACAGAGGGAGGATCGTGCCGGCCTTTCCGCCGGGAGCCACCGAATCCACGGTCCTCGTGGACGTCAACGCCTTCTGCGTGCCGAGCTCGGCGGGCGGGGACAACCACAACAACTGCCAGCCCGGCACGAACGCCCTCCCGGTCCCGACCGCGGGCGTCTGCCAGCGCAGCGACTCGAAGTGCTGGTGGCACCTGCCCAAGGTCTGGAAGGCCGACTGCTCCTCGACGTGCGGCAACGAGGGGGCGATCCGGTACGACGGCACCTGGGCCGGCAAGGAGCGGGAGGAACCCACGGACTACTGGTATCCCTGCACGACGCCGGGCCTGCCCACAGGGGCGCTGATCGTCGACGACGTGCCCGACGGCGTGCCACCGGTCCGCGGCCAATGTGACAACACCAAGTGGACCAACTCGGGCAGCTTCGCGTTCGAGTTCGGCCGCGACTCCCAGGGGCGTACTCCCGCCAAGGCCGACTTCCAGCAACTCGGCAACGGCTTCGGCGGGCACGAGTGGTTCGCCTACACGCGGGACAGCGCGCATTCCGGGAATGTGTTCAAGGTCACCGGCACGTGGACGCTGAACCAGTCCGTCAACGGCTGGGCCCGGGTGTTCGTCCATCTGCCGGCCCGGCGGGCGTGGTCCCAGCGCGCCCCGTACACCGTGGGTCCGCTCGTGGACCCCGGCACCGGCGCGATCTATCAGACGCGGACTCTGCCGCAGCGCCTGGAGGCCAACGCCTGGGTCTCGCTCGGCGTGTTCCAGTTCGCCGGCACGCCCTACGTGCGCCTGACCAACTGGGTCGCCGACTCCCCGGGTGACGGCGATCCGGCGGAGCCCTTCGGCAACGGCTCCACGGCCATAGCCTGGGACGCGGTCGCCTTCCAGAAGCTGCCCGCCAAGCCGCGGAACATCGTGGTGGCCATGGGCGACTCCTACTCCTCGGGTGAGGGCATCTCGCACACCGGCGGCGTCGACTACTACCGCGACAGCGACAACAACGGCACCGGGCAGCGGGCCAACGACCCGAACTACCCCCGCCAGCTCGCCGGTGACCCCCGATTCCGCAACGCGTGCCACCGGTCCAGGTACGCGTGGTCCCGGATGGGAAGGCTGGCCGACTCCACCACCTCGATCGGCGCGCGAGCCGATGCCTGGGACTCGAACATGGACTACCACCTGATCGCCTGTTCGGGAGCCGAGACGGAGAACGTCCTGCCCCTGGGGGAGCGGAACGCCTTCGGCGACACCGTGCTCGGCCAGTACGGCGAGCTGTCCCAGATCGACAAGGGCTTCCTGGACCGGAACACCACTCTGGTCATCCTCGGGATCGGCGGCAACGACACCGGATTCGGACCGATCATCCAGGCCTGCCTCCTCGACGACGACCCCTGCCAGGACGTCTCGCTGCCCGCGTTCGGATCCGATCCCCTGAAAGTCGCCGTGCCGGAGCGGATCAACGGGAAGGTGCGTGACTCGATCATCCAGACCCTGCGGATCGTCCACCGGGAAGCGCCGAACGCGAAGATTCTCCTGATGGGGTATCCGATCGTCGTGGGGGCGCCGTGCGGGCCCGTCGGGGGCCAGATCATCGATCAGAGCGAGGTCGACTGGACCAGCGAGATGGCCAACCTGATGGATCAGATGATGCTGGCTCTGCCGAGCGACCCGGCGCTGGCGGGAATCACGCTGAGGGTGGCCGACCCGAGGCCCTACTTCGGTGTCAACGGCGAACACGGCGCGTGCACGGGCGACGGCAACGAGGCCATCCATGAGCTGGTGACCGACCTCACCCCCGGTGACGACTCGTTGCTGCCGGGCAAGTGGAACCTCCCCGGCAAGTCCGCCCAGTCGTTCCACCCCAACCTCGAGCTGGGTGCCGGTTTGTACACCCAGGCGTTCAACTCGGTCACTCTGGCGCCCGGATTCTGATGCGTCGGCGACTGCCCGGTCTGGCGGTGGCGGCGAGCGTATTCCTCGCCGCCACCGCTCCGGCGTGCGCGCTCGTCGAGTCGCCGCGCGAGCGAGCCGTCCAGCAGGCCACGCGATCCGTACGGCACGAGCTCGACGAGGCCAGGACGCGGATGACGGGCCTGCTGCGGGAAGGCTGGCGATCAGGGCGGGCCTCCGCCGAGGAGACGATGAGGGCGCTCGAACTCGACTTCGGACGCCGCGACGGCACTTCCCACAGCGGCGCCATCGTGACGCTCAGACCCGGAGCCGGCGGAACCGTCGACGCCGACATGGTTCTCATGTCCGGCGGGCAGGCGGGCGGTGGGCTCGACTACGCCGGCGTGGCCGCGGCGGTCTGCGTCCGGCTCTCCGGCGGGCCCGCCGCGGATCCCGTGGTCACCGTCGTCGACGTCGCCTGTCCGGCGGACGTCCCCGCGTCCAACGTGGTTGTCGTCAGAGCCGGAGGCTAGCGGTCGGTGCCGCGGTCGCGGCGGCGCAGGTAGCGCTCGAACTCCGCCGCGATGGCGTCGCCGCTCGCCTCGGGCAGATCGGCGGCGTCCTTGCGCTCCTCCAGCTCCCTGACGTACTCGGCCACCTCGGTGTCCTGGGCGGCGAGTTCGTCGACGCCGTGCTCCCAGGCACGGGCCTCCTCGGCCAGGTCGCCGTACGGCATGGGGATGTCGAGCATGTCCTCGATCCGGCGCAGCAGCGCCAGGGTCGCCTTGGGATTGGGCGGCTGGGCGACGTAGTGGGGGACGGACGCCCACAGCGACACGGTCCGCAGCCCGGCGGCGCCGAGCGTGTGCTGCAGCACCCCCACGATGCCGGTGGGACCCTCGTATTTGGTCAGTTCCAGGTTGAGGGCACGGGCCATGCCCGGGTCGCTGACCGAGCCGACGATCGGGACCGGACGGGTGTGGGGCGAGTCGTTGAGCAGCGCGCCCAGCAGGATCGCCAGGTCGACACCGAGGTCGTGACAGAGGCCGACGATCTCGGCGCAGAACGACCGCCAGCGCATGTTGGGCTCGATGCCGCGCAGCAGCACCACGTCACGCTTCGCGCCGGGCGGGCGGGCGAGCATCAGACGGGTGGTGGGCCAGGTGATCGAACGGGTGACCCCGTCGCCCAGCTCGACGACGGGCCTGGTCACCTGGAAGTCGTAGTAGTCCTCCGGGTCGAGCTCGACCAGCGGAGTCGCCTTCCACTCGGCCTCCAGGTGCGCGATAACGCCGCTCGACGCCTCGCCGGCGTCGTTCCACCCTTCGAACGCGGCGATCAGCACCGGGTCGACGAGCTCGGGGAGCCCTTCGAACTCGATCACGCGCCGCCTCCCTTACTGGCCTTCGCAGTATTACCCACCCCAAGACTATTCGGTAAGGGGACCCGGGCGTCACTCCCGTGTGCGCGGCGTCCCGGCGTGGCTCCCCGGACATGCCTCCGGCAATCCCGTGCACGGTCCCGTGAACGGTCCACGCCGGCCCGTCCGGCGGGATGCCCGGTGTCCGCGCGGGTCTCGCGCGCGTCCGCCCACGGTGATCACCGCATGCGCCGGGCTCTTTGCGGACGGATATTCTTGCTCCATGACCAGCAGACCGTCCTTCCGCGCAGTGCTGTCCGAGCGAGTTCTGATCGCAGACGGGGCCATGGGGACGATGCTGCAGTCCTACGACCCCACCCTTGACGACTTCCAGGGCCACGAGGGCTGCAACGACGTGCTCAACGTGAGCCGTCCCGACATCGTGCGAGCCGTCCATGACGCCTACCTCGCGGTCGGGGTCGACTGCGTCGAGACCAACACGTTCAACGCCAACCAGGCGGCACTCGGCGAGTACGGCATCGCCGACCGGATCTTCGAGCTGTCCGAGGCCGGTGCGCGGCTCGCCCGTGAGCGCGCCGACGAGTGGTCCACCTCCGACCGCCCGCGGTTCGTGCTCGGCTCGATGGGACCGGGGACGAAGCTGCCCACCCTGGGCCATCTGCCGTACGAGACGCTGCGTGACGCCTACCGTGAGAACGCCGCCGGTCTGATCGCGGGCGGCGCCGACGCGCTGATCATCGAGACCTGCCAGGACCTGCTCCAGGTCAAGGCCGCCGTGGTGGGGGCCAAGCGGGCGATCGAGGACGCCGGACGTGACGTCCCGATCATCACGCAGGTCACGATCGAGACCAACGGCGCGATGCTGCTCGGCTCCGAGATCGGCGCGGCGCTGACGGCGATCGAGCCGCTCGGCGTCGACCTGATCGGCCTCAACTGCGCCACGGGCCCGGCCGAGATGAGCGAGCACCTGCGCTACCTGGCCAGGCACGCCAAGGTGCCGCTGTCCTGCATGCCGAACGCGGGCCTGCCGCAGCTCACCTCCGACGGCGCGTTCTATCCCCTCTCACCGGGGGAGCTGGCCGACGCCCACGAGGGCTTCACCCGCGACTACGGCCTGGCCCTGGTCGGCGGCTGCTGCGGCACCACGCCTGAGCACCTGCGCCAGGTGGTCGAGCGGGTGGGCGGCCGGGAGCGGGCGCCGCGCCGTCCCCGCCCCGAGGCGGGGGCCGCGTCGCTGTACCAGCACGTCCCCTTCCGGCAGGACACCTCCTACCTGGCCATCGGCGAGCGGACCAACGCCAACGGCTCCAAGGCGTTCCGCGAGGCGATGCTGGCGGGCGACTACGAGGAGTGCGTCGAGATCGCCCGGGCGCAGGCCCGTGACGGCGCGCACCTGCTCGACCTGTGCGTCGACTACGTCGGCCGCGACGGCGTCGCCGACATGAAGGAACTGGCGTTCCGCTTCGCCACGGCCTCCACCCTGCCCATCGTGATCGACTCCACCGAGCCCGCGGTCATCGAGGCCGGGCTGGAGATGCTCGGCGGCCGGGCCGTCGTCAACTCCGTCAACTACGAGGACGGCGACGGGCCCGACTCGCGCTTCACCAAGGTCATGCGCCTGGTGAAGGAGCACGGCGCGGCCGTGGTCGCGCTGACCATCGACGAGGAGGGCCAGGCGCGCACCGCCGACTGGAAGGTGCGGGTGGCGACCCGCCTCATCGAGGACCTGGTCCGCAACTGGGGCATGCGGGTCGAGGACATCATCGTCGACTGCCTGACGTTCCCCATCGCGACCGGCCAGGAGGAGACCCGTCGCGACGGCCTGGAGACCATCGAGGCGATCCGCGAGCTCAAGCGGCGCTATCCGGCGGTGCAGACGACGCTGGGCCTGTCCAACGTATCGTTCGGCCTCAACCCGGCCGCCCGCATGGTCCTCAACTCGGTGTTCCTCAACGAGTGCGTGAACGCCGGGCTCGACTCGGCGATCGTGCACGCGTCCAAGATCCTCCCGATGGCCCGCATTCCCGACGAGCAGCGGCAGGTCGCGCTCGACCTCGTCTACGACCGCCGCCGCGAGGGCTACGACCCGCTGCAGCGGTTCATGGAGCTGTTCGAGGGCGTCGACGCCGCGTCCATGAAGGCCGGGAAGGCCGCCGAGCTGGCCGGGCTGCCGCTGTGGGAGCGGCTCAAGCGGCGCATCGTCGACGGTGAGCGCAAGGGCCTGGAGGCCGACCTGGACGAGGCCCTCGCCCAGCGGCCCGCCCTGGAGATCATCAACGACGTGCTGCTGGAAGGCATGAAGACGGTCGGCGAGCTGTTCGGCTCCGGCGAGATGCAACTGCCGTTCGTGCTCCAGTCGGCCGAGGTCATGAAGACGGCGGTCGCCTATCTGGAGCCGTACATGGAGCGGGTCGAGGGCGAGGGCAAGGGCCGGATCGTGCTGGCCACCGTCAAGGGCGACGTCCACGACATCGGCAAGAACCTGGTCGACATCATCCTGACCAACAACGGCTACGAGGTGGTGAACCTCGGCATCAAGCAGCCGGTCTCCACGATCCTGGAGGCCGCCGACGAGAACAAGGCCGACGTCATCGGGATGTCCGGCCTCCTGGTCAAGTCGACGGTCGTGATGAAGGAGAACCTGGAGGAGATGAACGCACGGGGCATCGCGGACCGATACCCCGTGCTCCTCGGCGGCGCCGCCCTCACCCGGGCGTACGTCGAACAGGACCTGGCCGACCTCTATCAGGGCGAGGTCAGGTACGCCAGGGACGCCTTCGAGGGCCTGCGGCTGATGGACGCCTTCATGGCCGTCAAGCGGGGCGAGGACGGCGCCACGCTGCCGCCGCTGCGCGAGCGCCGGGTGAAGACCGGCGCCGTGCTCAAGCGGACGGCCGTGGAGGACCTGCCGGCCCGCTCGGACGTCAAGACGGACAACCCGGTGCCGGCCGCGCCGTTCCTGGGCGACCGCATCGTGAAGGGCATCCCGCTGGCCGACTACGCCGCGTTCCTCGACGAGCGGGCGACGTTCATGGGGCAGTGGGGCCTCAAGGCGTCGCGGGCCGGCGACGGTCCCTCATACGAGGAGCTCGTCGAGACCGAGGGACGCCCGCGGCTGCGGATGTGGCTCGACCGGCTGCAGACGGAGAACCTGCTGGAGGCGGCCGTCGTCTACGGCTACTTCCCGTGCGTCAGCGAGGGCGACGATCTGATCATCCTGAACGAGGCGGGAGACGAGCGGACCCGCTTCAGCTTCCCCCGGCAGCGCCGCGACCGGCACCTGTGCCTGTCCGACTTCTTCCGGCCGAGGGAGTCGGGCGAGACCGACGTCGTCGCCTTCCAGGTCGTCACGATGGGCAACCGGGTGAGCGAGGCCACCGCCGAGCTGTTCGGCAACGACTCCTATCGCGACTACCTGGAGCTCCACGGGCTGTCCGTCCAGCTCACCGAGGCGCTCGCGGAGTACTGGCACGCGCGGGTGCGGTCCGAGCTGGGCATCGGGGGCGACGAGGCGCTGGCCGACATGCTGAAGGTCAACATCGCCGGCTGCCGCTACTCGTTCGGCTACCCGGCCTGCCCCAACCTGGAGGACCAGGTGCAGGTCATGGAGCTGCTCGACCCCGCACGCATCGGGGTGACGCTGTCGGAGGAGTTCCAGCTCCATCCCGAGCAGGCCACGTCCGCGCTGATCACACACCATCCCGAGGCCAAGTACTTCAACGTGTGAGAGCTTCGCCCCCGCCGGGGGCGAAGCCGCCCGGCACGGACGTCTACCATGTTGGTCCCCCCTTATCGGGGGCACTCGCCGGGGGAAGGGGCCACGTGGACGCTGTGCTGTTCGACATGGACGGGCTGCTGGTCGACACCGAGGGGGTGTGGTTCGAGGTCGAGACCGAGGTGGTCACCCGCCTCGGCGGATCCTGGGGGCCGGAGCACCAGGAGCAGCTGGTGGGTGGCTCGTGGGACCGGACGGTGTCGTACATGCTCCAGCTCACCGGGGCCGACGAGGATCCCGCCCTCGTGGGCGAGTGGCTCATCGACGGGATGGTGAACCGGCTGTCCACCGGCGTGGTGACCATGCCGGGGGCCAAGGAACTGCTGCGGGCCCTCGCCGACGAGGGGATCCGCACGGCGCTGGTGACCTCGTCGCTGCGGGTCATCGCCGACGCGGTGCTGAAGAGCGTGGGCCGCGAGCACTTCGAGGTGATCGTCACGGCCGACGACGTGACGCTGACCAAGCCCGACCCGGAGCCGTACATCACGGCGGCGACGCTCCTCGGCGTCGATCCGCCGCGCTGCGTCGTGCTGGAGGACTCGCCGAACGGCGTCGCGTCCGCGACCGCCGCGGGCTGCCGGGTCCTGGCGGTGCCGAGCCTCCTGCCCATCGCCGCCGCGCCGGGCCGCCTGATCATGCCGTCCCTGGTGGAGGTGGATCCCGTCCTGCTCCGGTCGATGATCAGCTGAGGGCGAACGGCCGCCGCCGTGATCCGTCGCGGCGCCGCGCGGGGTGCCAGGATGGAGGTACGCCGCGACAAGGGGGCCCGTCATGAGATTCGAGGACATCGCCTGGCTGCCGCTGTGCGGCGGGCTGACCGCCGTGGGAGCCGGGCTGGCCTACCTCGCCTTCCGGCGCAGGGGAGCGGTCGCGGGACTGCGCGCCACCGCGTGGGCGCTGCTGCCGCTCGCCGCCTACCTCACCGGGGCGCTGCGCACGCTGTGGAACATCGGCTCGGCGATCGTGGGGTTCGTGGCGGGCCTCGTCCTCTCGCCGTCGGTCTGGGCCGGCGTGGCCCTGGCGGGCCTGTCCGCCGTGCTTTTCGTGGTCTCCGGGACGCTGCGCGGCCGTACGCTGTCCCGCGCCCGCAGACGGTCCCGGGCACAGCCGGACGGGGGCGGTGCTACCGGCACGGCCGGCGCGGCGGGTGCGGCGGGTGCGGCGGGGAAGGCGCCGGGCGGCGCGGCCGGAGCGTCCGCCCCGGGCCGCGCGAAGGAGGCTCCCCGGCCCGTCGGCGGCCGGACCGCCGAGCCCGCCGGGGACGGCGACTTCTCGGAGATCGAGGACATCCTGAAGCGCCGGGGGATCGGCTGATCGTCTCATCTGACGAGACGTGGAGACCTGCCGGAACGTGTGTCACGGAACCGCGACAGAACCGGAACGAGACGCCGACACAACCTGTCAAGATCGATACGAATGAGTTTCGCATAAATCACAGTTAAGCCACAGCGGTCGTCTGGGGACTGGTCATCCCAGCTCAGCGCATACATTGTCCGTTCCAGAGGCGCGGCTAAACGGCCGGGCCTCCGAACAATGTCGTCTGTGACCCAGGGGGCCCGTACCAATGACCGCACCGCTGGACGTCACCGGCTCTCAATCCGAGGCGCCGCCGGAGGTCGTCCTCGAGGGGGCGGGGCGTCAGGCGATCCAGGGCCGTTCGCTCGGCCGGATCGCCTGGATGCGGCTCAAGCGTGACAAGGTGGCGATGACCGGTGCGGCGGTGGTCATCATCCTGATCCTGGTGGCGGTCTTCGCGCCGCTGCTGGTGTCATGGTTGGGCCATCCGCCGGCGGAGTGGCACCGGGAGAAGATCGACCCGGCCATCCAGGCTCCGATCGGCGCGTTCGGCGGAATCAGCCGCGACTTCCTGTTCGGCGTCGAGCCCACCACGGGCCGCGACCTGTTCAGCCGCGTGCTGTACGGCGCGCGGATCTCGCTGCTGATCGCGTTCTTCGCCACCCTGCTGTGCGTGCTGCTCGGCACGGTCATGGGGATGATCGCGGGGTTCTTCGGCGGCTGGGTCGACGCGATCATCAGCCGGCTGATGGACATCTTCCTCGCCTTCCCGCTGCTGGTCTTCGCCCTCGCCCTGGCCGGTGTCATCCCCGACAAGGCGTTCGGCCTGTCGGGCGACGCGCTGCGGATCAGCCTGCTCGTGTTCATCATCGGCTTCTTCAACTGGCCGTACATCGGGCGGATCATCCGGGGCCAGACGCTCTCCCTGCGCGAACGGGAGTTCGTCGACGCCGCGCGGAGCCTGGGCGCGCGCAACCACAGCATCCTGTTCCGGGAGATCCTGCCCAACCTGCTCGCGCCGGTCCTGGTCTACTCGACCCTGCTCATCCCGTCGAACATCCTGTTCGAGGCCGCGCTGTCCTTCCTGGGCGTGGGCGTGCGGCCGCCGACTCCCACGTGGGGCGGGATGCTGGCCGACGCGGTCCACAACTACGACGTGGCGCCCAACTACATGATCTTCCCTGGTCTTGCGATCTTCATCACCGTTCTGTCGTTCAACCTGTTCGGCGACGGTCTCAGGGACGCGTTCGACCCCAAGTCACGCTGATCGCGTGCATGTCCCGCCATTTCCCGGCTCCTAGATAAAAGGGGTGTTCAGGTCGATGAACCTTCGATCCACTGCGTCGGTGCTGGCCGTCACGGCCAGTCTCGCGTTAGCCGTCTCCGCCTGCGGCGGCGGCGCCAAGAGCGGCTCAAGCAGCAGCGGCAGCGGCGGCGGCGCCGCGGCGGGGCCGTCGAGCGAGTACAACGCGGGTGTCACCCAGGTCGTCAACCCGTCCGACAAGACGGGCGGCACCCTCCACATGGGCATGCCCGGCGACTTCGACTCGGTCGACCCCGGCGACATGTACTACAGCTACGCGTGGAACTTCGCCCGCCTGTACACCCGTGCGCTCGTCATGTTCAAGCCGGTCCCCGGCAAGGAGGGCCTGGAGCTGGTGCCGGACCTCGCCGAGAGCCTCGGCAAGGCCAGCGACGGCGGCAAGACCTGGACCTACAAGCTGCGCCCCGGCCTGAAGTTCGAGGACGGCTCGCCGGTCACCTCCAAGGACGTCAAGTACGCCGTCGCGCGCTCCCTCGACAAGGACGTGCTGCCGAGCGGCCCGACGTACTTCAACGACTGGCTGGACACCGGTGACTACACCGGGCCGTACAAGATGAAGGGCAAGCTCGACGACTGGAAGGGCATCGAGACGCCCGACGACCAGACGATCGTCTTCCACCTGAAGAAGGCGTACGGCGGCTTCGACTACTTCGCGATGCTCCCGCAGACGGCCCCGGTGCCCGAGGCGAAGGACACCGGCTCCAAGTACAAGGAGCACCCGGTCTCCACCGGCCCGTACATGTTCCAGACCCACGAGCTGGGCAAGCGCATCGAGCTCGTGAAGAACCCGAACTGGGACCCGGCCACCGACCCGAACCGCAAGCAGCTCAACGACTCCGTCGAGGTGCTGCTCGGCCAGAACGAGGACGACCTCGACCAGCGGCTGCTGTCCGGCAAGATCGACGTCAAGATCAACAGCACCGGCGTCGGGGCCAACGCGCGCAAGGCCGTGCTGACCGACCCCAAGCGCAAGCAGTACGCCGACTCGGCCGCCCTGGCCCGCACCTGGTTCGCCAACATCAACGGCGACGTGCCGCCGCTCGACAACATCCACTGCCGCAAGGCCGTGGAGTACGCGGCCGACCGCTCGGCCATCCAGGGCGCGTACGGCGGCCCGGTCGCCGGCGGCGACATCGCGCTCAGCATCATGCCTCCGGTCATGACCGGCTACCAGAAGATCGACCCGTACGGCGTCGAGGCGCACCCGACGGGCGACGTCGACAAGGCCAAGCAGGAACTGCAGGCCTGCGGCCAGCCCAACGGCTTCAGCACCTCGATCTCCTACCGCACCGAGCGGGCGGCCGAGAAGCAGACCGCCGAGGCGCTGCAGCAGTCGCTCGACCGGGTCGGCATCAAGCTGGACATCAAGCCGTTCCCGCAGGGCGACTACTTCAAGCTCTACGCCGGCAAGCCCGACTTCGCCAAGAAGAACGGCCTGGGCATCATCGTCTACGGCTGGGGCGCCGACTACCCCGAGGGCTTCGGCTTCTTCCAGCAGATCGTCGACAGCCGGATCATCCGGTCGGCCGGCAACACCAACCTGAGCGTGAAGGACCCCGAGGTCGACAAGCTCATCGACAAGGCCGCCATCGAGCAGGACGCCACCGCGCGTAACCAGCTGTGGTCGCAGGTCGACTCGAAGGTGATGGACGACGCGTACATCCTTCCCTACGTCTGGGCGCGCGGCCTGTTCTACCGCCCCGCGACGCTGAAGAACGCGTTCATCAGCCAGAACTGGGGCATGTACGAGTTCCTCACGCTGAGCACCCAGTAATCCTGCAGGTAATCGGCGGCGTTCGAGAAAGCAGGTGAAGGCCTCGACGGCCGGGCCCCCGGGCCCGGCCGTCATGGCCGAGATCAGTGGTCACTTACATCATCAGGCGGCTGGCGGCGGCCGTCGTGCTGCTCTTCGTGGTCAGCATCACCACGTTCGCCATCTTCTTCCTCGTGCCGAGGCTCGCCGGCATGTCGGCCGACGACCTGGCCTCCCGGTACGTGAGCAAGGCGGCGAACTCCCAGGTCATCCATGACACCGCGACGCGGCTCGGGTTCTACGACCCGATCCTCGTGCAGTACGGGCGGTTCGTGAAGGGCCTCTTCCTGGGCGTCGACCGGAACTACGGTCCCGGGATCGAGCACTGCCCGGCGCCGTGCCTGGGCTACTCCTACGTCACCCAGAACCCGGTGCTGCCCGACCTGCTCGACCGCCTGCCGGTCACGCTGTCCCTCGCGCTCGGCGCCGCGGTGATCTGGCTGGTGTTCGGCGTCGCGGCCGGCGTCGTCTCCGCGCTGCGGCGCGGCAGCGTCTTCGACCGGATCTCCATGGGCGTCGCCCTGGCCGGCGTCTCGCTGCCCATCTTCTTCACCGGCATCGTCTCGCTCGCGATCTTCCGCGACCAGCTGGGTCTGGTGGGCGACGTCGCCGACTGGGTCCCGTTCACGCAGGACCCGTTGACCTGGGCGAACAACCTGAGCCTGCCGTGGATCACGCTCGCCTTCCTGTACGCCGCCGGTTATGCCCGGCTCACCCGGGCGGGCATGCTGGAGACCATGTCCGAGGACTACATCCGCACGGCCCGCGCCAAGGGACTGCCCGAGCGCACGGTCGTGCTGAAACACGGGCTGCGGGCCACGCTCACCCCCGTGCTCACCATCTTCGGCCTCGACCTCGGCCTGCTGCTCGGCGGCGCCGTCCTGACCGAGAGCACGTTCTCCCTGCCGGGCATCGGCAAGTACGCGGTCGACGCCATCGGCAACAACGACCTTCCGCAGGTGATGGGGGTCACGCTGGTCGCGGCGATCTTCATCATCCTGGCCAACCTGATCGTCGACCTGCTCTACGCGGTCGTGGACCCGAGGGTGAGGCTCGCGTGACCGAGGGTGCGTTCCTCGACGTCAGGAATCTGAAAATCCACTTTCCGACCGACGACGGCCTGGTCAAGTCCGTCGACGGGCTGACCTTCAGCGTGGAACGGGGCAAGACCCTCGGCATCGTGGGGGAGTCCGGTTCGGGCAAGTCCGTCACCAGCCTCGGCGTCCTCGGCCTGCACAAGGGCCGCGGCGCGAACATCTCCGGCGAGATCTGGCTCGACGGCGAGGAGCTGGTCGGCGCGTCCCAGGAGCACGTGCGCGGGCTGCGCGGCAAGAAGATGGCGATGATCTTCCAGGATCCGCTGTCGGCCATGCACCCCTTCTACACGGTGGGCCAGCAGATCATCGAGGCGTACCGGATCCACAACAAGGTCAGCAAGAAGGTCGCCCGCAAGCACGCCGTCGACATGCTGGGCCGGGTCGGCATCCCGCAGCCGGATCGGCGCGTCGACAGTTACCCCCACGAGTTCTCCGGCGGCATGCGGCAGCGCGCGATGATCGCCATGGCGCTGAGCTGCGACCCCGAGCTGCTGATCGCGGACGAGCCCACCACGGCGCTCGACGTGACCGTCCAGGCGCAGATCCTCGACCTCATGCGCGACCTGCAGCGTGACTTCAACGCCGCGCTGATCGTCATCACGCACGACCTCGGCGTGGTCGCCGAGCTCTCCGACGACATCCTTGTGATGTACGGGGGCAAGTGCGTCGAGTACGGCACCGCCGAGGACATCTTCGAGCGGCCCGAGCACCCGTACACCTGGGGGCTGCTCGGCTCGATGCCGCGTCTTGACCGTGAGCCGACCGAGCGGCTGCTCCCGATCAAGGGAACGCCCCCGTCGCTCATCAACGTGCCCTCCGGCTGCGCGTTCCACCCGCGCTGCGCCTTCGAGGAGCGGACGGAGGGGCGCGCGCAAACCGAGGTGCCGGAGCTGCTGGAGACCGAGGGGGGCCACCTGGTGCGCTGTCACCTGCCGCGCGAGCGGCGCCGCGCCATCTGGGAGAACGAGATCAAGCCGAACCTGGAGGCCTCATGAGCGAGCGGAGCGAGGGCGCCGCGACGACCGGCGAGCCGCTGCTGTCCGTTCAGGGCCTGCGCAAGCACTTCCCCGTCGTGAAGGGGCTGCTCCGGCGGCAGGTCGGCGCGGTCAGGGCGGTCGACGGCATCGGCTTCGACGTCGTCAAGGGCGAGACCCTCGGCCTCGTCGGCGAGTCGGGGTGCGGCAAGACCACGACCGGACGGCTGATCACCAGGCTGGTCGAGCCGACCGACGGGAAGATAGTCTTCGAGGGCGTGGACATCACGCACATGTCCCAGGGGAAGCTGCGCCCGCTCCGGCGGGACGTGCAGATGATCTTCCAGGACCCCTACAGCTCGCTCAACCCGCGGCACACGGTCGGCGCCATCGTCGGCGCGCCGTTCCGCATCCAGGGCGTCGCGACCGAGCAGGGCACCAAGAAGGCCGTCCAGGAGATCCTGGAGCTGGTCGGGCTCAACCCCGAGCACTACAACCGCTACCCGCACGAGTTCTCCGGGGGTCAGCGGCAGCGGATCGGCATCGCCAGGACCCTGGCCCTGCGGCCCAAGCTGATCATCGCCGACGAGCCCGTCTCCGCGCTCGACGTGTCGATCCAGGCCCAGGTCGTCAACCTGCTGGAGGACCTGCAGCGCGAGCTCGACCTCACCTACGTGGTCATCGCGCACGACCTGTCCGTGGTCCGGCACATCAGCGACCGGGTCGCGGTCATGTACCTCGGCAAGATCGTCGAGATCGCCGACCGCAAGAGCCTGTACGACTCCCCGATGCATCCGTACACCAACGCGCTGCTGTCGGCCGTGCCGATCCCGGACCCCAAGCGGCGCGCGGAGCGGGAGCGCATCCGGCTGCAGGGCGACGTCCCCTCGCCGCTGAACCCGCCGCCGGCCTGCCGCTTCCACACCCGCTGCTGGAAGGCGCAGGAGGTGTGCCGCACGGTGGAGCCGCCGCTGGAGACGCTGGCCTCCGGCCACCAGGTGGCCTGCCACTTCCCCGAGAACGCACCCGCGTCCGCGGGGTCCGCCGGCGCCGCGTCCGCGACTTCCGGAACGGTGGCCCCGGGCGCGGGCTCCGGCCCGGCCGCGGGCTGACACCGGACGCCCTGCCCTGTCGCGCTGGCTGGACGTTCGCGCGTCCGGCCACCGCCGGCACGGCTGCCGCCGTCGTTCCCCCGACGTTGCGCGGTAGCCGTGCCGGCGAGTGCCGCCCCCCTTTATCGCGACCCCCGGGAACTACCGTACGGGTCCGGCCGCCGCGGCGGATCCGCCCGCGGGACCGGTCTCGCCTGCTCCCTCAGACGTACAACCGGGACGCCGCGTCCTCCGCCGGGAGGAGCCGTGAGCCCCCGGTCCCGAAGGCACTCTATTCAGAGTGCGGGATCAGGAGAACGCGCCGGGGATGATCAGCCCGGTCTCGTAGGCGAGCACGGCCGCCTGGACGCGGTCGCGCAGCCCCAGCTTGGTCAGCACGTTGCCCACATGCGTCTTCACGGTCGTCTCGCTGACCACCAGCTCCGCGGCGATCTCGGCGTTCGACATGCCTCTGGCGATCAGGCGCAGGACCTCCAGCTCGCGCTCGGTCAGCCGGTCGAGCCTGGCCGGTGTCGCCTGCTCGTGCACGGGAGGAAGGCGCGTCGCGAAACGGTCGAGCAGGCGGCGGGTCACGCTGGGAGCCACGATCGCGTCGCCCGCGGCGACCACCCGGATGGCCTGGACGAGCTCGTCCGGCGGCACGTCCTTGAGCAGGAAGCCGCTCGCCCCCGCCCGCAGCGCCTCGACGATGTACTCGTCCAGGTCGAAGGTGGTCAGCACCAGTACCTTCGGCACGTGCGCGTTGGGCGCGGCCTCGCGGACGATGCGCCGCGTCGCCTCGATGCCGTCGGTACCGGGCATGCGCACGTCCATCAGCACCACGTCGGGGAGCAGCGCCCGGGACTGGTCCATCGCCGTCGCCCCGTCACCGGCCTCGCCGACCACGGTGACGTCGGACTCGGCCTCCAGGATGAACCGGAAGCCGGTGCGCAGCAGCGGCTGATCGTCGACCAGCAGGACCCGGATGGTCACCACAGGTCTCCTGAGCCGGGTCGGGTGGATGGGCGGTTAAGGGGTATCGCCCTGATTGTCATGGTCTGTCCTTGAGGGGGAAGCGGGCCCGGACCTCGAATCCGCCCCCGGTTCGGGGGCCGATGTGCAGAATTCCACCATAGAGCGCGACCCGCTCCCTGATACCCACCAGACCGTGACCCTTCCCCTTCACGGTGAGAGCCCCGTCGGCGTCGCCCCGGCCGTCGTCCTCGATGTGAACGGTCAGCTCGGCGGGCTCGTGCCGCACCGTCACCCAGGCCCGGGCCGCGGGGCCCGCGTGCCGGAGGCTGTTCGTCAGGGCCTCCTGAACCAGCCGGTAGGCGGCCAGGTCGATCCCCGGCGGCAGCCCGCGCCGCTCGCCGCCGATCCGCAGCTGCGCGCGCAGGCCCGCCTCCCGCATCTGCTCGACCAGCGCCGGAATGTCCTGCATGCCCGGCTGCGGTCTCAGCTCGGCCGGGTCGTCCGTGCGTAGGACGCCGACGATGTCGCGCATCTCCGCCATCGCCGTCCGTCCCATCTCCTCGATGGCGGTGAGGGCGTCCCGGGTGACCTCCGGGTCGCTGTCGAGCATCCTGCGGGCCGCCGCGGCCTGGACGGTCATGACGCTGACGTGGTGAGCGACCACGTCGTGCAGCTCCCGCGCGATCCGGGAGCGCTCCTCCGCCCGGGCGGCCCGGGTGTCGGCCTCACGCGCACGTTCCAGCCGGTGGGCCCGCTGGACGAGCTCGGCGAGGTACGCGCGGCGCAGCCGGATGGCGCGGCCGCACACCCAGCACAGCAGCGTGACCACGAAGACCACGACGTGGTCGGCCCACGACACCGGTCCCGGCCGGACGGAGGCGCTGACCGCGCTGGTCGCCAGCGCGGTCACGAGCGCGGCGAGGCTCAGGGCGAGGCCCCGGTGGGCGGCCACGGAGTAGAGCAGGATCAGCACCCCGGCGATGCCGAGCCCCGAGTCGTAGCCGAGCGCGACGAGCGCCCACGCGGGGATCGCGGTCGCCGCCAGCATCACGAACGGCCAGCGCCGGCGCAGTGCGACGGGAAGCGTGCACAACGCCGCCAGGACGAGGTTCAGCGCGTCCGGCGCGCGGACGGCCGCGGCGTCCGGCAGGCGCACCGGGATTCGCGGGCTCGTGGCGCCGATGACCACAAGGGAGCCGGCCGTCAGGACCACCGCGATGATCGAGTCGGCGATCAGAGGGGCTCGAAGCCGGGACCGCGGGCCGTCGAGGGTGGTGCGCACCCACCAAATCTAGGCGGTCAGATCTGGACGCCACCCTGCCTGGGTGGGATATCGGCTCTCCTCCGCGGGGAGGAGAGGTCACAGCTCGTCGGTCGCGGCCCTCCTGCTCCCGGGCCGGGCCGACAGACCGGGCTCCCTGTCGGGCACCGGCGGCGGTGTGCCGCCGAACTCGGGGCACAGCGCCTGGTGATCGCACCAGTCGCACAGCCGGGACGGGCGGGCCCGCCACTCGCGGGTGCGGATCGCCCGCTCGATCGCCGCCCACAGCGCCTCGACCTTGCGCTCGGTGGCCCGCAGGTCGGCCTCGTCCGGCACGTAGCGGAGGATCTCGCCGTTTCCCAGGTACATGAGCTGGAGCATGCGCGGCACCCGCCCGTCGCGCCGCCACAGCGCGAGGGCGTAGAACTTCATCTGGAACAGCGCCTTCGCCTCGAACTCCCGGCCGGGGGCCGTGCCCGTCTTGTAGTCGACCACCCGGATCTCGCCGGTGGGCGCCACGTCGAGCCGGTCGATGTAGCCGCGCAGCAGCAGCCCGCTGTCGAGCACGGTCTCGACGTACATCTCACGCTCGGCCGGCTCCAGGCGCCGCGGGTCCTCCAGCGTGAAGTAGCGCTCGAGCATGCCGGCGGCCTGGGCGAGCCAGGCGTCGCGCTCCTCGTCGGTCTCGAACAGCCCGGCGTACTCGGGCTCGTCGGTGAGCAGCCGCCGCCACTGCGGGTCGAGCAGGTCGCGGGCGGCCGCGACGGTGCGGGCCTCGGCCGGCAGGTCGTACAGCCGCTCCAGCACCGCGTGGACCAGCGTGCCGCGCACCGCGGCCGAGGAGGGCCGCTCGGGAAGCTGGTCGATGACCCGGAACCGGTAGAGCAGCGGGCAGGTCATGAAATCACCGGCGCGGGAGGGGGAGAGGGCGCCGATGATCGAGCGCTCTTCGGCGAGGGTCATGACCGGAACTGTAGGACACCCGACCGACAGACCGGGCCCGTACGACCTAGGCTGATCTCACCTCGCGGGCGCGTAGCATCGAGGCCAAGGGAAGAGAAGGCGGCCAGCATGAGCACACCTGTCAAAACGTCGCCGGGGTTGCGGATGGGGCGTCCGTTCGGCATTCCGGTCTACGTCTCCCCGACGTGGCTCATCGTGGCGGCGTTCATCACGATCACGTTGCAGCCGGCGTTCGCCTCCAGGCTGCCGGAGTACGGCGAGGCCGGGACCTACGCCGTGGCGCTCGCCTTCGCCGTCCTGCTGTACGTTTCGGTGCTGCTGCACGAGCTGGCCCACTGCGTCGTGGCCAAGCACTACGGCCTGCCGGTGCGCCGCATCACGCTCTATCTCCTCGGCGGCGTGTCGGAGATCGAGCGGGAGCCGGAGACGGCGGGCCGGGAGTTCAACGTCGCCTTCGCCGGACCGCTGCTGTCGCTCGGGCTCGCGGGCGTCGGCTACCTGGCCTACCGCTACGCCGTCCCCCCGGAGGGGGTCGTCTCGGTGCTGGTCATGCAGCTGTGGTGGTCCAACCTGGTGGTCGGCGTCTTCAACCTGCTGCCCGGCCTGCCGCTGGACGGCGGCCGCATGCTCAGGGCCGCCGTCTGGAAGGTGTCCAGCGACTCCGGCACGGGCACCGTGGCCGCCGCCTGGGTCGGCCGCACGGTCGCCGTGGCGGTCGTCGTGGTGCCGCTGATCCTCGCCCTCGCCTCCGGCCAGGAGCCCCGCCTCGAGATGCTGGTGTGGGGAATCGTGCTGGGGTCGTTCATCTGGTTCGGCGCCACCCAGTCGCTGCGGGTCGCCCGCGCCCGGGCCCGGCTCCCGAAGTTGCGCGCCAGGGCGCTGGCCCGCCGGGCGATTCCCGTCACGTCCGAGGTGCCGCTGTCGGAGGGCCTGCGGCGCGCGCGTGAGGCCGGGGCCGGGGCGATGGTCCTGGTCGACCACGACGGCCATCCGATCGGCATCGTCAACGAGGCGGCCGTCACCGCCACCCCCGAGCAGCGCCGGCCGTGGGTCAACGTCGGCTCGCTGTCCCGCGCGCTTGAGCCCGCGCTGGTGCTCGGGGCCGACCTGGAGGGCGAGTCGCTGCTGGACGCGATGCGGGAGACCCCGGCGGGGGAGTACCTGCTCGTCGAGCGGGGCGGCGAGATCTACGGGGTGCTCGCGACAGCCGACGTCAACCGGGTGTTCAGCGGGGTCTGACTCCCGTCCCTCCCCCTCGTCGGCCCGCCGCCGGTGGGCATAGGGTTGCCTCGGCACAGAGTGGGTGTCCGGGAGCGAGCGCCGCCGTTCCGGACACGGCCGTTTCACGGTTCTTTTTGCTACTTTCTGGGGTGATCGATCCGGCACCGGCCGGGTGTGCCGACGAAGGTGCCGGTCAGACCGGTGGCGTTTCCGGAGGGAGAGTTCTGTGACGGAACAGGGCGTGGGGGTGGTCCGCCCGCTGCCGGGAGAGGGCGTGGTCGCGCACGTGAACGGCCTGCTGCTCGTGTGCGCCGCCGCTGAGCAGCCGGTCGAGGAACTGCTCGGCGCGCTGAACGAGACCGCCACGACGGGGGGCGACGGCCGCGCGCTGGCCCGCCGGGTGGCCCAGGTACTCGCCAGGGCGATGGACCGGTCGATCGGCGGCGAGCCCGTCACCTGCGCGGTGGCCGGCCCCGCGGGGGGCGGTGTCGCGGTGCTTGTCAGCGGGGCCGCGCTCGCGGTCGTGTCGGGAGGCCCCGACGGTGAGGTCCGGCTGGCCGGCCGGGACGCCCTGACCTGGACCGACAGGCTCGTCAACGGCCCGGTGACCCGGATCGAGCTGCGCCTGCCCGGCGCGGGCCAGGCCGGGCCGTACGCCCGCCTGGACGGCGGAGTGGTCGGCGGCGCCGGGATCGAGTGCGACTTCAGCCAGAGCGGCGAGCTCGCCTTCCCCCCGCTGCCGCCGCGGCCCCCGCACGGACAGCCCTACCAGCCGCCGGCTCCCGGGCTGCCCGAGCCGATCTCCCCCCGCGAACCGCTGGTCCCGCCGCCGCCCATGCCGCCCGGTCCCGTTCCCCCCGCCGTGCCGCCGGAGCCCGGGCTCGCGCCGCCGTACCCCTCGCAGCCGCCGCAGCCCGTCTCCTCGCCCTATCTGCCCCAGCCCTCGCAGCCGCTCGCCCCGCCGCCCCCGATCTCCGACCCCGCGTCGTCCGGGCCGTTCGGTCCGCTGCCGCCTTACCTCGGGACGCCGCAGCCGGACCAGCAGCCGCCGCTCCCCGAGTCCGTGCCGGGCCCGGTGTCCGGCCCCCAGCCGGTGCAGGAGCCTGGCCAGGACCCGCACCCGCTGTACGACACCGGGCCGGACCTGCCGCAGCCGTACGACAGGCCCGGCGGCGAGGACCGGCCCCGTCAGGACGCCGGCGGCGCTCCCTTCGAGCCGGCTCCGCCCTACGAGCCCCCCGCCTACGACCCAACCGCGTTCGACGGCCCCGCGTTCGAGGGGCCCGGCTTCGACGGCCCGGCCTTCGAGAAGTCCGGGTTCGAGAAGTCCGGGTTCGAGGGCCCAGGGTTCGAGGGTTCCGCCTACGAGCCCGCCGCGCACGCCGCCCCCGCGGCGCAGGAGGAGGACGCGGGCGAGGCCACCCAGCTCGACGTGACGCCCGAGCGTGACTCGCGCCCCATGGTGTACGGCGTGGACTGCACGAACGACCACTTCAACGACCCGCGGGCGACCTACTGCTCGATCTGCGGGGTGCCGATCGACCAGCGGGCGGTGGTGCCCTACAAGGGGCCGCGGCCGCAGCTCGGCGTGCTTCAGCTGGACGACGGGATGTCGCTCCCGCTGGACGGCGACTACGTGCTCGGACGCGACCCGGAGCGGGCGGCGGAGGTGCAGTCGGGGGAGGCCCGGCCGGCCCGGGTGACCAGCCCCGACGGATCGGTGTCCCGCCGGCACCTGCGCGTGTTCCTGGAAAACTGGGACGTCAACCTGCTCGACCTCGGCTCGGTCAACGGAACGCAGATCCAGCCGCCCGGCGACCCGAACTTCTATGACATCCCGCCGAACGAGCCCGTGCCGATCCTCCCCGGCACGACCGTCCGGGTGGGTGTCTCCCGCACCATGCGCTACGAGGGGCTCCGCAACGCGTAGGGCGTACGGAGCTCCCCGCCGATCCGCCGGCCGTCCGGGCCGCCGCTCGGACGCCGAGCCTCGCCGCCGCCCCGGCGGCCGAGGCAGTCCCCTGTCCCGGAGGTGACCGTGAAGCTCGGCCTGCACTACTGGAACTTCTCGACCCCGGCCGACCCGGCGCTGATCGCGCCGACGCTGGCCCGGACGGCGCGCGTGGCCGACCAGGCCGGCCTGTCGTCGTTCAGCGTCATGGATCACTACCTGCAGATGCAGACGGCGGCCAGCCACGCGGACGAGCCGATGCTCGAGGCCTACACCACGCTCGGCTACGTCGCGGCGCTCACCGAGCGGATCCGGCTCGGCGTCCTGGTCACGGGTGTCATGTACCGGCACCCGGGGCCGCTGGCGAAGATCGTGACCACGCTCGACGTGCTGTCCGGCGGCCGCGCCCAGCTCGGGCTCGGCGCCTCCTGGTACGAGCGTGAGCAGCGGGCGTACGGCGTGCCCGTGGTGCCGATGGCCGAGCGGTTCGAGCGGCTGGAGGAGACGCTGCGGATCTGCCTGCAGATGTGGAGCGAGGACGACGGGCCGTACGAAGGGCGGCACTACCGGCTGGAGGAGACGATCTGCGTCCCCGCGCCGCTCTCCCGTCCCCGCCCGCGCATCCTGATCGGGGGCGGCGGGGAGAAGAAGACCCTGCTGCTGGTCGCCCGGTACGGCGACGCCTGCAACCTGTTCGCCCGGGGGCGGGACGAGGTAGCCCGCAAGCTCGACGTGCTGCGGGCGCACTGCGAGGCCGAGGGGCGCGACTATCAGGCCATCGAGAAGACCGTGATGTACAGCAGCGGTTCGGTGCTCGACCAGACCGACGCGTTCCTCGCGGAGATCGAGGAGTACGCCAAGCTCGGCGTGGCTGAGGTCCAGGTGCTCCCGGACCGCGACCCGGCGGCCTTCGCCGAGCTGCTGGCCGAGCGCGTCGCCCCCCGGGTGGCCGCCGTCGGCTAGGAGGCCCCCGATACGGAGGGCAGGCGGCCGGGTGGTCAGGCGGTGAGGCGGTCGAGCTCGGCCAGGATGAGCCGTTCGAGGCGGTCGTCGGGGACGCGGCCGGGGTAGAGCAGCCGGTGGACGCTCAGGCCGTCCACCAGCGCGAGGAGCCGTTCTGCCACGTCGTCGAGGTCCTCGTCCAGGCGCCCGCCGGTGCGCACCTCGCCTGCCTCGGCGGCCGACCTGAGCAGGCTCACCACGAGATAGCGCAGTTCGGCGGCCTCGCGCCGCTGTACCTCGAGAAGAGCGGGGTCGGTGAGGCTGCGCCCCCAGAAGCCGACCTCAAGGCCGGTCTCGCCTCTGCGCTCCTCGTCCAGCGGCACGTTGTCGAGGAGGACCTCGCGCAGGGCCGCGAGCCCGGTCAGCCCGGCGAGCCTGGCCCGGAGCCGCTCGGCGATCCTCCGGTGCGACGCCTCGAGGGCCGACACGAGGATGTCGTCCTTGTCGGCGAAGTAGTGGGTCAGGACGCCGTTGGAGTATCCGGCCTCCCTGGCGATGGCCCGGGTCGTGGCGGCGTCGATGCCGTCCCGCAGGATGATCCGCCGGGCGGCCTCGACAACTTCCTCCCGCCGCTCCCCGTGGTCGACGATCTTCGGCACGGCTGTTCCCCCTTCGGGTTGACCTTTTAGTCGGTCGCCCGTCTATTATGCGCACATGTCGGTTGTGACGGTCGGCGTGCACATCGTCGACGTGCTGGCCAGGCCGGTGGAGTCGATCCCCTCGGGGCAGGACACCCACCTGCTGGAGCAGATCCGCATCACCGCGGCGGGCGCCGCCGCGGGCACGGCGGTCGACCTCGCGAAGCTCGGGGTCCCGGTGGCCTCCCTCGGCGCCGTCGGCGACGACGAGCTGGGCGACTTCCTCCTGATGATCATGGCGCGGCACGGCGTCGACGTGGGCGGGGTGGTCCGCAGGACGGGCGAGCAGACGGCCGCCTCGATCCTGCCGATCCGCCCGGACGGCGGCCGGCCGTCGTTCCACGTGCCCGGGGCCAATCTGGGGCTCTCGACCGCCGACATCGACCAGGAGCGCCTCGCCCGGGCGAAGATCGTGCACCTCGGCGGCATGGACGTCACCTGGGGCCTGCACGATCCGGAGTTCTTCGCGCTGCTCGACAAGGCGCGCGAAGCGGGCGCCGTGGTCACGATGGACCTGCTGTCGAACATGCCGGACCTCATGCCGGCGGTGCGGTCGTTCCTCCCGCACGTCGACTACGTGCTGCCCAACGAGGAGCAGGCGCTCATGCTCACGGGCGCCGCCACCGCGGCGGAGGCCGCCGCCGCCCTGCTGGCCGACGGGCCGCGCGGCGCGCTGATCACCCTCGGGGCCGCCGGCAGCCTGGTCGTCACCCCCTCCGGCGCGGTGACGGTGCCCGCGCTCGACGTCCCGGTGGTCGACACCACGGGCTGCGGAGACGCTTACTGCGCCGGCTTCGTCGCCGGCCTGCTGGGCGGCCGCGACGTGCTCGCCGCCGCCCGGCTCGCGACCGCCGTGGCGGCCCGGGTCGCCGGGGGCCTGGGCTCCGACGCGGGCCTCGACGGGCCGATCACGGAGGGTCCCGTCACAGGCGGGCCACTCACCCCGGACGCCGGATCCGGCGCCACCGACAGCGGCGGGGCCGGTGCGCCCGGCGCCGCCGACCGCTGACAGACGGGAGAACCCCCATGTCGCTCGACGCCTCCCTGCGGGCCCGCGCCGCCAAGGTCGTCCCCGGTGGCATGTACGGCCACCTCAACGCGGCGCTCCACGGTGAGAGCTATCCGCAGTTCTTCGTCCGGGCAGAGGGCGCCCGCCAGTGGGACGCCGACGGCCGCGAGTACGTCGACCTGATGTGCAGCTGGGGCCCCATGATCGTGGGCCACCGCAACCCGCGGGTCGAGGCCGCGGCGGCGGCACAGCAGGCGGCGGGCGACTGCCTGAACGGGCCGGGCCCGATCATGGTCGAGCTGGCCGAGCTCCTCGTCGACCTCATCCCCTCGGCCGACTGGGCCATGTTCTCCAAGAACGGCACCGACGCCACCACCCAGGCCCTCATGGTGGCCAGGGCCGCCACCGGCCGCACCAAGGTGCTGGTGGCCCACGGGGCCTACCACGGCGCCGACCCCTGGTGCACGCCCGGCCTGTCCGGCGTCACGCCCAGCCAGCGCGCCGACTCGATCGAGTTCACCTACAACGACCTCGCGAGCGCGGAGACGGCCGCCGAGCAGGCCGGGGGAGACGTGGCGGCCATCCTGGTCACCCCGTTCAAGCACGACTCCTTCGAAGACCAGGAGGCGGCCGACCCGGCCTTCGCCCGCGGCGTGCGGGCCCTGGCCGACCGGCTCGGCGCCGCGCTGGTGATCGACGACGTGCGGGCGGGCTGGCGGCTCGACCTGCGCGGCTCGTGGGAGCCGTTCGGCGTCCGGCCCGACCTCACCGCGTGGAGCAAGGCCATGGCGAACGGCTTCCCCATCGCGGCCGTCACGGGGACCGACGCCCTGCGCGGACCGGCCCAGACCCTCTACTCCACGGGCTCCTTCTGGTTCTCCGCGACGGCCATGGCCGCCGCCAAGGCCACCATTGAGATCCTCAGGGAGACGGACGGCGTCGCGCTGATGCACCGGGCCGGCACCCGCCTGCGCGAGGGAATCGCGGCCCAGGCGGCGTCACACGGCTTCGTGGTCAGGCAGACCGGCCCCGTGCAGGTCCCGTGGCTGTCGTTCGAGGGCGACGAGACCCTGGAGAAGGGCATGGCCTGGGCGGCCGCCTGCCTGGACGAGGGGGTGTACCTCCACGGGTGGCACAACTGGTTCCTGTCCACCGCCCACACCGACGAGGAGATCGACCGGGCCCTGCAGGGCACCGACGCCGCCTTCGGCAAGCTGCGGGCGGCGTACGGGGCCGACTGAGGCCGGTTCGGCCGATCTCTCCGGTCGCTCCCGGCGACGCGACGGGGCGAAGGCCCGCGGGAGGGGCACTAGCCTTTCCCCATGGGTTTCCGCAGGCACGGCCCGTTCCAGGCCGGAGATCAGGTCCAGCTCACCGATCCCAAGAACAAGCGGCACACCGTGACGCTGAAAGAGGGCGGTGTGTTCCACACGCACAAGGGGTCGATTCCGCACGATGACCTGATCGGCCAGCCCGAGGGCTCGGTCGTCCGCTCCTCCGGAGGCACGGCCTACCTGGCGTTCCGTCACCTGCTCGCCGACTACACCCTCTCCATGCCCCGGGGCGCCGCGGTCGTCTATCCCAAGGACGCCGCGCAGATCGTGGCGATGGCCGACATCTTCCCCGGCGCGCGCGTCGTCGAGGCCGGCGTGGGCTCCGGCGCGCTCACCTGCTTCCTGCTGCGCGCCGTCGGCCAGGAGGGGGCGCTGACGTCCTACGAGCGCCGGGCCGACTTCGCCGAGGTCGCCACGAAGAACGTGGAGAAGTTCTTCGGCGGTCCGATGGAGCAGTGGCGGCTCGTGGTCGGCGACTTCGTGTCGGCGCTCGACGAGGCCGACGTGGACCGGGTGATCCTCGACATGCTCGCGCCGTGGGAGTGCGTCGACGCCGCCGCGAAAGCGCTCACCCCCGGCGGAGTTATTTGCTGTTATGTGGCGACTACGACGCAGATGTCGAGAACCGTGGAGACGCTGCGGGAGCACGGGAGTTTCACCGAGCCCCACGCGTGGGAGACCTTGGTTCGCGACTGGCATGTGGAAGGCCTCGCCGTACGGCCGGATCATCGGATGGTCGGCCACACGGGGTTTCTCGTCACCGCCCGTCGCATGGCGGACGGCGTGACACCCCCACCCCGGCGCAGGCGCCCGGCCAAGGGGGCGTATGGAGAGGGGATCGAACAACTGTGACAATTCAGCCACAACCCGGCAAAACCGCGTGACAAGGGAACATATGGGTGTGTTCCTAATGCTGAGCGAAAGAAACCATCCATAAGGTCTCAAACGCCGAACACCCAACGTAACTACACGAACACTGCCCGGCCAGGTTACGTACAGCGCCAAGATAGGTAGGGTCTTGAGTAGTCGTTCTCGACGGGGAAGGAGGTGACGGGGCGTGGCAGCTCGCGACGACGCTGAGGCTCGGGCCGCGCAGCGCGAACGGGAGGTCGCAGACCTCACAACACAGGTCTCCTTCCTTCAGGAGGAGATCACCGCGTTGCGCCGGAAGCTCGCCGAGTCCCCCCGGCAGGCCAGGGTCATCGAAGAGCGTCTGCATGAGGCGCAGGCCCAGGTGGCCGCCCTCACCAGCCAGAACGAGCGGCTGGTTTCCACCCTCAAGGAGGCCAGGGATCAGATTGTCGCCCTGAAGGAGGAGGTCGACCGGCTGGCGCAGCCGCCATCCGGTTTCGGAGTCTTCCTCGAAGCCAGGGAAGACGGCACGGTCGAGGTGTTCACCGGCGGCCGCAAGCTCAGGGTGAACGTCAGTCCCGCCGTGGACGTCGACTCGCTCAAGCGTGGCCAGGAGGTCATGCTGAACGAGGCGCTCAACGTGGTCGAGGCTCTCGGCTACGAGGACGTCGGCGAGATCGTCATGCTGAAGGAAGTGCTGGACGGCGGAGAGCGCGCCCTGGTCATCTCCCACGCCGACGAGGAGCGGGTTGTCAAGCTCGCCCACTCGCTGCTCGACCAGCCGATCCGCGCGGGCGACTCGCTTCTGCTCGAACCGCGCTCCAACTACGTCTACGAGCGGATTCCGAAGTCGGAGGTCGAGGAGCTCGTGCTTGAGGAGGTCCCCGACATCTCCTACGAGGAGATCGGCGGCCTCAGCCGGCAGATCGAGCAGATCAGGGACGCGATCGAGCTGCCCTATCTGCACGCCGACCTGTTCCGCGAGCACAAGCTCCGCCCGCCGAAGGGCGTGCTGCTCTACGGGCCGCCCGGATGCGGCAAGACGCTCATCGCCAAGGCCGTGGCCAACTCCCTGGCCAAGCAGGTCGCGGAGAAGACCGGCCAGTCCGGCAAGAGCTTCTTCCTCAACATCAAGGGTCCGGAGCTGCTGAACAAGTACGTCGGCGAGACCGAGCGGCACATCCGCCTGGTCTTCCAGCGGGCCCGTGAGAAGGCATCCGAGGGCACGCCGGTGATCGTGTTCTTCGACGAGATGGACTCGATCTTCCGCACCCGTGGTTCCGGCGTCTCCTCCGACGTCGAGAACACCATCGTCCCCCAGCTGCTGTCGGAGATCGACGGTGTCGAGGGCCTGGAGAACGTCATCGTCATCGGCGCCTCCAACCGCGAGGACATGATCGACCCCGCGATCCTGCGGCCCGGCCGTCTGGACGTCAAGATCAAGATCGAGCGGCCGGACGCCGAGGCGGCCAAGGACATCTTCTCGAAGTACCTCGTCAGCGACCTGCCCCTGCACGCCGAGGATCTCAGCGAACACGGCGACAGCCGTGAGGGCACGATCTCGGCGATGATCCAGCGGGTCGTCGAGCGCATGTACGCCGAGAGTGAGGAGAACCGCTTCCTCGAGGTGACCTACGCCAACGGCGACAAGGAGGTCCTGTACTTCAAGGACTTCAACTCCGGGGCCATGATCCAGAACATCGTGGACCGCGGCAAGAAGATGGCCATCAAGGAGTTCCTGGAGACCAAGCAGAAGGGCCTGCGGATCTCGCATCTGCTGGCGGCCTGCGTGGACGAGTTCTCCGAGAACGAGGACCTGCCCAACACCACCAACCCGGACGACTGGGCCCGCATCTCCGGCAAGAAGGGCGAGCGGATCGTCTACATCCGCACCCTCGTGCAGGGCAAGCAGGGCACCGAGGCCGGCCGGTCGATCGACACGGTCGCCAACACCGGTCAGTACCTGTGACCCGCAGGCCCTGACGGGCGCCGCGCGCCGACCGGCGTGCGGTTAGAGCGTCACCCATGGAGGGCGGCGCGATCCACGATCGCGCCGCCCTCCGGCGTGCGCCCGGCAGGACAGAGCGATACGAGAGAACGGTAAAGATCGGGGGGAACCGGGACAGGGCCTCGTTACGTCCAATATGGCGTGATCTACCTAAAGGTGCGCGAGTGACTTCTGTGCCTTCCCCGGGCCGGCGAGCCACCGGGCCGGCGAAGGGGGTCCGCCTCTTCGAACTGGACGTCCTGCGCTTCGTCGCCGCCTTCGCGGTGATGTCGTTCCATTACCTGGCGGCCAGCAAGTCGCTCTGGAACGAATATCCGACGACGCTGTTCGCCCCGGTCGACCATCTGACGACGCTCGGCATCCTGGGCGTGGAGCTGTTCTTCCTCATCAGCGGGTTCGTCATCCTGATGAGCGCGTGGGGACGCACGGTCGGGGAGTTCGCCGTGTCCCGTGTCTCGCGGCTCTACCCGGCGTACTGGTTCGCCGTGATCGTGATCTTCATCATGTACCGGTTCAGCGGCGTGACCAGCTTCGACCCCAAGCTGACGACCGGCGAGTACGCGCTGAACCTGACCCTCTTCCAGGGCGCCTTCGACGTGGGCCACGCGGGCGCGGTCTTCTGGTCTCTGTGGGTGGAGCTGCGCTTCTACCTCCTGGTCGCGGTGTTCGCCCTCTTCGGGATCACCCTGTGGCGCTGCCTGGCCTTCATGGGCGCCTGGTTCGCGCTCGCGCTGCTGGCCGAGTACACGCAGAACGACGCGCTCGTCTTCCTCTTCCAGCCCCGGCAGGCGCCGTACTTCATCGCGGGCATGGCCTTCTACCTGATCCACCGGTTCGGCCCGCGGGCAGCCGGGCTGCTGTCCTGGCTGTTCGTGGCGGGCGGCTACGCCATGGGCGTGTACGCCGCCCTGGAGCGCGTGGCGGAACGGGTGCGGCTGGTCGGCGCCAAGCACTACCCGGCCCCGCCGCCCGCGGTGATCGCCGCGATCACAGTGATCTTCCTGCTGATGGCGGCCGTGGCGCTGGGGTGGCTGAGATGGCTGCGCTGGCGCCGTCTGATGGTCGTCGGAGCACTCACGTATCCCCTGTATCTGCTGCACCAGACCGTCTCGGCCGTACTGATCCCCACATATCGGGACGCGCTCGACCCCTGGTTGCTGGCCGCGATCACCATGACGGTCTCGATCGCGCTCGCCTACCTCGTGTACCGGGTCGTCGACAGGCCAGGTCAGCGGTGGTTGCGCGCCCGGCTGAGTGCCCTGCTGCCGTCGTCGCGGAGGCGGGGAGGCCGCGGATCGGGCCGTTCCGCTCCGCCGAGGCGGCCGGTCCCGGCGCAAAGTCGGGAGGCATCTGTGCCGTAACTGTCCGGTAGCAGGGCATAGAGAAAGGGCTAGGCTCGGTTATGACGACAACGGCCTGAAGCAGGCGGGGTGCGAATGACGGTTCGGCGGGTGATGGGCATCGAGACCGAGTACGGCATCGCCGTACCAGGTCAACCGGGAGCCAACGCGATGGTGACCTCCTCACAGGTCGTCAACGCGTATCTGGCGGCGTCGGCCGCCCGGGCTCGCCGGGCCCGGTGGGACTTCGAGGAGGAGAACCCGCTCCGCGACGCACGGGGATTCGACCTCGCCCGCGAGGTGGCCGATCAGAGCCAGCTCACCGACGAGGAACTCGGCCTCGCGAACGTGATCCTCACCAACGGGGCGCGGCTCTACGTCGACCACGCGCATCCCGAGTATTCGACGCCCGAGTGCACCAACCCCCGGGCGGCGGTCATCTGGGACAAGGCGGGAGAGCGGGTGATGTACGACGCGGCGGTCCGCGCGTCGTCGATGCCCGGCAACGCGCCGATCCAGCTCTACAAGAACAACACCGACGCCAAGGGCGCCTCCTACGGCTGTCACGAGAACTACCTGATGCGCCGGGCGACGCCGTTCGCGGACATCGTCCGGTACCTGACGCCGTTCTTCGTCACCCGCCAGGTGGTCTGCGGGGCCGGGAAGGTCGGCATCGGGCAGGACTCGCGCGGCGAGGGCTTCCAGATCAGTCAGCGCGCCGACTTCTTCGAGGTCGAGGTCGGCCTCGAGACGACGCTCAAGCGCCCGATCATCAACACCCGGGACGAGCCGCACGCCGACCCGGAGAAGTACCGCCGGCTGCACGTGATCATCGGCGACGCCAATATGTCGGAAATTTCGACATATTTGAAGCTTGGTACGACGGCTCTCGTCCTCGCCATGATCGAGGAGGGATTCCTCACCACCGACCTGTCGCCGGAGTCCCCGGTGGCGGCCCTGCGGGCGGTGTCCCATGACCCCACCTGCCGGTACGAGATCGCCCTGCGCAACGGGCGCAAGATGACCGCCGTCCAGCTCCAGATGGAATACCTGGAGCAGGCCCGCAAGTACGTCGAGGACCGGTTCGGCTCCGGGGCCGACGACATGACCAAGGACGTGCTCAACCGCTGGGAGTCGGTGCTCACCCGGCTCGCCGAGGACCCGATGCAGTTGTCGCGCGAGCTCGACTGGGTGGCGAAGCTGGAGCTGCTCGAGGGCTACCGCACCCGTGACGGGCTGCCCTGGTCCCATCCCCGGCTCCAGCTCGTCGACCTGCAGTACTCCGACATCCGGCCGGAGCGCGGCCTCTACAACCGGCTCGTCGCCCGCGGGCGCATGCATCGGCTGGTCACGGACGACGAGGTCGACCGCGCGGTCGAGTTGCCGCCCACCGACACCCGCGCCTACTTCCGCGGGCGCTGCCTGCGGCAGTACAGCGACTCGGTGGCCGCGGCCTCGTGGGACTCGGTGATCTTCGACATCCCCGGCCGGGAGTCGCTGCAGCGGGTGCCGACGCTGGAGCCTCTGCGGGGCACCAAGGCGCACGTGGGCGAGCTGCTGGACAACTGCCGCACCGCCGCCGACCTCGTCGCCGCTCTCACCGGCCAGGGCTGAGCCGCCCCTTTCGCCGCCCGGCTCGTACGCGGCCCGCACCGGCCGTTCCGCGTACGGGCCGCAGACGCGATCAGAGCGCGGGGTGATCGGGCACCGGCCAGCCCCGGTGATCCGTGCCCTGCGCCGGCCCTGACGGTCGCAAAGGTGGCCGTACGGCCGCGTGGGCCGGCGTGTGGGCGGCCGGGCGGGCGGCGGGCAACTCCCCGGAGCTGCGGCCGGGCGGAGCGGCGGGAATGCCCTGCCGCCGCAGCACCTCGGCGAGCAGCTTCGTGGCCTCGTCTGCGCTCAGCCGATCAGCCGGGTCGGGCCGCAGCAGCCCGTCGAGCACCTCCCGGAGCGGGCCCGCCCGCCTGGGCGCGCCGGGCTCCCGCGTCGCCGTCTCGCCGGAGCCGGCGAACCCGCCGGGACCAGTGGGAGCAGCGGGACCGGTGAGACCAGCGTGCCCGGCGGGCTCGGCGCCGAGGTGGGGCGGTCTGCCCTCCACTCCGCAGTACAGGGTCGCGCCGAACGACCACAGGTCCGCGGCCGGTGTCATGACCTGGTCGCGCAGGCGCTCGGGAGCCAGGTATGGGCCCGCCCGCAGGTTCGGCACGGTCGCGGAGGTGTCCGGGCCGCGGTCGAAGGCCGCGATCCCGAAGTCCGTCAGCACCACCCGGTCCTCGGTCAGCAGGACGTTGCCGGGGCGGATGTCCCCGTGGACGACACCCATGGTGTGCGCGTGCCGTACGCCCGACAGGAGCTGGAAGCCCACCCAGGCGGCCCAGTGCACCGGGAGCCTGCCCAGGTGCCGCACGGTCTCGCTCAGCGTGAGGCCCTGGAGCAGCTCGGTGACGATCCAGAGGCGGCCCTTGTCCTCGAGGAGATCGTGGACCGTGATCACGGCCGGATGGCTCAGCCGGGCCGCAGATCGAGCCTCACGCAGCGCCTGGCGCCGTGCCGCGGCCAGGTCCACGACGTCGGGCTCGTACGGCGGCTGCACCTCCTTGATCGCCACGTCGCGCTTGAGGCGCAGATCGTGCGCGTGCCACATGATGCCCCCGCCGTTGCGGCGGACAGGGGACAGCAACCGGTAGCGGTCGGCCAGCAGTTCCCGTGCGCCCGTTCCCATCACCCATCCGCGTGCCACCGGCTCACCGTCTTCGAGCTCTCCCATTGTCGTCCTGATCCGGGGGGCGCCGCGCGTGATGACGGTTACGGTACGTGTGACGTCCATAACGATCCGATCTCCGAGCCCGGTGAGCGCGGGGGCGTGATGGAGAAGACAGAGATCGCGAAGCCTTTCGCGCGCAATGTCGGCGGGTTCGGGGAAGATATGGGGAAAGGGGTCCCCGAGCACCGGAGGTATCAGGATGGCCACGAAGGAGACGGGCGGCCAGAAGCAGACCGGCCGGCAGGAGAACGAGGTCGAGGAGACCGAGGCGCAGGCGTCCCCGGACGTCCAGGAGCGCCACGAGAAGCTCACCGACGACGTCGACGCGATCCTGGACGAGATCGACGAGGTTCTTGAGGAGAACGCCGAGGAGTTCGTCCGTTCCTACGTGCAGAAGGGCGGCGAGTAGCGGGACCCGGGGGCGGGTGGCGCGCCCCCGGGGCCGCCCCGCGTCACGGCGGGGAGGCGGCCGTCCCGCCCTCGGGCCCGGCGGCGGCCGGCCAGGCCTCATCCGCCAACCAGCGCCTCCTCGGTGACCGGGCCGTCCGGGCCGTCCGGGCCGCCTGGACCCTCCGCGGCGCACTCCCCGCCGACCGGGATGCCGGCCCACCCGGCGTACCGGGCGACGACCCGCTGGGCCGTGACGATGTCGGTCCGCGCGCCCGGCAGCCCGGTGAGGGGCGGCGTGTCCTCCGTCACGAACCGGTGGAACGCGAGGAGCTGACGCTCGAAGGCCTCGGCGACGTCCCGGTAGACCGTCGTGCGTTCCGTGATGCCCACCCGGCAGGTGAGGCTGAAGTGGGTGGGGGCGTTCAGCAGGTACGGCGAGGGGAACCGCAGTTGCAGCGACCCGTGATCGTGGTGCAGGGTCACGATCTCGCGATAGGCAGGATAGCCCGGCAGGTGGTGCCAGCGCAGGCCGTATCTGCCGCCCCCGGGCAGGACGCCGCTGATCTCCAGCGAGGGCGGGAAGGCGTCGGCGGGCCAGACCGCCACGTGGTCGACGGTGTCGGGCGGCCCGACGAGCAGCCGCATCAGCGACAGGTCGAGGCACACGCTTCCCAGCACCACCTCGGCGTACAGCCTGCGCAGCCGGTGGGCGGAGGTGCCGAGCGCGGTGGTCAGCGCGCGGTCGTCCGCGCCGAGGTAGGGGGCGAGACTCGAGGGCGACGGCCGCGACGGCCGGGCCCGCGCGAACAGCAGCTGCGACTCCTCCGACGGGTGCAGCACGGTCACGTCCATGTGGCGCACCCCGGCCGGGCCGCCGACCTCGTGCAGCGTCTCCAGGAGCCGTTGCGTCGCCGGGTCGTACTGCTTCATGTAGCCGACCATCAGCCGGGCGTCCTCGGGGATGCCGCGCAGCTCCGCCCTGCTGTACGCGAGGGGCTTCTCCGACAGCACCCACAGGCCCCGGTCGAGCGCGGCGCGCACCAGCGGGCCGTGGGATCCCGGGGTCAGCACGATGAGCGCCTCGAAGCCTCCGGCGTCCAGCATCCGCGCCGGGTCGTCGAACGCCGGCACTCCCAGCCGTCGGCCGAACTCCGCGGCGTGGTCCCCGTCGAGGTCGCAGACGGCGCCGATGCGGAAACCGTCCGCGCGCCGGGCGAGCAGCGGCAGGTAGACGACCTGTGCGATCGCGCCGAGCCCGACGATCCCCACTCTCACCGTGTCCACGGCCCCTCCTCGTCCGATTGATCCCTATCCATCCCCACTCGTGGAGATTTCTGTGTGATTGCACCTTCCCGTCCGCCGGGCGGCGCAACCACCGGTCCGGAAGGGTCAGCCGCACAGGGCCAGGACCTCGTTGGACGTGCTCTCCAGCCGGTGGAGGCCCGGCCGGGCGGCCAGCCGGGCGCGGTCCCCCCGGACGACCGCGCGGGTCTCCGGGCCCCAAAGGATCAGTCCGTCGGCGTCCACGGCCAGGAACTCCTCGCCGTACCGCAGGAGCAGCGGGCCGTCGGGTGACGCCGAGACGGCCGTGCGCCCGGCCGCGACCGCGGCCACCACCGCCTCCGCGGCCGCGCCGGCTCCATGTGCCCGCGGGCCGCACGCCGCCGCGTCGGCGAGCACCCACGTGGCCGGCTCGCCCGGCGGACCGCCCTCCCTGGGGCTGTGGTAATCGCCGCCGCCCACGGCCACCAGCTCGTCGGACCAGGCCTGGCCCCAGGCGAGGGGCGCGCCCCAGGTGCGGTCCCACCAGCTCCGGTGCCACAGCTCCGCCACCCGGGGCCGGTCGGCCATGGGGTGCCGCCAGGCGCAGTCCGCCGCCACCGGGTGGTTCACCGACAGGACCCCGCCGGCCGCCCGCACGGCTGCTGCCCACTCGTCCGGGGGCCGCCGGAAGTCGACCCAGCCGATCGCGCCGAAGGCGTTGGCGTGGCCGAGGTCGGTGGTGATCTCCTGGCCGGGCACGAGCACGATCCCGGCCGCCGCGCCGGCCGCGGCCAGCTCGGCGTGGTGGCTCACCGTGTTGTGGTCGGTGATCGCCAAGTAGTCCAGCCCCCGGCCGGCGGCGACACGCGCGAGCTCGAGAACGCCGAGCGAGCCGTCGGAATGGTGGGTGTGCGCGTGGAGATCTCCGGCCAGCCACCGGAACCCGTCCACCGCCGGCAGGCCACGCCGCGCCGCGGCCGGAACCCGGGCCGGCGGGCGCGTTGGGCGCGGCGGCGGCCCGCAGCGGCCGGGATGCCCGGACGGAACGGCCGGGGGCCGGGCGTGTGCGACGACCTCGATCTCGTACGGCAGGCCGGCGGCGGGCACGCGGTGCAGGCCGACCAGCACGTGCCACAGCCCCGGCTCCGGCTCGCCCGGCAGGTAACCCGGGGTCGCCCAGTCAGTCGTGACGGTGTACCCGTCCCGCGCGCCGCCCGACCATCCCCGGAAGCCGTCAGGGCCCGCGCAGCCGAGGTCGAGCACCCCCGCCGCCCTGTCGTAGGACAGGCGCACCGTCAGGGCGGCCGTGCCGGGCCGCACCTCGACGGGCACCTCCACGACCGGCCCGGCCAGCCGGTCGCCGAGCGTCCACGTCCCGCGGACGACCGTGCCGCGTACAAGATTCCCCACGACCGCTACCTTCCCCGCCGGCGCCTCCGAGCGCCCCGGAGGGCGCGGTGAGACGCCGGCGTACCTCTGGTTCGCGCTTAGCTGATCGGGAAGAGTGCAACCAGTGCGGAGACATGAGTAGGGTCGGGCGTAACAACGCACGCTTGGAGGGAGTCGCGTGGCATCTCAGCCAGCCTGGATGAACAGCCTCTTCACATATACGGGATCGCCGTCGTTCACCGAGTTTCTCGGGGCGTACGCGCCGGACCTGCTGCCGACGCGTGCCGAGGCGCTGGCGGCCCCGGTGGGCGACCAGATCCCCCACGCGACCACGATCGTCGCCGCGACCTGCGCCGGCGGCGTGGTGATGGCGGGTGACAGGCGGGCGACCTCCGGGAACATGATCTCCCAGCGGGACATGGAGAAGGTCTTCCGCGCGGACGACTACTCGTGCATGGGCATCGCGGGCACCGCGAGCACCGGCATCGAACTGGCGCGGCTCTTCCAGGTCGAGCTGGAGCACTACGAGAAGAACGAGGGACGCTCGCTGTCCACCGAGGGCAAGGCGCACCGCCTCGCCACGATGATCCGCGGCAACCTCGCCATGGCGATGCAGGGCCTTGTGGTGGTCCCGCTGTTCGCCGCCTACGACGCCGACCGCGACGCCGGCCGGATCTTCAGCTACGACGTGGGCGGCGGGCCGTACGAGACGCAGAACTTCCACTCGATCGGCTCCGGATCGATCTTCGCCCGGGGCGCGCTGAAGAAGCTGTACCGGGAGGGCGCCAGCCCGCAGGACACCGTTCTCGCCTGTGTGAACGCGCTGTACGACGCGGCCGACGACGACTCGGCGACGGGCGGTCCCGACGTGACCCGCAAGATCTGGCCGGTCGTCGCGGTCATCACCGCCGACGGCTTCCGCCGCCTGCCGGACGACGAGGTCGCCGAGTTCGTCCAGTCCATGCTGGAGGTCCGGATGGCCGACCCGGACGGCCCGACCGCCCCGCTGCGCTAACTCTTCGAGGAAGGAACACCCCCGGTGTCCATGCCCTTTGGATATGCCTCACCCGAGCAGATCATGCGGGACAGGGCGGAGTATGCGCGTAAGGGCATCGCGCGAGGCCGCAGCGTGGTCGTCATGCAGTACGCGGACGGCATCCTGTTCGTGGCGCCCAACCCGTCCAAGGCCCTTCACAAGATCAGCGAGATCTACGATCGGATCGGCTTCGCGGCCGTCGGGCGGTACAACGAGTTCGAGTCGCTCCGGCTGGCCGGGATCCGCTATGCCGATCTGAACGGCTACTCCTTCAACCGCAGCGACGTCACCGGCCGCGGGCTCGCCAACCTGTACGCCCAGCACCTCGGCATGATCTTCACGGAGTCGATCAAGGCGCTCGAGGTGGAGATCGTCGTCGCCGAGGTGGGGGAGAGCCCCCAGGAAGACCAGATCTACCGGCTGACCTTCGACGGCTCGGTCTTCGACGAGCAGGGCATGGCCGTGATCGGCGGCCAGGCCGAGGCGGTGGGCGGCCGGCTGAAGGAGCACTACCGCGAGGCGCTGCCACTGCCGCGGGCTCTCGACGCCGCGCTCAACGCGCTGACCGAGCCGGGCGGCGAGCGGCCCCCGGCCACCCAGCTCGAAGTGGCCGTCCTCGACCGGGGCCGCGAGCACCGCAAGTTCCTGCGGCTGACCGGGCCCAGGCTTGAGCGCCTGCTCGCCGAGGCCGCGAGCGAGGCGCCGCAGCCCCCGGCGGCGGAGGCCCCCGGCACGGGCGCCTCCGGCGACACAGGTGACACGGGCGACACAGGTGACGAGGCGCCGACCGCGCCCGACGGGGACATCGACACGGGTTCCGGCGAGTAGCCGGTCCCAGCGTCGCCGGCGTTCGGTGAGCCGGCGTCAGTGGGGTGGTGCCAGTGGGGTGGTGCCAGTGGGGTGGTGTCCGCCGCCGCGTTCCGTCGAGGCGGAACGCGGCGGCGCCGTGCCCGCCTCACGGCCCGCCGCGCCTCCGGCGTCCGTGGGCCGAACCGGGCTCGGCCGGGCTCGAACCGATGCGTGGAGCCGGTGATGGAGATCACGGGTTCCGGGCGCAACCAAACCGGGATTTCGCTACTCTCATCCGGTTGTGACGACCTTTGACCTGTTCCGACGGGCGAGCATTCCCGCTGCCGCCGTCGCTCTCCTCTCGCTGGCCGCCTGCTCCGGCACGCCCGACCCGGTAGCCGCGCCCACGGCGACCGTGACGGTCACCGAGACGGCGGCCACCGGCGCGCCGGCCCCCGCGGACTCGCCGGCCGCGGGCACGCCCGATGCGTCCGAGACGCCCGGCGCGCCCGCCGGGAACGGCGTCGCCGACCCGACGGCCGACGACTCCCGGCCGCCCATCTCCGCCGCCAACCCGCCGGTCTTCGGCGGCGTCTTCCAGTCGGACCCCGGGCACGACTTCACGAAGGGCATCAGCCCGAGCCGGGACGGCGTGGTCCGGGCCCAGCTGCGCACCATGACGGACGCCAACGTCGTCGAGTACGTCCCCGTCAAGTGGGTCAAGGAGGTCGGCGGCTCCACGGCCGGCCACTTCGAGGGCCCTCCGGAGGGCGACGGCCTGGCCTTCGCGGCGCCGATCGCGAAGGGCGTCGTCTTCCTCAGCGCCGTCGGCTGCGACGGCAAGGACCAGACGATCAACAGCAGTTACGTGGGGACGCAGCGCTGCTCCCGGGACAAGCTGATCAGCCGCGCCGACAAGGGCGACATGTACGCACTCGTCACCGTGCAGGGCCGCCAGATCGTCAAGGTCGTCGAGATTTACGCCGCCTGAGTGTCAGCCCTGTGTCCCGCCGGGCAATAAGCCGTGTGATCCCTGTTCGTTCGCCGGTTTCGGGGAATAGGGTGAGGTGATGGATCGACGCATCTTCGGGCTTGAGAACGAGTACGGCGTCACCTGCACTTTCCGCGGGCAGCGCAGGCTGTCGCCGGACGAGGTGGCGCGGTACCTGTTCCGGCGAGTGGTGTCCTGGGGCCGATCGAGCAACGTATTCCTCCGCAACGGCGCGCGCCTGTACCTCGACGTGGGCAGCCATCCTGAGTACGCCACCCCTGAGTGCGACAACGTCGTGGAGCTCGTGACCCACGACAAGGCGGGGGAGCGCATCCTGGAGGGCCTGCTCGTCGACGCCGAGAAGCGGCTCCGCGAGGAGGGCATCGCGGGCGACATCTACCTCTTCAAGAACAACACCGACTCGGCCGGCAACTCCTACGGCTGCCACGAGAACTACCTCGTCGGCCGGCACGGGGAGTTCGGACGGCTGGCCGACGTCCTGATCCCATACCTGGTGACGCGGCAGATCATCTGTGGCGCCGGCAAGGTGCTGCAGACCCCCAGGGGCGCGGTCTACTGCGTGTCGCAGCGGGCCGAGCACATCTGGGAGGGTGTGTCCTCCGCGACCACCCGATCGCGTCCGATCATCAACACCCGAGACGAGCCGCACGCGGACGCCGAGCGCTTCCGCCGCCTGCATGTGATCGTCGGCGACTCCAACATGAGCGAGACGACGATGCTGCTCAAGGTCGGCGCGACCGACCTGGTGCTCCGCATGATCGAGGCGGGCGTGGTGATGCGCGACCTCTCGCTGGAGAACCCCATCAGGGCGATCCGTGAGGTCTCGCACGACATGACCGGCCGCCGTCGGGTCCGCCTGGCCAACGGGCGGGAGGCGTCCTCGCTGGAGATCCAGCAGGAGTACCTGACCAAGGCGCGTGACTTCGTCGACCGCCGCGGCGGGGACGAGACCAGCAAGCGGGTGCTCGAACTGTGGGAGCGCACGCTGCGGGCGGTCGACACCGGCGACCTCGACCTCGTCTCCCGGGAGATCGACTGGGTCACCAAATACCAGATGATTGAACGTTACAGACAGAAGTACGACCTTCCGCTCTCCTCACCGAGGGTCGCGCAGCTCGATCTCGCGTATCACGACGTGCACCGCAAGCGGGGCCTCTACTACCTGCTGCAGAAGCGCGGGGCGGTCGAGCGGGTCGCCAGCGACGTCCGGATCTTCGAGGCGAAGTCGGTCCCGCCGCAGACCACCCGCGCCAAACTGCGCGGCGAGTTCATCCGGAAGGCCCAGGAGAAGCGGCGCGACTTCACCGTCGACTGGGTACACCTCAAGCTCAACGACCAGGCGCAGCGGACCGTCCTGTGCAAGGACCCGTTCCGCAGCGTCGACGAGAGGGTCGACAAGCTGATCGCGGGCATGTGATCGTCTTACACGGTTCTGACAGCGGGTTCGGGTAGGGTTACCCGGACCCGCTGTCTGTTAGAGGATTTCCACATGCGCCGCCGTACGGCAATCGCCGCTGCACTACCTTTGCTGCTCGCCGCCGCGTGCGGCACCGCGCAGAAGAGCGCGCCCAGCGCCAGCCCCGCCCAGCAGGCCGCCTCCGGCATCAAGGTGGCGGGTGAGGCGGGCAAGAAGCCCACCCTCACCTTCCCGCCGGGCAAGCCCACGCTGACGTCGTCGTCCCAGAAGGTGCTCGAGGGTTCCGGCGAGCCGGCCAAGGACGGCGACGTCCTCATGGCGAACGTCACGGTCTACAACTGGGACGGCAAGGCCAACTCGTCGCCGGGCTCCGACTACGACCAGGGCCGGGCCGAGTTCGTCACGGTCAGCCCCAACCTGCCGAAGGCCCTGCACGAGGCGCTGGTGGGCGCCAAGCCCGGCGGCCGGGTGCTCGCCGTGGTCGCGAAGGACAACCTGACGCCCGACCAGATCAGCCAGGCCAAGCAGGGCGGCACCGACTTCGACACCAGCTCGCAGGTGCTGGTGGTCGACGTGGTCAACGCCACGGCCAAGGCCGCCCAGGGCACCGCCGTCGATCCGGGTGTCAACGGGGTCAAGCTGGAGAACCCGGGCGGCGACAAGGCCCCCACGCTGACCACCAAGACCGCCGCGAAGCCGCCGAAGAAGCTGACGGTCAAGACGGTCATCAAGGGCGACGGGCCGGCGGTGAAGGCCGACCAGACCGTCCTCACGCACTACATCGGGAAGATCTGGGGCACCGACAAGAAGTTCGACTCGAGCTGGGACCGCGGCACGCCCGCGCCGCTCGCCCTCAACCAGGTCGTGAAGGGCTGGTCGCAGGGCCTGACCGGCGTTCCCGTCGGCAGCCGGGTGCTGATCACCATCCCGCCGGACCTCGGGTACGGCAAGCAGGGCAACCCGCAGGGCGGCATCAAGGGCACCGACACCCTCGTCTTCGTGGTCGACGTCCTCGGCGCGGCCTGATCGGCGGCTCCCCGCGCGGCGGCCTCGCCGAGGCCGGGCCGTCGCGCCGGGAAACGACCTAGCCCCCGATCCGGTACGGATCGCCGTACACCTTCCACGTCAGCGGCGGGTCCAGGTCCAGGTTGCCGTTCCGCAGGAAGACCCGCTGCTCGGTGTCGACGCGGCTGGTGTCGCTGTGGGCCTCCTCGGTCTTCATCGCGGCCTTGCGGGCGTCGAGGAACGCGTTGAGGTAGGCGACCTCGTCGCCGCCCCGCGCGGGCGTCCTCGCCTTCTTCGTCGCCGTTTGACGGATGCCGCCGAAGCTGGCGGGGTCCGCGCCGGGCCCGTGCATGACCATGGCGTCGTAGTAGACGAACTGGCCGAGCGCGCGCATACCGTCGGCCCTGGCCTGCCGTACGGCGGGGCCGAAGTAGACCCGGTCGCGTTCGTCGTCCTGGGCCCGCCGGAAGACCGGGTCGGCCGCCGCGGCGCGCCATGCCTTCGGGAAGCCGGAGAGCCCCTTGTGCGCGTCGGTGCCGTTCACCTTCCGCAGCGCGGGAAGGTACGCGGCGAGCGGGTTGCCCGGCTCGCGGCGCGTGTAGAGCTCGACGAGCCTCAGCATGTCTCCGGTGCCGGAGCAGAATCCGATGAGGCCGGCCGTGTAACCGCGGCCGTCGCCGATGTCCTCGATGTAGGCGTACTGGGCCCGCCAGTCGAGTGTGGAGTTCTCCGCGCTGGAGACGAGCTCCATCGCGATCTCCTTCTTCTCCGGGTCCGTGAGGTCGGCCGGGGCCGCCGCGGTGGCGACGACCAGCGGGCTCGCGGCCGTCTCCGGCCCGGGGCCGCCGGGCCGCGGGTGCCGTGCGGCCAGCCCCGCCCGGGCGGTCACCAGGACCGCGCTCGCGGCCAGCGTCAGGGCGGCGGCGCGCCGTGGCCAGGGGTTCTTCATGAGTCCGGGGGTCCGTTTCTCCGCCTGCTCCGGGGGCGGGCGCGTTCGTGCGGGAGGTTCCCAATGAGAGCGGCGCGGTAGGGGGAAGTCAACTTCGGAGCCCGCCGGTCGGCGGGGCGCGGGGGCGCGGCGGGAGACGACTTAGACTCCGGGCTGTGAGGAGCGACGACCTTGAGTCGATGAGCGCGCTCGCCGATCCCGTGCGCCGGCGGCTGTACCGCTTCGTGGCCGGGCGAGGGCGCGACGTGGGACGCAACGAGGCGGCCGAGGCCGCGGGGATCCAGCGCACGCTCGCCGCCTTCCACCTCGACAAACTGGTGGAGGCGGGCCTGCTGGAGGCGGGTTTCCGGCGCCTGGGAGACCGCACGGGGCCCGGCAGCGGCCGTCCCGCCAAGGTCTACCGGCGGGCGGCCGGCGAGCTCTCGGTGAGCCTTCCGCCGCGTGACTACGGGACCCTCGCCTTCGTGCTGGCCGAGGTCGTGGACCTGCTGGGCGACGACGAGCAGGTGGAGGCGGCGGCCCGGCGGGTGGGGAGGCGGTCGGCCGCCGAGGATCCCGGAGCGGGCCTGAAGGAGGCCCTGGAGGCGCGCGGCTACGAGCCGTACGACGAGGGCAGCCGGATCCGGCTGCGCAACTGCCCCTTCCACACGCTGGCCGAGTCACATCCCCGGCTCGTCTGCTCGGTGAACCTCGCGATGTGCGAGGGACTGCTCGAAGCCCGGGGCGAACGGGACGTCGCCGCCGCGCTCGATCCGCGGCCCGGGGAGTGCTGCGTCGCCTTCACCCGAACCGGCCCTTCTAAAAACAACGAAGATTGACTTAGAATCGCGGCATGCACCTCGCACAACTGAACGTCGCCCACCTCCTCGCGCCGATCGACTCGGAAACACTGGCCGGCTTCGTGGCCCTGCTCGAGCCCGTCAACGCGGTCTCCGACACCTCGCCGGGGTTCGTCTGGCGGCTCAAGGGCGGAGAGCTGCCGACCGACACCGTCCAACACGACTACGGTGATCACCTGGTGACGAACCTGTCGGTGTGGGAGTCGCGGGAGGCGTTGTGGAACTTCGTCTACCGCAGCGTCCATCTGGACGTGCTGCGGCGGCGGCGGGAGTGGTTCCTCCGCGTCGCCGAGCCCTACAGCGTCATGTGGTGGGTGCCGGAGGGGCATGAGCCGCCGCTGGAGGAGGCGATGGCCCGGCTCGACCTGCTCCGCGCGGAGGGGCCGGGGCCGCACGCCTTCACGTTCAAGGACTTCTACGACAGCAGCGAGGCCGCGTCGCGGCCCGCCGCCGCGGAGGAGAGGAAGTAGGACAGGTCCTCCCGGAGCCCGCGGCCCATCGTGGACAGCCGCACGGGCGACTCCTCCAGGGCGTCGAGCAGGCCGTCGACGGGCACGTTCACGAGCTCGTGCCGTACGGCGAGGGGGGCGGCCTGCTCGCGCACCCTGGCGCCGAACGCGCCGGGCAGCGCGGGCACCGCGACCCGGGCCCGGGCGAGCGCGACCCTGCCGTAGGCGGTCAGTGAGTGATGCGAGACCCCCTGGTGCCGTTCCCTGGCGTCGCCGTCGCTGACCCGCAGCGCGGCCACCCCCCGGCCGTTCAGGACGGCAGCCGCGTTCACCGCCTCGCCCGCGGCCACCCCGGAGAACCCCCAGCGGGTGCCGGTGCCCAGGTTGCCGGGCCCCTGGGTCACCACGGCGACGTCGGCGCCGAGCACGTGCCGGGCGGCCAGGAGCCCGGTGTGCAGGGTGACGGCCTCGACGTCGCCGCCGAAGGACTGGCCCGTCGTCACCACCCCGCACAGCCACTCGCGGGCTCTCAGCTCGGCGCACGACATGGAGAACCAGGCCGGCAGGGCGCCGCCGTCGGTCATCACGTACGCCACGCGGGGCCGGGCGCCGGTCGCGGAGGCGTACAGGCCGCACAGGATCGGCGGCAGCGCCGAGTGCAGGTCGGCGATCACGACGGGCATCCCGTCGAGCGAGTCCGCGTCGCGCAGCGCCTCGTGATGGGGGGAGTCCTGCTCGTCCGCGCCCAGGACGGTCGCCTGGAGCGGGGTGTACCGAGCCTTGACCAGATGTCCCGGTCCGGACGGATCTTCCGGCAAACGGTCCGGGACGGCCACCACCATGGCGTACCCTCCCGTACCGAGGCCCATGGCGAGCGCCGTCGTGTTGAGCAGCACGGTGTCGCCCGGCAGGGGCCGTCCGACCAGCGGGGGATAGGCGAGGGCGCGGCACGTGCCCTCGGCGAGGGTGACGTCGAGCTCCACCGCCCCCGGCCACTCCCGCCGGATCCGGACCACCTCGCCCTTGCGCCATCTGATCACGCCGAAAAGGGTAGCGTTCTCGATTGGAGGGGAGGCCCGATGTCGCGGCGGAAGACCGAGCGGCTGCTCAATCTGGTGATCTGCCTGCTCGCGACGCGGCGGCCGCTGAGCGCGGAGCAGATCCGTCAGGCCGTGCCGGGGTACGACCCGGAGAACGACGAGGCCTTCCAGCGCATGTTCGAGCGCGACAAGAGCGAACTGCGCGAGATCGGCATCCCGGTCGAGGTCCACCGGGATCCCTGGGAGGACGACCCCGGCTACCGCATCGTCCGCGAGTCCTACGAGCTGCCGGAGATCACGCTGGAGGCCGACGAGGCGGCGGTCATCGGCCTGGCCGCGCAGGTGTGGGAGCGGGCCAGCCTCGCCGACGCGGCGAGCGGGGCGCTGCTGAAGCTCCGGGCCGGGGGCGTGCGGGCCGACCTGGTCGAAAGCCCTCTCGAGCTGCGCGTGGACACCCGCGACCCCGCCTTCCCCGCCCTCTGGGAGGCCGTTCGGGACCGGCGGGTGGTGCGCTTCGGCTACCGCTCGGCCGGCAGCGAGTCGGTGCTCACCCGCACCGTCGAGCCCTGGGGCGTGGTGAGCCGGCGCGGCCGGTGGTATCTCGTCGGGCACGACCGCGACCGCGGCGCGTCCCGGGTGTTCCGGCTCAGCCGCATCGCCGGGGCGGTCACGACGCCGGGCCGGCCAGACGCCTTCTCCGTCCCCGATGACGTCGACCTGCGGTCGATGGTGGGCTACCAGGAGCTGCCCGCAGAGCGGGTGGCCCTCGTCCGGGTCCGCCAGGGGACCTGCCTGGGCCTGCGGCACGCCGCGCAGGCCGTCCGTCCCGGGCCGGAGGGCTGGGACGAGGTGGAGGTCGCCTTCACCGACGCCGAGCGGCTGGCGAGCTGGATGGCCAGCCTGGGCGCGGACGCCGTGGTGATCGACCCGCCGGACGCGCGCGAGGCCGTGATCCGGCGCCTGAAAGGAGCCATGCAGTGAGCGCGCGACCGTACACGGGGAAGGGGTGGCGGCGATGAGTTCCGACCGGCTGCCGCGCCTGCTCGCGCTCGTGCCGTACCTCATGTCCAACCCCGGGGCGCAGGTGCCCGAGGTGGCGCGGCTGTTCGGCCTGTCGGAGAAGCAGCTCGTCGACGACCTGCAGCTGGTGTGGATGTGCGGCCTGCCCGGACACACCCCCGGCGACCTGATCGACGTCTCCTGGGACGGCGGCGAGATCCTCATCGACAACGCCGACGCCATCGCCCGGCCCCTGAAGCTCGGCGTGGACGAGGCGAGCGCCCTGCTCGTGGCGCTGCGCATGCTCGGCGAGCTGCCCGAGTTCTCCGACCGCGACGTGCTGGGACGGGTGATCGCCAAGCTGGAGCGGGCGGCCGGCGACGGCGCGTCGACCGTGAGCAGCCAGGTGCAGGTCGACATCGGCGCCGCGCCGGACGCGCTGGCGCTGATCACCGAGGCGTCCCGCCGGGGCCGGCGGCTGTCCCTGCGCTACTACGTCCCCGGCCGGGACGAGATCACCCCGAGGGAGGTCGACCCGCTCCGGGTGGTGCTCGTGGACGGATGGCACTACCTGGAGGGATGGTGCTACCGGGCGGAGGCGATGCGGATGTTCCGTCTCGACCGGATCGTCGAGGTCGAGGTGCTCGACGTGCCCGCCGACCCGCCGGCTGAGGCCGAGCCCATGGACGTCGCCGGGGGCGTGTTCCGGCCCACGGAGAGCGACGAACTGGTCGAGCTGGAGGTGACCGCGGCGGGCCGCTGGGTCGCCGAGTACTACCCCTGCGAGGAGGTCGCCGAGCTGGGGGAGGGCCGGCAGCGGATCCGGCTGCGCGCCCGCGACCAGTCCTGGGTCGTGCGGCTCGCGCTGCGGCTGGGCGACAGCGGCAGGGTTATCTCCCCGGCCTCCCTCGCCGGGCGCGTGGCGGCGGCGGCGGGCACCGCGCTGGCGGCGTACGAATCGGCCGTCTGAAAATCGGGGGCTGGGCCGACCGCATGGGTCCGGGTTAGCATGGCGGTCATGACGTGGATCTTCGCCGCCGTCTCCGCGGGGGTGGCCGGCTTGGCCGCCCTGGCGGTTCCGGCGGCCCGGGTGCTGGTCGCCGCCCGTGAGCTGGGCGGCGAGCTGGACCGGGCGCGCCGGTCTCTCAGACCGACGGGCGATGAATTCCCGGTGACCGATCGCGGGACCGGGGCGGGTGGCGGGTGAAGACCCGCGGGTGTAGCGCGTACGATCGGTGATGGTACCTCCCTGCGTGTGAAGGAAGCGGACATGTCCCAACTCGGTGCGCCGGAACTGCTCATCATCGGCGTGGTTTTGATCCTGCTGTTCGGGGCCAAGAAGCTCCCGGACACGGCCAGGGCTCTCGGTCAGTCTCTGCGCATGTTCAAGAAGGAGACCTCGAAGATGCGCGAGGAGGACGAGCCGGCCCCCACTGTGGTGAAGGCCGAGCCCGTGCCCCCGCAGCAGATCCCCTCCACCCCGTCGGTCGAGGAGCGGCTGCGTACGCTGGAGGAGGAGAACCGGCGGCTGAAGGCCACGGCCGAGCCCACCGTCAACGGCGTGCCGCTGTCGCAGGCCCAGAACGACCAGAGATCTAGCTGACCCCTCCGGGCCCCGGCCCCCTTTCCGAGCAGGATCAACAGATGGCGCTGCTGAAGCGGTCGACCCCCGCTCCCCCGGTGGAAGACGGGCGCATGACGCTCATGGAGCACATTCGCGAGCTCCGCAACCGCATCGTCAAAATGCTGCTGGCCGTCGTCGTCGGCACCGTCGTGGGGTTCGCCTTCTTCGGGCCCATCTGGGACTTCATGACGGCGCCGTTCTGCCGGCTGCCCCAGGCATACCGGATCACCAACGGCGCGGCGTGCACCCTGGTCGTCCACGGGGTGCTCGACGGCTTCATGATCAACTTGAAGGTGGCGATCATCTTCGGGGCGGTGGTGAGCGCTCCCATCTGGCTGTACCAGGTCTGGGCCTTCGTCACCCCCGGCCTCTACCAGAACGAGCGGCGTTACTCGCTCGGTTTCCTGTGCCTGGCCGTCCCGCTGTTCGCCGCCGGCGCGGCCCTCGCCTACCTCACGATGGACCGAGGGCTGTCCCTGCTGCTCAGCTTCGTCCCCGGCAACGCGGTCCCGCTGATCGACGTGGACGACTACCTGACGTTCCTGATCCTGATGCTCGTCATCTTCGGGGTGTCGTTCCTGATGCCTCTGCTGATGGTGTTCCTGAACGTGATCGGGGTGCTGCGGTTCCAGACCGTGGCCAAGCACCAGCGCATGGTCGTCTTCCTGCTGTTCGTCTTCGCGGCGGTCGCGACGCCGAGCCAGGACCCGTTCACCATGCTCGCGCTGGCGCTCCCGATGGTCATCCTGTTCTTCGTCGCGGAGGTGTTCATGCACTTCCACGACAAGAGGAAGGACGCGGCCGACGCGCTGCGGGCCCGGGCGATCGAGGAGGAGCTGGACGGCGCCTCGGCGTCCTCGGCCGACTCCGTCGACACCCTGGACTGATTCCGTTTCCGGCGAACGCGCCGCGGGCCCATGCCCGCGGCGCGTTCGCTCTGCTTCTGGTCGTCGCACGATCCGGGCGCTATGTTCCGCATGTGCCCGGTGAGATCGTCGTCCTCGCGAACCCCGCCGCCCGTGGCGGCCGTACCCGCCACCTGCTGGATCCCGTCGTACGCCGGCTGCGGCAGGGCGGGCGGCGCGTCTCCGTCGTCGTCGGCGTCTCCCCGGCGGACGCGCTCGAACGGGCCCGCGGGGCGGTGGCGTCCGGGCCGGACGCGCTCGTGGCCTTCGGCGGCGACGGGCTGGTCCACCTGGCCGTCCAGGCCGTGACCGGGACGGAGGTGCCGCTGGGCATCGTCCCGGCCGGGACCGGCAACGACATCGCCGGCGCCCTCGGCATCCCCGGGAAGGACCCGATGGCCGCCGCGGCCGTGGTGGCCGCGGGGGTGGCCACGGGCCGGACGCGGTCGGTCGACGCCGCCAGGACGGAGCGGGGCGAGTGGTTCGCCGGTGTCCTGGCGTGCGGGTTCGACTCCCGGGTGAACGAACGGGCCAACCGGATGACCCGCCCTCCCGGCATGGCCAGGTATCTGGTCGCGCTCGCCCAGGAGCTCCGCTCGTTCGCGCCGATCCCGTTCCGCCTCACACTCGACGGCGAGACGGAGGAGCGGGACGCGATCCTGGTGGCGGTGGCCAACACCGCCTCCTACGGCGCTGGTATGCGCATCTGCCCGGACGCGCGCCCCGACGACGGCCTGCTCGACGTGCTGGTGCTGGGCGCCATGCCGCGGGGCGACTTCCTCCGGACGTTCCCGCTGGTGTACCGGGGCGGTCACGTCCGCCATCCGGCGGTGACGGTGCGGCGGGCCGCGAACGTGACCGTGGACGCGGCGGGCGTGATCGCCTACGCCGACGGCGAACGGCTGGGGCCCACGCCGGTGAGCTGCGCGGTCGAGCCGGGAGCGCTCCGGGTGCTGGTTCCCTGAGCCGCCTCGCGTTGGTCGTGAAGGATGGCCGCAATCGGTGTTATCGGTAGTGTTGATGTATGAGTACGCCAGCGGAACGCTACGCCGCATTCCGTGAGCTGCAGTCCGGCAACGGACCGGCTCTGACCTCGTTCCGCGGACTGTACGACTTCGAGCTGGACGAGTTCCAGCTCGACGCCTGCCAGGCGCTGGAGGCGGGTGACGGAGTCCTGGTGGCCGCGCCGACGGGGTCGGGCAAGACCGTGGTGGGCGAGTTCGCCGTCCACCTCGCCCTCGCCCAGGGCCGCAAGTGCTTCTACACCACCCCGATCAAGGCGCTGTCGAACCAGAAGTACAACGACCTGGTCCGCCGGTACGGCGCCGCCCGGGTCGGACTGCTCACCGGCGACAACAGCGTCAACGGCGAGGCCCCGATCGTGGTGATGACCACCGAGGTCCTGCGCAACATGCTGTACGCGGGCTCCCACACGCTCACGGGCCTGGCGTACGTGGTCATGGACGAGGTGCACTACCTGGCCGACCGGTTCCGCGGCGCGGTCTGGGAGGAGGTCATCATCCACCTGCCGGAGGCGGTCCGGGTGGTGGCCCTGTCGGCGACCGTGAGCAACGCCGAGGAGTTCGGCGAGTGGCTCGGCACGGTGCGGGGCGACACCACCGTGATCGTCGACGAGCACCGGCCGGTCCCGCTGTGGCAGCACATGATGGTCGGCAACCGGCTCTACGACCTCTTCGTGAACGAGGGCGACGACACGCTCAGGATCAACCCGTCCCTGATGCGGATCACCCGCGACGAGTCCCGGCTGGCGCAGCGCGGGCGGCGCGGATACGGCCGGCCCCGCGCGCCCCAGTCGAACCGCTCCGACGTGATCGAGAAGCTCGACGCCGAGGGCCTGCTGCCGTCGATCACGTTCATCTTCTCCCGGGCCGGCTGCGACGCCGCCGTCATGCAGTGCCTCTACGCGGGGCTGCGGCTGACGACCGAGCAGGAGCGCCACGAGATCAGGCAGATCGTCGACGAGCGCACCGCCCACCTGCCGGACGAGGACCTGGCCGTCCTCGGCTACCTGGAGTGGCGCGACTGCCTGGAGCGGGGCCTGGCGGCCCACCACGCCGGCATGCTCCCCGCCTTCAAGGAGGTCGTCGAGGAGCTGTTCACCAAGGGCCTGGTCAAGGCCGTCTTCGCCACCGAGACCCTGGCGCTGGGCATCAACATGCCGGCCAGGTCCGTCGTCATCGAGAAGCTCGACAAGTGGAACGGGGAGACCCACGCCGACCTCACCCCAGGGGAGTACACCCAGCTCACCGGGCGGGCCGGGCGGCGCGGCATCGACGTCGAGGGCCACGCGGTGGTGGTCTGGCAGGCGGGGACGGACCCGCTGAGCGTGGCCGGCCTCGCCGGCACCCGCACCTATCCCCTCCGCTCCAGCTTCCAGCCGTCGTACAACATGGCGGTCAACCTGGTCGGCCAGGTGGGCCGGGAACGGGCCCGCACCCTGCTGGAGGACTCCTTCGCCCAGTTCCAGGCCGACCGCGCCGTCGTCGGGATCGCCCGGCAGCTCCGCAAGGCGGAGCAGGCCCTGGAGGGTTACGCCGAGGCGATGACCTGCCACCTGGGCGACTTCCAGGAGTACGCCGGGCTGCGCCGGCGGCTGTCCGACCGGGAGTCCGAGCTGGCCCGCCAGCGCGGGGCGGCCAGGCGGGCGCAGGCCGTGCAGTCGCTGGAGGTCCTCAAGCCGGGAGACGTCATCCGCGTGCCGGGCGGCCGGCGCGCCGGGATCGCCGTCGTGCTCGACCCCGGCACCGACGGCCGCGGCGAGGGCCCGTCTCCGCTGGTGCTGACCATCGGCAAGCAGGTGAAGCGGCTGTCGGCGGCCGACTTCCCGGTTCCGGTCGAACCCGTGGAGAAGATCAGGATCCCGAAGGGGTTCAACCCCCGATCGCCCAAGGAACGGGCCAACCTCGTCTCCACCGTCCACGCCAAGCTCGGCGACCGCGACCTCGGCGGGCCGGTGCGCGCCCGCGACCACGCCGCCGAGGACGACGAGATCCTCCGCCTCCGCCGCGAGTTGCGGCAGCATCCCTGCCATGGCTGCGACGAGCGCGAGGACCACGCGCGGTGGGCCGAGCGATACCACAAGCTGCTCCGCGACGCCGAGTCGCTGCGCCGCCGCGTGGAGGGCCGTTCGCATGTCATCGCCCGCACCTTCGACAAGGTCTGCGGCGTGCTCGAACAGCTCGGCTACCTCGAGGGTGAGACGGTCACCCAGGAGGGACGGCGGCTGGCCAAGCTCTACACCGAGCTCGATCTGCTCACCGCCGAGTGCCTGCGCTCCGGCGTGTGGGAGGGTCTCGGCCCCGCCGAGCTGGCGGCCTGCGTCTCCGCGCTGGTGTACGAGTCCCGTCAGTCGGACGACCTGCGCAGCCCGAAGATCCCCGGTGGGGCGGCCAGGGACGCGCTCGTCGAGATGGTCCGGCTGTTCGGCGAACTCGAGGGCATCGAGCAGGACCACGGCCTGTCGTTCGTCCGCGAGCCCGACCTGGGCTTCGCCTGGGCGGCCTTCCGGTGGGCCAGGGGACACAGCCTCGACGCCGTCCTGACCGACTGCGACCTCGCCGCGGGCGACTTCGTCCGCTGGGTGAAGCAGCTGCTCGACCTGCTCGGCCAGCTCAAGGACACCGCGCCCAAGGGGGGCACCGTGGGCGCGGCCGCGGGGCGGGCCGTCGAGGCCATGCGCCGCGGCGTCGTCGCCTACTCCTCCGTCGGCTGAACCGCCGCGTCTCCCGAAGATTCGCTGCGGCCGCGTCAGCGGCCGGAGAGCACGCCGAGCAGCCGGTTGAGCGGGCCGTCGAGGCCGTACCGGTCGGCCAGGCCGATCAGCCGTTCCGGGTCGCGCGGCTTGGCCGGCCGGGTGAGATCGATCGCCGGGACCGGCGCGTCGTGAGCGACCCGCACGACGGCGGGCGCCACGGCGAGGTAGTCGCGGGCCGCGTTCAGCTTGTTGCGCACCCCCGCGGGGAACCCGTCGGTCACCCCGTCGTCCAGAGCCGTCAGCACGGCGGCCAGCGAGCCGAACCGGGTGATCAGCGCGGCGGCGCTCTTGTCGCCGACGCCCGGCACGCCGGGAAGCCCGTCGCTCGGGTCGCCCCTGAGCGTGGCGAAGTCGGCGTACGCCCGCCCCGGAATGCCGTACTTCTGGCTGACGAACGCCTCGTCGACCATCTGGAGGTTGCGAATCCCCCTTACTGTGTAAAGGGCCCGGCACGGTTTCGCGTCGTCGACCAGCTGGAACAGGTCCCGGTCGCCGGTGACGATGTCGACCGCTCCGCTCGCACCGGCCGTGAGCGTGCCGATGACGTCGTCGGCCTCGTAGCCCGGCACGCCGATCGTGGCGATGCCCAGGGCGTCGAGGACCTCCTCGATCACCGGCACCTGCGGCGCCAGGGTGTCGGGCACGGACTCCTCGTCGCCGTTCGCCACCCGGTGGGCCTTGTACGACGGGATGGCGGCCACCCGGAAGGCCGGCCGCCAGTCCGCGTCCATGCACGCGGCCAGCTCGGCGGGGGAGTGGTCCCGGACCAGCGTGGCGATCATGTCGATCAGCCCGCGCACGGCGTTGACCGGTGTCCCGTCGGGCGCGGTCAGCGAATCCGGGACTCCGTAGAACGCGCGGAAGTACAGGGACGGGGTGTCGAGAAGCATCAGCACCCCTTCATTGTCACGCCTGCGGCCGGGCGCTACCCTCCGGTCACGCCGACCGCCAGCAGGCAGGTGTCGTCCTCGGGGTTGGGCCCGCCGATCGCGGCGACCAGCCGGTCGAGGCCCGCGTCGAGGTCGCCGCAGGCGGGGACCGCGGCGGCGGCCCGGACGATGAGCGACAGCCCCTCGTCCAGGCCGCGGGTCCGGCGCTCCACGACGCCGTCGGTGAACATCAGCAGCAGGTCGCCCGGCTCCAGCCGGACGTCGGCCACCGAGTAGCGCAGGTGCGGGGTCGCCCCGAGCACGACCCCGCGCGGCGCGACCAGCTGGTGCGCGCCCCCGCGCCGCACCAGGATCGGGGCCGGGTGACCCGCGTGCGCCCAGGTGAACAGCCGGGTCACCGGATCGAAGTATCCGCACACCACGGTCGCCGTCGTGTCGTCGAGCCGGTTGAGCACCAGGGCGTTGAGCCATTCGAGCAGCATGCCGGGGGAGGCTCCGGTCATGGTCAGCCCCAGCAGCGCGTGCCGGAGCTGGGCCATCTCGGCGATGGCGGGCAGCCCGTGCCCGGAGACGTCGCCGACGGCGAGGAACATCCGGCCGTCGGGCAGGGTGGTCGCGTCGTACCAGTCGCCGCCCAGGCTGCCCGCCTTGCCCGCGGGGACGTACCGCACCGCGATCCGGGCGTAGGGCAGCACGGCCGGCGATCCGGGCTCGGGCAGGATCGCCTCGCGGAGCGCCAGCGTCACCCTGCGCTCGTCCGCCGCCCGCTCGCGGGCCTCGACGAGCTGCCGCCGCGAGTCGGACGGATACCACTCGCTCCAGCTCAGGTCGGGGGTCCGCGGCCGCGGGTGGGCCGGGAGCGCGGCGTACTTCGGTGCGGCCGGGCGGCCGTACGTCATGCCGTGCGGCCCGGCCGGGACGGCTGCGGGAACGCCCGCCGGAACCGCCGCCGGGACGCCCGCGGGCACCGCGCCCGGCAGGCTCACGGCGAGGTCACCGGTGATGTCTTCGGTGATGTCCGCGGTGATGTCTTCGGCCAGGAGGTCCGGTGGGGCCTCGGGAAGGACGCCGGGGATGGGGCCGGGCTCCGGGCCCGGCTCGCGGTCGTCCGCGGGGGGAAGGGGTGGCTGGGCGCCGCCCACTACGCCGACCATATGTCTCGCTCTCGGATTGCGTGATCTTTTCGGGACGCAAGGTGATCGCCCCAGCGCGGAGCGTAGCAGTAGGGGAAACCGGCGGGGTGGGTTTTCTACGCTCGCGTGGAATAAAGCCGTGCGGCGGGGGCCGTCGCGGTGTGTCCCGTCCGGCTCGCCCCAGTGGTCGTGACTCGGTGGTCGTGATTCGGCGGTCGTGCCCCGGTGGGTGTGCCTCGGTGTGCCCGCGCGCCCGCCGTGTCGTTAGATTTGGTCTCGTGACAACGACGTCGTTCGACTCCTCCGAGCTCTATCCCACGACCAGGCTGGCCGCGGTCCAGGAGGCCACCGCGCGGGCCGGTCTCGGCGCGCTGCTGCTGACCCCGGGCCCCGATCTGCGCTACGTCACCGGTTACGAGGCGATGCCGCTGGAGCGGCTGACCTGCCTCGTCGTGCCGGCGTCCGGCGAGCCGTTCCTGATGGTGCCGCGCCTGGAACTGCCCGCCGCCCGGCACTCCCCGGCCGATCGTCTCGGCGTGGAGTTCGTGGCGTGGGACGAGACCGACGACCCGTACGCACGGGTGGCGAGCCGGCTGGGCGCCGTCGGCCGGGTGGGCCTGGCCGACCGGATGTGGGCGATGCAGTCGATCCGCTTCCGCGACGCCATGCCGGGGACCGAGCAGGTGCTGGCCGGCGGGGTGCTGCGCGAGCTGCGGATGCGCAAGTCGCCGGCCGAGGCCGCGGCGCTGGCCGAGGCGGGCGCGGCGATCGACGAGGTCCACGCCCTCGTCCCCGGGCTGCTGAAGGCGGGCCGCACCGAGCGCGAGGTCGGCAAGGACATCGCCGAGGCCATCGTCGCGGCCGGGCACGCCCGGGTCGACTTCGTGATCGTGGGGTCCGGGCCGAACGGCGCGAGCCCGCACCACGAGCTGTCCGACCGGGTCATCCAGGCGGGCGAGCCCGTGGTCGTGGACATCGGCGGCACGATGCCGAGCGGCTACTGCTCCGACTCCACGCGGGTCTACAGCGTGGGCGAGCCCCCCGCGGAGTTCGTCCGCTACTACGAGGTGCTCCAGCGCGCGCAGGAGGCCGCCTGCGCCCATGTGCGCCCCGGCGTGACCTGCGCGTCGGTCGACGCCGCAGCCCGCGAGGTGATCGAGGAGGCCGGGTACGGCGACCTGTTCATCCATCGCACGGGCCACGGCATCGGGCTGGAGACCCACGAGGAGCCCTACATCGTGGCGGGCAACGACGAGCTCATGGAGCCGGGCTTCGCGTTCTCCGTCGAACCCGGCATCTACCTGGCCGGGGAGCACGGCGCCCGGATCGAGGACATACTCATCTGCGGTGAGACGGCGGGCGAGCGGCTCAACCACAGCACCCGCGATCTCGTGGTGGTCTGACAGCCGGCGCCCGACCCCTGTGGAGATCGGCGAAGTTCGGGAACAATGTCACGGCGGCCGGCGATCCCGGCCGCCCCGCGTCCCGACAGCCGTACCACCCCACAGGGTAGGAGAGCACCTGCGATGAGCGTCGACCGCGTTCTGCCCACATCAGAGGCACGCGACCTGCTGGATCTGACCCGCGAGCTGGCCGTGAAGGAGGTCGCGCCCCGGGCCGCGGCCGACGAGTCCGCCGGCCGGTTCCCCCGCGACCTGTTCCACCTGCTCGGCTCCTCCGGGCTGCTGGGCCTGCCCTATCCCGAGGAGCACGGCGGGGCGGCCCAGCCGTACGAGGTCTACCTCCAGGTGGTGGAGGAACTCGCGGCGGCGTGGCTGGCGGTCGGCCTGGGCGTCTCGGTCCACACGCTCTCGTGCTTCCCCCTGGCGTCGTACGGCACGGCGGCGCAGCGCGCCGGGCGGCTGCCCGGCATGATCGGCGGCGAGCGGCTGGGCGCGTACTGCCTGTCCGAGCCGCAGTCGGGCTCCGACGCGGCGTCCATGACCACCCGGGCGGCCGCGCAGCCGGTGACCGGGCCGGTGACAGGCGGGGACGGCTATGTGGTCGACGGCGTCAAGGCGTGGACCACCCACGCCGGCGTCGCCGACTTCTACACGCTCCTGGCCCGCACCTCCCCGGACCGCACCCACGGCGTCTCCTGCTTCCACGTTCCCGCGGGCCTGGAGGGGCTGTCGTTCGGGCCGCCGGAACGGAAGATGGGCATGCGCTCCTCGCCGACGGCGCAGGTCCGGTTCGACGCCGTGCGGCTGCCGGAGGACGCCCGCGTCGGGGCCGAGGGGGAGGGCCTGCGGATCGCCCTGGCGGCCCTCGACGGCGGCAGGCTCGGCATCGCCGCCTGCGCCGTCGGGGTGGCCCAGGCCGCCTTCGACGTCGCGTCCGACTACGCCAGGCAGCGGCGGCAGTTCGGCTCCCGGATCGTCGACTTCCAGGGGCTCGCCTTCATGCTGGCCGACATGGCCACCTCGATCGCGGCGGCGCGTGCCCTGTACCTGGACGCCGCGCGGCTGCGCGACGCCGGCCGGCCGTACGGCACCCGGGCCGCGATGGCCAAGCTGTTCGCGACCGACGTGTGCATGAAGGTCACGACCGACGCGGTGCAGGTGCTCGGCGGGTACGGGTACGTCGAGGACTTCCCGGCCGAGCGGTACATGCGGGAGGCGAAGGTGCTGCAGATCGTCGAGGGCACCAACCAGATCCAGCGGGTGGTGATCGGCCGCGCGATCGCCGGCTGACCGCGTACGCCGCGTATGCGCCGCGTACGCCGGACGGTGGTGGCGGCCGGCGGGCGCCGGGTCAGCGGCGGGGCGGGGCGGTCGAGGCGCGTTCGGCCAGGTGGACCGCGAGGCGCGTGTCCCGGCTCGTCATGCCGGGCCGGCGCATGCGTTCCACCAGGTGCCACACGGCCTGCGCGCCCAGGAGCTCCTTGTCGGACGCGACGGTGGTGAGGGGTGGCGACGTGTGGGCGGCCGTGGCGATGTCGTCGTAGCCGACCACGCTGACGTCGCCGGGGACACGTAGCCCTCGCTCGCGCAGGGCGTCGAGGGCGCCGATCGCCGACAGGTCGTTGGCGCAGAAGACGGCGGTCGGGGGCACGGGCAGGTCCAGCAGGGCGGTGGTCTGCTCGTGGCCCGTCCGCACGCTGAACTCGCTGCGGCGCAGGTACGCCGGGTCGGCCCGCAGCCCGGCCTCCGCCAGCGCCCTGCGGTAACCGGCCAGCCGGCGCGCGGCGGGCACGATGTGGTCGCCCGCCGTGATGATCGCGGGCGGCGGGTCGGTGTGACCGAGATCGAGCAGGTGGCGGGTGGCCAGATAGCCGCCCGTCTCGTCGTCGTGGCGGACATGGTCGACCGGCAGGTCGCCGACGGCGTGCTCCAGCAGGACGCAGCTGACGCCGGCGCCGAGGATCCTGGCCAGATAGTCGCGGTCGCTGCCCAGACTGAGCATGAGCAGGCCGTCCGCCTGGCCGCGTTCGACGCACAAGGGGAGCCGGCCGCCCAGGGGGATCGCCTCGTACGTCAGCGACAGGCCCAGCTCGGCGCAGGCCTGCTGGGCGCCGAACAGCACCGGGGCGTAGTAGGGGTCGTCGGGGGAGAACTGCTCGCTCGCCCGGGCGACGAAGCCGATCATGCCGGTCGGCTCGGCTCCCCGGCGCGGCCGCGGCCGGTAACCGAGCTCCTCGGCGGCCCGGCGCACCACCGAACCGGTCGCGGAGGAAACCCAGGGCTTTCCGGCGAAGACGGCCGAGGCCGTGCCGATGGACACGCCTGCCCGCTCGGCCACCTCCTTGAGAGTGGACCGTCCCGTCACTCGCCCCATCAGCCCCTCCTCGGCAGCCAACCTACCGGTGGCCGGAGGATCTCAGCGCACGCCGATCCGCCTCAGGTGACCGTAGCTGAGCGCGGCCGACTCCTTCGGCGGGACCCGCGGATGATCGCGTTCGACGACGAGCCAGCCGTCGTAACCGTCGCGCTCCAGGTCGCCGATGAAGGTGGTCAGGTCCAGCCCGGAATCCCCCTGCCCGATCTCGGCGAAGAACCGGTCACGGCGGCTCCAGTCCTTCAGGTGCGCGTGCACCACCCGTCCCGGGTAGGTGCGCACGACCCGCGCCGGGTCGGACCGTACGGCGAGGAGGTGCCCGGTGTCGACGCACAGCCGCAGGCCGGGCAGGTGGCGCAGGAGCATCGCGATCTCCTCCTCGGTCTCCACGATGGTCCCGGTGTGCGGGTGGTAGGCCACGATCTGGCCGTTGCGCGCGGCGTGATCGATCGCCGCGGACAGGCTCTCCGCCAGGCGGGCGTAGTCGTCGTCGAAGGTCGTCCGGCGGCCCGCCTCCCCGAGCCAGCCGCCGCACACCATGATCGTGGTGATGCCGAGCTCGGCCGCGTAGTCCATGTCGGCGCGGTAGCGCTCCTCGTCCTCGGGCCGGGCGGGGACCAGGCTGGCGAAGGCCGCCGGGACCAGGTCGTGCGCCGCCAGCCGCGCCTTGACGATGGCCGCCGGGGGCAGGACCGGCAGCTCCATCAGCTCGACACCCTCGTAGCCCGTCTCCCGGATCTCCTCCAGCATGCGGTCCAGCTCCAGCGGGTCCCGCTCGCTGTGCCAGTTGAGCCAGGTCAGCATGTGATGGGCGATGCGCATGTCCCGTCCCTGCTGCTGAAATTTCAGTGAAATACGCTCCGCGGTCGACGCTAGGTCGGGATGTCCGGGCCGTCAAGGCGACCAGAACTGCTGGTTTGGCGGGATTTTTGGCCTTGACCACCGCGGGCTGCGGGCGTACCGTCCGGTCGCGAGTGCCGATTTTCACTGAAATCCATAGTGAATCGGGCACCCGGATTTCCCGAGCCGGAGGAGAGCGATCGTGCGTCCCGACAGCACCGGTGTGGCCATCGTCGGCTGCGGCAACATCGCCGCCCGGTACGCCGAGAACCTGGCCGGCTATCCGGAGATGCGGCTGGTGGGCGCGTACGACGTCCAGCCGGAGCGGGCCCGGACGCTCGCGGACCCGCACGGCGCGCGGGTGTACGGCTCCCTGGACGAGGTCGTCGCCGACGACGAGGTCGGCATCGTGGTGAACCTGACGGTGCACCGGGCCCACTACGAGGTGATCAGGCGCTGCCTGGAGGCGGGCAAGCACGTCCACAGCGAGAAGCCGCTCGCCCTCACCCACGAGGAGGCGGCCGGGCTCGTGGCCCTCGCCGAGAGCCGGGGCGTCCGGCTGGGCTGCGCGCCCGCGACGTTCCTCGGCGAGACCCAGCAGACCGCGCTGAAGCTGCTCAGGGAGGGCGGGATCGGCCGGGTGCGCCTCGTCTACGCCGAGGTCAACTGGGGCAGGATCGAGAGCTGGCACCCCGAGCCCGAGGGGTTCTACGAGGTCGGCCCGCTCTTCGACGTGGGGGTCTACCCGCTCACCATCGTCACCACAGCGCTCGGTCCGGCCCGCCGGGTGACGGCGTTCGCCTCGGTCGTCCGGCCGGACCGCGTCCGGAAGGACGGCACGCCGTTCACGATCACCACGCCCGACTACGTGGTCGCGAACGTCGAGTTCGACGGCCCCGTCACGCTCCGCCTCACCTGCGATTTCTACGTGAACAACGAGGGGACGCGGCAGCGCGGGCTGGAGTTCCACGGAGACGACGGATCGCTCCTGCTGGAGAGCTGGCACGACTTCGACCAGGCCCTGGACCTGTGGACCCCCGGCGGACCCCCGCGGCCGGTCGCCCCCGTGCGGGAGCCGTACCCGAGGGTGGAGTGGGGGCGGGCGGTCCGCGACCTCGCCGCCGCGATCCGGGAGGACCGGCCGCACCGGGCCACCGGACGGCAGGCCGCCCACGTGGTGGAGATCCTCTGCGCCACCCGGGAGTCGTACGAGACGGGCAAGCCGGTGGAGCTGACCTCGGCTTTCACGCCTCCCGCGCCGATGGACTGGGCGGTCTGACGCGACGGCGTCCGGCTCTGTTGAGGTCTGTCTGGATCGTCGGGAGTCGTCCCGGCAGGGATGGAATCATGCCGTGACCGGTTCCGATATCGGGCGGTGGCCCGGCGGCGCTACCGTTGCAGGGGTGGAGGAGATCGATCGCCGTATCGTCACGCTCCTGGCGAAAGACGGCCGGATGAGCTTCACCGACCTCGCCAAGGAGACGGGCCTGTCCGTGTCCGCGGTGCACCAGCGGGTGCGCAGGCTGGAGAGGCGGGGCGTCGTCCGCGGCTACTCGGCTCTGGTGGACTACGACGAGATCGGCCTCCCCCTCACCGCGTTCGTCTCGATCAAGCCGATCGATCCGGCCGCGCCCGACGACGCCCCGGAGCGGCTCAGCCACCTCGACGCCATCGAGTCGTGCCACAGCGTGGCAGGTGAGGAGAGCTACATCCTCAAGGTCCGGGTGGCCTCGCCGCTCGACCTCGAGGAGCTGCTCCAGCAGATCCGCGCGTCGGCGAACGTGAGCACCCGGACCACGGTGGTTTTGAGCACGCCGTTCGACTACCGGCCGCCCCGGATCCGGACCGACGAGGACGCCGGCGACGCCGCCCGCTGAACGGTCCGGTCGCCGGTTGGCGCCGGGACGGGACGGTCAGTAGTACCGGGCGCCGACGGGGGCCGGGATGGCGTCGAGATCCGCGAGGTCGTCCGGGGACAGCCGGATGTTCGCGGCGCCCGCGTTGTCGGCGAGGTATTCCGGGGTCTTGGTGCCGGGGATGGGGACGACGTGCGGGCCCTGGGCGACGAGCCAGGCGAGGGCGACCTGAGCGGGAGTGGCGCCGATCCGGTCCGCGACCTCGCGGACCCCGGCCGCGATGCCGAGATTGGCCCGCAGGTTGTCCTGCTGGAAACGCGGCAGGCGCCGCCGCATGTCGTTTCGCGGGAGTTCGTCGAAAGACGTGAACCGGCCGACGAGGAAGCCGCGGCCCAGAGGCGAGTACGGCAGGAAGCCGATGCCGTGCCGCTCGCAGTAGGGCAGGACCTCGGCCTGGACCTCGCGGGACCACAGCGAGAACTCGGACTGCACGGTGGTGACCGGATGCACGGCATGGGCACGCCGGATCTGCTCGACGTCCACCTCGGACAGCCCCAGGTGGCGAGCCTTGCCGGCCGCGACGGCCTCCGCCATGGCACCCCAGGTCTCCTCGATCGCGACCTGGGGGTCGACGCGGTGGAGCTGGTAGAGGTCGACATGGTCGGTGCCCAGGCGGCGCAGGCTGGCGTCGATGGACGCACGGACATGCTCGGGCCGTCCATTGGTCCTTACCAGCGGGGAACCGCCGGGGCCGCCGGTGGGATCGACGGCCTCCAGGCCCACCTTGGTGGCGAGCACCACACGGTCGCGCCGACCGGCCAGAGCGCGGCCGAGGAGTTCCTCGTTGGTGTAGGGCCCGTAGACGTCGGCGGTGTCGATCAAGGTCATGCCCAGATCGAGGGCCTGGTGGACGACGGAGACGGAGGTGACGTCGTCGCGTGGGGTGGTCATGTCGTAGGCGAAGCTCATCCCCATGGCTCCCAGGCCGATGACGCCGACCTGCGGTCCGTGGGTGCCCAAGGTGGTGGTGCGCATAGTGTTTCCTGCCTCCTGTTTTCTGCCCCGTACCGGATCGGAGGGCTGCCGGATCACAGCCCGTGAACGGGAAGCCGCCGGGTCGAGGGCCTCGCGGCTTCTCCACTCTCGCGGCCCGGGACCATCCCGTTGCAGGCCGCACGGTGCAGGGGAGCGGCGTGCCAGGCAGTAACACGGCCCCCCACGGCCGCCGGAGCACCGTCACCGGACTGCCACACTGTCCACGTGACCTCTGACCAGCACGGAAACGACCTGGCGGGGTTTCTGCGCGCCCGCCGCACCCAGCTCTCTCCCGAACGGGCCGGCCTCCCCATCGGCCCGGGGCGCCGCCGCACCCCCGGACTGCGCCGGGAGGAGCTCGCCACCCTCGCCGGGGTCAGCATCGACTACTACACGCGCCTGGAACGCGGCAAGGAGACCCATCCGAGCCAGGCCGTCATCGACTCTCTCGCCCGCGCGCTGCGCCTGGAGGGGGACGAACACGAACACCTGCGCCGGCTCGCCGCCCGGGCCGTCAGATCAGCACCCGAGCCCCCCGCCGCGCCCTGCCGCGCGGTGGGGCCCGGCGTCCCGCTGCTGCTGGAGAATCTGCGGCCGAGCCCCGCCTACGTCCTGAGCCGCACCCTGGACGTGCTCGCCGCCAACCCCGGCGGCCTGCGCCTTTACGCGGGCATCGAGAGCTGGCCGGCCAAGCGGCGCAACCTCGCCCGCTACTACTTCCTCCACCCCGCCGCCCGCGATCTGTTCACCGACTGGGACAACCAGATCCGCGGGTGCGTCGCACGCCTGCGGGCCCTGGCCGGAACGGACCCCGATGCCCCCGACCTCGCCCAGCTCGTCGGCGAACTCCTGATGAAGAGTCCTGACTTCGCCCACATGTGGGAGCGCTACGACGTCCGCGCCCATCGCCCCGGCACCAAGCACTTCCGCCACCCCCAGGTCGGCGACCTCACCCTCGGCTACCAGCCCATGGAACTCGAAGGCACCTCCGGTCAGCGCCTCGTCGTCTACTACGCCGACGTCGCGAGCCCCGACCACGACGCCATGGTCCTGCTCGACATGCTCGGCACCCAGCACGCCCCCGATCCCGCCGGCCGGAGCGCCGGAACGGACGCGCGCGACCAGGCGCGCCAGCCGGCCCGAGGCCGGACCACACCACCGCCCGGATAGAGCCGGCGTCGCCTACGGACGCGGGGACGGACATCCCGGTCCGGCGAAGCGCCGCCGTACCAGGTCGCCGGCCTCGGCGGTGGCGCCGAGCCGGTCGAGGCCGAGCAGCGCCGCGCCCACGATCGGCGGCACATCGGCGACGACGAGCCGGGCCAGCGGCGCCCGCCGGGCGTAGTGTCCCTCGACCAGCGACATGAGCAGCGGATGACCCGAGGTGAGGACACCCCCGCCGAGGACGACCTCGCAGGGCTCGCCGAGCAGGCCGAGACGCCGCAGGGCGACCTCGCCGAGCACGGCGACCTCCTCGGCCTGCCGCTCGACGAGCGACAGGGCGACCTGGTCGCCGTCTCCCGCGGCGTCGAGCAGCGGCGGCACGAGCGCGTGCAGCCGCTCGGCCGCCAGTTCGCCGAAGTGCAGGCCCACGACGACATCCGCCACGGCCGGGCGGCCGAAGCACGACCGGACGACCTCCGTCAGGGCCGTGGCAGGCCCCCGGCCGTCCTCGGCGCGCACGGCGTGCCACAGCGTCTCCTCGCCGAGGTGGTGGCCGCCGCCCCAGTCGCCGCTGATCCGGCCCAGCGCGGGAAAGCGCGCGACCCTGCCGGTGGGGGAGACGCCGACCGCGTTGATGCCGGCGCCGCAGACGACGGCGACGCCCCACCCGGTGCGCGATCCCGCCCGCAGCAGGGCGAAGGTGTCGTTGCCGACCGCCACCGTGCGGCCGTAGCCGCGGGCCAGCAGTTCGTCCGCGAGCCGCTCCTCCTCGATCGGCAGGTCGGCCCCCGCCACGTACGCCGCCACGTGGTCGGCGTACGGCGGGGCCCCGTCCCCGGTTGCGCCGGAGAGCCCGGCGGAGAGCCCGGTGGGGAGGCCGGCGAGCGCCTGCCGCACGGTCTCGCCGATCACGTCGACGGCCCGCGCCACCCCGGCGCTCTGCGGTTTGAACGCCGGGCCGCGCGCGGCGGCCAGGACCACGCCGTCCTCCCGGACCAGGGCCACGTCGGTCTTGCTGTTGCCCCCGTCGACCGCCAGGACCGTACGGAGGGCGCCCGTTCGTCCGGCGGAGGTCACCGGGACACCGCCCAGGGCAGGAAGTCGCGGTTGGCCTCGACCAGCCGCGCGGCGAGGCCGTCGGCAGGCGCCGCCTGGCCGATCAGCGGGTGGGCCAGCAGGGCGTCCCGCACCCGCTCCTCGCCGCCGTGGAGGGCGGCCTCCAGGGCGAGGCTCTCGTACGCCGACACGTGGGCGATCAGCCCGCGATAGAGCGGTTCGACCGGGCCGACCGGAAGCGGGACGGCTCCGTCCGCCCCGACGGCGGCCGGGACCTCGATCACCGCGTCGTCGTCGAGGAACGGCAGGGTGCCGTTGTTGCGGGTGTTCACCACCTGCGTGTCGCCGCGGTCGCCCACGAGGGAGGCGATCAGCGCGACGGCCGCCTCCGAGTAGAAGGCGCCGCCCCGCTGCTCCAGGAGCGCGGGTTTGGTGTCCACGGACGGGTCGGCGTAGAGGTCGAGCAGGGCCGACTCCATCGCGGCGACCTCGGCGGCCCGGGACGGCCCGGCCCGCTGCTCGTCCACCACCGCGTCGTGCTCGTAGAAGTACCGCAGGTAGTAGGACGGCACCGAGCCGAGCCTGCGCAGCACCCAGGCGGGCAGGCCGACGTCGGCGGCGATCTCGTCGGCGTGCCCGGCCAGCAGGGCGGGCAGCACGTCCTCGCCGTCCAGGTAGACGGCCCGCTCCCAGGTGAGGTGGTTGAGCCCGACGTGGCCGAGCCGTACGCGCTCGGGGGAGACGCCGAGCGTCGCGGCGAACCGGCGCTGGAAGCCGATCGCCACGTTGCACAGCCCGATGGCCCGGTGGCCGGCGTCGAGCAGCGCCTTCGTCACGATGCCGACCGGGTTGGTGAAGTCGACGATCCACGCGCCCGGCGCGAGCGCGCGCGCCTTCTCGGCGATGTCGAGCACGACGGGGACGGTCCGCAGGGCCTTGGCCAGGCCGCCCGCGCCGGTGGTCTCCTGGCCGACGCACCCGCACTCCAGCGGCAGGGTCTCGTCGACGTTCCGCGCGGCCTGACCGCCGACGCGGAGCTGCAGGAGCACGGCGCCCGCGCCCGCGACGCCCTCCTCGACGGAGGTGGTCGTGGTCAGCGTGGCCGGATGACCGGCCCGGGCCAGCATCCGGGCGGCCATTCCGCCGACGAGCGACAGGCGCCGCTCGTCCGGATCGACGAGCGCGATCTCGGACAGGGGAAGCTCGTCGCGCAGCCGCGCGAAGCCGTCGATCAGCTCCGGCGTGTACGTGGAACCGCCCCCGACAACGGCCAGTTTCATGTGGTGTGCGGCGCACCGGCCGGGGCCGTGGGGACCGGGTCCCGGGCGGTGCGCCGTCCTCCCTTCGCAAAGGTGGTGGGTGAGGGCCCTACTTGACCCCGGTGAGCTTCACGCCCTCGATGAAGACCTTCTGGGCGAAGAAGAACACGACGATCACGGGGGCCGTGGCGAGCACGGTGGCCGCCATGGTGAGGTTCCACTGCACGCGGTGCACCGACCGGAACGCGGCCAGGCCGATCGACAGGGTCCAGTTGTCCAGGTCGGTCCCCGCGTACAGCAGAGGCCCGTAGTAGTCGTTCCAGCAGTAGAAGAACTGGAAGAGGGCCACGGCCGCGATCGCGGGGCGGGCCATGGGCAGGATCACCCGCACCAGGGTCCGGAACTCCCCGCACCCGTCGACCCGCGCGGCGTCCGAATACTCCCGGGGGATCGTGACGAGGAACTGACGGAGCAGGAAGATCGAGAACGCGTCGCCGAGCAGCATCGGCAGGATCAGCGGCCAGAGCGTGCCGGTCAGGTGGAAGCGGGCCCAGATCAGGTAGACGGGCACCGCCACCACCTGCGGCGGCAGCATCATCGTGGTGATGACCAGCAGGAACGCCAGTTTCCTGCCGCGGAAGCGGAACTTCGCCAGCGCGTACGCCACGGGGATCGACGACACCAGCATGAACGCGGTGGCGAGCACCGAGTAGAGCAGCGTGTTGCGGATCCAGGTGAGCAGGGGCGCGGTCTCGAAGATCTCGGCGAAGTTGCCCCAGTTCCAGCTCCGCGGCCACAGCTCGGAGGTCAGCGCCTGCTGGTCGCTCATCAGCGCGGTGAGCACGATGAACCCCAGCGGGCCGAGGAACATGACGGACAGCGCGACGGCGATCGCGTGCCGGGCGATCCACAGCAGCGCGGTCCTGCCGCGGGTGCCCCGGGCCGGGGCCGCCGGCCCGGCGGCGACCGGCCGGGACGCGAGAGTCGTCGTCATGCCTCCTCCTCGGCGAAGCCGCGGAACTGACGCAGCAGGATGAGCGTGAACACCATCGAGATCGCGAACAGCACGAGCGCCAGCACGCAGGCGTAGCCCATCGCGTAGTCGCGGAACCCCTGGTGGAAGAGCCACTCGGGGAACGTGAGGGTGGACTGGTCGGGGTAGCCGGGCACGAAGACCGAGCCGGCCGAGTCGGTGGCCCCGGAGGCGACCCTGGCGGCGACCATGGCCTGGGTGAAGTACTGCAGGGTCTGGATCACGCCGGTGACGGTGGCGAACATCAGCACCGGCCGGATGATGGGCAGTGTGATGCGGGTGAACTGGTGCCACGCGTTCGCGCCGTCGATCGCGGCGGCCTCGTAGAGCTGCCTGGGCACGTCGAGCAGGGCGGCGAGGAAGATGACCATGAGGTCGCCCACGGACCAGAGCCCGAGTATCGTCAGGCCCCACTTCGACCAGGCGGGATCGCCGAACCAGTCGGGCGAGGGGAGGCCCACCGCGTCCAGCACGGCCTGCACGGGGCCCGTGCCGGGGTTGAGCAGGTAGACGAACCCCAGCGTGCCCGCCACCAGCGGCACCAGGGACGGCAGGTAGAAGATCGTGCGCAGGACGCCCGCCCCGGCCTTGACCTTGGTGATCAGCTGCGCGACGCCGAGGCCGAACAGCACCCGCAGCGGCACCATGACGACCACCAGCCACAGGGTGTTACGCAGGGCCGTCCAGGCGGCGTCGTCGTGCAGGAGGTACCGGTAGTTCAGCAGCCCCACCGGCTCCAGCGTGAACATGTCGTACCGCTGGAAGGAGAAGTACACCGTGGACAGCAGCGGGTAGACGAAGAAGATCGCGAACCCGGCCAGCCAGGGGGACAGGTAGAGCAGGGCGCGGAGGTTCGCGCGGCGCCGGCCTCCTCTGGAGGAGGACGGCACCGCCGGCCCGCGGCGCCCGAGCGCCGTCGCCGCCATGCGTCAGCCGCCCGCCGTCAGCTTCAGCTTGTCGTTTATCTTCTTGTCGACGTCGGCGAGCAGGGCGTCCAGGTCGGTCGCGCGTCCCGACTCCCACTGGATCTGCGCCTCCTGCATCGTCTGCTGGTTGAACACCGAGTTGACGTTCGCCGGCAGCGTCGAGCTGTTCGGGTTGGCGAAGATGTCGAGGAACGTCTGGAAGTTCGGGTCCTTGTCCAGGTCCGGCGACCGCAGCGCGGGCAGGGTGCTCGGCACGTTCCTGATCGCGTTCGACAGCTTCACCAGCGCGTCGGTGTCCGTGGTGAGGTATTCGACCAGGTCCCAGGCGGCCTCCTGGTGGCGGGCGCCGCGCGGGATGCCGATGACGGTGCCGGTGATGAAGCCCGCGCCGTACCGGTCCTGCTGGTCGTCGGCGACCGGCAGCGGCGCCGTGCCGTAGTCGACGCCGGGGGCGTCGGACGCGAGCATGGCGTTGCGCCACTCGCCGTCGATCGCCATGGCGACCTTGCCCTTGTTGAAGGGGTTGTCGGCCGACCACTCGTCGCCGAAGCTCTTGCGGAACTTCTCCAGCTTGTCGTAGCCGTACCAGTCGGCGAGCTCCTTCTGCCAGGTCATCAGCTTCTTCCACTGCGGGTCGGAGCCGATGGCCGAGGTGCCGTCGGGGTTGGTCCACTTGGCGCCCACCATGACGCCGGTGTGGATGGGCGCGTTCTCGTACATCTGGCTGGTCGGCACGAACCCGGCGACCTCGATGTCGCCCTTGTCGTCCTTGACCGTCAGCTTCTTGGCGAGGCCGGCCAGCTCGCTCAGCGTCTTCGGCGGCTGGCTGCCCTTCATGAGCTTCTTGTTGTAGTAGAGGCCGTACGCGTCGGCGAGCATGGGCATCACGCACCGCTTGCCCTGGTATTGGGTGTACTCGGCGATCACGGGCGGGAACAGGGTCGCCGGGTCGATCTTGCTCGCCGCCAGGTACGGGTTCAGGTCCTGGAAGATCCCCGCCTTGCAGAACTCGGCGACGCTGTCGGTGGTGAAGGACAGCGCGACGTCCGGCGGGTTCCCGCCGCGGACGGCCTGCAGGATCTGGTCGTCCTGGACGGCCTTGGTGGCCTTCACCGTGATCCACGGATATTTCTGCTTGAACCCGGCGAGGGTGTCGTCGAACGCCTTCAGCTCGTTGTCGGCGCTGAAGCCGTGCCAGAACTCGATGGTGACCGGATCGTGGTTGGCCGAGCCGGCCGGGACGCTCGGCGCGCTGTTCTCTGTGCCCGCCGTACAGGCGGTGAGCAGGGCCAGGCCCACGGCGGCCGACAGCGCCGGCAGTCGTTTCACGGGGAGTGCCTCCTTGGTGCGGGGGGTGGGACAGGAGGGGAGGTCTGAGGTGCGTCCCCGGGCGTGCGGTTGACCGCGCCGAACACGTCGTCGCGGGCCGTGCCGAGGGCGAGGTCGAGGGCGCCCGCCAGAACGGGGTTGCCCTCGACGGTGGACAGCCGCAGCCGCGGCCGGGGAATCGTCAGCGCGTGCAGCTCCTGCTCGGCGAGGTCCCGCAGGAGCTCCCCGCCGGCGAGAGCCACGCCGCCGGACAGCACGACGATCTCGGGATCGACCACGGCGGTGATCGGCGCCAGGCCGAGCGCGAGCCCGCGGGCGACCTCGGTGAGGCCGTCGTGGGCCCGTCTGCCGGCCGGTCCGCCGCGGGCGGCGGCGGCGACGGCGTTCCGCACGGCCGCCGGAGGCGTGGACGCCCGGACGCCGTGACGGCGGAGTGTGGCGAGCACCGCGGGGCCGCCGGAGAGCGCCTGGAAGCCGTGTCTGGCGCGCTTGCCGACGTCGCGGGCGGTGGGCGCGCCGACGACGGGCATGTACCCGACCTCGCCCGCACCGCCGGTCGCGCCGCGGTGCAGGCGGCCGCCAAGCACGAGGGCCGAGCCGAGTCCCTCGTCGGCCCACAGCAGCACGAAGTCCCGGTGCCCGCGCGCCGTCCCGTGGGACCGCTCGGCCTGGGCCACCAGGTTCACGTCGTTCTCGACGTCGACGGGCACGCCGATGCCGTCGCGGAGGGTGCCGACCAGGCCGGGGATGTGCCATCCGGGGATGTGGGCCGCGTAGCCGAGCCGTCCGGTCGACGGGTCGACGGCGCCGCCGATCCCGATCACCACCCGGTTGAGCCCGTCCGGGGCGATCCCGGCGCCCGCGCAGGCGCCCGCGAGGGCGGCGCGGACCCGCTCGACGACGTCGCCGCCCGACCGTCCGGGAGTGGCGAGGCGGTGCTCGGCGACGACCGCGCCCGTGATGTCGGCCACCTGGACGGCGATCCGCGCCGGGGTCACGTCCAGACCCGCGACGTGCGCCGCACGGGGGTTGATCCGGTAGAGCTCCGCGGTGCGGCCGGGCAGTCCCTCGCGGATGCCGTCCAGGACGACCAGCCCCGCGTCCTGGAGGCGGGCGAGCAGCTGTGATGCGGTGGGCTTCGACAGGCCCGTCAGCGCGCCCAGCTCCGGCCGGGTGAGGGGGCCGCGTTCGAGCAGCGCGGTGAGCGCGGCGCGGTCGTTGATCGCCCGCAGCAGGCTCGGCGTGCCGGGTGTCGGGCGGCTCACCACGGACCTCCGTTACAAAGTTAGGAAACTTTCCTAATTTCGAGGAAGGTACGAACTGCCCATCGTGCGCGTCAAGGGCCCGGACTGGCTCGAAACCGACCTGTGATCGGGTCACCGCCAAGCCGTTGCGGGGTGGCCGGCACGACTCTCGCGGGCGGGAGCGGCTCGGGCCCGGGCCCGCGACCACGTAGAATCTGGCGGCCTATGTCGAAGTCTTCGGCGGGCGAACTGGCCCGCGAGCAGGAATACGTGGCCGACCTGTACGGCCGCCTCGACGTGCTGCGCGAGCGCACCCGGGCGCGGCTCGACGACGTGCTGGCCCAGGGTGCCTCCGGCACCCACCAGAACCGGTCCGAGCGGGACTCCTTCGCCGGCATGTACGCCCAGCGGCTGTCCCGGCTGTGGGCGGTGGAGGCGGGGCTCTGCTTCGGCCGGCTCGACCACGCCGACGACTCGCGGCTGTACATCGGCCGGATCGGCCTGTCCGACGACGAGCAGCAGCGGCTGCTGATCGACTGGCGCGCCCCGGTCGCGCAGCCGTTCTACCGGGCCACGCCCGCCGCGCCCATGGGGGTCACGCGGCGCCGCCACCTCTACACCCGGGGCCGTACCGTGACCGGGATCGACGACGACCTGCTCGACCTCGACCGGCTCGCGGACGCCGACCGCGCCTCCCTGAACGGCGAGGCCGCCCTGCTCGCCGCGCTCACGGAGAAGCGGACCGGACGGATGCGCGACATCGTCGCCACGATCCAGGCGGAGCAGGACCGGATCATCCGCGGCGATCTGAGCGGGGTCCTCGTCGTCCAGGGCGGGCCGGGCACCGGGAAGACCGTGGTCGCCCTGCACCGCGCCGCCTACCTCCTCTACACCTACCGTGAGCGGCTGGAACGCCGCGGCGTGCTGATCCTCGGTCCCAACCCGACGTTCCTGCGCTACATCGAGCAGGTGCTGCCCTCGCTGGGCGAGACCGACGTGCTGCTGTCGTCCGTCGGGGACCTCTATCCGGGCGTCACCGGCCGCCGCACCGAGACGCCGGAGGCCGCGGCACTGAAGGGCGCCGCCCGGATGGCCGACGTCGTGGCGGCGGCCGTGCGGGAGCGGCAGCGCGTGCCGCGCACGCCCGTCGAGATCCGGCTCGACCGCTTCACCCTCACCCTCGACCGGCGGACACTGGAGTCCGCCCAGACCAAGGCCGTGCGGTCGCGCCGCCCGCACAACCAGGCCAGGGCGGTGTTCGTCCGCCACCTGCTCACGGCGCTGACCCGGCAGGCCGCCCGCCACCTCGGCCGCGGCATGCTCGACGAGGCCGACTTCGCCGAACTGCGCGAGGACCTGCGCACCGAGGAGCCGGTCCGGCTGGCGCTCAACCGGCTCTGGCCGTACCTGACGCCGCAGCAACTGCTGATCGGGCTGTTCACCTCGGCGGAGCGCATGTCCCGCGCGGGGCTGTCCGCCCGTGACAGCAGGACGCTGCTCCGGGTGCCGCCCGCGCCCGGGGAGGACTGGTGGAGCGTGGCCGACGTGCCCCTGCTCGACGAGGCCGCCGAACTGCTCGGCGACATCGACGAGGGAGTGCTGCGGGCGGCCCGCCGCGCCGAGCAGGAACGGGAGGAGCGGATCGCCTACGCCCGGGAGGTGCTCGAACTGACCGGCCTGGCGGACGTCATGGACGCCGAGCGGTTCGCCGAGCGGCAGCAGGCCGACGAGGTGTACCTGACCACCGCGGAGCGCGCCGCCCGCGACCGCACCTGGGCGTTCGGGCACGTGATCGTCGACGAGGCGCAGGAGCTGTCCGAGATGGCCTGGCGGATGGTCATGCGGCGCTGCCCGAGCCGTTCGATGACGCTCGTCGGGGACATCGCGCAGACCGGGTCGGCGGCGGGCGCCGCGAGCTGGGGTCACGTCCTCGACCCGTACGTCGGGGGCCGATGGCGGGAGGAGCGGCTGACCGTCAACTACCGCACGCCTGCGGAGCTGATGGGGGTGGCCGCCCGCGTCCTGGAACTGGTCGGCCCCGACCTGAAGGCCCCCGAGTCCGTCCGGGAGACGGGGGAGCGGCCGTGGGCGCTGCGGGCCGGCGACCTCGGCCAGGTCGGGACCGTCGTGCGGGAGGAGATCGTCGAAGGCGGGCGGCTGGTGGTCATCGTCCCCGCCTCGGAGCTGCCCGAGGTCGGGAAGGCGGTCGCCGGGGCGGTGCCCGGCGCGGCGGCCGGGCCGGGACCGGCCACCCTCGACGCGCCCGTCGCCGTACTCTCCGTCGCCGACGCCAAGGGACTCGAGTTCGACTCGGTGATCGTGGTGAACCCCGGCCGGATCCTGGCCGAGTCGTCCCGCGGCCCGAGCGACCTCTACGTGGCGCTCACCAGGGCGACCGGGCGGCTCGGCGTCGTCCACACCGGTCCGCTGCCCGCCGTTCTCGGCGATCTCGAGACACGCGGCGGCCCGGACGGGCCCGACGCCGACGGCCCTTCCCCGCCTGCGGAGACCCGTCGTTCCCGCTGATCGGGAGGCGGTTGACATCTGAGCTGAGGTCGGTAGTTTGCTCTGCGGTCCAGCACGGGACTGTCCGGTTGGCCGTCGTGTGGCGTCCGGCGGTCTCTGCGTCCGTGGCGGAGCGGCGTTCCCCGCGTCGTTCCGTCCGCCCATCCAGGCGCAGATCTGCGTTCCGCCCTGTCGGGGCACCCCAGCCGGCCGGGGGGTTGGACCCGGGAGGGGCCCGGATGCCCAGTAGACAACGGAGCTCCGCGCCCGCCGCCGGCGGGACGGAAACCGGTCCGAAGGGACATCCGGGCCCTCCTCTCCCAGCGGGGCGGGTTCGCCGCCTTCGTCTGTCCGTCGCTCGCCGGGGCGCTCGCCGCGCCATGTGACGGCGCCGGAGCGGTTGTCCACAGGCGCGCATCCGCTCGCCCGAGCGACTCCCACCGGCCGTAGAGTGACGAGGTCCGGACGTGCCGGTCGGGCCTCATCCGTCGAGCACACGAGACGGACGTCCGCGTGTGGCGGCCCTCGCGGCACGACAGATGAGGAGAGAACCACCCGGTGGCAGTGAAGATCACAGATCAGGTGGCCGCGCCCGCCCCGATGGCGCACCGGTCGTCGCCGCTGGGCGTCCTCCTCCGGGCCGGCGGGTCGATCGCCGGCGGCCTGCTGACATACCTGGCGTTCCCGCCCATCGGGTGGTGGTTCTGCGCCCCGCTCGGCGTGGGGCTGTCCGTGCTGGCCCTGCGCGGGGTCCGGGTGCGCCGCGCGGCCTGGCTCGGCTACCTCGGGGGCGCCGCGTTCCTCCTTCCCACCCTGGCGTGGGTCCGGCCCATCGGAGACGACGCGTGGGCGGCCCTGGCCGGCGTCGAGAGCCTCTTCTGGGCCGCCATGGCCGCCGGTGCCGCGTTGGTCCTCCGGCTGCGGCTGTGGCCCCTCTGGGTCGCCACCCTGTGGGTGGCGCAGGAGTGGGCCCGGGGCCTCTTCCCCGTCGGCGGCTTCCCCTGGGCCCGGCTGGCCTTCAGCCAGGGCGAGTCGCCCTTCACCCGGTTCGCTTCACTCGGAGGTGCGCCGCTTGTAAGTTTCACGGTCGTCCTCTGCGGCGCGCTGGTCGCGTCGCTGGTCACGAGGGTCGTGGCGGCACGCCGGCCGGACCGGGTCATTGCCGGAACGCTCCTCGGCGCGATAGCCGTACCGGTGTTGGGGTCGTTGGTGCCCCTGCTCGGCGACGAGGGCAGGACAGTGAGGATCGGCGTCATCCAGGGCAACGTGCCGGGACGGGGGATGGACTTCCTCGGGAACGAGCCGGCCGTCGTGCTGCGCAACCACGCGGACGAGACGCACCGGATGGCGCAGGCCGTGCGACAGGGCACACTGCCCAAACCGGACATCGTCGTGTGGCCGGAGAACTCGACCGACATCGATCCCTACCGCAGCGACTACGCCCGCTCGGTCATCGACGCGGCCGCCAAGGACATCGGCGTGCCGATCCTCGTCGGGGCGGTGGCGGAGATCGGGACCGAGCACCGGGCCACCCGTGGCATCGTGTGGGACCCGGTCACCGGTCCCGGCGCCTACTACGACAAGCGCAAGCTCGTGCCCTTCGGCGAGTACACCCCATTCAAAGATCTTTTCCTGAAGCTTTCCGCCCGGGCCAACCTGGTGGGCAGGCAGTCCGTCCCCGGGGACCGTCCGGGCGCCCTTCGCATGGGCCCGGTCACGGTCGGGATGGTCGAGTGCTACGAGGTCGCCTTCGACGGCCTCGTCCGTGACACCGTGGACGCGGGCGGCACGCCCCTGGTCGTGCAGACGAACGACGCGACATACGCGTTGACCAATCTCCCGCCGCAGCAGCTCGCCATGTCGCAGCTGCGGGCGGTGGAGTTCAACCGGGCGGTGATCACCGCCGCCACCACCGGGATCTCGGCGTACGTCGATCCCGAGGGAACCGTGGAGTGGCGGACGGCCGAGCTCGTGCCGGGGATGAACGTCGTGGATGTTCCCGTGAGGACAAAGAACACGCTGGCCAGCAGGGTAGGTGCACTACCGGAGTGGACTTTGATACTGATGGGAGCCGGAGCCACGGTGGCGGCGATCTCGAGGCGGAGGAAGAGCTGATGGAGCGTACTCCCGGGCGGGTGCTCGTGATCGTTCCCACGTACAACGAGCGGGAGAACCTGCCGATGATCGCGGGCCGGCTGCGCGCCGCGCTGCCGGACGCGCATCTGCTGGTCGCCGACGACAACAGCCCCGACGGCACGGGCGACATCGCCGACGAGCTCGCCGCGGCCGACGACCACGTCCACGTGCTGCACCGGCCGGGGAAGCAGGGCCTGGGCGCCGCCTACATCGCCGGGTTCCGCTGGGGTCTCGACGAGGGCTACGACGTGCTCGTGGAGATGGACGCCGACGGCTCCCACCAGCCCGAGGAGCTGCACAAACTGCTCGACGCGGTGGCCGACGGCGCCGACCTCGCGATCGGCTCCCGCTACGTGCCGGGGGGCAAAGTCGTCAACTGGCCCGTCTCCCGTGAGTTGCTGTCGCGCGGGGCGAACACCTACGTGGGGATCATGCTGGGCCTGCCGGTCCGCGACGCCACCGCCGGCTTCCGCGCCTACCGGGCGTCCACCCTGGAGAAGATCGGGCTGAACGACGTCGACTCCCAGGGCTACTGCTTCCAGATCGACCTCACCCTCCGGACCGTCAGGCAGGGCCTGCGCGCCGCCGAGGTGCCCATCACGTTCGTCGAGCGCACCGTGGGCAACAGCAAGATGAGCCGCAAGGTCATCCTCGAGGCGCTCTGGCGGGTGACCATGTGGGGCGTGACCGGCTGGCAGGAGCGGTTTCGCCCACGGCGATAGCGCCGGAGGCGACCGGGAGGAACCAGGCCGCCGGTGAGGACGTTGAGCCCGTAGTACGACTGCCGTGTGAATGAGGCAATGATGCTGCGGATCGGGCTTTTCCTCGCTTTCCTGGTCGTCCCCGTGCTGGAGATCTGGTTCCTGATCCGGGTCGGCACGGTCATCGGCGGCTGGCAGACCGTTGCCCTGCTGATCGCGGACAGCCTGCTCGGAGCCTGGCTCGTGCGCAGGGAGGGCCGCAGGGCCTGGGCCGCGCTGCGGACCGCCGTCCAGTCCGGGCGCATGCCGGACCGTGAGCTCGCCGACGGCGCGTTGATCGTGGCGGGCGGCGCCCTGCTCCTGACGCCCGGCTTCCTGAGCGACGTGGCCGGATTCTTCATGATCCTTCCGTTCACCCGGCCGATCGCCCGCCGGGCGGCGTCGTGGTTCTTCGGCCGCCGGGTCCGAGCCCTCGCGCAGAGCTCGCCGTACGGCCCTCTCTTCACGACGGAGTTCACGGCGGGGTCCGCGGCGGGCGGCGGTTCCGCCGGCGCTCCGGGGGCCGGTTACGCCGGTGGCGGCTCGCGCCCGGGGCGGGTGGTGCACGGCGAGGTCATCGACACCGACGCTCCGCACGATGACGTCTCCGGCCCGCGCCGCCGCGACGGTTGATCCTCGTCTGTTCACTGCCGAAAGTCCCCTTTCGCCGGGACCTTCACCGCTGACCCGTGCCCGCTGTGCGGGGCAGGGTAAGGGGAGGAGGAGTGGGCAACCTCCCGGGCGGAGGGAACACCATGAACAACGCTGACACGATCGCCAGTGCCGCTCACGCGGCGGTGGAGGCGGCGGTATGGGCGCCGTCCATCCACAACACGCAGCCCTGGTCGTTCGCCGTCTCCGGCGACGAGATCTGCCTCCGGGCCGATCCCGACCGGAAGATGCGGATCGGCGACCCGGACGGGCGACAGATGCTCATCAGCTGCGGTGCCGCGCTGTTCAACGTGCGCGTCACGCTGCGCGCGCTGGGCTGGGTGCCGGAGGTGCGTGTCCTTCCCGACCCGGAACGGCCGCTTCTGGTGGCGACGGTCCGGGTCCGTCCACCCGGGCTGTCCACACCGGTCGAGGAGCACGCCACACTGCTGCACGCCGAGATCGAGCGCAGGCGCACCCACCGGGCCGGGTTCACCGGACTGGCCGTGCCCGACCGTCTGGTGGCCGCGCTCGTCGACGCGGCGACCGCCGAGGGCGCCTGCCTGCTACCTGTGGTCTCGAAGCACGCCGTGCGGGTGCTCGCCGACCTCACGTCCGCCGCCCAGGAAATCCAGTCGCAGGACCGGGTCTACAGCCTGGAGCTCCTGCGGTGGGCCCGGCCACCGGGGAGCGCCCGCCGCGACGGGGTGCCCGCAGGGGCCTATCCGAGCGGTCCGGCCCGTACCAGTCCGCAGCACTTCGCCCAGCGTGACTACGCGCGTGGTCACCCCTGGGGGATCGAGACCGACCAGCGGATCACCTCCGCCACCGGCCTGGTCGCGCTGCTCACGACCGCCGGAGACGGCCGGCGGGACTGGGTGGCCGCCGGAGAGGCGCTGCAGCGGGTCCTCCTGCACGGCTCCGCCTACGGCCTGAGCGCCGCCTTCCACACCCAGGCGCTGGAGATGCCCGAGCTGAGGGAGTTCATCAGGAGGAACCTCAGCTCCGGCCGGTTCCCGCAGATGGTCATGAGGCTCGGCTTCGTCCTCGACGAGAGCCGCAGCGTCCGCCGCCCCTCCGCCGAGATGACGGACTGAGCGCCGGCGCATCCACTCGAGACACGATCGCCCAGGCTCGGGCCGATCGTGTCCCGGGCTCGGCCCGTGCCCTCCACGGCGACGTTGGCGCGGAGGGCCGAAAGTCCCGCGCCGGCGGGACTTCGGCGGTGAAGAGGCGAGCCCTACGGCTCTGCTGGAGAAGATCTCCCCGCGGTTTGCTTGGGACGCGAACAGCGGACGAGTCGAGAGGGGCCGGTCATGGCCATCACCGAAGGGCACCACGGGCGCAACCACATCGCTTCCGGTCACGCGGCCTCCATCCCCGCCGGTATCCCGGCCGGGCGCCACGTGGCCGACGGCGCCGCGGCCGCGGAAGCCGCGACCGCTCCCCATCGGAGCGGATCGGGCCCGGCCGCGTACGTCTGGGCCGTCGCGAGGATCGCCGTCGGCTGGGTGTTCCTCTGGGCGTTCCTCGACAAGCTCTTCGGCTGGGGCTTCGCCACCCCAGCCAAGGGCGCGTGGGTGAACGGCGGCAGCCCGACCACCGGCTTCCTCAAGGGCACCGCGGACCGGACGTTCGGCGGGGTGTTCGGCGCCCTCGCCGGTCAGGCGTGGGTCGACTGGCTCTTCATGGGCGGGCTGCTCGGCATCGGCGTCGCCCTCGTCCTCGGCGTGGGCATGCGGATCGCCGCGGTCTCAGCGACGCTCCTGCTGGTCCTCATGTGGGCCGCCGAGCTTCCCCTCACCACCAACCCCTTCCTGGACGAGCACATCGTCTACGCGATCGTCGTGATCGGCCTCGCCCTGGCGGGCGCCGGACGGACCCTCGGGCTCGGCGTCCAGTGGACCCGGACCGCCCTGGTGCGGCGCTTCCCCGTGCTCAAGTGATCGTGCTCAAGTGATCGTGCTCAAGTGACGGGGCCATGTGACGGGGCCCAGATGAGCGGGCCTCGGGTGAGAGGGCCTGAGGTGACCGGAGCGCCGGCCCCGGACGCCTACCTTCCCCGGGGGGTGGGCAGTCGCGTGCCGGGGGTGGAAAACTTCGGGCTATGACGGACAACGAGGCCCGGCCGCTCGTGCCGCACATGCGGCTGGACGAACTGCTGGCGGAGCTGCAGACACGGCTTGAGGCGGTTCTCGCCACCCGTGACCGCGTCCACGCGCTCCTGGAGGCCGTCGTCTCGGTCGGCAGCGACCTCGACCTGGAGACCGTCCTCCGTCGCATCGTGGAGACGGCGACCACCCTGGTCGACGCCACCTACGGCGCCCTGGGGGTGATCGGGGAGGAGAACACGCTCGTGGAGTTCATCCCCGTCGGGCTGTCCGAGGAGGAGATCGCCCGCATCGAGCACTGGCCCCACGGCCTCGGCCTGCTCGGCCTGCTCATCAAGGAGCCGCAGACGCTGCGGATGTCCCACATCTCCGATCACCCGGAGTCGTACGGGTTCCCGCCCGGCCACCCGGCGATGGGCAGCTTCCTCGGCGTCCCCATCCGGGTCAGGGACTCCGTCTTCGGCAACCTCTACCTCACCGAGAAGCGCGGGGGCGGAGAGTTCGACGAGGACGACGAGGCGATCGTCGTCGCCCTCGCCACCGCGGCAGGCGTCGCCATCGAGAACGCCCGGCTGTACGAGGACACCCGGCGCCGCGAGACCTGGCTGCAGGCGTCCTCGGAGATCACCACCCGGCTGCTCTCCGGCGCCGAGCCGCATGAGGTGCTCACGCTCATCGCGCGCCGCGCGCGGGAGATGTCCGACACCGATCTCACGGCCGTCCTGCTGCCCGGGGCGGACGCGAAGGTCCTGCATCCCGTGCTCGAGGACGGCTCGATCTGGGACGACGGCGCACCGGGCCCGGCGCTGCGGGACGTCGCGGTCGCCGAGACGCTGACCGGCCGGGCGTTCTTGCGGGGCGAGCCGCTCATGGTCGACGACGCCGCCGTGACCGACGCCGTGCGGGCCTTCACGCGGCGTGGCGCGCTCGGCCCGGTGGCCGCGGTGCCGCTCGGCGCGGCGGGCGCCGTACGAGGTGTGCTCCTGCTCGCGAAACGGGCGGGGCGCCTGCCGTTCAGCACCCCGGAGCTCCGGATGCTGCACGCCTTCGCGGGGCAGGCGGCGGTGGCCCTTGAGCTCGCCGAAGCCCGCAGGGACGCCGAGAAGCTCGGGCTGCTCGAAGACCGCGACCGCATCGCCAAGGACCTGCACGACGTGGTCATCCAGCGGCTCTTCGCGGTGGCGATGACGCTGATGAGCGCGGTCCGGCTGGTGGACCACCCGGAGGCCTCCGCGCGCGTGCAGACGGCGATCGACGAGCTGGACACCACCATCCGGCAGATCCGCTCGACCATCTTCGCCCTCCAGACACCACGCGAGGAGGCCGTCCGGAGTCTGCGCGCCCAGATCGTCGACCTGGTCGAGGGCGCCCGCGGTCACCTCGGCTTCATGCCCGGCCTGACCCTGGAGGGACGCCTCGACACCGACGTGCCGGCGGAACCGGCCGAGCATCTGCTGGCCGTCCTGCGGGAGGCGCTGTCGAACGTCGTCCGCCACGCGAAGGCGTCCCGTGCCGACGTCACCGTGCGGACCGCGGACCGGCGGCTGACCCTCATCGTCCAGGACGACGGCGTGGGAGTGCCCGCCAAGGGCCGCCGCAGCGGCCTGCGCAATCTCGCCGACCGAGCCGAACGGCTGGGCGGGGACTTCCGGATCACCTCCGGAGAGGGCGGCGGCGCCCGCCTCGAATGGAGCGTCCCGCTCGACACCTGACCCCGCCCGATCTCCGCCCGCGCGGCCGCCGCTCAGCGTTCGGCGGCGCCGAACCAGCGGGCGGCCGCCGCCCGCAACCCGTCGCGTTCGGCCCGGCTCGGGCGGGCCGAGCCGGTCGCCCACGCCACGTGGCAGTCGGGCCGCAGCAGCAGCGCGGCGGGAGCCTCCGGCGTGCCCACGCGGGCGGCGACGATGTCCACCCGTCCTCGCCAGGCGGCGAGCTCGGCCACGAGCGAGGCGTCCTCCGTCAGGTCGAGCAGCAGCGGCCGGGCGTTCCTGGTCAGTTCCGCGAGCCGTACGGTGCCGCCGTCCGTCTCCAGGAGGAGGTCGGGGGCCCACCGCCCGGCCAGCGGATGGTCGCCGGGCGTCGCGTAGCCGTACCTGATGTCCGTCCCGGACATGAGGGCGGCGATGTGCCGGACGACGCGAGGCTCGGTGAGCAGCTCGCCGAACAGCTCGCGCAGCGCGGTGACCTCCGGCCCGGGGGCGATCAGCGCCGACTGCGCCTGGGTGTGCATGACGACGCGCTGGGACACCGGCCGCCGCTCGGAGTCGTAGGTGTCCAGCAGGCCCGGCGGGGCCCAGCCGTGGATCTCGGCGGCCAGCTTCCAGCCCAGGTTGACGGTGTCCTGCAGGCCCAGGTTGAGGCCGGGGCCGCCGATCGAGCTGTGCACGTGCGCCGCGTCGCCGACGAGCAGCACCCGCCCGTCCCGGAAGCGGTCGGCCAGCCGGGTGTTGCCCCCGACGAGCCGGCGCAGCATGTGGGGGCCCTCGCCCTCCGGCGGGCCGAACGGCACGTCCACGCCGAGCACCCGGCGAACGCTCGCCCGGAAGTCGTCGAGGGTGGGCGCCGCGCCCTCGGGCTCCTCAGGCCCCCATTCCACCGTGGTCATCATCGGGGGGCGGGAGGGGAAGGCGGCGTAGACGAAGAGCCCGCGTTCGGTGCGGTGGTGCAGGAACGCGGGGACGAGGCCGTACCCGGGCACCTGGAGCCCTCCGGTGGCCGGATCGATCAGTTCGGCGGGCACGGAGACGTGCGCGGTGAAGGAGACGGAGTCGTCCCTGGTGACACCGGGGAAGCCGATCCCGGAGAGCTTGCGCGTGGTGCTGTGGCCGCCGTCGGCCCCGGCCAGCCAGCCGGTGCGCAGCCGGTAGGGGCCGTCGGGTCCGTCGATCTCCAGGTCGACCCCGTCGCCGTCCTGGGAGATCCCGGTGAGCTCGTGGCCGCGGCGGATCTCGACGCCGAGCTCCTGGGCGCGTGCCGCGAGCTCCCGCTCAAGCCGGCGCTGCGGCACCGGGAGGATGTACATCGGGTTGTCGTCCAGGACGGAGAGATTCAGGGGCAGCGCGCCGAAGACGAAGCCGGGGGTGGGCTGCGGCGGCTCCGTTCCACCGCTCAGGCGCTGGTAGAGGCCGCGGCGGTCGAGCACGCGGACGACCTGGCCGACCAGGCCGTTGGCCCGGTTCTCCTCGGGCTGCGTGACGAGCCGTTCCAGGACGACGGGACGCACTCCGGCCAGGCTCAGCTCGCAGGCCAGCATGAGGCCGTTCGGCCCCGCCCCGGCGATGACGACGTCGATGGGCATGACGAATACTCCTTCGATGGTGGGGAACCCGGCCGTCCGTGGAAGGGCATGACGGGACGGACCGGCGGCGCCGGTCGGGCCGGTTCTATCGGTGGGTGCCGAGCCCCGGTGGCGGAGACGTGCCCGGGCTTCGGGTGAGTCGGCGGATCAGGGGGCCGGGAGGCCCCGGGCGATCTGGCCGAGCGCATCCTCCAGCAGCGGGGCGAACGCGGCCGGCGGATCGGCCCGCAGGAAGTGGTCCGTGGCGATCCGGACGGCCGCGCCGACGGCGCCGGCCACGAGACGGGGATACATGTCGTGCACGGGATCGGCGCCGACGCGCTCGGCGACCGCGGCGGCGAGCGCGGCCTCCGCCTCGACCTCCGCCCTGATGAACTCGGCCTGGAGGGCCGGCTCACGCACCATCAGCCGCACGCCGTCGATCCACTGCTGGTCCGGCATGCCGGTCGGGGCGTCCTGCCCCAGCGTCAGCCGTGCGATCACCGCGTTCCGGATGGCCTCCCACAGAGGCTCCGACGCCGGTCTGCGGCGGAGTTCTTCGGCGGTGAGCCTGCTCCGGTCCAGGTGGCGGGCGGTGATCGCCTCGGCCTTGCTGGAGAAATAGTTGTTGAACGTGCGCGGAGAGACACCGGCGGCCGCGGCGATGTCCTCCACCCGGACGTTGTCCAGCCCGCGTTCGACCACAAGCCGGATGGCCGCCCAGCTCAGGGCGATCCGCGTCTCCTGCTTCTTGCGCTCCCGCAGGCCCGCCCGCTCGCCCCTGTCGTCGTTCACCCCTTCACCGTACCAAAACTTGCGGGCCGCGCAAAGATGCGCGATGCGCAAGTTTTTGAGCGGTCGGCGGGCCGCATCAGAGGCCGCAGAGCTCGGACAGGCTCTTGGCGGCCTTGCCGCTGTTGGGCGTGGGGGTCAGCCGGGGCGAGGAGGCGCGCGCCGTCGGCGTCGACGCGCCGTCTGCGGGCGAGGAGGCAGCCCCGGCGGAGGCGGACGACGATCCGGCGCCTCCGGTCGTGCCCGGTGACGTGCCCGGGGACGCGGCGGTCACGCCGGTCACGCCGTTCGTGGCGGTCGTCGTGGCGGGGCGATCGGCCATCGACTCACGGATGGCCTCCCGGGTCATGTTCCGGATCTTGGCCCAGTCGGCGGCGCCGGGGTAGATGATCGGCGGGACGAACTGGAGGCTGGTGATCGAGGCCTTCCGCACCTTCATGCCGAGCGGCACCAGGTGCTCCAGCAGGTCGCGGGGGATGTCCGTCCGGAACATGTGCCGGGCCGCGGACGCGATCCGGGTGAAGTTGGCGAGCACGGTCGCCGGCGTGACCTGCTGGGCGAGCGCGCCGATGACGCACCGCTGACGGGCCATCCGGGAGAAGTCGTCGCTGTCCACCCGGGAGCGGCCGTACCAGAGCACCTCCTCGCCGTTCAGCGTGCGGTAGCCCGCCTTGATGGTCCCTGCCGTGCCGAAGTGGCCGCCCCACCTGACGTCGCGCTCGACCCGGATCTTGAGACCGCCGACCGCGTCGATCAGGGCGGCGAAGCCGAACATGTCGACCATCGCGTAGTAGTCGATGTGCAGGCCGAGGGTGTAGCCGATGGCGTCCTTGAGCGCCTGGGCGCCCCGGTTCTTGCCGCCCATGACCTGCGGATTGTTGTCCGCGTAGTACCAGACCGAGTTGAGCAGGCCCTGCCCCTCGGCGTTGAAGCCGTCGGGGAACTGCTTGCGCAGCGGACTGCTCGCCGGGAAGTGGACATACTGCAGATTGCGCGGCAGGCTCAGCAGCACGGTGTTGCCAGTGGCGATGTTGACGCTGGCCACCGTCATCGAGTCGGTGCGCACACCCACCCGGTTTCCGGCCGCGTCGCCGCCGATCAGCAGGAAGTTGACCCGCTTGCGGCCGTCCCACGGGTCCTCGGCCCGGACCGGTGAGGCGGTGACCCCGGCGACGGGCGCGGTGACGGCGTCGAGGAGCTGGCTCGCCGTCCTGATCGTGCCGGCGGTGAACACGAACGGCGCCATGACCGACACGCACAGGAACCCGGCGACGACACCCGAGAGCACCTGACCGCCCTGGGAGAGCCGCTGGGGACGGAGGGCGACGTAGGAGAAGGCGACGAGCGAGCACCAGGCGACGGCGCCGACGCCCGCCCCGATCATGATGGTCGTCATCGTGCTGCCGCGCAGCACCACCTGGGCGTTCTCGCTGAGCTTGAGGGCGAGGATGCCGAGCGCCACCAGCGTGGTGCCGAAAACGCCCAGCAGGACGAATCCGGTGCGGCGACGGCCCGCGCGCAGGTGGGCGGCGCCCGGCACGACCGCCGACAGGGCCGTCCAGCCGATCAGCGCGCCGGTGCTCAGCGGCCGGGCGAACCGCGGGCGGCCCGTCTTCCGAGGGCCGGGCGCCGGGGCCGGGTCTCCGGCGCCCGACGGGCCCTTTGAGGAGGCGGACGACTGGTCCGAGGCGGGTGACAGGGTGGACACGGGCACCGCCCGATCCTCCGTGCTCGCCGGTTCTCCCCGCCGACGGCGTGGGCCCTGCCCTTCCGGGAGGCTCCCGGCCTCGTCGGAGCGACCCTCGCCGTGCATGGTTCACCGCTCTCTCGTCGAATCTTGGCTAGGGATTCTAACCCCCATATCCGGACAAGAGTCACGTAAACGAGAGTTCAGGCTTACCCGCACGACACGGGCGCCCGTCGCCGCGCCCCGGGATCGGCCGTCCGGTGGGCCCCGGGCGGGCGGACAGGCGGTGGATGACCTGCGCGGGCCCGGGGGCGGCGAGGGTCGGCGCCCGCCCGGTCGCGCCGCCCCGGTGAGGCGGCGGAGGCGGCTCGCGGATGGGCCACGGATGACCCGCGAACGGACTACAGATGCGATATCCGGGCGAATGGCCCCCTCGGCTAATTCAGGGCAAAACAATACTGAAATAACAGGCGTCACGGATGTGGTCGATGGTGGGTACGTTCCGTAATCGTCCGAGGTGATCTCTGCGATGTTCCGGAATCGCCGGGCTCGTCTGCCCTAGCGTTTTTCGCATGAATCTGCAGCAGCTCCGTTATGTGGTCGCCACCGCGGAGCACCGCACCATGACCGACGCGGCCAGGTCGCTGTATATCGCGCAGCCCGCGCTCTCTCGCGCGATACGCGATTTGGAACGGGAGCTCGGAATGACGCTTTTCGCGCGTTCCGGCAGGGGAGTCGTCGTCACCGCGCAGGGCCGGCGGGTCGTCAAACTCGCCAGGGAGGCGCTCGACGCGGTGGCGGAGATCGAGGCGCTGGCCACGCAGGGGTCTTCCCAGGGCGCCGAACTGCGGATCGCCTCGACCCCCAGCCTGGAGCCGGGCCTGGCGGGGCGCCTGTTGCCCGCCTACACCGCCGAGCATCCGGGCATCCGCGTCCAGATCGTGCGGTGCGACGGCCGGGAGGGCGTCGTCAGCGCCGTCCGGGAACAGCGGGCCGACCTCGGGCTGACCGACCTGCCGGTCCCCGCCGACCTGGTCAGCCATCCGCTCGAACGCCAGGAGATCGTGCTGATCTCCCCGCCCGGCGTCGACCTGCCCGACCCGGTGCCCATGGCCAGGCTCGGCGGCATGCGCCTGATCCTGCCGGCCCCGGGCAGCCCGCGGCGCAGGGAGTTCGACCACATCTTCGCGACGTACGGAGTCCGGCCCATTCCGGCGATCGAGTCGGACGAGCGGCGGGGCTGGCTGCGCGCGGTCCGCGAGGGCAAGGCGTCCCTGCTCTGGTACCGCGGCATGGCCGACCAGGCGGCGCGCGCCGGTCTGGTGGTCCGTTCGCTCGACCCGTCCCTCAGGAAGATCATCGCGGTCGTCCACGCGCGGCGGCGGCTGACGGCGACGGCGCAGGACTTCCTTGCGGTGGCCGAGGGCGGATCGGCGGCTTAGCGACATGCGCCGCGATTGGAGCGTTCCAGAAAGCGCGGGCGCGGCCCCGCCTGGCGGGCGGGGATCCGGCCCCGCGGCTCAGCCGTACAGCACGGACAGGAACCGCACGAGGATCGCCTCTCGCGTCGGTGCGGGAAGGGCGTCGAGCACGGCGTTCACGGCGGCCATGCCCCCGCCGCCCGTCTCGCCGCCGCCCTGCGCCGCGCCGGCGAGGTCGATTCCCACGGAGGAGGCGAGCTCCGCGAAGGTCGCGTCGTCGAGGGCGTCCAGGTCGAGGGAGGCGATCAGCTCGGGCAGGCCGTCCGGCACCTTCGCCGGGCCGTTCGCCCGCGCGGCCTCCGCCGATTCCGCGATGACCTGAAGCATCGCGTCGACCCCGGCGAGCGTGACGCCGGTGACCGTGATGTGCAGATTGGCGGGGATCCCCGCGTAGGACAGCTGCGGCTGCAGGAACCAGCCCCGCCGGCGGGCCTCGTCCGCCAGCACGAACACGTCGACGCCGGCGGACCCGGCGATCGCGACGAGTGCCGCCTCCGGCCGCCCTAGCACCCGCAGGCCCGGTATCGCGCCGACGCCGAGGACGAGGCGGCGGGTCGCCTCCAGGGTGGCACGGCCCAGCTCGCGGTAACCCTCCCTGCCCAGGGACTGCATGGTGGCCCAGGCGCCGGCCAGCGGGCCGGCCGACCGCGAGCTCTGCACCGTGGCGTTGATCACCGTGTACCCGGGCCACGCCCCCGAGGCGAAGTACGCGTGCCGCCGCAGCGCCGGATCCGCGAAGAGCAGCACGGAGGCCCCCTTGGGCGCGTAGCCGTACTTGTGCAGATCACACGAGAGCGAGGTGACCCCGGGGACGGACAGGTCGAACGGCGGCACCTCCGCGCCCGCCTCCCGCAGCCACGGCAGCAGCCAGCCGCCGACGCACGCGTCCACGTGGCAGAGCGCGCCCCGCGACGCGGCGACGGCCGCGATCCGCTCGACCGGGTCGACCACGCCCTGCGGGTACGAGGGGGCGGACACCACGACGAGAGCGGTCCGGTCGTCGACGGCCGCCTCGACCGCCGGCACCGAGGCCTGGAACGTGTCCGGGTCCACGGGCACGGGGACGATCTCCATGCCGAGGTAGTGGGCGGCCTTGTGGAACGCCGGATGCGCGGTGACCGGCAGGACCACGCGGGTGGCGCCGGGCCGGGCGTCCCTGGCCGCCTTGACCGCCAGCATGATCGATTCCGTGCCGCCGCTGGTGAAGATCCCGGCGGCGTCCGGCCGTCCGAGCAGCTCCGCGGCGGCCCCGATCACCCGCTTCTCCAGTGCGACCATGCTCGGGAACGCCGTCGGGTCGAGCATGTTCACCTCCAGCATCTCGGCGTACGCCCGGTGGGCGGCCTCATGCACGCCGGGCCGTCCGGTGTCGTAGACGTACGCGGTCACCCTGCCCCCGCGTACCGGGAGGTCGGCGGCCTTGAGCGCGGTGAGCTCGGCCAGCAGATCGTCGGCGGTCCTGCCGTGGTCGGGAAGCAAGGGGGTCTCCTTCTGGGAAGGGTGCGGGGAGGGTGCCACATGGGGAGCCGGCGGCGCCGGACGGGCGACGATGGAGGACGGGGAGAAGATCATCAGATAGATAGTGCCTATTACCGCTCTTTGTCGCTAATGTTGCCGCGGACCTCTCACAAGGCGGTGTGCATTGCGGCACTTTTTCGGGCTGCTCCTTGGTGTTGTCGTCGCGGCGGCGGTACTGCTCGGCGGAGGATGGGCGTCGCAGGAGGCGGTCCGGGGCGCCGCGCAGAGCATCGACCCCGCCAAGGACACCCGCCTGCTGATCGCCATCGGAGTGATGGCGGCCGTGGGACTGCTGCTCGCGCTGGTCATCGCGTGCCGGGTGTCGCCGCTCGCCACGTTCCTCCCCTCGATGGCGCTGCTCGCCTGGACCGTCGTCTACATCCTCGACGTCTCCCGCGCCGCCAGCCTCGTTCCCGCCGGCGCCTCCGTCCAGCAGGATCTCGCGGAGGCGGGCCGGGGGATGCTCACCCTCCTGTCGACCGGCGTGTACGGCATGCTCGGCGTGGCGCTGTTCGTTCCCGTGCTGATGCCGTCCCGCTGGGTGAGGGCCGACGGAGACGACGACCAGGAGGAGTACGACGAGGGCCTCGGCTACTGACGACCACGTCCGGGACACCTTTGATCTACTTTGTAAAGGCGCGCCGGCGTGGCGGCTGAGACGAGGGGTGCGCGGGATGCCTCCGACCAGCGGCGTTACCTGACCGAAACGTTGCTGTAAGCATGGGGAAATAATCCGACCGGTAGAACCGTCCTTCTACGGGATGTCCCGTTTAGGAGGGTTTGTATGGACTATGACCTCAATGTGGACATAACGCCGGAATATCCCATCAGCTGGCAGGCGGCCGCGCTGAACGGGGTGCTCCGGGGAACCATGAAGCCGATCTCGTCCCTCCTCGTGCGCAACGCGGCGGGCATGGCGGTGGCCGGCCGCCTGATGGGCCTCGGGGCCCGGGTTCCCGGCACGCTGCCGGGGGACGTCAGCGTCACGCCGGACCGGTCCGGCCCCTGCCCGGGAGAGTGGGTCAGGGCCGGCCGCGGCCTCCGCGAGAGCGCCCTGGGGAGTGCCGGCGCCGGGCTCGACGGGAGCCTCGCCGCCGGCCTCGGCGACCGGCCACGGGAAGGCTCCGACGGCGGCTTAGACGGTGATCTCGACGGCGATCTCCACGGCGACCTGGACGAGGACAAGGTCGCCCTCTACTTCCACGGCGGCGCCTACTTCGTGTGCTCCCCGGCCACGCACCGTCCCATCACCTGGCGCCTGTCCGCCGCGGCCGGCCGCCCGGTCTTCGCCGCGGACTACCGGCAGGGGCCGCCGCACTCCCTCGGCGAGTCCCTCGCCGACGCGCTCGGCGCGTACGAGGGCCTGCTGGACCGCGGCTACCGGAGCCGCGACATCCTGGTGGCGGGCGACTCGGCCGGCGGTCATCTGACCCTCGCCCTCCTGCTGACCCTCCGCGACCGCGGCCTGCCTCTGCCCGGGTCCGCGATCTGCCTGTCCCCCTGGACCGATCTCAGCGGTCCCCGCCGCCGGGCGCGCTTCTGGGCCGACCCCATGCTCCCCGCAGGACGCGTCGAGTGGCTGGCCCGCCGCTGGACCGACGGGCTCGACCCGTGCGACCCCCTGGTGTCCCCGGTGTACGGCGACTACACGGGCGTGCCGCCGCTGATGATAGTGACCGGCTCCACCGAGCTCCTCCGCGACGACGGACGCCGGGTGGCGACCAGCGCCCGGGAGAACGGCGTGCCGGTGACGTACGAGGAGTGGCGGAGGATGCCGCACGTCTTCGCGATCCTGGCCGACGTCCTTCCCGAGGCCCGGCTGCTGTTCGGGCACATCCGCCGCTTCCTCGCCGCCGTGGAGGCGCACGCGGCGAAGCCCGGCGCGGACGCGGCCTGAGGGGGGATATGTGACCAATGGTGAGGCTGTGACCAGCGACTTCTCCCGCTCTCTTACCTCAAGGTGCCATTGACCTTACCTGTCATGCCGCTTGGGGCTACTTGGCCGCGTGGCGCGTTCCAACCGACGACAGTGTGCTGTGCGGCACTTCCGTGAGAGAGGTAGCTTCCGTATGGCACCAGGCGGAACAGGCCCCCGTGACGGCATCCCTCCCGGCGTGCGCCCGCTGACGGTCGGCGACCCGGTCTTCATCGGACGCTATCTGCTCCTCGGCCGGCTCGGCGCGGGCGGCATGGGCGTGGTCTACCTGGCCGAGCATCCCCACGGTGGCCTCGTCGCCCTGAAGACGCCCCACGCCGTGCACCTGTCCGACCCCACTCTGCGTGCGCGTTTCGCCGAGGAGGTGGACTACTCCCGGCGGGTGGTCCCGTTCTGCACCGCGGCCCCCATCGAGGATGGGTTTGATCGGGAACGCCCCTATCTGGTCACCGAGTACATCCCCGGCCCGGCCCTGTCCCACGTCGTGACGGCCGGAGGGCCGCTCACCCCCGACCTGGCGTACGGCGTGGCCCTGGGGGCCGCCGCGGCCCTCGTCGCCACGCACGATGCCGGGCTCGTCCATCGGGACCTCAAGCCGGGCAACGTGCTGCTGTCGCCCCGCGGGCCCTTCGTCATCGACTTCGGCATCGCGCGTGACGTCGACGCGGCCGTGGCCCACACCCAGGCGGGGCAGATCATGGGCAGCCCGGGCTGGGTCGCCCCGGAACGCCTGAGCGGCGGCCCGGCGATCCCCGCCTCCGACGTCTTCTCGTGGGGCTGCCTGGTCGCCTTCGCCGCGACCGGCCGCCACCCGTTCGGCACGGGAGAGCTCGACGTGCTGACGCGGCGCATCCTGGTGGAGGAGCCCAGGATCTCCGGCGTGCCGAAGCTGCTGTGGGACGCCGTCGCCGCCGCGCTCGCCAAGGACCCGGCCGCCCGGCCTTCCTCGGCGTCGCTGCTGTCCGCCCTGCTCGCCGCCGGCGGCCTGACCGCGGCCGCGGAGCCGCGCGCCGCCGTGGCCGCGGTGCTGGAGGAGACCTGGCAGCCGGTGCCGTACCCGGCGGCCGAGCCGGGGCCCACCGTGGAGAGGGACCGGCGCCCGCCGCGGCGCCGCCGGCGCGGCGGGGGGGACCACGGGCGCGACCATGGACGGGACGGCCACGTGGCGCACGCGGGGTTCGCCGCGCTCGCCACGGTGACGATCGCCGCGATGACCGTGGTGGCCGCGGGCACCGGGGCCGCCCGCATGCAGGGGACCGTCGATCCGCCCGCGAGGCCGGTCGTGATCCCCGGCGAGGACGGCACGATGCCGCCCGGCGGCGCGCCCGCCTCGTCCGCGCCGCGGTACGCGCGGGGGGCCGAGCGCACGGCGGGGGCCCCCGGCCCGCGTGCCTGGGTGACCGTGACCGCCACCAGGTCCGCCTCGCCGCCGGAGGACACGCCGCGGAGCCCGTGGGTCTCCGCCACGCTCTCGCCCCCGCCACGCGGCCGTGGCGGCGTGGCCTCCGCGTCTCCGCCGCCGGACGACGAGAGCTGTCTCACCGCGAGGGGCCGGCCCAGGAGGTGCCCGCCGGGACAGAGCGGGTCACCCCGGCCGTCCGCGAGTATCGGGACCGAGCCGCAGTGGGGCGACGGCGAATCGCCCTCGCCAAGCCCGCTGCCCTCGGTGACCGCGCCGGACACGAGCCCCGCCGCGACGGCCACTCCGACGCCGGCCGAAGCCGTCGGGCTGTGAGTCGCGCACCGGAGCCGATGGTGCATGCTAGGTGCTCATGAACCCCGCTCTCGAACTGAACGATGTGACCATCCGGGTGGTCGGCCGCACCCTCGTCTCCGGCGCCGACTGGCGGGTGGAGCACGGCCAGCACTGGGTGATCCTCGGACCGAACGGGGCCGGGAAGACCACGATGCTGTCGGTCGCCGCCGCCGTACGGCACCCCAGCTCGGGCTCCGTCACGGTGCTCGGCCGGCGGCTCGGCCGGGTCGACCTGCGTGAGCTGCGGCGCGAGATCGGGCTGGTCGCGGCCAGTCAGCGACTGGTGGACGAGGCTCTCCTCGAGGAGGAGCAGGCCACCGCGCTGACCGTCGTCCTCACCGGCCACACCGGCACGAGCGTCCCGCTGTGGGACCGGTACGGCGAGGCCGAGCGTGAGCGCGCGCTCGGCCTGCTGGCCGACCTCGGCTGCAAGGACCTGGCCGACCGCCGGTTCCAGGTGTGCTCGCAGGGGGAGCGGGCCCGCGTCCGAGTGGCCCGCGCGTTGATGGCCGACCCGGCGATCCTGCTGCTCGACGAGCCGTTCGCGGGCCTCGACCTGCCCGCGAGGGAGGACCTGATCGAGGCGCTGGAAAACCTGGCCGCCGCCAGGAACGAACTGACGACCGTGCTGGTGACGCATCACCTCGAGGAGGTGCCGGCGACCACGACCCACGCCCTGCTGATGCGGGACACCAGGATCATGGCCGCCGGGCCGGTGGGCGAGGTGCTGACCGGGGCCGCCCTGTCCGAGTGCTTCGGCCGTCCGCTGCGGCTCGACTCCGCGGACGGCCGCTGGTACGCCCGCGCCTCCCGGTCCGCCTCCTGAACCTCCAGGCGGCCGCCGCCCGGCTCAGCGTGACCGCGCGAACTGGTCCTCCTCGGTGGAGCCGGTCAGGGCGGTCGTCGAGGAGTCCGGCGCGATGGCCGTGCTGACCAGGTCGAAGTATCCGGTGCCGACCTCCCGCTGGTGCCGGGTGGCGGTGTAGCCGCGCTGTTCGGCGTCGAACTCCGCCTCCTGGAGCCGCACGTACGCCGGCATGCCCGCCTCGGCGTACCCGTGGGCCAGGTCGAACATCGAGTGGTTCAGCGAGTGGAATCCGGCCAGGGTGATGAACTGGAACGCGTATCCCATATGCCCGAGCTCGCGCTGGAACTTGGCGATGGTCGAGTCGTCCAGGTGCCGGCGCCAGTTGAACGACGGTGAGCAGTTGTAGGCCAGCATCTGCTCGGGATACCGCTCCTTGATCGCCTCCGCGAACTCCCTGGCCACGTCGAGGTCCGGGGTGGAGGTCTCCATCCACAGCAGGTCGGCGTACGGGGCGTAGGCGAGGCCGCGGGCGACACACGCCTCGACGCCGTTGCGCACCCGGTAGAACCCCTCGGCGGTGCGGTCGCCCGTGGTGAACGCCTGGTCGCGGGGATCGACGTCGCTGGTCAGCAGCGTCGCGGCCTGGGCGTCGGTCCGCGCGATGATCAGCGTGGGCACGCCCGCGACGTCGGCCGCCAGGCGGGCCGCGTTGAGCGTCTTGATGTGCTGCCCGGTCGGGATCAGCACCTTTCCGCCGAGGTGGCCGCACTTCTTCTCGGAGGCGAGCTGGTCCTCCCAGTGCACGGCCGCGGCGCCGGCGGCGATCATCGCCTTCATCAGCTCGAACGCGTTGAGGACGCCGCCGAAGCCCGCCTCGGCGTCGGCCACGATGGGCGCGAGCCAGTGCGGCGCGCTCTCGTCGCCCTCCGACCAGGTGATCTGGTCGGCGCGCAGCAGCGCGTTGTTGATCCGGCGGACCACGGCGGGGACCGAGTCGGCCGGGTAGAGACTCTGGTCGGGATAGGTCTGGCCGGCCTGGTTCGCGTCCGCGGCCACCTGCCAGCCCGACAGGTAGACGGCCTTGAGCCCGGCCTTGACCTGCTGGACCGCCTGGTTTCCGGTGAGCGCCCCGAGAGCGGCGACGTAATCCTCCGTGGTCAGCAGGTGCCACAGCCGCTCGGCGCCGAGCCGGGCGAGTGTGTGCTCCTCCCGCACCGAGCCGCGGAGCCGGATGACGTCCTCGGCCGTGTAGGTGCGCTCGACGTCGCGCCACCGCGGGTCCGTGTTCCACTCGTGCCGCAGCTGCTCGGCGGCGGTGGTGAGGCGGTCAGACATCTCACGATCACTCCCTCGTTGCGTCCACTGTCGTCACCTGGGGGCTTGCTCTGAGTTTGTGTCGATATCAAGACATCAGCCAAGAAGGGAGCTCTGGAAAGAAAGGCGATTCTTCTATTATTGTCGAATTGTGGCCTGGTATATGCCGGAAGAAGGGTCTAACTTTCCGAATGGACTAGACCAATCGAGTCTCCGGCGGCGCGACGAGTGGAAGAACACTCGTTTTTTCGCCTAGGATCCTGCTATGCCCACCGTGCTCGGCGAAGAACCGCTGTCTTTGACCCAGGAGATCGATCTCCTGGCCTTCGGCCAGCGGCTCAAGCACCTGCGCAAGCAGCGTGGCCTGACCCTGTCCGACCTCGGCGATCGCGTGGGCCGGGCGCCCAGCCAGCTCTCGCTGCTGGAGAACGGCAAACGCGAGCCGAAGCTGTCGCTGCTGAAGGCGCTCGCCGCCGCGTTGAACGTGCCGGTGGAGGAACTGCTGCGCCGCCAGGCGCCCAACCGCAGAGCCCAGCTGGAGATCGCCCTGGAGGAGGCGCAGCGCGATCCCCTGTACGCCGGTCTCGGTCTGAGCAGGCTCAAGGTGTCGGCCCGGGTGCCGAACGACGTGCTGGAGCACATCCTCGGACTGTACGAGGAGCTCAAGGCGCGGCAGGCCAAGGGCACCGCGACGCCCGAGGAGGCCCGGACCGCCAACGCGGAGCTGCGCCGCGGGCAACGGGAGATCGGCAACTACTTCGAGGACATCGAGACGTCGGCGGCCGAGGCGCTCGCCGCGGTCGGTTACCGTGCCGGAGCGCTCTCGGAGAGCACCGTGCAGGCGCTGGTGGCGCACTTCGGCTACACCGTCCACACGGCCCCCGACCTGCCCCGCTCGGCCAGGTCGGTCACCGACCTGCGCAACCGGCGTATCTACCTCAAGCGCGAGCAGCTCGGCATGCACACCCCGCGCACGGTCCTGCTGCAGACCCTCGGTCACATCGCCCTGCGGCACGACAGGCCGCGCGACTTCGCGGACTTCCTGCGCCAGCGGGTGGAGGCCAACTACTTCGCCGCGGCCGTCCTGGTGCCCGAGGCCGCCGCCGTACCGTTCCTGCGGGAGGCCAAGAACGACAGGTCCCTGTCCGTGGAGGACCTGCGTGACGTCTTCGCCGTCTCCTACGAGATGGCCGCGCACCGCTTCACCAATCTCGCCACCCGGCATCTCGACCTGACCTGCCATTTCGTCCGCAACGACGCGGGCGGCATCATCTACAAGGCGTACGAGAACGACGGCATCGTCTTCCCCGCCGACGAGCAGGGAGCGATCGAGGGGCAGCGGATGTGCCGCCAGTGGTCGGGCCGCCAGGTGTTCCGCTCGCCGGACCGGTTCTCCCTCTACTACCAGTACTCCGACACGCCCACCGGCACGTACTTCTGCGTCGCCCACGTCGACCCCGCCCTGGAGAAGGACTTCGCGATCACCCTGGGTGTGCCGTTCCGCGAGTCACGCTGGTTCCGCGGGCGCGACACCACGACACGGACCCGGTCGAACTGCCCGAGCGGCGAATGCTGCCGCCGTCCCCCGGCCGAGCTGGCGCAGCGGTGGGAGGGATACGCCTGGCCCTCGGCGCGGGCCAACTCACACGTGCTGACCGTGCTGCCGCCCGGCTCGTTCCCCGGGGTCGACGAGGCCGACGTGTACGCGTTCCTGGAACGCCACGCGGCGGAGTGAGCGACCCGCGCGCCGTGGCGCGCGCCGGAGCCGTACGCTCAGGGCGGCGCATGGCCTAGTGATCGTCGTCATCGAGGGAAGAGAGTTCATGGGGCGCGAGGCGAGCAGTATCTTCCTCCCCGACCTGATCGCGCCGGTCCGGCGCATCGGCCGGCGGACGTTCGACTTCAACCGGCAGGTCGCGATCATGGCGATCGTGAACCGGACGCCGAACTCCTTCCATGACAGGGGGCGGACGTTCGCCCTGGACCAGGCCGTGGAGGCGGCCCTGCGGGCCGTCGAGGACGGCGCGGACTGGCTCGACGTCGGTGGCCTCGCCTTCCGCCACGACCAGGACGAGATCGGGGTCGGCGAGGAGATCGGCAGGGTCGTGCCGGTCATCGAGCGGATCCGCGCGAAGACCGACGCCGTGATCTCCGTGGACACCCACCGCGCCGAGGTCGCGAGGGCCGCGTTCGCCGCCGGGGCCGACGTGCTGAACGACACCAACGGGCTGCGCGGGCCCGGCGTCTGCGTCGCCGTCGCCGAGGCCGGAGCACACGCCGTCGTCACCCACAGCATCGGCGGCCCGGGCAAATTGGTCGCCCGGCCCGCCTACGGCGACGTGGTCGCTGAGGTCGCCGAGTTCCTGAGGGACCGGGCTCGGTTCGCCGTCGAAAACGGCATCCCGGCCGACCACATCGTCATCGATCCCGGCCACGACCTGAACAAGAACACCTACCATTCCCTGGAGCTGACCAGGCGGCTCGGCGAGATCTGCGCGATCGGCTATCCGACGCTGGTCGCGGTGTCCAACAAGGACTTCATCGGCGAGACACTGGACCTGCCCAAGGATCGGCGGCTTGAGGGCACGATCGCGGCGAACGTCGCCTGCGTCCTCCAGGGCGCCCGGATCGTCCGGGTGCACGACGTGCCCGGGGCCGTCATGGCCGTCCGGATGACCGAGGCGATGCTGGGGTGGCGCGAACCGGCCTCTCCCCGGCACAACCTGTAGCAGCCGCCGAACGCCGGGAGCGCGGGCCCCGGCGTTCGGGAACGGGTCTCAGGGCCGGCCCGCGGTCACCGGTCTGCCGCCGTGTCGGGCGCTCCCGGATGAGACGGCGACCGGCCCTGCTCCGGGGTGAGGAGCGCGTCGGTGGAGGGGACGGTTACGGCGCGGCGGACCCAGGTGTCGAGGCGGTCGTGGTCGGTGGTGTTTTCGATCAGCTCTCGTTGTGCTTGGGTGACGGTGAGGTCGCGGGCGGCGAGTACGGCCAGTATCGCGGCGGCCTTGCCTTCGGCCAGGCCTTCCGCCTTGCCCTTCACTGCGCCTTCGACCAGGCCTTCGGCTTTGCCCTTGCCGTAGTGCTCTTTCGCGAAGGGGCTGTACACGGGCCAGCTGGTGGTGGTCATCACTCCTCCAGGGTTTGTCTGACCGGGTGGGGAGCCATGTCGTGAGCGTATTCATAATATCGCGCTGAGTTATCGAGGGTGGAGAGGCCGATCAGGAATGCTTCGGCGACTTCTTTGCGGTCGCCGTGGTGCATCACTGACAGTGTGGCCATGGCGGGGTCGGCGACGGCCTGGTCGGGGTCGGTGATTTCGCAGATCAGGCCGTAGTGGGGGTCGTGTGGGGGGTCGGCGAGGATGAGGGTGTCGGCGTGGCGGTTGGTGGAGATGCGGTCGTTGAGTTCGCCGCTGTGGATGTGGAGTGGGACGTTGTCGGGCAGGGGGAAGCCGCCGACGGTCTGGAGGAGGTGCTGGACGAGTTCGGGGTGGTGGCGGACCAGTTCGTTGGTCGCGTCGTGTCGGGCGCCAGGCATGCGCGGGAAGCTATCAGCCGATTACATGCGGTAGTCAAATCGCGATTGGGCCTGTGGACAGACTTCCTCCACGGGGGTAAAGACGTGCTCCCCTGGGAGGATGACATTTGTCCGCCCGGGGGCGCGCCTTCGGCTCGGCGCCACCCCCGGGCGTTTCGAGCGCTCAGCTCTGCTGGCTCTCCTTCAGCTCCGACTCCTGGATGTTGCGCCGGCCCCCCGCCAGGTCGTCGCGCAGGCGCTTCTCCATCGCCGTGAATGCCGCGTAGTAGCCGTCGTCGTACTCCTCGACGACCTGGAACGTCCATCTGCCCGGGAGGACGTCCAGGCCGAGCAGTTCCTTCGACAGCGTCTCCGCCTGCTCGTGGTGGCCGGCGTTCCGCAGCAGCTCCACGGCCTCCGCGAGCCGCTCGTGCGCGCCGCCGGTGAGCTGATGGAAGCTGTAGAGGTGGCCGCGGGCGCGCACCGCCATCCCCAGCGCGTCGGACAGCAGGTTGAGGGCCTCGACCGTGGTGTCGTCGAGCCCGTCCGGGCGGCGGCCCCGCCACTGGTGCGTTTCTTCGGTCATGACCAGGGAGTTCCCGATCGGACGGCTGCCATGCCCGGCGGCCGTCCCGCGGCGCCAAACGCGGAAGTCACCATGAAGGGAACCAAACGCGGGCGTCACCGGAAGCGGGAGAGGGGCGCGTCCCCGTCCCAGTCGCGGGCCCAGCGGATCAAAACGCGCTCGAACGACGACAGGACGCGTTCCACGTCCGCCGCGTCGTGAACGCCGGGGTGCGCGGCGACGGCGACGGTGATGGACGTGCCCTCGATGACGGGGAGCACGTCCAGGTCGGAGATCCTGCTCTTCTGCGGCGCCTGCGGAACCCGCGGGAAAAGCGGGCGGACCGCCACGTCCGGCCCGAAGGGCGCCGCCGGTGCGGGCGGGACGGTGAGGCAGTTGAACATGACCGAATGGGAGGACGGCGCCTCGTCCGTCCAGAACCGCCGGTAGAGGGCGCTCGCCATGTCCGACTCGCCCGTGCCGTGGAGGAGGGTGAGGACCCGCTTGAGGGTGTACGGCTCGTTGATCATGTGCAGCGCCTGCAGTGACTGCCGGTGGACGTCCGCGACGAACCCTCCGGCCGTCATGTCGTCCCGCGCGCGGACGGGCACGGGAACGCCCTTGGACAGCAGGCCGACCCAGTCGGCCTGGCCCCGGCTCCGCGCGGCGCCGACGTCCAGGACGCCGAAGGAATCGCGGCCGAAGTAGTCGCGCAGCGCGAGGAACGCGGCCGCCATGAGGATCTTGGCGGGTGTGGTGCGCAACCGTCGCGCCAGGTCGAACACGGCCGAAGCGTCCGCGTCCGCCAGCCGCCGCCCCGCGTACCGGTACGCCGGGACGGGCGAGGTGTCCGGCCCCCGGCGCGCCGGCAGCGCGGGCACTCCTCGCAGCGACGACCGGAAGAAGCCGGCCTGACGCGCGGTGAGTGTCTCGCCGGGTCGGCGCTGGGCCGGCATGTGGCGGCTGTAGTAGTCCTCCTCCAGGGCGGGCAGCGCTCCGTCCGGCGGTCGCAGGTAGAGCCGGGAGATGTCGCGCCGCAGCACACCGGCGGACCAGCCGTCCGCGGCCACGTGGCTCACCGCGAACAGCGCCGCGTGGCCGCCGTCGCCGAGCCGGTAGATCCTGGAGATCACCGGGCCGTCCGAGGCCAGATCCATCGGGTCGCGCAGGATCCGTTCGAACTCGGCCGTCACCTCGGCGTCGTCGGTAACACCCGGGAGAGAGTCACGGACGACGGCGCCGGCGGCGGCGATGACCTGGCCGGCCGGGCCGCCGGGCCCGGAGACGAATCGCAGGCGGAGGGCCTCGTGCCGGGCGACCACGGACGCGAAGGCGCGCGCCAGCCGATCGGGGCACAGTCCGTCACCGAACCGGGCGGCGACGATCGGCACGTTGGTCGACGCGGCGAACCCCGCCGGCATGTTCTCCGTGTGCTGCAGCGACAGCGGCAGGGCCGTCGGGGCGATCGGCGACGGTGCCTGGTTGGTCAAATTGCCGGCCTCTCTCCGTACGTCGGCCCGGCGGGGCCACTGACGACCTACGACGCGCGCGCGGACGGCGTGAGCCGCATCGGCAGCCGCGCGAATCCGCGGAACGTCGGGCTCTTGATCCTTTCCGGCTCGCCGTTGAGCGCCATGGCGTCGGTGCTCTCGAAGAGCTGCCGAAGGAACGTCGCCGCCTCCAGCCGGACCAGCGGGGCGCCGACGCAGAAGTGGATCCCGCTGCCGAACGACAGGTGTCCGTCGGACGCCCGCTCGATGGAGAACCGGCCGGGATCGTCCCACCGGCGCGGGTCGCGGTTCGCCGCGGCGAACGACAGTTGCACCCGGGAGCCGCGCGGGATGAGCGTGCCGCCGATCTCGATGTCGCCGGCCGCCGTGCGGAAGACACTCTGGACGGGCGGATCGAACCGCAGGGTCTCCTCGATGGCCGCCGCCATGGGCTCCGGGCCGGTGCGGGCGAGCCGGTGCTCGCCGGGGTGGTCCATCAGGGCGACGCACAGGTTTCCCAGCAGGTGCGTCGTCGTCTCGTTGCCGCCGACGAGCAGGGCGAGGCAGAGCCAGACGAGTTCGTCGTCGCGCAGGTTGTCCTCGTTGGCGGCGAGCAGCTTCGAGATCAGGTCGGTGCCGCGCGGCTGCGCCCGCCGCTCCTCCAGCAGGGTGTGGAAGTAGACGGAGATGTTCGCGACGGCCGAGAGCGCCTTCTTGGCGGCCCGCTGGCGGTGCGCGGCCTCCTCCGTGGCGTCCGGCCCGAGCCGCCCGTGGACGCGGAGCCGGGCGTTGGCGTTGAACCCCTCGATGACCCCTTCGGACCACGCCTTGAACTGCGCGACGTCGTCGCCCGGAATGCCGAGGAGCGCGGCGATGACGCGCACCGGAAGCGGCACGAGCACCTCGCGCACCAGGTCGACCTCCCCGGCCTCGACGGCCGCGCGGACGAGCTCGCCGCAGATCCGCTCGACGAGCGGACGCCACGACTCCACGGCGCGGGGCGTGAAGTCCCGGCTGATCAGGCGGCGGAGCCGGGTGTGGTCCGGCGGGTCGACGCCGAAGAGGATCGGCAGCCGCGAACGGTCGTAGGCGATGCCGTCGGCTGAGGAGAATCGCGTGTGGTCCTTGGTGGCCGCCCGTACGTCGTCGTACCGCGTCACGACCCACATCTCGCGGTGCTCCAGATAGGCCGGCTCGCCGGAGCGGAGCAGGCCGGCGAGGGCCGGGTACGGATCGGCCATGGTCTCCGGTGCGAAGGGGTCGAAGTCGCTCTCCAGCGGTGTCGTGGTCATTGCCCTGCCCTCCGAACGCGAATAGGCCTGCGCACCGGCCGGCGACCCGGGGGGCCGGCCATTCCGGCCGCGGAGTCCGCCGATTCAGTAAACCACAGTACGTCTCACCGGTAATCGGCCGTGGAGCGCTCATTTATCGGTCGCCCGGATCCGTTCGCCCATGCCGTGTCCCGCACGTTTCGGTCGGCGGATCGGAGTGGCGAATTCTGGTCCGCCGGCATTCCCGATGGGCTGTTTACGACACGCATGACGGGGTGGCTTCGGTGTGGTCATGTTCCTGTATCGGGATCGTCACCGACCGTACCCGATTAGCGTCATGGGGACTCTCGCGGATCTGTAGGGACCAAAATTCGCGCCCGCTGCCTGGCCGTTCGAGTGGCCGTCATTTTCGATGAACCCGCAGGTCGGAGGCTCATACTACTTTAGTGTTATATCAGGGCTCGGTGGTGTGGAAATCTCCCGGCGGACCGCCTCTCAGCAGCGGAAACGAGAATGGGGGAGGGCCCGTCATTCACGGGGAGGCCACACCGTCGTAACCCCGCCCTTGTTTTGGGCCTTGACTTGTTGATAGCTTCCGCCAGGGACGGGGGACGTTCGGAGCGCCGGAGCCTGGCGCGATCTCCGCGATATTCACGTGCGTGTACCTGGAGAAACAGTAGGCCCAGCCCGGTATTGGAGGGTGGCGTGACGGTGGCCCAGAAAGTCGCGGTTCTCGATGACGAAGCATTCGTGGTGCGAACACCAGAGGAATTTCACCGGGCGCCCGCCGACTACCAGAAGTTACTCATCAGTCAAATAATGATCAACACCGAGGGCGAGCTGTCCGGCGGCGACGACTACACGATGATGTTCCTCCCGATGGCGCCGAACGCGGAGGAGCGTCAGGTGTGCGCCGAGCGCGCCGCCGAGGAGTACGACCACTACAAGATCGGCAAGAAGGTGCTGGCCGACCTCGGCGTCGACACCACCTACATGGAGACGCAGTCGCTCGACGACCGCAACCTGTTCGCGGACCAGGGACTGCACACGTGCACCACGTGGGCGGAGCGCGGCGTCTTCTCCTACATCGGCGAGGAGGCGGCGCTGCTGATGATCCGCGAGTTCGCGGAGAGCAGCTACAAGCCGTGGGCGGACGCCGTCCGCACCATCATCCTCGACGAGAAGATCCACATCGCCCACGGCGCCCGCGTGTGCCGGAACCTCGCCGTGACCGAGGAGGGGCGCGAGCAGCTGCAGGCGGCCGTCGACCGGCTGTGGCCCACCTTCATCGGCGTCTTCGGCAACCCGAACTCCAGGCGGGCGGACCTGGCGGTCCGGTACGGCCTGCGCAAGACCACCAACGCCGAGGCCCGCGACCAGTGGGTCGCCATCGTGTCGCGCCGCATCGTGGAGCTGGGACTGCGCGTGCCCGGCACTGAGGCGGCCTGATCAGATGACGGCGATTCCGGTCCATATCAATCCGCCCGTACCGGGACGACGCGAGTCGAAGGCCCGGCTGCGCGCGCTGCTCGCCGAGCGCCCCGACCTCGCCGGGCGCCTGCAGACCATCCGGGACATGGGCCGCCGGGTCCGCGCCTGCGAGGTCCACCTGACCACCACCTGCAACATCCGCTGCAAGGGATGCTGGTACTTCGAGGGCGGTTTCGACGCCGCGGTCCCCGAGACGTCCGACCTGGGACTGATCCGGGCCTTCGCCGAGAAGCTGGACGCCGACGGGGTGACCCAGGCGACGCTCATCGGCGGCGAGCCGACCCTGGTGCTCAACCGGGTCATCCCGTTCGTCGAGCGGCTCCCGTACATCACGATCTCGACCAACGGGCTGCGGCCCCTGCCCCGTGAGGGCTTCGAGAACGTCGCGGTCGCGATCAGCCTCTTCGGCGGCGGGCCGCTCGACGACGACCTGCGCGCGCACCGGCCCAACGGGTCGACGTTCACCGGCCTCTTCGAGAAGGCCCTGAACCACTACCGCGACGATCCCCGGGTCACCTTCGTCTACGCCCTGTCGGAGGAGGGCCTGCAGTACGTCGAGTCGACGGTTCGGGCCATCCAGGACAATGGAAACCAGGTCACCTTCAACTTCTACAGCGCGCACGGCACCGACCACCCGCTGCGGATCGAGAACGAGAAGCGGACCCTGGCCGAGGCGCTCCGGGTGAAGGAGCTGTTCCCGGAGACGGTGGTGAGCCACCCCTACTACATCGAGACACTGATCACCGGGCGCACCCACTGGGGCGGCCAGTTCGGATACGACGTCTGCCCGAGCATCAGCGTCGAGCTTCCCGAGCACGCCGAGCGGGTGGCCAGCGGCCAGCCGGTCATCGACGGGTTCGCCGTCTACGGCGCCGACTACCGGACCCTGCAGTTCTGCTGCACCTCGGGGGACTGCGGCGGCTGCCGCGACAGTCAGGCCGTCTACACCTGGCTGGTCGTCAGCCTCAACCGGTTCCTCGACGACGCCGGCCGGTTGGAGACGTGGGTCGACCTCGCCGAGGCCTACTGGCGGCAGTGGTACTGGTCGCAGCGCCATTCGCCGAACTTCGCCCGCCGTCCCACGTCCGCATCCGCCGTCTAGCCGAAGGGAACGCAGACATGTCGCAGGAAGCCGTGGAGTCCACCATCCAGGAGTTCATCAAGAAGGAGCTGCTCGACCTCGGTGTGGAGGAGGACTCGATCACCGCGGACGCGAGGTTCGACGAGCTCGACATCGACTCGCTCGACGTCGCCGACCTGATGACCTCGATCAAGCGTGACTACGGGGTCGAGATCCCGCGCCGGGACCTCGTCGGCATCACCCTGGGGCAGCTGGCCGAGCGCGTCGTACGGGAGAGGCCGGCGGCCTCCGCGTGATCGATGGGGTTCGCCGCGCGCGGCGGACCGCCTGGGTGAGACCTGGGTGACCCAGGGACCCGGGTGAGACAGGGGGAGGAGGCCGCGTTCGAGGTCGTCCCCGGAGGCCGCGGCCGGGCCGCGGCGGGGGGACCGGGCGCGGCCCGGCCGCGACGGGAGTCATCAGGTGTTCGGACTGTTCACGGGCAGGAAGTACCTCATCACCGGTGTGCTCAACGACGAGTCCATCGCCTGGCATGTCGCGGCGGCGCTGCAGCGGGAGGGCGCCGACGTCGTGCTGACGTCGTTCGGGCGCGCCCTGCGCATCACCCGCAAGGCGGCCGGTCTGCTGCCGTCCGCGGCGGACGTCCTCGAACTCGACGTGACCGACGACGCGGGTTTCCGGGCCCTGGCCGAGGAGGTCGGGGGGTGGGACCGGATCGACGGCGTGCTGCACAGCGTCGCCTACGCGCCGTCCGACGCGCTGGGCTCGGCGTTCCTCAGCACCCCGGCCGACAGCGCCCTCCAGGGTTTCCGCACCTCCGCGTACTCCCTCCAGCAACTCGCGTACGCGGTCGCGCCCGCGCTGGCCCGCGCCGAGCACGGCGGGTCGATCGTCGGGATGACCGTCGACACCGGCCGGGCCCTGCCGGGCTACGACTGGATGGGCGTGTTCAAGACCGCGATGGAGTCCATCTGCCAGTACCTGGCCCTCTATCTGGGCCCCTCCGGCATCCGGGCGAACCTGGTGGCCGCGGGACCCGTGGAGACCGTGTCCGCGCGCGGGGTGGCCTCCTTCGGCGACCTCGCGGACTACTACGAGCGGTGGGCACCCCTCGGGTGGGACCGCACCGATCCGGCGCGCGTGGTCGGCTCGGTGCTGTTCCTCCTGTCCGACCTCGCGAGATACACCACCGGCCAGGTGCTGCACGCCGACGGCGGCATGCACGCGGTCACCGGAGGGGTCGGGGCCGGCCGCCCGGCCGCGCCCGTCACCCCCGGCGGCACCCCGGATGTCGCCCGCGGAGCGGCCCCCACCATGCCCGTCGCGCCGTGACCGGCGCCGTGACCCGGCGCCGCGGTCTCGGCACCCGGCCCCGGCACCGAGCGTGCCCGGGACATCTCTCGTCGTGGCGACTGCCGTGACGGACGGAAGGAGCACTGCGTGCGTCTCCTGGTCAAGGGTCCGGTCGGACCGCTCACCGGGACACTCGACATTCCGGTCTCCAAATATCACGCTCACCGGGCCCTGATCCTCGCCTCGCTCGCGCCGGGGACCAGCCGCATCCACGGCCTTTCGGAGGCGGGCCACGTCCGGCACACCATCCGGGCGCTCCGGCAGCTCGGCACGTCCATCGAGGTCGACGGGGACACGTTCGTGGTGGAGGGCGGGCAGTACCGCCCGGTGCGCGAGCGGGTGACGGTCGGCAGTTCCGGCACCACTCTCTACTTCCTGACGCCGCTGGTCTCCCTGGCGGCCGCGCCCGTCACGATCGTGGGGCAGAAGTACTTCCAGCGCAGGCCGATCCGGCCGCTGCTCGAGGCGCTCGCCGCACTGGGTGTGCGCCTCGACGCGCCCACCGGCAGCCCGCCCATCTCGGTCGTCCCGCACCGTCCGGCCGGAGGCAGGGTCGCCATCCCCGGCGCCCTGTCGCAGTGGATCTCGGGCCTGCTGCTCGTCGCGCCGTTCGCGTCCGGCCCCAGCCTCATCGAGGTCACCGGCCCGTTCAACGAGCGTTCGTACGTCGACCTCACCATCGCGATGATGCGGCGTTTCGGCCTGGTCGTGGACGTCGGCGCGGACGGCCGCAGCTTCTCCGTCGAGCCGGGGCAGCGGCCGCACCCGGCGACGGTGTGCCTTCCACCGGACATCGGCGCCGCCGCGTTCGGGCTCGCGGCCACCGCGCTGCACCCGTCTGACGTGCTGTTCCGCGGTCTGCCCGCGGTCGGCGCGGCGCGGACCGATCACCCCGAGGCCGACCTGCTGACCGTCCTGGCCGGGATGGGCGTGCCGCTCGACCCCGATCCCGCCACCGGCTTCGTCCGGGTGCGCCACGACGGCCTGCGGCTGTCCCCGGTGTCGGTCGACTGCCGCGTGGTCCCGGACATGCTGCCGGTGCTGAGCGTGCTCGCGAGCCAGGCCGGCGGGACGTCCGTCCTGGACAACGTCGCGCACGTGCGGCTCAAGGAGTCCGACAGGGTCTCCGCGATGCTGCAGCTCAACCGCATGGGCGCGCGGCTGGAGCTGCGCGGGGAGCGGCTGCTCTGCCACGGCGCCGGCGACTTCGCCCCCGCCGACCTGTCGTCCTTCAACGACCACCGGGTGCTGATGGCGCTGGCGGTCGCCGCCTCGCGTGCCGACGGCGAGAGCCGGCTGACCTACCCGAACGCCTACCAGATCTCGTATCCGCGCTTCCTCGACGAGATGAACTCGATCGGCATGTCCATGTCGGTGGAGACGACGGTCCGGCCCGCACGACGCGGGACGGACAGGGCCGATGCGGCGGGCACGGCGGGCACGGCGCGTCCCGCCGGCACGGCCCCGGCGATCGAGCCGGGCAGGCTGGCGGCCACCACGCTCGGCGCGTACGTGCGCCGCTGGGCGCGGCGGCGGCCGGACGACACGGCGATGGTCGAGGTGGCCTCGCCGGGCCGCCCCGAACAGGTCGTCACCTGGAGAGAGCTCGACGAGCGCGCGGACGCCGCCGCGTCGCTGCTGCTCCGGCTGGGCGTCGCGCCCGGCGAGCCGGTGGCCTGGCAGCTGCCGAACTGGACGGAGTTCACCGTGCTTTCGGTGGCGGCGGCCCGGATCGGCGCGATCGCCTGCCCGCTCATGCCGATCTTCCGCGAACGCGAGATGGCCTTCATGCTGGGCCGTTCCCGCGCGCGGGTGGTCGTCGTGCCCGACCGGTTCCGCGGGCGTGAGCACGCCGCCGAGCTGGCCGGGCTGCTCGCCGGGCCGGACGCCCCGCCGGTCGAGCACGTCCTCGTGGTCGGCGGCGACCGGGCGCTTCCGCCGGAGGCGCCGGGTGACGCGAGGGCGCGCTGGCACCGCTTCGAGGAGGCGGTGGCCGGGCAGCCGGTGGACCGCTCCGCCCTCGACGCGCGCCGGCCGGAGCCGGGCGCCCTCGCCCAGCTGCTGTTCACCTCGGGCACCTCGGGGGAGCCCAAGGGCGTGCTGCACCGGATGGACGTGCTGACCAGGGCCGCGGCGATGGAGGTGCGGCACCTGGGCCTCACCCCCGGCGACCGGATCTTCGTTCCGTCTCCGATGGCCCACCAGACCGGGTTCCTCTATGGCATGTGGCTGGCCCTGACGCTCGGCGTGCCGCACGTCGTGCAGCCGGTGTGGGACGGCCGCGCCGCGCTCGGCGCGCTGCGCCGATGGGGCTGCACCTTCGTCCAGGCGGCCACGCCGTTCCTGTCGGACCTGCTGAACGCCGTCGAGGAGACGGGCCTGACACCCGAGTCGCTGCGCGTCTTCGTGGCCACCGGGACGGCCGTGCCGCGCGCGCTCGCGGAGCGGGCGACCCGCACGCTGGGTGCCGCGGTGTGCGGCGCATGGGGCACCACCGAGACCGGCCTCGGCACCCTGGCCGCGCCCGGCGACGAGCCGGGACTGGTTTGGGGCACCGACGGGCGCGCCCTCACCGGCGTCCGCATCCGGGTGACCGACGACGCGGGGAACGTCCTCGGCCCCGACCAGGAGGGCAACTTCGAGATCACCAGCAGGTGCCTCTTCGAGGGCTACCTGGACCATCCGGAGTGGACCGAGGCCGCGATCACCCCCGACGGCTGGTACCGCAGCGGCGACCTCGCGGTGATCGACCAGGCGGGGTTCGTCCGGATCACCGGCCGGGTCAAGGACGTGATCAACCGTGGCGGCGAGAAGGTGCCGGTCGCGGAGATCGAGCAGCTGCTGCACACCCACCCCGCCGTCGCGGACGTCGCGATCGTCGCCATGCCCGACGACCGGCTGGGCGAGCGCGCGTGCGCGTACGTGGTGGCGGCGGGGCCGATCGACCTGACGGAGGTACGCGGCTTCCTCGATGCCCGCCGGGTGGCCAAGCACTACTGGCCGGAGCGGCTGGAGGTCGTCGACCGGCTGCCCCGCAACCCGGCAGGCAAGGTGCAGAAGTTCGTGCTCCGCGAGTGGGTACGGCGATCGATCGACAGCGAGGGACGAGGGTGATGACGGCCGACGAGGCGCAGTTAGGGGCATTGCTCGAGGAGGTCGAGGCGTTCGTCCGCGGCCCCGGTGAGAAGTACGCGGCGGAGATCGAGCGCACCCGCGCGGTGCCCGAACGGCTGTGGGAGGACCTGCGCGACCGCGGCTACCTGCGGCTGGCCGCGCCGCAGGAGTACGGCGGACGGGGCATCCCGTTCTCCCGCTACCTCGAGGTCCTCGAACTGGTCTCGATGTCGCACGCCTCGGTACGGATGATCGTGCACGTGTGCAACGGCGTGTGGCGGTCCATGGACCGGTTCGCCACCGACGAGCAGCGCAAGAAGTTCGTGCTGCCCCAGGTCGCCGGTGACATCAGGGTCGCGTTCACGCTGACGGAGCCGACCGCGGGCACCGGGGCCGACCTGCGCAGCAGCGTGACCCGCGAAGGGGACACCTACCTCCTGTCCGGGGAGAAGCACCTGATCACCTTCGGGGTGAGCTGCGACTACTGGCTGCTGTTCGCCCGCCTGGAGGGCACCGCGGGGCGGGACGGCACGGTCGCCCTCCTGGTGGACCGGCACGCGCCCGGCGTCACCGTGGAGGCCATGCCCGGCACCATGGGCGTTCGCGGCACCGACCACGCCCGGCTGCTCTTCGACCGCACCCCGGTGCCGGTGGCCAACCGGCTCGGCGACGAGGGCCGCGGCCTGGAGGTCGCCCTGGGCGGCTTCCTCACCCCCAGCCGCATCGCGGTCGCCATGACCTGCGTCGGGCTCGCCCGGCGGGCCCAGGAGCTCGCCACCGAGCACGCCCGGACCCGGCGCACCTTCGGCAAGCCGCTGGCCTCGCGGCAGGCGATCGCGTTCGCGCTCGCCGAGAACGCGGCCGACCTGGAGGCCGCCCGCCAGCTCACCCTCTACGCGGCGCGCCGCTGGGAGCTGGGCGACGAGCGGGCGGCGGCGCTGTCGTCAATGGCGAAGCTGACCGCGGTCGACATGCTCACCCGGGTCACCGACAAGGCGCTGCAGGTGCACGGCGGCATCGGCTACTGGGAGTCGAGCCCGATCGAACGGGTCTACCGCGACGCGAGGGCGCAGCGGTTCGAGGAGGGCACCAACGAGATCCAGAAGACGGTGATCGCGCGGGACGTGCTGGGGGCCGGACGATGACGGGATATCAGGGCAAGGTCGCGGTGATCACGGGCAGTTCGCGCGGCATCGGGCGGTCGCTCGCGCTGACGCTGGCCGCGGGCGGCGCCTCGATCGTGGTGAACTACAAGAAGAACGCCGACCTCGCCGAGCGGACGTGCAAGGACGTCGAGCAGGCCGGTGGCACGGCGATCGCCGTACGGGCCGACGTCGAGCAGCCGGAGGAGATCGACGCGCTGTTCGAGGCCGTGGGCGACGCCTTCGGCCGGGTCGACTTCTTCGTCTGCAACGCGGCGGCCAGTTCGTTCAAGAACATCGAGGATCTGCGGCGGCACCACCTGGACCGCTCGTACGCGATGAACGTGCGGGCCTTCGTGCTCGGCGCCCAGCACGCCGTGCGCCTGATGACGGACGGCGGCCGGATCGTCGCCCTGTCCAGCTACGGCAGCATCCGGGCCTATCCCACCTACGCCAACCTGGGGGCCGCCAAGGCGGCCATCGAGGCGTGGGTGCGGTACATGGCGGTGGAGTTCGCGCACAAGGGCGTCAACGTCAACGCGGTGAACGGCGGCATCATCGAGTCGGACTCCTCGGCCTTCTTCTACGACGTCCCCGGCATGGCGCCGCTGTCGCGGGTGCTGCCGAAGATCCCCAAGGCCCGGATGGGGACCGTCCAGGAGGTCGCCGACGTGGTCGCGTTCCTGCTGTCGCCCGCCTCGGAGTACGTCACGGGGCAGACGATCGTCGTCGACGGCGGCCTGTCGGTGGTCGCGCCGCCGTTCGCCGAGGACCTGACGCCGCCGCTGGCGTGGCATGGCTGACCTCGGCCGCGTCTTCGCCGCCGGCCGGATCGGCGGTCTGGAGCTCCCGCACCGGATCGTCATGGGCGCCATGCACCTGGGCCTGGAGTCGCGCGACGACGAGGGCGCGAGCCTGGCCGCGTTCTACGCGGAACGGGCCAGAGGCGGCGCCGGGCTCATGGTCACCGGCGGAGCGGCGGTGAACGCGGCCGGCGCGGGCGGCCCCGGATACGGGGTCCTGACCGACGCCGGGTACCGGTCCCGGCTGCGGCGGGTCGCGGAGGAGGCGCACGCCGCCGGCGGGCTGGTCGCGCTGCAGCTCTTCCACGCCGGCCGGTACGCGCCGCCCTCGGCGTCCGGCCGGCCGCCGGTCGCGCCGTCCGCCGTCTACAGCCGGTTCTCCCGCTGCGAGCCGGTCGCCCTGACCTCGGCGCAGATCGCCGACACCGTCGGCGACTTCGCCAGGGGAGCCGAGTACGCCCGCGACCTCGGGTTCGACGCGGTGGAGATCATGGGCTCGGAGGGGTACCTGATCGACCAGTTCCTCTCCCCGCTGACCAACCTCCGCGACGACGCCTGGGGCGGAGACGCCGGGCGGCGCGGGCGGTTCGGCGCGGAGGTGACGCGGGCGGTCCGGGCGGCGGCCGGGCCCGGCTACCCGGTCATCGTCCGGTTCTCCGGCCTCGACCTCATGGAGGGCGGCACCGGCTGGGACGAGGCCCTCGCGTTCGCCCGGGCCCTGGCCGCCGCGGGAGCCGACGCGCTGAACGTCGGCGTCGGCTGGCACGAGTCCGCGGTGCCCACCGTCCAGGCCGTCGTGCCGCCGGGGACGTGGGTGCGGTACGCCGAGGGGGTGAAGGCGGCGGTCGGCGAGCTGCCGGTGATCGCCGGAAACCGGGTGACCCGGATCGGGCAGGCCGCCGAGATCCTCGCGTCCACCTCCCTCGACTTCGTCTCCATGGCGCGGCCGTTCCTCGCGGACCCGCGGATCGTCGCGAAGGCCCGTGGCGGCGGCGCGGTCAACGTCTGCATCGGGTGCAACCAGGCCTGCGTCGACCGCTCGCTCGCCGACCGCGAGGTGTCGTGCCTGGTGAACCCCCGCGCGGGGCGGGAGCGCGCCACGCGTGCCGTACGGACCGCCGCGCCGCGCCGCGTCGCGGTCGTCGGGGGCGGGCCGGCCGGCCTGCAGGCCGCGCAGCGGCTGGCGGTCCGCGGCCACCGCGTGGACCTGTACGAGGCGGGCGACGCGCTCGGCGGCCAGTTCCGCCTGGCCGCCCGGGTGCCCGGCAAGTCCGACTACGGCGAGACCGTCGCCTACTTCGCCGCCGAGCTGGCCCGCCACGGTGTGCGCGTCCACCTCGGCCGGGCGATCGGGCCCGCCGACCTCGATCTGCTGCGCTCGTACGACGGGGCGATCGTCGCCACCGGGGTGCGGCCGCGGCGGGTGGACATCCCCGGCGCCGATCTGCCCAACGTGCTGACCTACCCCGAGGCGTTCGCCGACGGGGCCATGAAAGGACGCGTCGTGATCATCGGCGGCGGCGGCGTCGCGGCCGACCTCGCCCATCTGGCGAGCCGCGGCGACAGCCCCCTCGGCGACGCCGAACGATTCCTGCGGGAGCACGGCCTGGCGGCGGGCGCGGTGCCGGTCACCGGGCGCGTCCCGGTCACCGTGCTGCACCGCGGCGCGCGGCTCGCCGGACGCGTGGGCCGGTCGACCCGCTGGGCGGTGCTCGCCGAGCTGCGCCGCCAGGGCGTGCGGGTCGTGCCCGCCATCCGGTGCCGGCGGATCTCGCCTGAGGGCGTGCACATCTGCGGCGCCGATGTCTCCGGCGCGGAGGGCGGTGACCGTGTGATCGAGGCGGACACCGTCGTGATCGCCGCCGGTCAGATCGCCGACGACGTCGTCCCCGCCCTCGTCCGGCGGGCCGGGGTGTGGCACCGCGTCGCCGGCGGCGCGCGCGACGCCGGCGGGCTGGACGCCGTACGGGCCTTCGCCGAGGGGTTCGCCGCCGCGGAGGAGGCCGCGACCGAGATCGCGGGGGAGATCGTGGACGGGATCGATGAGGAGGGACCCGGGGCGCGAGGCGGCGCCGGTCCCGCGAGTGTGGGAGGGCCGGCCGATGGCTGACAGACACCCGAGCCGCGACGTCGTGATCACCGGCATCGGCGCCGTCACGCCGGTCGGCGTCGGCCGGGACGTCACCTGGCGCAACCTCCTCGCCGGGCGGTCCGGCGTCGGCCCGGTCACCGCGTTCGACGCCGCCGGGCTGCCGACCAGGATCGCGGCCGAGGTGAAGGGCTTCGATCCCGCCGCCTTCCTCGACGCCAAGCGGATCCGCCGGTCCGCGCGTTTCTCGCAGTTCGCGATCGCGGCGGCGCGCGAGGCGGTCGCCGACGCGAAGTTCGAGGTCGACGCCGGCAACGCCGCGCGGGTCGGCGTGGTGGTGAACGCGGCGGTGGCCGGGTTCGACACGGTCGAGGCAGCGACCCGGGGACTGCTGACCGCGCCGGAGCCCCTCGCGCCGAGTAGCTACTTCGTCCCCTCGTCGCTGACCAACATGCCGGCCTGTGAGATAGCGATCGACCTCGGGGCGCACGGCCCGGTCAACGCCAGCGCCCTTGCCTGCGCGAGCGGCCTGTACGCGCTGCTCGACGCCCGGAGGCTCATCCTCGCGGGCGAGGCCGACGTGGTGGTCTGCGGGGGCACCGACGCCGCGATCACCCCCGTGATGTTCGCCGGCCTGGTGAGCATGGGCGCGATGTCCGAGCGCAACGACGACCCCGAGGGCGCGAGCAGGCCGTTCTCCGCCGACCGCGACGGGTTCGTGTTCGGCGAGGGGGCCGTGGTCCTCGTCCTGGAGTCCGCGGAGCACGCCGCACGGCGCGGTGTCATCCCGTACGCGACCGTCGCCGGTGGGGCGCTGACCTGCGACGCTTTCCACGTCAGCGCACCCGGCCCGGGGGCCGAGCACGCGGCGGCCGCGATCAGGCAGGCCCACGAGAGGGCCGGGGTGCGGCCCGCCGACGTCGACTACGTCTGCGCGCACGGCACCTCCACGGCGGCGAACGACCGGGCCGAAACGCGGGCGATCCGCGAAGCCCTCGGCCCGGCCGCCGATCACGTCGCCGTCAGCAGCCCGAAGTCGATGGTCGGCCACCTGATCGGGGCGGCGGGCTCGCTCGGCGCGATGGTGTGCGCCATGGCGATTCGTGACGGCGTCGTGCCGCCCACCGTCAACCTGAACATCCCGGATCCGGAATGCGATCTGGACTATGTTCCGCATGACGCCCGGCGGATGCCGGTGCGTGTCGCGTCCACCAACGCGTTCGGGTTCGGCGGGCAGAATTGTGTGGCGGTGTTCACCGCCGCGGACGGATCCGATTGAGCCGGCGATTGTCAGGAGGAAACATATGAGGGCCGAATTTCAGTTTCACCCCGCCGAGCGTCCCCTTCCGGACGACGAAAGGGAGAAAATTCTCGCCGACCCCGGATTCGGCCGGCACTTCACCGACCACATGGCGTCCGCCACCTGGACGCCGGACGCGGGCTGGCACGATCTCCGGGTGGCCGCGCTCGCGCCCGTCACGCTGCACCCCGCGGCGGCCGTGCTGCACTACGCGCAGGAGATCTTCGAAGGGGTGAAGGCGTTCCGGCACGCCGACGGGAGCGTCTGGCTGTTCCGGCCCGAGCTGAACGCGCGGCGGTTCGCGCACTCGGCCCGGCGGCTGGCGCTTCCCGTGCTCGACGAGGAGTTGTTCGTGGAGAGCGTCACGGCCCTGGTGCGGGCCGACCGCTCGTGGGTGCCTCCGTACGACGGAGAGCGCAGCCTCTACGTCCGGCCGTACATGTTCGGTTCCGAGGCGTTCCTCGGCGTGCGCCCCGCGGCCGAGGTCAGGTACGGCGTGATCGCCTCTCCGGCGGCGGCGTACTTCGCGGCGGGAAGCGGCGGCGTCACGCTCTGGGTGAGCGAGAACTACACGCGGGCGGCCAGGGGCGGCACGGGCGCGGCGAAGTGCGGCGGCAACTACGCCTCAAGCCTCGCCGCGCAGGTCGAGGCCGCCGAGCACGGCTGCGACCAGGTGCTCTACCTCAGCGGCGACGAACACCGCCACCTGGAGGAGTCGGGCACCATGAACTTGTTCCTCGTCACCGCCGACCGGGAGGTGGTCACGCCGTGCCTCGGCACCATCCTCGACGGCGTGACCAGGACGAGCGTGCTCGACCTGGCGGTCGAGCACGGGCTCAAAGCGGTGGAGCGGCAGGTCGGCATCGACGAGCTGCGGGCCGGCTGCGCGGACGGCTCCATCGTCGAGATGTTCGCGGCGGGGACCGCGGCGGTCATCACGCCCATCGTCGGGTTCAAGGGCAACGGCTACGAGCAGGTGGTGGCCGACGGGAGGCCCGGCGCCGCGACGCTCGACATCCGCCGGCACATCGTGGACATCCAGTACGGCCGGGCCGCGGACACGCACAACTGGCTGCGCCGGGTGGCCTGAGATGCCTCCCACGTCGCCCCGGCCCACGCGCGTCGCCGTGGTGGGCGCGGGCATCCGCGCCCCCGGCGGCGTCACCGACACCGAGTCGTACTGGGCGGCCGTCGTGGGCGCGCGCGTCCTGACCGGCGACATGCCGGCGGACCGTCGGGACGCCTTCGGCGCGGAGTGGGACGACCTGGTCACCCGGGGCGGCTACCTGGACCGGCCGTTCGACTTCGACGCCCGGTTCTTCGACATGTCGCCGCGCGAGGCCCGCACGGCCGACCCGCAGCACCGGCTGCTGCTCGAAGTCGTCTGGGAGGCGTTCGAGGACGCCGCGATCCCGCCGCACACGGTGGCCGAGTCGGCCGGGGTCTTCGTGGGCGTCACGGGCCAGGACTACCGGCGCTGGCTGCCGGCGGAGCCCAACTCCTACACCACCGTGGGAAACGGGCACAGCTTCTCGGCCGGGCGGATCGCGCACGCCCTGGGGTTACAGGGGCCGGCGTTCGCGCTGGACACGGCGTGCTCGTCGTCGCTCGTGGCGGTCCACACCGCCTGCCGGGCGCTCGCCGCGGGAGACTGCGACGTCGCCGTCGCGTCGGGGGTCAACCTGATCCTGTCGCCGCACACCACGCGGGAGGTCGGCAAGACCGGGGCGCTGTCGCCGGACGGCAGCTCACGGCCGTTCGACGCCGCGGCGAACGGCTTCGTCCGCGGCGAGGCGTGCGGGGCTGTGATTTTGAAGCGCCTGGACGACGCGCTCCGCGACCGCGACCGGATCCGGGCCGTGATCGACGGCAGCGCCATCAACCAGGACGGGCGTTCGGCCACCTTCACCGCGCCCAACGTGGAGGCCCAGACCAGGCTCATCGCGTCGCTGCTCGCGGCTACGGGCCTGACCGGGGCGGACATCGGCTACCACGAGGCCCACGGCACGGGCACGCCGCTCGGCGACCCGATCGAGATGGCGGCCATCACGGCCGCCCTCCGCCCGGGCCCGGACGGCGGAGCCGGTGACCGCACCCTCTACGTCGGCTCGGTCAAGGCGAACGTCGGCCACACGGAGTCGGCCGCGGGCGTGCTGGGGCTCATCAAGGCCCTGCTCTGCCTGGAGCGGCGGGTGATCCCCCCGCAGGCCGGCTTCGCCGTGCTCAACCCCAGGATCGACCTGTCCGGCACCGGTGTCGTCATCCCGGCCGCGCCGCGCGTGTGGGGGGCCGAGGCGGGCGACCGCGCGTCCGTCTGCTCGTACGGCATGAGCGGGACCAACGCCTACGCCGTGCTGTCCGCCGCGCCTCCGGCGGAACCGGCCGCGGGCCCGGCGCCTGGGTTCATGGTCTCCGCCCGCACCCCGGCCGCCCTGGAGGAACTCGCCGGGCGCTACCGGAAGCACCTCGCCGAGCTCGGCGAGCCGGGATATCCGGCGTTCGCGTACACCGCCACGCACGGCCGCACGCGCCAGCGCCGTACGGCGTGGGTCGAGGCGGGCGGCGTGGCGTCCGCCCGCGAGGCGGCGGACGCGCTGGCCGGCGGCCGCGAGCACCCCCGGGTCCGGTTCCTGGGCGAGTCGGAGCCGCTGCCCTGGGAGACGTCCGGCGCCGTCCGGAACGTCGCCACTGTGCCGGCGTACCCCTGGCAGCACGTCACCCACGTGGCCGACGTCAAGGAGAGACGATGATTGCGACCCCGCGGTTGAACGGCGCCGGTGTGCGTTCCGGCGAGACGGGCCCCCCGATCGATCACCCGGTCACGCAGCCCCGCCTGTCGCTGGAGGAGGTGCGGGAGCTCCTCGAGGAGTTCCTGCCCGGCTCCGGCCTGTGGGTCAGGGAGGTGTCCCCGCGCCGCGTGGTGGTGACGGCCGGGCCCGACGGGCTGGAGACCAGGCCGGGCGGCACGCTCTCCGGACCGGCGATCTTCAAGGCGCTCGACCTGTCCGCGTTCCTGGCGGTCAACGCCTACGCGGGCCGGGTGGTGACAGGAGTGCTCACGCACGGCAGCGTGAACCTGCTGGAGGCCGCCGAGCCGGGCCCGCTGGAGGTGGTGATCCAGGTGGCCAAGCTGGGACGCCGGATGGCGGTCACCAACGGCTGGGTCAGCGACGTGGACGGACGGTTGATCGCCGTCGGCACCATGCAGTTCGCGCTGCCCTCCCGCCAGGTGCGGAGCCTTCCGGCCGGTCCCGGAGCCGGCCCGGTCTGAGAGCCGGCCCGCGGATCACACGGGCGGGGACGCGCCGCGCGGTCAGCGGGCGTCGCCCCGCCCGCCCGGCCCGCCCGGCGGACGCGCCAGCCTCTCCCGGCACCAGCGCGCGGCCTCGTCGACGGCGGCCCCCGCCTCGGCGAGGGACTCCAGGAAGAACTGCCAGTTGTGGATCATCGCGGGCCACTCGCGCAGCTCGCAGTCGACGCCGTCGGCGCGCAGCCGCGCGGTCAGGAGCGCCGCGTCGCCGTGCAGCGCCTCGTCCGTGCCCACCTGGACGAGCGCCGGCGGCAGCCCCGGCAGATCGCCGAGGACGGGGGACACGTGCGGGTCGGTCACCGGGAGCGGCCCGCGGTAGGCGTCCGCGCAGCGCCCCAGCTCGTCGGAGGTCACGGCCGGGTCGAGACGGCCGGCCCGCGAGAGGGTGGGCGTGAGCAGCCGCAGGTCCACCCAGGGCGAGGTGAGCACCAGCCCGCGCGGCGCCGCGTCCGTCCCGCGCAGGGCGCGCGCCGCGGACAGGGCGATCCCGCCGCCCGCCGAGCACCCCGCCAGCACCACCCCGCCGGACGCGCCGTCGGCGGCGCGGAGCGCGGCGGAGACCGCGACGACGACCGCCGTGACGTCGTCGATCGCCGCGGGGGCGGGATGCTCGGGAGCCAGCCGGTAGCGCGGCAGGACGACGTCGCACCCGGACGACTCGGCGAGCCGTACGGCGAGCGGGAGGCACAGCTCCGGCGAACCGGTGACGAAACCGCCGCCGTGCGCGAACACGATGACGCCGGGCCCGCCGGTCGTGCCCCGCCGGACGCGGAGCGTCCCGACACCGCCGCAGGTCTCCGCGACGGCCGGTATGAGGGCCCGGCGGCGGGCCGCGACGAGGGCCTCGCGGCGGCGGATGTCCTCGAACGAGCCGCGCCGCTCGTGGGCCAGCCGGAGCGCGCGCCGCATCTGGTCGACCACCAGGGGAGCGCTCCCGCCGGAACTCACGACAGGCGCTCGGTCGCCAGCCGCTGGACGTCCGGCCGTACGATCTTGCCGAGCGGGGTGCGGGGGAAGGCGTCGGCGCCCAGGTCCGCCAGCGGGACGAACCTGCGCGGCACCTTGAAGGTGCTGACGAACTTCAGCAGCGTCGCGCGCCAATCGTCGGCTCTGGCCGTCGCCCCGGGCAGCAGCGTGTAGACGAGCACGAGCTCGACCCCCGTCACCGGGTGCGGCAGGGCCACCAGGACGGCGTCCTCAACGCCTTCGAGGTGGGGCACGACGCCCTCGACCTCGGCGGGGTACATGTTCTCGCCGTTGACGATGACCATGCTGTCGAGCCTGTCGACGATGGACAGCTCCCCGTTCTCGTCCAGCTGCCCCAGGTCGCCGGTGTGGATCCAGCCGTTCCTGAGCCGCCGCTCGGTGAGCTCGGGGGCGTCCTCGTAGCGGGTGAACATGTTGTCGCCCCGCAGGAGGACCTCGCCGTTCTGCCCGGCCGGCCGGTCGCTCCCGTCCTCCGCGACGACGCGGACCTCGCTGCAGTCGATGGGCAGCCCGGCGGTGCGGCGGTCGCCCGGCTCCCGGCGTGGCTCGACGGTGGTGACGGACGCCATCTCGGTCATGCCGTACACCTGATGGACGGGGATGCCGAAGGTGCCCTCGAAACGGTGGATCAGCTCGGGGCTGAGCGGGGAGCCGCCGGCGAGCACGCCCTTGAGGCGCCGGGAGACCGGGCGTTCCGGCCGCTCGGCCAGATGGGCCAGGTAGGCGTTGACCACCAGCGTCCAGGTGGGCTCGAACCGGTCCACATACCCCCAGAACCGGGCCAGGCCCGCCTCCGAGCGGACGCAGACGGTCCGGCCGCCGCTCCACAGCGGGGTCAGCGTCGGGAACATCTGCCCGCCCGCGTGGAACATCGGGTTCACGTTGAGGATCAGATCGTCCTCGTCCGCGCCGGCCCAGCGCGCCATCGAGGCCGATCCGGACAGCAGGCTCCGGTGCGACAGCACGACGCCCTTGGGCGTGCCCGTGGAGCCGGAGGTGTAGACGATCGTGGCGTCCTCGGTCCCGTCGCCCCCGGCCGGGGGCAGCGGTCCGGCGCAGGCCGCGCCGCGGGACAGGACGTCCGACAGCAGCGCCTGCTCGTCGTCGGCGGACAGCCAGGCCCAGCGGCCCTCCAGCTTCGCGGCCGACGGCGCGCGGCCGAGCACGAGCCCCGGCCGTGCGTGGGCGAGGAGCACGTCCAGCTCGGCCGCACCGGCCTTCGGGTTCAGTGGGACGATCACGCGTTGCGCGGCGACGACGCCGAGGAACAGCAGCGCGGCGAGCGACGAGTTGGGCGCGACGACGGCGACGCGCCCCCCGCGCGGCACACCGTGCTCGTCGAGCAGGGCCGCGCACCCCTTCGCGAAGGTCAGGATGTCCGCGAAGGTGAGGACGCGGCCCTCCGGCTCGGCGGGCATCAGGTACGGCCGGTCGCCGTACGCGCCCGCGGCGCCCGTGACCAGGCCGGCGATGTTCGTGGCGGTGAGCGAGCCCCACTCCGGAGCGGAGTCAGGCCGTGCCATCGGACCCCTCGGCCGCCCCGGCGGACTCGATCGACTTGCGGACGACCAGGCAGAGCTGGCGCACCGTCGGGGTGTCGAACACGGCGTCGACGACGTCGACGCCGAAGGCGAGCTCGATCCGCGTCACGATCTCGACGGCGGCCAGGGAGTCCATCCCGGCCTCCATCAGGTCGTCGTCGGGGCCGAGATCCGAACGGTTCAGAACCTCCGCGCAGATGGTTGTCACTCGTGATTCCACGTCGGCAACGCTCACTGAAGAAGGCCTCCGTTCATTCGAACCGGCTCATTCGACCGGCGGCCCCGCCCATGCCATCGGTCCTCACTTCGGTTCGGCGGCGACAATGTATCTGTAAATCAGGTCAGATGTCTAGAGGAAATGGTGTATGCCGAAATATCGGTAAATAAAGGGGCCGGGTCGCGCTGAGGCGCGGCGCGGCGTCGCTCGCGTCGCCTGATGAATAGCGTAAAAGGCGATAGAAAGCCGGGAAATGGACTTCCGTAATGACAGGCGCCGAAGCGGGCGACGGCTCGCCGCCGTTCGCGCGAGGCCGCGGTGCTGTCAGCGCACGGGGAGGCCGGTGACGGCGCGGGCGATGATGAGGCGCTGGATCTCGCTGGTGCCCTCGAAGATGGTGTAGATCTTGGCGTCCCGGTGGAAGCGCTCGACCGGGTGCTCGCGGGTGTAACCGGCGCCGCCGAGGATCTGGACGGCCTGCTCGGTCACCCACACCGCCGTCTCGCCGGCCACGAGCTTGCTCATGGAGCCCTCGGCCCGGTCGAACGGACGGCCCTGGCGGGCCATCCACGCGGCTCGCCAGGTCATCAGCCGCGCCATGTCGACCCTGGTGGCCATGTCGGCCAGCAGGAAGGCGACGGCCTGGTTCTCGCCGATCCTCCGGCCGAACTGCTCGCGTTCCCGGGCGTAGTCGCGGGCGTACTCGTACGCGGCCCTGGCGACGCCGACGGCCATCGCGGCCACGGCCGGGCGGGTGGCCTCGAAGGTGCGCATGGCGGCCTGGCCGCCGCCGTGGGCGCCCGACCTGACCCGGGCCAGCCGCTCCTCCAGCCGGTCCCGGCCGCCCAGCAGGCACCGGCCAGGCACCCGTACGTCGTCGAGGACGACCTCGGCGGTGTGCGAGGCCCGGATGCCGTGTTTCCTGAACTTCTGTCCCTGTGAGAGCCCGCGGGTGCCGGGCGGGACGACGAACGACGCCTGGCCCCGGCTGCCCAGAGCGGGGTCGACGGACGCGACGATCACGTGGACGTCGGCGATGCCGCCGTTGGTCGCCCACGTCTTTACCCCGTTGAGCACCCACTCGTCCGCCGCCTCGTCGTAGACGGCCCGCGTCCTGATCGCGCCGATGTCGCTCCCGGCGTCCGGCTCCGAGGCGCAGAACGCCCCGAGCCTCACGTCGTCCGGCGTGCCGAACATGAGCGGGAGCCATTCACCCATCTGCTCCGGCGTGCCGTTCTTGGCGACCGCCGCGGCGGCGAGCCCGGTCGCGACGATGGACAGGCCGATGCCCGCGTCCCCCCAGAACAGCTCCTCGAACGCGACCGGCAGCCCCAGCCCCGACTCCTCGAACCACTGTTGTGCGAAGAAGTCCAGGGAGTAGAGCCCGATCTTGGCGGCCTCCTGGATGACGGGCCACGGGGTCTCCTCCCGTTCGTCCCATTCCGCGCCGGCCGGACGGATCACGTCCCTGGCGAACTCGTGCACCCAGTCGCGCACCTCGCGGACGTCGTCGCTCACCTCGGGACAGAAGGTCATCTTCCCGCTCCCCTCTCAGCTGTTACCAACGGTAACAGAAGACGATCTCCGTCGCCGGGCGAGCTCCGGCCCGGCAGTCCCGGCGGGGCCGGGAGCCGCGTGGGAGAGGCACGCAGTGTTCGGCTGCTATTCACCCGGCTGCTCCAAGAGATCCCCAATGTCGATCTAATCTGACATCGCTTCGTAAACCCCCCGAAGAAGGATGGTCATGGTCTTTTCTGCTGGAAAGACGCATTCCCGGCGAAAGTTCCTCGCGATCGCCTCCGTGCTGGGCGTCGCGGCCACGGCCAGCGGCGTGGCCGCGACCGGGGCGGACGCCGCCTCCCTGCCGCGGCCCGACCACGTGGTCGTGGTGGTCTTCGAGAACCACGCCTACTCGCAGGTCATCGGCAGCTCCAGCGCCCCGTACATCAACTCCCTGCGTACGGGCGGCGCCAACCTCAGTCAGTTCTACGCCGAGACGCACCCGAGCCAGCCCAACTACTACGCGATGTTCTCGGGCAAGACCCAGGGCATCACGAACGACAGCTGCGTCAAGATCGGGTTCAGCTCCGCCGCCAACCTCGGCTCCGAGCTGATCGCCGCCGGGCAGACGTGGGGCAGCTACAACGAGGGCCTGCCCAGCCAGGGGTCCACGGTGTGCACCAGCAGCGGCACCAAGTACGCGCAGAAGCACAACCCGTGGTTCGGCTTCGCCAACGTGCCGGCGTCCACGGCGTACACGATGGCGCAGTTCCCCACGAACTTCGCGACGCTGCCGAAGGTCTCCTTCGTGGTGCCGAACCTCTGCAACGACATGCACGACTGCTCGGTCTCGACCGGCGACACCTGGGTGAAGAACAATCTCGGCGCCTACGCGACCTGGGCGAAGTCGAACAACAGCCTGCTCGTCCTCACCTTCGACGAGGACAACAGCCTGAGCGGCAACCGCATCGCGACCGTCGTGTACGGCGCGCACGTCACCGCGGGCAGCAGTTCGAGCACCACCTACAACCACTACAACCTGCTCCGGACGCTGGAGGACCTGGCCGGCCTGACGACCCACGCGGGCAACGCGGCCTCCGCCTCGGACATCACCGGAATCTGGAGCTGACCGACTTCGAGCCGGCCCGGTGAGGGAGCGGCGGACGGGGCCGACGGGAAGCCGACGGGAAACCCATGGGAGGCGCGGTGGCATCGCGGGCTCGACTGCTCACGCTGTCGGCGGCAGCGGCGGCAGTGGTGGCGCTGACCGTGGCGGGCGCCGCCTCGGTCTGGCACGGCGGCGGCCGGGCGGGGGACCGGGACCAGGGGGAGCGGCCCGGCGGCCCCGGCGTCGTCGCCGGGACGGTCACCCTCGCCGGCCACAAGCAGATGATCTTCCGGAACATGACCTGGGGGCCGTTCCGCGACGACCTGGTGTCCGTCGACGCCGCGGACCCCGGTGGGCGGCGCGTCGCGGCGCCGGTGCGCTGCCTGCGGTTCCACGCGGCCGCCGGCGCCGGGGTCTGCCTCCGCGGAGCGGACGACGCGGTGGGGGAGAGCTACGTCGCGTCGATCCTCGACACGGGGCTGAAGACGCTGCGCGAGTTCCCCCTCGCGGGCGTCCCGTCGCGGGCGCGGATGTCGCCGTCCGGTCACCTGGCGGCCTGGACGGTCTTCGTGGGCGGCGACGCCTACGCGAGCAGCGCGTTCTCCACGCGGACCTCGATCGTCGACACGCGGACGTGGACGCTGACGCCGAACCTGGAGTCGTACCGAGTGATCAAGGACGGGCGGACCTACCGCGCGCCCGACGTCAACGTCTGGGGCGTCACCTTCGCCGACGACCGCCGCTTCTACGCCACCGTCGCCACGAAGGGGCGGACGTACCTCGTGCGCGGGGACGTCGCCGCGCGCACGCTGACGACGGTCCGTCCCAATGTGGAGTGCCCGTCGCTGTCACCGGACGGCACCCGGCTGGTGTTCAAGAAGCGCGTGGCGGGCCTCAGTCCCGACGCGCCCTGGCGGCTGTACGCGCTCGACCTGCGGACCATGCGGGAGACGCCGCTCGCCGAATCGCGCAGCGTCGACGACCAGGTGGTTTGGGCGGACGGCGACAGGGTGCTGTACGGCCTGGCCGGCGACTTCGGCGACGACCTGTGGTCGGTCCCCGCGGACGGGACGGGTGCGCCGGCGCGGGTGGCGCTCGCCGCCCTTAACCCGGCCTTCGTCGGCTGAGGCGAGTGAGCTCTGCGGCAATCCTCAGGGAACGGTCACCCAAGCCACATCAACCACCCAATACCCTAGATTCATGGCAAATCGGGGGTTCAATCGGGCTGGGGCGGGCCGGGGGCTCGTAAGCCTGCTGGGAGTGGCGGTCGTCGCGGGACTGCTGGTGGCGGGGATATGCCTGCCGGCGGTCGGCGGTGCGGGCCTGGGCGTCAAGACCGCGTCTGACGTGCTGGATCTCAAGCCAGAGGACCTGAAGGAACCACCGCTGCCCGAGAAGACGACGGTGCTCGACGCCAACGGGCACCAGATCGCCCAGTTCTACGACCAGTACCGGGAGAGCGTCCCGCTCGACCAGGTCGCGGACGTGATGAAGACGGCGATCATCTCGATCGAGGACGACCGGTTCTACCAGCACGGGCCGATCGACATCGAGGGCACGGTGCGCGCCCTCGCCCGGAACATCACCTCCGGCGGGGTGGCCCAGGGTGGTTCGAGCATCACCCAGCAGTACGTCAAGCAGGTCCTGTACAACATGGCGCCGACCGAGGCCGACAAGGAGAAGGCGCTGGCGCCCAGCTACACCCGCAAGCTCAACGAGCTGCGGTACGCGATGGGCATGGAGAAGAAGTACACCAAGGACGAGATCCTGGGGAAGTACCTCAACATCGCCTACTTCGGCGCCGGGGCCAACGGCGTGCAGGCCGCGGCCAAGCGCTTCTTCGGGGTCACCGCGGCGAACCTGAACCTCGTCCAGGCCGCCACGCTGGCGGCCGCGGTGCGGCTGCCCAACTCGACCGACCCCTCGACCGGACGCTCGGCCCGCCAGCGGCTGGTCTCCCGGCGGAATGTCGTGCTGGACCGGATGGCCGAACTCGGCAAGATCACCAAGGCGCAGGCGACCGAGGCGAAGGCCCGGCCCCTCGGTTACAAGGGCGTTCCGCTGCCGGGCGGGTGCGAGGCGAGCCGCTATCCGTACTTCTGCATGTACGTGAAGTCCGACATCCTGACCAACCCCGTCTTCCGCGCCTTCGGCAAGACGCCGCAGGCCCGCGACCGCTTCCTCAAGCAGGGCGGCCTGACGATCAAGACCACGATCGACCCGAAGATGCAGGCCGCGGCCGACAAGGCCATCCGCGACCGGGTCTTCCCGACGGACAACCCCGTCGCGTCCGAGGCCCTCGTCCAGCCGGGCACCGGGCAGATCAAGGCGCTGGCGACCAGCAGGAAGTACGGCGTCGCCAAGCACGAGATCTCCTACAACCTGCCGGCCAACGCCGCGCACGGCGGCGGTACCGGGTTCCAGGCGGGCTCGACGTTCAAGGTGTTCACGCTGCTCACCGCGCTCAAGCAGGGCATGAAGATCAACGATGGGCTGAGCGCGCCCGCGGTCTACCACGCCCCTTCCGCCGGCGCGTTCCGGAACTGCGCGGATCAGCCCATCGGCGATCCCAGTCATCCCGTCCTCAACGACGAGGGATCCGGCGGGTTCAAGACGCTGCAGACGGGCACCTGGGAGTCGGTCAACACCTTCTTCCTCATGCTCGAACAGAAGGTCGGCCTCTGCAACGTCGTCAAGACGGCCGAGTCGCTGGGCATCAAGCGGGCGGACGGGAAGCCGCTCCAGCAGTTCGAGACCTTCACGCTCGGAATCAACGAGATGGACCCGGTGACCGTGGCCGCGGCCTACGCCGCGATCGGCGCCCGCGGCTCCTACTGCCCGCCGCAGGCGATCACCTCCATCACCGACCGGAACGGCAAGACGACCACCTACCAGCCGAAGTGCAGTCAGGCTCTCGAACCGGCCGTCGCCGACGCGGCCGCGCACATCCTGAAGGGCGTCCTCGGCCCCAGCGGGACGATGGCCGCGGTGGGCGGCATCGGGCGTGACGCCGCGGGCAAGACCGGCACGAGCGACGACTACGCCACCGCCTGGTTCGCCGGCTTCACCCCGGATCTCGCCGGCGCGGTCAGCCTGGGCGACCCCCGCGGCGCGTCGGCTCACCGGCTGTCCGGCGTGACCATCGGCGGCCACTACTACTCCGCCGTCTTCGGAGCCGACATCTCCGGCCGGATCTGGAAGTACACCATGATCGCGGCGCTGAAGGGGACCAAGGCGACGTCGTTCCCGCCGATCGACACCGCCCGCTTCGGCGGCTGCGGCAGCTCCTGCCAGCCCGTACGGACCACGCCCGACTTCGGCCCGAACGACGGGTTCGGCGGCCCTGGCGGCGGCGCGGGCGGCGGCGCGGGCGGCGGGCGGCAGGGCCCCGGCGGTGGGCCGGGCGGCGGCGCAGGCGGTCCCGGCGGGGCTGGTCCCGGTGGCGGCGGGGGTGGTCATCACGGCGGAGCCGGTCCCCAGGCGGGGCCCAACGGCTGATCCGCTACGCCGTCACTCGATGGTTCGGGCCGGGCCTGGCGAATGGTGCCTCACCGCGTGCCGTCGGTTTTCGCCAGACCCGTCCTCGGACCGGTCGTCCCGCCACTGACCACTCTCGCCCACGGATGTTTCACCGGCGCGCCCGGCCGGTGACATCTGTGTCAACTGTCGAGGGGACCGCGGCGGCGCCTGCGCCGGACCGGCTCCGGCGATGCCGGGTGCTCCTCGGCGAGCCGGCTCAGATAGACCGTGCGGGTGTGTTCGGTGTGGGCGCGCATGATCGTCGCGGCCTGGCCGGCGTCGCCGTCCGCGATCGCGTCGATCAACGCGGCGTGCTCCTCCCAGGAGGACCGGCCGCGGCGGGCGGCCACCGGGGTGTAATACCAGCGGACCCGGCGGGACACCTGCGCGGCGAGGTCTCCCAGCACCGCGTTGCGGGACAGCTCCGTGACGGCGGCGTGCAGCTCGGAGTTGAGCGCGACCGTCGTGTCGATGTCGCCGGCCTCGGTCGCCGCCATGCCGCGGGCGCACAGGGCGCGGAGCCGCTCCACTTCCTCCGCGGTCGCGTGCCGCGCCGCGAGCCGGGCCGACTCCGTCTCGAGCAGCGCCCGGACCGCCAGGAGCTGGTCGGCCTCCTCCGCGGTGGGGGAGTGGACGAACGCGCCCTGACCGGGATGAAGGTCAACCCATCCCTCGCCGCTCAGCAGCTGGAGCGCCTCGCGGACGGGCTGCCGGGAGACGCCCAGCAGTGCCGCCAGCTCGCTCTCGACGAGATGCTGACCGCGCGTGAGCTGCCCGGAGATGATGAGCTCGAGGAGAGCCTCGAAGACGCTCTCTCTCAACGGGATCGGCCGGGGAATCTTCATCGCTCCGCCGGAGTGCGATGGCATCGTGCTGGAACTCTCCCGCCCGTCGTGACTGCCTACAGTATACGGAGCGTGTGACGTCCCTATCCGGCCGGACATTACATCCTGTCAATCGAGGTCGACCGCGGAACGTTAGGATCAGGTGCGGTACGGGCCGCCACGGCCGTACGGAGCATCGGAGGCTGCGTGCTGTGGGAGTGAGTCTGCGCGACGTCGCCGTGCTCGCCGGAGTCTCGGTGAAGACCGTCTCCAATGTGGTGAACGGCTACGCGCACGTGTCCGCCGAGACCAGGGCGAAGGTCGAGCAGGCCCTGTCGCAGCTCGCCTACCGGCCCAACCTGTCGGCCCGCAACCTGCGGCTCGGCCGCACCGGTGTGATCGCTCTCGCGCTGCCGGACCTCACCGCGCCCTACTTCGCCGAGCTGTCGCGGTTCGTCATCGACGCGGCCGCGGAGCACAAGTGGATCGTCGTGATCGAGCAGACCGACGGGATCCTCGACCGGGAGCGGCGGGTCCTCGACGGGGTGCGCGACCACCTGGTCGACGGGGTGATCCTGAGCCCCCTCGCCATCGGGGTCGAGGAGCTGGCCGCGCGGACCGACGCCGCCGCCCTCGTCCTGCTGGGGGAGCGCATCCACGACGGCCCCGCCGACCATGTGGCCATCGACAACGTCCGGGCCGCCAGGGACATCACCGATCACCTGCTCGCACTGGGTCGCCGCCGGGTCGCCGCGCTCGGAGCGCAGGACAACACCGCGAGCGGCACGGCCCCGCTGCGGCTGGCCGGTTACGCCGCGGCGATGGCCGCCCACGGGCTGCCCCAGCGGCTCGCGAAGGTCGAGCGTTTCAGCCGGGCGGAGGGCGCGGCGGCCATGAGCCGGCTGCTGGCCGCGCCGGAGCCGCCGGACGCGGTGTTCTGCTTCAACGACCTGCTCGCGCTCGGGGCGATGCGCGCCATCCTCGCCGCGGGACTGCGGGTGCCGGAGGACATCGCGGTGGCGGGGCTCGACGACATCGAGGACGGCCGCTTCAGCACGCCCACGCTGACCACGCTCGCCCAGGACAAGGCGGAGCTCGCCCGCGCCGCCGTCAGGCTGCTGCGCCGCCGTTTCGACGAGGGGCCGGGACGCCCCCCGCAGGAGGTCACCGTGGGATACCGCCTGGAGGTCAGGGAGAGCACGGCCGGGCGCGTCCCGGCGCGGGCCGCGCCATCGGGGCCCCGCCATTAGCGGTCCCGCACATGCGGGAGGCCGTCCGGGTCAGCCGGCCGGCGGCTTGATCCAGTCGAGGGTGCGTTCGACCGCGCGCCGCCAGTTGCCGTACTCGCTCTCCCTGCGCTGCGGGTCCATCGCGGGCAGCCACTGGCCGGCGCGGTGCCAGTTGCCGCGCAGGACCTCCAGGTCGGGCCAGTAGCCGACCGCGAGGCCCGCGGCGTACGCCGCGCCGAGGGAGACGGTCTCGGCGACCATGGGCCGGACCACCGGCACGTCGAGGACGTCGGCGATGAACTGCATGAGCAGGTTGTCGGAGGTCATGCCGCCGTCGACCTTGAGCGTGGTCAGCGTCAGCCCGGCGTCGGCGTTCATCGCGTCGACGACCTCGCGGGTCTGCCAGCCGGTCGCCTCCAGCACGGCGCGGGCGAGGTGGCCCTTGGTGATGTACGAGGTCAGGCCCACGATGACGCCGCGGGCCTCGCTGCGCCAGTGGGGCGCGAACAGGCCGGAGAAGGCCGGCACGATGTAGCAGCCGCCGTTGTCGTCGACGGTGCGGGCCAGCGTCTCGATCTCGGGGGCGCTGCTGATGATCCCGAGACGGTCGCGGAACCACTGAACCAGCGCGCCCGTGATGGCGATCGACCCCTCCAGCGCGTAGACCGCGGGCTGGTCGCCGATCTGGTAGCCCACGGTGGTGAGCAGGCCGTGGGTCGAGGCGACCGGCTCGGTGCCGGTGTTGAGCAGCAGGAAGGCGCCCGTGCCGTACGTGCACTTGGCCTCGCCGCGGTGGAAGCAGGTCTGCCCGAACAGCGCCGCCTGCTGGTCGCCCAGCGCGGCGGCGATCCGCACGCCGGGAAGCACCCGCCGCGCCGTGCCGTACGTCTCGCTGGACGGCCGGATCTCGGGGAGCATGGCCCGCGGCACGCCGAAGAAGTCGAGCAGGACGGGATCCCAGGACAGGGCGCGGAGATCCATGAGCAGGGTCCGGCTGGCGTTGGTGACGTCGGTGACGTGGACGCCGCCGTCGGGTCCGCCGGTCAGGTTCCAGATGAGCCAGCTCTCCATGGTGCCGAAGAGCACCTCGCCGCGCTCGGCGCGTTCGCGCAGGCGCGGGGTGTGGTCGAGCAGCCAGCGGACGGTGGGGGCGGCGAAGTAGGTGGCCAGGGGCAGCCCGCACCGGTCCTTGACCACGTGCGCGTCCGGCCGCCGGGCCAGCTCGTCGACCAGGTCGCCGGTCCGGGTGTCCTGCCAGACGACGGCGGGGGTGACCGGGAGCCCGGTGCGGCGGTCCCACAGCACGGTCGTCTCGCGCTGGTTGGCGATGCCGACGGCGGCCACCTCGCCGGGGCCGATGCCGGCCTGGGCGAGCGCCTCCGGCGCGATCCGCTCCAGGTTGCGCCAGATCTCCATCGGGTCGTGCTCCACCCAGCCGGGCCTGGGGAAGTGCTGCTTGTGCTCGCGCTGGGTGACCGAGACCAGGCGGCCGCGGTGGTCGAACAGGATGCAGCGGGTCGAGGTGGTGCCCTGGTCGATGGACATGACATAGCGCTCGGTCACGTGGCCTACCTCCGGGTCGGGCGGGCGTCGGGAGGGACGGCGGGCGGTCTCCGGCAGGTCGTGCCGGGACGGCCGCGAGGGGAGAAAGAAGTGAGGGCGACGGGGTGCGGGGCTGTGGGGGTGACGGTCACCAGCGTGCGGCGCCGAGGTCGCGGGAGACGGCCCGCGCCGCGTCGCGCACGTAGCTCACCAGCTCTCCCCGGGGGCGTCCGGCGGCGTCGCAGATCCGGTCGGCGGAGCCGGATATGCCCATCGCTCCGACCACCAGCCCTCCGTACCCCCGGATCGGGGCGGCCACCCCCGCCTCTCCCATGGCGATCTCGTCGACGTCGGCGGCCCAGCCGACCTCGCGGACACCCGAGAGCGCGCGGGCCAGTTCCTTCGGCGTGCGGATGGTGCGCCGGCTGAACTGCTCCAGCTCGCTGTCCTGCGCCGCCGCCGCGGCGTTGGCGTCGTACGCGAGCAGGACCTTGCCGATGGCCGTGGCGTGCATCGGCAGCAGCACGCCGACGTCGAGCGTCTGGAGGCTGTCGTCCGGCCGGAAGACGTGGTGGACGACCAGGACCTTGCCCTGCAGGTGGGTGCCGATGCGGACGGCCTCCCCGCTGCGCGCCGCCAGCGCGTCGGCCCAGTTGATGGCCCGGGACCGCAGTTCGTTGACGTCGAGGTAGCTGGTGCCGAGGTGGAGCAGGGCCGCCCCGAGCTGGTATTTGCCCGTCGCGTCGTCCTGCTCGACGAAGCCGACGAGCTGGAGCGTCCGCAGGATGCCGTGGGCCGTCCCGCGGGCCAGTCCGAGGGAGTTGGCGATCTCGCTGAGCCCGAGGCGGCCGGATCCCTGCGCGAGCAGCCGGAGGATGGCGGCGGCGCGTTCGATGGACTGGACGGGACCGGGCACGCACGGATCCTAGCGCCGTCGTAACGCGTTCGACAATGTCGACAGCCGGGCCGCCGCCTCGGAGAACACTGTGGATTGATCTTCCGAAAACCACCCGAAGTACGTGAAAGGCTGTGGCCCGGCTCACCCCAGCGAGCCTAATACGGCGCCGTCGGGCTGGCTAGCGTTCGACAATGCCGACAGGCATTCATTGACCGCCTCCATCCGCGGAGTTAGCGTCCGCACAGCCCGGACAGTTCACACCGACCGCTACCCCTCTGTGCGGATGCGGCGGGCTTGTCCAAGGAGGAGAGATGGCGCAGCAGCGTGTGGGCCGGGAACTGGCCGGCGAACTCGCGGCGGAGTTCGCCGGGACCCTGGTCCTGATCCTGTTCGGTGTCGGAGTGGTGGCGCAGGTCGCCGCCGGCGGCATCGGCGACCATGACAGCATCGCGTGGGCCTGGGGATTGGGGGTGACCCTGGGCGTCTACACGGCGGCCCGCGTGAGCGGCGCCCATCTCAATCCGGCGGTCACCGTGGCTCTCGCGGCCTTCAAGGGATTCTCCTGGCGGAAGGTGATCCCCTACAGCCTGGCCCAGACGGCGGGCGCGTTCGTCGCCGCGCTGCTGGTCCGCTGGAACTACGGCGAGGTCCTCGCCAAGATCGACCCCGGCCACACCATCAAGACCCAGGGCGTCTTCTCCACGCTCCCCGGCAACGGCACCCTGCCCGTCACCCAGTGGGGCGCCCTGCGCGACCAGATCATCGGCACCGCCATCCTGCTCTTCCTCATCCTCGCCATCTCCGACGAGCGCAACTCCGCTCCCCTCGCCAACCTCGCGCCGTTCGTCGTCGGCCTGCTCGTCGTGGCCATCGGCATGGCGTGGGGCACCGACGCCGGTTACGCCATCAACCCCGCCCGCGACTTCGGCCCCCGTCTGGCGTCCTTCATCACCGGGTACGGCACGGCCTTCCGCGACCAGTACGGCGGGCTGTACTTCTGGGTTCCGATCGTCGGCCCGCTCATCGGCGGCCTCGTCGGCGCCGGGCTGTACCAGGGACTGATCGCCCGCTTCCTGCCGAGGGGGGACGCCCCCGAGCCCGGCCGGACGCCCGAGCCCGCGGACTACCAGCCCGCCCGGTGAGGGCGGCCACCGGATTCCTACGACACGAGAGGCACACCTGATGGCTGACTACGTCGGCGCGGTCGACCAGGGGACGACCAGCACGCGATTCATGATCTTCGATCACGGTGGCAACGAGGTCGCCCGCCACCAGCTGGAGCACCAGCAGATCCTGCCCCAGGCGGGCTGGGTCGAGCACAACCCCACGGAGATCTGGGAGCGCACCCGGGCCGTGATCCAGACCGCCCTGCGGACGGCCGGCCTCGGGGCGGGCGACCTCGCCGCCCTCGGCGTCACCAACCAGCGGGAGACGGCCGTGGTGTGGGACCGCCGCACCGGTCACCCGTACTACAACGCGATCGTCTGGCAGGACACCCGCACCGACCGCATCGCCTCCGCCCTGGAGCGGGAGGGCAAGGGCGACGTGATCCGGCGCAAGGCGGGCCTGCCACCGGCCACCTACTTCTCCGCCGGCAAGATCCAGTGGATCCTGGAGAACGTCGACGGGGTGCGGGAGGCGGCCGAGCGCGGCGACGCGGTCTTCGGCAACACCGACACCTGGCTGCTGTGGAACCTCACCGGCGGCGTCGACGGCGGCGTGCACGTGACCGACCCCACCAACGCCAGCAGGACCATGCTGATGGACCTGGAGACCCTCGGCTGGGACGACGAGCTGCTGTCGTTCTTCGGCATCCCGCGGCGGATGCTGCCGGAGATCCGCCCGTCCTCCAACCCGGATTTCTACGGCGTCACCCGGGCCTCGGGGCCGCTCGCCGGGGAGGTGCCGCTCGCGGGCGACCTCGGCGACCAGCAGGCCGCCACCGTCGGCCAGGTGTGCTTCGAGCCCGGCACGGCCAAGAACACCTACGGCACCGGCAACTTCCTGCTGCTCAACACCGGCACCGAGCTGGTGCGGTCGCGCAACGGCCTGCTGACCACGGTCTGCTACCAGTTCGGCGCGAACAAGCCGGTCTACGCCCTGGAGGGGTCGATCGCGGTGACCGGGTCGGCCGTGCAGTGGCTGCGCGACCAGCTCGGCATCATCTCCGGAGCGGCGCAGAGCGAGGCCCTGGCCCGGCAGGTCGAGGACAACGGCGGCGTCTACTTCGTGCCGGCGTTCTCCGGCCTCTTCGCGCCCTACTGGCGGTCGGACGCCCGCGGCGCGATCGTCGGCCTGTCCCGCTACAACACCAACGCCCACCTGGCCCGGGCCACCCTGGAATCGATCTGCTACCAGACCAAGGACGTCGTTGGCGCGATGGAGCAGGACTCCGGCGTCGTCCTCGACGTGCTGCGGGTGGACGGCGGCGTCACGGCCAACGAGCTGTGCATGCAGCTTCAGGCCGACATCCTCGGCGTCCCGGTGTCCCGGCCGGTCGTGGCCGAGACCACGGCACTCGGCGCCGCGTACGCCGCGGGCCTGGCGGTCGGCTTCTGGAAGTCCACCGACGACCTGAAGCGCAACTGGCACGAGGACCGCCGCTGGGAGCCCCAGTGGAATGACGAGCAGCGCGAGCGCGGCTACGCGGGCTGGCGAAAGGCCGTCACCCGGACCCTGGACTGGGTCGACGTCGACTGAGCGCGGCGTCCCCAGGCCGATCTACGGAGGAGTTCACACCTGATGTCTGCACCATTGGATCCGCGCGCCCGGGCGGCGGCGCTGCGGCGGCTGGCGGAGGACGAGTTCGACGTGCTCGTCGTCGGCGGGGGCGTGGTCGGCGCGGGGGTCGCGCTCGACGCGGTCTCCCGCGGCCTCTCGGTCGCGCTCGTGGAGGCCCGCGACCTCGCGGCCGGAACGTCGAGCCGCTCCAGCAAGCTCATCCACGGCGGACTGCGTTATCTGGAGCAGCTCGACTTCAAGCTGGTCCGCGAGGCGCTCAGGGAGCGGGGCCTGCTGGTGACGCGGCTGGCCCCGCACCTGGTCAGGCCCGTCCCCTTCCTGCTCCCGCTGCGCCACCGTGTCTGGGAGCGCGGCTACATCGGCGCGGGCGTGCTGCTCTACGACACGCTCGGCGGGGCCCGGGCGCTGCCCCGGCACCGCCAGCTCAGCCACGCGCGGGCGCTGCGGGAGGCCCCCGGCCTGCGCGGCGACGCCCTGGTGGGCGCGATCCAGTACTACGACGCCCAGGTGGACGACGCCCGTTTCACCATGATGGTCGCCCGCACGGCGGCACAGTACGGCGCGGTCGTCACCACCCGCACCCGGATGACGGGGTTCCTGCGCGACGACGACGAGCGGGTGACCGGCGCGGTCGTGCGCGACCTGGAGGGCGCGGGCGAGATCAGGGTGCGGGCCCGCCAGGTGATCAACGCGACGGGCGTGTGGACGGACGACGTCCAGCGGCTCGCCGGGGGCGCCGGCTCCTCCGTGTCGGTCCGGGCGTCGAAGGGCGTGCACCTGGTCGTGCCGAGGGACCGGATCCCGCTCGACACCGGGCTGATCCTGCGCACCGAGAAGAGCGTCCTGTTCGTCATCCCGTGGGGGCCGCACTGGATCGTGGGCACCACCGACACGCCGTGGGACCTGGACAAGGTCGAGCCCGCCCCCACCAGGGCCGACATCGACTACATCCTCGGTCACGTCAACGCGGTGCTGCGCCGCCCGCTCACGGACGACGACATCGAGGGGGTCTACGCGGGGCTGCGCCCGCTGCTCGGCGGTTCCGGCAAGGAGGGCGCGGGCTCGGAGACGGTGAAGCTGTCGCGCGAGCACGCGGTCATCCGGCCGGAGCCGGGGCTGGTGATCGTGGCGGGCGGCAAGTACACCACGTACCGGGTCATGGCCAGGGACGCGGTGGACGTCGCGGCCGCCGGGCTGCCCGACGCCGTCCCCGCGTCGGTGACCGCCCGCGTCCCCATCCTCGGGGCCGCCGGGTTCGAGGCGCTGCGCAACAACCGCCGCAGGCTCGCGCGGAGCTCCGGCCTCCCGGTCCCGCGGATCGATCACCTGCTCGGCCGGTACGGATCCTGCGCGGAGGAGGTGCTCGAGCTGGTCGCCGGAGATCCGGCCCTGGGGGAGCCGATCCCCGGGGCCGAGGACTACCTCAAGGCCGAGGCCGTCTACGCGGCCACCCACGAGGGGGCGCTGCACCTGGAGGACGTCCTCGTCCGCCGGACCCGGATCTTCATCGAGCAGCGGGACCGGGGGATCGCCGCCGCCCCCGAGGTGGCCGCGCTGCTCGCCCCCGTCCTCGGCTGGGACGAGGAGACCGCGCGGAGGGAGGTCGAGGACTACCGGGCGCAGGTCGAGGCCGACCTGGCGGCGCAGCGCGAGTGGGACGACGACGCCGCCAACGCCGTACGGCTCGCCGGGCCGCACTCGGAGCGGGTCGCCTGAGCCCGGGCCCCCGGCCGGGCACGGTCCCGGCCGGGGCCGCCGGGCGATCCCTCAGCCGACGACCGCGTCGAGCAGGAGGGACCCCGCGCCGAGCAGGGCCGCGTCGGGTCCCGACCGGCTGTGGCCGATCTCCAGGTCGCGGGTCGCGAGGGGCAGGCAGCGCTCGTAGACGGCGGCCCTGATGGCGGAGATCAGCGGTTCGGCCGACGACAGGCCGCCGCCCACGACGATCGCGTCGGGGTTGAGGAAGTTCACCAGGACGGTGAGGACGTCGCCGATGAGGCGGCCGGCGTTCCGGACGAGCGCGGTGGCCTCGGGCACGCCGTCCTCCACCAGGGCGACGATGTCGGCGGGCCGCTCCACCGGGATGCCCTGCTCGCGCAGCACCTGCCGCAGGGCGGCGCCGCTGGCGTAGGCCTCCAGGCAGTCGAGGTGGCCGCACGAGCAGGCCGTCGACGAGTCGCTGCTGACCCGGACGTGGCTGATGTCGCCCGCAGCGCCCCGCCCGCGGTGCAGCGTGCCGTTAACGATCACACCGCAGCCGATGCCGCTGCCCGCCTTGACCGCCATCAGGGTGTCGCGGCCCGGCCACGAGCGGGCCTCGCCGACGGCCATGAGGTTGGCGTCGTTCTCCACCAGGACCGGCAGGTCGAAGTGACCGCCCAGCCGCTCGGCGACCGGGAAGCCGTTCCACCCGGGCATCCGGGAGGGCGCCACCACCCGCCCGGTCGCCGGGTCGACGGGGCCGGGGATGCCGGTGCCCACGCCGCGCAGCGGGACGCCCGGGGGCGCGTGCCGGCCCATGAGGTCGTCGAAGGCCGCCGCGATCCAGTCGATCGTCGCCTCGGGCCCGAGGCTGATGTCGCAGGGACGCTCCTCCACGACGAGGGGGGCGCCGCTCAGGTCGAGCAGTCCCAGCCGGGCGTGCTGGGCGCCGAGGTCGGCGACCGCCAGGAGTCCCGCGCCGGGGCTGAGCCGCAGCCGGCGGGGGCGCCGGCCGCCGCGTGAGGCTCCCGGCCCCTCCTCCACGAGCAGCCCGGCGCCGATGAGCTCCTCGACCCGCAGGGAGACGCTCGACGCGGCCAGTCCGGACAGGCGGGCGAGCTCGGCCCGTGACTCCGCCTGCCCGGTGGCGATCAGCCTCAGGAGGTCGCCCTGGGTCCCCCGCACCGGCAACCTCTCTTTGCCTGACATGGAGAGAGGAATACCACGTATGAACTTAATACGGCAACGCGTTGACTTGCGCCGGAATCATCCATTACGTTCCGCCTTGTCTTCGATTTCGAAGGAAGATGGCGATGATTCGGGTACGAGGGCTGAGCAAGTGGTTCGGCGACCACCAGGTGCTGCACGGCGTCGACCTCGACGTGGCGCGGGGCGAGGTCGTCGTGGTCATCGGGCCGTCGGGCTCGGGCAAGTCCACCCTCTGCCGCTGCCTCAACCGGCTTGAGGCGGCGGACGTGGGCGAGATCCACGTCGACGGCGTGCCCGTCCCCGCGGAGGGGCGCGCCCTGGCCCGGCTGCGGGCCGACGTGGGCATGGTCTTCCAGTCGTTCAACCTGTTCCAGCACAAGACCGTGCTGGAGAACGTGATGCTCGCCCCGACCAGGGTGCGCGGCGTGAGCCGGGCCGAGGCGGCGCGTGAGGCGCGCCGGCTGCTGGAGCGGGTGGGCATCGCCGAGCAGGCGGACAAGCTTCCCGCGCTGCTGTCCGGCGGGCAGCAGCAGCGCGCCGCCATCGCCCGCGCCCTGGCCATGCGGCCCAAGGTGATGCTGTTCGACGAGCCCACCTCGGCGCTCGACCCGGAGATGGTCGGCGAGGTCCTCGACGTGATGGCCGGGCTCGCGGCCGACGGCATGACCATGGTCGTGGTCACCCACGAGATGGGTTTCGCCCGCAGGGTCGCCGACCGTGTGGTCTTCATGGACGGCGGCCGGATCGTCGAGGCCGGCGAGCCGAACGCGTTCTTCGACGCACCCTCGACCGATCGGGCCAGGGACTTCCTGGCCAAGGTACTCACGCACTGATCGCAAAGGATGGTGGGCACGATGGTGTCCATGAAGCGGGTGGCCGCTGTCGCCGCCATGTCTGTGTTGGGCCTTTCGGCCTGTTCCGGCACCGACTCGGCGGGCTCCTCCGCCGTCCCCGGCGCGGCGAGCGGCGGCGGCGGTGATGTGCTCGCCTCGGCGCCGGTGGCGACGGCCGCCGACATCCTGCCCGGCTCGACGATGGAGAAGATCAAGAAGCGTGGGGAGCTGATCGTCGGCGGCTCGCTCGACGCGCCGCTGCTCTCGCAGCAGAACCCGGCGACCGGCGAGGTGGAGGGCTTCGACGCCGATCTCGGCAAGGCCCTGGCCACGTACATCATCGGGAAGCCGAAGGTGAAGATCGTCAACTCGGCCTCGGAGACCCGTGAGGCGCTGCTGAGCAACGGCACGGTCGACGTGGTCTTCCAGACCTACACGATCACTCCGGAGCGGGCGAAGCAGGTCGCCTTCGCCGGGCCGTACTACTCCTCGGGCCTGACCATCGCGGTGAAGAAGGGGACGACGGGCATCTCGTCGCCCCAGGACCTGAACGGCAAGACCGTCATCGCCGGGGCCAACACCCCCGCGATCCCGGAGATCCAGAAGCTCGCGCCGCAGGCGAAGATCATCACGTTCGGCGGCGACCCCGAGTGCGTCCAGGCGCTCAAGCAGGACCGCGGCGTCGCGTACGTGCAGGACGAGACGCTGCTGGTGGCCGACGCGAAGAAGGACCCGTCCATCCAGGTCGTGGGCAGCCCGTTCACCACCGACCCGTACGGCATCGGGCTCCCGCACGGGGACGACCAGTTCAAGAAGTTCGTGAATGACTGGCTGACCAAGATCCAGAGCCAGGGCGTGTGGCAGAAGATCTGGCAGAACTCCCTCGGCACGGTCGTCCAGGGCGCCGCTCCGACCCCGCCGGCGATCGGGTCGGTGCCGGGCTCCTGATGTCCCCGATCCTCGATCACCTGCCCGAGTTCTGGCAGGGGCTCCTCGTCACGCTGGAGCTGACCGCGGCGTCGTTCGCCGGCGCCGTGGTCGTCGGGCTCGCGATCACCGCGATGAGGGTGGGCCCGGTGCCCGTCCTGCGCGCGATCGGCACGGGCTATGTGGAGACGTTCCAGAACCTGCCGCTGCTGGTGCTGCTGGTGCTGGCCGTCTTCGGGCTGCCCGAGATCGGGATCAAGGCGGGCCTGCTGGCCACGTCCATGGTGGTGATCGCGCTCTACGAGGGCGCGTACATCGCCGAGGCGCTGCGCTCCGGGGTGAACGCCATCGCCAAGGGGCAGGGCGAGGCGGCCCGGGCGCTCGGCCTGACGTTCGGCCAGTCGCTGCGCCACGTCGTGCTCCCGCAGGCGCTGCGCACCGTCGTCCAGCCGATCGGCAACATCTTCATCGCGCTGACCATGAACACCTCGCTCGTCGCGGCCGTCGGCGTCGTCGACCTCACCGCCGCGGCGAACCGGGTCAACCTGGTGGAGGCCCAGCCCATCCCGATCTTCGTGGGGGCCGGGCTGGCGTACGCCGCCGTCGCGGCCGTCGCGGGCCTCGTCACCGGCAGGCTGGAGCGGCGTCTGGCGGTGGCGCGGTGACCGCCCCGCCGGCTCGCCGCCGGTCCTCCGGCCCGGCGAGCACGCTGCTGTTCGACGAGCCCGGCCCCCGGGCCCGCCGCAGGATCACGGTGGCGACCGTGGCCGGGACCGTCGTGGCGCTCGCCCTGCTGGCGCTCGCCGTCCGCCAGTTCGCGGCCAACGGACAGCTCGCCGCCGCCCGCTGGCAGCCGTACGCGACCTGGCCGATGTGGCGTTACCTGCTCGGCGGGCTCCGGTCGACCGCGCTCGCCGCCGTCGTCTCCGCCGCGCTGGCCATGGCGGCCGGCCTCGCGCTCGCGCTCGGACGGCTGTCGCGCCGCCGCCCGCTCCGCCTGCCCGCCGCGGCGTACGTCGAGGTGGTCCGGACGATCCCCGCGCTCCTGCTTGTCTACATCGTGCTGTTCGCGCTGCCGCGGTACGGCCTCGACCTGCCGCTGCTGTGGAAGCTCGTGGTGCCGCTGGCCGTGTCGAACGCCGCCGGCTTCGCGGAGATCTTCCGGGCCGGCGTGCTGTCGGTCGAACGGGGCCAGGGAGAGGCCGCCGTCGCGCTCGGGCTGACCCACGGCCAGTCGCTGCGCCTGGTCGTGCTGCCGCAGGCCGCGCGCCGGGTGCTGCCGTCGATCGTCAGCCAGTCGGTGGGCCTGCTGAAGGACACCTCGCTCGGGTTCGTCGTCAGCTACGCCGAGCTGCTCTACAGCGGCAAGGTCCTGGCCAACTACAACGGCCTGCTCATCCAGACCTACATCGTCGTGGCGCTGATCTACCTCGTGGTCAACGCGTCGCTGTCCAAGCTCGCCCGCGCCCTTGAGGCGCGCCAGCCCCGCAGGAGGATCCCCGGTGCCGGCTGATCTCGTCCCGCTCGCCGAAGTCGTTCGATCGGGCTTCGTGGAGAGCGTCCACTTCGGCAGCGCGGTCGCGCTCGCGCCGGACGGACGCGTCGCCGTGGCCCGGGGCCCCGTCTCCGCGCCCGTGCTGCCCCGTTCTTCGGCGAAGCCGTTCCAGGCGCTCGCCTGCCTGCTCGCCGGCGCGCCGCTGGAGGGCCCGAGCCTTGCCATCGCCGCCGGGAGCCACACCGGCGAGGACGTCCACGTCCGGCTGGTGAACGACATGCTCGCGGCCGCCGGTCTGGGCGCCGGCGCGCTCGGCTGCCCGCCCGACTGGCCGGAAGACGAGGCGGCCAGGCACGCCATGATCCGGGCCGGCCTGGGCCCGTCCCGTGAGCGGATGAACTGCTCCGGCAAGCACGCCGCCATGCTCGCCGCCGCCGTGGCGTCCGGCCTGCCCACCGGCACCTACCTCGACCCCGCCCACCCGGTGCAGCGGCGGGTCCGGGCCGCGGTGGAGGACCTGGCGGGCGAGAAGGCCGCCCACGTCGCCGTCGACGGCTGCGGCGCGCCCCTGTTCGGCGTGTCCCTCGCGGGCCTGGCCCGCGCCGTACGGGCCCTCGTCGTCGCGCCGCCCGGATCGGCGGAGCGCGCCGTGGCCGACGCCATGCGGGCGCATCCCGAGTACGTCGGCGGGACCGGCCACGTCAACACCCGGCTCATGCGGGCGTTGCCGGGGGCCGTGGTCAAGGGAGGCGCCGAGGGCGTGCTCGTGGTCGCACTCGCCTCGGGACACGCCGCCGCGGTGAAGGTGATCGACGGCAGCCCGCGGGCGACCACCGCCGTGGCGCTCGCCGCGCTCCGCGCGGCCGGGGGAGACGTCACGGGCGCCGAGGAGTTCCTGACGGTACCTGTGCTCGGCGGGGGAGTCCCCGTCGGGGAGATCCACGCATTGGGGGAGCGATGAGCCTGACCTATGAGATCTGCATCGACAGCACGGCCGGGGCCCTGGCCGCCGAACAGGCGGGAGCGCACCGGGTCGAGCTGTGCGCCGCGCTGTTCGAGGGCGGCCTGACGCCCACGCTCGGCACGGTCGAGGCGACGCTGGAGGCGGTCTCGTCGATCCGGGTGCACGTCATCATCAGGCCCAGGGGTGGCGACTTCGTCTTCGACCGGCACGAGATCGCCGCCATGGAGCGCGACGTCGCGGCGGTCCGCGAGGCCGGCGCGCACGGCGTGGTGATCGGCGCCCTGACCTCCGGGGGAGAGGTGGACGAGGAGGTCGCCAAGCGGCTCATCGGCGCCGCCGAGGGGCTGCCGGTCACCTTCCACCGCGCCTTCGACATGGCCGCCGACCCGTTCGGCGCGCTGGAGACGCTGGCCGGCCTCGGCGTGGACCGGGTGCTCACCTCCGGGCAGGACAGCACCGCCCTGGAGGGGGCGCCGCTGATCGCCTCGCTGGTCGAGCGGGCCGGAGACCGCCTCGTGATCATGCCGGGCGGCGGCATCACCCCCAGGAACGTCGCCAGGGTGGTCGAGGCCACCGGCGCGAAGGAGATCCACTTCGCGGCCCTCGTCGACGAGCCAAGCCCGGCGGTGCACCGCAACCCTCATCCGTACATGGGCGGCGAGCTGCGCCAGTCGGAGTTCGTCCGCCGGGTCACGTCGCCCGGGCTGATCTCCGGGGTCATCGCCGCCGCCGGCGGCTGACGGGCCGGGCCGGTCACCTGCGGGCCGGGCCGATGACGGAGACTGGGCGCCGTCCGCTCTGCGGGTATGGCCGGAATCGAGGGACGGATGTCCCGAACGGTCGCGATGGATCCCGGCGCGGACGCGCTGAGGTGAATGTCGGCCAAGCTGGAGGAGTTCGTATGTACACCCGTATTCTCGCCGCGATCGACCGGTCCGACCGGGCCGGGCGCGTCATCGAGACCGTCACCGATCTCGCCCGGCTCACCGGGGCGGCCGTCCACGTGCTCCACGCCGAGGAGTCCGGGGTCGTGTACGACCAGGTGGTCGCGCTGGAGGACCACGAGACCGCGCAGGCGGTCGTCGACCGGGCCCTCGCCCGGCTGCGGGAGGAGGGGATCAAGGCGGACGGCGAGGTCGTCGAGGTGCTCCACGAGGGAGTCCCGGACGCCGTGCTCGACAGCGCCAGGGAGTTCGGCGCCGACCTCGTCGTGCTCGGTCCCCGTCATCACGGCAGGATCGGAGCCCTGCTGGGATCCAGCGTCAGCCACGAGGTCGCGCTGCACACGCCGTCCTCGCTGCTGCTCGTGCTCTGATCGGGGGCGCTCGCATGGAGGGGGCCGGAGTGACGCAGACTGAACGCATGACCATCCTCAAGGGGCCCGGTCGCTGCGTGGTCGTCGTCGTTTACGACGGGGTGCGCCTGCTTGACGTGTCCGGCCCCCTTGAGGCGTTCACCGTTGCCAACGAGCACGGCGCGGCCTACCGGCTGCGCACCGCCTCCCCCGGCGGCCGGGACATCACCACAAGTGGAGGCGTCCGGATGGGCGCCGACCTGGCCCTGGAGGACCTGGCCCTGCGGGAACCGGCCCCGGAGGCGCCGGACGTGCTCCTCGTGCCGGGCAGCCCGGACGTGGCGGCCACGGAGCGGAACCGTCCGCTGCTCGACCAGGTCGCCCGGCTGTCGGGGCAGGCCGGGTGCACCGCCTCCGTCTGCGCGGGCGCCTTCGTCCTGGCCGCCGCCGGGATCCTCGACGGGCACCGCGCGGCCACGCACTGGCACCTGGCCGACCGGCTGGCGCGGTCGTATCCGCGCGTGGCGGTCGATCCGGACGCCATCTTCGTCCGGGACGGCCGGATCATCACCTCGGCCGGGGTCACCGCGGGGATCGACCTCGCCCTCGGCCTGATCGAGGAGGATCACGGCGCCGGTCTGGCCCGCACGGTCGCCCGGCACCTCGTGGTCTTCATGCAGCGGCCCGGGGGCCAGTCGCAGTTCAGCGCGCGGCTGAGCGCGGGCGGCACGCGGGACAGGACCGTGCGGTCGGTGCTCGACGCGGTGGCGGTCGACCCGGCCGCCGACCACGGGCTGGCCGCGGCGGCGGCCCGCGCCGGGCTGAGCGTCCGCCAGCTGACCCGGTTGTTCCGCCGGGAGACGGGCACGACCCTGGCCCGGTACGTAGAGCTGGTCCGCGTGGAGACCGCCAGGTCCATGCTGGAGTCGGGGGACGACCCCCTGGACGCGGTGGCCAGACGTGCCGGTTTCGGGTCTCCGGAGACGCTGCGGCGGGCGTTCCTCCGTGAGCTCGGCGTGCCGCCGGCCGCCTACCGCGCGCGGTTCCGCACCACCGGAGTCGGCGCGGGCTGGGACGGGCCCCGGCCCGGCGCCGCCGGCCGCGACGCACTGCTAGTGGGCGACGCCGCCGGCTCATCCCCGGCCTAGGCGCGGCGCGAGCGTGCCCGCGCCGAGCATCACCGCCACCATCAGCACGGTGACCAGGCCGAACGAGAACGGCAGGGTGAAGACATCCCCGATCCAGCCGATCAGGCTGGGCGCGACGAAGCCCGAGGCGTAGCTGACGGTGGCGGCGCCGGCCACTCCCTCGCTGGGGGTCCGGCCCACGTTTCCCGCCGCGGCGAAGACCAGCGGGATCACCACGGAGATGCCGAGCCCGATCAGCATGAATCCCGTGACGGCGGGCGCCGGAGTGCGGGAGGCCACCACCAGCACGCCGCCCAGCGAGGCCAGCGCACCGCCGGACCGCACCGCAGCGACAGGGCCGATCCGCCGGACGACCACGTCGCCGCACAGGCGGCCGGCCGCCATCATGCATGCGAACGCCGTGTAGCTGGCGGCGGCCACGGCGGGGGACGCGCCGGTCACCCGGTCGAGATAGACGGCGCTCCAGTCCTGGCTGGCCGCTTCGCCGAAGATGCCGCAGAAGCCGAGGAACCCGATGAGCAGGACGCCGCGCGCCGGCAGGACGAAGTGGGCCGGAGCGCTCTGCCCGGCCTCGGGCCGCACGTCGAGCAGCAGCGGCCCGACGGCCAGGCTCACCCCGAGCAGCACGACCGCCATCGCCGCCAGGTGGAGCCGCGCGTCGACGCCGGCGTGGGCCGCGACGATCCCGGCCGTGCCGCCGGCCAGCCCGCCGACGCTCCACATGCCGTGCAGACCCGACATGATCGACCGGCCGAGCCGCTGTTCCACCACGACGCCCTGGGCGTTCATCGCGACGTCGCACATCCCGGCCACCGCGCCGTACAGGAGCAGAACGGCGAACAGCGCGGGCAGTCCCGGCGCGAGCGCGGGGAAGGCGAGCATCGCGCACCACAGCGCGATGAGCCACCTGGTGACGACCCGGCCGCCGAAACGATGCGTGATACGGCCCGCCGTCGGCATGGCCAGCAGAGATCCGACGGCGGGGGCGAGCAGGGCCAGGCCGAGCCCTCCCGGGCCCACGCCCAGATGATCCTGGATCCAGGGGATGCGCGTGGCGAAGCTGCCGGCGACCGCTCCGTGCAGGGCGAACGTGGCGGCGACGGCGGTCCTGGCCCGCGGCGGCACGTGATGATCCACCGCCTCACGCTACTCTGTTGGCTGGACGTCACAGACGCCCCCGGACCGCTCTGGACGGGGGTCTCCCGGCCGGGCCGGGGAACGGCGGTTGTCCACAGGTGGCACGTGCCGAGTTCGGGGTACCGCCCGGGAGACCGTAATGTCATCCCGTGCACATCCGCCCCCTGAGGAGCTCTGACATGGACGCAGCCGAGACCAATGACATGCCCGGCTTCGCTGATCTCCGGTTGCGTCCCGAACTGCTCAAGGCGCTGACGGACCTGGGATACGAGGAACCGACCCCGATCCAGCGTGAGTCGATCCCGCCTCTGCTCGATGGCCGCGACCTGCTTGGCCAGGCCGCGACCGGCACCGGGAAGACCGCGGCCTTCGCCCTTCCGGTGCTCCAGCGGCTTGACGACGGCGAGCGGGGCAACGAGCCGTTCGCGCTCGTGCTGGTGCCGACCCGGGAGCTGGCCGTCCAGGTGTCGGAGGCGATGCACAAGTACGGCCGCGACCTCGGCGCGCGGGTGCTCCCGATCTACGGCGGGCAGCCGATCGGGCGGCAGTTGCGGGAGCTGGAGCGTGGCGTCGACGTCGTCGTGGCCACCCCCGGCCGGGCCCTCGACCACATCGGCAGGGGCACCCTCTCCCTGAAGGGCATCCGGATCGTCGTCCTCGACGAGGCCGACGAGATGCTCGACATGGGCTTCGCCGACGACATCGACGCGATCCTCCAGGACACCCCGGAGGAGCGGCAGACCGTCCTGTTCTCCGCCACCATGCCGCCGCGCATCGACGGCATGGCCCGCAGCCACCTGCGCGAGCCCGTCCGCATCAGGATCGAGCGGGAGGCCCCGGCGGCCGGGGAGGCCCCCCGGGTGCGGCAGAGCGCGTACATCGTCTCCCGGTCGCACAAGCCCGCCGCCCTCGGCCGGGTGCTCGACGTCGAGGCGCCCACCGCCGCGATCGTCTTCTGCCGCACCCGGGAGGAGGTCGATCAGCTCACCGAGACCATGAACGGCCGCGGCTACCGGGCGGAGGCCCTGCACGGCGGGATGGGCCAGGAGCAGCGCGACCGCGTGATGAACCGGCTGCGCGCGGGCACGGCCGACCTGCTGGTCGCCACCGACGTCGCGGCCCGCGGTCTCGACATCGAGCAGCTCAGCCACGTCATCAACTACGACGTGCCCTCGGCTCCGGAGTCGTACGTGCACCGGATCGGGCGGGTGGGCCGGGCCGGCCGCGAGGGCGTGGCCATCACCCTCGCCGAGCCGCGTGAGCACCGGATGCTGAAGACGATCGAGCGGGTGACGCGCAGCCGCATCACCGTCGAGAAGGTGCCGACGGTCGCCGACCTGCGGGCCAGGCGGCTGGAGCTGACGCGGGCCGCTCTCGAGGAGAGCATGATGGAAGACGGCGATCTCGACCGCTTCCGCGTGGTGGTCGAGACGCTCACCGACGAGTTCGACCTCATGGACATCGCGCTCGCGGCGGTGAAGCTGGCCCACGAGTCGACCGGGGCCGCAGCCGACGAGGAGGAGATCCCCGACGTCGAGCCGCGGCCGGAGCGGCGTGACCGGGCCCGCCGTGACGGGCCCGGCCGGGAGGAGCGCCGTGCCCGGCGGCACGCGGGCGGCATGACCAGGATCTTCGTCGGCGCCGGACGCAGCGCGGGCGTCCGCCCGCAGGACATCGTCGGCGCCATCACCGGGGAGACCACGGTCGGGGGCCGCGACATCGGCTCGATCGAGATCGCCGACCGGTTCTCCCTGGTGGAGATCCCCGAGGACGCGGCGCAGGAGGTCATCTACGCGCTGCGGAAGACCACGATCAAGGGGAAGAAGCCGATGGTGCGCCTGGATCGGGACGAGGCTCCCCGCCGCCGCTGACCCCCTCGCCGCCGGGCCCGCCGTCGTCCCGGCCGGTCGCGCCCAACCGGCGGCGGGCGCTCCGCCACCTGGCCATGAGCGACACGAGCAGGAGCAGGAGCGTCACCAGGGCGAGGCCGGGGCCGAGCAGCGCGGCCAGGCGCTGGTCGGCCGCGCGATCGGGCGCCCAGGGCAGCGCCAGCGTCGCGTACCAGCCCGGCGCCGGCGACGGCCCGGTCAGCAGGATCAGCGCGGTCGCGGCCTGCCCGGCGACGGCGCCCGCGAGCATCGCGGCCCTGACCGAGGGATGGATCGCCCGGGGCAGCGGGTCGACGCCGGCCGCCACGCAGAACAGGAGCGCGCCCGTCGCGACGGCCACGGCCTGGAGGGCCAGCCGCACGGCGAGCCCGGCCTGCGCCGCCTCGAACAGGCCGGTGGCGTAGAGCGCCAGGTAGGGCGCCACGTACAGCACCGGCGGGACCCACGGGCGGGTGAGCGCGCGCGCCACTGGGCTCTCCGTCCAGGTCGCGCCGGGCGCGGCCCGCCGGAGCAGGGTGAGCGGGGCGCCCAGCGCGAGCAGAGCCGGCCCGGCCGTGCCCAGCAGCGCGTACTGCGCCGCGTGGACGGAGAGGATCGCCGGCCCGTAGACGGCCGGCCCTCCCAGCGTGGCGTAGCCGAGCACGACGAGCCCGCCGAACCACGACGCCGTCCGCGGGAGCGGCCACGCATCCCCCCGCCCGGCGAGGCGGCGCACCCCGGTGAGATAGACGGCCGCGAGACCGGCGAGGGCCAGCAGGGGGATCGGGTCCAGCCGGATCTCCGCGAACAGGCGCCCGGCGTCGAACGGGGGCAGGGCGTATCCCAGCGCGTCGTGCTGGTGCTCCCCCGCGCCCGCGGAGGGCGGGGGAGGGGTGCGCGACAGGCCGACGGCGAGACCGATCGTGCCGAGCATCACCGCGATCTCACCGGCCGCCAGCCGGAGGAAGGGCCCCGTCGATCCGCCCGCGTCGAGAGCCGTGATCGTGGTGCGGCGGTGCCGCAGGCCGAACCAGCCGAGTGCGGCCAGCGCGGCCACCTTGGCCAGCACGAGCAGGCCGTAGCGCGACTCCCAGAGCTGGCTGGGGGTGCCGAGCCGGATCCAGGCGTTGATCAGGCCGGAGAAGCCCGCGGCGACGAAGCAGCACAGCGCCAGCGTGCTGAACCGCCGGACCGCCGCGGCGGGCTCGGCGGCGTGGCGCAGGAACGCCGCGAGCCCGGCGAGCCCGCCCACCCAGAGGGTCACCGCCACCACGTGCACCATCAGGCTGGAGATCGCCAGGTTGTGGTCGGCGGCGGAGGCCGAGTGGCCGGCGTACGCGGGCGGCAGCACCGCGAACACGGCGAGCGCCGCGAGCGGCACCCGGCTCCAGGGAGGCAGCGGGAGGAACGCCCCGCAGCAGACCTCCAGCGCGACCACGGTGACGAGCAGGAACGCCTGGCCCTGGGGAATGTGGAACAGGAACGTCGGCAGCACGCCCGAACGCAGCGCGTCGGCGACGGGAAGCCCGAGGAAGTCCGACAGTGTCAGCAGCACGGTGGCCGCCGCGCTCGCCGCCCAGGCCAGTGCCCAGGGCCCGGCCGCACGGACGATCCGCGCCGTACGGGCGGCGCCGTCCCCAGCCAGCAGCACGGCCGCGAGCAGGATGCCCACGGTGACGACCGCGCACACGTCGTGGACCAGGCGGACCACCGGCAGGCCCCATGTGGTGAGCGGGCCCGGGGAGGGCAGACCGGGGATGTCGGGCCGCGGCCTGCCTCCGCCGAACCACAGGGCGATCAGAAGCACGCCGGCCGCGGTGGCGAGCGACGCGGCGGACACGGCTCCGATCCCACGACGGGGAGGGTCGGTCCGCTGGGGGGATGTCATCGTCGGCTACCTCGCCTCGGCGATCTCTGTGCCAGACGAGTATGCCGACACGTCTGTTCACGGCACCACACCCGGCGAGGGCCGGCTTGAAAGCGTCTGAACCGGCGTGAACGTCTCACCTCGGCCGGCCCACAGCCATGCGCCGCCCCTCCTCCGCAGATCGCGGTTGTGTGTCATAATCCGGGCGTCATGCGCGCCGACCTTTCCTTACGGATCGCGCGGTCGGTCGTGTTCTCGGTCGTCTGCGTGCTCCTCGCCGTGGGCGCGCACCGTTTCGCCGGGGGCGCCGGCCCCACTCCGCGTGTCCTCCTGGTGGGCGGGCTGACCGTCCTGGCGGGCGCGACGGCGCTGGCCGGCCGGGAGCGGTCTCCCGTGGTGGTCATGGGGCTGCTCGGCGCCGCTCAGCTCTTCCTGCACCGGCTGCTCGGCCCGGTCGGTCCTCCATCGGGGTACGGCTCCCTGACGGAGAGCGCCCACGTCCACCATCGGGGTCCGGGCGTCCAGGTCACGCTCGCCCAGGCCCACGGACACGGCCTGGGCGTCCAGACCATGATGCTGGTCGCCCACCTCACGGCGGCGCTGATCACCGGCTGGTGGCTGGCGCGCGGCGAGGCGGCGGTCTGGTCGATCCTGCGCCGGATCGGCGCGAGCGCGCTGCGCCGTCTCGCGCCGATGTTCGCCCTGCTCGGCACCCCGGTGCAGGCGCCCGTCCGGCCGTCGCCCCGGCGGCGGCGCTCCGCCCGTCCGCGGCGGTGGCTCACCCTGCGGCACGCGATCGTCCGGCGCGGGCCTCCGGTTCTCCTCGTTTTCTGATCCCCCGCGCGCGGGTTTCGCGCGTCCCTGACCGGGACGCCGTCCGCGCCGTGTCCCTGCCTGCCCGTTCACCGGCAGGAGCGGTCCCGGCGCGCCGCCGCGCGCGTGATTCCGGCATTCGAAAATGACAACTGGAGAACCCCCATGGCACTTTCCGCCATCACCCGCCGCGCCGCGGCCGTCACGGCCGGCGCCCTCGCGCTGACCATCGGCTTGGCCCTGCCCGCGCTCGCGCACGTGACGATCAACCCCGGCACCGCGGAGCAGGGCGGCTGGACGAAGATCGCGTTCCGTGTCCCCAACGAGCGCGACAAGGACTCGACCACCAAGGTCGAGGTGACCTTCCCCACCGACCATCCGCTGCCGTTCGTCTCGGTCCGGCCGGTCCCGGGCTGGGACGTGAAGCTCACGCGGGGCAAGCTGCCCGCGCCGGTCGTCGACGACGCCGGCGACAAGATCACCGAGGCCGTGCTCAAGATCACCTGGTCCGGAGGCAAGATCGATCCGGGGCAGTTCCAGGAGTTCGAGGCGTCGGTCGGGCCGCTGCCGAAGAGCGTCGGCTCCCTGCAGTTCCCCACGGTCCAGACGTACTCGAACGGCGAGGTCGTGAACTGGTCCGACGCCCCCAAGAGCGACGGGTCGGAGGCCGAGCACCCGGTGCCCACCCTCAAGCTCGTCCCCGCCGGTGAGGGTGACGCGGCCGGTGGTCACGCCGACGCGTCCGCCTCGCCCTCGGCCGCCCCGGCCGCTCCCGCCGTGGCGGTGGCGAACGAGGCGGAGAACGGCTCCGACGGCACCGCCCGCCTCCTGGCCGGGATCGGCATCGCCGTCGGCGTCGTCGGCGCGGGCATCGGAATCGGAGGAATGCGCCGCTCTCGCGGCTGATGCTCCCCTTTGTGGTGGTTCCGGTCCGGACGCCGTCGTGGCGGATGCTTCGGACCGGTTCCGCCTGGGAACTCCCAAGGTATCGGGGGTTCATCTGCTTCGGGGGGACTCATGGCTGTAACGATGGACATGGCCAAGCTGCTCGACCGCGACTACGAGGGGATGAGCCTCGACGAGCTCGTCAAGGCCCCGGTACAGGCGCTCGCGGGGGTCAGCGAGGGCGACGCGGAGTTGCTCAGAAAGGCCTTCAACATCAAGACCGTCGGCGACCTGGGCCGCAACAAGTTCTTCCGGGCCGCCACCGCTCTGGTGGACCTGTCCGAGAGTAAGAAGTAGCCGCGGCGGCACCGCTCGTTGTAAATATTCTCCACGCACTTGTACGTTGTTGGAGGGTATCTACGCTGCTGGGGGCGGTAGTGAGGGCGCTGTTCGTCGGGATCGACGGCGGGGGCACCAGCACGCGCTGCGTCGTCGCCGACGAGACGGGGGAGATCGTCGCGAGGGGACGGGCGGGTGGCGCCAACGCCGTCTCCGTCCCCGATCCCTCGGTCAACCTGCTGGCCGCGCTCCGCGCGGCGCTCGACGGAGTCGACCCCGCGCGCGTCGCGGGCGGGGTCTTCGGGCTGGCCGGGGTGGCCTCCGCGACCGAACCGGCCGGGCGGGCCTGGCGGGCGGCGGGGCTGATGGGCAGGCCCGTCGTCGTCCCCGACATGCTCGTCGCCTTCACGGGCACCACCGCGGCGCCCGACGGCGCGGTCCTGGTGGCCGGCACGGGGGCCGTCGGGGCGCGGATCCGTGATCGGCGCGTCGTGCGGCGGGCCGACGGGCTCGGCTGGCTGCTCGGCGACGAGGGTTCCGGGGTCTGGCTCGGCAGGCAGGGCCTCACCGCGGCGCTGACCGCGCTCGACGGGCGGTCCGATCCGACGGCCCTCGTCGCCCTGATCGCCGCCGCCGTCGTGCCGGACGCCATGCCGAGCCCTGTGCCGAGCTCTGGGCCGGACGCCATGTCGACCCCTGGGCCGGACTCCGCGGGGGCGGGCGGACCGGAGAACCTGGCGGCGGCCCTGACGGCCGCCGTGTACCGCCGGGTGGCCGCGGACGGCCCGGCCTGGCTCGGCACCCTCGCCCCCGTCGTGGACGCCGCGGCCCGCGCGGGCGATCCGGTGGCCGCCGCCATCGTCGGCGACGCGGCGGGCCGGCTCTCCCGTACGGCCGGAGCCGTGACCGGCGCGGACGGGCGCGGAGGACCCCTGGTGCTGGCCGGTTCGCTGCTGACGGAGCCGACCGAACTGGCCCGTCTCGTCCAGGCCCATCTCGTCCGGTCCCGTCCCGTGGGGGCCGGGCTCAGCGGTGGGCGGGGCGACGACACGGCCTGGGTCTCCGCTCGCGACGGCGCGGCGGGCGCCGTGGCCCTCGCCGTCCGCGCGGCGCTGCCCCCGGGTGATCCGCGCGCCGAACGCGCGCACCGCAGACTCGCCGGGGAGGCCGGGTGAGCGGCGCCGAGCTCGACCGCATGGCCATGACGGTGCTTCAGCCCGGCTTCGACGGCACCGCGCCGCCGGACTGGCTCAGACACGCGCTGGCCGGCGGGCTGGGCGGCGTGGTGCTGTTCGCCCGCAACGTCACCGGGCCCGAGGGGACGGCCGCGCTGGTGGCCGGGCTGCGCGCGGAGAAGCCGGACGTGGTCGTCGCCGTCGACGAGGAGGGCGGCGTGGTCACCCGGATGGAGGCCGCGACCGGCAGCTCGTGGCCCGGCAACCTCGCCCTCGGCGTCGCGGACGACGAGTCGCTGACCAGGGGGGTCGCCCGGCGGATCGGCAGGCTGGTCGCCGCCGCCGGGATCACCCTCGACTACGCCCCCGTGGTCGACGTCAACGCCGACCCCCGCAACCCGGTCATCGGCGTCCGGTCCTTCGGCTCCGACCCGGGGCTCGTCGCCCGGCACTCCGCGGCCTGGATCGAGGGCCTGCAGAGCGCCGGGGTGGCCGCGTGCGCCAAGCACTTCCCCGGCCACGGCGACACCGTCACCGACTCCCACCTCGCGCTGCCCACGGTGTCCGCGCCCCGCGAGTTGCTGGAACGGCGAGACCTCCCGCCGTTCCGGGCGGCGGTCGCCGCCGGGGTCCGCGCCGTGATGTGCGGTCACCTGCTGGTGCCCCACCTCGACGACGTGCCCGCCACGCTCAGCCGGGCCGTGGTGACCGGACTGCTGCGCGAGGAGCTGGGCTTCGACGGCCTCGTGGTGACCGACGCGATCGAGATGAGGGCGGTCGCGGCCCTCGCGCCGGCGGGCGAGATCGCCGTGCGGGCCCTCGCCGCGGGGGTCGACGCGGTCTGCGTCGGCAGGTCGTCCGAGCGGGGAGAGAGCGTCTACGCGCTGCGCGACGCGATCGCGGGGGCCGTCCGCGCCGGCGTCCTGCCCGAGGAACGGCTGGCGGAGGCCGCCGGACGGGTCCGGAGCCTCGCCACCTGGTACGCCGATCACGCCGCCGCCCGCGCGGAGGCGCTCGCCGAGCCGGGCGAGGCGCCGCACGAGGGACTCGGCCAGGTCGCGGCGGGCGCGGCGCTGCGGGCCACGGGATCGGCCGTTCCCCCGGTGATCCGCGCCGCGCCCTTCGTCGTCGAGCTGGTGGCCGGGCAGACCCAGGCGGTGGGCCGGGCGAGGCGGCTCGGACTCGCCGGAGCGCTCGCGGAGATCGTCCCCGGCACGACCGGGATCGAGATCCACGCCGAGGACGAGCTGGCGGGGCCGCCCGGACAGCCCGGACAGCCCGGCCTGCACCGGCTGCCCGGCCTGGCCGACCCATCGCGGCCGGTGGTGATCGCCGTACAGGACGCCGTGCGGCACGACTGGATGCGGCGGCTGCTCGCCGAGGCCCTGGCGGCCCGGCCCGACGCGGTCGTGGTGGAGACCGGGATCCCCGGGCCGCCGGCCGGCCGGGTCTATCTCGCCACGCATGGCGGTTCGACGGCGTCCGCCCGGGCCGCCGCGCGCTGGCTGACCGGCCGGGACGGCGGCTGAACCGTCCCCGGCCCGCGCCCGATCCCCGAGCCCGGCCGTCCCCCACCGCCCCTCACCGCCCCTCACCGTCCGTGCCCCGTCCCCCGTCCCCTCCCCGACCCTCTGACAGGAGCCCCATGAGCCAGCCGTCCGCGCCGTCCGGCCGCCCTTCCACGGAGACCCTGGTCGCCACCGTCCGCGCCGTGCTCCCCTCGCTCACCCCGGCCGGGCGCACGATCGCCCGGCTGATCCTCGACGATCCGGCGACCGCGGCCCGCCACACCATCACCGAGCTCAGCGCGGCCTCCGGGACGAGCCAGGCGACCATCGTCCGCACCGCGCGGGCCCTCGGCTTCTCCGGATACTCCGAGCTCCGCCTCGCCCTGGCGGCCGCCGCGGCGGGGGAGCGGCGGGACCGGCTGGTGCCGGGCGACCTCGGTCCCGAAGATCCGCTGGCCGAGGTGATCGCGAAGGTGGCGAGGGCCGAGACCGACGCGCTGGCCGACACCGCGGCGCAGCTCGACCCCGACCGCCTCGGCGCGGTCGTCGGCGCCCTGGCCGCGGCCCGCAGGGTCGGTGTGTACGGCGTGGGCGCGTCGGGGCTGGTGGCCGCCGACATGGCCCAGAAGCTGCTGCGCATCGGTGTGGCGGCGCACGCCTTCACCGACGTGCATCTGGCGCTGACCGGGGCGGCCCTGGCGGGGCCGGGAGACGTGGCGGTGGGGATCAGCTGCTCCGGCGAGACGCCGGACGTGGTGGAGCCCGTGGCCACGGCCGCGAGGGCGGGCGCGGTCACCGTCGCGGTCACCAACCACCCGCGGTCGACGCTCGCCGCGACGGCCGCCCACGTGCTGATCTCGGCCGGCCGGGAGACGGACTTCCGCCCGGGCGCGCTCGCGAGCCGCATCAGCCAGCTGATGATCGTCGACTGCGTGTTCGTCGCCCTGGCGCACCGGACGTTCGACGCCTCGGAGGGCGCCCTTACCGCCACAAAGGACGCCCTTGACCGCTATCTGACCGGCGTCCGGAGAGGCTCGGGATCGATGTCTTCGCAGCTAGACGGCCTGGGTAAAAATTAACTCCATAGCTGCCTGCCAACGCGGAAAAAATTGACGGACTCGCTCCACGACCCGTAGTGTCCAGGCAATATCGGGAACGAGGAGCGGTGCATGAAGCGACTCGCAGCGATAGCGGCTCTGGCGTCGATCGCCACCGCGACCGCATGCGGCGGGGCCGGAACGTCGGACTCTGCGGGAGGGGGCGTCTACACCACGATCGACGGCAGCAAGCAGATCAACGCGAGCGCGCCGATCAACCCGTTCAACCCCGTGGGCTCTGTCTTCTCGGGCTACAACGGGATGGCGCTGGCCTGGCCGAAGAACGACCCGATCGATCCGAACCAGTTCTATCCGGCGCTGGCGAGCTCGTGGACCGTCGCGCCGGACCGGTCGGCGGTCGTCATCCACCTGCAGCCCGGCGCGCGGTGGTCCGACGGGGAGCCGGTCACCAGCGACGACGTGCGGGTGTCGATCGGTCTCGCCTACACGCAGGGCGGCACGGCGTTCGCGCTCGACCCCAAGGCGGCCGGCGCGGCCGCGGACGTCCAGGTCGTCGACGCCAAGACCATCAAGGTCACCCAGGGAGCCAACCGGAGCGCGACGTTCCTCAGCAACCTGCTGCAGACGGTCGTCGTGCCTGCCCACGTCTACGGGCGCCTGCTGCCCGCCGACTTCTGGCGGACCCTGAAGACCGCCCAGACGGGGACCGGGGCCGCCGCCGACCAGGCCAAGTCGCGGATCACCGGGCTGGCCGAGAAGGTCATCGCCTTCGCGCCCGCGCACGACGTGTCGGCCGGGCCGTTCGTGCTGGAGCGGGTCAACCCCGGGGCCGCGCTGCTGCGCCGCAACCCGTACTTCTTCAACGGCAGGGCGATCGCGCCCGACAAGGTGAAGCTCCTCAACTACACGGGCAACGAGCAGATCTGGAACTACCTGATCTCGGGCCAGCTCGACAACGCGCCGTTCACCTCGGTGCCCACCGCGGTGATGGACCGCATCGAGCACGCGAGCGGCAACCACGTGGTCAAGGGATACTCGCCGGTGTCCACCGCGATGGCCTTCGACCAGGCGCGCAAGCCCTACGACAACGTGCACGTGCGCCGGGCCCTCGCCTATCTCATCGACCGGAGCCAGGTCACCAGGATCGCCTCCCCCGAGGGCGGCACCCCCGCCGCCACGATCTCCGGAATCCACGCGAAGGCGGCCCGGGCCTGGCTCGGCTCCTCCTTCGACGCCCTGGAGCCGTACAAGGTCGACCCGGCGAAGGCCGCGGCCGAGCTCAGAGCCGCGGGCATGACGTGGCGCGGCGGCAGGTGGGCCATGCCTGACGGCAGCCCGTGGAAGGTGCGGATCAGCGTGCCGGCGTCGTTCTCCGACTGGGTCGCCGCGGCCAAGTCGATCAGCAGCCAGCTCGTCGACCACGGCATCGACGCCTCGGTGGTCACCGCCGCCGACTACACGCTCTATCTGAGCGAGCTCGCGGCCGGCAAGTACGACATCGGGTTCTGGCTGGTCGGCCTGGGGCCCTCGCCGTACAACATCTTCCAGCGGCTGTTCGGCCAGGCCAACGGCTGGCAGATGTTCGGCGGCCGGTTGACCCACGTGCCCCCGGGGAAGGACGGCAACTGGATGGGCGGCCCGCAGTACGTCGACGCCGGTCCGGACGGCAGGGTCGACCCCGGCGCGCTCACGGCCAAGCTCAACTTCGTGTCACCCCAGGAGCAGAAGCGCATCGTCGGCGTGCTCGCCGGCATCGCCAACCGGCAGGTTCCGGTCATCCAGCTCTGGGACTACGTCAACACCCAGTTCGTGAACACCTCCCGGTACACCGCGTTCCCGCCCGACGACGACCAGTCGCTGCGGCTGTCGTCCGGCGTGTGGATGCAACTCGGGATGATCAAGAAGAGGCAGTCATGACGCAGACGACCCGGGGGCGTCCCCGGATTGGCGCGATCGCCCGGAAGGTCGCCGGCCACGTGGTCCGCGGCCTGGTGATGATCTGGGTGGTCGCCACGATCAGCTTCTTCATCATCCGGGAGATCCCCGGAAACCCCGTGCTCGGGCAGTACGAGAGCCTCATCCAGAAGGGCATGTCGCCCGACCAGGCCGAGCGCGCCACGGCCGTGCTCTACGGCTTCCTGCCGACCGGCAGCCTGTGGCAGCAGTACCTCGGATACATGGGCTCGCTCCTCCACCTCGACCTCGGCCGTTCGCTCAGCACCCCCGGCGTCGAGGTGACCACCCTGATCGGCTCGGCGGCCCGCTGGACGGTGCTGCCCGTGCTGGCCGGCACGCTGCTGAGCTTCCTTCTCGGCGTCACGATGGGCGTGTACGCGGCGATCAAGCGGTCGGGGAAGCTCGGCGACATGCTCGCGCTGTCGGGCTCGCTGCTGCACGGCGTGCCGGTGTACGTCATCGGGCTCCTGCTCACCGCGATCTTCGCCACGCTGTGGCCGATCCTGCCCTCCGGCGGCCCGGTCGACGTGGAGTTCACGCCGGGGCTCAACCCGGGCTACGTCGGATCGCTGCTCCAGCACGCCGTGCTGCCGGTCGTGACCTACACCCTGGCCAGCTACGGCGGGTGGATCCTCGCGATGAAGTCCAACGTGGTGGCCGTGCTCGGCGACGACTTCATCCTCGCCGCGGAGCTGCGCGGAATGACCCGCGGCATCGTGTTCCGCTATCTCGCGCGCAACGCGATCCTGCCGCTGTTCACCATCCTCGCCCTGTCGATCGGCATGCTGTTCGGCGGCTCGATCTTCATCGAGGAGATCTTCAACTATCCGGGCCTGGGGCTGCTGCTGGTCAACAGCATCAGCAGCCGCGACTACGCGCTGATGGGCGGCACCTTCCTGGTGATCACGATCGGCATCGTCGTCGCGAACATCGTGGCCGACCTGCTCTACACGGTGATCGACCCGCGGGTCAGGAGCGGAGGCGCCGCATGACGGTGATCATCAACCCGGAGGGCGTCGCCGATCCGAAGGCGTCCCCGGCCGGGACACGGGCGACCCTCCGGCGCAACTTCTGGCGCGGAGTGTGGCGCGTGCTGCGCCGCAAGCCGAGCCGGATGGCCGGCGTCGCCATCATCGCGGTGTTCGTCCTCATGGGGATCGTGGGGCCGCTGCTCTACCCGGCGAACCTGCCCAGGGACGACAACGCGCTCTACGCGCCACCGAGCCTGGCCCACCCGCTCGGCACCGACTTCGAGGGCACCGACGTGCTCGCGCTGATCGTCACCGGCGCCAGGTACGTCCTGCTGACCGGCTTCGCCACCGCGGTCATCACGGTCACGGTGGGGACGGCGATCGGGCTGTTCGCCGGGTTCCGCCGCGGCCGGTGGGACACCCTGCTCATGCGGATCACCGACGTCAACCTCGCCATTCCCGGGCTGCCGCTGCTGCTGGTGCTCTCGACGGTCTGGAAGTTCACCGGGCCCCTGCAGATGGGCCTGGTGCTCGGCCTGCTCGGCTGGGGCGGCATCGCCCGCGCCGTCCGCTCGCAGACACTCTCACTGCGCGAGCGGGGCTTCATCGAGGCGGCCCGCGGGCTCGGCCTGCCCACCACCCACATCATCGGCCGCGAACTGCTGCCGGGCATGGCGCCCTACATCGCCATGAACATGCTGATCGCCGTCACCGGGGCCGTCTACGCCCAGGTGGGGCTGTTCTTCCTCGGCGTCCTGCCGTTCGAGTCCAACAACTGGGGTGTGATGCTGAACCTCGCGGTCTTCAACGGAGGCGCGCTCACCACTCCGGCGGCGCTGCCCTACCTGCTCGCGCCGCTGATGGCCATCCTGCTGCTCACGCTCGGCATCGTTCTGATCGTCGACGCCATGGACGAGATCTTCAATCCCCGGCTGCGGGAGGAGTAGCCCGACATGACCTCCACCACCCACGCCCCCGGGGTACGCATTCGCGACCTGACCGTCGTCTACCGGACGCCGGCCGGGGAACTGCCCGCCGTCCGCGGCGTCGACCTCGAACTCGTGCCCGGCACGATCACCGGCGTCGTCGGGGAGTCCGGCTCGGGCAAGTCGACGCTCGCGCTGTCGCTGCTCAACGCCGTTCAGCCGCCGGGCCGGATCGCCGCCGGCGCCGTGGAGATCGACGGGCTCGGCGACGTGCTGACGCTTGGCGGCGAAGACCTGCGGCGCACGCGCGGACGCCAGGTCGGCTACGTCTTCCAGGCCGCGCAGAACTCGCTGAACCCCCTGAAGACGATCGGCAAGCAGCTCCTCGACCTGGGCCGCTCCCACGACGTGGCCGACCCCCGCGCCCTGGTCCGCGACGCCAAGGTGCTGCTCGCCCGGATGGGCCTGGACGGCGGCCGGGTGCTGGACTCCTACCAGCACGAGCTGTCGGGCGGCATGCGGCAGCGGGTCGGGATCATGCTCGCGCTCGTCCTCAACGCCAAGGTCGTCGTCCTCGACGAGCCCACCACCGCGCTCGACATGATCACCCAGGCGACCATCCTGCGGATCATCCGCGAGGTGCACGAGGAGCGCGAGCTCACCACACTCGTCATCACCCACGACGTCGGCGCGATCGCCGAGGTGGCCGACGGCCTCGCCGTCATGTACGGCGGCCGGATCGTCGAGCACGGCCCGGTCCGCAAGGTCCTCGCCACGCCGCGCCATCCGTACACGCAGGGCCTGATCCGCGCCATTCCGCGCCTGTCGGGGGACATCTCGCTGGCCCGGGCGCTGCCCGGCCGGCCGCCCACGCTCGGCACGCTGCCGGCCCAGGGCTGCGTCTTCAGGGAGCGCTGCGAGCGGCGCCTGGCGGTCTGCGACACCGACGACCCCGTGGTGATCACCCGCAACGGCCGGTCGGTCGCCTGCCACGCGGTCGAACGGGCCGCCGCCGTGGCCATGCGGAAGGAGTACGCGTGATCACCGGAACCGGCGTCACGAAGACCTACCGCCAGCGGGGGAGCATCCTGGGGGCCCGGCAGGTGCCGGCCCTGCGCGGGGTCGACTTCGCCGTCCCCAGAGGCGGCGCGGTCTCGTTCATCGGGGAGTCGGGCTGCGGCAAGACCACCCTCGGCCGCATCATCGCCGGGCTGGAGACCTACGACGACGGCGACATCGTCATCGACGGCACCTCCATGTCGGGGCTCGGCCACCGCGCGCGGCAGCCGTTCTTCCGCCGCGTCCAGCTCATCCATCAGGACCCCTACTCGGCGCTCAACCCGACCAGGACCATCCACCAGACGCTGTCGGCGCCGCTGGCGCTGCGGGCCAGGCAGACCGGCCGGAGCCGCTCGTGGACCGACGAGCGGGCCGAGGAGCTGCTGTCCCTCGTGGGCATCGATCCCGGTTACGTGCTGCCGCGTTACCCCCACCAGCTGTCGGGCGGCATGCGGCAGCGCGTCGTGATCGCCCGTGCGCTGACGATGGATCCCGACGTGCTCGTCGCCGACGAGGCCGTCTCCATGATCGACGTGTCCCTGCGGCTGGGAATCCTGTCCCTGCTGAAGGACCTGCGGGTGCGGCTCGGGGTGGGGGTGCTGTTCATCACCCACGACATCGCGACGGCCCGCTACATCGGCGACGACAGCGAGCTCTACGTGATCTACCGGGGTCAGGTGGTCGAACGCGGGCCCACCGAGACGATCATCGCGGAGCCCGTGCACCCGTACACGCAGTCGCTGCTGTCGGCGATCCCGGTGCTGCACGGCCTGGAACGGCCGGGCGAGGAGCAGGTGGTGCCCACCGAGGCGCTCGACGAGGGCCGGGCCGACGAGGGCTGCCTGTTCGCCCGCAGGTGCCCGTTCGTCACCGAGCGCTGCGAGCACGAGATGCCGGTGCTGGGCCGCGGCGGCGGCGAGGTGCAGCGGCACGCCTGCTTCCATCCGCAGCCGCGCAGCGTGATCCCGGTGGGTGCGGGCCAGTGACCCGGCCGGCCGTACGGGTCGCCCCGCTGCCGACCGGCTCGGCCGGGCGGGTGGCGGAACTCGCCACGGCCGCGTTGTGGGCGGACTCGGGCGACGCCGCGCTGGTCGTGCGGAGGCTGTCCACGCCGCCGGAGGGGCGCCGGTGGGTGGCCCTGGGCACGCCCGGCCTGGACGGCGTCGTGTTCGCGTCGCTCGGCACGGGCGGAGCCGGCCACGTCGACCTGCTGGCGGTCGACCCGGCGGCCCGCGACCGCGGGATCGGCCGGGCCCTGGTGCTGGCGGCGCAGGACTGGCTGCGCGCCGCGGGCGCGACCGAGGCCCGTTTCGCCGGGAACCCGCCCTGCTACGGCTGGCCCGGAATCGACGTCCGCTACACGCCCGCCGCCTGCCTCGCCGAGAGCCTGGGCTACGAGCGCTACTCCGTGGCCTGGAACATGACGGCCGACCTGGTCTCCGGCTGGAACCCGGCGTCGTGGGACGAGGAGGGCGAGCTGGCGCGCCTGGCGGCGGCCGGCGTGTCCGTCCGATCGATCCCGCGGACGGAGCGGGCGGAGGTGAGCGCGTTCGCCCGCAGGGAATGGAACGAGCGCTGGGCCTGGGAGGCCGAGCAGGCGACCGGCTGCCACCAGGCCGTACGGGACGGGGAGCCCCTGGGGTTCGCCGCCTGGGGCTCGCGGCCGAACTGGTTCGGCCCGATGGGCACCGCACCGGCCGCGCGGGGCCTGGGCGTGGGCCGGACGCTGCTGCGCCGCTGCCTGGCCGAGCAGGCCGCCGCCGGGCTCCGGCAGGTCGAGATCGGCTGGGTGGGCCCGCTGCGCTTCTACTCGCGCGCGGTCGCCGCGCGGGCCGGGCGCGTCTTCTGGCTCTACCGCCGCCGTCTGGACTGAACCCGGAGCCGCCGACGCCGAGCCCGCGAACCGTGAATCCGCGCACCACTCAACGATTCACTCCACGATGAGGAACCATGACGCAACCACTCGCCGCTCTGGCCACCGAACAGAGCGATCCCCGTTACAGCCGGATCGACACGCTCTCCACCGAGGAGATCGCGCGGCTCATGAACGAGGCCGACGCGACCGTGCCCGCGGCCGTGGGCAGGGCGATCCCGGCGATCTCCGCCGCCGTCGACGGCGTCGCCGAGCGCATGGCCAGGGGCGGGCGGCTCCTCTACGTGGGCGCCGGCACGTCCGGGCGGCTGGCCGTGCTCGACGCCTCCGAGTGCCCCCCGACCTACGGCACCGACCCCGAACTCGTCCAGGGCATCATCGCCGGCGGCGAGACCGCGCTGGTCCGGTCGGTCGAGGGCGCCGAGGACGACGCCGAGGCGGGCGCCGCCGTGATCCGAGAGAAGGAGACGGGCCCGCTCGACTCGGTCGTGGGCGTCTCCGCGAGCGGCCGGGCGCCGTACGTCGTCGCCGCCGTGACGGAGGCCCGCCGGCGCGGCGCGCTGACCGTCGGTCTCGCCTGCAACACGGGCACCCCACTGGCGGCGGCGGCCGAGCTGGCCGTCGAGGTGATCGTGGGGCCGGAGGTGGTGACCGGCTCGACCCGGCTCAAGGCGGGGACGGCCCAGAAGCTGGTGCTCAACATGATCTCCACGATCACCATGATCAAGAGTGGCCGGACGTACGGGAACCACATGGTCGACGTGGTGGCGAGCAACTCCAAGCTCGTCGACCGGGCGGCCCGCATCGTCGCCGACATCACCGGCGCGCCGCTGCCCCGTGCCCGCGAGGTGCTGGAGGAGGCGGGCCGCGACGTGAAGACCGCCGTCGTCATGATCGAGCGTGGCCTGGCGCCGGACGACGCCCGCGCGCTCCTCGCCGCCCACGGCGACCGCCTGGCCGGAGCGCTCCGGGACGACCGGGGATGATGTCCGGGATGCCGTCGGGGATGCTGGAGGACGTGCTGCGGGCGGCGGTGCCCGGGGTGGCGTCCGCCGCCGTCGCCGTGATCGCCCTCGACGGCCGGGTGGCGGCCCGCGCCGCGGTGGGCGAGGCGGTGCGGTACGGCGGCCCCGGCGAGGACACGTTGCTGCCCCGGCGGCCGCAGGTCGCGTTCGACTCGGTCTTCGACCTCGCGTCGATCACCAAGGTGTTCACGACCGCCGTCCTGCTGGCCCTGACCGAGGACGGCCGCATCGACCTGGACGCCCCGGTCGCGGTCTGGCTGCCCGGCCGGTTCGGCGACCGGCCGGAGATCACCGTACGGCACCTGCTGACGCACACCTCCGGCCTGCCCGCGAGCAACCGGGTGGGCGGCGAACCGGAGGAGGACCGGTGGCGGCTGGTGCTGTCCACGCCCGCCGCGTTCCCGCTCGGCACGCACGTGTACTCCGACGTCGGGATGATCACGGCCGGACGGGTCGCGGAACTGGCCGGCGGCGCCCCCCTCGACGTGCTGCTGCGGGAGCGGATCACGGCGCCGCTCGGCCTGGCCGACACCCGGTACCGCCCTCTCACGGCCGCGGGCCAGCCCGTTCCGCTGTCGCGGATCGTCGCGACCGAGTTCAAGCCCGAGCGGCCCGGTCCTGGATGCGTACGGGGTGAGGTGCACGACGAGACCTGCCACGCGCTCGGCGGCGTCACGGGTCACGCCGGGATCTTCTCCACGGCCGCCGACCTGCTCCGCTTCGGGGAGATGCTGCGGGCCGGAGGCGAGGGCGTGCTCGCGCCGTCGTCGGTCGCCGAGATGCTGCGCGACCAGGGCGTGACGGGCGCCGCCTACCGTCAGGGGCTCGGTGTCCGGATCGGCGACCCGGCCATCGTGGGGCCGCTCGGCGACGCCTTCGGCCACTCGGGCTTCACCGGGACGTCGCTCGTCGTCGATCCCGGGCTCGGGCTGACCGCGGTGCTGCTGACCAACAACGTCCATCCGTCGCGCGGCCGGCCCGGCATCCGCGCTCTCCGCTCGGCCGTGGCCGCCGAGGCGCTCGCCCACGCCGCCCGCTCCCCGGCGCCCTGATCCCGCCCCGCCGCTGCTAACGTTCCCGCCGGGTACGGCACCAGGAGTCGCGCGGCGGAGGAGGAGATGCCATGTCCGTGATCGTGGCCTTCAGCGTCACACCGATCGGCGTGGGTGAGGACGTCGGGGAGATCGTGGCGGAGGCCGTCCGGGTGGTCCGCGCGTCGGGCCTGCCCAACCGGACGGACGCGATGTTCACCACCATCGAGGGCGGCACGTGGGACGAGGTGCTCGCCGTGGTGCGGGACGCGGTCGCCGCGGTCGAGGCGCGTGCGCCCCGCGTCAGCGTGGTCATCAAGGGCGACGCGCGGGCCGGGGAGGGCCGCCTGGAGACGAAGGTCGCCACGGTGGAGCGCCACCTCGCCGGCGGCCCCTCGTGATCACTGTCGAGGACGTGCGCCGGATCGCCATGGCCCTGCCCAGGACCGAGGAGAAGCTGGTCAGGGACAGGGTGACGTTCCGGGTGGGCCGGATCGTCTACATCGCGGTCGCGCCTGACGAGAAGTCGATGGGCTTCGCGTTCCCGAAGGAGGAACGGGCCGCGCTCGTCGCGGCGGAGCCGGACACGTTCTTCATGCCCCGCCCGTCCGACGAGCGCTACAACTGGGTCCGGGTGTGGCTGGGCGCGATCGGCGCGGCCGAACTGCGGGAGATCGTGGTCGAGGCGTGGCGGATGGCCGTCCCGAAGCGGGTGGCCGCCGCCCACCTCGGCGCCACGGGCGGCGAGGTGGGCGGCCCGGATACGGCGTGACGTCCTCCTTGGAGGCGCCCGTCAGGGGAACCGCACCTCCTGGCCTGAGGCGAGGGCCTCGCGGGAGAGCCGGTCGGCGGCGCGGGTCGTCTCCGGCAGCCGGTGCCGGGGAGTGAGGGCCAGCACGTTGCCGCAGGCGGTGCCCAGGTCGACCCGGTGACCGGAGGAGACGAAGACCGGCTTGACGCCGTCCCGCGTCCGCAGTACCCGCCCGACCACCTCGCCGTCGAGGACGAGGTCGCTCGACGACCCCCTGGACGGCCCCGGCTCCGCGAAGGCCCCGACGAACGCCGTCTTTCCCACGCCTATCGTTGGCAGATCGGTGAGGACGCCCAGATGACAGGCGAGGCCGAACCGGCGCGGGTGGGCCACACCGTATCCGTCGCAGACGATCAGCTCTGGCGTCGTCCGCAGCCGTTCCAGAGCCTCGACGAGGCTCGGCAGTTCGCGGAAGGCGAGCAGCCCCGGCACATAGGCGAACGCCGGCCGTCCCGGCACGGCCACCTGCTCGATCACCTGGAGGGTGGCGCCGTCGAGCACGACCACCGCCGCGGCGAGACGATCGCCCGCGTAGGCGACGTCGACTCCGGCGATGGTGGACGGATGGCGCGGGCCGGGGCCGTCCAGGTCGAGGCGGGCGCGCAGCGTCTCCTGGGCCGCCTCGGCCTCCTCGACGTCGGACGGCCACGTGAGGGGAGCGGACAGCTTCACACTCGCGACCATAAGCCCCGCTCCGGGTCAGCGTTTCACGGCGGGGCGGGCGGCCGGCGAACGGCTGGACAGCAGGCTGGTGACGATCGACGCGGCCAGGCAGCCGGCGATCACCGTCAGCGACAGCCAGATCGGGACCTTGTACACGTCCGTGAGCAGCATCTTCGCCCCGACGAGCACCAGGATCGCGGCCAGGCCGTACCGGAGGTGGACGAACCGGTGCATGGCGCCGGCCAGCAGGAAGTACATGGCGCGCAGGCCCAGGATGGCGAACGCGTTGGAGGTGAAGACCAGGAAGACGTCGGTGGTCACGGCGAAGATCGCCGGAATGGAGTCGACCGCGAAGACGATGTCGGTGGTCTCGACGGCCAGGAGCACCGCCAGCAGGGGAGTGGCGGTCAGCCGGCCGTTCTCCCTGATGAAGAATCGCGTGCCGTGGAAGCGGCCGGCGATCGGGATCACCCGGCGCATCCCCCGCAGCAGCGGGTTGCGGTCGGGGTGGACCTCGACGGCGGAGTGCCGGGCCATCTTGACGCCGGTGTAGAGGAGGAACGCCCCGAAGATGTAGAGCACCCAGTGGAAGTTCTGGATCAGCACGGCGCCTGCCCCGATGAACACGGCGCGGAAGACCAGGGCGCCGAGCACGCCGTAGAACAGCACCCGGTGCTGGAGCTCCCGGGGCACGGCGAAGAAGCCGAACAGCAGGGCGAACACGAAGACGTTGTCGACCGCGAGGGACTTCTCGATCAGATAACCGGCCAGGTACTGCCCGCCGGCGTCGGGGCCCAGCGTCCACCAGACCACGCCGCCGAAACCGAGCCCGAGGGTGACCCACACTCCCGACCACATCAGCGCCTCGCGGAAGCCGACGACATGCGCCCGGCGATGGGCGAACAGGTCGATCGCGAGCATGAGCAGGATGACCGCGAGGACCGCGGCCCAAGCCCACAGCGGGACATTCGACATCGTCAACCTCCGTTCCCGCGCATGGGCGGGTCTGGGCGGGTCGACGGTCTCCCCGGGCCGGCACGGCGGGCGGCCTCTCCGCGCCGGGCCGCCGTCGGAGACGGCCGTGATGACGACGCTGGAGCGTGGCGGGTACTCCCCCTCGAACTACTCCCCAGTATTCACGAAATGAGCGCTGATTTCACGAACCCCAGCCCGGCCGCCTCCGTTGGGCGGCGGTGGCCAGGGCGGCCCCGGCCGACAGCGCGGCGGCGAAGCCGATCATGGCCGGCAGCGGTCCGGCGTACTCGGCGGCGACGCTGAACAGGATGACCGGCAGGCCCATGCCCACATAGGAGACCACGAAGAACACGGCCAGCACACCGGCCCGGGACGCCGGCGCGGCCACCCGCCCGGCCTCGCCGACACCTGCCTTGAACAGCAGGCCGGCGGCGGCCCCGGCGATCGCCGACGCGACGAGATAGAGCCACAGCATCGGGTGACCCAGCGAGACGGCGACCAGGGCCAGGCCCACGGGAAGCAGCACGACGCCCGTGACCGGTGGGCGCCGGGCGGTGACGCGGCCCGCCCCGAGCTGGGCGACGGCCGAGGCCAGGAACGTCACGAAGCCCGGCAGGGCGCCCGCGAACGGAGACGAGATGCCCAGCCGATCGTGGATCATGACGGCGCCCAGCGAGGAGAACAGCCCGAACGTCGCGAAGGCCGCGGCCCCCAGGCCGCCCGCGGCGGCGAAGCCCCACCCGCCCTCGGGCCGCAGGGCGAAGCGGGCCGGCCGCTCCCGGGCCGGCGCGCGCGTCCCGACCGTCTCGGGGCCGCCCGCGACCAGCGCGAGCAGGACCGCCAGCGCGACGGCGAAGGCGCCCTGTACGGAGACGAGGGGTCGAGGAGCCCACTGGGCGACGACCCCGGCGACGAGCGGGCCGAGGGCCAGCCCGCCGAGGTTCGCGACGGTCGCCACCAGGGCCGGTACGGCGGAGCCACGCCGGTCCGGGTACGCGAGGGCGTGCAGGTCCGTGATGTACGTGGTCGCGGTGGACGCCATCAGTCCGAGGGCCAGGCCGGTCATCAGGCGTCCGATCAGCAGGCCGGGCAGCGCCGGCCACAGGAGCAGGACCAGTGCGGACGCGATGGCGACCAGCAGCGCCGGGATGATCACACGGCGCCGCCCGTACCGGTCGGACAGGTGGCCGAGGACCAGGAAACTCACCGCGGCGCCCACCACGAGGAGGGCGAAGGCGATGGTCACGGTGGTCGGCCCGAAGCCGTCCCGCGCCTCGTACAGGGGCCACAACGGGGTGGGCGCGGTGCCGAACCCCATCTGCGCCGCGAACGCGGCGGCCGTGAACCAGAAGGCGGCGCGTGGGGAGAGACCGCGGGGGAAGAGGCGATGCTGGGAGAGGCCGCGTAGGGAGAGGCGGCCCCCGCGCTCGCGGGACCTCCGCTCTCCGGCACGTGAGGACGTGACGACGGGCATGCCCCCAGACTGGCCGCGGACAGGCGATCACGTCCAACGACCGTTGATGCTCGGAACTATCAGGAAATGTGATGATGGTGCGATGGAACTGCGTCACCTGGAGTACTTCCTCGCCGTCGCCGAGGAACTCAACTTCACCCGGGCGTCCCGGAGGCTGCACGTCGTGCAGTCCGGCGTGTCGGCGGCCATCCGGACGCTCGAACGCGACCTCGGAGTGACGCTGTTCGAGCGCACGTCGCAGCGGGTGGCGCTGTCGGAGGCCGGGGCGGCGCTGCTGCCCGAGGCCCGTGCCGTGCTCGACGCGGCCCGGACGGCGCGCGAGACCGTGCAGGCCGTCGGCGCGGGAGTGCGGGGCACCGTCGACATCGGCACGATGACCGCGGTGCCCGGCCTCGACGTCCCGGCGCTACTGGGGCGGTTCCACCGGGAGCATCCCGGCATCACCGTGCGGCTGCGGATCGCCAGGAGCGGCTCGGCGGGGCTGGCGCAGGCGCTGGCCGAGGGCGAGCTCGACGTGGCCTTCCTGTCGCTGCCCGGCCGGCCGCCGGGGCTCGTGCTGCGCGACCTCGCGTCGGTCCCGCTCAGGCTCGTGGTGCCGGCCTGTCATCCGCTGGCGGGAGAGCGGAGCGTTCCGCTGGCCCGGCTGGCCGACGAGGAGTTCATCGACTTCCCGCCCGGCTACGGCAATCGCGCCGTGGTCGACCGGGCGTTCGCGGCCGCGGCGGTGGAGCGGCGGGTCACCTTGGAGGTCGCGGACATGGTCACCGCCTCGGCCTTCGTCCGGCACGGCCTCGGCGTGGCCTTCCTGCCGGAGTTCGTCGCCTCCGCCGAGCCGGACCTGTGCCTGCTGCCGGTGGCGGACGCCTCCCTGTGCTGGTCGATGTCGGTGGCCGTGCCCGCGGCCCGGCGGCAGAGCGCGGCCGTACGGGCGCTCCTCGACCTGGTCGACGACGAGATGGGGCGTCCCTGCGGCGAGAAACGGGCGTGAACCTGACGGGGCGGTTGCGCAACCGGCAAAGGGAGCGTGACCCTGTATAGGCGATCTATACCGCGAAATCGATCCGGGGAGACGGGTGTGGGAATCGACGTCGAGAAGGCGCGGGCCGACACGGCCGGTTGTGAGCAGGTCGTCCACTTCAACAACGCAGGTGCGTCGCTGCCGCCACGGCCGGTGATGGACGCCGTGGTCCGCTACCTGCGGATGGAGGAACGGCTCGGCGGCTACGAGGTGGAGGCCGCCGAGTGGGGCCGCCTGGAGCACGCCTACGAGGCGCTGGCCCGTCTCGTGGGCGCGGGCCCGGACGAGATCGCCGTCGTGGAGAACGCGACGCGTGCCTGGGACATGGCCTTCTACTCGCTCCGCTGGAAGGAGGGCGACCGCGTCCTCACGACGGCCGCCGAGTACGCCAGCAACGTCATCCCGTTCCTGCAGATCGCCCGCCGCCACGGAGTACGGGTCGACGTCGTGCCCGCCGACGCGAGCGGGGCGCCGTCGGTCGAGGCGCTGGAGTCGATGATCGACGACCGGGTCAAGCTGATCGCCCTCACCCACGTGCCGACCCAGGGCGGGCTGGTGAGCCCGGCCGCCGAGATCGGACGGGTGGCCAGGCGGGCCGGTATCACGTATCTGCTCGACGCCTGCCAGTCGGTGGGCCAGTTACGGGTGGACGTGCGGGAGATCGGCTGCGACCTGCTCTCCGCGACCGGCCGTAAGTTCCTGCGCGGGCCGCGCGGCACCGGCTTCCTGTACTGCTCCCGCCGGATCCTCGACTCCCTGGAGCCCCCGTTCCTCGACCTGCACGCCGCGCCGTGGACCTCGGCCGGCTCGTACACGGTCAGGGACGACGCGCGGCGGTTCGAATCCTGGGAGGGCTACCGGGCCGGGAAGATCGGGCTCGCGGTGGCGGCCGACTACGCCTGCGACCTGGGCCTCGACGCGATCGAGGAGCGGATCACCGGCCTCGGCGAGGGACTCCGGGAGCGGCTGCGGGCGGTGCCCGGGGTGAGCGTGCACGATCAGGGGACCCGCCGGTGCGGCATCGTCACGTTCACGGTGGCCGGGCACGACAGCGCCGACGTGGTCGCCCTGCTGCGCGAGCGGGGGATCAACGTGTCGGTGTCGCGGCCCGGCTCCGCGCGGTGGGACTTCGAGGCCCGCGGGCTGCCGCCCATGGTGCGGGCCTCCGTCCACTACTACAACACCGAGGACGAGCTGGACCGGCTCTGCGCCGCCCTGCCCGCCTGACCTCCGGCCCGGGGCCGCGGAAAGCAGGTCGGAACGGGCCGGAACAGGCTGGGGCGGGCCCGTGGCCTGCCGGCTCCGGGCCCGCCGCGTGGCAGGCGGCCGTCAGGTCGTCTGCCGCTGGAAGCCGGCGGCCCGGCCGCCCCGCTCCATCATCCCGAACCGCATGGTGGCCAGCCCGAGAACCAAGATGATCGCGCCGACGACCACGTTACTGATGATCGTGGACATGGTCGCCATGCCGCCCCGGATGACCCAGGGGGCGACGATGGTCCATATCCCGATCACGGGCAGGACCCAGGACAGGCCGTACATGCGGCCGAACGCCGAGCTGAACCCCAGAGCCAGCAGCGCGACCACCAGTCCGGTGATCAGGTTGTTGACGGTCAGCGGGGTCATCCGATGGAAGCCCACGATCCAGGGCGACAGAGCGAGGTAGAGGCCGCTCAGGAGCGCGAGCCCGTCGGCGAGTTGCGCGACGGGATTCGCCGCCGCCGCCTCGTAGCGAGCACGCATCTGCATGATGTCGGGATGTGTCCCAATGTCGGTGCTGTGGTGGGTCATCCGGCACACCACCCTTCTGAATCCGGTGTTTCTAGCGTACGCCCGATACGTCCTATTTTCCCGGTTTAGATGGTTTTAACGTGCTCTGCGGGGATCTGTGGAGTTCTGGGGGAGCGTCCGGGTTTAGCCCCTCGACCTGCGGAAAGAGGGGGTGGGTCGGCTCGACGAGGAGAGGAGTGTCAGTCATGGGAGCGGAGGACAAGATCCGCAACAAGACCGAAGAGGTCACCGGCAAGGCCAAGGAGGGCCTCGGCAAGGTCACGGACGACGAGAGCCTTGAGGCCGAAGGGCGGGCTGACCAGACGAAGAGCCACGCCAAGCAGGCCGGTGAGAAAGTGAAGGACGCCGCGGGGAAGGTCAAGGACGCCTTCAAGAGCTGAGCGGGCGCGGCGGCGAGCGCCGTCGCGGCCCGTGATCACGCTGATCGGACGCCCGCTGTGACGTCACCGTCAAGGGCGCCGGCGTGATGGAGGGCGAGAACGCAGGGGGCGGACGGCTTCCCGTCTCGCCCTCTTCGTGTGCCCGCGGCCGGTCAGGCCGCCTGGGGCACGGTGATCGGGAAGGATGCCGTCATGAACGCCTGGACGAGCCGCACGAGCAGGGCCTCCAGGACCATCAGGGCCGCCTTGGCGAGGAGCGCGGCAAGGAAATCAGACACAGTTGGACCTCTGTGAGGAATCGGGTGTACGGGTATAGTCGCCGCTAAACCTCCCAAAACGGCATAGCTAAGGTTACCGTTCGGTGAACACTCGATGTACGCCGGGTGGTCCCGGCGAGGGTCGCGAACCGCATCCCCGCGTGTGTCCCCGGCGGGCGTCCACGCCCGTGGCCTGCGAGCGTGTTCCCGGATTCCCGTTCGGTCCGTGGCACGAAGCCGGCCGGGTGACGGTCGTTCCCGTCGTCCCCGGCCGGTCCCTCGCTGAATACCCCTGGCGATCACGTCGCGCCGGCGGTCCTGGCCCGTGACGTGGTCCTGGACGTGCGCGACGGAGTGGCCCTCGTCGTGCGGGTGGCGCGCTTCGCGGTCGCCCGTTGTGCCCGCGGCGCGGGCTCCTTCTCGGCCGTCTCCGCGGTCATCGCGCGTCCCGGGCGCTCGGCCTTGCCCGGCGCCTGTCCCCGCAGCGGCGACCAGCGCTGGCTCTGCGACCGGGCGCGCTGAGCGATCATGGTGCCCGCCCCGATGGCCGCGGCCACCGGCCACTCGATCAGCCCGAGAGCGGCGAGCGCGCCCAGCCCGCCGTAATACATGATCCGCTCCGGCGGCGGCAGGAACGTGCGCGCGATGTCGACGGCGTTGCCGACGTCGCGGCGGTGCACCCGCGGCATGTGCATGTGCGGCATGTGCATCTCCGGCGGGCGTACCTGGATCTTCAGGAACGGCAGGTTCAACGCGAGCATCGCCGCCTTCTCCTGCCCCATTCCGGACGGTTTGGCCGTGGAGGGCGTCGTGGTGCGTGTGCGCGAGGTCCGCGCGGGGGCCCGCGGCGTCGCCGCCCGGCGCTCCTCGGTCGTCTGGGTCATGGTCATGGTTCCTCCCCGGTATGCGTGCCGCCTGGGACGGGCCGCAGCCGGACGACCCGTGAGGCCCACTGCCAAATGACCTTTCTATCCTCCAACGTGTCTGGTGGGGTTTCTGGTGCTGATAGCGGTTATTTGCCGAGTTTTGCCGGTCGGGGGCCGGGTCAGCGGCCGACGATCCGGGTCAGGGCGGCGAGTGCCGCGCCCCGCGCGCCGGCCATGTCGAGATGCTCGACCAGGGCGACGCTCGCGGCCCGCCGCTGCTCTTCGCGCAGCAGGGTGTGCTCGCGGACCTTCTCCAGGAACCACTCACGGAAGTGCGGGGCCGCCTCCACCACCCCGCCGCCGAGGAAGTACGCGTCCGGATCGGTGAAATTGGCGGCGATCGTGAACAGCCGCCCGATGGCCATGGCCTGCTGCTCGAAGATCCGCAGGGCCAGTGGATCGCCCTTCTCTCCGTACCCGCGCAGCAGTTTCGCGGCCTTGCCCACCGGCTCGATCTCGGCCAGCTCGTGGCCCGGGAAACGGGTGAGCCAGTACGGCAGCAGGTTCCGCTCGATCCCGGTCAGCGAGGCCACGCTCTCCGCGTCGCCGGCGAATCCGCAGTTGCAGCCCGGCGGCGGCTGGTCGGCCTCCAGCAGGCCGTGCAGCGGGATGTGGACGTGGCCCAGCTCCCCGGCCATGCCGGCCGCGCCCTTCACCACGTGCCCGGCCTCGACCACGCCTCCGCCGAGACCGGTGCCGACGATCGCGGAGACCGAGGAGCGCTGCCAGGAGTCGGGCCCGAAATGGGCGTGATGCGCGTAGAGGGCGGCGGCGTTGCCGTCGTTGTTGTAGATCACGGGCAGGCCGGTGCGCGCCTCCAGGGCCCCGCGGAAGTCGAATCCGTACCAGCCGGGGTCGACGAAGTTGGTCGCGCCCTTGGACGAGATGACGCCGTCGGCGCTGGCCGGCCCCGGGGTGTCGAGTCCCACGGCCCGCACCTTCGGCCGCGGGACACCCGTCAGTTCCAGCACGTTGTCGAGGGCCAGCAGCAGCTGCCCGACGGCGACCTCGGGGCCCTCCCGCACCAGGCTCGGGGTCTCGACCATCCGGTCCACCAGGAACCGGCCGGAGGCGTCGAGGACGGTCGCGTTGTTGCTCGTGCCGCCGTTGTCGAGACCGACGACGACCCAGGACCCTGCGTCTGCCATGGGGTGTCCTTCTGTGCGCGCTTGTCAGAGCGAGACTACGAGAGTTTCCGGGCCCCGGCACCGCCTCGCGGCACCCGGTCTCCGCCACCCCGCCCTCCGCCCCCCGGCGGGGGAACCGCAGGTGAAAGGTTCAGCTCCGCGAGTGCCCGCCGTGCGCGCCGGGCGGGCCGGCGGCGGCACCGTGAGCTGCGTGGGCGCCGCGGCGCCCGCCCCCGGCGGAGGGCCGGGCCGCGGCGGCGGCGAGGGGTCGCCGTTGACCGGGGGCGGGGCCCGGCGAACCATCTGCGTCCGGGACGGCTCTCAGGCGCGTCCGGCGCGAGCAGGGCAGGGCCGCCCGCCGATCGACATGCCGGCGTGCCCACACGGGCCGGCCCCGGCGGGCTGTTCCGTGAGCGGGCCGGCCCGGCACGAGCAGACGCGCAGGAAGCGAGGGGACGTCATGAACGGTCCGTATCTTTCTCCCGAACCCGGCCCGCGCGGGTCGCGGCCCGGGGCGCGCGCCCGCCGCACCGGGCCGCCCCGTGGCCGCCCGGCCGGTCCGGCCTGGTCGCGGCCGGTCCTGGCGGTCCTGGCCGCGCTCGCGGCCGTCGCCGCCGTCCTGGCTCCCGGGACCGCCTCCGCCGCGAACCCGATCTGCCGGGTCGACTACACGCCCAACCAGTGGCAGGGCGGGTTCACCGCCCAGATGCGGCTCACCAACCTGGGCGCCGCCGTCAACGGCTGGACGCTGACCTGGGCGGCCGGCACCGGACAGCAGATCACCAACGCCTGGAACGCCCAGGTCACGCAGTCGGGCACCACCGTGACGGCGGTCAACGTCGCCTGGAACGGCGCTCTGGCCACGGGCGGCACGGCCGACTTCGGCTTCCAGGGCACCGGGACCCTGACGCCGCCGACCGGCTTCACCCTCAACGGCGTCTCGTGCGGCGACGGCCCCACGGTGTCTCCCACGGTGTCTCCCACGGTGTCTCCCACGCCCTCCCCGACGCCGTCGATCAGCCCGTCGCCGAGCTGGTCGGCCTCCCCGTCGCCCAGCCCCACCCCCAGCCCCACGCCGTCGCCCACACCGAGCCCGACCCAGGGCGGCGGCTGCTCCGGCGCGGTGGTGTGCTCCGGCTTCGAGGACCAGGCGGGCCCCAGCCCCTCCGGGGAGTGGCAGGTCACCGCGCCCAACTGCCAGGGCACCGGCACCGCCGTCATCGACGGGTCCATCGCGCACAGCGGCGCGAAGTCGCTGCGGGTGAACGGCGGCGGCGGCTACTGCAACCACATCTTCGCGGCCACCACGCGGGACATCTCGTCGGTGTCGCCGGTGGTGTACGGACGGATGTGGGTGCGCCACACGACCGCGCTCCCCGTGAACCACGTCGCCATGATCACGATGGCCGACTCCAGGGACGGCGGCAAGGACCTGCGCATCGGCGGGCAGAACAGTGCCCTGCAGTGGAACCGGGAGTCCGACGACGCCACCCTCCCCGAGCAGAGCCCCAACGGCGTCGCGCAGAGCGCGCCGCTGCCGACCGGCCGATGGGTCTGCCTGCGCTTCCAGATCGACACCACCCAGCAGGCCATGCGCACCTACCTGGACAACAACGAGATCACCGGCCTCCGGGTCGACGGCGTCCCGACGCAGGACGTGGACTCCCAGTGGCTGCGCCGCGGCACCGCACCCCGGCCGACCACCCTGCGGCTGGGCTGGGAGAGCTACGCCGGTGACCAGGACACGCTCTGGTACGACGACGTGGCGGTGGGCTCCGCGCCCATCGGCTGCTGACCCCGGCGTCCCCGGGGGCGCGCGGACCCGGCCCACGCCGGGCCGCGCGCCCCTTCCGGGCCGGAGGAGGGGAGTCCCCTGGAGTTAGCGCTCCCACGAACGGGTAGTGATTTGAGCATGTGAGGGCCGTGGTGTCCGTCTTCACCCCGTCGCGAGCAGCGGTGATGCCAGCGTGGAAGAGTCGTGCCGGCAGACGAACAGCCAGTCCGGCCCGGGCGGCTCGGGCGACCGGGGCGGCCCGGACGGGCCGGGCGGTTCCGGCCGCCCCGATGTCGGCGAGCGCATGGTGCGCGACCTGCTGGAAAGGGCCCGCTGCAGCGCGGCGGAGCTACTCGCCGACGCCGTCGTGCACGCCGCCGCGCCGCTGGGGGTGCGGCAGGCGGTCATCTACATGGCCGACCTCGGCCAGGAGTCGCTGGTGCCGCTCCACGGGGACCAGGCGTGGACGCCGGGGTCGGTCCCGCTGTCCATCGACGGCACTCCGGCCGGTCGCGTCTACCGCACGCTGACTCCGTACCAGAGCGACCGGGAGGGCGGCCGCACCCTCTGGCTGCCCCTCGTGGACGGAGCCGACCGGCTCGGCGTGCTCGAGCTGAGCCTGCCAGAGATCGTCCCGGATCGCGCGCGGCTCATGCTGCTCGCGTCGCTGGTCGGGCTCCTGCTGGCCACCAAGCGCGCCTACAGCGACACCGTGCCCCGCACCCGCAGGACCCAGCTCATGACGCTGTCGGCGGAGATGGAGTGGGTGTTCATGCCGCCTCTCACGTTCTCCACCGAGGACGTGCAGGTCGGCGCGCTGCTGGAGCCGGCCTACGAGCTGGGCGGCGACGCCTTCGACTACTCGCTGTCCGGAGACCACCTGCACGTGTCGATCTACGACGCGATGGGGCACGACCTGGACGCCGGGCTGCTGGCCGCCGTCGCCCTGGCCAGCTGCCGCAACGCGCGGCGGAACGGCGGCGATCTGCCCGATCTGGCGGAACTGGCCGAGGAGGCGGTCGCCGAGCACTTCGGCGGCGAGCGGTTCATCACCGCGGTCCTCGCGGACATCGACATCCGCACGGGCGTGATGCGGTGGATCAACTGCGGGCATCCGCCCCCGCTGCTCGTCCGGCAGGGGAAGGTCGTCAAGAGGCTGGACCAGCCGCCGCGGCTGCCGCTGGGGCTCGGCGACACGCAGCCCGCCGCCGTGTACGAGGAGCGCCTCCAGCGGGGCGACCAGGTGCTGCTCTTCACCGACGGTGTGAGCGAGGCCCGGTCGCCCGAGGGCGAGCTGCTGGGTATCGACCGGGTCTGCGACCTCGTCGTGCGGACCAGGACTCCCGGTCTGCCGGTGGCGGAGGGACTGCGCCGCTTCGTCCGCGCGCTCGCCGAACACCAGCATGGCCGGCTGCGGGACGACACCACCGTCGTCCTGGTCGAATGGGGCCCGAGTCCGGCCCCGTCCGCGGACGGGACGGAGCCGGGCGCCGCATCCGAAGGGGGAGGGACATGACCGAGACGCGTCACCCGGTTCCCGAGGCGATGAAGGAGGCCGACGTCGTCGACCTGCTCATCCACCAGCACGCCATGATCAGGGATATGTTCGACGACGTGGAGGCGGCGGCGCCCGAGGAGCGGCCCGAGTGCTTCCGGCGGCTGACCCGGATGCTCGCCGTGCACGAGACGGCGGAGGAGGAGGTCGTCCACCCGTACGCCCGCAGGCGGATCGACGGCGGCGCGGGGATCGTCGACGACCGGCTGAAGGAGGAGAACGAGGCCAAGCGGCTGCTCGCGCTCCTCTGCGGGCAGGGCACCGACCATCCCGACTTCATGTCCGGCCTCGCGTTGCTGCGCGTCGCCGTGCTCGAACACGCCCGGGCGGAGGAGCGGTACGAGTTCGCGCGGCTGCGGGCGCAGGCGTCGGCGGCGGAGCGGCGGGCGATGGCGCTGGGCGTGCGCGCCGCGGAGGCCATGGCGCCCACCCGCCCGCACCCGGGGGTCGAGTCCGCCACCAAGAACCTGCTGCTCGGGCCGCCCACGGCGATCATCGACCGGGCCCGCGACCTGCTCCGCAGGGCGTTGCGCGGGGAGCGCTGACCCCCGGCCGTCCCCGTCCTCCCCCCGCCCCCCGGGGCGCGTCAACCGAACGGCGGACGGCCCGGGCCCCGGCATGTCACCGGGCCCGGGCCGTCCGGTGCGGGTCAGTGGGTCCGCAGGCTGTAGAGCGGGTGCGTGCCCTCGGTCTCCAGCCGGTACTCCTCACCCGAGCGGGCACGGTTCTCGTCGATGACCCGCTCGCTCGGCGGCTCGACGTCGTCGTGGATCCGCTCCTGGAACCGCCGGAAGCGCTCGTGGGCCTCCTGCACGTAGCCGGTGCCCAGCGTGGTGTAGTCGATCTGGGTGGCGATCAGCTCGCGCAGATACTCCTTGTTGGGCTCGAACATGACCGGCCGGGGAAGCGCGGGCGCCACGACCTCTCCCGGGTCGCGGCCGTCGTGGCGCCGCATGAGGTCGGCGGCGATGTGCAGGTGTTCGAGCTCCATGTTGAGGTGCAGCTCCCAGATGGCCTTCACCTTGGGATCGGTCTCGGTCTCCATGAACGAGTGGTACATGTAGCACTCGTTGTACTCGTGGTTGACGAGCTGCTCCCACCACGTCTCGCCCGGGTCCACGAGGGACTCGTAGTGCGTGACGTGCTCCTCCTCGATCAGCCCGATCTCCTGGTAGAGCTGGCGGGCGATCGGCTCCATGTAGCTGGGCCCGACGTTCATGTAGAAGTTCATGGTCTGCTGCTCGGCCGACATGATCGTCAGGGCGTGCAGCTTGGAGATCGGCGCCGCCGTCGCCCGGTCGTACGGCTCCCTGACGTTGTCGACCGGATCGCGGTGGTGCATCGCCGTCGGCCGTCCCGGCATCACCTCGGTGAGCTGGTCGACGATCTTCTCGGCCTTGCGGTGCTCGATCATCTCGTACAGGTTGGCGTACCGGTACAGATGGTCGAAGTCCTCCAGCACGCCGAACTGGTAGGCCTGTCTCAGGTAGTCGTCCGGCTCCATCCGCGCCACCCACGCGGTCAGGTCGACCGCCACCTGCTCGTACGCGATGGTGGTCTCCAGCACCGAGGAGACCCCGGGCAGCAGCCAGTTGACGGCCTTCTGCTGCTGCGCCTCGATGTAGCGGGTCTCGGCCAGGCGCTGCCGCACCTCCGGCTCCCGGCAGTGCCGGGCGAAGTGGTGGCTGAAGAGGATCGCCTCGATCTCGATGCCGTTCATCGTGATGATCCGGCACCGGGTGTAGGGGTCGGTGCGGTCGGGATCGATCGGCAGCACGTTCAGCTCGCGCCAGTTGCGGACCTGCCGGTCCAGGGGGATACCTCGCTCCTGCAGTGGATTGAACGTCATCTCGGCTGCTCCTTCCCCTGGGCCCGCGACTGCGCTTGGCCTACCCAGAGGGAGGAACGCGACAAACTATCCGCAATGTTCACATACCGCCAAGCACGGCCTGATTTCGCCATTCGGGGCGGGCTACCCCCTGGCGGCGGGCGGTTCTCACCGGCGGGGGCGCGCTGATCTCGGCCCTGTCCGGACCGCCCGTGTGGCGCGGAGCTCAGGCGATCGTCTGCCACCAGCCGTCGACCGGCGGCGGATCGTCGACCGTCACCCGCTCACCCGGCCGGGGCACGACGAGACGCACGTCACGCGCCTTCGCCTCGCGCCACAGCCGGTCGACCGGGTCGGCCCAGGCGTGGGCCGACAGGTTGAACGTGCCCCAGTGGACGGGGAGCAGGACCCCGGCCCGCACGTCGAGGTGGGCGAGGATCGCCTCCTCGGGGGTCATGTGGATGTCTGGCCAGCCCGCGCTGTACGCGCCGATCTGGATCACCGACAGGTCGAACGGCCCGTGCCGCTCGCCGATGGCCGCGTAACCGTCGAAATAGCCGGAGTCGCCGCTGTAGAACACCCGCCTGCGCTCACCGGCGATGACCCAGGACGACCAGAGGGTGCCGTTCCGGCGGAAGCCGCGGCCGGAGAAGTGCCGCGCGGCCGTGGCGACGAAGCGGACGCCGCCGACCGTGGCCTCCTCGTCCCAGTCGAGCTCCACGATCCGGGACGCGGGCACCCGCCAGCGCTCCAGGTGGGCGCCCACGCCCAGGGGGACGAGGAACGGGGCCGACTGGGTCCGGACCAGCTCTCTGACGGTGGGCATGTCGAGGTGGTCGTAGTGGTCGTGGGAGATGAGGATCGCGTCGAGCCTGGGCAGGTCCGCCAGCGGGATCGGGGGCGGATGGAGCCGGCGGGGACCGGTGAACGACACGGGGGAGCAGCGCTCGCTCCACACGGGATCGAGCAGCACCCGCCGCCCCTCGATCTCGACGAGGACCGACGAGTGGCCGTACCAGACGGTTTCGAGGTCACCGCCCGAAGGCCCGGGGACGCCGAGGGGCACCGGCCGCCGCGGCCGGCGCGGCTGCCGTCCGAACACCAGGTCACGCAGGACCTGGCGCTGCGCGCCCGGGGGAAGGATGGGGCTGGACTGGATGTTGCGGAACGCGCCGTCGCGGAACCGCGGCGAGCGCCGGACGCGCCCGGCCCGGTCTCCCGACGGCCGGCGGCCGAGAGCCGCGGGAACGTCGCGCACCGCCCAGGCCAGGGCGGCGAGCCCCAGGGCGCCCACGGCCAGTCGCGCCGTGCGCCCGTGTGTGCTGATCAACGGTGTTTCTCCTCGCTGGGGATCCTGCCGATCAGACTAAGGTCGCGAGGGCGCCGCCGCGCACGGCCGCGCCCTCCGCCTGTCCGGTGGGGTGCGCTCTCCGGCCCGGCTCCACCCTGAGTCCGGTCTGAGCGGTGCCGGTGGGCGGCATACCGCCCGGTTTGTCCGCTCTTGCCGCTCGCGGGGACGCGGATGCAGACTGCCAGATGGACGAGGCCGTTCGCGGCCGCCGCTCCTGACCGGGGTTCGCTCGACGATGAGGGAACGAGGAGACAACATGGACGACGGCCGGGGCCCGATCCGGGCGCCGAGGGGATCCGCGCTCACCGCGCGCGGCTGGCCGCAGGAGGCCGCCCTGCGGATGCTGATGAACAATCTCGACCCCGAGGTGGCCGAACACCCGGACCGGCTGGTGGTCTACGGCGGCACCGGCAAGGCCGCCCGCGACTGGCCGTCCTACGACGCGATCATCCGGTCACTCACCGGGTTGCGGGCCGACGAGACGTTGCTCGTGCAGTCGGGCCGCCCGGTCGGCGTGATGACCACGCACGAGTGGGCCCCCCGGGTGCTGATCGCCAACTCCAACCTGGTCGGCGACTGGGCCACCTGGCCGGAGTTCCGCCGGCTCGAACGGCTCGGCCTCACCATGTACGGCCAGATGACCGCGGGTTCGTGGATCTACATCGGCACCCAGGGGATCCTGCAGGGCACCTATGAGACGTTCGGCGCGGTCGCGGCCAAGCGGTTCGGCGGCACGCTGGCCGGCACCGTCACGCTCACCGCCGGGCTGGGCGGCATGGGCGGCGCGCAGCCCCTCGCGGTGACCATGAACGGGGGCGTCGCCATCTGCGTCGACTGCGATCCGCGCAGCATCGAGCGGCGGATCGCCCACCGCTACCTCGACGTCCGGGCCGCCGGCCTCGACGAGGCGCTCCGCCTCGCGTACGAGGCGAGGGACGCCCGCCGCCCGCTGTCCGTCGGCGTCGAGGCCAACGCCGCTCAGGCCGTGCCCGAGCTGCTGGCGCGCGGCGCCGAGATCGACGTCGTGACCGACCAGACCAGCGCCCACGACCCCCTGGCGTACCTGCCGCTCGGCGTGGCCTTCGAGGACATGGCCGGCGAGGCGCGCAAGGACCCCGACGGCTTCACCCGGCGGGCGCGCGAGTCCATGGCGCGGCACGTCGAGGCGATGGTCGGCTTCCAGGACGCCGGGGCGGAGGTCTTCGACTACGGCAACTCGATCAGGGGTGAGGCGCGGCTCGCCGGTTACGCGCGGGCCTTCGACTTCCCCGGTTTCGTGCCCGCCTACATCCGTCCCCTGTTCTGCGAGGGCAAGGGGCCGTTCCGGTGGGCGGCGCTGTCGGGCGACCCCGCCGACATCGCTCGTACGGACCGGGCGATCCTGGAGCTCTTCCCCGAGAACGAGCCGCTCACCCGGTGGATCCGCATGGCGGGCGAGAAGGTGGCCTTCCAGGGCCTGCCGGCCCGTATCTGCTGGCTGGGGTACGGGGAGCGCGACCGGGCGGGCGAGCGGTTCAACGATCTCGTGGCGTCCGGCGAGCTGGCGGCGCCCATCGTGATCGGCCGCGACCATCTCGACTGCGGATCGGTCGCCTCGCCCTACCGGGAGACCGAGGGGATGCTGGACGGCTCCGACGCCATCGCCGACTGGCCGCTGCTCAACGCGATGGTCAACGTCGCCTCCGGCGCCTCCTGGGTGTCGATCCACCACGGCGGCGGTGTGGGCATGGGCCGTTCCATCCACGCGGGGCAGGTGACGGTGGCGGACGGCACGGCCCTGGCCGGGGAGAAGATCCGCCGCGTGCTGACCAACGACCCCGGCATGGGGGTGATCAGGCACGTCGACGCGGGCTACGAGCGGGCGGCCGAGGTCGCCGCCGAGCGGGACGTGCGGATACCCATGCGCGAGGCGGGCGGGTGACGGGCGCCCGGCCCGGCGACGCGGGCCCCGGGCCGGCCGAGGCCGCGGCCCAGGCGGCGAAGCAGGCGGCGGATGAGGTCGCGGCGGAGGCCGCGGACGACTTCCGGCGGATGTGGCGGGATCTCCTCCCGGTCGGCAGGAACGCGGCGACCGGCGGCTACCGCCGGCACGCCTGGACCCCGGCCGACGCCGACTGCCGGGCCTGGTTCGAACGGGAGGCCCGCGACCGCGGCCTGTGGTACGAGGCCGACCGCAACGGCAACCAGTGGGCCTGGCTCGGCGACCCGGCCGACGGGAACGCCGTGGTCACCGGCTCACACCTCGACTCGGTGCCGGACGGCGGAGCCTACGACGGCCCGCTGGGTGTGGTGAGCGCCTTCGCGGCGGTCGACGCCCTCCGGCGGCGGGGGGCGGTGGCCGGACGGCCCCTGGCCGTGGTGAACTTCACCGAGGAGGAGGGCGCCCGGTTCGGCGTCGCCTGCCTCGGGTCGCGGCTGATGACGGGCGTCGCCGACCCCGCGGCCGCCCGGGCCCTGACCGACTCCGGCGGTGTCACCCTGGCCGAGGCCATGGAGCGCGCCGGGCACGATCCTTCGGCGCTCGGCCGGGACGACGAGCGGCTGGCGCGCGTCGGGGTGTTCGTCGAGCTCCACGTCGAGCAGGGACGCCGGCTGGCCGGCACGCCTCACCCGGTGGGGGTGGGATCGGCCATCTGGCCGCACGGCCGCTGGCGGCTCGACTTCCCCGGCGTGGCCGACCACGCGGGCACCACTCTCATGGAGGACCGCCGCGACCCCATGCCCGGCTACGCGGCCACGGTGCTGGCCGCCCGGGAGAGCGCGACCAGGATGGGCGGCCTGGCCACCTTCGGCCGGCTGCGGGTCGCGCCCAACGGGACCAACGCCATCGCGTCGCTGGTCACCGCCTGGCTCGACTGCCGGGCGCCGGACGCGGACACCCTTGAGGATCTCGTCGCCGGGATCGCGGCCGTGGCCGAGGCGGCGGGGGCGGAGATCACCGCCGAGTCCGGTACCCCGCTGGTGACCTTCGACCGCCCCCTCCGCGTGCGGCTCGCCAGGATCCTCGGCGGGGCCCCACCACTGCCCACGGGTGCGGGCCACGACGCGGGCGTCCTGGCCTCCGCCGTTCCCACGGCCATGCTGTTCGTCCGCAACCCGACCGGCGTCTCCCACTCACCGCACGAGCACGCCGAGGAGGCCGACTGCCTGGCGGGCGTCTCCGCCCTCACCCGGGTCCTCACGGACCTGCTGGCCGACGACCCGTCCGAACCCGCGCAGTGTGAGCCCGGCCCGCCCGGCGGCAGCTGACCTGAGCCTGCTGACCCGCGCCGGCTGACCTGAGCCTGCTGACCCGCGCCGGCTGACCTGAGCCTGCTGACGGACGGCGGCCGGCCTGCGCCGGGCCGGGCCGGGCCGGTGGGGCCGGCCGTCCGGCGCAGGCCCCTGATCAGCGGGTGGGGTCCTGGCCGGTGAGACCGGCCCGCCGCAGGGCCTCGGCCATGGCGCCGCCGGCGGCGGCCGCTCCCCGGCCGCCTCCGCCCCGCTCGCCACCCCGCTCGCCACCCCGGTCCCCGCCTCGGCCGCCCCGGCCGGCGCCGCCCTGCCCCTGGCGAGGCTGGTCTCGCTGATCGCCCTGCCGTGCCTGGCCGCCCTGCCGTGCCTGGCCGCCCTGCCGTGCCTGGCCGCCGCGGCGGCCCCTGCCGGCGCCGTCACCGCCGTCGGCGGGCCGCGCGTCGCCGCGGGTCACCTCGTCGTCGAGCCGCAAGGTGAGCGAGATCCGCTTGCGGGGGATGTCGACGTCGAGCACCTTCACCCGCACGATGTCACCGGGCTTGACGACCTCGCGAGGATCGCGGACGAACGAGTTCGACATGGCCGAGACGTGCACCAGGCCGTCCTGGTGCACGCCCACGTCGACGAACGCTCCGAACGCCGCGACGTTCGTCACCACGCCCTCGAGGATCATGCCGGGATCGAGGTCGGAGATCTTCTCGACGCCCTCCTTGAACGCCGCCGTCTTGAAGGCGGGCCGGGGATCGCGCCCCGGCTTCTCCAGCTCCTTCAGGATGTCGGTGACGGTCGGCAGGCCGAAGGTGCCGTCGACGAAGTCGGCCGGCCGCAGCTTCCGCAGCACGGAGGTGTTCCCGATGACGCTCCGCAGGTCGCTCCCGGTCGATTCCAGGATGCGGCGCACCACCGGATAGGCCTCCGGATGCACGCTGGAGGCGTCGAGCGGGTCGTCGCCACCGGGGATGCGCAGGAAGCCCGCGCACTGCTCGAACGCCTTCGGGCCGAGCCGGGGAACGTCCTTCAGTGCCCGGCGGGAGCGGAACGGGCCGTTCGCGTCGCGATGGGCCACGATGCTCTCCGCGAGGCCGGTGCCGATGCCGGAGACCCGGTTGAGCAGCGGGGCCGACGCGGTGTTGACGTCGACGCCCACGCCGTTCACGCAGTCCTCCACGACGGCGTCGAGCGAGCGGGAGAGCTTCACCTCGGACAGGTCGTGCTGGTACTGACCGACTCCGATCGACTTCGGATCGATCTTCACCAGCTCGGCGAGCGGGTCCTGCAGCCGCCGCGCGATCGATACGGCGCCGCGCAGCGACACGTCGAGGCCGGGCAGCTCCTGCGAGGCGTACGCGGAGGCCGAGTAGACCGACGCCCCGGCCTCGGACACCATCACCTTGGTCAGGTGGGGGAGGCGCTTGACCAGCTCTCCGGCGAGCTTGTCGGTCTCGCGGGACGCCGTGCCGTTGCCGATGGCGACGAGATCCACCCCGTGCTCCGTGGCGAGGCGCGCGAGCGTCGCCAGCGACTGATCCCACTGTCTCCTGGGCTCGTGCGGGTAGATCGTGTCGGTGGCGACGACCTTGCCGGTGCCGTCGACGATCGCCACCTTCACGCCGGTGCGCAGCCCGGGGTCGAGGCCCATCGTCGACCGGGCTCCCGCCGGGGCGGCGAGCAGCAGGTCGCGCAGGTTGGCGGCGAAGACGCGGACGGCCTCCTCCTCGGCCGCCTGCCACAGCCGCGTGCGCAGGTCGATGCCGAGGTGGACGAGGATCCGGGTCCGCCAGGCCCAGCGGACCGTGTCCGCGAGCCAGCGATCCGCCGGGCGGCCCTGGTCGGACACGCCGAAACGGCGCGCGACCCGCAGCTCGTAGTCGTTCGGCTCCTCGGCCTCCGGGTCGAGCGTGAGGGTGAGGATCTCCTCCTTCTCGCCGCGGAACATGGCGAGGATCCGGTGCGAGGGCAGCCGGGTGAAGGGCTCGGAGAAGTCGAAGTAGTCGGAGAACTTCGCGCCGGCCTCCTGCTTGTCGTCCCGGACCTGGGCGACCAGGCGGCCCTTCGACCACATCCGCTCGCGCAGGTCGCCGATCAGGTCGGCGTCCTCGGCGAACCGCTCGACCAGGATGGCCCGCGCGCCCTCCAGGGCCGCCGCCGCGTCGGCCACGCCCTCCCGGACGTACGCGCCCGCGGTGGCCGCCGGGTCGAGCCCCGGGTCGGCGAGCAGCGCGTCGGCCAGCGGCTCCAGCCCCGCCTCCCGCGCGATCTGCGCCTTGGTCCGCCGCTTCGGCTTGAAGGGGAGGTAGATGTCCTCCAGGCGGGCCTTGCTGTCGGCCGCCATGATCCGCGCTTCCAGGGCGTCGTCGAGCTTGCCCTGGGACCGGATCGACTCGAGGATGGCGCTCCGCCGTTCCTCGAGCTCGCGCAGGTAGCGCAGCCGTTCCTCCAACGCGCGCAGTTGCGCGTCGTCCAGCGCGCCCGTGGCCTCCTTGCGGTAACGGGCGATGAACGGCACCGTGGCCCCACCGTCGAGCAGGTCGACGGCCGCGGTCACCTGGCTCTCGCGGACGCCGAGCTCCTCCGCGATCCGCTGTTGAATGGACGTCGTCACGATCCTTGATCCGCCTTCTTCCGGGAGGCTCTCATTCTGCCGGACCTCCGGCCCCGGCTCGCCCCGCCCGCGGAAACCTGTGGACAAGGGCCGGGACCGGCGCCGCCGGCCCCGGCCCGAAACCACGTCAGGCCAGGTCACGTCTGATCAGCTGGTCCCCGGTCAGCCCAGTCCGTTCCGCATGGCCGTGACCAGTTCGCCGTTGCCGGTGTCGCCGCTGAGCTCCCAGAAGAACGAGCCGCCGAGGCCCTGGTTCTTCGCGTAGCTCATCTTCCCCGCGATCGTGCCCGGGGTGTCGTAGCTCCACCAGTTGGCGCCGCACCTGGCGTAGGCGGTGCCCGCGACGGTGCCGGTCGCGGGGCACGAGTTCTTCAGCACCTTGTAGTCCTCGATGCCCGCCTCGTACGTCCCGGGCGCCGGCCCGGTGGCGGTGCCGCCCGGCGCGCTCTGTGTGACGCCGGTCCAGCCGCGGCCGTAGAAGCCGATGCCGAGCAGCAGCTTGCCCGCGGGCACGCCCTTGCCCTTGAGCCTCTGGATCGCCGCGTCCGCGTAGAAGCCGGCGGCCGGGATGCCGGAGTAGGACGTCAGCGGCGAGTGCGGGGCGGTCGGCCCGGTGGCCGCCCACGCGCCGAAGTAGTCGTACGTCATGACGTTGTACCAGTTCACGTACTGCGCGGCGCCGGCGTAGTCGGCGGCGTCGATCTTGCCGCCCGCGGTGCCGTCGGCGGTGATGGCGGCCGTGATCAGGTAGTTGGCGCCGAACCGGGCGCGCAGCGCCGACATCAGGTTCCGGAACGCGGCGGCGCCGCTGCCGTCGCAGGACAGGCCGCAGGCGTTCGGGTACTCCCAGTCGATGTCGATGCCGTCGAACACGTCGGCCCAGCGGGGGTCCTCGACGAGGGCGTAGCAGGAGTCGGCGAACGCGGCCGGGTCGGCCGCGGCCTGGGTGAACCCGCCGGACCAGGTCCAGCCGCCGAACGACCAGAGGATCTTCAGCCCGGGGTGCAGGGCCTTGAGTTTGCGCAGCTGGCCGAAGCTGCCGCGCAGCACACCGGCGTCCCAGGTGTCGGCCTTCCCGTCGACGCTGTTGGCCGCCGTGTACGCCATGTCGTAGTCGGCGTAGGCGTCCCCGATCGCGCACCTGCCGTTGGTCACGTTGCCGAAGGCGTAGTTGATGTAGCCGAGCTTGGCGGCCGAGCCGCTCGTCTCGACGTTCTTCACGAAGTACTGGCGCCCGTAGACGCCCCACTCGGTGAAGTAGCCGAGCAGCCTGCCGCCTCCGCCGCCGTCCCCGCCGCCTCCGCCGGTCGAGGTGGTGCCGGTGACGGAGCCGCCGGCGGCCGACAGGTTGCCCGCGGCGTCCACGGCCCTGACGGTGTAGGTGTAGGCGGTGCCGGAGGCCAGCCCGCCGTCGGTGAAGGACGTGCCGGTCACCGTGGCCACGAGGACGCCGCCGCGGTAGACCCGGTAGCCGGTGACGCCCACATTGTCGGTGGCGGGATCCCAGGCGAGGCCGGCGCTGGACGTCGTCGTGCCGGTGACGCGGAGACCGCCGGGCGCGCTCGGCGGGGTGGTGTCCGCTCCGCCTCCGCCCGAGCCCGCGGTGACCGAGATCGCGGAGACGGTGGCGTAGTTGGCGCCGCCGTTCATGTTGAACTGGACGTTGAGCTGGCCGTCGGAGACGGTCGTGGTGAAGGTCCGGTCGCAGGCGGTCATCGGGCCGCACGAGGCGTAGACGTCGAACGCGGACAGCACCGTCGTGCCTTCCGCGCGCACGTCGAACCTGCGCTGACCCGGACCGTTGGCCCAGTCCTCGACCATCTTCAGTGTCACCTGATAGGTGCCGTCGGCGACGTCGAACCGGTACCCGGACCAGCCGCTGAACAGGTCGTATCTCTGGTAGAGGGAGTCGTCCGAGGTGCCGGCGATCGAGCCCGCCGTCGAGCCCGATCCGTAGAGGGTGTCGTAGCCCCAGCCGCCGCTCGCGTACGCCTTGTCGGCCGACCAGGAGTTCCCCGATCCGTCGGTGAGCGCCGGGCCGCCCGCGTCGACGCGGATGGGGACGGCCGCGGCGGCGTACGCGCCGGCGGGTAAGGCGACGAGGGGGGTGAGCAGCGCCCCCAGGGCCGCCAGGAGGGCGGGCAGGATCCGTCGTTTCATGTGTGCTCCACGTCCAATGGGCTGGTGGGGGTGGGGTGCGATGGACGCGTGGGCGACAGGGCGCGGGCCGGTCGCCCCTGGTGCTGTTGCCGAGGATCTGGAGACCGGAATCGGGAGGTGAACGCGGCACGGAAACCTCCTGCCTGGCCATACGGCCGAAACTATTAGTAAGGTTTCCTTTTAGTTTGAAGTCAACTTACCCGCGGTCGAGCGCGCCGTCAATATCCCGTGTCTGGGGATCCGCCCCGGATTGTGAAGCCGGCGGCCGCCGTGTCGCGGCCGCTGATCTCAGCGGGGGATCCGGCTCGGGCAGGCCCGGCCGCCGGCGCCGCAGGCTCCCGGGCCGGCCGGGGCCGTCCGCCCGTGGCGTTCGAGGAGCCCGGTGGGGAAGGTGGTCACGCTGCCGCTGCCGCACTCCGGGCAGAACGCTCCCGACCAGGGCGGCGGAACGGCGACGCCGTCCCGGGTCCAGAGGGTGACGTCGTGGCCCTGCCCGTCCGGCCGCCGCTGGACCAGATAGTCCTGCTCCCAGGCCCGCAGGCAGTGCAGGCACTCGAACGGCCACGTCTCGCAGGTGCCGAACTCGTCCTGCACCCCAACCACCCCCCGGTATGACACATCCCGTTTTCGAGTGTGTGCACCAGGGGAAAGCCGGGCAAGAGGAGTGCGCATGACGGTGCGTAATTATTACATCGCTCACCGTCGCCGATCGGCGACGGTGAGGCGCAAAAGTGATGATCGTCGCGGCCGGTGCCCCCGGCGGCCGATCCGTCGCAGGCTGTAGCGTCTGGGACATGCGACTCGGAGTCCTGGACGTGGGATCCAACACGGTGCACCTCCTCGTGGTGGACGCGCACCAGGGGGCACGACCCCTCCCGGCGTTCTCCCACAAGGAGGAGATGCGCCTCGCCGAGCACCTCGACGGCGACCGGCTGTCAGACGAGGGTGCGGCCAGGTTGCGCGGATTCGTCCGCGAGGCGATGGCGATCGCCGAGGACAAGGGCGTGGAAGACCTGGTGGCCTTCGCCACCTCCGCGGTGCGGGACGCGGTGAACGGCGAGGAGGTCCTCGCCCAGATCAAGGCCGACACCCGGGTCGACATCCAGGTGCTGTCCGGGCAGGACGAGGCGAGGCTCACCTTCCTGGCCGTGCGCCGCTGGTTCGGGTGGTCGTACGGGCGGCTCCTCGTGATCGACATCGGCGGCGGATCGCTGGAGATCGCCTCGGGGATCGACGAGGAGCCGGACGTCACGATCAGCCTGCCGCTGGGGGCGGGACGGCTCACCCGCGACTGGCTCACCGGCGACCCGCCGGACCAGGAGGCGGTGCGGGCGCTGCGGCGCCACGCCCGCGCCGAGATCGCCCGCACCGTCGGCGCGGTCACCCGCTACGGCAGGGCAGACCACGCCGTCGCCACGTCGAAGACGTTCCGCCAGCTCGCCCGGATCGCCGGGGCCGTCTCGTCGAGCGAGGGCGTCTACGTGAAGCGGACCCTGGCCCACGAGGACCTGACGAAGTGGACGGCCAGGCTCGCGCGGATGCCGGCGGCCCGCCGGGCGGAGCTGCCGGGGGTCTCGGCCGGGCGCGCGCCGCAACTGCTCGCGGGCGCGGTCGTCGCGGACGCCGCGATGGACCTGTTCGAGCTGGGGGAACTGGAGATATGCCCGTGGGCGCTGCGCGAGGGCATGATCCTGCGCCGGTTGGACGTTCTGCCGATGGGTCGCGAGCGTCTGGCCGATCGGTAAGGCTTGAGATCCACATTTCCGGGCACGGCAGCCATGCCCGGATATTGCTGGTTATTTGAATGCGCGATTCCCGGGGGAACCACCGGGCGTCGGGGCGAGGTGTGGAGGACGCGCGATGATTGAGCTGCTGGGATTAGCCGTCTCCGCCGTGGCGGCGGCGGGGCTCGTCCTGCTCGCGACGGTGCTGATCGCGTTCCTGACGCTGGCCGTGCTAGGGCTGCTCGCCGCCAGCATCGGCTGGCACTCCTCCCGCCGCCGCAGCGCGGCCGTCACGTCTCGCAGCGCGGCCGTCACGCCTCCCGGCCCGGTGCGGGGCGGTGCCCAGGCGCATGGCGCGTCCCGTCAGCGCACCAGGACGAGCGGCCGCCCGAGCGGTCAGCCCGGCTGACCGAGCCGAGCTGACCGAGCACATCGCCCGATCGCCCACGCCGCGCCGGGACTGACCCGCCCGAGCGCCTCCGTCAGCGCGGATCGCCGTTCTGGGCGGACAGCGCCTTGACCATCTCGGTCAGATGGGCCACCTGCGTTTCCAGCCCGCGCAGGCGGGCTTCGAGCTCGCTCAAGGTGGGGGACTGGAATCCGTCGCCGATCTGCCTGCTCATGTCTTCCTCCCGAGCGGCGCCGGCGGGGACCGGCGTAGTGACGCAGGGCTGGGGGCAAGTGAAAGCCGAGGAGTCCTATTCCCCGTTTGGGTGATTCGACAACCTGTGTCGGTGGTGAACATGGGAAGAACGCGCGCCCCCGCGCCGTCCGGCGCTTCCCCCCCCGCCGTCACACCTGCTCGGTGACGGGTTCGAGCAGGTCGGCCGTGGCCCGCTGATCGAAGTGGCGGGCCCAGTCGAGAGGGGTGCCGTCGAAGCGGGCGTCGCGGAGGTTGGGATCCGCCCCCAGCTTCAGCAGGCTCCGGGTGAGATCGACGTCGCCGCCGGCGGCGCTGTGGTGCAGGGCCGTCTCCCACGCCTCCTCGACCGGCGCGTCGCCCCGCCCGAAGGCGTTCACGTCGAAGCCCAGCTCGGCCAGCAGCACGACCGCGCCGGGAGGCGCCTGGGCGGCCGCCCAGACGATGAGCCCGGGACGGCGCCGGCGGGCCTCGGACACCGCGCCGGGATGTCCGGCCCGGACGCGGTCCACCGCGGACCGGTCGGCGCGGAACGCCGCGGCGATCAGCTCGTCGACCGGGTCCGGATCCGGCGCCGCCGCCCCCTGGGAGACCAGGTAGGCGGCGATCTCGGTGTCGCCGTAGAGCCGGGCGAGCTCTACGGGCGTCCGTCCGTCACCCGGGCGCCAGGCCGGACCGTCGAGCTCGTAGGCGGATCGGAAGTCGACGCCGTGCTCGACCAGCAGTCGCACCCGGCCGGGCTGGTGGTGCTCGACCGCCCAGCGGAGCTGGGTGCGCAGCAGTTCGGCGGGCGAGTCGGCGAGGTCGCCCAGGCGAGCCCTCCACGGGCCGCCGTCACCGGCGCCGAGGCCGTATTCGAAGAGCAGCTCCAGGTGATCGTTCTCGGGCGAGAACATGCGGTTGTACAGCGTCTGGGCGTCGTTGGGGTCCGCGCCGGCGTCCAGGAGCAGCCGGCCCAGCTCACGCCAGTGCGGGTGGGGCGGCTGGCGGCGCGCGCCCAGCTCGCCGTGACCGAACACGCCGGTCAGCAACGTGAAGGGGGACGGCAGGCCGTCGAAGAGGTAGCCCTCGTGCGGGTCGGCGCCGGCCGCGAGGAGCTGCCGGGCGACGGAGAGCACCGCCTCGGCCGGAACACCGGGATCGGCCCGCGAATAGACCAGGTAGCACAGCGGCCGCCACCCGAACGGGCCGCCGCGTTCGCGGGCCAGCCGCGGCTCCCGGGCGAGCAGGCGACGCACATCGCCGGGGCGGCCCGCCGCGGCGGCTGCCCAGATGTCCGCCGCGGTCAGGCCGGGGTCGTCGGCGAGCAGCCGGCGGGCCCGCCGCCACCGCTCCGGCCCGTCCTCCCGGGTGTACGTCAGGCAGGCCAGGCGGCAGAAGTCCCCGGCCGGGCCGGCGGCCGGGGCGGCGCCTGAGCCGCTGTCCCAGCCGTGTTCCGCCACCGTGTCGAGATAGCGCCGCAGGCGCGCCCAGCTGGGAAATCCGTACTCGCGGGCGACCACGAGCTGCGCCGCGCCCAGCCGGAGCGAACCGGGGTCGTCCGGCGCTCCGGACGGATGGTGCCGGGCGAACCGGGCGGTCGCGGCCGGGTCACCGGCCCGGGCGGCGCGCTGCAGGGCGCGGGCCTGTCTGCGGAAGTTGTCGAGGCTGGGGCGATCGGGAAGGGAAGCGGTCGGCACAGGGGCCTCCTCTCGTCCGCCTGATGTCCGCTTTGTCAGGCCGAAAGGAGAGCGAAGCCGCGCACTTCATGCTCCAGGTGGGCTGAGCCCATTCCCGCGGACCGGTGGCTCCCTGGTAGCCACCGTCACTGTAGCCCGCGCGGCGGCGGCGACGCCACCGGCCGCGATCGGCACTCGGGCCGAACTTTGGTTACGCTGCCACGATGGCGGAAGTTGAGGGGGCACGGCACGAGTGGCGGGTGCCCTGGCGGGTCGTCGCGGCCAAGGGCGCCGCCGCGTTCGCGTTCGCGCTGCTCGCCGTGCTGGGCGGCGGCGGGCGGCTGTTCCTCGCGGGAGTGGCCGCCGCCGGGTTCGCGGCGCTGGCGATCCGCGATCTGGTCGCGCCGGTACGGCTGTCGGCCGGGAAGGACGGCCTGGTGGTCACCGGCCTCGCCGGGAGAGAGCGCGTCACCTGGAACGACGTCGACCGCATCCGGGTGGACACGCACCGGCGGTACGGGCTGACCACCGAGCTGCTGGAGATCGACGCCGGCGAGCAGATCCACCTGTTCAGCCGGTTCGACCTCGGCCGGCCGGTCGTCGACGTCGCCGAGACGCTCATGCGCATGCGTCCCTGACCCTGTGGGACCCCGTGGGACCCTGTGGGGCCCCGGGCGCCCGCGCGGCCGGTGGGCCGCCGCGCGGGGCCGGTACGACGACGTCGCCCTCGTCCGTGGTCAGCGGACCGCGCACGCGGCGCCGTTCAGCGTGAAGGCGGCGGGTGCCGGGTTGGATCCGCTGTAGGTGCCCTGGAACCCGAAGTTCGCCGTCCCGCCGTTCGCGCCGATCGTCCCGTTGTACGACGCGTTCGCGGCGGTGACCTGCCGCCCCGACTGCGTGACGGTCGCGTTCCAGGCGTTGGTGACCTTCTGGTCGCCGCCGAACGTCCACTGCAGCGTCCATCCGTTCAGGGCCACGGCCGACGTGTTGGTGACGGTCACGTCCGCGGTGAAGCCGCTGCCCCAGTCGTTGGGCCGGTACGCCACGGCGCAGCCGCCCGTGCCGGCCGAGACACTCGGCGAGGGACTGGGCGAAGGACTGGGTGACGGGCTCGCCGAAGGGCTGGCCGAAGGACTGGGAGAGGGGCTGGGCGAAGGACTGGCGGAGGGGCTCACCGAGGGGCTGGGCGAAGGCGAGGGGCTGGCCGTGGCGTAGCCCAGGCCGAAGCCGTACTCGAAGAGGGGCTGCTTGCCGTCTCCCGCGTTGATGGGCTCCTGGTCGGCGCTGCGCATCCACGTCATGGGCAGCTTGCCCGTGGGGGCGTAGTCGCCGAAAAGGACGTCGGCCACGCCGCGTCCCTCGGTGCCCGGCAGCCACGCCGCGACCAGGGCGTTCCAGCGGTCGATCTGACCGGCGACGTCCAGCGGCCGGCCGGAGACGAGCACCACGACCACCGGCACCCCCGACGCCGTGAGCCGCTGCAGGGTGGCGAGGTCGGTCGAGTCCAGGCCCATGGAGCCGGTGCGGTCGCCCTGCCCCTCGGCGTACGGCGTCTCGCCGACCACGGCGACGGCGGCGCGGTAGGAGGAGTCGATGCCGCTGCCGTCCCGGCTGTAGGTGACCTGAGCGCCGGAACCGACGGCGTCGCGGATGCCCTGGAGGATCGTCGTGCCGGGGGTCGTGGCGCCCGACGCGCCCTGCCAGCTGATGGTCCAGCCGCCGCTCTGGTTGCCGATGTCGTCGGCGTCCTTGCCGGCCACGAAGATCTTGCCGCCGGCCTTGGCCAGGGGCAGCACGTTACCCGAGTTCTTCAGCAGGACCAGCGACTTGCGGACCGCCTCGCGGGCGATCGCCCGGTGGGCCGCGCTGCCGACGGTCGAGGTGTACGACCGGTCGGTCAGGGGGCGCTCGAAGAGGCCGAAGGCGAACTTCTCGGTCAGGATCCGCCGGTTGGCGTCGTCGATCCTGGACATCGGGATCCGGCCCGCCTGCACCTCCGACTTCAGCAGTGAGACGAACTTCTTGTAGTCCGTCGGGACCATCACCATGTCGACGCCCGCGTTGATCGCCGTGGTGATCTCCGACGCGGTGAAGCCCGACTGCCCGTCGAGCTGGTCGATGCCCGCCCAGTCGGTGACGACGAACCCGGAGAAGCCGAGCTCGCCCTTGAGGACGTCCGTGATCAGGTACTTGTTGCCGTGCATTTTGGCGCCGTTCCAGGAGCTGTACGACACCATCACCGAGGCCACGCCGCGCTGCACGGCGGCCCGGAACGGCGCCAGGTGGATCGCGCGCAGGTCGGCCTCGCTGAGCTGGGTGTCACCCTGGTCCCGGCCGCCGGTGGTGCCCCCGTCGCCGACGTAGTGCTTCGCGGTGGCGAGGATGGCGGACGGCCCGCCGTTCTGGAACCCGTCGATGATCGTGGACATCTGGCTCACCAGAGCCGGGTCCTCGCTGAACGACTCGTACGTACGGCCCCAGCGGTCGTTGCGGGCGACACACAGGCACGGGGCGAACGTCCAGTCGATGCCGGTGCCGGAGACCTCCTCGGCGGTGGCCTGGCCGACCCGCCGCACCAGATCGGGGTCGCGGGTCGCGCCCAGCCCGATGTTGTGCGGGAAGATCGTCGCCCCGACCACGTTGTTGTGGCCGTGCACCGCGTCGATCCCGTAGATCATCGGGATGCCCAGCGGGGTCGACAGCGCCTGCCGCTGGAAGTTGTCGTACATGTCCGCCCAGGACGACGCCGTGTTCGGCGAGGGGGCTGACCCGCCGCCCGACAGGATCGAGCCGAGCCGGTACGCCGCCACGTCCGACACGTTCGACAGCGCCGACCGGTCGGCCTGCGTCATCTGGCCGACCTTGTCGTCGAGCGACATCCGCGACAGCAGGTCGGCCACCCGTGTCGCCACGGGCAGACTGGGATCCTTGTACGGCGCGTCCGCCGCCGTGGCGGAGCCACCGCCGGACAGGGGGACGAGGGTGAGCGCCGCGGCGACCAGCGCCGCGAACGCGGATCTCCGGACGAGCCTGCGCCGGTGCGTCATCGGTCCTCCTCAAGACGACGCCACGACCGTAGGAAGCGTCGTATCGGCCGGTCAACGAGGCGGCGGGCCGCGGGACGGCGACCTGCCGAGAGGGGGGAAACTTTCAGGGCGGCCGCCCGGCGCGGGCCTCTCGCCCACCTGGCAGGATCGGGGGGACGACGCCGCCGCCCGGCGACCCGGGCGTCCGGGGCAGGTGAGCGGGCGCGTGAGCGGGCAAGGGAGTAGGCATGGGACAGCAGCTCAGCGCGTTCGACGCGCAGTTCCTCAACTTCGAGTCGGGGACCAATCTCGCGCACATCGCGGGACTGACGATCCTCGACCCGTCGACCGCGCCGGGGGGCGCCGTCACCCGTGAGGACCTGATCGCGCTGCTGCGCCGCCGGCTCCATCTGGCGCCGCCGCTGCGCCGGCGGCTGGTCGAGGTGCCGTTCGGGCTCGATCACCCCTACTGGGCGGAGGACAGGGAGGTCGACTTCGACTATCACGTGCGGGAGCTCGCCCTGGCTCCCCCCGGCGACGATCACAGGCTGGCCGAGCAGGTGGCCCGGCTGCACGGGCGCCGGCTGGACCGGCGTCGTCCGCTGTGGGAGCTGTATCTCATCCACGGGCTGACCGGCGGACGGTCCGCGATCTACACGAAGGTGCACCACGCGGCGATCGACGGGGTGACCGGTGTGGAGGTGCTCGCCGCCCTGATGGACTTCGAGCCGGCGCCGCGCGACACGCCCGCGCCGCCCGAGGGCGAGGACGTCCAGGAGGCGCCCGACACGGTCGAGATCGTGATCCGGGCGGTCGCCCGCGTCCTGGACAACCCGTTCGCGCTGCTGCGTTTCGTCGCCGAGGCCATGCCGCGGCTCGACGAGGTGCCGCTGATCTCGCAGATCCCCGGCGCCGGGCTCGTGTCACGGGTCGTCCGCAGCGTGGGGGCGGAGCGGCTGCCCGACCTGCCGCGCATGGTGGTGCCCCGCACGCCGTTCTCGGGGCCGGTCTCGCAGCATCGGCGGTTCGCGTTCGGCCGGCTGCCCCTCGACGACGTCAAGCACGTGAAGAACGCCTTCGGCGTGACCGTGAACGACGTGGTCATGGCGATGTGCGCGGCCGCGCTGCGCCGCTGGCTGGCCAAGCGCGACGAGCTGCCACGCGTGCCGCTCGTCGTCGGCGTCCCGGTCTCCACCCGAGGCCAGCCGGGCAACGGCTCGGCGCCCGCGGCGCCGCTCGCCAACGAGGTCATGCTCACCATGACGACCATTCCGACCGACCTGGCCGGCCCCGAGGAACGGCTGCGCTCGGTGAACCACTCCATGCGCCTCATCAAGGAACGGTTCGCCGCGGCCCCCGCGACGTGGCTGCTGGAGTTCAGCCAGGCGATGCCTGCGGCGCTGAGCGCGCTCGCGGCCCGGTCGGCGTTCCGGCTGGCCTCGCGCCGGACCGGCGCGATGAACCTGATGATCTCGAACGTGCCCGGCCCGCAGACGCCGCTCTACGTCTGCGGGGCGCGGGTACTCGCGCAGTATCCGATCTCCGTGATCACGGACGTCAGCGGCGGGATCAACATCACCGTCTTCTCCTACGACGGGATGCTCGACTTCGGCGTCATCGTCGACCGCGACATGGTGCCCGACGTGTGGGACATCATCGACTACCTGGGCGACGCGCTGGCCGAGCTCGTCGCGCTCGCCGACGCCCAGGGCCCCAAGACGGGCCCCAACACGGGGGCCAAGCCGGGAGCGAAGACGAGGGCGAAGGCCAAACCGGCGCCCAAGGCCGTACCGAAGGCCGCGTCCAAGCCGGGGGCCGGAAGCAGGACGAAGCCCGCGCCCGGCGACACGGCCAAGCGGGGGGAGACCGGAGACCGGGGGTGACGGGGCGCGGCGATCAGCCGAACGCGCTACCGGTGGTCTCCGGGCCGGTGACGCGGCCCAGGCAGCGGTAGGCGCGCTCGCCGGTGGCGAACCGCGCGGCGTCCGGCGGCAGCACCTCCACCTCCCACCGGTCGGCGCTGATCGACGCCGACCTGTCCGGGCGGGACGCCATGAGGACGCTGACGTCGCACACCGCGGCCACGGTGGGATGCCTCGCCACCGTCTCCTGGTCACTCGTCGTGAGGTCCGCCGGCATCGGGCCGACGGCGAACGTCTCCCAGGTGTGCGGCTTCGCGCAGTCGGTCTTCCTGGCCCGCGCGTCGCCCGCGTTGACCACGAGGCCACCCCAGCATTCGGGGAGGACCACGCAGGCGGCGTGCGCTCCGGCCACGTCCGCCGCGGGACAGCCCACCGTCATGGTCGCGACGCCGAGGCGGGGGACGACCGGGCTCGGCGCGCCCGCCCTGGAGGCGCCCGCCGGCGGGGTGGCCGTCCGGCCCCACCCGCCCAGGTCGCCATCCGCGATCATGAACGCGACGCCGGCGGTGAGAATCAGCGCGAACACCGCCGCGACCGCCCCGAAGACCAGCGACTGCCCCGACCGGCCCGATCGCGCCGGCTGCCGGGGGCGGTCCGCCTGGGGGCGGGACGGCGCGGTCGTCCCGGAATACGGCATGACCGGCGGTCCGGTGGGGTGACGGTACGGGGCGGGAACGGTCCCGGGCTCGGACCGGGCGGCGGAGTACGACCGAGCGGGCGGCCCCGGCGGGCGGCCGGCCGGGTGCCCCGCGGGCCGTCCGGTGGGTTGTCCGGTGGGTTGTCCGGGGGACTGTCCGCCCGGCTGTCCCGCGGGCTGTCCGGTGGGTTGACCGGCGCCGGTCGAGCCGTCCGGAGCGAGCGCCGCGAGAGCGTCGCGGAGCGCGGCGGCGGCCGGGATGCGCCGCGCCGGATCGCTCGCCATGCCATGCCGCAGGACGTCCGTCAGGGCGGCGGGCACGCCGGGGATGCCGGGGATCGGCAGCCGGTGCAGCGCCATGATGGCCGCGATGTTGACCACGCCGCTCTCCGGGAACCGGGGCGGGCGGCCGGTCATCAGCGCGTACAGGGTCGCGGAGAGCGCGTAGACGTCGGCGGCGGGGGTCGGCTCCGACAGGTCGAACGCCTCCGGCGGCGCGTACGCCGGGGTGAGCGACTCGCGCGTCACCGACACCTCGCCCGGCCCCGCCCCGCCCTGGCCGGGCATCGTGGCGAGGCCGAAGTCGGACAGGGCGACCATGCCGTACGAGTTGATCAGGATGTTCGCGGGCTTGACGTCGCGGTGCAGCACGCCCGCCGCGTGCGCGGCGGCCAGCGCGTCGGCGATCTTGATGCCGATGTCCCGGACCTCCGGCGCCCCGAGCGGGCCGTCCCGCCCCAGCCGGTCGGCGAGAGACCCGTTGCGGCACAGCTCCAGCACCATGTATGGGCGGCCGTCGGGCAGCACGCCGGCGTCGTAGACGTCCGCCACGTGCGGATGCCCGGACAGGGCGCCGGCGGCGGTCACCTCCCGCATGAAGCGACGCCGGTCCCGTTCGGACACCAGCACCCGGTTGTCCACCTTCAGCGCGACCTCGCGCCCCACCGAGAGTTGCCTGGCCCGGTAGACGGTCCCGAAGCCGCCCTGTCCGAGCACGCCGAGCACCTGACAGCCCGGAACCAGGACGGCCACCGCCTCGTCCACCTGCCACCTCCAGACCTGGCGGAAACCCGCGCGACCGGCACATTACCGGAGCGGATCGCCTTCCTGATCGTTTCTCCCGGATCGCGGTCCCGGCCATGCCGGCGGCGCCGCCGGGACGGGCGCGAGCGCCGCCTGACGCCGCCTCGGAGCGCCCTATGCTGGGGCCCATGACGGTCGGCACAGCGGAGCGCGGCGGCCGGAGCCCGGAGCGCCGCCGTGAGCTTCTCGACGCGGCCGACCGGGTGATCCGCAGGGAGGGACCCGAGGCGTCGATGGCCGCGATCGCGGCCGAGGCCGGGATCACCAAGCCCATCCTCTACCGCCACTTCGGCGACAAGAGCGGCCTCTACCAGGCCCTCGCCGAGCGGCACACCCGCCGGGTGATCGACATGCTGCGCCCGGAGTTCGCCAGGGCGATGGACGATCCGCGGGCCCGGGCGCGGGCCGCCGTCGGCACCTATCTCGACACGATCTCCGCCCACCCGAACCTCTACCGCTTCCTCTTCCACCGGGCGAGCGCGGAGGACAGCCGCACCCACACCCGGATGACCGCCGTCGTCCGCGGTGTGGGCGAGGAACTGGCGGCCGTCCTGGCGGAGGAGGGCGCGGCGGACCCGGTGCGGGCGCAGCTTCTCGGGCACGCCTTCGTCGGCATGGTGCGGGCCATCGGCGACTGGTGGCTGGACAGTCCGGGGCTGGACAGGGACGCCGTCGTCGACGGTGTCGCCGACGTCATCGCGGGCGCGCTCGGCGCCTGACACGCGCCCGTCCCGGCTGTCCGGCCCGCGAGCCGCACCCGGAAACGCCCATGTCATCCGTACGAGGTAACTTAGTACCGCTAACTAATCCCTCGTCCCTATGTCACGGCATGGAGGAAGAACCTCGTGGCCCTCCCCAACAGGTCGCAGTCGCCCCCGGAGTCCGATCGGTCCTCGCGGTACAAGTGGATCGCACTGTCGAACACGACGCTGGGCGTGCTCATGGTGACGGTCAACCAGTCGATCGTGCTGATCGCCCTTCCCGACGTCTTCCGGGGCATCAAGCTCAACCCCCTCGACCCCGGCAACACGGGTTACCTGTTGTGGATGATGATGGGCTTCATGGTCGTCACGGCCGTGCTCGTCGTCATGTTCGGACGGCTCGGCGACATGTTCGGCCGGGTCCGGATGTACAACATGGGCTTCGCGGTCTTCAGCGTGTGCTCCATCCTCCTGTCGGTCACCTGGCTCGACGGCGACGCCGGAGCGCTGTGGCTGATCGGATGGCGGGTCGTGCAGGGCATCGGCGGCGCGCTGCTGTTCGCCAACTCGACGGCGATCCTGACCGACGCGTTCCCCGCCCGCCAGCGCGGCACCGCCCTCGGGATCAACTCGATCGCCGCGATCACCGGTTCGTTCCTCGGGCTGATCGTCGGCGGCGTGCTCGCGCCGGTGAACTGGAAGGCGATCTTCCTGGTCTCGGTGCCGTTCGGCGTGTTCGGCACCATCTGGGCCTATCTGAAGCTGCGCGACAACGGGGTGCGGCGCCGGGCGCGCATGGACTGGTGGGGCAACGTGACCTTCGCGGTCGGCCTGATCGCCCTGCTGATCGGCATCACCTACGGCATCCAGCCCTACGGGGCGAGCGTGATGGGCTGGACGAATCCCTGGGTGCTCGCCGCCCTGGCCGGCGGCGTCGTCCTGCTGGGCCTGTTCGGCTGGATCGAGACCAGGGTCGCCGAGCCGCTCTTCCGGCTCTCGCTGTTCCGCTCCCGGGCCTTCCTCGCGGGCAACGTGGCCAGCCTGCTCACCGCGCTCGGCCGCGGCGGGCTGCAGTTCATGCTGATCATCTGGCTGCAGGGGATCTGGCTGCCGCTGCACGGGTACGGCTTCGAGGAGACGCCGCTGTGGGCGGGCATCTACATGATCCCGCTGACCGTCGGCTTCCTGCTGTCGGCGCCCGTGTCCGGCTGGCTGTCCGACCGTTTCGGGCCGCGCCTGTTCACCGTGGGCGGCGCCCTGGTGACCGCGGCGAGCTTCGCCGCCCTGATGCTGCTGCCCACCGACTTCCCCTACGGCGTCTTCGCGGTGCTGATCCTGATCAACGGCGTCGGCTCGGGCCTGTTCGCCTCGCCCAACCGGGCCGAGATCATGAATTCCGTGCCGGCGGACGCGCGCGGGGTGGGCGCGGGCATGACCGCCACCTTCCAGAACTCGTCGATGGTGCTGTCCATCGGCGTCTTCTTCAGTCTCATGATCGCGGGCCTGGCCGACTCGCTGCCGCCGGCCATGCACGACGAGCTGATCCGCCAGGGAGTGCCGGCCGCCCAGGCGCAGGGCATCGCGCAGCTCCCGCCCATCGCCGTGCTGTTCGCGGCGTTCCTCGGCTACAACCCGTTCCGGCAGCTTCTCGGCGGCGTCATCGGCACGCTGCCGGACGGCGGCGCGCGGCTGACGAGCAAGGAGTTCTTCCCTCACCTCATCGCCGGCCCGTTCCACCAGGGACTGGTGATCGCCTTCTGGTTCGCGGTCGCCGCGTGCCTGGTCGCCGCGGCCGCGTCGGCGCTGACCGGCAGGCTGGGCCGCTCCCACCGGGCGGCGGCGCATGAGACGCTGGGCTCGGAGCTGGCGGCGGTCGCCGGCGAGGGCGGGCTGACCGTCGGCGAGGTGGTGGTCCCCGACGAGGAGTTCGACGTCCGCGAGGCCGAGCGGGACGGCAGGCCCGCCTGACGCCCGCCCGGGGCCGGCCCGGCGCCGGTCCGGCCTCCGGGCGGCACACGCCTGACGCCGGCCCGGCGGCAGCGGGCCCGGACGTGACGACGCCCCCGGCGGCGGGAGGCCGCCGGGGGCGTCGTCACGTCGGTGCGGCGTCCTACGCGCTCTTGCGCCGTTGCTCTCTCAGGATCGCGAGGCGCTCGTTGAGCACCTCCTCCAGATCCTCGATGGAGCGCCGCTCCAGCAGCATGTCCCAGTGGGTCCGCGGCGGCTTGGCCTTCTTCTGCTGGGGCTGCTCGGCGTCCACCCGCAGCGCCGGGCTGCCGCAGTGGCGGCACTCCCAGGTCGACGGGATCTCCGCCTCCGCGGCGAGCGGCACGGTGGTGAGATGGCCCTTCGGGCACGTGTAGGACACCTCCTGGCGGGGTGCCAGGTCGGTGTTGCGGTCGTTCTCGTAGCTGGTCGCGCCGAGCCGGGTACCGCGAAGTGCACGCTCGCCCATGTTCAAAGCCTCCTGAGGTCCCCGCCTTAGAGGGGTTCGTTCGCCACCGCGTACAACGCCTGATACCGTGAGTGGATTCCCAGCAGAGACCTCATCCAATCGCGCTTTTTCCGTCGCACTGGTCTCAGATGTGCTCGGGCACCCGGTTTCCCGCCTCGCGGATGGCCCTCGGAAGATTTACGGTCATGAGCAGCACGAAGCCCACCACGAAGAACACGACCAGCGAGATGATCGCGGCGCGGTAGCTGTCGGTGATCTGCAGCGCGAGGGTGAGCACCAGGGACCCGAGGAACGCCGAGCCCTTGTCGCTGATCTGGTAGAGGCTGAAATACTCCGCCTCCCGGCCCGGCGGGATGACCAGAGAGTACAGCGAGCGCGACAGCGCCTGGGTGCCGCCGAGCACGACGGCGATGAGGAGCGCGATCGCGTAGAACTGCACGGCCGCGCCCTTCTGCAGGAAGTACGCGACCCCGACGACGGCCGTCCAGACCACCAGGCTGCCCAGCACGGTGCGCTTGGTCCCGATCCTCGTGGCGAGGCGGCCGAGGGCCAGAGCCCCGCCGAACGCCACGAACTGGACCATCAGGATCGAGCTGATCTGGGTGGTCTTGCCCAGCCCGAGCTCCTGGTCGGCGTACGTGGCGGAGAAGCCGATCACGGTCTGCACGCCGTCGTTGTAGATCAGGTAGGCGGCGAGGAACAGCAGCGTCCGCGGGTAGCGGCGCAGGTCCGCGATCGTGCGGCCAAGCTGGCGCACGCTGCCCGCCAGCGCACGCGCGGCGGTGGCCTCGTGGACGGCGGCCCGCGGGTTCCGCAGCCGCACCAGCGGGATGATCGCGAACGCCGCCCACCAGACGCCGGCGGAGGCGAGGCTCACCCGCACGGCCAGCCCCTCTTCGACCGCCCCGGACAGGTAGAGCGCGAGGTTGAGGGCGAGCAGCAGGCCGCCGCCCAGGAAGCCCCAGCCCCAGCCCCGGCTGGAGATCGTGTCGCGTTCGTCCGCGTCGGCGATCTGCGGCAGGAAGGAGTCGTAGACCACGCGGGCCGCGCCGAACGTCACGTTGGCGAGCAGGAACAGCCATCCGCCGAGCAGATAGCCGCCGCCCGAGACGAAGAAGAAGCCGAGCGTGGCGGCGGAACCCAGGGCGACGAGCGTCCCCATGATCTGCTTCTTGCGGCCGGTGTGGTCGGCGAGGGCCCCGACCAGGGGCATGACCACGATCTGCAGCAGCACCGAGATGGTGACCATGGCGGTGAAGTACGCCTTGGGCCGCAGGTCGAGCCCGAGGAAGCCGACGAACCCGTCCTCGCCCCCGGCGGCCGTCGTGGCGATCGAGGTCAGGTACGGCCCGAGGAAGACCGTCAGGACCGTCGCCTGGAAGGCCGAGTCCGCCCAGTCGTACCAGTACCAGCCGCGTTGCTGTCGTCGCCGGTCCTGGGGAAGAGCCTCGCCGACGACCTGGGGGACGGTCATGTGTTCTCCTCGCCTATGGGGCGGTGGTGCGGGGGTGCCACTGCCCGCGGGACTTCAGCACGTCGCGCAGGCCGCTGATGTTGTCGGTCATGATCCCGTCGACGCCGAGGTCGAGCAGGTACGCCATGGTGACCGGGTCGTCCACCGTCCACACGTGCACCTGCATCCCGATGGCGTGGGCGGTGCGGACGAGGGAACGGGTGGTGACCCGCAACCCGCGGAAGCCGATCGGGACCTGGGCACACGGCACCCCGCTGCCGGCCAGGCCGGCCAGCAGCCTGCCGTAGCCGCCGCCGCCTGCGGCGGCGCGCAGCGCGGCGATCCCGCGGGGGCCGAGCGACGAGCAGATCTCGCGGCCCACGGCCCGCCGCGCCTGGGCCAGCCGCAGGTCGGAGAACGACGTCAGGCACACCCGGTCGTACGCCCCGGTCCTGCGGATGGCCTGGGCGAGGGGGACGATCGCGGCGCTCTCCTTGACGTCGATGTTGAACCGGACGCCGGGCCAGGCGCCCAGCAGGTCCTCGATCAGCGGGATCTCCTCGCGCCCGCCGATCCGCGCCTGCCGCACCTCGCGGTAGGGCAGCCGGGAGATGCGGCCTCGCCGGTCGGTCACCCGGTCGAGGGTGTGGTCGTGGAAGGCGAGGAGCACGCCGTCGGCCGTGGCGTGGGCGTCGGTCTCGAGGTAGGTGTAGCCGAGCTCGACCGCGCGCGCGAACGCGCCCATGGTGTTCTCGCGGCCCTCCGCCGCGCCTCCGCGGTGGGCGAACGCGAGCGGCCCTGGGTGATCGAGGAACGCGAAACGGCGATGCACGAGCAGAGTATGCCGGGTACCGGCCGGGGGCGTCAGCGTGGGGAGATGAACGTTTGGGTCACGGGCGTCCCATACTGGCCCATTCGCGCCTCCGCGTCTCCGCGAGAGCGATGGCCGCGGCCACGGCGACGTTGATCGATCCGACCCGTCCCACCTGGGGGATGTACGCCGCGGCGTCGGCGGCCTCCAGCGACGCGGGGGAGCAGCCGTGGTCCTCGCCGCCCAGCAGCAGGCAGACGTCGCCGTCGAGCTTCGCCTCGTGCAGCGGGTCGGCGTCGCCGGTCAGCTCGACGGCCACCACCCGGTAGCCGTCCTCCTTGGCGGCCCGCACGGCCTCGCCGACCGGGACCGGCTCGTGCCACTCGACCAGCCGGTCGGTGCCGAGCGCGGTCTTCTGCGCCTTGGGGTTGGTCGGCGGTGTGGCGTTGCCGGCGAGCCAGACGGTGTCGACGCCGAAGGCCGCCGCCGTACGGAAGATCGAGCCGATGTTGAACGGGCCCGTCACCGACTCCAGGATCAGCGCCAGGCGCCCCTCGGTGGTACGCCGCCAGGTCCGGTTCAGGCGCTTGACGTCCGTCGGCCGCAGCTGCCTGCGCGGGTTGGGCGTGGTCACTGGTCGCTCACCGCTCCTCGTTGTCGTGCTGTCCGGGACCCGCCGGGGTCGTGACGAATCATGGCGCGTCCACCCGCAGGACGCGGTAGGCGGCGCGGGAGGCCACCCGCGACGCGGGCCATCCCTGGTCTTCCAGCCAGCGCTGGAGGGAGTCGGAGCCGAGGTGTTTCTGCACCACCAGATGGGCCGTGCCGCCGGGCGCGAGCCGGCCGAGCCAGCGGGCGAGCATCTCGTGCAGGGCCGCCTTGCCGATGCGGATCGCCGGGTTGGACCAGATGGCCTGGAACCGCACCTCCTCCGGGACCTCGTCGACGTGGACCGGCCTTACTTTGTCAAGGCCGGCGCTCCTGGCGTTGCGCTCGCACAACTCCAGTGATCGGCGATTGACGTCGACGGCCCAGACGGTCGCCCCGGGCGCCCGGGACGCCATGGTCAGCGCGATCGGCCCGTAGCCGCAGCCCAGGTCGAGCAGGTCGCCCCCGGCCGGGGGCGGGGGAACGGTCTCCAGCAGCACCCGCGTTCCCGGGTCGATCCGCTCGGGGGAGAAGACGCCCCGGTCGGTCTCCAGCCGCAGGTGCAGGTCCGGCAGGACCAGGCTGACGGCGCCCGGCCGGCTGGCCGTCTGGGGACGTTCCTCGAAGTAATGGGCCACGTGCCCAAACGTACCAACCGGCGGAGGTGGTGATCGCCGCCGCTCAGCCTCCGATCAGGGGATGCGCGAGCCCAGCAGCATCGCGGCGCCCGCCAGCAGGACCCCGGCGGCGACCGCCGCGACGATGAACCGCTGGGTGATCTCCTGATGGACCACCCGGAAGCCGAGCGACGTGCCGATCTGCGCGTAGACGTCCCGCAGCTCGCTGCCCGACTCCGCCGTGTACGCCCGGCCCCCGGTGCCGTCCGAAAGCGACTTCAGGGTGGTCTTGTTCACCGGCACCTGCACCGAGCGGTTGTCGATGCTCACGGTGCCCTCTGCCGTGCCGTACGCGATGGTGGAGACGGGCACCTTGGCGCCGACGGCCGCCTCGATGGCCTCGTTGACCGTCCGGCCCGAGGTGTTGTCGCCGTCGGACAGCAGCACGACGGCCGACGGGGGCGGATCGGTGACCGCCCGCTGGTCGAAGGACCTGATCGAGTCGAGGGAGTTGAAGACCGCCTCGCCGATCGCGGTGCCGGGACGGGTGCTGAGGTTGGAGATCGCCGTGTTCACCGCCGCGTGGTCGGTCGTGGGGGAGACGACGACGGCGGCCGAGCGGGCGAAGGCCACGACGCCCACGTTGAACCGCTCGGGCAGGTCGTCGACGAACTGCTGGGCCGCCTGCTTGGCCGCGACGAGCCGGGTGGGCGCGACGTCGTTGGACTCCATCGACAGCGAGACGTCCACGGCGACCATGATGGTGGCCCGGTCGCGGGGCACCTTGGCGGTGCCGGCGGGCCGGGCCGCCCCCAGGACGAGCAGGCTCATCATGACGAGGAACAGCGCCGCGGGGACGTGCCGCCGCCAGGCCGGCCGCTCGGGGGCGACCAGGGACAGCAGCGCGAGGTTGGTGAACCGCACCGTGTAGCGGCGGCGGGTGAACTGCAGCGCAACGTACGCCGCCACGAGCGCGGCGACCAGGACGAACAGCCAGAGCCATCCGGGGGACAGAAAGGTCACTTCGCCGCTCCTCTGGTGGCGGCCGGACGGCGCATGGTGTGCGAGGCGCGCCGCTGTCTGAGGACGAACTGGGCGATGTCCGCGACCCAGTCGCGGTCGGTCCGCAGGACCATGTGCCCCGCGCCGGCCCGGCGCAGGGCGAGCGCGTTGGCCTGGCGTTGCGCGGCGGCCGCCTCGGCGTACCTGGCGCGGATCCGCGGGGACAGGTAGACGTCGCGCGACCGGCCCGTCTCCGGGTCGGTCATGGTGAGCAGGCCGACGTCGGGCAGTTCGAGCTCGCGGGGGTCGACGACCTCCACGGCGAGCACCTGGTGGCGGGAGCCGAGGCGGCGCAGCGGCCGTTCCCAGGCGGCCGGGTCCTCCAGGAAGTCGGAGACGATCACCCGCAGGCCCCGCCTGCGGTGCGCCGTCGCCATCATCTCCAGCGCCGGCGCGAGCTCCGCCGTCCCCCGCGGGGGAGGGGCGCCGAGGAGGGAGCTGAGCAGGGCGTAGAGCGCCGGGCGGCCCGAGCGGGCCGGATAGCGGTGGACGTCGCCGTCGTGGAGGATGTACGCCCCGAACCGGTCGCCGACCCGCCCGGCCAGGAACCCGATCGCGCCCACGGCCGAGACGACCAGGTCGCGTTTGGAGACGTTCGCGGTGCCGAAGTCCATGCTGGCCGACAGGTCGGCGAGCGCCCACGTCTCCAGCTCCCGGTCGGCGATCAGGTCACGCACGTGGGGCGTGGTGGTCCGGGCGGTGACGGCCCAGTCCATCCGGCGTACGTCGTCCTCCCCCGGAACGTAGATCCGGGTGTCGCCGAGCTCGCTGCCCGGCCCGGGGATCAGTCCCTGGTGCCGGCCGTGCAGCAGCCCGTCGAGCCGCCGCACCACGGTCAGCTCCAGCCGGCGCAGCGCCTGTTCGGGGGTCGCACGGCCGCTCACCGGCCCGCACCCCGCCGCCCGGTCTCCACCCGCCTCACCGGCGGCCCTTGTTCCAGACGACGAGCGGCGGCGGCACGGCCTGCAGGATGTGCCGCACCACCTCCTCGGCGTCCACGTCGTCGGCCAGCGCGTCGAAGGTCAGCATGAGCCGATGGGACATGACGTCGACGGCGATGTCCTGGATGTCCTCCGGCAGCAGGTAGTCGCGCCCGCGCAGCAGGGCGAGGGCCCGGCCCGCGGAGATCAGGCCGAGCGTCGCGCGGGGGCTGACCCCGACCTCGATGGTCTCCTCCAGGCCGGCCAGGCCGTACTCTCTCGGGCTGCGGGTGGCCATGACGAGCCGGACGACGTAGTCGGCGACGAGCTGGTGGACCGACACCTCCTCGGCCATGGTCTGCAGGCGCAGCAGCCCGGCCGGGTCGAGCACCGGCCGGGGCACCGGGGGCCGGACGCTCATCCGCTGCAGGATCTCCAGCTCCTCGTGGGCGGAGGGGTGGGCCACCCGCACCTTGAACAGGAAGCGGTCGCGCTGCACCTCGGGCAGCGGGTACACGCCCTCGGACTCGATCGGGTTCTGCGTCGCCAGGACCACGAACGGCCGGGGCAGCGGGTGGGTGCGGCCGGCCAGCGTCACCTGGCGCTCGGCCATGACCTCGAGCAGCGCCGACTGGACCTTGGCGGGCGCGCGGTTGATCTCGTCGGCGAGCAGGAAGTTGACGAACACGGGGCCCAGCTCCACGTCGAACCGTTCCGAGCCGGGGTGATAGACACGGGTGCCCACGATGTCGCTGGGCACCAGGTCCGGGGTGAACTGGATGCGGGCGAAGCTGCCGCCGACCACCGTCGCCAGCGTCGAGGCGGCCAGGGTCTTGGCCACCCCGGGCACCCCTTCGAGCAGGCAGTGGCCGCGCGCGAGCAACGCCACGAGCAACCGCTCGATCATGTGTTCCTGCCCGACGATCACCCGCCGGACCTCGGTCAGGGCCTCCCGCAGGGAGTCCAGCTCCGGCCCGCCGGTCTCCTCGTCGGACGTCACGCCCTTGCCGGGCTCCGGGTCACTGCGTTCATCGGCAACGGTCATGGGCGTTATTCAATCGTGACTCGGCGGGAGAATCCATTTCTCTCCCATTTGCCCGCGCGGCAGCGTGCCACACCCGCGGCCCCGCCATGTGTTTTCATGTGGGGTGATGGCGACTCCGCTGCAGTACGGCGACCCGCCCCACCTGGGGCCGTTCGTGGTGCAGGCACGCCTGCTGACGGCCCCGGCCGGGCTGGTCTACCTGGGGCAGGCGCCTGACGGCCGGGTGGTCTCCCTCGCCGTCCTGACCAGCGGCGCCGCGCTCGACGGGGCGGCCAGGGACAGGTTCGTGACCGCGATCCGGGAGGCGCACCGGGCGGGCGGGGTGTGGGGCTGGGGCGCCTCGCTGCTCGACCGGGTCAGGGGACGGACGTCCATGCCGCCGGTGGTCGCGATGGACGACGGCGCGGCCCCCTGGGTCGCCGTGCCGTTCGTGCCGGGAGGTCCGGGCGCCGAACGGTTCCTCGACCCCGTCATGGTGTCGGGGACGCTGATCGGCCGCCGGCAGGGGCCGGACTTCGTGCCGTACTGGCTGGGCGACCGCAGCCCCGCTCTGCCCGCTCCGCCCGCTCCGCCGCCGCCTCCGGTCGCGACACGGCGTGCCGTCGTGCTCGCGTCGACCCTGCTGGCCACGCTCGTCCTCGTGCTCATGACGGTGCTGTGGCTCATTCTCTTCCGCGGCGGAGACGACCAGTCGCCGCCCCGGCCGGCGCCCGCCACCAACTTCCAGCCCACGCCGCCGCCCGTGCCGTCCTCGCCGCCGCAGCAGCAGCCGTCGCCGATCCCCTCGCAGAGCGGCACGAGCAGCGCCAGCCCGCAGTCCGAGGAGGGCGGCGACGCCGACGATCCGGGCCAGGCCATCTGACCCCTCGGTGCCACCGCCGTCCGTTCATCGGGACGAGAGCGCGGACCGCACGGTGTCGACGGCCTCCTCGTCGGACACCCCGAGACGCCGGACGGCCGCGGCGAACTCCTCGGCCGCCTCCACGAGGCCGCGCCGCGGCCAGTCCGCCGCGGCGTCGGTGATGGTGGCGGACCGGCCCCTGCGCAGCTCGACCAGGCCCTCGTCGCGGAGCCGCTGGTAGCCGCGCAGCACGGTGTGCAGGTTGATGCCCAGCGCGGCGGCGACGGTGCGCGCCGGGGGGAGCCGGTCGCCCGGCACGGCGTCGCCCCTGGCGACCGCGGCGCGCACGCAGTCCGCGACCTGGTCCGCCAGGGGCAGCGCGGAGGAGGGATCAACGACGATCAGCACGGCCGGCGTCCTCCCGGATGCGGCTCAGCATGCCGTTGACGAGAGCGGCGGCCGTGCCGGCGTCTCTCGTGGAGTAGAGGAAGGGCCGGCCCTCGGTCAGTTTCAGCGCCAGCACGGGGCCGGGACCGGAGACGAATCCCCAGCCCCGGCTGCTGCCGAACAGGCCCAGCCCCCGTCCTGAGGCGGCCGGCAACGCCTCGGCGTACGCCACCGCCGTGAACGGCACGATGCGCCGCAGCCCACCGAACCAGGGGAGGGCGACCTCCACGCCGCCCGCGTCGATCCGCAGCCGGGTCCGGGCCTGGAGGACCTCCGCGACCCCCGCCACGGCGAAGAACGTCGCCCCCTGCCAGACGGAGCTCCCTCCGGCGGCCTGCAGCCCGGCCAGCGCCAGCCAGGCCAGCCCGTACAGCAGCCTGCGCCGCGACAGCGTGGACGCCGCGTACACCGCCCGCAGGCCGGGCGCCAGCGAAAGGACCGGCGCTCCCGGAGGCGGAGCCGCGCCGGCCTCGGGCGGCGGTGGAAGCGGCCCGGAGAGCCGCCATCCGGCCAGGGCCGCCCCGGCCGCCGCGGTCACCTCGGCGGGGACGGCCCAGCCCGGCGTGGGGACCGGGCCGTGGGCGCCGACCAGCGTCAGCACGTGGATCCCCTCCGTGACGGCCAGTGAGACGCCGAAGGCCATGCTGAGCGTCGCCAGCAGGCGCTGCAGCTCCGGCCAGTTCCAGTACCGGTGGAAGAAGACGGCCCACGACCCCCCGAACAGTACGGCGGGGTACAGGTGCATACCCACCCACCGGCTCCACGTGGAGGCGTACTGCGGGGACGCGCCCTCCACGAACGCCCGGGCGGGCAGCCGGCCGCCGAAGCCCGCGACGAGCACGAGCGGGACCAGGACCATGAGCACGGGTGGAGCCAGGGTGAGGACCAGACGACGGGTCCGGCCGCTGCGCGCGGGATCGTGGGACACGGCGAGACACCTCCAACTGTTTGCATTTGACTATAACAATGCAAATAGTCGGCCGCCGTGCCGAAACGGTGACAGATGGCTCGCTCGCTCCGCCGCGTGATCCGGCTCCTGACCACGGGCCTCAGGCGCGCCACATGGCGGCGAGCCGCCGGGTGGCGAGGCGGCGCGGGGTGGCGCGCAGCAGGCAGTCGCGCAGCCACGCGACGGCGCCGGTTCGCGACATCAGCCATGACTGCCGGGACGACGCCAGCATCAGGCTGTTGGCCCGGGGCCGGCGCTCGGCGTCATAGCGGCGCAGCCGTCCGGCGACATCGGCAGGTCCGGCGTCGGCCAGGTGCCGGGTCACCGCCGCCGCGTCCTCGAACGCCTGGCTGGCGCCCTGGCCGAGGTCCGGTGTCATGGCGTGCGCGGCGTCGCCGAGCAACGCGACCCTGCCGACGGCGAACGACGGCAGCGGCTCGGCCAGGCACGCGATCGCGTCGACGTAGATGTCGGAGGGCCGGGTGGCCTCGATCAGCGCCCTGACCGCCGGATGCCAGTCGGCCGTCAGGGACAGCGCCAGCAGGCGCGCCTCGTCGGGCTCGGGCGGCGCTCCGCGCAGCGCGGAGTCGGTGAACCAGTACAGGTCGTGCTCGCCGACCGGGAACAGCCCGAACATCGACCCGTCGCGCCGGTCGACCAGGATGGAAGCCAGCACCTCGGTCACGTCGGCACCCGCGGGCCTGGGCAGGGTGCCGCGCAGGTCGAGCCGGCCGGCCCGCCGCAGACCAGGGTGCCGGGGAAAGAGGAGACCGCGCAGCGCACTCCCGATGCCGTCTGCCACGATCACCGCGTCGGCCCTGGTCACGGGCCGGTCGTCGCTGATCAAAGTCACCCCGGACCCGTCCTGCTCCAGGCGCTGGACCGGCGTCCCGGTTCGCACCAGCTCGGCGGGCAGCGGCGCGCGCAGCGCCCGGTGCAGCTCCGTCCGGCTCACCGCCACCGACGTCCCGATCGCCCGCTGGGCCTCGGCCACATCCGTGACCAGCAACGGGCGGCCGTGCCGGTCCCGCAGGCCGCCGCTGACCGCGGGCATGACCTGGTCCCGCAGGTGGTCGCCCAATCCCAGCTCGTCCAGTGCGCGGGCGCCGTTGGGCATGATCACGACGGCGGTGCCCGCTTCGCGAAGCTCGGCGCCGCGTTCGTAAACCGTCACCTCGTGACCTCGCCGATACAGCCCCACTGCGGCCGGCACGCCGCCCAGCCCTGCGCCCACCACGGCTATCCGCATGACGCTCTCCTCTTCGGTGCGGGTCGTCGTAGCGCTTCCACTACGATCGTCCTAGTACGAATAGCGTCATATCATGGGCGTGTGCCGCCGACCAATCCGGGCCGTCGCCGAGCCTTGACCGATGCCGCCATAGAGCTGCTCGCGGTCTCCGGAGTCCACGGACTGACCCACCGCGCGGTCGAGAAGGCCGCGGGGCTGCCGTCCGGAACGGCCTCGAACTACTTCCGCAGCCGGGAGGCGCTGCTGGTGGCCGCCGCCGAGCGCGTCGTCGAGCTCCACCACGCCGACATGGACCGGGCCGCGCGGGAGCATGGCCCCGTCGGCACGGGCACCGCGACGGCTCCGGCCGACGTCGCCGGGCACCTCACCGAGCTGCTGACCGCGTCACTGCTCGGAGCGGCGACCGTCCTGCGCACCCGCTACCTGGCGATCTTCGAGCTGCGGCTGGAGGCGGTGCGACGGCCGGTGCTGGCCGCCGCGCTCGCGGGACTGCAGGACGTCTCCACGCGGTTCACCGCCGGTCACCACGCCGATCTCGGCCTCCCCGTCCCCCCGGAGAGGATCCCCGCCCTGATCACGCTCTACGGCGGAGCGCTGTTCACCTTGGTGACCGCACCACCCGAGAGCGTCGGCGAGGAGTTCGTCCGGGGCGTCGTCCGCGCGATCGTGCGCGCCGCGCTGCCGGAGTGCTGATGACGGTGCTCCGGTAGTCTCGGTGGCCGGTTCGGACAAACGACTACGAAGTTCACCGGGGGTCGCGCAGCATGCAGGCCGGACAGATCGTGCTCCTGCTCCTCGCGGCGACGGCCGCCGGCTGGGTGGACGCCGTCGTCGGCGGGGGCGGACTGCTCCAGCTCCCCGCGCTGATCCTGGCGGGACTGTCGCCCGTCCAGGCCCTCGCCACGAACAAGAGCGCCGCCATCCTGGGCACGGCGTCGGCCGCGCTGACCTACGCGAGGAGGACGAAACTCGACCGGGCGGTGGCGGTGCCCGCCGGGGCGCTCGCGGTGGTCTTCGCGGGCCTGGGGGCCGCCTCGGCCGCCCTGCTCGACGCCGACGTGCTGAAGCCGATCGTCATGGTGGTCCTGCTCGGGGTGGCGGCGTTCGTGACGCTGCGGCCGTCGTTCGGCCGGGTGCCGCACCCGCACCTGCGCACCGGGGCGCGGGTGCTGACCGCCGTGGCGGTCGCCGGGGCCGGGATCGCCTTCTACGACGGCATCCTCGGCCCGGGCACCGGGACGTTCCTGCTGATCGCGTTCACCTCGATCCTGGGCATGGACTTCGTGCGGGCCTCGGCGACGGCGAAGGTGATCAACACGGGGACCAACCTGGGCGCGCTGATCGTGTTCGCGGCCCAAGGGCACGTGTGGTGGACCCTCGGCCTGTCCATGGCCGTCTGCAACATCGCGGGAGCGCAGATCGGCGCCAGGATGGCGCTGCGGCGCGGGGCGGGCTTCGTCCGTGTCGTCCTGCTGTGCGTGGTGGTCGCCCTGGTGGCCAAACTGGGCTACGAGCAGTTCTTCGCGTGAACCGCCGGGGGATCAGCCCGGCTCGCCGCCCGTCGCCGCCGGGACGGGCTCCCCGGCGGTCCGCGACGGCGGCCGCAGCGCCGGGGCCGCGAGCGCGACGAACAGCGCGAGCACGGCGGGAGCCAGCAGGGCCCTGGAGAGGGTGACCAGTTCCGCCAGGCCGCCGATCAGCACCGGGCCGGCCAGGAATCCGGTGTAACCCACGCCCGCCGCCACCGCCAGCGACCGGCCCGCCTGCGCGGGATCGCGGTGGCCCGCCGCGGAGAAGACCTGCGGAATGATGCACGACAACCCCGCCCCGAACAGGCCGAACCCGGCCACGCCGGCGAGGGGGTGACCGGCGAGAAGTGACACCCCGAGCCCGGCTCCGGCCAGGCCGCCGCAGCACCGGACCAGCCTGACGGGTCCCAGCCGTGCGGCCAGCCGGTCCCCGGCGAACCGCCCCGCGGTCATCATGATCGAGAACGCCGCGTACGCGGCGGCGGCCAGACCGGGGGAGGACCCGAGGGTCTCGCGCAGGTAGACGGAGCTCCAGTCGGCCGACGCCCCTTCGCCGACCAGGCAGCAGAACGCGAGCAGGCCCAGGAAAAGCACCCCGGGGGCGAACCGCCGGCGCCGGAGACCGTCCCCGGCCGGGTGGGAGGCCTCGGCCGGCGGGGGACGGTCGCGTGTCGCCCATCGGGCACTGATCAGCGACAGCAGGAGGAGAACCGCGCCGACGCCGGCGAACGTGGCCCGCGGCCCGGCTCCGGCCTGAGCGAGCAGCCCGCCCGCCGACGCCCCCGCGAAGCCGCCGACGCTGAACACCGCGTGGAAGGCCGACATGATCGGCCGCCCGTACCGGCGCTCGACCACGACGGCGTTGGCGTTCATGGCGACGTCAAGCGAACCGTGCACCACGCCGAACAGGAACAACGAGAGCGCGAGCGCCGGCAGGCCGGCCGCGTACGCGGGCAGCTGCAGCACGATCCCCATCGCGATGCCCGTCGGGACCATCAGGCGGAAGCTGCCGTACCGGTCGATGAGGCGGCCGACGATCGCCATTCCAGTGATCGCGCCGGCGGCGATGCCGAGCAGCGCCATGCTGAACCGGCCGTCGCTGAGCCCCAGATCCGTCTTGATCGCGGGAATGCGGGACGTCCAGGTGCCGATCGCCGCGCCGGAGACGAAGAAGAGTCCGTGGACGGCCGCGCGGGCGCGCGGCAGGGCGGTCTGGGAGGTGGTGAGCAGGGCCAACGTCGCTCCAGGTGATCGGTGCCGCGGGGACGGGTCAGGCGGAGGCGCCGGAGGAGCCGGTCAGGGAGACGGCGCGGACGGTGACTCCGGCGGCGGCGAGGGCGTCGTGCTGCTCCTGGGGGATGCCCTCGTCGGTGACGACCAGGTCGAGCCGGTCGAGGCCGCACACGGCGCCGAAGGCCGTCCGGTTGAACTTGCCGGAGTCGCAGACCGCCACCACGCGCCGGGCCGAGGCGATGGCCGCCTGCTTGACGGCGACCTCGGGCAGGTCGTGCGCCGTCAGCCCGTGCTCGGCCGACAGGCCGCAACAGCCGATGATCGCCGTGTCGAAGCGCAGCGAACGGATCGACGTCTCGGTGAGGGGCCCGGCGAAGTTCATCTCGCCCTGCCGCACCTCCCCTCCGGGCAGCACCAGGCGGATCCGGGGCGCGGCGGCCAGCACCTGCGCCGACTGGAGGGCGAGCGGCAGCACGGTCAGCCGCCGGTCACGCAACGCCCTGGCGACCTCCAGCGCGGTGGTGCCGCCGTCGAGCACGACCGCCTCGCCGTCGGCGAGGAGCCCGGCGACCTCGGCGCCGATCCGGCGCTTGGCCTCGGCCGCCTCACGCTCCCGGACACCGAACGGCGGCTCCTCGCCGCGCAGCAGCAGGCTGAGCGCGCCGCCGCGGATCCGGCGCACCACGCCCTGCTGGGCCAGCTCGTCCAGATCGCGGCGGATCGTCATCTCGGAAACGCCGTGCTCGGCGGCCAGCTCCGTCACCGACACGCTGTCGGAGACGCGCAGCGCGTTCATGATCGACCGAATTCGATCTGTACCTTCCATGCGTTCATTTGAACACAAGTCATGTGCTGAGAACAAGCTGCTCTACTTTGTAAAGGTGGCAGACTGGAGCGTATGCGTGCGAGCCGGCTGCTGTCCCTGCTGTTGCTGCTGCAGACCCGCGGCAGACTGACGGCGGCCGAGATCGCCGAGGAGCTGGAGGTCTCGGTGCGGACGGTCTACCGGGACGTCGAGGCCCTGTCGGCCGCCGGGGTGCCCGTCTACGCGGACCGCGGCCCGCTGGGCGGCTATCGGCTGCTCGACGGATATCGCACCCGTCTCAACGGGCTGTCGGCCGAGGAGGCGTCGTCGCTGTTCCTGGCGGGCCTGCCCGGCCCAGCCGCGGAGCTGGGGCTCGCCGGGTTCGCCGCCGCGGCCGAGCTCAAACTGCTGGCCGCGCTGCCGCCCGAGCCCCGCTCGCACGCGGCGCGGATGCGCGAACGGTTCCACTTGGACGTGCCCGGCTGGTATCGGGGCAACGACGAGGCCCCGTTCCTGATGGACGTGGCGGCGGCGGTCTGGGAGGACCGGGTGGTCCGGCTGCGATACCGGCGCTGGGGACCGGCCGAGGTGGAGCGGCTCGTCCATCCGTACGGGCTGATCCTCAAGGGCGGTTCGTGGTATCTGGCCGCCGCGTGCGACGGCGGCGTGCGCACCTACCGCGTCAGCCGAATCCTGGGCGCCGAGGTGCTGGACGACCGCTTCGACCGGCCCGCCGGCTTCGACCTCGTGGCGTTCTGGGAGCGGTTCGCCGCCGATTTCGCGGCGCGTATGTACACCGCCCATGCCGTCGTACGGCTGACACCCGGCATCGAGGACCTCCTGCGCTACACGCTCGGCGCGGACGTGGTCGACAAGGCCCTGGCCGACGGGGTCGTGGAGGACGACGGCCGGATCCGCGTCGTTGTGCCGATCGAGTCGGTCAACCACGCGCGGTGGCAGTTGCTGCGGCTGGGCGCCTCGGTCGAGGTCGTCGAGCCGGCCGAGCTGCGCGACCTCATGGCCCGCGCCGTCGCCGACCTGGCGGAGCTGTACGGGCCGCCCGCCTCCTCCGGCGAGCCCGAGACGCGGCGCCTCTGACACGGGCCCTCTGACACACGGGCCCTCTGACACGGTGCCCGGGCCGGGGATCTGCGGTGGGTGGCAGCGGGTCCCCGGCCCGGGCGCCTTTCCGTCACCCCTCGGCGCCGGACTCGTGCACGAGGGCCCTGACCTCCATCGCCGCGTACTCGGCGTCGGGCCAGCTCGCGGCGATCTCGACGGCGCGCTCCGGGCTCTCGACGTCGACCGTCAGGTAGCCCGCGAACTGCTCCTTGGCCTCGATGAACGGGCCGTCGGTGACGGCCGGGACCCCGCCCCTGACCTTCACCGTCCTGGTCTCCGACGGGTCGGCGAGGGCCGCGCCCCCGACGAGCTCTCCGGTCCGTTCGAGTTCCTTCATGATCGACTCGACCCGGCCGAACAGCGCCTGCTGCTCGGCCTGCGACATCGCCGCGATGTACTGCGGGTTGTTATGGATCAGCAGCATGTACTTCATGGATCACTCCTTGCGGTGCGTGCCGGCCTCCCCGTCGGGGCCGCCCCCCTGTAGTCGGACCGGAACGCGCGCCCTCGACACGGACGGCGGAAAACCATGGAGAAATCCTGCCGGGCGATCTCAGAGGTTGACGCCCCGCATGCCGTCGGGGGCGTAGCGCTCCCCGGCGACCGCCTTGGCCAGCTCGTCCAGGACACCGAGGTGCTCGGGGCGGAGCTCCAGGTCGAGCGCCGCCACGTTCTCGTCGAGGCGGCTCGCCCGGCGCGTGCCGGGGATGGGCACGACGTCGTCACCCCGGCCGATCACCCAGGCCAGGGCGACCTGCGCGGGCGTCGAGCCGAGCGAGCGGGCGACGTCCTCCACCTCCGCGACCAGCGCCTGGTTCGCGGCGAAGTTGTCGCCCTGCCAGCGCGGATTGCCGCGGCGGAAGTCGTTGTCCGCGAACTCGTCCGTGCGGGAGTAGGCGCCGGTGAGGATGCCGCGTCCCAGCGGGGAGTAGGCGACCAGGCCGATGCCGAGCTCGCGGAGCGTCGGCAGCAGCTCGTCTTCGATGTCCCGGCTGAACAGGGAGTATTCGTACTGCCCGGCGCTGATCGGGTGCACGGCGTGGGCGCGCCGGACCGTGGCGGGCGCGGCCTCCGAGATGCCGAGGTGGCGGACCTTCCCCGCCTCGACCAGCTCCTTGAGCGCCCCCCAGGTCTCCTCGATGGGGACGGCGGGGTCGACGCGGTGCTGGTAGTAGAGATCGATGTGGTCGACGCCGAGGCGGCCGAGAGAGGCGTCGCAGGCCCGGCGGACGTATTCGGGCCGGCCGTTGACGCCCACCCGGGTGCCGTCCGGGCGCCGCTCGATGCCGAACTTCGTGGCGATGACCACCTCGTCGCGGCGGCCGGCCACGGCCTTGCCGACGAGCCGCTCGTTGGTGAACGGGCCGTAGAGGTCGGACGTGTCGAGGAACGTGACGCCGTGGTCGACGGCGTGGTGGATCGTGGCGATGGACTCGGTCTCGTCACCGGGGCCGTAGAACTCGCTCATCCCCATGCAGCCGAGGCCGATCGCGGAAGTGCGCAGGTCGCGGCCGAGTGTCCGGTGCTTCATGTGTCCCCCAGGGCGTTTGTCGTAGGGACCAGTGTGGAACCTGGAGCGCGCTCGAAGTCAAACCGGACGCCGAGGGCCCGCGCGGCGGAAATGTCGGTGGCGGGCGGCACGATGGCGGCATGGCTTCCTGGCAGGAGATTGAGAAGGAGATTCCCGAGCCGGCCGCGCGGGCACTGGCGATCATGGGGAGAAGCAGGCACAAGACCATGGCCACGCTGCGAGCGGACGGCTCTCCCCGGATCAGCGGGACGGAGGTCGAGTTCCGGGACGGCGAGGTGTGGATCGGATCCATGCTCGGCGCGGTGAAGGCGCTCGACCTGCGGCGCGACCCGAGGGTGGCGATCCACAGCGCGTCGGACGAGCCCGACGAGGCCAGTCCGGGGGCGTGGGGCGGCGACGTGAAGCTCGCGGGCCGGGCGGTCGAGGTGCTCGATCCCGCCGCACGACGGGCCCACGGGGGGCCGCCCGGGCAGGACTTCCACCTGTTCCGCATCGACGTCACCGAGGTGGTGCTGACGCGGGTCGACGAGGCGGGCGAACATCTGATCGTCGAGATGTGGCACGAGGGCTCCGGCTACCGCGTCGTCCACCGCAGGTGACGCCTCCGGCGCGGCCGGGTGCGGGCCCGTGGATCACCCGTCGGGCCCGCCCGGCGGCTCGGGTGCGCCCGGCGGCTCGGCCGCGCTTCGCGGTTCAAGGGCCGACAGGTAGCGGTCCAGGTGCCCGGCGCCGTCCAGCATGGCGCGGGACCTGCGGGTCAGCTCCTCCTGGCGCCGGGCGATGGCCGCCCGCAGGGCGTCGGCGCTCCCGGTGCGGCGCAGTCCGTCGAGGATGTCCTGGATCTGGGACATCGGGTGCCGGCCCTGCCGCAGCATGGTGATCATGCGGGCGTCCCGGACGTCGGCGGGGCCGTACAGGCGGTAACCCGTGCCCTGCTCCCGCCTGGGACGCAGGAGCCCCGCCGCCTCCCACACACGCAGCGCCGACGTGCGGACGCCGAGGCGGCCGGCGAGTTCGCCGATCCGCAGATCGGAACGCGGCGGCGCGTCGCCCGGCGGCTGCCCCGCGACCGCCTCCAGTGCCTCGCCCGCCGACCGTAGCGCGAGACGCTGCTCGTGCAGCGCCGCGTGGGCGGCGTCGACGAGGGCCAGGGCGCCGGAAACGTCCCCGGAGTGCACGGCCCGCATGACGGCTCTGGCCGCGCCCCAGCCGTACCCGCGCGCGAGCGCCCGATAGGTGATCAGCGCCTCGCGGTGGGAGTCGTCGAACCTCCGGTAGCCGGCCGGGGTGCGCGGAGCCGGCGGGAGGATGCCCTCGTCGGCGTAGTTGCGGATCTGCTGGGTGGACACCCCCGCCGTCCTGGCCAGGTCGACCGGGCGCAGCCGCTTCCGCCCGTCATCTCCCTTCGGCATCCGCCGCATCAACCCCCTACTTGAGACCTCGTGCCGCCGGTCTCCAAGGATAGGGCGTCACACCCGATGAAACTCTCAACTTCCAAGTTCAATGAGACGCTTGAAGGTATGGGAAGCGGTGCGAAGACGCGATCGCCCGGCGACGACGCCGAGGCGGTCATCGAGACGCGGGACCTGCGGATGCGGTACGGCTCCGCCGAGGTGCTGCGCGGACTGGACCTGCGGGTCCGCCGCGGTGAGGTGGTGGCCCTGCTCGGTCCCAACGGCGCAGGCAAGACGACCACGATCGAGATCCTCGAGGGCTTCCGGCGGCGCTCCGGAGGCGAGGCGCGGGTGCTTGGCGTCGATCCGGACGACGCGGGTGAGGCGTGGCGGGCCCGGCTGGGCATCGTGCTGCAGTCGTGGCGCGACCACGGCAGATGGCGGGTGCGGGAACTGCTCGCCCACCTGGGCGACTACTACGCCCCGTACGGCGCCCCCGGACGTCCCCGGCCGTACGACGTCGGCGAGCTGCTCGGGTGGGTCGGGCTGACCGGGCAGGCGGACGCGGTGATCGGGACCCTGTCGGGCGGTCAGCGGCGCAGGCTCGACGTGGCCGTCGGTCTCATCGGGCGGCCCGACCTGCTGTTCCTCGACGAGCCGACGGTCGGGTTCGACCCGCAGGCCCGGCAGGACTTCCACGAACTGGTCCACCGGCTGGCCGGCCTGGAGGACACCACGATCCTGCTGACCACCCACGACCTCGACGAGGCCGACCGCCTCGCCGACAGGATCGTCATCCTCGTCGCGGGCACGATCGTCGCCGACGGCACCGCGGCGGAGCTGTCGCGGCGGGTCTCCGGGACGGCCGAGGTCCGCTACCGGCTCGACGGGCAGGCGCACGTCACGTCCGTGGAGGACGCCACAGGTCACGTCCGCGGGCTGTTCGAACGGCACGCGGACGCGATCACCGACCTTGAGGTGCGGCGGGTGCGCCTCCAGGACGTCTACCTGGCGATGGTCCGCGAGTTCGAGTCCGGGCGGCGCACCGAGGCGCCCCGCCACCTGGCGGAGGTGACCGCGTGACCGGCGGCGTGAACCCGAGGGCCAAGGCGGCGCTCGCGGGCCTGCGGCGCGGCCGGATCGAGCTCCGGCAGAGCGTGACCAGCGCCCAGGACCTGTGGGGTGCGCTGTTCTTCCCGGCCGTCGCGCTGCTCGTGATGTATCTGCTCAGGGGCCGCACCGTGCCGGGCACCGCGTTCTCGCTCGGCTCCCAGGCGGTTCCCGGCATCCTGGCGCTGAACGTCGTGCTGAACGGCATGATGGCGCTCGCCATGACGCTGACCATGGACCGGGAGGACGGGACCCTGCTGCGGGCGAAGGCCACGCCGAACGGCGTGATCGGCTACCTGGTCGGGAAGATCACGGGCCGGGCCGGCATGGTGCTGGTCGGCCTGCTGGTGCCGCTCGTCCCGTCCCTGCTGCTGTTCGACGGGCTGCGGCCGGACCGGCTCGACACCTGGCTGATCCTCGCGTGGGTCCTCGCGCTCGGGCTCGCCGCGATCATGCCGTTCGGGGCGATCCTGGGATCGCTGGCCAGCAGCGCGCAGGGCCTCGGCGTCGTCACGGTGCCGATGATGGCGCTCATGGCGATCTCCGGGGCGTTCTACCCGGTCACGGCGTTCCCCGGCTGGGTGCAGGCGATCGCGCAGGCCTTCCCGCTGTACTGGATCGGCCTGGGGCTGCGGTCGGCGCTGCTGCCAGCCGGGCTGTCGGCCGCCGAGATCGGCGCGTCGTGGCGCCATCTGGAGACCGCCGCCGTGCTCGGTCTCTGGGCGGTCGCCGGTTTCGCGGCGGCCCCGGCCGTCCTCCGGCGGATGGCCAGGCGGGAGTCGGGATCGGCCGTGGCGGCCCGTCGTGCGAAGGCCATGCAGCGCCTCATGTGACGACCGATGCGACGCGTCGCGCGGGGATCGGCGGACGGCGGGTTCAGTGGACGGCGGGTTCAATGGACGCTGAACCCGCCGTCGACGCAAAGGGTCTGCCCGGTGACGTACGCGGAGGCGTCGGACGCGAGGAACACCGTGACTCCGGCGAAGTCGCCCGGCCGGCCGTTGCGCCCGATCATGGAGCGGGCGGCCATGGCCTCCACGCGTCCGGGGACGGCCTGGGCCGGCTCGGTGAGCGGGGTGAGCACGAAACCGGGGACGACGGCGTTGCTGGTCACGCCGGCGGCCGACCACGCCTCCGCCTGCGAGCGGGTCAGCCCGCAGATCCCGGCCTTGGACGCGCCGTAGACGCCGCTGTCGCCGAAGGCGCTGATCGCCTGCTGGGAGGCGACGTTGATGACGCGCCCCCAGCCCCGGGCGACCATCGCGCGGCCGAAGTGCTGCCCGAGGAGGAACGGCGCGGTGAGGTTGACGGCGATGGTCCGTTCGTAGTCGTCCGGGGTGAGCTCCGCCATCGGCCGCCTGATGTTGACGGCCGCGTCGTTGACGAGGATGTCGATCTCGCCGAAGAACGCGGCGGCCCGATCGCACACCCGGTCCACGTCGGCGCGCTCGCCGAGATCGGCGCTGACGGCGGCGGCCCGCACCCCGTGCGCCTCAAGAGCCTTGACGGCACGGTCGAGCTCCGGCCGGCGGCGGGCGACAAGGACCACGGCCGCGCCGGCCCGGCCCAGAGCCTCCGCCATGGCGTACCCGATCCCGGAGCTGCCGCCGGTCACCAGCGCGACGCGGTCCCGCAGCGAGAACATCCGCCCAACGTAGGACGACACATCATGGGATGACATACCGTCGCACGCTAGCAGCGGTGATCGTCTTCCACCCCGCGGGGGGGCGGCCCGGATCAGCGGGCGCGCTCCTCCTCGGCGTGCATGCGGTTCATCGCCTGCTCGATCTTCCCCATGACCTGCTCCATGGTCCTGAGGGTCTCGGTGTCGAGGTGCTCCAGAAGGCGTCGGTAGCGGGCGGTGCCGGCGTCGAGTATCTCCGCGGTGAGCCGCCGGCCGGCCTCGGTCAGCTCCACCCGGCGGACGCGGCGGTCGTGGGGGTCCTCCCGGCGGGTGACGAGACCGTGGGCCACGACGCGGTCGACGATGCCGGTCGCGGTGCCCAGCCCGACGCCGAGGTTGCGGGCGAGCTCCTGTCCCGAGGCCGAACCGCGGAACGACAGGAACATCACGACCTTTAACTGCTGCATGGTCAGGTTCGACGCGATCAGCGGAATCGAGCGGTCGCGGGCGAAGAACCGCCCGAGGCCCCGCTGCAGCTCCGACAGGCCCGCGATGAGCCTGGCCCGTTCCTCCTGCTCGTCCCGGTCGCCGGTCCGCCCGGAGACCGGCTCCGGACAACCGATGGCGGAACGGCGGTCCGCTCGACAGTCGTTCACGTTCACCTCTCGTCGAGTCGAGAGGTTACCAGTGGTTAAGGCCATAGCTAAATGTTCGCCTCATGCGAAGTGTTAAGGTAGGCCAAAACACTTCATCTATGTCAGGAGATCGGATGACCTTCCTGGCCCGGCTCAGCCTCGCCAATCGCACGCTCGTCATCATGGTTGTGCTCGTGCTCGGGGCATTCGGCGCCTTCGCGATTCCCTCGCTGAAACAACAGCTCTTCCCCTCGCTTGAGTTCCCGATGGCGTTCGCCGTGGCGAACTATCCCGGGGCCGCGCCCGACATCGTGGAAGAGCAGGTCACCAAGCCGATCGAGAGCGCATTCAACGGTCTTCCCGGCGTCACGGACATCACGTCCACCTCGAAGGAGGGCGTGTCGCAGGTCCAGGTCGCCTATGAATACGGCACCGACGTCGACGACGTGATCAGCAAGATGCAGCAGGCCGTGAGCCGGATCAAGGGTCAGCTACCGGCCGGCGTCGACCCCGACATCGTATCGGGCGGCACCGACGACATCCCCGTGATGGCGATCGCGGTCGGCGACGGCGGCGACCCGCACGGCATGTACGAGAAGCTTGAGCGCGTCATGGTGCCGGAGCTGCAGGCCGTGACCGGGGTGCGGGACGTGACGGTCAGCGGCGCCAGGGAGAAGCAGGTCGTCATCGACGTCGATCAGGACGAACTGCGCAAGCACGGGCTGTCGGCCGCCGCGATCCCCGATCTCCTGCGGTCGAACGGCATGACGATCCCCGCCGGCACGCTGACCGAGGACGGCCACACGCTGACCGTGCAGACCGGCGACCAGATCCGCACCGTGCGCGACCTGGAGAACCTCTACCTCGCGCCGCCCGCGGCCGCCGCCGGGCTCGCCGGGTCCGCTGCGGGCCGCGCCCCCGCAGGGGCGGCGTTCGGCCAGGCGGGTGGTCAGGCGGCAGGGCGAGCGGCCCCGCCGCGGCAGGCGCCGAAGGCGCCGAAGCCCGTCAAGCTCGGCGATGTGGCGGACATCACGATCAAGGACGCCCCCGCCACCACGCTCACCCGCACCAACGGCGCCCCCAGCCTCGGCGTGGCCGTCAGCATGACGTCGGACGGCAACGCCGTCCAGATCTCCCACGACGTGCGCGCGAAGCTGCCGGAGCTGGGCCGTTCCCTCGGCGCCGGCGCCGCCCTCACCGTGGTGTTCGACCAGGCCCCCTACGTCGAACGGTCGATCGAGGACCTCACCACCGAAGGCCTGCTCGGCCTGGCCTTCGCGGTGCTCGTCATCCTGGTCTTCCTGCTGTCGGTGCGCTCGACCCTGGTCACCGCGGTGTCGATCCCGGTCTCGGTGGTCATCGCGCTGATCGCGCTGTGGCTGGGCGACTACTCGCTCAACCTGCTGACGCTGGGCGCGCTCACCATCGCCGTCGGCCGCGTGGTCGACGATTCGATCGTGGTGCTGGAGAACATCAAACGCCACCTCGAGTACGGCGAGGAGAAACACCGGGCCATCCTCGCCGCCGTCCGGGAGGTCTCGGGCGCCGTCACCGCCTCGACGCTGACCACGGTCGCGGTGTTCCTGCCCATCGCGTTCGTCGGCGGCCTGGTCGGCCAGCTGTTCGGCCCGTTCTCCATCGCGGTGACCGTGGCCCTGCTCGCCTCGCTGGTCGTCGCGCTCACCGTGATCCCCGTCCTCGCGTACTGGTTCCTCAAGGCGCCGGCGCTGTCCGGAGAAGAGGCGCGGGCCGCACGGGAGGAGGCCGAACGCCGCGAGCTGCGCAGCCCGCTGCAACGGGCCTACCTGCCGGTGCTGCGGTTCGCCACCCGGCGGCGGCTGGTCACGCTGCTCATCGGCCTGCTCGTGTTCGCCGGCACGATGGCGCTCGCTCCCCGGCTGAAGACCAACTTCATCGACAACTCCGGCAACGACACCACCCAGATCAGCCAGCGGATGCCCGCGGGCACCGAACTGACGGCCACCGACGCGGCGGCCAAGAAGGTGGAGCAGGTCCTGCGGGACACGCCGGGCGTCGCGTCGTACCAGGTGACGATCGGCGGCGGAAACCAGCTGTTCGCGAGGGCGGGCGCGGCCTCCGACCGCGCGTCGTACTCCGTCAGCCTGAAGGAGGGCGTGGACACCGCCGCGCTGGAGGACAGCCTGCGCGACCGGCTCAAGACGCTCGGCGGGATCGGCGACGTCACGGTCGGCGCCAACGGCGGCGGGTTCAACTCCAACCAGGTCCAGGTGATCCTGCAGGGCGCCGACAGCCAGGCCCTGTCGACGGCCTCGGCCGCGGTGCGCGAGGCGATGTCCGGCGTCGCCGGGCTGCGCGACGTGACCTCCAACCTGGAGGACAGCGCGCCGCGCGTCGAGGTGCACGTGGACCGGGAGAAGGCGGCCGCCAAGGGCCTCACCGAGACGGCCGTCGGCCAGGCGGTCGCGCAGGCGTTCCGCGGCGCCGCGATCGGATCGATGGACGTCGACGGCCGTTCGAGCGACATCGTGCTGCGCCAGGGCGACGTGCCCGCCGACCTCACCGAGGTTCGCGACCTGGAGCTGCCGTCGGCCACCGGCACGGTGAAGCTGCGCGACGTCGCCGACGTGGTCAAGGCGGACGGGCCCATCCAGATCACCCGGCAGGACGGCGCCCGCACGGCGACGGTCTCCGGCGCCGCCGACGCCTCCAACCTCGGCGCGATCACCACCAAGGTGACCGATGCGCTGAACGCCCTCACCCTGCCGGCGGGCGTGACCTGGGAGCTGGGCGGCGCGAGCTCCGACCAGCAGGACGCGTTCGCCGATCTCGGCCTGGCCATGCTGCTCGCCATCGCCATCGTCTTCATGATCATGGTGGCGACGTTCCGCAGCCTGGTGCAGCCGCTGATCCTGCTGGTGTCGATCCCGTTCGCGGCGACCGGGGCCATCGGGCTGCTGCTGGCCACCGACACGGCGCTCGGCGTGCCGGCCCTGATCGGCATGCTCATGCTGATCGGCATCGTGGTCACCAACGCGATCGTGCTGATCGACCTGATCAACCAGTACCGCGCGCAGGGGCTGGGCATCGTCGAGGCCGTCCTGGAGGGCGGCCGGCGCCGGCTGCGGCCGATCCTGATGACCGCGATCGCGACCATCTGCGCGCTCACCCCGATGGCGCTGGGCGTGACCGGGTCGGGCGGCTTCATCTCCCAGCCGCTGGCGATCGTAGTGATCGGCGGCCTGATCTCCTCCACCCTGCTGACGCTGGTGCTGGTCCCGACGCTCTACACGATGGTGGAGCGGCTCAAGGAGCGCATGCGCCGCGCGCCGAAGCCGCCGGAGCGGGAGGCCGAGGTCACGGTCTACGGCGAGGAGGCCCTCACCCGGAGCACGTGATCACTCCTGCCGTTCCGGCCGCCCCGGTGACCTCGTCGTCGCCGGGGCGGCCGTCTTCACGGGCTACCCGCGCGGACCGTCGCCAGTCCGGTCTTCAATCTCGTGTTCAATCTGGTGGCCGGTCGGGTGATCGGGCCAGCGGTCGTGATGGACGGCGGCGCTGAGCGGCCGGCGCCGCCGCCAGCCGTGTCGTTCCAGGTCAGGCGTGGAATGGAGGTGGGTGACCGGCCCGAGGCACAGCCAGGCGACGGGCCGGACGGGGGCCGGGATGCCCAGCAGCTCCCGCAGCGCCTCCTCCCGGTAGAACGACACCCAGCCCACGCCGAGCCCCTCGGCGGTGGCGGCCAGCCACAGGTTCTGGACGGCCAGGCAGACGGAGTAGAGCCCGGTGTCGGCGATGGCGTGGCGTCCCAGGACCTGTGGGCCGCCCCTGGCGGGGTCGTACGTCACCACGACCGACAGGGTCGACTCCAGCACTCCGTCGATCTTGATTTGGGCGAAGCGCCGGGCGGCCTCGCCGTCCAGGGTGGCGGCGAAGACGTCCCGCTCGTACCGTACGTGCCGGTGGAACGCCTCCCTGGTCGCGAGGTCGCGCACGACGACGAAGTCCCAGGGCTGTGACAGGCCGACGCTGGGCGCGGCGTGGGCCGCCGCGAGGATCCGGTGTAAGGCGTCCTCGGGCACCGGCGCGCCGGTGAACTGGCCGCGCACGTCCCTGCGGCGGTGGATGACATCGTAGAGCTGGCTGTCCATGGGCAGGCTCCCGCTGCGACGGGCCCCGGACGGACGCCGGGGCGACGACGCGAGGCCGGTCTTCGGACTCCCAGATCTCCGCCTCACCGCCCGCCTTCCCAGCCGTAGGGCCAGTGGCTGCGCGTCGTGCGCGTGGGCGGCGGCTCCCTGGTCACCGCGGCGGGCCCGTGCCGGATTCGCACCGGCTTCCCGATTCTCCTCGCTCGCGCGAGGCACCTCGCAACAGTTGTGCCGCCGCCGAGCCTATCGGCCCGCGGGCGCTCCGCGCCTCCGCCTCCGCGCCTCCGCGGCCGATGGCGTAGAACTGATGGCCGTGGGAAACGTGTCATGCCGGCACGAACGGCGTGACGTCGATCCGATGGAGAGGGGCGCGGTGGTGTACGAGTCGTCGGAGCGGTGGCGGGCGGTCGATGAATACCTCACGACCACCCTGATCGGCGAGGACGCCGGTCTCGTGCGGGCCCGCAGGGAGTGCCGCCTCGCCGGGCTGCCCGACCACGAGGTGGCGCCCAACCAGGGAGCGCTGCTGTCGCTGCTGGCCCGCATGCGGGGCGCCCGGCGGGTCCTCGAGATCGGTACGCTCGGCGGCTACTCGACGATCTGGCTGGCCCGCGCCGCCCAACACGTGACGACCCTGGAGATCGACCCGGAGTACGCGCGGCTCGCGCTGCTCAACCTCGAACGCGCCGGCGTCGCCGACCGCGTGGACGTCCTCGTCGGACCGGCGGCCGACAGCCTCGCCGGCCTGGTCGCCGCCGGGGCGGAGCCGTACGACCTGGTGTTCATCGACGCCGACAAGCCGAACAACCCCCGTTATCTGGAGGCGTCGCTGCTCCTGACCCGGCCGGGCAGTTTGATCGTCGCCGACAACATCGTGCGGGACGGCGCGGTGGTCGATCCGGCCAGCGCGGACGAACGGGTCCAGGGCGTGCGCCGGTTCCTCGAACTGCTCGGCTCCGACCCTCGTCTGGACGTCACGGCCCTGCAAACGGTGGGTGCCAAGGGCTGGGACGGTTTCGCCGTCGCACTGGTGCGATGACCCGGCCGTGCGGTCGGGCGAGGGCGACGGCGCCCGGTTCATCGCGGCGTCGTGGGGACGCACGTGCTCCGGGCCGGGCTCCGCTCCTCCGCGCCGACGACGGTCACCCGGACGGGGCTGTCCGGCATCGTGGCGGCGGTCGTGCACGCGATCTGCTCGACGGCCAGCGTGGACAGTTCTCCGGCCGGAGTGGACGGGGTCACCGCCAGGCGGCCCGGCGCGGCGGTCACCGAGAACGGTCCGGCGCCGGGCGGGACGTCGCTGGTGAGTCCGTGTGCCCGTTCCGTCGTGGTGGGCCCGGCTGCCAGCAGCGCGAGCGTGTCCGCCAGGAACAGCGGACCACTTCGCCGCGTCACCGCGCTGAGCCGGCCGTTCTTCACCAGGTAGAGGGTGATCGTCGTGGGTGGTGCGACGGGTCCGCTCGGCGGGGCGCCGGCGGAGATGGCGTCGCTGGGCCGCACCCCGCAGCCGGCCGCGGCGACGAGCGACACGAGGCCCGCGGCGAGCATGGCGAGCCGGGTCCTCACTCCGGGCCTCCGTCCGGATCGGATGCCCGGCGTGGCAGGCGCAGCGTGAAGACGGCGCCGCCGCCGGGGGCGTTGGCGACGGTGAGGTCGCCTCGGTGCAGGCGCGCGTTCTCCCGCGCGATGGCGAGGCCCAGGCCGCTGCCCTCGGACCTGGCCCTGGCCGCGCTGGCCTTGTAGAACCGGTCGAAGACGTGCGGCAGCACCGCTTCGTCCAGGCCCGGCCCGTGGTCGCGGACCTCGACGGCGATCCAGTCCGGATCGGCGCCGAGCCGTACCGACACCGGTGGCTCGCCGTGCCGCAGGGCGTTGCCGACCAGGTTCGCCAGGATGACGTCCACCCGGCGCGGGTCCAGCCGCGCCGTCACCTCGGGGGGAAGCTCGGTGTGCACCTGCTCCGTCCAGCCCCGCGCGCGCAGGGTCGCGCGCACCAGCTCGGCCACGTCGACCTCGTTCAGCGCGAGGGCCGCGACGCCGGAGTCGAACCTGCTGATCTCGATGAGGTCGTTCACCAGCCCGGTGAGGTTGAGCGTCTCCTGGCTGACCAGCCGGGCGGCCCTGCCGGCGGGCTCGGGCAGCCGGGCCGCCTCCTCGTCGAGGACGTCGGCGACCGCGGCGAGCGCGGCCAGCGGGGTGCGCAGCTCGTGGGACACGTCGGCGACGAACCGGCGGGAGTCGGCCTCCATCTCGCGTAGCTGCGTGACGTGCCGTTCAAGCTGCGCGGCGGTGTTGTTGAACGTGTGCGCCACGTCGGCCAGCTCGTCGGAGCCGCGGACCGCGATCCTGGTCCGCAGCTCACCCTCGCCGAGCAGCCGTGCCGCCCGGCCGAGCTCGCGTACCGGGCGCAGCACGCCACGGGTGGCCAGCAACGCGAGGGCGACCGCGAACGCCAGGGCCGCCCCTCCGGTGAGCCAGGCGGATGCGGCGAGCTGGGCGATGCTGTGCTGCTCGGGAGCAAGGCTGCGCGCGGTGTAGACCTCGATGCCCGAAAGCCGCGTCGTCCCGTCCCTCTCGGCGATCACCAACGGCGCGCCGATGATCAGGATGGGCCAGCCCTGCCACAGCACGCGTTGCCAGGCGATGACGCCGCCGGCCACCTCCCTCCGCAGGCCCTTCGGAATCACCGCGGGATCGAGGTCCAGCGCGTTCCCGCCCGGTCTCCGCTGCTCGGGCGGCTGCCCTGGCTGCTCTCCCGGAGGCGGCCCCGGCACCCTGACCGGCGAACGCATGTCGTGGTAGACGGCGACCACGGCGCCGTTGCCGTCGGCCATGCCGGCGGCGATCTCGCCCAGCTCGGCCGGCCCCGGCGTCGCGCTCCGCAACGGGAAGAGAGCCTCCAGACGGGTTCTCATCTGCTGCACCGCGGCGTCCTGGGCCCGCTGCAGGATGTCGACGCGGGCCTGGACGTACATCCCGCCGGACACCACCGCCGCGGTGACCACACACAGCAGCGCGAAGGCGAACAGCAGCCGGGCACGCAGCCCCAGGCTCGGCCGAGGTGTCACCGGCGGCTCACACCGGACCGAACCGGTACCCGAAGCCACGCACCGTCTGCACGTAGACGGGCGCCGCCGAGTCGTCCTCGATCTTCGCGCGCAACCGCTGCACGCACGCGTCCACGAGACGCGAGTCGCCGAAGTACCCGTGCTCCCACACCGACTCCAGCAGCTGCTGGCGGCTGTGCACCCGGCCCGGCGTGGCGGAGAGCTCGAGCAGCAGACGCAGCTCGGTCGGGGCGAGGCTGACCGGCACGCCGCCCTTGGCGACCACCAGCCCGGCCCGATCGATGGTCAGCTCCGCGTGCCGCTCCAGCTCCGCCTGGTCCCGGCCGATCCGCCGGAGCACCGCGCGGATGCGCGCCTCGAGCACCCTGGGCTGCACCGGCTTGACCACGTAGTCGTCGGCGCCCGCCTCCAGCCCGGCCACCACGTCCATGTCGTCACCGCGCGCGGTCAGCATGATGATCGGCACGTCACCGGCGGCCCGGATGCGGCGGCAGACCTCGAACCCGTCCATGCCGGGCAACATCAGATCGAGCACGACGACGTCGGGAAGATCCGCACGCAGCCGGTCCAGCCCCTGCTCGCCGGACTCCACCGCGCGCACCCGGTGCCCGTGCCGGGTCAGGGCCAGCTCAAGGCCCTCCCGCACGGCCGCGTCATCCTCGATCAACAACACACGTGACACGCCGCCGAGTATCACCGCACGCTCCGTAACTTGCCGGCCGGTCAACCCGTCCACTGTCCGCCGGCCGTGTCCCCGCCCCGTCGTCGCCGTGTCATCGTTGTGTCACGGTCGCGGCGCCGATGGCCGCCGTCGACAGACCATGACATTCGGCGGACAACGCGCGCACATCCGGCGTCAATCGTAGTCGCCATGAACGAGCTGCGCACCATCCCACTTCGGCCCCGGGACCGGCTGTTCGCCCTGGTCACGCTGGTGATCGCCGTGATCATGCTGCCCGTGGCGTTCGTCCGGCAGCCCGGCCGCGCCCGCGAACTCGCCTGCGAATGGGCGTTGCGGAGGCGCTTCCCCGCCGAGGACCTCACCGGGCTCACCGACGGCGCCAGGGCGGCGTTCACCGCGGCGCGCACCGAGGCGCTCTGGCGTCACGGCCAGCTCATCGGCCTCACGTCGGGATACCGCGATCCCCTCGTCCAGCAACGGATGTTTGACGAGGAGACACGCCGCTCCGGCTCCCCGGCCTCGGCACGGATGCTCGTGTTGCCACCGGAGGAATCCCCCCACGTCAAGGGCATCGCGCTGGACGTGCGCCCGCACGAGGGCGCGCGCTGGCTTGAGGAACACGGCGCCCGCTACGACCTCTACCGCATCTACGACAACGAGTGGTGGCACTTCGAGCACCGTCCGGAGTGCGGGGGCACGCCACCACGACGACGACCCCACCCCGGCGTGGGTTTCCTGATCGACAACGGAGGCCAGAGGTAGCCCGGGTCCGGCTCCACGGACAGCGGTGTCGACCAGACCTTCGGAGAGGGGTCAGAGGTATGTCGTCGGTGAGTGCCGACATGTCAGGAACACTGGGAGGGCGTCTGCGGGCGGCGCGCGCGACGGCGTTCGTGGGGCGGGGGGAAGAGCTCGCAGTGTTCAACGCGGCGTTGAACGGCGGCGGCTGCGGCGTTCTGTACGTGCATGGTCCCGGCGGCATCGGGAAGTCGGCCCTGTTGCGGCGGTTCGCTCACGAGGCCGCCGTGGCGGGGCGGCCGGTGTCCACGGTGGACGGGCGCATGCTTGAGCCGTCGGCGGCGGCGTTCGAGGCTGAGGCCGGGCCGGTGCTTCGCGATCCGGACGCGGTGCTGCTGGTCGACGCCTTCGAACGAATCCAGGGCTTGGAGGGATGGCTGCGCGAGCGGTTCCTGCCGCGGATGCCCCTGGGGGCGCTGACGGTGATCGCGGGGCGGTGCCCGCCGGATCTGCGGTGGCGGGCCGATCCGGGATGGGCGGCGGCGCTGGAGGTGCTGCCGCTGGGAGACCTGCGGGCCGAGGACGCGCAGGCCCTGCTGGACTCCTGCGGCGTGCCGGCCGAGTCGCGCGAGCCGCTGCCGGCCTTCGCCGGCGGCCACCCGCTGGCGCTGCTGCTGGGGGCGGCCGTGGCGGTGAAGGACGGCGGGGCCGGCCGGCGGTGGACGCCTGATCAGGACGTGGTCGCCACATTGCTGGATCAGCTGGTGGGCGAGCCGCCTTCGGCGGCGCATCGGCACGCCCTGGACATCTGCGCGCATGCGCACACGACGACGGAGGGCCTGCTGCGTGCGGCCCTGCCGGAGGACGCCGGGCCGTTGTTCCGGTGGTTGCGGCGGTTGCCGTTCGTGGAGTCGAGCAGCCTCGGGCTGCACCCGCACGACCTGGTGCGGAAGGTGCTGGAGGCGGACCTGCGATGGCGGGATCCCGACGGATACGCGGTGATGCACGACCGCGTCCATACGCATCTGGCGGAGCGGGTGCGCACGGCGAGCGACGCGGACGTGCCCGGCGCGGTGGCGGCACTGCTCTACCTGAATCGCGGCGACGGGGCGCCGGCCGACTTCCCCGGCCGCCCCGACGAGGGCGAGTTCCAGGAGGAGGCGGCGCGGCAGGAGGACCTGGGCACGTTGCTCCGGGTGGCGACGGCGGCAGGGGGCGCGGCGTCCGCCGCCTGCGCCGCCTTCTGGGCGCGGCGGCTGCCGGAGGCGTTCCGGCTGTACCGGCGGACCGAGACGGGTGAGCCCGTGGCGTTCTCCGCGTGGTTGCGGCCGGCGGAGCCGGACGAGCAGGAGCTGGCGGCGGATCCCGTCGTGGCCGCGGCGTGGGCGCACGCGCGGGCCACCACGCCGTTGCGATCCGGTGAGCATCTGGCGGTCGGCCGCCTCTGGACACTGCCGACCTACCAGGGGGACTCGCAGGTGACGGCGTTGATCCGGTGGCGGCTGATCGGCGACTGCCTGCGGGCCGAGCGGATGGCGTGGTCATATATCGCGATCCAGGGTCCGGGCCACACATGGGTGGCGCCTCTACGGCGTTACGGGATGCGTGACCTCGCCGAGCGGCCGAGGCTGGGGGACGAGCCGTACACCCTGTTCGCCCACGACTGGCGCGCGGTGCCGGCGCAGGCGTGGCTGGCGCGGATGAACCGGCGGCTCGCCCAGGGCCCCGGCGACGGCCCGCGCGCCGCGACGGCGGAGCTGGCGGTGCCGTCCGAGGCGGAGTTCGCCGAGGCGGTGCGTAAGGCGTTGCGACTGCTGCCGCGGCCCGGCGCGCTGGCCGCCTCCCCGCTGACGCGCACCCGGCTGGTCGCCGAACGCGCCGGCCAGGATCCGGCCACGGCGCTGGGCGACCTGCTCCGCCGGGCGATCGACGCCCTGCGTGAGGATCCCCGGGCGGTCAAGTTCCACCGGGCGCTGTCGGTCACGTTCCTGAGCGGCACGCCGACCCAGGAGCTGGCCGCGGAACGGCTCGGCCTGCCCTTCACCACCTACCGCCGCCACCTGACGGCCGGCGTCGAACGCGTCTGCGCCGACCTGTGGCACCGGGAGCTGTACGGCACCGGCGCCCCGGCGTCCCGGTCCGCCTGAGCCCCCGGCGCGGAACGCGGCCGGGGGCTCAGGTCGGCGGACTGGGTCAGCCGGCCAGCGCGAACGCGGCCGCGGCCTCCGCGTGCAGCCGCGCGCTCGGCAGCACCGGGATGGCGGTGTCCTTGTCGCCGACCAGGAGCTCGATCTCGGTGCAGCCGAGGACGACGCCCTCGGCGCCGTCGTCCGCGAGCCCGGCGATGATGTCGGTGTACGCGTCCCTGGACGACTCCCGGAGCACCCCGCGCACCAGTTCGTCGAAGATCACGCGATGGACGAGCTCCCGTTGCTCGCGGCGCGGGACGATCACGTCGAAGCCGTGGGCGGCCAGCCGATCCCGGTAGAAGGGCTCCTCCATGGTGAAGCGCGTGCCCAGCAGGCCGACCTTGCGCATTCCCCTGGCGCGGACCTCGGCGCCCACGGCGTCGGCGATGTGCAGCACGGGCACGCTCGTGGCCCGCGCCACGTCGTCGCTCACCCGGCTGAAGGTGTTGCTGCAGACGAGCAGGACGTCGGCGCCGGCGTCCTGCAGCCTCCGGCCCGCGCCGGTCAGCAGCACGGCCACCTCGTCCCAGCGGCCGGCGAAGATGAGGTCCTCGACGGTCGTGTAGTCGACCGACCAGATGAGGCTGTCGGCCGAATGGCTGCCGCCGAGCCGCTCGCGTACCCGCCGGTTGACGATCTGGTAGTAGATCACCGTCGATTCCCAGCTCAGCCCGCCGATGAGACCGATAGTGCGCATGGAATTCCGTTTCCTCAGTTGTGACGGCAGGCCGGCCGGACCGCCTGCTCATTCAGGAGCGGTCGTGGATCTCGCGTCGGATGCGCGGTCCTCGCGCGGTGCGACGGCGGTCAGGCGCCGGCCAGCGCGCGGGCGCAGGCGCCGAGACCGATCTCGCTGGAGGCCTTGACGAACACCACGTCTCCCGGCTCGAGCAGCGCGGTGGCCAGCGTGAGGGCCCCGGCCACATCGTCGGCGGTGTGGACGGCCACGCCCGCGTTCGCGGCCCGCGCCGCCTCCGCCATCGCGAGCGGATCCCCCGGTCCGACCGCGATCAGCACGTCGAAGCGGAGGCCGGCGACGAGCCGGCCGATCTCCGCGTGCCGGGCGCGGGAGGCGGCCGCCTGCTGCCCCATCGCGCCGAGCACGGCGACGGTACGGCGGGCCCCGGCCAGGGCCCGCACCGCCCGCAGCCCGGCACGCATGGACTCCGGGCTGGCGTTGTAGGCGTCGTCGACGACGGTGACGCCGTCAGGTCGTTCGACGATCTCCATCCGGCCGGCGGAGCGTCGCCGTGCGGCGTTCAGCCCATCGGCGATCTCGGTGACGCCCAGGCCGAGCGCGGTGGCGACGGCGGCGGCCCCCAGGGCGTTGGTCACCTGGTGCTCGCCTATGAGGTCGAGCCGGACCGGGGCGCGGCCGGACGGCGTCACCAGCTCGAACGCGGCACGCGCCCGGTCGTCGAGCCGGACATCCTCGGCTCGCACCCGCGCCTCCGCCGACCGGCCGTACAACAGGATCTGGGCCCTGGTGCGGCCGGCCATGCCCATGACGTACGGATCATCGGCGTTGAGCAGCGCGAACCCGTCCGCCGGGAGGGCCTCGACCAGCTCGCCTTTGGCCTCGGCCACGTCGGCCGGCCCGGCTCCCATGCGCTCCACGTGCGCGGTGCCGACATTGAGCACCAGCCCGGCCCGGGGCGGCGCGATGCCGGTCAGGTAGGTCAGGTCGCCCTTGCGGCCCGCCCCCATCTCCAGCACGAGGTAACGGGTGGCGGCATCGGCGCGCAGCACGGTGAGCGGCAGCCCGAGCTCGTTGTTGAACGACCTGTCGGTGGCGACCGTCGCGGCGTGCCGTTCGAGTACCTGGGCCAGCAGGTCCTTGGTCGTGGTCTTGCCCACGGAGCCGGTCAGCCCGATCACGGCCGGGCTGATCTGCCCGAGCAGGTGCCTGGCCAGCAGGCCGATCGCGAGCTGGACGTCCTCGACCACGAGGGCGGGCACGCCGACGGGCCGTGCGGCCAGCACGGCGACGGCACCCGACTCGATGGCGCCGGCCGCGTAGTCGTGACCGTCGGCGCGGGCGCCGGCCGTCGCGGCGAACAGGCCGCCGGGCACCACCTCGCGGGAGTCGACCGCCGCGGGGGCCGTCACCGGCGCCTGCGGGTCGCGCACGTCACACAGGCGCCCGCCGACGACCCGCGCGATCGTGTTCAGCGTCATGGGGATCACGAGCCGCTCCTGGCGAACGCGAGGTCGATGAGGCGGCGCAGCAGGTCCGGGTACGGGACACCGCTCGCGGCCCACGCCCTGGCGTAGACGGAACGGGCGGTGAAACCGGGCATGGCGTTGATCTCCAGCACGTACAGGCGTCCCGTGTCCTCCTCGTAGAGGAAGTCGACGCGGGACAGGCCGTAGCCGCCGATCGCCCGGTAGGCGCGCAGGGCCAGCTCGCGCACATCCTCGGCCACCCGTTCCGGCAGCACGGCGGGGATGGCGGCGATCTCGGCCGGGCTGAGGTACTTGGCCTCGTAGTCGAGCCAGTCGCCGGGCACGATGAGCTCGCCGGGCACCGAGGCGTCCGGCGTGTCGTAGCCGCCGAGCACGCCGCAGACGAGCTCGCGCGCGGCCACGCCCTGCTCGACGACGACCACCCGGTCATAGGACAGCGCCAGCTCCACGCCCGCGCGCAGTTCCTCCATGGAGGTGACACGCGAGATGCCGATGGAGGAGCCCATGCTGGCCGGTTTGACGTACATCGGCCAGTCGAGCGACTTCACCAGACCCCAGTGGTCGGTGGTGGTGCGCCATTCGTGCTCGGTGAACCACACATGCGGGGTGAGGGGAATGTCCTCCGCCAGAAACGCGCGCCGCATCGCGACCTTGTCCATGGCCACGGCGGAGGCCGTGACGCCGCAGCCCACGTAGGGGATGCCCAGCGTCTCCAGGTGGCCCTGGACGACGCCGTCCTCGCCGAACGGCCCGTGCAGCGCGGGGAAGACCACGTCCGCCAGATCACGTCGCAGCTCCACCGGCCACCTGCCCTGCCGGTCGATGATGACGGCGACGGGTTCGTACAGGTCCCTCGGCAGAGCGTCGAGCACGGCCTGCGCCGACTGCAGCGACACCTCGTGCTCGGCGGACGGCCCGCCCGCCAGCACGGCCACGCGTACGCGTTCGGTCACGATCGATCAGCCTTCCTCAGCGGTACGGAGACAGCCCCGGCGGCGGCGCGGTGTCCGCCGTCGCAGGAGCAGCCCGCAGAGTTTCGGCTCTTCGCCTGACCGCTTCCCAGGCCATTCCGAGGCCATTCGCTGTCCGGTCGCTGTCCGGTCGCTGTCCGGAGGCGCACGCGGGGTGGTGTCAGGCGCGGGTGGCGATGGCGGTGACCAGCGGCTGGACCAGGCGGGCGGCCAGCGGCCCGAACGCGGCCAGGATCAGCACGTACGCCGCCGCCATGGGGCCGAGATCGGGGTGGGCCCCGGCGGCGACCGCCAGCCCGGCGATCACGATGTTGAACTCGCCGCGGGGGATCAGCGCGATGCCCGCGCGGGCCTGCCCGGCCTTGGCGATGCCCGCCCTGCGGGCGGCGAAGGCCCCGGTGAGCAGCTTGGTGATCATGCTCACCAGGGCGAGCAGCGCGGCCAGCCCCGCCACCGGGCCGATCTTGGTGGGGTCGGTCTGCAGACCGAAGAACACGAAGAACACCGCGGCGAACAGGTCGCGCAGCGGGCTCAGCAGGGCCTGGGCCTCCTCGGCCAGCTCACCCGACAGGGCGATGCCGACCAGGAACGCGCCGACCGCGGCCGACACCTGCAGTTTCTGGGCGAGGCCGGCCACCAGGAGGGTCAGCCCGAGCACCTTCAGCAGCAGGACCTCGTTGTTGGGGCTGGCCACGAACGCCTCGATGAACCGTCCGTACCGCAGCGCGATCAGCAGCACCACCGTGACCGTGGCCAGCGCGACGGCCACCGACACCGCCCCGCCCAGCAGGCTCAGCCCGGCCAGCATGGCGGTCAGCAGCGGAAGGTACAGCGCCATCGTCAGGTCCTCGAACACCAGCAGCGACAGCACCACCGGGGTCTCCCGGTTGCCGATCCACCCCAGGTCCGACAGCACCTTGGCGGTGATGCCCGAGGAGGTGGCGTAGGTGACTCCGGCCATCGCCACCGCCGCCACGGGGCCCCAGCCCAGGAGGATGGCGCAGACCGCGCCGGGGGCGGCGTTCAGTATCAGATCGACGACGCCGGCCCGGGCGTTGCCCTTCAGGCTGGCGACCAGTTCGTCGGCGTTGTACTCCAGCCCGAGGGTGAGCAGCAGCAGGATGACGCCGAGCTCGGCCCCGGTGCGGGTGAACTCCTCGCTGGTGGCCAGCGGCAGGATGCCGCCGGTGCCGAACGCGAGCCCGGCCAGCAGGTAGAGCGGGATGGGAGAGATGCCGGCCCGCATGGCGAGCGCACCCAGCACGCCCAGCCCGAGGACGACGGCACCGAACTCCACCAGAAGGATCGCGGTGTCGTGCACTCCGGGATCTACCCTCGATCCAGGATGTCGGCCACCGCGGCGGTGGACTCCGGGCTGCCCACCACGACCACGACGTCGCCCGCCTCCAGCACGAAGTCGGGCGCGGGGCTGGCGAACACCCGGCCGCCGCGCACCACGGCGACGATGGACGCGCCGGTGCGGGTCCGCACCCGGGCGTCGCCCATCGGCCGTCCTCCGTACGGCGAGGCGGGCTCGATCGGCAGCTGCTGGCTGACCAGGCCCTCGACCTGCCGGTGCAGCTCGTTGAGCCGCTGCACGATGCGGGGGGCGCCGAGCAGCTCGGCCAGCGCGTCCGCCTCCTCGTCGTTTAGCCGGACGGTCTCACACGCGCGGTCGGGGTCGGCGGGGTCGTAGATCACGAGGTCGCGGCGTCCGGTCCGGTGCGAGATGATCCCGATCCGGCGGCCCGATCGGGTGGTGAACTCGTGCCGGAGCCCGATACCCGGTAAAGCCGTCTGCTCGATGTCCACCGCGCGACCCTCTCAATTTGCCATAAAATGCCCGCCTTGACCCTACCAAGCGGGGCAAAGGGGCGAGCGGACGCGCACGGGAGGCCTCCGGCGCGACGGGGGTAGGGGGCGGGCGGCACACGACAGGCGGCAATAGACTGACCCGACGTGAGCAAGCCGCGCATTCCGAACGTCCTGGCCACCCGCTACGCCTCGCCGGAGCTGGCCCGCCTCTGGTCTCCCGAACACAAGGTCGTGCTGGAGCGCAGGCTCTGGGTGGCCGTGCTCAGGGCCCAGGCCGATCTCGGGATCGAGGTGCCCGAGCAGGCGATCGCCGACTACACGAAGGTGGCCGAGCAGGTCGACCTGGCGTCCATCGCCGAGCGCGAACGGGTCACCAGGCACGACGTGAAGGCCCGGATCGAGGAGTTCAACGCGCTCGCCGGGCACGAGCAGGTCCACAAGGGCATGACCTCGCGCGACCTCACCGAGAACGTCGAGCAGCTGCAGATCCGCGACAGCCTCCTGCTGGTCCGGGGGCGGGTCGTGGCGCTGCTCGCCCGGCTGGGGCGGCTGGCCGCCGAGCACGCGGGCACCGTCATGGCCGGCCGCTCTCACAACGTCGCGGCCCAGGCGACCACGCTGGGCAAGCGCTTCGCCACCGCCGCCGACGAGCTGCTCGTCGCGTACGAGCGGCTGGAGGACCTGCTGGGCCGCTACCCGCTGCGCGGGATCAAGGGACCCGTCGGCACCGCACAGGACATGCTCGACCTGCTCGGCGACGCCGACCGGCTGGCCGAGCTGGAGGACCGGGTCGCCGCCCACCTCGGCTTCGCCCGCCGCTTCACCAGCGTCGGACAGGTCTACCCTCGATCGCTCGACTACGACGTGCTGACCACACTGGTGCAGCTGGCCGCGGCGCCGTCGTCGCTGGCGAAGACCATCCGCCTCATGGCCGGGCACGAACTGGTCACCGAGGGCTTCAAGGAGGGCCAGGTCGGCTCGTCGGCAATGCCGCACAAGATGAACACCCGTTCCTGCGAGCGGGTGAACGGCCTGACCGTGATCCTCCGGGGCTACGCCTCGATGGCCGGGGAGCTCGCCGGAGACCAGTGGAACGAGGGCGACGTGTCGTGCTCGGTGGTCCGGAGGGTCGCGCTGCCCGACGCGTTCTTCGCCTTCGACGGCCTGGCCGAGACCATGCTGACCGTGCTCGACGAGTTCGGGGCGTTCCCCGCCGTCGTCGAGGCCGAGCTCGACCGCTACCTGCCGTTCCTGGCGACCACCAAGATGCTCATGGCCGCGGTACGGGCCGGGGTGGGCCGGGAGACGGCCCACGAGATCATCAAGGAGCACGCCGTCGCCTCCGCGCTGGCCATGCGCGAGCGGGGGGCGGACAACGAGCTGCTCGACCGGCTCGCCGCCGACGACCGCTTCCCCCTCGGGCGGGCCGAGCTCGACGGGCTGCTGGCCGACCGGATCTCCTTCACCGGCGCCGCGTCCGGCCAGGTCGAGGCCCTGGCCGGGCGGATCACCGAGATCACGGCCCGCTACCCGGACGAGGCGGCGTACGTGCCCGGCGCGATCCTCTGACGGTGCGCGAGCTCCACACGGCCGCCGAAGTCGTGGCGGCCTCGGAAGACGACGCCCTGATCGTTTGGGCGGCCCAGGACATCGGCGCGGATCGCCGTACGGACCGGGAAACGGATCGTCCGGGTCACGACGGGCCGCTCGGGCAGGTGCGGGCGTGGGCGCACGGGGACGCCGTCGTGGTGGCCAGCCCACGCGTGTCCCGCCGCGACCGCATGGCCGTCCGCGGCCGGCCCGCCGACGCGATGCCGCTGATCCGGCACGCGCTGGCGCAGGTGGGGCCGGCGTACCGTCCGTTCGGTGACGCCGATCTCATCGAGGAGCTCGTTCGCGGAGTGCCCGAGCTGGCGCTCCTCGGCGGGTTCTCCTGGATGACGACGACGGCGCAGCCGCCTTCCGAAAAGAGCCCGGCCCCGGCGAGCCCTGGCCCGGCCTGGCTGGAGGCGGACGCGGAGCCGGAGGTGACCCGCCTGCTCAAGGCGGCGCACCCCGATTCGTACGCGATGCCGGGCGTCCCGGGAGTCCGCCGGTGGGCCGGGGTGCGGGACGCAGGAGGCGATCTCGTCGCGGTGGCGGCCGACGCCTGGCCGGCTCCCACAGTGGGGCTGCTGGCCGGGGTGGCCACCGCGGTGCACGCGCGGGGCCGCGGACTGGGGGAGCGGGTCTGCCGTTTCCTCACCGGCGAGCTGCTGGCCGAGCACGGGCGGGTGGCCCTCATGGTGGACGACTGGAACACCGGCGCGGTCGGACTGTACGGCCGGCTCGGCTTCGCCCGGCGCCGGGTGGCGGCCGCGATCGTCGGCGTGCCGCCGGTGTGACCGGGTCCTGGTGTGAACGTGCGCGGTCAGGCGGCGCGATGCGGACCGGCGAGGTCGGGACGCAGCCCGTCCACGATCGCCGGCAGATCGGTCAGCGTGGTGACACGGGTGACGAACGGCGGCCCACCGGCGACGCGGTAGCGGTCGAGCCAGACCCCGCGCATTCCCACCCGGGCCGGTCCGACGGCGTCGTGCATGAGGTTGTCGCCGACCATGAGCACCTCGTCGGGGCGCAGGCCGAGTTTGTGGGCCGCCTCCAGGTAGCACTCCGCGGCCGGTTTGAAGTTGCCGCCGAGCGCGTCGGGGGACAGCACCGGATCCAGGCGGTCGAGCAGCCCCATGCGGCGCAGCTTCGCCTCCTGTTGCACGGGCGTGCCGTTGGTGAGGACGCCGAGGGTGAGTCCCCGCCCGTCCAGGGCGTCCAGCACGGGCGCGGCGTCGGGGAAGGCATCCCACGCCGCCTCGTAGTGCAGGAGGAACTCGGCGTACGACGCGTCGAGGTCCGCGGGCACGCGCAGGCCCATCCGCAGGCAGAACTCGCGGATCCGCCTGCGGCGCTGTTCGGCGAACGAGCACTCGCCGGCGTGCCACGACGGGACGTGCTTGTTCTCCAGGTCGAGCCAGAGCGCCGGGGTCTCCATGAGCAGCTCGTGGCCCGGGCTGACGGACTCCGTCCACGCGGTAGCCGCGTAGGCGACCGCCCGCCGATGATCGAAGAGGGTCTCGTCGAGGTCGAACAGAATGGCCCTGATCACGGATCATCATCCTGCCGTCCCCGTGTTTCGGCCGGGTTTCCACGACATGAAACCCTGACCCGATCCTGACAAGTGGGATTTTTCCTACCCGGAACGGGTGTCGCGGCTCGTCCGTGAACCCCCGGCATGCCCGGCCCGCCGGCCCGGAGAGGTCCCGGGCCGGCGGCTGTGCCGGGTGGCGTCAGGTCGCGTCGGGTGGCGTCAGGCGGCGTGGTCCGCGTTCGCGCGGATGGCGTCCCGCACGTAGTGGCTGAGCCCCGCGGCGACGTTCTCGTAGTTGGCCGCGAACCTCGGGTCGCCGACGTACATCTCCGCGAGGCCCTTGTGGATCTCGTAGGTGCAGTCGTAGAACCAGCGGGTGATGTGGGCGCGGTGCCGTTCCGCGATCTGCCGGGCCCGATCCCCGTCGGCCGGCGCGCCTTCGGCGTAGGCGGCCGCGAAGGCGGCGGTGATCTCACCCGCCTCACCCGTGATCGTCTTCCAGTCGTCCTTGGTGTAGCGGGCCGTCCGGGCGCGGCTCTGCTCGAACGCCTCGGTCCCGCCCCACCGCTCCCGCGCCTCGTCGGCGTACTGGTCGGGGTCGAACTCCCCGAACACCTCGAACCGCTCCTGCGGCGTGAGGTCGATTCCCATCGTGTGTGCCTCCATCGCTCGTTCGACCGCCGTCCGCATCTCCTCCAGCCGGCCGATCCGGCGCCGCAGCAGCTCGTGCTGGCGGCGCAGGTGTGTCATCGGGTCGGCGCCCGGCTCGTCGAGGATGACGGCGATCTCCTCCAGGGAGAACCCGAGCTCCCGGTAGAACAGCACCTGCTGCAGGCGCTCCAGGTCGGGCTCGGTGTACCGGCGGTACCCCGCGACGGTGCGCTCACCGGGCGACAGCAGCCCGATCTCGTCGTAATGGTGCAGCGTCCGTACGGTGACCCCGGCGAGCCGGGCGACCTCGCCGACCGAGTAGCTCATGGCCTCCTCCTTCCGGCGACAAGCCTGCGGCCTCCCGTTACGTCAGGGTCAAGCCGTCAGGATCGATCCTGGCCGCCGTCTCTGAGCAGCGGGTGATGTCCCATGGCCACCTCCAGCTCACCGGGGAGCTCGTCGCGGTAGCGGCCCAGCGTGGACAGGTCGCTGTGCCCGAGGATCCGCCGTACGGCGTCCATGTCGGTGCCGTCGGCCAGCAGGTGGGTCGCGGTCGTGTGACGCAGCCCGTGCGGGGTCACCGCGCGCCGCCGCCCCGGCTCCACCGCGCGCCGCACGCGGTCGATCACCGCCTGCACGTCGCCGCGCGCCAGCCTGTTGCCCCGCCAGGACAGCAGCAGCGCCGCGCGTTCGCGCCCTTCCGGCCGGACCGCGAGGTACGCGTCGAGGGCGGTGGCGACGTCGCGGGGGAGCGGGACGTCCCTGGTCGTGCCGCCCTTGCCGAAGATCCGCCAGTAGCGGACCCCGTCGTTGGTGGAGAAGTCGTCGACGTTGGCCCGCACGAGCTCCGACACCCGGGGGCCGAGCGTGGCCAGCATCAGCACGATCAGGGCGTCGCGGGCCTCGGTCCGCTGGTCTCTGCGCCGCGGCCGGTCCTCGGGCGCGGGCGCCGCGGGGGAGCGGGCCGCCGCGATCAGGCCCTCGGCCTGCTCCTTGGTCAGCGCCCGCCGCTCCGCCCGCAGCCCGCCCCGCTCGCGCGCCGTCACCGACGACGTCCGCATGGGATCCAGCTGCACCCAGCCTGTCGCGGCCGCGTGCCTGAACAGGGCCGACACCGACCGGCGGAATCGGGCCTGCGACGCCGCGCTCTGCAGGCCGCCGCCCGGCTCGCCGCCCTGACCGGCGGGCCCCGGGTCGCGGTCCGCGCCGCCGCGCCGCTCGTCGGGCTTGCGGGCGAAGGCCAGCAGCACGGCGTCCACGTCCTCACCCGTCAGGTCGTCGAGCACGCGGCCGGGGCCGGCGAGGCGGACGAAGGTCGCCACGTCCCTGGCGTACACCTCGGCGGTGGCGGGGGACAGGGCGCCGGTGACGGTCTTGGCCCTCACCAGTTCGACGTAGCGGTCCGCGGCCTCCTCGACCGTCAGCCGGTTCACCTGAGCGGGCAGCATGATCCACACGGTACCCGCTGCCGGCGACATATTCCCCCCGCAGGAGCCGTCCGGCGGCGACGGCCGGGGGTCATCCGGCGATGGCGTCCAGTTCGGCGGCGGCGTCCGGCGGCAGGACCAGATCCGCGGCGGCCACGTTCTCCCGCAGATGGGCGACGGACGAGGTGCCGGGGATGACGACGCTGGTGGCCGAGCGCCGCAGCAGCCAGGCCAGCGCGACCTGCTGCGGCGTCGCGTCCAGGCGCGCCGCCACCCGCGTCAGCGTCTCGGACTGCAACGGGGTGAACCCGCCCAGGGGGAAGAACGAGGCGTACGCGATGTTCTCGGCCGCGCAGCGGTCGACCATGGCGTCGTCCTGCCGCGCCACGACGTTGTAGAAGTTCTGCACGGTGACGACGGGCGCCATGCCCTGCGCCTCGGTCAGCTGGGCCTGGGAGGCGCCGCTGAGGCCCAGGTGGCGGATCAGGCCCTCCTCCCGCAGCTCGACCAGGGCGCCGAACTGTTCGGCCACGGGTTCGTCGGTCGTGGTGGTGTGCCCGCGCAGGCGCAGGTTGACGACGTCCAGGACGTCCAGGCCGAGGTGTTCGAGGTTCTCGTGCACCTGAACCTTGAGGTCGGCGGGGTCGAGGGACGGCACCCAGCTGCCGTCCTCTCCGCGCCGGGCGCCCACCTTGGTCACGATCCGCAGGTCGCGGGGGTAGGGATGGAGGGCCTCCCTGATCAGCTCGTTCACCACGACAGGGCCGTAGAAGTCGCTGGTGTCGATGTGGGTGACGCCCAGCTCGACGACCTCGCGCAGCACGGCGAGGGCCTGGTCGCGGTCCTTGGGCGGACCGAACACGCCGGGGCCGGCCAGCTGCATGGCGCCGTAGCCCATGCGGCTGACGGTGAGGCCGTCGGCGAGCGTGAGGGTCCCGCCCGGAGCACGTCCAGGATTGTGTGTAGTCATGTCTCGTCCTTGCTTGTTCACGCCGTACGGCGCTGGTGTGGTTCAGGGGCCGGCACGGGGACGGCCCGCACGACGTCAACTGTGGGGCACCCGGCGGCGGACGTGGCAGCACCCCGCCGTTCCTGGGAGTGACAGGACCCAGGCACGCTCCCGGGAGCCGGACTACCGTGGACGGCATGCACAGCACGAACGCGCTCGGCGAGTTCCTGCGCGCCCGTCGCGAGCTGGTGCGCCCCGAGGATGCGGGGATCACTCCCACGGGCCTGCGGCGGGTCCCGGGCCTGCGCCGGGAGGAGGTCGCGACGCTCGCGGGCATCAGCTCCGACTACTACCTCCGCCTGGAGCAGGGCCGCGACCGCAACCCGTCGGTGCAGGTCCTGGAGGCGCTGGCCCGGGTCCTGAGGCTGGACGCCGAGGCCGTGGCCCACATGATGGGCCTCACCGGGGAGGGCGCGTCGGTCCGCCGGCGGTCCCGCCGGACGGCGCCCGCGGGCGAGCGGGTGCCGCACAGCGTCGCCCAGCTCATCGACGGCTGGACGGCCACCCCCGCCTACGTGCAGAACAGGTTCACCGACGTGCTCGCGGTGAATGTGCTGGCGGCGGCCCTGTCCCCTAACTACGCCGTCGGCGTCAACATGTTGCGGGCGATCTTCCTCGATCCGGCGGAGCGGGAGCTGCGCCGGGACTGGTCGGAGCTGACAGAGGAGGGGGTCGCCACCCTGCGGGCCCTCGTCGGTCCCGACGTCGACCATCCGCGCCTGGTCGAGCTCGTCGGCGAGCTGTCGGTGCGCAGCGACCTGTTCCGGCACCTGTGGAGCCGCCACGACGTGCACCCCAGGAGGGGACGGGTGAGCAGGCTGCGCCACCCGCTGGTCGGCGACGTGGACCTCCACTCCAACAAGCTCCTCATCGCCGGCACCGACCTCATGCTCGTGGTGTTCAACGCCGAGCCCGGCAGCCGGAGCGCGGAACTGCTGGGCATCCTTGGCAGCCTCACCGCGACCGGCGACGAGCCGGCGGAACGGGGCGAGGGCCGTCGCCCGTCCGACACGCAATGAGCAGATCTACAATGTAAAGCCGCCGGGTGGGTCGCCCACTGGCGCGAAGCCGTACCCGGCGACATGCCGGCAGGCGACGACGCCTGCTCCTACCGGCTGATCTGACGCGGGACCGCCACCGCGAGAAGTTTGTCCGGGTTGCGGATGGCGTAGAAATTGGTGATCCTCCCATCGGCGATCTCGACCAGGAAGACCCCTTCCAGACGCTCGCCGCTGAGAACCATCGCGGGAGAGTTGTTGCAGTTGACCATCTCGATCCGCAGGTCCGCCAGCCGCTCCAGGCGGAACAGGTTCATGAGGACCGCGGCCACCTTCTCCGCGCCCACCACCGGCCGGCGCGCCGCGGTGGCCTTGCCGCCGCTGTCGGCGGTCCAGGTGACGTCCGGCGAGAGCAGCGACAGCAGCCCTTCCAGGTCACCGGTGGCCGCCGCGGTCATGAACCGCTCCGTGATCCGCGCGGTCGTGGCGGCGTCGGCGGGCTCGAAGCGCTTGCGCCGCGCCCGTACGTGCTCGCGGGCGCGGTGCGCCACCTGACGCACCGTGACCACGGATTTGCCCACCGCCGTGGCGATGTCGCGGTACTCGAAGCCGAACACCTCGCGCAGCACGAACACCGCGCGCTCGTCGGGGGAGAGCGTTTCGAGCAGCACGAGCATCGCCATCGACACCGACTCGGCGAGCAGCACATCGGCCGAGGCGTCGTTCCCCTCCAGCAGCAGCGGCTCGGGCAGCCACGAGCCGATGTAGTCCTCGCGCCGGCGCGCGCTCGTCCGCACGGCGTTGAGCGCCTGCCGGGTCACCAGCTGTGCCAGATACGACTTGGTGTCCCGCACCGTCGCGAGGTCCACGTCGGCCCACCGCAGATAGCTGTTCTGCAGCACGTCGTCGGATTCGGTCACCGAGCCGAGGATCTCGTAGACGATCGTGAACAGCACCGGCCGCAACACGGTGAACCGCTCGGCATGCTCATCGGCGCTCACGGGGAGGTGACCACCCGCACGGCGGAGGCCGGCTGTCCAGGACGCGGGCCGCCCTTGGGCCAGCTCATGGAACCCGGCTCGCGAGCCTCGAGGCGGATCCGCTTCGCCACGACGAACCTGCAGGTCAGTTCCTTGATCACCGCGCCCATGCGGCCGCCGATGTAGAGGTTCACCGCGGTGTCGTCCTTGCGGGCGAGTTGCCGGATGCCCGCGTGGCGGCCGAGACTGACGCACGCCCCCGTGAAGGCCAGCTCGATCACCGCTGGTTCCGTTCCCGCGATACGGCTCAGCACGGTGTCGGCGGCCTGCGCCCCGAGCGGCCCGGCGGCGTAGCCGCTCATCCGCAGTGGCCGGCCCGACGGCGCGGCGGCGTCGCCGGCCGCGATGATGCGATCGTCGTCGACGCTGGTCAGCGTCTCGTCGGTGAGCAACCGGCCGAGTGCGTCGGTGCGCAGACCACTCGCCGCCGCCAGCTCCGGCACACCGAAACCGACCGTCCAGACGGTCAGCGCGCTCGTACGCACCCCGCCATCGGCCAGGACGACCGCGTCCGGCCGTACCTCGCTCACCACGGCGCCCTCGAGTACGGCGACACCGTGCCGGGACAGCCATTTGGCGATGTATCGGCGACCAGGTGCGCTGAACGTCGGCGCCAGGGTGCGGCCGCACACCAGTGTGACCCTGCGCCCTTGTTCGGCCAGTTCGGCGGCCGTCTCGATGCCGGTCAATCCGCCGCCGGCCACGGTGACCGGAGCATCGGGGGGCAACTCCTCCAGCCTGGCGCGCAGCCGCTGCGCGGACTCCAGGTCAGCGATGTCGAACGCGAATTCCGCCGCGCCGGGCACCGATGACGGTGTCGCCGCCGTGCTGCCGACCGCGTAGATGACGTAGTCGTAGTCCAGGCTGCGGCCCGACGCCAGCCGCACGGCGCGGGCGGCGGTGTCGATGCGAGCGGCGCTGTCGACGACGAGGTGGATGCCCTCGCCGAGCAGCGTGCCGTAGTCGACCGTGGCCTCGCCGGTACGGGCCACGAACTGGTGCAGCCGGATGCGTTCGACGAACTCCGGGCGCGGATTGACCACCGTGATGTCGACATCGTCGCGCTGCCGCAGACGGTTGGCCGCGAGCGTTCCGGCGTAACCGCCGCCGATGACCACGACTTTGTGGAGCGTGTTGTGTTCGGTCATGCCCTCAGGACACCGCTGATCGCTGAGACGTGACATCCCCCCACATCGGGCGTCGTCGGCAAGTGACGGCCCACCGGCGGCCGATCGTCAGAGCGCGCCGATGAACGCCTCGGCTTCGGCCTGTCCCATGCCGGTCTCACCGCGGACGAGGAACACGGCCTGTTCGGTGCGGCCCGCGGCCATGAGCTCTCGGGCCCGGGTCGCCAGATCCGCCTGGTGAACGGCACCTGTGGGCATCGGCAGGGGAGCGCCGGAGCCGATGGCGTCGGCGAGGGACTTGGCCTGCGCGAGCCCGATCCCGGTCTCCTGCCTGAGTAGCTTGATGGCCTCCACCTTGCGATTGGCGGCGTACAGCTCACGCACCCGATCCTGCACATCCACCGAGATCGGCGGAACCCACCCGGGGCTCCGCCACGAGAGGGGATCGCTGGGCCGGGCACCGGCCCGGACGGCGATGAACCCCACAAGGCAGATGAGGAGCACACCGACCACGATCAAGACGAAGAGCTCCGTCCACCCCACAGTCATGCCGTGATCGTACGGCTTTCGCCCCGATCTGAGGAGAGATCTTGCCCATCCTCCAAATGAATCTACATTGTAAAGTCGTCGGGGACGGCCAGCCCTCCTGGCAGCCGGACGACGTGAGGGCAGGGCGGCCAGCGACGATGCCCGGCGTGGTCACCCGGCTGGCGGATCATAGGCGCGCCGCTGGCACGCATCGAGCTATGGACGGTGTTCTCCCAGCTCATCGTGCGTTTCCCCGGGCTGCGGCTGACGGCGCCGGTCGAGGAGCTCCGGTTCGACGCCGAGACGCTCACCGGCGGGCCGGCCGAGCTCCCGGTGACGTGGTGATCCGCCCGGCGCCGGATTCGGGGAGGATGGCAGAGGAGGAACGCGTGGAGGCAGGCATGGCGGATGTGGTGGCGCCGGATGTCCGGCCGGTGGGGGAGCGCCCGGCCGGTCTCATCGGCGAGCCGGTGACCGGATGAATCCGGCCATCCCCGATCAGCCGGTGGTCCTGGACGGCGGTGACCGCCGCTGCGTCCGGCTCCTGATCGAGCTGAGCCGCCTCGTCGGCGACCTGCCCGCGGGCCAGGCCGTCCACGTCGTCGCCACCGACCCCGCGGCGCCCATCGACCTGCCCGCCTGGTGCCACCTCACCGGGCACGACTACCTCGGGCCCGTCCCCGGCGACCGGCCGACGTACGCGATCAGAACCGCCGCGCACGCCCGCGCCACACACCCCGGCAAGCCCTGGCACGCCGGGCAGCCCTGACGACGAGGCGAACGGCCGCGCGGTCATCGGCACCGGGGGAGCCGCCGCACCGGCGGTCCGTCAGATCAGGCCAGACTGCCGTCAGGGATCCGGGTCGGAGCGAACCACTCCTGGATCCAGTTCGGGTAGGCGATCGGCGGCCGGCTGACCTCGTCGAGCTCGGCGAGATCCTGCGCGGTGAGGGTCAGGTCGCCGGCGGCGATGTTGTCCGCGAGCTGTTCCGGCGTGCGAGCGCCGACGATGACGCTGGTGACGGCGCGCCGGCCGAGCAGCCAGGCGATCGCGACCCGGGCGGGGCTCACCTCGTGGCGCGCGGCGACGGCCCGCAGCACGTCGAGCACCCGGAAGCCCTGCTCCTCCTCGAAGGGCACGAAGTCGAAGCCGTTCCGGGCCCGGCGGGAGTCCGGTTCGGTTGTCGCCCCGCCGCGGTCGAACTTACCCGTGAGGAATCCGCCGACGAGCGGCTGCCACACGGTCAGGCTCAGCCCAGCGTCCTCGGCGAAGGGCACCAGGTCACGCTCGGCGTCGCGCGACAGCAGTGAGTAGTGGGTCTGGTTGGCGACGAACTTCGCCAGGTTGTGCAGCGCCGAGACGCCCAGCGCCTTGCTGATCTGCCAGGCGGCGAGATTGGAGGAGCCGATGTAGCGGACCTTGCCCTGCCGTACCGCGTCGTCGAGCGCGCCCAGCGTCTCCTCGATCGGCGTCACGTGGTCGTAGTTGTGGATCTGGTAGAGGTCGATGTGATCGGTCCGCAACCGGCGCAGGCTGTCCTCCAGGGCCCGCATCACGTGCAGCCGGGAAAGCCCCTGGTCGTTGGGGCCAGGCCCGACCGGGGCGATCAGCTTGGTGGCGAGCAGCACGTCCCGCCTGCGCCGTCCGATCGCCCGGCCGAGCAACTCCTCGCTCTCACCGTCGGCGTAGACGTCGGCCGTGTCGATGAAGTTGATCCCGGCGTCGAGTGCCGCGCCGACGACCCGATCGACTTCCTCCTGCCCGAGCGCCCCGAGGGTTCCGTACACGGGGTGCTGCTTGCCGCCGAACGTCATCGCGCCCAGGGAGATCTCGGAGACCCAGACCCCGGTACGTCCCAGCAAACGATATTTCACCAGTAGTTCCTTCCTGCGTATCTGTCCGGTCCACGGCGGACGACGGAGAGTCGCACGAATTCCAGTCACCGCGTCCGGACATCATGTCCGGAAATTACGCTACATGATGTCCGGACGGCCTGTAGCGTGGTGTGCGCCGCCGAGCGACCCCTAGGATCCGGACATGCCATCGATCACCCGACGACGCACCGCGAACATCGGCCGACCCACCTCGGCCGAGACGGACATCCTGGCTGCGACGCAGCGTCTCCTGATCAACGGCGCCAACTTCACCGAGCTCGGCGTGCAACACATCTGCACCGAGGCCGGCGTCGCCCGTTCGACGTTCTACAGCCACTTCCGCGACAAGATCGACCTGATCATGCGCCTGGCCACCGAACTCCTGACCTCCACCTTCGACGTCACCTCGGCATGGACGCCGTCGGACGGCGTCGAAGCTCTCGAGGACGTCTTCCTGCGCGTGGTGCGGGTCTATCGGGAGCACGCCGCCGCACGGCGGGCGCTCGCCGAGGTCGCCGGCTATGACGCCACCGTGCGGGATTTCTGGAAGGCGGAACTCGACCAGTTCACGGACCGGACGATCACGGTGCTCCGCGCCGAGCAGGACGCCGGCCGCACCCCCGCCGCCCTCGACCCGGTCAGCGCCACCCGGCTGATCATCATGGGCGGTGAACGGGCAATCGTCGACCACGTCACCTCCGAAGATCCCGCGAGTGACGCCACGTTCGCCCGCGAGCTGGCACTGACCTGGTGGTACGGCGTCTACCGCCGCCCGGCGGATCACCCCTGACAGGTCCCCTCGGCCCATGCCGACTCCGGAGTCCTCCGGACGCCGGGTCTACATGGTCGTCCCGCCTGAGACGTCGCACCGGTGTCCGGTGATGTAGCCGCTGTCGCCGGAGGCCAGGAAGGCGACGGTGCCGGCCACGTCCTCCGGCGTGCCCAGCCGGCCGAGGGGCGTCTGCGACGACAGCCAGGCCAGGGCCTCGCCGACGAGGCGTCCTTGGTGCATGTCGGTGTCGACGACGCCGGGGGCGACGGTGTTGACCGTGATGCCGCGCGGCCCGAGTTGCCTGGCCAGGGCCATGGTCATGACGTCGAGCGCGGCCTTGGACATGGCGTAGTCGATCGCCCTGGGCATGGCTGCCCCCCGGGTCAGCATGGTGCCCACGGTGATGATCCGCCCGCCGTCGCGCAATCGTGGCAGGGCGAGCTGAGTGATGAAGAACGGCGCGATGGTGTTGACCGCGAGCAGGCGCTCGAAGCCCTCTCGGGTCACGCCGTCGATCTCACTCCGGCCGCCGAGGATGCCCGCGTTGTTGACCAGGATGTCCAGGCCCTCGGCGTGCGCGTCGAAGGCCGTCCACAGGGCTTCGGCGTCGCCGGGCACGCCCAGTTCGGTCTGGACGGCGAAGGCCCGCCCGCCGGCCGCTTCGATGGCGGAGACGGTGTCCTTGGCGGCGGCGTGGTCGCCGCCGTAGTGCACGGCGACCCGGGCGCCTTCGCGGGCCAGCCGGATGGCGATCGCGCGGCCGATGCCCCGGCTCGCACCGGTCACCAACGCCGTCTTCCCGGCCAATCTCATGATCCCGCCTTTCTGGTTCATCCGGTGTAAGGGGTGGAGGCTCTTGCATCGCGCAGAACCCGCGCCCACCAGCTCACCTGGTCCAGCAGCCGGTTGGCGGCCGCGGCCGGGCCGGCGGGGTCCTTCGGCTGTCCGTCACCGTCGAAGCGCTCCCAGGCGCCGTGGAAGCTGACGGTGTCCCGGGTGGTGACGGCGTGCAGCTCGGCGAAGACGGCCCGCAGGTGCTCCACCGCGCGCAGGCCTCCGGAGATGCCGCCGTAGGAGACGAACGCCACCGGCTTGGCGTGGAACTGCTGGTTGTGCCAGTCGATGGCGTTCTTCAGTCCGGCCGGATAGCTGTGGTTGTACTCGGGGGTCACCACCACGAACGCGTCGGCGGCGGCCAGCCGCGGGGTCAGCCCGCCCAGGGCCTCCAGTACCGGCGCCGGAACGGAGGCCGATGGGGCCGCCGCGCCGATCGGCACATCGGCCAAGTCGATCACGTCGACGCCGAGGCCGGGGCGGGACGCGGCCTGGCCGGCGAACCAGGTGGCCACGGTCGGGCCGAGGCGGCCGTCGCGGACGCTGCCGACGATGACGGCCAACCGCAGCGGGTCATCGATCATGGTGTTCTCCCTTCACGGCGGCCTCGCGCGGGGCCGCGGGCAGTACTCGAACCGGAGGCCTTCGCGGGCCGTGTCATAAGCGCCCGCCTCACGCGGCCGCGGAGACGCGCCCGGCCGACGGGGCCCGGTCGCGCAATGGGACCTCGCGGATGAACCACGCCAGCGCGAAGGCGAGAACGCCCAGCGCTGCGGCGCCCAGGGCCATGGCGTGGACGCCGCCGGAGACGGCGAGCTGAACCGCCTCACGCGCGGCGGGCTTGAGCCGGATGAGCGCGCCGGGCGTGAGCCCGCCGGAGACGATCCGGCCGCCGGCCGCCGCGCCGAGGCGGTCGATGAGGATGTCGCGCAACCGGGCCGTGTACAGGGCGCCCAGGGCGGCCACACCCAGCGAGGCCCCCATGGTGTGCCAGAGGGCGACCGAGCCGCTGGCCGCGCCCAGGTCACGCGGTTCGGCGCTGTTGATGGTGATGATCGTGGTGGACTGCGTCAGCAGGCCCACCCCTAGACCGCCGATCAACGTCACACCAGAGGCGAATGCCAGACCGGTACCGGGACGCAGCAGGAGCAGCGCGAGCATGCCGGCCGCCACGGTGGCGCCGCCGAGAATCGGATAGATCCGGTAGCGGCCGGTGCGGCTGATGAGCCGGCCGGTGCCGATCAGCACGGCCACCATCCCGAGCATCGCGGGCAGGATCAGCAGGCCGCTGGCGATCGGCGAGGCGCCGTGGACCAGCTGCATGTACTGGGGCAGGAAGACGGCCGCCACCACCATGCCGGCGCCGCCGAGGAGGCGGATGGCCTGGGCGAGGGTGAAGTTGCGGTCGGCGAACAGACGCAGCGGGACGATCGGCTCAGCCGCGCGCCGTTCCACGAACAGCAGGGTGGCCAGCGCCGCGGGCCAGATCAGGATCAGGGCGAGGATCGGAGCCGAGCCCCAGGCGTACCGGGCGCCGCCCAAGCCCGCGATCAGACTGAGCGCCACCAGCATCACCGTCAGCAGCAGCGCCCCGAGGTAGTCGATCCGCGCCCTGATGCGGCGCCGTTCCAGCCGCACGGCGGCACCGATGAGCAGCAGGGCGGCCGCGCCGATGGGAACGTTGACGAAGAACGCCCACCGCCAGCCCAGCCGCTCGGCGAACAGGCCACCGAGCAACGGCCCGGCGATGAAGGCGATCGGCATCATGACCCCGAACAGCCCCATCAGCCTGCCGCTGTGCCGGGGCGGCACCAGCTCGCCGATCAGCGCCAGAGCCCCGGTCATCAGTCCGCCCGCGCCGAGCCCCTGCACCATCCGGAAGCCGACGAGCTGGATCATGTCCTGCGCGGCACCCGACAGTCCTGACCCCACCAGGAAGACCAGGATCGCGGCCATGTAGACCGCCTTGCGGCCGTACAGGTCGCCCAGTTTTCCCCAGATCGGCGTCGAGGCGGCCATGCAGATCAGATAGGCCGTCGCCATCCAGGAGAAATACTCCAGGCCGCCGAGATCACGCACGATCACCGGCAGCGCGGGTCCGAGCATCATGCCGTCCAAGGGGGCCGTGATCATGCCCAGCATCACGCCGGTCACGCCCATGCGGAAAGTCCGCTCCATACGCCCTCCAATTCGCGTACTACGTACGTGAAACGGACCATAGCCATTCAGGTACCATGTACGCAAATGAGAGGAGGGGGCAGGTGGACGACGACGAACCGACCAGCATCTGGATGCGGCCCGAGCGGCAGGAACGCTCCGGCCCGGGACGGCGCCCCGGCTACAGCCGCGAGCAGATCACCCGGACGGCCGTCCAGATCGCCGACGCCGAAGGAGTGGAGGCCGCGACCATGCGGCGGATCGCGGGCGAGCTGGGCACCGGCGCCATGTCGCTCTACCGCTACGTGCCCCGGCGTGACGACCTGTTCGACCTCATGATCGACCAGGCGATGGCCGAGGTGGAGCTCCCCGACGGCCCGTCCGGTGACTGGCGAGGCGACCTGATCCTGCTGGCGGGGGAGACCCGCACCATCGGCCTACGCCACCCGTGGCTGATCGCGCTGCTCACCAGCCGGCCGACGCTGGGCCCCCACCTGCTGCGCGTGCACGAGTTCGCGCTCGACGCCTTCGACGGCCTCGGCCTCGACATCGACGACATCACCGGCCTGGTCGGAATGCTCAACGACTACCTGCACAGCGCGATCCGCCGCGAGATCGGCTGGCTGGAGGAGACGCGCCGCACCGGCCTGGACTCCGAGCGCTGGAAGCGGGACTACATGGGACCGTACGTCCGCCAGGTCGTCGAATCCGGCGCCTTCCCCATGTTCAACCGATCGGTTCTCGACTCCCGCACCGCCCATCTCACCCCCGAGGAGCGTTTCCGGCATGGGCTTGACCGCATCCTCGACGCCATCGCCGCGCTCATCCCATCGCTTCGTCCTCGTTGAGGTCGGCCTGGGGGGATCACGACGGCCGCGGGCACGCTCGACGACGTCATGGAACGCGGCTTCAGCAGAGGTAGAGGTAGGCCCCTATTTCGGTGCCTGGAAGCCGCCGATCTTCTGCTCGAGCAGTTCGGCCAGCCGCAGCGGGGTGCGATCCTCGAACATCGGACCGATGAGCTGCACTCCCACCGGCAGACCCTCGGGGGACCGGCCCGCTGGTATGGCGGTGGCGGGCAGGCCGGGCATGGTGGCCAGACCGGCCCAGACGAGCTGGTCGAAGTACGGGTACTCGACGCCGTCGATGTCGAGCCGGCGTTCCAGCGGATTGGGGTCGTGGTCGTGGCCGAACGCGGGAGTGGGCGTGATCGGACAGATCACGGCGTCGAACTCGGCGAAGAGCTGCCGCCAGCCGTGGCGGTGGAGTTCGCGACGGTTGTTCGCCTCCATCCAGTCGCGGTGGCTGAACACCATAGCCCGCAACCGTGTCGCGTCGAGGCTCTGGTCGTCCGCGCTCAGTCCGGCGGCGCGGGTCCGCAGCTGCTCGTACGCCTCGACGGGAAAACGCGCGATGGTGCTCGAAACCAGCAGCTGCGTGTAGAGCAGCGCGGCTTCGGTCAGATCGGGCAGCAGCGGACTGTGCCGTTCGACGCGGGCGCCGCCGTCGACAAGCGCGCCGGCCACCCGGCTCAGGCCCGCCCGCACAGCGGAGCCGGTCGGAATGAGCGGATGCTCATCGAGCACCAAGACACGGAAGTCGCAGAGCCGCTCGTGGCGCGCGGGCGGCAGCGTCAAGTCGTACGCCACACCGTGCGTCAGCGGGTCAGGTCCGGCCATGACGTCGAGCAGGAGCGTGAGGTCGCGGGCGGTGCGCGCCATCGGACCGACGACGGCCAGATCGAGGTCGACCGGCAACGGAGGCGCCGGCGGCGCGACCATACCGCGGGTCGCCGCCAGCCCGAGCGTCGGCTTGTGCGCGAAGACGCCGCAGAAATGCGCGGGGGTGCGCAACGAACCTGCTATGTCGGAGCCGATGGACAGCGCGCCGAACCCGGACGCCAGAGCCGCCGCTGATCCGCCCGAGGACCCACCTGGCGTGCGACTGTGATCCCACGGGTTCTTGGTGGTGCCGTAGATCTCGTTGAAGCTCTGGATATCTTGCAGCCCCAACGGCACATTGGTCTTACCGAGCACCACCGCGCCCGCGGCCTTCAGCCGCGACACCTGGACCGCGTCCTCAGCCGGCATAAAGTTCGCCTGCGGCGGCATGCCCCAGGTCGTGGGCAGCCCGGCGATGTTGTAGGACTCCTTGACCGTCACCGGAACACCCAGCAGTGGCCGGTCTTCGCCGCGGGCGAGCGCCTGGTCGGCACGGCGCGCGGCGGCCCGCGCACGGTCGAAGTCCGGCACGCAAATGGCGTTGATCACCTTGTCATCCCGCTCGATACGGGCGATCGCCTCGTCGGTCAGTTCCACCGAGCTCACTTCACCGGCACGCAAGGCGGCTACGAGTTCTTCGGCCGCCCGAAAATTCCATTCCATGAATTTGACTCTAACGGCCTGCCGCAGACGCTCGTCCCCACACAAGTCGCCCGCATCCGCCGGAAAAGTCGAAACGGCTGCCTTCGCTAGGCCGAAGTCGCACACTCATTCTGCCGCCCAAGATGTCCCATTCCAGGTCAGGAGGGTCGGCGACGGGTCGACTCCACTGGCAAGGGCATGAAATTCCGCTTCGCGCAACGAGATGGATGTCTCAATGCTCATCCTGTTTCACTCCGGCCACTGACTATTCGCTCGGCCACTGGCCATAGTGCGCGGGGATTGTCCAGTGAACGGGGTAACTCATTTTGAATTCGTTCTGTCGAGGTGGCTGGGGTCAGGCGGCCTTCGAAGCGGCCGCGGCCGGCTCATCCACCCGGTGTGCCACTTCCGGCGCGTCACGGTGCGGAACCGTGCTGGAGGAGGTGCGGGGTTCGCCGGCGGTGTGAGATGTCCCTCTCCCGTCATCGTGGCGCCGGTGGCCTGGGGAGGTGATCATGTAGTTATGACCTTCTCGCCCCGCCCGCCGCACGTCGGTGGCCGACCGGATCCGACAGACAGCACTACCGCGCCCGGTGGAGAGCCCGCTCCCGCCCGCGGGTACCTGCTGGACAACGCGCGCACCGAGGCGGGCGAGCGATTCGTCTGGCTGGCCGAGCTGTTCGACGGTGTGACGCGGGTGCACTTCGATCGACTGGGGGTCAGGGCAGGCTCGCGCTGCTGGGAGGTGGGGGCCGGTGGCCGCAGCATCCCGGAGGCGCTCGCGGCGGCCGTCGGTCCGACCGGGCACGTGCTGGCCACCGACATCGACCCGTCGTGGCTGAACGCAGGCGACGGGTACGAGATACGCCGGCACGATGTCGCCGCCGATCCGCCCCCAGAGCCGGGTACGTTCGACCTGGTGCACGCCCGGCTCGTGCTGGTCCATGTACCCGACCGGGCTCGGGCGCTGGCCACGATGGCGGCGGCGCTGCGGCCCGGCGGCTGGCTGCTGGTCGAGGACGCCGACACTGCTCTGCAGCCACTGGCATGCCTGGACGACAGCGGCCCGGCGCAGCGGCGGGCCAACCGGCTGCGCGACGCGGTCCGGGAACTGCTGGCCCGCCGCGGCGCGGACCTGCGCTACGGCCGGACACTGCCGCGGGCACTGCGTGAGGCCGGCTTGGTGGACGTCGCCGCGGCGGGCTCTTTCCCGGTCGGCGGGCCGGCCTGCGACCGGCTGGAGGCGGCGACCATCCGGCACGTGCGCGGCGAGCTGCTCGCGGCCGGCCTGGCCGACGACGCCGAGATCGACGCGCACCTGGCCGCCATCCACGCGGGCGAACTCGACCTGACACTCGCGCCGCTGATCTCGGCCTGGGGACGCCGTCCAGCAGAGCATCCGCCGGCACTCGGTTAGGTGGCGGATGCTCGGGCGCGCCGCCGACCCCGGGGTAAATTTACAATGTAAAGGCCATGGGGTCGGTGACCAAATCCATCCATCCAATTCCCAAGCCACAACAATCAGCAGGCCCCAGCACAGCGACTCACGCATGAGCCGGGGAGTGGCCCCGCCCCATGCGTGTCCGGTAACCCCTGCGGCGCCAATCGAAGGTCAGACCGGGGGACCGGCGAAGCCGTCCAGGGCGGCGCGGATCTCCTTCCGCATGGTGTCGCTGCCGGTGTGGCCCGAGTCGTCGACCACGACGAGACGGGCGTCGGGCCATGCCTGGGCGAGTTGCCACGCGTTCTCCAGCGGCCCGCCCAGGTCGAACCGGCCGTGGATCAGCACGCCGGGGATGCCGGCCAGCTTGTACGCGTCGCGCAGGAGGGCACCCTCTTCCAGCCACGCGCCGTTCGAAAAGTAGTGGGCGCAGATCCGCACGAGAGCCTGCAGGGCGGCGGATGGCCGGTCGCTGTAGGCGTTCGGCGCGCCGTTGACCTCCAGGGAGATCACCGTGTCCTCCCACGCCGTCCAGTCGTACGTCGCCCGGGCTCTGACAGCGGGATCGGGGTCGGCCATGAGGCGCGCGTAGGCAGCCGGCAGATCGCCGTCGCGCTGGTCTTCCGGAACCCCCATACGGAAGCGCTGCCATTGCTCGGGGAAGAAGCGCCCGACACCGCGGTAGAGCCAGTCGATCTCGGAGCGGCGGGTCATGGTGACGCCGGTGATGACCATTTCCGACACCCTCTCGGGGTGCGCTTCGGCGTAGGCGAGCATGAGGGTGGAGCCCCATGATCCGCCGTAGAGCAGCCAGCGGTCGACGCCGAGGTGTTCGCGCAGTCGCTCCATGTCGGCGACCAGATGGTGTGTGGTGTTGGTCGCCAGGTCGACCTCGGGGTCGCTCGCGTGGGGGAGACTCCGCCCGCAGTTGCGCTGGTCGAACAGGATGATGCGGTAGCGCTCCGGGTCGAAGCCGCGGCGCTGGCCTGGCGTACAGCCCGAGCCGGGCCCGCCGTGGACGACGAGCGCGGGCTTGCCCGCCGGGTTACCGCAGACCTCCCAGTAGACGAGGTGGCCGTCGCCGACGTCCAGATGCCCGTGGTCGTAGGGCTCGATGGGGGGATACATGGCTCGAAAATACCGCCGCCGCGCGGCGAAATGCCCGCTTAGTCCTATACCAGACAGAAGGCGAATTCTGTCTGGTATATCGGATTGCTCCGCTCGTTCGGCCGGATGGACGGCATCTCTGAGCGGCTGGCCTTCGGATTGGGCCGGTCTTCCGATCGGGTCGCTTCAAGATCGATTCATTGACGGAGCCGGGTCGATTGCCGCCGGGTCCCGAGTTGAACGCGACCGGGCCGCTGCGGCCCGGGTCGGAATCCTGGCGCGCTGTGCCGGAAGGCGACCGGAACCCGCGGACAACGGCGGGCGCCGGCGGAATTCTCGGGTGGAAAACCGCCCACGGCGGCGAGCTTCCAGGCGCCAGGGCTGACTCCACTCGGCCTTTTCGCAATGCTCGATAATGAACATTATGTCAAGTAAAGCGCGGACGGCCAGCGGGGCCGCCGCGATCGGGTCGAGCCCTTCCGGCAGCGGGGTCACGAAGTCGGCCTTGAGATGGCGTATTCGGCGTAGCCGCGCCGTCCATGCCGATGCCTGTGATGCGCTTTCGCCGGCAGAGGATCTGCTCGCCGCGTACGCAGTATTCGCAGCTGTTGGTGAGCGTAGTCTGGGAAGAGCGGGCCTGGTCAGGAGGTCTGGGCCGTCCGCGCCGGTGGTGCGTCCGCGTTGTCGGTGGGCGGGTGGGGCCGGCACACGGTGATGCCGTGCGGGACGACTTTGACGGTCACCTTTTTAGCGGGTTTGCGGGCTCCTCCGTCCAGTTCGTACGTCCGGGGGGTGGCGAGCTTGATGGTGATCTTCCGGGCGCGGGTGATCCGGACGAACGGTGACCTGTCGGCGGCGCCGGTGCTCATGCGGCTGATGGTGCGTGCCCACTGGATGGGGCCGTCCGCGGTGGAGAGGCCGACTTCGAGGCGGCCGTCGTCGTAGCGGGCGTTCCGGAACACGTCGATGCCGCCGGTGACTGTGCCGATGTTGCCGATGAGTACGCAGCTGGCGTCGCCTTCGAACCAGTGGGTGCCGTCGAGGGTGATTTTCATCGGGGAGGCGGTGCTGCTGATGTGGCGCAGGCCGGTCCAGAAGTAGGAGAGGCGGCCGAGCCGGTCTTTGAGGCCGCGGTCGGCGTCGGCGATCATTTCGGCGTCGAAGCCGACTCCGGCCATGACGGCGAAGTGCTCTCCGTTGATCTTGCCGAGGTCGATGCGGGCGCGGCGGCCCTCGAACGCGATGCGGACGGCCTCGGTGACGTTTTCGGGGATGGACAGGTTGCGGGCGAGCAGGTTGGCGGTGCCCGCGGGGACGATGGCTATTGTGGCGTCGGTGCCGGCGAGGGCGTCGACGCAGCGTTGGACGGATCCGTCGCCGCCCCAGACGATGAACAGGTCGGCGCCCTTCTTGAGCCCGTCGCGGGCGGCTTTGGGGGCTTTCTTGCTTTTGGGGATTTCATACCAGAGCAGGTCGTCGATGTCGTAGCTGTTGATCGCTGTGCGGAGTTCGTCGAGGCCGCCACCGAGGGTCTTCTTGCGGTGGGCGATGACGGCGACGCGCGGAGGCTTGCGCTCGCCCGACTGGGCGGGGTGTGTGGAGGGATCCGAGTCGGCCACGGGATCGCCTGCGGGATTGGCCGCGGGGCGGGTCGGGGTGTCAGCCGGTTTCGCCATGCGGCCACGACTACCCCGGCGCGTGCGCTTCAGACCTTGGGCGGGTGGTACGCGCCGGGGTCGGCCCTCTCCCCCGCGCTTCTTCGTCTGCTGTGGTGTCGGGAGGTCAGACGCTGAGCAGGTCGCTCGAGACCTTCCAGAGGCGCTTGGCGGCGGTGGGGTCGAGCGCCCATTCCTTGACACCGTGCGGGTGCTGCGCGAGGTTGGCGTCGTCCGGCACGGTGTATGCCTCTTGTGAATCGTCGAGGTAGTGGCCTCCGGAGTGGGCGAACTCGGGGGCGACGGCCGCGACGATGGTGGTGGCGGCTCCCTGCTCGACCGTTTTGTAGGTGAAGACTCCGGCGGCCTCGGCCGCGTCGAGCGACGCCTTCTGCTGCGCGGTGAAGTTGCGCTGCAGTCCCGTTCGGACGCCGCCGGGGTTCACCGTATTGGCGATGATGCCGTCGGACGCCCAAAGGCGGGTCGCCTCGGTGGCGAACAGAGAGTTCGCCGTCTTCGATTGGGCGTAGGCGATCTGGGGGTCGTAGCTGCGGCGCTCGAAGTGGAGGTCGTCGAAGTCGATGCCGGAGCGCATGTGCGCTGTCGAACTGACCGAGACGATCCGTGCTCCCTCGCGGTCGGTCGCTCCCAGGGCAAGGGCGTGGTGGAGGCCGGTGGCCAGGGCGAAGTGGCCGAGATGGTTGGTCGCGAATTGCAGTTCCCAGCCTTCCCGTGTCCGTTCGAGGCCACTGGTGACCACGCCCGCGTTGTTGATGAGCAGGTGAAGCGGGCCGTTCCACGTGTCGGCGAATCGGGTGACGGTGGTCCTGTCGGCGAGGTCGAGCCGGGCGACGCGGGGCCGGATCCCTCCGGTTGACTTCGCGATCGTCTCGGCGACGGCGTCACCGGCGGTCGTGTTCCGGACGGCGAGCGTCACCTCTGCTCCGGCGGAGGTCAGCACACGAGCCGTCTCGGTCCCGATTCCGGAGGAGGCTCCGGTCACGATCGCGCGGACGCCGGTGAGGTCGACGCCCCGGAGGACCTCGGCCGCGGTGCTTGAGGAGGTGAAGGGCGTGGAGATGAGTCTGCGAGTGGACATGGCCGTGACTATACAGAGTAAGCATGATTTGTATAGTTTGCCGCGCGCTCGTATGCTCGTGTCATGAGCAGCCCCGACGTTGGTCATCCGTCGTCGACAGCCGCCGATTCTGGCCGCCGGACCATGGTTCTGGACTCCGCCATGGTCACGTTCGCGCGATTCGGTTACCGGAAGACCTCGATGGAGGAGGTGGCGCGGGCGGCGCGCATCTCCCGGCCCGGGCTCTATTTCCTCTTCTCCTCGAAGGAGGCCCTGTTCCGTGCCGCGGTTGCCCAGGCCTTGGATCGCGACATCGCAGCGGTCGAAGACGTCCTCGCCGACACCGGCCGGCCCCTTCTGAAGCGTCTGGTCGATGCGTTCGATCAGTGGGCGGGCCGCTACATCGGCCCGCTGGCGAGCGATGTCGCGGTGGTCATCGAGGACAATCCCGGCCTTCTCGGTGAGATCATCGAGGCTCCGCGGCGGCGTTTCGAGGAACTGATCACAGACGCGATCGCCATCAGGTCGGGCCGCGAGGCGGCTCCCCCTGTCGCACGGACGATGATCAGCGCGTCGATCGGCCTCAAGCATCAGGTCGCATCACGCGAGGACTACCTCGAACGGCTGGAGGTGGCGGTCGATCTCCTTCTGCGCTGAGGACGCCTTTTTCTGGTGGCGACATCGTTCCAGGCGGCGATATCGGTGCGGGTCGGCTCAGTTTCGCGGTTTGCGCCAGGTGATGCTGTACCGCCACAGGAGGTGGCGGCGGTATTGGGAGCCGGGCAGGATCTCGGCGGCAAGCGCGCGCATCTCCGGGTAGGTCACCGGTGGCGGCCAGACGATGGGCGACGGGTGCTGCCAGTGGCCTTTCGTCACGCGGTGGAAGGTGCTGGCGGTGACGGCGGCGAGTTCGCGTGGCAGGTCGTTGGGCAGGGTGCTGCGGGCGAGGCCGATGACGGCCAGGACGCCGCCGGGGCGCAGCAGGTCCCGCATGCGGGTCAGTCCGGCGGTGGCGTCCATGTGGTGCAGGGTGGCGACTGACGCGATGACGTCGAACGAGGCGGGGTCGAAGGGGTGCGTCAGGAAGTCGCCGACGATGTAGTCGACGTCGCCGGCGTGCGCGCGGGCCTGGTCGATGCTGGGTGTGTGGAGGTCGATGCCGGTGACGTTGGGGACGGTACGCCGGAGTTCGCGGGTGAGTGTGCCTTCGCCGCAGCCGACGTCGAGGGCGTGCCGGGCGTCGTCGGGGACCGAGCGGAGGATGCGGGGGTGGTAGTGGATGTTGCCGTTCCACCGCCTGCTGGTTGCCGTCATCCGATCATCGTGCCAAGTGGGGGCCGCGTGGGCGTGGTGAACGGTGTGGGCGGGTTGTCTTCCGTGTTCGCGGAGAGCGTGCGTCAGGGTGGCTTGACGTCAAGCCAGCTTGACGTGATGCTTCGGGTATGACTTCTCCTGATGCGCTGGACCGCGAGTTCACCCTTCTGGGCGCGGTGGCGCGCTACGACGAGTTGCGTACGCGGGAGGCGCTGGCCTCCCCGGTCGGCGAGGACGACGTTCCCGCTGGGGGGCCTGCGCCGCTGACGTGCGAGGAGGCCCTTGAGCTGCTCGCACTCGGCGAGCTCATCGCGCGTAAGGCGGGCTACGGGCGGCAGCTCACCGTGCGTTCCGCCCGTAGGGCCGGCGCGTCCTGGTCGCGGATCGGGGCGGCTCTGGGCACCACGAAGCAGGCGGCCTGGGAGGCGCATCAGCGCTGGATCGACGACCAGGCCGGGCAGCGGGGCGCTGGTCACTGGGGCTGGGACGGTGAGGAGGTGGCGGCCGCGCGGCGGCTTGCCGGCGGGGTCGAGGACGACCACGCGGGGTGAACGCGGCCGGCCGGGAATGTCCGGCCGGTGTCTCCGGAGAGGTGACGGGGAGAAGAATCTTTGCTGAATGCTGTCAACCACTCCCTTTTGCGATGATTCATGCCAGATGATCGGTGGTATGGGTGTTCCCGGATCGGCCGCGAGGGCCGCGTGTGGCCGGGACGGTGAGCAGTCGCGAGAATGAGAGGACGATGAGTTCGCCCTTCCGCTCACGTGGCGAGTGCAGGGCGGCGCACCGGCTGTTCGGTTCCGCGGCGACCGCGCCCCGGCGGGCGAGGGCGTTCGTGCGGTCCGAGCTCGCGCGCTGGGATCTGTCGCGGGTGGCGGATACGGCCGAGTTACTGGTGTCGGAGCTGGTGACCAACGCGGTCAACGCCACGGAGACGGCGCCGAATCCGCCGATCGCCTCGTCGATCTTCCCGGTGGCGTTGCGGACGGTCGGGCTGCGGCTCGGGGTGTCGCCGGGGCCGCGGAGTCTGCTCATCGAGGTATGGGACGGCAGCGAACGCATGCCTGTCGTGGCGGAGCGGGGGGAGCTGGCCGAGGGGGGCCGGGGCCTGGCTCTGGTGGAGGGGCTGGCCTCACGGTGGGGGCATTACACGGCCCCGGACCGCGGCAAGATCGTCTGGTGTGAGCTGCCCATCCCCCGGCCGTCCGCCGGGGCGCCATGCCCCGCTGCCGGGGACTCGGTCGCCGCGGTCGTGGAGTCACCGCAGTCGCCGGGCCCCGTCGCGGCGGAGCCGGCCGAGGCCCTCGTCGCGTCCGGGCATCTCGTATCGGCGGATCTCATGCCTGGGGAGGTGGCCGAGGCGCTCCCCCACCGGGTACGCGATCATCCCCGGGCAGCTCCCGCCACGGGCGGGCCCGACACGGCGACGTTGCTGCGTGTTCTGGAGGGTCTGCGTAGATTGTGAGCGCGGACGGGTTCTCGGTGACTACGCAGGTATGACGCAGGGCCGCTCAGGGCACGACGGTGACGGGCCAGCGGCCGGCCTTGACGAGGCGGACGGCGACCGAGCCGATGAAGCGGTGGCCCGCCTGGGCGGAGGCGCCGACGATGACGGCGTCGGCGCGGACCTCGTCGGCGACGCGCATGAGGGCGGCGGCGGGGTCTCCGCGCTCGGCCCGGAAGGTGTAGGGCACGTTGGCGGCGGTGGTGCGCGCGAACTCCTCGGCCCGGGTCCGCAGTTCCTCGGTGAACTCCTCCCCCGCCTGGATGGCCGAGGCGGTGGCGACGGGCACCATCGTGGCCACGCTGCCGAGACCGCCGATCACGTGGACGAGGACGACCTTCGACCCCTGGCGGCGGGCGAGGCCCCAGCCGTAGGCCGCGGCGCGCAGTGACGTGTCGGAACCGTCGATCCCGACGACGATCACCTGCGGGCCGTCGGTCCCGATCTCGAACGCGGTCATGAGGTGAGCCTACGACCGGTCGCGCCTCCCCCGGTACGGCAGGTGAGCGGTGGTTGCGGGCCGGTGTGGCGGGGTTCCGCGGACTACCGGCGTCGGGTGGCGCGTACGACGACGTCGTGGCGGGTGGCCCCGTGGCCTTCGTGGCCGGGGAACGTGCGGACGTGCTCTTCCGCGGTGACGATCTGCCACTGTGTGGTGTCCATGCGCGTGGTGATGGCGGCCGAGGTGACGGTCGCTTCGGCGGGAGGGTGGTGCCCATGCCCATGCCCATGCCCGTGGCCGGTGGCGCTCGGGGTGTGCAGGTGCCCGACGATGAGGAGGGTGCCGCCGGGGGCCACCCATTCGGCGATGCGGTCGTAGAACTCCAGTTGGGGCATCGCGGGGTGGGCGTAGTTGGTCATGACCAGGTCGAACCGTTCTTGCGGGCTCCAGGTGCTCAGGTCCGTCTCCAGCCATCGCACCCGTTCGGGTGCTCGGCTCGTCGCCGCGCGCCGGGCGGCGAGGGCGAGGGCCTCGGCTGAGATGTCGGCGGCGGTGACGTGCCAGCCGTGGGAGGCGAGCCAGATGGCCTCGGCGCCGCCGCCGCATCCCGCGTCCAGTGCCGTGCCCGGGGTCAGGGCGCTGGTCTCGCGCGCGAGGTAGGGGTTCGGCGGGTCGCCATCCGTGGTCGCGGGGGCCGCGGGGCTTGCGGCCGGCCGTTGCCGCCAGTGCCGGTCCCAGTATGCCTTGTCGAAGTCGTGCGTCATGGGTGATCCGTTCGGTGGTGGTGATCTGTCCGGCGGTCGGCCGGCGGGATCCTCATGGTGAGGGCCGATGAGGCGGATCGGCAAAGTTTGTTGCCGAACGGCAAGATAGGAGGGTGGACGGAGCCATCGATCGCACTCTTGACGCTGTCGGGCCGAGGTTGAAGCGCCTTCGGCTGCGACGGGACGTCACGCTCGCCGGTCTCGCGGAGGAGACCGGTATTTCCGCCAGTACGCTGTCCCGGCTGGAGGCCGGGTTGCGCCGGCCGACGCTTGAGCAGTTGCTTCCGCTCGCCCGGGTCTACGGGGTCACACTGGACGAGCTCGTCGACGCGCCGCCGACGGGCGATCCCCGGGTCAATCTGCGTCCCATCCCCTGTGGCGACGGTTCGGTGGTCCTGCCGCTGACCCGCCGGCCCGGGGGGATCCAGGCCTACAAGTTCGTCCTCCCGGCGGGGGGCGACGACGTCCGGCCCGACCTGCGCACCCATGAGGGTTACGACTGGGTCTACGTCCTCAACGGGACGCTGCGTCTCGTGCTCGGGGAGCGCGATCTCGTGCTCAGGCCCGGGGAGGCCGCGGAGTTCGACACGCGTACCCCGCACTGGTTCGGGGCGACCGGCGCGGGCCCGGTCGAGTTTCTGAGCCTCATCGGGCGGCAGGGTGAACGGGCGCATCTCAGGGCGGCGCCGGGGCAGGGCCCTGAGGTCGGTCGATGGGATCCGCCGGATTCGGATGGCGTCCTGTGATGGGTGGCGGGCCCTGATAAATCGTTTGCAAAATTGTCGGGGGCGTTCGTTAAGGTCTCGAATGTGGCAGAGCACCCGTTGATATTCGCTCGCGGCCTGGTCAAGCGTTTCGGGGACTTCACTGCGGTCGGTGGGATCGATCTCGACGTGGCGCCGGGCGAGGCTTTCGGTTTCCTGGGTCCCAACGGGGCCGGCAAGTCGTCGACGATGCGCATGATCGGATGTGTGTCCACCCCGACGGCGGGTGAGTTGCGCATCCTGGGGATGGATCCGGTGCGGGACGGTGCCCAGATCAGGGCGCGGCTCGGCGTGTGCCCGCAGCTGGACAATCTGGATCCCGATCTGACCGTGCGGGAGAACCTGACGACTTACGCGCGGTATTTCGGGCTGTCGCGTGCGGAGAGCCGCAGGCGGGCCGATGAGCTGCTGGAGTTCGTGCAATTGGCCGACCGCGCCGGGGGCAAGGTCGAGCCGTTGTCGGGCGGGATGAAGCGGCGGCTGACCATCGCGCGAGCCATGGTCAACGACCCCGACATCGTGCTGCTGGACGAGCCGACCACCGGGCTCGATCCGCAGGCGCGGCATCTGCTGTGGGAGCGGTTGTTCCGGCTCAAGCAGCGGGGCGTGACGCTGGTGCTGACCACGCACTACATGGACGAGGCGGAGCAGTTGTGCGACCGGCTGGTCGTGATGGACGGCGGGAGGATCGTGGCGCAGGGGTCGCCGCGGGCGTTGATCGAAAGCTATTCGACGCCCGAGGTGCTGGAGCTGCGTTTCTCCGACGGGCTCGATTCGGGTGCGGGTTACGCGGCCAAGCTGGACGGGGTCGGTGAGCGGGTCGATCCGCTGCCCGACCGGGTGCTGGTCTATGTGAACAACGGGGACGTGGCGTTGTCGGAGGTGCACCGGCGGGGGCTGACGCCGTCCAGCGCGCTGGTGCGGCGTTCCACGCTGGAGGACGTCTTCCTCCATCTGACCGGCCGGACGTTGGTGGACTGACGTGGCGGCGGAGATCGCCCGGGGTGCCGGGAGCGCAGGGGATGCCGGAGGTGCGGTGCCGGGCACGGCCGACAACAGGGGCGCGGCCGTGCGCGGCACCGTACATCCGACGGTGGCGGTGCTGGAGCGGCACCTCAGCCTGTATCGGCGGCTGTGGCACGCGTCGGTGCTGTCGTCGTTCGTGTTGCCCGTGCTGTTCCTGCTCAGCATCGGGGTCGGGGTGGGCGCGTACGTCGGGTCCGTCCAGGGGGTCGGTTACCTGTCGTGGATCGTGCCGGGGGTGCTGGCCTCGACGGCGTTCCAGATCGCGCTCGGCGAGTCGACGTACTCGGTGCTGGGTGACTTCAAGTGGGTGCGGTCCTATCACGGCATGCGGGCCACGCCGGTGCGTCCCGTCGACATGGTGCTGGGCCATCAGCTCTACCTGATTTTCCGGGTGGAGGCGGCGGTGGCGGCGTTCCTGGTGGTCGTGCTGTTCTTCGGGGGGCTGCAATCGCCGTGGGCGCTGGCGACGCCGCTGGTGTGCGCGCTGCTGACGGTGGCGACGTCGGCGCCGGTGGTGGCGTTCTCCGCGAGCATCGACCACGACAGCTATTTCGCGCTGCTGTTCCGGTTCGTGTTGATTCCTTCGACGTTGTTCGCGGGTGTGTTCTTCCCCGTGGAGCAGTTGCCGGGGTTGGTGCGTCCGCTGGCGTATGTCTCTCCGTTGTGGCACGGGGTCGAGCTGTGCCGGGCGGCGACGCTCGGGCGGTCTCCCGCGTGGCCGCTGGTGGTGCATCTCGGCTATCTGGTGGCGTGGGCGGCCGCCGGTCTGGTGCTCGCGGTGCGGGCGTTCCATCGGAGGCTGGAAGACTGATGATGACGACATTCGTGGCCGCCCGGGTCTCCCCCGGCCGGGTCGGCGCCGTGGTCGGCCGGAACGTGGGGGCGTTGCGTTCCGGCCCGGCGTACTGGCTGGTCCTGCTGTCGGGGTTCTTCGAGCCGTTGCTGTATCTGCTGTCGATCGGGCTGGGCGTGGGGGTTCTCGTGGGGAACCTGGCGGTGGGCGGGCGGACCATGGCCTACGCCACGTTCGTCGCTCCGGCGATGCTCGCGGTGTCGGCGATGTCGGGTGCTCTGTCGGAGACGACGTTCAACTTCTTCTTCAAGCTGAAGTACATGAAGACGTTCGAGGCGGTGCTGGCGACGCCGGTGCGGCCGATCGAGATCGCCTTCGGCGAGCTGATCTGGGCGGTGGTCCGGGGGTCGCTCTACACGGCGATCTTTTTGGTGATCATGGTGGTGCTGGGGCTGACGTCCGCCGGGTGGGCGCTGGTGGCGTTCCCGGCGACCGTGCTGATCGGCCTGGCGTTCGGTGCCGCCGGCATGGCGATCAGCACCATGATGCGCGGCTGGCAGGATTTCGATCTGCTGACCACGGGGCAGTTCGCCCTGTTTCTGTTCTCCGGCACGTTCTCGCCGGTGCGGGACTACCCCGTGGGGTTGGAGCTTCTGGTGCAGGTGACTCCGCTGTATCACGCGGTGGAGCTGGTGCGGGCCCTGTGTCTCGGCGTCGTCGAGTCCGCGCTGCTGGGTCATGTGGCGTATCTGGTCGTCATGGCGGTGGCGGGCCTGTGGTTCGCGGCCCGCCGGATGGAACGGAAGCTGTGCGTCTAGGGTCGTGCCGCCGGAGGCCGTTCGGAGGACACCTCCTGAGAACGCTGTCAGAGGGGGATGAACAGCGCGTCGAACGGCGGCTGCCCGACTCCGGCCGTGGTGTGTCCCGCCCCGGTGGTGTCGGCGGCGAGAACCAGGTCACCCGGGCCGAAACGGCGGCGGTGGCCGTCGCTGACCGTCACCTCGATCACGCCGCGGAGCATCACCACCCACTGCTCGCGCGGCGCCGGGTGCGCGGTGCTGTCGAACGCGTCGCTGCGGACGTACCGCACGCCGCCCGCTGACGGGAGCAGGCCCAGCGCCATGGGCGGCACCCCGTCGGCGACGTGCTGGTCGGTGAGGTCGATGTGGCCGTCCTCGAACGCTGACCCGCCGTCCGGGCTCACGGAGATTTTGGTGAAGCGCATCAGTTGCCCCCGATGAACTGGTGGTCGACGCGGATCCGGTCATCGGCGTCCAGGGTCAGGACGTCCAGGCCGCCGCCGACGGCCTCCCCCGTGCGGGTGGAGATCATGGACCAGCGGAGGCTGATCACGTGGGGCAGCAGGACGAGCGCATCCCCTGCGGCTTCGAAGACGTGCTCCCCCGGCGCGACGAACATCTCGTAGGCGCGGCTCACCCTCGCGTTCAGGGCGTCGTGGCCGCATACCCGCAGTTCCGGCATGGGGAAGGCGAGCGCGGCTGCGGAGTCGCGGATCGCCTCGGGCGGGTCGGCCAGCACCTGCGTCCCGTCGGGGGCCCACAGCTCGCGGATCATGGCGTCGCGCGTCGTGGGGTCCGGTTCGTTCCACTGGGCGACGTAACGGCCGGCAAAGCGCCGGACGTCGAATGTGGTGTTCATGTGCGGCAGTGTGCTGGGCGGACCGGCCGTGGGGGGGGGGGGGGGGGG
>NZ_JAFCNB010000040.1 GCF_017896165.1 Microbispora oryzae
CCTGGTCGAAGGCGAAGTGAAGGGCAAGGCCGCCGCGATACTGGCCGTACTCGCCGCCCGGGACCTCACCGTCACCCAAGCACAACGAGAGCTGATCGAAAACACCACCGACCACGACCGCCTCGACGCCTGGGTCCGCCGCGCCGTAACCGTCCCCTCCACCGACGCGCTCCTCACCACAGACTCGGACTGACCTCCGCGAGAGCGCCCATGACCGGGGCCGGCGGGCCGGCTCCGGCCTCATGGCATGGCCGTCTCATGACATGACGGTCTAAGGATGTGACGGTCTCAGGACGTGACCGCGAGCCCGGTCGCCTTGAGACTCGCGGTCCACAGTTCCTCGGCCAGCCCCATGTCGGTCATGCTCGCGGGTACGTCCGCGGGCGCGTCCTTGTGGAAGTAGCGGCCGGAGTGGGCGACGGCGTCCTCGCCGGCGACCAGACGCGCCAGCCTCGAGCCGCCCGCCTCCGGCGGCTCTCCCATGCCCGGAACGAGCATGACGAGCTTCATGAAGAAGGTGCCGCTCGCGAAGTCGGTCTTCAGCACGCCGGGGTGCAGACAGGTCGCCGCCAGGCCCCGCTTGGCGAGGGCGACCGTGAAGAGGGCGTTGGCCTGCTTCGTGTCGCCATATTGCAGCCAGCCGTTCCAGCGCCGGTTGCGCCTGGAGAGATCGGCCGGGTTGAGCCGGCCGGTCTTCGCGGCGCGCGACGTGGTTGTGACGACCCGCGCGGACGACGCGGTGAGCCGGTCGAGCAGCAGATTCGTCAACAGGAACGGCGCCAGATGGTTGACCTGCACCATCAGCTCGTACCCGTCCATGGTGATCCGCCGTTTGGGCGCCATCACACCGGCGTTGTTGACCAGCGCGTCGATGCGTGGATATCGATCGAGTAGTTCGGCCCCGAGCCGTCGCACCTCGTCGAGCACGGCGTAGTCGGCGGGCAGGGTGTCCGGCCGCGATCCGGTGATCGCGGCGACACGGTCCGCGACCGCGTCGAGCTTCGCCGGAGTCCGGCCTACCAAGACAAGTTGGTGTCCCTGCTTAGCCAGATCGAGGGCAGACGCTGCACCGATTCCATCGCTTGCCCCCGTGATCACAGTAATCATCACGTTCCTCCACTGCGCCAGAACTGTATCGGTGCTAGCCTTCTGTGCGATCTTCCGGAGGTGCATTTCCCCATAAATGCGGCGCGAGCCTCCAGCACTGCAGGAGTGGCCATGGGTTCGAGAAACCGGTCGATTCGGTTCAAGATCTTCTCTTTGCTGCTCTTACCGCTGTTGATGCTGAGCGCTATGTGGGGGTTTGTCCTTAATTTGACCGTGGCCGATGGCCTGGTACTTCTGAACTCGAAGACCCTGTACGACACCATCGGCGTCACATCCACCGACCTCGGCCTGCAGCTTCAGGCCGAACGAGCGCTCACGGTCGGATCGCTCAGCTCGGGCCAGAACGGCGGGACCGCCCTCACCGAGCAGCAGGCCAAGACCAACACGGCGGTCGACAAGTTCCGCCGGGCCGCGAACAGCGACGACGCCCAGCGGGCGGTCGGCGCCGAACTCCGCGGCCCCCTGCGCGCCCTGCTCACCTCGCTCGGACGCCTGCCCGCCATCCGCGAGTCGGTCACCCTCGGCAAGACCACCCGGCTCGACGCCATGAACGCCTACAACGGGATCACCGACGATCTCTTCGCGCTGTACGAGCGCCTCATCTCGGTCCCCGATCTGGCCATCTTCCAGCAGGCCAGCGCGATGCAGGCGATGGGCAACGCGCACGAGATGATCGCCAGGGAGGACGCCCTGGTCCGGGGCGCCCTCGCCAGCGGCCAGTTGTCCCGGCAGGAGCAGAACGAGTTCAGCGAGTGGGTGGACACCCGCCGCTTCCTCTACGGCAAGAACCGGCCCGTGCTGACCGCCGACCTGCGCGCGCCGTACGACCAGGTGCTCAACTCGGCGCTGTTCGAGCGGTTCTCCGGCCTCGAGGACCGGATCATGGGCCAGCTCCGGGACGGGGGTCCCCTTCCCCCGGAGGACGACAACTGGGTTCCCACCGTCGACAGCCTGGTGCTGCGACTCGACCAGGCTCGCATCACCGCGTCCGACGCGCTCAGCGCGAAAGCCACCTCGGCCGCGGGCGCCATCATGACCCGCATCGCCGTCGCCGGCGGCCTGGGACTCGTCGCCATCATCGTCACCATCCTCTTCTCCGTCCGCTTCGGCCGCCGCCTGGCGCGGGACCTCGCGGCCCTGCGTGACGCCGCGCTCGACATGGCGGACGTACGGCTCCCGCAGGTGGTCGAGAAGCTCAAACAGGGCGAGGACGTCGACGTCGAGACGGAGGCCCCGGCCATCCAGGCCCGCGGATCCAACGAGGTCGTGGACGTCGCGCACGCCTTCAGCTCCGTGCAGCGCACCGCGGTCGAGGCCGCCGTCGGCCAGGCCCAGCTCCGCCAGGGAGTCAACCAGGTCTTCCTCAACCTCGCGCGGCGCAACCAGAGCCTGCTCCACCGGCAGCTCACGCTCCTGGACGCGATGCAGCGCCGGGTGGACGAACCGGAGGGCCTGGACGACCTGTTCCGGCTCGACCATCTGACGACCCGCATGCGCCGCCACGCCGAGAGCCTGATCATCCTGTCCGGCGCCAACCCCGGCCGTTCGTGGCGCAGGCCGGTGCCCCTCATCGACGTGGTCCGCGCCGCGATCGCCGAGGTCGAGGACTACACCCGGGTCGCGATGACACCGATGCCCGACACGTATCTCACCGGTTCGTGCGTGGCCGACCTCGTCCACCTGGTCGCCGAGCTGCTGGAGAACGCCATCGTCTTCTCTCCGCCGCAGACCAGGGTGCAGGTGCGGGGCGAGGTGGTGGCCAACGGCATCGTCATGGAGATCGAGGACCGCGGGCTCGGACTTCCCCCGGAGAAGTACGCCGAGATCAACGAGCGGCTCGCCCACCCGCCCGAGTTCGACCCGGCCGACAGCGACCGGCTCGGCCTCTTCGTCGTCAGCCAGCTCGCCGCCCGATACGAGATCCGCGTGATGCTGCGCAGCTCTCCCTACGGCGGAACGACCGCCATCGTGCTCGTCCCGCGCACCCTCGTGGCCGAGGAGGTCTCGTCGGGGGGCCGCAACGGCTCGGCCGACCGGGCGGCCACGGGTGCCCGATCCGCGCAGCCCGCCCTGCCGACCAGGACGGCCCTGGACGACAGCGCCCTGAACGCCAGGGCTCTGAACGACAGGGCTCTGGACGGAACGGTCGTCCAGGGCAGGCTTGTCGAGAGTGCCGCGCCTGGAGCCACCGCACCACAGCCGACCGCACCGCAGCCGACCGCGGCGTCCGCAGGCGCGCCGGGCGCGTCCGGATCGGCCCCTTCGCCGTTCTTCACCCGCGACGCGCCTCGAGCGGAGCCCGTACCGCCCGCCGCCGGCGTCGACGCCAACGCCGATCGCTACACGGGCGACCACCACTCTGGTGCTCATCACCTCAGGGATCACGGGCTGGCGAATCACAGCCTCGGCGATCAAGCCGTGGGCGCTCACGGCGCCGGCGAGCGGACCGCCTGGGCAGGGGATGCCTTCCGCCGGAACCCTGGAGAGGCTCCCCCCGAGACCGGCACTGAGACCGGCACTGAGACCGGCACGGGGGCCGGCACCGGAGACCGCACGGAGAGCCGGCCCGGAACCGCGGGACCACTGCCCCGCCGGACGTCCGCGGAGAGCCAGACGACCCCGCAGGAGGAGTCGCAGGAGGAATCGGGGCCGCCCATGGGCGGCCCCCGGCCCAGGGCCTCCGCCGCGAACGGCACCCACGCCGGTCTGCCTCGCCGGGTGCGCCAGGCGAACATCGCGCCCCAGCTTCGCGGGCAACCGCTGTCGGCGCCGACGCCGACCCCCACGGAGGATCGGTCGCCGGAGGAGGCGAGGGCGACGTTCTCTGCGTTCCAGCAGGGAGCGCGCCGCGGCCGGGAGGCCGCCGAGCAGCCGGGAGGCACGCTCGGCCAGTACGCACACATGACGCATGGCGAGAAGGGTGAGGAATGACGGGCAAAGCGACGACGACCGGCGAACTGAACTGGCTGCTCGACGATCTCATCAGCAGGGTCGCCGCCGTCCACCAGGCCGTGATCCTCTCCACCGACGGTCTCGTCGTCGGAGCCTCCCAGGGGCTGAGCCGTGAGGACGCCGAACACCTGTCCGCGGTGGCGGCGGGGTTCCAGAGCCTGGCGCGCGGCGCGGGCCGGCACTTCGGCGGAGGCGAGGTGCGGCAGACCATCGTCGAGATGGAGAGCGCGTTCCTCTTCGTCACGGCTGCCGGACAGGGCACCTGCCTGGCCGTCCTGGCGGCCTCTGACGCGGACGTCGGCCACATCGCCTACGAGATGGCCATGCTCGTCAAGCGCGTCGGCCAGCACATCTCCACCAACCCCCGACGGATCTCGCCGTGAGGCGGAAGGCCACATGAGCGGACCCCAGTGGATGGACGAGGAGGCCGGCCCCGTCGTCCGGCCGTACGCGCTGACAGGGGGCCGCACACGGCCGTCCGGTGAGAAACTGGACCTGATCGCCATCGTGACCACCACCGGCTCACGTCCGGAGGGCGGCACCGGCATCGGACCCGAACAGCGGCGGATTCTTGAGATCGCGAGCCACGGCGCGTCCGTGGCGGACATCGCGTCCGACGTCGACCTGCCCCTGGGCGTGGTCCGCGTTCTGATCGGGGATCTGCACGATCTGGGACTCGTCGGCGTACGAGACCCGGGCAAGACCGCGCCGCTGCCAAGCGCGCGCCTGCTTAGGGAAGTGATCAATGGCCTTCGCGCCCTCTGAGGAGCCGGTCGCCCTCAAGATCCTGGTGGCCGGCGGCTTCGGTGTCGGCAAGACCACGCTGGTCGGCGCGATCAGCGAGATTCGCCCACTGCGCACCGAGGAAGTGTTGTCGGACCGGGGCGTCGGCGTGGACGACACCGATGGAGTCGAGGCGAAGACCACCACGACGGTGGCGATGGACTTCGGTCGCATCACCATCAGGGAAGGACTTGTGGTCTACCTGTTCGGCACCCCCGGGCAGGAGCGCTTCTGGTTCATGTGGGACGAACTGTCGTACGGCGCGCTTGGAGCCGTGGTGCTGGCGGACACCCGCAGGCTCACCGACTGCTTCCCGTCCATCGACTACTTCGAGCAGCGTGGCACGCCGTTCATCGTGGCGGTCAACTGCTTCGACGGAGCGGACCGGCACGAAGCGGAGGACGTGCGGATCGCGCTCGACCTCGACCCCGACGTGCCCGTCCTTCTCTGCGACGTGCGGCGGCGTGCCTCGGCGAAGGTCGTCCTGGTCACCCTCGTCGAGCACGCCCTCAAGATGCTGACCGCCGCACAACGCTGACGGGCCCCCGGCTGACCTTCGGAGAGCTCTGACCGTGGCCGTGACCGCGCACCCACGGCGACGGCCAGGAGCTCTATTCGCGTCGTCGAGTGCCGCGGGCGGTTGAGTCGGTTGACCGTGCTGCCGGTGATGACGACGCCCGACAGGCCTACCGCTGGTGGTACCGGGACCCGTTAACCAAGATTCCGCCGGCGGATGCTGCGCGAGACCGAGCCACGCTTCGCCAGACTCTGGCCGTCGCCGGATCGAACTCGAATGCGCGCGCCGCACGACCCGCCATCACCCGTGCCGCCGCCACCGGGGCCGCCGCCACCGGGGCCGCGACCGCCGGGGACTCGACCGCTGGAGCCTCCACCACCGGGGCCCACACGACCTGCAGCAGCCGTACGGCGAGCACGGCGAGGATCGCGACCTCGGCCGTGAGGAGCAGGCGCTCGACGATGCCGATCGCCACGCCGTGGCCGGGCAGGGCCACGTACGTGATCGCCGCCAGGCCCAGGCCCGCGGCCAGCGTGAGCCACTCGACGGCCCGGGCGACGGGCTTCCAGAGCTCGTCGTCCCCCAGCCGTCCGACCATCAGCGTCGCGGCCAGCGGCACGCTGACGAAGGCGACCGCCGACAGGACGAGATGCACGTTCTCCTGCCAGGTGTGCCCGAGCTCCGGCGGAGCCGACGGCACGACCGCGGCGCCGATCAGCGCGGCGCCCCACAGACCGACGAGCCAGGTGGGCCAGCCGGAGATGGGGGCGCCGGCGCGCCGCAGCCCGGCGAGCAGCGCCAGAGAGGCCAGACCCAGGACCGCCATCGCGAGCTCGATCGTGCCGCCGCCGTCCTCCGCGGCGTACCGGCTGATCGGCATCGAGACCGGATCAAGCCCGGGACGGCCGCCGACCTGCGTCGTCACGACCGTGACGATCGCGACCAGAATCCCCGCGCAGGCGACCACCGGATACAGCCTCTTGACCATATCTTGAGGGTGCCCCGATACGGCCCCGGCAGACATCCGGGAGATCGTGCAGATCCCCCGGATGCCGCCTCAGGGTCGCCTCAGGGTCCCGGGCGCGTCACGCGCGCGCGGCGACCTCCTGGTAGCGCTCCCGCAGCCCGGGGGTGGGGTCGGCCTCGTAACGGGCGACCTCCCCCGATCCCCACTGCGGCGCCTCCGGCTCACCGGACAGGAGCCAGGCCGCCTGCCGGGCCGCCCCGTCGGCGACGTACTCGCCCGGGGTCGGCACGAGCACGGGCTGGCCGAACACGGTGGGAGCGATCCGCCGCACCGCCTCCGACCTGGCGCCGCCTCCGATGAGGAGCACCCGGCGCGGCTGCAGGCCGAGCGCGTCGAGGGCGTCGGCGAGGCCGCACAGCATGCCCTCGACCGCCGCCCTGGCGAGATGCGCGGGGGTCGACGTGGCGAGACGCAGGCCGTGGAGCGACCCGGTGGCGTCCGGCCGGTTCGGCGTGCGCTCACCCTCCAGGTAGGGCACGAGCACCAGCCCGTCGGCCCCGGCAGGGGCCTGCAGCGCCAGCTCGCTCAACTGGTCCTGGTCGACGCCGAGCATCCGGGCCGCCGCCACCAGGACACGTGCCGCGTTCAGCGTCGCGACCAGGGGCAGGTAGCGCCCGGTCGCGTCGGCGAACCCGGCGACCGCGCCCGTCGCGTCGGCGGACGGCGTCTCGGACACCGCGAAGGCCGTGCCCGACGTGCCGATGGACACGACGACGTCACCGGGCAGCATGCCCACGCCGAGCGCCGCCGCCATGTTGTCGCCCGTGCCCGGCGCGAGCCGCAGGTCGCCTGTCGCACCGGGAATCGCGACGGCGCCGGCCTCCTCGGCCGGGCCGAGCACCCGCGGCAGCTCCGGTACGGCCCCGAGGGCCAGCTCCAGCAGGTCGGTACGGTACGTGCCGCCGGCCGGAGACCAGTAACCGGTGCCCGACGCGTCACCCCGGTCGGTGACCAGCGTGTCCGGCTGCCCGGCGAGCCGCCAGGTCAGCCAGTCGTGCGGCAGGCACACCGACCGCGTACGACGGGCGTTGTCCGGCTCGTGCTCGGCCAGCCAGCGGAGCTTCGTCACCGTGAACGACGCGACCGGGACGCTGCCGACGGCCTCGGCCCACTTCTCCGGGCCGCCGAGGTCGGCGATGAGATCGGTCGCCGCCTTGGCCGAGCGGGTGTCGTTCCACAGCAGGGACGGCCGGACGACCGTGCCGTCCTCGCCGAGGCAGACCATCCCGTGCTGCTGCGCCGCCACACTCAGCGCCGCCACGTCGGCCAGGCCGCCGGCCTGTTCGATCGCGGTCTGGAGGGCCGTCCACCAGTGATCGGGATGGACCTCCGTACCGTCCGGGTGCGATGCCCTGCCCTCCCGGACGAGAGCGCCGGTCTCCGCGTCCCGGATCACCACCTTGCAGCTCTGGGTCGACGAGTCGACCCCCGCCACCAGCGTCACGATGGCTCTCCCGCCGCCGTCAGCCGCGCACGCCGAGCAGATGCTCGATCGCGAGCTGGTTCAGCCGGGTGAAGTGGAAGCCGCGCGCGGCCACCTCGTCGACGTCGATCGACTCGGCGAGCACGTCGTCGTAGGTCTCGCCCTCGGCCACGGTCGGCTGGGCCAGCTCGGTGAGCTTGCTGGCGACCAGCGCCTCCTGCACCTCGGGGTCGGCGCGGAAGGCCTTCGACTTCTCCTTGAGGATGAGGTACGTCCGCATGTTGGCGGCCGCCGACTCCCAGACGTCCTCCTTGTCCTCGGTGCGCAGCGGCTTGTAGTCGAAGTGACGCGGGCCGTCGTAGCCGCCGTTCTCCAGCAGGTCGACGAGGAAGAACGCGCTCTTCACGTCGCCGTGGCCGAAGACGAGGTCCTGGTCGTACCGCGGGCCGTGCTGACCGTTGAGGTCGATGTGGAACAGCTTGCCGTGCCACAGCGCCTGCGCGATACCGTGCACGAAGTTCATGCCGGCCATCTGCTCGTGGCCGACCTCGGGGTTGAGGCCCACCATCTCCGGGTGCTCCAGCGAGTTGATGAACGCCAGGGCGTGGCCGATCGTCGGCAGCAGGATGTCGCCGCGCGGCTCGTTGGGCTTGGGCTCGACGGCGAACCGGATGTCGTAGCCCTTGTCGATCACGTACTGGCACAGGAGGTCGAAGCCCTCCTTGTACCGGTCGAGCGCGACGCGCACATCCTTGGCCGCGTCGGACTCCGCGCCCTCACGGCCGCCCCAGCAGACGTACGTGGTCGCGCCCAGTTCGGCGGCGAGGTCGATGTTGCGGATGACCTTGCGCAGGGCGTACCGCCGGACGTCGCGGTCGTTGCTGGTGAACCCGCCGTCCTTGAAGATCGGGTGGGTGAACAGGTTCGTGGTCGCCATCGGCACCTTGAGACCGGTCTCGCTCAGCGCCTTCTTGAAGTTCTCGATGGCCTTGGCGCGGTCGGACTCGACCGCGAGAAGGTCGTCGTCGTGGAAGGTCACACCGTACGCGCCGAGCTCGGCCAGGCGGTGGACGGACTCGACCGGGTCGAGCGGCGCACGGGTCGCGTCACCGAAGGGGTCGCGGGCCTGCCAGCCGACGGTCCACAGCCCGAATGTGAACCGGTCCTCGGGAGTGGGGGTGTACATGTGTCGCCTCCGAATTAGTCTATGTTGTGGACTAAATATCGGACGTTGAGCGGCACAGGTCAAGAGTAACCAAGGACGGATCTCAAAGCCCCCAGGGGAGACTGTGATGACGCAGGCCGTACGCCACGACGCGATGCGCGCGCGGAACCTGGCGCTCGTGCTCGGCGAGGTCAGCGCCCGGGGATCACTGACCCGGGCGGCGCTCGCCGAGATCACCGGCCTGACCAAGACGACGGTGTCGAAGCTCGTCGGCGACCTCATCGAGGCCGGGCTCGTGGTGGAGACCGGCGCGGTGCGGGACGGAGAGCGCGGCAGGCCGGGAGTGGAGGTCCGGGTCAGCGGCGATCACGTCGCCGCCGTGGGCCTGGAAATCAATGTGCGCTATCTGGCGGTACGCGTCGTCGACCTCACCCGGTCCGTACGACTTCGTCGCACACAGGCTGTGGATAACCGAGCCGCCCGGCCGGAGGATGTGATCGCGAGGCTAGGAGATCTTGCTACGGCGGCTGTGGACGAGGCTGTGGAAAAAGGTCTCCGGGTCGTGGGCAGCGTGCTCGCCATCCCCGGACCTGTGAACGGAAGCACCGGTACGGTGCAGAACGCCCCCAACCTCGGCTGGCGGCACGTCCCGCTGTCGTCGCTTCTGCGGCTGCCGGTGCCCGTGCGGATCGAGAACGAGGCGAACCTGGCGGCACTGGGCGAGCTGTGGTTCGGCTCGGGCCTGCCGGACTTCCTGCACGTCTCCGGCGAGATCGGCATCGGAGCCGGCCTGGTGGTCAACGGGCGGCTCTTCCGCGGCGCGCACGGCTACGCCGGGGAGTTGGGGCATGTCGTCGTCGCCCCCGACGGTCCGCCCTGCCGGTGCGGCGGGCGGGGCTGCCTGGAACAGTACGCCGGGCAGGAGACGCTGGTCACCGCCGGAGCCGACGGCGATGCGGGAGCCGACGGAGACACCCGAGATGCCGGAGACACCCGAGATGCCGGAGACACGGGGGACGCCGGCGACCGGGCGGAGATCACCGGTAACGACACCGACGACCAGGGCGTCGCCCGGCTCGTCTCGCGCCTCCGGGCGGGAGACCCCGCCGCCCTGGCGGCATGCGAGCGCGCCGGCTGGGCCCTGGGCGTCGCGCTGTCCTCCGCGATCAACCTCATGGACCCCGACGCGATCGTCCTCGGCGGCATCTACGCGCCGCTGTTCCCCTGGCTCGGCGACGTGGTGGCGAGCACGCTCGCCGCCCGCCTCGGTCAGATGCGCTCCACCGTGCCGCCGGTGCTGGTGTCCCGGCTGGGTGCGGAGGCCGCGGCCCTGGGCGCGGCCGGTCAGGTGATCGAGCAGATCATCGCCAACCCGGCGGCCCTGCTCCAGAGCTGAGCACGCCGGGGAAGCCGGACCCCGAAACAGTCAGCGGACCAGGGTCGCGGCGCACACCGGGGGTCGGCCGGCCCGGCTCGGCTACAGGCCGGACGGATCGCGACCCAGGCTGATCTCCTCGGCGATGCGGCGCACCTCGTCGCCGGTCAACCGCGGAGCGCCGGGCAACCTCGCCGCGAGTGCCGCCATGACCTGGGGGAAAGGCTCCCCCCTGTGGCGGATCGCCACGTCGTGGACGGCCCGGAAGAGACTGAGGTTGTCCTCGTGCTGCCGTGTGGCCCTGTCTGCGATCACCGACGCTCCCCCTCTGGCGCTCACGCCGTCACTCACGCTGCCGGCCGGCGCCCCTGAGCCGGCCGTTCGCCACCGTACGACCTTCGACCGACAGTTTCCGGAGAACGCGCATCAGGTACTCTCAATTGAGAGCTCAACTGTTGACTCGGGGAGGGACCATGCCGGTCCAGCGGATCAACCACGCGGTCCTCTACGTCCGCGACGTGGAGCGCAGTGTCGCCTTCTACCAGGAGGCGCTGGGCTTCCGCGTCGTCAACACGTTTCCCGGAGCCGCCTTCCTGCAGGCCGCCGGGTCGTCCAACGACCACGATCTCGGGCTCTTCCAGATGGGCCCGCAGGCCCAGCCCTCTCCGGCCGGCCGGTCCGCGGTCGGGCTCTACCATCTGGCGTGGGAGGTCGACACCCTCGCCGAACTGCGCCGCATCGCGACGAAGCTGTCCGAGATGGGATGCCTCGTGGGCGCCTCAGACCACTCCACCACGAAGGCGCTGTACGCGAAGGACCCGGACGGGATCGAGTTCGAGGTGTCGTGGCTCGTCCCGGCCGACCGGCTGACGAGGGAACTCCTCGACGACCGCGCCCGCATCAGACCGCTGGACATCGACGGGGACATGGAACGGTTCGGAGCCGAGACGCAGGGCGGCGTGGGCGTCTCCCACTGACGGTCATGTGACGGATCACGCCGTCGAGCGCGGTGGCTTCGCAGTCCGTTGGGCTCAGAAAACCCACCGCTCACGGCACGACGCCTGCCGCGGAACAACCCCGGCATACTACCGTGATCTCCGCTATTACGGCCGGTAGACGACATCGGGGGACAGGTCTTGACAGGCGGTCACCAGGGCGGCGACGTCACGCGACCAGGGCAGTCAGCGAATCAGCCCGAGGGGTTCGAGGAGCCGCGGCCGCAGATCGACACGACCCGGCCGAGCATCTCGCGGGTCTACGACTACATGCTCGGCGGCAAGGACAACTTCGCGGTGGACCGCATGGTGGCCGAGAAGGCGCTGCTGATCGCCCCCAACGCGCCGCATGCCGCCCGCTCCAATCGACGGTTCCTCAAGCGCGTGGTGCGGTTCCTCGCCGCCGAGGCCGGCATCCGCCAGTTTCTCGACATCGGCTCAGGTCTGCCCACCCAGGGGAACGTGCACGAGATCGCCCACGAGGTGGCCCCCGAGGCGAGGGTGGTCTATGTGGACAACGACCCCATCGTCCTCGTGCACGGACGGGCGCTGCTGGCGGAGAACGGCAGCACGACCGTCGTGGAGGCCGACATCAGGGACCCCGAGGCCCTTCTCGGCAACGAGGAGGTCCGCGGTCTCATCGACTTCGACCAGCCCGTCGCGCTGCTGCTCTTCGGCATCCTCCACCACCTCGGCGACGAGGAGGACCCCGCAGCCATCGCGGCGCGCCTCCGCGACGCGCTGCCGTCCGGGAGTTACCTCGCCCTCTCCCACTTCCACAACCCGGGCCCCGAGCACCCTTCGGCGACCGAGCTGGCCTTCTCCAGCGAGAAAATGTTCAACGAGAATCTGGGCACGGGCAGGTGGCGCACCAGGGATGAGATCCTCGCCTATTTCGGCGACATGGATCTTCTGGAACCCGGCCTCGTCCCCCTCATCCAGTGGCGCCCCGACCACGAGGAAATCCTGGAAGAGGGGGATATCCACCTGCTCTTCGCGGGTGGCGTCGGCCGCAAGCGCTGACCCGCCGGCGGACCGCACACCGGCCCGTGAAGGCCCCGGGCCGGACGCCGTCCGCCGGGGGTACACAGCACCGCCCCGGGTTGACAGCGCTGTCCCCGGGCCGTGATGCTCGAAAGGTCCGCCCCTCTACAGGAAGGCGGCATCCACATGATGACCATCAAACGGTCATTCGAGTCCACAGCCCCGCTGGACCTCCTCTACGCGGACACGCAGATCAGCGTCCGGTCGATCGCGGACGGATCCGTACGGCTCGTCGGGCAGATCGATCTCACCAACGGCGACGCCGTCGCCGACGCACTCGCGGGTCGCCGACGCTCCACCGTGATCGTGATGGACGTCGCGGAACTGAACTTCATCGACCTCTACGGACTGCGCATCCTGGCCCTGCTCTCCGAGGATCCGCGGGACAGGCCGGTCGAGCTGCGCAACCCGCGGCCGTCGCTGGTCCGGCTGCTCCAGCTGCTCTCCTGGCCGACCTTCACCCTCGTCTGACCCCCCGGACCAGTCCGCCGGCAACACAGACATCCACCGGACCCCACGCCCCCTCCGCGTTCCCCCTCCGGCCGACGTTCCGGCCGCACCGTGCCCCCATGCCGCCCGCGCCATCTCTCGCGCCTCACACCGCCCTCCTTCGCGCGGTGATCGCACCCGTCCCAGCTCATTGCGGATCAGCGGGTTTTCGCCGCTCAAGATGGAGGAAAAGCTATCGAGGACGGCCAGACGGCCCCACCGACGACCTCCGGAGACGGGTCATCTCCGGCGGAAAGCGGGCAACGACAGCGCCGACAGCAGCGGCGACAACACGTGGCGACACGAGTGGCGATACAAGCGGCGAGGACCCCCGACTCGGCGAGGAGGGGTGATGACGTATTTCCGAACCTTCCGGATCTTCCGGCGCTTCGAGGCATCTCCATGGAGGCTCCAGGACGGTCGCACACCGACCGTCGTCTGATCCCACCCATTCGGTGACGCCTGAGACCGGGCCGCATTCGCGGACGGCTCGGCCGATCGCCCCTGTCCGGGGTGCCTTCCGCTGGAGAACCACATGTTGTTGACCCACGTCCTCACCACGGCCGCCACATTGGCGCGGAGCGTGCTGCCCGATCCCGTGCGTGACCTCGTCCCCTGTCCCCGCGATGTGCGGGCGTGCCCGGGCGGGCTGCGGATCGACGTGCACGGGATCGGCCGTCGCGGCACCGAGCACATCACCCACCGCCTGGAAGAACGCCTCACCTCGATGCCGGGGGTCGACAGAGCCGAGGTGAACGGCCGTCTCGGCCTCGTCTTCGTCGGATGCGATCCGGAGTCGGTCGATCAGGACGAGCTGAAGGCCGTCGTCGCCGAGCTCGACTCCCAGGAGGAACACGCGCACTCGCGCGAGCGGCGCATCCGCCTGCACGAGGACCACCTGCGCGCCGGAATCCGGCTGGCCGCGGGAGTGGCGGGCATCGGCGCGGCGTTCGCGGGCCAGGTGGCGCGCCTCCCCCGGCTGCCCGTGGTCATCCCGGCCATGGTGCAACTCGTCGACGCCACTCCGAGCATCAGGGAAGAGCTCGACCGCCGCCTCGGCCGCCGCCCCACGACCGCGCTGTTCTACACCGCCAGCCTCCTGACGACCACGCTGAGCCTGCGGCCGGCGGGACTGTTCGTGCAGGCCGCGGCCTCGCTCGGCCGGTACGTCGAGGCGAGGGCCGGCCGGTCCGCCTGGGAACGGCTGGAGGAGCGGCTGGCCGAACGGCCGGGGAGCTACGAGCACATCAAGACCGGGCGCCTGCCCCGGCCCACCCACCTGCCCCACGGTCCGGTCGAGCGGTACGCCGACCTCGTCAGCCCGGCCACCATCGCGGCGTACACAGCGACGCGGCTCCTCGGCCGCGGCCAGCGGGCCCTGGCGATCCTCTTCACCGCCACCCCGAGGATCGCGGACCTGGGCCGGGAGGCGTTCGCCGGGGCAGTGGGCCGGGCCCTCGGCCGGAACGACACGATCGTGCTGGACTCCGACGCGCTGCGCACGATGGACCGGATCGACACGATCATCCTCGACTCCGACGCGCTCACCACCGGCAAGTGGACGATCGACCGGGTCGAGCCCCTGGTGGAGGGACTCGACACCGACGAGCTCTATGCCCGGCTCTACACACTGATCGACTTCTCCGCACCCGACCTGCCCCGTCTGGACGAGGGCTGGTCGGTACGGCCGGTCGAGGGCCTGGGGCAGCTGCTCCCCTCGGTCGACGACGACTGGCGCGACCGCGGACTGCGCGCGCTGGAGGTCGGCAGGGACGGGACCCCGGTCGCCGTCGTGGGCCTGGCCTCGGAGATCGACTCCCTGGCCGTGCCCGTCGTCGCGGCGGCGCGGGCGGCGGGCACCGTGATGCTCGCCACCGACGAGGCCGAAGTGGCCCGGCGGCTGGCGATCGGCGATGTGCTTCCCCGTGGCGAGGCCCTGGCCAAGCAGGTCCACGACCTCCAGAAGGAGGGCCACGCCGTCGTGGTGGTGTCACGCGCCGCCCGGCACGCCCTCACCCAGGCCGACATCGGTGTCGGCGTCATGGACGAGAACGGGCTGGTGCCCTGGGACGCGGACGTCGCCGGAGCCCTCCACGGCGTCCACCTCTTCCTCACCTGCATGCCGAAGGCGGTGCAGGTGAGCAGGAACAGCGTACGGCTGAGCGCGGTGGGCGCGATCGTCGGCAGTCTGCTCGCGTTCGCGGGCCCGGAGCGTACGGCGCTGCGCAGGGGCCAGCTCGTCAACGCCGCCGTGTCGATAGGCGCGATCGGGCTGGGCGAGTGGGCGGGTCGCACCGCGGGAGGCGCGCCGACGCCGCTGCGTGCCGACCTCACTCCCTGGCACGCCATGTCGACGAAGGAGGTGCTGGCGCGGCTCCGCTCCTCCAGCAGGGGGATCCCGGCGGACGAGGCGGAGAGGCGGCGCGAGCAGACGCTGCCCGAGGAGGTCCTCCGGCCCCACTCCCTGGCGCGTACGACCATGGAGGAGCTGGCGAACCCCTTGACCCCGGCGCTCGCGGCGGGCGCCGGCATCTCGGCCCTGGTCGGCTCCGTGCTGGACGCCGTCCTGATCAGCGGCGTGATGGTGATCAACGCCTTCATCGGCGGCGCGCAGCGGTTCAGGGCCGATCACGCGCTGCGCCGCCTCACCGAGTCGACCGAGGTCCTGGTCCGGCTGCGCCGCCCGGACGGCACGGTGTCCGAGGTCACCAAGGACGAGCTGGCCCCCGGCGACGTCATCGAGCTCCGCGCGGGAGACGCCGTGCCGGCCGACGCCCGTGTCATCAGGGCGGTCGGGCTTGAGCTCGACGAGTCGACGCTCACCGGCGAGTCGCAGCTCGTCGCCAAGACCGCCGCGCCGACCGTCGCGGCGGCGGTCGCCGACCGCAGCTCGATGGTCTACCAGGGCACGACGGTGGCCGCGGGCAGCGGGCGCGCCGTGGTCGTGGCCACCGGCGACCTGACCGAGGCAGGCCGCAGCGCGAAGCTGGCCGCCGAGCCGAGCCCGCCGACCGGAGTCGAGCTGCGGCTGCGCGAGCTGAGCCGGCGGATCCTGCCCATCTCGATCGGATCCGGCGCGTTGCTCCTGCTCATCGAGCTGTTGCGGGGCCGTCCACTGGCGTCGGCCCTCACCCCGGCGGTCAGCCTCACCGTGGCCGCCGTACCAGAGGGGCTCCCGTTCGTCGCCACGGTCGCCGAGCTGGCCGCGGCGCGCCGGCTGTCGAGGCGGGCCGCGCTGGTGCGCAACCCATCCACCATCGAGGCCCTCGGCCGGGTGAATGTGCTGTGCTTCGACAAGACGGGAACGCTGACCGAGGGGCGCATCAGCCTCCGCCACCTGTCGGACGGGTGGACCGGGCTCGCGGTCGACGAGGCGACCCCGCAGTTGCGGCGCATCCTCGCGGCGGCCGTCCGCGCCAGTCCCCGGTCCGGCGCCGGGCGTGTCATCGCCCACCCCACCGACCGCGCCGTGCTCGAAGGCGCGGAGCGGCTGGACGTCACGCCGTCCGAGGGGCTGGAGACCTGGAAGCGGGTCGACGAGATGCCGTTCGAGCCGGGACGCGGCTACCACGCCGTCCTCGGCCTCACCGAGCACGGACACCTGCTGAGCGTGAAGGGCGCGCCGGAGATCGTGGTCACCCACTGCACCAGCGTGATGCGCGAGGGCGTCGCGGTGCCGATGGACGAGGACGCCCGCGTGCAGCTCAACCACGAGGTCGACCGGCTGGCGCGGAAGGGTTACCGGGTGCTGGCCGTCGCGCAGCGCCCCGCCTCCGACCGGAGCGACCTCGACGAGTCGCGCATCGAGAACCTCTGTTTCCTCGGCTTCCTCGGCCTGGCCGACCCGGTGCGGCCGACCGCGGCCGAGAGCGTGGGCCGGCTCATGCGGGCCGGCGTCCGGGTCGTGATGGTCACCGGAGACCACCCGAGCACCGCGGAGGCCATCGCGGTCGAGCTGAACGCGCTGAACGGGCAGCGGGTGATGACCGGGCCGGAGATCGACGAGCTCGACGACGAGACGCTGACGAAGACGCTGCCCGACGTGGCCGTGTTCGCCCGGGCGACCCCGGCCCACAAGGCCAGGATCGTCGGCTGCCTGCGCCGCGCGGGGGAGGTCGTGGCCGTCACCGGCGACGGCGCCAACGACGCGCCCGCGATCCGTACGGCGGACGTCGGCATCGCGCTCGGCTCGCGGGCCACGCCGGCCGCCCGAGCCGCCGCCGACCTGGTGGTGACCGACGACCGGATCGAGACGATCGTGGACGCCATCGTCGAGGGCCGGGCGATGTGGAGCTCGGTCCGCGACGCGCTGAGCATCCTGCTCGGCGGCAACATCGGCGAGATCGTTTTCACGGTGGGGTCAAACCTGGTGGGCGGCACCAGCGCGCTGAACGCCCGCCAGCTCCTGCTGATCAACCTGCTGACCGACATGGTGCCCGCGCTGGCCGTCGCCGTACGGCCGCCGGCCTCGACCGACCCGGAGAAGCTGCTGCAGGAGGGCCCGGAGGCGTCCCTGGGCGCCTCACTGAACAGGGACATCTACCTGCGGGCGATCGTCACCACCGCGGCGGCGATCGGGGGCTGGACGCTCGGGCGGATGACCGGCACACGCGGGCGGGCCGACACCATCGCGCTGGTCTCGCTCGTGGCGGCCCAGCTCATGCAGACGATCTCGGGCGGCGGCCGGGACAGGGTCGTGGTGGTCGCCGCGCTCGCGTCGCTCGGCGTCCTGGGGCTGACCGTCAACGTTCCCGGCGTGAGCGCCTTCTTCGGGTGCCGCCCGCTGGGGCCGGTGGGCTGGACGATCGGGCTCGGCAGCGCGGCCGCCGCCACGTTCGGCGGGATGGCGGCGCAGCGGGTCGCGTGGGAAGGGCTGCCCCGCGAACTGGTCACGGCGCTCACCCGGCTCGGCGGTCTGGGGACGGCCGTCAGCGCGCGGTGACCTCACCGGCCGCGACGGCATTCAGCTCGTCGAACGCCCGCCGGACCACCTGTGGCAGGTCCGGCGGGCCGGCCTCCCGGCCGCGCGACGACGGGACGCGGTCGGCCGGGGAGTGAAAACCGTCAGGCCGGGCGGAGGTGACGCGGCCGGGCGCCGGGCCGGACGGCGTGCCGCCGCTGGCTGCGCTGCTTGTGCTGGCGGCGCTGGTCGTGCTGATTGGCGCGCGGCGTGATCCGGTGCTGCTGGAACGCCTGGTAGTTCAGGTTCGGCAGCGTGATGGGCATCGGGCCCGCCTGGCTCGGGTCCGCCGGGATCGGGACGACCAGGACCTCCTTCTGGATGCCCTTCTTGCCCTTGGTGATGCTGTGGAAGATGCTCGGCGCGGGATCGGGTGCGACGGGAGCCGGTGTTCCGGCGGCCGCCGGGGCACCGGAGCCGACCGCGTCGGTGACCGCCCCCGGGACCACGGCGGGGACCGCTCCGGCGACCCCGTCCGTGACCGCGCCGGGGACGGCTGCGGGAATCGCCGGCTGCGGCGCGCCGGCCGTCGGATTGTCGGACGGACCGGTTCCCGCCATCGCAGCCGGCCCGGTCAGGAGGGCCGCCGTGAGCGCGGCGGCAATCGTCGAGATGCGCATGTTCTCCCCCGAGTTCGTGAACGCTACGAGGAAGACGCTAGGCGCGGTACCGGGCCCGATCACGCGGACACACCCAACGTCGGGTCAAGGCTCGCTTGACCTGAGAGATCACGGGTTCAAATGACCCCTGGAGACCTGGGCGCGTCTCAGATCACCCGGGCGACCCCGCCGAGCGCGCCGGCCTTGCCCTCCCGTACGGCGAGGCGGTCGGGATCGGGCCGCCAGTCCTGCAGCGCCACGACACCCGGCTCCACCAGGTCGAGGCCGTCGAAGAACGCGAGCACCTGGTCGCGCGAACGGGAGGTGGTGCCGGGGACGGCGGTCCGGTCGAAGACCTTGCGGCCCTCCTCCTCCTGGCCCTCGCTGAGCGGCCCGATGGACCCATGGGAGATCGCCAGGTAGCCGCCGGAGACCAGCGGAGCCCGCAGGGACGCGACGATCCTCGCCGCCTCGTCGTCGTCGGGCACGAAATGGAGCACCCCGAGCAGGAGCACGGCGACTGGCTGGGTGAAGTCGAGATGCGCGAGGACCTCCGGATGCCGCACCAGCGACTCCGCGTCACGCAGGTCGGCGCCGACGGCGATCACACGTTCGTTCTCGGCGAGGAGGGCCCGCGCGTGCACCAGCACGATGGGGTCGTTGTCGACGTACACGACCTTCGACTCGGGCGCCAGCTCCTGGGCGACCTGGTGAACGTTGCGCTGGGTCGGCAGCCCCGCCCCGATGTCGAGGAACTGCCGGATCCCCCGCTCGGTGAGGTAGGAGACGGTCCGGACCAGGAACTCGCGGTTCTCCCTCGCGATGTCACGCAGGTTGGGCAGGATCTCCAGGATCTTCTGCGCCGCCTCGCGGTCCGACGCGAAGTTGTCCTTGCCGCCCAGGTAGTAGTCGTACATCCGGGCGACGCTGGGCGTCATCGGATCGACGCCCGCCGGAGCCTTCATCTCGACCACGGGACTCCCCTCGTCCGTACGCGACCATGGTACGGCCTTGATCACACGCGGGACGGGAGAAATCCACCGAATGCGCCCTGGCCTCCGACCGTGTGGTCAGAGCGCACGGAAGTCGGCGAAATCAAACCCCGGCGACACGACGCAGCTCACCAGCACACCCTCGTCGCCGGCGGGTCTGGCCGCCTGCCAGGTGCCCGCGGGCACGAGTGCCTGGGGCACCTCGCCGTTCTCGACGTCCGGCCCCAAAGTGATCTTCGTCTCGGCGCCCGGTCGGTCGCCGGAGCCGCCCAGGGTCAGGGTCAGCGGCCCGCCCCGGTGCCACAGCCACACCTCGTCGGACCGCACCGCGTGCCAGACCGACTCCTCCCCCGGCTGCAGCAGGAAGTAGATGCCGGTGGCGCTCCGCCGGGGGCCGTCGTAGCCGGACGGCTCGAAACTCGCCGAGGTCCGCCACGTCTCGCGGAACCATCCGCCCTCCGGGTGAGGCAGCAGATCCAGCGCCTCGGCGACCGGCGGACGGCGCTGGATCGCCACGAAGGCCCCGGTGACGTCGCGACGCAGGAACCGCACCTCTCCGTCGTCGCCCACGGCGATCACCGTTTCCGGACCGGTGAACGTCACGGCCGCGACGCGCAGTGCCTCGTCGTCGTCGGCGGCGGGCACCGATGCGCCGTCGGGATACTCGGCGAGCGTCATGACCAGCATGACGCCGATCTTAGGTCGTCGCCTCTTATGGGCCGCCGCCGGTCAAGGGCCGTCGCCCTTGTGGCCGTCGCTTGTACGGCCGCCGCTCACCGCCCGGACCGCGTCGTCCACCGACGGCTCGACCCGGAAGGCGACGCGGAGCCCGGTCAGCGTGAGGACCCGCTCCAGGTGTGCGGGCAGCCTGGTGAGGACGAGCCGGATCCCCTGTTCCCGGCCCTGGTTCAGCAGGAGCACCAGCACGCCGATGCCCATCGAGTCGCAGAACGTGACGGCGCCCAGGTCGAGAACGACCCCGCGAGGCGCCAGGGCGTCGCGGGCCTCGGCGATCCGTTCCTGGAACAGCCCCGCGTGGTGGTAGTCGAGGTCGCCGGACGCCTTCGCCACCACGACATCCTCATGATGGCGGACGGACATCGTGAATCGTCGGGACGTGTCAGTCAGCTCGGGCATATAACCACTCCCGCCCTGAGGAACCGGGCGTACCTGTCGCCTTATCTCTACCTGCCAGACGCGGGCTCACACATGCACCGGTCGAAACGGGAGAAATCCGTATGGCCGGGGATCCCGCCTTCACCGGACCGGCACGCGGATGGCCCGATCTGTGGTGGACACGTCCTTCTGGCCACTTCGCCCGGGCCGACCTGCGATGTGAGGGTGGAACGGAGACGGAAAGCCGTCACCGAACCACGGAGAGGAGCACCCCATGACGGAGAGCATCGCCGGAATCGCCGTCCCCGACTCGACCCTCGCCACGGAGGCCACCGAACTGGTCCGCACGACGGCGCCTCCGCTGATCTACCACCACTCCCGCCGCGTGTTCCTGTTCGGCTCGCTCCAGGGCAAGCGGCTCGGCCGGGCCGCCGACCCCGAGCTCCTGTACATCGGCGCCATGTTCCACGACCTCGGGCTCGTCGACCCCTATCGGCGTACGGACCAGCGCTTCGAGCTCGACGGGGCCGACGAGGCGCGGCGTTTCCTCGAAGCGCGCGGGGTGCCGGAGCCCGACATCCGCAAGGTGTGGGAAGGCATCGCGCTGCACACCACACCCGAGGTTCCGTACCGGCTGGAGCCCGAGGTGGCGCTGGTCACGGCGGGAGTGGAAACGGATGTCCTGGGCATCGGATACCGCGATCTGGACCCGCAGGACATCGCGGCCGTCACGGCGGCCCATCCGCGGCCCGACTTCAAGCGGGAGATCCTGGCGGCCTTCACCGAGGGCTTCAAGGACCGGCCCACCACCACCTTCGGCACGGTGAACGCCGACGTCCTGGAGCACTTCGTGCCGGGCTTCCGGCACATCGACTTCGTGGAGGTGATCCAGAACTCCGACTGGCCCGAATGATCTGGGCCGCTCCGGCTGGCGGATGCGTTATCCGATCGTTGTCCAACGAACCGCACATACCGCCATATTCGGCCGTCTCTCATATGTAGGACCTTCAGGCCATACCTGGAGGCACGCATATATATGAGGAGAAGACCGTGAACAGCCTGAAGCGGGCGGCCTGCGTCTCGCTCGCCGTCGCCGCCGTCACCGCGGCGACGGCCTGCTCGACGGGAGGTGGAGCGACCGCGCCCGCCAAGGTAGCCGCCGCGGAGAGGAGCGCCCCGGCGACAGCGGCGCCGGCCACGATCAACGCCGCCGCCGAGTCCGTCAAGAAGGCCGGAACCAGCAGCACCACCAGCGGCACCGCGAAGGGCGCCGCCCGGGCCAAGCTCGGCATCGCCGACATCACTCCGATGGGCGAGAAGACCGAGAAGGTCGGCGTGGGCTTCCCGATCATCGTCGTCTTCGACCGGAAGGTGGCCGACCGGGCGGCGACCGAGGCGGCGCTGCAGGTGGAGGCCGAGAAGCCGGTCGACGGCGCCTGGCGGTGGGTCTCCGATCGCAAGGTCGTCTACCGCACCAAGACATACTGGAAGCCGCACCAGAAGGTGACCTTCACGGCGCACCTGAGCCAGATCCCCGGCAACGAGGCCGCGAAGGACGTCTCCCGCCGATTCGCCGTCGGCACGGCCAACGTCTCGCTGGTGGACACCCGGAAGCACGTGATGAAGGTGCGGCGCGACGGCAAGCTCGTGAAGACCATTCCGATCAGCGCCGGCCGCGGGGGTCTGATCAGGAACGGCGTGGACGTCTACCTGACCACCAGCGGCGTTCACCTCGCCATGGGCAAGAAGCCGGTCGAGACGATGACGTCGTCGTGGATGGGCGTGACCGACCCCAAGGACCCGCTCTACTACAAGCTCGAGATCCCCTGGGCCGTGCGGATCTCCGACAGCGGCGAGTACGTCCACCAGAGCGCGGGCGACTACCAGTTCCTCGGCAAGTCGAACCAGAGCCACGGATGCGTCCGTGCCACCCCCGCCGGGGCCAAGTGGTTCTACGGCATCAGCCAGCGCGGCGACGTCGTGCAGATCACCGGCACCAAGCGCAAACTCGACTGGCGGAACGGCTGGAGCTTCTGGCAGCTCAACTGGACCGAGTGGAAGAAGGGCAGCGCCCTGAACGGCAAGACCGTCATGCAGGCCACGTGATTGTGATCCCAGCCCCCTGATCACGGTCCTCTGACACGGGCCATGCGATCAGCCAAGCGATCCAATCTCGCGCCCGGCCGGGCCGTGCCCGGCCGGGCGTTGCCATGCTCGGCCGGGCGTTGCCATGCTCGGCCAGGCGTTGCCATGCTCGGCCGGACTGGGCCGCCGACGGGGGAATCCGTACGGTGAGATTACGCGAGCCGAGATCGGCCACAGCAGGTTTTACCTGCGGAGATACCGAACCGGGCAGGGAGCGACTACAGTCTGGTAGTGCGTTTCATCCCTTTTGTCGTGATTTTGCTTGCGGTGATCGTCGGTCTGGACTCCCCGGCCGAGGCCATCACCCACGGATCTGCGGACGGGCCCGCACACTCCGAAGTGGGCGCCCTGCTCGGTAACCGGCCCGACAGCGACGGCACCTGGTCGTACTGCACGGGCACGCTCGTCTCTCCGACCGTCCTCGTCACGGCCGCCCACTGCGGCGATCCGGGACAGCAGACCGCGCGCGTCTCGTTCGCCTCCCACTACCGGCGCGGCGACCCCGTCTACACCGGCAGGTACATCGCCGACCCGAGGTACAGCGACAAGGCCGACCGCTACGACATCGCGGTGGTGGTCTTCGACACCCCCGTCCCCGGAGCCATGCCCGCCCGGCTGCCCGGCGCGAACACGCTCGATCACCTCCGCGAGAACGGCGACCTCGACACGGCGCGTTTCACCCCGGTCGGCTACGGCTCACTCGACCCGGTGAAGGCGAAGCACGGCTGGCGCTTCAAATACACCGACACGCGCAACCGGACGTCCATGTCGTTCGCGGATCTCACTCACCCCTGGCTGCAACTGTCCACGAACCCCTACCGGGGAGACGGCGGCACCTGCTACGGCGACTCCGGCGGCCCGGTCTTCCTCGAGGGCGCCGGCGGCGGCGACCTGCTCGTCGCCACCACGATCAGCGGGGACGGCGAAGGCTGCCAGGACGACAGCTACGCCTACCGCCTGGACACGTCCGTGGCCCGGAGCTTCCTCGGCCGTTTCGTCGCCCTCCCCTGACGGCGACGATCAGCCCAGACTCCCACGCGGGAAACGCCGCGGCGGACGGCGAGTGAACCAACCGCCTACGCGCGGCCCCCGTGGTCGGAGTGACCGTGGTCGGAGTGACCGTGGTCGGAGTGACCGTGGTCGGAGTGACCGTGGTCAGAGTGACCGTGGTCAGAGTGACCGTGGTCAGAGTGACCGTGGTCAGAGTGACCGTGGTCAGAGTGACCGTGGTCAGAGTGACCGTGGTCAGAGTGACCGTGGTCAGAGTGAC
>NZ_JAFCNB010000041.1 GCF_017896165.1 Microbispora oryzae
CTCTACATGATCCAGAACGTCCTCACCCTCGCCGGCGTCCCCGCCCAATGGATCCAGGCACTCAACGGCGTGATCATCCTGATCGCCCTCGTGATCTCCCGCCTCACCGGAGGCAAGACACAGGAATAGCCCCCGCCCGCTCGTCACTCCTCTTCACTCATCGTCACTCCAAGGCACTCCGCCAACCCCTTCCCCCACGCCGCGGCCGTCCCGGTGCCGTCGTCCCCCCCCAACCGATCGGAGCAGTCATGTCCGAGTACACCCGCAGAGGCGTCCCGGGCTCGCCGTCCCTTCCCGGCGCCCTCGGGCCGAACCCGATGACGCTCTGGTACCGGAGGCCGGCGACCCAGTGGCTGGAGGCGCTGCCCATCGGCTGCGGCCGCCTCGGCGGGATGGTGTTCGGCGGCGTGGCCAACGAACGGATCCAGCTCAACGAGGACAGCGTCTGGGCGGGCGGTCCGCACGTCCACGGCAACGCCCGCGGCGCGGACGCGCGGACGCGCATACGCGACCTGGTCTGGCGGGACGAGTGGAGCGAGGCACGGGACCGCGCCGAGCACACCCCGGCCGACCGACCGGCGTACCAGATCCTCGGCGATCTGCGGCTGACCTTCCCCGGCGCGGGCGAGTTCACGGACTACCGCCGGGAACTGGATCTGACCAGCGCCGTCACGACGGTGACCTACATGACGAACGGCGTCAGGCACACCCGGGAGATGTTCGCCAGCCACGCCGACCAGGTCATCGTCGTCCACCTGACCGCCGACCGGCCGGGCGCCGTCTCGTTCCAGGCGACCCTCACCAGCCCGCAGGAGTCGTCCGTCTCCTCGACGGACAGCCGCACCATCGCGCTCGACGGCGTCAGCGGCCACTCGCAGGAGCGGCCGGGCGAGGTCGCTTTCCGGGCGCTCGCGCGGGCCGGCGCCACGAGGGGCACCGTGCGCTCGGAGGCCGGCACGCTGATCGTCGAGGGAGCCGACGACGCCACCCTGCTGATCTCCATGGGCACCAGCTACCGGTCGTACCAGGACGTGGGCGGCGACCCGGCCGAGGTCGCGGGAGAGCACCTCACCCGCGCCTCGGACCGCCCGTTCGCCGTGCTGCGCTCCGCCCACGTCCGCGACTACCGGGAACTGTTCGGCCGGGTCGAGCTCGACCTCGGCACCACCGAGACGGCCGCGCTGCCGACCGACGAGCGCGTCGCCCGGCGGTGTCTCGACGACGACCCCCAGCTCGCGGCACTGTTCTTCGCCTACGGCCGCTACCTGCTGATCTCGTCCTCGCGAAGTCCCGGCCAGCCCGCCAACCTCCAGGGCATCTGGAACGACACCCTCACCCCCGCCTGGCAGTCGTGGCACACCACCAACGTCAACATGGAGATGAACTACTGGCCGGCTGCCCCGGCCAACCTCATCGAGTGCTACGACCCGCTGTTCGACCTGATCGCCGACCTGTCGGAATCCGCCCTCCGGCCCGGCGCGACGTCTTACGGGACCGGCGGGTGGCGCGGGACCACGTCCGTGGACGCCGCCTTCTACGGCATGTGGCCGAGCGGCGGCGCCTGGCTGACCCTGGCCTTCTGGGAACGCTACCTCTTCACCGGCGACGAGAAGAGCCTGCGCGAGCACTTCCCGATCATCAAGGGCGCCGTGCGGTTCTTCCTCGACGCCCTCCGGGCCGACCCCTCCACCGCACCGGAGTCGGAACACCACGTGGGCGGCGGGACCACCGTCGCCCTCTGCGCCGGTCCCGGCACGGACACGCCGCTCCTGCGCGACCTGTTCGACGCGTACGTCGAGGCGTCGCGGATCGTGGGAGACGAGGACGAGAAGACGCGCGACGACGTGGCCCGCGCGCGCGACGAGCTCGCGTCGGTCCAGGTCGGCGGCCAGGGCCGGATCCAGGAATGGCTGGAGGAGCACCGGCGCGGCGACGCCGACCGCGGCTGGTCCCTCGCATGGAAGATCAACCTGTGGGCCCGTCTCCTGGAACCGGCCGAGGCCTACCAGCGGCTCGGCGACCTGCTCCTGCCGGACTCCACCGCGCCCAACATGTTCGGCCTGCACCCCCCGTTCCAGATCGACGCCAACTTCGGCGGCACCTCCGGCATCACGGAGATGCTGCTGCAGAGCCACGGCGGCGAGGTCAGCCTGCTCCCGGCGCTGCCCGCCGCCTGGGCCACGGGCCGTTTCCGGGGGCTGCTGGCCCGCGGCGGCTTCCGGGTCGACCTGGAGTGGCGCGACGGCGACGTCCACGAGGGTGTGATCACCTCGACCCTCGGCGGGCCGCTGCGCCTCCGGACGCCCCGCGACGTGCGGATCGAGAGCGGGGGGCGCCGCCTCGACGTCCGGCGGCCCGAGCCCGGCGTCGCCGTGGTCGGGACCGACTGCGACACCGAGTATCGGATCACCCCGGTCTGAGCCGCCGGGCGAGCGTCAGCGCCGGAGGTCAGCGCCGGAGGGTCAGGCGGAAGACGCATCCCGGGCCGGAGCCCGTTCCGGACGTGCCGGATGTGCCCGAGGCGCTGCCGGATGTGACGGTGAGGTCTCCGCCGTGGGCCAGCGCGACCTGCCGGGCGATGGGCAGCCCGAGGCCGGTGCCCGGCACGTCACGGCGGCCCCGCCAGAACCGTTCGAAGACGTGCTCCCGCTCCGCCTCCGGGATGCCCTCCCCCCGATCGGCGACCGTCAGCACGACCAGGGTGGGGGTCAGCTCGACGGCCACGGTCACCGGCGTCCCGGCGGGGCCGTACCGGATGGCGTTGTCGACGAGGTTGGAGACCGCGCGCGTCACCGTGGCCTCGTCGATCCCGCACACCGCCTCCGCGGGGCCCTCCAGGAACAGGGTCATCCGCCTGCCCGCGGCGAGGACCTCGGCCTGCCTGATCACTCCGCGCGCCAGCTCCATGAGGTCGGCCGGCCGGCGGTCGAGGGTGCGGGCCCGCCCGCGGGCCTCCGCCAGCAGGTCGTCGACCGTCGTCTGGAGCCGCCCCGCCGCGCTCTGGGAGCGGCGCAGCCCCTGACGGTAGAGCTCCAGGGTGGGCTCGGGGTGAGAGAGCAGCACCTCGGCGTTGGTCATCAACACCGACAGGGGGATGCGCAGCTCGTGGCTCGTCTCCTCGAGCAGCCGGCGCTGGGAGTCCGCGGCGAGCGCCAGCCGGTCCAGCATCCCGTCGAACTCGGCGGCCAGCGCCATCACCTCCAGTGGGCCGCGGCCGAGCGCGATCCGGCGGCTCAGGTCGGTGGCGCCGATGTCCCTGGCCACCGCCCGGACGCGGTTGATGGGGGCGACCGCCCGGCCCGCCCACCACCAGGCGACCGCTCCGGCGGCCGGGGCCAGCGCCAGGACGGTCCAGGCGATCCACGGCGAGCGGTGCGCCGAGGCGCTGCGGACGTGTTCGACCCCGTTGAACGCCTGGGCGGTCGTCTCGGTGTCGGTCACCAGGATCACCCCGAACAGCAGCAGCGGCGGCACGTAGATGCCGAGGAAGCCGAGCGCGGCCAGCCGGAAGCGCAGTGAGCGCCAGAGCCGCGTCACGGGCTCTCCAGGCGGTAGCCGGCGGACGTGATGGTGGTGATGACGGGAGGATCGCCCAGCTTCCTGCGCAGCCGGCTGAGGATCACGCGCACCGACGCGGTGAAGGGGTTGGCGTGGGCGTCCCACACGTGTTCCAGCAGGTCCTCGGCCGACAGCACGCGACCGGGGTGGTGCATGAAGTATCGCAACAGGGCGAACTCGCGCGAGGTCAGCTCCAGTTCCGCGCCCGCCCGGCGGGCCCGGTGGGCGACCAGATCCAGCTCCAGGTCGCCCACCCGCAGGAGCGAGCCGCCCTCGCCGTCGCGGCGGCCCAGCGCGCGCAGCCGGGCCAGGAGCTCGGCGAAGTGGAACGGCTTGACCAGATAGTCGTCGGCCCCCGCGTCCAGCCCCGCGACGCGGTCGTCCACCGCGTCGCGGGCCGTCAGCACGAGCGTGCGCCGGGGACGGCGCAGCCACTCGTCGCCGCCGAGCCGGCGCAGCAGATCGAGGCCGTCGCCGTCGGGCAGGCCCAGGTCGAGGCAGGCCACGTCGTAGGCGGTGGCCCGCAGGGCCTCCTCCGCCTCCCGGTAGGTCGCCGCCACGTCGACGGCGTAGGACTCGTTGCGCAGGCCGAGCGTGACCAGCTCGGACAGGTCGGGGTCGTCTTCGACCAGCAGGACGCGCACGGCCGGTCAGCCGGTCCGTTCGGCGGTGAGGGTCCCCCGCGCGCCGGTGATGGTCATGCGGCCGCCCGCGAAGGCCACGTCGATCCGCGGCCCGGCGCCGGTGGGATCGTCCGGCCGGAACAGCCCGTCTCCCGCCGGTAGGAGCGTCAGCGCCGGAGGCTCCGCGGGGACCTGGGCGGCCTTGACCCCGCCCTCGTCGTTGACCGCGTACCAGCCCAGGATCGGGCCCTTACCCGTGGTGAGGGAGACGTACGTGCGGATGTCGGAGCCCTCGGTGATCGTGCCCGCGAGCGCCAGGCCCGACAGCGCGCCGAAGGCCTTCTCCAGGGAGGCGCGCTCCCTTCGGCCCTCCTGGGTGGCGCCGTTCAGCAATGCCAGCACCCGCTGCTCGTGCGCGCGCAGCGCCGCGTCCGTGCGGCCCGTGCCGCCGCTGCCGTCCGTGCCGCCGCCCGCGCGGGGCGGGGCCAGCGCGTCCACCGCGTCCGCCCCGGTGGCGGAGACGGTCAGCCTGCCCGCTGCCGCAGTCACCGTGAACCTTCCTCCCTTCGCGAGCTGGTATGTCCCGACCATATCCGTGAGGTCGCGGGCGGACGCGGCGGCCGACGGCCTGGGCAGCGGACGCCCGGCCAGCAGTGCCGGTCCCACCGCCCGCAGCAGGTCCTCGGCGGAGACCTTCGGCGTGTTCGACGCGATGGCGACCACGCGCCGCTGGCCGGGGACCCAGGCCACGACGGCGTTGTGGCCGACCTCGCCACCGCCGCCGGCCGTGCTGAGGAACCGCTCGCCGTACAGCGACCTGTCGTAGGACACCCAGCCGGGCGTCTCCGCCCTGCCGCCGCCGAGCGGCCGGCCGGGGCGGGCGACGACCTGCGCCGACGCGGGTGAGATTACCTGCCCGGTGAAGAGCGCGTAGGTCCAGGAGGCCAGATCGGGGACGGTCATCGCCAGCCCGCCGTTGCCCTCGACCCCCCAGTAGGGCCCGGCGAACCCGCCCTGGTGTCCCGTCCGCCCGTCTTCGAGGTATCCGACGGCGCGGGGGCCGGGCGCGGCGGGCCGGCCGTCCCAGAACCCGCCGGCCAGGCGCCCGCCGGGGAGCCGCAGGACGGTCGAGCTCAGATAGTCGCGGTAACCGCCCGTCAACTGCTCGACCACCAGCGCCAGCAGGGTGTATCCGGCGTTTGAGTAGACATATCCGGCTCCGGGCCGGAAGGCGAGCTTCAGCCTGCCGATCGCCTTCAGCGCCTGGTCGCGCGACAGCGGTTCGTCGTCGCCGCCGTGGGTGCCGTTGAGCCCGCTGGTGTGCACCAGCAGCTGCCTGATCGTCGCCTTGGCCACCGGGCCGCGCAGCCGCGGCAGGAGCGTGCCGACCCGGTCGTCGAGCGACAGCCTCCCCTCGTCGGCCAGCCGCAGAATCGCGGCCGCGGTGACCGCCTTGGTCACGGAACCGATGCTGAAAACCGTTCCGGACGTGTTCGGGCGTCCTTCGGCGACGTCGGCCATGCCGTACGCGGCGCGGCACTCGATCGCGCCGTCCCTGAGTATCGCGATCGAGCCGCTGAAGCCGGCCCCGGCCCACGCCCGGAGCGCGTTCTCGATCCCGGGGGCGCACGCGGCCGTCGCGGCCGTCCGGGGGGTGCCCGCCGGCCGGGCCGCCGTACCCTCTCGCCCGGCACCGGTGCCGCAGGCGGCCGTGAGCAGGGCGGCGACGGTCAGTCCTGTCAAGAGTCCTCGCATGGCGGGAAACGTACGGACCGCTCCGCAAACGTGATGTGAACGGCCGGACGCGGACCGCGCGCCGTTTCCGCGAGGTGATCAGGCCCCGTCGACGAGGGCCGGGCCGGTCACCACTCGCCTGGCCCGTGCCTCACCCCTTGCCCGTGCCGTCCGCGGCCCGACAGCGCCATCCCGAGCGCGCCCGCGCCGAAGATGAGGATCAGGGCTCCGGTGACCACGTTGTTCCAGATGGTCGCGGTGGTGGCCGGCTGCCCGCTGATCACCCAGGGCGCGATGATGGTCCAGATGCCCAGCAGCGGGGTCGCCCAGCTCACGCCGTACGTACGGCCGAACGCCGAGGCGAAGCCGATGCTCAGCGCCGCGACCGCCAGGCCCACGATCAGGTTGTTGACGAGCAGGTTCCGAAAACCGGCGAACCCCACGACCCACGGAGAGATGGCCAGATAGAGACCGGCCAGACAGGTGAGCCCGTCGAGTAATTGGGCGGGAGGGCTCGCCCCCACCCGGTCGTACTTCTGACGGAGTTCCGTCACGTCGACACGATTTCCAAGATCAGGTCGCACCATGACGCGTCACCTCTTTCCGACTGCCTCGCACGGTGCGCGTGTTCTCGGCCCTCCGGATGCGTTTCCACGCCATGCCCACGTCATGTCCAGACGTTGTCCACGAAACCGGCAACTCTTGCCGGCCGGGCCACCGGGTTGCCGCCTTCGCCGTCCACGCCTACCTTGGACAGCCTCCACCGTCACCGCCACCTCGACGACCGAGGAGAGACGATGTCCGGCCCTTCGGCGCGACCGCAGGTAGTGATCTTCGACGTCAACGAGACGCTCACGGACATGGAGCCGTTGCGGGCCCGGTTCGAGGACGTCGGACTGCCCGGCGACCTGATGCCCGCCTGGTTCGCCGGCGTGCTGCGCGACGGGTTCGCGCTCACCGTGACCGGCGCCTACGCCGGCTTCGCCGCGATCGCCGCCGACGTGCTGCGCGGGCTGCTGGCCGGGCGGGGCATCGGCGCGACAGGTCCCAGCGCGGCCGGCGCCGTCGAGCACGTGCTTGAGGGTTTCACCGAACTGCGCGTCCATCCGGACATCCCCGAGGGGATGCGGGCGCTGCGGGAGAGCGGCCTGCGGCTGTTCACCATGACCAACGGCGCGGCGGCGATGACCAGGGGCATCCTCGACCGGGAGGGGATCCTCGACCTGGTGGAGGCGACGCTCGACGTCAGCGTTCCCCGGGCCTGGAAGCCCTCCCCCGCCGCCTACGGATACGTCCTCGATCAGGCAGGTGTCGGGCCGGAGGAGGCGGCCCTGGTCGCGGTGCACCCCTGGGACATCGACGGCGCACAGCGGGCCGGCCTCACCGGAGCGTGGCTGAACCGGAACGGGGGGCCGTACCCCGCCACCATGACAGCCCCGCGGATCGAGGCCCGGGATCTGCGCGCCCTCGCCGAGCTCTGGCGCTCAGCTTCCGGCCCCGGGCTCTGGCGCTGAGGCCGTTCCGGGGTTCACGTGGGGTCGCTCCCCCCGGCCAGGGCGGTCGCCGTGTTCACGATGGCCACGTGGCTGTACGCCTGCGGGAAGTTGCCGGTCTGCCGCCCGGCCCTCACGTCGTACTCCTCCGACAGGAGGCCGACGTCGTTGCGCAGGCCGAGCAGCCGCCCGAACAGGGCGCGCGACTCCTCCGTGCGCCCGAGCAGGGCCAGCGCGTCGGCCAGCCAGAACGAGCAGGCCACGAACATGCCGTCGCCCCCGGACAGCCGGTCCACGTCGTCGGCCTCCGGCAGGTAGCGCCGCACGAACCCGTCGTCCGCCAGTTCGCGCCGCACGGCGTCGACCGTGCCGCGGACCCGGGGGTCGTCCAGGGGCAGGAAGCCCAGCCGGGGAATCAGCAGAAGGGCCGCGTCCAGCCCCTTCGAACCGAAGAACTGGGTGAAGGTGTTACGGCCGGGGTCGTAGCCACGGGCGCACACCTCGCGGTGGATCTCCTCGCGCAGCGCGCGCCAGCGATCCGCGGGCCCGTCCAGCCCCTGCCGCTCGACGGCCGACACCATCCGGTCGGCCGCGACCCAGGCGAGGATCTTGGAGTGGGTGAAGTCCCGGCGCGGCCCGCGGACCTCCCAGAGGCCGTTGTCGGGCTTCCTCCAGGCCCCTTCGAGATATTCCATCAACGCGCGCTGGAGATCCCACGCCTGGTCCTCGGGGGGCAGGCCCGCCTCTCGCGCGCGGTGCAGGCAGTCGATGACCTCGCCGTACACGTCGAGCTGGAACTGCCGTGAGGCCGCGTTGCCGACGCGGACGGGACGGGAGCCCTCGTAGCCCGGCAGCCAGCCAAGCGTCCATTCGGGGATGCGGCGGGCGCCCTCGATCGTGTACATGATCTGCAGATCGGCCGGGTCTCCGGCCACCGTGCGCAACAGCCAGTCCCGCCAGGCCGTCGCCTCGGTCTCGTAGCCCGAGGAGATCAACGCGTCCAGCGTGAAGCTGGCGTCGCGCAGCCAGCAGTAGCGGTAGTCCCAGTTGCGGGACCCGCCGAGGCGCTCCGGCAGCGAGGTCGTGGCGGCCGCGACGAGGCCGCCGGTCGGGGCGTAGGTGAGGGCCTTGAGCACGAGGAGGCTGGTCCGGACGGCCTCGCCGTACTCCCCCTCGTACCGGCAGCGGCCCACCCAGTCGCGCCACGCCCGTTCGGTGACGGCCAGGGAGTCCACCGGGTCGGCCGGATCAGGGGCACCGAGCCAGGACTCGCGCCACGTCAGCACGAACGGCACCCGGTCGCCCGGCGCGACGGTGAACGACGCGGTGGTGCGGTGGGTGTGGTCGTCGTGGTCGAGCGGCACGGGCGAACGCAGCCAGGTGGCGTTGGGGCCGGCCATGGCGGCCAGCGTGCCGTCCCCGTGCCGCACCCACGGAACCACGTTGCCGTAGTCGAAGCGCAGGATCATCTCCATGCGCATCTCCACCCGGCCGCGCACTCCCTCCACGATCCGCATCACGTCGGGCGCCTGGCCCCGGGGCGGCATGAAGTCCAGCACCCGCACGGATCCCTCGGGCGTGTCCCAGGCGGTCTCCAGGATCAGCGTGCCATCCTGGTATCGGCGGGCCGCGGGCGGCCCTGCCCAGGCGGGGGCCAGTGACCACCGTCCGGCGCGGCGCCCGCCGAGCAGGGCCGCGAAGCAGGCGCCGGAGTCGAAGCGCGGCAGGCAGAGCCAGTCGATCGAGCCGTCCCTGCCCACGAGCGCGGCAGTGTGCATGTCGCCGATCAGGGCGTAGTCCTCGATCCGCATCGTCCTCCCGTGCCGGCCGGATCCCGTCCGGATCCCGTCCGCGCTCCCGCGAACGGCCGGGGGGGCCGCGGCGAGCTGCGACGAGAACGCGCTCCGCGATGTACCCCCCTCACGGCGGCGAAACGTCTGACGCCATCTCGGTCTCCACCGCTTCCATGAAGGTGCGCACCACCCCGCGCGCCGCCCTGGCCGCGGGGGTCGCCAGGGACATCGACCAGTACAGCTGCTCGCCGCGCAGGGGTTTCTGCGGGGTGTCGCCGAGGGGGAAGAGGTCCGGCACGAGCGCCACCCCGAGACCGGCCCGCACGTACGCGGGGATCGACGTGATGTCGGCGGTCTCCAGCATGATCGAGCGGCGGAGCGAGGCGCGGGCGAACGCCTCGTCCACGACCGCGCGATTCCCGAAGCCGGGAGGAGAGTCGATCCACCGGTCGCCGCTCAGCTCGGCCAGCGAGACGTCCCGCGCGCCGGAGAGGGGATGTCCCGGCGGCAGGATCAAGCGCAGCGGCACCCGGCCCAGCTCACGCACCTGCACTCCGGGCGGCGGCGCCGTGGTGAGCGAGACGAACGCCACGTCGATCCGGCCGTCCGTCAGCGCGCGGACGAGTCCGGTCGAGCCGTCGGGAAATGTCCGCATACTCACCGTGACGTGGGGGTGGGCCGACTGGAAGCGGCCGAGCAGCCGGGGCAGATTGATCAGTCGCAGCACCGTCATCGTGCCGACCACCAGCGGCCCCCGCACCCCGGCCCGCGTCTCCAGCACGGCCTGGCGTGCGCCGTCCGCCGCGGCGAGCGTGGCCCTCGCCTCGGGCACCAGCGCACGACCCGCCTCGGTCAGCACGGCCTGCCGGGCCGTGCGGACGAACAACGGGCCGCCGAGCTCGGCCTCGAGCGCCCGCAACGTGCTGCTGACCCCTGACTGGACGATATGCAGCCGCTCACCGGCCGCCGTGATGGTGCCTTCCTCGGCGATCGCCAGGAAAACCTCCAGGTGACGCAGCTCCACGCGCCCGTTCCCATCTCTTGTGAAGATGTCTTCCAGCAGAAACATTCAATGGTTGAGATGGTATGGCGGCCGGGCGCTGCCGCGTTATGGGCACCGTGTCGAACTTTGCAAGGAGTTGAGTGTGACCACACAGAGCGTTGAAGCGCGGGCCGCCGTTCCGGCGCCGTCCGCCTCCCGCCACGCCGCCGGATTCTGGATCGTCGCCGCCGCCTTCGCCGTCGAGATGGCCTTCTCTTCCGCCCCGACGCCGCTGTGGACTCTCTACCGGCAGCGGGACCACTTCTCGACCATGATGGTGACGGTGGCCTTCGCGGCGTACGCCGTGGGTGTCGTGGTCAGTCTCTTCCTGGCGGGGCACGTCTCCGACTGGCTCGGCCGCCGCCGCGTGCTGCTGCCCGCGATCCTGCTGCAGGCGGTCGCCGCGGTGCTCTTCCTCGTGTGGCCGGACCTGCCCGGGCTCGTCGTGGCCCGCGTCGTGAGCGGTCTCAGCGTCGGCATGGCCACCGCCACGGCCACGGCGCACCTCGCCGAGCTCGGCGCCGCCTCCCGTCCGAACGCCTCGCCGAACCGCCCCGTGCTGGTCGCCACGGCGGCCAATCTCGGCGGCATCGGACTCGGCCCGCTGGTCGCGGGCGTGCTGGTGCGGTACGTCGACGGCAAGCTGACCGTGCCGTTCGCCGTGTTCCTGGTCCTGCTGATCGTCTCGGCCGTCGCGCTGGCGCTGGTGCCGGAGACCGTGGCGATCGAGAGGGGCCGGACGTACCGCCCGCAGCGGGTGGCCGTGCCGTCCACCGCCCGGGCCCGCTACTTCGCGGTCGGCGGCGCGGCCTTCGCGCTCTTCGCCATCCTGGGGCTCTTCACCTCCGTCGCGCCCGCCTTCCTGGCCGCCATCGGCCAGTCGTCGCCGATCGTGGCCGGCCTGGCCGCCTTCCTGGTCTTCGGCGGGGCCGCGGTCGCGCAGATCGCCCTCGGCCGGCTGCCGCTGGCCCGCCAGCTCGCCGTCGGCTTCACCCTGACCGCGGTGGGCGTCGTCGTGCTGGCCGCGGGCGTGTTGTCCTCCTCCTCGCCCGCCTTCCTGGCCGGCGGTCTGGTCGCGGGCGCCGGCGCGGGCAGCCTGCTCAAGGGCTCGCTGGGCACCGCGGCGACACTCGCCCCCGCGGGCGCGCGGGGCGAGGCGATCGCCGGAATCTTCCTCGCCGGCTACGTCGGCCTCGCCCTCCCGATCCTTGGCATCGGCTTCGCCACGGGCCTCGGCGTCTCCCTGGCCGCCTCGCTGACCGGCCTCGCGGTCCTCGTACTGGCGATCATGGCGGTGGCCTCCGCGACGTTGCGGCGGCACCCCGCCACCGCCTGAGCGGCCGCCGCGACCGCCGCCATGGAACCCCCGAATGCTCGCCGGTTGGCCGATCACTTTCGTGACACGGTAAGCGGAACGGCGCCTCGCGGTCCAATTACGTTTTCCGATGAATGCCAGAAAAGAAACGCTTATGAAAGCGCCCAAAAGGTCGGTGATTCAGCTCACAGTTGACGATTTCATGATATTCGTGCCAATGTCGAATTCGCGAGCCGGTAATTGTCCGGGGTTCGGGCGCCCGGCGCGGAGGTCGGGACCGTCGTCGTGACGTGCCGCTGAGCCTCTCGTCACGGCGCCCTCGCCATTCACCGAATCCAGTACGCAACGGCGCCCGCGCCATTTCGCCATGCCGCGGACACCACCGCGGCGGCGACGTACGGCGATCCGGCGGCAACCGATCCCCGGATTCCGCGGCAGGGGATTCACCGGGCCACGGGCCGGCCGGAAAAGCGACGGCGAGGCGGACGCCGCGCGCCGGAAACGGCGTCGGCACGACACGAGGCGGACGGTGCGATGGCAGCAGAAGGAACGACGGCACCGGCCCGGCCGGCCGCGGAACCCATCGCGGTGATCGGGCTGGCCTGCCGGCTGCCCGGCGCGGCGAACCCGCGGGACCTCTGGGGGCTGCTGCGCGCCGGGCGTGACGCCATCGGCACGCCTCCGGAGAGCCGCAGGTCGGCCGGCCCGCTGCCCCCCGGGATGCGCGGCGGCTTCCTCGACCAGGTCGACCACTTCGACGCGGCCTTCTTCGGGATCTCTCCGAGGGAGGCCGCCGCCATGGATCCCCAGCAGCGACTCGCCCTCGAACTCGCCTGGGAGGCTCTGGAGGACGCCGGGATCCGGCCCGCCGGCCTCGCGGGGACATCGGCCGCCGTCGTCCTCGGCGCCATGGCCTCCGACTACGCGACTCTCGTCGCCCGGCACGGCGAGGCCGCCGTCAGCCGGTACACGCTCGCCGGTCTCACCCGGGGCGTCCTCGCCAACCGCGTCTCGTTCGCGCTGGACCTGCGCGGGCCGAGTCTCACCGTGGACACCGCCCAGTCATCCTCCCTGGTGGCGGTCCACCTGGCCTGTGACACCCTCCGGTCGGGCGAGTCGCCGGTCGCGCTCGCGGGTGGCGTCAACCTGAACCTCGCGCCGGAGAGCACGGTCACCGCGGAACGGTTCGGCGGGCTGTCGCCCGACGGCCGCTGCTTCACCTTCGACGCCCGGGCCAACGGATACGTCCGAGGCGAGGGCGGCGGGATCGTCGTGCTGAAGCCGCTCGATCGCGCGCTGGCCGACGGCGACCACGTGTACGCCGTCCTGCTCGGCAGCGCCGTCAACAACGACGGCGCGACCGAGGCCCTCACCGTACCCGGCGGGGCGGCGCAGGAACAGGTCGTGCGCCTGGCCGTCCGCCGTGCCGGCATCGACCCCGCCGCGGTCCAGGTGGTCGAACTGCACGGCACCGGCACGAAGGTCGGCGACCCCATCGAGGCCGCCGCCCTCGGGGCGGCACTCGGCTCGGCCAGGCCCGCCGGATCGCCGCTGGTCGTGGGCTCGGCCAAGACGAACGTCGGCCACCTTGAGGGTGCGGCCGGGATCGTCGGGCTGCTCAAGGCGGTGCTGAGCGTCCACCATCGGGAGGTCCCGCCCAGCCTGAACTTCGAGACGCCCAACCCGCGCATCGACCTCACGGCGCTCAACCTGCGGGTGGCCACCGAGCTCGCCTCCTGGCCACGGCCCGACGCGCCGCTGGTTGCCGGGGTCAGCTCGTTCGGGATGGGCGGCGTCAACTGCCACGTCGTGCTCGCCGAAGCACCCGCGCCGGCCGGGACGGCCGGCTCCGGGCCGGCCGCCACCGTGCTGCCGCTCGTGCTGTCGGCCCGCGACGACGACGCGCTGCGCGAGCAGGCCGGGCGGCTCGCCGCCGGCACGTCCCTGGACGGCGACGCCGCCGACGTCGCGTACACCCTCGCCGCCGGCCGCACGTCGTTCGCCCGGCGAGCCGTGATCATCGGCACGGACGGCGCGGACCTGCGGGAACGGCTACGGGCGTTCGCCGCGGGCGATCCGGCGGCCGGAGCAGTGAGAGCGAGCGCGCGACCCCGCCGGCGTGCCCGGCCGGAGAGCGGGCGGATCGTCTTCGTCTTCCCCGGCCAGGGCGGCCAGTGGGCCGGCATGGGACGCGACCTCGCCGTGGCCTCACCGGTCTTCGCCCGCCACCTGGCCGACGCGGCCGGCGCGCTGCGCCCTCACGTGGACTACGACCCCGCCGACGTGCTCTGGGAACGGCCGGGAGCGCCGTCACTCGACCGGGTCGACGTGGTCCAGCCTGCGCTGTTCGCCGTCATGGTCGCCCTGGCGCGCCTGTGGGAGTCGTACGGGGTACGGCCGGACGCGGTGACCGGGCACTCCCAGGGCGAGATCGCCGCCGCCCACGTCGCGGGCGCGCTGTCCCTGGAGGACGCCGCAGCGCTCGTCGTTCTGCGCAGCCGGGCGATCGCCGCGATCTCCGGGCGTGGCGGCATGGCCTCCGTCCCCCTGCCGCGGGCCGAGGTGAGCGAGCGTATCGGCCGGTACGAGGGACGGCTGGAGATCGGCGGGGTCAACGGCCCGGAGGCCACCGTGGTGTCCGGTGACGCCGAGGCGCTCGACGCGTTCGTCGCCGCCTATGCGGCCGAGGGCGTCGACGTGCGGCGGGTGGTCATCGACTACGCGTCGCACTCCGCCCACGCGGAGGCCGTACGGGACCGGCTGCTGGCCGACCTGGCCCCCTTCTCCGGCCGGCGCGCGGACGTGGCGTTCTACTCCAGCCTCACCGGCGATCTGGCCGACACGTCCGGGCTCGACGCCGAGTATTGGTACCGCAACCTCCGTCATACGGTCGAGTTCGAGCGGGCGGTCCGGGCTGCCGTCCGGGACGGCCACGACGTGTTCATCGAGGCGAGCCCGCATCCGATCCTGGCCGCCGGCGTCCGCCGGATCCTCGACGAGGACGGCGGCGGCGTGGTGATGGGGAGCCTGCGGCGGGGCAACGGCGGGCTCGGTCAGTTCCTCCGGTCGCTGGCGCAGGCCCATGTGTCCGGGGTTCCGGTGGACTGGACGGGTGCCGTCCCCGGCGCGCGGCGCGTGCCGCTGCCGACCTATCCCTTCCAGCGCGAACGCCACTGGTTCGACCTGCCGTCCGAGGTGAGCACCGGCGGCACGGACAGCGAGCACGGCACAGACGGCACGGACGGCACGGACGGCACGGACGGCACGGACGGCACGGACGGCACGGACGGCACGGACGGCACGGACGGCACGGACGGTCTGCGACGGCCGCCCGTCACCGCGTCCGAGTCGCGTGAGCCGGGTCCCGGAGGGGAGGGCCCGTCCACGGGTTCCGGGGCCGAGACCAGATCTCAGCGGCGCGAGTTGGGGGAGCCCGGCGCGTTGCTCGACCTCGTGGTCTCCGCCACGGCCGGCGTCCTCGGGCACGCGGACGCGGGGAGCGTCGCGGCCGACCAGACGTTCAAGGCGCTCGGACTCGACTCGCTGGGGGCGGTGGAGTTGCGCGACGCGCTGGCCGCCGCCACCGGCCTGCCCATCCCGTCGACCGTCACCTATGATCACCCCTCCCCTGTAGCGCTCGCCCGGCATCTGCACGATCTCGCCGCCGGCGGGCTGTCAGCGGACGTCGCCGCTCCGCCGGCGAACCGGCCGGCCGACCGGCGGGCGGACGAGCCGATCGCGGTGGTCGCCATGGCCGGGCGCTGGCCCGGCGGAGCCGACACCCCGGAGAAGCTGTGGGACCTGATCGCCGGCGGGACGGACGCGATCACCGCCTTCCCCGCCAACCGCGGCTGGGACGTGGAGGCGCTGTACGACCCCCACGGAGTGCGGCCCGGCACGTCGACGACACGGGAAGGGGGGTTCCTGCACGAGGCCGACCGGTTCGACGCCGACTTCTTCGGAATCAGCCCGCGTGAGGCGGCGGCGATGGACCCACAGCAGCGGCTCCTCCTGGAGACCGCGTGGGAGACGTTCGAGCGGGCCGGCGTCGTACCGGGCTCTCTGGCGGGGAGCCGCACCGGCGTGTTCGTCGGTCTCATGCCGCAGGATTACGGCCCCCGCCTGCACGAGACGGCGCAGGGCGCTGAGGGCTACGCGCTGACCGGGACGGCCCCCAGTGTCGCCTCCGGACGGATCGCGCACGTTTTCGGTCTGGAAGGTCCGGCGGTCACGGTCGACACGGCGTGTTCGTCGTCGCTGGTGGCGCTGCACCTCGCCGTACGGTCACTGCGGTCGGGTGAGTCGGACCTGGCGCTCGCGGGCGGGGCGACCGTGATGTCGAGCCCGGGCATGTTCACCGAGTTCTCCCGCCAGGGCGGGCTGTCGTCCGACGGCCGGTGCAAGGCGTTCTCCTCTTCCGCGGACGGCACCGGCTGGGCCGAGGGCGTCGGCCTCCTCCTCGTCGAACGCCTGTCGGACGCCCGCCGCAACGGCCACCGCGTCCTCGCCCTCATCCGCGGCACCGCCGTCAACCAAGACGGCGCCTCCAACGGGCTCACCGCCCCCAACGGGCTGTCCCAGCAGCGCGTCATCCGGCAGGCGCTCGACGACGCGGGGCTGTCGCCCGGCGACGTCGACGCCGTCGAAGCCCACGGCACCGGCACCGCCCTCGGGGACCCGATCGAGGCACAGGCGCTGCTCGCGACCTACGGCCGGAGCAGGCCGGACGATCGCCCGCTGTGGCTCGGATCGCTGAAGTCGAACATCGGTCACACCCAGGCGGCGGCCGGTGTGGCGGGCGTGATGAAGATGGTGCTGGCCATACGGCACGGCACACTGCCCAAGACTCTGCACGCCGAGCAGGCGTCGCCTCACGTCGACTGGTCCTCCGGCGCCCTGTCCCTCCTCACCGAGCCGACCACCTGGCCCGAGACCGGACGCCCCCGCCGCGCCGCCGTCTCCGCCTTCGGTATCAGCGGCACCAACGCCCACGTCATCATCGAACAAGCCCCCGACCCCGCGCCCACGGAAGAAGACGGCGGCACCAACCCGGCGGCAGCGCCGGTTGAGGCGGCGGAGACAGTCCCGGCGGATGTCCCAGTCGATGTCCCGGTGAATGTCCCGGTGGCGTGGACGCTGTCGGCCAAGACCGCCGATGGGTTACGCGCGCAGGCGGCCCGCCTGGCCGCGCACATCGAACGCCACCCCGGCCTCCACCCCGCCGACGTCGCCCACTCCCTGGCCACCACCCGCGCCCACCACGAGCACCGCGCCGTCATCCTCGGCACCACCCGCCAAGAACTCCTCGACCACACCACAACCCTCGCCACCACAACACGCACACCACCCGGAGTGGTGACCGGCACCGCGACCGGCAACCGGGGCAACGGTGGAGGTGGCGCCCGGTCAGGTCCGGGTCGCAGCAGTGGTGCGGGTCGCACCGGCGGTGGAGACCCGATCGCGTTCGTGTTCACCGGACAGGGCAGCCAACACCCCGCCATGGGCCGGCAACTCTACGAAACCTTCCCCGCCTTCGCCCACACCTACGACCAGACCATCACCCTCCTCGACCACCACCTCGCCC
>NZ_JAFCNB010000042.1 GCF_017896165.1 Microbispora oryzae
CTCTACATGATCCAGAACGTCCTCACCCTCGCCGGCGTCCCCGCCCAATGGATCCAGGCACTCAACGGCGTGATCATCCTGATCGCCCTCGTGATCTCCCGCCTCACCGGAGGCAAGACACAGGAATGACAGTGGCAGGCGGTGGCCGGCCCGCGGATCGCGGACCCGGTCACCGCCGTCTGTGGCGTCGTCAGCGGTTTCCGGCCGCCCGCGGGAGCAGCGGCAGCAGCGCGTTGAGGCGGCCGGAGGCGAACCCGGACAGGTCGAGCGAGCAGAAGGAGAAGCCCGCGCCGCGGACGGCCGCGTCGATCCGCTCGCGCAGTTCGCCGGCCCGGGCGATCTCGGCGGCGGGCACCTCGACACGCGCGAGCGTGCCCTGGGAGTGGGCGCGGACCCGGCACACGGGGAACCCGAGGTCGCGCACGGCGGCCTCCGCCGCCTCGACCCTGCGCAGGATCTCCGGCGTCACCGGATCGCCGTAGGTCACCCGCGAGGCGAGGCACGGCGCGGCGGGCTTGTCCGCCGTGACGAGGCCGAGCTCGCGGCTGAGCGCCCGGACGCCGGCCTTGGTCAGGCCGGCGTCCACGAGCGGGGTGACGACGCCGCGTTCGGCCGCGGCCCGCTGGCCGGGCCGGTGGTCGCCCAGGTCGTCGAGGTTGGTGCCGAGCGCGATCCTGGCGCCCATCGCGGCGGCCAGGGGGTCCAGCGCGTCGAACAGCGCCGACTTGCAGTGGTAGCAGCGATCGGGTCCGTTGGCGGCGTACGCGGGCCGGTCCGCCTCGTCCGTGCACACCTCGAGGTGGGCCAGGCCGTGCCGGCGGGCGAACTCGCGCGCGGCGGCCCGCTCAGACGCGGCCAGGCTGGGCGACACGGCGGTGACGGCGAGCGCCCGGCTGCCGAGCACCCGCGCGGCGGCGAAGGCGAGCAGTGCGGAGTCCGCGCCGCCCGAGTACGCGACGATCAGCCCGCTCTCCGCGCGCAGCCGCTCGCTCAATCGACTCATGACGTCGTCCACCGGCGGTCTCCCTCCGCGATCCCGATGGCAAAGCCTACGAGGACGGCCTCGCCGCCGGGCGGGCGCCCGGCGGCGAGGCCGTCCGGCCCGTCAGGCGTTCCGCGCCCGAGGGGCCGGAACGCGGTCACGTCAGCCGGCCCACTCGTGGCCGTCGGGGTAGCGGTAGGCGGCGATCGACTCGGGGTGCATCTGGGCGCTGTAGCCGGGCAGGCCGGGCAGACGGTAGCGGCCGCGCTCGATCCTGACCGGGTCGGTGAAGTGCTCGTGCAGGTGGTCCACGTACTCCAGGACCCGTCCTTCGAGGGTGCCGCTGACGCAGACGTAGTCGACCACGGACATGTGCTGGACCAGCTCGCACAGGCCGACGCCGCCCGCGTGCGGGCAGACCGGCACGCCGAACTTGGCGGCCATGAGCATCACCGGGACGATCTCGTTCACCGACGCGAGGCGGCAGGAGTCGATCTGGCAGTAGTCGATGGCACCGGCCTGGAGGAGCTGCTTGAACATGACGCGGTTGTGGGCGTGCTCGCCGGTGGCCACGCCGGTCGGGGCGATGGCCTTGCGGATGGCGGCGTGCCCGAGGATGTCGTCGGGGCTGGTGGGCTCCTCGATCCACAGCGGCGCGTAGGGAGCCAGCCGGTTGACCCACTCGATGGCCTCCGGCACGTCCCACACCTGGTTGGCGTCGATCATGAGCGTGCGCTCGCCGATCTCCTCCCGCGCGATTCCCAGGCGCCGGATGTCGTCGTCGATGTTCGCGCCGACCTTGAGCTTGATGTGGGTCCAGCCGTCGGCGATGGCCTCGCGGCACAGCCGGCGCAGCTTGTCGTCGCTGTAGCCGAGCCATCCCGGGGTGGTCGTGTAGGCGGGGTAGCCGTCCCGGGCGAGCTCCGCCACGCGCTCCTCGCGCGTCGGGGCGAGCCGCGCGAGCATCTCGACGGCCTCCTCCGGCGTGAGCGCGTCGGACAGATACCGGAAGTCGCAGGCGGCGACCAGTTCCTCCGGTGTCATGTCGGCGACGAACCGCCACAACGGTTTGCCGGCCCTGCGGGCGGCCAGATCCCACGCGGCGTTGAGCACCGCCGCGGCGGACAGGTGGACCACGCCCTTCTCGGGGCCGAGCCAGCGCATCTGGCTGTCGGCCATGATCTCCCGGTACAGGCCGCCGAGGTCGGCCGCCAATTCGTCGACGTCTCGGCCGGTCAGCCGGGCGCCGATCTGGCGGGCCGCGGCCACGCACAGGTCGTTGCCACGGCCGATGGTGAACGTCAGCCCGTACCCTTCCAGGTCCCCGTCCGTACCCAGGACCACGTACGCCGCGGAGTAGTCGCCGTCCGGGTTCATCGCGTCCGACCCGTCGAGGGTGGCCGATGTGGGGAACCGGACGTCGATCACGTCCACGGAGGTGATGGTCGGCATCAGCCAGCACTCCAAATGATCCGATGTATATGACCTGGACAGTATGGTCGCATGTGGTGCAGGTCTGGCAAACCGGAGATAGGCGACTGCTCGTGGCTTTACTTCAATCCGATGAATCTGACAGGCTCGGCACTGCACGTAGATCCGTGAACCGAGTGGAAGAAGGCAGTTCGTGAAGCTGTTGCGGGTGGGTCCGTCGGGTGGGGAGCGTCCGTGTGTGGTCGCGCCCGACGGTCGGACCCTGGACCTGTCGTCGCTGACGGCCGACATCGACGGCGCGTTCCTGGCCGGGGACGGTATCGAGCGGGTGCGGGCGGCCCTCGCGGAGGGCTCTCTGCCCGAGGCGGAGCCGTTCTCGCGGGTCGGAGCACCGGTCGTCAGACCCGGCAAGGTCGTCTGCATCGGACTGAACTACTCCGACCATGCCGAGGAGACCGGCGCCGCGGTTCCGGAGGAGCCGGTGGTCTTCATGAAGGCGTCCAACACGGTCATCGGACCGGACGACGAGGTTCTCGTCCCGCGACAGAGCGTGAAGACCGACTACGAGGTCGAACTGGCCGTAGTCATCGGACGTACGGCACGCTACCTCGACTCACCGGAGGACGCGGCCGCCGTCATCGCGGGGTACGCGATCTCGAACGACGTCTCCGAGCGCGCGTTCCAGGCGGAGCGCGGCGGACAGTGGACCAAGGGCAAGTCGTGTGAAACGTTCAACCCGCTCGGCCCCTGGCTGGTCACCCCGGACGAGGCCGGCGACCCCCAGGCGCTCGGCCTCCGGCTGTGGGTGAACGGCGAACTCCGCCAGAACGGGAACACCAAGAACCAGATCTTCGGCGTGCACCACGTCATCTGGTACCTCAGCCAGTTCATGGTGCTGGAGCCCGGCGACCTGGTGAACACGGGCACCCCGGCGGGCGTCGGCCTCGGCCGCGGCCAGTTCCTGCGCGAGGGCGACGTGGTGGAGCTGGAGATCGACGGCCTGGGCCGCCAGCGTCAGCGCCTGGGGCAGGCATGAGCGAACTCCCCGAGTTCGAGGGGCTGGTCGCCCTCGTCACGGGTGGGGCGTCCGGCATCGGGCGGGCCGTGGCCCAGGAACTGTCCGCCCGGGGCGCACAGGTGGCCGTCCTCGACCTCAAGGACACCGACTTCGTCTGCGACGTCACCGACGACGCCGCTGTGCGCGCGGCCGTGACGGCCGTCGCGGAGCGGTTCGGCCGCATCGACGTGGTCGTCAACAACGCGGGCATCGGGGCGCTGGGCACGGTCGCCGCCAACTCCGACGCCGAGTGGATGCGCGTGCTCGATGCCAACGTGGTCGGCATCGTGCGGGTCACCCGGGCGGCCCTTCCGTACCTCCGGCGGTCGCCGCACGCCGCGGTCGTCAACATGTGTTCCATCGCGGCCGCCGCGGGCCTGCCGGAGCGCGCGCTGTACTCGGCGTCCAAGGGCGCCGTGCTCGCGCTCACGCGGGCGATGGCGGCCGATCATGTCCGTGAGGGCATCCGGGTCAACTGCGTCAGCCCCGGCACCGTGGACACCCCCTGGGTGGGGCGGCTGCTGGACGCCGCCGACGACCCCGCGGCCGAGCGGGCCGCGCTGTCCGCGCGCCAGCCGCACGGCCGGCTGGTCGACCCCCGGGAGGTCGCCGGCGCCGTCGCCTACCTGGCGAGCCCGAAGTCGGCGTCCACGGTCGGCGTCGAGCTGGCCGTCGACGGGGGAATGGCCGCGCTGCGCGTGCGACCGGTGGCGTCGTGAGCGCCCCGTCCGCCGCGCTCGCCGGGCTGGGACGGTACGGGCTCGGCACCGCGCCGCTGGCCGGGCTGTTCGAGCCCGTGGACGAGGCGCAGGCCGAGGAGACCCTCGCCGCGGCGTGGGACGCGGGAATCCGCTACTTCGACACGGCGCCGCACTACGGGACCGGGCTCGCGGAGGAACGCCTCGGGCGGTTCCTGCGCGGCCTGCCCGGCGGTCCCGCCCAGGCGTTCGTCTCCACCAAGGTGGGCCGCGTGCTGGTCCCGGGCGAGGGCGATGAGGACGGGTTCCCCGGCCGCACCGGCTACGTCCGGGTCAGGGACTACAGCCGCGACGGCGTCCTGCGTTCTCTCGACGACAGCCTCGCGCGGACCGGGCTCGACCGGTTCGACCTGGTGTTCATCCACGATCCGGACGATCACTGGACGCAGGCGGCGGGGGAGGCGTACCCGGCGCTGGCCGAGCTGCGCGACCAGGGCGTGATCGGCGCGATCGGCGCCGGGATGAACCAGGCCGAGATGCTCACCCGGTTCGTCCGCGAGACCGACGTCGACGCCGTGCTGGTCGCGGGACGCTACACCCTGCTCGACCGGTCGGCCGCCGCCGAGCTGCTGCCGGAGTGCGAGCGGCGCGGCGTCGCCGTGATCGCGGGCGGGGTGTTCAACAGCGGAATCCTCGCCGGTGGCACCACCTACGACTACGGCGCGGCCCCGTCCGACGTGGTCGACCGCGCGCGCGAGCTGGAGCGGACCTGCGCGGCGCACGGCGTCCCGCTGCCCGCGGCCGCGCTCCTCTTCCCGCACCGCCACCCGGCCGTCGCCAACGTCCTCATCGGGGCCCGCAGCGCCAAGGAGATCGTGGAGGACCTGCGGCTGGCCGCGACGGACGTCCCGGGCGCGCTGTGGGAGGAACTCCATGCGGGTTGATCTCGCATATGGGGCGGGCGGGCTGGTGGTCGACCTCCCGGACGACCGGACCACCGTCATCACCCCGGTGGCCCGGCCCGCGGCGGCGGACGAGACGGCCGAGCTGCGGCGCGCGCTGCGCGAGCCGGTGGCCGGACCGCCGCTGCGGGAGCGGGTGCGTCCCGGCCAGACCGTCGCCATCTCCGCCTGCGACGGCACCCGGCCGCAGCCCAGGCACCTGATGATCCCCGCGATCCTCGACGAGCTGGACGGGCTGGTCGACCTCGGCGACGTCGTGATCCTCGTCGCCACCGGCACGCACCGCGGCAACACCGGCGACGAACTGCGGGCGATGTTCGGCGACCGGGTCGTGGACGCCGTGCGGATCGTCAACCACGACGCCCGGGACGCGTCGTCGCTGAAGTGGATGGGCCGCTACGGGAAGGACGTCCCGGTCTGGCTCAACCGGGAGTGGGCTGACGCGGACGTGCGGATCACGACGGGCTTCGTCGAGCCGCACTTCTTCGCCGGATTCTCCGGCGGCCCCAAGCTGGTCGCGCCCGGCCTCGCCGCCCTGGAGACCGTGCTCACCCTGCACGACGCCGCCCGGATCGGCGACCCGCGGGCCACCTGGGGGATCATCGAGGGCAACCCCGTCCACGACGACGTCCGCGCCATCGCCGCGGGGACCGGGGTCACCTTCTCCCTCGACGTCGTGCTCAACCGCGAGCAGCGGATCGTCCAGGCGTTCGGCGGCGACCTGGCGCCGATGCACGCCGCCGCCACGGCCGCGGCCCGCGCGGCGGCGATGCGGCCGGTCGCCGAGCCGTTCGACGTGGTGGTCACGACCAACGCGGGCTTCCCGCTCGACCAGAACCTCTACCAGGCGGTGAAGGGCATGAGCGCCGCCGCCCAGGTCGTCAGGCCGGGCGGGACGATCATCTGCGCCGCCGAGTGCCGGGACGGGTTCCCCGACCACGGGTCGTACCGCGAGGTGCTCACCTCCGCGGCCTCGCCGGAGGCGCTCTTCGAGGAGATCTCGCGCCGCACCGTGACGGTCCCGGACCAGTGGCAGGTGCAGATCCAGGCGCGCATCCAGCGCGCCGCCCGGGTGATCATGCACACGTCGCACCTGAGCGACGCCGACCTGGCCGCCGCCCACCTGGAGCAGACCGGCGACATCGCCGCCGCCGTACGCGACCTGCCCGGCCGGGTGTGCGTGCTGCCGGAGGGCCCCATGACGATCCCCTACCTCGCGGAGGACCGGCCGTGATCCGCGTCGTCACGGCATGAGCGAGTCGCTGGACCTCGGATACGCGCGGGTCGATCTCGGCAGGGAGGCCCGCCAGGGGGTGCCCGAGATCGTCTACGGCCCGGGCAAGCGGACGGATGAGATCGCCGGGATCGTGACCACCCTGCTCGGCGGCAACACCGGGCCCGTACTGGTGACCCGGGTCGAGCACGAGACGGCCGCGGCCGTGCTCGCGCTCGTCCCGGGCGGCCGGCACGACCCGGCCGCGCGGCTGCTCGCCTGGCGCGAGGCGCGGCCGGCCGGGCACCGGGTCGCCGTGGTGACGGCGGGGACGTCGGACGGCCCGGTCGCCGCCGAGGCCGCCGCCGTCGCCTCCGCCCTCGGCCTCACCACAACCGTGATCAGGGACGTGGGGGTGGCGGGGCTGCACCGGGTGCTCGCCGCCGCGGACGAGCTGCGCGCCGCCGACAGCGTGATCGTCATCGCGGGCATGGAGGGGGCGCTGGCCAGCGTCGTCGGCGGTCTGGTGGAGACACCGGTCATCGCGGTGCCCACCTCCACCGGATACGGTGCGGCGCTGGAGGGCGTCACCGCGCTGCTGGCCATGCTCTCCTCCTGTGCCGCCGGGATCACCGTGGTCAACATCGACTCGGGATTCGGCGCGGCGCTCGCCGCCTACCGCCTCACGAGGGGGCCGAGGTGATCCTTTACCTGAACCCGTTCACCGGCCTGGCCGGGGACATGCTGCTCGGCGCCCTCCTCGACGCGGGCGCCTCCCTGGACGCCGTGCGGCGCGCCGTCGCCCGGACCGGCCTGACCGGCTGGCGGCTGGACGCGGAACAGGTGCGCACGGGGCCGCTGACCGCGCTCCGCGTCCGCATCGACGTCGACGACGACGCCACGGAACGCCCCGCCTCGACCCTGATCGAGATGGCCGCGAGGACCGGCCTGCCGGTGGCGGAGGCGGCGCTGACCGCGATCGCGGAGGCCGAGGGCGCGCTGCACGGCGTACCGCCGGCCGAGGTGCACCTGCACGAGCTCGGCGGGCACGACACACTGATCGACATCGTCGGGTGCGCCGCCGCGCTGCGCGATCTCGGCGTGACCCGGGTCCACTCCGCGCCGCTGCCGCTCGGCAGCGGCACCGTGCGGACCCGCCACGGCGTGCTGCCGGTGCCCGCCCCGGCCACGCTCGCGCTGCTCAGGGGAGCCCGGGTGCGCGGCGGGGCCGCGGGGGAGGCGGTCACACCCACGGGTGCGGCCCTGCTCCTGGCCGCCGGCACCGCCTACGGCGCGCCGCCGGAGATGGAGCTGCGCGCGACCGGGTACGGAGCGGGCACCCGTGAGCTGCCGGACCGGCCCAACGTGACCGTGGCCATGCTCGGGCGGCCGGTCACCGAGCCCGGACGGCAGATCGTCCTGTCGACGAACCTCGACGACCTGACCGGCGAGGTCCTCGCGCACGTCATCGAGCGCGCACTGGCCGCGGGCGCCGCGGACGCGTGGATCACGCCCGCCGTGATGAAGAAGGGCAGGCCCGCGCACGTCCTCCACGTGCTCGCGCCGCCCGAGTCGGCCGACGCGCTGCAGAGCCTGGTGTTCGCCGAGACGGGGAGCCTCGGCCTGCGGCGCAGCGAGGTCGAGAAGGTCGCGCTGCCCCGGCACTTCGAGACGGTACGCCTGTACGGCCACGACGTGCGGATGAAGCACGGCCCGTGGGGAGTCAAGCCGGAGCACGACGACCTGGCCGGCCTGGCCGAGGCGACCGGAAGACCGTTGAGGGAACTGGCACGAGAGGCTCTTGACGCACTGTGACTTACGTAGACGCGCACCACCACACCTGGGAACTCGCCCGGCGACCGCAGTCCTGGCTCGAACCGCCGGAGATGGCGCCCATCAACCGCGACTTCACCCTCGCCGACTACGACTCGGTCGCGGCGAAGGCGGAGATCAGCCGTTCGGTGCTCGTGCAGGTGCTCCCCGACGCCGAGGAGACGCGCGAGTTCCTCGCACTGGCGGCGGGGCCGGGGACCGTGGCCGCCGTGGTCGGCTGGGCCGACCTGACCCGCCCCGATCTCGCCGACGAGCTCGCCGCGCTGGCGGCCTCACCCGGCGGGGAACTGCTGCGCGGGATCCGCCACCTGGTGCAGGCCGAGCCCGACCCGCGCTGGCTCTCCCGGGACGACGTCCGCGCCGGGCTGCGGCGCGTGGCCGAGGCCGGGCTGTCCTACGACGTGCTCGTCAAACCCCACCAGCTGCCCTCCGCCATCGAGACCGTACGGGCGCTGCCCGAGCTGAGCTTCGTCCTGGACCATCTGGCCAAGCCGGACATCGTGGCCGGCGAGCTGGAGCCGTGGGCCGGTCTGATCCGGGAGCTCGCGGCGGAGCCGAACGTGACGGCCAAGCTCTCCGGCATCATCACCGAGGCGACGTGGGACGAGTGGGACGCGGGGACGCTGCGGCCGTACGTCGACGTCGCGCTCGACGCGTTCGGTCCCGGGCGGCTCATGTTCGGCTCCGACTGGCCGGTCTGCCTCCTCGCGGGTTCCCTGCCCGTCTGGGCCGAGACGGCGCGGACGCTGCTCGCGGACGCCGGGCTGTCCGGCGAGGAGACCGACGCCGTCCTGCGGGGGACGGCGGAGCGGGCCTACCGCCTGTGACCGATCCCGCGCCGGTCACCTGACCGGCGCGCCCGGCGCGGGCCGTCGCACCGGTGAACCGGCCGGACACCCCTGCGGGCGTCCGGCCGGCTCGTACGGCGCCGATGTGTCAGGTGCCGATGTGTCAGGTGCCGATGTGTCAGGGAGTGCTCACGGAGTGGTCAGGTCGAAGCGGCTGACGCTGACCGCGCCGCCGAGTGACTGGGTGGCGTAGTTGAAGATGGCGAAGCGGTAGCCCATGAAGAACTGCCAGGCGTTGCCCATGGTGAAGG
>NZ_JAFCNB010000043.1 GCF_017896165.1 Microbispora oryzae
GGGGTGGTGGTCGAGGTCGGCGAGGAGGATGCGGTTGGGGTGTTCGGTTTGTGCGGTGCGGATGAGTCCCCATACGGGTGCGGTGGTGAGGTTGATGGGGGGTTGATCGGGCTGGTTGGGGTGGTTGAGGGTGATGGCGTGGTGGGTGATGGCGAGGAGGCGGGTGGTGGTGAGGTGGTCGTCGGTGAGCCATTGCTGGAGGGTGAGGAGGGTGTCTTCGAGGATGGCGTGGGTGGCGGTGATGATGTCGCTGTCTTCGGTGCCGTCACCGTCTGCGGTGCCGGTGCCGGTGCCGGTGCCGGTGCCGGTGCCGAGGGCGTCGGGTGTGGTGGGTGGGTTGATGGGGAGGGCGATGAGGTCGGGGGTGGGTTCTCCGGCGCGGATGGCGTGGGTGAGGGTGTCGAGGTCGGGGTAGTAGGACACGCTCAGTCCGGTCTGGCGCAGGTCGTCGGCCAGCTCCCGATCCCGCAACACCGCCCAGAACTCACGAGCCGCCGGTAGGAGTTCCAGAGGACGCCAGGCCACCCGGAACAGCGCGTTGTCCACCCCTGGAGCGGCCGGCCTGAGTTGCTCCGACGAGACCGGCCGCGCCGACAGCGTGTCGATCGAGACGACCGGTGTCCCGGTGGGGTCGGCGGCCTGGAGGGACAGCGACCCGGACTCGCCGAGGAGGACGCGCACGCGTAGTTCGGTCGCGCCGGAGGCGTGCAGCCGCACGCCGCTCCACGCGAAGGGCAACCGGTTCTGCCCCTCCGGGACCTCGGCCAGCCCCGCCCAGGCCGGAAGATGCACGGCGGCGTCCAGCAGCGCGGGATGGATGCCGAACCGGTCGGCGTCGTCGTGCAGTTCCTCCGGGAGGGCGACCTCGGCGAACAGTTCGTCGCCGCGCCGCCACGCCGCCCGCAGACCCCGGAACGCGGGCCCGTAATGGAGGCCGGCTTCTCCCAATGCCTCGTACACGCCGTCCACATCGATAGCGGTCGCGTCCCGCGGCGGCCAGACGCCGGGTTCCCCGGCTGGTTCGGCCGAGTCCTTCACCAGTAAGGCGGTGGCGTGGTGGGTCCAGTCGTCGCCGCCTTCCGGCCGGGAGTAGACCTCCAGCGTGGTCCTGTCCGGTTCGGAGCGGTTGAGGATCACCTGCACCTGCGTCGTGCCCTTCCCTGTGAGGGGGAGGGGTGCGTGGAGGAGGAGTTCGTCGATGGCGGTGTGGTGGGTGTGGTCGGCGGTGTGGTCGGCGGTGTGGTCGGCGGTGTGGAGGGCGAGGTCGAGGAAGGCGGTGCCGGGGAGGAGGGGGGTGTCGAAGATGGTGTGGTCGGTGAGCCAGGGGTGGGTGGTGAGGGAGAGGGTGCCGGTGGAGATGTGGGTGGTGTTGTCGGGGGTGGTGATGGTGGCGTTGAGGAGGGGGTGGGTGGTGGGGGTGAGGCCGAGGTGGGTGGGGTTGGTGGTGTGGTTGTGGGGTGGGGTGAGCCAGAGGTGGTCGTGTTGGAAGGCGTAGGTGGGCAGGTCGACGGTGTGGGGTGTTGTTGTGGTGGTGGGCCAGGTGATGGGGGTGCCGGTGGTGTGGAGGTGGGCGGCGGCGGTGAGGGCGGTGTGGGGTTCTGGGTGGTTGCGGCGGAGGACCGGGATCGCGTGGGTGGTGTGGGTGTGGTTGAGGGTTTCGCGGATGAGGGGGGTGAGGATGGCGTCGGGTCCGATTTCGAGGTAGGTGGTGGTGCCGAGGTTGTGGAGGGTTTGGGTGGCTTGGTGGAAGCGGACGGTGTGGCGGAGGTGGTTGGTCCAGTAGGTGGGGTCGGTGGTGTGGCCGGGGGGGAGGGTGGTGCCGGTGTGGTCGGAGACGTAGGTGATGGTTGGGGGTGTGTAGGTGAGGGTGGTGATGTGGTTGTGGAAGGTGTCGAGGATGGGGTTCATGTGGGGGGAGTGGAAGGCGTGGCTGACGTTGAGGGGGCGGGTTTTGTGGCCGTTGGTGTGGAGGAGGTGGGTGAGGTGGTTGATGGTGTGGGTGGTGCCGGAGATGACGGTTGTGGTGGGGGTGTTGGTGGCGGCGATGGCGATGTCGGTGAGGTTGTGGGTGGTGATGAGGTGGGTGATTTCGGTTTCTGTGGCGGTGGTGGCGGTCATGGTGCCGGTGGTGGGGAGGGTGTTCATGAGGGTGGCGCGGGTGGCGACGAGGGCGGTGGCGTGGGGGAGGGTGAGGATGCCGGCGGTGTGGGCGGCGGCGATGGCGCCGATGGAGTGGCCGGTGACGGCGGTGGGGGTGATGTTCCAGGTGGCGAGGAGGGCGGTGAGGGCGGTTTGGAGGGCGAATAGGCCGGTTTGGGTGTAGAGGGTGGTGTTGATGAGGGTGGGGTCGGTGTTGCCGAGGAGGACGTGGCGGAGGGGGGTGGTGGTGTGGGGGGCGAGGTGGTGGTCGAGGAGGGTGATGGTCTGGTCGTAGGTGTGGGCGAAGGCGGGGAAGGTTTCGTAGAGTTGCCGGCCCATGGCGGGGTGTTGGCTGCCCTGTCCGGTGAACACGAACGCGATGGGTCCCCCGGTGCCGCTCCCGGTCACCACTCCGGGTGGTGTGCGTGTTGTGGTGGCGAGGGTTGTGGTGTGGTCGAGGAGTTCTTGGCGGGTGGTGCCGAGGATGACGGCGCGGTGGTCGTGGTGGGTGCGGGTGGTGGCCAGGGAGTGGGCGACGTCGGCGGGGTGGAGGCCGGGGTGGCGTTCGATGTGCGCGGCCAGGCGGGCGGCCTGCGCGCGTAACCCATCGGCGGTCTTGGCCGACAGCGTCCACGCGACCGGGGCGGCGGTGGCGGCGGCGTCTTGGGGATCCCCGCTTTCCGTGCTGGCGGAGGCGGAGGGAGTGGCGGAGGGCGCGGCGTCGGGTTCGTCGTCGAGGGCGGGCTCGGGGGCTTGTTCGATGATGACGTGGGCGTTGGTGCCGCTGACGCCGAAGGCGGAGACGGCGGCGCGGCGGGGGCGTCCGGTCTCGGGCCAGGTGGTCGGCTCGGTGAGGAGGGACAGGGCGCCGGAGGACCAGTCGACGTGGGGGGTGGGCTGGTCGATGTGGAGGGTTTTGGGGAGCAGGCGGTGGTGGAGGGCGTGGACCGTTTTGATGATGCCCGCGACTCCGGCGGCGGCCTGGGCGTGACCGATGTTCGACTTCAGCGATCCGAGCCACAGGGGCCGGTCGTGTGGCCGGTTTTGGCCGTAGGTGGCGAGTAGGGCTTGTGCTTCGATGGGGTCGCCGAGGGTGGTGCCGGTGCCGTGGGCTTCGACGGCGTCGATGTCGGTGGGGGTGAGGCCGGCGTTGTCGAGGGCGTGGCGGATGACGCGTTGCTGGGAGGGGCCGTTGGGGGCGGTGAGTCCGTTGGAGGCGCCGTCTTGGTTGACGGCGGTGCCGCGGATGAGGGCGAGGACGCGGTGGCCGTTGCGGCGGGCGTCCGACAGGCGTTCGACGAGGAGGAGGCCGACGCCCTCGGCCCAGCCGGTGCCGTCCGCGGAAGAGGAGAACGCCTTGCATCGCCCATCGGCCGCCAGCCCGCGCTGACGGGAGAACTCGGTGAAGCCGATGGGCGAGGCCATCACCGTCACCCCGCCCGCGAGTGCCAGGTCGCACTCTCCGGTGCGCAGCGCCTGGACGGCCAGATGCAGCGCCACCAGCGACGACGAACACGCCGTGTCGACCGTGACCGCCGGGCCCTCCAACCCGAAGGTGTAGGCGATACGGCCCGACAGCACGCTGCCCAGATTGCCGATGGCCAGATAGCCCTCCAGTTCCTCGGGCACCTGGGTGAGCCGGGCGCCGTACGTACGGTCCGCGACACCCGCGTAGACCGCCGTGCGGCTGCCTTTGAGGGTGTGGGGGTTGATTCCGGCGCGTTCGAAGGTTTCCCAGGCGGTTTCGAGGAGGAGGCGTTGCTGGGGGTCGCTGGCCAGGGCTTCGCGGCGGGAGATGCCGAAGAAGTCGGCGTCGAATCCGGCTACGTCGTCGAGGAAGCCGCCGTGGCGGGTGTAGGTGGTGCCGGGGTGGTCGGGGTCGGGGTGGTAGAGGGTGTCGAGGTCCCAGCCGCGGTCGGTGGGGAACTCGGTGACGGCGTCGCGTCCCTCGTTGACCAGGTCCCACAGGTCCTCGGGGGAGGACACGCCGCCGGGCAGGCGGCAGGCCATCCCCACGATCGCGATCGGCTCGCGGGATCTGGCTTCGACCTGGCGCAGCCGCCGTTCGGCCTGCTTGGTCTCGGCGATCGAGCGCTTGAGGTATTCGCGCAGCTTGTCGTCGTTGGCCATGCGGAGATCAGCTCCTGTCCAGGAGGTCGAAGAGTTCGTCGTCGGTCGCGGAGTCGAGGTCGAGGGCCTCGTCCTCCAGGTCGTCGCCCGGTGTGACGGGAGAATCAAGGCGCGCGACCAGCGCGCGCAGCCGCGAGAGGACCTCGCCGCGCGCGTCCGTGCCGAGCACGAGACCGGCCTCCAGATCGCGGAGCACGGTGAGCGGGTCGGGTGCGGGTCCGCTCCCCGGCGCGGCGCCCTCCCCGATGCGCTCCGCCGGCGGCTCCGGCGACAGGTCCATGGCGGCGGCGTCCAGCGCCGAGAGGATGTGGTCGGTCACCGCGGTGGGCGTCGGATGATCGAAGATCAAGGTGGTGGGCAGCGGCAGCCCGGTGGCCGTCCGGAGGCGGTTTCGCAGGTCGACGGCGGTGAGCGAGTCGAGACCGAGCTCCCGGAAGGCTCTGGTCATCCCCACCGCGTCGTCCTTAGAGTGCCGGAGCACCGCCGCGACCTCCGTACGGACCAGGTCGAGGACGGTCTGGCGGCGCTCGGCCGGCTCCAGCGCCACGAGCCGCCGTACGGGCGAGGAGTCCGCGGCGGCGGGCACGCGGGCGAGCGCGTCGGCGGCGGTGGACGCCGACCGGGAGGCGTCGAGCCAGTAGCGCGAACGCTGGAACGCGTAGGTGGGCAGGGGGACCTGGCGCGGGCCGGTGCCGTCGAGCGCCGGATGCCAGTCGACCGGCACACCGCGGACGAAGGCCTCGGCGAGTGAGACAAGGAATCGATCGAGCCCGCCCTGGTCGCGCCGGAGTGTGCCCACGGCGAGCGCCGGCGGCGCGTCCTCCGCGTCGAGTGTCTCGCTGATCGCGGAAGTGAGCACGGGATGCGGGCTGATCTCGACGAACACCGTGTGACCCTGTGCGGCCAGCTCGCGGGTGGCCCTCTCGAAGAGCACCGGCCGTCGGAGATTGGCGTACCAGTAGGCCGCGTCGAGTTCCGTGTCGTCCACCCAGTCGCCGGTGACGGTGGACAGCATGGGGACGCTCCCTGCGCGGGGCGCCACCGGTGAGAGGGCCTTCGCCAACTCGTCGTGGATGAGTTCGACCTGAGCCGAGTGCGAGGCGTAGTCAACGGGAATCCGCCGGTTGCGTATCCCCTCGGCCTCCAACGCGGTCAGCAGTTCGGTCAGCGCGGCGACCTCACCGGAGACGACCACGCTGCCGGGCCCGTTGACGACGCCGACCGACAGCCGGTCGTTCCAGAACGCGATGCGCGCCTCCGCCTCCTCCAGCGGCAGCGCCACGGACGCCATGCCGCCGTCGCCGGACAGGGTGCGGATGGCCTGGCTGCGCAGGGCCACCACCCGTGCCCCGTCCCGCAGCGACAGCCGCCCCGCCACCACGGCCGCGGCGATCTCCCCCTGCGAATGGCCGACCACCGCGTCCGGGCGCACGCCGTACGAGCTCCACAGCGCGGCGAGTGACACCATCACCGCCCACAGGACCGGCTGCACGACGTCCACCCGCTCCAGACCGGGCGCGCCGGGGACCTGACGGACGACGTCGAGCGGCGACCATGTGACGAACTCTCCGAGAGCGGCGGCACACTCGGTGAACCGCTCCGCGAAGACCGGTGAGGAGTCCAGCAGTTCGCCCGCCATCGCGGGCCACTGTCCGCCCTGGCCGGGGAAGACGAAGACCACCTTTCCGGCGACGTCGGCCGTGCCGCGGACGACGTTGCCGGGTAGCGCCCCCTCCTCCGCCAGCGCGCGTACGCCGGAGTCGAGAGCGGCGCGGCCGGCTCCCACGATCACGGCGCGCTCGGTGAGCAGCGTCCGGGCTGTAAGGAGTGAGTGCGCGACGTCCGCCGCGTCGACTTCGAGGCGGCCCTCCAGGTACGTCGCCAGGCTCACCGCCTGGCCGCGCAGGGCCTCGGGCAGATGACCGGACAGCACCCACGGCAGCGTGGGCGGCGTCGGCGCGTCCGCTCGGGCGGGCTCCTCCTCGGCCGCGGGCTGCTCAAGGATGACGTGCGCGTTCGTGCCGCTGACTCCGAACGACGAGACCCCGGCCCGCCGCGGCCGCCCCTCCTCCGGCCACGGCCGCGCCTCGGTGAGAAGGCGGACGTTGCCGCTCGACCAGTCGACGTGCGGGGTGGGCTCGTCCACGTGCAGTGTCTTCGGCAGCACTCCGCTTCGCATCGCCATGATCATCTTTATGACTCCGGCCCCGCCGGCCGCGGCCTGGGTGTGTGCCACGTTGGACTTCAGCGAGCCGAGCCACAGCGGACGGTCGTCGGGCCGGTCCTGGCCGTACGTCGTGAGCAGCGCCTGCGCCTCGATCGGGTCGCCGAGCGTGGTGCCGGTGCCGTGCGCCTCCACCGCGTCGACCTCGTGCGGGGCAAGGCCGGCGTTGGCGAGGGCCTGCCTGATCACCCGTTGCTGGGACGGCCCGCTGGGGGCGGTCAGGCCGTTGGACGCGCCGTCCTGGTTGACGGCCGAGCCGCGAACGATCGCCAGGACGGGATGGCCGTTCCTGCGGGCGTCCGACAACCGTTCGAGGAGAAGCAGGCTGACGCCCTCTCCCCAGCCGGTGCCGTCCGCGGAGGACGAGAACGCCTTGCACCGCCCATCGGGCGACAGACCGCGCTGGCGGGAGAACTCGACGAAGGTGGCCGGCGACGACATCACCGCGACCCCGCCCGCGAGCGCGAGATCAGACTCGCCGGTACGGAGCGACTGCGCGGCCAGATGCAGTGCCACCAGCGACGACGAGCAGGCGGTGTCGACGGTGACGGCCGGGCCCTCGAAGCCGAAGGTGTAAGCCACCCGGCCGGTCGCGATGCTCCCCGCGCTGCCGTTGATGAGGTATCCCTCGAGGTCGCCGGGGATCTGCTCCAGGCGCGGCGCGTAGTCGTGGTACATCATTCCGGCGAAGACGCCCGTACGGCTGCCTCTGAGCCGGTCGGGATCGATGCCGGCGCGCTCGAACGCCTCCCAGGCGACCTCCAGTAGGAGCCGCTGCTGCGGGTCCATCGCGATGGCCTCGCGGGGGGAGATGCCGAAGAGCGCCGCGTCGAAGTCGGCGACGTCCCGCAGGAACCCGCCGTGCTTGGTGTACGACGTGCCGGGCCGGTCGGGGTCGGGGTCGTAGAGCCGTTCGACGTCCCATCCCCGGTCGGCGGGGAACTCCGACACCGCGTCGCCCCCGGATTCGACCAGCCGCCAGAGCGCCTCGGGCGACTCGACGCCTCCGGGCAGACGGCAGGCCATCCCGACGATGACGATCGGGTCTTCGGCATCCGATGTGCCGGCCACCACCTCGGCTCGTGCCGCCGTCTCCTTCTCCGCACGGGTGCCGCCGAGCTCCCGGTCGATGTGGGTGGCGATGGCGTGGGGGGTGGGGTGGTCGAAGGTGAGTGTGGCGGGGAGGCGGAGGTCGGTGGCGGTGGTGAGGTGGTTGCGGAGTTCGATGGCGGTCAGGGAGTCGAGGCCGAGCTCCACGAGG
>NZ_JAFCNB010000044.1 GCF_017896165.1 Microbispora oryzae
CCCTGCGCCGCCCACTCACGAAACCCGCCGAGCCGAGCCGTTCCGGGATCGTCATGGTGGCGTTGTCGGCGATCGACATCAACGGCACCAGCCCCTGGTGGTGCCGGTCGCGGGGCACGAACCCCACCCCGGCGGCGAGCGAGCCCGGCACACTGCCCGGACGCGGCCGGCGACCGGCGACCTCGACGGTTCCCGCCTGCGGGGCGCGCAGCCCCACGACGGTCTCGGCCAGCTCCGTCTTCCCGCTGCCGCCCAGACCGGCCAGGCCGACGATCTCGCCCGCGCGGACCTGGAGGTCCACGTCCTGGTACACCTCGCCGTCGGCCAGCCCGCGTACGTCGAGGACCGTCGAGGCGTCCGCCGCGACGGCGGGCCGGACGTTCCGCTCGGCCAGGCCCGCGGCCTCACCCGTCATCGCCGCGACGAGCTCACCCTGCGGCAGCTCCGCCACGGGAGCGGTGAGGATGTGCCGGGCGTCGCGGAACACGGTGACGGTGTCGCAGATCTCGTAGATCTCCTGCAGGTGGTGACTGATGAACAGGAACGTCACGCCCTGCTCCCGCATCGCCCGCATCCGGTCGAAGAGCCGGTCGATCGCCGCGCCGTCGAGCTGCGCGGTGGGCTCGTCCAGGATGATGAACCGGGCGCCGAACGACAGCGCGCGGGCGATCTCGACGAACTGCCGCTGCTCCACCCCGAGGTCTCCGGCCGGCTGCCTGACGTCGACGTCCACCGACCATGCCTCGAGGAGATCGGCCGCCTTGCGCCACACGCTCTTCCAGCCGACCAGTCCAAGCCGGTTGCGGTCGTGGCGGTTCAGGTACAGGTTCTCCGCCACGGTCAGCTCGGGAATGATCGTGGACTTCTGGTAGACGCAGGCGACCCGCTCCCGCCACGCGTCCCGGTCGGACAGCCGCGGCGCGGGCTCGCCGCCGAAGCGGACCTCACCGACGTCCGGCGCCTGCAGACCGGTCAGGATGGAGACCAGGGTCGACTTCCCCGCGCCGTTCCGGCCGACGAGCGCGTGCGCCTCCCCCGGTCTGATGGTTATGTGAGCCCGGTCGAGCGCGACCGTCTCGCCGTACTTCTTGGTGATCTGTTCCGCCTCGGCGACGGGCCGGTCCGTCAGGACCGGCCCGTCGTCACGGGCGGGATGAGGGCTCGCGGAACTACCCGCGAACTCGCCCATGCCCACGCCCACTCCTTAGTTCAGGTTGTTGCCCCACAACGACTTGTCGTCGTGCTTCACGCTGGGGACGCCTCCGTACGTGCCGCCGTCCGCCGTGACCAGCGGCGCGGACAACTGGTCCTCCAGCAGACCCGGCCGCACCTGGATGATCGTGCTGTCATGATCAGTCGCACCCGGCTGGAACGTCTTGCCCTCGATCGCCGCCTTCGCGTACATCAACGCGTACTTCGCGTACAGATCCGCCGGCTGAGACACCGTCGCGTCGATGTTCCCCGCCGCGATGTCCTTCAACTCCTCCGGAATACCGTCGTTGGAGATCACGAACACATGCTTGGGATCACCCGGCGGAACCAGCAGATCACGCTGCTTGAGCAACTGCAACGTCCCCGCCAGCGCGAAACTCGACTCCATGTAGACGCCCTTGATATCCGGATTGGCCGTCAGCCGCGTCTGCAACTTCTGCGACGCCAGCGCACCATCCCAGTTCGTCGCCTCCCCGAACACCGTGATCCCGGGATAATTCGCCTTCATACACTCGTTGAACGCCTCGGTACGATCCCGGCCGTTGATCGACGCCAGATCACCCTCCAGCATCACGACCTTGCCCTTACCCGACAGCTTCTCCCCGAGGAACTTGCACGCCTTCTCCCCATAAGCCCGGTTGTCGGCCCGCACCACCATGAACGCGTTCCCCGTGTCCGGACGCGTGTCCACCAGCACCGCCGGAATCTTCTTCGCCTCCAGCTGCTGCAGCGTCGGCGCCACCGCCGCCGTGTCCTGCGGCGCCATCACCACACCCTTGACACCCTGACTCATCAGGCTCTGCACATTCGCCGTGAGCTTCGCGATGTCGTTCTGCGAGTTCGTCGTCTTCAGCTCCGACTGCTGCTCATCGGCGAACTTCGGCACGTAACTGATGTAAGAGTTCCAAAAGTCCGTGTCCGAACGCGGATAGTCCACCCCGATGAGCGGCTTGGCCGCCGCACCCGCGGCACCGCCGCCGTTTGCTTCGCCGCCGCTGTCGCTGCCGCCGCCGCAGGCCACGGCGAGACATCCGGACATGGCGAGGGCCGCGGCGAGCGCGAATCGTCTAGGTCTCAACGTCTCTCCTCACATATCACCGCGATCACGGCCAGAGCCACCTGACCGCGCCGCGGGCTCAAGCCGGGGAACGACCGCGCTCCTTACGCGAGGAACTCTTACGAGGACGCTCCGACGCGCTTATCACCCGACAGGACATGGGATGTCTTTCTACGGCCAAACCCGTGCCAGTGTCCAGACCCTTTCCCCAGAAACCCCAAAAACGTAGGCGTTCTGGTGCAGAAGACGGCCTCCGCGGGGGCGGTTGGGGGTCCAGGTCGTGGAGGACGCCAGACCGGCGATAGATCCTATGTTTGACCCCGGGCCGCCCTGGAATGAAACTTTCATCCGCGTGTCCGGCGCCGCCTCCGGCCCTCGCACCACGGCGTCGCCTCGCAGGATCTCGCCGTGACGGGTCACATCGGCCTAAGTCGCTGGTGGGCGGCCGAGATCACCCCGATCCTGGGGGGATTAATCCCATGTCTACCGAGATAAGCGGGCTTATCTACGGCTTGACAAGGCGCGATCGGCATCTAACGTCGGATCTCTGACGCGCCGGATCGTCACGGCCGTCACAGTACTCTTCGGGAGACAGCGTGCCCCCCATCACAGCCCCCCTCTCGCACAGCCACACCTCGCCCGCCCGTGGCGCTTCGCGAGCCGGAGCGCTCCCCCGCATCCCCGGCCCGGCCCTGTCGGCTCCCACGACTTCTTCGGCGCATCGGCAGGTGGTCGTCGCCTGCCGGAAGGGATGAAAATCTGACTATGTCGTTGACCGAGCAGGCCATCGTGCACATCAGGCAGCTCATCAAGGAGGGGATCCTCCCTCCGGGTGCCCGGCTGCCTCCCGAGCAGGAGTTGGCCGCCGAGCTGGGCCTGTCCCGGAACCTGCTCAGGGAGGCCGTCCGCTCCCTTGTCACCATGCGCGTGCTGGAGGTTCGCAGAGGTGACGGCACCTACGTCACCAGTCTCAAGCCGGAACTGCTGCTCGAGGGGGTCGGGCTCGCCGTCGAGATGATGCGGGGCGACGACCTCCTGGAAATCACCGAGATACGGCGCCTGTTCGAGCCCCTGGCGACGGGGCTGGCCGCCACCCGCATCACCCCCGAGCAACTCGCCTGGGTCGAACGGCACCTCAACGCGATGATCGCGAATCGGAACGACGTCGAGGCGCTCAACTACCACGACGACGCCTTCCACCGCTCGGTGTTCGAGGCGACGGGCAACAAGTCCTTGAGTGCCCTGCTCGGCGGCATCGCCGGCCGGACGCTCCGCACCAGGGTGTGGCGCGGGCTGGTCGAGAGCGACGTGGCCGGGCGCACGATCGCGGAGCACGCGGCCATCTATCAGGCGCTCGCGCACCGCGACGCGCCGCTCGCCCAGGCGGCGGCGCTCGTGCACGTCAGCACGACCGAGACCTGGCTGAGGGAGAACCTGGGGAGCACGTACAGCGAGGAGACCCCCGAACGGGCCGGGGCCGCTTCGTAGGAATCGGGCCGGGGCCGTGGCCCCGGCCCGATCTCATCTTCGCCTCATCCGAGAGATCAGGGGCTGGTGCAGGTCACGGCCGGCGTGGCCGCCGAACCGTTCGCGGTGAACCCGAACGTCGTCGAGCCGCCCGCCGCGATGGAGCCGTTGTAGTCCGCGTTGCGGACCGTCACCGACGAACCGGACACCGTCTGCGTGCCGTTCCACAGACTGCTGATCGTCTGACCACCCGGCCACGTCCACTTCACCGTCCAGCCATTGACCGCCGAACTCCCCGCACGAACGGTCACATTCGACTGGAACCCACCCGGCCACGAGTTCGTCGTCTCAATCGTCGCCGAACACGCACCCGTCACCGGAACCGACGGAGACACCGACGGGGACGCCGACGGCGAGGCGCTCGGGCTACGCGACGGGCTCACCGACGGGCTGGGCGACACCGAGGTGCCGCTGTTCAGCGCGTTCAGCGCGGCGGTGTAAGCCGCCTTGGGCTGATAGCTGGAATCCCACATCATCGGGGCGCCATAGCCGGGGAACGTGCCGGGGATCCAGGAGTGCCCGTCGTCCACGCCCCACTGCGAGACGCCCACACACCGGGAGACCGCCAGGCAGGCGTTCACGATCATTCCGTAGTCTCTGCCCTGCTGCTGCAGCTCCGAACTGTCGGCGGGCATCTGGATCCGGTCGTCGAGTTCGGTGACGGCCACGTCCAGGCCCAGATCGGCGAAGCGCTGCATGTTCGCCTGCAGGGTCGAGGGCACCTGGCCGACGATGAAGTGGCTCTCGAACCCGATCCCGTTCAGCGGTACGCCCTGCGCCACGAGCGTCTGCGCCAGCGAGTAGAGCCCGTTGCTCTTCGCGTTGATGCCCTCGATGTTGTAGTCGTTGATGTACAGCTTGGCGTTGGGGTCGGCGGCGTGCGCGGTGCGCAACGCGTCGGCGATGTAGCCGCTGCCCATCGCCTTGTAGAACACGTCCTGACGCAGGCTGCCGTCCTCGTTGTACGGCTCGTTGACCACGTCCCAGGAGTAGACCTTGCCCCGGTAGTGGGTGGCCTCGGTGGTGATGTGGTTCTCCATCGCGGCCTGCACCTGGTTCGTCGGGAGGCTGCTGACCCAGTTGGGGAGCTGGTTGTGCCAGACCAGCGTGTGGCCGCGCACGCGCATGCTGTGCGACTGGGCGAAGGAGACGATCTGGTCGCCCGGTCCCCAGTTGAACGAGCCCCTGGACGACTCGGTGGTGTCCCACTTCATCTCGTTGCCCGGGGTCACCATGTCGAACTGGGCGGCGGCGAGGTTGGTCAGGGTGGTGTTGCTCAGGTCGCCCCTGGTCAGCGCCGTCCCGAAGTAACGCCCCTTGGCCTCGGCCGCGGCCTTCAACGTCGACGCCGCCTGGGCCGGGACGGCCACGGCGAAAGCGGCGGCGGTGACCGCCGCTGCGGCCGCGACCGCGACCAGGCCGCGCGCGCCGGTCCATCGGCGCCGTTCGTTCCGGATGGTGGGGGGTTTCATACGCAGCCTCCAACGGCCGAGTCGATGCTGGACGGGACCTGGCACACGTGCGATCGGGGGCCGGCACGCGGGCCGGGGTCTGTCGCGGATCGCGCGGGGCCGCGCGCCGGCGTGCCCCGGTCTCCGTCGCCGGGCGACTCCTACCGCGCACCCCCGATCCCGGCAGGCCCTCGCCGGGTCAGTGTGGAAACCACCTCAAAACGTGTCAAGGTCGTGTCTGGACCATTTCCAGCAGGTCGTGGGCCGGACGGAACCGTCCGGGCTGATAGCCGGTCGACCACCGGAGTCATCCGGCGATCGGCGTCCGGTCGGCGGTCGGCACGATCGGTGAAATTTTCACCTCGGCCGCCCCCTGGCCGTGAGCGGGATCGCCGCCCTGTCTCACTTGCTCTGTGTCACCCGCTCTGTGTCACCCGCGCGCGCCGGCTCCCACCGAGCGGGACCGACTCACTGTTAGCGCTAACAACGGACCGCCCAGGCGAGCCCCTCCCCTCCGTCGAATGGACTGAATGTGGTGGTCGGACGAGCAAATATGACGTCATATGACCTGTCAAGGAAGGGCCTCTCTCGCCTCGGGGCCGATTGGTCCGCGAAGACCGTTCCATCTGCGCTTACCAGGCATCCGGCCGCATACTCCGGCGGATCACCGCGTCATGAAACGTTCATTCACGGAGACCCGGGCGGCCAGACCGGGACGATTCTCTCGGTGGACTCACGCCCCGACCTCGGCCCGTTGAGCGGTCGCAATCCTCTCGAAACAGTTCGTCAATCGTCTTGACACTTTTGGTGGTGATTCCCACACTGAGTCCCGATGCGGTCGTGATCCTGCCGGTGCGTGGTGGTGTGGCAGGAACCGTGGCCGGTGACGCGTCCCGACCGGAGTGAATGCGGGACCGCG
>NZ_JAFCNB010000045.1 GCF_017896165.1 Microbispora oryzae
CCTGGTCCGCGCCGGGGCGACCTTCATCAACGGCAAGCTCGTCGAGCGGCCCGAGGAATCACCGGCTATCGAGGACCCGTCGATAGCCGCTTAAAAGATCCCGATCCACAGGTATTGACGATTGCTCCCGCGGCCCGCCGGGCGCGCCGGACGGCCGCGTGCCCGGCTGCGGCTCTTCGGCCGGTCCGGGCACGCACCGCCCCGCGCGCCCGAAAGGTCAGCAGAAGTCCACTGAACGCCGTGACGATCGCCCACTTCGCTTCTCGCCATAGGTGGCCAGGGCGATCGGCTGCCGCGGCCCTCCTGCGTCGGGCCTTGCCATCGGGCAACGTGGGCAAGGTCCTGCTAATCTTCCGGATCTGATGCCGCACCAGGTGGCATGAGACGCTTTGCTTCCTGATGAGCTTGTGAAGCCTCAGCTGCGCGGCCCAGCTCCGAGAAGGTGATGCCGAGGTTGGACAGCGAGCGGCCGAGGTGGAGGCGGTAGCGGTCGGGGTAGATGCGGCCAGCTCCCGGTAGAGGGTGACGGCTTCTTGCTCTGCGGGCAGGGCGTCGGTCGGGCGGTCCAGTGCCGAAAGATGCAGGCCAACACCTAACAACCACCGTGCCCGCTCCCTGATCCGTCGGCAACGACAAGATCATCATTCATTGGATCTATTACGACCAGTTGGAGCTGTTACAGCCAGCTTGTGGCGAACTCGTCTTTGGCGGCGAGCAGGAAAACTGGTCGCCGACGTGTTGTGGACGCAACGGTCGCCCGAGTTCGACGGTGAAGACGCAACCGCTGTCGCCGCTGTTGTAGCGGTGCAGGAAGTCTCCGAGGGCATCGGTCCGTTCGTCATTGCGGCGTAGGGCCGTAGGTGGGCCGATTCCCTTACCAGGCGCCCGACGGCTCGAATCGATCCGTTTAACTGTGAAAGTTCGATACAGGCCTGGATGGTCCCGAGCATGCCGATTCTCGATCTTGGAACCGTGTTCGAGGCGCCAAGGCAGCCTGAAACTTACACGACGTCTAGGACCGCGTGATCTCATCAGGCGTGATGGGAGCCAGACGGCCGAAGTGATCCGATCTCTGTAGAACCCTGAGCATTGACGGGTGGGAGCCCGGGCCTTATGTGTGATGTCGGTCATGCCGTCGAACCGATACGACGATCCCCTTACGAGGAGACAGGATGCCCCCTCAAGCCGTCGGCTTTCGCCGACGAACGGCGACGGCCTGAACGGCCGGGCGGTGGCGCCCGCGGAGGGGCGGCCGGCCCCGGGAAGTGCCTCACAAACGGGATTCACCCGAAAGGATCACCGATGAAGCGGAGCGACCCCTCCTCCCGTCCTCGACGTACGACGAGCAGGTGGCCGGCTGTGATGGCGGCCCTGCTGGTCGCGACGATCGGGGCTCAGCCGGCTGCGGCGGAACAGCGGTCCGCGCCGTCGGAGTCCACCGCGACGGTCGCCGCCGCCGCTGGGGACATCGACGGCTTCACCGCGGGCAATGCCGCGATCGCCTCGGTCGATCTCGCCGGGACGTGGAGCTTCACCCCGGCGGGCCGGTCGACGACGTCGATCAAGGTGCCTGGAGGCGGCTGGTACAAGCAAGGGTTCACTGATGTGTCCCAGGCGGTGTACTCGCGTACGGTGACGGTGCCGGACTCGGGGCAACCGCAGTAGGCGTGGATCGAGTTCGGCGCCGTGAACCACCAGGCGACCCTGTCGGTGGACGGCCGGGTGGTCGCGACGCAGACCACGGCATTCACCCCGTCGAAGTTCGACATCAGCGCCTACGCCGCGCCGGGCACCACTCATACGATCAGCGTCGACGTGAAGGGCCGCGGCGCGTTGAAGGCATCCAACGGCCGGTACCTGGTGCCCGACGCCGCCGAGTGGTCCGAGGCGGTCCCGCAGGGCATCTACCGCTCCGCGTTCCTGCGGGTATATCCGGCCGTGTACGTCAGTGACACGTTCGTCCGCACGTCGGTGGCGAATCAGACCCTCGGCTACGACATGTGGGTGACCAACACCTCGACCAGCGCTCGATCGGTGACGCTGACCGGCGAGCTCTCCTCCGACGGCGGCGGGACGTTCTCCTACCCGGCGCTGCCGTCGCGCACCGTGACCGTGGGGGCGCGGTCGACGGCCAAGGTCACGGTCGATTCCGTCGCGTGGAACCTCGGCAGCGCCTCGTACTGGTGGCCGAACGTCCCCTACCGGTCGGGCTACCGAGCCCAGCTTCACCGTCTCAAGGTTCACGCCGCGACCGACGATGGCCGGACGAGTGAAGCGACGTACCGGTTTGGGTTCCGGGAGGCCACCCAGAACGGGGAGTATTACTACCTCAACGGCGTGCGCGCGAACTTCCGCGGCGACAACCTTCAGGGTGCCGACTACGACCGGATCAACAACGGCGGCAAGGGCGACGCCTACGACACGCTGCCCGGCTTCCTCCCGCCTTCGGCGGGCAACGGCGGCTGGCCGCAGGCCGTGGACAACTACCAGCGGCTCAACTACAACGTGGTGCGCGTCCACCAGGAGCCGGCCAGCCCGTACATGCTCGACGTGGCCGACGAGATGGGCCTGATGATCATCGACGAGGTCGCGATCCGCGGCTCCCAGTCCGGGCAGGATTGGATCACCGGGCACGACAACATGGTCAACCACGCCCGTGCGCTGGTCCTGCGCGACCGCAACCACCCCGCGGTCATCCGCTGGAGTCAGAACAACGAGCCGAACCAGAGCGGCCAGGATTCCGAACAGTTCGAGAAGGACCTGTACGCGGCGATGAACGGCGCCGACGGCACCCGGCCGATCATCGTCGAGCTGGGCGTCGGCGCGAATCCCAACATGTATCCCGGGATGACGTACGCCAACTTCGCGGTGATCTCGCACTACGTCGATGGCTTCGGCAGGTACGGGGAGGGCCTGATCACCGTGAACGGGCGGCCCGACGGTGAGGGCGAGTTCATCTGGCCGGCATGCAACAACAAGCAGGGCTTCGAGTGGTTCGCCACGGC
>NZ_JAFCNB010000046.1 GCF_017896165.1 Microbispora oryzae
CTGTGATGTGACTGCGTGCCTTTTGAAGAATGAGCCTGCGAGTCATGGTGTGTGGCGAGGTTAACCTGTGTGGGGGAGCCGTAGCGAAAGCGAGTCTGAATAGGGCGTTTGAGTCGCATGCTGTGGACCCGAAGCGGGGTGATCTACGCATGGGCAGGTTGAAGCGTGGGTAAGACTGCGTGGAGGACCGAACCCACCAGGGTTGAAAACCTGGGGGATGATCTGTGTGTAGGGGTGAAAGGCCAATCAAACTCCGTGATAGCTGGTTCTCCCCGAAATGCATTTAGGTGCAGCGTTGCGTGTTGCTTGCTGGAGGTAGGGCTCTGGTTGGCTGATGGGCCCGACAAGGTTACTGACGTCAGCCAAACTTCGAATGCCGGTAAGTTTGCGTGGCAGTGAGACTGCGGGGGATAAGCTCCGTGGTCGAGAGGGAAACAGCCCAGATCACCGACTAAGGCCCCTAAGCGTGTGCTAAGTGGGAAAGGATGTGGAGTCGCAGTGACAACCAGGAGGTTGGCTTAGAAGCAGCCATCCTTGAAAGAGTGCGTAATAGCTCACTGGTCAAGTGATTCTGCGCCGATAATGTAGCGGGGCTCAAGTACACCGCCGAAGTCGTGGCACTGTCAACCGTTTGGTTGGTGGTGGGTAGGGGAGCGTCGTGCGTCCGGTGAAGCTGCGGAGTGATCTGTGGTGGAGGGTGTGCGAGTGAGAATGCAGGCATGAGTAGCGAGTCAGAAGTGAGAATCTTCTGCGCCGGATGACCAAGGGTTCCTGGGGCAGGTTTGTCCGCCCAGGGTAAGTCGGGGCCTAAGGCGAGGCCGACAGGCGTAGTCGATGGATAACGGGTTGATATTCCCGTACCCGCTGTGATGCGCCCATACTGAACCTGGTGATACTAAGAGTCCTTAAGCCGGCTGGTTCTTCGGAACTGGTGTCAGGGTGAACGCTCGGCCTGATCTGGTAGTAGGTAAGCGATGGGGTGACGCAGGAAGGTAGCCCATCCCGGGCGGTGGTTGTCCCGGGGTAAGCATGTAGGGCGAGGGATAGGTAAATCCGTCTCTCATTAAGCCTGAGGTGTGATGCCGAGCCGATTGTGGTGAAGTGGGTGATCCTATGCTGCCGAGAAAAGCCTCTAGTGAGTGTTGCGGCGGCCCGTACCCTAAACCGACTCAGGTGGTCAGGTAGAGAATACCGAGGCGGTCGGGTGAACTGTGGTTAAGGAACTCGGCAAATTGCCCCCGTAACTTCGGGAGAAGGGGGGCCTTCGCTGGTGTAGGACTTTTGCGTCTGTAGCTGGTGGGGGTCGCAGTGGCCAGGGGGAAGCGACTGTTTACTAAAAACACAGGTCCGTGCTAAGTCGTAAGACGATGTATACGGACTGACGCCTGCCCGGTGCCGGAACGTTAAGGGGACCGCTTAGCGCCTTTTTGGGTGCGAAGGTGAGAACTTAAGCGCCGGTAAACGGCGGTGGTAACTATAACCATCCTAAGGTAGCGAAATTCCTTGTCGGGTAAGTTCCGACCTGCACGAATGGCGTAACGACTTCCCCGCTGTCTCAACCACAGGCCCGGTGAAATTGCAGTACGAGTAAAGATGCTCGTTTCGCGCAGCAGGACGGAAAGACCCCGGGACCTTCACTACAGCTTGACATTGGTGTTTGGAGCGTCTTGTGTAGGATAGGTGGGAGACTGTGAAGCCGCGACGCTAGTTGTGGTGGAGTCGTTGGTGAAATACCACTCTGGTCGTTTTGGATGTCTAACCCGCGCCCGTGTATCCGGGTGGGGGACAGTGTCTGGTGGGTAGTTTAACTGGGGCGGTTGCCTCCTAAAGGGTAACGGAGGCGCCCAAAGGTTCCCTCAGCCTGGTTGGTAATCAGGTGTTGAGTGTAAGTGCACAAGGGAGCTTGACTGTGAGACTGACGGGTCGAGCAGGAGCGAAAGCTGGGACTAGTGATCCGGCATCGGCGTGTGGAAGCGGTGTCGCTCAACGGCTAAAAGGTACCCCGGGGATAACAGGCTGATCTTCCCCAAGAGTCCATATCGACGGGATGGTTTGGCACCTCGATGTCGGCTCGTCGCATCCTGGGGCTGGAGTAGGTCCCAAGGGTTGGGCTGTTCGCCCATTAAAGCGGTACGCGAGCTGGGTTTAGAACGTCGCGAGACAGTTCGGTCCCTATCCGCTGCGCGCGTAGGAGACTTGTAAGGGGCTGTCCCTAGTACGAGAGGACCGGGACGGACGAACCTCTGGTGTGCCAGTTGTTCCGCCAGGAGCATGGCTGGTTGGCTACGTTCGGTAGGGATAACCGCTGAAAGCATCTAAGCGGGAAGCTCGCCTTGAGATGAGGTCTCCCTCCATTTGTTTGGGTAAGGCTCCCTGTAGACGACGGGGTTGATAGGCCGGGTGTGGAAGCGCAGTAATGTGTGGAGCTGACCGGTACTAATAGGCCGAGGACTTGTCCATGATATCCGCCCTGCGTGTTTGTGCACGTGTTTGGGTTTGGTGCTTGCGTCCACTGTGTGATTCAGAGACAGCAACTGGTTGGTTGTGTGTTTCGTGGGGTTACGGCGGTTATAGCGGTAGGGAAACACCCGGTTACATTCCGAACCCGGAAGTTAAGCCTTCCAGCGCCGATGGTACTGCACTGGGGACGGTGTGGGAGAGTAGGACGCCGCCGGACAATTTTTGTGG
>NZ_JAFCNB010000047.1 GCF_017896165.1 Microbispora oryzae
GCAACCACCCAGAACCCCACACCGCCCTCACCGCCGCCGCCCACCTCCACACCACCGGCACCCCCATCACCTGGCCCACCACCACAACAACACCCCACACCGTCGACCTGCCCACCTACGCCTTCCAGAGCCGGAGGCACTGGGTGGACCAGCCGAAGACAGCCCAGTCCGGCGCTGCCACGGACGACCCCTTCTGGGAGACGGTCGGCCGGGGCGATCTGGACGGGCTCGTACGCACCCTCGGCGCCGAGGGGGAACGGGTACAGGAGGCGCTGGGCGAGGTGCTCCCGGCACTGACGTCCTGGCACACGGCGAGGAACACGCGCTCAGTCATCGACTCGTGGCGTCACCGGATCGTGTGGCGGCCGGTCGAGAACGAGATCCCGCTCCGGCCCGGGGGACCCTGGCTGATCGTCCGTACCGAGGACGGTCCGGCGGTGAGCTGGTCCGACACCCTGACACGAGCATTGGAGGAACGGGACACGCGAGTGGTCTCGGTCGTCGTCGGCCGTGGCGGCGACGGACACACCGACGCGGAGCGACTCGCCCACGCCCTCGCCGCCATGCCCGCGGACGGTCCGTACACCGGTGTCCTGTCCCTGCTCGCGCTCGACGAGCACGCGGGTCTGGCCGCGGACAGTGACGCGGTGGCGCTGATCAACGCGCTCGACGACGCGGGAATCAGCGGGCGTCTGTGGATCGCGACCTCGGGCGCGGTGGCGGCCGCGCCGTCCGACCAGGTAATCCGGCCATCCGGAGGTCTGGTGTGGGGGCTCGGCGGGGTGATCGCCGCCGAGAGACCCGAACGATGGGGCGGGCTCGTCGACATTCCCGGCGGCCCCGACACGCGGTCGGCGGAGTACGTCCTCACGGCACTAATGGGGACCAGGGACGAGTCCGAGCTGGCGGTCCGTACCTCGGGGCTGCTGGCACGGCGGCTGGTGCGGGCTCCCCGGCACGCCGACGCCCCTGCCGCCGAGTGGTCGCCGGACGGCACCGTGCTCGTAACGGGAGGCACGGGCGCGTTGGGCGCACTCGTGGCGCGCCGGCTCGCCCGGCGCGGCGTTCCGCACCTGCTTCTCGTGAGCCGGCGGGGGCCCGGGGCTCCCGGCGCCGATCGCCTGCGGGCCGACCTCACCGCGCTCGGCGCCCGCGTCACGATCGCCGCCTGCGACGTGGGCGACCGCGAGGCGCTCTCCACCCTGCTCGCCACGGTGCCCGGCGAGCACCCACTGACCGCGGTGGTGCACACCGCCGCCGTCCTGGACGACGGGCTCCTCAGCTCACTGACGCCCGAGCGGATCGCGGCCGTGCACCGCGTCAAGGTGGCGGGCGCGCTCAATCTGCACGAGTTGACCCGTGACCTGCCGCTGTCGGCCTTCGTGCTGTTCTCGTCCGTCACCGGCACCCTCGCGAACGCGGGCCAGGGCAACTACGCCCCGGGCAACGCCTTCCTGGACGCGCTGGCGGATCATCGGCGCTCACTTGGCCTGCCCGCCACCTCGATCGCGTGGGGGCACTGGGACGGCGACGGCATCGCGGGGGACGAGGCGCGGGAGAGCCTGCGGCGCGGCGGTTTCCCGCCCATGTCGCCGGACCTGGCGGTCACCGCCCTGGAAGAGACCGTGTGTGACGGGCAGACCCGGCTCATCGTCGCCCGAGCCGACTGGACCACCGTGCTCTCCGCCCGGTCGCGACCACTGCTGCGCGAACTGCCGGAGGCCGGCGAGGCCGCCGTACCGGCCTCGGCGACGGGCGAGGACGCCGAGAGCGAGGGCGAAAACCTTATGCGGCGGCTGCTCGCGCTGCCGGAATCCGAACGGCGCCCGACCGCCCGCGCGGTCGTGCGCGAGCAGATCGCCGAGGTCCTCGGACATGCCTCGGCGGCCGAGGTGGACGACGACCGTGGTTTCCGCGACCAGGGCTTCACGTCGCTGTCGGCGGTCGAACTGCGCAATCGCCTGGCCCGGCTGACGGACACGACGCTGCCGACGACGCTCGTGTTCGACTACCCGACCCCGGCGGCTCTTCTCGATCACCTGCTCGCCGTTCTGCTACCGCAGCCGGAGCCGCCGCGGGCCGCCGTACTGGCGAAGATCGACGAGCTCGAGGAGATGCTGGCCGTGCCCCTGCCGGAGGAGGGCCGGGGCGAGGCGCTCACCCGGTTGCGGCGGCTGCTTGACGCGGTGTCGGGCGCGGCCGTCGCCCGCTCATCCGCGGGAGCCGGGCTCGGCTCCGCCACCGACGACGAGCTCATCACCTTCATCAGCAACGAACTCGGGATCTCCTGACCCCTCCCCTGGCCCATCCGCGCCCTTGGAAGGCAGACCTGTGAGCGACGACCAGATCCGGCACCTCCTCCGACGCGTGACCGAGGAGTTGCACAAGACGCGTGAAGAACTGCGTGACGTCCGGGAAGAGCAACGCGAGCCGATCGCGATCGTGGGGATGGCCTGCCGCCTGCCCGGCGGCGTGTCCTCCCCCGAGGACCTGTGGGACCTGGTCAACGAGGGACGCGACGCCGTCACCGAGTTCCCCACCGACCGCGGCT
>NZ_JAFCNB010000048.1 GCF_017896165.1 Microbispora oryzae
GTCACCTCCACCCCATCCGGCAGCGACACCTCCGCGAACAACTCATCCCCACGCCGCCACACCGCACGAACACCCTGAAACGCCGGCCCATACTCATAACCACGCTCCGCCAACGCCTCATAACCCCCCTCAACCCCCACCGCCACCGCACCCTCCGGCGGCCACACCCCCGCCCACCCCGCCACACCCACGACCGGACCGGACGCGACCGCAGGGGACAGGACGCCCGAGGCGTGGCGCTGCCAGGTGTCGGCGTCGGCGGCGCGGGAGAAGACGGACAGCGCGCGGCGCTCCTCCGCGTCCGGCTGCCCGGCGACGACCTGGACGGTGACCGAGCCGGTCCGGGGCAGAACCAGCGGTGCCTCGACGACGAGTTCGTCCAGCCGCCCGCCGCCGGTCTGCGCGAGCGCCTCCAGCGCGAGCTCGACGAAGGCCGTGCCGGGCAGCAGGAGGGCGCCCTCGACGGCGTGGTCGGCGAGCCAGCCCGTGCTCGCCGGCGTGAGCCTTCCGGTCATGACGAGCCCCTCGTCGGCCATCGCCACCTGGGCGGTGAGCAGCGGGTGGGCGGAGCCGTCGACGCCGGCGCCCGTGGCGCCGCCGATGCGCTCGTCGTCCAGGAGCCAGAACCGGCGGTGCTCGAAGGCATAGGTGGGCGGCACGGTCCCGGGGTGCGGGGCGGTCCCGAGCGCGGCGGTCCAGTCGGCGTCCGCGCCGAGCACCCAGGCGTGGGCGAGCGCGGTCAGCAGACGGGCGCGGTCGCCGGAGCCGCGGCGCAGCGTGGCGCACACGTCCGCGTCAAGCCCGGCGTCGGCGCAGATGTCCTGGGTGTCGCCGCCGAGCACGGGATGCGGCCCGACCTCGACGAAGAGCGTGCTTCCCGCGCCGGCGACCGCGCGGACGGACTCCTGGAACCGCACCGGGCCGCGCAGGTTCTCGAACCAGTAGCGGGTGGACAGCTCGGAGGTCTCGACGAACCCGCCTTCCAGAGAGGAGCAGAAGGCGATCTCGGCACGGCGGGGCCGCACGCCGTCGAGCACGGTCAGCAGTTCGTCGCACAGCTCCTCCATGTGGGGCGTGTGGGAGGCGTAGTCGACGGCGACGCGCCGGGTGCGCACGGCGTCTCCGCAGGCGGCGGCGAACTCGTCGAGCGCGTCCGCGTCTCCGGCCACGACGCAGGAGGACGGGCCGCTGTGCACGGCGACCCAGAGCCGGCCGTCCCACGGCCGCAGCCGCGACTCGGCCGCCGCGGCGGACAGGGCGACCGCCAGCATGCCGCCGGTGCCGCGCAGCCGGGTCAGCACCCGGCTGCGCAGGGCCACGACCTTCGCGGCGTCCTCCAGCGAGAGCGCCCCGCAGACGCAGGCCGCCGCTATCTCGCCCTGCGAGTGACCCACCACGGCGGCCGGCCGCACGCCGAGCGAACGCCACACCTCGGCGAGCGACACCATCACGGCGAACAGCACCGGCTGGATGACGTCCGTACCCTCCAGCGCGGGCGCGCCGTCGGCGCCGCGCAGCACGTCAAGGACCGACCATCCGGTGTACGGACGCAGGGCGGCGTCACAGGCGGCGAGCCTCTCGGCGAAGACCGGGGTCGAGCCGAGCAGGTCGACGGCCATGCCGGCCCACTGCGTGCCCTGGCCGGGGAAGAGGAACACGGGCCGCGCGCCCGCGCGCGCCTCGCCGCGCAGAACCGTGGGATGGGGCTCGCCCTGGGCGAGGGCGGCCAGCCCGGCGACGAGATCCTCGCGACCGGCCGCGACGACCGCGGCGCGGTGGGGGAAGGCGGTTCGGCGGACCAGGGCCAGGCCGGTCGGGGCGAGGTCCGTCTCGGGGACGGCCGACGCGTGGTCGCGCAGCCGGGCGGCCTGGGCCAGCAGCGCCGTCTCGGTCTTGGCCGAGAACGCCCAGACCAGCGGGCCGGTCCCGGAGGGAGCGGACGCTTCGGGCTCCGGGACTTCCGCGGACCCGGCAGACCCGGCAGACCCGGCCGCGGACCCGGCGGGGGCGGGCTCGGCCGGGGCGACGCTCTCCAGGATGACGTGGGCGTTGGTCCCGCTGATGCCGAACGACGAGACCCCGGCGCGGCGCGGGCCGGCCCCGTGCCCCCACTCGACGTTCTCGGTCAGCAGCCGCACGCCGCCGGACTCCCAGTCGACGTGGGGGGTGGGCTCGGCCACATGCAACGTCGGCGGAAGCACGCCATGCTCCATCGCCTTGATCATCTTGATCACACCGGCCACCCCGGCCGCCGCCTGCGTATGCCCGATGTTCGACTTCACCGACCCCAACCACACCGGACGACCAC
>NZ_JAFCNB010000049.1 GCF_017896165.1 Microbispora oryzae
GCCTCGTCGATGAGGATGAATCCGCCGGTCATGCGGTTGCGGGCGTAGTCGTCGACGAACAGCGGCTGGGTGGTCCGCAGCGAGACCCGGCCGATCTCGTTGAGCCCGAGAGCGGTGGCCGACTCATCCCGATGCAACGTGTTGACGTCCAGCCGGTAATGCAACTCCCGCACCAGCGCCCGCGCCGTACGCGTGGTGTGCTTGATAATCAACTTCGAGCGGGGCTGGAGCCTCACCCCATCAGCCATCCAGCACACCATCGCGTCGATCTCCTGCGCCGTCTGCGGCTGATTGTTCGGCCGGCAGATCATGTCACCCCGGGAGATGTCGATGTCATCGGCCAGCCGCAACGTCACCGACATCGGCGCGAACGCCTCACCCACCGGCCCGTCGAACGTGTCGATCGCACTGATCGTCGTAGCCAGACCCGACGGAAGATGCACCACCTCATCCCCCGGCTTCAGCACACCACCGGCCACCTGACCCGCATACCCCCGGTAATCATGCAACGCCGGATCCGTCGCGTTGTGCGGCCGGATCACGTACTGCACCGGGAACCGCACATCCACCAGATTCCGATCCGAGGCGATGTGCACATTCTCCAGATGATGCAGCAGCGACGACCCCTCATACCACGGCATACTCTCCGAACGGGACACCACGTTGTCGCCATGCAACGCCGAAATCGGGATGAACGTCAGATCACTGGCGTTCAACTTCGACGCGAACCCCGTGAACTCCTCACGAATCCGCTCGAACCGCTCCTCGGAGTAATCCACCAGATCCATCTTGTTGACCGCCAGCACCAGATGCGGCACCCGCAGCAACGTCGTCAAAAACGCGTGCCGCCGCGACTGCTCCAGCACCCCCTTACGCGCGTCGATCAAAATGATCGCCAGATCCGCCGTCGACGCCCCCGTCACCATGTTCCGCGTGTACTGAACATGCCCCGGCGTGTCAGCGATGATGAACTTCCGCTTCGGCGTCGCGAAATACCGGTACGCCACATCGATCGTGATGCCCTGCTCCCGCTCGGCCCGCAACCCATCGGTCAGCAACGACAGATCGGTGTACTCGGTGCCCCGATCCCGCGACGTCCGCTCGACCGCCTCCAACTGATCTTCGAAGATCGCCTTGGAATCGAACAGCAACCGCCCGATCAACGTGGACTTGCCGTCATCGACGCTGCCCGCCGTGGCGAAACGGAGGATGTCCATCAGAAGTAACCCTCCTTCTTGCGGTCCTCCATCGCGGCCTCCGACGCCCGGTCATCAGCCCTCGTCGCGCCCCGCTCAGTGATCCTCGTCACCGCGATCTCATCGATGATCTCCGACACACTCACCGCGGTCGAGGCGACCGCGCCCGTGCACGTCATGTCCCCCACCGTCCGGTACCGCACCACCGCCTCAAACACCGGCTCATCCTCACCCCGCCGCACCACCTCGGCATCGGCCAGCAACATCCCGTCCCGCTCGAACACACCCCGGGTATGCGCGAAGTAGATCGACGGGATCTCGATCCCCTCCCGGCCGATGTAATGCCACACATCCAGCTCGGTCCAGTTCGACAACGGGAACACCCGGATGTGCTCCCCCCGCCGGATCTTCGTGTTGTACAGATTCCACAACTCCGGCCGCTGATTCTTCGGGTCCCACTGCCCGAAATCGTCCCGGAAGGAGAACACCCGCTCCTTGGCCCGGGCCTTCTCCTCATCACGCCGGGCCCCGCCGAACACCGCGTCGAACCCGTTGTCCTCGATCGCGTCCAGCAACGTCGTGGTCTGCAACCGGTTACGCGACGCCCGCCGCCCGGTCTCCTCCACCACCCGCCCCGCGTCGATCGACTCCTGAACCGACGCCACGACCAGACGGGCACCCAACTCAGCCACCCGCCGATCCCGGAACTCGATCACCTCCGGGAAATTGTGACCGGTGTCGACATGCATGAGCGGGAACGGAATCGGCGCCGGCCAAAACGCCTTCTCCGCCACCCGCACCATCACAATGGAGTCCTTGCCGCCGGAAAACAGCAGACAGGGACGCTCGAACTCGGCCGCGACCTCACGCATGATGTGGATCGCCTCGGCTTCGAGCACGTCGAGCTG
>NZ_JAFCNB010000004.1 GCF_017896165.1 Microbispora oryzae
CGCCCACAGCATGACCGACCTACTCCGCTGGTCGTGGTGGCGGCGACGCCATCAAGCCCGCGCCCGAGTCAGCCATTACCGGCGGCAAGCTGTTTACGAGCCCTGATCAGGAACTACGGCTGGAGTATTAGGCGGCTTCCCCCAGTCGGCCAAGGGTCATTGGGAAGCGGTACCAAAGAGAGGGCTCATCGCCCTGGTCGCAGTCCTGTCGCTCATGGCTGGCGGCATTGTGCCCGCAGTGGCGGACGACGGACAACCAACTCCGAAGGCAACGCCGGAGCCCACGTCTCCTCCCGTAACCGCTTTCCCGAAGCCCCCCGATCCTGATGCACCGCTGCGGGAGGCTCTCGCGGAAGCGAAGAAACAGGGAAAGCCCGTTCATGTGACGGCGGTTGACAGCGAGACGAGCTGGACATGGGCCTACCCGGACGGTCGCTTGACGACCCAGTCGTGGGCAGGGCCGCGAAGGGTCAAGCAGCCCGACGGGACGTTCCGGTGGATCGACACGACCCTCGAAGAACGCGACGGAGCGCTGCAGCCGAAGGTGGCTCGGGCCGACGTACGAATCAGTGCGGGCGGCGACACTCACCTCGCTGCCCTGGAACGTGCCGACAAGAAGCAGTCGTTCGCCATTGGATGGCCGGACGCGCTGCCCCGGCCCCGGATCGAAGGCAACAAGGCGATCTACGACATCTCCCGGCCGGGGATGAAAGCCGATCTGGTGGTGACCGCCCTGGCATCCGGTTTCCGTCACGACGTGGTGTTGCGCGAGCGTCCGACCGTACCCGTGGAGTTCCGCCTTCCGGTCCGCACGGCAGGACTGTCCCTGAGCGGGACGAAGTCGGGTGGGCTGAAGCTCACCGACGGCAAGGGGAAGACGGTGGCCGCCGCCGCCAAGCCGTACATGACCGAGGGCCCGAGTGCCGACCGCAGGACGGGTCCGAACATGCGCGGTGACGTGGACGCGCGGGTCGTCGGAAAGACGGGCGATCAAACGCTGGTCGTCACGCCGGATGCGAAGTTCCTCGCCGACAAGGACACCACCTATCCTCTTACGGTCGATCCGACCGTGTCGTTGACCGCGGCCAGCGATGCGTGGGTGCAGTCGAGGACGGGGGTCGCGGACTCCACCGGTGCGGAGCTGAACGTCGGAACGGGGACGTATTGGCAGTCGGAGCGTAGGTGCTCCGGGAGCGTCTGCACGTACACCAACAAGATCTATCCGAACTTCCTGCGCGGTTACGTGAAGTTCGAGGACAGCGACGCCTACTTCGGCAAGTACATCGACTCGGCCAACATCGAATTGGTGGGCTACTACACCGGAGCCTGTTCGAACGCGACGATCACCGCATCGGCGATCGCCTCGGCGTGGGACACAAGCGGACTGTCGTGGAGCTCTCTCCCGCCGGTCACCTCCGTCGGCACGGTGACGACGCTGCCCTCGTGCGACTCGGGAATCATCACCAACACCGTCGACGCCACCCAGATGGCGAAGGCATGGGCAAGCGGAACCCCCAATTACGGGGTGGAGCTGAAGTCGAACGAGGATCCCCGCAGCACCTGGCCGGATGACCCCAATCCGATCAGCGCGAAGTACTGGTCGTTCGACTCGGTCGAGTCTGGGCAGAGCCCCCCTCGGCTCAGCGTGACGTACCTCCTACCGCCGGAGATCCCGACGGTGACCGGAGAGTCGATCGACTCGATCGTCGGGAATGACGCCATCTCCCGTACCAGCGACATCAAGATCAACTACTCCTCGACCTCAATCGACGGGAAGAAGCTCGACTACCTGGTGTCGATCTCCGACCCGACGACGCCCATCCCGGTTCCGACCACCACGGCTTCGCCGAGCCCCAGCCCGTCTCCCACTCCTTCCCCGTCCCCGACGAGCACGGCCATTCCCGGCCTGGTCGCGGCGTACGGGATGAACGAGGGCACCGGGACGACGGTGGCGGACCAGTCGGGCACGGGCAACACGGGCACGGCCAGCGGCACGAACTGGGCGACAGGCAAGTTCGGCCAGGCGCTGTCGTTCGACGGCGCCTCCAGCATGGTGACCGTGAACGACTCCGCCTCGTTGCACCTGACGAACAAGATGACCATTGAGGCATGGGTCAAGCCCTCCAGCGTGAGCGGATACCGGACGGCCATCATGAAGGAGGCATCGGGCGACGCTTCTTACGGCCTTTACTCCAGCATCGAAGGTGGCTTCTTCCCCTGGATGGGAATGGGACCCACGAGCTATCTGCAGATCGGCGGAAGCATCGCCAGCGTCAGCGGTCCAGACGCGCTGCCGACGAATACCTGGAGCCACATCGCCAGCACCTACGACGGCACGGTCATCAAGACCTACGTAAACGGTGCGATGGTCGCGCAGAGCACGGTCAGCGGAAACCTCGCCTCCAGCACCGCGCCCCTGAGCATCGGGGGCAACAGCATCTTCGGTGAGTACTTCAGCGGGTCGATCGACGAGGTCAGGGTCTACAAGGCGGCTCTGACCCAGGGACAGATCCAGTCCGACATGACCACGCCAGTTGGTACGACATCGCCGGTGAACAACCCGCCTTCGGCTCCCGGAACCCTGACGGCCGTGGCCGGACCCGACACCGTGGACCTGACCTGGGGAGCGGCGACCGACGACCACGGCGCCGTCACCTACCAGGTGCACCGATCGAAGACGGCCGGCTTCACCCCGACGGCGGCCACCCGTGTCGCCACAGTCAACGGACTCGCCTACAGCGACAGCGGAATGCCTCAGGGCCAGTACTACTATCGGGTCGTCGCGGTGGACAGCGCAGGCCAGACCGGCCCGGCGTCCAACCAGGTCGCGGCCCTGACCTCCGCGCAGCTCTTCCCGCCGATCTCCAGCACACTGTCCGGGCAGGTGATCAGAAGCGAGTTCAAGCTGGGCAGCCCGGACAGCTTCAAATTCAAAATCAAGGTGTGCATCACCGGCGTCACGCCGCGCATCTGCAGCGAGACCCCCTTCTATCGGATCACCACCGACGCTCCGCACCTGCCTACGGATCTCGCGACGGGTCTGGAGGAGCCCCTCAACCCGGTGCTGTCCGGCGTCGTGTCGCGCCCGTCGGGCGGGCCGGTCACGGGCAAGTTCTATCTGTACAAGAGCGATGGCACAAGCGTCGGACCTGTGCCTCTCGCCGAAGGCGTGGTCAACGGCGGAGAGCGGGTCGCGGCCCGCGTGCCTGACGGCCTGGTTACGGACGGCGGCTCCTACTACTGGCGCATGGAGGCATGCGTCGAGGAGATCTGCACACCGAAGACCGCTCCGCAGCCGTTCGGGGCGCAGGTCGTCGATCCCGAATCGCACCCGACCCAGCAGGTCACCGTGAGCGGCCAGCAGTTGTCCGTGCGATCGGCAGCCACGGGTGCGACCGCTTGTAATGGCGGCCCATGCGGCCTCGCGGCCACCGATTCTGTACAAGTCGGGGGTAGCGGCGACAACCGCCGAGTCTCATTGATCAAGGCTGACCTCAGCGCAGTGCCCAAGGGTGCGATCATTACGTCGGCCACCCTGGATCTGGGGGGAGCCGTCTGCTCGGGAGACTGCCCCAACAACGAGGTCGTCTCCGTCCACGTGAAGAAGAGCGAACTCAGTGAGACGCCCACCGGTGCGGACCTGATGGCGGACCTGGTGCCCGAAGACCAGCAGCAGGTCCAGGTGGGCACGCCCCAGATCGACGTCACCGGCAATGTCACCGATTGGCGTCAGGAGAACACGGCGGACGACAGCTTCATCGATCCAGGTGTGATCGTCTTCACGAACGAGTCCGTTCCCTCTGTGCAGTTCGGCGGCAACGGCGCGGCCCAGCCGACCTCGCTGCTCGTCACCTACCGCCCTCCGGGTGCGCCGGGAATCATCCCCCGAGTCGATGTACGGCAGGGCGACTCCGGTGCGCTTCTCCGGTGGGCGCGTCCGGACGACATGGGCGCCGACGTCGAGGACGAGGACTTCGACCTGGACGTCCTCAACGCGAGTGGCAATGTTCTGCGCTCGCTGACCAGCCAGGAGGCGACGGTCGTCGTCGGTGGCCTCACCAACGGCAGCGCATACCACTTCCGCGTCAGAACCCGCACTCCGTACGGAACGGGGCCGTGGAAGGAGACGGCTGAGGTCGTCCCGCAGGCCGTGCCCGGCGGCGCAGCCGCATATCTCGACTCCGTCAGCGATTACGTCGAGGCGACGAACGGAATGCTCGACGGGCGGTACGAGGACACCGGCGCGGCCATCGCGAACAGTTCTCAGGCGTCCACCATCGAGCCGGCCCTGTACGTCAAGGAACAGGGACTCGTGGATACGGGCGTCGACGGCAGGACGACCAGCGGTATCGAAGTAACCGACAGCTTGGTCTCCAAGGTCGACGACGGCACGATCGTGGTCCGGTCCCTCGCCGGGGGAACGACCAGCTATGAGCAGGACGGCGTAACCGTCGACAATCCCTGGATGGCCGGCGAAGACTTCGTCTTCAACGCCGACACGAGTGGGAGCGGAAAGTTCAAACTCTCGACCGAGAACGTGAGCTCGGCCGTCGACGGTGCCGTGATGCCGTCCGCGGCGGAAATCAATGCATGGCCGGGAGGCCTTCCGGAGAATCCGATAACGGACCTTCCAGCGGTGGATGAGCCTGCTGACTCTCCTTCGCAGCAGGCCGCCGCCGCGAGGACGACGGCGGTAACCACTGCCTCCACGTCATACCGTAAGGGCCCTCTTGCCGCGGCCGCCTGGGCAAGGGAAAACGTCGGACCTGCCACCAAAAAGGGGTGGGAGTATGTCAACGACTGTGCCAACTTCGTGTCCAGGGCACTCCGCCGCGGCGGCAAATATCGCCAGCTTCACGCTTATACGTCGAGCCTCCTAAGTTGGTTCGACAAGCGTTCGGATGATTCCTGGTGGGAGAATGGCTACAAGAACGACTCCTTCACGTTCGCCGCTGCGAGTAACAACTGGCAACACTTCTATGGGCGTAATCGACTGAGTATATCCGGAACATATTCCGGTGAGTCCAAAACCTTCTTCGATCGGGACGTCAAGGTTGGCGACGTCATCTACTTCCTGCATAGGAGAAAAGGTGAGTTCACGCACATGGGAATCGTCACTTTCCTATGGAAAGATCATCCGACCGGCCTGAAGGATATCCTGTTCGCGCAACACGGCGGCGATTACGGGAATGGTTCCGGACCCTATATGAACCTGGGTGAGCGATACGATCAAAATGGATTCAAGGGGCTCGCTTTTGCGCACGTCATCTGGTAGTAGGATCATTCCGGTCGCAGTCATTATTCTGGGCCTGATGGTCCTGCCAGGCTGCGGATGTGGCGTACCCGAGAGACACAAGGTGGCAATGCCGCCTGCGAACGCGTCGCCGGAAGAGGTCGTGCGCATCTACTTCGATGCAATAGCGGGGCAGGACAAGGAGACTGCTCGCGCCCTTCTGGTGTCCGACACCAATTTCCGCCTCGAGCTGGAGGATCCTGACAGCCCGTTCCGGACGTGGACCTCGGCAACTCATCTTGAGATCGAGGGGCCGAAGAAGGAGAGATTCTGCGAGCCGGGCGAGACATGCGTGAGGATGTATGTCTCCTTTGACCTAGACAATTGCATTCTCTCCGATTACCCGGGCGGGCTTCGGAGTGAGCCTTTTGTGTTGCGGCTTGTGAATGGTCGATGGCTGATCCGCGGGCACGGCGAAGGTTGAGTTGCTCCGCTCGACCTGACAACCGTTCGGGATTCTGAACGGTTCCGCGAGTGATTAGATTGTTTGCGCGGGATCCGCGCAAACGATCTAATCTTGTTGTCCTTCGACGTAGCAAATGGCACCGGTCGGTGTCAACGACCTTGCCGTCTCCGGTTCGTGCGCGGTAGGCGTGCGACACGAGGGTGAGGTCACGGGAGATGTCGAGCATGGCAGGATCGGCGATCGCGAAGCCTTCCGGCGGGCAGACAATCTTGTGGTGGGATCTCTTCTGCCGTAGGCTCCACGCCTGTCTCTTATATGAATCCGGCTGAACGATCCAGTGATCGCTATACCCATGATGAGTTCAAGGGGCTCGCTTTTGCTCACGTCATCTGGTAGTACGACCATTCTGGTCACGGTCATTATTCTGGGCCTGCTGGTTCTACCAGCGTCCGGATGCGGCGTACCGGAGAGGCACAAAGTGGCCATGCCGCCCGCGAATGCCTCGCCTGAGCAGGTGCTGCGGACCTACTTCGACGCAATAGTGGGGCAGGACAAGGAAACTGCTCGCGCCCTTCAGGCGTCCGATACCAACTTCGACCTGGAACTGGAGCGTCCCGACAGCCCGTTCCGAGCATGGACCTCGGCGACCGACCTGCATGTCGAAGGTCCCTACCAGGACCTTGACTGTAGCCCAGGTGCCACATGCGTCCGCATGTCCGTCACCTTCCACCTGCAGGACTGCTTTTTCGCGACATGGCCCGGCGGCCTTAAGGGCGATTCGTTCGGACTTCAGCTCGTGAAGGGACGATGGCTCATCAAGGGGCACGGCGAAGGGTGATTTGCTCGGCTAGACCTGACAATCGTTCGGGATTCTGATCGGATCCGCGAGTGATTAGATCGTTTGCGCGGGATCCGCGCAAACGATCTAATCTGATGTAGTGCATTGCTTGGACGACGCGGGGTGTCAGGCGGTCGGCGGGACGTGCGCGTGGCGTCGATCTGCTCGTTTTTCACGCTGGTTTTCCATGGCACTGGTCGGTGTTAGAGACTTTGCCGTCCCCGGTTCGTGCGCGGTAGGCGTGCGACACGGGGGTGAGGTCACGGGAGATGCCGAGCATGGCAGGATCGGCGATCGCGAAGCCTTCCGGCGGGCAGACGGTCTTGTGGTGAGACCTCTTCCACCGAGTGTCCCACGCCTGTCATATGAGTCCGGCTGAAGGATCCAGCGATCGCTATACCCATGATGAGGTGAAGGGGCTCGCTTTTGCGTGTGTCATCTGGTAGCAGGATCGTTCAGGTCGCGGTCGTCGTTCTGGGCCTGCTGTTTCTGCCGGGATGTGGATGCGGCGTTCCCGAGAAGCGCGAGGTAGCTCTGCCGCCTCGCGACGCCTCGCCCGAGCAGGTGCTGCGGACCTATTTTGACGCCATAGTCGGGCAGGACGCGAATACCTTCCGTGCCGTTCTGACATTGGATACCGATTTCTGGTACGAGTTCGATGCGCCTGATGCTCCGTTCCGCACCTGGTTTTCCGCAAGCGACCTGCGCATCGAAGGCCCCTATGAGGACGGTGACTGCAGGCGCGGCGCCACATGCGTAGCCATGGTCACTACCTTTGTGCTAAGTCGGTGCTTGTTGGATGAATGGCCCGGCGGCCTTCAGAGCACGTCCTTCGGGCTTCGGCTTGTGGACGGTCGATGGCTGGTCTACGGGCACGGCGATGGTTGAGTTGCTCCGCTCGACCTGACAACCGTTCGGGATTCTGATCGGATCCGCGAGTGGTTAGATCGTTTGTGCGGGATCCGCGCAAACGATCTAATCTAATTATCCTTTGATTGCTTGGACGACGGGGGGCGTCGGGCGGGCTGAGGAGGGACGCTCGTGTCGTCCTCGAAGCGGATCGCGCCGGCCCGTGGCTCCCGGTCGGTTGCCGTTCTCACCCGGTCGGAAGGGGGCCAGCGCTATACCCACGATGAATTCAAGGGGCTCGCTTTTGCGCACGTCATCTGGTAGTAGGATCGTGCAGGTTGCAGTCGTCATCCTTGGCCTGCTGGTTCTGCCGGGATGTGGATGCGGCGTTCCCGAGAAGCGCGAGGTAGCTCTGCCGCCTCGCGACGCCTCGCCCGAGCAGGTGCTGCGGACCTATTTTGACGCCATAGTCGGGCAGGACGCGAATACCTTCCGTGCCGTTCTGACATCGGATGCCGATTTCGGGCACGAGCTCGATGCGTCTGACGGTCCGTTCCACGCCTGGTTTTCCGCAAGCGACCTGCGCATCGAAGGTCCCTATGAGGACGGTGACTGCAGGCGCGGCGCCACATGCGTAGCCATGGTCACTACCTTTGTTCTAAGTCGGTGCTTGTTGGATGAATGGCCCGGCGGCCTTCAGAGCACGTCCTTCGGGCTTCGGCTTGTGGACGGTCGATGGCTGGTCTACGGGCACGGCGATGGTTGAGTTGCTCCGCTCGACCTGACAACCGTTCGGGATTCTGATCGGATCCGCGAGTGGTTAGATCGTTTGTGCGGGATCCGCGCAAACGACCTAATCTTGTTGTCCTTCGATTTAGTAAATTGCTTGGAGGATGGTGGCGTCAGGCGGTCGGCGGGACGTGCGCGTGGCGTCGATCTGCTCATTTTCACGCTGGTTTTCTATGGCACCGGTCGGTGTCAACGACCTTGCCGTCCCCGGTTCGTGCGCGGTAGGCGTGCGAGGGGGTGAGGTCACGGGAGACGTCGAGCATGGCAGATCGGCGATCACGCGACGCCTTCCGGCGGGCAGACAATCTTGTGGTGGGATCTCTTCTGCCGTAGGCTCCACGCCTGTCTCTTATATGAATACGGCTGAACGATCCAGCGATCGCTATCACAACGATGATTTCAAGGGGCTCGCTTTTGCTCACGTCATCTGGTAGTACGACCATTCTGGTCACGGTCATTATTCTGGGCCTGCTGGTTCTACCAGCGTCCGGATGCAGCGTACCGGAGAGTCACAAAGTGGTCATGCCGCCCGCGAATGCCTCGCCCGAGCAGGTGCTGCGGAACTACTTCGACGCAATAGTAGGGCAGGACAAGGAAACTGCTCGCGCCCTTCTGGCGTCCGATACCAACTTCGACCTGGAACTGGAGCGTCCCGACAGCCCGTTCCGAGCATGGACCTCGGCAAATCATCTCATGGTCGATAGGCCGAAGAAGGAACGATTTTGCGAGCCCGGCGAGAGATGCGTGAGGATGCATGCCACCTTTGACCTAGACAATTGCATTCTCTCCGATTACCCGGGCGGGCTTCGGAGTGAGCCTTTCGTGTTGCGACTCGTGAACGGCCGATGGCTGATCTACGGGCACGGCGAAGGTTGAGTTGCTCGGCGTGGCCTGACGTCTCCGTCTCGGCGGCCCCAGGCCGGTTGCCGTTCTCACCGGGTTGGAACGGGGCCGTGACGAGCGGCCCGAGGCGCGCTGCCGCCGAGTGGACTGCGGAGTCCGTCGGCCGCGGCAGCGTACGAGTATTGGAAGTTTGGCCGATTCCAACTGTCCGACGATCTGGCCATTTATCGTTGTCCCATGAAGGGCTGGTTTTCCTCCGTCGCCGGCTTGGTCCTCCTCTCCGTCTCGCTCCTGGTCTCCGGTTGTGGCATTTTGCCGCGTACGGCGGAGGTGGATCCCGGCATCGTCTCGGACATGCGTGGCATCGGAAAGGTGCTTGCCGAGACGAAGACGAAATCCACCTGGCGCGGTCTTACCACGGTGAGCCAGGTGGCGATCGTGGACGTGGGAGGCACGAACACTGGCGACGCACTCCACAGAGCGACGGAACTCCTGCGGGAGCGGGGATGGGTGGTGGTCGCTCAGGGTCGGTCCGACTGGGTGGTCATGACCTCACGCGAATGGGGAGAGGCACGGCTCGCCGCGAACAGCCTGGAGTTCATCGAGTCCACGGGTGACCTCGATCCCGCGGAGCAGAAGGCGATTCTGCAGGCCCGGAAATCCGCTGGATCGAACGCTCCTGTCGTCCTCGAAGCGAATCCCGCGGACCCATGATCCCTGGCCGATTGCCGTTCTTACCGGTCCGAGCCCGACCGTGACGATCGGCCCGGCGCGTGCTGCCTGGTCAGGGGTGGGTCTCGTGGGGGGCAGTCTCGGGCCGGCCGCCCATCATGGCCAGCATCCGCCGGCCTCCGGTGGTGAGGAAGCGGGCCGCGAGCAGGGCGGCCAGCACGAGAAAGCCCAGGTTGAGCCAGGTCGTGTAGTCCCAGGCGAACTGCTCCTCGGCGATCCGGGCGGACCTGTCCTGAGGGGTCAGGCGCAGTGCCCAGAAGATGAGCTCGACGAGGTAGCCCGCGGCGACCATGGTGGCGTAGAAGGCGCCGAAGATGAAGGCGGCCGTCTTCCAGCCGTAGTACTTCCGGTAGATGTTGAGGATGGGCAGGATGATCAGGTCGGCGAAGATGAAGGCGACGACTCCGCCGAAGCTGATCCCGCCGTTCCACAGGACCGCGGCGAGGGGGACGTTGCCCACCGAGCAGACGAAGCTCACGATGGCGACGAGCGGTCCGACGAGGGGACCCCACAGGGCCGATACGACCGGGTGACCGGTGAGGAAGAACTCCTTCCAGAAGGTGGCGGGCACCCAGGCGGCGAGGGCGCCGGTGATGAGGAGTCCGGCGACGATGTCCCGCCAGATGGCGGCCCACTCCATGACGAAGATGTGGGAGACGGCGGTGAAGCCTCTGGCGGAGGTCAGCCGCCGCCAGAACGAGCCGGGTCCGGTCACCGCCATGTCCATGGCGGCGTGGCCTTCCATCGATCCAGCGATGCCCTTCTCCGCCTGTTCGCGGGCCTGTTCGATGAGGCGGCGGCGCAGGAAGATCCGGAACAGCACCGCCAGCAGCAGGATCATGATGGGGCCGCCGACGAACTCCGCGAGGGTGAACCGCCAGCCCATCAGCAGCGCCAGCAGGATGCCCAGTTCGACGACGAGGTTGGTGGACGCGATCTCGAACGCCATCGCGGCGGTGAAACTCGCGCCCTTGCGGAAGAGCGTACGGGCGAGTGCGACGGCCGCGTAGGAGCACGATGACGACGCCATGCCCAGGCCGGTCGCGGCGGCGAGTGCTCGGGGTGAGTCGTCGCCGAGCAGGCCGGTCACCGCGTCGCGGCGCACCACGGCCTGGACGATCGCCGAGAGGGCGAATCCGAGGATGAGAGCCCAGAGGATCTTCCAGCCCATCGTCCCGGCCATCGCCAGGGCATGCCACAACCAGTTCATGGTCGAAACCCCCCACCCGCGGGTGTGTACGGATCGTCCCCATACCCCCGGACTGGGGCCGGAAGCGCCGCCGCCTCTGGCCCATAAGGGCCGTACATTCCAACAAACCGGACAAATAACTTGATGTCTGGCCCAATTTGACAGATTCAGTGCCGCTGTGCCAGAGCCGGCTGGGGCGGTCGATGGCCCGCCGTGGATCCGGAGATCCGCAAGCTGTACCGCGACGTCCAGTGCGCCGTTCACCGGCTGAAACACGACCGGAGCTTCACTGTGTATATGCGGCCAGGCCTGTCATGGGTGGCGAATCCGCGAACTCCTCGTCTCGATCGATGGATCAGTCCGGCCGGACTTCAAAGGAGCTGCATGGCTTTTTGGGCATGCCGTATATACGAGAAAAGATGTGAGTTTGATCACAAAGGCGGCGCCTGGACTTGATTGATCGTTTCTGGATATGTTGCGGATGTTTTTGCGTGAAACCGTTCCAAAGGTGGCTGGTTTGCTGGCCTCTTGGCGGGGGCGGTGCGTCAGCGTTGTCATGTTTCACGGCTGTTTCTAAGGGTGGATTCGAGGAACCCAACCCCTAGCTGCGTGCAACAGGCGGGAGGTCGGCCCGTCACGTACTGCGCCGCCTTTCCCAAGCTGCTGAAGTATATGAGCGTTCTGAAATATGAGGACGAGATCCGGGACGCAGCAAAAGAATTTAAAGTCAACCACGTGGCGCTGACCGCATTGGTGATATATGAGAACCAGCCAAACTGGGAGCCGAGGGGTGAAAAGCTTACGAGTAATGGAGATGCGTTGATGCGAATTGCTACTACCTCTTCTAGGGGCTGCTAATGAGGACGGTGCTCTCTGTCGGATCGGGTATGCGACGCCGCTCGCCTCCACTAAGAGGAGGCAAGTCTGCTATTCTCGTCGGCTTGCTCATCCTAGTTTCCGCGTGCCGCTCTGAACTGTTCCCGCATACGCAACGCGTCGATCCAGATGCTGTTGGCGAAATCCGAAGAATTGGAAAGGTGTTGGTGGGGAGTGATAGTGAGAGCACCTGGGACGGCGTCACCCAAGTCACGAAGATCCTCGCGATTGATATCGGAATTCCGGACAAAGAAAGTGTCGTCAGTGCGGCAGGTAAGCTCCTGGAGAAGCAGGGCTGGGCGATGGTCATAAATAAGGATCCTGACTCCGCATGGATGGAGTCGCACAAGTGGGACAACCTTGGGATCATGATCAAAGGGATTGGCTACTATGAGTCGCATGATGGGGTCGACTCTATCGAAGAGAAGGCAATAAAGACGGCTCGGATGCAGAGCGACTCTCAAGGGATTGTAATCCTGGAAGTGGAGCCCACAGGTGAATAGAGGCAAGTTTTACCCGTAGCGCCGATCTCGCATGTCGCCAATGCCTGAGCCCTGGCCGAACTGAACCAGATGGTGGATCTCTTGGACGCGATGTCATCGGTGACGGTGAATCCAACGGAGTAGGCAAGCCAGCGGCCAGACCGGGCAGGCGGGATCAGGGCCTCGGCATAGTGAGCCGTTGTCTGTAACGGTCGGTCCCCTTCCCGTTGACGGCTGTTCGCGCTGAAATGGTGGACACGGGGGAGGTCCTGAATAGGCATGCTGTGAGGGTATCGGAGGAGGAGTTTCTCGATGAAGTGCGTGGAGAGTACTGCTGATCCAATCTCATTATTCAGTTCGATGCCCAGCGGACGGCGATAATGGCGGTGGTCGAGAAGCCGGGCATCGGTACGGCCGGACCGCTGCTGACCTGGGTACGGCGAGCTGAAGTCGAGGTAGGCGATCAAAACCATAGACCCGTCGACGGAACCGGACGAACTGAATCGGTTCAAGCCCCTGAGAGTGACTCGGGGCAGTAAGGAATAGATCCGGACCCCTGGTGCGATCGTCGTTTGCTTTGATCACGTCCCTCCTGCTGCTTGGCGCTCTTGTGATGGGCGGCTGTGGATATATACCTCGGAGGTTCGAGGTTGACCAGGTGATTATTAGTGATCTGCGCGAGACGGGTACGGTCCTAGCGGAGACTACCTACAAGGACACATGGAATGGGGTCATCAGCGTTACGTCAGTTTTGATTATCGATATGGGAGCCACGAGCATCGACGAGGCCTTCAAGCGGGCCGAGAAGGCCCTGCGACTTCGAAAATGGACCCAGGTTGCGGAACAACTTCCAAGCTGGGAACAGATGGAATCTCTTCGCTGGAAGAATGTTCTTCTGTCTATAAGCAGTCTTCCCTTCTTCGAGGATTCTGGGGGCGGAGGATCGCCAATAGGCGATGCGATTGAGCTGGCCCGGGCCAGGGCAAGTGGAGATATGAAATCTGCCTTGGTGATCGAAGTGAGTCGCACTGATGCTTCCTCGGAGTAATTGATGCGAGAGGTTGGTGATCTTGAGGGTGCGAATGGGAGGTCCAGACAGACTGTGGCCCGGCTTCAACAAGCCCCGGTCGGCGCGACGGGCTGTGCGGCAAATGCTGAAGAGATTAGGCATTCATGTTTCGGTGAGTATAGGTCCCCTTTCGATGATTGGTGTCCTGGGAGGCTGCACGGCGGCATTCGCCGGCGAGGTGGGAGTCGCCGGCGGTGGAAAAACGCCGCGAGCGGTGATTTGGTGGTGCAAGCGTCCAGACGTGATCCACGTAATAATCTGGCGGCAGCGCGACGGAAAGGCCAGCCAGCGCCCCTTGGTCGCGTTCTCAAGCTCTGCCATCCGTGGTGATGTGGCGGAGCTGCCCCTTGTCGGGGATCGGCCGGGCTGGAAAGTGGAGTCGGGTGATCCGTCGGTTCTGGAGGCCGACGGCGACTATGTCGTAGGCGCCTGGCCCGACGACGGCTCGGACGGCAGCTTCGGCCACACGGAGTTCACCATAAGCCAGGCGATGAACCTCAAGCCCGATCAAGTGAAGCTCGGAAGTCCAGGGTCCGTGATTTCACGGGCGGAGTTCCTCACTCATCACCGTTCCTACTACACCTAGGCAGGTCCCTCGGCTGTCACGCGGGCAGGAGGACGTCAACCGTGCCCACGTCCGCATCCGAACCTCTCCACTGCCAGGTCCGTCTCGCGTTCGAGCGCCGCGACCAGTTCGGCGGCGGGCAGTTCCCGGGCGAGTGGCACTCCGTCCCCGGCCCACAGGGAGAGGAAGTCGGCCCGGCCCGCGGCCGCCGCGGCCTGGCGCAGCGGACGGGTGAGGTCGTTCATCACGGGATAGGGCGGCAGGTCCGCGCCCGCGAGGTCGTCGAGCATGCGGTTGCGGATGCCGCGGGCCGCCCTGCCGGAGAAGGCGGCCGTCAGGGCGGTGCCGGTCTCGGCCGCCGACGCGACCGCCGTCCGGTACGGGGCGCTGGTGCCGGCCTCGGGGCACAGCAGGAAGGCCGTGCCGAGCTGGGCCGCGTCCGCACCCAGGGCGAGCGCGGCGGCGACGCCGCGGCCGTCCATGATCCCGCCCGCGGCGACGACGGGCACGTCCACGGCGTCGCGGACCAGCGGGACGAGGGAGATCAGCCCGGCGCCGCGGAACGGGTCGCCGAGGAACGCGCCCCGGTGGCCGCCGGCCTCGATCCCCTGGACGCACACCATGTCGACGCCCGCGTCCACCAGTGCCCTCGCCTCGGCCACGCTGGTGGCGGTGCCGCAGGTCACCGTGCCGGCGTCGCGGAGCGCGGCCAGCGCGGCGGGGGAGGGGACGCCGAAGGTGAAACCGAAGAACGGCACCCGCTCGGCGAGCGCGACGTCGAGCAGGGCGTCGGCGTCCTCGCCGTACCGCTCGGGGGCGGTGAGCTCGACGCCGAGCTCGTCGGCGTACGGACGCAGCAGGGCGAGCGCCGCCTCGACGGCGGCCGGGTCCACCTCGTACGGCTCGGGAAGCAGCAGGTTGACGCCGAACGGCGCCGAGGTCAGCCGCCGCACCTCACGGATCGCCGCGCGGAAGCCGTCCGGCGTCCGGTAGCTGCCGGAGAGCACGCCGAACGCCCCGGCCTCGCCGGCCGCCGCGACCAGGCCGGGCGTCGTCGGCCCGCCGGCCATCGGCGCGGCGACGATCGGCAGCCGGGCTCCCGTCACACGGGTGAACGCGGTCTCCCGCCACATGGGCTCTCCTCCAACGCGGGCCGGAACAACACGGGCCAGAAGCAGCACGAAGCAACACGGGCCGGAACGACGGCGGCGGTCATGACCACTGTCTCATCCGTCCGGCGGCGGTCCCGGCGGACCCCCTGGCACCAGGCCGCCCGGCATGCGGCAAGGTGGGGCCGTACTTCCCCGGCAGGGCGATGGAAAGAGAACGGAAAGAGAGATGGCTGCCATGACGACGGACCCCCAGGCCTCCCGGCCGCTCCGCTGGGCGATCATCGGGACGGGCGGGATCGCGCGCATGTTCGCCGACGACCTGCGCCTGTCCGAGACCGGAGAGCTCGTGGCGGTCGGTTCCCGTACGGCCGAGCGGGGCGCGGACTTCGCCCGGCGCACGTCCGCGCCCCGATGGCACGCCGACATGGCGGAGCTGCTCGCGGCCGACGACGTCGACGCCGTCTACGTCGCCGTGCCGCACAGCGCGCACCGGGACTTCGCCGTCGCGGCCATCGAGGCGGGCAAGGCCGTCCTGGTGGAGAAGCCCTTCACGATCAACCGGCCGCAGGCCGAGGAGCTGGTGAAGCTGGCCCGGTCACGCGGGGTGTTCCTGATGGAGGCCATGTGGACGCGCTTCCTGCCGCACATCGTGCGGATCAGGGAGCTGCTCGCCCAGGGACGGCTGGGTGAGCCGCGGACGCTCACCGCCGAGCACGGCATCTGGTTCCGGCACGACCCGGCGCACCGGCTGTTCGATCCGCGCCTGGGCGGCGGCGCCCTGCTCGACCTGGGCGTCTACCCCGTGTCGTTCGCGTCGATGGTGTTCGGCGACCCGTCGTCGGTGCAGGCGTCCGGGTGGCTCGGCGACACCGGAGTGGACGGCCAGACCTCGGTGGTCCTCGGCTACGACGGGGGCGCGCGGGCGGTGACGACGAGCTCGATGGAGGTGTGGCTGTCGAACCGGGCGTCGATCGCCGGGACGGACGCCCGTGTCGACATCGACGCCACCTGGTATCGGCCGACGTCGTTCACCCTGACGGAGCGCACCGGCGCCGTGGAGCGCTACGAGTTCCCCGAGCCGGGCAACGGGCTGCGCTACCAGGCCGAGGAGGTGGCGCGGTGCGTCGCGGCGGGCCTGACCGAGAGCCCGGTCATGCCGCTCGACGAGACCTGCCGGATCATGGGGACGATGGACGACGTGCGGGCCCAGATCGGCCTGCGCTACCCGGGCGAGTAACCCGAATAATCCGAATAATCCGAGTGGCCCGAACGATCGGGGACGGCCGGGGGCTCCGCGGGCGCAGACGCCCCGTGGCCCGGCCCCCGGTCCGGCCCGGGCAGGCGGAACGTGCGGCTCTCGCCGCGCCGCAGCCGGGCGCGCCGCCCGTGCACGCTCACCGTCACGGTGGGCGGGCCGTCGTCCGCGCGGCTGATCCGCACCCGGGCCGGTTCGGCGTCGATGGAGATCTCCGCGCCGCGGAAGAGCACCGACAGCGACAGGCTCGTCAGGGGCTCCGGCAGCAGGGGCCGCAGGTGCAGGCCGTCGTGCCGCGCGTCGAGGCCCAGGTAACAGCGCTGGAGCAGGTCGGCGGTGCCCGCCATGGCCCCGAGGTGGATGCCCTCCGCCGTCGTCCCGCCCTGGACGTCGGCGAGGTCGCCGGTGAGCGTCTCGGTGAAGAACCGCCACGATCCCGCCCGGTCGGAGCGGGCCAGCACCCAGGCGTGCACGACCGAGCTGAGGGTCGACCCGTGGCAGGTGCGCGCGAGGTAGTACCGGACGGTGCGGCGGATCATGCCGGGCCTGGGCTGGTAGCCCAGGCGGGCGAGGATCCGCCCCAGCTCGTCGCTCGTCAGCAGGTAGAACAACATGAGGACGTCCGCCTGCTTGGACGCCTTGTAGCGGTTGGGCGTGTCGCCCTCGGCCTCCAGCACCCGGTCGAGCCGCCGTACGCCGCGGTAGCGCTCCCAGTCGAGCTCGGCCAGCCGCTCGTAGCCGGTGAACTGGCCGATGACCCCGCCGTCGGGGGCGTCGAGGAAGTCGACCCGCATCCGGCGGGTGATGTCGTCCCAGCGCCGGATCTCCTCGCCGGTGAGGCGGAGCCGGCCGCGCAGCTCCTCGCGGGCGCGCCGCGGCAGCAGTTCGAGGGCCTGCCGGGCGCGCAGCAGCAGCCACACCGCCATGATGTTCGTGTACGCGTTGTTGTCGAGCCCAGGGGACGACGCGCCGGGGTAGGCGTCGTGATACTCGTCCGGGCCCATCACCCCGTGGATCTCGTAGCGGCCCGACGCCGGGTTGAGCCGGGCGAGCGAGGCGAAGAAACGGGAGATCTCGATCAACAGCGGGGCGCCGATCCCGGCGAGGAAGTCCATGTCGCCGGTGACGGCGTAATGGTGCCACGCGTTGTAGGCGACGGCCAGCCCGACATGGCGCTGGAGGCGGGTGTGGTCGGCCGTCCACCGCCCCGACCTGGGGTTGAGGTGGTATCGCTGCGTCTCGTCGCGTCCGTCGCCGCCGCTCTGCCACGGGAACATCGCGCCGCGCAGCCGCGCCGCCCGCGCGGCGGCGCGGGCCTCGGGCAGGCGGCGCACGCGGTAGCGCAGCACGGCGCGGGCGACCTCGGGGAACCGCAGGGTCAGCCAGGGCAGCACGAACAGCTCGTCCCAGAACACATGCCCCCGGTACGCCTCGCCGTGCAGCCCGCGCGCGGGCACGCCGACGTCCAGGCCGGCCGTGTGCGGGGAGAGCGTCTGCAGGAGGTGGAAGACGCTCAGGTGGATGTCGCGCTCGATGCGCGGGTCGGGCACCTCCAGCCGGGCCCGCTCCCAGAGCCCGCGCCACACGATGGCGTGCTGCCGCAGGAGCTCGCCGAACTCGGGCGCCCGCGCGGCCCGCCGTACGGCCGAGGAGAAGGCGTCGCAGGAGCCGAGGTCGCGCGAGGTGGTGAGCGCGACGGTCTTGGTCACGATCACCGGCCGGCCCCGCTCCAGGTGCGGCGTGAACGTCTGGGCGATGTGATCGTCGTGCCGTTCGACGGTCACCGGGATCTCGCGGGCCGGCCACCCGCCGCCGGGCGCCACGTCGAGGCGCGAGGCGAGGACGATCTCGGTGCCGGACGATCTCGTCCGCACACGCAGCCAGGTCAGCGAACCGTCCGTGCCGCCGCCCGTGCCGCTTTCCGTGCCCCCGTCAGTGCCGCTGGCCGTGCCGGTCTCGTGCCCCACGAGGTGGTCGCCGCGCAGCTCGGCGTAGCGGGGCACGCCGGAGTTGGTCACCCGCCCGTCCAGCCCGGCGCGCACCCGGAGCGGGCCCGACCAGTTCTCGGCCAGGAAGACCGTCTCCAGGGCGGCCAGGAACGGGTCGGCCATGGACACCACGCGGCGCTGCCGCACCGACGTCGCCCGCCCCTCCGCGTCGACGAAGCGGACCGCCCGGTGAAGCACGGCGTGTCGCATGTCGAGCTCCTGCCGGTAGCCCAGCAGGCGGGCCGTGCGGGGCGAGAACCACTCGCCGTCGCCGGCGGCGAACGAAAGCGGCAGCCAGTTCGGCAGGTTGACCATGTCCTCCGCGGTGATCTCGTGACCGGCGACCGTCGACGTGAGCCGGTCGTAGCAGCCGGCGACGTAGGTGCCGGGGTAGTGCCCGCCGCCGGGACCGGCCTCGGGCGCGGCGCCCCTGGTGGCGAACCGGCCGTTGCCCAGCGTGCAGAGGGACTCCCGCCGTCCCTCCAGCTCGGGATCGAAGCCCTCGTAGACCAGCGACCACGGGTCGACCGGCGGCATCGGGGTCACCGGAGGCGGCGCCGGAACGCGGACGGGACGGGCGGCGCGGGGGCGAGCCGCACGCGGACGTCGACGGCGACCGCGCCCGAGGGCGTGACGATCACGGGATTGAGGTCCAGCTCGGCGACCTCCGGCAGGTCGTCCATGAGACGTCCCACCCGGACGATCTGGTCCTCCAGCGACCCGGCGTCGACCGGCGGACGCCCCCGGTAGCCCGTCAGCAGGGGAGCGCAGCGCAGCTCCCCCAGCATCGACTCCGCCTCCGCCCGGCCGATCGGGGGCACCCGGAAGGCCCGGTCGGCGAGGAGATCGGCCGCGATCCCGCCGAGACCGGCCATGACCAGCGGCCCGAACGTCTCGTGGGCGACGCCGCCGACGATCATCTCGACGCCGTCGGCGGCCATGCGCTGCACGATCCCGCCCCGCATCGCGGGCCCGATCCGCCCGTCCATCTCGCGGTACGCCCGGCGGACCTCCTCGGGCGTGCGGAGACCGAGCCGCACTCCGCCGACGTCGCTCTTGTGCACCAGATCGGGGCCCCATGCCTTGAGCACGGCAGGCAGGCCGACGAGCGCCGCGGCCTCGGCGGCCGACTCCGGGCCGTCCACGGTGACCGACTCGGCGACGCGCAGGCCGTAGGACGAGACGAGGGTTGTCGCGAGGTGGGGGTCGAGCCACCGGCCCTCCGGGTGCGCGGCGAGGTCACGCTCGACGATCGCGCGGGCCCGGCGCTGGTCGACCCCGGCGACCTCCTCCGGCTCGGGCGCCGGCCGGGCCCGCCACGCGGCGTATCCGGCGGCCCGGCTGAGGGCGTGCACGGCCTGCTCGGGGTAGGCGTAACCGGGGACGGCGGCGTCCACGGGACCGTCGTGCCCGGTCAGGCAGGCGAGCACGGTCGTGCCGCCGTCCCGGGCGGCCGCCGCGATCGCCCGCCGGGTCGCGTCGAGCCCCGAGCCGAACGGCGGGGTGTAGACGACCAGCACGGCGTGGACGGCGGGGTCGGCGCGGACCGTCCGGATGGCCGAGGCGAACTCGGCGGCGTCGCCCTCGGCCGTGAGGTCCACGGGGTTGCGGACGGCGGCGCCCGGGCGGAGCAGCGACCGCAGTTCCGCCTGCGTCCCCGCCGACAACTCCGGCACGTCGAGCCCGTGCCGCTCGCAGGAGTCCGCGGCGAGCACCTGCAGGCCGCCGGAGTTGCCGACGACTGCGACTCCGCGCCCGGCGGGCAGTGGCTGGCCGGCGAGCAGGCGGGCCGTGTCGAGCAGGTCGCGGACGTTCTCCTCCCGGATGACGCCCGACTGGCGGAGCAGGGCGTCCACGGCCAGGTCGGGGGTCGCCGCGGCGGCCGTGTGGGAACGGACGGCCCGGTCGCCGGAGGCGCTGCGCCCGCTCTTCACCACGATGATCGGCTTGCGCGCGCTGACCCTGCGCGCGATACGGCCGAACCTGCGCGGGTTGCCGAACGACTCCAGATACATGGCGATGACGGCGGTCGCGGGGTCGTCCTCCCAGTACTCCAGCAGGTCGTTGCCGCTGACGTCGGCCTTGTTGCCGACCGAGACGAACGAGGACAGGCCGATCCCCAGCTCCGCGGCCCGCTGCACGACGGCCGCCGCGACCGCGCCCGACTGCGACATCAGGCCGAGCGGGCCGGGATCGGGCCGGCCGGGCAGGAAGCTGGCGTTGAGCGAGGCCCCGGTGCTGACGATCCCGAGGCAGTTGGGGCCGATCAGGCGCATGCCCGCGTCCCGGCAGACGCGCAGCAGCTCCCGTTCGGCCGCGTCGTCGCCCCTCTCGGCGAACCCCGCCGTCAGGACCACCAGGCCGCGGACTCCGTGCCCGGCGCACTCCCGGGCGACGTCCGGCACGACGGCCGCCGGGACGGCGACCACGGCGAGGTCGACGGGCCCCGGCAGCGCGGCCGGGGCGGGCCAGGCCGGCAGCCCGCACACCTCGGTCGCGTGGGGATTCACCGGATAGATCGGCCCGGGGAACCCGCCGTCGACGAGGTTGCGCAGGACGCGGTGCCCGATCCGGGCGGGGTCGCGGCTCGCGCCGATCACCGCGACCGAGCGCGGGTTGAGCACGCGGGCCAGCGAGTTGCGCTCCGCCTCGTGGGCCCGTGCCTCGATCTCCTTCAGCAGGTGGGCCGTGGGCCGGGCCGCGATGCGGACCTCCACCTCGCCCCCGTTCACGCCGCCGTCCGGCTCGCCGGTCAGGCGGCGCACCGGCAGGCCCAGATCGTCCAGGACCCGGAACATCCGGCGGTTGCCCGGAAGCACGGTGGCGACCAGCTCCTCGACGCCGCCGGCCGCCGCGTCGGCCGCGATCTGTTCCAGCAGGAGTGTGCCGAGACCCAGGCCGTGCACGTCGTCGTGGAGGAGGATGCCGACCTCCGCCTCGCGGCCGCCGGGGATGTACTCCGCCACGCCGACCAGCCGGCCGCCGACCAGCGCCACCAGCGCGTGCCCCGGATAGTCGGGGCCGGTCAGGCGGTCCATGTACGCGTGCGCGGTCGCGGTGCCCCCGGCGAAGAAGCGCAGATAGGCCGACCGCTCGGACGATCCGCTCACCAGGCCGTGCAGCGCCTCACGGTCGGACGGGCGCAGCGGCCGCACGTGCGCTATCCCGCCGTCCCTGAGCAGGACGTCGCACTCGTCGGCGACGGATCGGGCCATGATCCGATCCTCCCTCCACGTCCGCGCCGCGCGCAGGGCCGACCTGCCCTCGCCGCCGGGACCTCCGTCCCTTCCCGGTCTCCTCCTGGTCGTTCGTGCGCCGTTCAGTCGGGTGCCAGCCGGGGGCGCCGGAACCGCCAGGGCACGGCGGCCGCGCGGGCGTGGACGGCCTCCGCCGCCCTGGCCAGCTCCTCTTCCACCGTCCCGCTGGTGTCGATCTCGACCGCCTCGGGCCAGGGCGCCGCCCGCTCCGCCATCGCCGCCGCGACCGCCTGGTCGGCGTCGGAGATCCCGCCCGTACGCCCGGCCAGGCGGGCCGCGGTGACCTGCGGAAGGGCGGCGCAGCGCAGGGCCACGAGGCGGCTGTGGGTGCGGCCGGCGACTCCCCGGGCCGCCGCCCGCTGGGCCGTGTCGATCCAGGACGCGTCGAGGACGACCGGCTCGCCGAGCCCGAGCAGCCGCTCGGCCCTGGACAGCAGCTCCGCGTAGGTCTTCTCCGTCCACTCCGCCCGGTAGAGACCTTCCTCGAAGGGCGCGGCGGCACGCTCGTCCGGCGTGATGCCGGCCAGTTCCTTGCGGACGCGGTCGCTGCTCAGCAGCGTGTAACCGAGCCGGTCGGCCAGCGCGGCCGCCAGGGTCGACTTGCCGGTCCCGGGCAGCCCGCCCACGAGGACGAGGCTGACCGCGCCCGCCCGCAGGTGGCGCAGGGTGAGCTCGGCCAGCAGGCGCGCCTCGCCCGCCGCGTCCTGGTCTCCCTGCCCGTCCCGCAGGCAGGAGACCTTCGTCCGGACGAACGCCCGGTACGCGACGTAGTGGTGCCACAGCGACGACGGCGCGGGGTCGCCGGAGAACTCGGCGTACCAGCGCAGGAAGAGCTCGGCCAGCCGGGGCGAGCCCAGCCGCTCCAGGTCCATGGCGAGGAACGCCGCGTCGTCCAGGCCGTCGACGAAACGCAGGCGTTCGTCGAACTCCAGGCAGTCGAGGATCCGTGGGCCGTCGTCGAGGCAGAAGACGTCCTCGGCGAGCAGGTCGCCGTGGCCGTCGACGATCCGGCCGCCCGTCACCCGTCCGGCGAAGAGCGGTTCGCGTCCGTCGAGGAAGCTCCACGTCTCGCGTTCGATCTCTTCGATCGTCTCGGGCGCGACGGGCGCGGCCGGCAGCGCGCGGACCTGGCCGAAGCTGTCCGACCAGCGGGACCGCAGCGCCGCCCGGCCCCCCTGCTCGTCGATGCGGGGATCGCGCGGTGATCGCGCGTGCATGCTCGCGATCATCCGGGCGACCTGCCGCAGCGGCTCCTCCACCGGCTCCCCGGCGCGGACCAGTGTGGCGAGCCGCCGCTCCCGCGGCATGCGCCGCATGACGACCAGGTGGTCGCACGGCTGCCCGTCGGGGCCCAGCACGTCGGCGACGCCCTCGTAGACGTCCGGCGCGAGCCGCCGGTTGAGGGTCACCTCGTCATGACAGGCCGCCCGCCGCGCCTCCCGGGTGCTGAAGTCCAGGAAGCCCAGGCTCACCGGCTTCTTGATCTTGTACGCGTGGTCTCCCAGCATGATGACCACGGCCACGTGCGATTCGCTGATCTGTGCCCATTCGGTCATCGAGGCACCTCCGATCTCGAAGGGCCGGGAGCTCCTGGGAGGTCGCGGTGGACGGTGCCAGGCCGGTCAGCCGGCGGCTCGTCCCTCCAGGCCCGCCAGGGCGTCAGAGAACGCCCGCGCGTGCCTGAGTTCGTCGCGCCCGGTGTCCGACAGCACCCTCGCCGCGGTGCCGTCTCCGGCGGCCTCGGCCCGGCGCGCGTAGCCGGGGTACATCCGGGTGCCCTCGTCGGTCTCCCCGGCGATGGCCTCGCGCAGGTTGGTCCTCGTGTCGCGGACCAGGCCCGCCAGGGTCGCCTGCTCGGCGAAGTGCTCGGCCCGCTCGACCCGGGCGGTGCGCTGATACAGGGTGGCCAGCGCCGTGCGGCCCTCCCGCCGGGCCTGCTGGGCGTAGAGGAGATACTTGGCGTTGGCGAGAGCCTCCCCGCGCAGGGCCGTCCTGAGGTTCTCCAGCGTGCGCGGCGACGACACCTGCGGCAGACCGGCCTTGATGGCCTCCGGCTTCACGGTGACGTCCGTCGGGACGGCCGACTCGCCGGACTCGCCGCCGATCGCGCGCAGCGCCCGCTCGAACCGCGCCCGGTGCCCGGCCTCGTCGGCGGCGATCTCGTTGAACCGCCGGGCCGCGGCCGTGTCGCCGGCCGCCTCGGCCTGCTTGGCGAACCCCTTGTACATCGTGGTCGCCTCGTAGCCCTCTCCCCGGATCGTGTCCCGCAGGTTGCTCGCGTCGGTGCCGGCCAGGCCGGTCAGCCGGGCCTGCTCGGCGAAGTGCTCGTCGAGCTCGTCGGCGGCCGTCCGGTTGAAGAGCGCCCGCACCTCGGGCATTCCCTCCGCGCCGGCCTGGTCCGCGTACGCGCGGTATTTCGCGTGCGCGAACGCCTCACCCGTCATGGCGGCGTTCAGGTCGCCGCGTGTGGACGCGTGGATGTCGTCTCCGCGCGTCGACGCCGACGCGCTCGCGGCCGGAACGGCGAGAAAGGCGATCGTGCCGAGAAGGGCGGCGCCGGTGGCGCGCCACGTGGTTCCCCGGGCTTCCATGTGACCCCCCGGTGGCTCGGTTGTCCGACCCTCTCGGCCGTACCCACGCAATTCGGATAAATCGCCTAAAACGCGCAAACAGTGCATGGTGGGCGACAAAACGCGATGGCCGGTCAGGCGCCGGTCAGGTGTGCGTCAGCAGGTCGTCCAGGGGTTCGTCGCGGTGCAGGCGGCCCACGGCGTCGGCGAGAAGCGGAGCCACCGAGCAGACCTCGCGCCGCGGGCCCGCCTCCGCGTCCCCGGGAGGGGCCTCGTGGGAGCGGGCGTCGCCGGAACGGGCGTCCTGGGAAGGGGCGTCCTGGGAAGGGGCGTCTCGGGGGAGGGCGCCCTGTGCGAGGGTGTCGGTCACCAGCGGGGTTCCCGTCTCCGGCCGGTCGAGCCGCCGGGACGCCTCGCCGACGAACAGTCCGTGCGTCGCCGCGACCGCGATCTCTGGGACCGCGCCGTGCGCCAGCAGGACGTCCACCGCCGCCTCGATCGTGCCACCGGTGCTGATCATGTCGTCCACGATGAGGGCGGGGCGGCCGGCCACGTCGCCGGTGATTTCCTCCGCCACCACGCTCGTCCCGGTCAGCCTGGTCTTCCGCACCACCGCGACCGGCGCGGACAGCAGGCGGGCGTAATGCTCCGCGAGCTTGGCCGCGCCGAGATCGGGCGCGACCACGACGGTCCGCGGCGGCGTCCGGTCCCGCAGGGCCCGGGCCAGCAGGGGCACGGCGGTGAGCGACTCGGTGGGGACGCCGCAGATCGCCTCCAGCGCGTTCGTGTGCGGATCCACGACGACGACGCGCCGGGCTCCCGCGCCGGTGATCGCGTCCGCCGCGACGCGGACGCCGATCGCCTCCCCGGCCTTCCGTCGCCGGTCCTGCCGGGCGTAGCCGAAGTAGGGCGCGACCACGGTCACGCGGGCGGCTCCGCCGCGCCGGCAGGCGTCGAGGAGCAGCAGCAGTTCGACCAGATGGTCGTTGACGGGCGGGCCGGTGGGCTGGACGAGATAGACGTCCGCGCCCCGCACCCCGGTCACGGCCGGCCGCAGCTCGCCGTCGGGGAAACGCTCGACCGCGGGGGCCGGCTGTTCCAGGAACAGCTCCGCCGCCACGGCGGCCGCCAGTTCGGGATTGGCCGTGCCGGTCAGCACGCGCAACGTCATCGCGGTTCACCCCCCGCCTCGCCGTGCTCCGCGCCGTCCTCCCACGCCGCCCCGGCCGCGTCCCGTCGCTCCCGTTCCGCGCGGTTGGCGCCCATGCGGCATCCGTGCCCGAGGCGGGCTCCGCGTAACGGCCGCCCCCGGTCGCGCCCGCATAGTTGCAGAGTTTTATAATTCCGAAAAACCGCAATGGTGTGGAGGCGATGTCGGTGGGGCGTGGTCGGGCCAAGGCCAAGCAGGTGAAGGTCGCTCGCGCGTTGAAATACAGCGGCGGCGGTGATCTGGAGTCCCTGCGGCGGGAGCTGGGCGTCGGTGTGGCCGCGGGCACGGAGCCCGCCGGCAACGTGGGCGAAGCGGACATCGTCCCTTCCGCACCGGCGGCCGGGCCCGCCCCCGAGGGCGTCGAGGATGGGGCCGAGTGATGCCGGTCCCGCTCTACCAGGCCAAGGCCGAGCTGTTCAAGACGCTGGGCCATCCGCTGCGCATCCGGGTGCTCGAACTGTTGTGTGAGGGACCCCAGCAGGTCCGGGAGCTGCTGGCCGCGATCGAGGTGGAGCCGCCGAATCTGTCGCAGCAGCTGGCGGTGCTGCGCCGGGCGGGGCTGGTCACCGCACGGCGTGACGGGACGACCGTGGTCTACGAGCTGGCCGGGGCGGACGTGTCGGAGATGATGCGGGCGGCCCGCCGGATCCTCACCGAGCTGCTGGCCGACCAGTACGGACTCCTCGCCGAGCTGGAACAGACGACGTGAACCTCCAGGAGGCACTGCGCCGGCTTCCGGATCTGCTGCCCGGACGCTCCGACTGGACCGCCGCGCGCCGCTCACCGGGCCGGGACCTGGTGGCCGGGCTGATCGTCGCGGTGGTGGCACTGCCGCTGGCGCTCGCGTTCGGCGTCTCCTCCGGGCTCGGCGCCCAGGCCGGCCTGGTGACCGCCATCGTCGCCGGAGCGCTCGCGGCCATATTCGGCGGCAGCAACCTGCAGGTGTCCGGCCCGACCGGCGCCATGACCGTCGTCCTCGTCCCCATCGTGCACACCTACGGCCCCGCCGGAGTGCTGATGGTCGGCCTGATGGCCGGGCTGGTGCTCCTGGCCCTGGCCGCGCTGCGGGCGGGACGGTTCGCCCAGCTCCTGCCGACCTCGGTCGTCGAAGGCTTCACCGCCGGGATCGCCGTGGTCATCGCGCTGCAGCAGGTCCCGGCCGCGCTCGGCGTGACAGCCGGAGACGGCGAGAAAGTGTGGCAGGTAGCGGCCGGCGCCGTGGCACGCTTCGCCGCGCATCCGACCTGGGCGGCGCCGCTCATGGCGCTGGCGGTGGCCGCGTCGATGCTGGCCGGCGCCCGGCTGCGGCCGGGTGTCCCGTTCTCCCTCCTCGGCGTCGCGGTCGCGACGCTGGGCGCCCAGGTGTTCTCGCTCGATGTCGCCCGGATCGGGGCGTTGCCGGCCGGACTGCCCGCCCCGTCGCTCGGCTTCCTCCATCCCGGCATGGTGGGGACGCTCCTGCCGTCCGCGCTCGCAGTGGCGGCGCTGGCGGCGCTGGAGAGCCTGCTGTGCGCCACCGTCGCCGACGCGATGAGCGTCGGCGAGAAACACGACCCCGACCGGGAACTGTTCGGGCAGGGCATCGCCAACCTCGCCGCACCCCTTCTCGGCGGCGTGCCGGCGACCGCCGCCATCGCCCGCACCGCGGTGAACGTGCGCGCGGGGGCCCGGTCGAGGCTGGCCGCGCTCACCCACGCCGCCGTGCTCGCCGGCATCGTGCTCGCCGCCGGCCCCCTGGTCGGCCGGATCCCGCTCGCGGCGCTCGCGGGGGTGCTGCTGGCCACCACCGTCCGCATGGTCGAGGTCGGCTCCCTGCGCGCCCTGGCCCGCGCGACCCGCGGCGACGCCGTCGTGCTCGTCCTCACCTTCAGCGTGACCGTCGTCTTCGACCTCATCACCGCGGTCGCCGCCGGTCTCGGCCTGGCCGTGGTGCTCGCGCTCCGCTCGGTCGCCCGGACCTCGCGGCTCGAGCAGGTCCCACTGGACGCCGGTGATCACGGCGAGGAGGAACAGCGGCTGCTCAGCGAGCACATCGTCGCCTACCGGTTCGACGGGCCGCTGTTCTTCGCCGCGGCCCACCGGTTCCTGCTCGAGCTGTCCGAAGTGGCCGACGTCCGCGTGGTCATCCTGCGGATGTCACGGATCACCGCCCTGGACGCCACCGGCGCCCAGATCCTCGGCGACGCCGTCGTCCGCATGGAACGCCGTGGCATCACCGTTTTGATCTCCGGCGTCAAACCCGGGCACGACCAGGTCCTGGCCGCCCTCGGCGTCGCCGGCCACCTCTACCGCGACGGTCTGGTCTTCCCCGACACTCCCAGCGCCATCGCGCATGCCCGCGGCCTGCTGTACCACCACGGGCTCCTCCCGGCCGCCGGGGAACCCGGCCGCGTGACCACCACGGCGGATTCCGGCACGTAGACCGCGGGGTCGGCGGGCCGCGGACGGGTATGCGGGTAAGCAGGAGAAAGGGGCGTGCGGGCCCTCGCGGATGACGGGGACCCGAGCCGAGGGGGCGTAATGACCATGCCCACGACCATGCCCGTCGTCGTCGGCGCCGACGGATCCGAGGCGTCGCTCCGCGCCGTCGACTGGGCCGGCGAGGAGGCGGCGCTGCGGGGCGCCCCGCTGCGGATCGTGCACGCGGCGCTGCTGTGGTCCGCGTACGTGCCGCTCGTCCCGCAGCCGCCGCGGTGGGCCGCGGCCGCGGAGGCCGCGGCGGACGAGATGCTGGGCGAGGCGCTGATCCGCGCCCGCGCGGGCCGTCCCCGCCTTGAGGCCGGAACGGAGACGATCGACGGCACGGCCCGGGAGGTGCTGCTCGCCCTGGCCGGGCGGGCCCAGCTCGTGGTGGTGGGCAGCCGGGGCCACGGGGGCTTCACGGAACTGCTGCTCGGCTCGGTGCCGCGCTACCTGGCCACCCGGGCGCCGTGTCCCGTGGCGGTGATCCGCGAACGGGCGGCCGGACCGCGGCGCGGGGAGATCGTGGTCGGCGTGACCGGCCGGCCCGACCAGGAACCCGTGCTCGACTACGCCTTCCGCGAGGCCGGGCTGCGGCGGGCGGACCTGCGGGCCGTGCACGCGTGGACACAGCCCGTCTCGGCGGGCCCCGGCGACATGCTGCCGCCGGTCTTCGATCCCGAGGCCGTAGCGGAGGAGGAGGCCCGCCTGCTCGCCGAGGCGCTGGCCGGGCGGGCGGACGCGCACCCCGACGTCACCCTCGTGCAGCACGTCGTCCGCGCGCACCCCGCGAAGGCGCTGATCGACGCGGCGGCCGGCGCCGACCTCCTGGTGATCGGCGCGCACGGCAGGGCGGCCGGCGTGCTCGGCCTGGGCGCCACCGCCCACGCCGTGCTGCACCACTGCCCCGGCCCCGTGATCGCGGTACGCCACTGAACGCCCCGGCCGAGCCGGGCACGCGCCGGAGAGGGGAGGACGCTCATGACGGGCGGGCTGGTCACCGACCTCTACGAGCTCAACATGGCGGCGAGCTACCTGCGCCGGGGGATGACGGACGCCGCGACCTTCAGCCTCTTCGTGCGCAGGCCGCCGGCGAACCGCGGCTTCCTGGTGGCGGCGGGCCTGGACGACTGCCTGAGCTACCTTGAGAGCTTCCGCTTCGGCGCCGCGGAACTCGACTATCTGGGCCGCCACCTGGGTTACGACCGCGACCTGCTGCGCGCACTCGAACGCCTCCGTTTCACCGGTGACGTGTGGGCGCTGCCGGAGGGCCGGGTGGCCCTGCCGGGCGAGCCGATCATCGAGGTGACCGCCCCGATCGCCGAGGCCCAGCTCGTGGAGACCGTGCTGCTCAACCACGTCACCTTCCAGACGACCGTGGCGACCAAGGCGGTCAGGTGCGTGCTGGCGGCCGGGAAGGCGCGGGTGGTGGACTTCTCGATGCGGCGCACGCACGGCATCGAGGCCGCGATGACGGTCGCCCGCGTGTCGGCGATCGCCGGTTTCGCGGCGACGAGCAATGTGGAGGCCGCCCGCCGGTACGGGCTCTCCGCGGTCGGCACCATGGCCCATTCGTACGTCGAGGCGTTCGAGGACGACGAGGCGGCCTTCGCCGCGTTCGCCGCCGACCTCCCCGCGATCGCCCGGGCCCGTCCCGGCCGGGCGACCTTCCTGGTCGACACGTACGACACCGTCGCCGGGGTGCGGGCCGCGGTGGCGGTGGCCCGGCGCATGGGGCTGGGCGACCGGGTCGGGGTGCGGCTCGACTCCGGCGACCTTTTGGAGCTGTCCCTGGCCGCCCGCCGGATTCTCGACGAGTCGGGCATGCCCGGCGCGGAGATCCTCGCGAGCGGCGGGCTCGACGAGTTCTCCATCGCCGACCTGGTGGACGCGCGCGCCCCCATCGACGCGTACGCCGTCGGGACGAGGATGGGCGTAAGCGCCGACGCGCCGTACCTCGACAGCGCCTACAAGCTGGTCGCGTACGGCGACCGGCCGGTGATGAAGCTCTCCACCGGCAAGGTCACACTGCCCGGGGCCAAGCAGGTCTTCCGCGGCCCCGGCGGCGACGTCATCGGGCTGCGCGACGAGCCGCCGCCGCCCGGCTGCCGGCCGCTGCTGATCGAGGTCATGACGGGCGGCCGCCGCGCGGGCCCGCCCGAGGATCTCGGCGTGACGCGCGCCAGGTGCGCGGCCGACGTCGCCGGCCTGCCGGAGGCGGCGCGGGCCCTGCGCGCGCCGGTGGGGCCCCCGGTGCGGCACAGCGAGGCGCTCGACCGGCTCACCGCCGAGGTCGGCGCCAGGCTCCGGGCGGGATCGGTGAGGAGACGACCATGGAGCGGATGAACGACGAGGTGGCGGCGCTCCTGCAGGAGTACGCCGACCTGATCGCGATCACCGGCGGCGACGCGTTCAAGATCCGGGTCTACGAGAAGGCGGCGCGTTCCGTCGGCGGCTTCGCCCAGGACATCGCGGGGCTCGACGAGCGCGGGCTGCGCCGCATCCCGAACGTCGGCGCGTCCATCGCCGCGAAGATCGACGAGTACGCCCACACCGGGGCGATCCATCAGCTGGAGGAGCTGCGCGCGCGGGTGCCCGCGGGGGTCCGGCTGCTGACGACGATCCCCACGCTGGGGCCGAAGAAGGCGATGGTGCTCTACCGGGAGCGCGGCATCGACTCGGTCGAGTCGCTGGAGCGGGCCATCCACGCGGGAGCCCTGCAGGGGCTGCCCGGCTTCGGCGCGAGGACCGAGGAGAACCTGCTGCACGGCATCCAGGTGCTGGGCAAGACCGGCAGACGGGTGCACATCGGGCTGGCCATGCCGCTCGCCGAGGACATCGTGGCGCGGCTGGCGGCCGTGCCCGGCTGCGACCGCTGCGCGTACGCCGGGTCGCTGCGCCGGATGAAGGACACGATCGGGGACATCGACGTCCTGGCCACGGCCGACGACTCCGCGCCGCTGATGTCGGCGTTCACGGCGCTGCCCTGCGTCACCGAGGTCGTCGCGCGCGGTGAGACCAAGTGCTCGGTGCGGACGCCGACGCTACAGGTCGACCTGCGGGTGGTCCGCCGGGACTCGTGGGGCGCGGCGCTCCAGTACTTCACCGGATCCAAGGCGCACAACATCCGGACGCGCGAGATCGCGGTGCACCGGAAGCTGAAACTGTCCGAATACGGCGTCTTCGACGTGAACACGGGCGCCAGGATCGCCTCCGCGCGGGAGGAGGACGTGTACGCGATGCTCGGCCTGCCGTGGATCCCGCCGGCCCTGCGGGAGGACGGCGGCGAGATCGAGGCCGCCGTGCTGGGGGAACTGCCGCGCCTCGCCACGGACGCCGACATCCGGGGCGATCTGCACACCCACACCCGCCTCAGCGACGGGCTGGCCACACTGGAGGAGATGGCGGCGGCCGCCGCCGCGCGCGGGTACGCGTACTACGCGGTCACCGATCACGCGCCGAACCTGTACATGCAGCGCATGACCGACGACAAGGCGCTCGACCAGCGCGAGCGGGTGCGCCGGCTGGGCTCGGCGCATCCCGGCACGCGCTTCCTCCACGGCACCGAGCTCAACCTCGACCCGGACGGCGAGGTCGACTGGCCGCCGGAGTTCCTGGCCGGATTCGACGTGTGCGTCGCCTCCGTGCACTCCCACTTCACCCTGCCGCGGGCGCGGATGACCAGGCGGCTGGTGCGGGCGTGCGAGAACCCGCACATCAAGATCATCGGTCATCCCACCGGCAGGGTCATCGGCAGGCGCGAACCGGTCGACGCCGACTGGGAGGAGGTGTTCGCGGCATGCGCCCGCACCGGCACCGCCCTGGAGATCGACGCGTTCCCCGACCGGCTCGACCTGCCCGCCGGCCTCGCGCGACGGGCGCTCGGCCACGGCGTGGTCTTCTCCATCGGCAGCGACGCCCACGCGGTGCCTCATCTGGCCAACATGAGGTACGGCGTCGGCATCGCCCAGCGGGCCTGGCTCGACCCCGGCCACGTGATCAACACATGGCCGCCGGACCGCCTGCTGCGATTCCTCGGCGACGGGCGGGGCCGGTGAGGCCCGCGCCCCGCCTCACCAGAGCCGGCTCGACGAGGCGGCCGCGGCGATGTCCTGCGACGTGGTGGCCATCAGCTTGTCCGCCAGGTCGCCCAGCGCCCGGGCGACGGCCAGTTCGTCCCCGATCTCGGCCACCGGGCGGTCGGCCGGATTGCGCTTGGCGTGCCCGTCGCCCGTCAGACGCCCGCCGTTCCCGGTGGACAGCACGGCCCTCGCCGACGTCGCGTCGCCCTCCTCGCTGATGAAGATCTGCACGTTCCACTGCTTGGCTTCCATGGCAACCCCCTGCCAGGACGTTCGGTGCCGCATCCGGCCGCCTCACTCGTATCCACGGTACGTTCCCGCCGGGCGGACGCGGGCACGAGGTCCGGGACCGCGCTACCGGCCCCGTCACCCGCCCCGCCACCGGCGCAGCAGCAGGCGGCGCAGCTCGTCGGCGCCCCAGACGGTCACCGGGAACGGCGCCACGATGGCGAGCAGGTCCGGGGTCAGGGCCGCCGTGCCCAGCAGCGCCTGGAAGGGCGGGGCGTAGACGAGCACGGCGGCCAGGGCCAGTTCGAACGCGATGCCCCACAGCAGCAGCGGGTTCGACCAGACCCCGACGGAACGCAGTGAGGCCCGCTCGGTCCGCGCGGCGAAGGCGGTGCCGATCTGGCCGGCGACCATGCCGGCGAAGGTCATGGTGGTCGCCTGCCGGTAGGCGTGGTGCAGCGGATGGCCGGGACCCGTGGGAGCGCCGGGCCGCCAGCCGGCCCGCAGCAGCACGTAGAAGAAACCCGCCATCGACAGGACGGCGCAGACGACGCCGAGGAACAGCCAGGCGCGCACCAGCATGGCGGGGCGGATGACGCCCTCCGAGCGGTGGCGCGGGGGGCGGCGCATGAGGCCGGGCTCCGGCGGCTCGCGCCCGAGCGCGAGAGCGGGCAGCGTCTCGGTGCCGACGTCGAAGGCCAGTAGTTGCAGCACGGTGAGCGGGAGCGGGACGGCGCCCCCGGCCAGCGCGAACACCAGGAACGGGGCGACCTCGGGGGTGGTGTGGGCGAAGATGTAGCAGATGAACTTGCGGATGTTGTCGTAGATCTGCCGGCCCGCGCGGATCGCGGTGACGATGGTGGCGAAGTTGTCGTCCGTGAGCACCATCGTGGCGGCCTCCCGCGCCACGTCGGTGCCCGAGCGGCCCATCGCCACGCCGATGTCGGCGCGGCGCAGCGCGGGCGCGTCGTTCACCCCGTCGCCGGTCATCGCCACCACGTGTCCCTCGGCCCGCAGCGCGTCGGCGATCCGCAGCTTGGCCTCCGGCGAGCTCCGCGCGAAGATCAGCTGCCGGTGCTCGCGCAGCAGCGCGTCGAGCTCGTCCTCGCTCATCGCGTCGAGGCGCTCGCCCGTCACCAGGGCGGGATCGGCCGCGATGCCCACCTGCCGCGCGATCGCCGCCGCCGTCAGCGCGTGGTCGCCGGTGACCACGATGATCCGGATGCCCGCCGCGTGACAGTGCGCGACCGCCTCGGCGACCTCGGGGCGGGGCGGATCCTGCAGCGCGACCAGTCCGACCAGGGCCAGCTCGCGCTCGGCCCGGTCCCGGCTCGGCGGGGGCGGCGCGGCCGGGTCGAGCCGGCGGGCCGCCACGGCCAGCACCCGCAGCCCGCGGCGGGCGTGCGCGTCGACCACCCGCTCGACGTCCGCGCGCCGCGCGCCGGTCAGCGGCCGGATCCGGCCGCCGTCCTCCATGATGTGGGCGCAGCGCGGCAGCACCGCCTCAGGCGCGCCCTTGGTGTCCACCCAGAGCCCGCTGTCGCGTTCGTCCACGGTCGACATGCGTTTCAGCGCCGGGTCGAAGTGGAACAGGCGCACCCGGCGGCCGGGCGGCCCGGCCGGGCCCGTGGGACAGCCCAGCTCGGCGGCGGCGCGGAGCATCGCCACCTCGGTCGGGTCGCCCACGAGGCCGCCCGTCGCGTCCCTGTGGGCGTTGTTGCACATCACCATGACGGCGGCCAGCGCCGCCAGCGGTGCTGGCGCCGCCGGCGCGGCCCGTACCCGATCCTCCGGCGGGCCGCCCGCACCCGCGCCGCCGCCGAGCTCCACGGCGCCCGCCGCCGTCCAGACCGCGGTGACGCGCATGCGGTTCTCGGTGAGGGTGCCGGTCTTGTCGGTGCAGATCACGCTCGTCGACCCCAGCGTCTCCACCGCGCTGAGCCGCTTGACCACCGCCCCGCGCCCCACCAGCACGCGCACGCCCATCGCCAGCGCGAGCGTGATCACGGGCAGCAGCCCCTCCGGCACATTGCCGACGAGCAGTCCCACCGCGAACACCACCGCGTCGCCCAGCGGCAGGTGCGCCGCCAGGGCCGCGACCGGGATGAACGCCACCCCGAACAGCACCGCGATCAGCGCGATCAGCCACGCCACCCGGCGGACCTGGTCTTCGAGCGGGCTCTCCGCGCGCTCGACCCGCTCCGACAGCGCCGCGATCCGGCCCAGCTCGGTGCGCATGCCGGTGGCGAACACGACCGCCCGCGCCTGCCCCTCCGTGCACATCGTCCCGGAGAACACGAGGTCGCGGGCCCGAAGGGGGCTTTCTCCCGGGCCGGTCAGCTCGGCGGAGCGGAACACCGGCAGCGCCTCGCCGGTCAGCGTCGACAGGTCGACCTCGACCCCGCCCTCGATCAACCGGGCGTCGGCCGAGATCCGGTCGCCCTCCTCGATCACGAGCACGTCGCCGGGAACCAGCTCGGCCGCCGGGATCACCCGGGGACGGCCGTCGCGCAGCACCCGCGCCCGCGCGGGGAGATAGGCGGCGAGCGCCTCGACCGCCCGCTCGGCCTGCACCTCCTGCACGAACGCGAAGCCCGCGTTGACGACGACCACCGCGACGATCGCCGCCGCCACCGCCGTGATCCCCGCGACCCACGCCAGCACCGCCGCGGCCCACAGCAGCAACGCCAGCGGATGGGTGAACTGCCGGGCCAGCTCGCGCGGCCAGCGCCGGCCGCCGCGGCGGCGCAGCTCGTTGGGGCCGTGGTGGACCAGCCTCCGCGCCGCCTCACGGGAGGTCAGACCCGTCCGGGCGGTCCGCAGATCGCGGAACAGCGATTCGAGCCGCTCCGTGGGGTCGATTCCGGGCCGGGGGGCGGCGGCTCCGCCGGGCGGTTCACGCGGCGTCTCGCCGGGGCCCGCCTCACACCGGGCCGGCTCCGCCATGGTTACCTGACCACGGCGACGGGGCAGTGGGCGTGGTGCAGGACGGCCCGGCCGACCGAGCCGAGCAGCGCGGACGCGACGCCGCCGCGGCCCCGGGAGCCGACGACGAGCAGGCGCGACCGCCGGGAGGCGTCGCAGAGGCCGATCACGGGATGGGCGGCCGGCGTGTCCAGCTCGATCTTCAGGTCGCCGCCGTGCCGCTCACACCAGCCCGCGAGCCTTCCCATCGCGTAGTCGCGCTGCGCCCGCCGCACCTCGTCCGGGTCGAAGGCGATCCCCGGCGGGGCGTAGACCTGCGGAGGCAGCTCCCAGGCGTACACCGCGCGCACGGCGCACTCCCGCAGCCGGGCCTCCTCCACGGCGTAGGCCATCGCCGTCTCGGCGCCGGGCGAACCGTCGTATCCGACGGCGATCTCGGCACGCGCCTCGGTCGGCACCGGCCGCACGACGACCACCGGGACGGGCACGCTCCCCGCGACCCGGGCGCTGACCGAGCCGAGCAGCATGCCCGAGAAGCCGCCCAGCCCGCGGCTGCCCACGACCAGCTCGACGGCCTCGGCCGCCTGCTCGCGCAGCGCCCCGACCGGATGACCCTCCACGAGCTCGGCGGTCACGTCGATCTCCGGCCGCACCGCCCGCGCCGCGCGCTCGGCGTCGCTCAGGATCTGCCCGCCGGACCTGACCATGCGGTCGTACATGTCGGGGATCGGATAGGAGGGCACGTCGTACGGCAGCCGGTCCACGACATGCACCACACGCAGGGGAGCGCCCCTCCGCGCGGCGTCGTCGGCCGCCCACGCCACGGCCTCGGCGGCGCACGCCGAGCCGTCGGTGCCCACGACGACGGGTGCGGACATGACGTCTCCTCTCCGGAGCCGGGCGAATCCGTCCATACCCGCCGATGAGCTGATCACCCTGACCCAACCTGCCCGGATAGCGCATTCCGCTCTTCTCCGTCACCCGGAGTAATGTGGACAGCGGAGTTCACGACGCGCCGACGGGTGAAGGGAGCCGCCCATGGACGCCGTCGTCATCCGCTCGCTCGACCCCCTCATCGGGGAACTGCGATCGCGCGGGTACACCGTGGTGGGACCCGTGTCACGAGACGAAGTCATCCGCATGTCGGAGATCGACGCCGAGTCCGATCTGCCCGCCGGGCTCACCGACGAGCAGGCGCCCGGCCGCTACCGCCTGGGCCCGGCGGGCGACGGGATGTTCTTCGGCTTCGCCGCGAGCCCCGACTCGGCCAAACGGTTCACCCAGCCGCCGAGCCGGACCCTGTTCCGCATGCACGGCGAGACCGTCGAGGAACCGGAGGAGCCGGCGCCCAAGGTCGCGCTGCTCGGCATCCGGGCCTGCGATCTGGCCGCGCTGGCCGTACAGGACCGGGTGTTCCTCGGCGGCAGGCACCCCGACCCCGGCTACCGGCGCCGGCGGGAGAACCTGTTCCTCGTCGCGGTCAACTGCGCGGTGCCCGGCGGCACCTGCTTCTGCGTCTCGATGGGCACCGGGCCCAGAGCGACGAGCGGGTACGACCTGGCGCTCACCGAGCTGGCCGGCCCGCACCGGTTCGTCGCCGAGGCGGGCGGCGAGCGCGGCGCGGAGATCCTCCGGCTCCTGCCGCACGATCCGGCGACCGAGGCCGATCTCCACGCGGCCCGCGAGGTGTCCCGCTGTGCGGCCGAGCACATGGGACGGAGCGTGGACACCGACGGGATCAAGGAGCGGGTGGCCTCCGCCCCCGAGTCGCCGCAGTGGCAGGAGGTGGCCTCCCGCTGCCTCACCTGCGCCAACTGCACGATGGTCTGCCCCACCTGCTTCTGCACCACCGTGGAGGACTTCACCGATCTCGGCGACGGGACCGCCGGGCGGACCGAGCGGTGGGACTCCTGCTTCACCCTCGGATTCACCGAGGTCGGCGGGGCCCCGGTCCGCGGGTCGGGGGCCGCCCGCTACCGCCAGTGGCTGACGCACAAGTTCTCGACCTGGTTCGACCAGTTCGGCACGTCCGGCTGTATCGGCTGCGGGAGGTGCATCACGTGGTGCCCGGTGGGGATCGACGTGACCGAAGAGCTGGCGAAGCTGCGATGACCGCCCAGGCCGTGCCCGGAACCGCGTCCCAGGCGGTGCCCGGGACCGTGCCCGGGACCGTGCCCGAGACCGTGCCCGAGACCGTGCCCCCGCCGTGGCCGCAGACCCGGCCCGGGCCCGCGCCGGAGCCCGCGCCGCGGGCGCGTCCGATGACCCCGGCGCCGTACCGGGTGCGGTCGCGGCGGCCCGACCGGGCCGACACGGTGACGCTGTCGCTGGAGCCGGTGCGCGGCAGGTGCGCGCCCGCCCTGCCCGGCCAGTTCACCATGCTGTACGCCGCGGGGGTCGGCGAGGTGCCGATGTCGGTCAGCGGCCGGACCAGGCACGGCGGGTACGTGCACACCGTCAGGGCGGTCGGCGCGGTCAGCGAGGCCCTGTGCGCCAAACGGCCGGGAGAGATCATCGGAGTGCGCGGGCCGTTCGGCACCGCCTGGGACCTCGCCGCGGCGGAGGGCCTCGACGTGGTCGTGGCCGCGGGCGGGCTCGGCATCGCGCCGCTGCGTCCCCTGGTGCGCGAGCTGCTCCGGCGCAGATCCGGCTACGGGCGGATCAGCGTGATCATGGGCACCCGCACCCCCGCGACCCTCGTCTACGCCCGCGAGCTCGCCCACTGGCGTGAGTACGGGCTGGACGTGCAGGTGACCGTCGATCATCCGGATCCGGCGGACGCCGGGTGGACCGGGCCGGTCGGCCTGGTCACCCGGCTCATCGACCGCGTGGTGTTCCAGCCCCGGAGCACCTTCGCCTACGTCTGCGGGCCCGAACCCATGATGCGCGCCACCGCCGCCGAGCTGACCCGCCGCGGGGTGGCGCCGGAGCGGGTGGAGCTGTCGATCGAGCGCAACATGAAGTGCGGCATCGGCTGGTGCGGCCACTGCCAGCTCGGCCCCCTGATGCTGTGCCTGGACGGCCCCGTGGTCAACTACGGCCGGGTGGCCCACCTGCTCGCCGTGCGGGAGCTGTGATGGGCGCGACGGGGCGGGACGGCGTCCCGCGGCTGGCGGTGTGGAAGTTCGCCTCGTGCGACGGCTGTCAGCTCACCCTGCTCGACTGCGAGGACGAACTGCTGTCCGTCGCGGCCCGGGTGGAGATCGCCTACTTCCTGGAGGCGTCGAGCGCGGCCGGGCCGGGGCCGTACGACCTGTCCCTGGTCGAGGGGTCGATCAGCACGCCCGACGACCTGGAACGGATCCGGCACGTGCGCCGGGTGTCGAGGCGCCTGGTCACGATCGGCGCGTGCGCGACGGCCGGGGGCATCCAGGCGCTGCGCGACTTCGCCGACGTGCGGGAGTTCGCGTCCGTCGTGTACGCCCGGCCCGAGTACGTCGCGACCCTGGACCGCTCGACCCCGATCTCGGCCCATGTGCCGGTCGACTTCGAGCTGCGCGGCTGCCCCATCGACCGGCGGCAGCTGCTTGAGGTCGTCGCGGCCTTCCTGGCGGGACGCCGGCCGGTCGTGCCGCCGCACAGCGTGTGCGTGGAGTGCAAGGCCCGCGGCAACCCCTGCGTCATGGTCGCCCACGGGACGCCCTGCCTGGGTCCCGTCACCCAGGCGGGCTGCGGGGCGCTGTGCCCGGCGTTCAACCGGGGGTGTTACGGCTGCTTCGGCCCGATGGAGAGCCCCAACGCTCGTGCGCTCAACCGGCAGCTGCGCGAGCTCGGCATGAGCACGCCGGAACTCGTCCGCGTCTACCGCACCTTCAACGCGACCGACGAGCCCTTCCTGCGGGCCGGTGACGCGGCCGCCGATGAGGCCGCCCGCGAGGCCGGTGACGCGCCGTGACGCACAAGACCGTCAGCGTCGGCGGCCTGTCGCGGGTGGAGGGCGAGGGGGCGCTGACCCTCCGCGTCAGGGACGGCCGCCTCGCGGGCCTGGAGCTGCGCATCTACGAGCCGCCGAGGTTCTTCGAGGCGCTGCTGCGCGGCCGGGCCTACACCGAGCCGCCCGACATCACCGCGCGGATCTGCGGCATCTGCCCCGTGGCGTACCAGATGAGCGCGTGCCAGGCCATCGAGGCGGCCTGCGGGGTGGAGGTGACCGGGCCGCTTCGCGACCTGCGCCTGCTGCTCTACTACGGCGAGTGGATCGAGTCGCACGCCCTGCACGTCTACCTGCTGCACGCGCCCGACTTCCTGGGGTACGAGAGCGGGCTGGCGCTGGCGGCCGACCGCCGCGACCTCGTGGAACGGGGCCTCGCCCTCAAGAAGGCGGGCAACGAGCTGGTCGCCGCGATCGGCGGGCGGCCGATCCACCCCGTGAACGTCAGGGTCGGCGGCTTCTACCGGGTGCCGGGGCGGCGCGAGCTGGCTCCGGTCGCCGAGCGGCTGCGCCGGGCCCTCGACCAGGCGCTGGCGACGGTCGAGTGGGCGGCGTCCCTCGACTTCCCCGACGTCGAACACGACTACCGCTTCCTCGCCCTGCGCCACCCCGGCGAGTACGCCATCCTGTCCGGCTCCGTCGCCACCGGCGACGGCGTGGGCTTCCCGGTGTGGGAGTGGCCCGAGCACGTCACCGAGGAGCAGGTGCCGCACTCCACCGCGCTGCACGCCCGGCTGGACGGCGTCGCCGGATATCTCGCGGGGCCGCTCGCCCGCTACGCCCTCAACTCCGCCCAGCTCTCCCCGCTCGCCCGCGAGGCCGCCGCCGGGGCCGGGCTGGGCCCGGTCTGCCGCAACCCGTTCCGCAGCATCGTGGTGCGCTCCGTGGAGATCGTGCACGCCTGCGCGGAGGCGCTGCGGATCATCGATGAGCTGACCGAGCCGGAGGCGCCCGCGGTGCCCGTGGAACCCCGCGCCGCCACCGGCCACGGCGCGTCCGAGGCGCCCCGCGGCACCCTCTATCACCGTTACCGGCTCGGCCCTGACGGGCTGATCGCCGAGGCCGACATCGTGCCGCCCACGGCGCAGAACCAGGCCCGCATCGAGGCGGACCTGCGGGCGGTCGTCGAGCCGCGCCTCGACCTGCCCGGCGACGAGCTGGCCGCGCTGTGCGAGCGGGCGATCCGCAACCACGATCCGTGCATCTCCTGCTCCGCCCACTTCCTGGACCTTCATGTCGACGCCCGGTAGGACCGTGGTCGTCGGCTTCGGCGGCGTGTGCCGGGGCGACGACGCCGCGGGCATCGAGGTCGTGCGGCTGCTGCGCGGGACGCTCCCGCCGCAGGTCGCACTGGTGGAGAACCGCGGGGACGCCGCCGAGCTGATCGAGAGCTGGTCGGGGGCCGACCTGGCCGTGGTCGTCGACGCCGTCCGCTCCGGGGCCCCGCCGGGGACCGTGCACCGCTGCCATGCTCTGGCCCCGGGCGCGGGACGGCACCTCGGCTCGCACGGTCTGGGCCTGCGGGACGCGGTCGAGCTCGCGCGCGCGCTCGGCCGGCTGCCCCGGCGGCTGCTGATCGTCGGGATCGAGGGCGCCGACTTCACCCTCGGGGCGGCGATGACGCCGGCCGTCCGGCGAGCCGCGGGCGCCCTGGCCGACGAGCTGGCGGAGCGGTTCACCCGTCCGGCGCCCAAGGCGGAAGGGCCGGCCGAGGGGAGGAGCCCATGATCATCGCCGGAGTGGACGGCTCGCGCGCCGGTCTCGAGGCGGCCGTGTGGGCGGCCAGGGAGGCGGCCATGCGCCACGTCCCCCTGCGCGTCGTCCACGCGATTCACGCCTGGACCGGCGCCGCCGTGGTGGACCCCCGGATCGGGGCCGTGGCCGAGTGGATGCGGCGGGAGGCCGGGGCCCTGCTCGCCGAGACGGTGACGCGGGCCCGGCACGAGGCGCCGGGGATCGAGGTGGAGGCGGTGACCCTGGACGGCGACCCCCGCCGGGCACTCGTCGACGCGGCGGGCCGGACGGATCTCCTCGTCGTCGGCAACCACGGGCTCGGGGGCTTCCGCGGGCTCCTGCTCGGATCCGTCGCGTACGGCGTGGTCGCGCACGCGGCCTGCGACGTGGTCGTCGTGCGGGAACTGCCCGCCGTCGAGCGGAACGAGCTGGTGGTGGGCGTGGCCGGTTCGCCCGGCGGCCGGGCCGTCCTGGCGTTCGCCTTCGCCGAGGCGTCGCTGCGGAACGCCCGGCTGCGGGCCGTGCACGCCTGGAGCCCGCCCGTGTCGGTCAGCGTCCTCACTCCCGGCGCCGACGAGGCGAGCGAGGAGCAGAGCGAGACGCGGCTGCTGACGGAGGCCCTCGCGGGCTGGCGGGAGCGCTACCCCGAGGTGGAGGTGATCGAGGAGGTCGCACGCGGGCATCCGGTCGACGTCCTGCGTGCCTCCTGCGCCGGGGCCGACCTGCTGGTCCTCGGCTCGCACGGGGACGGGGAGTTCGCCGGGCTCGTGCTGGGCTCGGTCAGCCAGGCCATGCTCCACCACGCGCCCTGCCCGCTCGTGATCGTCAGGCTGGGCGGATGAGACGTCGTCTCGCGCTGCTCGGCGCGACGCTCGGCGCGCTCGCGGCGGGCGGTCTCCTGCACTGGACGGGGGCCGCGGCCGCGGGCGACGCCGTCTGGGCGGCGGGCACGACCCTGGCCCTGATCCCGGCCGTCTGGTGGGTGGTGAGCGCGCTGCTCGCCGGGCGGCTCGGCGTCGACGCGATCGCGGCGCTCGCGCTGGGCGGCGCCCTGGCGGTCCGGGAGTACCTCGCCGGAGCCGTGATCGGCGTGATGCTGGCGGGCGGCCGGGTGCTGGAGGACCACGCCCTCAGCCGGGCCCGCCGCGATCTGACGGCGCTGCACGAGCGGACGCCGCGCTCCGCCCGCCGCTACGAGGACGGCGTGCCCCGCCTCGTCCCGGCCGGGGACGTCCGGCCCGGTGACCGGCTGCTCGTGCCCAGCGGCGAGACGGTGCCCGTCGACGGCGTGGTCGCCTCAGGCGACGCGCTGCTCGACGAGTCAGCCCTCACCGGCGAGTCGCTGCCCGTCGAGCACCGGGCGGGGGAGTGCGTCCGGAGCGGCGTGGTCAACGTCGGCCAGGCGTTCGACATCCGGGCGACGGCGACCGCCGACGCCAGCGCCTACGCCGGTGTGGTCCGGCTGGCGCGTGAGACGGAGGCGGGCTCCGCCCCGGTCGTCCGCCTGGCCGACCGGTTCGCCGCGTGGTTCCTGCCGCTCACCCTGCTGCTCGCCGGGGGCGCCTGGCTGGCCTCGGGCGACGCCGTGCGGGCGGTGGCCGTGCTGGTGGTGGCGACGCCGTGCCCGTTGCTGCTGGCCGCCCCCGCCGCCATCGCCGCGGGTCTGTCCCGTACGGCACGGCACGGCGTGATCGTCAAGGGCGGCGGCGCGCTGGAGACCCTCGGCCGGGCCCGCACCCTCGTGCTCGACAAGACCGGCACGCTCACCGAGGGGCGGCCCCGGGTAGTCGACGTCGTCGCCGCGCCGGGCGGCGATCCGGAACGGGTCCTGCGCCTGGCGGCGGCCGTGGACCAGATGTCCGCCCATGTGCTGGCCGCGGCCGTCGTCGGCGCGGCGCAGGCCAGGAAGCTGGACCTGCCCGAGCCGCGGGAGGTGTCCGAGATCCCGGGCACCGGCACGGCGGGGCTGGTCGGCGGGCGCCGCGTGCGCGTCGGCAGGCTCGACGGCGCCCGCCCCGGCGGGTGGGTGGCGGCGCAGCGGGCCAGGGCGGCGCTGGACGGGGCGATCACCGTCTGGGTGACCGTGGACGACGAGGTGAGCGGGGTGGTCCTGCTCCGCGACGCCGTACGGGGGGACGCCGGCCGGACGCTGCGGCGGCTGCGCGCGGCGGGGATCGCCAGGGTCGTGATGCTCACCGGCGACCGGGCCGAGGTCGCCGAGGCCGTGGCCGCCGTGCTCGGGATCGACGGGGTGCTGGCCGAGCGCACCCCGCTGAGCAAGGTGGAGGGCGTGCGGGACGAGGCGCGGCGAGCTACGACGATCATGGTCGGCGACGGGATCAACGACGCGCCCGCGCTGGCCGCGGCCGACGTGGGCGTGGCGATGGGAGCCCGGGGGACCGCGGCGTCGGCGGAGGCGGCCGACGTGGTGCTGACCGCCGACCGCATCGACCCGATCGCGGACGCGATGGACGTGGCGCGCCGGACCCGCCGCATCGCCGTGCAGAGCGCCGGGGCGGGGATGGGGCTGTCCCTGCTCGCGATGGCGGTTGCCGCCGCGGGGGCGATCGTGCCCGCCGCTGGCGCCGTCGTGCAGGAACTGATCGACGTGGCCGTGATCCTCAACGCCCTCAGGGCGCTGCGCGCCGCGCGCGGGACCCGCCTGCCGGTGGACCGGCCCACGGCGGACCTGCTGCGGCGGTTCGAGCGGGAGCACGCCGAGCTGCGCCCGCCGCTCGACATGATCAGGGCCGTGGCCGACCGCGTCGGCCTGCTCCCGCCTGACGAGGCGCTGGCCGATCTGCGGGGGGTGCGGGAGTTCCTGGCGGACGAACTGCTGCCGCACGAACACGACGAGGAGGCCAGGCTCTACCCGGCGATCGCCCGGGTGCTGCGGGACCCGGAGGCGACCGTGACGATGAGCAGGGCCCACGCGGAGATCGACCGGCTGGTGGGGCGGCTCGACCGCCACCTCCGGATGGCGGGCGACGCGGGCCCCCGCCCCGATCAGCTCGACGACCTCCGGGCGTGCCTCTACGGCCTGCACGCCGTGCTGACCCTGCACTTCGCGCAGGAGGAGGAGGCCTACTTCTCGCTCGTGACCGGTCCCGCCGGACAGTGACAGGCCGGACAGTGACAGGCCGGACAGTGACAGGCCGGACAGTGACAGGCCGAACAGTGACAAGGCCGAACAGTGAGAGGAACGTCGTCGCCCGCGCCGGGCCCGATCAGCGGCGGGCGCCGGCGGACAGGTCGTCGACCTCCCACTCCAGCCGGTCGAGCACCTCGCTCACGCCGTTGACCCGCTCCGTCATCCGGACGAGGATCCGCGCGTCGCTGTGCCGGGCGATCTTGCCGGTGAGAGTCACCACCCCGTCGGTCACCTGGACCCGGACGCCGGAGGTGTCCGTCCACAGCGCGCAGTCGAGGATGTCGGCGTGGATCTCGCGGGCGATGTCGTCGTCGGTCCTGGCGAGGACGCGGAGCAGGTCGTGCCGGCTGACGATGCCTTCGAGCCGGCCGTCGTCGTTCACCACGGGGAGCCGCTTGACCTCGTGCGCGGCCATGATCCGGGCCGCGCTCACCACGCTGATGTACGGCCTGGTGGTGACCGGCGGCGCGGACATCAGGTCGGCCGCCGTGTCGCCGCGCGCCCGGTCGGCCATGGTGGTGCCGCGCCGCCCGAGCTGCTCCCGCAGCCGCTGCCGCAACGGCGGGCGGTAATCCTCCCCGTAGTACTGCTCCCTGAACTCCTCCTTGCGGAGCAGGTCGGCCTCCGAGATCACCCCGATGACGTGGCATCTCTCGTCCACGACGGGCACCGCGCTCACCCCGCGGTCGATGAGGACCTGGGCGACGTCCCGATAGGAGGTGGCGCCCGTGACGGCGACGACCTTCCTGGTCATCACATCGCGAACCTTCATGTGCATCTCGACCACCTCCACGGCCGGTCCCCGGGTCCGGCGCACCCCCTGTGAGGAGGATGCCCACGCCGCGCCATGGTCATGGGCGGGGGAGCGGATCAGGGGTCAGAAGTGCCGGAAGCCTCAGAAGGCGCGGATGCGGCGGCCGGTGACGTGGCGCGGGACGATCCTGACGACGAGCGTGCGCTCGCCGCCCGCCCACGGCTCCAGGCCCGGCACGGGCGGCTCGCCCGGGCCGACCGGCTGGGCCTGTCCCTGGATCAGCACACTCCAGCCCTCGCTCCTGACCTCGTCGATGTGGTCGATCTCGAAGCCGGTCATGCAGCCCTCGACCACGCCGACGCTCCGGTCGAGGGAGCCGCCGGCGGCGGTACGGAAGATCACCTCGCCGTGGTGCAGCCGGTAGTTGACCGGAAGCACGACGGGGCCGTCCGGGCCGGTGAAGGCCACCCGGCCGATCCCGCCCGGCCAGATGAGCCGCATGCACTCCTCCAGGTCCAGGGCGTCCAGGAGCGGGCGGACCACGGCCGTCCCGGCGCCCGCCGGCCGGTCGGCGGTGGCGCCCAGCAACTCGTCCACCGTGGTCTCAAGCGCGTACGCGAGCCGCAGCAGGCTCCCCTCGGTCAGCGAGGCGGGCCGCTCCTCCAGATATTCGACGAACCCGGGCGCCATCCCGGCCCGCTCGGCCACCTCCTGCCGGGTGAGGCCGAGCCTCTTCCGCTGGTAGGCGACGCGGCGCCCGAGGTCGCCCGGTGTGCTCTTCGTGTGAGACATCCGCTTCCTCCTCCTGACGCGGGAAGGGCGGGAGCACCTCGCGGCCGGGATCGGCACCGTTCGCCTCGGCGGCACGCGTCGTGAGCCGTCCGTCCGGCTCTTTGCCCGTCACCGCCCACGGTACGCGGCCCCGCGTGATCGTGGACCGGTGGGAGCGGGCCCAGGTCCAAAGGGGCTGGAAGGGGTCCGAAAGTCCCATCCACCCGGTGACGTTCGGCAGCGGTGATCAGCTCTCGCCCGAGATGTGATGGAAGAGGGCCAATCAAGGAGGGGATGGTCATGGCGGGATTCGTGGTCGTCGGCGTCGACGGATCCGCCGCCGCGTCCGCGGCGCTGGACTACGCCGTGGACGACGCCGTCCGCAGGGCCGCGGACGTCCGGATCGTGCACGTACGCGAGCCGTGGGCGGGCAACTGGGCGTTCCCCGGGCCCGAGGGCCTCGACCAGGCGATCCACCGCTACTGCCAGGGCGTGCTCGACGCCGCGGAACGGCACGCGCGGGACCGGTCGCCGGGGGTGAGGGTGGCCAAGCACCTGGTCACCGGCGACGTGATCGGACGGCTGAAGTTCGAGTCGCGGGACGCCGATGAGCTCGTGATCGGCAGCCGCGGCATGGGCGGCTTCGCCGGCATGGTCCTCGGCTCGGTGGGCCTCGGGGTGGCCGGGCACGTCGCCGGCCCCGTCGTGGTCGTCCGCCGGCCCGCATCGCCCCTGTACGGCGAGATCGTGGTCGGCTACGACGGCTCCGATCACGCCGAGGCGGCGCTCGCCCACGGATTCGCCGAGGCGCGGCGCCGCTCGGCCCGGCTGAGGGTGGTCTACGCGTGGCAGATGCCCGTGCTCCCGCCGCTCACGCCCGGCCGCGACGAGCTGTCGCAGGAGGTCTTCGAGGGGCGGGCCGCCGCGGTCCTGCAGCAGCTCGGGAGGTGGCGGGACAAGCAGCCCGACGTCCCCGTCGAGGAGGAGGCCGTCTGCGACCATCCCGTTCACGCGCTGTCGGAGGCGTCGCGCTCCGCCGACCTGCTGGTGGTCGGCTCGCGGGCGCTCGGCGCGATGAGCGCCGCCGTGCTCGGCTCGGTCGGTCACGGCGTCCTGCACCGCGCGCACTGCCCGGTCGCGATCGTGCGGCCGGGGAAGGAGGAGACATGATCGGCACCCGGAGGCTCACAGCGGCCGACGTCATGAGCCGGATCGTCCTCACCGTCGCGCCGGACGAGTCCCCGCTCATGGCGTGGGAGCTCATGCGGCGGGCCGGCGTCCACCACATCCCCGTCGTCGACGGCAACCGGCGGCTCCACGGCGTCCTCACCCGGCTCGACCTGGCCATGGGCTGGTCGGGCGGCCCGGCCGATCTCGCCCGCCGCGAGGTCCGCGAGTTCCTGGGCGAGCGGCGGCTGCCCCGCGTGCGGATGGACGCGCCCCTCGACTGCGTGGCGGCCACGATGCTCGACGCCGGGCGCGACGCCGTCCCCGTGGTCGACGAACACGGCCGCACGGCCGGGATCATCACGACGGTCGACGTCCTCAGGGCGGTGGCCGGCCGGATCAGCGGCGCTCCCGGCCGGGGCCGGGCGGAGGGCGCCATGTTCCGGCTGGAGCCGGTGCTGCCCTCCTGAGCCGGTCGCGGACTCCCGGCGCGCCGCTCGGTCTGGCATCATCGATCAAGCGGAAGTTTCCCGGCGAACCCGACACGTGAGGGGCGAGGACCTGCCGATGCGGCCCGTCAGTCCATGGATCGCCGTTGTCTAGCGAACGGCTCCTCGCCATCAGCGACCTCCACATCGGCTACCCGGAGAACCGGGCGATCCTGGAGGGGCTCCAGCCCTCCTCCCCGGGTGACTGGCTGATCGTCGCCGGAGACGTGTGCGAGAGCCTGGGCGACTTCGAGTGGGCGATGCGCCTGCTCGCCGGGCGCTTCGAGAAAGTCGTGTGGACGCCGGGCAACCACGAGCTGTGGAGCCATCCAAGCGACCCCGTCACGCTGCGCGGGGAGGAGCGCTACCGGCGTCTCGTCGAGGTGTGCCGCTCCCTCGGCGTCGTCACCCCGGAGGATCCGTACCCCGTCTGGGACGGACCGGGCGGGACCGTCGTGGTCGCCCCGCTGTTCGTCCTGTACGACTACACGTTCCGCATGCCCGGAGTGACGACCGTGGAGGCCGCGCTGGCCCTCGCGTACAAGAGCGGGGTCGTCTGCACCGACGAGACGTTCCTGCACCCCGACCCGTACCCGTCCCGGCAGGCGTGGTGCGCCGCGCGGCTGAAGGAGACGGAACGGCGGCTCGAGGAGCGGCCGGGCGGGCTGCCGACGGTCCTGGCCGGCCACTATCCGCTGGTCCGCGAGCCCACCCGGATCCTGCGCTACCCCGAGTTCGCCATCTGGTGCGGCACCGAGGCCACCGCCGACTGGCATCTGCGCTTCCAGGCCGTCGCCGCCGTCTACGGCCACCTGCACATCCCCCGCACCACCTGGTACGACGGCGTCCGCTTCGAGGAGGTCTCGCTGGGATACCCGCGGGAGTGGAAGCCCCGGGCCGGCACGCCTGGCCGGCCGCGCCAGATCCTGCCGGCGCCGTGATCGAACGGATCCTGCCGGACGGGGTGGCCGCGGCCGAGGTCTTCGACGACCCGCCGGGGGTCGTGCTCTTCCCCGAGGAGGAGGCCCACGTCGCCCGTGCGGTGGCCAAGCGCCGCGCCGAGTTCACCGCCGGACGGCACTGCGCGCGGACGGCGCTGGCCGCGCTCGGCTTCCCGCCCGTGGCCATCCCGCCGGGCGAGGCCGGTTCGCCGACATGGCCGGCCGGAGTGGTGGGCTCGATCACCCACTGCGCCGGATACCGGGCGGCCGCGGTCTCGACGGACGTCCTCAGCGTGGGCATCGACGCCGAGCCGGATCTGCCGCTGCCCGCAGGCGTCCTCGGCACGATCTCCCTCGCCGAGGAGCGCGAGACGCTGGCCGGGCTGGGGGAGCCGGCCGGGGGACCGCACTGGGACCGCCTGCTGTTCAGCGCCAAGGAGAGCGTCTACAAGGCGTGGTTCCCGCTGGCCCGCCGGTGGCTGGACTTCACGGAGGCCCTGATCCGGATCGACCGGGACGGTTCGTTCTCCGCCACCCTTCTCGTGCCGGGGCCGCGCATCGGCGGAAGGCCGCTGACCGGCTTCCGGGGTCGCTGGCTGGCCGACGGCGGTCTGCTGACGACCTCCGTCACGGTCCACCGCTGAGCCGGGCCGCGCGGACCCGTCAGAGGCGTCTCGTCATGAACACGCTGTTCGGATCGGGCCGGTAGTCGCCGAACGGCTCGCAGTACGCGAACCCGAACTTCTCGTACAGCCTCCTGGCGGGCAGGAAGAAGGCGGCCGCGCCGGTCTCCAGGCTCAGCCGGGCGAACCCCATCCGCCCGGCCTCGGCGATGATGTGCTCGAGCAGCAGGGACGCGATCCCCGCGCGCTTGCGCGACGACGCGGTGCGCATCGACTTCAGCTCCGCGTGGCCGCCGTCCAGCGCCTTGATCGCGCCGCAGCCCACGACGGCGTCCCCGTCCCGTACGGTCCAGAACGTGACGCCGGGCCGGCGGAGCGCGTCGATGTCGAGCGCGTGCTTGCTCTCCGGGGGAGTGATCGACCGCATCTCCCGAACGTGTTCCAGCAGGAACTCGGCGATCTCCGGCCCGGAGAGGTCGTCCACCCGGATGTCCATGTCGCTCGCCCTCTCGTCTTTGTGCTCGCGCCCGGACCTTCTCAGCCGAGCGAGTCGATCCAGCGTTCCAGACGGCGGCCCTCCGCGCTCATCAGGCCGGGGTCTCTGAAGGTGTTCGTGAGCAGCGAGATGCCCTGGTAGGCGGCGAGCAGCGCGACCGCGAGCTCCCTGGCGTCGGCGCGGCCCATGGCCGTGAACTGGCGCTCGATCCAGTCGAGCAGCCGCCCCATGACCTCGGCGACGTCCCGGTCCAGGCCGCCCTCGGCCCGTTTGTCGAGTTCGCTCGCCAGGGTGCCGGTGGGGCAGCCGTACCTGGAGGTCAGATCCCGCTGATCCACCCAGGCGCCGACCAGCGCCTTCAGCCGTTCCTGGGGGGTGGGCAGCCGGTCGAGCGCGGAGACCAGGGCGCGCATGTTCCGCTCGTGCGTGGCGATGGCGGCGCCGACGAGCTGATCCTTGGTCTTGTAGTAGTAGTAGACGTTGCCGACCGGGACGTCCGCGGCCTTGGCGATGTCGGCGAGCGTGGTCTTCTCGACCCCCTGCTCGTGCAGGACGCGCGCCGCCGCCGCGGCCAGGCGGTCGCGTTTGCCCGGTCGCCCCTCACTCTCGGAGTCAGTCACCTGACTCACTATACCGGCCACCGGTTGGCGCATCTTTCGTCACTTTTGCACCAGTGCTCGCGTGGTAAATCTACTTTGTAAATCGGGAATGGCTTGCTCAGTCGTTAACGGCGATCGATCGCAGCCTGGTATGGCTTTTGTCCTATTTACACCTTTATTGAGAAGTGTGTACCTTGGAGTCCGAAGCAGCGCATGATGCTGCCCTGACAGCGTCATACCGTTGCCGTTCGTTGCCCGGACCGTACGGCCACGAGGGACCACGTCCGTCGAGATCGTACGGCCGCCGAATCCGCACTCGCGGAGCCGGGGACCCATCTCTTCCGGGGTGAATCGGAGCGCCGGCCCCCCAGGGGCGCCCGTAGGGCACTTCCTGCCCGAACCCGTCAGCTAACCCGGTAGGCGGCATGGAAGCTAGGAGTCAACCTCGACATGCCCCATCACCGATCCGTCACGGCCGCTTCGCCCCGCGAGGAGCGGCGGAGCCCCTCCCGTAAACGCCTGGGCCTGGCCGTCGCCGTGGCGGCCCTCGCCGGTTCCGCCGGCACCTTCGTCGTCGCGAGCCCGGCGCACGCCAACCCGTACACCTACGGCCAGGACGTCTCCGGCTACGAGTCCGACTACGACTGGAACACCAGCCGGGCCCAGTTCGGCTTCGTGAAGGCGACCGAGGGCCTGGACTTCACGGACTCGTCCTTCGCCCGCCACTGGCGGGAGCTGGCCAAGAAGGGCATCGTCCGCGGCGTGTACCACTACGGGCACCCCGCCAACAACCCGATCGCCGAGGCCGACCACTTCCTGTCGGTGGTGAACTCCCAGCCGGCCAGGCCCGGCGACCTGCTCGTGCTTGACCTGGAGACCTCGGACGGCCAGTCCGTCGAGCGCGTCAACAGCTGGGCGAAGACCTGGCTGGCCTACGTGAAGGCCAAGACCGGGGTCGCGCCCATGTTCTACAGCGGCTGGAACTTCGCCGAGACCTACGGGCGCGGCCTGTCCGCGTATCCCCTCTGGGTCGCCAACTACAACCGCCCCGGAGGCGACATCAGCCCGCCGGCCGACTGGAAGACCTGGACGATCCACCAGTACACGGACACCCCGATCGACCAGAACGTGTCGACGCTGACGCCGAAGCAGCTGCGCGCCCTCGGCCGCCGCTGAGCCGCCGCTGAGCCCCGGCCGCGGGTCCGTTTCCTGGCCGCGGCGCCGCGCCGCCCGCGCCGGACCGCTCGGGACCGCTCGGGACCGTTGTTGTCGGTGGTGTGCGGCATACTCGCGGGGTCATGGCAGATTCATGGGGCGGTGGCCGCGCGCTCGACCTGGACGCGCCGGCCGTGGGGGACAGGTTCCGGCTGTTCAAGTTCACCCACAGGGACGACTTCGTCGTGTACCTGTGGGTGCTCAGGGCGATGGACCGGCTGCGGGCGGTGCACCGCGTCCAGGTCGACGGCGACGACGTGGCGGCGGCGCTGGCCGAGCTGGCCCTCCACCACGACGGTGTCCCCGCCGCGGACGCGTCCCTGCGGGCCAGGCTCGACGCGCTGGCCGAGGACGGCATCATCCACCGCCTGGAGGACGCCTCCCGGGCGGGGTCGCTGGCCCGGTACCGCAACCGGCAGTCGGTCTACCAGTTCAGCGAGCTGGGCTACCGCGCGTTCACGGCCGTGGAGGACGTGCTCGCCGCGCGCGTCAGGGACGCGAACCTGTCCCGGCTCGTCTTCTCCGACATCCTCGACGACCTGAAGTCGCTGGCACTGGCCAACCGCGGCGGCGACGGGGAGCAGGTGTACCGCCGTCTCTCCCGCCTCGACCAGGTCATGGAGGACATGGTGCGCCGGTCCGCCCGGTTCCATGTGACCCTGGGCGAGATCGTCGGCTCCACGGACGCGTCGCCCGACCTGTTCCTCCGGCACAAGAACGCCCTGCTCGCCCACATGACCGAATTCATGGCCGAGCTCGACCGCTACCTGCCACGGCTGCACCGGGCGGTGCTTGAGGTCGAGGACTCGGGGGCCGGCGCGATGCTCGCCAGGGCGGCCGGCGTCGACGACCGGCCGTTCCTCGGTCCCGCGGAGCGCACGGAGGACTGGCGGCGCCGCTGGGAGGCGCTCCGGGCCTGGTTCACCGCCGAGCCCGGCGCGTCGTCCGGCGCGGCGGGGCTGCGCCGCGCCACGCGCACGGCCGTGTCGGGGGTGATCGCCCTGCTCCGGCAGGTGACCGAGGCCCAGCGCGGCGGCGTGAACCGCGCCTCCGAGCTGCGTCACCTCGCGGAGTGGATCTGCGACGCGCCCGACGAGGACGCCGCGTACGCCCTGGCCTCGGCCGCGTTCAACGTGGGATCGGCGCGGCATCTCGGCGGCGCCCACGACGACGTCGAGCAGATCTCGCCGCGATCCACCTGGTGGGACGCCCCGGGCATCGAGATCGGGCTCACGCCGTTCCGCACCGGCAGGCCGTCCGGGCCGGGCCTCCCGCAGCCGGTCCGCGCCGACGCGCGGGCCCGGGCCGACCTGCGCGGACGGCAGCTCGCCGCGAGGGCGGCCGAGCGCCGGGCCGCGGCGAGTCTCGCGGGCGCCGGAGCCCACGACCGGGTGCTCGACGAAGTCGAGACCCGGGTGCTGCTCGCCCTGCTGACGCGGGCGCTGGAGGCCCGCACGGTCGTGTCCGGCCGGCTGCGGTCCGCGAGCGGCAGCGACGACACCGTGGTGCTGCGGCTGGTGCCCCACGCCGCGGGCAGCGGCGTCCGCACCGCCCACGGGCTGCTACACCTGCCGGGCTTCGCCCTGGAGATCTCCACGCGCCCGGGACGGGCCGATGGCTGAGCCGCGCGCCGCCGCCGGCGTCCCGCTCACCGACCTCGGCGCCTACCAGGACGCCGTACGGCTGGTGCTGACCACCGACCTGATCACCGCCGTGCATCCCCGTCCCGGCGTGCTGGAGCGCGTGCTGGCCTGGGCCGACCAGCTCACCCGCGACTTCCACGACCTGTTCGGCTACACGCTGCTCGCGACCACCCGGCAGGTGCGGCTGGTCCGCCGCCTCGACGCGCTGGACCCCTCCCGCGGGAAGATCTTCGTCACCAGGGCGGGCCGGCCCTTCGACCGCAGGCGGCTGGCCTACCTGTGCCTGGTGCTCGGCTCCTTCCAGCGGTCACGGGTGGAGATCAGCCTCGCCGACCTGGTGCGCCTGTTCGCCCCGGTCGCCAACACCATCGCGGGGCTCGGTTTCGACCCGGTCGTGCCCGGTCACCGGGCCGCGGTCGTCGACGTGATCGGCTGGCTCGTCGACCGGGGCGCGCTCCACCTGTCCGACGGCTCGGTGGAGGCGTGGGCGCGCGGCGACGGAGGGGACGCCCTGTACGACATCGACCACGACCTCTGCATGGCGATCTTCCGGCCGTCCCGGCCGGTGCAGCACCTGACCAGCGCGGCCGGCCTGCTCGACGGCCTCGGCGGCCCGGCCGAGCGACGGGCCAGGAGGCTGCTGCTGGAGCGGCCGGTGGTCTACTACGCCGACCTCGACGCCGAGGCCGCCGCGGCCCTGCGCCGCGACGACCTGGTGGAGAACGTCGCCAGATTCACCGGCCTGATCGTGGAGCGCAGGGCCGAGGGCGTGCTGCTCGCCGATCCCGGCGGCCGGTTCACCGACCTGGCGTTCCCCGGCAGGGGCGGCGCGGTCAACCGGGCGGCGGGGCTCCTGCTCGCCCGCGTCGCCGACCTGCTGGAGGAGGACGGCGACGCGTTCGGCCGGCTGGAGCCGCCCGTCGAGGCCGACACGCAGCGCGAGCTGATCGAACGGGTCGACGCGGCGCTCCCACGGGCGGGCGTCGTGCGCGACCTCGCCTGGTCGTCCGGCCACGAGACGCCGGAGCCGCCGGGCCGTCCCGAGCCGCTGGTCCTCGTGGAGCGCCACCGGCTCAAGGCGCTGATCGAGGAGCTGTACGACACGTTCGGCCCGGCCTCCTTCACCGCGGCCTGGCAGCACGACCCCGGCGGCCTGCTCGACGCCGCCCTCACCCTGCTCGCGGACCTGCGGCTGGTGCGGCCGGTGCCGGGCGGCGTGCTGCTGCTCCCGGCGGCCATGCGCTACCGCAACATCACCCTGGCGATCCCGGCGCCGCCCCGGGGCCAGCTCGACCTCTTCGACGAAGGAGACCAGGCGTGACCCGGTTCAAGCCGTCCCGTGCCGGCCTGATCAACATCTGGGACTACACCGACGAGGAGTTCGCGTTCGCGGACGGCCGGCTGGTGCTGCGCGGGCACAACGGGTCGGGCAAGACCAAGGCCCTGGAGGTGCTGTTCCCGTTCATCCTGGACGGCGTGGTCGACGCTCGCAGGCTCGACCCGTTCAGCGGCGAGAACCGCACGATGAAGTCCAACCTGCTCTACCGCGGGCAGGAGTCCGAGTACGGGTTCGTGTGGATGGAGTTCGCGAACGGCGGCAAGACCGTCACGCTGATCATCGCCATGCACGCGCGCAGAGACCGGCCCGACGTGAAGCGGACCTACTTCGTCACGGCCAGGCGGGTCGGCGTCGACTTCGGCCTGCTGTCGGAGGACGCCCGGCCGGTGACCGACCAGCAGCTCCGGCGGCTGCTCGAACCCGGGGCGGCGCGCACCAACCCCACCGACTACCGCGACGCGGTCGACGCGGCCCTGTTCCGGCTCGGCCGCGAACGGTACACCCAGCTGCTCGACCTGCTGCTGGCACTGCGCCGGCCGCTGCTGGCCAAGGACCTCGACCCCGCCAAGGTCTCCGACACGCTGACCGCGGGCCTCAGCCCCGTCTCCGACGACCTGATCGAGCAGGCCGCCCGCGACTTCGACAACCTGGAGGCCGTCCAGCGCCTGGCCGACGACCTCGCCACCGCCGACGCCGCCGCCCGCGCCTTCCTGACCCGATACGCGGACTATCTCCAGGTCGGCGTCCGCGACCAGCTCACCCGTATCGAGGCCCGCGTCGGGCAGGCCGTCCACCCCGCCGTCCAGGTCCGCCGGGCACAGGCCGAGATGCGCCGAGCCGAGGCCGCGCAGGAGGCCGCCGAGGCGGAGCGGGACGCCGCGGCCGCCGACCAGACGAGGCTCGAAGGCAGGCTGGAGGCGCTCCGACGGCACGAGGCGTACGCGGCGCAGGGCGAGCTGGAAGACCTGCGCGCCCAGGTCGCGCGGGGCGCGCAGGAGATCGCGCGGGCGCGTGAGGCGAACGGCCGCGCCGCCCGGCACATCGCCGACCTGCGGGGTGAGGCGGCCGAGGCCGGCCGCGAGCTCGACGAGGCGCGGGAGGCGGCGGCCCGGCAGTCGACAGCCGGAGCCGAGGCGGCCGAGCTCGCGGGCGTCCCGGCTCCGGAAGGGACCGACCCGATGGAGGTCCGTGCGCGGGCCGTCGCCCGGCTCCAGGACGCCGAGGACGTGCGGTCCGCGCTGCGCCGGGCCGGCGACGCGGAGGCGGAACGCGACCGGGCCGGGCAGTCCCTCGAACGGGCCCATCAGAAGATCGAGACGAGCGAGCAGGCGTGCCGCCGCGCGCAGGAGGCGCTCGGCGACGCGCTCGCGCGGGCCGAGGGCGAGCTGCGCGCCTGGGCCGGGCGGTGGGCCGGCGACGGTCCCGAGGCGGCGGCCGGAGCGGGCGACGCCGACGTTCTGACGCGCGGCCTGTCGCGGCTGCCCGAGGCGGGCGCGCCCAGCCTGGGCGAGGTCTTCGCCGAACTGGCCGAGGCGCGGCGTACGGCGCTCGCCGCCGAGTCAGCGAGCGCCGAGGCGGCGGTGACGGGCCTCACCGCCGAGATCGCGCGGCTGACCGCCGAGCGGGACGAGGTCGCGTCGGAACGCGACGACGCCCCGCCGCTCGACGCCGCCCGGCAGGCCGGGCGGGACGCCCGGCCAGGAGCGCCGCTCTGGCGGCTGGTGCGCTTCGCCGAGGAGATCCCGCGGGAGCGGGCGGCCTCCGTCGAGGCCGCCCTCGACGCGGCCGGGCTGCTCACCGCCTGGGTGCACCCCGACCCCCGGCTCACCGCCGAGGCGCTGGCCGAGCCGCTATCGGAGCCGCGGTCGGAGTCGTACCTGCTCGCGGCCCCGCCGGAGCGCAGGCCCTCCGGGCGGACGCTGGCGAGCGTGCTGGTGCCGGAGGAGCAGGACGACGTCCCGGCCGACGTCGTCGCGGGCGTGCTCGCCTCCATCGCCCTGACCGACGACCTCGACGTCGCCTCCGGCGTCCCCGCGATCAGCACCAGGGGTCAGTTCGGGTACGGCGTGCACGTCGGCGCCCGGACCAAGGCCGCGCCGGAGTACATCGGCGCGACCAACCGGGCGGCCAGGCGGCGGGCACGCCTCGCCGAGTTCGACGAGGAGATCCGGGACAGATCGCGGGAACGCGACAGAGCCGAGGCGGAGCGCGAGGCGGTCCGGCGGCGGCTGGACGACCTCGGGCGGGCCCGGGCGGAGCTGCGCCAGGTCGGCAGGGACGTGCCGAAGGCGGCGACGGCGCTGACCGGGGCGTCCGCCCTGCTGGCCGCCGCCCGCGCCGAGCTCGCGGAGGCCTCGACCGCGCTCGACGCCGCCACCGCCGAGATGGACGCCGAGCGGCGGCGGCTCCGGCAGACGGCGGCGGACCGGAACATGCCCGTGACGGCCGCCGAGGTCGACGCGGTCGTCAGGGCCGTCGGCGACTTCACCGCCGCGGCGGAACGGCAGTCGCGCCACGTGGCCGACGCCGAACGGCTGGCCCGTGACCTCGCCGCGCGCCACCGCACGATCGAGCGGCTGGAGACCGACCTCGGGACCGCCGCCGGCGACCTGGCCGACAAGGAGGAGGCCCACCTGCGGCTCGCCGAACGCCTCTCGGTGCTGGAGGACGCGCTCGGCGCCCCGCTGAAGGAGGTCCTCGGCCAGATCAACGAGGCGGAGCGGGCGCTGGCCGCCGCGACGGCCCGGTGGCGCGCCGCCGACCAGAAGGCCAGGGCCGAGCACGACGCGCTGGTCGAGGCCACCACGGCCTGCCGGCACGGCCGCGACGCCCTCGCAGCCGCCCTCCGGGAGACGCAGGAGCAGCTCGCGTCCTTCGCGCCGTACACGCAGGCCGAGCTGCGGCCGGTGCTCGGCCTCCCCGCCGAGCCGGTGTGGCCCGGCAGGGACCGCTGGGCCGAGCCGGAGAAGGCCGCCGCCCAGGTCGTCGAACGGCTGGCGGTCCCTCCGCCCGCCGGGTCTCCGGCGGCCGATCCCGCGGCGGCGCACACAGACGCGGGCGGCACGGTGATCGGTGACACGGTGGCCAGCGGCACGGTGGCCGGCGACGCTGCGCTGGCCGTCCGCTCGGTGCTGCCGGAGGGCGTGGCCGAGCTGCTCGCCCTGTGCGAGCGGGCCACCGAGGGACGGCAGGCGGGCGACGGCGCGCGCAAACGGTCGCGTGACCGCATGTCCGACGCGCTCAAGGAGTTCGGCGAGGCGCTGAACGCCTGCGAGGAGGACTACCGGCTCGACTGGGAGCAGGGGGAGTCGCTCGTCCTGGTGCGGATCCACGACGCGGACGGCCGCCACCCGGTCACCTCGTTCGCCCGGCGCGTCGGCGAACGCGCCCGGGAGCAGGCCGTCCTGCTGGAGGAACGGGAGCGCGTGGTCCTGGAGGACGAGTTGCTCACCGGTCTCGCCGACCAGATCTCCGACCGGGTGAGGCTGGCGAAGGACCTGGTCAGGGGCATGGACGCGGACACCCGGTCACGGCCCATGTCGACGGGAACCACCGTGGGAATCCGCTGGGTCGTCGCCGACGGGGCCGGCGACGCCCAGCGCCAGGTCTCCGAGCTGCTGGGCCGCGACGACCTGGGGCCGGGGCGGCTGGCCGAGCTGCGCGGGCTGCTGCGCCAGATGATCCGTGAATATCGGGCCGCCCACCCGCGGGCGACGTACAAGGAGGCCCTGTCCACCGTCCTCGACTACCGCGCCTGGCGGGCCTTCGAGCTGCGGCTCAAGGTGCCGGGCGAGGAGGAGGTGAAGCTCAGCAGGAAGCGTCACTCGCAGATGTCAGGCGGGGAGAAGTCGGCGGCGATCCACCTGCCGCTCTTCGCGGCGGCCAACGCCCTCTACGGCTCCGCCGCGCCCGACTGCCCCCGCCTGATCGCGCTCGACGAGGCGTTCGCCGGGATCGACGACGTCTACAAGCCCGACCTGCTCGGGCTGACCGTCCGCTACGACCTCGACGTGTTCATGACCGGGCACGACCTGTGGGTCCGGTACGACACCGTCCCCGCCGTGGCCCACTACGACATGCACAGCGACAAGGCGACCCACACGGTGTCGTCGATGCTCGTCCTGTGGGACGGCTGCGAGCTGGTCGACTCGGCGGCCGGGTTCTCCGGCAACGACGACCTGGCCAGGGAACTGCTGGGCTTCACGCCGACCCGCCGCGGCCCGGCGGAGGAGGGCGTGCTGGTAGCGCTGGGCGACAACATCGGGACGGGCGGAGGCTGACCGGGCGGCGGCCCGGGGCGTGGTCATAGCACCGGGTATCCCGCCTCGGCGAGCATCGCGCCCGACAGGTCCCACAGCCGCGCCGCCTTCGCCGGGTCGAGCGCGTGCGCGGCGACGCCGCGCCGCACCCCGGGCACGTGGGGCCCGGCCACCTGGCAGTCCTCGAAGTAGGCGCCGGTGACGCCGTCGACCAGGGGTGACGCCGCGAGCAGCACCGAGGTGGCCGCACCCTGCGCGACGTCCTTCACGGAGATACCCGTCGCGCCCGCCGGGTCGAAGCTCTCCGGCGGAGCCGTCATGTGGCGGCCGAGGTTCGTGCCCCAGATCCGGCCGGGGTTGAGCGCGTTCACCGAGACGCCGTCGCCCGCCCAGCGCCTCGCCGCCTCGACGGCGAACAGCACGTTCGCCGTCTTCGACTGGCTGTAGGCCGCCCACGGGTCGTACGGCGTCCGCTCGAAGTTGACGTCGTCGAACAGCACCTCGCCGTTCACGTGTCCAACCGAGCTCACCGCCACGACGCGGGCGTCCCCGGCGGCGGCCAGCGCGTGGCGCAGGCCGGTGGCGAGCTGGAAGTGACCGAGGTGGTTGGTCGCGAACTGCAGCTCCCAGCCCTGTGCGGTGCGGCGCTCCGGCGTGGCCATGACGCCCGCGTTGGCGACCAATATGTGCAGCGGACCTCGCCACGCGCTCACGAACGCGGCGACGGACGCCGGGTCGGCCAGGTCGAGCCGCGCCACCCGTGCGGCCGGAGCGCCGCTGTCCTTCGCGATCCGCTCGGCCACGCTCTCGCCGGCCGTCGTGTCGCGAACGGCGAGCGTCACATCGGCGCCGGCCGACGCGAGGGCGCGGGCCGTCTCGGTTCCGATGCCGGACGCCGCCCCCGTGACGATCGCCCGCCGGCCCGTCAGGTCGACTCCGGCGATGACCTCGGCCGCGGTGGACGTGGCCCCGAACGGGATGGTGAGTCGTGCCATGGTGATGCCTCTCTCCTCTGGCAGGCCGTCGGAGGCGCCTCCGGACTGGCCTCGCTAGGACCCTCGGATAGGCTCCGTTCCGGAGCCGCATCCGGTTACGTCGACGACTATAACCGGAGCCAGCTCCGGTTAAAGGAAGAGGGGTGCTATGACGACCGGGCAACGGCGGCTGAGGGCGGACGCGCAGGTCAACCACGAACGCGTCCTGGAGGCGGCGGCGCGTGCGTTCGCGCAGGAGGGCGCCGACACCTCGCTCAAGGCGATCGCGAAGAACGCGGGTGTGGGCATCGGCACCCTCTACCGCCGCTTCCCGACGCGTGAGGACCTGATCGAGGCCACCTACCGGAGGGAGACCGAACGGCTGGCGGAATCGGCGGGGGAGCTCCTCGGCCGGCTGCCGCCCGAGGACGCCCTGCGGCAGTGGATGGAGGGCTTCGTCGGCTATGTGATGACCAAGAACGGGATGTCGGAGGCGCTGCCCGGCATCCTCGCCGCGCGGGAGGGCCTGCGAACGCACAGCCGCGACCTGTTGTGCGCGGCCGTCGACCGCCTGCTGCGGGCCGCCGTCGCCGCCGGGACGGTCCGCGACGACGTTCCGGCCGCCGACGTCATGATGGCCGCCGGAGGAGTCGCCCTCATCGCGAGCCACGAGTCACAGCGGGATCTCGCGTCGCGGCTGCTCGATCTCGTGATGGCGGGGCTGCGCCTCACAGCCAGCCTCGGGCCGCCGCCTCCACGCCGGCCTGGAACCGGGTCTCCGCCCCCATCCTCGTCATGATCGTGGAGATGCGCCGGGTGGCGGTCCGCGCGCTGACACCGAGCTGCCGCGCGATGGCCTGATCTTTCAGCCCCGCCTTCAGCATCCGCAGCAGAAGCAGGTCCTCCTCGCTCGGCCGCTCGTCGTCCGGCTGGTCGCCGTGCGCCGCCGCCGCGCCGGCGAGCGGCTCGGCCCGCTCCCAGTACGCGTCGAACAGTTCCATGAGCGCGTCCAGCAGGCCCGAGGGGTGCACCACGGCGAGGCTGTCATAGACGCCGCCGACCAGCGGCACGAGCGCGACCCGCTGGTCCATGATCCTCAGCTTGAACGGCAGGCTCGGCAGCATCCGCGCCTGTTCACCGATGGCGGCCAGTCTGCGGACGGTCTCGAACCGGCCCGGCCGGTGCATCGACTCCGGGCAGTACACCGAGCGGATCTCCACGCCCCGCCGGATCATGCCGAGCGTCGTCGCGATCTCCGTCTCGTTGGTGTCCGGCTGGCCGTTCGCCCACAGGTACGGCGGCCGGTCCAACACCCACATGTGGGTGGTGACCGAGCGGGTGAGCTCCTCCACCCGCCGGTTGACCGCGTCGCGTCCGGAGAGCACCTCCACCATGTCGCTCGGATCGGTGCGCAGCCGCGCCGCCCGGTAGACCTGGGCGAGATCGTCCACCGCGCCTCCGGCCTGGGTGAACGCCGCCTCCATCTCCAGCCGCCGCCGGTTGATCAGGGCGGGCACCGCGTCCTGCGGGCGTACGGGCTGGTAACGGCCGGTCGCGACCCGCCGGACCAGCCCCAGCGCCATGAGACGTGTCATGGCGTGCCTGGTCCGTGAGGGCGGCGCGCCGGCCCACGCCGCGATCTCGGTCACCGTCCGCTCGCCTTGGTCGAGGAGCGCCCGGTAGACGCGCTCGTCGAACTCGCTGATGCCCAACGCCCCCAGCACGGGCCCCGCTCCATCTTGCTCTTGAGATCGTGGCGAATCACGCCACGCTGGCGAAACTGGTCACAAGGGTACCTGGACAACCAATAGCCCCAGGAAGTTCACTCTTTCTCGCCGTTACAGGCGCCGCGCACCCCTGGGCCCAGGAGCGCGCGGTGGAGGAGCGGTACGAGCGCATACCCGTCGCTCCGACGGACGGCGGCTCGCCCTATCCCGGCGAGCACCGTCCCGCGGCATGTCGCGGACCGGCCACCGCCGCCGCCGGCATGCCGCCTCCCTGGGCCCCTCCGCGTGTCGCTGTCTCGCCCCGTGTCGCCCCGTGTCGCCCTGTGTCACCTCGTGTCACGCCATGGCCGGCACCAGTTCCGCCCTGCAACGCACCCGTGTCCCCTGCGCGTCTCTCCGTGTCCCTCGGCGTCTCTTCGTGTCCCTCCGCGGCCCCTCCGCGGTCGTGTGTCCACGGCGCCCTCCGCGTTTCCCGCGCCGCGTCCCGACCCGGAGTCCTCCCGGCGGCATCTGCCCTCATCCGTGCGTCCCGGGTCGGCGATCACTCAGCCCTCCTGTGGCCACTGGCGCCGCTGTAGCCCCGCTGCCCCCCTTGGTCTGTTGGCTCCAAGCCCCCAATGTGGCGCGATGTGAGCGCGTATGCGCGGAGCGTGGTGACCGTTTGTTACATCGAGTTGAACGATTTATTCACGTATTGCCGTAAATATCTTGATCCATCATGATGCTTCCCCGGAAGTTCATTTGAGCCTCTCTAATCCCTTTACCCCCCTGTGGGCACGTGCGTGCCCACATAGGAGATCGCGTGTCACTACCGCACCTACGGCGAATGGTCCTGATCGGGACCGCCGCCCTGGCCATGCTGCTCCCGCAGACCGCGGCGATCGCGGCACCGGCCACTCCCGATCCCACCAAGATCGATAAGGCACTTCAGCAGGACCTCTCCGCCCACGGGAAGACCACCTTCTGGGTACGGCTCAAGGACCACGCCGACCTCGGTGCCGCGCGTGTGGCGAGGAGCAAGAGCGACAAGGGACGGCAGGTCTACCGGCTGAAGACGGAGACCGCCGCGTCGTCCCAGGCCGGCCTGCGCAAGCTCCTCACGAGCGCGCACGCCGACTTCACCCCGTTCTGGATCGTCAACGCCGTCAAGGTGACGGGTGACGCGAAGCTGGCCGCCGACATCGCCAAGCTGCCCGAGGTGGCGTCGATCGAGCCGTCCGTGACCGTCCCGCTCCCGGACCCGCAGCCCGCGAAGGCCGCGAAGGCGGCGACGACCTCGGCCGCCACCGTCGAGTGGAACGTCGACCGGATCAACGCCCCCAAGGTCTGGAACGAGCTCGGCGACCACGGCGAGGGCATCGTCATCGCCAGCATCGACACCGGCGTGCAGTGGGATCACCCCGCCCTGGTCTCCCACTACCGCGGCACCAAGGCCGACGGCACCGTCGACCACAACTACAACTGGTACGACCCGGCCGGCGCCTGCCCCGACCACACGCCGTGCGACGACCGCGGCCACGGCACCCACACCGTCGGCACCATGGTCGGCGGCGACGGCGGAGCCAACAACATCGGCGTCGCCCCCGGGGCCAAGTGGATCGCGGCGAAGGGCTGCCTCATCGACGGCTGCCCCGACTACGCCCTGCTCGCCGCCGGCCAGTGGATCCTCGCGCCCACCGACCTGAACGGCCAGAACCCGCGTCCCGACCTCGCGCCCGACATCGTCAACAACTCCTGGGGCGGCACGGGCATCGACCTCTGGTACAAGGACATGGTCGAGGCGTGGGTCGCCGCCGGCATCTTCCCCGCCTTCTCCAACGGCAACGCGGGGCAGGCGTGCGACACCACCGGGACACCCGGCGGCTACGCGGCCAGCTACAGCGCCGGCGCCTTCGACTCCAGCGGCCAGATCGCCTACTTCTCGTCGAGGGGTCCCGGTGAGAACGGCGAGATCAAGCCGAACATCTCCGCGCCCGGCGTCGACATCCGGTCGGCGCTGCCCGGCAACGGGTACGGGCTGAAGTCGGGCACCTCGATGGCCAGCCCCCACGTCGCCGCGACAGTGGCGCTCATGTGGTCGGCCTCGCCCTACCTGCGGAACGACATCGAGGGCACCCGGGCACTGCTCGACCGTACGGCGGCAGACGTCGACGACGAGAGTTGCGGCGGCACCGCCGCGGACAACTTCGTCTGGGGCGAGGGCATGCTCGACGCGTACGCCGCGGTCAAGTCCACCCCGGCCGGCGAGCTGGGCACGATGACGGGCACGGTCACCTCCGGCGGCGCGCCCGTGGCCGGCGCGACGGTCGGCATCTCCGGGCCGCTGAACCGCACGGTCTCCACCGGGCCGGACGGCACGTACACGCTGCCCCGCCTGCTCAGCGGCGACTACCAGTTCACCGTCCGGAAGTTCGCGTACGACGACGTCACCCGGACCGTCACCGTCGCCGTCGACCAGACCGTCACGGCGGACGCGACGCTGACGGCTCAGGCCATGAGCACGGTGTCGGGAACCGTCACCAGCGTGGGCGAGCCCGAGTCGGGCGCCACGGTGACCGCGGCCGGCACCCCCGCCACCACCGTGACCGATGCCCGCGGCCACTACGAGCTGCTGCTGCCGCACACGACCTACGACCTGAAGGTCACCGCGGACTCGTTGTGCGCCGAGGACGCCACCGTGTCCGTCACGGTGGGCGGTGACACGACCAAGGACATCGAGCTGTCCAGCCACATCGACGCCTTCGGCTACACCTGCAGGAGCGGGAAGGAGGCGTACGTCGAGGCCACCACGCCGCAGCCGCTCACGGACGACGACGACACCCAGGTGATCGACCTGCCGTTCGCCTTCCCGTTCTACGGCAAGACGTACACCAGGGGCCGGATCAGCACCAACGGCTACCTGACCTTCGGCATGGCCAACGGCTACTCCTTCCCGAGCAACACGACCCTGCCCCGGCAGGACGAGATCAACGCCGGTGTCTACCCGTACTGGGACGACCTCGCACTGTACGGCCCGGAGGCGCTCTACACCGCCGTCCTCGGGACGGCGCCCAACCGCACCTTCGTCGTCGAGTGGCGCAACGTGAAGTTCTACAACGCCGACGAGTTCTTCTCGTTCGAGGCGCTGCTCGGAGAGGACGGCTCCGTCGAGTTCCGCTACCGCGGTCTCGACACCGTCCGCAAGGCGGGCGAGAGCGCCACGGTCGGCATCGAGAACGAGGACGGCACCGACGCGTTCCAGTACTCCTTCGAGAGCCCGGTCCTGCGCGACGGCCAGAGCCTGACCATCGCCGCCCGCGGCCGCGGGCTGCTCACCGGGGTCGTCACCGACGCCAACGACGGCGGCCCGCTGGCCGGCGCGACCGTGCGGGTCGACGACGCCGCCGCCTTCACGACGGGCCCCGACGGCGCCTTCCTCGGGCAGGTGCCCGCCGGCGACCACCGGGTGGAGATCTCGGCGGACAACTACGGCACCCTCACCAAGGAGGTCACGGTCGCCGCCGGCGGGCGGAACCGGATGGACGCCGCCCTGGCCACCGGCCGGGTCACCGCGTCCACCGACCGGGTCACCCTGGTGATGCCGGCCTCCGCCACCAGGAAGAGCACCTTCCAGCTCGCCAACCCGGGCGCCGACGCGACGTACACCGTCGAGAACGACCCGGCGCAGACCTGGCTGAGCGTGACCCCGGCGAGCGGGCGGCTCGCGGCGGGCGCGACGGCGACCATCCAGGTCGCCGCCTCCAGCGCGGGTGTCGAGCCCGGCACCGTCCGCACCGGAACGCTGCTCGTGCGGTCGTCGAGCGGCCGGGCCCCGGTGGTTCCGGTCACCGTGCTCGTGGTGGTGCCGAAGGTCCAGGTCGCCGTCGAGGCGGGCGGCGGCAAGGCCGTGACCGACGCCGGCGGCGACACGTGGGCGGCCGACCGGAAGTTCACCACCGGCGGGTACGGCTACGTGGGCGACGACACGAAGGCGAGCACGTCGGCCACGGACGTCAAGGGCACCACCGAGCAGGGACTGTTCCGCAGCGCCCGTGAGGGCATGCGGGCGTACCGGTTCGACCGCCTGCCCGACGGCGTCTACACCGTGGAGCTCGGCTTCGCCGAGACCCGGCACAAGAAGCCGGGCAAGCGGGTCTTCGACGTCTCCGTCGCGGGCCGCCGGGTGATCGAGGGTCTCGACCTCGCCAGGGAGGCCGGCGAGAACACGGCGGTCACCCGCCAGTACACGGTGAAGGTCGCCGGCGGCCGGCTCGACGTGGCGTTCCGGGCGCGTGTGGGTGATCCGATCGTGAACTTCGTCCGCGTGACCGAGCGTCCCGACAGGACCGCCTCGTAACGGTCGTGCCACACGGCCGGCCCGTCCCGCGACCACGGGGCGGGCCGGTCGGCCGTTTCAGTCGTTTCAGCCGCCTCGGCGGCTCACTCGTCCTCCGCCGCCAGGATGCTCAGCAGGGACAGCGCGTCCTCCGAGGCGGTCCCGGGGTCGGCCTGGCAGACGAAGAGCAGCACGCCGGGGGCGCTCTCGACCGACAGCGTGTCGTGCCGCAGGTCCAGGCCGCCGAGGTCGTGGTGGTGCATGCGCTTGTACTCGCCGGCCCCGACGTCGCTCCGCGCCCACAGCCGGCGGAACTCCCGGCTCTCCGAACACAGCTCGTCCACCAGCCGGGCCAGGGCCGGCACGGGCCCGGCCGAGGCGGCGGCGCGCAGATGGGCCACCTTCGACCGCGCCTCCTGCTCCCAGTGCGGGAAGAACTCGCGGGCGGCGTCGGACAGGAACGTGTGCCGCATCAGGTTGTCGGTGTGGTCCATGCCCTTGAAGAGGGTGCGGGCCATGCTGTTCGCGGCCAGCACGTCGAGCCGCCTGTTGACGGCGAAGACCGGCGCGTGCCGCCAGCCGTCGACGATCCGCAGGACCCTGCCCGGGACCTGCGTGTCGCCGCCCGGGTGGGCCACGCGGTGCAGATACTCCATGCAGCCGTCGTCGAGGCCGAACACCCGCCCCAGGGCGCCGAGCACCCAGTCGGGCGGCTCGAGCGCGTCGCCTCGTTCGAGGCGCGCGTAGTAGGCCGGGTTGATTCCGGCCAGCAGCGCGACCTCCTCCTGCCGGAGCCCGGCGGCGGGCTCGTCGCCCCGCCCCGGCGGGCCGTCGGGCCGCGCCGCCGAGCGGAGCGCGCGAAGCAGATCGGCGAGAACGTCCACTCCGCCACGCTACGACGCGAGCCGGCCGGGGAGGATGGGTGCGTCACTCCCCTGATCGCCCGGCTCCGCCGCCGCACCAGTGCCGACCAGTGCGGACCCGGGCAGGGGACCGGGCCGGCCACCCCGGCGTCGCACCCCGTGGCCGCCGCCTGAAAGGCTGGGGCCCTGCGAGGCGCGAGGCGAGGAGGGCGCGGAGATGACACAGCAGGTGCCCGAGGGGGAACCGGGACGCCCCGCGGTCCCCCAGTCGGTGCTCAGCCCGCTGACGACGGCGGCGATCTTCCTCGTGGTGACGATCGCCCCCGGAGGCGAGGCGGTCGCGCGGGACCTGCTGACCGACCTGCCCGCGCTCCAGCGGTCGGTCGGCTTCCGGGCGGGCGAGGCCAGGCTGAGCTGCGTCGCCGGCATCGGCTCGAAGGCGTGGGACCGCCTCTTCGCCGGGCCCCGCCCGGCCGGGCTGCACGACTTCCGGGAGCTGCGCGGGCCGGTCCACACGGCCGTGTCCACCCCCGGCGATCTGCTCTTCCACATCCGGGCGATGCGGCTCGACCTGTGCTTCGAGCTGGCCTCCCACATCATGGACCGGCTGCGCGGCTCGGTCGTGGTCCGCGACGAGGTCCACGGCTTCACCTACTTCGACGAACGCGATCTGCTGGGCTTCGTCGACGGCACCGAGAACCCCGTCGGCCCGGTCGCGAGCGAGGCCGTGCTGATCGGCCGCGAGGACCCGGAGTTCGCCGGAGGCAGCTACGTCATCGTGCAGAAGTACCTGCACGATCTCCAGGCGTGGAACGCGCTGCCCGTGGAGGAACAGGAGAAGGTGATCGGGCGGACCAAGCTGTCCGACATCGAGCTGGACGACGCCGTCAAACCCGGCAACTCGCACGTCGCCCTGACCACGATCACCGACCCCGACGGCACCGAGCGGCGCATCCTCCGCGACAACATGCCGTTCGGCAACGTCGGGCGCGGCGAGTTCGGCACCTACTTCATCGGCTACGCCCGCACCCCCGCGGTGACGGAGAAGATGCTGGAGAACATGTTCCTCGGCGATCCGCCCGGCAACACCGACAGGATCCTCGACTTCTCCACGGCGGTCACCGGCTCGCTCTTCTTCGCGCCCAGCGCCGACTTCCTCGACGACCTTCCCGAACCACCCGGCGCCGGCCACGCGGCCGAGACCGGCCCCGACCTCGATGCCCGGCCCTCGCCCGACGGGTCGCTGGGGATCGGCGACCTGAAGAGGAGCATGTCCCGATGAACAACCTGCATCGCGAACTGGCGCCCATCTCCGAGGCCGCCTGGGCCGACCTGGAGGAGGAGGCGCGGCGCACGTTCCGGCGGCACGTGGCGGGCCGGCGGGTCGTCGACGTGCCCGAGCCGGCCGGGCTGGAGCTGGCCGCCGTCTCCACCGGCCACCTCGACCCCGTCGAGCCCCCCGCCGCCGGCGTCGTCGCGCGCACCCGCAGGTCGCAGCCGATCCTTGAGCTGCGGGTGCCGTTCACGGTGGACCGGGCGCAGGTCGACGACGTCGAGCGGGGAGCCAAGGACGCCGACTGGCAGCCGGTCAAGGTCGCCGCCAAGCGGATCGCGTTCGCCGAGGACCGCGCGATCTTCGAGGGGTACGCCGCGGCCGGCATCTCCGGCATCCGCGAGAGCGCGTCGAACCCGGCCGTCCCGCTCCCCGCCGAGGTGGGAGACTACCCCGACGCCATCAGCCACGCGATCTCGGCGCTGCGCCTCGCGGGGGTCGGCGGGCCGTACGACCTGGTGCTCAGCGCCGCCGCCTACACGGCCGTCAACGAGACCTCGGTGTACGGCTATCCCGTCCACGAGCACATCGCCCGCCTGCTCAGCGGGAAGATCATCTGGGCGCCCGCCATCGACGGGGCGTACCTGGTCTCCAGCCGGGGCGGCGACTTCGAGCTGTGCATCGGGCAGGACCTGTCCATCGGCTACCTGTCCCACGACGCCACCGGCGTCGAGCTGTACTTCCAGGAGACCCTGACCTTCCTCGTCCACACCGCCGAGGCCGCCGTGGCGCTCACGCCGTCCGCTGGCTGACGCGGCTCATCCCACCGGCGGCCGGGACGGCGGTGCCGCCGGTACCGCCGGTACCCTCCGTTCGGTCGAGCCCTCCTGACCGGCGTGCCCGAGCGCGCGCGAGATCGCCCGCGCGCTGGTGCGGACCAGCGGAGCCAGCGCCCGCGGGTGGGCCGTCCCGTACCGGACGACGAGGGACACCGCGGCGACGACCCTCCCGGTCCCGTCGCGGACGGGCGCGGCGACCGAGAGGGTGTCGAGGGAGATCTGCCGGTCGCTGACCGCGTATCCCCGCGCGCGGGTGTCCGCGAGCGCGGCCCTGAGCTCGCCGAGCGTCGTCATCGTGCGCTCGGTGTGGCGCCTGACCGGGGTGGCGAGGACGATCTCCTGCACGTCGACGGGCGCGTGAGCCAGCAGGACGAGCCCGACGCCCGTCGACGTCAGTGCGAACCTGCCGCCGACACGGGTCAGCACCGGCACGGCCACCGTTCCGGCGATCCGCTCCAGGAACACGGCCTCGGTGCCCTCGCGCACGGCGAGCTGCACGTTCTCCCTGGTCACATGGGACAGGTCCTCAAGGTAGGGCAGTGCCGCCTCGCGCAGACCCTGTCCGCGCGGGGCGAGTGACCCGATCTCCCACAGGCGCAGGCCGACGTGGTAGCAGCCCCGCTGGTCGCGCTCCAGCGCGCCCCACGCCACGAGCTCGGCCGCCAGCCGGTGGACGGTGGAGACGGGCAGCCCGGCGCGCCGGGACAACTCGCTCAGCGTCAGCGCCCGCCGGTCGGCCGTGAACGCGCCGAGAATCTGCAGGGCGCGGGCCACCACGGGGCCGGTGCGCTCCAGCGCCTCCCCACCGGGGCCGGCCTGCGTCGCCCCGGCCGCGCGGCGGACGGCCTCGCCGGCCCGGCCGGTCGCGTTCCCGCTCATCCGGTCAGAATGGCACAGGCCGCCCGTGCCGTACATGCCGCGAATGCCGTCAATGCCGTGCCGTCAATGCCGTGCCGTACGGGCCCCTGGCAGTACGTGCCCGTGCCGCACGGCGGTCACAGGCCGAGGACCAGCCTCGGGGACGCGGCGCGGGAGACGCAGACGTACATGATGTCGCCCGCCGCGCGCTCCTCCTCGGTGAGGAGCGAGTCGCGGTGATCGACCTCGCCCGCCAGCACCTCCGTCTCACAGGTGCCGCAGGTGCCCTCCCGGCAGGACGACAGGATCGGCACGCCCGCCTCCTCCAGCACCTCCAGGATCGAGCGGTCCGGCGGCACAGTGAGGGTGACGCCGGTGACCGCGAGCTCGACCTCGAACGGCCGCGACCTGACCGGCTCGCCCACGTCCCTGGGGGTGAAGCGCTCCACGTGCAGCGTCCCCGGCGGCCACGCCGCGCACCGGCGTTCCACCGCCTCGATCAGGCCCTCGGGGCCGCAGCAGTACACGAGGACGCCGGGCCGCGGCCGCGAGAGAAGGGCGTCGAGGTCGAGCAGGCCGTGCTCGTCCAGGGGACGCAGCCGCACCCGGTCGCCGTACGCACTCGCCAGCTCGGCCGCGAAGGCCATCGACGTCGCGGTGCGGCCCCCGTAGGTCAGCGACCACTCGGCCCCGGCCGCCTCCGCGGCGGCCACCATCGGCACGATCGGGGTGATGCCGATCCCTCCGGCGATGAAGAGGTAGCCCTGGGCCGGCTCCAGCGGGAAGTGATTGCGCGGGCCCCGGACGAGGACGGCGGCGTCCCGCTCCAGCTTCGTGTGCACGAGCTCGGAGCCGCCGCGGCCGCCCGGCTCCCGCTGCACGGCGACCCGCCAGACCCGGAGGTCCGCCGGGTCGCCGCACAGCGAGTACTGCCGGACCAGGCCGTCCGCGAGGACGAGGTCGACGTGCGCCCCCGGCGCCCACGCCGGCAGGTCCGCGCCGGCCGGATCCAGCAGGTCCAGGGTGATCACCCCGTCGGCGCGTGGCTCCCGCGCGCCGACGACGAGGAGCCGTTCCGGCTCCGCTCCGCCCGTCACGGCGCCGCCCCCGCTCCCGCGAGCACCGCAGGGCCGGACCCGGGCACGGACGCCCGGCCACGGGTGTCGTGTCCGACGGGGTGAGCCAGCAGCCAGTCCCACACCTCCACCGGGCCGTCCGCCACGGTGGCGGCGCCGCAGTGGCAGAACCCCCGCAACTGGTCGCTTCCGGGCAGCCACTCGACGCGGAACACCCCGCGGGCCGCACGGGACGGGTCCACGCTCATCCGAGCCTCAGCCCTTGGCGGCGGACGGCGCGGCCGAACCCCGCTCGATGAGTTTGGCGAGCATCCTGCGGGCGGCGAGGCCGCCGGTGTCGATGTTGATCGACAGCTCCTGGTAGCCCTCCGGCTCCGCCGCGATCGACTTCTCCAGCGCGTTCAGCGCGGCGACGTCCTGCAGCACGACCGTGCGGTTCTGCTCGGCCAGGAAATCGGACACGCTCTGGTCCTCCTGGGCGAAGTCACGGGCGACGGCCCAGAAGTTGTGGGTCGAGGTGTCCGTCTCCGGGGTCATGGCGTAGACGACCTCGACGTGGAACGCGCCGGGGTCGGTGCCGTCGTCGTGCGGCAGGACGCCGAGAGGGGCGATGCGCGAGTGCAGCGTGTAGAGGCACGGCGGCATGTACTCGATGTCCTGCCACCGCATGATCCGTCCGTTCAGGCCGGTGGATTTGGAGTAGAACGGCGGGCACTCCGCGTCGTCCATGTGCCTGCTCACGTAGACGATGCCGGCGTCCTCGTCGACCTCGGTGGTGATCGGCGTGGCGGCCACCTCGGGCGTGCCGATGTATCCGCCGTGCAGGTACGTCTCGTGGCTGAGGTCGAGCAGGTTGTCGACGAGCAGCCCGAACCTGGCCCGCAGCGGCTCCATGCCGGAGACGGTGGCGTAGCCGGGGGACTCCAGCCACGGCGCCCGGGGCACACGCGCCGGGTCGGCCTTGGCGGGGTCGCCGATCCACACCCAGACGAACGAGTCCTGCTCGACGACCGGGTAGGAGGTGAGCCGGGCGGCGCGGGGGATCCTGGTCTGGCCGGGTACGGCGGTGCAACGGCCGTCGGCGGCGTAGGTGAAGCCGTGGTAGCCGCAGACCACCTGGTCGTCGACCAGCGCGGACGGCGGCTGCGACAGGGGGAACCGGCGGTGCACGCAGCGGTTGGACACGGCGGTGACGGACCCGGCCTGGGTGCGCCAGAACAGGATCGACTCGTTGCAGACGGTGCGGCTGAAGAGCTCGTGCCCGATCTCGCGCCCGTAGGCGGCGACGTACCACTGGTCGCGGGGGAATGTCGGCACAGGCGACTCCTTCGTCATCCGGGGGGGTGGCGGCGTCTCCCGGCCCGCGGGAGAGAAGGACCGGGCGAGAAGAATCGTGACCTTTTACCCGTTGACCGTAAAATGCGACTTTCCGAATGCCGGAAAACAAATGTGAGGGGTGGCCACCGCGCCCCGGGCCAACGCGGGTGAGCCGCCCCCGGGCGTGTGCCGGGGGCGGCTCGGTCGCGATCGCGGCGTTCGGTCTACCTGAGGTGGATCACCGGTAGCCGGCGGCGACGATGTTGGCCTGGACGGCGTCCTCGGTGGCGGCCGTCGGGTAGCCGGAGGTCATGACGCCTTCGTAGAAGGTGCCGGCGGCGCCGTGGCTGTTGTCGCCGCCGATGCCGAGGATGATGGCGCCTTCCTTCTTCATCGGGTTGTAGCCCGACACGTTGGGCCGCACGCCGTCGTAGAAGGTCCCCAGGCCGCCCGACTGGGCGTTGCCGCCGCGGATGGCCCAGTGGTTCGGCTCACCCTTGACGATGGCGGTCAGGTAGCGGTGGCTGATGCTCGGGTCACCCGCGTTGTAGTGCTGGTTCACGCCGGAGAACAGGCCGTTCTCCAGGTCGGCCATGATCCACGGGCCGTTGCCCGCGCCGTAGCCCCAGACCTTGATGTTGCCGAAGTAGATGGCCTCCATCGTGCCGTTGCCGTTGTCACGGCTGTTGGTCTCGGCGTTGCCGTAGTCGAAGCAGCAGCCGCCGTTGTAGTGCGTGCCGTCGAAGATGGCGTACATGCCCTCGGGCTGGTCGCCCTTGGCGATGCCGTTGGTGGAGTTGTTGCGGTAGCCGACACCGGGATCGACGTAGACGCCGTACGCCTTCTGCCCGTAGACCGTGGTCGGCGCCTTGGTCGCGGTGGCGAGGTTGTCGTAGCCGCCCGCGGCCGGGCCGGAGAACCCGCCGGGAGGCGCCTGGGTCAGGCGGTTGTTGCGGCCGGACTGGTCGTAGATGATCGTGATGAGGCAGGTCGTGCCGGCGCAGAACGAGTCCTGCGCCGCCGCGTTGGCGGCGCCACCCGGGCTCAGCACGCCGATGTCACGGGTGGTGTTGTCCGAGGATCGCCGCACCTGGTAGAGCGCGCCGTTGTAGTTCGCGTACAGCGCGCGGGTCGTGCTGTGCGCGGCCACACAGGGCGTGCCGCCCGCGGCGTAGATGTCGCACGGCTGCCTGGTCGGCGTGCCGGACGGCGAGGCCGAGGGCGAGGCGGACGGCGAGATCGACGGCGAAGCCGAGGGCGACGTCGACGGCGAGGTGGACGGCGAGGTCGTCACACCGCCGGTGCAGGCGACCCCGTTGAGCGAGAAGCTCGTCGGCACGGGGTTGGTGCCGTTCCAGGAGCCGTTGAAGCCGAAGGACGTGTTGCCGCCGGTGCCGATGGTGGCGTTGTAGGAGACGTTGGTCACCGTGACCTGGGAGCCCGACTGGGTGTAGGTGCCGTTCCACAGCTGGGTGATCGTCTGCCCGGCGGAGAACGACCAGGTCAGCCGCCAGCCGTCGATCGGGTCTCCGAGGTTGGTGATGGTGACGTTGGTGCCGAAGCCGCCGGGCCAGGAGTTGTTCACCGTGTAGTCGACCCGGCATCCGGCCGCGGCCTCGGCCGCGGTCGTCGTCAGGGCGCCGACGACGCCGACGGCCCCGGTCAGCAGGGCGGCGACGGCGGCTGCCGAAAGCCTCAGCCGCCGGTGAAAGGAGTTGTCATGTCGCACAGGTGTGTTCCCATTCTCCGAGTTGTGACGGTCATCCGCGGCGGCCGAGTGCGCACGGTCGAGCCGCCGTTCAGGAGCCTTCGCCGGTCGAGTCTTCTGTTAGCGCTAACATTCGATGGCCGATCCCGGCTGTGGCTCCGTTCGCGAATGGCGCGTATCGCTGTGCGGAGCCAATCCCCGTGGCGCGGGGTCAGTCAACGAGCCGGGCCCCGCCCCATATCCGTACGGCTCCATGTGGTCCGGTGTGAGCTGCGATTTCGGGCCGCGAGGTCGGGCGGCTACGCCGGGCGGAGCCGAAACTTTCATTCCACGGCCGCCGGTGAGGCGGGTGTGCGGGCGGCCGATACGGCCGGCCGGATGGCGCTCCGGCTCGGCGCCTGGCCGGGGTCCGCGCGAATCGGCCAATTGTAAATTAAACGTTAATTCGGGCACATAGCATAATTTGTCCGGCTAATCTGCTTAATGAAAGTAGGGAATGTCGCGAGAAGGTGTGACAGTCCGTCGTCCCGCGTTCCCCGGGATGGGGGGAGCGGCCGGGAGAGTGCCGGAAGGGTGCGCGGGTGACCCCCTGGGGTGCGTCCCGGCGGGCCGTGGCGGGGTGTTGAGAGCGACGGGTGACAACGAATGGGACGAATGGTGACGGACGGGAGGTGGGCGGTGCCGGCTGGGCTCCGGAATTTGAACGTTTCACTCCGTGACCCGTCCCTCCGGGATCGCCGGTGCGCCAGCGGCGAGGCCCACCGCGGCGGGTGTGCCGGCGGCGCCGGGAGAGCCCGGCGGCGGACCGGTCCACACAGCGGCAGTACGGCCGGGGTGCCGCGCCCCGCGCACCGCCCCGGCGGCGCTGTCAGGGCTGGTCAGGCGGGTAGGTCAGCTCCGGTTCGCGGGTTGTGCCGCTCGCGCGTGACGACGACTGCCCTGTTAACGTTAACGGCAAGGGGGTGAAGCCCATGGCGGGGCGGCGGGATGGGCAGCCACGGGTGGGAAAGCCGGCGGTGCTGGGCGATGTCGCACAGCTCGCCGGGGTGTCGGCGATGACCGCTTCACGGGTGCTGAACGCGCCCGAACTCGTGCGCGCGGACACCCGCGCCCGGGTCCTCGCGGCCATGCGGGAGTTGGACTACCGGCCCAACGCGGCCGCGCGGCAGCTCGTCACCGGACGTTCGGGGGTGCTGGGCGTGGTGAGCGTCGACACCACCCAGTACGGCCCGGCCTCCACGCTCTACTGCATCGAGCGGGCCGCGCGGCAGAGCGGCTACACCGTCAGCATCGCCAGCCTGAGCAACCTCAACCGCCTCTCCATGGAGGAGGGGGTCGACCGCCTGCGGGCGCAGTCGGTCGACGGCGTCATCATCGTGGCGCCGCACGAGTCCGCCACGGAGGGGCTGCGTCACCTGCCGCCCGAGTTCCCCGTGGTCGCCGTCGGGGCGGGGGAGAACGCCTCCGTTCCTGTGGTCATGGTCGACCAGCGGGCCGGAGCCGCCCGGGCGACCCGGCACCTCCTCGACCTGGGCCACGAGACGGTGTGGCACGTCGCCGGGCCGGCGAACTGGATCGACGCGGGCGCCCGGATCGAGGGCTGGCGTGAGGTGCTGGAGGCGGAGGGCCGGCCGGTTCCCGAGCCGCTGCGCGGCGATTGGAGCCCCCGCTCGGGATACCAGCTCGGCAAGCTCCTCGCGCGTGATCCGTCCGTGACGGCGGTCTTCGTGGGCAACGACCAGATGGCGCTCGGCGTCCTGCGCGCCCTCCGCGAGGCGGGGCGCAGCACCCCGCGCGACGTCAGCGTGGTCGGCTTCGACGACCTGCCCGAGGCCTCCTACTTCTGGCCGCCGCTGACCACGCTCCGGCAGGATTTCGGCGAGGTCGGCCGGCAGGCGTTCCGGCTCTTCGAGTCCCGCGTGGCCGGTGAGAACGGCGTAGCCGTCCGCCACCTGGTCGAGCCCGAGCTCGTCGTCAGGGACAGCACCGGGGCGGCGCCCCACCGCGGCTGAGCGGCCGGAGGCCCAGCCGGGCCTCCGGTCCCTCCTCGCCGCGCCTCCTCCTGTGGGGCCCCGCCGCGGCCGGAGGCCGCCACCGCCATCACGTAGAGTGCTGGAGATCATCGACATCCTGTGTTGGCCCGGGGGACGCCGAGTCGAGCAGCATGAAGTGATGCGGATGCCCCTGCGAGGAGGATTTCCATGAAATATCGGCCACTCGGTGACGCGCAGGTCAGTGCGATCGGCCTCGGCGGCATGCCGATGTCGATCGAGGGGCGCCCGGACGAGCGGCGCTCCGTGGCGACCATCCACGCGGCGCTCGACGCCGGGGTCACGCTGATCGACACGGCGGACGCGTACCACATCCACGCGGACGAGGTGGGCCACAACGAGTCGCTGATCGCGCGGGCGCTGGCCGGATACGGCGGCGACACCAGCGATGTGATCGTCGCGACCAAGGGCGGCCACCTGCGTCCCGGCGACGGCTCGTGGACGGTGAACGGCTCGCCCGATCACCTGAAGGAGGCCTGCGACGCCTCGCTCAAGCGGCTCGGCGTGGACGCCATCGGTCTCTACCAGTTCCACCGGCCCGACCCGAGAGTGCCCTACGCCGACTCCGTCGGCGCGATCCGCGACCTGCTGGACGCGGGCAAGATCCGCTACGCCGGCGTCTCGAACGCCAATCCGGAGCAGATCCGGGAGGCGAACGAGATCCTCGGCGGCCGTCTGGTCAGCGTGCAGAACCAGTTCTCGCCGTCGTTCCGCAGCAGCGAACCCGAGCTCGACCTGTGCGCGGACATGGACATCGCCTTCCTGCCGTGGAGCCCGCTCGGCGGCACCGGCCGGGCCGGCGGGCTCGGCAGCCGGTTCGCGCCCTTCGCCGAGGTCGCCCGCGAGCACGGGGTCAGCCCGCAGCAGGTGTGCCTGGCGTGGATGCTGGCGAAGGCTCCGGTGGTGATTCCCATCCCCGGCTCCTCACGCCCCGAGACCATCCTCGACTCCGTCAAGGCCGTCGACCTGGAGCTGTCCGCGGACGAGATCGCCACACTCGACGCGGCGGGCTGAGCGCCCATCCGGATGGCGGGGGCCGCGGGCCCCCGCCACCCGCGCTCACCAGCGCAGCGGAAGCGTGGCGATGAAGTCGTCGAGACGCTTGGAGATGATCTGGTGGTCGTGGGCCGACGGGTGCCAGTCGCAACCGCCGTAGTCCAGCTCCGAATTGTCGTAGTACCAGTAGCGGACCCGGTCGTCGCCCCGCCTGTTGCGGTCCTGGACGATCTGCCGCGCCGCGTCGGAGAACGCCGTCGTGTTGGACATGTACGTGGCGCTGACCACGATGATCGCGCGCTTGCCGTACCGGGCCCTGAGCTTGTCGATGAAGCCCTGGTAGGCGGTCTTGTAGGCGGCGACCAGTGACTCCGGCGTCCACGACTCGCCCGGGTTGATCGCGGTGGAGAAGTCGTTGATGCCGAGGCCGATCACGATCAGTTGCGGGTGCCAGGTGCCCGGGTTCCTCCAGACGTCGCCGGGCACGCCGATCAGGGCGCGGTCGTAATAAGTGCGGTAGTCGGTGCCCGGCTCGATGCCGTTGTAGTTGCGCACCATGCCCCGCCCGGAGAAGGCGTTGACCTGGTAGTCGGCGCCGAGGCGGCGCGCCGTGAGGGCGCCGAAGCTGATGTCGGTGTTGGTGTTCCGGTCGACCTGGCCGGGGGCGGGGCACTCGCGGGTGGGGGAGAGATTGCCGTAGCCGGCGGTGTAGGAGTCGCCGATGAACTCGATCTGCCGGTGACGATCGGCCGGCCCGGGAAGGAGGGCGCCGCCGGGGGCGGCGACGAATCCGTAGAACTCGCCGAAGGCGGACGGGCTCTCGGTGCGCTTGACGAGCCGCACGCTGTGCACGCCGTTGGTCAGGTCCCTGACCCAGTAGGTGGTACGGCCGGGGGTCACCAGCGTGGCGACGGTGGCGCCGTCGACCTGGACGTCGTAATCGTTCACGGCGTCGTTGAGGGCGACCCCGACGCCGGTGCCGCGGAAGCGGCCCTCGAAGTAGACGCCCGGCCAGCTGTAGCGGACCGAGCCGCCGGCCGGCTCGACCCGGCCGGCGGTGTGCGCCCTGAAGAGGGACGCCGGGGCCGGCTTCCCCAGGGGGGTCGTGTCTGGCGTGGCGGTCGCGTGGGCGGCCGCCGGCGGCAGCATGGCGGTCATCGCCAGCGCGGCCAGCGCCGCCTTTACCTGCGTGCGTCGCACGGTCTCTCCTTCTCCTGCCGGCGAGGGCGCCGCGGGCCGTCGCTTCCATCCCGACGGGCGCCGAAAGGGCCGGTGCTGAACGTTTCATGGGCACGGGCACGGCGACATCCGGCGGCGGCGGCCGCGGTGCGGCGGCATGGCAGGGCACCCGGCCGCGGAGGTTCGGCGGGGGCACCGATGACGTGGGGGTCAACGCCCACCCTTTGCGTCGGATCGGACGAGGCCGCCGGCGGGGCCGTACGCGCTCCAGGCCCGGCGCCGGGTGCAGAGTGTCGCTCCGGCCGCGTCGATCGTCAAGACCGCGCGATCACCCCGGCGGAGCCGTGCCCTCCGGCCGGCCCCGCCGTCCCACCGCCCCCGGCGGGTTCAGGCGTTCAGGTGTTCAGGCGCACAGGCAGCCGGGCCAGGCGCCACGAGGCCGGCACGAGCTGGCGTTCGAGGTCCTCGGGCGCGACGGCCGGTTCGATGCGGGGGAAGCGGCTCAGGAGCATCCCGAACGCGACCTCGGCCTCCTGCCGGGCCAGCGCGGCGCCGAGGCAGTAGTGCAGGCCGTGCCCGAACCCGAGGTGCGTCTCGCGGCGGCCGTCCGGCTCGCGGGTGATGTCGAGCCGCTCGGGGTCGTCGAAGCGGCGCGGGTCGTAGTTGGCCGAGACGAGCATCGCCATGATCGGCTCCCCTCGCCGCACCGTCATGCCGCCGATCTCCACGTCCTCGGCGGCGTAGCGGAACCGGGTGCCCTGGACCGGGCCGCACCAGCGCATCAGCTCGTGGACGGCGCGGGGCAGCAGGGCGGGGTCGGCGCGCAGCGCGCCGAGCTGGCCGGGGTGGGCCAGCAACGCGGCCACGCCGTTGCCGATGAGATGAGCGGTGGTCTCGTGCCCCGCGAGGACGAGGGTCAGCACCATGGTGATCAGCTCGGTGTCGGTGAGGCGGTCCCCGTCCTCGTCGTGCGCCCGGATCAGGCCGGTGAGCAGATCGTCGGCGGGCTCCGACCGGCGGCGCACGATGAGGTCCCGCACGAAGGCGATCATGTCGCGCAGGGGCTCGGTGACCGCGCCCGGCTCCATGCGGACCAGGCCCCGGCCCCACTCGCGCCAGAGAGGACGGTCTTCCTCGGCGATGCCGACAAGCTCGCAGATGACCGTGATCGGCAGCGGGTAGGCGTAGTGCTCGATCAGGTCGACGACGCCGTCCCGCGCGTGCCCGGGGAGCCGGTCGAGGAGGTCCTCGCTGATCCGCTCCACCCGCGGGCGCAGCTCGGTCACCCGGCGGGCGGTGAAGGCGCGGGAGACCAGCCGGCGCAGCCGGATGTGGTCGGCGCCGTCGGCGTCCAGCACGGTGTCGAGCAGGTAGCGCGCGTACTCGGCGGGGATCCCGCGGGCGCGGACGAGCTCCTCGCGCACGTTGCTCGCGCCGGTCCCCGGAACGCCGGCGGGGTCGTTGACGAACCGGCGGTCGCTCAGCACGGCCGCCACGTCGTCGTAGCGGGTGACGAGCCAGACGGGGGTCGTCTGGCCCGGGAAGGCGGCCCGGGCCAGGGGGGCGCGCTCCCGGATCTGGGAGAAGCCGCGGAACGGGTCGCGCATCAGCTCGGGGTCCAACAGGTCGACGACGTCGCCGTCCGTGCGGGGAGTGCTCATCTGCGCCCTCCAGCGCTGGTCACGTGCACGTCCACGCCGACGGGCCGCCCCGGCCGCCGGCCGGTCTCGCTCTCCTGCGCACTCTGGGCGGCGAACGTTCCGGCCCTGACCACCCTAACCGCTCCCCGCCCAGGGCGCCGGGCGGCTGTGGATCGGCCGAAAGTTTACCTTCCGACCGCCGCTTGGGGATGAGAACACGCAGGTAGACGCCACAAGATGGGGACATGACGGAACATTGGAGGAAACTAGCGGGGTTGGGGCCCGGCGAAATCGGCGATCTGCTTCTGGCTGCCGCCGTCCTGGCGTTCACCATTCCGGTGACCCTCATCGACAAGTCGTTCTCCCTGTGGGGCCCGGTGCCCGATCCGCTGGAGATCGTCGCGGGCATCGTGACCGCGGGCACCATGCTGCTCCGCCGCCGCGTCGCCTGGCCGATGCTCGTGGCGTCGGTCGTCTGCGCGTGCCTGACCGGGCAGGTCGTGCCGCTGACGCTGGCCGCGTACTCGATGACGGCGGAGAACCGGGTGCGGCGCTGGCCCTGGGCGGCGGGGGCGCTGACGCTCGTGTACGCCGTGGTGAACTACCGCAGCCCCTACATGGACCACAACCACTACCTCTGCCTGGTCCGCGGCCTGACCCTCGTCTACCTCCCCGCCCTGGTCGGCACGTGGGTCTGGCGATACCGCAGCGCCCTCAAGGAACTGCAGGCCGCCGTGCGGGACCGGGAGGAGAACGCGGCCTGGCGGGAGCGCAGGCGGATCGCGGGAGAGCTGCACGACACCGTGACCCACGCGGTGACGGCGATGGCGCTCAACGCCGGCATGATCCCCGGCGCCGCCGGTCCGGGCGAGGTCAGGCGCCTCACGTCGGCGATCGAGGACAAGGCGGTCCAGGCGCTCACCGAGCTGCGGGAACTGCTCACCGTTCTGCGCAGAGACGAGGTCCCCCAGTCGGCCGAGGGCGTGAAGGGCATCGCCCGCCTGGTGCGCGAGGCCAAGGAGAACGGCCTGCGGGTCGCCCTCACGCTCGACCCCGGCGACCGCGAGCTGCCCCGGCAGATCTCCCACGCCTGCTTCCGCGTCGTCCAGGAGGGCCTCAACAACGTGCGCAAGCACGCCCCCGGGGCCCAGGTGCGGGTGACCTGTGAGACCGGTGCGGACGGCGTGCGGGTCTCCGTCGTCAACAGCCCCGGGGACTGCCACGCCGCCCCTCCCGCCCACTATGTGGAGTCGGGATACGGGCTCGCCGGTCTGCGAGAGCGGATCAACCTCGCGGGTGGCACCCTCAAGGCCGAGCAGATCCCCGACGGCGGCTTCCTCCTCGGCGTCCGCATCCCTTTCGCCCCGCACGCGAGCTGACCGCGACCCCCGCGACGCTGTGATCCCCGCGACGCTGTGATCCCTGTGATCCCTGTGATCTCACGATTTCCGTGACGGCAGGGGGCCGGGTGGTCTCCGGGAAACCTGATCCGCGAGACTGAACCCCAGATGAGGGACGGCACGCCGAACCTCGCGCCCCACTGACGGCGGGGCGAGCACGACGTGAGGAGACACGGATGGGGATCATCTCCCGCGGCTTCCAGGGCCGCCACCGCGACCGGGCCGACCGGCTACCGCCGGGCCAATATCTGACCCACGACTTCCCCGTCCTGTCCGCGGGCCCCACACCCCGCGTCCCGACGGACCGGTGGGAGTTCACCATCGACGCGGAGGACGGCCAGACCCTCCGCTGGTCCTGGGCGGAGCTGACCGCGCTGCCGAGTGAGACACCGACGGTTGACCTCCACTGCGTGACCAAGTGGTCCAAGCTCGACACCTCGTGGCGGGGCGTCTCGCTCGACGTGCTCTTCGAGGACGTCGAGAGCGCCGCCGAACACGCCCTGATCCACTGTTACGGCGGCTACACCACCAACCTCCCCGTGGAGGACCTGCTCGACGGCAAGGCATGGATCGTCTACGAGTACGAGGGGGAGGACCTCGCGCCGGCCCACGGCGGTCCCGCCCGGCTGCTCGTCCCGCACCTGTACCTGTGGAAGTCGGCCAAGTGGGTGCGCGGCATCCGGCTCCTCGACGAGGACGAACCGGGATTCTGGGAGACGGCCGGCTACCACAACTACGGCGACCCCTGGCGTGAGCAGCGGTACGAAGGTGACTAGCCCCGTGACCCAGGACGTACGCCCAGCGATGATCGGCGGGAGGGGCACCGGGTGCGACGCCTGACGTGGCGGGCCGCCCGCCTGCTGGAGACCCGCGACGAGACGCCGACCGCGCGCACGCTCGTCTTCGAGCTGCCCGGCTGGCCGGGCCACCTGCCCGGCCAGCATGTGGACGTCCGCCTGACCGCGGAGGACGGCTACAGCACGCAGCGCAGCTACTCGATCGCCTCTCCCTCGGCCGGCGAGCGGATCGAGCTGACCGTGGAGCGCGTGCCGGACGGCGAGGTCTCGCCCTACCTGACGGAGGTGCTCGAGCCCGGCGACGAGGTGGAGATGCGGGGGCCCGTCGGCGGCTGGTTCGTGTGGCGGGCGGGCGCGTCCGCGCCGGTCGTGCTCGTCGCCGGAGGCTCGGGGATCGTCCCGCTGATGTCGATGATCCGCGCGCGGCGGGCCGACGGCGGCGGGCCGCCGTTCCGCCTGATCTACTCCACCCGCGATCCCGGCCGGCGTTTCTACGCCGAGGAGCTGGACCGCGCCGACCCTGGCCTCGACGTCTCCTACGTCTACACGCGGGAGGCGCCCGGCGGGTCCGCCCGCCCGGCCGGCCGGATCACGGCGGACGACCTGGCCGCCGGCGGATGGCCGGCCGACCGGCGGCCCGACTGCTATGTCTGCGGCCCGACCGGCTTCGTCGAGCACGCCGCCGAACTGCTGATCGGGCTGGGGCACGACCCCGGCCGCGTCAAGACCGAACGCTTCGGCCCCACAGGAGGCTGACATGACCGACGACTACCTGGACGGCAACGCCCTCGCCGGCCCGCTGCGGGAGATCTTCGCCGTCGACGTGACCGCCGCCGTTGAGCGCTGCGCGGGCTGCGGCCGGTCCGGCCTGGTCGCCTCGCTGCACGTCTACGGCCCCGAGCCGGGGTTCACCGCCCGCTGCCCCGGCTGCGAGGAGATCGTGCTGCGGGTGGTGCGCGGACCGGACGCGGCGTGGCTCGACCTGCGCGGCACGGTGTCGCTGCGGATCCCGCTCCCCGAGCCCCCCGGGGGCCCGGCCGCGGGCTGACCCGGCGCTTCCCGGCCCGTGCTCCCGTGCTCGTGGTCAGTGCTCGTGCTCGGTGGGTTGTGCTCAGTGACCTCAGCGGCCGACGATCTGCGCGATCCGGCGGAAGTTGTGCAGGAGCGGCGCGGGGTCGCCCGCGCGGTGGATCAGATGGACGGCGAGCACCGGGCCGGGCGGCGACAGCTCACGCAGGGCCACCCCGTCGTGGCGGAGCCTGCGCATACTCTCCGGCCCCACACCGACCCCGAGGCCGCAGGCGACCAGCCCGAGCATCGCGTGCAGGCCGCTCGCCTCGATCACGCCGGGCGGCTCGAAACCCGCCGTACGGCACATCGCGAGGGCGGCCTCGGCCACCGCGGGCTCCGCGTTCCGCGAGGTCAGGATGAGCGGCCGCTTCGCCAGGGCGGCGAGCGGCAGCGGGCCGCGGGCCGCGTGCCGGCCCGCCTCCCCGTGCCGGTCGGTCTCGTGCCCGGCGCCGGCCCCGGCGGCCCCGGCGGTCCCGGGGTCCGGCACGGCGGCCAGGAGCCGGTCGTGCGCGATCGGGACGCACGCCAGCTGCTCCCGGGCCGCCGCGGGCGGCGGGCCGCAGACGAGACCCGCGTCCAGGTGGCCGGCGAGCACCTGCGCGACCTGCTCGGCGGCCGGGGCCTCGACCAGCTCCAGCCGTACCAGGGGGTAGTGCTCGCGGAACGCCGCGACGGCCTCGGGCAGGATCGCGGCGAGCGCGGCGCCGCCGAAGCCGACGGACAGCGTTCCCGCGTCGCCTCGGCCGGCCTCGGCCGCCTCGACCGCGGCCTGGTCCAGGTGGCGCAGCGCGTGCCTGACCCGGCGCAGGAAGACGCGGCCCGCCGGGGTGGGCCGCACGGCACCGTCGGCGCGGTGGAACAGGTCGAACCCGAGATCGGCCTCCAGCGCCTTGATCTGCTGGCGGAGCCGGGGCCGGTCGATGCCGAGCGCCTGCGCCGCCCGCCCGAAGTGCCCGTGGTCCCGAAGCGCCAGGGCACAGCGTAGGTCGCGCAGCTCCATTCGGCCTCCGGGGGGCGGATACGGCTCGGTGGCCGGCCATCTGCCGACCGTATGCGGGCCCTATGCGGGCCCTATGCGGACCATATATCGCGCGTATCCCCGCACAGCAGCCCTGACTGCGAGTGGGATTCGCATATTTGGTGGCAGGTGCCGGTCCCGGGTTCGGGTAGATTCGCAAGGTCGTGGAGGATGGCGTACGTGCGTACGGCGGCGGGGACGCGCCGGGGCGGATGGGGAGGCCGGTCATGGGAGCCGAGGGCGACATCGCGGGCGAGGCGCGGCGCCGGAGGACCTTCGCGGTGATCAGCCACCCGGACGCGGGCAAGTCGACCATGACCGAGGCGCTGGCCCTGCACGCCGCCGCGATCAGCGAGGCGGGCGCGGTGCACGGCAAGGCCGGGCGGCGCGGCGTGACGTCCGACTGGATGGAGATGGAGCGCGCCCGCGGCATCTCGATCACCTCCGCGGCCCTGCGCTTCGAGTACCACGGCCACGTGTTCAACCTCGTCGACACGCCGGGGCACGCGGACTTCTCCGAGGACACCTACCGGGTGCTCGCCGCGGTCGACTGCGCGGTCATGCTGCTGGACGCCGCGAAGGGCATGGAGCCGCAGACCATGAAGCTCTTCGAGGTCTGCCGGCACCGCCGCATCCCCGTGATCACCTTCGTCAACAAGTGGGACCGGCCCGGCCGGGAGGCCCTGGAGCTGCTCGACGAGATCGAGGAGCGCACCGGCCTGCGGCCCACGCCGCTGACCTGGCCCATCGGGACGGCCGAAGGATTCCGCGGCGTCGTCGACCGGCTGGACGACCGGATCGTGCTCTACACCCGCACCGCCCACGGCGCGACCAGGGCGCTGGAGACCGAGCTGAGCCCCGACCGGGCCGAGGCCGAACTGGGCGCCGACTGGATCCGGGCGAGCGAGGAGGTCGACCTGCTCGGGGCGATCGGCGCCGACCACGACCAGAAGCGGTTCGAGGCGCACGAGTCGACGCCCGTGCTGTTCGGCGCGGCGCTGTCGAACTTCGGCGTGGCCCGCCTCCTCGACGTGCTGGTCGGCCTCGCGCCCGCCCCGGCCCCGCGGGCGGACGTCGACGGCGCGCTGCGGCCGCTGGACGCGCCGTTCTCCGGGCTGGTGTTCAAGGTGCAGGCCAACATGGATCGGGCCCACCGCGACCGCATCGCGTTCGTCCGGGTCTGCTCGGGGAGGTTCGAACGCGGGATGGTGCTGACGCACGCCGCGACGGGCCGGCCGTTCGCCACCAAGTACGCCCAGTCGGTGTTCGGGCAGGAGCGCAGCACGATCGACGAGGCCCACCCGGGCGACGTCGTCGGCCTCGTCAACGCCTCGGCGTTGCGGCCGGGGGACACCCTGTACGAAGGCCAGGCCGTCGAGTTCCCGCCCATCCCGAGCTTCGCGCCCGAGCTCTTCGCCACGGCCCGCGTGCGGGACACCAGCAAGGCCAAGCAGTTCCGGCGCGGGGTCGACCAGCTCGACGCCGAGGGCGTGATCCAGGTGCTCGGTTCCGACCTGCGCGGCGATCAGGCGCCCGTCTTCGCCGCGGTCGGGGCGATGCAGTTCGAGGTCGTCCAGCACCGGCTGGCCGCCGAGTTCGGCGCGGAGATCGTGCTGGACCGGCTGGAGTACTCCCTCGCCCGCCGCACCGACGCGGCCTCGGCGGAGATCCTGCGGCGCCAGCGCGGCGCCGAGGTGCTCACCCGCCGCCGCGACCAGGCCCTGCTGGCCGTCTTCTCCGACCAGTGGCGGATGCGCTCCATCCAGCGTGAGCATCCCGAGCTGACGCTCGATCCCCTCATCGCGGGAGAGTCGCCCCGCGAGGTGTGAGGCGTCAAGATCTACGTTTCCCCAGGTGGGAAGCGCGCGAAGCATGCCTATCATGACCCGAAACGCAACTCCTCCTTAATAAATTAGAAACTTATAATCTTTACGGTCGACGCCATGAGGTCACCCGAGACCATCGAGGCACCGGCGATCGGCGCCCTTCCCGAGATCGACCGCGGCTCCCCGATCCCGTACCACGAGCAGATCTACCGGCTGCTGCTGGACATGATCGTGTCCGGCCGGCTCGCGCCCGGGGAGCAGCTGCTCCGGGAGAAGGAGTACGCGGCCCGGCTCGGGGTGAGCCTGGCGCCCGTGCGGCAGGCCATCCTGGCGCTGGCCAAGGACGGCTACGTGACCAGGACCCGGGGCCGCGGGACCTACGTCAGGGAGACGAAGGTCGGCGCGGAGATCCAGCTGCTCACCAGCTTCACCGCGACGCTGGCGGCGACCGGGCTGCCGGTCGCCACGCGGGTGCTGTCCGCGGAGACGGCGCCGGCGGAGGAGCCGATCGGCTCGGCGCTCGGCCTGCCGGAGGGCGCCCCGCTGTTCCGGCTGCGCAGGGTCGCCCACCTGGCGGGCGAGCCCGTCGTGCTGCTGTCGGCGTCGCTGCCGGCCGCGCTGTTCCCCGGCCTGGCCGACGCCGACCTGTCGGGATCGCTCTACGGGCTCCTGGAGCAGCGGTACGGCACGGTGATGACCTCCGCCCGCAACGTCATCGAGGTCGTCCGCGCGCTTCCCGAGCACGCGTCCCACCTGCAGGTCCCGGTCGGCGAGGCGCTGCTGCGCGTCGAGGCCGTCACCCGCGACCAGCACGGCGTGCCGGTGGAGTTCTCCCAGGTCCTCTACCAGGCCGACCGGTTCCGCTTCGAGATCGAGAGCCACCCCAAGCACGGGGTGGGCTTCCGGCCCGCCCCCACGACACCCCCCGACGGCACTACTCCATAGCTCCACCCGCTCCGCAGAGAGGGGCCATCGCCGTGGCCGCACCAAGTCACCTCCCCGCCTCCTCCTCCGATCGTCAAGCCGGCGTCTTCGTCCGGAACGCCACCGGGCTCATCCGCGAGGTGTCGTTCTTCGACGCCTTCGTCATGAACACCTTCGGGATGAACGTCGCGGTCGGCGGCGTCTTCCTCTACCTGCAGGCGCAGACCGCGTTCCCCGGCGGGAACATCCTGCTCGCCGTGATCGTCGGAACCCTGCTCATGGCGTTCACCCTGCTGCGGGTGTACGCCGAGTTCTCCGCGGCGATGCCGAGGTCGGGCGGCGACTACGTGTTCGTCAGCCGGACTCTGCACCCGATCGCCGGGTTCTTGCTCTCCTGGAGCCAGGGCCTGTGGATGATCTTCTTCTGGATCGGGTTCAACGCCTACTTCGCCCTGACCTTCGCGGTCCCCGCGGCGCTGGCCACCCTGACCACCGTCACCGGCCAGCAGGTGTGGCTCGACATGAGCAACGCGCTGCTCGGCAGGCACGAACTCTTCGGCATCACCACCCAGTGGTGGGTGCTCGGCCTCGGCACCCTGATCACCGTCGGCTTCGGCGTACTCATCGTCGTCGGCGGGCAGCGCTACTGGCGGTGGCAGAAGGTGCTGTTCGCCGTCGCCGGGCTCAGCCTCCTCGTGAGCTTCGCGCTGCTGCTGTTCAACGGCGGCGGCCTGGCCTCCGGCTGGGACGACTTCGCCGCCCGCAACCACGGGCTCACCTTCGACCAGATCATCCCCGCGGCGGAGCAGGCGGGGTACACGGGGAACGGCGCGGGCTTCAGTCTCACCGACACCGTGCTGATGCTGCCGTGGGTGTTCTTCGTGGTCGGCTACGCGCAGGGCTCCGCCCAGATCGGCGGCGAGATCAAGCGGGCGTCGAAGACGCAGTACCGCGCCATGGTCGGCGGCGTTCTGATCAACGGGCTGGTCCTGGCCCTGCTCACCGTCGTGCTGACCGGCCACGTGAGCACCGACTGGCTCGGCAGCCTCGGCTACCTGGCCGGCGCGGCCCCCGACAAGCTCGGCCTGCCCGCGGGCCTGCCGCCCGGATTCAACTTCCTGGCCGCTCTGCTGACCCACAACGTCTTCCTGCTGCTGCTGATCGGCCTCGGCTTCGTGATCTGGGCCGTCATGGGCACCCCGCTGTCGACCATGCAGGCCACGCGGTACATGCTCGCCTGGTCCCTCGACCGGACCGTGCCCCAGCGGCTGGGCGACGTCAGCGAGCGGTTCCACACGCCCGTCAAGGCCATCGCCCTGTGCGTGGTCACCGGCGAGATCGCCCTGGTCGCGCTGGTCAACTGGTCGTCGGCCAGCCTCCTCGGCGCCCTGCTCGCACAGATCCTCGCCTTCATCGTGGTGTCCCTGGCCGGCGTGGTGTTCCCGTACCGGCTGCGCGACGTCTGGGAGTCGGCGGGCGGCCGGCGGTTCCTCGGCGTCCCGGTCGTCGCGCTGTCGGGAGCGGGCGGCGTGATCGCCCTGGGCGGCCTGATGATCATGTTCATCGCCAACGACAGCATCAACTCGCTGTTCGCCGTCACCCGGGCCCTGTCGCTGTGGTTCATGATCGGGGTCGTCGCCACCGGCGCCGTCTGGTATGTCGCGGCCCGCCTCGTCAACCGCAGCCGCGGCGTCGACCTCGGGCTCGTCTTCCGCGAGATCCCCCCGGAGTGAGTGTCCCGGAGTAAGCCTCCCGGAGCGACCTCTCCAGGCCCTCATCCCAGAACCACGAAGGCGTCCCCACAACGCGTTTCCACAACGCCTCCCCACAACGCCTCCCCACAACGCGTTTCCATAACCACGAAGGAGCTGCTCTCATGGCTCTGCCCGGTGCCGCCGGAGCCCGGCGGGTGCTGGTCATCGGCAATCTCACCATCGACGACGTCATCCACCCCGACGGCACCGTGCGGATGGGCTCCCCCGGGGGCAACGCGGTCTACGCCGTGCTGGCCGCCCGGCTGTGGAACCCGGCCGTCGGCGTCGTCACCAGACGCGGCGACGACCTTCCCCCCGGGATCCTCGAGGCGCTGGAACGGCTGGAGGTGGACACGTCGGGCGTCCGCACCGTCGACGGCCCGACCGTACGCAACTGGGTCGTGTACGAGGAGGACGGCCGGCGGCACTGGATCTACCGCACGCCCAGGGAGCGCTCCGCGCAGGTCGCGGTGCGCCCCGAGGACGTCCCGGACGCGTGGTTGTGGGACGAGCCCGCGCCCGTGGTGCACGTCGCCGCCATGCCGCTGGCCGCGGCTGCCGCCCTTGTGGAGCACGTCCGCAGGCGCGCCCCCGGCGCGCTGATCACCCTGGACACCCACGAGGACTGGGCGGGGGACGGCGAGGCGGTCACCGGCCTCGCCGTCCGGGCGGACGTCTTCGTCCCGAGCCGGGACGAGCTCGCCGCCCTCGCGGGATACGACGACCCGCCCCGGGCGGCGGCGTGGCTGCGGGGGCTTGGCGTGCCCGCGGTCGTGGTGAAGCTGGGGGCCGCCGGCGCGCTGGTCGACGCGGGCGACGGGCCCCAGGTGGAGGTGCCCGCGTTCCCCACGGAGGCCGTGGACGCCACGGGCGCGGGCGACACGTTCTGCGGCGCGCTGGCCGCCGCGCTCGCCGCGGGACTCCCGCTGGCCGAGGCGGTGCGGCGGGGAGCCGCCACGGCGGCCTGGGCGGTCGCCGGGATCGGCTCGCTCGCGCTGGCCGGCCTGGAGCCGGAGGAGGCCGCCCGCCAGTACGCCGCCCTCGACGGCGTCACCGACGCCGACGGCGACGCCACTCCCGAATCCGCCGGGTCGGATGAAAGGGGTCAAACGGACAAATCGCCCGATGCGCCCAGTGTGGCGCCGTACGACATCGACGTCATGCGGCGCGAGATCACCATGATCCCCGAGGTGGTGGCCCGTCACCTCGCCGATCCCGGCGGGGAGGTGGCCCGGCTCGCCGCGACGCTGGTGGAGCGGGGCGTCGAACACGTCTTCCTGGTGGGCTGCGGCGACTCCTACTTCGCGGGGCTGGCCACGGCGCTGGCCTTCCAGCGGCACGCGGGCGTCTCCGCCAGGGCCGTGCACGCCCTCGACTTCGCTCGCTACCAGGTGCGCTACCTGCCGGAGCGCAGCGCCGTGGTGTGCGTGTCGTTCTCCGGGAAGGTCGGCAGGACGACCGAGGCCGCGGCGCAGGCCCGCAGGTTCGGCCACTTCGCCGTGGCGCTGACCAACAACCGTGAGGGGGCGCTCGCCGCGGCGGCCGACACCGTGCTGCCCGTTGACGTCCCGACGCTCGGCTTCTCGCCCGGCACCAGCACCTATCTCGGCCTCGTCGCGACCCTGGCCGACCTGGCCCTGCGCTGGGGCGCCGCCCGGGGCCGCGACGTCGGAGCGGCGCGCGCCGCGCTGGACTCGGCGCCCGCCCTCGCGGAACGGACCCTGCTCGCCAACGCGGGACCGGCGGAGAAGGCGGCCCAGGCGATCGCCGAGCACGGGTGGACGGCATTCCTCGGCGCCGGGCCAAACGAGGCGTCCGCCAAGTTCGGCGCGGCCAAGCTCTTCGAGGGCCCGCAGCTCGTGGGCCTGAGCACCAACATCGAGGAGTGGGCGCACGAGGAGTATTTCGTGACCTCGCCCGGGACCCCGGTCGTCGTGATCGCACCGACGGGGGCGGGTGCCGACCGGGCCGCCGAGATCCTCAGCGAGATCGACTTCATCGGCGCGTCGGCCGTCGTCGTGAGCGACGCCGCGCCCGCGCTGCCCGCGCTGCATCTGCCGCTGGCCGAGGGACTGCCCGAGGAGTTCTCCCCGCTGCTGGCCGCCCTCCCGCTGAGTCTGCTCGGCTTCCACCTCGCCGAGGCGCTGGGCAAGCAGAGTTACAACTTCCCCAGCGAGGAGGCCAGGACCGAGCACTACGACACGATCCACCGAGTGGTGATCGGAGAGCCGGCATGAGCCCCGCGGTGCCCCTGCGTGACATCGAGGCGGAGACGGAGCGCCTGCTCGGCGCGTTCGCTCAGCGCGGCCTGGCCGTACGGCTGATCGGCGGGCTGGCCGTCGCCCGGCACCGCCACCGCGACGTGCCCGCCGCCCTCGGCCGTGAGTACGGCGACATCGACCTGGTGATCCACCCCAGGGAGGGCAAGGCGTTCCGGGCCGCCATGGAGGAGCTCGGCTACACGCCCAACGTGCGGTTCAACAACATGCGGGGCGATCGCAGGCTGCTCTACGGCGACGAGGCGAACGACCGGAAGCTCGACGTCTTCGTGGGCGGCTTCCAGATGTGCCACAGCCTCGACCTGGCCGACCGGCTCGGGCTGCACCCGGAGACGCTCGCCCCCGCCGACCTGCTGCTCACCAAGCTGCAGGTGGTCGAGGTCAACCTCAAGGACCTGACGGACGCGCTGACGATCCTGCTCACCCACGAGGTGGCGCCGCCGGACGCGCCCGCCCCCGGCGGCGACGACCACGTCAGCCTCGACCGGCTGGTGCGGGTGACCAGCTCGGACTGGGGCTGGTACACCACCTTCACCGACAACCTCTCCCGGCTTCCCGGCCTCGCGGCCGAGCTGCTGCCCGGCCCGGCCGCCGAGACCGTGGCGGGGCGGGCCGCCGGCATCGCCGACGGGCTCGCCGCGGCGCCCAAGTCGCTCAAATGGCGCGCCCGGGGCAAGGTGGGCCGCCGCATCCCCTGGTACGAGCTTCCCGACGAGATCGGAGGGCCGATCGGTGCGCAGCCGTGACGTCAAGATTTTCTTCGCCACCGACATCCACGGGTCGGACCGCTGCTTCCGCAAGTTCGTCAACGCCGGCAAGTTCTACGGCGCGGACGTCCTGATCATGGGCGGGGACATCACCGGCAAGATGCTGGTGCCCGTCATCGCGACCGCCGGCGGGCGCTTCACCTCCCACCTGTTCGGCCGCGACCGGGAGGTGAGCGCCGAGGAGCTGCCCGCCCTGCGCAAGACGATCGCCGACGCCGGCTTCTACGCGTACGACACCACGCCCGACGAGATCGCGGAGTTCCGCGAGCACCCGGAGCTCGTGGACAAGACGTTCCGCACCCATATGCACCAGACGCTGTCGGCGTGGATGGCGCTGGCCGAGGAACGGCTGGCGGGCACCGGCATCATGTGCCTGCTGGCGCCGGGCAACGACGATCCGCTGTTCGTCGACGAGGTGCTCGGCTCCTCCGACATGCTGCTCAACCCGGAGGGCCGGCTGGTCGAGCTGCCCGGCGGCTTCACGATGATCTCGGTCGGCTACTCCAACCCGACTCCGTGGAAGTCGCCGCGGGAGCTGCCCGAAGACCAGCTCGCCGAGAGGATCGCGCGGGAGGCGGCCAGGGTCCCCGACATGTCGAAGGCCGTCTTCAACCTGCACGTCCCGCCGAAGGACACCCCCATCGACCAGGCGATGGCGCTGGACGACGAGTTCCGCCCGGTCATGAAGGCGGGCAGCCCGGTGATCACCGGAGTGGGGTCGAGCGCGGTGCGCGACGCGATGGCGACCTACCGCCCGCTGCTCGGCCTCCACGGTCACATCCACGAGTCCCGCGGCGAGGCGGTCGTCGGCGGATCCCGGTCGATCAACCCCGGCAGCGAATACTCCGAGGGCGTGCTGCGCGGCGCGCTGATCACCCTGTCGACGAAGAAGGGGCTCCGTGGCTATCAGCTCGTCGCCGGATAAGACGGATAAGACGGATAAGACGGATCGCCCGGATAACCCGGATAACCCGGATGTGCCGGTCGGGCGGGGGTCGCGTCCGCCGGGGCCGCCCACCGTCGCGGTCGTCGGGTCGGCCCGGGTCGAGGAGCCGGATCCCGCGTGGCGGGACGCCCTGGCCCTGGGCACGGCGCTCGGCCGCCGGGGCTGGCGGCTGATGACCGGCGGGTACGCCGGCCTGATGGGCGCGGCCGCGCGGGGCGCCCGCGAGGCGGGGGCGGCCGTGGTCGGGCTGCCCATGACGGCATGGACCGGCCTCACGCCCAGCCCGTGGTGCACCGAACTGCGCTGGGCCGCCGACTATTCGGAGCGGCTGCGCCACCTGCTCGCCGCCGACGCGGTGGTCGCCCTGCCGGGCGGGGTGGGCACGCTCGCGGAGGCGGCCGTGGTCTGGTCGGCCCTGCAGACCGAGCCCGGCGCCGCCCGGCTCGTGCTGCTCGGACCGCGCTGGCGGCGGCTGCGCGAGGCGTTCGCCGCCGACCTCGTCGTCGGCCCGGGCGACCTGCGGCTCGCGCCGGTCGCCGGAGACGTGGACGAGGCCGTGTCGCTGCTGGAACGGCTCGTGACGGACGGCCCCCTCGCGACCTCGGGGCCCCGGGGATGACCGCGGCCCCCTCGGCCCCGCCCGATCTGGTGATCCTCGCGCGGCGGGCCGTGATCGGCGGGCGCGAGGTCCCCGCCGCCGTGTCCGTGCGGGACGGCCGGATCGCCGCCGTCGGCCCATACGACACGGCCGCGGCGCGGACCGCCGGTGAGGTCGTCGAGGTCGGCGCGGACGAGGTCGTGCTGCCCGGCCTGGTCGACACGCACGTCCACCTCAACGATCCGGGGCACGCCGACTGGGAGGGCTTCGCGTCGGCGACGCGGGCCGCCGCCGCGGGCGGGATCACGACCCTGATCGACATGCCGGTCGACAGCGTGCCCGCCACCACGGACGTGACCGCGCTGCGGCTCAAGCGAGAGGCGGCGCGCGGGCGGTGCCACGTCGACGTCGGCTTCTGGGGCGGCGCGCACGCAGGCAACGCGGGGGATCTGGCGGAGCTCCACCGGGCCGGCGTGATGGGCTTCAAGTGCTTCCTGGCCGACGCGGGGGCGCCCGATCTGCCGCCCGTCTCTCCCGCGGAGCTGGCCGCCCTCATGCGGACGCTGCGCGAGTACGACGCCCTCCTGCTCGTGCACGCCGAGAGCGAGGCCGAGCTCGCCCGCGCCCCCCGCGCCGCGGGACGCCGCTACGCGGACTTCCTCCGGTCCCGTCCGCCGTCCGCCGAGGAGGCCGCGGTCGCGGCGGTGGTGGAGGCGGCCCGGCTGACCGGGGCGCGCGCCCACATCGTGCACGTCTCCGCGGCCGGATCGCTGCCGCTGATCGCGGCGGCCCGCCGCGACGGCGTGCGGATCACCGCCGAGACCTGCCCCCACTATCTGACGCTGGCCGCGGAGCAGATCCCCGACGGGGCGACCGAGTTCGCCTGTTGCCCGCCCGTACGGGAGGGTGTCAACCGCGACGGGCTCTGGGCGGCCCTCGGCGACGGCACGCTCGACGTCGTCGTCTCCGATCACTCGCCCTGCGCGGCCGAGCTGAAGCACCGGGAGACCGGCGACTTCGGTGCGGCGTGGGGCGGAGTCTCCTCCCTCCAGCTCGCGCTGCCCGTGGTCTGGACGGAGGCCCGGCGGCGCGGCGTGCCGCTGGCGCGCGTCTCCGGCTGGATGAGCGAGCGCCCGGCCAGGCTCGCCGGCCTGACGGCCAAGGGCGGCATCGTCGCCGGGCGCGACGCCGACCTGTTCGTCCTCGCCCCCGACGAGACGTTCACCGTCCGCCCCGAGGAACTGCACCATCGTCAGCCCGTCACCCCGTACGCCGGCCGCCGGCTCCACGGCGTGGTGCGCCGCACCTGGCTGCGGGGGCGCCCCGCCGGCCCGGCGCGCCCCGCCGGCCGCCTGCTGACCCCGTCGACCGACCGACCGGAGGACACCTAGTGAAGATAGTCGTGGTCAACCCCAACACCTCGCGGTCGATGACCGACGCCATCGGCCACGCCGCGCGGAGCGCCGCCTCGCCGGGCACCGAGATCCTCGCCGTCCAGCCCGAGTACGGTCCGGAGGCCATCGACTGCGCGATGGAGAGCTACCTGTCGGCCGTCGCGGTGATGGACCGGCTCCTCACCCTCGGCGAGCCGTACGACGCGGTGGTCCTCGCCGGGTTCGGGGAACATGGGCGCGAGGGGGTGCAGGAGATCGTGGACGTGCCCGTGATCGACATTGCCGAGGCGTCCGCGCACGTGGCCCAGATGATCGGGCGGAGCTACTCGGTGGTGACGACGCTCCAGCGGTCGGTGGGCGCCATCGAGGACCGGCTGCGGCTGGCCGGGCTCGCCGACCGCTGCGCCTCGGTGCGGGCCTGCGGCCTGTCGACTCTGGAGGTGGACGACGACCCCGCCGCCGCGATGGAGGAGATCGTCGCCGAGGCGGGGCGCGCCGTCCGCGACGACCACGCCGAGGTGATCTGCCTGGGCTGCGGCGGCATGGCCGGGCTCGACGAGGCGATCACCGCGCGTCTCGGCGTACCGGTGGTCGACGGCGTCGCCGCCGGCGTGCGGCTGGCCGAGGCGGTGGCCGGGCTCGGCCTGCGGACCAGCAAGGTCTGCACGTACGCCGCCCCGGACCCGAAGCGGATTCCGGCGTGGCCGCTCTCCCGGCACCTGAAGGCGGCCGTCCGATGAGCGGCGGGAAGCGGCTCGACCTGGCCTCCCGCTGGCTCGGCGGCGGCGTCGTGGCGGCCAGCGACGAGTCGTTCGGCCTGAAGGAGAATCTGCTGGTGCCGGCCCCGGCCGACTTCGTGCCTGGCCACTACGACCACCGCGGCGAGATCGTCGACGGCTGGGAGACCCGGCGCCGCCGCGGCGAGCCCGGCCACGACTGGGTGATCGTCCGGCTCGGCGCCCCCGGGACGATCGCCGAGGTGGACGTCGACACCTCCTTCTTCACCGGCAACTACCCGCCGTACTGCCGGATCGAGGCGTGCGGGATGGAGGGCCACCCGGACGTGGACGACCTCACCGGCCCCGGCGCGGAGTGGGTGGAGATCGTGCCGCGCGGACCCCTCAAGGGCGACGCGCACAACCTCTTCCCGGTCGCCGACCCGCGCCGTTTCACCCACCTGCGGCTGTCGATCGAGCCGGACGGCGGCGTCGCCCGGCTGCGGGCGTACGGCGAGGTCGTGCCCGACCCCCGGCGCTGGGACGGGCTGACCGTCGACCTGGCGAGCCAGGAGCACGGCGGCCTGGTGGTGGCCAGCAGCGACGACTTCTACACCTCGGCGGACCTGCTGAACCGGCCGGACCGGGCGCGGACGATGGGGGAGGGCTGGGAGACGAGCCGCCGCCGCGACTCCGGGCATGACTACGCCGTGATCAGGCTGGCCGCGACGGGCCGGCTGCGGCAGATCGAGATCGACACCAGCCACTTCAAGTACAACGCCACGGGCGAGATCGAGCTGTACGGCCGTCCGCCCGGCGGGGAGGAGACGGACGACCCCGGCTCGGCGGCCTGGTTCCCGATCCTGCCCCGCACCCGGCTCCAGCCCGACACGCGGCACGTGTTCACCCTGCCCCGGCCCACCGCCCCGGCGGCTGCCGTACGGGTCGACGCGTACCCCGACGGCGGCATCTCGCGGGTCAGGCTGATCGGCGTGCCCGACCGCGAGGCCCGGCGCAGGGCCGGCTTCCGCTGGTTCAACGCCCTGCCCGAGCGGCAGGCGGCGAGCTGCCTGGCCGCGGCGGGCGTGGGCGAGGAGGCCGCCGGGCGGCTGCTCGCGGCCCGGCCGTTCCCGTCAGGCCAGGAACACGGCCAGGAACACGGCTGGGAACACGGCCAGGAACAGGGCCCCGGGCCGCTCGCCGCCCTCCTGCCGGAGGGTGAGGGGGCCGTGATCGCGGCATGGTTGACGGGTTCGCCCGACGAGCCGGGGGTCTGACGCGATGGGAACCGGTGTGCGGCGGATTGTGCTGCTGACACTCGGCTGGGAGGACCTGCCGAAGAGCGTCTCCCTCCACGGCGACGTCTCGGGGGAGCGGTTGCGTGAGCCCGTGCCGGGCGTCCTCCTGCAGACGGACGGCGGCTGGGTGCTGCTCGACACGGGCTTCAACACCGCGCTGATCCGCGACGCCGCTCTCGCCCGGCGCTTCCATCCCGGGCCGGAGTACCTGCCCGTGCTGCCCGGACCGGGAGAACCGCTGGAGGAGGCGCTCGCGGACGTGGGCATCCCCATGGACGCGATCCACGCGGTGGCCGTGAGTCATCTCCATCTCGACCACGCGGGCGGCCTCAAGCACTTCGCCGGGCGGGTGCCGGTCCACGCCCAGCGCGCCGAGCTGGAGTACGGCCTGTCCGGGGACGCCGAGGAGCACGGCATCTTCCGTATCGACTTCGACGACCCGAGGATCGACTGGCGGCTCGCCGACGGGGAGGCCGAGATCGCCCCCGGCGTCACCGCGGTGCCGACGCCGGGCCACACCCCCGGCCACCAGAGCTTCGTCGTGGACCTCGACGACTCCTTGGGGGGCGGTGGTTTCGTCTTCGCGTTCGACGCGGCCGACCTGACGGAGAACATCGAGCGCGAGGTGGCCGTGGGCGGATTCATCGACTGCGGGCCGGAGGCCACCGTCGAGCAGATCCGCAAGCTGAAGGCCATCGCCGCCGCCCGAGGGTATCCGCTCATCCCGGGCCACGACCCGGTGGCCTGGCCGGCGTACACCGCACGGTTCGCCGCCGCCTTCCGTGCCTGATCACGGCAGCCCCCCATTGCCGCCATTGACAGCGCCCCCGCGTTTGGTCACCGTAACTGCCGTGCATCGGGAGATCCGGGCCCGGTGGGGAAGGGCGAGGGCGGTGTGGCGGTGCTGCGGCAGGAGGGAGCGCGGGAGCGGGACGACGCGCCGGACGGCGAGGTCTGCGCCGCCGGGCGGGCGGCCCGCGACCTGCTGAGTGAGGCGGAGCGGTTACTCGCGGACGCCCGCGCCCTGCTGGCGGACGACGCCGGCGCCCGCGCGGAGGTGCGGCGGGCGGTGTCCGCGGTGCGGATGCGGCTGGCCCGCGACGGGCTGGCCCTCGTGCCCGTGAGCCGGCTGCGGGACGTCACCGACGGTCGGCTGCGCCTGGGTCTGCTGGAACAGGCCGGCTATCGCAGCGTGCTCGACGTCCTGGAGGCCACGCCGTACGCGCTGCAGCTCGTACCCGGGGTGGGCGCGCGGACGGCCGCGCAGGTCGTGGCCGCCGCCCGGCAGATCGAGGAGGCCGCGGCCGACGCGGTCGCCGTCCGGATCGACCCCGGCGAGCGGGACGACGCATCGACGGCGCTGCTGGCCGCGCTCCGGCCGCTGGTGGGGGCTGGCCCCGACCTGCCGCGCGCCGTCGCCGCCGCGGCCGAGGCCGAGCGGACGCTGGCCCCGCTGGTGGCAGCGGCCCGGCCGGCCCGGGGCCGGCTGCGCATGCTGCTCGCCGGGACACGGCGCCGCCGCCGGGCCCGTGAGGCGCTCGCGCGGCTGCGGGCCGCGCTCGGCGAGGCGCGGGCGCACGGCACCCGGCTCCTGCTGAACCAGGCCGTCGTCGACCTGCTCCGGCCGTCGCCCGCGCCGTTCGAGGCGTGGGCCGACTTCGAGGTCAGGCCCGCCGACTACTACGGCCTGCTCACCGAGGTCGCGGCCGTCGGGCCCGACCGGGTCGCCGCTGAGGGGTTCGTGCCCGACGACCTGGCCACCCTGATCAGGGCGCAGCCGCTCGACGACACCCACCGCAGGGTCTCGCTGCGCGGCTACCAGGCGTTCGGCGCGCGGTTCGCGCTCGCCCAGCGGCGGGTGATCCTCGGCGACGAGATGGGGCTCGGCAAGACGGTCCAGGCGGTCGCCGTCCTCGCCCACCTCAGCGCCGCGGGCGCCCGTCACTTCCTGGTCGCCTGCCCCGCCAGCGTGCTGATCAACTGGATCCGCGAGGTGGAGAGCCGCAGCACGCTCCGGGCGTACCGGACGCACGGCCAGTTCCGCGCGGCGGCGCTGGCCGAGTGGGCCCGCGCCGGGGGAGTGGCCGTGACCACCCTGGACACCCTGCACAGCCTGCGGATACCCGCGGAGATCGACATCGGCGCGCTGGTGGTCGACGAGGCCCACTATGTGAAGAACCCGGAGGCCCGCCGATCGAGGACGGTCGCCGAATGGTGCCGCCGCGCCGACCGCGTGATCTTCCTCACCGGCACGCCGATGGAGAACCGGGTGGAGGACTTCCGCGCCCTGGTCGGCCATCTGCGGCCGGAGCTGGCCGCCGAGATCCGCGGCAGCGACGCGGCCGCGGGCGCCCAGGCATTCCGCCGCGCCGTCGCCCCCGTCTACCTGCGCAGGAACCAGGTGGACGTGCTGCCCGAGCTGCCCGATCTCGTGCACGTGGACGAGTGGGAGGAGCTCAGCGAGGCCGACCTGGCGGCCTACCGACGGGCGGTGGCCGCGGGCAACTTCATGGCGATGCGCCGGGCCGCCTACCAGGTGCCCGCCCGCTCGGCGAAGCTCCATCGGCTGCTCGAACTGGTCGAGGAGGCGGCGGGCAACGGAGCCAAGGTCGTGGTCTTCTCGTGCTTCACCAGCGTCCTCGCGGTCGTCCGGGAGGCGCTCATCCGGCGCGGGCACGGTGGGGTGCATGGTGGGGTGCATGGTGGGGTGCATGGTGGGGTGCATGGTGGGGTGCATGGTGGGGTGCATGGTGGAAGTCCCGGTGGGGCGTGCGGTGTGGTGCCTGGTGGGGTGCACCGTGGGATGCACGGTGGGGTGCACGGTCCCATTTCCGGCCGGGTGCCGGCCGCGGAACGGCAGCGGATCGCCGACGAGTTCGGCGCCGTCACCGGGCACGCCGTCCTGCTGGGGCAGATAGAGGCGGGCGGCACGGGGCTCAACCTGCAGGCCGCCACCGTGGTGATCCTCTGCGAGCCGCAGCTGAAACCGACCACGGAGAGCCAGGCCGTGGCCCGGGCGCACCGGATGGGCCAGGTGCGAAAGGTCCAGGTGCACCGCCTGCTCGCCGCCGACACCGTCGACGAGCGCCTGCTCGCCATCCTGCGCCGCAAGACGGCGCTCTTCGACGCGTACGCCCGGCGCAGCGATCTCGCGGAGTCGGCCCCCGAGGCGGTCGACCTGTCCGAGCAGGCGCTGGCGCGGCGAATCGTCGAGGAGGAGCGCCTACGCCTCGGTGTCGGCCCAGGCGGGTCTCCGGGGGATCCCTCGGACTCGATCGTGTAGACGATCGATGGCAGGGTCCAGTCATGTTTGGCTCCAGCCGTGGGCGGCTCGCTCGATGGGGTGGCCGGTCCGCCCGCGAGGGTCCGGCCGCCTGCGGCCGTCCGCGGGGGTCCGGTGGGCTGCGGGGGCCTGGCCGCCCGCGCGGGTCAGGTTGCCGGCGGGGGCAGGTCGTCGGCGTGGTGTTCCACGGCCACCCCCGCCACTCGCGCGGCATCGGCGGCGCGCCCGGTCGGCGTCCGCGCCCTGCCTGCGCGGTATCTGTCCCCGAGTGTGTCCCGGGCCCCGGTTGTCCATCACGGGGGCTGGGTGACCCGGCCGGTTCGGGGCTGCCGGGTGAGGCGTCCCTTCGGGTGGTGGGTGAGGGTCCAGGTTCCGTTGGGGTTGCGGTGGGTGGTGTAGCGGTGGGGGTGGGTGAATTTGTCGCGGTTGTGGAAGGTGCAGGCGGGGGCGAGCAGGTCGAGGTTGGTGACGCCGTCGTCGATCCAGCCGTGGACGTGGTCGACTTCGGCCATGGTGGCGGGGATCGGGCAGCCCTGGCAGTAACAGGTGGCGTACTGCGCCAGCAGGGCTTTGCGCTGGGCTGGGGTGGCCAGTCGCACCGAGCGACCCATGTCGAGGATCTGGCCCTTGGCGTCCATCACCATCCGGGTCAGGCGTGAGGTGCGGGCCAGGCGGTGGACGTCGCTGACGGGCAGCAGGTGCCCGGTGGCGACGAGCAGTCCGGGGGCGAGCCGGTTGGGGGCATGCCCGCAGGTGCGGCACGCGTCAGCCCGCGCTCCGGCCGCCTGTGCCTCCGACCGCCCCTCCGCCCGCGCGTCTGCGCCTGCCTTTTCGGTGGTGGCAGCGCCGCCGTCTTCGGCGACTCCAGTAGCGGCGGCGAGCGCAGTGTGGGAGGAGGTTTTGGGAGGGTCGGTGCCGGTCGGCTCGGCGGTCGACCCGGCGTCCTGTGCTCCGGTCAGCGGGGCGTCCTGTGTTCGGGTCGGCGGGGCCTTCGGTGTGCCGGTGGGGGTGAGGATGTCGTCGGGGATGGACTCGGCGCGGACCATGACGAGGAGTTCGGTGGAGACCTTCTCGCTCAGCAGGGCGGCGAAGGCGTCGGCCTGGCGGACGCGTAGTGGCCGGTCGTCGTCCTTGTCTTTGGGGCGGGCGTAGGAGGTCAAGAACGCCCGCAGCCGGGCCGCCGCCTCCCTGGGCAGGCGGAACTCGCCTTCCACTCCGCCGGTGCTGGACGGGCGGATCAGCAGGAACCGGGAGGCGTAGTCGTCCTCGCACTCCTCAACCAGGCTGCCTGGGTCCAGAATCTCTCGAATGTACCGGCCCGCCTTGGCCACCTCCGTGCACGACGCCGCATCCGCCAACTGCACGAGGATCGCTTCGGCTTCCTCGGCCTGCGTGTCGGTCAGCTTCGCCGTCACCGTAGTAATGGCGTCCACCGCTCCGCCGGACAAGGACCCGGCCCGGTAGCGGCCCCTCACCTGCGGGAGGCGCGCCACCTCACCGGAGATCCGCAACCACCGCGACGCCTGCGCACCCGTCATCCCCGGACCACGCCGCACCACAACCGGCACCCCCTGCACCCCAGGCGTTCCCGGCGCCTCGGCGCCGGTCTCCGCCGCACCTGCCGGCGGCCCAGGCGCGCCCGGCACCTCAGCGCCGATCTCCGCCGCGTCTGGTGCAGGGGTGCTGGGTGTGGGGGTGCTGGGTGTGGGGGTGCTGGGTGTGGGGGTGCTGGGTGTGGGGGTGCTGGGTGTGGGGGTGCTGGGTGTGGGGGTGCTGGGTGTGGGGGTGCTGGGTGTGGGGGTGCTCGGTCTGGTTGAGCGGAGCCATGAAGCGGTGGAGGCATGCCCATGCGCCTTGGCTTCACCGGTGACATGCACCTGATGCAACTGCGCCACGAACACCGAACTCAACAGATCTATCGCTTGGATCAGCTTCTCAACCGACGGCAAACACACCGCCGCACCGTCTTGCCGGTGCCTACGCGCCATCCGGGCGGCCAACTCCAGCACGACGTCCACGTCGTCGGCCACGTCGTCGGCCACGTCGTCGGCCACGTCGTCGGCCGCGTCGCCGGCGGTGTCAGCGGCTGTGTCGCCGTCGCCGGTAGCGTCGGCCGCGAAGCCGTCCGCGAAGCCGTCCGCGCGGGGCCGTCGGCGCGGCCCGTAGGGGCATCGGCACCGCCTCCCCCAGCACCTCGCGGACCTGATCCCGGCGCACTCCCGGCGTCCGCCATCCACGACTCATCCGAGCCGTCTCCGCGCGGGTCCGCGGCGGGCGGCCCTGCCGGCCGCCCATGGGAGGGGGAGCGAGGATCCAGACACGTACCCGCAAGCAGTGGCGGCACCCCGCCCGCCGGGACACGAGTATCCGAGTCGGACGACCCAAGGAAACCAGCGTCCGGCCCCGGCCAGAGCTCTGTGGGCACCGCGGCGCTGTCCCTATCGCCGGAGCGGGGGACGCCACCGACGCCGGAGTCACGAACCGCCGACACGAAGACACCCCCTCCCCACCAGTCCGATCATGTGTTCGATACATTACAGACCGTGACCGGCACAAGCCAGGGAATTCACAACCGGAGCCCCAGGAACTTCAGGGCCCGGCTCAGGAATGTCCAGGCCAGGCCGGGGTGTGGGTCGCGGTAGAAGGGACAGAGCGGCCGCATTCGCGTTCGGCCAGGTAGATGTCCACTTCTTCGACTCCTTGCGCCATCCCCGCAGCTCGAACGACTTGGGACGTGCTAGGCGATCGGGGGCTCGGCGACTTTGATCGTCAACCCCACGCCGAGCTGGCTGTAGAGCTCCATCTGGTCGTGGTAGAGGCGGTGGCTGACGATGAGATCGTGTTCGAGGGTGAAGACCCAGCACTCGCGGAAGTTGACGGCCCGTCCCGTCGGCGCGACAACCTCGCCGCCGGCGATGAGGAACGGACCCGTGTGTGTCGCGCAGGAGCACCCCTCGATCATCACCCGGTCGCCGCTGGAGATCCGTTCCCAGAAGTTGACCCGGATGTCGGGAAGGCCCTCCCAGACATGGGCGTGATAGGCGGCGATCTGCTCCAGGCCCTCCGCCTGTAGTTCCGGCCCGACCATCAAGGCGTCGGTGTGGTAGCAGCCGAGGCAAGACTCGAGGTCATGCGCGTTGATCGCGTTTATCAGCCGGTAGACGACGTCAGGCATCGCCGGCTCCCCCTTTCCGGCTCCTGAGGACGACGCTACGCCGGAAGGCGGCGCACGCGGAAATCGGTCCCGCCCTTTTGCCCGGCGGTGACCCGGGCGGCGCCGGAGGCGATCTACTCCGGGGGAGCCGCGCCGGAGGGAGCCGCGCGGAGGGTGCCGCCCGGAGGGATCAGTGCCAGAGGGAAGCCGCGCCGGAGGGGATCAGCGGGCGCGTCCGCGCGGCTTGAGCGGCAGTGCCGGCAGCGCCGGGGCGGGGAGGGGCCGCCCGTCGTATCCGGTCACCGTGCCGAAGCGGTCGCCGTCCATCCAGTCGGCCCGGGCCGCGGCGATCTCGTCTCCGCTGCGGGCGACGAAATTCCACCACATGACGATTCGCTCCTCGAACGGCTCGCCGCCGAGCAGCAGCAGGCGGCTCGCCGACTCCGCGCGCAGGGCCAGCCCGGGCCGGCCGCAGCCCAGATAGAGCAGGGAGCCCCGGGGCACCGGCACCCCGTCAACCTCGGCGTCCCCCGAGGCCGAGAGCACGGCGTATTCGAAGTCGGGCTCCAGCGGCAGCGTGACAGCCGCGCCCGCAGCGAGATCGAGGTCGACGCCGACGAGCGGGGTGTACGCCGTGCCGGGCGAGGCGGCGCCCGCCATCTCACCCATGATCACGGTGGCGCGCAGCCCGCGCTCCTCCAGCACCGGCAGCTCGCCGTGGTACTCCCATCGCGGGTCGACCGCCCGGAACGCGTCAGGGAGGGCCACCCACAGCTGCGCGCCGTGCAGGAGACGGCCGTGCTCCGGCGGCGACACCTCCGAGTGGGCGATGGCGTTTCCCGCGGTCATCAGCCCGAGGCGGCCAGGCCGCAGCGTCTGAAGGCTGCCCAGGCTGTCGCGGTGCACCACCTCGCCGTCCAGCAGCCAGCTCACCGTCTGCAGTCCGATGTGGGGATGCGGCGGCACCTGCATGCCCGGCCGGCCGGCGACGTCGTCCGGCCCGTAGTGATCGATGAAGCACCACGCGCCGACCATGCGCCTGCCCAGGGTGGGGAGCAGCCGCCGCACCACGGTGCTCTCTCCGAGCGCCACCTCGCGCCCGGGCAGAAGCTCTCGTACGGGTGAGGCGGAGACGCCGTCGCGGCCCCCGTGCCGGGTGATCTGTGGCCTGATGTCGAGGTCGCTCACCCTGGCAACCTACCCGCCGGACGCCGCAAGGACGGCCGCGGCCCCCGGCCCGCGCCCCAACCCGACCGACAACCCGGCCAGCAACCCGGCCGACAACCCGGCCGACAACCCGGCCGACAACCCGGCCGACAACCCGGCCGACAACCCGGCGGGGCCGGGCGCGACCTCACCGCCGCATCGGGCACCATGGAGGGGTGACGTGGACGGTTTCCGAAGGTCCCCCCGGCCCGCCGGACGTGGTCACCGGCCCCCCGTTCCGGACGCTGCTGGATCTCCTCGCCGGAGGCGGCGTGGTGGTCCTCAGCGGGGCCGGACTGTCGACGGAGTCGGGCATCCCGGACTACCGCGGAGAGACCGGGCGCACGCGGCGGGCCGACCCGATGACCTACCAGACGTTCATCGGCAGCCCGGCGGCCCGGCGTCGCTACTGGGCCCGCAGCCACCTGGGCTGGCGGCACATCACGAAGGCGGAGCCGAACGCCGGTCACCACGTCGTGGCGCGGCTGCAGTCCAGGGGGCTGGTGACGGGGGTCATCACACAGAACGTGGACGGCCTGCACCAGGCCGGGGGCGCGCGCGGGGTCATCGAGCTGCACGGCGGCCTCGACCGGGTCGCCTGCCTCGGCTGCGGCAGACGCAGCCCGCGGCGTGAGCTCGAGCGGCGGCTCCGTGAGGCCAACCCCACCTGGGAGGCGAGCGCCGGCGAGATCAACCCGGACGGCGACGTGGTCCTGACCGACGACCAGGTGGAGGACTTCCGGGTCGTGGACTGCCTGGCCTGCGGCGGGCTGCTCAAACCGGACGTGATCTTCTTCGGGGAGAACGTGCCGCCCGCCCGGGTGCGGGAGTGCTACGACATGGTCGAGCGGGCACGCGCGCTGCTGGTCCTGGGATCGTCCCTGACCGTCATGTCGGGCTACCGCTTCGTCCGGCACGCCGCCGGCCGCGACATCCCGGTGGGGATCGTCAACCGGGGGCAGACCCGGGGCGACCAGGACGCGCTGGTGACTCTCGACGCGCCGCTCGGGGCCACGCTCACGGCGCTTCTGGCGGGGCTGGACCGGACGCCGGCGGCCTGATCCCGGGCCGGGGCCGGTCCGGCGGCCGGGGCCAGACGGTCGGCTTTCCGGCGCCGCGCCGGGCCAGGGAGGCGAGGGCCCGCTCCGACACGCTGCCCGGTTCCCCCTGGAAGACGACGATCTTCTGGCCGAAGCTGCCGTCGACGCTGAGCACCTCCATGGTCGTGTGGACGACGCCCACCTCGGGACGGCGGAAACGGACCTTCTCGCGGGTCCTGCGCCGCACCTCGTGCATGTCCCACATCCGGCGGAAGTCCTCGCTGGCCTCCGACAGCTCCCGGATCAGGTCGGCGAGGCGGGGGTCCTCGGCCGTCGTCCCGGCGGCGGACCGCAGGTGGGCGACCTTCATCCGGGTGTCCCTCTCCCAGTCCACGTAGAAGTCCCGGGCGGCGGGATCGAGCAGGGCGAGGCGCAGCAGGTTGTCCCGGTGCCACAGACCCTCGTAGAGCGCGTCCGCCGCCCGGTTGCCCGCCAGCACGTCGAGGCGGTGGTTGACCACGTAGGCGGGGGCGTGATGCCAGTGGCTCAGCAGCCGCAGCACGTTGCCGTCCACCTCGTCCTCGGCGGCCGGGGGCCCGGCCCGCTCCGCCGTCGGACGGGCGAGTTCCAGGAGGTGCGCCGTCGTCTGCCGGTCGAGCCCGAGGGCCCGCGCGATGGCGGTGACGACCTGGCCGGAGGGATTGCGCTCGCGTCCCTGCTCCAGCCGGGCGTAGTAGTCGATGCTGATGCCGGCCAGCATCGCGACCTCCTCGCGGCGCAGGCCCGGCGTCCGGCGGCGGCCTCCCATCGGCGGCAGGCCCACGTCCTCCACGTGGGTGATCCGTCGCCGTGCCCGGAGGAAGGCGGCAAGCTTCCCCGAATCCGACATATTCCTACATTAGGGACAATCGTCTTGATTCTCCGCCATGACCCGCTGCGCGACGGCGAACGCGGCGTTCGCGGCGGGAACCCCGCAGTAGACGGCGGTCTGCAGCAGCACCTCCTTGATCTCGTCCGGGGTCAGCCCGTTGCGCAGGGCCGCCCGGACGTGCATGGCCAGCTCCTCCAGGTGACCACGCGCCACCAGCGCCGTCAGGGTGACACAACTGCGCGTGCGGCGGTCGAGCCCCGGCCTGGTCCAGATCTCCCCCCAGGCGTACCGAGTGATCAGGTCCTGGAAGTCCGCCGTGAACTCCGTCGTGCCGGCCAGGGCCCGGTCCACGTGATCGTCTCCGAGCACCTCGCGGCGGACCCGCAGCCCCTCGCCGTACCGGTCGTCCATCACTCCTCCTCCCGCCTCTGTCCGGCGGCCAGGTGCCGGACCAGGGCGTCCGTCACGACGTCCGGCCGCTCGACGTGCGCCAGGTGCGCCGCCCCCGGGACCACGAGCAGCCGCGCGCCGGGGATCCCGCCGGCCAGGATCCGCGCGTCGTCCGGCGGCGTGGCGGGGTCGTCCTCGCCCGCGATCACCAGCGTGGCCGCCCGCACCTCCCCGAGCCGGTCGCGCAGGTCGAACCCGGCCAGCGCCTCGCAGCAGGCGGCGTACCCCTCGGGGTCGGTTCCCCGCAGCATGTCCAGGTACGGCTCCGGCGCGTCGAAGGCCGGGGTGAACCAGCGGCGCGCGGTGACGGCGGTGAGCGGCTCCAGCCCCTCCCGCCGCACCAGCGCGGCCCGGTCGCGCCAGCCGTCCGGCGAGCCGAAACGCGCGGCGGTGCACACGAGGGCCAGAGCGGAGATCCGGTCCGGAGCGGTGACGGCGAGCGCGGTCCCCACCGCCCCGCCCATCGACACGCCCGCGTACGCCACGGTGCCCAGGCCGTACCGGTCGAGCAGGCCGAGGAGCTCCGCCGCCAGGCCGGGCACGGTCACCCCTGTCGTCGCGGGGGAGCCCCCGTGGCCGGGCAGGTCGTAGCGGAGCACCCGCAGGGAACGGCACAGGGCGGGCAGTTGCGGAGCCCACACCTCCGCGGTGGTCCCGAGGGAGGGGCCGAGCACGACGACGGGCGCGTCCGCGGGCCCGTCGAACCGATGGTGCAGTGTCATCGTGCGGCCGCCTCCCCGCAGTCTCCGCAGTCTCCGCAGTCTCCGCAGCCTCCGGGGCGTGTGCGCCGGTGCCGGGCGAGGGCCCGGTCGATCAGGGCGGACGCGGCTCCCACGCCCGGAGCCCCGCCGTGCTCCGCGAGCACGGCGAGCAGACCGTCCAGATTCGCCCGCATCCGGTCGGGGAAGATCCGCAGCCCCTCCGCGAGCTCCGCGGCGGTCTCGGCCGCCCCGCCGGCCAGCCGGAGGCACTCGCGCAGCGGCTGCCACTCGGCGTGCCACGCCCCGGCGGGGCGTTCGTGCTCCGCCACCTGCGACGACAGGATGATCTGGACGAGCGCGGGCACCTGGAGGGCGGCCGAGCGGATCATGATGGAGAGCACCGGGTTGCGCTTGTGCGGCATGGCCGACGACCCGCCGCGTCCCGGCGCGGGCGGCTCGCCGGCCTCGCCGACCTCCGACTGCGCGAGCAGGATCACGTCCGTCGCCAGTTTGCCGGTCGCCCCGGTGACCCCCGCGAGCGCCGACGCGAGCCCCGTGACGGGGGTGCGGACGGTGTGCCAGGGCAGCTCCGGCTCGTCCAGGCCCGTCTCCTCGGCGAACAGCGGCAGCAGGGCGAGCGCGTGCTCGCCGTACCCGGCCATGGTCCCGGCGGCCCCGCCGAGCTGGACGGGCAGCGGCGCCGCAGCCAGCCGGTCGCGGGCGTCCAGGCAGCCGGTGAGCCAGCCCGCCGCCCGCAGGCCGAAGACGGTCGGCACGGCCTGCCGCCCGAGCGTCCGGCCCGCCATCGGGGTGTCCCGGTGCGCGTCGGCCAGCCCGGCGAGGGCGTCAAGCAGCCGGCCGAGAAAGGGCAGCACGACGGCCCTGGTCCGGGCGGCGACCAGCATCGCCGCGGTGTCGAGGATGTCCTGGCTGGTGGCGCCGCGGTGCACGTGCCCGGCCGCGCCGGGGACCGCCCCGCGCAGCCGCGCGATCAGCGGCACGACCGGGTTGCCGGCGTCCCGCGCCCGGAGGGCGAGATCGGAGGGGTCGATCCGGAGGTCGCGGGCGGCCGCGGTCACGGCCCGGGCGGCGTCGCCGGGGATCTCGCCGAGCCGCGACTGGGCGCGGGCCAGGGCTGCCTCGGCGTCCAGCATCGCGCGCACCCAGGCGGCGTCGCCGGTCGTCGCCTCGGCCGCGCCGCCCGCCCGCACCGGTGAGAGCAGCCCCAGGTCGGCCCGCTCCGGCGGCTCGGCACGGTCAGAACGCAAGGAACACCGTCTCCCCTTCGCCCTGGAGGCGTACGTCGAACCGGTGGGCCCCCGCGTCGTCCGGCCGCGCGATGAGGGTGGCCCTGCGGCCGGGCGGCAGGGAGTCGAGCAGCGGGTCCGGCCGGTCCTCCAGGTAGATCCGGGTGAGCACCTGGCGGAGCAGCCCCCGGGCGAAGACCGTCAGCGAGTAGTACGGCCCGGCCGGCGGCGCCGCGCGGAAGCGGTAGGAGCCGTCCGGCTCCGTCGCGCACCGGCCGAAGCCGGAGGCGCCGGGCCCGCCGCGCGCGAGCGCGCCGCGTGTCCCCGTCTCACCGGTCCACAGCTCCAGCACGGCGTCGGGCACCGGCTCCCCGGCGCCGTCGAGCACCCGTCCCGTGATCAGGACGGCCCCCGGGTGGCCCTCGGGGACCAGCGCCCAGTCGTCCGCGTACGGCAGGGCGAACCCGAAGAACGGCCCCACGGTCTGCGACGGGGTGGTCATCGGTCCTCCATCGGGGTGTGGCCGAGCACGACGTCGAACCGGTAGCCGAGCGCCCACTCGGGCTCGGTGACGTCCAGGTCGAAGGCGGCGACGAGCCGGTCGCGGGCCTCCTGTCCGGGCACCGAGCAGAAAATCGGGTCGTACGGGAACAGCGGGTCGCCCGGGAAGTACATCTGGGTGACCAGGCGCTCCGTGAACGCCGTGCCGAACACCGAGAAGTGGATGTGGGCGGGACGCCAGGCGTTGTGGTGATTGCGCCACGGGTAGGCACCCGGCTTGATCGTGACGAAGCGGTAGCGCCCCTCGTCGTCGGTGAGGCACCGGCCCGCCCCGCTGAAGTTGGGGTCGAGCGGCGCGGGATGCCGGTCGAGCTGGTGGGCGTACCGCCCGGCGGCGTTGGCCTGCCAGATCTCCACCAGGGTGCCGGGCACGGGACGGCCGCCGGAGTCGACGATCCGCCCGGTCACGATGATCCGCTCGCCGATCGGCTCGCCCGGGCGCCCGGCGGTCAGGTCGGCGTCCAGCGGGCCGATCTCCGTGGGACCGAAGACCGGAGAGGTCAGCTCGGCGGCCTCCGGGTCGGCCTTCATCTCGACCGGCGGCAGCGAGGGCGCCCGCAGGACGGTGCTGCGGTAGCCGGGGCTGAGATACGGAGGATGGGTCATGACATCCCTTCGAGAACGAGGGCGAGCCCCTGGCCGACGCCGACGCAGAGGGTGGCGACCCCGAGGCCGCCGCCGCGCCGGGACAGCCGATGGGCCAGCGTCCCGGCGAGCCGCGCGCCGGAGCAGCCGAGCGGGTGGCCGATGGCGATGGCGCCCCCCAGCGGATTGACGATCTCCGGGTCGAGCTCGGGCCACTCCGCGAGGCAGGCGAGCACCTGCGCGGCGAACGCCTCGTTGAGCTCCATGCCGGCGAGGTCGCCGAGCCCGATCCCGGCCCGGTCCAGCGCCCGGGCCACGGCGTGCACCGGGCCGATGCCGAAGTCGGCCGGGTCGACCCCCGCCGTCCCCGTCGACACTACCCGGGCCAGCGGGCGCAGGCCGTGCTCCGCCAGGCCGTCCGCGTCGGTCACCAGGAGGGCCGCGGCGCCGTCGTTGAGGGGCGAGGAGTTGCCCGCGGTGATCGTGCCGTCGACCGTGAAGGCGGGCTTCAGCCGGGCCAGCGCCTCCGGCGTGCTGTCGTCCCTGATCGTCTCGTCCCTGGTCAGCCCTTCCATCGGAAGGATCTCGGTGTCGAGCAGGCCGTCCTTCCACGCGGCGGCGGCCCGCTCGTGGCTGCGCGCCGCGTACGCGTCCTGGGCCTCCCGGCCGACGCCGTAGCGGGCGGCGAGCATCTCGGTCGCCTCACCGAGGGACACCGTCCAGCGCTCGGGCATCCTCGGGTTGACCATCCGCCAGCCGAGCGTGGTGGAGTAGAGCTGCTCGTGGCCGCGGGAGAAGCCGCGCTCGGGCTTGGGCAGCACCCACGGCGCCCGGCTCATCGACTCCACGCCCCCGGCCACGACGACGGAGGCGTCGCCGCACGCCACCGCGCGGGCCGCCTGGATCACCGCCTCAAGCCCGGAGGCGCACAGCCGGTTGACCGTGGCGCCCGGCACCGAGACCGGCAGCCCGGCCAGCAGCGCGGCCATCCGGCCCACGTTGCGGTTGTCCTCGCCGGCGCCGTTGGCCGCGCCGAGGATCACGTCGTCGATCCGCCCGGGGTCGAGGCCGGGGGAGCGGCCGAGCAGCGCCCGGACGACCTCCGCGGCCAGGTCGTCGGGGCGCACCCCGGCGAGGGCCCCGCCGTACTTGCCGATCGGGGTGCGGACGGCGTCCGCGATGTACACGTCCCTCACAGCAGCTCCGCCTCCGTCCTGTCCCGCACCTCGTCCGGCGTGACGCCCGGCGCGGTCTCCACCAGCCGCGGCCCGTCCGGCGTCACCTCGACGACCGCCAGGTCAGTGATCACCAGGTCGACGCAGGCCCGGCCGGTCAGCGGCAGGGTGCACTCCCGCACGATCTTCGGCGAGCCGTCCCTGGTCGTGTGCTCCATGAGCACGACGACCCGCCTGGCGCCGTGCACCAGGTCCATCGCCCCGCCCATCCCCTTGATCATCTTCCCGGGTACGGCCCAGTTGGCCAGGTCGCCCCGGGCCGAGACCTGCAGGGCCCCGAGGACGGCGACGTCGATGTGCCCTCCGCGGATCATCCCGAACGACAGCGAGGAGTCGAAGAACGACGCACCCGGAAGGACCGTCACCGTCTCCTTGCCCGCGTTGACCAGGTCGGGGTCCACCTCGTCCGGGTGGGGGTACGGGCCCACCCCGAGGATGCCGTTCTCCGAGTGGATCACCACGTCACGGCCGTCCAGGTGCCCCGGGATCAGAGTGGGCAGGCCGATGCCGAGGTTGACGTACCCGCCGTCGGGCAGCTCGGCCGCCGCCCGCGCGGCCATCTCGTCCCGCGTCCAGCCCATCAGGCGTCCCCGGCAGTCGTGGTGAGCTTCTCGATTCCCTTGTCCGCCGCCTGGGCGGGCGTCAGCGGCACCACCCGCTGGACGAACACGCCCGGCAGGTGCACCTCGTCGGGGTCGAGCTCGGCCAGCTCCTCGACCTCGGCGATCGTCACCCGCCCGGCCATCGCCGCCAGCGGGTTGAAGTTGCGCGCCGACCGCGAGAACACCAGGTTGCCGTGGATGTCGCCCTTCGCGGCCCTGACCAGCGCGAAGTCGGGAACGATGCCGCGTTCGAGCACATACGGCACGCCGTCGAACTCCCGTACCTCCTTCGGCGGGGAGGCCACCGCCACGCCGCCGTCCGGGTGATAGCGCCACGGCAGGCCGCCGTCGGCGACCGCGGTGCCCACTCCGGCCGGCGTGTAGAAGGCGGGGATGCCGCAGCCGCCGGCGCGCAGCCGCTCGGCCAGCGTGCCCTGGGGGATCAGCTCCACCTCGACCAGGCCGGCCAGATACTGCCGGGCGAACTCCTTGTTCTCCCCGACGTACGAGCCGGTCACCCGGGCGATCCGGCCCGCCGCCAGCAGCTCGCCGAGCCCCCGCCCGTTGGTCCCGCAGTTGTTGGACACGACGTGCAGCCCGCCCACGCCGCTCGCGAGCAGGGCCCGGATGAGCACGGTGGGGACGCCCGCCAGGCCGAACCCGCCGACGGCCAGCGAAGCGCCCTCGCCGACGTCGGCCACGGCCGCCGCCGGGTCCGCGATCACCTTGCTCACCGCTCCTCCTCGTACGGCAGGCCCACGTAGTTCTCCGCGAGCGTGGTGGCGGCCGCCTCCGACGAGGTGACGTAGTCGAGGTAGGAGGTCTGGAGCCGCCCGCCGTACGCGTCGTCGCTCTCGAACGTGTGCAGCAGCGTCGTCATCCACCAGGAGAAGTGCTGGGCCCGCCAGACCCGTTGGAGGCAGGCGTCGGAGTAGCCGTCCAGGAGGGCGGTCGAGCCGTCCGCGAAGAAGCGGGCGAGCGCCCGGGTGAGCACCCGCACGTCGGCCACCGCCAGGTTGAGCCCCTTGGCGCCGGTCGGCGGGACGATGTGGGCGGCGTCCCCGGCCAGGAAGAGGCGGCCGTGCCGCATGGGCTCGGCCACGAAGCTGCGCATGGGGGTGACCGACTTCTCCAGGATCTCGCCGGTCGCCAGGGTGAAGCCCGGCACCGTCTCCAGGCGCGCCTTCAGCTCGGCCCAGACGCGCTCGTCCGGCCACGCCGCCACGTCGTCGTCCGGGGGCACCTGCAGGTAGAAGCGGCTGATCTGCGGCGTGCGCATGCTGTGCAGGGCGAAGCCGCGCTCGTTCCTCGCGTAGATCAGTTCCTCGCTTGAGGGCCGCACGCGGGCCAGGATGCCCAGCCAGGCGAAGGGGTAATCCCGGTGAAACTCGGTGAGCGCGCCCGCCGGGATCGAGGGCCTGCTGACGCCGTGGAACCCGTCGCACCCGGCGATCACGTCGCAGTCGAGCCGCAGCCCGCCGAAGGTCACGTACGGCCGGTCCGTCGCGATGTCGTGCAGCGCGACGTCGTCCACCTCGAAGCGGACGTCCCCGCCCGCGGCCAGCCGGGCGGCGATCAGGTCCTTGACCACCTCCTGCTGGCCGTACACGGTGATCGTGCGGCCGGGCACCAGTTTCTCGAACGGGATGCGGTGGCCCGCGCCTCCGTACCGCAGCTCGATGCCCCGGTGGGGGAGCCCCTCGCGCAGGAGCCGCTCACCCACCCCGGACTCGACGAGCGTGTCGACCGTGCCCTGTTCGAGCACCCCCGCCCTGACCCGCTGCTCCACGTACGCCCGGCTGCGGCGCTCCAGCACGACGGAGCCGATGCCGCGCAGGTGGAGCAGGTGCGACAGCAGCAGGCCCGCCGGTCCGGCCCCGATGATCGCGACCTGTGTGTGCATGGGACGAGCATCGTGATCCGGCGCGGCGGCGCGTAGGCTGTGCTTCCGCTCAGTGGAAGCGACGGCCACATCCGGGAAGGGGGGCGGCATGCCGGGAGGGGCACGCGAGAAGGGACGCACGGTCGCCTCGCGGCTGCTGGCGATCATCGGCGCGTTCGACGCCGCCCATCCCCGGCTCACGCTCACGGAGATCGCCGCCCGCACCGGGCTGGCGCTGAGCACGGTCCACCGCCTGGTGGCGGAACTGGAGGACTGGCGGGCGCTCGGCCGGGACGAGGACGGGCGTTACCACGTCGGCCGCCGCATGTGGGAGCTCGGCCAGCTGGCCCCCGACCCGCTGCAGGAGGTCGCTCGCCCCTGGCTGCAGGAGGTCTTCGCGGGCACGGGCGAGAACGTCCACATCGCCGTCCGCGACGGCGCCGAGGTCCTCTACGTCGACAAGGTGTACGGCAGGCAGGCCGTCCCGATCGTCTCGCGGGCGGGCGGGCGGCTCCCCATGCATCCGACGGGCGTCGGCAAGGTGCTCCTCGCCTTCGAACCCGCCTGGTTCGTCTCCGCCTACCTGTCCCGGTCGCTGGAGCGGCCCACCCCTCACACGATCACCGAGCCGGGCCGGCTGGCCCGGGAGCTGACCCAGGTCCGGGCCCGCGGGTACGCGACCACGCACGAGGAGATGACCCTCGGCTCGTGCTCCGCCGCCGCCCCGGTGTTCCTGGACGGACGGCTCCTCGCGGCCGTCGGCATCGTGGTGTCCTCCCGGCGGGTGCGGGAGCTGCCCCGCCTGATCGATCCCCTGCTGACGGCCGCGCAGGGAATCGCCAGGGACTACCGCGCCGCCGTCGCGCCGCGCACGGAGTACGGCGCGGACGCCGGCCGGCTCGCGGGCCGCTGAATCGCGCGCACCTCATTCCCGGCATTCGGAGTTCTCCCTTTTGGGGCGCCGTTTGGGCGCCGTTTTCCGCCGGACGATCCCGCCGGCGGGACATTCGAGAATTGACAGGCCGCGGCCGGATATGAATCCTGACACGAGTTCCGAAAGGGACGTATTGCATCTGGCCGCGGAGATTCAACGGGAGTAATTCATGCGAATCAGCAAATTCGTCGTACGTGCGGGGCTCGGCACCGCGCTCGCGCTCGGCGCGATGACCGTTCCCGCCCAGGCCGCGGTCCAGACCTCCGGCGCCGTGTTCTGCGGGTTGTCGGAATGGCAGGACGAGAACACCTACGGCGCGGCCTGCACGGCCACCAGTAGTTCGTACTACGCGCAGGTCCTCTGCTCGAACCGTCAGTTCGCGAAGGGCAACGTCGTGTCCGGTGGCCGATGGTCCTATGCCTATTGCACGAAATTCGGCTCGAATGTTCACATCGCCGCAGGTGAATACGGCTCCATCCACTTCACCTGACGGCCCGGACAGCCGGGCTCTCCTCGCCGCGCGCCGCCGCTCGGGCGCCGAGAGCCTGGCCGGCGGCTCCTGACCGGGAGGCGGGTGTGGCGGGGGCATAATCATGGGGTGCCCGCCAACACCGATGATCTCCCGACCGGCCCCCGGATCGACCACGCCGTCACGTCGGGGACATTCAGCCTCGACGGCCAGACGTTCGACGTCGACAACAACGTCTGGGTGATCGGCGACGCCGCCGAGTGCGTGGTCGTCGACGCGCCGCACGACGTGAAGGCCATCCTCGACGTCGTGGGGGACCGGCGGGTCGTGGCGATCCTGGCCACCCACGCGCACGACGACCACGTCAGGGTCGCGCCCGCGCTCGCGGAGGCCACCGGGGCGCCCGTCCTGCTGCACCCGGACGACCTGCCGCTGTGGCGGCTCACCCATCCCGGCCGGGAGCCGGGCGGCTATCTGGCCGACGGACAGGTGATCGAGGCGGGCGGGACGCGGATCGAGGTCCTGCACACCCCGGGTCACGCGCCCGGGGCCTGCTGTTTCCACGTCCCCGAGCTCGGCGTCGTGTTCACCGGCGACACGCTCTTCAACGGCGGGCCCGGCGCGACCGGGCGGTCGTTCTCCGACTTCGGCCTGATCATCGCGTCGATCTGCGACCGCCTGCTCACGCTCCCGCCGGAGACGGCGGTGCACACCGGGCACGGCGACAGCACCTCGATCGCGGTGGAGAAACCGCACCTGGACGAGTGGATCCGCCGGGGCCACTGACCGCGCGTTCCTGACGGCGAGATCCTTCGGCCCGGGCCGGCCGCCTGTCAGCCGGTGGCGACCCGGACGCCGGTGACGGCGAAGCGTTCGACCTCGGCCACGTGGCCGCCCGTCATGGCGACGACGGTGGCCGTCCACCCGGGCCGTGCCCTGAACGCGACCTTCGACGACCACGGGTGGCCCTCGCCTCCGGCGGGGACGCAGCAGGCGTCGCCGAGCGGCCGGTCCGACCACGGCTGGCGCACCTGGACCCGGATGCTCTCGTCGACCCCGGTGATCCTTCCGCCCGCCTTCGCCGGTGAGGCGACCGTGGCTCCGTACGCCGGGGTCGTGAGGGTGAAGGTGGTGTCGTCGGTCCCCACGACCTCCCACGGCGCGTCCTCGCCGCGGCCGTACCGGACGAGGTGGATCACCGCGGCGGTGGCGAGCCGCCCGCTCTCCTCCGGCCGGAAGCCGACGGCGACACGGGCGTGGGAGCCGGAGACGCTGGACCTGACGATCCGGTCGATCCGGCCGAACCCGAGGAAGCCCTGGGTGAACGACAAGGCCGTCTGCCGGGCGTCCAGGTGCCAGGGCTGGTGCCCGCCCGTCTGGTAGGTGGCCCGCCAGGCATCCGCCTCCGCCTGATCGGAGAACGGCCACAGCGGCTGGTAACGGCCGGCCACGAGGTAGGGGCCCGAGGGCGGCCGGGGAGCCGGGCTGCCCGTCCCGCCGACCGGGGGTGTTCCCGTCCCTGGGGTCTCGGCCGCGGGTGTTTCAGCAGGGGGCGTTCCGGACGGGGCGCCGGCCACGCCTCCGGCGTCGCGGGCGGTCGCGATCCCCGGCCCGCCCGGCCCGCTCGCGCCGCCGCCGTCCGGGCCGGACCCGGGAGTTCGGGTCCCACCGCAGGCGGCCACGACCACACTGAGCGCGGCCAGGGCCGCGGCGGCCCTCAGGCGTCTGTCGCGCGGCATGCGTCGCCTCCCGCGTGGATCCTGTCGCTGTCAGCATGCCCCGGAACGGTCTCCGGATCCCCCCACATCGCCGGAGTCCCGAGGGGCCGGCCCGGATCCCGGTACGCATCGTACGCCGCGGCATCCGGCCGGCGCCGGGAGTTCAGCCGCCGCTCCAGACGGGGGAGTCGTCCACCGTCCATTCCAGCCGGTTCACCACGTCGACCACGCCGTTGACGCGTTCGGCCATGCGCGCCACGATCTCGGCCTCGCTGCGGTGACGCGTCCGCCCGGTCAGCGTGACCACCCCGCCGGACACCGACACCCGCACGCCCCCGGTCTCCTCCCACAGGATCCCGTCGAGGACCTCCTCGCGGATCTCCCCGGCGATGTCGGCGTCGCCCCGGACGAACACCTTCAGCAGGTCGCGGCGGCTGACGATGCCTCGCAGGCGGCCCTCGTCGTCGACCACGGGGAGCCGCTTGACCCCCCGCGCGTCCATCAGCCTGGCCGCCGCCACGGTGGTCGTCTGGGGCCGCACGGTGACGGCCGGGCGGGTCATCACCTCGGCGGCCGTCCCGCCCCCGGCCCTGGCCGAAGGGTCCCCGTGCCTCCCGGGCCCCGCGCCGAGCATGGCCCGCAGCCGAGCCCGGAGCGGCGGACGGTAGCCCTCGCGGCGGAACTGCTCCCTGAACTCCTCCTTGCGGAGCAGGTCCGCCTCCGAGACCACTCCGATGACGTGGTTCTCCCCGTCGACCACGGGTACGGCGCTCACCCCATGAGTGATCAGCACCTCCGCGACGTCCCTGAACGGGGTGCTGCCGTTGACGGACGCGACCTCTCGCGTCATCACGTCCTGCACCTTGACCCGCATGGCAACCCCCTCCGGCCGCCCGGCCGGGCCCGCCCCGCGCGGACCGGCCCCACTTCATCCCAGCGCGTCCGCGTCCGGACGGCCAGGGCCGTAGGTCCCCCGGCGGCCCGGCGTTGGACCCCCGTCCGGCGCCCTCACATGACGCTCCCGGAGCCGCGCCCCGGCCGTTAACACGATCTTCATGCCTCGTACGACCGGGCGACTCAGCGGGAATCGGACCCAGCCGCGGCGTCCCGGCAGGTCGGGCCGCCCGGCCGCCACGTCATGGGCCGATTCCGACAAATCCTGTCAAATCCGGTGATCATCACCTGATGTACAGGTGATTGTCCGGTTTTACGAATCTCCAAGCTGTCTGGCTGCTCCGTTCCCGTCCAGTCCCCCACCTGGCCGGAGCAGCGGGCAGAAGGAGAAGCCCGTGAGACGAGTCCTGGCCGGCGTCGCCGCGGCCGTCGTCACCCTTTCGCTCACGATCACTCTCTCCGGCGGCGCCGCTTCGGCCACCCCGCCGAACATCCCGTCGGCCAGTACGGCGGCCTCCCGGCTCGCCTCGCTGACCGTGGCCGCCGAGTCGCATCAGTCGACCTACGACCGGGCCCTGTTCCCCCACTGGATCACCATCTCCGGGACGTGCGACACCCGGGAGACCGTGCTCAAGCGCGACGGCGCGAACGTCGTGACGAACTCCTCCTGCTCCGCCACGTCGGGCACCTGGTACAGCCCGTACGACGGCGCCACCTGGTCGGCGGCGTCCGACGTCGACATCGATCACATGGTGCCGCTCGCGGAGGCCTGGAGGTCGGGTGCCTGGGCCTGGACGACCGCCCAGCGCCAGACGTACGCCAACGATCTGGGCGGTCCCGAGCTGTGGGCCGTCACCGACAACGTCAACCAGGCCAAGGGCGACCAGGACCCGAGCACCTGGAAGCCTTCACTGACCTCGTTCTGGTGCACCTACGCCCGCGCCTGGATCCAGGTGAAGTGGTACTACAACCTGACCGTGCAGAGCGCCGAGAAGTCCGCGCTGACCACGATGCTCGGCTACTGCTGACCTGAACCCCCCGTGCGGTCGCGTACGGTCCCGGGGCCCCCGCGCGGCGCGGCGCGGGGGCCGTCCGTCATCGGTCGGACGCGTCGAGCACCGGTTTGATGTCGATCACCGGGGTGCCGTCGAGGGTCTCCAGGGGATGGACCAGCAGGCCCCGGTCCGGGTCGATCTTCACGATCGTGACCCGGTGCAGCCCGACGGGGTTGGGCCGGTCGGGGGAGCGGGTGGCGAAGACCCCGGTCAGGGGCCGCGCCGGATCGCTGCGCGGGTGGACCTTCAGCACGTCGCGGCTGCCCCGGTGCAGCCAGGTGAGCACCAGGATCTCGGCGCCGGGCGTGAGACCGTCCAGCGCGTCGTCGTACGACGTGTCGATCTCCAGCCAGGCCTCCGGTGCTCCTTCGCGTCCCTGCCGGGGCGCGTCGTCCAGGGACGTGAGGGCGGATCGGACGGTTCCGACGGGCGTCAGCGTGTACCCGCCCCGCCCTGTCGTCAGCCCGTTTATCGGCCCGTTTATGGGCTCGGTCATCGGCTCGGTCCTTTCGGCGCCGGCGTCAGGCGGCCGGCTCAGGTGACGAGTGTACGGAGAAGATCGCGCAGAGACTCCTGCTGCGCGGGGCTGAGTGCGGCCAGCGGCGAGCCGGCGTCGAGTCGTTCCATGACCTCGGCTCTGCGCCGCTCACCCGCCGGGGTGAGCACGATGCGCTTGGCCCGCCGGTCGGTCGGGTGGGGGCGCCGCTCGATCAGTCCCTGCTGCTCCAGCCGGTCGAGGACGAACGTGGCGTTGGACGGCTCGCAGGCCATCCGGCCGGCCAGTTCCCGCGCGGTGATCGGGTCGGGCAGTTCCCGCAGTGCGATCACCTGGGTCGGGGTCAGGCCCAGTTCCTCCGCGGCCCGGCGCACGTAGGCGTCAAGCCGCTGGGTGAACCGGTGGGCCAGCTTGCAGACCTCCCGGTCGATCTCGCGGTCGATCTGCCCGTCAAGCTCCACGTCAACCGTGGTCGCCGTCGTGTCTCCCGCCGGGCCGGGCCGTCGCGCCATGCCCGGAGTCTAGCGAGGCTGTTCGAACCATGATAGTTATGGCTGGAATCATTTGAGTTCGAAGTATTTGGGGGATGACGCCGTGCCGCTTCCGGTCTTCTCGCTCATGCTCGTGGTCTTCGGCCTGACCACCGGGGAGTTCGTCATCGCCGGGATCCTGCCCGGCGTGGCGCATGATCTGTCGGTGTCGATTCCGGCCGCGGGGCTGCTGGTCAGCGCGTACGCCGTCGGGATGATCGTCGGAGGGCCGGTGGTCACGCTCCTGACCGCCCGGCTGCCCCGCCGGTCGCTCATCGCCATGCTCGTCGGCACCTCCGTCGTCGCCAACACCGCGTCGGCCCTGGCCCCCACCTATCCCGTCCTGCTGGCCGCGCGCCTCGCCGCCGGCCTTGTGGTCGCCACCTTCTTCGCCGTGGCGATCGCCACAGCCGTCTCGGGCGCCCCGCCGGGCCGGGAGGCCTCCACCGTCGCGAGGCTGACCCTCGGCATGAACCTGGGGATCATCGCGGGCACCCCGATCGGCACGGCCGTCGGTCAGCACCTCGGCTGGCGGGCGACCTTCGCCGCGATCGCGGTCTTCACCCTCGCCGCCCTGCTGCCGGTGCTGCGGTCCGTTCCCGCCGGGCCCGCGCCGGACGTCGGCTCGCTCCTCGGCGAGCTGCGCGTCTTCACCCGACGGGACGTGCTGCTGGCCATCGCCCTGACGGCGGCCGGCAACCTCGGGGTCGTCACCGTCTTCAGCTTCCTGGCACCCCTGGCCACGGACGTCAGCGGGTTCTCCGACGGCGCGGTGCCGGTGCTGCTGCTGGTCTACGGGACCGGCGCCGTCGCCGGCAACGTCCTGGGCGGGTGGCTGGCCGACCGGGCGCTCATGCCCTCCCTCACCGGTCTGCTGGCCGTCCTGGTGGGCGTGCTCACGATCGGCTGGCCGGCCAGTGGACACCGGGCGTCGGCCGCCGTGCTGTGGTTCGTGCTCGGTGTGCTGGCGTTCGCCGTCGTTCCGGGCATGCAGACCCGCGTGGTGGCCGCCGCCCGGGCCGCCCCGACCCTGGCCGTCGCGGTCAACGCCGCGAGCTTCCAGCTCGCCGCGGCGTTCGCGGGATGGCTCGGCGGCCGGCTCATCGACGGCCCGGGTCCGCGTTCGATCTACCCGGCCGCCGCCGCCCTCACTGTCGTGGGCCTGCTCGTCGCGCTCCACTCGCTGCGGCGCGACCGCGCGCTCACACCGGCCATCGAGGATTAGCGCAGCTTGACCGCGGTGCCGGTCATCACGCAGAAGCCCGTGTCGCCACCGACCCGCGATTGGAGCCGAGCGCGTCGCCACCGCCCAGCCCGAGCGGGACGTCACGGCCGAGCAGATGCGAACGGATGCGGGCGGCGGGTCAGGGGACCAGCACGACCTTGCCGGAGGTGGCCCGGCTCTCCAGCGCGGCGTGCGCGGCCGCGGCGTCCTTGAGGGGGAACGCCGACAGGGCGGGCACGAGCCGGCCGGCGGCGGCCTCGGCGAGCGCCCGCTCCTCCAGCGCGCGCAGGCCGCCGGGCAGCTTCAGGATCGGCGCGCCCAGGGCGACGACGGCCGTCAGGCTCCGCCTCAGGAGATCCTCGGAGGTGAAGCGGGTCGGCTCGCCCGAGGAGAACCCGAACAGGACGATCCGCCCGCCCGCGCCCAGCAGGTCGAGGGCGGCGCGGCCGGGTTCGCCGCCCACGCCGTCGAGGGCCAGGGTGACCTCGCGCCCGCCGAGCGCCCGGCGCACCTCGTCCGGCCAGCCCGGCGACGTGTAGTCGGCCGCCACGTCGGCCCCGGAGGCCAGCACCCGCGCGGTCTTCGCGCCGCCGCCCGCCGCGCCCACCACGGTGGCGCCCGCCTCACGGGCCGCCTGCACGAGCAGGGTGCCGATCCCGCCCGCGGCGCTGGTGACCAGCACGACGTCGGCCGGGGTGATCCTGGCCAGCGCCAGGATGCCCATCGTCATGCGGCCGGTGCCGATCATGGCCACCGCCGTCGCCTCGTCGAGGTGGCCGGGCAGCTCGTGCAGCGCGGTCACGTCGGCGACGGCCATCTCGGCGTAGCCGCCGCTGGTCATGCCGAGATGCGCGACGACGCGCCGGCCCAGCCACTCCCGGCCCACCCCGTGGCCGACCGCGTCGACGGTCCCCGCCACCTCCCTGCCGGGCGTCATCGGCAGCTCAGGAAGCGGGAACGGCACCTTCGCCGTTCCCGCCCGGATCGCCGTGTCGATCAGGTGCACGCCGGACGCCGCGACGACGACGCGCACCTGCCCGGCGGCGGGCTCCGGATCGGGCACCTCTTCGTATCGCAGGTTCTCCGCCGGGCCGAACTCGTACTGCCGGACAGCGCGCACGTGCGTCTCCTCACTCACCGGGTGGCGATCCGTCCCGTCCACCGTGCAACCTGAAGTGAGGTTGAGGTCAACTCGCGGGATCAGGCCGGCGGTCAGGCGTGGGCGTGTGTGTGCGCCGGGTCGTCCGGGTGGTGATGCGGGTGTTGCGGGGCCCCGACCCGGTGCTCGTGCCCCGGCATCTCGATCCGGTAGACGCAGGTGTCGCAGTTCATCCGGATGTCGCCGCGCAGGGCCTCGCGGAAGCGTTCGAGCGCGAGGTCCGCCAGCGCCGGGGCGGGCCCGATCACGTCGGCGCACCGCACGTCGACCTCCGGCCGGGTGGCCGCCCACGCGATCGACTGCTCGGCGCTGCGGGCCGGGAGCACGCCGTTGAACAGGAAGTACGGCAGCACCACGATCCGGCGGGCGCCGAGCAGCCTGGCCCGCTCCAGGGCCTCGGGGACCGAGGGGGAGGCGAGGCTGATGAACGCGGGTTCGACCCCGGCGAGACCCCGTCCCTCCCACAGCAGCCGGGCGACCTTCACGTGCTCGGCGTTCGCGTCGGGGTCGGTGGATCCGCGGCCCACGAGCACCACCGTCGTGCCCGAGCGCTCGCTCGGGTCGAGCACCGCGTCGAGCCGCTCCTCCAGCAGGTCGAGCAGCGCCGGGTGCGGGCCGAGCGGGCGGCCGTACGAATAGGCGAGCCGTGGGTGCCGGTCGGCCTCGCGGCGCAGCGCGGCCGGGATGTCGCCCTTGGCGTGCCCGGCGGCGACCAGCACGAGCGGGACGACACCGAGTTTGCGGTGCCCGGAGGCGACCAGCGTCGCGACGGCGTCCCGCAGCGGCGGGCGCGACAGCTCGATGAATCCTCCGGCGACGGGGACGGACGCCCGCTCGGCGACGATGTCGACCAGCCGGTGGAAGTCCCGCACGCCGGCCGCGTCCGTGGTGCCGTGGCCCACCAGCAGCAGCGCGCTCATGCGCCGCCCCGGTGCGTGGCGGTCGGCTCGTTCATGACCCCTCCCAGTAGAGCAGTGCGTTGACGGCGGCGGCGGCGACCGCCGACCCGCCCTTCTCGCCCCGGTTGCTGACCGCGGGCAGGCATGCCTCGCGCAGGGCCTGCTTCGACTCGGCCGCCCCGACGAATCCGACCGGCAGGCCCACGACCAGCGCGGGCCGGACGCCGAGCCGAAGGATCTCCTCCAGCGCCGTGGGCGCGTTGCCCACCACCCACACCGCTCCCGGCCCCACCTCGTCGTACGCCATCCGGATGGCGGCGGCGCTGCGGGTCAGGCCCGGCCCGGCCGCGGCGCCGCGCACCCGGCAGACGGGGGTGACCGCGGTGATGCCGGCGGCGACCATCTCGACGTCGGCGACGACGGGCGTGCCGGCCCGCAGCGCGGCGGCCGCGGCCGCCAGGTCGTCCTCGCCGGAGACGACGAGGTCGCCGAGGTAGTCGAGGTCGGCGCTGGCGTGGATCACCCGTTCGGTCACGGCGCGGGTCAGCGGAGGCAGGCCCGAGGTGTCCGCCCGCGAGCGGAGGATCTCGTACGACCGGACCTCGATGGGGTGGACCGTCCTCGGGCGTGGCGGCCGGCTCATTCGGCGTACCTCCGGCCGAGCCCCGACACCCGCCACACGAGGGCGGCCCCGCCCCACACCGTCGCGAACAGCGCCACGATGACGTAGCCGAACAGCTCGAAGTGGTCGGCGAGCGAGGCGTACGCGGCGAGCGCACCGCCGGCGCCCGTCGCCTCGGCCGCCAGCCCGGCGAGGTAGACGGTCGCGATGAACGCGGCGACCAGGACGGTCACCCCGGTCGTCGCCGCGTTGTAGTAGAGCCGCCGCGCCGGGCTGCGGTAGGCCCACGAGTAGGCCCGCGACATGAGCAGGCTGTCGGCGGTGTCGCAGGCCGTCATGCCGGCGGCGAACAGCAGGGGCAGCGTGAGCACGGCCGTCGTCGGGAGGCTGCCCTGCGAGGCCGTGCTGGCCGACAGGGCGAGCAGCGTCACCTCGCTGGCCGTCTCCAGGCCCAGCCCGAACAGCAGGCCGACCGGGTACATGTGCCACGACGACCGGATCAGCCCGCGGACGCGGCTGCCGAGCACGCGGTTCATCAGGCCCCGGTTCAGCAGCAGGAGTTCCAGCTCGTCCCGGTCGATCCGGCCGCGCGTCATGCGCCGCCACAGCCCGATCACCCCGGCGAGCACCATGCCGTTCAGCACCGCGACGAGCAGCAGAAACGACATGGCGACGACCTGCGAGACGATCCCGCCCACCCGGCGGAAGCTCTCGACGTCGTGCCCGGCGGCCCCGGCGGCCATCGCCACGATCAGGGCGAGGGCCAGCACCACGGTGGAGTGCCCGAGCGCGAAGAAGAATCCGACCCCGACCGGGCGGCGTCCCCGCTGGAGCATCAGCCGCGTCGTGTCGTCGATCGCGGCGATGTGGTCGGCGTCGAAGGCGTGCCGGACGCCGAGGCTGTAGGCGAGGGTCCCGGCCCCGGCGAAGGCGCCCGCCCCGGCGAGGCCCTCGGCGTAGTAGAGGTACAGCGACCATCCGGCGATGTGCAGGGCCGTGACGACGGCGACGATGCCGCCGATCCGCGCGCGTTCCCGCGCGGTCCATCTCACCCCGGCGTACGCGGGCGGATTCACGAGCGCACCTCCACGACCGCGTCGACGGGACAGATCTCGGCGCACTCCCCGCAGCGCGTGCAGCGGTCGTCGAGGACCACCAGCCCCCCGCCGTCCGCGGGCCGTATCGCGTGCTCGGGGCAGGTGAGCAGGCACGCCCCGCATCCCGCGCAGGCGGCCGTCACGGCGTAACCCACAGCGGGACTCACAGCGAGACTCACGGCGGGACTCATGGAGGAGCTCAGCGTTGCCACACATACTCCCTCGGTGTCACGAAACGGCCGGCGACCACCCGGCTCCGGCTGGAGCCGACGATCACCAGGCTCCGCATGGTGACCAGCTCGGGATCGAGCTCGCCGAGCGTGGTCAGCAGGACGTGCTGGGCCGGACGGCTCGCGTCCGTCACCACTCCGGCCGGGGTGGCCGGCGGCCGGTGCAGGGCGAGGATCTCCAGGGCCTTCGGCAGCTGCCAGTGGCGGCCGCGCGAGCGGGGGTTGTAGAACGCGACCACGAGGTCCGACTCCGCGGCCGCGGTCACCCGCCGCTCGATGGCCTCCCACGGCGTGTGCAGGTCGGACAGGCTGATGGCGCAGTGGTCGTGACCGAGCGGCGCGCCGAGCAGGGCCGAGGCGGCCAGCATCGCCGTGACGCCCGGCACGCCGACCACGTCGAACGAGTCGTCGGCGTTCTCCAGAGCGGGCGAGGCCATCGCGTACACTCCGGCGTCGCCGCTGCCGATCAGCGCCACCGCGTGACCCTCGGCGGCCAGCCGCACGGCGGCGCGGGCCCGTTCCTCCTCGGCGCCGAGCCCGGACTCCACGACGCGCGTGCCGGGCCGCAGCAGGTCGCGGATCTGCGCCACGTACTGGTCGAGGCCGACGACGTGACCCGCCCGGCGCAGCTCGGCGACCGCCCGGGGGGTGAGCAGGTCGCGGGAGCCGGGACCGAGCCCGACGATCGCGAGCCGCCCGCGCGGGCGCAGCCGCGCCACCGCGACGGTGGCCATCGCCGACTTCCGTTTCCGCACCACCAGCTCGCCGCCGCCGGCCAACGCCGCCGCCTCGGCGACGCTCGGCGTCCCGACGGCCGCACGCACGACCTCGCTCGGGTTCGGCACGGCGACGCCGGCGAGCCGGTCCGCCGGGTAGGTGACCAGCGGCACGCCGAGAGCCCGCGCCGCCTCGACGATTCCGGGCTCGTCGGCCTTCACGTCGGCGGTGGCCAGCCGGGAAACCGAGCCCAGGGCCAGCCCGGCCTCCGCGAGGGCGGCCCGCACCAGCCCGATGACCTCTTCGGCCGGCACGCCGCGGCTGCCCCCGACGCCGACGGCCAGGCTCGGCGGGCGGACGATCACGACCGGCCGGGGCGGTGCGGCCGTGCTGTCCGTGACATGGTCTGTGGCATGGTCCGTATCACGGCCTGTGACAAGGTCCGTGACAAGGTCTGTGACAAGGTCTGTGACAAGGTCTGTGGCACGGTCCGTGAGGAGGATGCGGGGCACGCCGTCCGCGCCGCCAGTGCCGTCCCCGGCCCGGCCGGGGGTGACCGGCAGCGGCGGCAGCGGCCAGGTCGCGTCGGCGACCAGCGCCACCTCCTCGCCGTCCAGCATGGCCCGCGTCACTGCGGCGACGTCGCCCTCGACCGGCAGGCCGAGCTCGTCGAGCGGGCTTGTCCCCGTGGCGTCCGTGGCGGTGGTGACGACCGGCAGCGCGCCGAGGACGTCGCCCACCCGTCGCGCCAGCCGGTTCGCGCCGCCGGCGTGCCCGCCGACGACGGCCACCGCGAACCGGCCCGCCTCGTCGACGCACACCACGCCGGGGTCGGTCCGCTTGTCGCCGAGGAGGGGCGCGAGCAGCCGTACGGCGGCCCCGACGGCGAGGAAGCAGACGATCTCGTCGCACTCGCGCCAGGCGTCCGCCAGATCGGCGACCGGGTAACGCCGGACGTCTCCCCACGCCCCGGCCAGCCGGTCGGCGGCCACGCCGCCCGCCCTGGTGGCGGTCACCACCCCGGTCACCAGCCCGGTCTTCACGCTGCCTCCTTGATGCTCATCGGTGCCTCCCGTGCCTCACGACCCCGTGCCTCACGACCCGGTGCCCCCAGACGAGGAAGACCGGGTTGGTCGCGTCGAGCCGGGTGGCGCCGCCGGGCAGCGGGGCGAAACGCGACGCGTTGACGACGGCGCCGCCCACCTCGTACGACGCGGCGGCGAGGGCGTCCCGCGTGGCCGCGATCCGGTCGACGGCGGCCAGCGCCACCACGACGGCGCGCGCGCCCCGGCCCGCCGCGGCGGCGACGACCTCCGGGCCGCCGCCGCCCACGAAGACGGCGTCGGGGTCGGGGAGACCGGCCAGGCAGGCGGGGGCGTCCCCGCCGACGACCAGCACGTCGACGTCGTGGCCGCGGGCGTTGCGGCGGGCCCGCTCGCACTGCGCGGGGTCGCGGTCGACCGCCACGGCCGCCGCGCCGAAACGGGCGCACTCGACCGCGACCGAGCCGCTCCCGCAGCCCACGTCCCACACCAGGTCGCCCAGGCCGGGGCCGAGGTGCGCGAGCGCGAGGGCCCGCACCTCCGCCTTGGTGATCATGCTGTCGCGGTGGTCGTACGCCTCCTCGGGCAGGCCCCAGCGGGCGGGGGTCAGGCGGCGGGGCGCCGCCCATCCGCGCCCGGCGGCCTCACGGCCGGCCAGCGCCAGCACGACGTTGGGCTCCGCCCACGACCGGGCCGCGGCCTCTTCGGGCGCGCACTCGGTGACCCGCTGCTCCGGGGTGCCCAGGCGCTCGGCGACGACCAGCCGTCTCGGCCGGCCGCGCAGCGCCGCGCCGATCTCGGCAGGCCCGCTGCCGGGCGCCGTGAGCACGGCCACCTTGGGCAGCGCCAGGCAGGCGTTGACGGCGGGCCGCGGGTCCCGGCCGTGCGCGCTGACGACGACGGCGTCGTCCCAGGTCTCCCCGGCCAGCGCGAAGGCCGCCGCGACCGACGACACGGCCGGCTCGACGTCGGGGTCGAGCCCGGCCTGGCGCAGCAGGCGGACGATGCCGAAGAATCCCGGGTCGCCGGAGGCGAGCACGACGGCGGGCCCGCGATGGGCGCGGACCGCCGCGACACCCGCGGCCACGTCGCCAAGCACGTGCCGCTCCGCCGCCTCGGGCACGGCCAGGGCGTCGAGGTGCCGCCTGGCCCCCGCCACCAGCGTCGCCCCGGCCAGCCGGGCGGCGGCCCGCTCCGGCAGGGGCCGCCCGTCCACGCCGATCACGGTCACCCGAGCGGCCACGTGGCCGGTCGCCTGAGTGGTCGCCTGGTCGGTCGGGTGGCCGGTGGCCTGAGTAGCCGCCTGGTCGGTCACGGCGCCTCCCCGCTCGACGCGACCGGACCGCGGCCGTCCGGGTCGACCATGATCACGCTGGCGGTGACGACGCCGCCGGTGAACCGCTCCAGCACGTCCTTCACCCGGCCGCAGATGAGCCCGCCCGCACGGGCAAGGAGCCCCGCGGCCTCCCACAGCTCGTACGCGTGGCGGGCGGTGTTGGCGGCGGCGACCTCGGCCACGAGCGCGTCGTCCCCGCCTGCCTCCCGCGTCACCGAGGCGAGGAGATCGCGGTCGATCTTCGATCGGGTGTAGTGGGTCATGAGCACGCCGGCGGCGAGCTTGGTGAGCTTTCCCGCCATGCCCACGAAGAGCACGTCGGTGATCCCCTCGTCGACCGCCCGGCGCAGCGCGGCCCCGGTGAAGTCGCCCACCTCGACGAAGCACACCTCGGGGAGGCCGGGTCGCAGCCGCATGGCCGCGCCGTCGGTCCGGCCGCCGGTGGACAGCACGAGCGTCCGCTCGCCCTGGGCCGCCATCACCCCGATGGCCTGCACCACGGAGGACCGCCACGACTCGGTGGAGAACGGCCGGACGATCCCGGTCGTGCCGAGGATCGAGATGCCGCCGAGGATGCCGAGCCTGGCGTTGGTCGTCTTGCGGGCCATGCGCTCGCCCTCGGGCACGCTGATGACGACGCGCACCCCGCGCTCGCCGAGGTCGAGCACCTCGCCGACGGCCCGCGTGATCTGCGCGCGGGGGGCCGGGTTGATTGCCGGGCCGCCGACCTCAAGCCCGAGGCCGGGCTTGGTCACCACGCCCACGCCCACGCCGCCGTCCAGTTCGATCCCGGCCTCGGGGCGCCACGACACCGTCGCCGTCATGTGCGCGCCGTGGGTGACGTCGGGGTCGTCGCCGCCGTCCTTCACCACGACGGCCGTCGCCCGGCCGTCGCGCACCTCGTAGGAGTCGACCGGCAGCGTCACCCGGTCACCGCCGGGCAGCGGGGTGTCCACGACGGCGGGGGTCTCCCCGCGGGCGAGTGCGATGCTCGCGGCCTTCGCCGCCGCCGCGCTGCACGTCCCGGTCGTCCAGCCGGTGCGCAGCGCCCGCTTGCGGACCTTCATCGTGCGGGGCAGGTCGGGCTCGCGCAGCTCGGGCCCCGAAGGCGACCCGGGGGAGCCGGGCGGCGCGGTCACGACGCGCCTCTGGCGCGCAGCGCGCGCCGGGCGGCGGGGTCAGGGCGGCGGTGCCCGTGGAAGTGCCCCGGGTGATAGAGGTGCGACCGGGTCCCCTCGGCGCCGAGCGCGGGCCCCACCAGCACCAGCGTGTGCTTCCACAGTTTGTGCGCCCGCACGGTGGCGGCCAGCTCGTCGAGCCGGCAGCGCAGCACGAGCTCGTCGTCCCACGTCACCCGGTAGCCGATGACGCACGGCGTCTCCGGCGGATAGCCGCCCTCCAGCAGCTCGTGCTGGAGCTGGGCCGATCGGGCGGCCGACAGGAACAGGGCCATGGTCGCGCCGTGCGCCGCGAAGCCGCGGACGGTCTCGCCGGCGGGCATCGGCGTCTTGCCGCCCTCCAGCCGGGTGAGCACCACCGACTGCGCCACCTCGGGGACGGTGAGCTCCCGCCCGGCCGCGGCGGCGACCGCGGTGAAGCTCGACACGCCGGGCACGATCTCGGCGGTCAGGCCGAGGGCGGCGCACCGGTCGAGCTGCTCCTGCACGGCGCCCCACAACGCCGGGTCGCCGGAGTGCACCCGCGCCACGCGCAGGCCGTCCCTGGCGGCCTCCTCGTAAAGGGCCACCACTTCCTCAAGCGGCACGGCGGCCGAGTCGACGATCCGGGCGTCCGGCCGGGCGTGCTCCAGCACACCCGGGTGCACCAGGCTGGAGGCCCAGATCACGATGTCCGCCCGGCCGATCGCCGCGGCCCCGCGCAGGGTCAGCAGATCGGCCGCGCCGGGCCCGGCCCCGATGAACGTGACGGAGCCGCCGCTCTCGCGGCCTCCGCTCGTCGCGCCGTCTTTCACAGTCTTCCTCCTCGGCCGGTCCGCTTCGGGGTCACCAGCAGCGCCGACAGGTACGGCGCGGCAGCCCCGGGGTCCAGGTCGGCGGCGGCCCGGATGTCCTCGTCGGGCAGGCCGAGCGCGGCACCGTAGACGGCGCCGTCGAGCCTGCCCGCGTCGCGTACGGCGTCGAGCACCTGGGGCAGCACCCGGCCGCCCTTGTAGGCGACGACGGTGTCGTGGGCGTCGAGCGCCCGGCGCAGCGCGCCGACCCCGGCGGTCAGCGGCATCAGCGCGAGCGACTCGCGGCCCTCGACCAGCACGGTGCCGCTGCCCGCGGCCAGCGCCTGCATGGCGGTGATCCCCGGCACGGTCTCCACCCGTACTGCGGGCACGAGCGCGCGCACGGTGTCCGCGAGGTAGGTGAACGTGCTGTAGACGTTGGGGTCTCCGATAGTGGCGAAGGCGACGGTCCGGCCGCCCTCGGCGTAGCAGCGGGCGACGGCCTCCCCGGCCGCGTCCCAGGCGTCGTCCCGCCGGGGGCCGTCGGTCAGCGCGAACACCAGCCGCCGCACCTCGCGGTCCACGTTGGCGCGGACGATCCGCTCGGCGCGTCCCTCCTCGCCGGTGTCGGCCACCGGCACCACCACGACGTCGGCGTCCCGCAGCACGCGCACGGCCCTGACCGTGACGAGGTCGGGGTCGCCGGGGCCGACGCCGACCCCGTACAGCGTGGGCCTCATGCGGCGGCCTCCACCAGATCGCGGGCGAGGCGCGGCGCGCCGGCCCAGTGGACATGCAGATAGGAGGCGTGCACACCGCCCCGGACGAACCCCTCGCGCCGCCCGCCTTCCAGCGTGTACGCGGGGCCGTACGAGGGGGGCGCGCCGGCGGCGGGGGAGCAGGCCGTGCGGTGGAACTCGTGCGCCCGCACGGCCGACCCGTCGGGCCGGGCCGCCTCCCGGTAGCCCAGGGTCAGGCGGCCGGTCATGCGGGCGTCGGCCGGCAGCACCCCGCACATCGGGGCGCCGTCGAGGGACCGGGCGAGGTAGAGCAGCCCGGCGCACTCGGCCCAGACGGGCAGTCCGCGCGCCGCGAGGCGGGCGACCTCGGCCCGCAGCGGGGCGTTGGCCGACAGGTCGGCGGCGTGGACCTCGGGGAACCCGCCGCCCAGCACCAGGCCGCGGGTCCCTTCGGGCAGCCGTTCGTCCGTCAGCGGGTCGACGTGGGCCACGTCGGCTCCGGCGGCCTCCAGGAGTTCGGCCGTCTCGGCGTAGGCGAAGGTGAACGCGGCCCCCGCGGCCACCGCGACGACCGGCCGGCCCGCCCGAGCGGCGGACCCGGAGCCGGACACCCACCCGGACGCGGATACGGACGCGAGGGCGTCGCCGGCCGACCACGGGACGGCGGCCAGCGGCGGCGCGGCCGACGCGACGCGCAGGATCAGGCCGAGGTCGCAGTGGCGCTCCACCAGCTCGCCCAGCGCGGCCACGGCCCGGCGGGCCTGCGTCTCCCGCTCACGCGCGGGGACCAGGCCGAGGTGCCGCGAGGGCACGTGGACGCCGGCGTCGCGCGGCAGCGCGCCCGCGACCGGCACGCCCGCGGACGCGAGCGCCTCCCGCAGGATCTGCTCGTGCCGGGCGGAGCCCACCCGGTTCAGCACCACGGCGGCGACCCGCACGGACGGGTCGTACGTCGCGAAGCCGTGGACCAGCGCGGCCACCGACGACGACTGCGACGACGCGTCGACGACCAGTAGCACGGGGGCGTCCAGAAGCTTGGCGACGTGGGCGGTGGACGCCTCGCCGGTCGAGCCCCGGCCGTCGAACAGGCCCATCACGCCCTCGACGACGGCGACGTCCGCGCCGCGGGCGCCGTGCGCGAACAGCGGGGCGACCAGGCCGTCCCCGGTGAGGAACGCGTCGAGGTTGCGGCCGGGCCGGCCGGTGGCCAGCGCGTGGTAGCCGGGGTCGATGTAGTCGGGGCCGACCTTGTGCGGCGACACCCGCAGCCCGCGTGCCGCCAGCGCCGCCATGATCCCGGTGGCCACCGTGGTCTTGCCCGCCCCCGACGCCGGGGCGGCGACCACGAGCCGGGGCACCGTCACCATTCGCTCACCATTCGATGCCCCGCTGGCCCTTCTGCCCCGCGTCCATCGGGTGCTTGACCTTCGTCATCTCCACGACCAGGTCGGCCGCCCCGACCAGCCGGGGGTCGGCGTCCCTCCCGGTGATGACCACGTGCTGCCGTCCCGGCCGGTCGCGCAGCGTCGCCACCACGTCGTCGACGTCCACCCAGCCCCACTTCATGGGGTAGGTGAACTCGTCGAGCACGTAGAGCCCGTAGCTCTCGGCCGCCAGGTCGCGCCGGATCTGCTCCCAGCCCTCCCTGGCGTCGGCGGCGTGGTCGGCCTCGGTGCCGGGACGCTGGATCCACGACCAGCCCTCGCCCATCTTGTGCCAGGTCACCGGGCCGCCCTCGCCGGTCTCGGCGTGGACGCGCCCGAGCGCGCGCAGCGCCGCCTCCTCGCCGACCCGCCACTTCGCGCTCTTCACGAACTGGAACACCCCGATCGGCCAGCCCTGGTTCCACGCGCGCAGCGCGAGCCCGAAGGCGGCCGTCGACTTCCCCTTCATCTCGCCCGTGTGCACGATGACCAGCGGCCGGTTGCGCCGCTCCCGCGTCGTCAGCCCGTCGTCCGGCACCGCGGCCGGCCTGCCCTGCGGCATCTACGCCACCCTCCTCACGTCGCGGACCACTCCGGCCAGGTCACCGGCCGCCAGGTCGCCGAGCCGCAGCGTCACGCCGCCCAGCGCGGCGCCGAGCCGGGTGGCCAGGCCCAGCCGTACGGGACCCTGCTCGCAGTCGACGACCACGCTCGCGACGCCGTGGGCGGCCAGCCGGGCGGCCACGGCGGCGGGGTCGGGGCCGGCGGTGTGACGGCCGTCGGTCACGACCACCAGCAGCGGGCGGCGGCGCGGGTCGCGCAGCCGCTCGGTGGCCAGCACGTTCGCGGACCGGCGCAGGCCCGCGGCGATGGGCGTGCGGCCGCCCGTGGGCAGCCTGGCCAGCCGGGCGGACGCGAGTTCGACGCTGGACGTCGGCGGCAGCGCCACCGTCGCGTCCTCGCCCCGGAACGTCACCAGGCCCACCTTGTCGCGCCGCTGGTAGGCGTCGAGCAGGAGCGACAGCACCGCGCCCTTCACCGCCGTCATGCGGGCCCGCGCCGCCATCGAGCCGCTCGCGTCCACGCAGAACAGCACGAGGTTGGACTCGCGGCCCTCGTTCACCGCCTCGCGCAGGTCGTCCGGGCGCAGCACGAGGCCGCCGCCGTCACGGCCCCGGGCGAGCTGGTGCGGGGCCGCCGCGGCGAGGGTCGCCGTGAGGTGGAGCCGCCGCAGCCGGTCCGCGGGCGGGCGCGCGCCCGCCGCCCGGCCGGCGCCGCCCGTGGTCCGGCCGCGCCGCCCGGCCGGGCCGCCCTCCCCGACCGTGGGCGGGGCGAGCAGCCGGGGCCGGTAGGGCGTGCCCGGGGCGGCCGGGGACTGCTCCCTGCTCCCGTCGCCGCCGCGCGGTTCCTCGCGGTTCCCGGCACGGCCGCTCGCGTCGCCCGCGTCGCCGGGGCCGTCCGTGCCGGGACCGCTGCCGGGGCCGCCTTCGGGACCGTCCGTGCCGGGCCCGCCGTCGGGGTCGGGTTCGGGATCGTCGTCCTCCTCACTCCGCGCGGCCTCGGCGAGCGCCCGGTCGAGCTGCTCGTCGTCCGCCCCCGGCGCGTCGAACGGATCCCTGCGGCGGCGGTGCGGGAGCGCGAGCCGGGCCGCCGCCCGCACGTCGTCCCCCGTCACCTCGTCGCGGCCCTCCCACGCGGCCAGCGCGACGGCCGCACGGGCCGTCACCAGGTCGGCCCGCAGGCCGTCGACACCGAACGCCGCGCATACGGCGGTGATCTGGCGCAGCGCGGAGTCGGGCAGCGTCACGCGGGTCAGCCGCGCCCGGGCCGCCGCGATGCGCGCGGCGAGCCCGGCGTCGCCTTCCCGGTACGCGGCGGCGAAACCGGCCGGGTCCTCGTCGAACGCCAGCCGGCGGCGGACCACCTCCGCCCGCTCCCTGGGCTCGCGGGTGGCGCGCACCTCGACCGTGAGGCCGAACCGGTCGAGCAGCTGGGGGCGCAGCTCCCCCTCCTCGGGGTTCATCGTGCCCACCAGCAGGAAGCGGGCTGCGTGCCGCACCGACACGCCCTCGCGCTCGACGTACGACGTGCCCATCGCGGCGGCGTCGAGGAGCAGGTCGACCAGGTGGTCGTGGAGGAGGTTGACCTCGTCGACGTACAGGACGCCGCGGTGAGCGGCGGCGAGCAGACCGGGGTCGAACGCCCGGACGCCCTCGGTCAGGGCCCGCTCCAGGTCGAGCGAGCCGGCCACCCGGTCCTCGCTCGCACCCACAGGCAGCTCCACCAGCCGGGCCGGCCGCGAAAGGGCCTGGGGCCCGTCGTGTGGCCCGTCGTGTGGCTTGTCGTGCGGCCCGTCGGGGCAGGCGGGGTCGGGCGCGGCCGGGTCGCAGGAGAACCGGCAGCCGGTCACCACGTCCACGGGCGGCAGCAGGGCGGCGAGCGACCGCACCACGGTCGACTTGGCCGTGCCCTTCTCGCCCCGCACGAGCACCCCTCCGATGGCGGGGGACACGGCGTTCAACAGCAGCGCGAGCTTCAGGTCGTCGAGCCCGACGACGGCGCTGAACGGATACGTCGCGGTCACCGGCCGGCCTCCAGGTCGCCTTCCATCTCCAGATATGTCGCCCGCAGGCCGTCGAGGGTGTCGGCGGACGGCTCCGCCCACAGGCCCCGCTCGGCCGCCTCAAGCAGCCGCTCCGCGATGCCGCGCAGCGCCCAGGGGTTCGAGCGGCGCATGAACTCCCGCACCTCCGGGTCGAACACGTACGACTGGGCCAGCGACTCGTACATCCAGTCGTCCACGACCCCGGCGGTGGCGTCGAAGCCGAACAGGTAGTCGACGGTCGCCGCCATCTCGAACGCGCCCTTGTAGCCGTGCCGCCGCATCGCCGCGATCCAGCGGGGGTTGACCACGCGGGAGCGGAACACCCGGCGCGTCTCCTCGCCCAGCGTCCTGGTGCGCACCGTGTCCGGCACGTGCGAGTCGCCCACGTACGCGGCGGGGGAGGTGCCGGTCAGGTGGCGGACCATGGCCACCATGCCGCCGTGGTACTGGAAGTAGTCGTCGGAGTCGGCGATGTCGTGCTCGCGGTTGTCCTGGTTCTTCGCGGCCACCTCGATGCGCCGGAACGCCGACTCCATGTCGGCTCTGGCCTCCCGGCCGTCCAGCCCCCTGCCGTACGCGTAGCCGCCCCATACGGCGTAGACCTCGGCGAGGTCGGCGTCGTCCCGCCAGTTGCGGGCGTCGATCAGCGGCAGCAGGCCCGCGCCGTACGCGCCGGGCTTGGAGCCGAAGACGCGGCTGGTGGCCCGGCGGTGGTCGCCGTGCCGGGCCACCTCGTCGGCGACGTGCGCGCGCAGCGGGTTGATCTCGGCCGGCTCGTCGAGCGCGGCGACGGCCCGGACGGCGTCGTCCATCAGCGCGACGACGTGCGGGAAGGCGTCGCGGAAGAAGCCGCTGATGCGCACCACCACATCGACGCGGGGGCGGCCGAGCTCCTCCGGCGTCATGATCTCGAAACCGGTGACCCGGCGGGAGGCGTCGTCCCAGGCCGGCCGCACGCCGAGCAGGGCGAAGACCTCGGCGATGTCGTCGCCCTGGGTGCGCATCGCGCTGGTGCCCCAGACCGTGAGGCCCACCGTGCGGGGCCAGGCGCCCGTGTCGGCGCGGTAGCGCTCGGCCAGCGAGGCCGCCAGCGCCGCGCCCGTCTCCCAGGCGAGCCGCGACGGGATCGCCTTCGGGTCGACGGAGTAGAAGTTGCGGCCGGTCGGCAGCACGTTGACCAGCCCTCGGGTGGGCGAGCCCGACGGTCCGGCGGGCACGTATCCGCCGTCAAGCGCGTGCACCACGTGGGTCACCTCGTCGGTGGTGCGGGCCAGCCTCGGCACGACCTCGGCGGCGGCGAAGCGCAGCACCCGGGCGACGCCGGCAACGGGGGAGACCTCGGCGGCCGCGGCCGGATCCCAGCCGCGCTCCTCCATGGCCCCGACCAGGCGCCTGGCCTCCTCCTCGAACCGGTCGACCTCGCCCCTGGCCTCCTTGCCCTCGGCCAGGCCGAGCGCCTCGCGCAGTCCGGGCAGCGCGCCGGCCGCGCCGCCCCACACCTGCCGGGCCCGCAGCACCGCGAGCACCAGGTTGACCCGGGCCTCCCCGGCCGGGGCCTGGCCCAGCACGTGCAGGCCGTCCCGGATCTGCACGTCCTTGATCTCGCAGAGGTAGCCGTCGACGTGCAGCAGGAAGTCGTCGAACTCCGCGTCGCCCGGGCGGTCGTCCACGTGCAGGTCGTGGTGGAGCTGGGCGGCCTGGATCAGCGTCCAGATCTGCGCCCGCACGGCCGGCAGCTTGGCCGGGTCGAGGGCGGCCACGGTGGCGTGCTCGTCGAGGAGCTGTTCGAGCCGGGCGAGGTCGCCGTACGAGTCGGCCCTGGCCATCGGCGGGATCATGTGGTCGACGACGGTTGCGTGCCCGCGCCGCTTGGCCTGGGTGCCCTCGCCGGGGTCGTTGACGATGAACGGGTAGACCAGCGGCAGGTCCCCGAGCACCGCGTCGGGGGCGCACGACGCGGACAGGCCGAGGCCCTTGCCGGGCAGCCATTCCAGCGTGCCGTGCTTGCCGAGGTGCACCACGGCGTGCGCGCCGAAGTCGCGGGCCAGCCAGCGGTACGTCGCCAGATAGTGGTGACTCGGCGGCAGATCGGGGTCGTGGTAGATGGCCACCGGGTTCTCGCCGAAGCCGCGCGGCGGCTGGATCGCCACGATGACGTTGCCGAACCGCAGCGCAGCGATGACGATGTCGTCCCCGTCGACGTAGAGCGAGCCGGGCGGCGGCCCCCAGGCCTCGGTGACCGCGTCCCGCAGGCCGGCGGGCAGCTCCGCGAACCACTCCCGGTACGCGGCGAGCGGCACCCGGGCCGGTGAGGCGGCGAGCTGCTCCTCGGTCAGCCACTCCACGTCGTGACCGCCGGCCGCGATCAGCGCGTGGATCAGTGTGTCGCCGTCGCCGGGGACGGCCCCCACGTCGTAACCGGCCTCGCGCAGCGCGCCGAGCAGGACGATGGCCGAGGCCGGGGTGTCCATGCCGACGGCGTTGCCGACGCGGGCGTGTTTGGTGGGATACGACGACAGCACGACGGCCAGCCGCTTGTCGCCGTTCGGCACCCGGCGCAGCCGGGCGTGCGCGACCGCGAGGCCGGCCACCCGGGCACACCGCCCGGGGTCGGCGACGTAGACGGGCACACCGTCCGGGCCGTCCTCCTTGAAGGAGAACGGCACCGTCACGAGCCGCCCGTCGAACTCGGGCACCGCCACCTGCATGGCCGCGTCCAGCGGCGACAGCCCGGCGTCGGACTCGGCCCAGACGGCCCGCGAGGTGGTCAGGCACAGGCCCTGCAGCACCGGCACGTCGAGCGCGGCCAGCGCCCCCACGTCCCACGCGTCGTCGTCCCCGCCCGCCACGGCCTCGGTCGCGACCGCGCCGCCCGCCGCGAGGACGGTGACGACCAGCGCGTCCACGCCACGGAGCAGGTCGAACAGCGCGGGATCGGCGCCACGTAGCGATCCGCAGAAGACCGGCAGCGCGTCGGCCCCGGCGGCCTCGACCGCGTCGCACAGGCCGTCGACGAACGCGGTGTTGCCCGAGAGCTCGTGCGCCCGGTAGTAGATCACGCCGACCAGAGGCCGGTCGCCGTGCCGCACGCGGCCCGGCCGGATCCCGTACGCCGGGGTGCCGCGGGGCGGGGCGAAGCCCTCCCCGGTCAGCAGCAGGGTGTCGGACAGGAACCGGTGCAGTTCGAGCAGGTTGCCGGGGCCGCCCTCGGCGAGGTAGGCGAGCGCCTCCGCGGCCACCCCGGACGGCACGGTCGACAGCGCCATCAGCGCGGCGTCGGGGGCGGGCTCGCCGCCGAGCACCACGACCGGGCGGCCCGAGGCGAGCACCGCGTCCAGGCCCTCCGGCCACGACCTGCGGCCGCCGAGGAGCCGTACGACGACGACGTCCACGCCGTCCACCAGGGCCGGGACGTCGGCGGCGGCGACCCTGGCCGGGTTGGCCACCCGCCAGGACGCCCCACTGCGGCGGGCCGCGAGGAGCTCGGTGTCGGCCGCCGACAGCAGCAGCATCGTCATGCGGGATCGTCCTCCAGCGTCACAGTGGCGGCGGGATGGGTCGCGGAGGTCATCCGCCCTCCACGGAACCGCCCGGCGTTCCGGCGCCGGGAGCGCCGAGGGTCATGGCGACGGGCGGGAGCCCGGCGGGCACCCCGCCCTCGATGAGCCGCCACACGGCGTCGGTGTCGAGGTGCTCCTCCACCAGGTCACCGAGGGCGTCGAGACGGGCCTCGCGCCGCTCGGCGAACGTCCCGGTCCCGGGCCGCCAGTCGCGCCCGGCGGCGGCCGCGACCTCCGCGAGGAAGGCCCGCCTGAAGCCGTCGCCGTCGAACAGGCCGTGCCAGGTGGTGCCGTAGACCTGGCCCACGCGGCAGCCGTCGAGGAACGGCTCGCCGCCCTCCACCCGCACCCGGCCGTGGTGGATCTGGTAGCCGGTGACCTCGTGGCCGCGCCAGCGGCCGCTCGGCAGCGCGAGCACCTTCTCGGGCCCGAACTCGGTGCGGACCGGCAGCAGGCCCAGGCCCTCGATCCGGCCGGCCCGGCTCTCCACCTCGTCGTCGATGACCGCGCCGAGCATCTGCAGGCCGCCGCACACACCGACTACCGGCCGGCCCGCGGCGGCCCGGCGGCGCAGCGCCGCGTCGATGCCGCGTTCGCGCATCCAGTTCAGGTCGGAGACCGTCGCCCGGGTGCCCGGAACGACGACGAGGTCGGCCTCCTCGGCCTCGGCGGCCGACGTGACGAGCCGCACGGCGACGCCAGGCTCGGCCGCCAGCGCGTCGGCGTCGGTGACGTTCGACATGCGCGGCAGCCGTACCAGCGCGACGTTGAGCACGTCGGGGCCGACGGGCGGGGTGAACAGCCCGGGACGGCTGTCCAGGTCGAGAGAGTCCTCCACGTCGAGCCACAGGCCGGACCGCCAGGGCAGCACGCCCAGGCACGGGCGGCCGGTTGCCGCGCGCAGCCAGTCGAGCCCCGGCTGGAGCAGCGCCGGGTCGCCGCGGAACTTGTTGACGACGAAGCCCGCCAGATGCCGCTGGTCGGCCGGGTCGAGCACGGCCAGCGTGCCGGCGAAGTGGGCCAGCACACCGCCGCGGTCGATGTCGCCGACGACGAGGACGGGCAGGCCCGCGGCGCGGGCCAGGCCCATGTTGGCGATGTCCCGGTCGCGGAGGTTGACCTCGGCCGGGCTGCCGGCGCCCTCGCAGATCACGACGTCGAACCGGCGGCGCAAATCGGCCAGCGCGTCCACGGCCACGTCGAGCAGCCGCATCTTGTGGTCGCGGTAGGACATCGCGTCCACGTCGGCGTGGGCGCGGCCCAGCACGACGACGTGGGAGTGCCGTTCGCCTGACGGCTTGAGCAGCACCGGGTTCATCGCCGCCTCGGGCTCCACCCGGGCGGCCGCGGCCTGCATGGCCTGGGCGCGGCCGATCTCCCCGCCGTCGGCCGTGACCATGGAGTTGAGCGCCATGTTCTGCGCCTTGAAGGGCGCGACCCGCACGCCGCGGCGGGCCAGCCACCGGCACAGGCCGGCGGTCAGCACGCTCTTGCCGGCGTCGGAGGTGGTGCCCGCGACCAGCAGCGCGCCGCTCATCGCGGCCCCCGCTCACCGTCGCGCATGTCGTCTGCGCCCGCTATGTCGGGTGTGCCGGCTATTTCGGTTGCGCCGGGTGCGGGGGAGTGGGCGATCCTGCCGCCGTGCGGCATGTCAGGAAGCGGGGGGCGCGATCGGCAACGAGGTGCCTTCGCGCAGGCCGGGCACGGCCATGACGGCGTCCTCCCTGGGGGTCCGCGCCCCCGGTCGAAGATCCGACGGCCGGAGTATCCTGGCTCCCGGATCGACGCTCTCCCCGGCCTTCCCGCCCGTGGGCAGTGGCGTGGTGAGGATCGCTCCCCGGTGACAGTGGCGGGACCGCGCCGGAATCACACCGGCTTCCTCCACATCCGTCGCTTGCGGCTGCAAACATACACCCCGCGACCAAGGGGTAGGCAAGGCACGTTCTATCCGAAACCGACCTAGGTAACTGGGTTGTCCCATTTTGGTGATCGTCGCCTGCTCCGGCCGTGCGCCTGTGGCGGCCGGGGGGCGACCATGCTGAACTGGGACGATGGGTTAGGGTTGCCGGTAAATGGGGGAAAACGGCACATCCATTGGGGACGACTCGCGGGTGCGGAGGACGCCTGCGGACGCGTTCGGCCGCAGCCGGACCGCGGAGAGCGCCCTGCCCGCCCGGCGTCTGCTGTCCAGTGAGGACCTGGGGTGGCGCACCCTGCTCGCCCGGACGTACCGCGACTCGCCCGTGGCGGAGGAGTTCGCCACCGCGGCGTCCCCGGATCTGCTCGTCGTGCTGGTGACGAGCGGCAGCTACCTCATCGAGAGCCGTAAGGGCCGCTCCTGGCGCCGGGCGGCCTACCACCCGGGCTCGGTCGGAGTGACCGCTCCCGGCAACGTCAGCGTGCTGCGCTGGCGCAGCACCGCCCCGGAGCCGCTGGAGTCACTTCACATCCACATCGGCGGGGCGCTGGTTGAGGAGACCTGCCGGTTGCTCGGCGAGGAGGGCCTGCGCACCCCCGGGCCGCTGCCCGACGCACTCCATCTGGACGACCAGCTGGTCGTGGCCGCGGGGCGGGCGATCTCCCGGGGGCTGCGGGAGGGCGTGGGCCCTCTCTACGCGGACTCGCTCGCCCAGACGCTCGCGGTCCACCTGCTCTACCGCGCCCACGGACGGGTCTCCCCGGTCACCGGGGGCCCGGGGCCCGCGAGCCCGTGGTCCGGCGGCCCGGCGGCGTCCGGGAAGGCGGTCCTCGGGCCCCGCGCCCTCGGCCTGGTCACCTCGTACATGCGCGAGCACCTCCACGAGGACATCCGTCTGGATGATCTCGCCGCCCAGGCGAACCTCAGCAAGTATCACCTCCTGCGGATGTTCGCGAGCTCGACCGGTTTCACACCGCACCGCTACCTGACCCGGCTGCGCCTCGACCACGCGTCCGACCTGCTGCGTGACACCTCCCAGACGATCCTGCAGGTGTCCATCGCCTGCGGCTACCGCAGTCCCGGCCAGTTCGCCGCCGCGTTCCGCAGGCGGTACGGCGTCGCCCCGAGCGAGTTCCGCCGGTCGCACGGGCTCGTGCCCGCCGATGGCGCAATCCCGGGGGATGCCGCCGCAATCGAGGGAGAGAACGACGGCGCCTGAACTCGCCATCCTGGTCAACGGCCCGGCGTCCGGTGACGCCGGGCGACCGATGAGGGGCGTCGATGATTACCGAGCAGGAGAGCCGGGTCGCGGTCGAGGCGATCACCCTGATGCTCGCCCGGGAACTGCGCGGTCGCGACATCACGGTCAACACGGTCGCGCCCGGCCCGATCGCGACGTCGCCGTTCTTCAACGGGAAGAGCGACGAACTCGTCCAGCGCATCGCGAGCGAGCCGCCGCTGGAGCGCCTCGGGGAGCCGGCCGACGTCGCGGAGATCGTCTCCTTCCTGGCGGGGCCCGGCCGGTGGGTCAACGGTCAGGTCATCCCCGTCAACGGCGGAGCGATCTGATCACCGGGCTGCTTGATCACCGGGCCGCTTGATCACTGAGCTGCCCGAGCATGGAACGGGAGAAACGATGACCGACGAGACGCCGGAGCCCGTACGGGCCCTGCTCGACGCCGCCAACGCCGGGGACACGGCGGCCTTCCTGGCGGCCTTCACCGAGGACGGCGTCGTGGACGACTGGGGCCGCGAGTTCCGCGGGGCCGGCCGCATCCGCGACTGGAGCGACGCCGAGTTCATCGGCAAGCAGGTCAGCCTGGCGATCACGCGCGTCGCCGAGCAGGACGGGGAGACGGTCGTCGCCGCGCAGGTCGGCGGGAACGGGTTCAACGGTCCCAGCCACTTCGCCTTCCGGGTGGCGGGCGATCGGGTGTCGCGGATGACGATCCGCCCGTAGGGCATCCGGCGCGAGGGGATCCGGCGGGGTCGAGGCCCGGCCGGACGCTCGCCGGGGCACGCGGAGCCGCGGGTCCGGCCGGTCGGCGGCTGGGGGCCGGGTCACGACCAGGCGAGCCTCGCCCGGGTGTCCCAGTAGTGCTCGGCGTCCTCGGCCAGGCCGGACAGGCGCGCCTCCAGGTCGTCGTCCCAGGCGACCGCCGTGGCGGCCAGGTTCTGGCGCAGCTGGCCGGGCGACGCCGCGCCACTCAGCACGACCCCCGCCCAGGGCCGGGAGAGCGCGGCGGCCAGCGCGAGCGCGTCCGGGGTCGCGCCGCGCTCGCGGGCGGCCTCCGCGAGGGCGGCGGGCGCGGCGCGGGCCGTCAGCCGCCCGTTGGCGACGCCCTCCTTGACGATCACACCGAGGCCCGCCGCGTGGGCGCGGTCCAGGGCGCCCTCCGCCGAACGCTCCAGCAGGTTCCAGGTGGACTGCACGGTGTCGAACAGCCCCGACTCGACCGCCCGGTCGATCGTCTCGGCCTGGCGGGGGCCGGTGGTGGACAGACCGACGGCCACGCCCCCGGCGCGGAGCGCCCGCAGGCCCTCGGCCACCTCCGGGTCGTCGAACACGCCGCTCTCCACCGTGGCCGAGTGGATCTGGTACAGCGACAGGTGATCGCCGAGCAGCGCCGTCGTCTCCGCCAGTTGCACGCGCAACCGCTCCGCGGACAACTCCTTGACCTCGTGGCGCTCCGCGTCGAGCCGCCAGCCCCCGACGTACCGGTAACCCCACTTGGAGCCGACCGTCACCGCGCCGGGCGGGACGCCTCTGTCCCGCAGCCAACCGGCGAGGAACTCCTCGGCCAGGCCGTAGGACCGGGCCGCGTCGACGTAGCGGACGCCGGCCGCCCAGGCGGCGTCCAGCACCGCCCAGGTCCGCGCCCGCATCGTCTCCACGCCCCGGTCGTCGCCGAGGTCCTCGTCGCGTCCCAGGGTGATGTACGCGGGGCGGCCCAGAGCGGCCAGGCCGAGACCGGCCGGGGTGACCCGCAGGCCGGTACGGCCGAGCGGTCGCGCGGCCAGGTTCACAGCCGGATTCACACCCGGATCCTCACCCGGGTCGGCAGCCGGTTCCGCCGCCGGTCGTGCAGCCGGATCGTCCACGTCCACACCCTAACCCCGAGGCCGGTGGCTCCCTTTCCCGCCGGTGCCTCCGAAGGGCACCGGGCCGCCGCCGGACATTCAGCGCAGCACGCCTCCCATCGACGATTGACACCCAAAATTGCCCAGCCACATAATCAATTCGGCAAATGTCGGACGTTTGTGGCAGACCGCATTCACCACGCGGACGCCGGCCGAGGGGGAGGCCGGAACCGGGGCGGGCCGTGTGCGGCCCGTTTCGCCACGGGTGACGGGCGCGGCGGTGCCCACCGCGGATGCTCGGGGTACACACAGGGTGTCCGGCGCTTTTCCGGCACGCCGTTCCGATGGTCCCGAACCGATGGGGTGGTGAACGCTGTGACGGTCGACTCCCACAGAACGCGGAAGACGCCCCGGGCGGCCTCGGGCGGCACACCGGGGGCGCGGGCGCCCCGGCCCGCCGACGAGATCCTCGGCTGGGCGCGCGACGTGCTCGACCCGTCGCTGCGCGAGGCGGTCGCGACGCTGGCCCCGCCGATGCGCCGCGTGGCCGGCTATCACTTCGGGTGGTGGGACGAGCGGGAGCGGCCGACCGACGCGGGGAGCGGCAAGGCGCTGCGGCCGGCCCTCGCGCTGCTCGCCGCCGAAGCCGTGGGCGGGCAGGCGGAGCAGGCCATCCCGGCCGCCGCCGCCGTCGAACTGGTGCACAACTTCTCGCTGCTGCACGACGACGTGATCGACGGGGACACTACCCGGCGCCACCGTCCCACGGCCTGGACCGTGTTCGGCACGACCGCCGCCATCCTCGCCGGTGACGCCCTGCTGTCGCTGGCGTTCACGGTGCTCGCCGACGGCCCGCGGGCCGAGGACGGCGGACGGGCCCTCGGCGCGTGCGTCCAGGCGCTGCTTGACGGCCAGAGCGCCGACGTCGAGTTCGAGCGGCGGTCCGACGTCGGCCTGGCGGAGTGCCTCCGCATGGCGGAGGGCAAGACGGGAGTGCTCATGGCCTGCGCCTGCGCTCTCGGGGCCCGGTATGGCGGGGCGACCGACGAGCAGGCCGAGCATCTGCGGGTCTTCGGCGGGCGCCTCGGCCTCGCCTTCCAGCTGGTGGACGATCTTCTCGGCATCTGGGGCGACCCCGCGGTCACCGGGAAACCGGTCCACTCCGACCTCGGCAGCAGGAAGAAGTCGCTGCCCGTCGTGGCCGCCCTCACCTCGGGCGCCCCGGCCGCGGCCGAACTCGCGGAGATCTATCGTGGCGAGAGCCCGCTGTCGCCCGGAGATCTGGAGCGGGCCGCCGGGCTCGTCGAGGACGCCGGCGGCCGTGACTGGGTGCGGGCCACCGCCGACGACCTGCTGGCCGAGGCGCTCGCCCGGCTGGAGGCGGCGATCCCGGAATCCGCGGCCGGGTCGTCCAGGGCCGGAGCCGAGCTCGCGACTCTCGCCCGGCTGGTCACCGACCGGGACCACTGATCCGCCCACTGATCCGCATAGTGATCCACATCGCTCACCGGGACCAGCGGCCGGAACCACAGGCCGTAATCACAGGCCGGAATCGCGGGCCTGAGCCGCGGAACCACACGGCCGGGCCCCAGCGGGTGCGTGGCCGTTCCGCCGGGAACGGCCACGCACCCTGGCTGTCAGGCCGCGGTCTGGGGACCGGCGTGCGCCGTGGCGCCGGTGCCCGCGTTCGCGGTCCGGGCCGTGGCCGCGCGCGCCGTGGCGGCGCGGGTGTCCGGCCCGGGGAGGTCGCGGCTGAACCCGTAGACCACGGCGGCGGTGGCGATCGCCCCGGCGTTCAGCAGCAGTGCCTTGTCGTTGATGTTGTTGATGCCGTCACATGCCTGGTGGTAGCAGGAGTCGTAGGCCTCTCCGGCGGTGCCGCCGAACAGCGCCGCCTCCTCGGGCGTCTTGACGCCCTCCGCGCCGGTGAACAGGCCGCCGGCCGGGACGCCGGCGTCGATGAACGGCCCGTAGTCCGACCGGCCGTCGAAGTCGGTGCCCACGTGTCCCTGCCGGAGCGTGTCGAAGTACTTCGCGAAGAGCTTCTCGATCTCGTCGGAGCCCGCCGGGCCGGCCGGGGCGCCCTGCGCGTCCGAGTCGTCACCGTCGTAGATCATCAGCGCGTAGTTGGGGGACGCGACCATGTCGAAGTTCAGGTACAGCTTGATCTTCGCCAGTTCGGCCGGGGAGAGGCTGGAGACGTAGTGCTCCGAGCCGAGCAGTCCCAGCTCCTCCGCGCTCCAGAACGAGAAGCGGAGCTTGTTCCTGGTCGGGATCTTGCCGAGCTTCGCGGCGATCTCCAGGATCGTCGCACTGCCCGAGCCGTTGTCGTTGATGCCGGGCCCGGCCGGGACGCTGTCGAGGTGCGCGCCGAACTGCACGACCTTGTCGGGATCGCCCCACTTGGAGTCGGCGATGACGTTCTGCGTCGTCCGGGTCTCGCTGATGGTGTCCGTCTTGACGTGCACGACGGCGCCCGTCATGCCCGCGAGCTCCTCGCCGGCGGCGAAGCTCAAGCCGACCACGGGGATCGTGACGGTCGGCGCGCCCAGGGTGCCCTGGAGGGTCTCGGTCCTGCCCGGCTGGCCCTCGTTGAAGATGATCGCCCCGGCCGCGCCGGCGGCCTGCGCGTTCTCGGCCTTCACCTGGAAGCTGCAGGTGCCGCGCTGCAGCAGGGCGATGTCGCCGGCGGTGAACGAGGCGAAGTCGCTCGCCTCGCAGCCCGAGGTCGAGGAGTTGGCCGTGGGCCCGGGCGGCAGCGTCAGGTCGACGTTGCGCACGGTCGCGGTGACGTCACCGGAGCCCGAGTACGTCATGGTGGCGAAGTCGCCGACGGCGCTGCCGTCGGGTGGGGTCGGCGTGTAGGTCCGGGGAGAGGGCGAGACCCGCTGGAGGACGGCGGTGGCGTTCTCCTGGAAGTAGGGGAACTCGAACGGCTGCACGGTGACCTCGTAGCCCGCCTTCTTGAGCTGCGCGGCCACGTAGTCGCGCGAGGCGGTGAAGCCGGGGGTGCCGGCCGCGCGGGTGCCGCCGTTCGCCGTCGCGATGTCCTGTAATTTCTGCAGGTGCTTCTTGATGCCGGCGACCGCTATCGACCGCGCCACCTGTCCGGGGTCGGGGTCGGCGCTCGCGGGCGCCTGGAGGAGGGGGAGCATGAGGGCGGCCGCCGCGGTGGCGACGCCGGCCCGCATGCCGAGGGTGATGCGCATTGGGCTCTCCTTCGGGTCCAATGACCGAGATCTCCCGATAACTACTGATCAGGAAAACTAGCCGCCATCACGTGATCCGTGAAGGGCTGTCAATCAGGCCGTCAACGGAAGCCGTCGGATCGCGTGCCCGCACGGGGGCGCCAGGTGCGGGAACGCGGTTCGCGCGGGGGCGGCGCCGGGCGAAAGAGGATTCGGACGGGGAGCGCCGTCCGGGCCGCCCAATGTGTGCGCGCCGGCCATGAGCGCGCCCGCGGCGGTCGCGGTGACGGCGGCGATCGCGATCTGCCGCCCGGACAGCCGGCCGTCGCGCTGCCGGCCGGCCGCCAGCCTTATGCCGACATAGGCCGTGCGGCACAGCACCCCCATCACCATGGCGAGCAGGATCGGCACCCAGGCGGTGGGGAGCCGGCCGAGGGAGGCGATCAGCAGCCCGGCCGCCGGGCCGATACAGGACAGCGCCAGCCACGGAGCCGGTCGCCGCCCCGCGACGGCCAGAAGGGCGCCCAGGGTCATGCCCTCGCTGGCGGAGTGCACGACCAGCGCGACGATCACCACGACGGAGGCGGTCAGCGCCAGGGCGGCTCCTTCGAGGGCCCGGTGCAGGGTCAGCGCGGCGGCGGTGCCGACACCTCCGTAGAGGGCCGCCTCGACGCTCCGCGTGGCCCTCCGGTGCAGGCCGGGCGCGTGCGCCCCCGGCTGCTCCCCGTCACCCGGGCACGCGCAGCCGCGGCGGGTGAAGTACGCGACGACCACGAAGCCGAAGCCGCCCGACGATCCGAGCGCCCACAGCGGGATCGAGGATCGGGCCGCCTCCGTCCAGAGCCGGGGCAGCAGGTCGACCAGCGCCGTGATCAGCATGGTGGCGGAGGCCGTCGCCAGCCACACGGTCAGGCGTTCGAAGTTCCGCCGGGCCAGTGCCGCGCCGACGAGCGTGGAGGCGCACACGAGCAGCACCGCCCCCACCGCTCCCGGCGGAGGCGCCGAGACGCCTGGCACCGGTGTAAGGGCCCACTCGGCCGCCGATGCCGGCATACGGGCGCACCTCCTGTCGCTTGCTCGACCATCCGCTCGCTCATAGTAGTTGTCCAATTACCCTTCGTTTACACATGGCGGCGGCGGGGGGAGCGGTCGAGACCGTTCGATGGGGGCGTCAAGGTGGTGATTCGAAGCGGTGATTCGAAGCGGTGATTCGAAGCGGTGATTCGAAGCGGCGGGAGGCGCGGATCCCGGTTCCCGGCGCGAGGGAGGTCAGGGCAGGATCTCGATCCGCAGGTCGAGGCCCTCATAGAGGTACGGCGTGGTCGTGATGATCCGCCACCCGCGCCGCGCGGCGAGGACGGCCGCGTGCGCGGCGACCAGGACCTCCGCCAGTTCGGCGTCCGGCACGGAGGGCCGATGGCGGCGCAGGCTCGCCAGGATCGCCTGGGCGTAGGGGCCGCCCGCCACCGCGTCGCCGGGGGAGAGCGCCCCGGTCACGACCATCGACATGCGGAGGAACCGTTCGAGCCGCGGCTGGGCCGGTCCCAGCGAGAGGATCTGCACGGCGAGGGCGGGGATGAGCAGTGTGACGCCGTGTGCGGACGACTGGCGCACGACCGCCCTGCCGTACATGCTCTTGCCCTCGACGAGGTGGGTGGCGGCGTCGACGTCGAGCACGTGCCCGGAGAGCGCCCCCGCCGGTGGGACGGGGTCGGTCACGCCGCGTCCGCCGTGGCGTCGCCGCCGAGGAGGTGGGCCGCCCGGGCGCGGTCCTCATCGCTGATGCCGTCCTGCCAGTCCGGCCCCCATAAATCGGCCATGATCGCGAGGTCGCCCTGGATGCGGCGCCGCTCGCGGAGGGCCGCGGCGATGTAGGCGGAGGCGTTCCCCGACGCCTGCGCCTCGTCCGCCAGCTCGTCCGGCAAAGAGATCGTAATCTTCTTGGTCATACTTGGGAGGTTACCCAGTCATACCTTGGCGGTCCACCGGTTCCGCGATTTACGCGATCCTCCGGCGAAGGTCAGCCGGCCTGCGCGGTCATGCCGGCGAGGAGGCAGGCGAAGGCGGCGACGGACGCGAGCGTCCGCACCAGGTTCCACCGCACCCAGCGCGCCTCGAACCGCGCGCGGACGAGCGCGGGATCCGCGACCCGCTCGGGCGGCCCCGCCGCGTCGAGCCGGTTGTTCAGCGGGACGTTGACCGCGAAGGTGATCACGAGCATCGCGCAATGGCACAGCAGCGCGGCCACCGTCCACGGCAGCACGCCGCCCCCGTCGTGCCGCCCGCGGTGCAGGCCGTCGAGACCTCCGACGTCACCTCCGCCGTCCCCTTGGCCGTACCCCAGGTGCAGCGCCGCCGCGGCGGCCGTCGCCAGTGGTCCTCCGGCGAACGTCAGCGCGAACCAGCCGTTCAGGATCGCGACGTTGATCCGCTGCATCGCGTCGACGAAGCTCCGGTCGCCCGCTCGGCGCAGCCCCGGCATGACCGAGCAGGTGTACGCGTAGAAGAGGCCGGCGATCAGGCCGGACGTCAGCGTCGCGACCAGCAGCGCGGCGGCCGGAAGGAACCCCGGCATGCGTCTCCTCTCTCCTGCGGCCGGTCGCGTGCGACCGGCCCTCGTGAGACCCCAGTCAAGTGGGAGGGCGTGAGACGGGCAATCGCCGAGACGCGCGTTCCCATACGCGCGCGTCTACATTGGGCACGTGGACGCACTCGCGCACCTCCTCGACGGTCCGCGGGCGCGCAGAGCCTTCCTGATGCGCTCGATCTTCACGCCGCCCTGGTCGCTCCGCGTCGAGGACCGGGCCCCGCTCACCCTCCTCGCGCAGGTCGAGGGAGAGGCGTGGGTGGTGCCGGACGAGGCTCCCGCCGAGCGGCTCGGCCCGGGTGACGTCGCCGTCCTGCGCGGACCCGGCCCGTACACGGTCGCCGCCGACCCGGGGCTCCCGCCCCGCGTCGTGATCCACGCCGGTCAGCGGTGCACCACCCCGGCGGGGGAGCCGCTCGGCGACGCCATGCGTCTCGGCGTCCGGACCTGGGGCGACAGCCTGGACGGCGCCACGACGATGCTGACCGGCACCTACCAGATGCGCGGTGAGGTGAGCCGCCGTCTCCTGGACGTCCTGCCGGCGCTGGCGGTGCTCCCCGCCGGCGCCCTCGGGCCGCCGCTCGTCCCGCTGCTCCGCGACGAGATCGTCAAGGACGAACCCGGCCAGGAGGCGGTGCTCGACCGGCTGCTGGACCTGCTGCTCATCACGGTCCTGCGGGCGTGGCTGTCGCGCCCTCAGGCAGGCGTCCCGTCCTGGTATCGGGCCCACGCCGACCCGGTCGTGGGTCCGGTGCTGCGGGAGCTCCATCGCGAACCCGCCCGCCCCTGGACGGTGGCCGCGCTGGCGGAACACGCCGGCGTCTCCCGCGCCGCGCTCGCCCGGCGCTTCACCGGCCTCGTGGGCGAGCCTCCCATGGCGTACCTCACCGGATGGCGCCTGGCCCTCGCCGCCGACCTGCTCCGCGGCACCGACGCCACCGTGGCGGCCGTCGCGCGGCAGGTCGGGTACGGCGGCGCCTTCGCGTTGAGCGTCGCCTTCAAACGGGTGCACGGGGTCAGCCCGCGGGAGTACCGCCGCGGCCCCGAACCGGCGGGTGACGACTCGTAACGCGATGGGAGCGGACCCGGCCCGTTGGGGTCGCTTCCGTGCCTCCGCCGGGGGGAAGACCAGGTCACAGGGAGGCGCGGATGGCGGTGACGAGAGCAGCGGACGGGGCGCTGGCGGGGGCGCGAGTGCTGATCACCGGTGCGTCCTCGGGCATCGGCGCGGCGACCGCCACAGCCATGGCGGCACGAGGCGCCCGTCTCGTGCTGACCGGGCGCGACCGCGAGGCACTTGAGGCGGTGGCGGCCCGGACCGGCGGCCGGGTCCTCCTCGCCGATCTCAGGACGGACGTGGACGATCTGGCCGAGCGGGCCGGTCAGATCGACGTTCTGGTGGGCAACGCCGGTGAAGGCTGGTGTGGCCCGCTCGCCGAGATGCCGGCCGGCGCGGTCGAGCGCCTCGTGGCGGTCAACCTGACCGCTCCGATCCGGCTGACCCGTGCGCTGCTGCCCGGCATGACGGCGCGGGGCCGGGGCCACCTCGTCTACGTGGCCTCCATCGCGGGTGCCGTCGGCGTGCGGGAGGAGGCGGTCTACTCCGCGACGAAGGCGGGCCTGCTGGCCTTCGCCGAGAGCCTCAGGTATGAGGTGTCCGGCGTCCATGTCACCGTCGTGCTGCCCGGCGTCGTCGACACGCCGTTCTTCGAGCGACGCGGCAGACCGTACGGCCGCTCGCGTCCGGCCCCCCTGCCCGCGGAACGGGTGGCCCGGGCGATCGTCGGCGCGGTGGAGCGGGGCCGGGCGGAGACCTTCGTGCCGGGCTGGCTGAGGCTGCCCGCCCGTCTCGCCGGGGCCGCCCCCGGTCCCTTCCGCGTTCTCGCACGCCGATTCGGCCGGCCATGAGCGGTCCCGCCGGCGCGTGGGCCGGCTCTGGCCCGGCGGCCGATTTGCCGGGCGGGCGGCGTTCGCCCTATCGTGCGATCACTTCGATTTGGCGCTCTCCAGAAGCACGCCGCAGAGCGGGAGCGTCCAGACCTCGACGAGGTGGCGGAGGGGCGGCAGCGGAATTCGCCGTCCCTTCAATCCGGAGGTCTCACGAATGAACGTCGGTATCGGACTGCCCGTCGGCGACCCTGCCGTCCTGCCCGAGTGGGCTCGGCGCGTCGACCGCGGGCCGTTCAGCACCCTCGCCCTGCTCGACCGGCTCGTCTACCACAACCCCGAACCGCTGGTCGCCCTCGCCGTCCTCGCGGGCGCCACGTCGCGGGTACGCGTCCAGACCGAGGTGCTGCTCGCCCCGCTGCGCGACACCCTCCTGCTCGCCAAGCAGGCGGCGACTCTCGACCGGATGACCGGCGGCCGCCTGATCCTCGGCCTCGGCATCGGCGGCCGGGACGACGACTACCGGGTCGCCGGAACCGACCGTAGAAGCCGCGGCCGCCGCCTCGACGAACAGATGGCGGTGATGCGCCGCGTGTGGTCCGGCGAGCCGTACGGCGACGGCGACTGCCCGATCGGTCCCGCGCCCGCCCGCGCCGGCGGTCCCGTGGTGCTCTTCGGCGGCTTCGCGCCCGCCGCGCTCGAACGCGTCGCGCGCTGGGGCGACGGCTTTCTCGCCGCCGCGGCGCCCGCGTTCGCCGGCCGCCTCTTCGACACCGTCCGCGGGCACTGGGAGGAGTACGGCAGAGCCGGCGCGCCCCGCATCGTCGCGCAGGTCAACGCCGCTCTCGGTCCTCAGGACGTGATCGACGACGCCCGCGCGGCCATGGGCGCCTACTACAGCTTCACTGGCATGGCCGATCGGATGGTCGCCGGAATGCTCACCACGCCCGGCGAGATCCGCGACGCGATCGCCCGGTTCGCCGACCTGGGCGCCGACGAGGTCATGCTCTACTGCTACGGCCTCGATCCGGAACAGGTGGACCGGCTCGCCGACGTCGTGTGACGTAAGCAGCGGCGAATAACTCGAAATTTCGGAATAAATCTGAAAATTTCAAAATCCTCGGGCCGGAAATCCTTTTGGCCTGGTGGAACGCATATGCCACCGGACGGGCGCTTTTCGTGTGGCGGGCGAGAATCCGATGATTCACGAGCCAACGGCAAGGTCGAAAGGAACCCTCTGTGAACGCATCGGAATCGGCGCGCCCGTCCGCGGCGCGTGGACATCGCCAGAGCGCCCTCCGCGCGCGACCGTCCGGAGGGCGGACGGCCGCCGCCGTCACCGCGCTGGTCGTCGGCGGCCTCGCCGCCGGTTGGCCCGTCACACAGGCGGCGGCCGCGACGGGGTGCGCGGTCACCTACACCACCAGCGACTGGGCGGGCGGCTTCAGCGCCTCGGTCACGATCCAGAACCTGGGCGACGCCGTCAACGGGTGGACGCTCGGGTTCCGGTTCCCCGACTCCGGTCAGGCGGTGACCTCCGGCTGGTCGGCGACCTGGAGCCAGAGCGGCCAGGACGTCACCGCCAGAAATCTGGACTGGAACGCCGCGATCCCGACCGGCGGGAGCGTCTCCGTCGGCTTCAACGGCGCCTGGTCCGGGTCCAACCCCAAGCCGGCCGCCTTCACGCTCAACGGCGTCACCTGCACCGGTTCGACCGGCACCGCGAGCCCCAGCGTGTCGCCGTCGGCGAGCCCCAGTGCGTCTCCCTCGGCCAGCCCCACGGCATCGCCCACGGCATCGCCCACGGTGTCGCCGTCGGCCTCGCCCAGCGCGTCACCCAGCGCGTCGCCCAGCGCGTCGCCCACGACCGGGACGCCCACGGTGGCGGCGGACGGGACGGGCAGGTACCGGACGGTGCAGGCCGCCATCGACGCCGTGCCCACCGGCAACGCCAGCCGGAAGGTCATCACGATCAAACCGGGGACGTACCGGGAGATCGTCACCATTCCCGCGAACAAGCCGTACATCACCCTGCAGGGTCTCGGCTCGTCGCCCAGGGACGTGGTGATCGTCAACAACCACAACGCCGACGTCTACGGCACCTTCAACAGCGCCACGGCCTTCGTCAACGGCCACGACGCCGCCCTCACCAACCTGACGATCTCCAACGACTACGTCGAGAACTCCACCACCGTCGGGCAGCAGGCCGTCGCGCTGAACCTCAACGCCGACCGCTCGGTCCTGTCGAACGTGCGGCTGCTCGGCGACCAGGACACCTTCCTGGTCAACGCGTCCGCCCGCGCCTACATGAGCGGTTCCTACGTCGAGGGCACCGTCGACTTCATCTTCGGCGACGGAACCATCGTGATCGACAACAGCGACATCTACGAGAAGCGCAGCACCGGCGCGCCCATCACCGCCGCCAGGACCGACCCCGCCAAGACGTACGGCTTCCTCATCTACAGATCGCGGATCACCGGCGCCACCGCGAACACCACGCAGCTGGGCCGCCCGTGGGGGCCCAGCGCCCAGGTGCTCTACCGCGAGTCCACCCTCAGCTCGACGATCAAGACCTCCCAGCCGTGGACCGACATGTCGGGCAACTCATGGAAGAACGCCCGGTTCTTCGAGTACAAGAACACCGGGGCGGGCGCCGGTGTGAACTCCAACCGGCCGCAGATGAGCGACGCGCAGGCGGCCAACTACACCCCGCAGCGATACCTGGCCGGATCCGACGGCTGGCGCCCGATCGGCTGAACCGGGCGGAGATCAGACGTACGGGTCAGACCCCGCGCAGGGCGCGGATGGACTCGCGCAGCGAGCCGAGCGTGGCGAAGACCGCGGTCGGCTCGTATCCGCAGTGCGCCATGCAGTTGGCGCACCGGGGGTCCCGTCCGCGCCCGTAGGCGTCCCAGTCCGTCTCCTCCACCAGCTCCCGGTAGGTCTTCGCGTAGCCGTCCGACATGAGATAGCAGGGCCGCTGCCAGCCGAACAACGAGTACGACGGGATGGCCCAGGCCGTACAGGGGAAGTCGGTCTTCCCCTCCAGGAAGTCCAGGAAGAGAGGTGAGTGGTTGAAGCGCCACCTCTTCCGGTTGCCGTCGGCGAAGGCCTTGCGGAACAGCTCCCGCGTCTCCCGCACGCCGAGGAAGCAGTCCTGGTCGGGCGCCTTCTCGTACGCGTACCCCGGGGAGATCATCATCTGGTCGACGCCGAGGTCGTCGTTGAGGTAGTCGAGCACCTCGATGACCGTCCGCGGGCTGTCGGTGTTGAAGAAGGTGGTGTTGGTCGTGACGCGGAACCCGCGCCGGCGGCACTCGCGCACCGCGGCGACCGCCTCGTCGAAGACGCCCTCCTTGCACACGGACTCGTCGTGCCGTTCGCGCAGCCCGTCGATGTGGACGGTCCAGGCGAAGTACGGCGACGGCTCGAACTCGTCGATCTTGCGCGGGATGAGCAGCGCGTTGGTGCACAGGAAGACATACCGGCGCCGGGCCGTCAGCGCCCGCACCATCTCCCCGATCTGCGGGTGCATGAGCGGCTCCCCGCCGGCGATGGACACCATCGGGGCGCCGCACTCCTCCACGGCCGCGACGGCCTGCTCGACCGGCATGCGCCGCTTCAGCACGTCGGCGGGGTGCTGGATCTTGCCGCAACCGGCGCACTTCAGGTTGCAGGCGAACAGCGGCTCCAGTTCGAGCAGCAGCGGGAACCGCGCCCGCCGGCGCAGCCTCTGGCGGAGGATGTAGCCGCTCACCCGCAGGCTCTGGCGTATGGGCATGGGCATCAGGGACCGGCCTCCTTCCGGTTCTGCGGACAGGTCTCCCGGGCGGCCCACCGGACGAGGACGGGACCGATCCGGCCGAGCGTGATCCGCGCCGACAGCGCGCCGCGCAGCGCCGCGAGACTCGGCAGCGGCGCCCCGGGGGCGTCCACGATGACCCGCAGGGCGGCGAACGGGCGCGGACCGGCCGCCTCGGCCAGCGGGGCGCTCTCCATGTCGACGGCCCTGGCCCCCTGGCGGGCCAGCCGCCCCCGGGTGACGCCGCCGACGATCCTGGCGCTGGTCACCAGCGGGCCGGTGCCCGCGGGCAGCCCGGCGCGGGCCAGCTCGCTTTCGAGGAACGCCGCGGAGGGACAGGGCCAGCTGCGGTTCCCGCACCGGACCTCGGTCGCCACCAACACGTCGCCCGGCCGCAGCGTCGCGTCGACCGCGCCCCCGAAGCCGGTGACGGCGAGGGCCGTCCAGGGCGGCAGGCGTGCGGCGGCGCGGGCGGCCCGCTCCGGTCCCATGCCGGTGCGGAACACGACCGGCGGCTCCGTGAGCCCGGCGAGCCCGTTGACCCCGGCGACCCCGGCGAGCCCGGTGAGCCCGCGCAGGCCCCTGCGCACGGCACGCGCCTCGACCCCGAGCGCGGTGCAGATGACCAGCGCGGTCACGGCCCCGCCTCCCCAGGCGGTGACACAGGCGGTGACACAAGCGGCGACGCGAGTGGTGACACGGGTGGGCTCAGATAGCGGCCGAGGGCGCTGACCGGGAAGACCAGCCGGTACAGGTGATAGTTGATGTAGAAGTCGCCGGGGAACCCCGTGCCGGTGTAGTGAGGCTCGTCCCAGGTGCCGTCGGGGCGCTGACGCTCCACCAGCCACTGCACGCCGCGTTCGACGGCGGGGGTGTGGCCGTCCGCCGCCAGCAGCCCGATGACGGCCCAGGCCGTCTGGGAGGCGGTCGACGCGCCCCGTCCGATCCAGGCGGGGTCGCGGTAGGAGCGCATGTCCTCGCCCCAGCCGCCGTCGTCGTTCTGGTGCGCGTCCAGCCACGCCACCGCGCGCCGTACGCAGGCGGCGTCGCGGCGCACCCCGGCGGCGACGAGAGCGGGCAGCACCGCGCCGGTGCCGTACACGTGGTTGGCGCCCCACCGGCCGAACCACGAGCCGTCCGCCTCCTGGGCCCGCAGCAGCCACAGGACGGCCCGCCGTGCGACCCGCGAACGCGCCTGGCCCGCCGCGGCGAGCGCCTCGACGACGTGCGCGGTGACGTCGGCGGTCGGCGGGTCGATGACGGCGCCGAAGTCGCAGAACGGCAGCTTTGCGCACAGCGTCCGCGTGTTGTCGGCGTCGAACGCGGCGAAGCCGCCGTCCCGGCACGCCATGCCCGCCATCCAGCGCAGCCCCCGCTCGATCGCGGGCGCCGCCTCCGGCAGGCCGGCGCGGAGCAGGGCGAGCAGCACCTCCGCGGTGTCGTCGGTGTCGGGATAATCGTCGTTGTCGAACTCGAAGGCCCACCCGCCCGCAGGCAGCCCCGGCCGCCGGACCGCCCAGTCGCCCGGCCCCCGGATCTCCTCGTCAAGCAGCCACCCGGCCGCGCCCGCGACGGCGGGATGGCCGGCCGGCAGGCCGGCGTCGAGCAGGGCCGTGACGGCGAGCGCGGTGTCCCACACGGGCGACTGGCACGCCTCCAGCCGGCGGACGCCGCCCTCCCGGACGGTGAACCGCTCGAGCCCGTCGAGCCCGCGGCGAATGACCGGGTGGTCGAGACCGTATCCGCGCAGATGAAGGGCGATCAGCGAGTAGACCCACGGCGGCTGGATGCCGCCCCACGAGCCGTCGGCCTCCTGGCGGGCCACGACCCAGTCGGCGGCCCGGCGCAGCGCGGCCTCCCGCAGGCCGCGGACCGGCCGCCGCGCATACCGGTGCAGCGCCCGGTCGAGCAGACCGAAGGCCACATCCCATCCGTCCCTCGTCCGGGCCAGGGGCGGGCGCCCGGTCCGGAGCTCGGCCAGGTCGAACGGGAGCGGCCGGACCGGCCGGTACGCGCTCACGATCGTGAGCGGCACGATCGTCTGCCGGGCCCAGCAGGCCCAGTCGTACACGTTCAACGGGAACCACGACGGCAGGAGGACCAGCTCCGGCGGCATGACCGGGAGGTCGTCCCAGGGCCACTGCCCGAACAGGGCCAGCCACACGCGGGTGAAGACCCGGGTTGCCTCGACGCCCCCGGCTTCACGCGCGTAGGCGGCCGCGGCCCGCATGTGCGGGGCGTCCGGCGGATCGCCGGCGAGCCGCAGCGCCGTGTACGCCTCCACGGTGGTGGACAGGTCGGGCGGCCCGTCGTGGAAGTTCGCCCAGGTGCCGTCGTCACGCTGCTGGGAACGGATCCACCGCGCGGCCCCCGCGGTGTCGGCGGCCGTCCGGACGCCCAGGAACTCGCGCAGGAGGAGGTCTTCCGCGTCCATGGTGACGTTGGTCTGCAGCTCGCCCTTCCACCACCCCTCGGGCGACCGCAGCCCCAGCAGGTGGTCGCGGGCGGCGGTCAGCGCGGCCGCCACGTCCTCGCGAGCCGGGGCGCCGCCGGATCGGGCGGATCGGGGGTGCGCGGCTGTTCCCGCGGCCGAACCCGTGCCCGTGCTCGTGCCCGTGCTCGTGCCCGCCACGGTCTTCGCGACCGTGCCGCTGACCGCCCGGGCCGCCGTGCCCGAGGTGCGGGGCGTCACGACGCCACCTCCGTGCCCTCAGCGCCCTCAGCGCCCCGCGCGTCGCCGGCGGTGAAAGAGCCGGAGAGGGCGTGGGGGAGGGTGTCGAGGTGGCGGCGGGTCAGACGGGCTGCCTCCAGCCCGCTGCGCACCGCCCCCTCCATCGTGTCGGGCCATCCCGTGTCGGTCCACGCGCCGGCGAGGTGGAGCCAGGGCCACCGGGTGGCCGGTCCGGGGCGGAGCGCCCCGCTGCCCGGCCCCTGCCGGAACGTCGCCCGACGTTCCCTGGTCACGAAGAAGTCCCTCACCTGCGCTCCTCTCGCGGCGGGCAGGAGCCTGGCCAGCTCGGGCAGGAAGACGTCGCGCACCTCCGCGGTGGGGACGTCGATCCAGCGGCCCGCGGCCGACACCGAGACCGCGAGGTACTGACCACGCGTCAGCCCTCCCGGCGCGCTCCTGTCGAAGATCCACTGAACGGGTGAGCCGGCCACCGCCGCGAACGGCGAGCACATGACGGGCCGGTCGAAGACGACGTGCACGTTGACGATCGGGCTGGCGCCGAGACCCCGCCACCGGTCCCGGTCGGGCGCGGCCTCCACGGGGACGAGCCTGGCCGCCTGCTGGTGCGGGGTGGCGACGACGACGGCCGACGCGGCGACCCGGGTGCCGTCCACGATGACGGATGGACCGGGGCCGACCGCCTGGACCTTGGCCGACAGCGCGACCCGGCCGCCGGCCTTCTCGATCGCGGCGAGCGCCGCCGAGCCGTGGAGCTCACCGAGCGGCGCCGCGGGGACGCCGATGTCGGCCGCGTCCGCCCGCCCGAACAGGGCGGTCGTGAAGACCATGGCCGCGGGTCCGAGCGACGCCTCGTCGGCGCCGATGTTGAGCGCCGCCACCGCGAACAGGTCCCACAGGGCGTCCCTGGCGGCGGCACGCTGCCCGTGAGCCGCCAGCCAGTCGCCCAGGCGGATCCCGTCCAGGGCCGGATCGCCCGGGTCGAGCCGGCGCATCGCGAGCGCGGCCCACATGGCGCCCGCACGGTCGGCCGGGGACATCAGGGAGTAGGCCGCGAGCGTGGGCAGCAGGTGCAGCGGCCCGGGCAGGCGAGCCCGGCGCAGCCGCCCGCGCCTGCCCTCCGGGGTCAGCACCCGCACGTCGAAGCGGTCCTGCAGCAGCACGCGGTCCGCCGTGCCGAGGCGGCGCAGCAGCCCGAGATAGGCGGTGCAGCAGCGCAGGAACACGTGCTGCCCGTTGTCGGCGACCAGGCCGCCGCGGTCGAACGAGCAGGTCGCGCCGCCGAGCCGCGGCCGGGCCTCGTACAGCGTCACCGGGACGCCCGCCTCGCCCAGGGCGAGCGCGGCGGCGATCCCGGCGAGCCCGCCGCCCACCACGGCGACGGGCGGCCGGGCGGGGCCCGCCGCGCGGGCCGTCACCGGCCCGCCCCCGCGACGGCGCACGCCGCCGCCACCGCCTTCACCCAGGGGGCAAGCGAGGCGCGTCCCGACAGCGCGCCCAGCGGGTCGGCCGCGATCCGCGCGAGCAGCCGGCGGTAGATGCCGGCCATCGCGGCGGTGCAGGCGGCGCTGCGCCGGTCGAGCATGCCCACCAGGCACATCCCCTCGGCGTACCAGTCGAGCGTGCGGCCCGCCTCGAACCTGACCAGCCGCGTCAGACGCTCCGGCGGGTCGGTGAACCTGCCCCGGGCGTCGAGGCCGAGGGTGCAGCCGAAGCGCCGCAGGTCCTCGGCGGGCAGATAGATCCGCCCGGCGGCGCGGTCCTCCACCAGGTCGCGCAGGATGTTCGTGAGCTGGAGCGCCACCCCGAGGGAGTCGGCCAGCCGATCGGGCCGTCCGTGACCGGCGCCGTCCAGACCGTTCAGACCGTCCAAACCGTGCAGGCCGTTCAGGCCGTCGGGCCTGTTCATGGTGCTCAGGCCGTTCAGGCCGTGCGTGCCGCGCATGCGGCCCGGGCCGTGCGGGCCGCCCTGAGAGGCGGCGCAGCCGAACACGCCGAGCGACAGCCGCCCGATCGATCCCGCGACGTTCCTGCAGTACGCCAGCAGGTCGTCGAAGCATTCGTACGTCGCCCCGGCGACGTCCGCGGTGCAACCGTCGATGAGCTCGTCGAAGGCGGCCAGCGGGATGGGATAGCGGGCCGCGGCGTCGTGCAGCGCCACCAGCACGGGGTCGCCGGTGCGCGGCGGCGTCTCGTGCAGCCGCGCCCGGGCGCGCGCGAGGGCCGCCAGCCGCTCCTCGGCCGAACCGGCGCCGTCGCCGATGTCGTCGATGCGCCTGGCGAACGCGTAGACGGCGCTGAGCGCCCGCCGCTTGGGCGGCGGCAGCAGCCGGATGCCGTAGGCGAAGTTCCGCGCCCGGACGCGGACGACCCACTCGCAGTGCCGATATGCCTCCGACACGTTCACCCGCTCACCTCCCTCTCGTGAGGATCAGCACCCACTCGGCCAGCAGGCGCGCGGGCCGCGGGCGCAGCCGCCGGCGCAACACGTCGTACCGGCCGCGGGAGAGCGCCGCCATGGTCGCCCGGCCGCCGGCCAGATAGCCCGACACGGCCGTGCGGGCGAAGCCGTCCAGCGTGCCGACCAGCGGGGCGCCCTGGTCGAGGAGCCGTGCGGCGCGGGCGGCCTGGAGGGCCACCACCCGGCGCAGCCGGACCGGGGTCGCCGGGCCCGCGAGATCGGCGTCCGCGCAGCCGAACCTGCGCAGGTCCGCGCCCGGCAGGTAGATCCGCCCGCGCGCGTGGTCCTCGCCCACGTCCTGGCAGTGCTCGATCACCTGCAGGGCCGAGCAGATCCGGTCCGACAGCTCCTGGCGCGCGGGGGTGGCGGCGTCGAAGACGTGCAGCACGATCCGGCCGACCGGGTTGGCGGACAACTCGCAGTAGGAGAGGAGGTCGGTGAACGTCTCGTACCGGGTGACCGTCTGGTCCTGCCGGTTGGCCCGCACCAGGCGGCGGAACGGTTCGGCGGGGATGGAGCACGCGGCGACGGTGGGGGCGAGCGCCCTGACGACGGGCAGGCGCGGGGCGGCGCCCGCGTAGAGGCGGTCCAGATCGGCGTCCACGGCGTCGAGCAGGGCGGGCCGGTCCGCGGGCTCCGCCTCGTCGCCGACGTCGTCGACGTAGCGGGCGTAGCCGTACACGGCGAGGAGGTGGCGGCGGACGGGGCGGGGGAGCAGCCGTGACGCGACCGGGAAGTTCTCCCGGCGAGCCCGTGCCGCGCCGAGATCGTCCGAACTGTGCGCCAGGGCGCCTCCCCGGGAGAGCATGCCTGGAGAATGTCCTTCGCAAGTAGCTACAAAACGTGACATAACGGACGGTGGCCGGGGGGTGGCAAAGAGCGGGGAAACGCGGCGGCCCAGTCCCGGCAACGGCCCCGCTGGCGGGGCAAAGGTCTGGCGAAGATGGGGGCCCGCGCCCGCTCGCCGTACCTCCGCGCCGTCCACGAGGGCCGGGCGGAGGGTAAAGGTTGCCGCCAAGCCCTGCCCGGTCCGTCCCGGTGGCCGGGGAAGAACCCGGGTAGAACTCCCGCCCGTGAAGCGTGACGCGGCGAGAGAACTCGGGGCCGCCGGCGCGGGACCGGCGAGTGCCTAGCGCGCGGCGTGCTCGCCCAGCGGCCCGACCCGCAGGCCCGCGCGCCGGCAGAGGTCCACGACGGGGGCGAGGGCGCCCAGCGCCGAGCGCCACGAACCGGGGGCGGAGGTGTGATCGCAGTCGTGCAGCAGCAGCGTCGCGCCGCCGCGCAGACCGGGAGCCAGGGTGGCCATGACGGACTCCGGTGTCGCGCGGGCCGTCCAGTCCCGGCCCCACGCCGTCCAGAGCACCGGGCGCAGCCCGTGCCGCCGGGCCGCGAACAGCGTCTCCGCGCTGAGCACCCCGTACGGCGGCCGGTACCAGACGGGACGGAGCCCGGTGACCGCGCGCACGAGCCGGGCGGCCCGCCCCACCTCGGCCGTGACCCGGCCGGGCGGGGCGAGCAGGGCGTTGCCGTGACCCCAGCCGTGCACGGCCACCTCGTGGCCCGCGAGCACCACGTCGCGGCCCACCTCCGGATGGCGCTCCAGCATCTCGCCCAGCAGGAAGAACGTCGCCCGGCAGCCGAGCCGGTCGAGCTCGTCGAGGAACAGCGGGGTCGAGCGGGGGTCGGGCCCGTCGTCGAACGTCAGGGCGACATGGCCCGGCGCGCCCAGCCCGGCCAGGCGGGGCAGGCGCCGGCGCACGACGGGCAGCCACGCGGCTCCCGGCCCCGCGTGCAGCAGGGCGGCGGCGAGCGCGAACGGCGCCAGGACACCGGTCATGACCTCCAGTGTCCGACAGGGGGCCGGAGGTGACCTCGCCCGGGGTCCCGCGGGTGCTCATCCTCAGCGCCGGGATGGGAGCCGGGCACGACGGCGTGGCCGCCGAGCTCGCCCGCCGCCTTGCCGCACGAGGGGTCGTGACGGACACGGCCGACGTGCTCGACCTGCTGCCCCTGCGCCTGGGCGCGGCGCTGCGCCGCGGCTACCGCTGGGCGGTCGGAAACGCGCCCTGGCTGTACGAGTTGGTCTACCGGGTCTTCTTCGTCTCCCGGCACCCCCCGCCGGCCTCGCCGCTGACCCTGGTAGTGGCCGCCCGGCTGGAACGGCTGGTGCGGCGCGCGCGTCCGGCCGCGGTCGTCTCGACCTTCCACGTGGCGGCGCAGGCGGCCGGGCACCTGCGGGCGAAGGGACGGCTCGGGGCGCCGAGCGTCGTGGTCGTCACCGACTTCGCGGCCCACCGGCTGTGGCTCCACCCGGGCAACGACGCGTACCTGTGCTCCGACGAGGCGACCGCCGCGTACGTCGCGGAGGCCACCGGCCGTCCGGCCCGCCCGCACGCCCCGCTCGTACGGCCGGAGTTCGCCGCGGCGAGACGGGCCGCGTCCGGGTCCCGTGAACACGGCCGCCGGGTGATCATCTCGGCGGGGTCGTGGGGCGTGGGCCGGGTGGAGGAGGCGGCCCGGGTCCTCGCCGCGACGGGCCGGTATGTGCCCGTGGTGCTCTGCGGCGGCAACGAACGGCTCCGCCGCCGGTTGCGGAGCGCGGTGGGGCCGGGGCTCGCCCTCGGCTGGCGCGACGACGTGCCAGGCCTGCTCGCCTCCGCCTACGCCCTGGTGGACAACGCGGCCGGGCTGACGTGCAAGGAGGCGTTCGCGGCCGGGGTGCCGGTGATCTCCTACCGGCCCATTCCCGGCCACGGCAGGGACGGGGCCCTCGCGATGGCGCGGGCCGGGCTCGGCCGCTACGCCCGCGGCCCGGCCGAACTGGTCGAGGCCCTCGACGAACTCGGCGAACTCGGCGAACTCGACAGGCCGGGCGGGCTGAACGGGCTTGACGCGCTCGGCGAGCTCGACCGGCCGGGCGGGCTTGACAGGCTTGACGGGTGGCGCGGCGGGCCGGGCGCGACCGGCAGGGCCGCGCTGCTCGCCCGGGCCGACGCCCTGTTCCTCGCTCCGCAGGCCGAGGACCTGCTCCCGCTCGGGCCGGGCACGGCGTGAGTCCCGCCCATGAGTCCCGCCCCCGGAAGGGCGGGTCGTCCTGCCTCGGCCGTCAACCCTCGGCCGTCAACCCTCGGCCGTCAACCCTCGGCCGTCATGACGGGGACGTCGCGCCGCAACGGGGCCGACCGCGACAGGAGCACACTGCCGTAGAGGATCAGCCCGAGCCCGGCCAGTTCGAGCAGGATCCACGGCCCGGTGCGGATGTCCTCGCCGAACAGGACGACGCCGTACGCCGTGCTGGCGACCGGGTCGGTCACGGTCAGCGCCGGCTGCACCGCGACGAGCGGCCCGCTCTGCAGCGCGTTCTGGAGCAGGAACAGGCTGCACAGGCCTGCCGCCACCATGCCGTACACCGACCAGGTGACCGGGAGCGCGGACAGGTCGTTGTACTCCAGCACCCGCGTCGCCCGCTTCATCAGCACCGCCGTGTACGCGAAGGCGAGCCCCGCGCAGACGCCCAGCAGCACCGCCCGCGCGGCGCCGCCCATGCCCACCGCCACCACGGCGAGCGACGTGATCACCGCCCCCGTCACGCCCGCGGACACGAGCCATCCGGCCAGTCCGGGAATCCGGTCGCCCGGAGAGGGGGACGCCGCCGCGAGGAAGGAGGCGAGGCCGGCGGTCACCATGCCGATGGCGATCCAGGAAACCAGGTCGATCCGCGTCCGGAACATCCGCGCCGCGAGGAGCATCGTGATGGGGAGCTCCGCGACGAGGAGGGGCTGCACCAGGGCGAGCCCGCCGCGGGTCAGCGCGGCCGCCTGGAACAGGAATCCGGCGATGAGGGCCCCGATGCCGCCGAGCCACCACGGGTTGCGGGCGAGGTCCCAGATGAGGGCCGCCCGGAAGGCGTAGCTCGGCGGGGCGGTGCGCGCGGCCCGCCGCTGCAGCACCGACGCGACGGCGTTGGCGGCGGCGGCGGACACCGCGAGTGGCACCTCGAACAGCAGCACGGTCGGGCCTCACTTTCGCGCCGGGCTGTCTCCGGTATCGTCACCGTCCCCGGCGATGACGTATCCATGTCTGATCGGCCGCGCTGCGTAGTGCTTTATCGTCCTAATACCAAACGAATAGCTGTTTATTGGTTTTTTGTCAGAAAAAGATCTCAATTCAGGGTACGGGCGGTTTGTCCATCTCGACTATCGCGAAAGGCGGAACGAGAAATGGTGCGACCGACCGGCCTGGCTGGCCATCCCGACGTCGTAGAACTGCGGGAGACCTATGATCGCGCGGGATCGACCGCGCCCGCGCAGATAATGGAGGGACTCACCTTCCTGGCGGGGCTCTACCTCGCCATCTCGCCGTGGGTCATCGGGTTCCACCCGTCGACGTCCCTCACCGTCAACAACCTGATCGTCGGTCTCGCCGTCGCCGCGCTCGCTCTGGGATGTGCGTCCGCCTTCGGCCGCACGTACGGCGTGAGCTGGGTGCTGCCCCTGCTCGGTGTCTGGTCGATCATCTCGCCCTGGGTCGTCCGCGGAGCGCCGGGCACCCCGGGCGCGGTCTGGAACAACGTCGGAGCCGGGATCCTGATCCTGCTGTTCGGCGCGGGGGCGCTCGCCTCGGCGTACTTCTTCCGCCGGCACGAGCGCGGAGAGCGGGCCGGTCACCGGCTCGGCACCTGGTAACAGCACGCCCCTGAGGGGGCGGGTGGCGGGTCAGCGGGCCACGGGGCGCCGCACGTACCTGGCCCGGGCGGAGAGGTCGGCGGGCTCGGACCCCGGGCCCGGCCGGCCCTTGTACGTCCGGGCGGCCAGGACGGCGCCGGCCACGCAGCCCGTCACGAGGGCGGCGGCCGTGGCCAGACCGGTGCGTCCCGTCTCGGCGGTGCCCGCGCGCACCGCCGACCCGCGCCAGGCCCGCAGCCAGGCCGCCTCGGCCAGCGCGTCCAGCAGGTACGTCGGACGGATCCGGCCCATGGGCACGTAGGTGAGGTCGACGGCCAGCAGCGTGGCGGCCGTGGCCATGCCGATCCTGCGGGCGTGCTGGACGCCCTCGGGAGTGGAGGCCGCCCGGAGCTGGGTCCAGCCCACTCCCACCAGCAGCCCGGCGACGGTGCGCTCCAGCCACCGATCGGCCTTCTGGCCGAAGACCGTCTCGAAGCTCGGGCGGTGCATCAGCGGCCACAGCCCACCGGCGATGTTGAAGAGCCCATGGGCGCGGGCCAGAGCCACGGCGCCCCTGCCGTCCTGGGTTTCCATAGGCGGTCGATGCCCCCGGCCGATTCCGGCAAAACCCCCATCGGGAGCCGCCCTTTTCCACCCCGCCCCGGCTGACCTGCCGATATCCGGCCCCCGGCCGGACCGGCGTCGCCCGCCCGCGATCGGTGGCTTGACAGTGACCGCCCGGCCGCGACACGCTCTCCCGTGCGGAGAGCGCTCTCCGACGGGCTCCCGGTGGCCCCAGGTCGCCGCCACGACCAGAAGGAGAACCGCCACATGCAGCCGCTGCCCGCCGACGGTCCTGATCTCGCGGCCTTCGGGGATGAGTTCGTCTGGGGTGTGGCCACGGCGGCCTACCAGATCGAGGGCGCCGCCGACGAGGACGGCCGCCTGCCCTCCATCTGGGACACCTTCTGCCGGGTCCCCGGTGCGGTCGCCAACGGCGACACCGGCGACGTGGCCTGCGACCACTACCACCGCTGGCGCGCGGACGTCGACCTGATGACCGGCCTCGGCGTGGACGCGTACCGCTTCTCGGTCGCCTGGCCGCGGGTGATCCCCACCGGCTCCGGGCCCGTCAATCCGAAGGGCCTCGCCTTCTACGACCGGCTCGTGGACGGGCTGCTCGAAGCCGGCATCCGCCCGTTCCTCACCCTCTATCACTGGGACCTCCCGCAGGCGCTGCAGGACCGCGGCGGCTGGCCGGAGCGCGACACCGCGTACCGGTTCGCCGAGTACGCGGAGGCCGTGGCCGCGGCGCTGGGCGACCGCGTCACCGACTGGACCACGCTCAACGAGCCGCTGTGCTCCTCCTGGATCGGTCACCTCGACGGGACGATGGCTCCGGGGCTGCGCGACCTGGAGGCGGCCGTGCGCACCTCCTGCCACCTGCACCTGGGCCACGGTCTCGCCACCCAGGCCATCCGGGCGGCGGCGCGGCTGACGCCGTCGGTCGGCATCGTCAACAACCTCAGCCCGTGCGAGCCGGCCGGCGATCGCGACGAGGACGTGGCGGCCGCCCGCCGTCTCGACGGGCACGTCAACCGATGGTGGATGGACCCGGTGACCGGCCGCGGCTACCCCGATGACATGGTGAGCGTGTACGGCGTCGATCTCCCGCTGCGCGACGGCGACCTGGAGACGATCGCCCAGCCGCTCGACTACCTCGGGCTCAACTACTACTTCCGGCAGATCGCGGCCGACGACCCGGACGGCCCGGCGCCGTACGCGCGGCAGGTGCCCGTGCCGGACGCGCCCACCACCGCGATGGGCTGGGAGGTCCACGCGGCCGGCCTGGAGCAACTGCTGCTCCGCCTGACCTCGGAGTACGGGGCCCGGCGGATCTACGTGACCGAGAACGGCTCGGCCTGGCCCGACACGGCCGGCCCGGACGGCGCGGTGGACGACCCCGAGCGCACGGCCTACCTGGAGGGCCACGTCGCCGCGTGCGCGCGGGCGATCCGCCGCGGCGCCCCCCTGGCCGGATACTTCGCCTGGTCGCTGATGGACAACTTCGAGTGGGCGTACGGATACGACAAGCGGTTCGGCCTCGTCCGGGTCGACTACGAGACGCAGGAGCGGACCGTCAAGGCCAGCGGCCGCCGGTACGCCGAGCTGATCCGGGCGAGCAGGAGCCCGCGGGTGTCCTGACCGGCCCCGCGTGACGGGCCCGGGCCCGTCACGCGGACCCCCGGACCACCAGGGTGGGACGGAAGACGCGCGAGGTCGCCTCCAGGCCCGGATCGTCGACGTGGGCGAGCAGCAGCCGGGCCATCTCGGCCGCCATCTCCTCCATGGGCTGCCGCACGGTGGTCAGCGGAGGCAGGCACTGGGCGGCCGCGGGGGCGTCGTCGAAGCCGACCACCGCCACGTCCTCGGGCACCCGCAGGCCCCGGTCGCGCAGCGCGCGCAGGGCCCCCTCGGCCATCAGGTCGTTGGCCGCGAACACCCCGTCGAGGCCGGGATGGTCCGCGATCAGCCGGCGCATCGCCGACTCTCCGCCCGTGACGCTGAAGTCGCCCTCGGCGTCGGGCACGTACGGGTGCCCGCTCCTGGCCATGGCCTCCCGGAAGCCCGACAGCCGGTCCTGGCTCGCGGGCAGTCCGGGCGGTCCGGAGATCGTGGCCACCCGGCGGCGTCCGCGCTCCACGAGGCGGCCGGCGGCCAGCGCCGCGCCCAGCCGCTGGTCCAGGTCCACGTAGCTGATCGGGACGGGCCGCGCGGGCCGTCCCCACAACACCGCCGGCACGCCGGCGGCCGCGAGCAGCCCCGGCAGCGGGTCCTCACCGTGGGCCGACACGACGAGCGCGCCGTCGGCGCTGCCCTGCCGGATGAAGGCGATCACCTCGTCGCGTGCCTCGGGCGTCTCGGCCAGCATCAGCACCGGGTGGACGGCCCGGGGACGCAGGAAGCCCAGGATCCCGCCGGCGACCCGGCCGAAGAACGGGTCGGCGAAGACACGCGCCTCGGACGGCCGTTCGTCGCCCGCTCCCGAGACGACCAGCGCGACCGCTCCCGCCCGCCGGGTGACGAGCGACCGGGCGGCCCTGTTGGGGACGTAGCCGACCGTGGCGACGGCCCGGTTGACCGCCTCCTGGATCTCCGGCGCCACGTTGCGGATCCCGTTGATCACCCGGGAGACGGTGGCCCGGGAGACTCCGGCCACCCGCGCCACGTCCTCCAGAGTGGGGGAGCCCGGGAGATCGGTGCTCATGCCGCCCATTAATACCACGCGCTATAACATGCGCTATTACAGCGGGAGAGCGCTCTCCGAGAACTGTCGTGCCGCCGCGGGCCCGGGTCCCCGGCGGCCCAGCCGCTCCAGCGGAAGGAAGGCGGTCAGGCAGATCACGTGCGGCAGGAAGTGGATCGTGATCGTCGCCCAGGTGATCAGATGGAAGCCGAGAAAGAACGCCACCCCGGCGTACAGCCACCGGCCGCGCAGGAGAAACAGGACCGGTGAGGCCGTCTCGGCGAGCAGGATCCCCCACTGGGCGAACCAGAGCAGGTTCGGCACGCCCGCGAAGAAGACGCCGAGGAAGGTGCCCCGCCGGCTGACGGCCCAGGCGAAGGTGGCGCCGTTCGGCCACTCCCAGCCGCCCCACCGGATCTTGGCGTAGGCCGACAGGAAGTACGTCGCCACCACCGCGACCTGGACGCAGCGCACCGCCCAGCCGGCGGCCTGCCTCCCGCCTCCGGGGGTGACCGTGGGCAGCACCCACAGGGCCGTGATCAGCGCCAGGTGGTCGTGGTCGACCTTGCCGTACGACATGGCCAGCAGGGCCCAGTAGAGATATCCCGCCGCCACGGTGTATCCGGCGGCACGCGGCAGCCGTCCCGCGGCGGCCGTCAGAGCCGCGACCACGACCACGGCGAAGAGCGCCGGCACCAGCACCGGCCCCGCCCCGGGCAGGTGGAGCAGCCGCGCCAGCAACACCGGCTGGTAGGCGGAGGCCGTCTGCGTGTGGCCGAGCACGCTGCCGGTGAAGAGGAGCATGTCGAGCGGCAGGAAGAGATAGACGATCCGCCGGAGCACGGTCACCCGCCGCGGGTCGGCCGGGGCGAACCACCAGCGGGTCAGCGCACCACCCATGACACCCGCTCCTGTGCGTACGTGCGGTCGGGGACCCTGTTCCGGAGCGTGACGACCTTCGTCATCACGTGCAGCGCCGTGAGCCGCGGATCATGGGGGCGCAGGCGCGCGTGCGCCTCGGCGAGCTGCTGCAGCAGCTCGGGCCGCCGGATGAAGCGGCCGAGCTGGCCCTCCAGCTCGGCCCGCCGGATGCCGACGTACTGCGGCTCGATCGGCACCTCGACGCGTGCCCCGGCGGCCGTGTCGGCCTCCAGGAAGAGCGAGTGGATCTCGCCGTCGGGCGGGATGCTGAAGGCATACTGGACCATTGGGCCCAGCGGGAAGAGATCGTCGTCGCCGGCCACCGTGCCGTAGCCGAGCACCGCGAGAGCGGCCCCCGTGGCGGCCAGCCGCCACACCCGCCCGCCCCGTGCCAGGGTCGTCGTGCCGTCGGACCCGTTCATGATCGGGAACGTAGCACCGGAAACCGCGCGGGTGAGGACTTATGACGAAACGGTGTCGGCCGCGGACGCGGCCGCGCAGGTGACGGCGGGTGATCTAACGGGAAATGCCGCAGACCTCATGCCGCTGACCACGCCGCGGGCCATTCCACCGGCCACGTTCCCGGCCATTCCACCGGTCACGCCGCCGGCCCCGCCCGACGCCCGCCCGGCGGGATGTGGTTGGGTCGTGGCCGTGTTCGTCGAGTCGCTGGGGCTGATCGGTGCCGGGATCCTGGCCGGGGTGGCCGGGACCGTGGTGAGCGTCGCCTCGCTCGTGTCATATCCGGCGCTGCTGGCCTTCGGGCTGCCCCCGCTGACCGCGAACGTCACCAACACGGTCGCCCTGCTGTTCACCGGTCTGGGGGCGGCCGCCGGATCCCGGCCGGAACTGGCCGGTCAGGCGCGCCTCGTCGGGCGGCTGGGACTGGTGACGGCGGCGGGCGGCGCCACCGGGGCGGTGCTGCTGCTGGTCACGCCGTCCGAGGCCTTCGGGGCGATCGCCCCGTGGCTCATCGGGGCCGCCTCGCTGCTCCTTCTCCGGCCGCTCAGGCTCGGCCGGCCGGGGCTCGGCGGTGGCGCCGGCGGTGGCCTCGCTGGGGACATCGGCGGCGGCATGGGTTTCGCCCTGCGCGCGGCCCTCTTCCTCACCGCCGTCTACCTCGGATATTTCGGGGCCGCGGGCGGCATCCTGATGTTCGCCGTCCTCACCGCCGTCCTCGACCAGGTGCCCGCCCGCGTCAACGCGGTCAAGAACGTGGTGACGGCCGCCGCCAACGGCGTCGCCGCCGTTGAGCTGGCCCTGTTCGGGCCGGTCCGGTGGTCGGCGGCCGTACCGCTCGCCGTGGGCTTCCTGGTGGGCGGCTGGGTCGGCCCCGCGGTCGCCCGGCGGCTGCCGGGCGCGTCGCTGCGGGTGCTGGCGGCGGTCTGCGGGGCGGCGCTCGCGATCAAGCTCGGGATCGACGCCTACGGCGGCTGACCGCGCCCGGCGACCTCAGACGCAATCAGCCGGAGAGCCGATCCGAACCGGTGGACGCGGGGAGAGCCGGGAACCGAGAGGGTCCTACCGCCGGTCGGCCACTTCGGCGTGCCGGGCGCGGAGCCGTTCTCTGATCTCCTCCGGCGTGTAGGCACGCCTGCGGCGCTCCGCCCGGGCGATCACCACACCTGTCGCCGCGACCCCGGCGAAAGCCGCCAGGCCCAGTACTTTCCACCAGCGCATGTGCCTAGGCTACTGGCGTGCCCGATACACGGATAAGTCTTGACGAAGCCATCGAGCTCAGCCGGACCGGCGATGTGTGGGTCTTCCGAGGGCGTTCCATCCCAGACCGGGCCATTCAGGTCACGACGAACAGTCCCGTCAACCACGTCGGCATGGCGGTCGTCATCGAGGACCTGCCCCCGCTCATGTGGCACGCCGAGCTGGGACGGTCTCTGCCCGACCTGTGGTCGGGCACCCATCAGCGCGGCGTCCAGCTGCACGATCTGCGCGACGCGGTGTGCGTCTGGGCCGGCCGGTACGGCCAGCGGGCGTGGCTGCGCCAGCTGGAGCCGCCCGCGAGCGCGGAGATGGAGAACGCCGCCCTGCGCGCGATCGCCCGGCTCGACGGGACGCCGTTCCCCTCGACGGCCCGGCTGGCGGGCCGGTGGCTGCGCGGGCGGCTGCCCGCCCTGCGCCGCGGCGGGTACGACTCGGCCCTGGAGACCGCCTACTGCGCGGAGGTCGTGGCCGTCACCTACGAGGCGATGGGCCTGCTGCCGCCCGGCCGCCGGCCCAACTGGTACGACCCCGGCCGGTTCTGGAGCGGCGACGATCTGGACCTGTCCGGCGGCGCCAGGCTGGGCGGGGAGATCGCCGTGGACATCCCTGTTCGGGAGGGGAGTCGGGGGGAGTAAGGCCGCACGGAAAGAATTTCACCGGCTCGTCAACCTTCCGCGCAAGCGGCGCGTCAGGTGTAGGCACCGTTCGTCGAGACGCGGAGGGCACCACCCCATGCCTACTCCTGAGATCAGAAACGAAGGTTTCACCGGGCACCGGAGCCGCCAGGCCCACGACGTGCTCGACGCCCTGCGCCGGCAGGGCCCGGAGGCGGTGCAGGAGGAGACACTCCGGATGAAGGCGGAGTTCGTGCGGCTGTACGGCTGGGAGGGGTACCAGCGGGTCATGGCCAAGATGGAGAGCGACCTGGCGCGGCTACTCGGGCCGCGCTGACGCCCGGCGCAGGGCCCGCCCGGCGGCCGCCGGGAGCTGAAAGTTGCACGTGCCGGGAGCGTGAGGGCGCAGTTCAGCGGGCCGTGGCCGGCGGTCGTCCTTGACCGGGCCGCGGCCGGGCCGCGACCATCGCCGGGTTCGGAGCAGGACCTGACCGCAGGGAGCCCCATGTCCGGCCACGCACCCTTCACCTGGAGCCGCGCCCGGCTGTTCGCCGTCGTCGCCGTGCTGCTGTCCGCCTGGCTCGCCTCGGGTGGGCTCCCGGCCGCCGCGGTCGCCGACCCGCCCGCGCCCGTCACCGGCAACGCCACCTACTTCGACGCGCTTGGCTCGCCGTACGGCGGCTGTGGCCTGCCGCAGTCGGAGATCGACTCGCAGGACTTCGTCGCGCTCAACGTGTACGACACGCCCGGCGACTACTCGTTCTATCCACGACCGCTGACCGGGGCGAACGCCTCGAAGACCGGCATGTGGAACAACGGGCTCAACTGCGGCCGGTACGTGAAGGTGACCATCGCCGACTACTGCACGGGCGTCAACGACGGCGCGGCCGGGCAGGCGTTCTGCCGCAACGGCGCGTGGACGCAGGACGCCTACAACGGGGCGACCCTGACCATGCTGGTCGCCGACAGCTGCGGCGACACGAACGCCTGGTGCCGGGACGACCGCTACCACCTCGACCTGTCCAAGCCGTCGCTCAACCAGTTCGTCAAGAACGGCGCCCCGGTCGGCGACATGTACCCGAACCACTGGAACAACCGGCATATCACCTGGTCGTTCGTCCCGGCCCCCGACTACTCGGGTGACATCAGGATCGGCTTCATGCAGGGCGCCCAGGCCTACTGGCCCGCCATCGCCGTCTCCCACCTCGCCAACGGCATCCACGGGGTCGAGTACTACGCGGACGGCTCCTGGCGGCCGGCCCAGATGAACGGCGACATGGGCCAGTCGTACATCATCGGCGGGACCACCTCCGGCTCCACCCAGTTCCAGATCCGCGTCAAGGACGTCACCGACACGCTGATCAACGGCGGCCGGGTCTACAGCTTCTCGCTGCCCGGCTCGTGCGGCTCGCGCTGCTCCGCCGCCTACACGGGGGCGGCCTACACCACCAGCGGCGGATCCGGCCCGTCCCCGTCGGCGTCCCCCTCGGTGTCGCCGTCGGTGTCTCCCTCCGCCTCCCCGTCGCCCTCCGCGAGCCCGTCCACCAGTCCCGGTACGGGCCCCTGCCAGGTCACCTACCGGGTGACGAACTCCTGGCAGGGAGGCTTCACGGCCGACGTGACCGTGAAGAACACCGGCACGACGACCTGGAACCCGTGGAAGATCAGCTGGACGATGCCCTCCGGGGTGGCTCTGAACAGCGCGTGGAACGCGGGCGTCAGCATCAGCGGCTCACGGTGGACGGCGACCGCGCCCTCCTGGGGCTCGAGCCTCGCGCCCGGCGCGTCGGCGACCTTCGGCCTCCAGGCGTCCGGCCCCTCCGACCCGGGCCCGTCCGGCTTCACCTGTTCCTGACACGGCGGCCGGCGGGGCGGGCGACACGGCGGGGGCGAGAGGGGCCGCCGGCGGCACGCCGGTAGCATTCGATCACCTCGACCGAGGGCGGCCGGACGCGATCCGCGACTCGCCCGACGACCGGCCACTCCAGGAGCGACGATGTCACGACCTCAGACCGGCACGCCCACGTCCGGTGACCTGGTGATCGGCGGATACACGCCGGACACCGATGGCTCCGGGCCCGGTCTGACCGTCGTGCGCGCCGACCCGTCCGGTGGGCTGGCGCCGGTGGCGGAGGCCCCGGCGTCCGGCCCGTCGTTCGTGGTCGAGCACCCCGAGCTGCCCCTGCTGTACGCCGTGCTTGAGCGGCCCGACGGCGGCGTGGCGGTCTTCGCCGAGGAGCCCGGCGGGCCGCGGCGGCTGGCCGAGCGTCCCAGCGGCGGCTCCTTCCCGTGTCACGTCGCGATCGACCCCGATGCGGAGTGGCTGGCGGTCGCCAACTACGGCGACGGCACGGTGGCCGCCTACCGGCTGGACGACGACGGGATGCTCGCGCCGGATCCGCTGCTGTTCCGCAACGAGGGCTCCGGGCCGGACCCGGAGCGGCAGCGGGGGCCGCACGCCCACCAGGCCGTCTTCGGGCCGGACCGGGTGCTCCACGTGACCGACCTCGGCACCGACGAGATGCGCCGCTTCCTGCCGGGCATGGTCCCGCACCCCGAAGGACCGGTACGGCTCGCGCCGGGCAGCGGCCCTCGGCACTTCGTCCACCATCAGGAGCACTGGTACGTCACCGGGGAGCTGGACGGCACGGTCCGCGTCTACGACGAGGACTGGCGGGAGGTGGGCGGCACGGCGGCCAGCGAGAGCGGGGAGCACAACCTGCCCTCCCACATCGCGGTGTCGGCCGACGGCCGCCACCTCTACGTCGGCAACCGGGGCCCGGACACGGTGACGGTCTTCGCTCCGGACGGTCCCCGGCTGGAGCGGGTCGCGGAGGTGCCGAGCGGCGGCCACTGGCCGCGCCACTTCGCCGTGACCCCGGACCGGCTGTATGTGGCCGAGCAGCGGTCCGACGAGGTGACGGCGCTCGACCTCGTCGACGGTCTCCCGCGGGCGGGCGTGCGCGCGATGGGGGTCGGCAGCCCCTCGTGCGTGCTCGTCCGGAGCCGTGCGACGGCCACCGGGGACGAGGGCCCGGTCTGACGGCCGGGTCTGACGGCCGGGCTTGACCGGGGCGCTAGGAGATGAGGCCGACGCCGCCCACGATCCACACCCGCTGGGCGCGGGCGGTGCTCTCGGTACGGCCGGCCCGCCACTGGCGGATGTAGACGAGGCCGGGGTCGACGAGGCTGGTCCCCTCGAAGAAGCGCAGCACGTCGTCCCGGTTCCTGACGTGGTCGACCCGCGGCGTTATCTGCCGGAACAGCTCGATGACGGGGGCGGCCAGCTCGGGACGCGAGTCGAAGACGGCGTGCCCGATCGCCAGGTGACTCCCCGGAGCCAGGCGGTCGCGCAGGTAGGCCACGCACTTGTACGGCTCGTCCGCGTCCGGGACGTACTGCAGCCGGGCCGGGATCAGCAGCCCCACCGGCCGGCTGAGGTCGATGAGCCGGAGGGTCTCGGGGTCGGAGAGGATCTCGGCCGGGCGCAGCAGGTTGCCCCGCACCACCCCCGTGTCGGGATTGGTGGCGAGGACGGCCCGCGCATGTGTCAGCACCACCGGGTCGTCGTCCACGTACACGACCCGGGCGCCGGGATGAAGCTCCTGGGCCACCTCGTGCGTGTTGCGCTGCGTGGGCAGCCCCGACGCGATGTTGAGGAACTGTGTCACGCCCCGCTCGACGAGGAAGCGGATGACGCGTTCGATGAACAGCCGGGTGTCGACCGCCATGGTCTTGACCTCGGGGGCCATGGCGAGGAGCCGTTCGGCGAACTCCCGGTCGGCGGAGAAGTTGTCCTTCCCGCCGAGGAGGTAGTCGCTCATCCTGGCGATGTTGGCCGTGCGCGTGTCGAAGCCCGCCACGCCGCGCCGGTCGCTGCCGCTCAAACCCAGGCTCCTTGCCTTCGTCCCTGCAGACGATTATTGCCCAACCATCCCCACAGATATGGGGAAAGAGGGCGATCTGGTGCGTCTTGTGTGGAATGTCAGTCCCACCAGAAGGACCAGGCGTTGCGGCCGAGGAGCTGATCGGCGTACCCGGCCAGCGTTCCCGGCCCCTGCAGGATGCTCTCGGGGCAGAACGTCCAGTGCTCGGCCGCCACGTGCAGCGCGTGGGCGGGCGTCGCCGGGGGCGCGGCCACGCTGAGGTCGAGCGTGTTGAAGCCCATGCCGACGACGCGGACGCCGAAGCGCTCCTCCCAGCTCCGCACCACCGCCGCGAGCGGCACGGCCCACTCGTTGTGGTGCAGCGCCCCCTGCCAGCCGACCGCGACGAGCGCGTCCGCCCCCCGGCGCACGGCCGCGAGCCCGAGGGGGGTGACGCGCTCGGCCACCACGTCGGCGTACCAGTCGGCGACCTCGTCGGGGTCGGCGACCGGGACCCCGGGCTCGGCTGGGCCGGGGCAGGAGGCGCCGAACGGCGCGAGCTCCTCCTCCCGGCCCAGGAGAAGGTCCCGCCAGGCCTCGGCCATGAATCCCGCGGCCGAGTAGTGGTCGATCTCGTCAACCGAGTCGGGCGCGATCTGCCCGGCCGACCACGGCTGGACGCCGTCCTCCAGCAGCAACGGCCACAACCCCGACCGGGGGTGATCCCGCCGCAGCCGGCTCCACAGGCCGGCGGGCACCGGGGCGTCGCTCAGCCACAGGGACGGATGGCGGTGGGTGCGGAACCGGTCGTAGTCGGGGTCGGGCCACACAAGTGATCCGGACGGGAGCTCGACCGACAGCGTCCGCCCGTCGCCGTCGTCGCCGAACAGCAGCTCCAGTCCCGTGGGAAGCCGCCGATGCTCGTGAACCGACATGCGTAAATAATGTCGGACCCGGTCACGCCGCGTCCCGCCAGGGCGATCTCTGATATTGGCGAAAGCCGCCACTTCGGTGGCCTCCGCGTCGTACAGCCCGGGCATGGACAGAGCCCTAGATCCGGGCGAGCATGGATCAGTGGGCGATTGACGGGGAGATTCGCATTGACCCAGATCGTGCTCGCACCGGACGGCAGACGGCTCGCGGTGGAGGAGCGTGGGAAACCGGGCGGACGGCCGGTATTCCTGTTGCACGGCACTCCGGGGAGCAGGTTGGGCCCCTCACCGAGGGCCACCGTGCTCTACCGGCTCGGGATCCGGCTGATCAGCTTCGACCGGCCCGGTTACGGCTGCTCCGACCGGATGAAGGGCCGCGCGGTGGCCGACGTGGCCGCCGACGTGGCGGCGATCGCCGACGCGCTCGGCGTGTGCCGGTTCGCGGTGGTGGGCAGGTCGGGTGGGGCGCCGCACGCGCTCGCCTGCGCGGCGCTGCTGCCCGACCGGCTGACCCGGGCCGCGGCTCTCGTCGGCCTCGCCCCGCGCGGCGCCGAGGGGCTCGACTGGTTCGAGGGAATGGCCGAGTCGAACGTCGTGGAGTACCGCTTCGCCCAGGCCGCCCGCCGCGCCGTGGCCTCGCGGCTGGCATCCGCGGCCGAGCAGATCAGGGCCGACCCCGCCAGCAAGGTGGTCGGCCTGTCCCAGCAGGTGCCCGAGTCGGACCGCCGGGTCGTCGCCGACCACGGCATCCGCCGGATGCTCGTGCGCACCTTCGCGGAGGGGCTGCGCGACTCGGCCGACGGCTGGGTCGACGACGTCCTCGCCTTCTGCGGCGAATGGGGCTTCGACCCGGCGGCGATCGGGACGCCGACCCTGCTGTGGCACGGGGAGAACGACATCTTCTCCCCGGTGAGCCACACGCGGTGGCTGGGCGAGCGGATCCCCACCGCCACGCTCAAGGTGGAGCGGGGCAAGGCCCACTTCGGCGCCTTCGACGTCCTGCCGAAGGTGATCCTGTGGCTGGTCCGGGGCGACCGATAGCGGCTCTGACCAGGCCGGCCCGGATCAGGTCGGCTGGATCTCCAGGTCGCGGTTGATCCGCCGCCACGCCTCCAGGCTGATGACGTTGGGGTGGCGCTCGCCGAGCACCACGGCCATCGTGTCCAGAGTCGCCTCCCGCATCTGCTCGGCCTGGGTCGTCCTCCCGGTGGCGTGGAGCGTGATCGCGAGATTGGCCTGGGCGGCGAGCGCGTCGGGATGATCCGGCCCGAGCACCTCGCGGACGCCTTTCAGCGCCTGCCTCTCCAGCGCCTCCGCCTGCTCGTAGCTCTCCACGTCGGCGGCGCAGTTGGCGACGTTCAGCATGCACGACAGCGTGAACGGATGCCGGTCGCCCAGCCTTTCGCGCAGGGCCGACAGCGTCTCCTCGCCGAGCCGCAGGGCCTCCCGCGGCCGGCCCGTGCCCCGCAGGTAGACGGTCAGGTTGTTCGTCACCGCCGACGTCCACGGATGGAGGGCCCCGAACTGCGCCCGGTACTGCCGCAGGACCTCCTCGGCCAGCTCCCGGGCGCCCTCCTTGTCGTCCAGCGCCGACATGCAGCAGGCCAGTTCGACCGCCGCGGCGAGGGTCTCCGGGGAGGTCGGGTAGACCCGCAGGTAGCGGTCGTAGGTCTCCTTCGCGAGGGACATGGCCTCCTGCTGCTCGCCCGCCTTGCGCAGCGCCACGGCCAGGGTCTTCGCCGTGCGGAGGGTGTCGATGTAGTCGTCGGACAGGACCTCGCGGTAGCGGTGCAGCATCTGCCGCAGCAGCTCGACGGCGGCGCCGAAGGCCCCGAGCTCCCGCAGGTCCCTGGCGAGGTTCGTGGCGCTGCCCAGCGTGTACGGATGCGCCTCGCCGAGCACGAGGCGCATACGCGCGAGAGTGTCCTCGTCGAGCTCCCTGGCGGCCTCGCACTCGCCCACCAGCCGGTAGGAGACCGCGAGGTTGTTGGCCGCGCTCAGCGCGCGCTGGTTGTCCTCGCCGTAGAGCTCCTTCCAGCGCTCGTACGTCTCCTTGTCCATCTCCAGGGCCCGGTCGAACTCGCCGAGGGCGCGCAGGTCGGCCGCGAGGCCGCCCGTCGTCATCAGCGTGTGGGGATGGCTGTCGCCGAGGAGCTCGGTCTGCTGGTGCCACACCCACTCGTTCAGCTCCCGCGCCTCCCGGTAGCTGCCCTGCGAGCGCAGGACGTTCCCGATGTTGAAGAGCATGTGCAGCCGCTGCCGCTCGAACTGGCCGAACTTCTCCTCCCAGTAGTCGGCCAGGCGCTGGCCGAGCTGCAGGGCGCCGGTGAACTCGCCGCGCTTCCACAGATACCTGACCCGCTCGGTGAGCAGCTGCCGGGTCTCCTCCTCCACGCACTTCTCCGCGTCGGAGGGCAGCAGGTGCGGCCAGATGAGGTCGTAGGCGGCCCAGTTCTCCGGGTCGTCCACCTCGCCCTGCCGCGGCCGGGCGCCGACGAGCACGTGATGCACCTCATGCGAGATGGTCTCGATCTCGTCGAAGGTCATCTGGCTGCGGATGACGGCCTGGACCAGGCGGTGCACCTGCAGCGTGTTGTTGCCCGGGTCGATCTTGGCGAGCGCGAACCGGCTGATCTCGCGGATCAGCCGGCCGATCATCAGCTTCTCGCCCCGCAGCGAGTCGTCGTACGGCAGGAGCGCGCGCATCATGTCGTCGCTGTAGAGCAGGGTCATCGCGATGGGGTCGGGGGAGAAGAACGCGCAGAGCTGGAGCATGCGCACGGCGGCGGGCGAGCGCTCCCGCAGCCGGTTGAGCGAGATGTTCCAGGTGGCGGCGACGGTGCTGGGATAGCCGGGCGGCGGGTTCTGCGACAGCAGCTCGGCGGCCTGGGTGTCGAGCTGCTCGATGTAGGCCGCCGCGGGCATCCCGGTCTCGCCCAGCCAGGCGGCCGCCTGCTCCACGGCCAGCGGCAGGTAACCCAGCGCCTCGGCGACGCGCAGCGCGTCCTGCGGGTCGAGCCGCGGCACCCGGCGCAGCAGGTGCTCCACGCTCTCCTCCCGGCTGAAGACGTCCACCTCGAGCGGGGCCGCGACGTCGGACCAGGACTTGTTCCTCGACGTGACGAGGACGTGCCCCGGGCCTCCGGGAAGGTAGGGCTTGACCTCCTCCGGCTCGCCGGCGTTGTCGAAGATGAGCAGCCAACGGGAGTACGGCTGGCCGCGCCTGAGCGCCTCGCGCGCCGCCTCGGCCGCCTCGACCACGTTGTCGCCGACCCGGAGCCCCAGCTTGCCCGCCAGCTCGGCGAGCGCCGGGTTGATGAGCTCGGGCTGCTCCGCCGACACCCACCACACCAGGTCGTAGTCGGCCATGAAGCGGTGCGCGTACTCCAGGGCGACCTGCGTCTTGCCGACGCCGCCCAGGCCGTACAGGGCCTGCGGCAGCACCACCGCCTGGCTGCCGCCGACGAGCTGGTCACGCAGGTTCTCCAGCACGACGCCGCGTCCGGTGAACGCGGCGTTCCTGGCCTGGACGTTCCAGACCGGCGGGACGTTGCCGGGGAAGCGCGAGCCGAGCGGCGAGCCGTCCGCGAAGTGCTCGGCGTCGTCCAGGCCGGCCGCCCGGAGAACGGCCTCGGTCGCCTGCTCGGCGGTGAGCCCCATGAGGTCGACCGGCGGGCGGTCGTTGAACGGCGGGAGCAGCCGCGTCTCGGACACGCGTACGGCGATCACGCTCCGGCCGCCGTCGATCGGGTCGGGAAGGGCCGCCCGGTGCCACGGCTGCCGGCTCTGCACGCCGCGGGTGTAGGCGGGCGACAGCACCACGAGGACGTCGGCGCCGTCGCCCGGCTCCTCCTCCGCGCCCAGCGACTGGGGGACGACCCGGCAGCCCGACCGCCGGAGCACCGCGCCGATCCAGTCGGCCCACATGCGGTCCTCAGGGGCGTAGCTCACCACGACGTCCGGGTGGCGCGCCGGTTCGCGGCGGGTGAACGCCTCCAGCCACCGTGAGCGGACGCTCTCCTCCAGTGGGGGGAAGGACGTGACCCGCCCGTCCGTGACGGCGCCCGCCAGCCTCTCGTACGCGGAGAGCAGCGAGGTGGGCGAGCCGGGCGTGTCCCCGAAGGTCGCCAGCGTCTCCTCGAAGGCGTAGAACTTCTTGTACGGGATCTCCACTGACAGCCAGTACCGGGACAGGCCCTCGCCCTCCAGGCCCTTCGGGAAGCCCTCGAAGGCGCTGCGGGCGAACAGCCGGCCCGCGTCGAGCTTGTCCTTCTCGCCGTCGTCGATCCGCATGGGCACCGGGAGGATCCTGATGGCCCGGTCCCCGTAGCGTTCGTCGATGTAGCGGGCGACCCGCGCCGCGCCCTCGATGCTCTGGTCGGCCATGGTGAAGCAGTCGACGAGGACGTCGGGCATGTGGATCGTGCAGATGTCCGCGATGTCGCTCAGCCCGGTGCGGCTGTCGATGAGCGTGTAGTCGTAGCTGGCCTTCATGTCGTCGCGCAGCGCGTCGAGGAACCGGCCGCCGCCGAGGCGGTCGTAGAAGTTGTCCCAGTCGAAGGTGGAGACGAGGGACGAGTAGTCCCGGTTCTGCTGCCCGGCGGAGACGAAGTCGAGCGTGCCCCCGCCGTCGAACTCCCAGGCCAGCGAGACAGCGTGGGGAACCACCCGGGCGTAGTCGCGGTGCCAGTCGCCGGCGCGCTGCATCGGACGCAGCGCGGCCCACACGTAGTTGCTGATGATGTCGATCACCCCCGGCGTGGCGGTGATCACCCCCGAGTCGAGAAAGGGGTGGAAGAACTTGTGCAGCCCGGGCGACTCCAGGTCCCAGTCGACGACCAGCACCCGATGGCCGTTGCTCGCCAGCAGCCAGGCGGTGTTGGCGAGCGCCATCGTCCGCCCCGTTCCTCCCTTGTAGGAGTAGAACGTGACGATCTGACCCTCAGCCCGGGTGCTGGTCATGGCGATCCTCCGGATCCATCAGCCTGGGTTTCCTGCTCGAGGGGCCCGCCGGCGGATAGGCGGGAGCGGTCCTGAAGAACTGGTTGGCCGCCTTGCCGAGGAGATCGGGCAGGACCCGGTGGAAGGCGCTCAGCGAGTCGACGTCGGCGCTCGTCTCCGACGGCCTGCCCGGCAGGCACTGGTCGACCGACCTGCGCAGACGCGCCCGCTCCCGCGCCGTCTGCCCGTCGTCGTCGTTCCACGGCACCACCACGCCCACCCACCTCTTGCCGCCGCGGTCGACCTTCCGCAGCTGCGCCTGGCAGTCGGCGCGGGTGGTGGCCCACGGGTCGACGAGCATCACCGCCGGGCCGAGGGGCGTCTCCGAGGTCAGCTCGTTCGCGTGCTCCTCCAGCGAGCCGATCTCCGCCTGGAAGCCGTGCGCCGCGGCGATGTCGGCCGCGTAGGCGGCCAGCGGCCGGGTGCTGGTCTCGCACCGGTACGGATTCCACCCCTGCGGGGTGTGGCCGTAGTAGTACGGATTCCTCCCCTTGGGCAGGCCCGACAGGGACGGGGCCGCCACGGTCACCTTGAGGGGACGCTGCGGGAGGTAGTCGCGGAACGGGCTGGCGAAGGCCTGATACTCGGGCGTGGGATTCATGACGGAGATCCGGGTGCGGGCCGCGACCTCCACGATCCGGCGGGCCAGCGTCAGGGTCGCCCGCTGGTACTGGCTCCGCATCGAGGACACCTTGATGAGCCCGTAGAACCCCTCGTCCCGGTAGCGCGGCCCCTGGCCCTCGTGCGCGAACTGGATCGACTTGGCGACCTCGGGGAGCTGGTGGGGCGGCAGGGGGATCCACAGGGCCGGCACGATCGCCTCGGGGAGCTGGCCCTCCGGATTGGCGTGGTTGCTGAGCCGGTGCAGGAACGCGGCCCATTCCTTGCCACACTGCTCACTTTCGAAATAGCGCGGGGAATACAGCGGGACGAACACCCGGCAGGTCGCCAGCGCCTCGGACAGGCGTTCCGGCCAGTGGTGCCCGGAGCGAAGCTCGACGTCCATGAACCCGGCCGCCGCGCCCGGCCGCAGATTGGTCAGATTGTTGATGTGCTCGCAGAGGTCCTCGAAGAGCTTCTTGACCCACCGATTGGGGTCGTCCCTCCTGGCCGGGTCGTGCGACGGGATGTGCGCGTAGCTCAGGAAGAAATACGGGGACTGGTCGTTCGGCCCAGGAGCCGGTGGGGGGACCATCCGCCTCCTTTCACCGAACGTTCACCCCGGGAAACGAAACCTAAGTCAAAAAGGCTCCCGAAGCACCCCGTTCGGTCAATGTTTTTCACCTGCGGAGTGAATGCGGCCGGTGGAAAGCCCGGCCACCAGCGGAGAAGGCGTCCGGGCGGATATGCGGCGATCATCCGGGCGTGTTTACGGGCAAAGCGAAACGCGGGGGACGGCTGGCCGGATACGGTGCCGGGGTACGGTGCGCGCCGGGCGGGCCCTTCCAGGCCGGGAAAGCGGGGCCGGGAGCGGGCGGGGATCAGGCCTGCGGATGGGCGGCGGCGTGCTCGCCGGCGGCGCGGGCGGCGGCCTCCAGATCGGCGCCGGGCACCGGCTCCGCCAGCCACCCGGCCATGGTCTGCCGCATGCGCTCGACGAAGCGTTCGCCCAGCGGGGTGAGCGCGCCCGACCCGGCCAGGGTCTCGACGGCCCGCGCCGTCTCCGCGCGCCACCGGGCGAAGTGGCGGTGTCCCGGGTCGGGCACGGCGTGGCGGCGCAGCCGCCAGAAGTCGGTCACCGCCAGGTGCGCGTACGTCCCCTGCAGCAGCCCCTCCAGCGGGCGCGGGTCGTCGCGCCAGGGCGCGTAGAAGAGCCGGCGGTCGGACGGGTCGTACAGGTCGAGCAGGTCGAGGATCGCGCCGAGCTTGACGTGCTGGAACTCGTGCAGGATGAGCAGCGCGAGGGTCGCGGGGTCGCCGGGCAGGGCCGCGGCCACCGCGCCGAAGGCGTCGCGGGCGGTGGAGCTCAGGTCGTCGGGCACCACCCGCGACAGCGGCGTGAGCGTGGTCAGCGCCGTCCGCAGGGCGGGGACGTAGGCCGGGTAGTCGCGCTGGATCAGCCGCCACGCCTCGTCGAACCTGACCTGCCAGAGCGCCGCCTCGTCTTCGTCGAGCCGGGGGGCCGCGGGCCACTCGTGGCAGTCGCGATGCGGGTCGCCGTCCTCAAGCAGGACGGACATGTCGCCGGAGACGAGCCGCCGCGCCGGGTGCCAGACGGTCTCCGCTCCGTCCAGCCGGGGCGGACCGCCGGGTTCGGCCACCAGCACCGGCAGGCTCTCGGGCAGGCCGGAGGCGTCGACCAGGGTGCCGACCGTCGGCAGGTGCGCGGCCCCGCCGACGAGGAGCACGGGCATCTTCACGGGCAGGCCGGCTCGCAGCGCGGCGGCGGCCACCACGTTGCCGAGGTACGCGCGGTCGGCCTCGCCCCGCAGGCAGGCCACGGCCCACGCGCGGACGTAGGGATGGGCCAGGACCGCGTCGAGGGCCTCCCGGTGGCCCGCGTCCAGCCGGGTGAGCAGCTCCGTGGTCCGCGAACCGTCCCGGCCGGCGACCCGCGTCACCAGCATGCGCCGGTAGCTGTCCTGGGACCGGGAGAGGTGGGCGATCTCCGCCGCTCCGCCGTAGCCGCCCGCGAGCGCGTCGAGCACGGACACCGGCATGGCGTGTGTGGTCACGGCGGTCCTCCCCCGGACATGCGTGATGAGTTTGAACAGGTCGGCGCAGTAGACGCTGGGATTGTCGAACCCGTTGCCGGAGCGATGGCGATGCGGGTACAGCCCGCCGCCGCACGCCTCCACGACGGGACACCCGCGGCAGGTGTCGCACAGGCCCTCGATCCCCGTCTGGCGGGCCCGGACGCCCGGGTGGCCGGCGACCTCGTCGAGGGAGTGGGCGAACACGTCGTATCCGGTCGCCGGGGCGTCCTCGTAGGCGACCTTGAGCGAGTCGACCTGCTCGTACGTCCCGTCGGTCTCCACCACGACCAGAGCGCTCGCGTCGAGGCCGATCGCCTCGGTCAGGCTGCTCATCCCGAAGGCCGCCCTGATGAGCGACTCGAAGAGGCGGACGCCCATGGGCCGTCCGTCGGCCTCCCACCGATCGTGGACGGCCGTCAGCCAGTCCGCGTACGCGGTGGGGGACGGGCGCGAGGGCGGGGTGTCCCAGGTGGCGTGGGGGAGGAGGAAGTCGACCCGCGGGGGGCGCAGGGCGAGGAGCGCCTCGTAGACCCGGATGGGGTCGTTGGCCACGTCGACCGTGCAGAGCAGCCCGCCGAACAGAGCGGGCCGGTCGCGGAGCAGGCCGACGGCGCGGACCACCTGGTCGTAGCTGCTCCGCCCGCCGGCGAAGCGGCGGTGCCGGTCGTTGGCCGCGCGGTCGCCGTCGATGGAGACGCCGACCGTGACGCGGTGCCGGGCGAAGACGTCGAGGAAGCGCTCGTCGAGCCGTACGCCGTTCGTGTGGATCCGCAGGTCGAGGTCGCAGCCCTCGGGCATCCCGGCGCGGAGCGCCGCGCAGATCGCGTCGAGGCGCTCCGGGCCGGCGAGCAGGGGCTCGCCGCCGTGGAGGACGACGTTCACGCCGTCGAGCCGGTGGCGGATCGCGTGTTCCCGGATGCGGTCCACCACGGCGCCGACCGTCTCGGGCGACATGACCTTCGGCCGGCGCAGCCAGCTCTGGTCGGCGTGCTCGTACACGTAACAGTGGTCGCAGGCGAGATCACACCGGCTGTGAACCTTCAAGACGAACTGGCGGAACGGTACGACGGGGGAGCTCATACCGCTCCGCCCCCTTCTGATCAGATCGCGGACTGGAACCGGGCCACCGGAACGCCGGAATCCGCCGAGTCACGCATGATCCGCTTGAGTGCGGCCTCAACCTCGTTCTCGTGTTCTCTGACCTCAGAGAGGGACATATCCGTCACATCTTGGACATCAGAGATGATGAGTGACGTGTCGCCAGTAAAAGTAGTCATCCGCCCTTATCCCTTCAAATGCGCTTAACCCCCGAATGCGCAGTCGCAGGTCTTCGGGCCCGCGCGCTAGCGCAAGGATACGGCAGCCCCGGCGCCGACGTCTCCATTTCCCCCACTGGAACAGTCGATCACCTGGGACAACGCGGACCGGCGCCGCCGTGTCACATGGCCGCGGACACCTCAACCGCGGCGCATGTAATTGGTGGAACCGGCCGACCGTAATCCGGGGTATTGGCAAACCACGGTAATGATGCTTTTTAAATTAATTGCTGTCAACACGAGTCGTGGGGCGTCAGTTGTGCGAGGTGCGCCAGAGGGAGTGTTCCCGGGATATGACGTTCTCGGTCTCGTCGACGAATCTGGCCCACTCCTCCTCGGTGGCGGGCCAGCTGGCCCGCGAGACGACGTCGCCCAGCTCCAGCGCGGCGACGGAGTAGCTTCCGGCGAGCTGCCGGTGCTGCCGCGTCTGCATCCAGGCGATGCCCGCCGCGCCCAGAGCGCCGACGATGCCGGGCAGGTCGAGGTTGAGGACCTGCGCCCCGTTGAGCACCGCCGTCACCAGGCCCAGCGCCTCAAGGCCGGCCATGGTCACCGACCACTGCGACGCGCGACGCTCGTTCGCCGAGGCCTTGGCGCGGTACCAGGAGCGCTGGTCGTCGATCCGCCCGGCGATGTACTGCCGTCTTCGCTCGTCCAGCGGCTGGCCCCGCATCCTGCGCATGCCGTCCGTGACCTGGGCGTCGTCGTCCGACAGGGGAATGGGCGCGAAGTTGTGCAGGTCCCGCGCGATCGTGGTGAGCTCCTTCAGCAGGAGCGTGTCTGCGCTGTGCTCGTCGTGGGACCGCCGGGCGAACGGATCGCCCCCGGCGACGTACCGCCAGGTGAGCGACTTCGCCGACTCGGCCGCCGCGCGGGCCTCCGCCCACTGGCGGTCCGGCATGGCGGTCAGCAGGTAGACCTCTATCACGAGCGCGGACGCCAGGGCGGTGGCGGCGACCACGGCCGCGGCGTCGACCTTGGCGATGTCGAGGCTGAACGCGCCGAACGTCGCCGCCAGCACCAGGCAGGTGAGGCGCAGCCCGGTCGTGGCGAGCAGCCGCCGCTGCCCGGTCACCGCGCGGTGGTCGGCCGCGCGGAAGAGGGCGGGGAACTCGTCGTCGGACAGTATCTCCACAAATCGAGGGGAAGGTCGCGTGTGGATCGTGTCAAGGGCGGCCGGTACGGCTGGCACCCTCCGGCCACAGAACCCGGACCTCGATGGCCCGCTGCCGGGCGCCGTCCACGACCTCGGCCGTGCCGCCGCGCCCCTGCGCGGGAGCGCCGTCCCACACCGCGAGCAGCAGGTCGACGTCCACGAGCAGCGCCTCGTTCGCCGCCTCGTACGTGGCGGGGGTCGCCTCCTCGTACGGCAGGCAGACCACGGTCCCCGCCCGGCTGAGCAGGCGGTGGAAGCGCCTGCGGTGGCCCGCCCCGAGGCCGTGGCCGTAGGTGCGCGCCGGCACGATGACCTTGAGTGTGCCGCCCAGCTCGAGCACGCGCTCGGCGAAGATCTGGTCGGCCCCGGGGGCGAGGCAGGAGACGCCGAGGATGTCGGGCGCGTGCCCGCGCAACTGCTCGCTGATGGCCGCGCCGATCAGTGCCGCGGTGGCAGGGGAGAGGTCGCGGTGCCCGGTGACCGCCACGCGCAGCACTCCGTCCACGGGGCACCTCCTCCCTTCCCGTTGTACCCGCCCGCGCGGCTCACGGCACCGCTCAAAAGCCGGTCGGGAGACGCTCAGGCGGCGAGGAGGCGGTCGAGGACGCGGACGCCGAACTCCAGGCCCTCGACGGGAACGCGCTCGTCCACGCCGTGGAACATGCCGAAGTAGTCGAGCTCGGGCGGCAGGAAGAGCGGGGCGAAGCCGTACCCCCTGATGCCGATCTTCGCGAACCACTTGGCGTCGGTCCCGCCCGTCATCACGTACGGCACCGGGACGCCGCCGGGGTCCTCGGCGAGCAGCGCGGCGGTGAGGTCGTCGAACAGTCCCTCGGCCGGCGAGGAGACCCCCTCCTCGAAGTTCACGAACTCCCGGGTGACCTTCGGCCCGAGCAGCCGGTCGACGGTCTCCAGGAACTCGTCCCGCAGACCGGGGAGGAACCGGCCGTCCACGTGCGCCTGCGCCGTCCCCGGGATCACGTTGACCTTGTAGCCGGCGTCGAGCATGGTCGGGTTGGCCGAGTTGCGCAGCACGCCCTTGAACAGCGCGGCCGCCCGCGGGATCCGCTGGATCTCCTCGTCCAGCCGGTCGAGGTCGACGGGCGTGCCGAGGGCCCGCGACAGCGCGTCGATCAGCCGCGCCACCTCGGGGGTCAGCCGAACCGGCCAGCGGTGGTCGGCGAGGCGGGCCACGGCCCGGGCCAGCTCGGCGACCGGGTTGTCCACCGCCGGCTTGGACCCGTGCCCGGCGACGCCCCGGGCGGTGAGCCGCATCCAGGCCGTCCCGCGCTCGCCGACGGCGATGGGGTAGATCCGGGTGCCGCCCTCGTACCAGGAGAAGCCGCCCGACTCGCTGATCGCCTCGGTGCACCCCTCGAACAGGTCGCGGTGCCGCTCGACGGCGTGGCCCGCGCCGTACGCGCCGGTCGCCTCCTCGTCGGCGAGGAACGCGAGCACCAGGTCGCGCCGGGGACGGCGGCCCCGCAGCACCCAGGCCAGCGTCATGGCGAGGGTGCCCTTCATGTCGACGGCGCCCCGCCCGTGGACGCAGCCGTCCTCGACCTCCCCGGAGAACGGGTGGATGCGCCACTCGGCGGGGTCGGCTGGGACCACGTCCAGGTGGCCGTGGACGAGCAGCGCGTCCGGGCTGTCGCCGGGCACGCGGGCGACCACGCTGGTCCGGCCGGGGGCCGACTCGAACACCACGGGGTCGATCCCCGCGTCGGTCAGCAGCCCGGCCACGTACTCCGCGGCCCGGCGCTCGCCGGGGCCGCGGCCGCTGCCGTCGTTGGTGGTGTCGATGCGCAGCAGCCGCGAGCAGATCTCCGCGACGTCGGTCATGTCCCCTCCAGAGCGGGTGGCGGCGCCTCGGGGGGTGGCACGCCGCCGGACGGCTCCACCCTCCTCGGGGTGATCGCCGTGCGTACGCCGACGGCCAGGACGCTCATCAGTCTACGTATCCGGCGCCGGGGTCCCTCCGGCGCCGGGGCGGCCGGCCTCGTCCCGGGTCTGCCCGATCTTCAGTGGGTCACAGGTAGAGGCCGGTCGAGACGGGCGGATCCGGAGGACCGGAGTGACGCCCGTCCCGCAGCGCGAACAGCTCGGCCAGCGTCGCGCCGCCGGGGCTTGCCGCGGCCGGCTCGCCCAGCCACTCGGCCGCCTGCGCCGCGTCGAGCGGCCCGACCTCGATCTGCGCCAGGCAACGTCCGGGCCGGACCACAGCCGGATGCAGCCGGCTTACGTCCTCGTTGGTGGTGATCGCCACGAGTACGTCCCGGCCCTGGCCGAGCAGCCCGTCCGTCAGGTTGAGCAGCCGCGACAGGCCCTGCCCGCTGGACTGTTTGGCCTCCGCGCGGATCAGCTCGTCGCAGTCCTCCAGCACGAGCAGCCGCCAGCGCGGCGTCTCCTCGTCGTCCGGGCCGTCCCAGCCGACCGCCACGTCCATCAGGTAGCCGGGGTCGTTGAACAGCAGCTCGGGGTCGAGCACGCAGTCGACCTGGCACCAGCTCGCCCACTCGCGGGCGATGGTCCGCAGCAGCGTGGTCTTGCCGGTGCCCGGCGGGCCGTGCAGGAGCACCAGACGGCCCGTGACCCCGGCCGCCCGGGTGGCCATCAGCGCGTCCAGCCTGGGGGCGGCAGCCCTGGAGTAGTTCCGCCGGATCAGTTCCCACGCCGTGGTCGTGATCGGCTTCTCCGAACGCTGCGGGCCGCGGCCCGACCGCCACCAGAAGCCCATGGTGACCTGGTCGTCGCCCGGGGTCGTCTCCTCGGCCCCCTTGACGGCCTCGTCCAGGACCGAGCCCGCCAGTTCCTGGCTGACCGCGGTGGTGGTGACCACGGCCGCGCGGTTGGAGTAGCGGACCACCCGCAGCGTCCACCCGTCACCGCCGATCAGCCGGGCCTCCATCCCGTTGACGTGCTGGGCCACGCGCAGGACCCGGCCGCCCGCGGGCGTCATGGTGGCGTCGGCCCGCACCCGGTCGAGGCTGGCGGTGCGGGAGAAGGGCTGCTCGCCGGTCGCGAAGGGCGACAGCGCCATCGCGTCGATCACGTCGGCCGGGCTGTCGGTGTCGTCGAGCCACAGCCGCATCGGGATCGGCTCGGGCGCGCCCGCGCGGGCCGCCACGGGAGCCGTCTCAGCGGGGTTCTCTGACGGGAAAGCGGCCTCCTTCACCTGGAACATGGGACCATGATTCCGACGGTCACGGGGGATGTCGACGCAATTTTCGCCATGTGGGACGGTCATTGCCGTTTGGCGGCACGAATCTCGGTAAAAAGGCGTTGGCGTTCGACCGTTCCCACTACGCTCGGCTGTTCCAGCGTCAGGTTCAACCGGAGAGTCACGGGAGAGTCTCTGTGGCCATCGATCTCGTGTCCCGCGCTGAATGGGGGGCGCGTCCCCCGAAGGGCTCATACTCGTCGCTTGGTTCCACCCGTGGGGTGAAGGTCCACTACACCGGCGGCAGGGTGCCCCCGTCCATCGTCGGCGACCACGACGGATGCGTCTCCATGGTGAAGTCGATCCAGGACTTCCACATGGACGGCAACGGCTGGCTCGACATCGGCTACTCCATGGTCGCCTGCCCGCACCGGAAGGTGTTCGTCGGGCGCGGCCCCGGCCATCTGCCCGCCGCCAACGGCCCCGGTCTCAACTCCGGCCACTACGCGGTGCTCGCGCTCGTCGGCAACGCCGGCCTCGTCCAGCCGACCGACGGCATCCTGAACGCCGTCCTCGACGCGGTCGACTACCTGCGGGCCAAGGGCGGCGCGGGCAAGGAGATCAAGGGTCATCGCGACGGCTACTCCACCGACTGCCCCGGCGATCCCCTCTACTCCTGGGTCAAGAAGGGCGCCCCCAGGCCGGGGACGAGCGGCGGCACCGGGACCGGGACAGGAGGCGGCACCGGGACCGGGAGCGGCACCGCCCAGCCGGCGCCGGCCTGGCCCGGGCGCCTGCTGAGGTATCCGCCCGTGACGAGGGGCGACGACGTCCGCACGTGGCAGCGGCGGATGGCGAAGCTGGGCTACGACATCGACGTCGACGGCGCCTACGGCCCCGCGTCCAAGGCCGTGTGCGTCCGGTTCCAGAAGGACAGGCACCTCGACCCCGACGGCGTGGTCGGCAGGCTCACCTGGAACGCCGCCTTCGCCGCCAAGCCGTAACACCGCCGGGCCGTAACACGTCAAGCCGCAACACCGCCGGGGCCGCGTCAGCCGAACCGGTCGCGGGGCTCCCGGAGGGCGGCGTACAGCACCTGGTCGTGCCACTCGCCCAGGCGCCACTGCGCCCGCCTCAGCACGCCCTCGCGCTGGAACCCGGCCTTCTCCAGGGCCCGCTGCGCCGCGACGTTGCGCACGTCGGTGGTGGCCTGGATCCGCTCGGCGACGGTGTGCGCGAACAGGTAGTCGGCCAGCTCCTTCTTCACCGCCGTCCCGATGCCCCTGCCGCGGAACGCCGGGAACAGGATCACGCCGATGGTCCAGCTCCACGAGGTGGTCTCGGGTCCCCAGAACTGCTTGGACCAGGAGACCCATCCGGCCACCTCTCCGCCGACGTCGACGGCGAGCCCGCCGGAGTCCGGGCCGAGATATCCGTCCAGGGTCACCCTCTCCCGCATCCTGTGGAACGTGCGGAACCCGAACCACTGGAGCTCTCCCAGGCCCTCGCGAGAGGACGCCCCGGCCTCGATGGCGGGAATGTCCCTCTCACGGATCGGCCGGAGCCTCACGGTCTCCATGCGATGTCCATGCGCGTCTTCTCCACCGTGTCCCGTTCCGGCGCTCGCGCCCCAGTGTGATGACGCGCGGCGACCGGGTCAACGACTTCCGCGCCACCGCGCACTATAGGGGCGACACGCGGGTCACCCTGGGGTGCCGGGTGGCCGCCGCTCCGCCTAGCATCCCCTGCATGACGGTGCCGCCTGTTGACTTCGCCGATCTCGCCTCCGGGTTCCCTCCCGCGACGCGGGAGCGATGGCGCGAGCTCGCGCTCGGGGTGCTGCGCAAGTCGGGCTGGGAGGGCCGGGCGGACGAGGTGGAGCGGGCGCTGTCGTCGGCCACCTACGACGACGTCACGGTGGCCCCCCTGCACGACGCCGCCGGCCTTCCCGCCGCTCCGCGCCACGTCCGCCCGCCCGGCCCGTGGGACGTGCGGCAACGCCACGCCGACCCCGGCCCCGCCGCCACCAGGGAGGCGATACTCGCCGACCTGGAGAACGGCGTCACCTCGATCTGGCTCGACCTCGTGGCGATCGACCCGGCGGCGCTTCCGGACGTCCTGCGCGGCGTCCTGCTCGACCTCGCCCCGATCGTGCTCGACGCCGGGCCCCGAACGGCGGAGGCGGCCGAGATCTTCCTCCGGCTGGCCGGGGACACCGTGCTCCCCGGGGGGAGCCTGGGCGCCGACCCGATCGGGCTCGCCGCCCGCACCGGCGACCGGACGGCCCTCGACGACGGGCTGACCGTGGCGGCGTCGCTCGCGCGCCGGTGCGCCACCGGGCACCCGCGCCTGCGCGCCGTCACCGTGGACGCGCTGCCGTACCACGACGCGGGCGCCGCCGACGCGCAGGAGCTGGCCTGCTCGATCGCGACCGGGGTCGCCTACCTGCGGGCGCTGACGGGGGCCGGGCTGACGGTCGCCGAGGCCCTCGGGCAGATCGAGTTCCGGTACGCGGCCACGGCCGACCAGTTCCTGACGATCGCCAAGCTGCGGGCGGCCCGGCGGCTGTGGGCGCGGGTGGCCGACGTGATCGGCGGCCCGGCCGCCCAGCTCCAGCACGCGGTGACGTCCTCGGCGATGATGACGGTCCGCGACCCGTGGGTGAACATGCTGCGCACCACCGTGGCGTGCTTCGCCGCGGGGGTGGGCGGGGCCGACGCCGTCACGGTGCAGCCGTTCGACGCCTGCCTCGGGCTGCCCGACGCGTTCGCCCGGCGGATCGCGCGCAACACCCACGCGCTGCTGGCCGAGGAGGCGCACGTCGCGAAGGTCGCCGACCCGGCCGGCGGCTCCTGGTACGCCGAGAGGCTCACCGCCGACCTGGCCGCGCGGGCCTGGGAGCTGTTCCAGGAGATCGAACGGGCCGGCGGGATGGCCGCCGCCCTCGGCGGCCTGATCCCGGAGCGCCTCGCCGGCGCCCGCGACCGGCGGGCCGGCGACGTCGCGCACCGCCGGTTCCCCATCACGGGAGTCAGCGAGTTTCCCGATCTGGCCGAGCGGTCCCCGTCCCGCCGGCCCGGCGCGGGGCTCGCGGGCGGTGCCCTCACCGGCGGCACAGCAGGGGGCGCCGCGGGCGGCACGGCGGGTCTGCCGGTCACCCGATACGCCGCGGAGTTCGAGCGGCTGCGCTCGCTGGCCGACGCCCAGCCGGAACGGCCGGCGGTGTTCCTCGCCACGATCGGTCCGCTCGCGGCGCACACGGCGCGGGAGACGTTCGCCGCGAACCTGTTCGCCGCGGGCGGGATCGCGACCGTGGCGAGCGGTCCCCTGACCGATCCGGCGCAGATCGCGGCCGCCTTCCGCGAGTCGGGCGCGGCGGTCGCCTGCCTCTGCTCCGGCGACCGCCTGTACGGCGAGCACGCCGCCGCGGTGGCCGCGGCCCTGCGTGAGGCGGGGGCGCGCAGGATATGGCTCGCGGGGAAGGGCGACTATGAGGGTGTGGACGGCACCGTGCACACCGGATGCGACGCCCTGGCCGTGCTGCGCACCACCCTCAGCGACCTGGGCGTGACGTCCGCCGAGCAGGAAGTGAGCCGATGATTCCGGACTTCTCGCAGATCGAGCTGGGTTCGGGCGACGCGTCCGCGGCCCCGGACGGCGGCGCCGCCTGGGAGACGCCGGAGGGCATCCCGGTGCGGCAGCTGTACACGGCCGCCGACCTGGAGGGCGTGGGGTTCCTCGGGTCCTACCCCGGCATCCCGCCGTACGTCCGCGGGCCGTACCCGACCATGTACGTCACGCAGCCGTGGACGATCCGCCAGTACGCGGGCTTCTCGACGGCTGAGGAGTCGAACGCGTTCTACCGGCGCAACCTAGCGGCGGGGCAGAAGGGGCTGTCGGTCGCCTTCGACCTGGCCACCCACCGTGGCTATGACTCCGATCATCCCCGGGTGACGGGCGACGTCGGCATGGCGGGCGTGGCGATCGACTCGATCTACGACATGCGGCAGCTGTTCGACGGGATCCCGCTCGACCGGATGAGCGTGTCGATGACCATGAACGGCGCCGTGCTGCCGATCCTGGCCCTCTACATCGTGGCGGCCGAGGAGCAGGGGGTGCCGCCCGAGCGGCTCACCGGGACCATCCAGAACGACATCCTGAAGGAGTTCATGGTCCGCAACACCTACATCTATCCGCCCGAGCCGTCCATGCGGATCATCTCGGACATCTTCGCGTACACCTCGCGGCGGATGCCGAAGTTCAACTCGATCTCGATCTCCGGCTACCACATCCAGGAGGCGGGGGCCACCCTCGACCTGGAGCTGGCCTACACGCTCGCCGACGGGGTGGAGTATCTCCGGGCGGGGATGCGGGCGGGCCTCGACGTCGACGCGTTCGCGCCCCGGCTGTCGTTCTTCTGGTGCATCGGCATGAACTTCTTCATGGAGGTCGCCAAGCTCCGCGCCGCCCGGCTGCTGTGGGCCTCGCTCGTGCGGGGCTTTGGCGCGGCCGACCCCAAGTCGCTGTCGCTGCGCACCCACAGCCAGACCTCCGGCTGGTCGCTGACCGCCCAGGACCCGTTCAACAACGTGGCGCGCACCTGCGTCGAGGCGATGGCGGCGACCCAGGGGCACACCCAGTCACTGCACACCAACGCCCTGGACGAGGCCCTGGCCCTGCCGAGCGACTTCTCGGCGCGCATCGCCCGCAACACCCAGTTGCTGCTGCAACAGGAGTCGGGCACGACCCGCGTCATCGACCCGTGGGGCGGGTCCTACTACGTGGAGCGGCTCACCCATGATCTCGCCCGCGCCGCCTGGGGCCACATCCAGGAGGTCGAACAGGCCGGCGGAATGGCCCGGGCGATCGACCAGGGCCTGCCCAAGCTCCGGATCGAGGAGGCGGCCGCCCGCGCCCAGGCCCGGATCGACTCGGGCCGGCAGCCCGTCATCGGGGTGAACAGGTATCGCCCCGAGACCGAGGAGCCGATCGAGGTGCTCAAGGTCGACAACACCGCCGTGCGACGGCAGCAGATCGACAAGCTGCGCCGGCTCCGGGAGGAGCGGTCGGCCCCGGCGGTCGCGCAGGCCCTGGAGGCGCTGACCAAGGGCGCCGAGGCCGGTGACAACCTGCTGGAACTCGCCGTGAACGCGGCCCGGGCGAAGGCCACCGTCGGCGAGATCTCCGGCGCGCTGGAACAGGTCTTCGGACGCCACTCCGCCCAGATCCGTACCATTTCCGGGGTGTACCGTGCGGAGGTCGGCGACTCGGCCGGCGAGGTCAGGGCGGCGTGCGCCGAGTTCGAGAAGGCGGAGGGCCGCCGACCCCGCATCCTGGTGGCGAAGATCGGCCAGGACGGGCACGACCGCGGGCAGAAGGTGATCGCCAGCGGCTTCGCCGACCTCGGCTTCGACGTGGACGTCGGCCCGCTGTTCCAGACGCCCGAGGAGGTCGCGCGGCAGGCCGTCGAAGCGGACGTCCACGTGGTGGGGGTCTCCTCGCTGGCCGCCGGGCACCTGACGCTCGTGCCCGCCCTGCGGCGGGAGCTGGCCGGCCTCGGCGCCGACGACATCATGGTGGTGGTCGGCGGGGTGATCCCGCCGGGTGACATCGACGAGCTGCGTGACGCCGGAGCCACGGCCGTCTTCCTGCCCGGCACGGTCATCGCGGACGCCGCGCTTGAGCTGCTCCGCGACCTGTCCGCCCGGCTCGGCCATCCCGCCCCACCCCCGGCGGCGCCCCCGGCCGCCCCCTCGGCCGCGCCCGGACGATGACGGCCGCGATGGAGGACTACCTCCACGGCGTGCTGTCGGGGAACCGGCGGTGGATCGCGCGGGCGATCACGCTGGTCGAGTCGACCCGGGCCGACCACCGCGACGCCGCCCAGCGGCTGCTGGTCGAGCTCACCCCGCACGCCGGCGCGGCCCGGCGGGTGGGGATCTCCGGGGTTCCGGGGGCCGGCAAGTCGACGTTCATCGAGGCGCTCGGCACCCGGCTCACGGCCGCGGGGCACCGCGTGGCCGTGCTGGCCGTCGACCCGTCCTCGCGCAGGTCGGGCGGCAGCATCCTGGGCGACAAGACCAGGATGGCGCGCCTGTCCGCCGACCCGCGCGCGTTCATCCGGCCGTCTCCCACGGCGGGCACGCTCGGCGGCGTGGCCAAGGCCACCCGGGAGGCGATGGTCGTGGTCGAGGCCGCGGGCTACGACGTCGTGCTCGTCGAGACCGTCGGGGTCGGCCAGTCGGAGACCGCCGTGGCGGACATGGTCGACACGTTCCTGCTGCTCACCCTGGCGCGCACGGGCGACCAGCTCCAAGGCATCAAGAAGGGTGTGCTCGAGCTCGCCGACGTCATCGCCGTCAACAAGGCCGACGGCGAGCACGAGACGGCCGCCCGGCGCGCGGCCCGCGAGCTGTCCGGGGCGCTGCGGCTGCTGCACTCCGACACCCCCGTGCTGACCTGCAGCGGCCTGACCGGCGCCGGGCTCGACGAGGTGTGGGCGAAGGTCGTGCGCCACCAGGAAGGCCTCGACCTGGCGGGCAAGCGGAGCCGTCAGCAGGTCGAGTGGACGTGGTCGCTGGCCAGGGACCGGCTCCTCACCCGGCTGCGGGACAGCGCGGCGCCCGTCGCCGGGGAGATCGAGCGCCAGGTGCTCGACGGCACGCTCACCCCGTCGCTGGCCGCCGACCGGCTGCTCGCCGCGTTCCGGCCCGAGCCGCCCTCTCCCGGCGGCGCGGCGGAGAAGAACGTGGGGGAGAAGATCGTGGGGGAGAAGAACACAGCGCTGTCTGGATGACGCTTTTCCTCCCTGGTGGCAGATATCGCTACCCCTGTCGGGCGAAACGCACGATTGCACGTTTTCCCCGGCCTTGGCCGTGTGACGATGTGGCCGCTTCGGCGAGGGGTTCGCCGAAGGCGACACGACAACGCGCCACACAAGGGGGAGACCATGCCGCACGATCCGCTGGTTCCGGCGTCCGTGGGACGGGCCCTGCGGGACTACCGGGAACTGCTGTCCGAGCACGGGATCACGTGGGGAGAGCCGTCCCTCTCGTACGTGCGGATGATGACCTTCCTGCGGTTCCCGGCCGTGGCCGGCCGGATGGTCCCGGGGCCCGACCTGGACGAGGCGTTCCGCGACGCGCTGACGGGGGAGCCGCCGCACGGGCTCGCCGTGCTGCGGATCACGCCGGACGGTCACCGGCTGCGGCACGGCCCGGCGCGGGCGATCCTGTCGCCGGAGCCCCTCCCGCTCGCCCTGCTGGTGGACTCCGCCCGGCGGTCGCCCGTGCGGGTCACCGTGGACGGCACGCCGTACGAGATCAAGCCCGGGGGCGCCCGCCTGCTCGACGTCACGACCGGCGCGGACGTCCGGGTCGAAGGCGAGCCGGTCGGCGTGGCCGCCCTGACCCGGCCGGCCGCTCCGGCGCGGCTGCGGCTGCGGGCCGGGTTCCCGTGCCGCTGGACCGTCGTGTCGCCGGACGGCCAGGGCTGGTACCCGCCCGGCGTGCCCCACCGGCGCGACGGCGCCGACGTGCCGTTCTTCCACGGCGACGACCTGGTGGTCGACGTCCCGGCCGAGCGGCTCACGGTGCGGGTGGCGCGCGGCATGGAGTGGGACACGGCCGAGACGACGGTCGTGCCGAGGGCGGGGGAGGAGACGCCGGTCGCGCTCGCGCCCCGGCGGATCCACGACGCGGCGGCGCGCGGCTGGTACGGCGCCGACCTGCACGTGCACATGAACTGGGCCGGAGACCTGGTCGCCTCCCCGGCCGAGGCGGCGGCGGCCCAGCTCGGCGAGGACCTGCACGTCCTCAACCTGGTCGCCGGCAATGTCGGGGGCGAGCGCGTCTACGATCAGGAGGCGCTCCGGCACTGGGCCGGCCGGGATCTGCCGTGGTCGGACGCCGCCCATCTCGCCCGCATGGGGGTCGAGTATCGCAACGACCTGTTCGGGCACGTGCACGCCTTCGGGCTCGCCGCCCCGCCGCCCGTCTGTCACACCGGCTTCGGCTCGGACGCCGACTGGCCGCCCAACGGGAGCGTCATCGGCGAGCTCAGGGAGCCGGGGGCGGCGCTGGGCTACGCCCACCCGTTCCACGGCCCGGTCACCTCGCCCGAGGACGTGATCGGCGACGGACGGCGCGACTGCACGGGCCGGGCGCTGGTGGTCGACGCGGCGCTCGGCCTGGTCGACGGGGTGGAACTGCTCCACTTCTCCGACATGTCGGGCGTGCCGGGCAGCGTGACGGTCTACCGGCGGCTGCTCGGCGCGGGCTGCCGCCTCGCCGCGCTCGCCGGGACCGACACCATGCTGTCGTTCACCCGGCAGGAGACGGTGTCGAGCCCGCCCGGCTGGGAACGGGTCTACGCCCGACCCGACGGGCCGCTCACCGCCGAGTCGTACGCCCGGGCGCTGCGGCGGGGCCGGACCTTCGTGACCACGGGGCCCTGGCTGGAGCTGGAGGTGGACGGGCGGGGGCCGGGCGAGACGCTGGAGCCGCGGCGCGGCGACCGGGTGACGATCACGGCCCGCTCGGCCGGGCCGGAGGTGGAGCGCCTGGAGATCCGCACCGCCGCCGGACGCCTCGCCGAGGGGCCGGGCGGCGAGCTGCGGGCGACGCTCGACGTCACCGAGGCGACCTACGTGGTGGCCGTGGCGGCCGGGGGCCGGTCGTCGCGCTCGCCCCACCGGGACGCCTTCGCGCACACCAGCCCGGTCTACCTGGACGTGGACGGCCGCCGTGTGGGGCGGCCCGACGACGTCCGCTGGTGCCTGCGGTGGCTGGAACTGCTCGACGGGCTGGTGCGCGGCCGGGCCCGGCTGCGCACCCGCGCCCAGCTCCGCGACCACCTCGACCTCATCGAGAAGGCCCGCGCGGTCTACGAGTCGCGGCTGTAGCGGCCGGCGGGCCGGTCCCGCGTCCCAGGACCCCGGATCAGAGGTCGAGCGACGAGCCGCCGAAACGGTCGCGCAGGAACCGGCCCTGGTCGCGCAGGGCCTGCTCGTCCCCCCGGTAGACGGCCTCGGCGATCCTGCCGAGGCCCGTCTCCAGCAGCCCGAGCTGCGCCATCAGCTCCTCGTGCGCGCTGCGCTCCCGCTCGGCCCGCCGGGTCAGCGCGTACGACCGGGGCAGGTTCGCGTACGCCTCCAGGCTGGTCGGCAGGTAGTCGCGGATGGCCTGGGAGACCTCGTGGAGCTGGTCGGGGGAGGAGGTGAGCGCCTCGGCCCGGGCCAGGACGCCGCGCAGGACCGCGGCCAGCTCGCCGACCCGGCTCACCACGTCGGCGGGGAAGCGCGGCGGAGTCACCTTAGCCACCAGCGCGTCGAGGTCCTCCCGCAGCCGCCGGGTCTCGACCTCGGCGTGCGAGACGGTCAGCCGGACCCGGTCGGGCGGGGCGAGCAGCGCGCCGACGCCGTAGAGGCCGGCGACGACGATCGGCCACAGCGACCCGGCCAGGCCGAGGAAGTACAGCGCCAGGCCCGCCAGGGCGAGCACCGAGCCGACGATGTTGCGGGTCGACCCCAGGTAGGCGAGCACGCGATCACTGGTAGCCACGGATCTCCTTGAACGCCGACGCGAGCGAGCCCGTCCGCGCGTCGAACACGGCGCCGCCGGTGAGCTCGGCGACCCGCCGCATCTCGCCGGTGTCGCTGTCGCCGAACAGCACGACGAACGCCGGAGCCGTGCGGGACGCCGTCCGGTAGTACGCGGCGAAGTCGTCGTAGGTGGAGCCGTCGGTGTTCTCGCCGTCCGTCATCAGCACGATCGAGGTGAAGTCGCCGGTCGGCCGCTCGCCGGCGAGCGTGTCGTACGCCCTTCGCAGGCTGTCGTAGATGGCCGTCCCGCCGTTGGCGCCGAGCCCCTCGCCGTACGCGCGGATCTGGCCGAGCACGGCGGCGGAGTCCCGCTCCGGCACGGTGAACGTCCGCGGGTCGCCGGGAGCGGAGCTGAACGGCAGCAGGGTCACCGTCTCCCGGTCGCGGAAGCGGGAGAACTGCCCGGAGACCGAGGCGTCGGCCCCGGTCAGCGCGGCGAGCGCCTGCTTGAGCGCGTCGATGCGCTCGCCCCGCATCGAACCGGAGGTGTCGAGGACGAAGAGAGTGCGCGACGGCCTGCGGACCTGGTTGAGGTACGCGCTGATCAGCGCGTCGGCCGCGTCACGCCGGTTGGGGAAGGGCAGCTCCAGGAGCGGGGCCGCGCCGAACCTCGCGTCGGGCCTGACCTCGGGGACGATCGGCCGCCGGTTGGTCGTCGTCATGATCTCCCGCTGCACGTCGGGGGTGCGCAGCCACGACGCCAGCCTGTCGTACGCCTCCTTCCTGGGGGAGGAGGCGAGCAGCGTGAGGGGATAGTCGGCGGTGACCACGCCGTCGCGGGGATAGACGAGCGTGAGCGGCTCCTTCAGCGTGCCGGCCAGCCCTAGCAGCACGGACTCGTAGTTGATCAGCCCGTCAACCTGTCCGGCTGCTGTGCTTCCGCCCGTGCTCCCGTCGGCGCCGCGCCGCGCGAAGGCGTCCGCCAGCCAGCCGGAGGAGCCCGCCGTGAGGGTCTGCGCCGAGAAGAACCGGGTGAGACGCGGCGTGACCGCGTCGATCTGGGCCCTGTCGAGCGCCTCGCCCGCGTCCGACAGCGCCGCCGTCACCCCCACGAGGGCGGAGAAGCCCGAATTGGACGAGGCGGGGTTCGTCATGCCGAAGGTGAACCGGTGCTGTCCGGCGGCGGTCGCGATGTCCGCCCACGTGACCGGGTGGGTGTCCCAGCCCAGCTCGTGCGCCTTGGCGCGCCGCAGGCCGAGCACCACCGGGGAGATCATCACCTTGGTCTGGGTGGACAGCTTCGCGGACGCGCCGTCGATCAGCGACAGGTAGCGGTTGGAGGAGAACCAGGTCGCGTCGTAGCGGCCGTCGGCGGCGCCGCTCGCGACCTCGTCCGCGCCGTCGAGCGTCCCGGCGTACGTCAGCTTCACGGTGACGTGGGCGGCGCCGGCCGCCCTGGCCAGCAGCGGCTCCAGGTCCTTGACCTCGCTGCCGGCGAGGACGCGCAGCACCTCGGGCCCGTCGCGGCCGGGCTGATCGCCGGAGCCGCCGCAGGCCGCGACGGGGAGCAGCAGCAGGGCCGCGGCCCCCGCGACCGCCCGTCTCACGAGGCGTCCGGTGCGGTCGCTCATGAGGCCGCGGCCTCGTCGCCGCGGCGGGCCCGCTCCAGGAACGCGCGGGCGTGGTCGAGCTCGGCGGTGAGGCTGTCGACCGTGACGGCCATGTTCTCGACCGCCTTGGCCTTGAAGCCGTCGATCATGTCCATGGTCGAGTAGACGTTGTCGAAGGCCCGGCTCAGCGTCTCCATGCTGACCGACGTCGACGCCGCCTGCGTCTGGATCTGGCCCGCCTGGGTGCGGAGCATCTCGCTGGTCGCGAGGATCAGGTCCGACGTGGTGGCGTTCAGCGCGGTGATCTGGTCGAGCACGAGCTTCTGGTTGGCCAGCGCCTGCGCGACGGTGACGGCGGTGCGCAGCGCGGCGATCGTCGTCGTGGTGGCGCGGTCGACGCCCTTGATGAGCTCCAGGTTGTTCCGGCGGACCAGGTCGAGCGCGAGGTAGCCCTGCGCCGAGACGGCGAGCTGGGTCAGCAGGTCCTGGTGCTTCTGCCGGACGCCGAACAGCGCGTCGGACTTCAGCGCCGTCGCCCGGTCCGGGTCGGCCGGCTCGATCGCGGCGATGCGCTCCTCCAGGGCCGCGTCGAGCGCCGCCGCGAGGACGGCGTACTCCTGGAGCTTCGTCATCGACTCCCAGAGATTCGCCTTCTCACCCTCGATCGCCGCGTTGTCCTTGCGCAGCTCGTCCTGGCCCGACGCGAGCGCGCGCACGATGTCGTCGATGTGCTTCTGGGCGCTCTGATACTTGGCGAAGTAGTCGCGCAGCCGGTCGCCGAACGGGATCAGCCCGAGCAACCGTCTCGTCCCGCTCGACGCCTGTTTGGGATCGAGGTCGACGATCGTGCGGCGCAGCGCCACCAGCTGCCCGGCCACCAGGGCCTGCGCGTCGGCGCCCTCGCCCCTGGCGGAGGCGAGCGCGGCGACCGGGCGCTTCAGCATCCGGTTGGCCACCTGGGACGACGCCCTGATCTCCGCGTCGCCCATGGCCGTGATGTCGTGCACCTTCCGGCCGAACTCCGGCGACCGGTGATCGAGCCCGGCCAGCTCGCCGGCGAAGCCCGCGGCCCTGCGGGCCAGCTCCGCGCTCCGCTCGTCGGGCATCGGCAGCATGGTGGCCGCCTTCTCGACCGGCACCGGCTCTACCGGAGCGGGAGGGGTCAGCACCAGATCGTTGGACACCGTTCGGTCTCTCCTCGCTGGGGGCGCCACGGGGGCGGTTCAGGACGACGGCTTGCCGGCGGCCGGGTAGCGCCGCTCGATCGCCGAGATCAGCTGCTCCAGGTGGTCGTACGTCGGCGGCTCGACCACGTCGACCAGACCCGGGGGGATGGGTGCCTTCGCGGCGGAGACGAGGCCGGCGAAGACCTTCGGATCCGACGTTCGGAAGCCGAACCTCGCCTCGAGGCCGGCGAACTGCGGGTCCTCCTGCAGGAGCCGGCCGACCTCGGCGGCCGTGTCCGTGAAGGGCACCAGCGTGTGCTTGCTGAGCATGGTCGGAGCGGGGTAGAGAAGCCGCATGTCGGGCCTGATCGCCCCGTCGGCGGCGAACAGCCGGGACGCGTACTGCGCCTCGTAGATCACCACCAGCGGCGTCTTGCCCGCGCCGATCGCCAGATAGTCCTCGAACGGCCCCTCGCTGGACGACTCCGAGTAGCCCTGGTCGAGGAAGAGCGGGGCGACCGTCCCGGCCACCCGGTCCGCCTGCCCGGCGGAGCCGACGACGTCGTCGCCGTTCGCGACGTAGCTGGTCGCGGCGAGATACATGGCGGCCGAGTTGGACGTGCGGATGTCGGTCGTGGTCGGCAGCACCCGCTTGCGCGCCGGGTAGGCGGTGTTGCCCGGCAGGGCGTCCCAGCGCGTCCCCTTGGCGACCAGGCCGAGGAATCGCTTCAGGTCGAGCACCTGATAGCCGGCGCCCGAGTCGCGGACCACCCCCGCCCTGGCCAGCACGTCGGCGATCGGCGCGAACGTGGCGATCGCCATGGGCGAGTAGAACGGCGAGTAGACCCGGGTGGCGCCGCGCTTCTGCTTGATCTTCTCGGCCGCCGGCACGCTCGACGGGAACGCGAAGTCGTACCTGCTCAGGTCGACCGAGGTCGCGATCTCGCGCGAGCCCGCCGTGTCGACCTCGACCCGCAGCCCGTGCCGGGCGAACGCGGCCCGGACACCGGGGTCGTCGAAGAACGGCTTCTTCTCCGAGCCGATCACGCCGTGGACCGTGACCAGGGCGGCCGGGGCGTCCCCGCCGTCATCCCCCCGGTTTCCCAGGACGAGGGCCGCGGCCACGGCCGCGCCGAGGAGCAGCGCCAGCCCGGCGCCGATCCGACGTCTCATCGATTTTCCTTCGCGCACTCCTGGAGGCCGGAGGCCCCGCACCCCGAATTATGGGATATTCCAGGAAAACGCGAGCGAAGAAAGGCCGACGTATTTTTAATTCAGTGGCCGTTCACCGATATTTCATGTAAAAAGCGCGCGACCCCAGTAGTCACCGGCGTCGACGACTCCCGGGGGGCAGGCGAACAGGCCGCTGGAGACGTGTTTGATGTATTCGTTCAGCGCGTCCTTGGCCGACAGCGTCCGCTGGATGGGCGTGAACTGCGTGCGCGGGTCGCGCTGGTAGGCCATGAAGAAGAGGCCCGCGTCGAGCCGTCCCAGCCCGTCGGATCCGTCCACGAAGTTGTAGCCACGGCGCAGCAGCCGCGCGCCGCCGTGCGACGACGGGTGGGCGAGCCGCACGTGGGAGTCGGCCGCGATGACCGGCTTGCCGTCGGGGCCGGTCTTGGCGAAGTCGGGCGCGTCGAACTCGGCGGCGCCGGTGAGCGGCGCCCCCTTGCCCTTGTCGCGGCCGAAGATCGCCTGCTGCTCGGCGAGCGGGGCCCGGTCCCAGGTCTCGATGTGCATCCTGATCTTGCGGGTGACCAGGTAGCTGCCGCCGTCCATCCAGTCCGGGCCGTCCCCGGGGGCGGCCCACAGATACTCGCGGAGCATGTCGGTGTCCTCGAGCTTCAGGTTGTTGGTGCCGTCCTTGAAGCCCATGAGGTTGCGCGGGGTCGTCTGGGCCCGCGACGTCGAGGAGGTCCGGCCGAACCCGAGCTGGGAGTAGCGCACCGCGACCTTGCCGAAGCCGATCCTGGCCAGGTTGCGGATGGCGTGGACCGCCACCTGCGGGTCGTGCGCGCACGCCTGGACGCAGAGGTCGCCGCCCGAGATGTCCTTCTGCAGGTCGTCACCCGGGAAGGCGGGCAGGTCGGCCAGGGCCGGCGGCCGGCGGCCGGCCAGCCCGAACCGCTCGTCGAACAGGGAGGTGCCGAAGCCGATCGTCAGCGTCAGCCCGGACGGCGGCAGGCCGAGCGCCTCGCCCGTGTCGTCCGGGGGCGCCTCCGGGTCCCCGCCGACCGCGCCGAACGTCCCCGCGTCCCTGCCCTGGGTCATCCGGGCCGCGGCGGCGGTCCAGCGCTGGAGCAGGTCGACCAGTTCGTCGCGCTTGCGAGTGGTGACGTCGAACGCGGCGAAGTGCAGCCGGTCCTGCGCGGGGGTGGTGATGCCCGCCTGGTGACCGCCGTAGAACGGCACGGAGCCGGATGCGGCGGATGCGCCGGCCGCGGGAGTGTGCTCCCTGGCCTCCCGGGTGACGGCGCTCGCCGTGGCCGCGCCCGCTCCGACCACGGCCACGCCGGCGGCGCCGAGGCCGAACAGGCCGCGGCGGCTGATGCGCCCGCCGCCCCGCCCGGTCATCCGGCCACCACCGCGGCCACCCCGCTGATGGGCTCGGCCAGCGCGTTGATCGTGTCGGACAGCGCCCGGAGCTGGTCCTTGGACAGCTCGGTGTGGAGCTGCCAGCCGTCCCCGTCGCGGTGCGCCTCCAGCGCGGCCTGGGCCGCGGCGAACTTCTCGTCCAGCGTCTTCACGAGGGCGGGGTCGCGCTGCTGGAGCACCGGGCGCAGCGACTGGATCGCGGCCTTCGAGCCCTCCAGGTTGGCGTCGAAGTCCCACAGGTCGGTGTGGGAGTAGCGGTCCTCCTCGCCGGTGATCTTGCCGGTCGCGACCTCGTCGAGCAGGCCCTTCGCGCCGTTGGCCAGCAGCACCGGGGACAGCTCCGCTGCGTTGGCCTTCTGCACGATCGTGGTGACGTCGGCCAGGAGCTTGTCGGCGATCGGGCCGTCCTTCTTGACGTCCTTCTTCACCCACAGATCCTTCTCGATGCGGTGGAAGCCGGTCCATTCCTGGCCCTGCTCCACGTCGTTCTCCCGGGCGTCGATCGCCGGGTCGAGGTCGCCGAACACCTCGGCCACCGGCTCGATGCGCTCCCAGTAGGTGCGGGCGACCGGGTAGAGGTCCTTGGCCTTCTCCACGTCTCCGGCCTTGACGGCCTCGGTGAACTCGCGGGTCTTGTCCAGCAACGTGTCGGACTGGCTTTTGATGTACCGCTTGTAGCTGGCGACGGCCTCGGCGAGCTGGGCGTTCTGCGTGAGCGGCTTGTGCTCACCGGTGACCTTGAGCGGATTGCGGATGCCGTTGCCGGTCATCCCCGGCTTGCAGGCCGTCTCGTACATGCCCGCCGGAAGCTCCATCACGACCTCGCGGGTGAGGCCGGGCACGATGTTCTCGACCTCGCCCATCACCCGGTCGCCCTGGGCGTACACGTAGAACTCGGTGACCTTGGTCCCGTTGTTGGTGACGGAGAACGTCGAGGTGCCAGCGGCGACCTGGGAGGCGCTCACGTCGCACCGGGTGTCCCCGGCGGTGACGGCGACCTTCCCGGCCGCCGGCTCTCCGGCGCCGGCCGTGCCGGTGCCGGACCCGGAGGTGGACGAGGAGCAGCCCGCGAGGGCGATGACCGCGGCGCCGCCGAGGAGCGCGGCGGCGGAGACGAGGGGAGCGCGCATGCGTGGACTCCGGTCAGGAAGCCGGCTGGGCCGACTTGGGGGCGGGGGCGGCCGGCTTCGCGCTGCCGGGCCGCAGGAACAGGAAGAGGACGGGCACCACGTAGACGACCCAGGCGATCGTCTCCAGCACCGTGGGCTGGGCGGTGAGGTTGAACATCCCGCTGATCACCATCGAGTACCAGGCGGACGGGTCGAGGATCCCGCTGAGGTCGAACGCGTGGGTGGCCAGGCCCGGCAGGACACCGGACTCCTGCAGATCGTGCACGCCGTACTTGAAGATGCCGGCGGCGACCAGGACCAGCAGCAGCCCGGTCCACGTGAAGAAGGTGGTGAGGTTGATCTTGAGGGCGCTCCGGTAGAGGCCCCAGCCGAGCGCGACCGAGGTCAGCAGCCCGAGGGTGATGCCGGTGAGGGGGCTGGCGCTCGTGGTGGCGCCCTGCACCGCGGCGAACCACAGCAGCGCGGTCTCCAGGCCCTCCCTCGCGACGGACAGGAAGGCCACGACGACGACCGCCGTCGCGCCGAGCTCGAGCGCCTCGCTCAGCTTCTCGCGCAGGTGGCCCGACATCTTCCGGGCGGCGGTGCGCATCCAGAAGATCATGAAGGTGACGAAGACGGTCGCGGCCAGCGAGGCGATCGCGTCGAAGAGCTCGTGTTGCTGGGAGGGGAGGTGCGCGGCGGTGAAGGTGAGAAGCGCGCCGAACCCCACCGACAGCAGGACGGCTCCTCCGACGCCCGCGTACACCAGCGGCAGGCGGTCGCGGCGGTCGCTCTTCACGAGGAAGGCGATCAGAATCGACACGACGAGTGTCGCCTCAAGGCCCTCACGCAGGCCGATGAGGTAGCTGGCGAACACGAGGAGGCCCTTCGGTAGATCGGTAAGCCTTACCTAAATTAGGACAGGGTTACCTTACTCGCAAGGGCTGAAGGTCATCGAGACGGGTAGACCTTTGTCACATTCCGCGGCTGGTGGGGCTGGAGCGTCCCGCTGAGCCGTCGCGGCGAGATGACGCCGGAGACCGGGGGCGGCATGGGGGCGGCATGGCGACGGCCGCCGCCCGGCGAGCGGGACGGCGGCCGTCGGCTGCGGAACTCGGCTGGAGAACTCAGCTGGAGAACAGGGCCTCCACCCAGCTGCGGTGGCGGTGATGGCCGTGGTGGCCGCCGTGGTGAGCACCCCAGGCGGGGCCGCCGTGGGGAGGCGGGGGAGCGTAGCTCTGCTGTGCCCACTGTGCCTCCATCCGGGTCAGCGTCTCCAGCTCGCCGTAGTCCAGGAAGATCCCCCGGCAGTTGTCACACTGCTCGATGTGGACCCCGTTGCGGTCGAACGTCCGCATCCGGCCACGGCACTTGGGGCACTCCATTTCCAACGTCTCCCTGTCTAGATCGATACCGTCGTGGCCGCCACGATCCGCTCGCAGGCGGAGACCAGCGCCTCGGCGGCCGGGTCGAGCGGTTCGCCCGCCCGCCACGCCGTCGCGACGGCCGTCGCGGCCAGTTGGACGGTCAACGCCCGGGCCGGCGCGTCGAGTTCCCGCCACGGATCGCTTGCGGAGACGGCGGGTCCACCGGCCGCGAGGTAGGACGACAGGAACCGGTCCCACGAGCCCGGGTCGAGCAGGCCGGCGGCGTACCACGCGGCGGGCCGGCCGAGGTCCCAGGCGGCGTCGCCCCCGCCGAGGTCGTCGGGGTCGATCAGCAGCCACCCGCCACGCCGGCGGACCAGCTGCCCCAGATGCCAGTCGCCGTGCGTGAGCCTGGTGGGCGGCGCTCCGTCGAGGTCGTCGTCCGGCCGCATGCCCGGCCGCGCATCCGGCCGCGCATCCCGCGGCGTGTCCGGCCACAGCGTCCGGTAGGCCGCCCGCACCGGCGCCGCGATCGCGGCCGGCACGCCCGCGTCGTCGAGCTTCGCCAGGGCGCGGCGCGCCCTGGCCGGGCCGCCCGCGGGAGGCAGCCCCGGAGGGACCGGCCGGGAGTGCAGGCGGGCCAGCAGGCGGCCGCCCTCCTCCCAGGGAGCCGCGCCGGCGTCCAGGTCGTCCACGGTGATCGGCTCCCCGGCCGGCCACAGGCTGACGAGCCGGTCGCCCAGCCGTTCCAGGCCGAGAGGCGCCAGCAGCACGTAGTCAAGCTCCCGGACGGCGGCCAGCCTGCGCGCCAGGGCGTCCCCGTCCGTGGCCGGGGGATGGGCCTTGACCACGACGTCGCCCACGCGGATCACCAGGACGCGGGTCCGCTTGAGCACGGTCACAGGACCCTCGCGGCCGGACAGCCGGACGAGGTCGTCGACCGAGGGGAGTGGAGGGGAGGAATCGGTCACCGGGCCAGCCTAGGTCGGCACGCGCGGCGCCGGGCGGCGGTCTGCCGGGGGGTCTGTCCGGGGCCTGCCGGGGGCATGCCGGGGCCCCCGATCGCCGTTGCGGGCGTCCCGGCCCGGCACCGGCCACCACCTGGGATCTTCACGCCCGACCGGCGGTAATACTGTGCTGGTATGAAGATTGGATTCGGAGTTCCGGTCGCGGGCTCATGGGCCACCCCGGACAATATGAAGCAGGTGGCCCGGCGGGCCGAGGAGCTCGGCTACGACGGGCTGTGGAACTTCCAGCGGCTCCTCTACGTCGAGGGGCTCCCGCCCACCTACCGGAGCGTGCACGATCCGCTGGTCCAGCTGTCCTACCTGGCCGCCGTCACCGAGCGGATCCGGCTCGGTGTGGCCGTGCTGAACCTGCCCTTCTTCGCCCCCGCCCTGCTGGCCAAGCAACTCGCCACGCTGCAGGAGGTGTCGGGCGGCCGGCTCGACGCGGGGCTCGGGCTGGGATCGCAGGAGCACGAACTGGTCGCCGTGGGCGTGCCGAAGGAACGGCGCGGCCGGCGCGCCGACGAGTACCTCGAACTGCTGCACCGGCTGCTGGCCGGCGGCCCGGTGGAGCACCGGGGGGAGTTCTACCAGGTGCCCGCGTCGGAGTTCGCCCCCGCGCCGGCGATCGCGCCGCCGCTGCTGCTCGGCGGCTCCGCGCGGCCCGCGCTCGAGCGGGCGGGCCGGCTCGCCGACGGCTGGATCAGTTCCAGCCGGGCGGACCTGTCCGCCATCGACCAGCAGATCGAGATCGTGCGGGAGGCGGCCAGGCAGGCCGGGCGCGACCCCGGCGCGCTGCGCTTCATCGTGCGCGGCGTCACGCTCGTCCGCGACGAGGACGGCGGCCCGCTGACCGGGTCGTACGACAAGATCCGCCGGGATGTCGAGGCGCTGGCCGCCAAGGGGATCACCGAGGTGTTCCACGACCTCAACTTCGACCCCGAGATCGGCAGCCCGGACGCCGATCCGCGCGAGTCCATGCGCCGGGCGGAGGAGGCCCTTCGGGAGCTGGCCCCCTCGGCCGGGTGACCGAGGCCGGCCGCCGGGGCGTCAGGCGTTCGTGCCGTAGGCCCGGGCGATGAGCTCGTAGGACCGCAGGCGCGCCGCGCCGCCGTGCGTCATAGTGGTGATCATCAGCTCGTCGGCGCCGGTGCGCTTGCGCAGCTCCTCAAGGCCGTCCCGGACCCGGTCCGGGACGCCGTGGATCACGTTCGACAGCCGGCCGCGGACGAACTCGCGCTCCGCCGGCGTGTACGGATAGGCCGCCGCCTCGTCCGGAGTCGGGACCCGGCCGGGGCGGCCGAGCCGCATGCGGAGCCACGACAGCGCCCCCGGCATGGCCTGCCGCAGCGCCTCCTCGTCGGTGTCGGCCGCCAGGGCCGCCACCCCGATCAACGCGTACGGGCGGTCGAGCACGCCGGACGGCCGGAACGACGAACGGTAGAGATCGAGCGCGGGCTCGGTGTTCTCGGCGCTGAAGTGGTGGGCGAAGGCGAACGGCAGGCCGAGCAGCCCGGCGAGGCGGGCGCTGAAGCCGCTGGAGCCCAGCAGCCAGATCGGCGGCCGGTCGTCGCTCCGCGGCGTCGCCTGGAGCGCCTGGTAGGGGTGACCGGGCGGGAAGGCCCCGTCGAGGAAGCCGGTGAGCTCGGCGACCTGCTGGGGGAAGGCGTCGGGATCCACCTCCGCCTCGCGGCGCAGCGCGTTGGCCGTGGCCATGTCGGTGCCCGGGGCCCGGCCGAGGCCGAGGTCGATCCGTCCGGGGTGCAGCGCGTGCAGGGTGCCGAACTGCTCGGCGATCACCAGCGGGGCGTGGTTGGGCAGCATGACGCCGCCGGAGCCGACCCGGATCCTGCGGGTCGCCGCCGCCAGGTGCGCGATCAGCACGGCGGGGGAGGAGCTCGCCACACCCGGCATCCCGTGGTGCTCGGCCACCCACAGCCGGTGGTAGCCCCACTCCTCGGCCTTCCCGGCCAGCTCCGTGGCGTGTCGCAGCGCCTCGCCCGGGGTGATCCCCTCGCCCACGGTGGCCAGTTCCAGCACCGACAGCGGAGCCGGGGCCGTGCCGGCCGCCACACCGCGAATCATGTCCGTACCCATGTCGGAGACCAACCGGACCGCTGTTCCGTGTATTTCCGTATATTTCAGGTTTTCGGGGATCTCCAGAGATGTGTCGGGGCGTGGCGTGACCTGCCATGCTTGGATCCATGAGCGAGCGAAGGCCCATCGAGTCGTGGCTGTCGGACATGGACGGCGTGCTGGTGCACGAGGGGGAGCCGGTCCCCGGGGCCGACGAGTTCATCAAGCGGCTGCGTGAGTCGGGGAAGCGGTTCCTCGTCCTCACCAACAACTCGATCTACACCCCCCGCGACCTGTCCGTACGGCTGCGGGCGGCGGGCCTGGAGGTGCCGCCGGAGTCGATCTGGACGTCGGCCCTGGCCACCGCCAAGTTCCTGGCCGACCAGCGCCCGAACGGCTCGGCATACGTCATCGGAGAGGCCGGGCTGACCACGGCGCTGCACGAGTGCGGCTACGTGCTCACGGACATCGACCCCGACTACGTGGTGCTGGGGGAGACCCGCACCTACAGCTTCACCGCGATCACGAGGGCCATCCGCCTGATCGACAACGGCGCGCGGTTCATCGCGACCAACCCCGACGCCGTCGGCCCGTCCACCGAGGGCTCGCTGCCGGCCTGCGGCGCGGTCGCCGCCATGATCACCAAGGCGACCGGGGTCGAGCCCTACTTCATCGGCAAGCCCAACCCGATGATGATGCGCAGCGCGCTCAACCAGATCGACGCGCACAGCGAGAGCACGGCGATGATCGGCGACCGGATGGACACCGACGTGGTGTGCGGCATGGAGGCCGGGCTCCACACGATCCTGGTGCTCACCGGCGTGACCCAGCGCGAGCAGATCGACAGGTATCCGTTCCGTCCCTCGCAGATCGTCGACTCGGTGGCGGACCTCGTCGAGCTGGTCGGCTGAGACGGCCTGAGACCGTACCTGTCACCACCTGACAGGTACGGCTGCGAGGCTGGTCTCATGGCTCTTCCGACGACTTCACCGACCCCGGTCTACCTCGAACTCGGCCCGAAGAAGGTCTTCGCGTGCTCGGCCGCCTGGCCGGGATGGTGCCGCGTCGGCGGATCGGAGGAGCTCGCGCTCGACGCCCTCATGACGTACGTGCCGCGCTACCGCGTCATCGCCGCGCGGGCCGGGCTGGAATTCGACCCGGGCGAGCCGGCGGTGGTCGAACGGGTGCGGGGTAACCGCACCACCGACTTCGGCGCGCCCGCGGCGGTCGCCGCGCTGGACCGCGAGGCCGTGGGCGAGGAGGAGGCGGCCCGCGCCGTCGCGCTCATCCGCGCCGCCTGGGAGGTGCTGGGCGAGGTGGCCGCCGCATCGCCGCAGGACCTGCGTAAGGGCCCCCGCGGCGGCGGCAGGGACCGCGACAAGATCGTTGCACACGTCGTCGAGGCCGAGCGGGCCTACGCCAGGAAGATCGGCGTCAGCTATCCGCCGCTGCGGGACGAAGGGGCGCTCCCCGCGATGCGCCGGGACATCACCGACGTCCTCGGCCGCCCCTCGGACGGTCAGCCGCACGGGGAGAAGGGGTGGCCCGCCCGCTACGCGGCCCGCCGCATCGCCTGGCACGTGATCGACCACATCTGGGAGATCGAGGACCGCCGCGAGTGACGGCCGCCCGGCTCCCCGGTGACTTCGGTCGTGACTTCGGCCCGTGACTCGCGCCGTGACTGCCGGGCGGGCGCGGGACGGTCGAGGCCATCGGGTCCCGGATAGGGCGCTTGGTAGCGGCCCGAGCCCACGCCGCCTTCCGTCGCTGGTCAGTCGTCTCCGGGCCCGGAGTCCCCGCGCCGCCGCCGCTTGACATCCGACCGCCGCCGCTTGGCCGTGAGCCTGCGCTCGACGGCGCCCCGGGACGGCTTCGTCGGCCGCCGCCGCGCGGGCGGCGGGGCGATCGCGTCGCGCAGCAGGGCGGCCAGCCGGGCCTCGGCCGCCTCCCGGTTGCGCAGTTGCGAACGGAACTCCGAGGCGGTCACCGTGATCACTCCGTCGACCAGGCGCGAGGCGAGCCGTTCCAGGGCCCGCGACCTGAGCGCCGGATCCAGCGCGGTGGTGGAGGTCAGGTCGACGCTGAGCTCGACCCGGCTGTCCGTGGTGTTCACGCCCTGGCCACCCGGCCCGGACGACCGGGAGAACCGCCACCCCAGCTCCGCCTCGGGGATGACGATCGAGCCGCGGACGTGCAGCGGGCCTGGCATGGTCTCTCTCCGTGACTTCTGCGGTGATTCGTACGGACGACTCTTGTGAGTGGCTCTTGTGAGTGGCCCCTACGCCACTCTTGCCGGCGAACATTGTGGTGCCCGCACGCTTCGCCGGGCATCTTATTTTCCCCCTCACATCTCCCCGCGAACCGGGCATCCCCCAATAAGGCGGGGTCTGGAAACAGAGATCGAACATAAGTTATGCTCGTTCAATCATGACTCTTGTGCTTTTTGACTACGGCAATGTCATCAGCCTCGACCAGGACCCCGGCGACGTGGCCCGCATGGCGGCCGGCGTGACCGGCTTCGCCGAGCGCTACTGGGCCCCCAGGCTCGACTTCGACCGGGCCACCCTCGGCCCGCGGGACTACTGGTCCCTGGTGCTCGGACGGCCCGTGAGCGGCGCCGAGCTCGACCGGATCGTCGCCCTCGACGTGGCCAGCTGGTCGCGGATCAACGAGGAGACCGCGGCGATCGTCGCCGAGCTGGGCGCGTCCGGGGTGCCGATGGCGCTCCTGTCCAACGCGCCCGTCTGCGTCGCCGACGGGATCGAGCCGCTGGCCGCCCTGGCGCCCATCGGGCCGCGCTTCTTCAGCGGCCGGATGGGGATGGTCAAGCCGGATCCCGAGATCTATCTGCGGGTCGTCGCCGAGCTCGGCGTCCGCCCCGAGGACGTCGTCTTCGTCGACGACCGGAGGGAGAACATCGAAGGGGCCGAGCGGGCGGGCCTCACCGGCGTCCACTTCACCGACGCGGCGACCCTGCGCGACGACCTCAAACCGGTTATGCGTTAACGCGATCGAGCGGCGGGCGTCGGCCGCCGTTCAGACAGGACGGGTAGTCAGAAGCACTGTTCATCCGGGGTTCCCGGGAGGGTAACGACCGTAAAGTACGGAGGTCGACCGCCGCGGCTGCACTGGTGCCGTGCAGACGAATGCGTCCAGAAGAGTGTTCCTGTCCGCTCTCGCGGCCGGAGCCGGCGGCCTGGTCCTCGGCGGCTCGGCGCTCCCGTCCCGGACCTCCGCCGCGCTGCCCTCGCGGGCGCTGCGGCAGGATCCGTTCGCGCTGGGGGTCGCCTCGGGCGAGCCGGCCGCCGACGGCGTCGTCCTGTGGACCCGGCTGGCCCTCGACCCGCTCGCCCCGGACGGACTCGGCGGCATGCCGTCCAGGCCCGTGGACGTCCAGTGGCAGCTCGCCTCGGACGAGCGGTTCTCCACCGTGGTGCGGTCCGGCACCGCCGCCGCGCGCCCCACCGCCGCGCACAGCGTCCACGTCGAGGTGGACGGCCTGGAGCCGGGCCGGGAGTATTTCTACCGCTTCCGGGTGGACGGACATCTCTCGGAGACCGCGCGCACCCGCACCGCGCCCACCGGGATGTCGCCGTTGCGCTTCGCGGTCGCCGCCTGCGCGCACTGGGAGCACGGCTACTACACGGCCTACCGGCGCATCGCCGAACAGGAGCCGGAACTCGTCGTGCACCTCGGCGACTACATCTACGAATACCAGCCGGAGGGCTACACGGCGCTGGGCGGCACCGTCCGGGAGCACGCGGGCAACAAGTGCCAGACCCTGGCCGACTACCGGATCAGGCACGCGCAGTACAAGACCGACCGCGACCTGCAGGCCGCTCACCTGGTCGCGCCCTGGCTGGTGGCCTTCGACGACCACGAGATCGAGAACAACTGGGCGGGCACGGCGTCGAGCACGGACGCGCCGGGCTTCGCCGAGCGCAGGGCGCACGCCTTCCAGGCGTACTACGAGAACATGCCGTTGCGGCGGGCATGCGTGCCGCGCGGCGCGTCCATCAGGATCAACCGCCGCGTCCAGTGGGGGGAGACCGCGCGGTTCCACCTGCTCGACACCCGCCAGTTCCGCGACGACCAGGCGTGCGAGGACGGCGACCGGGCGGGCTGCGACGAGCGGCTCGACGCCGGGCGGACGATCCTGGGCGCGGGCCAGCACCGCTGGCTGCTCGACGGGCTGGCCGGGTCGCAGGCCCGGTGGAACCTCATCGGCCAGCAGGTGCTCATGGCGCAGCGCGACTTCCGGCCCGGCCCCGGCACCGAGCTGAACATGGACAGCTGGGACGGCTACCCGGCGGAGCGGGCGAGCCTGCTCGAGGGTGTCAGGGCGTCGGGCGCGGCCAACCCGGTCGTGCTCACCGGCGACGCCCACATGCACCACGCGGCCGACCTGAAGCCCGACTTCGACGATCCCGACTCGCCGCGGGTCGCCGTGGAGCTGGTCACGTCGTCCGTCTCCAGCGACGGGGACGGCTACCGCGACCGGGCCAAGGTGGCCCAGCTGCTGCGCGAGAACCCGCACATCTCGTACATCGACCAGCGTCGCGGCTACATCATGTGCGAGCTGTCCGAGGACGAGATGCGGGCCGAGTTCCGCACGCTCGACTACATCAGCAGGCGGGGGGCCCCGGCCAGGACGGCGGCCCGCTTCACCGTCCCGTCCGGGCACGCCCAGCTCAACGCGTAGGGGGCGTCAGCTCAGGGCGTAGCCGAACATGGCGTCCGCGCCGCCCCTGCCGATCACCCGGGCCGAACCGGGGACGACGCCGGGGTAGGACCCCTTCCTCGTCCGGGTCCCGATGAGGGTGAGCCGCCCGGACCCGGGGGCGGCCACCAGCAGCCGGCCGCCCTCGACCAGGACGGACGCGCCGAAGTCGGTGTCCTTCCCGCCGGTGATCAGCGCGTTGTGGTCGCGGGTCAGGCCGCCCGCGCGCGTTCCGGCGATCACCTGCACCGCGTCCTCGCCGGGAACGCCCACCACGAGCTCGTCGTCGCCGTCGCCGTTCAGGTCGCCCGCCGCCAGCGAGGTGCCGAACCTGTCGAAGTAGCGCGGCGTGCCCTTCAGGATGGTCTGCGACCACACCTCGCCGCCGATCGCGCTCAGCCCCCGCGGGGTGCCGTACAACACGTCGACCACGCCGTCGCCGTAGTCCATGCCGCGCTGGCGCGCGGACAGGTCCTCGCCGGGCACGCCCACGGCGAGATCGTCGCGGCCGTCGGCGTTGAAGTCGCCGGAGGCGAGGGCGGCGCCGAACGCGTCCCACTTCTCGCCCGAGCCCTTTATGTCCGGGCTCTCCTGCGTGTAGACGCCCGCGCGCCGCCCGCGCACGTCGATCACGGTCACCACGCCGGAGCCGGACCGCTGACCGCCGCCGCCCGGGGCCCCGACGGCCAGTTCGGCGTCGCCGTCCCCGTCGAAGTCGCCGGTCGCGAGCGCGGCGCCGAACTCGTCGGTCGCGCCCGCGTCCTGTCCGACCCAGCCGGTCGACTCCGTGATCAGCGTGCCCGTGCCGTACACGGAGCGGTGGCGCAGGCCGAACACGCCCACGGCGCCGCCCCCGTCCAGCCCGGGCGCGCCCACGACCAGCTCGTCGTCGCCGTCGCCGTCGAGGTCGCCCGCGGCCAGGGCGGCCCCGAACCGGTCGGTGCCGTGCTCGCGGCCCAGGCGGGTGACGTCGACGGCCTTGGCCCGGCCGAGGCCGCCCGGCCCGCCGTACAGGATGTGGACCACGCCGTGACCGTCGGCCCCTGGCACGCGCGGGCCGAAGGACTCCTCGGATGCCCCGATCGCCAGGTCGGCGCAGCCGTCGCCGTCGAAGTCGCCCCGGGCGAGCGCGGAGCCGAACGAGTCGCCCCGCTCCGGGGCGTCCCCGATGCCGTCCGCGCCCTGGTGGAGGACCTTCACCGGGTGCGGGTCGCCGCCCGCCCCGGAGAAGAGGGTGACCGTGCCGGCCCGCGCCTGCCCGCCGACCGTCGCGTACGGCGCGGCCACCGCGAGGAAGGCCGCGCAGGACTTCCGGGCCGTGGCCGCGGTGGCCGCGGTGGTGGCCGCCGTGGCGGTGGCGGCGGGCGCGAGCGAGGGGAGGACCAGGGCGGCCGCCAGCAGGGCGGACGTGCGCGAGACGCTCATGGCCGGATCGTCCCCGCGCACCAGGACACCCGGCTCACAGGTGCGTGAACCCCCCGCGTCCGGCGCCTGAACTCATCCGGCCTGAACTCATCCGCCCTGAACTCATCCGGTCGGGCCGGGCCCCGTGGGCGCGCCGTGGCGGGTGCCGTCGCCGGGGAGGTCCCCAAGCGGAGGGGCCTCGACCGCGCAGTGGCTGCGGCAGGCGGGCTCGGGCGCCGCCGCCAGCACGTTCCTCCTGATCGTGAGGAACGTGATCACCGCGGCGGTGGCCATCATGGCGGCGCAGACCAGCATGGCGACGCGGTATCCATGGGTGAACCCGGCGGGGGAGTTGTAGGCGTCGCCGGTCAGCCCCACCAGGGGCGGCACGGCCGCGACGGCCAGCAACCCGCCGGTCCTCGCCAGCGCGTTGTTCACCCCGCTCGCCACCCCCGCGTACCGCTCCTCGGCGGTGGCGAGGACGGTGGCGGTCAGCGGCGCGACCGCGGCGGACAGGCCGAGCCCGAACACGACGGCCGCGGGCACCACGTCGGTGAGGTAGGCCGAGCCCGGCCCGATGCGGCTCATCATGAGCAGCCCGGCCGCGCAGCCCAGGATGCCGCCGGTCATCAGCGGTCGCGGGCCCACCCGCCTGGCCAGCTCGCCTGCCCGGGACGACAGCAGCAGCATGAGGATCGTCACCGGCAGCATCGCCGACCCCGCCGCGATGGGCGAGAAGCCGGCCGCCACCTGGAGCTGCACGACGAGCAGGAAGAAGACCAGGCCCATCGCCGCGTACATGACGAACGTGACGACGTTCACGGCGGTGAACTCGCGGGAGGCGAAGACCCCGACCGGGACCAGCGCGTTGGGCGATCGGCGCGTCTCGACCACCACGAACGCCACCGCGAGGACCACCCCCGCGGCCAGCGGCAGGAGGCCGTCGCCCGCGAGGATCAGCCCGTACGTGAGCCCGGCGAGGGCGGGGGCGGCGAGCGCGGCTCCGAGCACGTCGAACCGGCCGTGCGGGCCGCCGTCGCGGGTCTCCGGCACGTGCCGCGCGGTCACGGCGACGAGCACGGCGAGGGGCAGGTTGAGCAGGAACACCCAGCGCCAGCCGGCCACCTCCACGAGCCAGCCGCCGAGCAGCGGCCCGATCGCCGCGGCGACGCCGCCGAGCCCCGACCAGGCGCCGACCGCGCGCGGCCGGTCGTCCGGGGCGAAGGTCGCCTGGATGATGGCGAGGGAGCCGGGCACGAGCAGGGCGCCCCCGATCCCCTGCAGCGCCCGGGCGAGCACGAGGACCGGCGTCGTGGGCGCGAGGCCGCACGCGGCCGACGCCAGGGCGAACCAGGCGACGCCCACAAGGAAGATCTTCCGCCGGCCGAGACGGTCGCCCAGCGACCCGCCGAGCAGGATGAACGCGGCCAGGGTGAGGGTGTACGCGTTGATCGTCCACTGCAGGCCGGACATGCCGGCGTGGAGGTCCCGCCCGAGATCGGGCAGCGCGACGTTCACCACCGTGCCGTCCAGGGTGGCCATCCCGGAGCCCAGCACGGTGGTCAGCAGAATCCAGCGGCCCGCACGCGTACGGAACCGTACATATCCCTCGACCATAGGGCCATCCTGACCCATCCCCTGATGGGGGAATGCCGGGGCCCCCTTGGTGATTACACGATTACGATCGCTCATGGCGAACAGACGCAAATGAGGGAACAGGGCCGGACTCCTGTTAGTTGAGTCGGCATAACTCAACCTTTGGAGCGCGAATGTCACAGATCCTTCCTGTCCTTCCGCTTGACGACGAGGTCGTCCTGCCGGGCATGGTGGTTCCGCTCGATCTGTCGGCCTCCGAGGTCCGGGCCGCCATCGAGGCCGCGCGGGCCAGTGGTGAGAGCAGGGTGCTGCTCGTGCCCCGCGTCGACGGACGCTACGGCGCGGTCGGCGTGGCCGCCGTGGTCGAGCAGGTCGGCCGGCTGCCGGGAGGAGAGCCGGCCGCCGTCGTCCGCGGTGTCGACCGCATGCGCGTGGGCACCGGCACGACCGGCCCCGGCGCGGCCCTCTGGGTGGAGGCCGAGGTCGTCGAGCGGGTCGCGGCCGGCGCGCGGGCGGACGAGCTCGCCAAGGAGTACAAGACCCTGACCACCACGATCCTGCAGAAGCGGGGGGCGTGGCAGGTCGTCGACTCGGTCAACCAGATCACCGACCCCGCGGTCCTCGCCGACAGCGCGGGCTACGCCCCCTGGCTGTCGACGTCGCAGAAGCTGCTGCTTCTGGAGACCGCCGATCCGGCCGAGCGGCTCGACAAGCTCGTCGGCTGGGCCCGCGACCACCTGGCCGAGCTGGACGTCGCGGAGACCATCCGCAAGGACGTCCAGGAGGGCATGGAGAAGCAGCAGCGCGAGTTCCTGCTGCGCCAGCAGCTCGCCGCCGTCCGCAAGGAGCTGGCCGAGCTGAACGGCGACCCCTCCGACGAGGAGGAGGACTACCGGGCCAGGATCGAGGCGGCCGACCTGCCGGAGAAGGTGCGCGCGGCGGCGCTCAAGGAGGTCGACAAGCTGGAGCGGACCTCCGACCAGTCGCCGGAGACCGGATGGATCCGCACCTGGCTCGACACCCTGCTCGACATCCCGTGGAACGTCCACACCACCGACGAGTACGACATCGCGGGGGCCCGCGCCGTCCTGGACGCCGACCACACCGGGCTCGACGACGTGAAGGACCGCATCGTGGAGTACCTCGCGGTCCGCAAGCGCCGGGCCGACCAGGGCCTGGGCGTCGTGGGCGGGCGCCGCAGCGGCGCCGTGCTCGCGCTGGCCGGTCCTCCCGGCGTCGGCAAGACCTCGCTCGGCGAGTCGGTCGCGCGGGCGATGGGCCGTAAGTTCGTCCGCGTCGCGCTCGGCGGCGTCCGCGACGAGGCCGAGATCCGCGGCCACCGGCGCACGTACGTCGGCGCGCTGCCCGGCCGCGTCGTCCGGGCGATCCGCGAGGCCGGCTCGATGAACCCGGTCGTGCTGCTCGACGAGATCGACAAGGTCGGCGCCGACTACCGGGGCGACCCGACGGCGGCGCTGCTCGAGGTGCTCGACCCGGCGCAGAACCACACGTTCCGCGATCACTACCTGGAGGTCGAGCTCGACCTGAGCGACGTGCTGTTCCTCGCCACGGCCAACGTGCTCGAGCAGATCCCCGGGCCGCTCCTGGACCGGATGGAGATCGTCACGCTCGACGGCTACACCGAGGACGAGAAGGTCGCCATCGCCCGCGATCACCTGCTCCCGCGGCAGCTGGAGAAGGCCGGCCTGACGGCCGAGGACGTCACGATCGACGAGGACGCGCTGCGCCGGCTGGCCGGCGAGTACACCCGCGAGGCGGGGGTGCGCTCACTGGAGCGGTCGCTGGCGCGTGTTCTGCGGAAGGTGACGGCCAGGGTCGCTCTGGACGAGACCGAGCTGCCGGTGGCGGTCACCGCCCCCGACCTGGTCGGCTACCTCGGCCGGCCGCGGTTCGTGCCGGAGTCGTCCCTGCCCGAAGCCCGGCAGCGTACGTCGGTTCCGGGCGTGGCCACCGGTCTCGCGGTCACCGGCGCGGGCGGCGACGTCCTCTACGTCGAGGCGTCCCTGGCCGACCCGGAGACGGGCTCGACCGGGGTGACGCTGACCGGCCAGCTCGGAGACGTGATGAAGGAGTCGGCGCAGATCGCGCTGTCCTTCCTCCGGTCCCGCGGAGTGGAGCTGGAGCTGCCCGTCGGCTCGCTGAAGGACCGCTCGGTGCACATCCACGTTCCCGCGGGCGCGGTGCCGAAGGACGGCCCCTCCGCCGGGGTGACGATGACCACGGCGCTCGCGTCGCTGCTGTCGGGCCGCCCGGTCCGGGGCGACGTCGCGATGACCGGCGAGGTCTCGCTGACCGGCCGGGTCCTGCCGATCGGCGGAGTCAAGCAGAAGCTGCTCGCCGCTCACCGGGCCGGTGTCACCACCGTGCTCATCCCGGCGCGCAACGAGCCCGACCTCGACGACGTGCCGGCCGAGGTGCTGGCCGACCTCACCGTCCACGCGGTGAGCGACGTCCGCGAGGTGCTGGAGCTCGCGCTCACCCCGGCGACCGTCGCCGGGCAGCCGGGAACCCAGCAGCCCGGAGCCCAGCAGGCCGCGGCCTGACACCGAGACTGACTCCTGGCCGTCCCAATGCGTTCGCCGGGCCCGCCGCCTGCGGATATAACAGGCGCGTACGGCCCGGCGGCGCGGGCGAACTGATCGCTTAGCGTGGCCTTATCGGTGATTTGTCATCGTAGTCATGTACCGGCGGAGAGCCGGAGAAACCGGCAGATCCATCAAGGGGGATGGCGATGAGCTCACAGGAGCACGTTCCCGGGAACGAAAACACCGACGTACTCCCCGGTCACGGCTGGAGCCAGTTCGGCACGACACCGCCGCAGCACGGGCAGTACAGCGGTTACCAGGCGTACGGCGTGTACGGGAACCAGGGTCCGTACGACACGGCGGTGATGCCCGGACCGCCGCAGCGACCACGGGTGACGCTGACGGGCAGGCAGAAGGCGGGGGCGGGTCTCGCCCTCGTGGCGGTGGCGCTGGGCGGCGGGGTCGCAGGGGCCCTCGTCGCGAACGCGGCGAACGGCGGCCAGACGGTCATCTCCAGCCCCATCGTCAACCCGGCATCGAACTCCTCGGCGAACACGGTGGCGGAGGTCGCTAAGGCGATCATGCCGTCCGTCGTCTCGATCAAGGTGACGACGGCGACCGGCGGCGGCGAGGGTTCCGGCGTGATCCTTTCGGCCGACGGGCTGATCCTGACCAACAACCACGTGGTGTCCGAGGGTGGCGGGGCCAGCCAGGTCACGGTCAAGTTCAGCGACGGCAGGACGGCCACGGCGACGGTCAAGGGCACCGACCCCCTCAACGACCTGGCCGTGATCCAGGCCCAGGGCGTCTCCGGGCTGACCCCGGCCTCGCTGGGCGACAGCGACAAGCTCCAGGTGGGCGACTCGGTGCTCGCGATCGGCAGCCCGCTCGGCCTGGAGGGATCGGTCACCTCGGGCATCGTCAGCGCGCTCGACCGCACGCTGACCGAGGGCAACGACCAGCCGCAGACCCCGCAGTTCCCCTGGGGGATGGACCAGCAGCCCCAGCCGCAGCAGGGCGCGACGATCGGTGGCATGATCCAGACCGACGCGGCGATCAACCCCGGCAACTCGGGCGGCGCGCTGGTGAACGCCTCCGGCCAGGTGGTCGGTATCAACACGGCGATCGCGACCTCGGGCCAGAGCTCGGGCAACATCGGCGTCGGGTTCGCCATCCCCATCAACACGGCGAAGGTCGTCTCCGAGCAGCTCATCAAGACCGGCAAGGCCACCCACGCCTACCTCGGCGTGACCCTCGCCGACGCGACGGGCGGCGTCTCCGGCGCGGTGGTCAGTTCGGTGACCGCGGGCAGCCCCGCGGAGAAGGCCGGCCTCAAGGAGGGCGACCTGATCACGAAGATCAACGACACCCCCGTGGACGGCGCGGAGACCCTCGTCGGCGTCATCCGCACCTCCCGCCCCGGCGACAAGGTGACCCTCACCTACCAGCGCAACGGCAACACCGCGACCATCACCGCGGCGCTGGCCGAGCAGTCGGCCACCGGCTGACCCGGCCCCCACCAGATTTGTCCGCCGCCGGCGGGCCCGCCCGGGCCCGCCGGCGGTCCGCGTTCCGCGGTCGCCTTCCGCCGCGAGGGCCGCGCATCCGCGGCGGGTCGTCCGCGGGGCTCAGCTGTGGCGGTCGTCTGCGGGGGTCATCTGTGGCGGGTCATCGCCTCCGACCGCCACAGGTCCCGGTAGTAGCCGGGGACGGCGGCCAGCTCGGCGTGCGTGCCGCGCTGCGCGACCCGGCCGTCTTCCAGGACCACGATCTCGTCCACCTGCTCCAGGCCCCGCAGCCGATGGGTGACCAGCAGGGTCGTCCGGCCCCGGGTGGCGTCCAGCAGGTCGGCCATGAGCAGGTCGGCGGTCTCCTCGTCGAGGGCCTCCGCCGGCTCGTCGAGCAGCAGGACCGAGGGGTCGAACAGCAGCGCGCGGGCGAGGGCCAGGCGCTGGAGCTGACCGCCCGAGACCGTGCGGCCGTCCTCACCCAGGACCGTGTCCCAGCCCGTCCGGCCGGCCCAGGCGTCCAGGCGCGCCCGCCGCATCGCCTCGGCCAGCTCCTCGTCCGAGGCGTCAGGACCGGCCAGGCGCAGGTTGTCGCGGACCGTGGCGTGGAAGACGTACGGATCCTGGGTGAGCCCGGTGATCCGGGCGCGCACGTCGTCGGACCGGAGCCGCCGCACGTCCACGCCGTTGACGAGCACGTCGCCCGACTCGATCTCGGCCGTCCGCATCAGGGCCGCCAGCAGGGTGCTCTTGCCCGCGCCGCTGGGCCCGACGACCGCGACCCGCCTGCCGGGGGTGAGGGTGAGGCTCACCCCGGCGAGGGCGGGCTCCCGGTCACCGTGCCGGACGACCAGGTCCCGCACCTCCACGGTCAGCGGCGGCTCGGGCGGGGGCGCGGGGTCGGCGGGTTCCGTGACGATCGGGGGCGTCGCGCCGGTCTCCCGCAGCCGCCGCAGCGCGCCCAGCACGCCGGCGAGCCGTTCTCCGGCCGCGGCCAGCGGCAGCACCGGTTCGAAGGAGACGAGCGCGACCAGCGCGAGCACGGCCGTGGGGACGCGCCCGAGGTCCGCGGCCCCGGCGGCCAGCACCACGGCGACCACGGTGAGACCCTGCGTGAGCGTGCCGATCCCCAGGGCGGCCGCGTCGATCCTCGCCCGGCGCCGCTCCAGCCGCGACAGCTTCGCGTCCGCCTCCATCGCGGCGGCCAGCGCCCGTTCACCGGCGCCGTACGCCGCGAGGTCGGCGGCGCCGTGCACCAGGTCGGTCACCCGGGTGGCCAGCTCCGCCCGGGCCGGGGCGACCCGCGCCGACCACCGCCGCGCGGCGGCCCCGGTCGCCGCGGGCAGGACCAGCCCGGTGACGATCAGGCCCGCGGCCAGCGCCAGCGCGGCGCGGGGCAGCAGGAAGGCGGCGGCGGTCACCGCGGCGGCGCCGGTCACCGCGGCCGCCGCGGCCGGAAGCAGGCACCGGACGAGCAGGTCCTGGACGGCGTCGGTGTCGTCCACCATGCGGCTGAGCAGGTCGCCGCCGCGCTGCGCGGGCGGCCTCGGCGGGATCAGCGACTCGTAGAGCCGTTCCCTGGTGCCGGCCTGCGCGCGCAGCGCGACATCGTGCCCGACGAGGCGCTCGCCGTACCGGAACACGCCCCGGGAGGTCGCGAAGGCGCGCACCGCCACGATGGCGACCGACAGCGCGGCGAGCGGCGGTCGCTCGGCGGCCCGCGTGATGAGCCAGGCGGCCGAGCCGATCAGTGCGACGCCCGCGAGATCGGCCGCCGACCCGGCGAGCGCGGCGAGGACGAGCCGGCGGGTCGTCCCGGCGCGCCGGATCACGGAGAGGAACGCGAAGGCCGCGGCGGCCGCGGAGATCGTGGAGGTCCGGGAATTCGTGGAGGTCATGGCGGCGTCACCGTCCGTCGCGGGCGGGTGTCGCGGGCCCGGGAAAGGGTCCGCGAAAGGGCCCGGGAAATGGGTCGGGCACGGGGTCGGGTACAGGGCCGGGAAGGGCGCCACCGGGCCGTGGGACGAGCCTGCCGCCGTCCACCCGGATCACCCGGTCAGCGAGATCGATCATGGCGGGCCGGTGGGCCACGATGATCGCGGTGCGGCCCTCGGCGAGCCTCCTGGTCGCCTCGACCACGGCGGCCTCGCTGCGGCCGTCCAGCCGGGCGGTGGGCTCGTCGAGCAGCAGCACCCGCGCCGACGGGCGGCAGAACGCCCGCGCGAGGGCGATCCGCTGCCGCTGGCCCGCGGACAGGCCTGCCCCGTGTTCCCCGAGGGCCGTGTCGTAGCCGCGTGGCAGGTCCGTCACGAAATCGGCCGCCTGGGCCGCCGCCGCGGCCGCCCGAATCTCGCCGGGGGTCGCGGCCGAGCCGAGCGCGATGTTGTCGGCCACCGAGGCGGCGAACAGGTGCGGCCGCTGGGGCACGAACGCGAGGCGCCGCCGCCACGCGCCGGGATCGAGCCCGGCGAGGTCGGCGCCGTCCACCAGCACACGGCCCCGCAAGGGCGTCACGAATCCGAGCAGCAGGTGGAGGAGCGTGCTCTTGCCCGCCCCGCTGGGCCCCACGATCGCGACCCGTTCGCCGGGCGCGATGACGAGCGACACGTCGTCGAGCGCCGGGTCGTCGCGGCCCGGGTAGCGGACGGTCACTCCCTCCAGCCGGATCTCCGGCGGAACGGCGCGCCCCGGCCGTTCCCGCCGTTCCTGCTCTTCCCGGTGGTCTTCCCGTGCCGTCCCGGCCGCCGTGACCGGCCGGGCGGACGCGGCGACAGGCCCGGTGACGGGTTCGGCGGCGGGTTCGGCTCCGGAGATCATGGCGAACGCCTCGTCGGCGGCGGCCACGCCTTCCATCGCGGCGTGGAATCTCGTGCCCATGGCCCGCAGCGGCAGGTACGCCTCGGGCGCGAGCAGCAGCACGAGCAGGGCGGTGTGCAGGTCGAGGGAGCCCGACAGCAGCCGAAGGCCGACGGGCACCGCGACCAGGGCGAGCGACAGGGAGGCGACGAGCTCGAGCACCAGCGACGACAGGAAGGCGACGCGCAGCGTGCGCATCGTCGCCGCCCGATGGGCCTCGGCGACGTCGCGGATCACCGACACCTGGTGGCGGGCCCGCCCGAAGGCCCGCAGCGTCGGCAGGCCGCGCACCACGTCGAGGAAGTGGCCGCCGAGCCGGGACAGCGCCCGCCACTGGCGTTCGGTCACGGCCCGGGTGGTCCAGCCGACGAGGGCGCCGAACACCGGGATCAGCGGCAGCGTGAGCAGCACGATCACGGCCGTGCCGAGGTCGGCCGTGAACAGCCGGATCAGTACCGCGAGGGGGATGACTCCCGCGACCGCGACGGCGGGCAGGTAGCCGGTCAGGTACGGGTCGAGGGCGTCGAGCCCGCGCCCCGCGAGCGTGACCAGCTCGCCCGACCGGTACGCCCCCGGCCCGAGGTCCTCGAACCGCGCCAGCAGCCGGTGCCGCAGCCCGGACTTGACCGCGGTCGCCGTGCGGCCGGCGGCCAGCCCCTGCGCCCAGCCGAGCGCCCCTCGCGCGGCGACGACCAGGGCCAGGGGGAACAGGGCCACGACGGCGAACGCCCCGGACAGCACGCCGGCGAGCAGTTCGGCCTGGGCGAGGACGAGCAGGCCGGCCGCCACGGCGGACGCGAGGCAGACGGCCAGGTGGAGGCGGACGCCCGGCTCCGAGCGCGCGAACCGCAGGAGATCCTTGTGCAAGCCACGACCCCCTCAGAAGAACGACGGCAGGGCACCCCGGCCGAAGGCGCGCCACACCCACACCTGCGCGCCCACGAGAACGGGGGCGAACGGCACCACGATGACACCGAGGAACGTCAGGGTCCGATCCGGGGCCGCGTTCCCGAGCATCTCCGAGGCCAGGGCGGCCATCGCCACCACGGCGGGCAGCGCCGCGACGAGCCCGGACGCCAGCAGGGCGCGCCCGCCGCGCCGCGGGCCGCCTGTGGTGGGGTGGCCCGCGGCGGGGTCGCCCGCGGTGGGTTCACCGGACAGGCGCCAGGCGGCGAAGGCGCGTCCGTGGAAGGCGAACAGGGCCAGGACGACGACGCCCGCCGCCAGCCCCGGCAGGTCGAACGGGGCGGGGGGCAGCCCGCGGGCGACGCCGGCCAGGACCACTCCCCACGTCACGGCGAGGCCCGCCGATCCGGCCCACAGGACGGCGTCCCACAGCGTGCGCCAGGCGGCGCCGTCGGCGCGGCGCCGGAACCACAGCCCGGCGTCGCGCAGGATCCACGACAGCAGCAGGGCGACGACCACCGGATACAGCCCGCTCAGGACGCGGCCCTCCAGAACGGGGAACGCGCCGAACAGCAGCCCGGCGAGCGCGACCAGCCACACCTCGTTGGCGAGCACGAACGGCGCCATCGCGGCGACCAGCCGGTCCCGGCCCTCGCGCGACCGGCCGAGGAAGGGCAGCAGCACGCCGAGGCCGATGTCGAAGCCCTCAAGGGCGAAGTAGCCGGCCAGCAGCACGGCGAACGTGACGAACCAGAAGATGTCCATCGGGGCCTCAGAACGTGGGGGCGGGGACGGGCAGGGGGGCGGCGGGGTCGTCGGCCGCGCCGAGCGCGACCCGTGACGGGCCCCGCCGTACGGCACGGGCGATCAGGGCGTAATCGACAAGGGCGAGCAGGCCGAGCACCGTGACAAAGCCGGCGAACGACGTCGTGACGTCGGTCCTGGTCAGGCCGGGGGTGAGCGCGTCGGCCACGGTGAGCTTGCCGTACACGAGCCAGGGCTGACGGCCGACCTCCCGCGCCAGCCAGCCGCAGACGGCGGCGACGAACGGCAGGGGCGTCATGAGCATGAGGACCGGGTGGAGCCACCGCCACCGGGCGAGCAGGTCGCGGAAGAGCAGCGGGAGCAGTCCGAACATCGCGATGAGCTGCAGCGTCTGCCCGATGCCCATCATCGCGTCGAGGGCGGTGCCCGGGACGGCGCCGCCGAACTTGCCGGGCTGATACGTCTTCACCGGCTCGAACTGGGCGTACCCGAAGCCGACGACGACGAGCGTGCCGACGAACGCGGTCACGACGCCGACGCGCAGCGACCGGACGAAGAACTCCCGCTCGGCCGTACGCCGGAACAGGTGGTAGGCGCTGGCGCCGATGACCGTGAAACCGGCCGTGGTCAGGCCCGCGCCGATCACGTGGGGGAGCGCGATGACCAGGGTCGGGTTGGTGAACAGGGCTCCGGGGTCGGTGAGCGCGAGGCGGCCACCCCGCTCCACCGCGCCCGCCGGGTGCTGGAGGAAGGCGTTGGCCACCAGGACGAACAGCGCCGAGGCGTACGCGGTGACGGTGACCAGCCAGATGCACGCCAGGTGGAGCCCCCGTGGCAGCCGGTGCCAGCCGAAGATCCACAGGCCGAGGAACGTCGACTCCAGGAAGAAGGCGATCATCGTCTCCATGGCGAGCGGGGCCCCGAACACGTCTCCGGCGTAGTGCGACAGCCTGCTCCAGCTCAGCCCGAACTGGAACTCCATCACGAGCCCGGTGAAGACGCCGAGCGCGTAGTTGATGACATATATCTGGCCCCAGAACCGGGTCATCCGCTCGTGTAACGGGTTCCCGCTCAGCACATGGCGGGTGTTCATGATCGCCACGAGGGGCGCCAGCCCCAGGGTGAGCACGACGAACAGGAAGTGGAGGCTTCCCGTCACCGCGAACTGCGCCCGGGCCAGGCCGACGACGTCCATCGATACTCCTTGTGTCTGTCTACGTGTAGGCAAGCTACATGTAGACAGCCTATATATAGAATGCGGAGCATGGTGAACCGGGTTAGGCTGCCGCAGTGAACGCCGACGAGCTCCGGGGGCACATGGACGCCCTCCTCCTCGCCGTACTGGAGCACGGACCGCTGCACGGCTACGCGATCATCGAGGCGCTGCGTGAGCGGAGCGGCGGCGCCCTCGATGTGCCGACGGGCACCGTCTACCCGGCGCTGCGGCGACTGGAGCGGGCGGGCTACCTGGCGAGCGAGTGGGCGGAGGCGGGCGGCCGCAGGCGGCGGACCTACCGGCTCACCGGCGAAGGGCAGGCGGCCCTGGCGGGGGAGCGATCGGCCTGGCGGTCGTTCACCGCGGTGATAGGGAGCGTGCTGGATCCGTCACGGTGAGGGATGCGGCACGGTGAGCGCCGGCACCGCCGTGACGCGCAGGCAGCGGGTCGCGCTCCACAGCTGCCACAGGGTGAGGGCGTACGTGATCATGGAGAGGGTCACGCCGGGGGCGTAGTCGGCGAAGCCCACGGGTCCGTGGGCGGCCTTCGACAGGGCCACGCCCATCGCCGCCATGAACGGCGTCTCCAGCCAGACGAACAGCCCCAGCGCGCGGATGACGAGCACCGGCCGCCGGAGCACCCGCAGCCCCCGGCCGAGCGCGAACAGCGCGATCCCCGCCACCACCCCCGTCACCGCCTGCAGGCCGTCCACCCCGCGGGCCACCAGGTCGAACCATCCCGGCTTGGCCATCGTCACGACGGCGGACTCGGGGAACACCCGCCAGATCACGGCCCACATCAGAGCGGTGAGCGGCACGCTGAGGAAGAGCAGCGCGGCGGTCCTGCGGCCCTGGCTCAGGGCCAGCTCCCGCTGGTAGTCCGGCCTGATCTCGTCCACCGCGCCGAAATCGGCGACCGCCAGGTGCTCGGCCTCCGGGCGGGAGAGCCCCTCCTGCTCGTACGCCTCGGCCGCGTCGAGCAGGCTGTCGCGGGCCTCGGTGAGCAGGTCGCGCCTGGCGGCGCCGGGACCGCGCAGGCCCCGGCCCAGCGCGGCCACGTACTGGTCGATCACATCGGCGTCCGCCATCTTCCCCTCCCGGCCCCGGCAAGCCTATGCAGGGGCCCCGCCGGTCCGCCATGCGGGCGATCCCTGATCCGGGGTCAGGGATGTCCCCGGGTCGTCCGCCGGACGGCGCCGGGACGTTCGGCCCTGCCGCCGCACCTTCCCGCGGTGGTGTCCTGTGTCCTGAGGACGCACCATGTCGGACCATGAACGGACCATGACCACGGCCCCGATAACCTGGATCGGTCACCCCGATCCGGCCGTCGTACGCGGCGTGGACGGGTGTGTCCGACGGGGGTGGCGGGGTGCCCGGGGAAGATGTCGTGTGGACGTTTCGCCGGAGCAACACCCCGTTAATCCGGGCGCGCGACACTTGGAGTGGAGAGCGAGGCGGGACGTGAACCAGCCGAAGATCGTCGTGGGCATCAACGGATCGATCGCGTCGCAGGCCGCACTGCGGTGGGCCGCGGCCGAGGGGGCGCTGCGGGGCGCGCGGGTCGAGGCCGTGTACGCGTGGGAGTGGACGAGCGGTCTGCACGCGTACTACGCGCCCCTGTCCAAACGCACCTCGCGTGAGGACGAGCGGCGGGCCGCCATGGACGTGGCCGAGCGGGCCGTGCGTGAGCTCGGCGGTGGCGACGTGGCGCCCGTGGTCGTCGAGGGGCCGCCCGCGCAGGTCCTGCTGCGGGCCACCGACGACGCCGAGTTGCTCGTGCTCGGCACCCGCGAGGCCGAGGGCGAGCCGTACCCCGTGATCAACCCGGTGGTCTCCGCCTGCCTGCTGCGGGCGCACTGCCCGGTCGTCGTCGTGCTTCCCGGCATGACCCACGGCCGTCCGCTGGAGGGCGCGTTCGCCGGCAGCCGCGCCTGACGCCGCCGCCGTCTCGCGGCAGTGGCGCTGATCTCTCCAATTTCATGCTTTAGACATCCATAGGTCCCGATTTCACGGTCGATCCACCGTAAAGTCCGGGGGCATGCGTGCTTCCTTCCGTGCACACGCCGGTGGCCCCCCGGGCGATCCCGCATCCTTCCCCCTCCGCGCGCGGGCGCCGCGCCGGCGCCCGCGTGCGATCATCGCCGTGGCCCTGTCCGCCGTGCTCGCCACTGTGGGCCTCACCGTCGTCTCGCTCACCCCCGCGTCGGCCGATCCCGGCACCGTCGTGATCAGCCAGGTGTACGGAGGGGGCGGCAACGCGGGCGCCCCCTACACCAACGACTTCGTCGAGCTCTTCAACCGCAGCGGCGCGACCGTCTCCCTGGACGGCTGGTCGGTGCAGTACGCGAGCGCCACCGGCACCGGCGCCTTCGGCGCCAACAAGGTCGGCCTGACGGGCGGCCTGGCCCCCGGGCAGTACTACCTGGTCCAGCTCGGGGCGGGCACGACGCCGAGCGGGCCGCTGCCCCCGGCGGACGCCACCGGAAACCTGGCTCTCAGCGCCACCGCGGGCAAGGTCGCCCTGGTCCGGTCGGCCGACGGGCTCGCCTGCAACGGCGGGTCCACCCCGTGCGCACCCGAACAGACGGCCCAGATCGCCGACCTCGTCGGCTACGGCACAGCCAACTATTTCGAGGGCGCTCCCGCTCCGGCTCTGACCAACGCCACGGCCGCGCTCCGGCTCGACGGCGGCTGCGCCGACACCGACGTGAACGCGGCCGACTTCGCGGCCGGGGCTCCGGCGCCGCGCACCACGGCGACCGCGCCGGCCCCCTGTGGCGGGCCGAGCCCGTCGCCGTCGGACTCGCCGTCGCCGTCCGCCAGCCCGACGGTGAGCCCCTCGGCGAGCCCGTCCGTGAGCCCCTCCGCGAGCCCGTCGCCCAGCCCAACGGCCGCGCCGTGCGACGTCCCCGCGGACCACCAGATCGCCGAGGTCCAGGGCGCCGGTGACGCCTCGCCGCTCGCCGGGCAGACCGTCCGCGTCGAGGGCGTCGTGACCGGCGACTTCCAGCGGAGTGACCAGCAGAGCGGGTTCTACTTCCAGGACCAGACGCCGGACGCCCACCCCGCGACCTCCGACGGCCTGTTCGCCTACGCCAAGGACACGTTCCGGAACGTCGGCGTGGGCGACCGGGTGCTCGTCACGGGCAAGGTGACCGAGTTCAACGGCCTCACCGAGCTGTCCCCGGTCACCGCGGTCGACGTCTGCGGCACCGGGAAGATCAAGCCGGTCGCCGTCAAGCTCCCGAGAGCCGCCGGCACCACGTTCGAGCCGCTGGAGAACATGCTGGTGACCTTCCGGCAGCGGCTGACCCTGACCGACCACTACAACCTCGGCCGCTACGGCGAGGTGACGGTCTCCTCCGGCGGCCGCACCTTCCAGCCGACCGACCGTCCCGGCGTCGACGCGGCGCTCAACGCCCGCCGCTCGATGCTGATCGACGACGGGTCGAACGTCCAGAACCCGGCCGTCATCCCCTACACGACGCCGCAGGTCGCCCGGCTGGGCGACACCACGACCGGGGTCACCGGCGTGCTCACCTACGGCTTCGACGTCTACCGGGTCGAGCCCACCCAGCAGATCGCCTTCAAGCGGGCCAACCCCCGCAGGCCCGCCCCGCCGAAGGTGGGCGGCGACGTCCGGGTGGCCGGCCTCAACACGCTGAACTGGTTCACCACGCTGGGCTCGCGCGGCGCGGACACGGCCGAGGAGCAGCGGCGTCAGCTCGCCAAGATCGTCGCGACCGTCAAGGGCCTGGACGCCGACGTGGTCGGCCTCATGGAGGTCGAGAACAACGGCCAGACCGCCCTGCAGGCGATCGTGGACGAGCTCAACGCCCAGGTCGGCGCCGGCACCTACGCGGCGCTCGGCCACCCCTACCCGGGGAGCGACGCCATCCGGGTGGCCGCGATCTACAAGCCCGCGAGGGTCACGCCGGTCGGCGAGACCCGCTCGTCCACCGACCCGGTCTTCCGCCGCCCGCCGCTGATCCAGGAGTTCCGCCGGGCGCGCGGCGGCCAGTCGTTCACCCTCATCGTCAACCACTTCAAGTCGAAGGGCTGCGACGGCGCGGCCGGCGCCGACCTCGACCAGGGCGACGGGCAGAGCTGCTTCAACGACGAGCGGGTCCGGCAGGCGAAGGCCGTCCTCGGCCTCATCTCGTCGATGAACCTGCCCAACCCGCTGGTCATGGGCGACCTCAACGCCTACGGCGAGGAGGACCCGATCCACACCCTGGAGTCCGGCGGCCTGACCAGCCTCACCAAGAAGTTCATCCCCAGGCGCGACCGCTACAGCTACCTGTTCGACGGGCTGTCGGGCGAGCTCGACCACGCCCTCGCCGGTCACGGGCTGCTCAAGCGGGTCACCGGCGCGGCGATCTGGCACGTCAACTCCGACGAGGCGCGCATCCTCGACTACAACACGGAGTTCAACCCGCCGGCCCTGTACGCCCCGGACGCGTTCCGTTCGTCCGACCACGATCCGCTGCTGATCGGGCTGGACCTCTCCGGCGGCAAGTGATCCGCTGACGGCGCCGTCCCGGCGTCCGTCCCGCAGGAGGGGCTCCCGGCACGCCCGGGGGCCCCTTCGCGCGTCCCCACGCGCCCATGTGCCCCGAGTCCGCCGCCCAGCCGCCCCCGCGTCGCCTGGTCAGGCCGTGGGATCGACCGCGTCCCGTTTCTGCTCCGGCGGCTCGCCGGGCTTGCCGCCGACCCGGGGATGGCGCAGGTCGAAGGCCGGCCGCTCGGAGCGGATGGGCGGGATGGACACGAAGTTGTGCCGCGGGGGCGGGCACGAGGTGGCCCATTCCAGTGAGTTGCCGGCGCCCCACGGGTCGTTGACCGTGACCCGCTCTCCGCGGCGCACCGCCCACCAGATGTTGTAGAGGAAGGGCAGCGTCGAGGCCCCCAGCAGGAACGCGCCGACGCTGGAGATCTGGTGGTAGATCGTGAAGCCGTCGGCCGCGGAGTAGTCGCCGTAGCGCCGCGGCATGCCGCTCACGCCCAGCCAGTGCTGCACCAGGAACGTCATGTGGAAGCCGATGAAGAGCATCCAGAACTGGATCTTCCCCAGGGTCTCGCTGAGCATCTTCCCGGTCAGCTTGGGCCACCAGAAGTAGAACCCGCCGAACATGGCGAAGACGACTGTGCCGAAGACCACGTAGTGGAAGTGGGCGACCACGAAGTAGGTGTCGGTGACGTGGAAGTCGAGCGGGGGAGAGGCCAGGATGACCCCGGTCAGCCCGCCGAGCAGGAACGTCACCAGGAAGCCCACGCTGAACAGCATGGGCGTCTCGAACGTCAGGTGTCCCCGCCACATCGTGCCCGTCCAGTTGAAGAACTTCACCCCGGTCGGCACCGCGATCAGGAACGACATCAGGGAGAAGAACGGCAGCAGCACCCTGCCGGTGGCGAACATGTGATGCGCCCACACCGTTATCGACAGGCCCGTGATGGCGATCGTGGCGCCGACCATCCCCACGTACCCGAAGAGCGGCTTGCGGCTGAACACCGGGATGATCTCGGTCACGATGCCGAAGAAGGGCAGCGCGATGATGTACACCTCGGGATGGCCGAAGAACCAGAACAGGTGCTGCCACAGCAGCGGCCCGCCCGTCTCGGGATCGTAGACGTGCGTCCCGAGCTTCCGGTCGGCCTCCAGGGCGAGCAGCGCGGCGGCCAGCACCGGGAAGGCCATCAGCACCAGGATCGAGGTGAAGAACACGTTCCAGGTGAAGATCGGCATCCGGAACAGGTGCATGCCCGGCGCGCGCATCGCGATGATCGTGGTGATGAAGTTGACCGACCCGAGGATCGTGCCCAGCCCGGCCAGCGCCAGCCCCATGCACCACAGGTCGCCGCCCAGCATCGGCGTGTACGGCGCCCGGGAGAGCGGGGTGTAGGCGGTCCAGCCGAAGCCGGGCGGCCCGCCCAACAGCGTGCTCGACAGCACGATGATCCCGCCGAACAGGAACAGCCAGAAGCTCACCATGTTGAGCCGGGGGAAGGCCACGTCGGGCGCGCCGATCTGCAGCGGCATGACGGCGTTGGCGAACCCCGCGAACAGCGGCGTGGCGAACAGCAACAGCATGTTCGTGCCGTGCAGCGTGAAGAGCTCGTTGTAGGTTTGCAGCGACACGAACTGCATGCCGGGTTCGAGCAGCTCCGCCCTGATCACCATCGCCTCGACGCCGCCCACCAGGAAGAAGGCGAACGAGGCGATGAGGTACATGTTGCCGATCACCTTGTGGTCCGTGCTCGACAGCCACGAGGCGATGACGGTGCCGGTGCGGCGCCGCCTCGTGGCGGCGGGCCGGACGGCGTGGGTGGTCATCTGGCGGCTCCCTTCGGCAAGGAGGCCCTGCCCCGCCAGGATCGCGGGACACCAGGATCACTGGAATCGGAATGCGTGCTGTGTCGCGCTGGTTATGCCCGCTGAAGACCCGGACGAAAGGAGTCGCTTCCGTGGCGACCATCGAGGTAACCGAGAAGAACTTCAACGACATCGCCGACAAGGGCATCGTACTGCTCGACTTCTGGGCCTCCTGGTGCGGTCCGTGCCGGGCCTTCGCCCCCGTCTTCGAGAAGGCGTCCAAGGAGCACACGGACATCACGTTCGGAAAGATCGACACCGAGGCTCAGCAGGGTCTCGCGCAGGGCTTCGACATCACCGCGATCCCCACGATCATGGCGATCCGGGACGGCATCGTGGTCTTCGCTCAGCCCGGGGCACTCCCCGCGCCCGCGCTCGAAGACCTGATCACGCAGCTCCGGGCCCTGGACATGGACTCCATCCGCGCCGAGATCGCGGCTGAGAACACGGCCGGCTGAGAGCGCGGCCGGTTGAGAGGCCGTGCCCGGCGCCCGGGACGACTGGGCGCCGGAGACGGCCGGAGAACGGACGGGAGTCTCAGCTGGAGCGGTAGAGCTCCGCGACCTGGAACGCCAGGTCCAGTGACTGGCCGCGGTTGAGCCGCGGGTCGCAGGCCGTCTCGTAGCGCAGGGCCAGATCCGACTCGGCGATCTCGTGGCCGCCGCCCACGCACTCGGTGACGTCGTCGCCGGTGAACTCGATGTGGATGCCGCCCGGGTGGGTGCCGAGGGCGTGGTGGACCTCGAAGAATCCGGCCACCTCGTCGAGCACGTCGTCAAGGCGGCGGGTCTTGTGCCCGCTCGGCGCCTCGAACGTGTTGCCGTGCATGGGGTCGCAGATCCAGGCGACGTTGGCCCCGCTGGCCCGGACCTTCTCCACCAGCGTCGGCAGCGCGTCACGCACCCTGCCCGCGCCCATCCGGCTGATGAAGGTCAGCCTGCCCGGCTCGTTGTCCGGGTTGAGCTTCTCGATCAGCGCGATGGCCTCTTCGGGCGTGGTGGTCGGGCCCAGCTTCACGCCGATCGGGTTGCGGATCCGGCTGAAGAACTCCACGTGGGCCCCGTCGAGCTGACGGGTCCGCTCGCCGATCCAGACCATGTGCGCCGACACGTCGTACGGCAGGCCCGTGCGGGAGTCGATCCGGGTGAGTGCCCGGTCGTAGTCGAGGATGAGCGCCTCGTGCGACGAGTAGAACTCGACGGTGTGGAACTCCTCGGGCTCGGCGCCACAGGCCCGCATGAAGGCGAGCGCCTGGTCGATCTCGCGGGCGAGCTGCTCGTAGCGCCGGCCGGCGGGCGACTCGGCCACGAAGTCCTGGTTCCACGCGTGGACCTGGCGCAGGTCGGCGTAGCCGCCCTTGGTGAACGCGCGGGCGAGATTCAGCGTGACCGCCGAGGAGTGGTACGCGCGCAGCAGCCGAGCCGGGTCGGGGCGGCGGGCCTCGGGCGTGAAGTCGAAGCCGTTGACCATGTCGCCCCGGTAGGCCGGCAGCTCGACGCCGTCGCGGGTCTCGTTGGGCTTGGAGCGCGGCTTGGCGAACTGCCCGGCCACACGACCGATCTTGACGACGGGGACGCGCCCCGCGTACGTGAGCACGATCGCCATCTGGAGCAGCGTCTTGAGCTTGTTGCGCACGTTCTCGGCGGTGGCTCCGGCGAAGGTCTCCGCGCAGTCGCCGCCCTGCAGGACGAATGCCTCGCCCCTCGCGACGGCGGCCATGGCACCCTTGAGCTGGTCGCACTCGCCGGCGAAGACCAGCGGGGGCAGCGTCTGCAGCTCGGCCACGACCTTGTCGAGCTCGCCCCGGTCCGGCCAGTCCGGCTGCTGGGCGGCGGGCAGGTCACGCCACGTGTCGAGGTTGGATACGCTCACGGGATCCAAGGTTATTGCACCAGGTGGGCTTGTCACCTCTCACGTGTCCACGTGTTGAGATCGCCTCACCCGGGGCAGCCGCACGTGCTCGGGCAGGACGCCGAGTCCGACCAACCGGCGGGTCGCCAGGCGCACCGGCGGCAGCCCGGCCAGCACGGCGGCCAGCCGAGACGACCGGGCCCGCAGCGCCCGGCCGATCAGCGCGTCCTGCACGATCCGCTGCGCCGTCTGGGTGATCGCCGTCGCCGGCGCCCGGCGGCGCTGGACCCGGGCCAGCAGCGCCTCGGGCGCGGCGCCGTGCCGCAGGGCCGGGCCGACGATGTTGGCCGCGGCCACCGCGTCCTGGACCGCCAGGTTGATGCCCACCCCGAAGACCGGTGACATCGCGTGCGCCGCGTCCCCGATGAGCAGCAGGCCCGGCAGGTGCCAGCGGCGGAGGCGGTTCAGCGCCACCTGGAGCACCCCGACCTCGTCGAAGCCGCCCAGCGTCTCCAGCCGGTCCTCGACGAACGGCAGCAGCCGGGCGACGCCCGCGCGGAACGCCCCGACGCCGCGCCGCCGGAGCCGGGCGAAATCGCCCTTCGGGATGACGTAGGCGAGCTGCCAGTACGTCTCCCGGTTGATCGCGACCATGAGGGCGCCCCGTGACACCCGCAGGACCCATTCGTCCGGGTCGCCCGCCGAGCGGGGGAGCCGGAACCAGACGGCGTCCATCGGCGCGCCGAACTCCCGCGGCCGCAGCCCGGCCAGCCGCCGCACGTCTGAGCCGCGCCCGTCGGCGCCCACGGTGAGCACCGCGTGGATCTCGTGCTCGGCGCCGTGCGGGTCGCGGTGGTCGCGGTAGCGGACGCCCCGCACCGTGCCGTCCTCCCACAGCAGCCCGGTGACCTCGGCGTTCATCAGGAGCCTGAAGTTCGGATACGCGCTCGCCTCCGACGTGACGAGGTCGAGGAAGTCCCACTGCGGCACGAAGGCGATGTACCGGTACTTCCCGTGCAGCCCGCGCAGGTCGGCGATCGGCGTGATCCGGCTCTCGTCGGTGTGCAGCCACAGGGTGTCCGCCTTCCGGTGCGGCAGCCGGTGGAACGCGGCGGCCAGCCCGAGCTCGTCGAGCACCTGCAGCGTCGAGGGGTGGATGGTGTCACCCCGGAAGTCGCGCAGGAAGTCTGCGTGCTTCTCCAGAAGGGTCACGTCCACGCCCGCCCGGGCGAGGATCAGGCCGAGTACGGCTCCCGCGGGCCCGCCGCCCGCGATCACACATGTCGTCCGCATAATTCATCACCCGCTGAAATTATCTCACGGGCCCTCCGGCGACCCGACGGCGGGTTTGGGCCTTCCGCCCTCGGGGTCCCGGCGCTACCGTGGTGATCACTGCTGTGGACTCTGGGGGTTCGTCATGCGTGGTGACGTTTCCGGCCGCCGGGCACTGCTCCGCCTTCCGGCGGCCGTGCTGGCTCTTTCGCTCGTGACGTCGCTCACCGTCGGAGCGCCCGCCGCGGTCGCGGCCGTGGCCGACGACGAGCCGCACACCGGCAACGGGTGCGGATCTCCGTCGCTGACGCTGGACGCCTGACTCACCGGGGCCGCCGCCCCCCACTTCGGGCGGGGACGGCGCCGGAGCGCCCCGTGAGCCGCGTCCGCGTGCGTGCGGGGCGGCGGGCAGGACGGGGTGGGTGTGCGGTCCTCAGATCCCGGCTCCGGCCTCCAGGCGGGCGGGCGGGGCGCGCAGGACGTCGAGGGAGCGCGCGAGCGCCCGGGTCGAGAGGTCGCGCACGCGGGCGTACGACTCCTCCGGATACTGCCGGGGGCCGTTCTCCACGAGCATGACCAGGTAGAGATAGACCCGGTAGAGGGCCATCTTGACCATGTCGGTGCCGGTGAGCTCGATGACGCCGCCCGCCGCGCGGTAGCCGGTGAGGATCGGGTCGTCGTCGCGCAGCTCCCCGAAAAGTGTTGGCGTGACGAAGTCGGCCAGCGGGTCGCCCCAGAAGGCCCTCTCGTGGTCGATCACCGCCTCGATCCGCCGGCCGTTCCGCCCGGGGGCCGTCAGGAAGACGTTGCCCGGCCAGATGTCGAAGTGCACGAGCGCGGGGACCGGAACCCCGTCGAGCGCGTCCGCGTTCCGGTGGACCAGGCCGGCGATCTCCACGATCGACGCCGGCAGCGGCGTGTTGTAGCGCACCGCGTCGTCGAGCATCGCGCCGATCATGACGAGGAAGGCCTCCCGCCAGCTCCGGCCGGTCAGCCCCGCGTACGGGTAGCCGAAGACGTCGGACGCGGAGACCGAGTGCAACGCCGCGAGGTGACCGCCCAGCTCCGACCGGAGTGAGGCGTTCTCGGACGGCGTCAGCTCGGTGCGGTTCCAGGGAACGCCCTCGAGCGCCGAGAGGATCAGGTAGTCGCCTTCGAGCAGCGGGTCGTCGAATCCCGCGTGGATCAGCGAGGGCATCGGCAGACCGGTGGGCGCGGCCAGGTGGTAGACCATGGCCTCGGTCCGCAGCAGATGCCGCTCGTAGTTCAGCAGGCGCAGGCCGGGCGGCGGCCCGGCCTTGAGCACGACCTGGCGTCCGTCCTCCAGGTCGAGCCGCCACACGGCGTTGGCGAAGCCGTCGGTCAGTTCCTCGGCGTTCACCACTCCGGCTCCGACCGCGTCCAGGGCGAGCGCGTCGAGCTGGGCGGACGACAGCCGCCGCTTGGTCCTGCTGTCCAAGTCAGCCTTCCCCCGCCGCGCCGAGGGCCGCGATGGTCCAGGTCGCCTCGTGCTTGTCTCCCGGCTGCAGGACGATCAGGTCGGTGCCCGAGTTGAACGCGTCGGGCGGGCAGGTCATCGGCTCGACCGCGAGACCACGGTGGCCGAGGCCGGTGCCGGTGCACACCTGGACCCACGGCATCGCCGTGGCGTCCCAGCTGATCTCGACCCCGCCCTCGGGGCCGCGCACCCGCACCCGGCCGGTCTCGACCTCGGTGTACGCGTGATCGATCGCCGTCTCGCCGATCCGGCGCGGCGCGCGGAAGTCGTAGGGGGTGCCGTCCACGGCGACCGACTCGACGGGGGCCAGGGACTCGTCGGTGAGCAGCACCCGCGAGGCGGGCAGCTCCAGCTCGTACTCGCGGACGTCGGGGCCGGCCAGCAGCCACGGGTGGGGCCCGCAGCCGTACGGCGCCGGGGAGTCGCCGATGTTCTGGGCGGTCAGCGTGGTGGTGAGCCCGTCGGCGGACAGCGCGTGCCGCACCTCCAGGGCGACCCGGAACGGGTACCCCTCGGTCGGCTCGACGGTGGTCGTCAGCCGGACGTGCCCGTGCTCGTCCTCGACCGACAGCACCTCCGCGCACTCCCAGGCGCGGTCGGCGACGAGACCGTGCAGGGCGTGGCCGCGGTCGGGCTCGTTCACCGGCAGCCGCCGGCGCTCGCCGGCGAAGACGTACGCGCCACCCACGACCCGGTTGGGCCACGGGGCCAGCATGACGCCACTGTAGAGGGGGATCGGGCCACCTTCCGGCCAGCTCGTCACCAGGTCGCGGCCGCCGTGCCGGAGCACGCGCAGGGCGCCGCCGAACTCGCTGGCCACGGCCTCGTAGGGGCCGCCGAGAAGCGTCAGATTGGGCACGGGGAGTCCTCTCGCTCGGACGTGCCATCACAAAAAATTGGCTGATTTCGCCATGTAACAGGGACTTTAGCCCAGCTCACCGATGTGATCGACACCGGCCCGGATGGGGTGGGAGCGCTCCCAACGCCGGTAAATTACGACTTCGCGCCCCGAGCGTCAACCGTGTCAGCGAATATCTGGAACGCGGGGCCCGGCATCCATTAAATGACCGTTCCAGAGGAATGGGAATGCCGAAAAACAGCGCGAAAACGGCTCTGGCCCCATCGGCCGGAATGAAACTTTCATTTCCCAGCATGCGCCGGCCGTGCCGGACCCCGCGCACGCCGAAGACCCGAGGCGCGGCTCTCTCCGCGGACTTTCACCCGGCCTTCCCTGCGGCCTTCTCCCGGACTTGCCACGGCCTTCCCATGGGCACGCCGGTCTTCCCACGGACCTCCTACAGGGATGACACCTGGGGTTTCCGCGAGGATGACACCACGGGGGAGCGGGGGGGTGCCGCGCGGCGCGGAGCCCCCCGGCTCAGGTCCGGGCGCGGGTCACCGCAACTCGCCGCTTTTGACGACGTCGCGGTACCACAGAGCGCTGTCCTTCGGAATACGCCGCTGGGTCGGGTAGTCGACATAAACGATGCCGAATCGCTGGGTGTATCCCTCGGCCCACTCGAAATTGTCGAGCAGCGACCAGACGTGGTATCCCTCCACGGCGGTGCCGGCCTTCATGGCGCGGTGCACGGCCGTCAGGTGGTCGCGCAGATAGGAGATCCGGCCCTCGTCCCGCACCCGCCCGTCCGGCCCGGGGGCGTCGAGGGTGGGCAGGCCGTTCTCGGTGATGACGATCGGCACCTTGGGATAGTCGGCGGTGAGACGGACCAGGATGTCGTACATCCCCTCCGGGTAGACCTCCAGCCACTCCGCCTGCGTCCGCGGGTGGAGGAAGACGCGCTCCCCGGCCCCGTCCACGAAGATCGGCGTGTAGTACTGCACGCCGAGCAGGTCGACGGGCTCGCTGATCGCGGCCAGGTCGCCCTCGCGGATGTGGTCGCGCATGGGGCCGCGCTCGGAGATCCAGTCCAGCGTGTCCTCGGGGTAGCGGCCCAGGAAGATCGGGTCGAGGTAGAGGCGGTTCTCCAGGCCGTCACGCCACCGGGCGGCCTCGTGCGCCTCGGGGCTGTCGTCGGCCGGGTAGGTGGGGTGGAGGTTCAGGGCCGGCCCGATCCGCCGTCCGGGATGCCGCTCGTGCAGGACCCGGGACGCCAGCCCGTGGGCGAGCAGCAGGTGGTGGCAGACCACGAAGGCCCGCGCGTCGTCCTCGACCCCAGGCGCGTGCGTGCCGAACCGGTACCCGCAGTCGACGACCGTCTTGGGCTCGTTGATGGTGAGCCAGTCGCGCACGTGCAGGGCGTCGAACACGATCTCGGCGTAGTCGGCGAAACGGAAGGCGGTGTCGCGGTTCTCCCAGCCGCCCAGGTCCTGGAGCGCCTGCGGGAGGTCCCAGTGGAAGAGCGTCGTCGCCGGCCGGATGCCCCGCTCCAGCAGCGACTCCACCAGCCGCCGGTAGTAGTCGAGCCCCTTCTGGTTGGGCTTGCCGGCACCCGTGGGCTGCACGCGCGGCCAGGAGATCGAGAAGCGGTAGCTGCCGAGGCCGAGGTCGGCCATCAGTTCCACGTCCTCGCCGTACCGGTGGTACTGGTCGGCGCCGGGCTCACCGGTGTCACCGTTCTGGACCTTGCCGGGGGTGGCCGAGAACGTGTCCCAGACGGATGGGCCCCGTCCGTCCTCCGCCGTGGCGCCCTCCACCTGGTAGGCGGAGGTCGCCGCACCCCACACGAAGTCGTCCGGGAACCGCAGGGCGTTCATGAGTCTCCTTTATGTGGCGTCCGGGGTGTCTCGCCGGCTCGCCGGTGAGCCGCGTGGGACGGCACGGCCACGTCGTACCGCGGCCTCGGGCTCCGCGGCGTTCGGGTGAACGCGGAGACCCGGGTCTCGAGCACGATGGCCTCCTGGGCGGACGCATGCCGGTGGGAGCGCTCCCAAGACTGTAGGAACGGCATGTGCCGCTGTCAACACCCCCGACGCCGTTTGGGCGGTCTCGCCTGTCGGTGACATCGTGTCGCCCCAGGTGGACGCGGTGGAGGCGCGGCTATGCGGGGCCCGCTTCCGTGAATGTTTCGGGGCATGCGCCCGATCGTTTCAGTGGGAGCGTTTCCGCCGCCGGAGGCGTACATCGGAGCGTGTAGGCCGCGTGTACGCCGCCCCCGCCCGCCCCCACTAGCGTCGCCCGCACGCGCTTCCGCCCGACCGTGGAGGGACATGGGCTACCTGCTCGTCGCGTTACGGCTGCTGACAGGGATCGTCTTCGTCGTCTCGGCCGCCGGAAAGCTGCGCGGCCGTGACGCGTACGCGCGGTTCCGGGCGGCGACCGCGGGCCTCGCCCCCGGACTGCCCTCCGGACCGCTCGCGGCGGCCGTGGCGGGAGGAGAGGTCGCGGTGGCCCCGCTGCTGGCCTGGGGACCGGCCGTCCCTCTCGGCTTCGGTGTGGCGTGCGTGCTGCTCGCCGGATTCACCGTGGGGATCGCGTTCGCGCTCCGCCGGGGGGCACGGCCGTCCTGCCAGTGCTTCGGCGCGTCCTCCGTGCCCATCGGCCCGGTCGATCTGGCCCGCGACCTGCTGCTCCTGGCCGTGGCGGCCTCCGGCGGCCTGCTGAGCCTCACGGCCGGGGGGCCGGAGGCGCTCGCCGCGCCCGGGCTGGCGGTCGCCGCCCTCGCCGCCGCGTCGGCGGCGCTCCTGGTCGTGCACGCGGCTGAGATCGCCGGTCTGTTCACCGGCTCACCCTGAGCCGGCCCCGCTCGCCACCCGTCACGACCGGAGATCTCATGCCCTTCCTGATCGCCCTCGTCGCCCTGCTCGCCGCCGTGTGCCTCACCGACCTGCTGCTCACGGTCGGCGTGATCCGGCGGCTGCGCGTGCACTCCGAGCTCCTGTCCGGCTCCACCCGGCCGCAGGACGACCCGGTCATGGCCCCCGGCGGCACGGTGGGCCCGTTCTCCGCGGTCACCGTCGGCGGGGTGGAGATCTCCGACGCGACGCTGCCGGTCCCGGCCCTGGTCGGGGTGTTCTCGCCGGGCTGCCCGGCATGCGCGGAGCGTCTTCCGCTGTTCGCCGAGCGCGCCCGCGCCTTCCCCGGCGGGCGTGAACACGTCCTCGCCGTCCTCACCGGCACCGAGCCCGAGGTGGCCGCGGAACGGGACGCCCTCGTGGGAGTCGCGCGCGTGGTGATCGAGCCGCCAGGCACCGGTGTGTCGCGTGCGCTGCGGGTGCGCGGATTCCCGTCCTTCGCCCTCCTGGGCGCCGGCGGCACCGTGCTGGCCAGCGGAGTCACGCTCGACGTCCTCGACGACGCGCCCGCGACCGCGTGAACGTGGCGGAGAGCGGCGGCGCCCGCGGCCTGCGCGGCGCCGCCGCGGCGCTCGCGCTGGCGTGGACCGCGGCCAGGTGGCACACCTTCTTCTTCGTCGTTCTCAGCGCGACGTCCGCGGCCGTCCCCCTGGTCGCGGCGTGGGGGACGAAGCTCGTCCTCGACGACCTCGACACGGGCGGTGCCGGCGTGCGGAGAGTCGTCCTGCTGGGGGTCGCGCTCGCGGTGTGCGCGCTGCTGTCGGCACTCGTGCCGCAGGCCACGCAGTACGTGCGGGACGAGATCGGCCGCCGGGCGAGCCTGGTCGCGCAGGATCGCCTGTTCCGGGCGACCGAGCGGTTCGTCGGGCTCGCCCGGTTCGAGAATCCCGAATTCCTGGACCGGATCCGGCTCGCTCAGCAGCACGGCGGGATCACCCCCGCGCTGCTCGTCTCGGCCACCCTCGGCGTCGTCAGGGCGACGCTGACCGGGGCGGGATTCCTCGTGTCCCTGCTGACGATCAACGTGTGGACGGCGCTGGCGGTGGTCGTCGCGACGGCGCCGTCCCTGTTCGCCGAGCTGGGGCTGTCGCGCCGCCGCGCCGCGATGCTGTGGCGGATCGGCCCGGCCGAGCGCCGGGAGCTGTTCTTCGGCGAGCTGCTGCTCAACGTGCAGGCGGCCAAGGAGCTCCGGTTGTTCGGGGCCACGGCCCATCTGCGCCGGCTCGTCGGCGGGCAGCGGCGGGCGGTCAACGCGGAGCGGAGCAGGACCGACCGGCGGGAGCTGGTGGCGCAGGTGCTCACCGCGGTCCCCGCCGCGCTCGCCACGGGAGCCGGCCTGCTGTGGGTCCTCGTCTCGGCGGCCGGCGGAAAGGGCGGCATCGGAGACGTGTCGCTCTTCGTGGCGGCCGTCGCCGGCGTCCAGGGCGCGGCCACCGGCATGATCGCGGAGCTGGTGGCCGGCCACCAGCAGATGCTGCTGTTCGGCCACTACCTCGCGGTGGTGGGCGCGCCCCCCGACCTGACGGTCCCGCCCGCACCGCGCGCCCCGGCCCCGCTGCGCCGGGGCGTCGAGTTCAGGGACGTGTGGTTCCGCTACTCGCCCGGCCACGACTGGGCGCTGCGGGGACTCGACCTCACGATCACCTGCGGCCGGGCCCTGGCGGTCGTCGGGCGGAACGGCGCGGGCAAGAGCACCCTGGTCAAACTGCTGTGCCGGATGTACGACCCGGAGCGAGGGGCCGTCCTGTGGGACGGCGTCGACATCAGGGAGCTGGATCCGGCCGGGCTCCGCGCCCGGATCGGCGCCGTCTTCCAGGACTACATGCAGTACGACATGACGGCGGCCGAGAACATCGGCCTGGGCGACCTCGACGCTATGGGCGACCGGGCCCGGATCGAGGACGCGGCCCGGCGGGCCGGGGCGCACCCGAGCGTCGCGGCGCTGCCCCGCGGCTACGACACCCTGCTGTCGCGGATCTTCTGGGAGCAGGGCGAGGACGGCGCCGGCGACAGCGGCGTCCACCTGTCGGGCGGGCAGTGGCAGCGGCTCGCGCTCGCCCGGGCCTACCTGCGCGGCGAGCGCGACCTGCTGATCCTGGACGAGCCCAGCTCGGGCCTGGACGCCGAGGCGGAGCACGAGATCCACCGTGGGCTCCGGGAGCACAGACGGGGGCGGACCAGCCTGCTGATCTCACACCGCCTCGGGGCCGTACGCGACGCCGACGAGGTGGTGGTCCTCAACGGCGGCCGGGTCGCCGAGCGCGGGACCCACGACGGGCTGATGGCCCGCGGCGGTCTGTACGCTCACCTGTTCGGCCTGCAGGCCGAGGGCTACCGCCCCGAGCGCCTGCCGGAGCCCCGATGACCTCCCTGCCGGCGGCCGTGGCGATCACCGCGGTCACGGCGGCCGCCGTGACCGGGGCGGTCGCGATGTCGGCTCGGCGCGTCCTGCTCGTCGTGGAGATCTACGGGCGCAGCATGGAGCCGGCCCTGCGGGCGGGTGACCGGGTCCTGGTGCGGCGCCGGGACCCCGCCCGGATCCGGCCGGGGGACGTCGTGGTGCTCGCCGGAGTCGGACCGGGGGCGGGGCTGGAGTCCTCGGGGAAGATCCTCATCGTGAAGCGGGCGGTGGCGGTGGCGGGCGACCCGGTCCCTCCCGGGTTCGAGTCCTTCAGCGAGGCGCGGGTGCCGCCCGGGCGGCTGCTCGTGCTCGGCGACAACCCCGCCGAGAGCACGGACTCGCGCCAATGGGGCTTCCTGCCGTTGGACAGGGTCAGGGGCGTGGTCCTGCGGCGGATGGCGCTCTGACCGCGGCCGTACAGGCGGGCGTGTATCGGCGCGGTATGCCGGTCGTCGGCGGTCCTCGTAGCGTCCGGGACAAGGGGCGAAGACAGAAGGAGGACATGATGACAAGAGGTATCCGCGGCCTGGCCGACCGCATGGTGGCCCGGCTGGTCCCCACCGTCAGGGCCGGGGCCATCAGTTGTAGCAGCGACTACAGGGGAGCCTGCTGGGTTCGCACCTGCTGCACGGGAGCCGAGGTCCCGGGAGGCGTCTACTGCAGTGGGTTCTACTACTACTGCGGCTGATCCCGGCGAATGGCCGATGACAGGGCGCGCGGAAGGATCGGGGCGCGCCCTGTCTCCCGGTACGCCCCGGGAAGGTCGTCATCCGCGGGCGATCTCCCGGGCGTACAGGCGGGTGAGGCCGCTCATCCGGTAGTGGTCGACGGTGAGCGGCCCGACAAGGCAGAGGGTGGCCAGGCGGCTCAGGGTGAGCGGCTCCAGGAGCCGGAGGTCGGCCAGCCGGCCGAGCGCCGCCGAGGCGGACCGCGGGTCGCAGCCCAGGAGGCGGGCGGCGGTCCCCGGGCCGCAGTCGGCCGTGCCGCGGGCGCCCATGAGCCGGAACAATTCGAGAGCGTGCGCGTCGGCCGCGCTCTCGCCGCGCGACAGGACCCGGTAGTCGGCGCCGATCGCCGCCCGGACCGACAGGTCCCCGCAGGTGAGCAGGTCGAGCCGCTGGTCCTCGTCGGCGAGCATGTCCGCGAACGCGCCCAGCGTCCACTCCCGCCGCACCGCGAGCCGCTTGCCCGCGATCATCAGGGCCAGCGGGAGGTTGTCGCAGAACCTGACCACCCGCTTCGCCTGCCGGATGTCGCCCCGGCCGCGGTCGCACAGCCCCAGCAGGAGCTCGGCCGCGTCCTCGTCGCCGAGCGGGGCCACCGCCACATGCGCGACGTCGTCGAGCGCGGCCGGCACCACGCGGCTGGTGATCAGAACCCGGCACCCAGCGGACGCCTCCAGGACGGGACGCACCTGCCGCTCGTCCACCGCGTTGTCGAGAAGCACGAGGACGCGGCGCCCGGCCAGCGCCGCCCGCAGCCGGCCCGTCGCCCGCTCCATGCCGGGATCCGCCCCGTCGCCGGGCGGGCCGGCCGCCGCCAGCGCCCGGCGGACGGCGTCGTACGGGTCGGGCGGGCCGAGCCCGGGCGGCTCACGCAGGTCGACGTGGATCACGCCGTCGGGGAAGTCCGCGATCCGCGCGGCCTCTCTCGCCAGGGCCGACTTGCCCACCCCGGCCGGGCCGTCGAGCGCCACCACACGGGGACCGCCGGCCACCTCGCCGAGCGCCGAAAGGATCTTCTGGAGCTCTCTGTCCCGGCCCACGAGGCGCCCGGCGCCGGTCCGCGTCGCGGTCAGGGCCGCGGTCAGGGTCACGCGGCCAGTGCCGTTCGCGCCGCCGCTGCCACCCGTGCCGCCCGCGACTCGCGTGACACCCGCGGGGGGCGGGGGCGGGCGGCGCGCGGCCCGGGTGAAACCGAGCGCGGGGTCCCGGTTGAGGATGGCCAGATGCAGGGTGGCCAGTTCGGGGCCCGGCTCCACGCCCAGCTCGTCGGCGAGCAGTTCCCGCGCCCTGCCGTACGCGGTGAGCGCGGCGGCGACGTCCCCCGTCCGGTAGAGGGCGAGCATGAGGCGGCCCCACAGCCGTTCCCTGGTCGGATGGGCGGCCGTCATGTCGCGGAGCTCCGCCACCGCCTCCTCGTGCTCGCCCAGCATGAGACGGGCCTCCGCCACGGTCTCCAGGGCCAGGCAGCGCTGCTCGGAGAGGGCGTCCAGGCGCGGCGTCAGCGCCCGCGTCCGGGGGACGTCCTCCGCTGGCGCCCCCCGCCACAGGGCCAGGGCGGGGGACAGGTGGCCGAGCGCCTCCTCCGGACGCCCGTCCGCCACCGCCTCCCTGCCGCGCCGCAGCGCCTCGGCGAACTCCACGACGTCGAGCTCGCCCTGGTCTACCGTGAGCAGGTAGCCGGGCGGCCGCGCGGTCAGCCGGCCGGACAGGCCGAGGGCGTCGCGCAACCGGTTGACGTAGGTGCGCACGTTGGCCACCGCCGAGCGCGGCGGATCCTCGTCCCACACCGCGGTCATCAGCCGGTCCAGCGAGACCACCCGGTTGCCGTCGAGGAGCAGGGCGGTCAGCAGGGCCCGCTGCTTGGCGGAGCCCAGCGGGATCGGCCTGCCGTCGCGCCGCGCCTCGACCGGTCCGAGCAGGGCGAACCGTGGTCGTATCGATCTTCCCGCCCTCGTGGCGAGTGCTCCTTCCGGTGCCGCGGTGCCGTGGACGAGCTCAGGCGGAGGCGCGGATGACCAGGTGGGTGTCGAGGATGACGACCGGCTGCTCCAGCGGCTCGCCGTTGATCCGGGCGATCAGCAGCTGCACCATCTGGCGGCCCATGGCCTCCGTCGGCTGGTGCACGCTGGTCAGCTGGGGATCGGTGTGCAGGGCGACCTTGGAGTCCTCGAACCCGATGATCGCGACGTCGTCCGGGACCACCTTGCCGAGCTCCTTCAGCACGCGCAGCGCGCCGACCGCCATCGGGTCGGAGGCGGTGAACACGGCGTCGAGGTCGGGGTGCCGCTCCAGCAGCTCCCGCATCGCGGCCGAGCCGCTCTCCTCGGAGAAGTCGCCGTAGACGACGAGTTCGGTCATCCCCGTCGCGAGCAGCGCGTCACGGTATCCGGCGAGACGGTCGACACCCACGCCCATGTCCTGGGGGCCGGCGATCGTGGCGATCCGTGTCCGGCCCTTGGAGACCAGATACTTGACCGCCTGCCGGGCGCCGGCCCGGTTGTCCATGTCGACGAAGCTGTAGGGGTTCAGGCCGACCGGACGGCCACCCAGCACCGTGGGCACGCCCATCTCCTCCAGGCGTCCTGGCAGCGGGTCGGCGCCGTGGACCGAGGTCAGCAGGACACCGTCCACGTGCTGCCCGGTCAGGTAGAGCTCGAGCCGGTCGTGCTCCAGCCTGTTCTGCGCCATGGTGAGGATGAGCTGCAGGCCCGTCTCCGACAGCGCGGAGCCGATGCCGCGGATCAGGCCCGCGAAGTACGGCTCGTCGAACACGCGCTGCTCGGACTCCGACACCACCAGGGCGATGGTGTCGGTCCGGTTCGTGACAAGGGTGCGCGCCGCCCGGTTGGGCACGTAGCCGAGCTCTTCGATGGCGAGCAGCACAGCGTCTCGCGCCCGGTCGCTCACCTTGGGTGAACCGTTGATCACGCGCGAGACGGTGCCGCGGCCGACCCCGGCGCGGGCGGCGACCGCTTCAAGAGTCGGGCGCCCCCCGGAACGGCGGTCCCCGTTCATATGAACTTGCCCCCTTATCGCGTCTGCGCTGCTTATTGTGCCCGACTCATCAGGCCGCCGTGCCTGATCGTGTCCGCGTACCACAGAGCGCTCGATTTCAGGGTGCGCACCTGGCTCTCGTAGTCGACGTAGACCAGGCCGAACCGCTTTCCGTAGCCCCACGCCCACTCGAAGTTGTCCATGAGAGACCACGCGAAGTAGCCGCGCAGCGGCACGCCCGCGTCGATGGCCGCGTGGCACACGCGCAGGTGCGCCTCGATGTACGAGGCCCGCTCGGGGTCGTGGATCGTGCCGTCCTCCTCGAGCACGTCGTCGAACGCGGCGCCGTTCTCCGAGATGTAGAGCGGCAGCGACGGGTACTCCTCGTGCAGCCGCGTCAGCACCTCGTACAGACCGGAGTCGTCGATCTCCCAGCCCATGGCGGTGACGGGACGGCCTCCGTTGACGAAGCCGATGTGCTCGCTGCCCACCCACGGGGAGCCGGAGTCGGTCGGGGCGGCGGCGGCCGACAGCGCCCCGCCCGGCGCCCCGGACACCGTGAACCGGCTGTAGTAGTTGATCAGCAGCATGTCGAGCGGCGCGGCGATCGTCGCGAGGTCGCCGTCCCGCACGAAGCCCATGTCGGAGACGTCGCTCAGGTCGGTCAGCACGTCCTCGGGGTATTCGCCCTTGAGGATCGCGTCGAGGAAGAAGCGGTTCTGCATGCCGTCGATACGGCGGGCCGCGTCCCGGTCGGCCTCGCTGCCGGTCGCCGGGGAGATCGCGTAGAGGTTGACGCACCCGCCGATACGGGTGTTCCGGTTCTGCGCGCGCATCGCCTGCACGGCAAGCCCGTGGGCGAGGTTGAGGTGATGGGCGGCGCGCAGGGCGGCCTCCGGCTCGCGCCGGCCGGGCGCGTGCTCACCGGAGGCGTAGCCGAGGAACGCCGCGCACCACGGCTCGTTCACCGTGCTCCAGTTGGTGACGCGGTCGGCGAGCTCGGCGTGCACCGTGGCGGCGAAGTCGGCGAAGCGCTTCGACGTGTCACGTGCGGGCCAGCCGCCCGCGTCTTCGAGCGCCTGCGGGAGGTCCCAGTGGTAGAGGGTCAGCCAGGGGTCGATGCCGTAGCTGAGCAGCTCGTCCACCAGCCGCTTGTAGAAGTCGAGGCCCTTCGCGTTGTACGCGCCGGAGCCGTCCGGCTGGATACGCGGCCAGGAGACCGAGAACCGGTAGGCCGTCAGGCCGAGGTCGGCCATCAGCCGGACGTCGTCCCGGTAGCGGTTGTAGTGGTCGATCGCGACCTCGGCGTCGTGTCCCTCGACGATACGACCGGGGCGGCGGCAGAAGGTGTCCCAGATCGAGGTGCCGCGGCCGTCCGTCGCGAGGGAACCCTCGATCTGGTACGCGGACGTCGCGGCTCCCCAGACGAACCCGGTGGGGAACATCTGGCTGGGGATCTCTGTCTCGGGTCGTGTGCCTTGCGTTGTCACGCCTTGACTGCACCTTCCATGAGTCCGCCGATGATCTGTCGGCCGAACACGATGAATACGACGATGAGCGGGAGGATGGACATCGCCGTGCCGCTGAAGATGAGCACGTAGTCCGTGCCGTACTTCGCGTTGAGGGAGTTGATGGCCACCTGCACGGTCGGGTTGTCCGGGGTGAGAACGATCATGGGCCACATGAAGTCGTTCCAGATGAGCATGAAGGTGTTGATGCCCAGCACCGCCATGCCCGGCCGCACGGCCGGCAGGACGACGTTCCACCAGATCCGCAGGGTGCTGGCGCCGTCGACCCGGGCCGCCTCGACGAGCTCGTTGGGCACGGCCTGCTCGGTGTACTGCGTCATCAGGAAGACGCCGAAGCCGTTCAGCAGGTATGGCAGGATGACCGCCTTGAGGGTGCCGACCCACTCGAGGCTCACCATCACCCGGTAGAGGGGCACGATGCCCATCTGCTGCAGCGGGACCATCATGGTGAGCAGGACGATCAGCAGGAGGATCCGCCCGCCTTTGAAGCGCAGCCGGGCGAACGCGAATCCCGCGAAGGTCGAGATCAGCACGACCGAGATGGTCACCGTCGACGCGACGATCACCGAGTTGGTGAGACCCGTCAGGTAGTGCGCGTCGGGGTTCGACAGCACGCGCCGGATGTTCTCGCCCAGGTTGCCGCCGGGGAGGAAGGGCGGCGGGATGTCCGTCGCATCCCGGTTGGACCTGGACGCGATGACCAGCATCCAGTACAGCGGGAAGGCCGAGATGATGAGGGTCGCGATCAGGACGATCCTCGTGAACGGCGTGGCCGTCCACAGGCTGAGGGCCCCGTGCCGCGAGGCCGCCCGCCGTCCCCGGGTGTCGGCGGGCGCCGAGAGCGTGGTCACTTGTTGCCCCCGATCCGGCGGATGAGCATGAAGTTGATGAGAGATCCGACGAGGATCATCAGGAACAGCAGCCACGCGGCCGCCGATGCGTAGCCGTAGTCGAACTCGCGGAAGCCCTGCTCCACGATGAACATCGACACGGTCTGGAACTGGCTGTTCGTGCCGCCGTGGACGTTGCCGTTGTAGAACGTGGTCGGCTCGGCGAAGAGGGTGAGACCGCCGATGGTCGAGTTCAGCACCACGAAGATCATGGTGGGTCGCAGCATCGGGATCGTGATCTGCCAGAACTGGCGCCGTCGCGAGGCCCCGTCGATGGCCGCCGCCTCGTACAGGTCCTTCGGGATCGTCTGCATGCCGGCGAGGAAGATGATCGCGTTGTAGCCGGTCCACCGCCAGTCGATCATGCTGGAGATGGCCAGCCAGGACGGCAGGCGCTCGGTCTTCCAGCTCACGGGATCGGCGCCGAACCAGCCGAGCACCCAGTTGACCAGACCCCAGTCACGGCCGAAGAGCTGGGTGAAGACCACGGCGACCGCGACGACCGACGTGACGAGGGGGAGCAGCACGCCGAGGCGGACGAACAGGCGGCCCCTGATGCGCTTGTTGAGTGCGTTGGCGAGCAGCAGTGCGAGGAGGAGCTGCGGCACTGTCGCGATCACGAACATGCCCAGCGTGTTGACGACGGCGTTCCAGAACGCGGAGTCGTCGAGCAGCGAGGCGAAGTTGCCCAGGCCCGCCCACTTCACGGTGCCGGTCAGGTCGTAGTCGAACAGCGAGTAGTACAGCGTGAAGCCGAGCGGGAAGAGCCCGAACAGCAGGAAGAGCAGGTAGTAGGGAGAGATGAGGAAGTAGGGCGCGGCCTTCAGGTCCAGCCAGGACAGGAAGGAGCGGCTCGTTCGCGTGCGGCTGTGCCTCCGTGGGGGAGGTGCGGGGCTCCGTGTCGTCGGCCCCGCGCCGACGTGCAGGCTCATGCGTTACCTTTCAGCGAAAGCAGGCGACCGGTCCGCCGGCGGGGTGCCGCTGCGGCGGACCGGTGTCGACTTGCGGACCTGAGGTCAGCCCGCCGCCTTCACGGCGTCGTCGACGAGCTTCTGCCAGGCCTGCGCGTACGGGACGGAACCGTCGTCGAGGGCCGAGATGACCGACTCGACGGCGTTCTTGACCTGGGCGTGCTTGACGCCGAGGAAGACCGGCTGGAGCGAGGAGGCCGACTTGGCGAAGATGTCACCGATCGGCGCGTTGTTGAAGTACTCGTTCTTGGTGCTCTGCACCGCCGGGTCCTGCTGAGCCTGGGTGTTGCTCGGCATGTTGCCGGCGTAGGTGAAGACGCTGACCTGCGCGTCCTTGCCGGTCAGGTAGTCGAGGACCTGCGCGGCCTCCTTGGGGTGCTTCGACTGCTTGGGCACCGCGAGCCAGGAACCGCCCCAGTTGCCGCCGCCGCCGGGCACCGCCGCGACGTCCCACTTGCCCTTGAGCTCCGGTCCGGCGGCGTCGTCACCGCTCACCACGCCGAGCATCCAGGAGGGGCAGCCGAGAGTCGCGAACTGCGACTTCTTCATGCCCGTCTTCCACTCGTCGGTGAAGTTGCGCAGCTTGGCGGTGAGGCCGTCCTGGCTGATCTTGACCGCGAAGTCGTAGGCCGACTTGACCGCCGGGTTCTTGTCGACGATCAGGTTGTTGCTCGTGTCGAAGTAGGAGACGTTGCCGTTCTTGGCGGCCTCCTGCACCAGGACCACGTTGTAGAGGGTGTTGGTGCCGTCGACGAACTTGGTGTCCTTGACCTTGCTCTGGAACTTCTCGCCGACCTTGACGAAGTCGTCCCAGGTGGGCCAGAGCTTGCTGACCTCGTCACGGTCGGAGGGCAGGCCGGCCTTCTCGAACAGGTCCTTGCGGTAGCACAGGCTCATGCCGCCGATGTCGGTGCCGAGGCCGAACAGCTTGCCGTCGGCGGTGACACCGTTCTGCCACTTCCAGTCGGCGAAGTCGGACTTGCGGTTCTGCAGGCCGAGCTCGCCGAGGTCCGCCCACCACTCCGGGTGCGCCTTGGCGAGGCCCATGCCGCCCTCGTCGATGCCGACCACGTCGCCGGCGCCCGCGCCGGACTGCAGCCACTGGATCATCTGCGGCCAGTAGACCTGCTCGAACTGGTCCGTCAGGTTGTCATTCTTGATCTTGATGTCGGTGTGGGAGGCGTTCCACTTGTCGACCGCCTCCTTGTAACCGAAGTTCTTGCCGCCGCCGAAGGTCTGCACGGTGATCGTGATCGGCTCGGCCGCGGCCGAGGACCCGCCTGACGCCGACGACCCGCCACTGTTGTCCGACGAGGAACAGGCCGCGGTGACGCCGAGCGCCAGCGTCGCCACAGCGGCGATCGCCAGCATCCTGCCCCGGCGCGAGTTGTGAATCATTCCGGACCCCTCTCAGGTGGTATCCCGAAGTTCATGGGAGGTGATATCCCAGGCCGGTCCCCGACTCCACGGCCCGTGATGGTGATGCTTCGATGGTGCGCAGCACGTTGGGAGCGCTCCCACGAAGGGTCCTCTATGAGCAACGCGGGCGTCAATATGCCGAAACCTAACTGTTACTCCTGCCGTGGTTAGGGGTCCAAAAAGGTACGTTACGGTACATAAGGTGCTTGGGAGCGCTCCCAATTGCATAGGGGGAGGAAAGGCCGGGCGACCATCTCCCCAACGGGAGATGGCCGCCCGGAGTCCCTCGGCTTACGACGGGGGCGGGGCGCGCGGGCCGGTGACGGACACCTCCGCGTGCACGCCCACGGCCACCGGGCCGGCCGAGTCGGCCACCCGGCAGGCCGCGCCCTCGCAGGCGTGCAGGAGGGCGAGCCGGGCCGACAGGGTCGCGATCAGCCCGGGATCGGCCGTGGCCGCGACGTTGCGCAGCTCCGCCGGGTCCTCGTACAGGTCGTAGAGCTGCCGTTCGCCGGTCTCGTACTCGACATAGGTGTAACGGTCGGTCCGCAGCGCGTTGTACGTGGGCGGGCAGCCCGGCGAGTAGGCGGCGTGCACGAACTCGATGAGGGCCGCGTCCCGCCACGGCACGTCGCGGCCGTGCAGCAGCGGCACGAGCGACCGGCCCTCCGCGAACGGCGGCGTGGCCGCCTCGCCGAGATCCGCGAAGGTCGGGGAGAGGTCCACGGTCGAGGAGAGGGCGGTGACGGAGGTCCCGGCCCGGACGCCGGGCCCGCGCACCACCATCGGAACGCGGATGTCCTCCTCGAACGGCGTGGTCTTGCCCGGTCGCAGCCGGTGCTGGCCCAGATGGAAGCCGTTGTCAGAAGTGAAGAATATATAGGTGTTGTCCAGCTTGCCCGCCGCGGCGAGCGAGGACACCAGCCTGCCCACCATGTCGTCGACGCCCAGCATCGCGCGCATCCGGTCCCGGTAGACGCGATCGATGCGGCGGACGTCGCCGGCCGGCAGCGGCGTGCGCTGCCTCAGCCACAGCGGCTCGGCGGACAGGTCGGCCTGGTCGAACGACGGAGTGCGGGGGGCCCGCTCGCCCGTGAACGCGTCCGCGTGCCGCGGGGCGTAGTGGGCCGGCAGGTGCGGGGCGACCGGCGCCAGATAGAGGAAGAAGGGGTCGGCGCCCTCCCGGACGAAGCGGTCCGCCTTGGCGCTGAGCACGTCCTCCAGATAGTCGCCCGGCTCGTGGCCGTACTGCCGGACCGCGCCGTTCTCGTTGAGCGCGTAACCGTACTCCTGGTAGAGCCGGGTCACCGGGACGTCCCACTCGTCCCATCCCGGGGGAACGTACGACCGGGGCGCGCCCTTCGGATACTGGTTGAGGTATTTGCCCATGAGCCCGGTGCGGTAGCCGGCGTCCCGCATCCAGGTGCCCACGGTGGACGGCTCGAGCAGCCGGAACCGGGGGAACCCGCCCGTGGGGGCGCGGTTGCTCTCCACCTGGTGGCTGTGCATGTACTCGGAGCGCAGCAACGAGGAGCGGGAGGGGCAGCACCACGGGTTGGTGACGAAGAAGCGGCTGAACGACACGCCCTGGCGGACGAGCAGGTTCCAGATGTGGGGAAAGCGCTCCAGACTGGCCGCGTCCAGGTCGTCGGTGAGGATCAGCACCACGTTGGGACGGCCGGACTGCGCGGGGACGCCGTGAGCGGCTCCGGTGAGCATGAGGCAGGCGGCGAGCGCCACGGCGGTACCGGCCCACCATCGCCGGAATCTCTGCGGTAGGGGCATGGAACTGATCCTTGCCACCGCCGCGTGACGGGAAACGTACGCGGCGTGACCACCGGGATGGCCCTTCCGGCGGCCGGCGGTCCGCCGGCGGATCAGGAAGGTCCCGTCGTGGTCTGTTCACCGCGAGTTCCCGCTGGTGTCGTGTTGGCGGGCTATGGTGAGCGCGTCGTGAACGTCTCTTTACGCGGCGTGGGGAACGAGGGTCGGCACCACGCCGCCGAGCAGGGGTCGGCCGTCGCGTGGGTTGAGTCCCCACTGCAGCTCTTGTGCGTGGTGGAGGCACACCACGCGGGCCTTCTGGGCCGCACCACCCGGGTGGTGCCGAGAGCCGGCCTGGCCGCCCTGCGGCTGACCCGCCGCGAGCTCAAGCGGCTCGGCCTGCCCGAGGGCCTGGAGTTCGACGAGCCCGCCGGCCGCGTGCCCCGGCCGGGCCGTGTCTGGGCGGTGGGCGACGCCTTCTCCGGCCGGGTGCAGCTCGCCCTGGTCACCGCGCCGCCCGGCCGTACGGTCCTGGTGGACGACGGGCTGGCCACGATCCGCCTGCTGGAGCTTTTCGTCGCCCGGCGGCCGCTGCTGCGCGCCCGGGGCAAGCACGGCGTCGGCCGCGCGGCGCTGGGCGCGGCGGCCGGAGTGCGCCTGCGTACCCGCAAGCCGACCGTCTTCACCGCGCTCCCCGTGCCCGACTCCCTGGCCGAGGCGGTGGAGCGGCGCGGCGCCCGCCTCGTCCGGCACGACTTCGCCTGGCTGCGCTCCCAGCCCGCCGACAGTCCGCCGGCCGAGCGCACGGTCGTGCTGGGCACCTCTCTCGTGCGCAACGGGCTGATCCACCGCGACCGCTACCTGCACTGGCTGGAGCGGATCGACGAGCCGGTCGCGTACTATCCGCATCGGCGGGAGGACCCGCGCGACCTCGACCGCGTCAGCCGCATCGACGGCCTCACGGTCTACGACGCCGGAGTCCCGGCCGAGATGACGCTGCGCGACCTGCGGCCGGACCAGCGGGTGCTGAGCCTGCCGTCGACGGCGGTGACCTCGCTCCGCGTCCTGCTGTCCGCCCGGGGCGTCTCGGTGGAGACCGTCGACGTCCCCGACGACTGGTGGACGGCGTCCGCCGGTCCCTCGCTCCGCTCGCACCTGCAGTTGTTCGCACATGAAGCCCCCCGAAAGGTCGCTCCTTGACCCGCCTGCTCGCCGTGGCCGACTCCGATTCGTATCTCAAGTGGGCCGCGGGCCTGCTCGACGCCGCCCCCGCGTCGTGGACGACGGAGCTCGCGGTGATACGCACCCCGATCGCCCCCTCCGACGGGCAGATCGCCGCCGCGGTCAGCGGCACTCGCATCGGCGGCGGGTCCGGCACCGCCCCGGCCGTCCTGTCCGCCCGCCAGCTGCGCCGGGCGGCCGAGCGGTTCGAGCCCGACGTCCTGCTGCTGGCCTGCACCGGTCCGGTCGTCGACGCGCTGGCCGCCGAGGTGCTCGCCGGCCTGCGGCCCCGGCCCGTTCTGGTGTCCGGCCTGCCCGGCATCTCGGTGCCCGCGACGGAGAAGGCCTGGATCTTCCGCAGCGGCTGCGACCTCTTCGTGGTGCACAGCGGCCGCGAGGTGGCCGAGTTCTCCGAGATCGGCCACCGGCTCGGCGGGGGAGGCGGGGTGGCCCTGGCCCGCCTGCCCTACCTGGACCTCGGCGAGCGGTCGGCCGGCGAGCGCGACCGGGTCGTCTTCGCCACCCAGGCCAAGGTGCCCCGCCGGCGGGAGGAGCGGGAGGCCGTCCTGCTCTCCCTCGCCGCGCTGGCCGAGGCCCGGCCCGACCTCGACGTCGTGGTGAAGCTCCGGGCGCGCGACTCCGAGCGGCAGACCCACAACGAGCGTCACCACTACGAGCGGCTGTGGAACGAGATGGCCGCGCAGGGACGGGTCGCGCGGGACGCGGTGCGGTTCGCCGCCGGGCCGATGCACGAGCATCTGAGCCACGCGGCCGGGTTCGTCACGGTGAGCTCGACCGCCGCGCTCGAGGCGATCGCGGGGGACGTCCCCCTGCTCGTGCTGTCCGACTTCGGCGTCAGCGCCGAGATGATCAACCTGGTGTTCGAGGGCAGCGGCTGCCTCGGCACGCTGGACGACCTCGCCAAGGCCGACTTCCGCCGGCCGACGGCGGAATGGTGCGACGCCAACTACTTCCACGACGCGGCCGCGTCGGACTGGGCCGGCCGGGTCGACGCGCTGGTCGAGGAGTCGCGGCAGGGCCGGCTCGTCCCGGCGCGGTCGCTGCTCGACGGCCCCGAGCACGCCGCCGCGCGCCGCCGGGCCCGCCTGCGCCTGGAGGTGCCGCCCAAGGTCCTCCGGTACGGCTATCGCGCAAAGCGCCGGATGCGCCGCTACCTCAAGGCGTTCTGACCGCGCTCGCCGGCCTGGCGCTCTGGCCGCGCTTCTGACCAGGCCGTTCCGCGTGGCGGCGTTTCTGCGCGGCGACGTCCCGGGCGGCTCACAGCTTCTCCTGGCGCGGGAGCACGACCTCCCTGGCCACGAGCATGAGAGCCGCGGCGAGCGGGATGCCGAGCAGCGCCCCGACGATGCCGAGCAGCGTGCCCCCGAGCAGCGCACCGACGATGGTGACCACCGGGGGCACGTCCACCGACGACTTGAACACGCGCGGCGAGATCAGGTAGTTCTCGACCTGCTGGTAGACGACGAAGAACACCGCGCACGCGATGCCGGTCCGCACCGACGTCAGGAAGGCCACCCCGGAGGCGACCACGGCGCCGAGGACCGCGCCGGCGAGGGGGATCAGGTCGGTGACCGCGACGAAGATGGCGAGCGCCAGCGCGTACGGCACGTCCAGGGCGGCGAGGAACGGGAACGTCACCACTCCGGCGATCAGGGAGATGATCAGGTTGCCGGCGACGTAGCCGCCGATCTGGTGGATGATCTCGTCGCCGAGCAGCCGGACCCGGGTGCGGCGCGACCTGGGCACGAACCGGTAGGCGGTCTCCTTGATCGAGTTGAGCGACCCGAGGAAGTAGAGCGTGAGCACCAGGATCGTGAACGCGCTGAACACTGCACTGATCACGACGCCGGCCACGCCGAGCAGGCCGCCGAACATCTGCGTCGCCAGGCCGCCGCTCGTCACGTACTGCTGGATCCGCTCCAGGACCTGGTAACGCGCGTCGACCGAGCGGATCAGCGGGTGATCCTGGAGCTGCCGCACATACTCCGGCAGGTGCTGGACGAACCCCGTGGTCTGTTCTGTGAGCGGCGGGACGATCGCCAGCCCGAAGGCGGCGAAGAACGCGATGACCGAGCCGAACACGACGGTGATGGCGACCCGGCGGGACAGGCCGCGCCGCTGCAGGGCCTCCACCGCGGGGTTGAGCCCGATCGCCAGGAACAGCGACACCACGATGAGCATGAGGGCGGACCCGGCGCTCGCGATCGCCTGCACCAGCAGCCACGCGGTGAGCACGCCGAGCGCGCCGGTGAGGCCGAACATGAACGGGTTGCTCCGCAGCGGACGGCCCGGCCGGCCGAACGGCCGATCGGGGCCGGCCGGCTCGGGGTCGCCGGTGGTCTCGCCGGCGGTCTCGCCTGGGGCCGTGTGCCCGGTGCCGGCGGGGATCTCGGCGGGGATCTCGGCGGGGATTTCCGCGGGGATCCGGTCTCGGGGCTCGCCTGGGGGCTGTCGGGTGTCGTCCGTCTCGAGCACGGCTTCGCGACTGCCCGGAAACGATCGCCCGACACCTCGGCCGGGTCGCCCGTCAGCGGGACAGCAGCCGGCGCAGGCGGGAGTCGGGGCGCTGCTGCGGCGCCGGCTCCTCGATCAGGCCGAGGGCCGTCAGCCTGCGCTTCTTGAAGTAGCGAGCCGGCCCGTTGACCTTGACGTACTCCGCCGCCGTCTCCCGCAGCTCCGGATGGGCCTCGCTCTGCATGCAGTAGGCGACCGCGCCGGTCAGGGCCGCGAGGTCGACCGGCGGCGGGTCCGAGAGCGACCCGTCCATCGCGAGTCTCGGCAGACAGGCGTCCACGATCGTGACCGGGATCCGGTTGCTGTTCTCATAGGGGGCGAGCCGTTCGAGCAGCAGTTCCGTGCCCATCGTCGCCACCGGCAGCCCGAAGAACCTCCGGGCCGTGACGAGCGCCGTGGAGAAGCAGCTGACCACCAGCGCCGGGCGGAGCCTGGCGAACAGGACCTCGGCCGGGACGCCGTCGCCGGCGGACACCAGCTCGACGTCCAGACCGGCGGCGGTCCGCCTGAGCGCGCGCAGCTGCCGGGGCCCCGCCGCCGGGTGGGCCTTGAACACCACGCGCCGGTTCCCGCGGGCCACGAGGGCTCGCAGCATGTCGCCGTACAGCCGCGTCTCCTCCTCGTCGGTGAGGATGCCCAGGGACGCCAGGTACTGCCCGAGGATCACGGCGTCCCCCGGCTGGTCGCCGAACCGGGCGGCGACCTGGCCGACGACCCGCGGGAACGCCTCGGCGGGCAGCGCCTCGGCCGGTACGCCGTACTCGGAGAGCAGGAGCGGCGTCAGCCCCGGCACGAGGTCGAGGTGGATCAGCCGGGTGATGCGGTCGGAGATCTCCCCGGGCAGGACGTCGCGGGTGGGCGCGTGCGCCATGAGGCCGTCGGAGTAGATCGTGAGCGGGCAGTCCTTGAACAGCCCGGGCAGCACGCGGGCCGGGGGGACGATGACCGACTCCAGCACCATCTCGTCCAGTTCGCCCAGGCCCAGATGCGACTGGAGGAGCCGGCCGATCATCGGCCCCTCCACCGCGCGGGGCTTCCACTCGGACGGGTGCAGCGGCGCGATGATCTCGTTCCAGGACCGGATCTCGTCGAACCGGTCCCGCAGCGCCGCGAAGCCGGGGGTCTCGTCGAGGGGGACCGTGATCTCGGGGATGTCGGCGTTGTTCGTCACCAGCAGCATCCGCCGCCGGTCGGCCGGGCCGAACGCGCCCGCGTCGATCGCCGCGGCCAGCGTCATCGCGCCGAAGAGCCGGGAGGCGTGGAACAGCTGGGTCACGAGCCCTCCTTGAGTCGGCGGAACAGCGCCTGGCGATCGGGCTCGTAGCCCCTCACCGCGTCCTGTACGAGGTCGGCGGGGAGCCGGTCGAGGGCCGCCCGGCCGAGCGCCTCGAACCTGGCGGCGATGTCGGGGGTGAAGCGCTCCCTCATCTCCCAGTGGTTGACCAGCAGCGCGCAGAAGGTGCGGACGGCCTTCGGCAGGAACTCCTGCTCCACCTCGGCGAAGACGAGGTCGAACGCCCGGAAGAAGTCGAGCTGCCGCTCGTCGCCGATCTGGGTGAGGGACGCCGCGACCCCGCGCCGGTAGAACACCCCGGCGAGCGAGACCACGGCGAACGACCCGGCCCGCTGGTGGAGCCGCCAGATCCACGGCCGGTCCTCCGCCGTGCGCAGGCCGCCGGGGAAGGCGAGCAGGTCGCCCAGCTCCCGCCGGTAGACGCCGGCCCAGGCGTAGGGGTAGTCGACCATCGTCTTCGCCGCGGCGGGCATGATCGCGTCGCGCGGGTCGAGCACGACGTTCCTGCGGGCCTGGGGCGCGCGGTGGGTCTCGCGCCTGCGCCCCTCCGACTGGACGTGGTCGACCCGGACGAAGTCGCAGCCCAGCCGGTCGATGGCGGCCACCAGGGGGGCGAGGTAGCCGGGTGCGAGCCAGTCGTCGCCGTCCAGGAACGTGACGTACCGGCCGGAGGCCAGCTTGAGGCCGATGTTCCGGGCGTCCGCCAGACCCACCGGGGCCGGGTTGCGGGCGACCGTCAGCCCCGGCAGGTCCCGCCGGAAGTCCTCGATCACCTCCGGGGTCGCGTCGACGGAGCCGTCGTCCACGACCACGACCTCGGTCTCGAACTCCGTGGTCCGGTTGCGGACGAGCGACGTCAGCGCGTCGGCCAGGAACGGCTCGCCGTCCCTGACCGGCACGATCACGGAAAGGGTGATCACTGTCCCCCCGGCGTCAGGCCGTGGTGCGGCGCAGGCGGGCGCGCGGGCCCTCCTCGCCGGCGTAGACGCGCTTCACACCGTCGCCGAGAGCGGTCTCGATGATCCTGATGTCCCGGACCAGGTGCTCGAGGCCGCTCGGCTCCAGCGAGGCGGCGTGGTCGGAGCCCCACATCGTGCGGTCCAGCGTGATGTGGCGTTCGACCGTCACGGCGCCCAGCGTCACGGCGGCCAGCGAGATCTGCAGGCCGCGCTCGTGCCCGGAGTAGCCGACCGGCACGCCGTACCGCTCCTGCAGCGTGTGGATCATGCGCAGGTTGGCCTCCTCCGGCGGGAGGGGATAGGTCGAGGTGGCGTGCATCATCACGAGCCGCTCGGTGCCGAGGATCTCCACGGCCCGGTCGATCTCCTCGATCGTCGACATGCCGGTGGAGAGGATGAGCGGCTTGCCGGTGGCGGCCAGCGCCCGCAGCAGCTCGTGGTCGGTCACCGAGGCGGAGGCGATCTTGTGGGCGACGGCGTCCATGCTCTCGAGGAACTCGACCGAGGGGACGTCCCACGGGGAGGCGAACCAGTCGATCCCGCGCTCCTCGCAGTACTTCGCGATGTGGCCGTACTCGTCCGCGCCGAACTCGGTGCGGATCTTGTACTCCATGTACGTCATCTCGCCCCAGGGCGTCTGCCGGATCTGGTCGCGCTGGTCCAGCGGGACGCAGATCTCGGGAGTGCGCTTCTGGAACTTGACCGCCTGGCAGCCCGCGTCGGCCGCCACGTCGATGAGCTTGCGGGCGATGTCGACGTCGCCGTTGTGGTTGATGCCGATCTCGCCGATCACGTACACCGGCTGGCCGGGGCCGACGAGCGACCTGCCGATGCGCACCGGCCGCGGCTGGACCCGGAACGAGGAGATGGGCGCGGGCGCCTCGGCGAGCGGCACGGCGTCGCCCAGCGGCGGGCGGGCGGCCAGGACGCGGTCGGACATCTCGCGGACGGCGCCCGCGCCGCCCGGGGCGGACAGGACGACCCGGGCCGCGGCGCGCACCCGCGGGTGGGCGTCGGGGACGGCCACCGGCCAGCCAACGAGCGCCATGCAGGAGAGGTCGTTGACGTCGTTGCCGACGTAGGCGACCCGCTCCGGGTCGAGGCCCTCGACGGCGAGCCACTCGCGCAGCGCGCCGTCCTTGGCGGCGAGGCCCTGCAGGACGGGTACGCCGAGCTTGGCGGCGCGGGCGGCCACCACGGGGTTGCGCTCGGTGGACAGAACCAGGACCTTCACCCCCGATCGCTTCAGCAGGGCCACGCCCATGCCGTCGGAGCGGCTCACGGCGACGATCTCGCGGCCCTCGGAGTCGACGAACGCCCGGTCGTCGGTGTGGACGCCGTCGAAGTCGGTCACCACGGCGTCGACGTCGATCGGCAGCGGCTCGTCGACGAACGGGGCGAGCGCCCGGACGATGTCCAGGTCCTCGGGGGTGTCGATCTCGACGGCGTGGCTGCCCGGCACGGGCTGCACGGCCACGGTGCCGAAGAAACGGTGCTCGCGCTCGCGCAGGCCGGCGGTCCGCATCGCGTAGAAGGCGCCGGTCTCGCGGTAGTGCGGTTCCCGGTCCTGCCGGCGGGGGCGGACGGCCGGGTCGTGGTTGACGCCCTCACCGGCGCCGGTCCACACGAACTCGTAGGTCTCCGTGCCGGAGAACACGGAGTCGGCCTCGCCGTTCAGGACCTTGGCGACGGCGGCGTCCAGATCGGCCGGGTCGATGAACGCGCTGGTGCACTGGACGAGGACCACGACCTCAGGGTCGGCCTCGACGCCCTCCGACAGGGCGTGGAGCACGGCCGACTCGCTGGTGGCGGTGGGGCCGCTGATGTCGGCCGGGCGGCGGACCACCCGCGCGCCCGCGTCCAGGGCGACGGCCGCGATGCGGTCGTGGTCGGTGCTGACGATCACCTCGTCGATGAGCTCGGCGCGCAGGCAGGCGTCGACCGCGCGCGCCACCAGCGGGATGCCGCCCACCTTCTCCAGGTTCTTGAGCGGGACGCCCGCCGAACCTCCACGGGCGGGGACAACGGCCAGCACTCGCACGAGTGATCCTCCTACCTGCGACAACGGAGCCCCTAACGCGGGGTGTCCCGAAACTAGCCACAGGGATGTCACTCAGGGGGTTGCCCGGCTGAACGGTCAGGGGCGCCGATCTGAACATTGGGTGTCGCGGATTTCCGGGACCGTGACCCCCGGGACCGCGACTCCCGGGCCGGGCTCCCCGGACCGCGGGAGGCGGACGACGAAGCGCACGCTGCGGTCGCCGTTCTCCACCGTGATCGTCCCGTCGTGGGCCTCGACGACCTCCCGGGCGATGGCCAGGCCGAGCCCGGTGCCCCCGTGAGTACGGCTGCGCGCGGAGTCCGTGCGGTAGAACCGTTCGAAGATGTGCTCGCGGTCCGGCTCGGAGATCGGGTCGCCGTCGTTGACGACGCGCAGCACGGCCTCGTCGCCGTCCCCGTTCACCTCCACGCTCACGTGGCTCTGGGCGTGCCGCTCGGCGTTGTCGAGGAGGTTGGCCACGACCCGGCACAACTGCCCCCGCAGTACGCGGACCGTCACCCCGGACGCGGCGTCGACGATCATCGGCAGGCGCTTGGCCCGCCGGCCCACCTCGGCCGCCACGAGGCCGCCGAGGTCCACATCCTCCCGCGCCGCCTGCGGGGTCGTCCCCACCCGGGCCAGCAGCAGCAGGTCGGCCACGATCGCCTCAAGCCGGTCGACCCCGCAGAGCGCCGCGTCGACCGCCTCGTCGGTGTCCTCCGGATGCAGCCGCGCCCCCTCCAGTTGCGCGCGGATGCCGGCGATGGGGGTGAGCAACTCGTGCGAGGCGTCCGCGGCGAACTGCCGCTGCAGCCGGATCGAACGGTCGAGCCGGGAGAGCGCGTCGTTGGCCGTCCTGGCCAGGCGGGCGATCTCGTCGTTTCCCGGCGGCTCCGAGACCCTGGTCGCGGAGGTCGCCGCGGTGATCTCGGCGAACTCCGAGCTGATCGCCTCGACCGGGCGCAGGACCCGCCCGGCCACCGTCCAGGCGACCCACCCGGTCGCCGCGGCGAACAGCAGCGCCAGCGCGAACAGCTCCAGCTCGGGCAGCGGGCTGGTGAGGATGGTGGGGGCCGTGCGCCCGGCGTACACGGTGGGGGAGTCTCCGCCGATCGACACCCGCAGAGCGGTCACCAGGACGCAGTCGTGGTGGGGCAGGGAGCAGGAGGTCGTCTGGGTGACGCCTGCGGCGGCGGTGGGGCTCATCAGGGTCAGCCGGTGGAGCTTGCCGGCCGCCGGGGACGCGGCCAGGACGCGGCCCTTCGGGCCCACCACCTCGATCAGGTCCACGTCGTCCCGGCCCGGAGATAACGGGTCGCTCACGGTGCCGCCGCGCACCTGTCCGGCCACCCGGGTGGCGACGTCCAGGGTCTCGTCCCAGATGCGGTCGGCCACCGCGTGCCGCACCACCACGTTGACCGCTACGACGAGTGGCGCCAGGACGAAGACTGCGGCGCCGATCGCGATCAGGGCCAACCGTGCCCTGAGCGAGAGGGAACGCAGCCTGGGGAGGAGCATTACCTGAGATTACTTATGGACATCGCATGCTGAATTCGCTCTTCTGGAAAGCTGTCCCCAAAGTTGCTAAAAAGACCGTCAAGGGTGTCGGAAGTAGGATCATCCGACGGATCGGGCCAGAAGGGCCCGTACCCGGATCGTCCGGTGGCGGCCGCACGGCGCGGGGTCCGGTGGTGAGCCCCGGACGACGGAATCGCTGGGCGGCCGCGTCTCGACGGGTGCGTGCTCGTTGCGGAGAATTGCGGAAAGATGCCGCAAGGTTGCAACAGGTCCCGGACCCAGTGGCGTAACGCGGCGGAAACGTCCGTCCGACACTGTTGGTGTCGCACGAGGTGGAGGTGATGAGATGTTGCTGCGGCTGCGGGTGTCGCTACCCGACCGGCCCGGCGTGCTCGGCCAGGTCGCGCGCGCGTTCGGCGTGATGGGTGCCGACATCCTGCAGGTGACCGTGCTGGAACGGCAGTCCGGCCGGGCGGTGGACGACTTCACCGTCTCGTGGTCGGGCCTGTTCGAGCCGGACGAGCTGCGCGACCGGATCGCCGTCGTGCCCGGCGCGCGGGTGGAGGCTGTCTGGCCGACCAGGGAGGCCCCCGGCACGACACCCGACTACGACCTCCTGGGACATGTCGCGGGGGAGCCCGACCGCGCGTTCGTGACGCTCGTCGACGCGGTGCCCGACCTGGTGAGCGCGGACTGGGCGGTCGCGGTCGACACCACGACAGGTGAGGCCGTCCATCGCAGCTGGCAGGCCCCCGAGACCGTGCCGGCCGTGCCCGGCCTCACCCCGCTGCGAGCCGCCACCCTCAGCGAGGGGGAATTGCACCTCGTCAGCGTCCCGATGGAGGGCCTGCACCTGGTGGTGGCGCGCTCGCAGGGGCCCGCGTTCCACCGGGCGGAACTCGACAAGGTGACCCGGCTGGTCGGCATCGTGTCCGTGCTCGCGCGGGCGAGCGTCACCCGCGCGTGAACGGAGACGGCGTCAGCGGCGGGGAGGGTCGATCCTGGAGCCGTTCTGCGTGAACAGCATCAGGCGGGAGATGTCGACGGCCACCCGGCCGTGATCTCCGGCTCGCCAGACGGGCCGGTTGCCGAGGCGGACGATGAGGTCGGCGCGGCGGTGCGTGCCGGACGCCTGGGGCTGCTCGTCCTCGTGGTCGTCCTCGGCGGAACCGCCGTTCAGCAGCCGCCGCATCATCGAGCGCGCCTTGCCGTTCATCCCCGACTGGCCGCCGTTGACGTGGCCGCGCCGCCGGTCCGGCGGCTCGGGCACCACCACCGCGGGGATGCCGGCCTCCAGATAGGCGAGCCACTCGTGGCCGTGGTACTCGAGGGTGCGGACACGGCCGAAGAAGGTCGGTCCCTCGGTCTTCTCCGGCACGGGCACCAGCCCGTCCGGCCGGATCCCCACGATGATCTGGCTGCCGGTGTGCTGTGACACGGCGTAAGCACGTGGATCGGTCCAGGGCATGGTGATCTGGTGCGGGCCGAAATCGAGCAGGATGAACTGGTTCTGCGGGGTTCGCACGGTCGCCGCCAGCAGGTTGAGCTGCTGGGAGCTGAGGAACGCCGCGGTGAACGCGGTCGCCGGGTCGTTGTACACCTGGGCGGGGGTGCCGATGTCCTGCAGGACGCCGCGGTTCATGATGGCGATCCGGTCCGCCAGCGTGAGCGCCTCGACCTGGTCGTGCGTCACATAGATCGTGGTGACCCCAAGCGCCCTGACCAGCGAGGAGATCTCCATGCGGAGCTCGGTGCGCATCCCGGCGTCCAGGTTGGACAGCGGCTCGTCCATGAGGAAGAGCGAGGGCTGCCGGACGATCGCGCGCCCCATCGCGACCCGCTGACGCTGGCCGCCGGAGAGCGTTCCCGGCCGCCGGTCCAGCGTTTCCTCGATGTGCAGGGCACGGGACAGCTCGGTGACCCGTTCCTTGACCAGCGCCGGATCGGCCTTCGCGATCTCCAGGGGGAAGGACAGGTTGCCCCTGACGCTCCGGTGCGGATAGAGGGCGCCGTTCTGGAACACCATCGCCACGTCGCGGTCGCGTGGCGCCAGGTGGTTGGCGAGCTCGCCGCCCAGCCACAGATCACCAGAGGTGATCTCCTCCAGGCCCGCGATCATGCGCAGGAGGGTGGACTTCCCGCAACCCGAGGGTCCCAGCAGAACCAGCAGCTCTCCTTCTTCGGCGCGCAGATTCATGCGGTCGACCGCGAGGTAACCCCCGGGGTAAATCTTCGTCACGTTGTCGAGGACGACGGTGCTCATACACGCTCGTTCCTCCCGGGCACGCGTGCCCGGATCCCCAGCCGTCGGTGTAAATGATGAGGTAGTACATCGTGTCGCAGGCGCCCGTGTCCATATGTGTCGGGAAGAATCCGTCATCTGCCTGCAACTTTTCGTTACTCGTGTCTTTCCCCAGGTGAAAGTCGGTTGTCAGGTTGGCCGGTCGGGCCTGTCCAGGGGTCCGCGTCCCCGCCGGGGTAACGACTTTGCGGAAAGTTTCCGCAAGGCCTTTCACTCGGGTTGTGTCCCTGTTACGTTCCGCCATAAATCACCTCGATCGGGACGGATGACGGATGGGTGAGTCGGCGGGGCCGCGGCATGGCCCCTCGTGTGCGGCGCGGCCCACATGGGCATCGGTTGGGCAACGCGACGCCGCGAGGCGTGATCTCATATGCGAATCGGGGACTCGATGACTGAACTCGCCGTCTGCGCCACCACGGCCGGCACCCGCTGGTGGCGGGACGCGGTGATCTACCAGGTGTACGTGCGCAGCTTCGCCGACGGCGACGGGGACGGAGTGGGCGACCTGCCCGGGATGCGCAGCCGCCTGCCGTACCTGGCCGACCTCGGCGTCGACGCCGTCTGGCTGACGCCGTTCTACCGCTCGCCGATGGCCGACTTCGGATACGACGTGGCGGACTACCGCGACGTCGATCCCGTCTTCGGCTCGCTCGCCGACGCGGCGGCCCTCATCGAGGACGCCCACCGGCTCGGCCTGCGGATCATCGTGGACGTGGTGCCCAACCACACCTCCGACCGGCACCCCTGGTTCCAGGCGGCGCTGCGCGCGGGGACGGGAGCCGCGGAGCGCGAGCGCTACATCTTCAGGCACGGCCGGGGCGCGTCGGGCGAGCTGCCGCCGAACGACTGGGAGTCGATCTTCGGCGGGCCGGCCTGGACCCGGGTCGCGGACGGGCAGTGGTACCTCCATCTGTTCGCGCCCGAGCAGCCGGACCTGAACTGGGAGCACCCGGAGGTGCACGCCGAGTTCGCCGACGTTCTGCGCTTCTGGCTCGACCTGGGCGTGGACGGCTTCCGGATCGACGTGGCGCACGGCATGGTGAAGGCTCCCGGCCTGCCGGACGTCGGCCGCGCCGGCCAGGCGGAGATGATCGGCTGCCAGATCGTGCCGTTCTTCGACCAGGACGGCGTGCACGAGATCCACCGCTCCTGGCGCAGGATCCTCGACTCCTACGACGGCGAACGGATCGGCGTCGCCGAGGCGTGGGCGCCCTCGCCGGAACGGCTGGCGAACTACGTCCGCCCTGACGAGCTGCACCAGGCGTTCAACTTCCACTTCCTCAAGGCGCCCTGGGACGCGGACGCGTTCCGCGAGGTGGTCGACGAGTCGCTGCGCACGGCCGCCCTCGTGGGCGCGCCCTCCACCTGGGTGCTGTCCAACCACGACGTGAAGCGCCACGTCACCCGGTACGGCGGCGGTGAGCGGGGCTTGCGCCGCGCCCGCGCGGCGGCGGTGCTCATGCTCGCGCTGCCCGGCTCGGCCTACGTCTACCAGGGGGAGGAGCTCGGTCTTCCCGAGGTGCTCGACCTGCCCGAGGAGTACCTGCGCGACCCGCAGCGGCTGCGCGACCCGGACAGCGGGCGCGACGGCTGCCGCGTGCCGCTGCCGTGGACCGCGTCCGGCGACCCGACCCACGGCTTCGCCCCGCCGGGCAGCGGCAGGAGCTGGCTGCCCGCCCCCGCGGGGTGGAGCAGGCTCAGCGTGGAGGCGCAGCGGCGGGACGGCACGTCCACGCTCAGCCTCTACCGGGCGGCGCTGCGGATCAGGCGCGACCGCCCCGATCTCGGCGACGGCGGCCTGACCTGGCTGGACGGCCCGCGCGGCACGCTGGCCTTCGGGCGCGGCGACTCCTTCGTGTGCCTGATGAACATGACGGCGGAGTGGATCGAGACCGCCCGCCCGGCCGGTGAGCCGCTCCTGGCGAGCGCCGCCCCGGAGATCTCGGGCGACCGGGTGCGGCTGGCGCCCGATTCGGCGACGTGGTGGGACGTCGTCGCTGTCTAAAGTAATGCTCATGAACCACACGCGGCTCGCCGACATCGCGGCTCAGGCGGGCGTCAGCGAGGCGACCGTGAGCAGGGTGCTGAACGGCAGGGCGGGGGTCGCCGCGACCACCCGCCAGGCCGTGCTGGCGGCCCTCGACCTGATGGGGTACGAGCGGCCGCACCGCCTGCGCCGGCGCAGCAACGGGCTGATCGGCCTGGTCGTCCCCGAGCTCGGCAACCCGATCTTCCCCGCCTTCGCCCAGGCCGTGGAGAAGGCGCTCACCAAGCACGGGTACACCACTCTGCTGTGCACCCAGGAGCCCGGCGGCGCGCCCGAGGACGAGTTCACCGAGCTGCTCCTCGACCGGGGCGTGGCCGGCATCGTGTTCGCGTCCGGGCTGCACGCCGACACCACGGCCCGGATGGACCGCTACATCCGCCTCACCGACCAGGGCATGCCGATCGTGCTGGTCGACGGGTACAACGCGGGGATCCCCGCGCCGTTCATCTCGCCCGACGACCGGCTCGCGGCCCGCCTCGCCGTACAGCACCTGGTCGACCTCGGGCACGAGCGCATCGGCCTCGCGCTGGGACAGCGGCGTTTCGTGCCGGTGATCCGCAAGATCGAGGGTTTCCGGCAGGCCATGGAGCAGCTTCTCGGCCGGCCGGCCGCCGACGAGCTGATCCAGCATTCGCTGTTCTCCGTGGAGGGCGGGCAGGCCGCGGCCGGTGCGCTCATCGACCGCGGATGCACCGGCGTCTTCTGCGCCAGCGACCTCATGGCGCTCGGGGCGATCCGCGCCGCCCGCGAGCGCGGCCTCTCGGTGCCCGGCGACGTGTCGGTCGTCGGGTTCGACGACTCGCCGCTGATGGCGTTCACCGACCCCCCGCTGACGACCGTGCGCAAGCCGATCCGGGCGATGGCCGCGGCGGCCGTGCAGACGCTGATCGAGGAAATCGGCGGCACCCCGGCCCGGCACATCGAGCTCGTCTACCAGCCCGAACTGGTCGTGCGCGGCTCCACCGGCTCGGGGCCGCGCGTCAGCCGGTGACTCCCGTGGAGGGCCGGCGCCGCTGGAGTGGGCCCGTGACCGGCGGGGGGTGGGCAGGCCACGAGCCCTTTCCATGAACGTGGCGCCGGGTCGCGGGCACGAGCATGGCCGCCGGCTCCGCCGAGGGAGGATGACTCGGCCGGCATGTCCGGGTTCCCCGCCTCCGGTCCGCGCGGCCGCCGGGAACGGCTAGCGGGAACGGTCAGCGGGAACGGCTAGCGGGAACGCAGCGCGGCCGCCTCGGCGGCGAGCTTCTCCACGCGGGCGTAGTCGCCCTGGGCCAGCGCGTCCGCGGGGGTGAGCCAGCTCCCGCCGACACACGCGACGTTGGGCAGGCTGAGATACGACGCGGCGGTGGCGGGAGTGATGCCGCCGGTGGGGCAGAACCGGACGTCGGGGAGCGGACCGCCGAGGGACTTCAGGTAGCCGACGCCGCCCGCGGCCTCGGCCGGGAAGAACTTCAGCTCCCGCACGCCGCGCTCCGCCAGGGTCATCGCCTCGGTCGCGGTCGCGACTCCCGGCAGGAACGGCACCCCGGAGGCGAGCATCGCCGCCAGCAGGCCCGGCGTCGTGCCGGGGGAGACGAGGAAACGCGAACCGGCCTCGACGGCGGCGGTCACGTCGTCGGCCGTGCGGACCGTGCCGGCCCCCACCACCGCGTCGGGCACCTCGGCCGCGATCCGGCGGACGGCCTCCAGGGCCGCCTCGGTGCGCAGCGTGATCTCTATCAGCGGCAGGCCGCCCGCGACCAGCGCGCGGGCCATCGGCACGGCGGTGGCGGCGTCGTCCACGACGACGACCGGGACCACGGGGGCGAGATCGAGAAGGCTCATGGCCGCTCCACATTAGAGGATCGCAGGGCGAGCCAGGCGGCGGCCCCGGTCAACGCGGGATACTCCGCGACGATCAGCAGCGTGGCGATCGACGCGAGATAGGGGGTCAGGGGCGGGGTGGTCGTCTCGAACCGGCGGCGGAACGCGCTGCCGCCGATCCGGCCGGCCAGCCTCGGCAGCACTCCGCCGCCCAGATAGACGCCGCCCCGGGCGCCCAGGGTGAGCGCCACATTCGCGGTGAAGCCGCCCAGCAGCGCCAGGAACACCTCGACCGTCTCGACGCACGCCGGATCGGCGGAGGAGGTGATCTCACCCGCGGTGATCGGCTCCGGGGTCTCCCCGCGGACCAGCGCGAGGCCGCGGTGGAGCCGGGGCAGGCCGGTGCCGGAGAGCAGGTGCTCGGCGTCCACGTACGGCAGGCCGTCCGCGCGCAGCGCCCGGGCCACCTCCATCTCCAGATCGGTGACGACAGGCACCGACACGTGGCCGCCCTCGCCGGGCAGCGGGACCCAGCCGTCGCCGGCCGGGACCAGCCCGCCCACGCCGAGGCCCGTGCCGGGCCCGAGCACGGCCTTGACCGCGCGTTCGGGCGGCGGGGGGCCGCCCAGCGGGACGAGGTCGGCGCCCGCCAGGTAGGGCAGCGAAAGCGCGAGCGCCTCGAAGTCGTTCAGGACCACCGCGCCGGGAATCCCGAGGCCGGTTACCGACCCCTCCCACACCCCGTTCGTCAACCGGTACCGGTCTCTGTCGACCGGCCCGGCGATCGCCAGGCACGCGGCCACCGGCCGAACTCCGCCCGCATGGTCTGCGAGATAGGCGGCTACGGCATCGGCGAGGCCCTGATGCTGGGAAACGTTCAGTACGGCGACCGACTCCGGCTGCCCGCCGGGCCGGGTCACCAGTCCGAACCGGGCGTTGGTGCCGCCCACGTCGGCGACGAGCCACGGGAGGCCGGGCCCGCCGGATCGCGCGCTCACGCGACGTCCCCGAACACGCTCGCCCCCCGTTCGGCCGGGCCGACCGCGCGGCGGAAGGGCGCGAACAGCTCACGGCCCGTTCCCGACCACCGCTCGTCGGACGGCGGCGCCCCCTGCGGGACGCGCCCGGACAGGTCGGCGAGCACGGTGAGGGTCCCGGCGGACGAGTCGAGGCGGATCGGGTCGCCGTCGCGCAGCAGCGCGATCGGCCCGCCGTCGGCGGCCTCCGGGGACAGGTGGATCGCGGCCGGGACCTTGCCCGACGCGCCCGACATGCGGCCGTCGGTGACGATGGCCACCGTGCGGCCCCGGTCGAGCAGGACGGCCAGCGGCGGGGTGAGCTTGTGCAGCTCCGGCATGCCGTTGGCGCGGGGACCCTGGTATCGGACGACCGCGACGAAGTCCTGGTCGTCCAGCTCGCCCGCCTCGAAGGACCGCAGGAGGTCGAGCTGGTCGTCGAACACCTTCGCCGGCGCCTCGATCACCAGGTGCTCGGGCTTGACGGCCGACACCTTGCTCACGGCCCGGCCGAGGTTGCCGTCCAGGATGTGGATGCCGCCGTCCGCCGAGAACGGCTCGGCGACCGGCCGCAGCACGTCGGGGTCGCCGCTGCCCTCGGTCCGCTCCTCCCAGACCAGCGTCCCCTCCTTGAGGGCGGGGGCCGTCCGGTAGGCGTCGAGGCCGCGCCCGGCCACGGTCAGCACGTCGCCGTGCAGCATCCCGGCGTCGAGCAGCTCGCCGATGAACACGGCCATGCCGCCCGCGGCCTGGAAGTGGTTCACGTCGGCCTGGCCGTTGGGGTACATGCGGCTGAGCAGCGGCACGACCCTGGACAGGTCGGCCATGTCGTCCCATGTCAGCTCGATGCCCGCGGCGGCGGCCATGGCCACCAGGTGCATGGTGTGGTTGGTGGAGCCACCCGAGGCGAGCAGCGCCACCACCGCGTTCACGATGGCCCGCTCGTCGACGATCTCGCCCACCGGTGTGTACTCGCCGCCGTGCGGGCCGATCTCGACGGCCCGGCGGCCCGCCGCCTCCGTCAGCGCGTGCCGCAGCTCCGTGTGCGGGTTGACGAACGTCGCGCCCGGCAGGTGCAGGCCCATGACCTCCATGAGGAGCTGGTTGGAGTTGGCGGTGCCGTAGAAGGTGCACGTGCCGGGGGAGTGGTAGGACGCCGCCTCGGCGTCCAGCATCTCCGCCCTGGAGATCTTGCCGACGGCGTACGCCTGCCGGGCCCGGGCCTTGACCTTGTTGGGCAGGCCCGAGGGCATCGGGCCCGCGGGCACGAAGACGGCGGGCAGGTGGCCGAACCGCAGCGCGCCGATGAGCAGACCGGGCACGATCTTGTCGCAGACGCCGAGCAGCAGCGCCGCGTCGAACATGTCGTGCGAAAGCGCGATCGCGGTCGCCATGGCGATCAGGTCGCGGCTGTAGAGCGACAGCTCCATGCCGGCCCGGCCCTGGGTCACGCCGTCGCACATGGCCGGGACGCCGCCCGCCACCTGGGCCACGCCGCCCGCCGCGCGCACCGCCCGCTTCAGCTCCGGCGGGTACGTCTCGAACGGCTGGTGGGCCGAGAGCATGTCGTTGTACGACGTGACGATGGCCACGCCGGGCTTGGCCGCCCCCCGCAGGTCGAGCTTGTCCTCGGCGGGCGCGGCGGCGAAGCCGTGGGCGAGGTTGGCGCAGGCCAGCCGGCCGCGGGCCGGACCGCGCTCGCGCAGTTCCTGCCCGGCCCGGCCGATCCGGTCGAGGTAGACGCTCCGGCGCTCGCGGCTCCGTTCACGCACGCGGTCGGTGACCGCGGCGATCTGAGGGATCACGGGATTCGTCACAGCTCCTCCTCGTGCCAGGCCCGCCCGCCGCGGGCCAGCAGATCGTGGGCGCCGGCGGGCCCCGAGGTCCCGGCCGGGTACGGCTCCGGCAGGGCCGCCGAGCCCTCCCACCGCCGGACGATCGGATCGATCCACCGCCAGGCGGCCTCGACCTCGTCACGCCGCATGAAGAGAGTCGGGTTGCCCGACAGTACGTCCATGAGCAGCCGCTCGTACGCGTCGGGCACCCGGGCGCTGAACGCGTCGGAGAAGCTGAGGCTGAGCGGCACCGGCCGCAGCGCGATGTCGCCCGCGCCCGGCTCCTTGGCCATCAGAGACAGGTGGATGCCCTCGTCCGGCTGGAGCCGCAGCACGAGCCGGTTCGGCGTGGCGCCCGGGAAGATCGCGTGTGGAACGTTCTTGAACTGGACCACGATCTCGGACCGCCGGGACGGCAGCCGCTTGCCGCTGCGCAGGAAGAACGGCACCCCCGCCCACCGCCAGTTGTCCACCTCGGCGTGCACGGCGGCGAACGTCTCGACCCGCCGGGACGCGTCGGTCGGCGGGTTCTTGTCCGGCTCGTCCAGGTAGCCCGGCACCTCGGCGCCGTCCACCAGCCCGTGGGTGTACTGCCCGCGGACCGTGAAGCGGTCGGCGTCCGCGCCCGTCACCGGCCGCAGCGACCGCAGCACCTTGACCTTCTCGTCGCGGACGGCCTCACGGTCGTTTCGGGACGGCGGCTCCATGGCCACCAGGCAGAGCAACTGGAGCAGGTGGTTCTGCACCATGTCGCGCAGCGCGCCGGCCTGGTCGTAGTAGCCGCGGCGGCCCGGCGTGCCGACGGACTCGGCCGCCGTGATCTGGACGTGGTCGATCCACCGCGAGTTCCAGATCGGCTCCAGGAAGGAGTTGGCGAACCGCAGGACGAGCAGGTTCTGGACCGTCTCCTTGCCCAGGTAGTGGTCGATGCGGAAGATCTGCGACTCGTCGAAGATCGCGCCGACCTCGTCGTTGATCGCCTGAGCGCCGGCCAGGTCGCGGCCGAGCGGCTTCTCCAGAACCACCCGCGAACCGGGCGTGACCAGTCCCGCCTCCCGCGCCCCCCGGCAGAACGGGCCGAACGCCAGGGGCGGGCTGGCGAGGTAGAAGACACGGTCCCGGTCCTCGTGCCCGGCGAGCAGCCCGGCGAGCCCGGCCCAGCCCTCGGGCGTGGTGACGTCCACCGGTACGTGACGCAGCCGGCGGAGGAACGCGTCCCAGCCCTCGCTCCCGTGCAGGGCGGGACGTACCTCCGCGTCGACCTTGCCACGGTAGTCCGCGTCGTCGAGACCGCTGCGGGACAGGGCGATGATCCGGGTGCCGGGGGCCAGCCCTCCGTCCACGTCGCAGTGGTAGAGCGCGGGGAGAAGCTTCCGCATGGCCAGGTCGCCGGTGCCACCGAAGATGATCAGATCCGCCGGCGCGGGGCCGTTGGGTAGGTCGGGCATGGGGGGACAGTATCGGGTAGATATGTGCCATTTCAAGCTGACTTTTGTAACTTCCGATGAATAAGTCATTGAACTTCGGTAAGCACCTGTGCTTCACTTCTCGTTAATGTCACGACTTACCACCACCGGCGAGGTCCTCCAGCTCATCCGGAGCGGGGAGGCGGTCACGCGCGGCGACATCGGCCGCGTCACCGGCCTGTCGCGCCCGGCCGTCGCCCACCGGGTGGCCGAGCTGCTCCACCGCGGCCTGATCATGGAAGACGCCGAGGGCCCGTCGACCGGCGGGCGACCCCCCATGCGGCTGCGCTTCGACCCCACCGGCGGTGTCGTGCCGGTGGCGTCGCTCGGCGCCCGCCGCACCCAGATCGCCGTCTGCGACCTGTCCGGCCGGGTGATCCACCGCACCGACGTCGACATCGACGTGGAGGAGGGCCCCGCGGTCGTCCTTCCCCTGGTGATGGACATCTGGGAGAAGCTGCTCGACGGGCAGGGCCCCGTGGTCGGCATCGGCCTGGGCGTCCCTGCGACCGTGGAGTTCGCCGCCGGTCGCACCGAGAGCGCCCGCGTCATGGCGAGCTGGACCGGCGTGGTGATCCCCCCGATCATCGCCGAACGGTTCCCCGTCCCCGTGCTCGTCGACAACGACGTGAACGTCATCGCGATGGGCGAGCACCGCATCGCCTACCAGTCCGAGCTGGACGACCTGCTGTTCGTGAAGGTCTCCACCCGGATCGGTGCGGGCGTCATCTCCGGTGGCGGCATCCTGCGCGGCGCGCTCGGCGCGGCCGGTGAGATCGGCCACATCCCGGTGCGGGACGGCGGCGGCGTGCTGTGCCGCTGCGGCAACCTCGACTGTGTCGACTCGGTGGCCAGCGGCACCGCGATCCTGCGGGACCTGCGCGCCAAGGGCCGCGACGTGAGCTCGCTGGCCGACGTCACCGCACTGGTGCGGGCGGGCGACGCCGAGACGATGGCGGTCGTCCGGCAGGCCGGCCGCTGGCTCGGCGAGGTCATCTCCGGCGCGGTCAACCTGCTCAACCCCGCTGTCGTGGTCCTCGGCGGCGACGTGGCCGAGATGTTCCAGCCGCTGGTCTCCGGAGTCCGCGAGGTGATCTACCGGCGGTCCACCCAGCTCGCCACCCGCAGCCTGCGGATCGAGCGCAGCCGCCTCGGCGCCGGCGCGGGTCTGACCGGATGCGCGCTCATGGTCCTCGACAAGGTGCTGTCGCCGGAGGCGGTCGACTCCGGCGGCCGGCGGGTGGCCGCTCCCGCGGTCCAGTAGGCTCTCCCGCGATCTTTACGGCCTAACTGGGGGAGCAGCTGTGCGCGAGCGCGTCCGCCTCGTGATCGAATCGCGACGTTTCCAGTACGTGATCATCGGCGTGATCGTGTTCAACGCCGCCACGCTGGGCATCGAGACATCGGCACAGGCGCTGGCCCGGTACGGCACGGCGCTCCACGTGGCCGACCACGTCGCCCTCTACCTGTTCGTCGCCGAGCTGCTGGCCAAAATCTACGTCCAGCGGCTGCGCTTCCTCCGCGACCCCTGGAACGTCTTCGACGCGATCATCATCGGTTTCTCGTTCCTGCCCACGGCCGGGGGCCTGTCCGTGCTGCGGGCCCTGCGCGTCCTGCGGGCGCTGCGGCTGATCTCGGTGGTGCCCTCGCTGCGCCGGGTGGTCTCCGCGCTGCTCACCGCCGTCCCCGGGATGACCTCGATCGTCGTGCTGCTCGGCCTGGTGCTTTACGTCGCCGCGGTCATGGGGGTCAAGCTGTACGGCGCGGCCTCCCCGGACTACTTCGGCGACCTGCCCACCGCGCTGTTCACCCTGTTCCAGGTGATGACCGGGGATGGCTGGTCGGAGATCACCAGAGAGCTGATGCGCACTCACGCGACGGCCTGGATCTACTTCGTGGTGTTCGTGCTGGTGTGCACGTTCGTCGTGCTCAACCTCTTCATCGCGGTCGTGGTGAGCGCCATGGAGGAGGAGCAGCGGGAGGAGAGCCAGCAGGAGGAGAGGTCGGTCCTCGAGGAGGTGGCCGCGCTCCGCGCGGAGATCCGCGGCCTGCGCGACCTGCTGGCCGACCGGGTCCCGTCCTAGGGCTCCTGGGCGGTGGGCCGGTGGCCGCGGCGGGCGTCGCGGTCGAAGACGCCCAGGATTTCACACGGTGCGCCCGCGGCGCCGATGGCATGCGGGAGCATCGTGGGGAACTCCGCCGCCTGATTGGTCTCGACCCGGAAGCGCCGGTCGCCCAGCAGGAGCACGGCGGCGCCGGACAGGACGACAAACCATTCGCGGCCGGGATGAGCGCGCATGCGTGCGGGGCCGCCGGGTGGCGGCTCGGTCAGGCGCTGACGCACGACCGTCACGCTCGGATCCGCCTTTATGGGCCAGTGCATCAGACTGTGGGCACTGTCGATCACCGGGCTGGTGATGACGTCGTCTGTGGCGGTCTCGACGAGCTGGTCCAGCGAGGTGTCCAGGGCGCGGGCGAGGGTGACGAGGCTGTCCAGAGCGAGGCGGCGCCGGCCGTTCTCGATGCGGCTCAGGGTCGACTGGCTGAGCTTGGCGCGGGTGGCCAGCTCTTCCAGTGACCAGCCCTGAGCCACCCGCAGAGCGCGGATCCTCTTGCGTACCAGGCCGTCCAGGTCGTCATTGTCTTGCGTCATAGGCAAGATTCTATGCTTTATTCGCAAGGCGTGGTTACCGTCCTTCGTGTACGGCCCCTTGGCACCCGGCCTGGGCCGCATGAACGAAAGGCTGCGAACACCATGGCTGTGACGACCGTCGCGAACGCGACCGACCGCCTGCCGGGCGAGACCGTCGACGCGGTGGTGATCGGCGGAGGCGCCGCTGGTCTGAACGGCGCGCTGATGCTCGCCCGCTCCCGCCGCTCGGTCGTCGTGATCGACAGTGGCGATCCCCGTAACGCACCCGCCGACGGCGTGCACGGCCTGCTCGGTCTGGACGGCACCCCGCCGGCTGAGCTGCTGCGCGTCGGCCGCGAGGAGGTGCGCCGCTACGGCGGCCTCGTCGTGGGCGGCGAAGTGACCTCCGCCCGCCCGGCCACCCCAGCCGAGTGGGGCGACCCGCGCTTCAGCGTCACCCTGGCAGACGGCCGCACCCTGACGGCGCGCCGTCTGCTGGTGGCGACCGGCCTGCGCGACACGTTGCCCGAGGTTCCCGGCCTCGCCGAGCACTGGGGGCACGGCGTCGTGCACTGCCCGTACTGCCACGGCTGGGAGGTACGCGACGAGCCCATCGGAATCCTCGCGACGGGCCCGGCCTCCATCCATCACGCGCTGCTGTTCCGCCAGCTGACCGACGATCTCGTCTACTTCACCCGCGGAACCGAGCTCGGCGCGGACACGCGAGCGCGTTTCGCCGTACGCGGCATCGAGGTCGTCGACGCCCAGGTGGACAGGGTCGTGACCGCCGAGGACGGCACCGTCGCGGGAGTGCGTCTCAGCGGCGGGCGGCTGGTGCCGCGGCGGGTCCTCGCGGTCGCGACCCGGTTGCGGGCCCGCACCGAGGGCCTGGAAGGGCTCGGCCTGCCGATGACGGATCTGCCCGGCGGCATGGGCCGCGGCTTCGCGGCCGGCGTGGCCGGCACCACTGACGTGCCGGGCGTATGGGTGGCCGGCAACGCCACCGACCTGATGGCCCAGGTCGGCGCCTCCGCCGCGGCCGGCGCCCTGGCCGGCGCCCACATGAACGCCGACCTGGCCGCCGCGGACACCGAGGCGGCCCTCGCCGCCGCACAGCCGGGCGGCGGACCCGCCTGAAACCCCGCACGCACCCCGGCCTCCTGCGAGCGCAGGCCCCCACTCGCGCGCCCGCGGGGGGCGCGGGGGGGGGGCCCCCCCGCCGGCGCGCCGCGGATCACGAGACGGTGGCCTGGCCGAGGTGCCGGGTGAGGAATCGCACCGCGCTGCCCGTCTCGAACTCGGGGACTTCCTCATGCTTGCCCGGATTGGCGTGCAACGTCTTGTCGGCCGACGCCAGAGCGTCGAACAGCGCGAGGCCCTGGGCCCGCGGCACCCTGTCGTCGTCCCACTGGAGCAGGAACCGCACCGGGACCGTGATCCGGGCGGCGGTCTCGGCCAGGCCGTGCACGCCGAGCAGGCCGAGCACCGCCGCGCGGATCCGGGGTTCGGCGGCGACGAAGGGGACGCCGAGCCCGCAGCCCATCGACATGCCGCAGTAGCCCGCCGGGCCGGCGCCGACGAAGTCGAGCTCCTGAACCGCCGTCACGACCGCCTGCCATTCCGGGACGGCCTGCTCCGCCAGAAGCGTGTGCATGGCGGCGAGATGCGGGGCGATGTCCTCACCCGCGGTCACACCGGCCCGCAACCCGGCCACGACCCGGGCGAACTCCTCGGTTTTCGGCCGGTCGCCGTGGTTGGGCGCGTCGACCGCGACCACCGCGAAACCGCCCTCGGTGACCAGGCGAAGCGCGCGGGCGACGACGCCCGGGGCCTTCTTGTGCTGCCCGCCGCCGTGGCCCATGAGGATCAGGGGACGGGTCCCGGCGCGGTCGTCCGGCGTCCACAACACGCCGGGTAGCTCGCCGAGGGTGAACAGCTGTTCGGTGACGCCGTCCGACGACGTCTGGGAGATGAAGCGCAAAGCGTTTCACGCCTTTCGGGATGCCTGCTGCGGGGCTCCCTAGACCATGCGGGTGAGGGAGCCCCGATCTGTCAAAGCGTTGATCGGTCTCACCTCCTCGGTTCGCGGCGACGCATGGCGGCGCAAAACGTATCACAGACGTCCCAGGCGTCGCCCTATTACGGCACCGAGTGACGGCACCGGCCGCGCGTCTGCTCGCTCAGCCGGTCAGGAGCGCGTCGAGCTGAGCCTCGATGGGTGGGGCGCCGATCCGGTTGTCGATCTCGACGTGCGGCACCACGGGAGGTTCGTCGACCCGGATGGCCGTGAGGTAGTCGCCGAACCGGTCGAGCTTGCCCGAGTCGCGGCCGAGCCCGCGGCTCAGCAGGCGCTCCCGAAGGGTCGGCCCGTCAGACCTGATCCAGAGCAGGCGCACCCCGGGCCCGCCAAGCTCCTCGACCCAGGCCCGCCACCGGGCGGCGTCGTGGACCTGGGAGGTGAACGGGCCGCCCAGCATCACCGGGCAGCCGTGGGACCGGATCTGCCGGGCCGTCGCCGTCATCCCGTCGTACTCGAAGCGCTTGATGTGCTCGTCGTACCAGGGGCCCTCCCGTTCGCCGGGCGGGCGGCCGTGCGCGAAGAGGGTGGCGGCCACGAAGCCGCCGTACATCGTGTCCTTGTCGAGCAGGGCGGGGACAGGGTCGAGACGGGCCAGCAGCAGCGAGCAGACCGTCGACTTGCCCGCCCCGGGTGGCCCCGAGACCACCCAGCAGGGGACGGTCACCGCGGCGGTCCGTACGGCTCGATGGGCGGGTCGGCGTACGGACCGCCCACCTGGCCCGTTCCGTCATCCGCCGTATCCGCCGTATCGGTCGCAGCGCCCGGCGGGCCCGATGGGCCTGAGGGGCTCGGCCGGCCTGAGGAGCCTGGTGGCTTCACCGGCTCCGCCGCGGCCCGGGCTCCGGCGATCCGGGCCTCGGCGATCCGGTGGCCGGCGCTCTCCGTGACGCGCATCGCGTACAGGCCGCGTACGGGATCGACCGGCACGAGGCCGTACTCGACGTCGACCTCGTCCGTGTCCAGGCCGAGCTCGCGCAGGGCCGAATCGAGGGTCGCCCCGGGCGGGAGCCGCACGGTGATGAGAACGCCCGTCATGCCCGCCCCCTCGCTCGGCTGGTCTCAGGCCGCCTTCGCCGCCCTCCTCCGCAGGGCCGCGACGACGCCGGCGGCGTCCACCACGCCGTACCCGTAGTCGTAGTCGTAGCCTACGTGACTGCGATCATCGGAGGTCCGGCGGAGCAGGGTCCGCAGCTGGCTCGGCGAGAGCACGGTCGCAGGCCAGCGGGTGCGGATCGCCGCGACGAGGCCGGCCGCCACCGGGCAGGCGGCCGAGGTGCCCGAGTCGGGCTCACCGTCGCCGAACGCGCCAGAACCCGCGAAATGGGTGTACGCGCAGAGGTCCGGTTTGCGCTCGGTGAGCCTTCCCGGGCCCTGGGAGGAGTAGCCGACCCGCTCGCCGGTGGTGTCGACGCCGCCGACGGACAGCGCGCGGGGATGGGAGTTGGCTCCCACGATCGGCCGGTCCGGATAGGCGCAGCGGCGGTCGCGGCAGTCCCGGCCGCAGTTGCCCGCGGCGAACAGGACGTCGGCCCCCGCCTCGGCGAGGCTGTCGACCATGAGGTTGAACGGGTGCGCGGGGTTGTCGGAGTAGTTGCCCGGATGGCCCGGCGGGAAGTCCCACTCGGGGGAGAACGATCCCCAGCTGTTGCTGATCACCAGCGCCCGCGACTCGTCCGGCTGGGTCTCCAGCACCGTCCGCAGGTGCGCGTACGCCGCGATCGCGTCGGACAGCAGGCCGTCGAGCGTGGTCCCGCCCCGGCGGCGGGACAGCAGCACCGGGATGTCGACGAGCGACGCCTGCGGCGCCGCGATCAGCGAGTCGAAGGCGCACATGGTGCCGTGGTCCACCGCGAAACCGCCGGCCTGCCCCCGGACCCCCGCCGGATTCCAGCTCCGGGAGCCGTCGACGGACACCTCGCGGCCCAGCACGGACGACAGGTGACCGGCGTTGATCCCGGTGTCGGTGATGGCCAGGGCCACTCCGCTCCCGTCGAGGCCCTCGGCGGCGAGCTGATCGGCCCGCAGCAGCCGCCGGACGTCGTGCCAGTCGCCCACCGGGCCGTCCCCGCCGCAGGCCGGGGTGGTCGCGATGGCGGGATCGGCGTACACGGCGACGACGTCCCGGTGCGTCGCGGGTAGCAGCGAGACGCGTCTGGAGATCTCGTCGTCGGCGATCTCGCCCCGGACCACCACCGACGCGTCGCGCGGCGCCAGCGAGAACGCCAGCGGCTGGTTCAGGGACAGCGGGTCGCCCCCGGGGAGAACGGGAACCGGACGGGGCACCGCCACCGGCGTGTACGACTGGTCGAGGACCACTCCCGGCAGATCGTCCGCCACGTCCGCGGTCGTGGCCACCACCGTGGGGTCCGCGACGGCGGCCACCAGGTCGGGGGAGGGACGCAGCTGGATGAGTACGCGCACCGATTCGCTCCGTGACTTGTCGTTTACCTTACGTCACAACGATGCGTCATGCGGCGGGCGCCGTCCACCGGTTCCGCGCGGTTGGGCTACAGCATGGCCATGCAACCTTCCGCATCCGGCTGTCCGTATAAGGAGTAGGAAGGTTTTCGGCAACGCCGGACGCCGGTCCGTCCCGGCTCGCGCGCCGGGCGGGACAGCGGGGCCCGGCGGGCGGGGGTGGGGTCATGCTGAGGTTTGTGGATCCGGGACCGGGCGAACCGTTCGGGAAGCGCCGGTGGCAGGCCGCCGTGCCCGTGGGTGCCCTCCCCGTGGGTGCTCTCCCAATGGGTGCCCTGCCTGTCGCGGAGCTGCCCGCGGACACCCCGTCCGCCGCTGCCCGGTCCGCTGCCCCGTCCGATGCCGGTCTGTCTGTCGCGGACCTGTCTTTCACGGACCTGTCTGTCGCGGACCTGCTGCATGAGCTGCGCGGACCCGTCGCGGCGCTGCGGGCCCTGCTGGAGGAGGCCGCCCTCGACATCCGCAGGACCGACGTGCCCGATCTGCTGGACCGGGTGCTGCCCAGCGTCGACCGGGCGGAGGAGATCGTGGCCGGACTGCGCGCCCTCACCCGGCGGGAACCGTACGACGGGCCGTACGACGGCGCGCACGACTGCCGCTCGGGCGAATCCTGCCCCGGTCCCTGCTCCGACCCCTGCCGCGACTGCTGAGCCGACCCTGGTCGGACCCGCCGCGACCCCCGCCGCGACCCAGTCACGACCCCGCCGCGCCGCCGCGATCGCCCGCGACCTGACGCGACGCCGCCACGTCGGCTGGGACGCCTCGGAGGTGGGGCCGTGGGGCAGCCGTGACCTGTGAGCCTCAATAGACCGCCGAGATCTGTCTGATTCGTGCTGCTATGGTCTTCCGATGTGGTCAACCGGGGGGTGATCGCTCGTCTCCCCACGGCCGTTTTCGAATCACTGGGGGAAGACGAATGACCGAAACCGTGGAGACCGATCTGTCCGCTGCTCCGGCGTGGACGGCGGCGAGTCCCTTCACCGCGGTCAACGGCGACGACCGGCACGAGGTCTACGCGGCCCTGTTGGCCGATGGGCCGGTGCACCAGATCACGACGCCCACCGGGGTGACGGCGTGGCTGGTGACCGGGCACGCGGAGGCGCGGGCGCTGTTGTCGGACCCACGGCTGGTCAAGGGCGGCTGGCAGGCCGCCGTCTACGCCCGTGAGCTGCCCGAAGAGGTCGCGCGCGGCATCTTCACGCACATGCTGAGCAGTGACGGTGCCGACCACGTGCGGCTGCGCAAGCTGGTGACGGCCGCCTTCACCCGCCGCCGGGTCGAAAAGCTCGTCCCGCGGATCCAGCGGATGACGGACGAACTGCTCGACGCCGTCGAGGGCGAGGAGACGGTCGACCTCATCTCGGCGCTGGCGTTCCCTCTCCCGATCGGCGTGATCTGTGACCTGATCGGCATCCCCCAGGAGTCCAGGGCGGACTTCCGCGCGTGGACGGCGCCCCTGGTGGCTCCGGGCATCTTCAGCTTCGAGGAGTTCGCCGAGGCCGCGGCGGCGATGCTGCGCTTCTCGCGGGAGCTGATCGAGGAGAAGCGGCGCTCCCCGCTGGACGACCTGCTCTCCGACCTGATCGCCGTCCGCGACGACGGGGAGGGCTTGACCGAGGACGAGCTGACCTCGATGATCTTCCTCCTGGTGGTCGCGGGCCACGAGACGACCGTCAACCTGATCGGCAACGGCGTGCGCGCCCTGCTCGCCAACCCCGGCCAGCTCGCCCTGCTCCGAGAGCGGCCCGCGCTGCTTGAGCCGGCGATCGAGGAACTCCTGCGCCACGACGGGCCGTTGCAGAACACCCTGCCGTACCGGACGACGGAGCCGGTCGAGGTCGGGGGCGTGACGATCCCCGAAGGGGTGCCGGTGATCGTCTCTCTCCTGGCCGCCAACCGCGACCCGGCTCTCTACGCGGAGGGCGACACGCTGGACATCACCCGCGCAGCCCCCACCCATGTGGCCTTCGGGCACGGCATCCACTACTGCGTCGGCGCGCCGCTCGCCCGCGTGGAGGCGCGTATCGCGTTCGCCACGCTCCTCGACCGCTTCCCCCGCATGCGCCTGGCCGTGCCGGACGACAGTCTCACCCGAGCGGGCTCCATGATCATGAATGGCCTCACCGCTCTGCCCGTCCAACTGCGCTGAGCCGTCGGCCCCGGTCCGCACTCGGGGACCGGGTCAGGGGGCGTGGCGCTCCCTGAACTTCGCCGCCTTCGCCCGGTTGCCGCACCCGCCCATGTCGCACCACCGGCGGGAACCGCGGCGAGACCGGTCCAGGTACAGCCGGGTGCACGGCTCCGCCGTGCATTCCTTGATCACGAGTGCGGGCGGGGCCGCGAGCAGTTCCACGGCGGAACTGGCCAGCGTGGCCAGCACGGCCTGGACGCTCCCGGCACGCCGGAGAGTCCCGTCGGGAAGCAGTTCGAGCCGGATCCGCGCCCCGGCCGCCTCGCCGGTCAGCAGCGCGCAGTCGGCCGGGTCGTACGGGCTGCCGACAGAGCGGGCGTACGCGAGCCGGTAGATCGCCTCCCGTAACCGTACGGCCTGGGCGAGTCCGGCCGCGTCGGCGGGTTCCGGCGTGTCCACGAGGTCCGAAGCCGCCGCCCAGGCGGACAGATCCTCGGGTGTCGCCAGGAGGTCGTTGGCATCGCTGCGCCGGTGCTGAACGGTGCCGGCGAAGTCCAGGGCCGGATGGCCGCTGACGAATGCGAACTTCATCGCTTCAGCATAACTACGTAACCGTATTGACCGGTTGCCTCGGGTGATACGTGAGGCCTAACATGACCCGTAACCACACTAGGTGGTTAAAGGTGTGTGAGGATCACCTCCATGTCCCATGGTGAAGACATCGAACTGGCCGTGCCTTCCGTGCCTTCCTCTCCCCCCGAGGCTTCCGAAGACCCGGCCGTTCCCCCCGCCCCGGCCGCCCCCGCCACGCCGGCCACCCCGGTCATGCCGGGCGGCACGCGGCCGGATCGAGCACCGCAGTGGCTGTCGCTGACCGTTCCCGCGGTGTTCGTGGTGCTGTGGAGCAGCGCCTTCATCGCGGCGGTGTTCGGCACCGACGCGGCCCCGCCGCTGATGCTCACGTTCGCCCGGTTCGCCGTGGCGGGCGTGCTGCTGACGCTGATCGCCCTGTTCTCCCGGTCGCCGTGGCCGCGCGGGCGGCTCCTTCTGCACGTGATCGTCGTCGGCCTGCTGATGCAGGCCGTCCAGTTCGGCGCCTTCTACAACGCGATCGGCGCCGGTCTGCCTGGCGGGGTGGTGGCGCTGATCCAGGGATTCAATCCCGTGATCATCGCCCTGCTCGCGGGCGGCGTGCTCGGCGAGAAGATCAACCGAAGCCAGTGGCTCGGCTTCGCCGTCGGCGCGGTAGGGGTCGGCATGGCCGTCGTCGGGCAGTTGAGCGTCTCCCTCACCGCGGTGCTGCTGTCTTTCCTCGGGTTGCTCGGACTGAGCCTTGGCACCGTTTACCAGAAGCGGTTCACCCAGGGCACCGACGTCCGGAGCAGCACCGCCGTGCACTTCCTCGTGAGCGCGCCGGTCGTCGGCCTGCTCTCACTGCTGCTGGAGGACCAGCGGGTCAGCGACTGGGGCGCGTTCAGCGCTTCCCTCGCGTGGATCGTCCTGATCAATTCGGTGGGAACGTTCCTGTTGCTCAACACGATGCTGCGCAAGCAGGCGGCGAGCCGGGTCGGCACCCTCTTCTTCCTGACGCCCGCCGTCACCGCACTGCTCTCCTGGATCGTCATCGGGCAGACACTGAGCCCTATGGCGATCACCGGTCTGGTGCTCGGCGGCGCCGGCGTCCTGCTCACCGGCCGGAAGTGAGCTCTGCCCACCCACTCACGCGTACCCACCCCTAACCACACGCACGGGCGGCGGCAGGCGGCCCGCGCGCGTCGGTCCGGACCCAACGTCGTCGATCCAGAGCCGGGCTGTCCCGCCATCGACCGCCCCGCGGCAAGCCGCGACCACCGCGACGCCCGCGCACCCAGGCGGGAGCCGGAATGAAAAGAGCACCGCACGATCAGCCCCGGAGTGTGGGCCGATCGTGCGGTGCGCCCGCTCACAGCCGTGCGCCGGCCGCGGTTCGCCACGGAGGTTCACCACCGCGCTTCACCACTATGGATCGTCGCCATGGATCATCCGCCACGGATCACGGCCGCGGCCGCCGTACGGGGTCAGGTGGAGCTGGTGACCTCCAGGTCGTGGACGCTCGGGTCGCCGCGCTCCGCGACGTAGTCGTGCGGGCTGGTGGCGTCCGGCCCGTCGGCGCTGCCCATCGCACGGGCGATCAGCGTGCCGAGCACGGCCACGATCAGGTTGACGATCAGCGCGAGGAAGCCGGCATAGATCGTCATCTTGGTGTCCAGGCCGAGCTTGGCCAACGGGAAGGCCGAACCGCCGAAGTGGTCGTGCTTGGTGGCAGGGTTGGCGATGTTGTAGAGCATCAGCAGTCCGGAGCCCATGCCCGCGATCCAGCCCGCGATCAGGCCGCCCCGGTGGAACCAGCGGGTGAACAGGCCCAGCGCGACCGACGGAAGGGTCTGCAGGATGATCACGCCGCCGATGAGCTGCAGGTCGATGGAGAACTGAGGGTCGATGAGCAGGATGAACAGCACCGCGCCGACCTTCACCACCAGCGACGCGATCTTGCTGACCGAGGCCTCCTGCGCGTCGGTGGCGTCCGGCTTGAGATACTCGCGGTAGATGTTCCGGGTGAACAGGTTCGCGGCGGCGATCGACATGATCGCGGCGGGCACGAGCGCGCCGATGCCGACGGCGGCGAACGCCACGCCGGCGAACCAGTCGGGGAACAGCTTCTCGAACAGCTGCGGGACGACGGTGTTGACGTCCGTGCCGATCGGCTTGATCCCGGCCGCGATCGCCATGTAACCGAGCAGGGCGATGAGACCGAGCACCAGGCTGTAGGCCGGCAGCGCGGACATGTTCCGCTTGATCACGTCGCGGCTGCGCGAGGCCAGGATGCCGGTGACGCTGTGCGGGTAGAGGAACAGCGCCAGCGCCGAGCCCAGCGCGAGCGTCACGTACTGCAGCTGGTTGTTCGCGTTGAGCAGGATGCCGTCGCCCGGCGCCGGTGTGGCGTCGAACTTCGCCTGCACGGTGTCGAATATCGACCCCCAGCCGCCGAGCTTGGCCGGGATGTAGATGATGGCCACCAGGATGACCAGGTAGATCAGCGCGTCCTTGACGAACGCGATCAGCGCCGGGGCACGCAGGCCCGACTGGTAGGTGTACGCGGCGAGGATCGCGAAGGCGATGATGAGCGGCAGGTCGCCGGTCACCCCCATCGTCTTCAGGACGGCCTCGATGCCGACGAGCTGCAGCGCGATGTACGGCATGGTCGCGACGATTCCGGTGATCGCGATCAGCAGCGCCAGCGTGGGAGAGCCGAACCGGGCCCGCACGAAGTCGGCCGGGGTGACCAGGCCGTGCACGTGGGAGACCGACCACAGCCGGATGAGCACGAGCATGGCGATCGGATAGGTCACGATCGTGTACGGCAGGGCGAAGAAGCCCATCGCGCCCGCGCCGAACAGGAGGGCGGGGACGGCGACGAAGGTGTACGCGGTGTAGAGGTCGCCGCCGACCAGGAACCACGTGACCCAGCTGCCGAAGCTGCGCCCGCCGAGGCCCCATTCGTGCAGGGTGTCGAGGTTGTCGGGGCGCCGCCAGCGGGAGGCGACGAACCCCATCCCGCTGACCAGCAGGAAGAGGACGGCGAAGACGACGATCTCGGTGGTCACCCGTTCCTCCTCGTCATGCGGTAGACGAGGGTGGTGGTCGCCACGCCGATGATGATGAAGGCCAGTTGCAGCCAGTAGAACAGCGGTATGCCGAAGAGGCGGGGCTCCACCGCGTTGTAGAGCGCCGGGATGAGCGGTATCGCGATCGGCAGCAGGAGCAGCCAGTTCCAGTGGCTGCGATCCGTGCGGGGGGTGGTCACGCACTCTCTCCAATCTCGCAGGCAGGGAGTCGACGCCGCAGCGTAAGCTCCCGCCGTGGAGATCGGCGCGATTGATCGCCGAACGGTCGGGTCGGTGCGCCGGGTGTCGCCGATCACCACTCCGCCCGCCGGGTGATCGGTCTCCGGGGATCACACGATCGGCAGCAGCACCGCGGACGGATGGCCGGGATCGTGCAGGATCTCCTGCTCGGAGGGGAGCATAGGGCCGGCGCCGTCGGACAGCGGCGCGCCGGTGCCGGGGTTCCTGGCGATGCGGGGGTAGGCGCCGCTGGCGACGTGGACCCGGATCCGGTGGCCGCGGCGGAACCGGTGCGCCACCGGCCACAGGTCCACCGTCACCCGGCGCACGCCGTCCTCGTCGGCGGGGTCGGCTGGGGTGAGCCGGCGCACCCCCTCGCAGACGTTCATCGACGCCCCGCCGGGGTGCACGTCGCAGATCCGTACCACGAGGTCGGTGTACGCCCGGCTGGTCCGGGCGTAGATCTCGGCCGTCACCGGGCCGATCACATCGGTGTCGGCGGCGAGGGGGGAGGAGGTGTAGACGAGAAGGTCACGCCGGGCCTCCAGCCGCCGGTTGTCGCGGGGCTCGGAGTCGCCGATCAGCACCGGCCCGCCGACCACAGGAGTCGGGTGCGCCGGGTCGAACCGGTATCGGTCGGGCTCGGACTCGGCCGGGGCGTCGGTGGAGAGCGCGAGGCCCGGCTGCAGGTGCCATCGCCGCGTCCGGGCCTCGGGCACGGGCCAGTCCGGGAAGTCGCGCCACTCTCCCGCGCCCGTGACGTACAGCCGGACCGGCGCCGCCCGCAGACCGGAGGGGTCGTCAAGCAGATGGGCGCGGAACCAGGCCACCGCGTCCGCCGTGGCGGCCCGCCCGTGCCGGACGTCCGCGTGATACCAGGGCCCGATCGTGAGGTAGGGCCGCCGCCCGGCGGCCCGCAGCGCCGCGTAGTCGTTCAGCTGCCAGGGCAGGAACACGTCGTACCAGCCGCCGGTCATGGTGACCTCCGCCGTGACCTGCCCCACCGAGGCGGAGAAGTCCCGCCGGTCCCAGTACGCCGAGGGGCCGGCGTGGTGATCGAGCAGTTCGCGGAAGAAGGGGAGCGGCCGGCCGGCCGACAGCACGTCGAGTTCGTGCGGCGGCCGTCCGGTCAGCAGGGCGCGCCGGGTGCGCCGGGGGGCGGTGAACGCCGCCATGCCACCGAGCCGGCCGTCCAGCTGCGCGGTGAGGGTGGTCCAGATCAGGGTCGACTCCAGCGCGAACGCGCCCCCGACGTAGGCGGCGTCGCGGAAACATGAGGCGGTGACCTGCGTCGCCATGGCCCGCAGATCGGGCACCTCCGCGGCGATCGCCCATTGGGCGTAGCCGAGGTAGGAGGGCCCGTGCATGGCGAGGCGCCCGCCGTACCAGGGCTGGCGGCGCAGCCACTCGACCGTCGCCAGGCCGTCGCCGTGCTCGTCCGCCAGCGGGTCGAGCCGCCCGCCCGAGCCGAAGCCGCCGCGGCAGCTCTGCAGGACGACCTGGAACCCGCTCCGGGCGAAGGTCCACCCGTACATCCAGCCGATCAGCCCGGCCCGGCCGTACGGGGAGCGGATGAGCACGGTCGGCGGACGCTCGGCACCGACCGGGGTGTAATGGTCGGCCAGCAGCACCACGCCGTCGGGCATGGGGACGGGCACATCACGCCGCACCCGCACCCGGCGGAACGGGCCGCCGGGCCCGCGGCGCCCGCGTCTCACTGGCAGACGAACGGGCAGGTCGACCATACCCCCCCTCCTTCTCCCGGAGGTATGTGATGAAATACCCCGCTTTACTCGCCAGTAACAGAATATCTATTCGCGGCGGCGCCCGCCGAGGTGGATTGCATGACCCCGACACCCGCCGCTACCCTTGCCACATGCGAACTCCCGCACCTTCCCAGTGGTGGCGCCGCTAGCAGGCGGCGTTTTCGCATCAGCGAGCAACGGTGAACGGCCGCCCCGAGAGGCGGCCTTCTATGTGTCCGCCCCCGGGGCATACGACTTAAAGGGGCGTGGACATAGTGGAGATCGGCGAATACACCACGGCCGGCGGCATCGCGGTCGAGCGCGGCGTGCGCGAGGTGCCCGAGGCGGCGCTCGAGGAGATCGTGACGTCGCTGGGAACGCGCAGGGGCGGGGCGTTCTCGTCCGGGATGGACTATCCCGGCAGATACAGCAGATGGGCCTTCGGATATGTGGACCCCTGCCTGGAGATCGTGGCGCGGGGGAGGCGGATCTCCGCCCGGGCGCTGAACGACCGGGGGCGTGTCGTGCTGCCGGTGGTGACCGCGTGCCTGCTGGCTGCGGGGGAGGCGGTCGGCGCGCCGGACGCCGGGTTCGCCGAGGTGCACGTGCCGGAGTCGGCCGACCTGCTGCCCGAGGAGATGCGCAGCCGCCGCCCCACCGTGTTCACCGCCATCCGTGAGATCATCGCCGCCTTCCGGGGAGACGACCCCCACCTCGGGCTTTACGGCGCCTTCGGCTATGACCTCGCCTTCCAGTTCGAGCCCATCCGCTACCGCCTGGAGCGGCCGGACGACCAGCGCGACCTCGTCCTGCATCTGCCCGACCGCCTCGTCGTGATCGACCGCGTGCGCGAGACCAGCACCGAGGTCACCTACGAGTTCACCGTCGACGGCGTCTCCACCCGCGGCCTGCCCCGGACCGGCGAGACGATCCCGCCGGTCACCCCCGCGAGCATCCCGCCGAACCCGCGCGCCGGGGCCTACGCCGACATCGTCGCCAAGGCCAAGGACAAGTTCGTCCGCGGCGACCTGTTCGAGGTCGTCCCCGGCCAGGTGTTCCACTCGTCCTGCGCCGACCCGTCCGCGTTCTACCGTTCGCTCAGGGCGGGCAACCCCGCGCCGTACGAGTTCCTGCTGAACCTCGGCCAGGGCGAGCACCTGGTGGGCGCTTCGCCCGAGATGTACGTCCGGGTGACCGGCGACCGGGTGGAGACCTGCCCGATCTCCGGCACCATCGCCCGCGGCGCCAACCCGGTCGAGGACGCGGAGAACATCCGGACCCTCCTGTCCAGCGTCAAGGAGGAGTCGGAGCTGACCATGTGCACCGACGTGGACCGCAACGACAAGTCCCGCATCTGCGTGCCGGGCAGCGTCAAGGTCATCGGCCGCCGCCAGATCGAGATGTACTCCCGGCTGATCCACACCGTGGACCACATCGAGGGCCGCCTCCGGCCGGAGTTCGACGCGCTAGACGCGTTCCTCACCCACATGTGGGCCGTCACGGTGACCGGCGCCCCCAAGACCTGGGCCATGCAGTTCATCGAGGACAACGAGGAGACCACCCGGCGCTGGTACGGCGGCGCGGTCGGCTTCATCGGCTTTGACGGCTCCATGAACACCGGCCTGACGTTGCGCACCGCGCAGATCCGCGACGGCGTCGCGGCCGTACGGGCCGGGGCGACCCTGCTCTACGACTCCGACCCCGACGCGGAGGAGCGGGAGACCGAGCTCAAGGCCAGCGCCCTGCTCCGGGCCCTGGAGGCCGTGGCGAACCCGCCCGCCGCCGCGGCCGCGCCGGAGGCCGTCGCCGGGCCGGGTGAGGGTCACACGGTGCTGCTGGTCGATCACGAGGACTCGTTCGTCAACACTCTCGCCGACTATTTCCGTCAGCAGGGCGCCTCGGTGGTCACGCTGCGGCACGGCTTCCCGCCGGAGACCCTCGGCGAGATCGCGCCGACGCTCGTCGTGCTGTCGCCCGGCCCCGGCTGGCCGTCCGACTTCGGCTGCTCGAAGCTGATCGAGGCGCTGTACGCCAGGAACCTGCCGGTCTTCGGCGTCTGCCTGGGCCTGCAGGCCATGGTGGAGCACGCGGGCGGCACCCTGGAGCTGCTGCCGTACCCGGAGCACGGCAAGCGTGGCCGGGTCAAGCGGCAGGGCGACAGCGCGCTACTCGAAGGGCTGCCGGACGAGTTCGTCGCCGCCCGCTACCACTCGGTACACGCCAAGGAACACGGAGTCGAGGGATTCACGGTGACGGCCTTCACTCCTGACGGCGCCGCCATGGCGATCGAGGACCGCGGCAACAGGCGCTTCGGCGTCCAGTTCCACCCCGAGTCGATCCTGACGACCGAGGGCGGAGCGGGCGCGAAGATCATCGCCAACGTGCTGCGCCTGTGCTCCTGACGGCGGAGATCCGGTCTCCGCGGGCGGCCGGATCGCGGTAGGGACGTCGCTAAGGACGTCGCGGGGCAGGGACGGAGCTCGGCAAGGACGTAGGTAAGGACGTAGCGCGGTAAAGACGGGGGAAAGCCGCGGGGCGGCGGCCGGGCGCCGCCGTAAGGTCCATGTCCGTGCCGGTGACCATGCTCGACGACGCGTTCCCCGCGGCCGTCCCCGACGCCGTCCGCGCCGCGCTGCTCGCGCCGATGGTGGATCATCACTGCCAGGGCCCGCGCCGCGGCGACTCCCCGAGGTCGGAGTTCGAGCTCCTGATCACGGGGTCCGCCGCGCCCGCGCCCCCGGGCACGACCCACTTCGACACGCCGGTGGGGGCGGCGGTGCGGCGCTGGTGCGCGCCCGTCCTCGGCCTCGCACCCCACGCGTCGCCCGCCGTGTACCTGTCCCGCCGGGCCGAGCTCGGCGGGACCGAGGTCAACCGGCGCATGCTGCGGGAGGCGGGGATCTCGGCGTTCCTCGTCGACACCGGCGACGACGGGCCCGGCCGGCTCACCCCCGCCGAGACGGGACGGCTCGCCGGGGCGGCGGCCGACGAGATCGTCCGGCTGGAGCGGATCGAGCAGGAGGTCGCGGAAGCGGGGCTGCCCGCAGTGCGGTACTCCGCGGTGCTGCGGGAGGAACTGGCCGTCCGGGCGGCCCGCGCCGCCGGGCTCAAGTCCGTCGCCGCCCACCGGTACGGCCTCGGCGCGGAGCCCTCCCGGCCGTCGCGCGGGAGCGTGGTGGCCGCGGCCGGGCGGCGGATCGCGGACCCCAAGCGGCGGCTGGACGACCCCGTGCTCGCGCGGCACCTGCTGTGGGCCGCGGTCGACGTGGCGAGGGAGCGCGGCCTGCCCATCCAGCTCCACTGCGGGGCCGGCGGCCCCGGCCCGGACGCGCACCGGGCGGACCCGTCGCCGCTGGCCGGGTTCCTCCGGGCGCTCGCGCCGCTGGGGGTCCCCGTCGTGCTCCTCGACTGCTATCCCCATCACCGGCAGGCCGGTCACCTCGCGAACGCGTTCCCCAACGTCCTGGTGGACGTCGGGCCGGCCCTGGCCCGCGCCGCGGCGGGTGCCGCACGCATCGTCGCGGAGACGCTCGAACTGGTGCCGTTCCACAAGCAGCTGTTCGGTTCCGGCGGCCGGGGCGCTGCCGAGTCGAGCTACCTCGGCGCGCTCTATCATCGGCTCGGGCTGGCCCGGGTGCTCGCCGAGCGCGTCGCGGAAGGGGAGTGGAGCGCCGCCGACGCCGAGCGGGTGGCCCACATGATCGGATCCGGCAACGCCCGCCGGATCTACCGCCTTTAGCCGCCCCCGGCTCATCCCTGGGTACCCGAAAAGATACGTCTCGAAGGGGAGGAAAGCCCCGGGCCGGCGAGTGATAATCGCCGGGATGACTGCCATAGAGATCCGAAATCTGGTGAAGTCGTTCGGCGCGGTCAAGGCGGTCGACGACGTCACCTTCACCGTCGAGGCGGGCTCGGTCACCGGATACCTGGGCCCCAACGGGGCCGGGAAGACGACGACTCTGCGCAGCCTGCTGAGCCTGGTCACCCCCGACTCGGGCGAGGCGCTCATCCACGGCCGCCGCTACCGCGACATCGAGGCGCCGCTGGCCGAGGTCGGAGCCGTACTGGAGGCCACGAGCTTCCATCCCGGCCGCACAGCGGCCAACCATCTGCGCGGCCTGTGCATCGCCGGCAGGCTGCCCGTCAAGCGGGCCGAGGAGGCGCTCGGCCAGGTCGGGCTCGCCGACGTGGCCGGCAAACGCGTCGGCGGGTTCTCCCTCGGCATGCGGCAGCGCCTCGCGCTGGCCGGCGCGATCCTCGGCCGGCCCCGCGTCTTCATCCTGGACGAGCCGGCCAACGGGCTCGACCCGGCCGGTATCGAGTGGCTGCGGGGGTTCCTGCGTCATCTCGCGCACGACCAGGGCGCCGCGGTCCTCGTCTCCAGCCATGTGCTGTCCGAGGTCGAGCAGACCGTGGACGACGTCGTCATCCTCGCCCGCGGGAAGCTCGTCCGGCAGGGCGCGCTCGACGAGATCGTCACCGGCGACGACGCCTCCGTACGCGTCCGGACGGCCAGGGCCCCCGAACTGGCGGACGCGCTGGAGGCGGCCGGGGCCACGGTGGAGCGGGTCACGGAGGACACCCTGCGGGTCCGTGGCCTCGACTCCGAGGCGATCGGACAGCTCGCCCTCGACCGGCGCATCGTGCTGACCGAGGTCGGCCAGGAGCGGTCGGACCTGCAGAAGGTCTTCCTCGAGCTGACGGAGGGACGATGACCGCGCTCGTCAGGGCCGAGCTGCACAAGCTGTTCACCACCCGCCTGTGGTGGATCATGATGATCGTCATGATCCTGCTGATCGGGATCTCCCTCGGCTTCGCCATCGGATCCGCCGGGGTCGAGTCGAACGGCCTGAGCACCCCGGCCCGCACCTCGCCCGAGTGGCTCGAGCTCGCCTGGTCCGCGGGCGCGAGCGGGAGCATCTTCGTGATGATCCTCGGCGTCATCATGATGACCTCGGAGTATCGCTACCAGACCGTCACCGGCACGTTCCTCGCGACGCCCCGCCGGACCCCGGTGATCGCCGCCAAGCTGGTGGCGGGCCTGATCGTCGGCGCCCTGTTCGCCGTGGCGGCGCTGCTGTTCGAGACGGTCGTCGCGATCCCCGCCGTCCTGATCTCCGGCGGCGAGGTCTCGCTCACGGCGTCCCACATCCCCCAGATCAGCCTCGGCATCCTGGCCAACCTGGCCCTGAACGTCCTGTTCGGCATCGGCCTCGGGGCACTCGTCCGCAACCAGATCGCCGGCGTCGTGGCCGCCATCGTCTGGTCGTACGCGATCGAGGGGATCTTCAGCTCCTTCCCGGCCCTGCAGCCCGTCGGCAAGTGGCTGCCGGGCGGGGCGGCGCGGGCGCTGATGAGCATCGACATCGACACCGGGCTGGGCAGACCCGATCTGCTGCCCGCCTGGGCGGGCGCCCTCGTGCTGATCGCGTACGCCGTCCTGTTCGCCTTCGTCGCGTCGGCCACGACCGTCCGGCGTGACATCACCTGACGCCCCCGCAGGCGGGGCCCCGGTTGGGGCTCCGCCGTGATGCGCGGGGTCAGTGCGGCAGGAGCGCCGGGATCTGGTTTGCTAGGACGGTCTCATCCGCACGGCACTACGGGGAATGTGAATGCGCAGCGTCGAACCCGAGATCTTTCTTGTCGCCAGGCCCGAGCTGGACTATGACGAGCTGGCCCGCTACCTGGGGGAGATCGGCGGGGAGAAGTGGCTGGAGCGCCTGGAGCGGGGTGAGTTCGACGCCCAGAATCTCGCCGAGTTCGCCGGACGTCTGTGCTACCGGTCCTTCGAGCCGGGTCTCAACCCGAATGTGACGCGCATCCGCACCGACCAGGACGCCTACCTCCGCAACATCCTGGCCAGCGCCCACGGCAGCGTGCTCGAACACGTCAGCTTCAGTTTCGTGCTGCACAACGTGTCCCGGGTGTTCACCCACGAGCTGGTCCGGCATCGTCCCGGCGTCGCGATCTCCCAGGAGTCGCTGCGGTTCGTGCGGCTCACCGACCTGCCCTTCTGGTTCCCCGAGTGGGCTCAGCAGGACGCCGAGCTGATGAAGCGCGCGGCCGACCTGCTGGACCGGATGGAGGAGTTCCAGACGTGGATGGCGGGCCATTTCGGCCTCGACGAGGAGGGCGTGCCGTTCGCGGACAAGAAGCACCGCACGTCCTTCATGCGGCGCTTCGCCCCGGAAGGGGTCGCGACCGGGCTGGTCTGGACGGCGAACGTGCGGACCCTCCGGCACACGATCGAGGCGCGTACGGCGGAGGGGGCGGAGGAGGAGATCCGCCTGGTCTTCCAGCGGATCGGCGAGATCATGCGCGCGGAGGCCCCGGCGCTGTTCGGCGACTACGTCGTCGAGAACGGCGCGTGGATCCCCGGCTGGCGCAAGGTCTGATCAGCCGGTTGCGGGGGCAGGTCAGAGCACCGCGGCCCGCACGCACAGGACGTCGGGGAGGTGTCTCGCGATCGTGAACCACGACTCCCCGTCGTCGCGGGAGCCGTAGACCTCGCCGTCGCGCGTGCCGAAGAACAGGCCCGCGGGGCCGGCGGTCGCCGCGTCCCTCAGGACGGAGGCGTGGACGGGGCCCTCGGGCAGGCCGGCGGAGAAGCCTTGCCAGGCGGCTCCGCCGTCGTCGCTGCGGAACACCTGGTAGCGGTAGCCCACGGGGGTCCGGTTCATGTCGGAGTGCAGCGGGAAGACCCAGAGCCGGTCGGGGTCGTCCGGATGCGTGACGATCGGGAAGCCGAAGTCGCTCGGCAGGCCGGAGCCGACGTCGGTCCAGGTGCCGCCGAAGTCGTCCGACCGGTAGACCCCGAAGTGGTGCTGGAGGTACAGGCGTTCCGGCCGGGCCGGGTGCTGGGCCACCTTGTGGACGCACTGCCCGAACTCCGGGTACTGCGCGCCCTCCGGCAGGAACGGCGCCCGGATGTTCCGGTTGGCCGGCTCCCAGGTGGCGCCCCCGTCGGCGCTGCGGAAGAACCCGACCGCGGAGGCGGCGATCGCGATGCGGCCGGCGTCCTCGGGGTGCGGGACGATCGTGTGCAGGCACAGCCCGCCGCCGCCGGGCCGCCACTGCGGCCGGGTGGGGTGGTCCCACAGGCCCTCCACCATCCGGTAGGTCTCCCCGCGGTCCTCGGAGCGGAACAGCGCCGCCGGCTCGGCGCCGGCCCAGACGACGTCCGGCTCGGCCGGGGACGGCAGCAGCTGCCACACCTTGACGAGCGACGTCCCGGTCCGCTCGGGGAACGCGATCGGCGGTGACGGCGCCTCCTGCCAGGTCTTCCCGAGGTCGTCCGACCACCTCAACGAGGGCCCGAAGTGCCCGTACTCGAGCCCGGCGAGCAGCCGGACCGGGGCCTGACGGGTGTCTATCGCGATCGACGGGACGCCGATGGTGGAGAAGCGCACGGGCTCGACCCGGAACGGGCCGCCGTTCGCCGACCGTGCGAGGAACAGGCCCTTGCGCGTCCCGATCGCGAGCAGAGCTTCCATGATCGCTGCCTTCCTGTCCGGCTGTCGTCCCGGCGGACGCCGCCCGCGGGGACGAACGGGCGCAGGCCATCCTGCCAGGCAGGATGGCCTACCGCCCGGCGAACGCCGGGGCCGTGCACGGCCTGGAACGCCGACTTCGCGAGCGGCCCAGGGCACAGATCGTCCGGAATCCGGACGATCCAGGCCGTGCCCTCCGGGCGTGTCCGGAGCCGGTGACAGGCCCGGTGGACAGGCCCGATGACGGGGCCGGCGAGTGGTGGCGCGCCGGCGTCAGGGCGCGCCGTACGGTGAGTCGTGATGGATGCGGGACGTGGGGACGCCCGACCTCCGCAGGCGGCTCACGGCGTCGTCAACCATCGGGGCCGGCCCGCAGACGTAGACCTCGTGTTCCCCCCACGGCCGGAGTCGTTCCATCACATCCGGGAGACTGCCCGTGATGCCGTCGTAGTCGGGCTCGTCGGAGACCACGGGGAGCACCCGGAGCCTCGGGTGGCCCGACTCCATGCGGATCAGGTCGTCGAGGTCGTACAGGTCGGCGGCGTGCCGTGCCCCGAACAGCAGGTGGATGCCGGGCACGCGGCCCGGCCCGGTGGTGTGTCCTGTGGTGTGCTCGACGACGTGCTCGACGATCGCCTTGAGCGGGGCCAGCCCGGTGCCGCCGGCCACGCAGAGGATGTCGCGGCCGGAGTCCGGCGGCACCATGGTGCCCGCCGGAGGCCCGAGCAGCACCTGGTCTCCGATGCGGGTCTCCCGGACCAGGCTCGAGCTCACCCAGCCCCCCGGCACCGCCTTGACGTGGAAGGAGAGGGTGTCGTCCGCGCGCGGCGCGTTCGCGATCGAGAAGGCCCGCCAGACGCGCGGCCAGCGGGCGGTCTGCAGGGCCACGTGCTGTCCCGGCCGGAAGTCCATCCGCTGGGAGGGCCGCACGGTGACAATGGCGATGTCCCGGGTGCGCCGCTCGTGCGCGACGACCTCGGCGGGCCACCAGGGCGGAGCGGCCTCGGCGTCGGCCTCGGCCGCCTCCTTCATCATGTCCGCCGCCATGCGGTACGCGGCGGCCCAGGCCGCCTCCATCTCCGGGGTCCAGATCTCGGCGGCGAAGCGCCGGATCGTCGCGATCAGGGCGTCGCCGAACGCGGTGTAGTGCTCGGCGACGACGCCGTACTTGCGGTGGTCGCGGCCGAGCCGCCCGAGGTACGCCGACAGGCCCTCGGGGTTGTCGGCCATCCAGACGATCCGTGTGAGCGCGGCGAAGAGCCGCTCGCGCTGCTCACCCATGGCCGGCGGGAACATCGCCCGCAGCCGGGGACTGCCGGAGAACAGCCGCCCGTAGAAGTACGCGGCGGCCTCCTCCGCGACGGGTTCGACGACGGAGAAGCTCTCCTTGACGAGGCGCGGATTCAGCGACATCGATTGTGTCCCACCCTTGGGACCGGAAACGCGCTCCGGTCTTGTCGATCCACCTCCCTGACGGCTCCGGGTGACGAGCGCCGGAGGCCCCGGCCCGACCGAACGCTCACCAGGAGTGTTTCACCCGTACTCGGGCGTCACAACCGATTCCCGACAAGGGATATTGAGACCGACGGATAGTGATCAGTCCGTGATGCCGGGTGAACGCCATGCTTCAGGCAGAGTTGGGACAGGAGTTGCACATGTGTCGTTTGTTAAGAAAAGTGACGAACGTGAAATCGCGTACGCCATGATGGGCGTGCCCCTATGCACCACTAACGGGAGATTGCGTCATGGCGCGTCCGATTGTCGGCATCACCACGTATCTGGAGGCCGCCCGATGGGGTGAGTGGGTCCGGGAGGCCGCGGTCTCACCCCAGGCGTACGGTCGGGCGGTCGAGCGGGCCGGGGGCGCGGCCGTGCTGCTTCCCCCGTTCGGCACGGTCTCGGTGCGCGATTACGTGCGCAGGCTCGACGCCGTCATCCTCGCAGGCGGCGTCCCGCTCGACCCGGCCCTGTACGGCGAGGAGGCCCCCGAGGACGGGACGGGCGACGACGTGCGCGACCCCCAGCCGTACCGGGACCGGTTCGAGACGGCGCTCGTGGAGGCGGCGGTGGAGGCGGACCTGCCGCTGCTCGCGGTCTCCCGGGGAATGCACGTGCTGAACGTCGCGCGGGGCGGGACCCTGATCCCCTCGCTGCCGGCGGCGGTCGGGCACGAACGGCACGACACCGCCGGGCACGTCGTGACGGTCAGCGTGTCAAGCCGGGTGGGCAAGGCGATCGGCGACCGCGCCGAGGTGACCGGCGCGCACCGCCAGGCCGTGAAGCGGCTGGGCACCGGGCTGATCGCCGTCGCCTGGGCGGACGACCAGATCGTCGAGGCCGTGGAGCTGCCGGGCCACCGGTTCGCGGTGGGCGTGCAGTGGCATCCCGAGCGCGGCTCGGACAACCGGCTGATCGAGGCGCTGGTCGAGGCCGCGCGCCCCTGACCCCTCCGGGGCCGGAAGGGGTCAGAAGCTCCGCGGCAGGCCGAGAACCTGGGTGGCCAGGTAGTTGAGCAGCAGTTCCTCCGTGACGGGGGCGATCCGCCCGATCCGGGCGTCCGCCAGCAGCCGCGCGACGGGATACTCCAGCGAGTACGCCATGCCGCCGTGGGTCTGGAACGCCGCGTCGGCCGCCTCCCAGGCGGCCTGCGAGGCGGTGAGCTTGGCGATGTTGGCATCGGTGCCGCAGGGCAGGCGGCGGTCGAACGACCAGGCGGCCTTGTGCAGCATCAGCCGGGCCAGCTCGATCTTCGCCTTCACCTGGGCGAGGGGGAACGCGATCGCCTGGTTGGCCCCGATCGGCCGGCCGAAGACCGAGCGCTCCTTCGCGTAGCCGACGCCGACCCGCAGCGCCACCTCGGCGACGCCGAGGGAGCTCGCGCCCAGCAGGATCCGCTCGGGGTTGAGGACGTCCCAGAGCACGGCGGCCCCGCCGTGCAGCTCGCCGACGACGCTGCTCTCCGGCACCCGCAGGTCGTCGACGAAGACCATGTTGGACGGGGTGGTGTTGGCGCCCATCTTGGGAATCGGCCGGTAGTCCAGCCGGCCGGACGCCACCGCCTCGGGCACGTTGACCAGGAACACCGTCATGCCGTGCGTGCGCGGCCGGGCCTCGGCGGCCGGAACCGTCCTGGTCACCAGCAGCATCCAGGTGGCCCGCTGCACCCCGGTGATCCAGATCTTCCTGCCGTTGATCAGGAAGTCGGAGCCGTCGCGCCGGGCGAACGTGGAGACCGCCAGCGAGTTCGACCCCGCGTCCGGCTCCGTCAGGGCGAAACAGGTCTCGGCCTCGCCCGTCGCCAGCTTCGGCAGCAGCTCGGCCCGCTGCTCGTCGGAGCCGTGCCGCGCCAGCGTCAGCGCGCCGAAGCCGGGGGTCAGCACGTAGACGAAGGCGGAGCCGCCGGCGGCGCCGGACGCCGCCAGGGTCTCCGTGGCGACCGCGAGCTCCAGCAGCCCCTGCCCGGCCCCGCCGTACTCCTCGGGGACGGCCAGGCCGAGCCACCCGCCCGCGGCCAGCTCCGCCCAGACCTCCTCCGGCCACCGCTTCTCGGTCTCACACCGCTCCCAGTAGGCCATGTCGTACCGGGAGCAGATGCCGGCGATCCCCTCGCGCACCGCCTGCGCGCTTTCGGGCAGCGAGAAGTCCACGGGTCTCCAATCGTTCGCGGGCCATACTAGAACGAAGTTCGGCCCGGCCGCGAGATCATCTTCTCGGGCGGCGCGCGTGGTAGACGAAGGCCGGCGGCAGGTTCCGCCACACCGTGCGGCCCGGCACGACCTCCTCGAAGGCCGTGGTCAGCCGCCCGCGGAACCGTACGGCCGGGGGCAGCGCCCGGGCGTGGACGTAGGAGAACGTGGTGAACGCCCCGTCCGGAGCCAGCGAGTCCACCACCGCCCGAAGCACGGCCGACTGCCGGCCGTAGGAGAACGCGGCCCAGGGAAGCCCGCTCACGATCACGTCGGCGGCGGCCAGGCCGCGCCGGGCCAGCAGGGCGGGCAGATTGGCGGCGCTGTCGACGACGACCTCCACGCCGGGGTGGCGCTCCGCGAGGTGCCCGGCGAGCCGCGTGTTGATCTCGACGGCCACGTGGCGGCCCCGCCCGCCGAGCCGCCGCTGGATCTCAGCGGTGAACGGCCCGGTGCCCGGTCCGAGCTCCAACACGACCGGGTCGCCCCGCTCGGGCACCGGGACGCAGACGGCGGACGACAGCCGCCGGGAGCTGGGCGCCACCGCCCCGATCACGGCGGGGGAGCGGAGGAACTGGCCCAGGAAGAGGGCCGATTGACTGGTCATGATCACACGCTAGGGCGGGCCCCCCGCCCCGGCCGCCCGCCGACCGGCCCGGCCGGGTGGCCAGAAGGAGGAGACGTCCTCCTCCCGGTGGAGGACCGGGCGCGGCCGTCCCGCCGGGTACCGTGCCGGTATGTCCCTCGTACGGCGTCCCCTCGCCCGGTTCTCCCCGGCCGCGGCGGACGGAGACGGCCTCCCCTGGCGGGGGGTGTGGCCCGAAGCGGTCCTCGTGGTCTCCGGCGCGGTCCTCGACCTGCTCGTCACCTGGGGCTCGTGGGGCGGGCCGACGGCGCCGGTGTGGATGGCGGTCATGTTCTCGCTGGGCGCCGGTCTCGCCCTCGCCCCGCTGCGGCGCAGGCCGGCGACGGCCGCCGTCCTGTTGTCCGCGCTGCTCGTCGTCTGCGACCAGCTCGGCGCCTTCACGGCCAACACCGTGCAGCTCCTGCTGCCGATCGCCGTGGGCGTGGTGGCCCGGTTCGCAGACCTGCGCTGGACGGCGCCGGTCGCGGTGCTCGCCTGCGCCGCGACCGCGGTCAACCTCGCCGATCCCGGGATCGCGTTCACCCGCGGCGCCTGGTACTACTCCGTCGGTCTCGTCGCGGCCCCCGCGCTGATCGGCCGCTACCTGCGCGGGCAGGAGGGACGCCTGCGGGAGGACCCGGCCCCGCTGCTCGACCTGCTGCTCGCCGGGGGCGGTGTGACGTTCGCCGTGCTCGGCACCTGGCCGAGCTGGGACAGCGGGACGCCGCCGGTGTGGGCGGTCGGCCTCGGCGTCGTGCTGGCCGGGCTCGCGCTGGGCGTCGTCCGCCACCTGCCCGGGGCGGTCCTGCTGCTGGAGAGCGTCGTCCTCGTCGTCGCCGACCAGTACGTGCCCCAGACCGGCAACGGGCTGCAGCTGCTCGCGCTGATCGCCCTGGGGATGTTCGCGACCCGGGCGAGCTGGTCGTGGGTGGCCGCCGCCTACGCGCTGACCTGCTCGGTGACCGCCATCGTGATCGTGGACGACCCCTCCGACATCACGCTCTTCCGGGTGATCGCCCTCATGGCGATGGTCACCGCGCCGGTGGCGATCGGCCGGTACGCCCGCTCCCGGCAGGCGGAGGCCCGCCAGGCGGCCGATCTCCAGGCCGAGCGCACCAGGGCCGACCGGCTGGCCGAACGCGAGCGGCTGGCCCGCGAGGTGCACGACATCGTGGCCCATCATGTGGGCGCGATGGTGCTGCGGGCGGGCGCGGCGCAGTACGCGGGGGCGACCGGCCCGGCCGCCGAGGCGCTGGCCGACATCAGGGAGACCGGCCACCGGGTCCTGGAGGACCTGAGGGGCCTGCTGACCGTGCTGCGCGACCCCGGCGGAGAGGAACTCGTCCTCGCCGACCCCGACGACGTGATGCGCGACGCCGTCGACCGCATGTCGGCCGCCGGGCTGCGGGTCCGGCTGCGGATGGCCGGAGACCCCGCCCGCGCCCCGCTCGTGGTCCGGGCGTCCGCGGCCAGGATCGTGCAGGAAGGACTGACGAACGTGCTCAAGCACGCCGGGCCGGGCGCCCGGGCGGAGATAGCCGTGAGCCTGGAGGACCGGGCGCTGACGGTGGAGGTGCGCAACGGGCCCGGCGCGGGCCGGCCCGCCGACGTCCTGCCCTCGCCCGGGCACGGCGTCGCCGGCATGCGCGAACGGGCCCGCGCGCTGGGCGGCCGGCTGACCGCGGGCCCGACAGGCGACGGCGGCTGGCGGCTCGCGGCGACGTTCCCCCTGCCACGCGACGACGCCGGGGCGGGTGTGGGCCACGACTGCCGGATCCCCTCGGCGCCCCGGCTCACATGAGGCTCACATGATCCGCGTCGTGATCGCCGACGACCAGGCCCTGGTGCGGGCGGGGGTCCGGATGATGCTGGAGGCCGCGGGGGACATGGAGGTCTGCGGCGAGGCCGCCGACGGCGCCGAGGCCGTACGGCTGACCGAGCGGCACCGCCCCGACGTCGTCCTGATGGACCTGCGGATGCCCCGCGTCGACGGGCTGGAGGCGACCCGCCGCGTCCTGGCGGCCCAGCCGGGCGCCCGGATCGTGGTGCTCACCACGTTCTCCGAGGACCGCAACCTCTATGCCGCCCTGGGCGCCGGAGCCCTCGGGTTCCTCGTCAAGGACGACCCGCCGGACCGCATGGTCGACGCCGTGCGCCGGGCCGCCGCGGGGGAGCCGCTGCTCGCCCCGTCCGTGCTGCGGCGGGTGGTGGAACGGGCACTGGCGGCCGAGGCGCAGGTCCTGCCGGTCCCGGACGGACTCACCGAGCGGGAGGTGCAGGTGCTCACGCTCGTCGGGGCCGGCCTGTCCAACGCGGAGATCGCCGCCCGGCTGCACGTGGGCGTCACCACGGTCAAGAGCCACGTCGCCGCGCTCATCGAGAAGCTGGGGCTGCGCAACCGCACCCAGGCCGCCGTCATGGCCCATCGGTTCGGCTTGATCGATCCGGGGTTCGACCCCCTGGGTCCGCGGCCCAGGGGCCGCCGTACCGGCATGTAGGGTCTGGGGCGTGAACGCTGAGGACCGCATCCTGACCGTCCCCAACCTGCTGAGTTTCCTGCGGCTGCTCGGGGTGCCGGTCTTCCTCTGGCTCGTCCTCGGGCCCCGGGCCGACGGCTGGGCCATCGTCCTCCTCATGCTGGCCGGGTTCAGCGACTGGCTCGACGGCAAGCTCGCCCGGGCGTGGAACCAGACCAGCAGGCTGGGCCGCCTGATCGACCCGCTCGCCGACCGGCTCTACATCCTCGCCACCCTGGCCGGGCTGGTCCTGCGCGACGCCATCCCCTGGTGGCTGGCGGCCGTCGTGGTGCTGCGCGACGTTTCGCTGCTCTGGGTGCCGCCGGTGCTGCGCAGGCACGGGTACGGCCCCGCCCTGCCGGTCCACTTCCTCGGCAAGGCCGGGACCGCCTGCCTGATGTACGCCTTCCCGCTCCTCTTCCTCGCCTCCCACCAGGGCTGGTACGCCGAGATGTGCGGGATATTCGGATGGGCCTTCGCCATCTGGGGAACTGGTCTGTATTGGTGGGCGGGGGTGTTGTATGTCGTCCAGGTGCGCGAGCTAACGAAGGGGTGACCCGTGAAGGCCGTCGTCATGGCGGGCGGGGAGGGGACACGGCTCCGGCCGATGACCGCGAACCAGCCGAAGCCCCTGCTTCCCATCATCAACCGCCCGATCATGGAGCACGTGCTGCGGCTCCTGAAGCGGCACGGGTTCACCGAGACCGTGGTCACCGTGCAGTTCCTCGCCCCGCTCATCCGCAACTACTTCGGAGACGGCGACGAGCTGGACATGAGCCTCCACTACGCGACCGAGGAGGTGCCGCTCGGCACCGCCGGGAGCGTGAAGAACGCCGCCGACAAGCTGCGGGAGGACCGCTTCCTGGTCATCTCAGGCGACGCGCTCACCGACATCGACCTGACCGACATGCTCCGGTTCCACCGCGAGAACCGCGCGCTCGTCACGATCGGCCTCAAACGGGTGCCCAACCCGCTCGAGTTCGGGATCATCATCGTCGACGACAACGGGCGCATCCAGCGGTTCCTGGAGAAGCCGACCTGGGGCCAGGTCTTCTCCGACACCGTCAACACCGGCATCTACATCATGGAGCCGTCGGTGCTCGACGAGATCGAGGCCGGGCAGTCGGCGGACTGGTCGTCCGACGTCTTCCCGAAGATGCTCGACCGCGGCTGCCGCCTGTTCGGCTACGTGGCCGACGGCTACTGGGAGGACGTCGGCACCCACGAGAGCTACCTGAAGGCCCAGGCGGACGTGCTGGAAGGCAAGGTGAAGGTCGACCTCGACGCGTTCGAGCTCGCGCCCGGCGTGTGGGTGGCCGAGGGCGCGTCCGTCGACCCCGAGGCGGTGCTCCACGGCCCCGTCTACATCGGCGACTACGCCAAGGTCGAGGCGGGGGCCGAGGTGCGGGAGTACACCGTGCTCGGCAGCAACGTCGTGGTGAAGGAGGGCGCCTTCCTCCAGCGCGCCGTCGTGAGCGACAACGTCTACGTCGGCCCGGCCGCCCACCTGCGCGGCTGCGTCATCGGCAAGAACACCGACGTGATGACCGGCGCGCGGATCGAGGAGAACGCGGTCGTCGGAGACGAGTGCGTCATCGAGGCGGAGGCGTACGTCTCCTCAAGCGTGAAGATCTATCCGTTCAAGACGATCGAGGCCGGCAGCGTCGTCAACACCAGCGTGATCTGGGAGTCGCGGGGGCAGCGCAGCCTCTTCGGCCCCAGGGGCGTCTCCGGCCTGGTCAACGTGGAGATCACCCCCGAGCTGTGCGTCCGGCTGGCCAGCGCGTACGCCACGACACTCCGCAAGGGCGACACGGTGGTGACCTCCCGCGACGCCTCGCGCGCCGCCCGGGCCCTGAAGCGGGCCGTCATCAGCGCGCTCAACTCCAGCGCCATCAACGTGGTCGACCTGGAGGCCGCCGCCCTGCCGGTGGCCAGGTTCAACACCTCCAGGGAGAACGTGAAGGGCGGCATCGCCCTGCGGACCACCTCGGGTGACCCGCAGAGCGTCGACATCGTGTTCATGGACGGGGCCGGGGCCGATCTGTCCCAGGTCGCCCAGCGCAAGCTCGAACGGGTCTTCTCCCGGCAGGAGTACCGGAGGGCCTTCCCCGGCGAGATCGCCGAGCTGACCTTCCCCGCGAGGGCCGTCGACACCTACGCCCGCGAGCTGCTGGGGTGCGTCGACATGAGCGGGGTGAAGGACACCGAGATGAAGGTCGTCGTCGACTGCGCCGGCGGCACCTCCTCGCTCGTGCTGCCGAGCCTGCTCGGCCGGGTGGGCGTCGACGTCCTCACCGTCAACAACCGGCTCGACGACGCCTCGCCGACGGAGACCCTGGCCGAGCGCCGCCGCGACCTGCAGCGCCTGGCCGAGCTGGTCGCCTCGTCCCGGGCGGCGTTCGGCGTGCGGTTCGACCCGGTGGGGGAGCGGGTCTCGCTGGTCGACGAGATGGGTCAGCTCATCAGCGAGGAGCGGGCGCTGCTCGTCGTGCTCGACCTCGTCGCGGCCGAGCGCCGGGGCGGGCGGGTGGCCCTGCCCGTGACCACGACCCGGGTCGCGGAGATGGTCTGCCGCTTCCACGGCGTCCAGGTCGACTGGACGGCCACCAGCCTCGACACGCTCACCCGGGCCGCCGCCCACCCCGAGATGATCTTCGCGGGCGACGGGCGCGGCGGGTTCATCGTTCCCGAGTTCGCGCCCACCCTGGACGGCCTCGCGGTCTTCCTGCGCCTGCTCGGGCTGGTCGCGCGCACCCGGCTGTCGCTGAGCCAGATCGACGCCCGCATCCCGGAGGCGCGGCTGCTCAAGCGCACGGTTCCCACGCCCTGGGCGCACAAGGGAGCGGTCATGCGCTCGGTCGTGGAGGCGGCGGAGGGCCACCGTCTGGACACGACCGACGGCGTGCGCGTCGTCGAGGACGACGGGAGCTGGGCACTCGTCCTGCCCGACCCCGCCGAGGCCGTCACCCACCTGTGGGCGGAGGGCCACGACATGGACACCGCCCAGAGTCTCCTGGAACACTGGGCCCGCGTCGTCGAGCAGGCGGCCGGTGAATGACCGGCCGTCGAGCAGGAAGCCGTGACCCGTGGGCGTCCTGAGCCCGGCGAGCGCCCATGAGCAGTGTGTGGCGGGATGGACCTTGGACGGGCGGGGGCTGTAGCGTTGGTCAGTCCACGCCCAGCGACGCTTCTTGACCTTTGTCCCTGATCAGCGTAAGTTGCGGCATTCGCAGTCTGAGCAAGTCGTGAGAGAGGCCGAGCCGTTCGATGCCCAGCGTCTACTGCACGCAGTGCGGTCATGCCAACCCCGAGGATGCCCGTTTCTGTTCACGATGCGGTTCGCCGCTGAGTGCTTCGGCGCCCGCCCCAGCCGAGACGACCTCGACGATCTCGCTGGACGCGCTTGAGGCGGAGACGGGACAGACGCTGCTGCCGGATCGGGCCGCGGTCGAGCAGCTGCCGCCGGGGACCGCGCTCCTCGTGGTCATGCGCGGCCCGAACGCCGGGAGCCGTTTCCTGCTCGACAGCGATCTCACCACGGCGGGTCGCCACCCGGAGAGCGACATCTTCCTGGACGATGTGACGGTGTCCAGGAGGCACGTGGAGTTCTACCGCCGTGGCGGCCACTTCACCGTCCGTGACGTCGGCAGCCTCAACGGCACCTATGTCAACCGCGAGCGCATTGAGGAGTCTCCTCTTGTGGGCGGCGACGAGGTGCAGATCGGCAAGTTCCGGCTGGTGTTCCTCACGCGCGGCCCTGGAGGGGTGTGATCGCTGAGGAGGTGGGGTCATGAGCGCGCAGGCCGTACGGGCGTTCATGAGCATCGGGGAGGTGCTCGCCCTGCTTCAGGGCGAGTTCCCCGACGTGACGGTCTCCAAGATCCGTTTCCTGGAGGGTGAGGGGCTCATCGAGCCCCAGCGCAGCCCCTCGGGATACCGCAAGTTCACCCACGGCGACGTCGAGCGGCTGCGCTACATCCTCACGGCGCAGCGGGACCAGTATCTGCCGCTCCGCGTGATCAAGGATCACCTGGACGGGGCGGCGCGCCCGCGTGGCGTGACGGCCGAGGCCCCTCCCGTGCGGCTGAGCCGGGAGGAACTGCTGGAGGCCGCCGGGATCGACGAGGAGACCCTCGCCGAGATGGAGGGCTTCGGCCTGGTCGCGGCGGTGGCCCGCCGATACGACGCCGAGGCCCTGGAGATCGCGCGCAGCGTGGGGGCGCTGGCGCGGTTCGGCGTGGGGGCCCGGCACCTGCGGGTGCTGAAGGCGGCGGTGGAGCGCGAGGCGGCGCTCGTCGAGCAGGCCGTCGCGCCGATCATGCGACGGCGCGCTCCCGGCGCGATCGGCGAGGCCGAGGAGACCGCGCGAGAGATCTCCGGACTTCTCCAGGAATTGCACAACGCGTTACTCCGTGGGAGTGTTCGCGGCATTCTGGGGCGGTGACCGGCACATCCGCTCCCTCGTGGGTGTTACGTTGAATGCCTGGTGATATGCCGCGACGCTTTGAGACGGAGCCGCCCGTGTTGCAGATGGAGGTCGTGGGGGTTCGCGTTGAGATGCCCACCAACCAGCCGATCGTTCTCCTCAAGGAGACGAGCGGTGATCGGTACCTGCCGATCTGGATTGGCATGACCGAGGCGACCGCTATCGCGCTGGCCCAGGCGGAGGAGCCGCCGCCCCGGCCGCTCACCCACGACTTGTTCCGTGACGTGCTCGAGGCCCTGGGGGTCCGCCTGCGCACCGTCAACATCGTGGCGTTGCGTGACGGGATCTTCTTCGCCGATCTCGTCTTCTCGAACGGAGTGGAGGTGAGCGCCCGCCCGTCGGACTCGATCGCGCTGGCGCTCCGCACGGGCGCGACGATCTACGCGAGTGAGGACGTGGTGCAGGAGGCGGGCGTGACCATGCCCGACGACCAGGAAGACGAAGTGGAAAAATTCCGCGAGTTCCTGGACAAGATTACTCCCGAAGACTTCGGCCGGGCGGGCTGACGTCCCCGGCCAATTCGGGCGATTACGCTTCACGACGCGCCGGACCGGGTCGTTGACTGACGATGGCCCCGGTCCTACGGTGCAAGGGAAACCACGGTTGTAATTCACGAACCCCCAGATCAGACCGTGGGATGAGAGAAAGCCGGAGGTCCGCAGTGGCGGTCAGCAGCGGCGAGGGTAAGTCGGCCGGCCAGCACGACCCGGCCCGGCAGTCGGCGCGGGAGCGCGCCGGTGAGCAGGGTCTGCTGTTCGACGAGCAGCCGGCGGCGCTGCCCGAGGACGTCGGGTACCGCGGGCCCACGGCGTGCGCGGCGGCCGGCATCACCTACCGGCAGCTCGACTACTGGGCCCGGACGGAACTCGTGCTCCCCACCATAAGAGCCGCTCAGGGCTCGGGGTCGCAACGGCTTTACAGTTTCCGGGACATCCTCGTTCTCAAGGTCGTCAAACGTCTGCTGGACACGGGGGTGTCCCTCCAGCAGATACGCACCGCGGTGCGGCACCTGCGCGACCGGGGAGTCAACGACCTGGCCCAGATCACTCTCATGAGCGACGGCGTGAGCGTCTACGAGTGCACCTCGGCCGACGAGGTGATCGATCTCCTGCAGGGCGGTCAGGGCGTGTTCGGCATCGCCCTCGGGCGCGTCTGGCGCGAGGTGGAGGGATCGCTGGCGGAGCTCCCGTGTGAGCGCGCCGCGACGTCCTCAGATGCGGAGGGAGATCATCCGGCCGACGAGCTGGCACAGCGCAGGAAGGCCCGCAGGACCGGCTGACGGCCGGTAGGCACGCGGGCGCGCGAACGGGTACGGGTAGAGTGGGTCAGGCCGACGACCTCGCGCGGGAGAGTCCCCTTCAACGGGGGCGCCGAAGGAGCAACCCTCCCCGGAATCTCTCAGGCATCCGTACCGCGCGGGCGAGGCGACTCTGGAAAGCGGGCACACCAGCCAGGTGGGCCCCACCGAAGGGGAAAGCCGGATCCCGCGTGATCCGGTGAAGCTCTCAGGTCCGATGACAGAGGGGGAGACCGCTTCACGACCGGCCGCGCCGCACGGGCGCGGGACGGCCGCCGCAGGTCTCGACCCGCCCAGGAGGCCCCTGTCATGACCGACCGATCCACGCTTCGCGATCTTTCCGCCCCGCCCTTCGCGACCCGTCACATCGGCCCCTCCGAGGCCGACCGCGCCCGCATGCTCGACGTCGTCGGCTACGGCTCGGTGGCGGACCTGGTCGCCGTGGCCGTGCCCGAGGCCATCCGCACGCGTGGCCCGCTGAACCTGCCCGGGGCGGTGGGAGAGTCCGAGGCCCTGGCCGAGCTCCGCGCCCTCGCCGGGCGCAACCGGGTGCTGACCTCGATGATCGGCCTCGGCTACCACGACACGATCACCCCCGGCGTCATCCTGCGCAACGTGATGGAGAACCCGGGCTGGTACACCGCGTACACGCCGTACCAGCCGGAGATCTCGCAGGGGCGGCTGGAGGCGCTGCTGAACTTCCAGACCGTCGTGTCCGACCTCACCGGCCTCGACGTCGCCGGCGCGTCCCTGCTCGACGAGGCGACGGCCGCGGCCGAGGCGATGACGCTGGCCCGCCGGGCGAGCAAGGTCAAGGCGGACGTGTTCGTGGTCGACGCCGACGCGCTGCCGCAGACCAAGGCCGTGCTGGCGACCCGCGCGGAGCCGCTCGGCATCACCCTGGTGGAGTCGGACCTCGCCGGTGATCTTCCCGAGTGCTTCGGGGTGCTGGTCCAGTATCCGGGCGCGAGCGGCCGGGTGGCGCCCTTCGGGGCGGTCGCCGAGCGGGCGCACGCCCAGGGGGCGCTGCTCGTCGCCGCGGCCGACCTGCTGGCGCTGACCGTGCTGCGGCCGCCGGGCGAGCAGGGCGCCGACATCGCCGTCGGCTCCTCCCAGCGCTTCGGCGTCCCGCTGGGTTACGGCGGACCCCACGCCGCGTACATGGCGGTCCGCGAGGGCCTGCAGCGGCAGATGCCGGGCCGCCTGGTCGGGGTCTCGGTGGACGCCGACGGCCGCCCGGCCTACCGGCTCGCCCTGCAGACCCGCGAGCAGCACATCCGGCGCGAGAAGGCCACCAGCAACATCTGCACCGCGCAGGTCCTGCTCGCGGTCATGGCGTCGATGTACGCCGTCTACCACGGGCCCGAGGGGCTGCGGCGGATCGCCCAGCGGGCGCACCGCCACGCGGCGGTCCTCGCCGCCGGGCTGCGCGAGGGCGGCGTGGAGGTGGTCCACGAGGAGTTCTTCGACACCGTGCTCGCCCGCGTGCCCGGCCGGGCCGCCCAGGTCGTGGCCGCCGCGGCCGAGCGGGGCGTGAACCTCCGCCTGGCCGGCGCCGACCACGTCGGCGTCGCCTGCGACGAGAAGACCACCACCGGCCATCTGCGGGACGTGTGGGCGGCCTTCGGGGTGTCCGGCCTGGTGGTCGAGGACCTCGACCGGGTGACCCTCGACGCGGTCCCGGCCGGTCTGCAGCGGACCTCCGGCTTCCTCACCCACCCGGTCTTCCACGCCCACCGGTCGGAGACGGCCATGCTGCGCTACCTGCGGCGCCTGCAGGACCGGGACATCGCGCTCGACCGCTCGATGATCCCGCTGGGCTCCTGCACGATGAAGCTTAACGCGACGACCGAGATGGAGCCGGTCACGTGGCCGGAGTTCGCCTCTATCCACCCGTTCGCCCCGGCCGCGCAGGCCGAGGGGTACGCCGAGCTGATCGCGACGCTGGAGGGCTGGCTGGCCGAGGTCACCGGCTACGACCGGGTGTCGATCCAGCCGAACGCCGGCTCCCAGGGCGAGTTCGCCGGGCTGCTGGCGATCCGGTCCTACCACCGCTCCAGGGGCGACGACGGCCGCGACGTGTGTCTCATCCCGTCGTCCGCGCACGGCACCAACGCGGCCAGTGCCGTGATGGCCGGCATGCGGGTGGTCGTCGTGGCCTGCGACGACGACGGCAACGTGGACCTGGGCGACCTGGCCGCCAAGATCGAGAAGCACCGGGACGCGCTGGCCGCGATCATGGTGACCTACCCGTCCACGCACGGCGTGTACGAGGAGACGATCGTCGAGATCTGCGCGCGGGTCCACGAGGCGGGCGGTCAGGTCTACGTCGACGGGGCCAACCTCAACGCGCTGGTGGGCCTGGCCAGGCTGGGTGAGTTCGGCGCGGACGTGTCCCACCTCAACCTGCACAAGACCTTCTGCATCCCGCACGGCGGCGGCGGCCCCGGCGTCGGCCCGGTGGCGGTCAAGGCCCACCTCGCCGAGCACCTGCCGGAGCACGTGTCGGCCGCGCCGTACGGATCCGCGGGCATCCTGCCGATCTCCTGGGCGTACGTCAGGATGATGGGCGCCGACGGGCTGCGGCAGGCCACCGAGCAGGCGATCCTGTCGGCCAACTACCTGGCCCGGCGGCTGGCGCCGCACTACCCGGTCCTGTACACGGGCAGGGACGGCCTGGTCGCCCACGAGTGCATCGTCGACCTGCGCCAGATCACCAAGGAGACCGGCGTGACGGTCGACGACGTGGCCAAGCGGCTGATCGACTACGGCTTCCACGCGCCCACGATGTCGTTCCCCGTCGCGGGCACGCTCATGATCGAGCCGACCGAGAGCGAGGACCTGGCGGAGCTCGACCGCTTCGCCGCCGCGATGATCGCCATCCGGGGCGAGATCGCCAAGGTGGCGTCGGGCGAGTACGACAGGACCGACAACCCGCTGCGCAACGCCCCGCACACCGCCGAGAGCCTCACCGCCGACGAGTGGTCCCACCCCTACTCGCGGACGGCGGCGGCCTACCCGGTGCCGGGCCTGCGCGACGACAAGTACTGGTCGCCGGTGCGCCGCATCGACCAGGCGTACGGCGACCGCAACCTCGTCTGCTCCTGCCCGCCCCTCGCGGCGTACGAGGACTGAGCCCCGCCGCGCCGTTCCCCGGCTTCCGGGGAACGGCGCGCGGGCCGGGAGACGCCGGGGCCGTGGCCGCTTTGGCGGGCGGTGACACGTTCCTTACCGATACCCCGGCTTGGGCATGTCGGTCCCGCCGGCGGGCCCGGATCGTTAGGATCATGGTGATCAACTCCTGACACCCCGATCCCTGCGAGGCCCATCCATGACGGCCATCGACCCCGGACGGCGGCTGGACGACGCGCGCCGGCTCGCCGAGAGCGGCGACCTCGACGCGGCAGCCGCGATATTCGCCGAGATCGCCGCCGGCGCGGACGGCACCGGCGTGGACGACGCGGGCCGGGCCGAGGCCGCGGCGGGGCTGTCCGTCGTCGCCGAGCGCATGGCGATGGGGCTGCTGGACGAGGGACAGCCGGGCCAGGCCGCCGACCTGCTGCTGGAGGCCCTGTCGATCGAGGGCGTGGCCGACGCGGCCCGGCTGCGGGTGCTGCTCGGCATCGCCCATCTGGAGCTGGCCTGTGCCGAGTTCGCCGGCGCCGTCGAGGAGGGCCGCTGGCAGCAGGAGGGGGACGCCGAGACCGGGGCGCTCGCGATCGAGCTGCTCGCGCGGACGCTGCCGCTGCGCGGCCGCGACGACGACGCCGAGACGGTGTGGCGCTACGGCCTCGACCATCCCGACCAGGCGCTGGCGGAGCAGGTGCGGTTGCGCCTCGGCCGCGACGTGCGCCCCGTGCTGGAGGGCACCGAGGCCTGACGGCCTCAGCGCTCCCTGCGCCGCCCCAGCGCGAAGGCGAGGTTGACCCCGACGATCCCGGCCCAGGCCAGCAGCAGGCCCGTGCCGTGGGCCTGGGCCGCCGCGATGCCGGTGAGCGGGATGCCCAGGGCGAGCGAGCCCAGGGCCACCACGATGCCGGTGTCCTTCCGCTGCTGGCGGGGGCCGTCCTCCTTCTGGTGGCGCGTCCGGGCGTCGACCTCGTTGCGCACGCGTGCGGCGATCTCCACGTCGAGCTTGTCGAGGAACGAGTCGACCAGCGGGTCCTCGTACTCCGCGCCGAGATCCCGGCGGGCGGAGATGACGGCCCGAAGATCGTCCCGGTTGGACATGGGCGCGTGCGTGACGGGAGGAGGGCCCTCCGGCCGGATCGGCCCGGGCGGTCCGGCGGGGGTGGAATGCGATGCGGTTTCCGGCATTGCGCCATTGTCCCGCCCCTTCACGGGTGCCGCCATCCTCCATTGGGAGGGTCGCCGTGTCCTGCACGGGATGGACCGATACCGTCGGCCGCATGGAGGTGACGACGCCGCACGGGCCCGCGTCCGTCCAGGTCGACGGGGCGGGGGGCGCGGATACGGGAGCCGGCCGGCTGCTGCTGGTGCTGACCCATGGCGCGGGCGGCGGGGTCGACGCGCCCGACCTGCTCGCCGTACGGGACGCCGTGGTGGCGATCGGGGGAGTGGTGGCGCGGGTGACGCAGCCGTTCCGGCTGCGGGGAGCCCGGGCGCCGGGGTCGGCGGTCAGGCAGGACGAAGCATGGGGGGCGATCGTCGCGGCCCTGCGGGAACGTCACCCGGGCCTGCCGCTCGTCCAGGGCGGCCGCAGCAACGGGGCGCGGGTGGCCTGCCGTACGGCGCGGGACGTGGGGGCCGAGGCGGTCGTCGCGCTGGCGTTCCCGATGCATCCGCCGAAGCGGCCGGAGCGTTCGCGGGCGGCGGAGCTGAGAGGGGCGGGTGTTCCCGTCCTCGCGATCAGCGGAGACCGGGACCCGTTCGGCGTCCCTGAGAAAGGGGACGCCGCGCGTCTCGTGGTGCTCCCGGGGGAGGGGCACGAATTGCGTAAGGACCCCGCCCGCGTGGGCGAGGAGGTGGCGCGCTGGCTGCGGTCGCCTAGGCCGCGCTGATCGCCATGTCGGTGGGCCGATGAGGGGCGATCACACCGCCGTCCGGCAGCAGTTCGCCGGTGTCCTCGAAGAGCACGACCCCGTTGCAGAGCAGGCTCCAGCCCTGCTCCGGGTGGGACGCTATCGTGCGTGCGGCTTCTCGGTCCTTGGCGTCCGCGTGGGGACAGGCCGGTTCATGAGGGCACATCGCCGGGGCTCCGTGTCTATTTCGTATGCTCGTCGTTGTCCGGTCCGGGATGGCGGCATCGTGGCCATCCGCGTCTTCCCTTCCCCCGTCCGTGGGCCGGACGTGCCTCGGGAGCGACGGGTATGACCAACGCCACACCGGACCACTCCAGTCTGCGTCTCGGCCGCACCCGCGTGACATAGCCCATTGGGAGGGTTTCCGCCGGTCGGGGTAAGGGGACCCGGTGGCGGCCCCGCCCGGAGCCACGCACACTGATGTGACCTAATACACAAGAGTGCCTCATCGATGATAACGGCCTTACGTCGACACGCCGTCCGTACGGTAACCACGGGGCGGCGAATCGGCGAGGACAGGGCGGGCCCGATCGGGAGCCGGTCAGGAACCGGTCGCGGCGAGCCCGGCGAGCAGAGCGTCGAGCCCCCGCTCGAACTCGCGCTCCCCCTCGGTGGTGCGGGCGTCCCGGACGGCGGCGTCCGGGTCGGCCCAGCCCGACTGCTGCACCTCCACCGCGACGCTGCCGAAGACGTAGGCCCGCAGCGTCCGGACCGCCCCGGGCGCGTCGCCCTCCAGCCCCGCCTCGCGCAGCTGCTCGGCCTGCTCCCGGATCGCGATCAGCGCCGCTCCCTTCGGCGGCTTGGTGAGGGCGAGCGAGAGCACGCCCGGGTGTTCGAGCAGTGCCGCCCGGCCCGCCCTGGCCCAGGCCCGCGCCCGGTCCTGCCAGGCGGTGCCGTCCGCGGGCTCGACCCGGACGGCGGTGACGTGCTCGGCCAGCGCGTCCATCAGCGCGTCCTTGCCCCGGGGGAGATGGTGGTAGATGGCCATCGCCTCGACCTGCAGGGCGTCGCCGAGCCGTCGCATGGTCAGCCGGCGCAGCCCCTGCCCGTCGGCGATGTGCAGGGCGGCGTCGAGGATCCGCTCCAGGGACAGCGGTATCGGCGGTCGTTTGGCGGGCATGGCGATCATGCTGCCACAGGTGACCTTACTTCGTAAAGGGCGACGCGCTCCCCGCGCCGGGTGCCGAGCGGGTGGCGCCGGCTTCCAGTTCCGGGGCCCTGATGTGCGGTCCGCGGGGGCACCGCGTACCCTACGGGCAGCGATGAACTGAGATGGCGGCCGTGAGCCTGGAGGAGTGACGATGGCGTTTTTCCGTCCGCGGGTGAGCCGGGAGGCGGAGGTCCGCTACCACGCGGACCAGGAGGTCGGGAAGAGCTTCGGCACCCAGCTGAGCCGGCTCCGGGAGGCGGAGCTGCGCTGGCGGGCGGTGCAGGCCTCCGGCGTCTCGGCCGCCGAGTTGCGCGCGGCGGCCCTGGACTTCGACCGCGCTCTGACCGAGGCGCTGCGGGCGGCCGAGGCGGCCCAGCGGGCCACGTTCGGGGTGAAGGCCTATGACGACCGCATCGCGCGGCGCAAGGGCCGGGCGACGCCCGACGGCGCGCTGTGGACCGACGAGGTGAACCGCCTGCGGACGCTGCGGGAGGCCCACCGGCTGAGCATTCCGCGGGTGCCGCGCCCCGTCGCCGCCGCCCGTTAGGGCCCGGCGGGACGCCGTGAAACGAGAAGGAGGGCCGGGATGACCCGGCCCTCCTTCATTGACATCGTGGCCGGCGGCGTCGCCGGCGGGGATCAGCTCGCCCAGTCGAGCAGCGGCCGGGTGTTGCTGGGGTGGCGGAGCTTCGACAGCGACTCCTTCTCCAGCTGGCGGATCCGCTCCCGGGTGAGACCCAGGTGCTTGCCGATCTCGTCGAGCGTGTGCGGCTTGCCGTCGGTGAGACCGAACCGCAGGCTCATTATCTTGGCCTCGCGCGGCGACAGGTTGCCCAGCACGCCCTTGAGCTGCTCGGCCAGCAGCTGCCGGTCGACCACCTCGGACGCCTCGGGGGAGTCGACGTCCTCGATGAGGTCGCCGATCCGGGTCTCGCCGTCCTCGCCGATGGTCGAGTCGAGGCTGATCGGCTGGCGGCTCGTGCGGAGCAGCTCCTCGATCTGGTCGGGGGTCTTGTCCAGCTCCGCCGCCAGCTCCTCCGGGGTGGGCTCACGGCCGAGCCGCTGGTGCATGTCCCGCTCGACGCGGGAGAGCTTGGACAGCATCTCCAGCACGTGGACGGGCAGCCGGATGGTGCGGGCCGAGTCGGCGAACCCGCGCTGGATCGCCTGCCGGATCCACCACATGGCGTATGTGGAGAACTTGTAGCCCTTGGTGTAGTCGAACTTCTCGACGGCGCGGATCAGGCCGAGATTGCCCTCCTGCACCACGTCGAGCAGGGCCATGCCGCGATCGGTGTACTTCTTGGCCACCGACACCACGAGGCGGAGGTTGGCCTCCAGCATGTGGTCCTTGGCCCGCCGGCCGTCCTCGATGACCCACTCAAGGTCGTCCCGGACGCCGGGGGCGAGCTTGTCGCCGCCCTCCAGGGCCGTCTCCAGCTTGTACTCGGCGTACAGGCCGGCCTCGATGCGCTTGGCCAGCTCGACCTCCTGAGCCGCCGTCAGCAGCGTGCGCCGCCCGATCGACTTCAGGTAGGTGTGCACGGAGTCGCCCATGACGGACGAGGTGTCGTCGAGGTCGAGCGTCCCGCTGTCGTCGGCCTCCTCGCCGGCCAGGCTCTCCGCGTCCGGTTCCACGGACTCTGCCGCGCCGCCGTCCACGGGAGCGCCATCACGCGCGGTGTCGCCCGTCGCGCCTGCCGTCTGGCCTGCCGTCTTCCTGCTCGCCGCGGCCTTGCTCCTGCGGGTCTTCCTGGCCGGGGTGCGGGACGTGGTCGTCGCCTCGGCGACACCGGGCCCGCTCTCCGCGCCGAGGTCCACGCCCGCCTCGGTGAGCTCGCGCAGGATCGAGCGGCCCTCCGCGGGGCTGACGCCGGCCTTGGCGAAGGCCTCACGCAGCTCCGACAGGGAAAGGCGACCCTGAGCTCGACCTCGATCCAGAAGCTGGTCGAGGGGCGTCGGGGTCAGCTCGCGCTCGGGCGAGGCCGCCACGGCGGTTCGGGGCATGTGGACACCTCCTCCTTACGGAGTTCGTCGTCGTTCGGAATCGTCAGGTGGGGCGCGGCTTCCGCACGCGCTCGGCGCACCGTTATCAATAACGCCATCGCGCCCAGTTTGTTCCCTTTGTCGGAGAGATCGGATGGATCCGGCGGCCTGGCGCGGGATCCCGGCGGGGGTGATGGCAGCGGCAAGGGCCGGCAAAGAGCCGCAAAGTGCGGCAAAGCGGAGCGAAGAAACCGGGCAGTGCCCGGAAGGTCGTCCGGTGGCGCGTCACCCCGCAGGGGCGTGACCGGGGAGGTCAGTTGCCGGGCGTGATGATGCTGATGCTCACCTCGGGCATCGGCATCGGCTCCGCGTTCTCCAGGCGCTCGGTCGTCCAGTACTCGCCGACCTCGCCCGGATCCTCGGCGAGCTCGGACGACACCACGTCCGGAAGATCGGCGGGCGGCTCGGGCGTGACGGTGGCCTTCTGGCCCGGCTCCGCCGGAGGGACCTGCCCGGTGCCCGAATCGGCACGGGAATCGGAGCCCTGACCGGTCGTGCCGGCCTTGGGCGTCTGGTCGAGCCGACCGGCGAAGGCGGTCGCCGTGATCGAGATCCCGCCCGCGAGCACCACGCCGACGACTCCGGTGGACACCAGGATTTTGCGGCTCGGTTTCATGCGGACTCCCCCTTCCCTGCTCCTATAGACGCACGAAGGTCATTTCTGGTTCCGCAGGGCGACCATATCCGGTTTGCCGCTCGGCAGCAGCGGTATGCGCGCCACCCGCTCCACCGCGCGTGGCGCGGCGTGGGCCGGCAGCCGCCGCTTGGCGTAGGAACGCAGCTCGTCCAGGGTGACGTCGCCCACGACGACGGCCGTGACCGCCTGCCCCCACTCGGGGTCGGGGCGGCCGACGACCACCACGTCGCGCACCGCGGGATGCCCGGACAGGACCTCGGCGACCGCCGCGGCGACGACCTTCTCACCACCCGTGATGATCACGTCGTCGGCCCGGCCGAGCACGGTGAGCCGCCCGTCCTCGATCACGCCGAGATCGGAGGTGACGAGCCAGCCGTCCTCGAACGGCCGTCCCCGAGGCGGGCGGTAGCCGTCGAACAGCACCGGCCCGCGCAGGCGCACCAGCCCGTCGTCGCCCGTCGCGATCTCGACGCCGTCGAGGGGCGCCCCGTCGTACACGCAGCCGCCGCTGGTCTCGCTCATGCCGTACGTCGTGACGACGCGGGCGCCGGCGGCCCGGGCCTCGGCGAGGAGGCCGGGCGGGGCCGCGGCGCCGCCGAGCAGGATCGTGCGGAAGGCGGCCACGTCGGCTCCCGCGTCGAGCATGCGCCTGAGCTGGGTCGGGACGAGCGAGACGTGGTCGGCGCCGGAGCCCGCCACGTCCGCCGGCGAGAACCGCGCGTGGATCACCGGCTCGGTCGCGCTCAGCATCGACCGGACGAGCACCTGCAGGCCGGAGACGTGGGCGGGCGGCAGGCAGCACAGCCACCGCTCGCCCGGCCGGGCGCCGACCCGGGCCAGCGACGCCCGCGCGGAGGCGGTGACCGCCGCGGCGGACAGCTCGACCCCCTTGGGGACGCCGGTCGAGCCGGATGTGGCGATGATCACAGCCGCGTCGGTGGGCCGTCCGTCCGGCTCCCGGCGCATTCCGTCGGGAGTGACGACGTGGGTGGGGCGCAGGGCGTCGAGCGCGGCGTCGAGCGCGGGGCGCGGCAGGTCGGGGGACAGCGGCAGCACGGCCGGGCCCGTGCCGTCCAGCGCCGCGCGCACCGCGTCGAACAGCGCGGCGCCCGGGGGCATGACGAGGGCGTGTAGCGGGCGATGTCCGGGCGGGCTGAGCACGGTCGTAAGGTTAGTGCGGGCACGGGCGCCGCCGGCGTCCGCCCCGGTGGGTGACGGACTGAGGAGCGGGTGTGGCGAGCGACGTCGACTGGAAGCGGTCAGGAGAGTACGAGGACATCGTCTACGAGACCGCGGAGGGCCTCGCGAAGATCACTATCAATCGGCCCGAGCGGCACAACGCGTTCCGCCCCACGACCCTCTTCGAGCTCAGGGACGCGTTCAACGTCGCGCAGGAGGACACCGGCATCGGTGTGATCATCCTCACCGGCGCCGGAGACCGGGCGTTCTGCTCCGGCGGCGACCAGAAGATCCGCGGCGACGACGGGTACGTCGACGACACCACTCACGGCATCGGCCGGCTCAACGTCCTCGACCTGCAGGTGCAGATCCGCCGCTGCCCCAAGCCGGTGATCGCCATGGTGGCGGGCTACGCGATCGGCGGAGGCCACGTCCTGCACGTGTGCTGCGACCTGACGATCGCCGCCGACAACGCCAGGTTCGGCCAGACCGGCCCGAAGGTCGGGTCCTTCGACGGCGGCTACGGCTCCTGGCTGCTGGCCGAGACGGTCGGCCTCAAGCGGGCCCGCGAGATCTGGTACCTCTGCCGCCAGTACGACGCGCAGACCGCCCTGCAGTGGGGCCTGGTCAACGCGGTCGTGCCGCTGGAGCGGCTGGAGGAGGAGACCGTCCAGTGGGCGCGCGAGCTGCTGGAGAAGTCCCCCCTGGCGCTGCGGATGCTGAAGGGCGCGCTCAACGCCGTCACCGACGGGGCGGCCGGCATGCAGCAGTTCGCCGGCGACGCCACGCTGCTCTACTACATGAGCGAGGAGGCCCAGGAGGGCCGTGACGCGTTCAAGGAGAAGCGGACCCCCGACTTCGGTAAGTTCCCGCGCCGCCCGTAGCGCGCCGCCGTCCGAGGTGGATCCCATGAGGACGGCACGTCCGTCGTGCCGTACGGTTGCGGGCTGGAAAGCGGGAGGAGGCGGCCGAGTGAACGGGAATCCGGCGCCGGGGCGCTGGACGCCGGAGAACGCGCGCCTGATCGGGCCCACGGCCGGCCTCAGGGTGAGGCACGGAATCAGGGACGGGATCGGCCACGGAGGCGGGCGGTGAACCCGGCCACCGCCCTGGCGACCGTCCTGGTCGACGAGCTGGTCCGCTGCGGGGTGACCGATCTGGTGCTCGCGCCCGGCTCGCGGTCGACGCCGCTCGCGCTGGCCGCGCACGCCGAGCCCCGGCTGCGGCTGCACGTCCGGGTCGACGAGCGGTCGGCGTCCTACCTCGCGCTTGGCCTGGCCAAGCGGTCGGAGCGCCCGGTGGCGGTCGTCTGCACGTCCGGCACCGCGGCGGCCAACTTCCACCCGGCCGTGATCGAGGCGTCCGAGTCGGGCGTGCCGCTGCTCGTGCTGACCGCCGACCGGCCGCCCGAGCTGCGCGGCACCGGGGCCAACCAGACGATCGACCAGATCAAGCTGTACGGCTCGGCGGTGCGGTGGTTCGCCGAGATCGGCGTGCCGGAGGAGCGGCCGGGCCAGGTGGCGTACTGGCGTTCGCTCGCCTGCCGGGCCTATCAGCGGGCGGCCGGTCCGGTCGACCCCGGCCCGGTCCACCTGAACGTCGCCTTCCGCGAGCCGCTGGTCCCGGACGGCGACACCGGCTGGTGCGAGCCGCTCGCCGCGGAGGAATCGGGCCCCTGGGTGCGCGCCCGGGTGGCGCCCCCGGCCGCCGCGCTGCACATCCCGCCGACCCGGCGCGGCGTCCTCGTCGTGGGAGACGGCGCCGCCAACGTGCGCCGCTACGTCGCCGCGGCCGGGATGGCCGGCTGGCCGGTGCTGTCGGAGCCCAACGGCGGCGGTCGCTACGGCGACCACGCCGTGTCGATGTACCACTTCCTGCTGGGCGACCAGGGTTTCGCCGGCGCCCACCGGCCCGACGTCGTGGTCACGCTCGGCCGTCCGGGTCTCTCCCGGCCGCTGCTGTCGTGGCTGCGGGGGGTCCAGGAGCACATCGTGGTGACGCCCGACCTGGCCCGCTGGCCCGACCCGACCCGCTCGGCCACCCAGGTCGCGCAGGCGGTGGAGATCCCCATCGCGGCCGGGAACGACGCCTGGCTGCGGTCGTGGCGGCACGCCGAACACGTGGCCAGGGAGGCGGTCGACGAGGTGCTCGACGCGTCCGGCCTCAGCGAGCCGCGCCTGGCCAGGGACCTGGCCGAGCTGCTGCCGAACGGCTCGCTGCTGGTTTCCGGGTCGTCGATGCCGATCCGGGACCTCGACCAGACCATGCGGCCGCGGCGCGGGCTGCGCCTGATGGCCAACCGGGGCGCCTCGGGGATCGACGGCGTCGTGTCGACCGCGATCGGGGCCGCGCTGGCCCACAACGGCCCGGCCTACGCGCTGATGGGCGACCTGACCCTGCTCCACGACCAGAACGGTCTCGTGCTCGGCCCCCGGGAGCCCCGGCCGGACCTGTGCCTGGTCGTGGTCAACAACGACGGGGGCGGGATCTTCTCGCTGCTGCCCCAGGCCGCGCTCGACGACCAGTTCGAGCGGATCTTCGGGACGCCCCACGGAGTCGACTTCGCGCACGTCGCGGCCGCCGCGGGCCTGCCGTACACGCTGGTGTCCGAACCGGACGAGCTGCCGAGGGCGCTGAAGGGCGACGGACTGCGCCTGGTCGAGGCGAGGACCGACCGCCGGGCCAACGCGGCGATCCACTCGGCGCTGCGCGACGCGGTCCGGGCGGCGATGCGCTCCTGAGGCCCACCGGGCGGGCCTTGAGGCTCACCCGGCGGACATGGTCCTGAGGTCCGACCCCGCGTTGGTCCTTCAGAGGGATGCCGCAGTCCGTGCCTGGCGGCAGAATGGGGCGAGGTTTCCCCTTCTGAGGAGCGACATGCACGTCGACGAGTGGCTGCAGACCATCCCGTCTGTCTGGGTTTACCTGGCGGTCGGGGTCGTCATCGGCCTGGAGAGCCTCGGCATTCCCCTGCCGGGGGAGATCGTGCTGGTCAGCGCGGCGCTGCTGGCGGCCAAGGGGGTGGTAAGCCCGCTGACGGTCGGGATCTTCGCGAGCGCGGGCGCGATCATCGGAGACTCCATCGGCTACCTCATCGGGCGCAAGGGCGGGCAGCCGCTCTTCGACCGGCTCGGACGGCGGTTTCCCAAGCACTTCGGGCCCGCGCACATCGCCAAGGCGGAGCAGTTCTTCGGCCGGTGGGGCATGTGGGCCGTGTTCTTCGGCCGTTTCGTCGCGTTGCTGCGCATCCTCGCCGGCCCGCTCGCGGGAGCCCTGCGCATGCCGTACTGGCGGTTCCTGATCGCGAACGTGCTGGGCGGCGCGCTGTGGGCGGGCGGCACCACCACGGCGATCTACTACCTGGGCCGGGCGGCGGACAAGTGGCTGAAGAACTTCTCCTGGGCGGGGCTGGGGGTGGCCGTGGTGTTCGGCCTCGCGACCACGCTGTGGATGAAGCGCAAGGCCGCGAAGGCGGCCGAGCAGGAGGAGGCGGCGGAGTCCGCCGAGCCCGTCAGCGCGGGGTGATCCACGGGGGACCCCGGGTGTGCCTTCGCCCGGCGGGCCGATCAAACTGGAACCTGCCCACGAAACAGAGGGAGGTTCGGTCGATGACGGCGCGCCACGACCACCTGCGCTGCCCCCGCTCCTCGTCCCCGCGTCTCCGGCACCGGTCGCGGCGCCGCGCGGGGGGCGCCGCGTGAGCGCGGACGCGATCGAGGGGGGCTCGCCGCGCGAGGCGTTCCTGTCGGCCTTCCGGCGGCACGCGTCCGGGGTCGCCGTCCTCACCGTGATGTCGGAGAACGGACCGGCCGGGGTGACGATCACCTCGCTGGCGTCGGTGTCCAGGGAGCCCCCGCTGCTGTCGTTCGGGATCGCCGTGGCCTCCTCGTGCTGGCCCGCGGTCCGCGACACCGACGGCTTCGTGGTCAACATCCTCGCCGAGGGACAGCACGACCTGGCCGCGCTCTTCGCCCGCAGGGGAGCGGACCGGTTCGGCCCGCTCACCCGATGGAGCCGCCTGCCCACCGGTGAGCCGCTGCTCGACGGCGTCGCCGCCTGGCTGCGCTGCCGGGTGCGGGAACGCTTCATCGCCGGAGACCACCGGCTGATCCTCGGCCAGGTCGTCGACGGAGGCTCCGATCCCCGGCACCGCCCCCTGCTCTATCACGACGGGACGTATCACGCCCTGATCCCGTACGACCGCCGGAAATCCGCGGGAGGCACCGATGACTGATCACGGCACGCTGCCGGAGAACCCGGTCGGCCGGGGTCGCTACGGCGACCTTACTTCGTAAAGGCGTCCGGTCGCGCGCCACCGCCCGGCCGGTACAGTGACGCCGTGACCGCGTCGTACCGGACGATCAGTGCCCCCGTCGAGCACGAGACGGAGGTGCGCCGCTCGCGGTTCGTGTGCGCGCTCGCCCCCGCGCCCACCGAGGAGGCCGCGCGGGAGTTCGTCGCCGCGCGCAGGCGGCTGCACCCCGACGCGTCGCACAACTGCTCGGCGTACGTGATCGGGGACGGGCCACGCCGGGCGGACGACGACGGGGAGCCCGGGGGCACCGCGGGCACGCCCATGCTGGAGATGCTCGCCCGGCGCGGCTTCGCCGACGTCGTGGCCGTCGTGACCCGATACTTCGGCGGGGTCCTGCTCGGCGCGGGCGGCCTCGCCCGGGCCTACGGCGGAGCGGTCGGCGCGGCGCTCGACCGGGCGCCGGTGGTGGAGATGGTGCCGGCCACCCTGGTGACCGTCACCGTCGGCCACGCCGAGGCGGGGCGGCTGGAAAACGACCTGCGCGCCTCGCCGTACGCGCTGCGGGGCGTGGAGTACGGCTCCCGGGTGGCGTTCGAGGTCGCGGTGGCGGCGGACGGGATGCCGGGCTTCGAGCGGTGGCTGGCCGCGGCGACCGCGGGCCGCGCGCGGATGTCCGCAGGAGCCCTCGTCCGTCTGCCCCGCTGACGGCACCGCTGACCGTCCCCGCCGGGCACCCGCCCAGCGCGTCGCCCGGAGGGTGCGCTGCGGGTGCCCGCGGTGCTCACCCTCCGCTCAGCCCTCCAGGGCGTACTGCATGGCGCGGAGCTTGGCCTGCGCCTCCGCCAGCTCGGCGGCGGGATCCGACTTCGCCATGATCCCGCACCCGGCGAAGAGCCGCGCGGTCGCGCCCGAGACCTCGGCGCAGCGCAGCGCGATGCCCCACTCGCCGTCGCCGCGCGCGTCGATCCAGCCGACCGGGCCGGCGTAACGCCCCCGGTCCATGCCTTCGAGCTCGCGGATGACCCGCAGGGCGGTGCCGGTGGGGGTGCCGCCGACCGCGGCCGTGGGATGCATCGCGGCCACCACGTCGAGCACGGAGGCGCCGTCGGACAGCCGGCCGGTCACCCGGCTGGCGAGGTGCTGCACGTTCGGCAGCACCAGCAGTTCCGGCTCCTCGGGGACGGTGAGCGACGAGCAGAGCGGCGCGAGGGCCTCCCGCACCGACGCGACGGCGTACGCGTGCTCGTGCCGGTCCTTCTCCGAGGCCCGCAGGGCCGCGCCGCGGGCCTCGTCCTCGGCGGCGTCGGCGCCCCGCGCCGTGGTGCCCGCCAGGACGAGCGACTCGATCGACTGGCCGCTGTGGCGGACGAGCAGTTCGGGTGTGGCGCCCACCAGGCCGTCGACGGAGAACGTGTAGCACTCGGGGTAGCGTCCGGCCAGCCGGGCCACCAGGACACGGGGGTCGATGTCGCGCTCGGCGGTGACGGTGAGGTCGCGCGCGAGCACGACCTTGCCCAGGGCGCCGTCCCTGATCCTCTCCACGGCCAGCGCGACCCGGTGCTCCCACTCCAGGGCGGACAGGGAGCCGTCGCCGTACCGGATGCGGCCGGGATCGCGGGGCGGCGTCGCGAGCCGGAGGGCGTCGTCGCCGATCGTGGTCAGCCACGCCCGGCCGTTCCTCCGGCCCAGTACGACGCGCGGGACGACCAGGACCGAGCCGGGCGAGTCGGCGTCGAAGGTGAAGGAGCCCAGCGCCACCGGCCCCGATCCCGGCATCAGGACCTCGTCCTCGATGTCCGCGCCGGCGAAGAGCGAGGACAGCCACTCCCGCGCGCGGTCGAACCGGCCGGGACCCGGCGGGATGACGGCACGGGCCGCCTCACCCCAGCCCACGAGACCCTCGCCGTGCCTGATCCAGGCGTACGGCGCGGAGTCCGGAAGGCGTGCCGGTAGATCCCGTGGATCGCTCACCGCGATCGTTCTGACCACAAGAGGACGGATAAGGGCGACACTCACCCGACTCACTCTACGCACGATCTGAACGTGTTCGACCCCAACCCCCCTTGGATGCCCGGGGCCCGGCTGTCAAGCGGCGATAGGGAGTTGGTCACGGAAGGCTCGCCTTCCCTGGTGGCGATAGAGCACACCTCCAGCGGATCCCTACCTTTGATCTCCCGGAGGTGTTCATGATCCTGAAAATCGGGGCCGTGCTGGCCGCGTCGATCGTCCTCACACCGGCCGCCGCGCGGGCCGGGACCACGCCGGCGGTGATGGCGGCGCTCGGCGACTCGATCAGCGCCGGGTTCAACGCCTGCGGCTGGTACGTCTCGTGCACCTCGCGATCGTGGTCCACAGGCGACAACGCGGCGATCGACAGCCACTACCTGCGCCTGCTCGCCCTCACCCCCGCCGTCAAGGGCCACAACCTGAACTTCGCCGTGCCCGGCTCCACCAGCGCCGACCTGCCCGGCCAGGCGCGCAGGGCCGTCCAGAGCGGAGCCGGCTACGTCACGATCCTCATCGGCGCGCAGGACGCGTGCACGGGCACCCCCGCGCAGATGACCCCGGTGGCCGACTACCGCCGCCACATCGACGACGCCCTCGCTGTGCTGCGGCCGTCCGGGGCGAAGGTGCTCGTCGCGAGCATTCCCGACATCGCCCGGCTGTGGCGGGCCGGCAAGGACAACGCCGTGGCCCGCACGTTCTGGGCGGTCGGGCACATCTGCCAGGCCATGCTGGCCCGGCCCACCTCGGCCGCGAAGAAGGACGTGGCCCGCCGGGAGGCCGTGCGCGAGCGGGTGATGGCCTACAACGAGCAGCTCAGGCAGGCCTGCGCCCGGTACGGGCCCGCATGCAGATATGACGGAGGCGCCGTCTTCTCCTATCCCTTCACGCTGAAGCAGGTCAGCGGCTGGGACTACTTCCATCCGAACGCCGAAGGACAGAAGGCGCTCGCCAAGGTGACGTTCGACGCCGGGTTCCTCGCTCCGCTGGAGCCCTGACCCCGGCACCTTCCTCGGGGACCCTGATGCGCGACATGTCCGCGGCGGGGCCGGGTCAGAGCCAGCCGTTGTGGCGAGCCAGCCGCGCGGCCTCGATGCGGTTCCTCGTGCCGGTCTTGCCGATGGCCGACGACAGATAGTTGCGCACCGTGCTCTCCGAAAGGTGGAGCCGGGCCGCGACGTCGGCGACCGTGGAGCCGTCCGCCGCGGCTGCCAGGACGTCGCGCTCCCGGCCGGTGAGCGGGCTCGAGCCGGTGCTGAGCGCGGCGGCGGCGAGCGCGGGGTCGATGACCCGCTCGCCGCGCAGCACCCTGCGGATGGCGGCGGCCAGCTCCTCGACCGGCCCGTCCTTCACCAGGAACCCGGACGCGCCCGCCTCCATGGCCCGCCGCAGGTAGCCGGGGCGGCCGAAGGTGGTGAGGATCAGGACGGCACAGCCCGGCAGCGCCTGCCGGAGGTCGGCCGCGGCGTCGAGGCCCCCGCGGCCCGGCATCTCGATGTCGAGCAGGGCGACGTCCGGACGGGTCCGCAGCGCGGCCGCCACGACCTCGTCGCCGGACGGCACCTGCGCGACCACCTCGATGTCCTCCTCCAGCCCGAGCAGCAGGGCGAGGGCACCCCGCATCATGCCCTGGTCCTCGGCGAGCAGCACCTTGATCACTCGGTCTCCTCCGCGTGCGGTACGGCTGCGCGCGGCACGGTTTCGTACGGCACGGCTTCGTACGGCACGGTCACCCGGAGCCGGAAGCCGGGTCCGGCGGCCGCCCCGGGCGGCGGCGTGGTGGACGGCGCGGTTGTCGGTGCGGCCGGCGGCGCCGCGAGCGGCCCGGCCTCCATCGTGCCGCCCGCCGCGCCGACCCGCTCGCGCAGACCGGTCAACCCGTTCCCGTAGCCGTTTCTGTGGCCGCTCCCGTGGCCGTCGCGGTGCCCGTTTCCGTGCCCGGCGCCGTGCGCGCCGTCGTCGCGGATCTCCAGGACGAGCCCGTCGAGCCCGTCGCCGCGGCGCAGGTCGATCGTGCAGGTGGCCGCGTCGCTGTGGCGGATCACGTTCGTGACGCCCTCCCGCACGGCCCAGCCGAGCAGGGCCTCCGTCTCCGGCGGGAGGGACACGGACGACGCGCTGACGACGACGGCGATCCCGGCGCCGGTGAGGGCCGTGCGCGCGGAGTCGAGCTCCGCCGCGAAGCCCCGCCCCCGATAGCCGGTGACGGCGGCGCGCACCTCGGTGAGGGCCTGCCGCCCGATCTTCTCGATGTCCGCCGCCTGCCCGGCGGCGGCGCCCGCGTCCACCGGCGCCAGGCGGCGTACGGCCTCCGCCTTCACCACCATGACCGACAGGGTGTGACCGAGCAGATCGTGCAGGTCGCGGGCGAAGCGGAGCCGCTCCTGGGCCACGGCGGCCTCGGCGAGCTCTCGCCGGGTGGCCTGGAGCTCCCGGATGGCCTCCCAGAGCCTGATGATGATGGCCGGGACGATTCCCGCCATGAGGGTTCCCCAGGCGAGGGTGAGCACGCCGCCGACGTCCTGGGCGCCGCTCCACAACTGACACACCATGCCGGCGAGGCAGATGGCGAACAACGCCACCGGCAGTTCCCGCCCGCGCAGGGCGGTGCCCGCCGCCACGGCGACCATCGGCATCAGGAACCACCAGTTGTCCTGGAAGCCGGCGGCGGCCGCGAACGCCGTCACCATGAGGAACGGAAGCGTCCGGGTGGCCCGCCGCCGGTCGGTGAACGCGAAGTGGACGACGACGCAGTAGAGGGCGGCGGAGGCGACGAGGGCCGCCGCCGCGAGCCAGACGGGATGGGACCGGCCGTGGACGGTGTCCCACACGCCTCCCGCCGTGAAGGCGGCCCACATGTACATGCCCCTGGCGTCGGGCCCCTTCTCGTCCTTGCCGAGCGGGTCCAGCCACACGTCGCGCCGGTCACTCATCGGTTCAAAGGATGTCATACGGGTCACGCCCGGCGGCCCGACCGGCGGTAGCCGTACAGGGCGTAGACGCCGAAGAGCACGAGCCATCCGGCCAGTACGGCGACCTCGCGGGCGCCCGGGGCCTGTCCGAAGGCCACGTGCCACGACAGCGAGGCGTAGCTGTTGGACGGGGTCCACTCCGCGATGTGCCGCAGCCAGGCGGGGAACCCGTCAACGGGCACCCACAGGCCGCCGACGATGGAGAGCAGGAGCATCGCGGTGATGTTGGCCATTCCGGAGGTCTGCCCGGTCAGCCGGTAGCCGTTGCCGAGGCCGAACAGCGAGAAGGGCACGGTGCCCGCCCACAGCAGGCCGGCGATGGACAGCCACTGACCTGCGTCCAGCGTGACGTGGTTGACCAGCGCCCCGGTGAGCAGGACGGCCACGATGCCGGGCACGACCACGACGGCGCCCGTCAGCACCTTCCCGGTCACCACCTGGACCGGAGCGAGCGGGGTGAGGCGGAGCCGGCGCAGCCATCCGGCCTCGCGGTCCTCGGCGAGGCCGCTGCCGTTGTTGAACGCGCTGCCGAGGGCGCCGTACGCCGCCATGCTCACCATGGTGAAGATCGCCGCGTGCCGCCTGTCCCCTGAGGCGAGCCCGAGGTTGGTGAAGACGAGGTACATGACGACGGGGGTGGCGACGCCGAAGACGACGTACCCGCCGTCGCGCGCGGTCCGCCGCAGTTCCAGCGCGACGTATCCCAGGGTCAGCCGGATCGGGCGGGGTGTCAGTGGGGCCATCAGACGGTCTCCTTCCGGATCAGGGCGACGAAGGCGTCCTCCAGGTTCGCGGGGACGACCTGAAGGTCGCGTACGGCTCCCGCCTCGGCGAGGGCCATGACGGTGGCGTCGGGGTCCCCGCTGCGCAGGTGGGCCCGGTCGCCGTGGATCTCCAGATGGCGGACTCCCGGCAGCGCGCCCAGCCAGGTCGCGTCGCCACGGGCGGTGACGCTCACGGTGGTCAGCGCGACGGCCCGTTTGATGTCGGCGCTCGTGCCGTCCGCGATCACCCGGCCGCGGTCGACGACGATGATTCGATCGGCCTGCTCGTCGGCCTCCTCCAGGTAGTGGGTCGAGAACAGGATGGTCCTGCCCCGGCTGGCCAGGCCCCGCATGCTGTCCCAGAACTCGCGCCTGGCCTCGACGTCCAGCGCGGCCGTCGGCTCGTCGAGCACGAGCAGATCGGGGTCGCCGGCCAGGGCGGTCGCGTACCGGACGCGCTGGGCCTGCCCGCCGGACAGCCGGTCGACGCGGCGGTCCCGCAGGTGGGTGATCTGGGCCAGCGCCAGCAGCCGGTCGAGGGGCAGGGGAGCGGGGTAGGTCCCGGCGAGGAAGCCGAGCAGTTCCCGCACGGTGACGCGCGGGATCAGCCCGCCCTCCTGGGGCATGGCGCCCACCCGACCGCGGCGCACGGCACGCTCGGGATCCAGCCCGAAGACCGTCGCCCGCCCGGAGTCGGGTGGCAGCAGCCCCAGCAGGACGCCGATGGCGGTCGACTTTCCCGCGCCGTTCGGGCCGAGCAGGGCGACGGTCTGTCCACGGGGGACGCGGAGGGTGAGGTCGTCCACGGCCCGGACGGAGCCGAAGGTCTTCGTCACCGATTCGAGGGAGACGGCGTTGGTTTCCACGGTCCCAACGTAGAAATCCACGAGGCGCGCCAGTAGATCGATGAATCCGCGGTACGACGGGACAAAAGTACTGGTGATCTACATCGTAAAGGCGTCGGCTCGGGTCAGGAGGGCCGACGGGCGCGGACGAGGGAGTCGAGCAGGTCGTCCCAGCGGGCACCGACGACGTCGAGCCCGTACGCGGTGGCGGTCTCCTTGCCCCGGCTGCCGAGCTTGTGCCGGAGATCCTCGTCCTCGATCACCGAGCAGATCGCGTCGGCCATGGCGTGGATCTTCCCGGGCTGCACCAGCAGGCCGTCGAGTCCGTGGGTGATCAGCTCGGCCGGCCCGGTCGGGCAGTCGTAGCTGACCACGGGCAGCCCCTTGCTCATCGCCTCGAGCAGCACCATCGGCATGCCCTCGCGGCGCGAGCTGAGCACGAACATCGACGCCGCGCCGAGCTCGGCCCCCACGTCGGAGACCGGCCCGGCCAGGATGACCCGGCCGGTCAGCCCCCGCTTGTCGATGGACGCCCGCAGCCGCTCCTCGCGGGGCCCTGACCCGATGATGCGCAACGTCCAGTCGGGGTGCCGCTCGGCCACGTGAGCCCACGCCCGGATGAGCAGGTCGTAGCCCTTGACGTGGGTGAGCCTGCCGACGGTCACGACCGTCTTGGCCGTCAGCGCGGAGTCGCCGCCCGTCAGCGGCGGCACGGCGTTGGGGATCCGGGTCAGGACGCGAGGAGGAGTGCGCCCGCCCTTCCCGTAGGCCCGCTCGTACGCGAGGAGGTCGGTCGGCGTCAGCGTGACCAGAGCGTCGAGCCTGCCGTACCGGCGCATGATCTGGCCGCGGACGCGTGGCCCGTGGGCGGACAGATGGCTGTGTTCCTGGCCCACGGTGATGATCTCGGGTGGGGCGAAACGCGCCGCGATCAGGTTGAGCCCGGGGCGGGTGCCGAGGAGGATGCCCCGGCGGCGCGAACGGACGTACCGGACGATCTTGAGGTCGGTACGGAGACTGAACCAGTGATAGGCGGGCTCGTCCTCGGGCACGAGGCGGCTGGGAAAGCGTGACAGCAGGCCCCGGCGTCTGGGCAGCCTGTCGTCGAGGTAGCGGATCCGGACGCCGGGCGGCACCGGGAAGAAGGGCTCGTCGCGTTCGCGGACCACGCTGACGATCTCGACGTCGTGGGTCCTGGCGAGGTGGCCGGCCAGATTGAAGACGGTCCGGATCGTGCCGCCCATCCCGTTGGCGTGGAGCAGCAGGATGCGGATCTCACGGCCGTCCGGCGGCGGTGCCGTACGGGCGCGCCGCCGGTCGCGGGCCTCCAGCGCCCGCACGAGTAAGCGTGCCACGCGGCGGGTCGGCGACCCTGAAGCCCGTGAAGACCCTGAAGTCCCTGAAGATGCTGACGACGTTAAGGACACGGTCGTCCCCCGTTCCCTCGAAGTTTGTCCCCCTTTTCTCAGACGTTTCCCAGGATCTTAATGTTGATGTGATCTATCTCACTATAAATCGATAGATCGGATAAATCGGTATATAGCGGTCTGCTTCGTGGGGGTGTCTTCCAGGACGGCCGGCACGTCGTACGTCGCGACCCGGGTGGCGACCCCGGGCGGGAGGTGGGTGCAGGCGCGGTCGGGCACTCCGGCGAGGGCGACACCGGGCCGTGAGAGGAACGGGATCACGCGTTCGGCCAGGGGCCGCTCGTAGAGGACGTCCCCGGCCAGCACGACGTCCTGGCCGGGGGCGCGGTCGAGCAGGTCCCCGGGGAGCAGGCGGACGCTCACCCCGTTGGCGCGGGCGTTCAGGGCGGTGGCCGCGAGGGCGTTCGGATCGACGTCGTTGGCGGTCACCTCGGCCGCGCCCGCCAGGGCGGCGGCGACGGCGACCAGCCCGGAGCCGGTGGCGACGTCGAGCACGGTGCGTCCCCGGACGAGCTCCGGATGATCGAGGATGTGCCGGGCCAGCGCCTGCCCGCCCGCCCACGGATAGGCCCAGAACGGCAGCCGCCCGGCCAGCTCCCAGAGCTCGTACAGCTCCCCCTCAGTGCCGTCGGTGCTGTCGGTGCCGTCGCGGCCGGGTGCGCCGACCGTCCCGGGCCGGGCCGCAGTGCGCAGCCGGATCTCCGGGACGTACGGCACCGGGGCGAGCGTGGTGTGATCGCGGACGAAGGCCGCGAGGGCGGGGTCCGGCGCCGGGCCGGGCGGGATCGCGACGTCGTCCACGCCGCGATCGTATCCGGGGAGGCGGAATCGTCCGCCCGACTCCGCCGGGAGCCGGTGATCCGTATGGCCGCACCCACCGGGGCGCGGGCGCTCAGATGATCGTGAGCTGCTGTGGCGCCGGGGGAGCCGCCGGGCGGGGCGCCCGCTCGGACCCGCGGGCCCCGCGCGGTCGTGAGCTGCTCATCCCGAACCTCCGCGCGAGCTCGGCCACCTGCCGGGTGAGGCGATCCTGATACGCCTTCGGCGCGTAGGCGCCCCTGCCGTACAGCTCCTGATAGCGGGGGACCAGCCGGGGGTGCTCCCGGGACAGCCACGCCAGGAACCACTCGCGCGCTCCGGGCCGCAGGTGCAGCGCCATCGGGGCGACGTAGGTCGCCCCGGCATCGGCGATCTCCCGGACGGTGCTCGCGAGCGCCTCCGGGGAGTCGGACAGGTAGGGGAGGATCGGGGCCATCAGCACGCCGCAGCGGATGCCCCGCTCGTTGAGCGTGGCGCAGACCTCCAGCCGCTTGCGGGGGGCGGGGGTCCCCGGCTCGACCGTCCGCCAGAGGTCCTGGTCGGTGAAGCCGACGGAGACCGCCGCGCTCACGTCGGTCACCTCGGCGGCCTCGGCGAGCAGGTCGAGGTCGCGCAGGATGAGCGACCCCTTGGTGAGGATCGAGAAGGGGTTGGCGGCGTCCCGGAGGGCGGCGAGGATGCCCGGCATGAGCCGGTAGCGGCCCTCGGCCCGCTGGTAGACGTCGACGTTGGTGCCCATGGCGATCGGCTGCCCGGTCCACCGGGGAGAGGCCAGCTCCCGCCGGACGAGGTCGGGGGCGTTGACCTTCACCACGATCTTGGAGTCGAAGTCGTGCCCGGAATCGAGGTCGAGGTATTCGTGCGTCCTGCGGGCGAAGCAGTAGACGCAGGCGTGGCTGCATCCCCGATAGGGATTGATGGTCCATTCGAACGGGACCCGGCTCGCGCCGGGCACGCGGTTGATGATCGAGCGGGCCTGGACCTCGTAGAAGGTGATGCCGCGGAACTCCGGCGTATCGAAGGTCCGCGTGACCGCGCCACCGGCGAAGAGAGGAATGGCCTGTTCGTCCCGGCTCGGCTCGGCCAGGCGCAGGTGGTCCCAGCGCATACTCCCCATTAGAACAAGATTTCGATGCCGATCGCAACCGCCAACGCTCCGTAAATCGATTCCCTCGAAACGGCTAACGATCTTCATCGATGGGCAGAACGACGGCACACACCTCGCGTTCTGGAGAGTTGCGTCATGGCCTGGTCGCAGGACGAAGAGCGAATGCTGGCGATGATCGAGCGGCACCTCAGCGACGATGACCCGAAGCTGGCCGCACGGCTCCAGTCGTTCAACCAGCGCGTGGAGCGCGGGAAGCATCAGCGGCGCCGGTCGACGGACCGGCCGCCCCGCCGCAGGCCGAGCCGCTCGACTGTGATCATCGCGGTCAGCTGGCTGCTCATAGCGACGCTGATCGCCACTCTGCTCGTCATGGCGCTCCGCCACGACGCCGCCGCGTTCCCCATCTGACCGGACGGCCCGGCCGGCGGCGTGCCACGCCCCGGCGCGGACTGAACGTTTCAACGGCGTGGCCCGGGTTCCCTTCGGCCGCCGATCGGCTCGCCGGATGGGCGGGCGGCCGCGTTCGTCCAGGTGAGGCGGTCATCGGCGCGGCGCACGACCGGTCACCGCGACACGGGTGATCACATCGCGTCTCACTCGGCGAACGCCGCACCGGGCGACTGATCGCGACCGGCCGCTTGGTCGCTTAATTTCGGGACGCGCGGCCGACGGTGCGCCGCGTGGCGTGCCGGTGGCCTGCCGCCCCCGGCCGGCACCCCGACGCGGGCGGCAGCCGACCGTCGTCGTTTCCCGAAAGGACTTCCTGATGAGACGAAGTCTCGCCACCGGACTGGCCGCCGCGCTGGTCGCCGCCGGTGGAGTCGCAACGGTGACGATGCCGGCCGCGGCGGCCGCCGGATGCAAGGTGACCTACAAGATCGCGAACCAGTGGGGCGGCGGCTTCCAAGGCGACGTGGCCATCACCAACCTCGGCGACCCGATCAGCGCCTGGAAGCTGGAGTTCGACTTCCCCGACTCCGGCCAGAGAATCGCCTCCGGCTGGAACGCCACCTGGACGCAGACCGGCGCGCACGTGACCGCCACCAGCATGGCCTACAACGGCTCCATCGCCACCAACGCCACGGCCGGCGGCATGGGATTCACCGCGAACCTCACCGGCGCCAACCCCTTACCCACCACCTTCTGGGTCAACGGCGCCATGTGCAGCGGCCCCGCGACCCTCACCCCCACGCCGACGCCGACTCCCACGCCGACCCCCACCGCGACACCGACGCCGACCCCCAGCCCCACCCCGACACCGACGCCGAGCGTCACCCCCACGCCGGGCACGCCGCGTCCCGGTGTCGGACCGTGCACGCCGGGCACGACCTACCCCAATCCGCTGCCGTCGTCGTCGGTGACCGCCACCAAGATCCGGGACGGGTTCAACTTCCTGGAAGGCCCGGTCTGGGACGCCACCACCCAGAGCCTGCTGCTGACGCTCATGCGCGACGGCACCGGGCCGGAGGGCGTCCAGCCATCGGACGTGCTGCGATTCACCGAGCCGAACACCTTCCAGACCCTCATCTCCGGTTCCGGCAGCAACGGCCTGGCCCTCAGCCGGGACGGCGGCACCCTGCTGGCCGCGACACACGACCAGCGGAGTGTCTCCTCCTTCCGCCTGACCGACCTGACACGCGGCGTGGTCGCCTCCTCCTACCAGGGCCACGCCTTCAACTCGCCCAATGACCTCACCGTCGGCGCCGACGGCACCGTCTACTTCACCGACCCCGACTTCCAGCGCGCCAACCGGGCCGACCAGATGTCCGGCCGCACCGGCGTCTTCCGGGTCAAGAACGGCGTCGTCTCGCTGATCGACGACACCATCCGGGAGCCGAACGGCATCGTGCTCTCGCCCGACGGCAGGACGCTCTACGTCGGCGGCAACGGCACGGGCCGGATCTACAAGTGGCCGGTCAACTCCGACGGCAGCGTCGGCTCCCGCACGGACTTCGCGTCCCTCAACGGTTCGGACGGCGCCACCATCGACTGTGCCGGCAACCTCTACCAGGCCTCCTTCAACGACGGCAAGATCCACGTGTACGCGCCCTCCGGCGTGCAGCTCGGCACCATCTCCGCCGGACTGAACACCACCAACGTCGCCTTCGGCGGCTCCGACGGCCGGACGCTGTACATCACCTCGGGCGCACCCTCCCGCGGCGGGAACACCGGAAACTTCGGCCTCTACCGTGTCCGCTTGAACGTCCCCGGCTGGCCGTACTGACCTGGGGCCGCGCCGGTCGAGCCCGGCGCGGCCTGTCATTGCACCAGGCCCGTACGGCGGGGCCCCGCCCGGCGGGTAGAGCGCGGGCGGGGCCCCGCCGGCGTCAGCGGGCGGTCAGGCGGGCATGGGTCAGGACCGACAGGCGGCTCGGGGCCAGCGCGTCCGGCCTCCGCCACAGGGACTGGTCGACGGACTCGCGCTGCCCGGCGTGCTCGATCACCTCGAAACCGTGCGCGCCGAGGAGAGAGGCCATCTCCTCGGGGCCGAAGAAGGACAGCCACGCCTCGCCGCGCTCGGCGGCGAACGGCATGACCTGCTCGACGTACGACTGACCGCGGGCGTCGCGCAGTTCCTCGGGCAGCATGTAGTCGAGGACGATCTCTGTGCCGGGCGCGAAGCCCGCGATCATCGCGAGAGTGCCGTCGACGGCGTCGCGGGTCAGGTACATGACGACGCCCAGCCACGCGACCAGGGCGGGCCGGGTGGGGTCGAAGCCCGCGGCGACGAGAGCGTCCGCGGGGGACCGTGACTCGAAGTCGGCGGGGACGAACGTGAGGGTGGGCGGGATCGCGATCCCCGCCTTGTCGAACCGGGCGCGCTTCCACTCCTGGGTCGCCGGATGGTCGACCTCGAAGATCTGGACGCGCTGCGCGAGGGGCGACCGCAGGGCGAAGGAGTCGAGGCCGGCCCCGAGGATCACGTACTGTCCGACGCCGCGCCCCACGCCCTCTTCCAGGCGGTCCTCGGTGTAACGGGCGCGGGTGACCACGGCGGCTCGGGCCGACGCCAGAACCGGGTGCGCGCCGTTCGCCCGGTGATAGTGCACCAGCGTCTCGGCGGCGTCTCCGAGCAGCTCGTACGCGAGGGTGTCCCGGAAGATGAGGGGTTCGTCGTCGACGATCAGATGGGCCGCCCGCGCCGCGGCGGCGGTGAGGGCGGTCTGGCTGGGTTCTCCATTGCTGTTCACACAGAGAACATAAATTACTCTTCGCCAATCATATCAGGCGAATAAATTTTTCCGATATCGCCAGAATAACGAATTGGTTTACTAGCTCTGGTTATCTCGACATCGGTCTGGCGTTCTTCGCCGGGATAAACGCCTGGATCCTCAGCCGAGTCCCTTCAGGAACGCGGTGGCGATCGGGGCGGCCACGTCGCCGCCCATCCCGCCGCCCTCCACGACGACCGCGAAGGCGAGATCGCCGCGGAAGCCGATGAACCACGCGTGGGTGTCGAGCTTGGGGCCGGTGCCGAACTCGGCCGTGCCGGTCTTGCCGGCGGTCCCGGCCGGGAGGCCGGCCGCGTGGGCGGTGCCCTTGGTGACGACGGCGCGCATCATCGCCCGCAACTGCTCGGCGACACCATCGGGCAGCGACTTGGGCGAGGTCTTCTGCTTCAGGTCCGGCACCAGGGTCGGCGGGCGCCAGCTGCCGTCGGCCACGGCCGCCGCCACCGTCGCCATCACCAGCGGGCTGGCGGTGATCCTCGCCTGACCGAACGCCTCGGCCCCAAGCTCGGCGTCGCTGGTCGCCTTGGGCATGCTGCCCTGGGTTGCCGGGACGCCGATGTTCAGCGGCAGGTTGAACCCGAAGGCGGTGGCCAGGTCGTACAGTTTCTGCGCGCCGAGTTTGTCCGCGGCGAGCGGGGCGAACGTGGTGTTGCACGAGTGGGCGTAGGAGTCGAGGAACGACAGCGACCCGAACGCCTCGTGATCGGAGTTGCGGATGTCGAGGCCGCCGACCTTCACCTGCTTGGGGCAGGTCACCTTGGACTGCGGAGTGAGCCCCTCGGCGAGCAGCCCGGCCGCGGTGATCGTCTTGAACGTGGAGCCGGGCGCGTAGTTGCCGTCGAGCGCCCGGTTGAAGCCGCCCTTGTTGTTCACGACGGCGAGGATCTCGCCCGACGAGGGGCGGATCGCGACCAGGGAGGCGGGCTTCTCGACGTCGCGGACGGCGTCCGCGGCGGACCGCTGGACCCGCAGGTCGAGCGTGGTGCGCAGCTCCTCGCCCGCTTCGCCGTCGATGGTGTGGAGCACGGCGGGATGGGCGCCGGTCACCTGGATGCGCGTGGTCGGGGTGCCGGCGAGCCGCTTCTGGAACGCCGCCTGCAGCCCGGCCGCGCCGATCGCGTCACCCGGGCGGTACGCCGCGCCCAGCTTCTTCACGTCCTTGGCGGTGGCCTTGGCCAGATATCCCACGAGCTGCTGGACCGAGCCGCCCACGTCGCCGCCGTCGATACGGTCGCCGTTGGCGTCGGTGATGGCCGCGCGCTGCGGCCACGTCGTCTTGATCGACAGGTGGCCGCCGCCGGCCAGGGCCGGGTGGACGGCCGCGGGGGTCCAGTCGACCTTCCAGTAGTGGTCTTTCACCCTGAGCGGGAGCCGCCCCTGGTAGGTCCAGTCGCCCACGTTCTTCAGCCGGGCGGTGACCGTGTAGGAGGCGGTGGCCCGATCGCCGGCGGTCGTCGTCACCCGCACACCGGTGACCGCGACCGAGGACGCGCCGAGGTTCCTGGTCAGCTCGGCGTACGCGGCGTCGAAGCCGGGGGCCGGGGCGGCGAGCTCCGTCTTCATCGCGGCGGTGTCGCCGCGCGACCACGCGGCGGTGAAACGGGAGGCGGTCTCCTGCGGGGTGCCGCGCGTGTGGAGGACGTAGTAGGCGCCCCCCGCCGCTCCGGCCGCCACCAGTACCGCGACAGCGGACCCGATCGCCACGGTGCGTCCTCGCGGCACGTGCCACCCCCTGTGTCCGAGTAGTCCCCGAGCCTAGCGTCCCTTCACGGGCCGCCACAGGCCGGTCGGGGGAGCTGTGGACGAGGACCCGCGGATCAGCCGGCGTCCTTCAGGCTCGAGGCGTACCTCGGGACGTACTCCTGCCCCGACAGCCGCCGGATCGCCTCCATGACCTCGTCGGTGACCTGACGCCGGTCGCGGGCGCTGGCCGCGTCGCCGGTGAAGAGCATCGGCTCGCCGATGCGGATGCCGATCCGGTGGATCCGCGGCACGGAGGTGCCCGGCGGCAGGACCTTCTCGGTGTCCAGCATCGCCACGGGGAGGACCGGAGCCCCCGTGGTGAGGGCGAGCCAGGCCACTCCGATCTTGCCGCGATAGAGGCGCCCGTCGGGGGAGCGGGTCCCTTCGGGGTAGATGCCGAACAGCTCACCCGACTTCAGCACGTCAACGGCCGCGTCGAGCATGGCCTGGGCCGCGGCGGCGTTCTGCCGGTCGATCTCCATGGTCCCGGTCGCGCGCATCCACAGGGCCGTGAGCCGGTTGCCGGTGAAGTACTCCTTCTTGGCCACGAAGGTCATGTCCCTCGGCAGCACCGCGGGCAGGAAGAACGAGTCGAGGATGGACAGATGGTTGGAGGCCAGGATCGCCGGACCGTGCGTGGGGACGTGCTCGCGGCCCTCCACACGGGGCCGCCAGAGCGCGCGCATGACGGGAACGCTGATGATCTTCGCGGCGCGGTAAATCACGGGCTCTCCTTCACCTGGCGATGCGGACAACCCTAGGACCCCCGCCTGACGGTCCGAGTGTGGACATTGTGCAAGCGGAGCCCTGTTTTTCTGTATGACACCGCCAAGACGGCGGCGCCAAGACAACGGCGGCGCCGGCGAGACGGCACTCCCAAGACGACGCGGCTGGAGAGGGCCCCCGGAACACGAAGCGCCCCGCGAGACGGTGGTCTCGCGGGGCGCGACGTCAGTGGCCGATGTGGCGGTCGCCTCCTCGGCGAGACGCACAACACGGCTCCAGCCGGACGGTATTCCGTGAAGGCGGTATTTGCGGCCCGGGGGACACAAACCACATCGGCCACGTACGACTCTAGCCCACTCCGGACGTGCTCGGGCTCGGCGCTCCGGCCCCTGTCCGATATATGCCGTTTCTAGACGCCTGCCAGGCCTCCGGCGAGTGGTCAGGCGCCGTCCGCGCCGGGCATCCGCAGGCGGTCGACGGCCTCCCGGCGGCGGCGCTCGGGACGCCTGTCGTACCGGGCGGTGGTCGCGGGGGAGGCGTGGCCGACCAGCGCCTGCGCGGTCGCGAGGTCCACGCCCGCGTCGAGGAGCTCGCCGATGAACGTGCGCCGGAAGTCGTGGGGCGTCCGGCGCGCGGCGCCCGCCGCGGCCAGACGGCGCGAGACGATGTCGGCGACCGCCTGGCCGGTCATGTGGGAGAGCCGCAGCCTGCCCGCCTTGTTGACGGGGCAGAACAGCGGCCCGGGCTCCCCGCCGCGTACGGCCAGCCACAGGTCGAGCCGCTCCACCGCCTCGACCGTCAGGTAGACGAGGCGTTCCTTGTCGCCCTTGCCGCGCACCCGCAGGGAGCGGGCGCCGGGATCGAAGTCGGCGAGGGTGAGCCCGGCCAGCTCCGCCCTGCGGCAACCCGTCGAGTAGAGCGTCGCGAGCAGTGCGCCGTCCCGCCTGCCCGCGGGGGAGTGGTCGTCGTCGCAGACGCGAAGCACCGAGACCAGCGCGCCGGACTCGACGTGCCGCCCGGCCGGCACCCGGGTGTGCTTGTACGCGGGCAGGTCGGCCGCTCGCTGGTAGTCCTCGCCCGTCATCAGCCCGAGTCGCCAGGCCTCCTTGAGCACCCGCCGCAGCGCCACGAGGTGCTTGTTCACGTGCGACGGCGACCAGCCCTGCTCGCGCATGAGAGTCCGCAACCGGACCGTGTGCTCGTAGCGGAGCAGCTCCCAGGGCTGGCCGGCGCCGGTGGCGTGCGGGTCGCCGGTGATGAGCCGGGCGATGCGGTCGAGGCAGCCGCGCATCGTCCGCCTCGACTCGGGACTGGGCAGGCCGTCCAGGTACACCTCGTACGGGTCACGTGGGGGCTGCTGGGCCGGCAGCCGCTCCGGCACCGCTGGCGCTGTCATCGGCACCGATCATAATACGAATCTACGATGTAAAGGCGCCGATGTAGGTCGCGAGATGCTCACCCGTCAACGTGGAACGAGCGGCGACGAGGTCGGCGGGGGTGCCCTCGAAGACGATCCGGCCGCCGTCGTGGCCCGCGCCGGGGCCGAGGTCGATGATCCAGTCGGCGTGCGCCATGACCGCTTGGTGGTGTTCGACGACGATGACCGACTTGCCGGAGTCGACGAGCCGGTCGAGCAGGCCGAGCAGCTGTGCCACGTCGGCGAGGTGGAGCCCGGCGGTCGGCTCGTCGAGGACGTAGACGCCGCCCTTGTCGGCCATGTGGGTGGCCAGCTTGAGCCGCTGCCGTTCACCGCCCGACAGAGTGGTGAGCGGCTGGCCGATCGTGAGGTAGCCGAGCCCGACGTCGGCGAGCCGGGCGAGGATCGCGTGGGCGGCCGGCGTGCGCGCCTCGCCGGCCCCGAAGAACTCCTCGGCCTCGGTCACCGGCATCGCGAGCACCTCGCTGATGTCGCGGCCGCCGAGGCGATGCTCCAGCACCGACGCCTGGAATCGCCTGCCCTCGCACTCCTCGCACACGGTGGCGACGCCGGCCATTATCGCCAGGTCGCTGTAGACGACGCCCGCGCCGTTACACCCGGGGCAGGCGCCCTCGGAGTTGGCGCTGAACAGGGCCGGCTTCACGCCGTTGGCCTTCGCGAACGCCTTGCGGATCGGGTCGAGCAACCCGGTGTAGGTCGCGGGGTTGCTGCGTCGTGAACCGCGGATCGCCCCCTGGTCGATCGACACCACCCCCGCGCCGGCGGGGATCGATCCGTGGACGAGTGAGCTCTTGCCGGAGCCGGCGACGCCGGTGACGACGACCAGCACGCCGAGCGGGATGTCGACGTCGACGTCGCGCAGGTTGTGCGCCGCCGCGCCGCGGATCTCCAGCGTGCCCGTGGGCGTCCGCACCTTCTCCTTGAGGGAGGCCCGGTCGCCGAGATGACGGCCGGTGACGGTGCCGCCGGCCCGCAGCCCCTCCACGGTGCCCTCGAAACAGACGGTGCCTCCCTCCGTGCCGGCGCCGGGGCCGAGGTCGACGACGTGGTCGGCGATCGCGATCGTCTCCGGTTTGTGCTCGACGACGAGCACGGTGTTGCCCTTGTCGCGCAGCCGGAGCAGCAGGTCGTTCATCCGCTGGATGTCGTGGGGGTGCAGGCCCGTGGTGGGCTCGTCGAAGACGTAGGTGACGTCGGTGAGCGCGGAGCCGAGGTGGCGGATCATCTTGACGCGCTGCGCCTCACCGCCCGACAGCGTGCCCGACGGCCGGTCGAGGGAGAGGTAGCCCAGCCCGATCTCCACGAACGAGTCGAGGGTGCGCCGCAGCGTGGCGAGCAGCGGCGCCGCCGACGGCTCGTCGAGGCCGCCGACCCATTCGGCCAGGTCGCTGATCTGCATGGCGCAGGCGTCGGCGATGTTGATCCCGGCGATGCGCGACGACAGGGCCGCCTCGCTGAGCCGGGTGCCGCCGCAGGCGGGGCAGGCGGTGAACGTGACCGCCCGGTCAACGAACGCCCGGACATGCGGCTGCAGCGACTCCCGGTCCTTGGACAGGAACGACTTCTGGATCTTCGGGATCAGCCCCTCGTACGTCAGATTGATGCCTTCGACCTTGATCTTGGTCGGCTCCTTGTAGAGCAGATCGTGCAGTTCCTTCTCGGTGAACTTCCGGATCGGCTTGTCCGGGTCGAAGAATCCGCAGCCGCGGAAGATCCGGCCGTACCAGCCGTCCATGGTGTAGCCGGGGATGGTGAGCGCCCCCTCGTTCAGCGACCGGGCGTCGTCGTAGAGGGCGGACAGGTCGAAGTCGGAGACGGAGCCCCGGCCCTCGCAGCGCGGGCACATGCCGCCGAGACGGGTGAAGGTCGCCGTCTCGGTCTTGGTCTTGCCGGCGCCGCGTTCGACCGTGATCGCGCCGCTCGCCCGCACCGAGGGGACGTTGAAGGAGAACGCGTTGGGTGAGCCGATGTGCGGCTGTCCGAGGCGGCTGAACAGGATGCGCAGCATCGCGTTGGCGTCGGTGGCGGTGCCGACCGTGGAACGGGCGTCGCCGCCCATCCGCCGCTGGTCGACGAGGATCGCGGTCGTCAGCCCTTCGAGGACGTCGACGTCGGGCCGTGTCATGGTCGGCATGAAGCCCTGCACGAAGGCGCTGTAGGTCTCGTTGATCAGCCGCTGCGACTCCGCGGCGATCGTGCCGAACACCAACGAGCTCTTGCCCGAGCCGGAGACACCGGTGAATACGGTCAGCCTGCGCTTCGGGATCTCGACGCTGACGTCCTTGAGGTTGTTCTCGCGCGCGCCGTGCACGCGGATCACACCGTGGCTGTCGACGTTCGGGACGTCCGGGCTCGTGGCCATGCTCATCCTGTCTCCATCTGTTGGGCCGAGGGCCGCCATGCCCGATTTGGTGATTTTTGACGGTCCGTTCAATCACGTTAGCCGCGCCGGGTGATCGGTGCTTCTCGATTCCTGATCGGCCTGTCCTCGGTTCCTACCGTGAACGGCGGCGTCTGGCCGTTCCACACTCCCGCCGCTCCTAATCGCCGAACACGAGCCGCGAGAAGTTCTCGGCGATGCGGCGGTGTCCTGCGGGATCAGGGTGAACCCCGTCGGGCAGCGGGAGTTCGGCGTAGTCCGTCTCGCCGTAAAGGTCTCGGCCGTCGAGGTAGTGCAGGTCCGGGTCGTCAGCCGACCGCTGTTCGACGATCCGGGCGAGCGCGTCGCGGATGACGTTGAGCGTCAGACGCCCGGCGGCACGTTCGGCTGGATCGCCAGTGGCCTTGAACCGCAGGACACCGCCGTCGAAGTCCGGCGCGAGGGGGCCGGGGGTGTCCTCCTGGACCGGGCACAGGATGGGGGACACGACCAGCAGCGGAGTGGCCGGATGCCCCTCGCGGATGGTGTCCAGGAAGCCGTGGACCGCAGGGACGAAGGCGCGCAGGCGCATCACGTCGCCGTTGACGACGTTGATGCCGATCTTGACGCTGATCAGGTCCGCGGGCGCGTCCCGCATCGCACGGGCGGTGAACGGGTCCAGCAGCGCGCTGCCGGCGAACCCCAGATTGACGAGCTCCACCCCTCCTTGGGCGGCTGCCAGTGCCGGCCAGGTGCCTGTCGGGTGGGCGGCGTTCGAGCCGTGACTGATGGAGCTGCCGTGGTGCAGCCACACCCTGCGCCCACTGTCGGGCGCCGGCTCGACCGGGGCGTCGGTGCGCAAGGCGATCAGCTCGGTGATCTCCGTGTGCGGAAGCCAGATCTCGACGTTCTTGTCACCCACGGGCAGATCGGTGAAGCGGGCGGTGCCGGCAGGCCCCTCGTGTACTTCGGCGGCCTGGGTGACCATGTCGACGATCGTGCGCACTCTGCCGCCGGGCACCGTGGCCTGGGCGGTGAGACGCCCGTCGACCAGCAGGTCGTACATGCCGTCCGGCGGGGTGGGGAAACCCGCGTAGACCCGCTTGGTGGGCAACGTGTCCAGCTCGATCGCGGTGGCCCGGGTGCGGAACGCCAGCCGCACGCCGGAGGGCTGCGCCTCGGCTACGGCCAGTTGGTCGTCGGGGATCTGCCGGCGTGCCCGAGCGGGCAGCCGATGCGGCAGCAGGCCGTGCGCGGTCGCTTCCAGATCGAGGAAACCGCGCAATATGTCCGCGGTGACGGGTGTGGTGATCCAGTCGTGCTCGGTGTTCATGCCTCAACCTGTTGATCGGTGTTTCCGGAATGGTTCGTGCAGGCGGCTATTCCATCAAATGGGTTTGATATATTGTCGAACGCATGGCGTCCTCGAGTGAGGCGGTCCCGGCGTTCGTGCGTCTGGCCGCCCACCCGCTGCGCTGGCGGTTGCTGACCGAGCTCGCCGCCGGCGACTTGCGGGTGCGGGAGCTCATGTCGCTGGTCGATGCACCCCAGAACCTGGTTTCCTATCATCTGCGGCTGTTGCGCGACGGTGGCCTGGTCGCCGTCACACGGAGCAGTTTCGACGGCCGCGACAGCTACTACCACCTGGACCTGGACCGCTGCGGACAGGCGCTGGCCGATGCCGGGGCCGCCCTGCATCCGGCACTGCGCCGCGCCGCCACGCCATCGAGGTCCCCGGACGGCCGGCGGCGGTGGCCGCGCCTGGCGGTGCTGTTCGTGTGCACGGGCAACAGCGCCCGCTCACCGATCGCCGAAGCCCTGCTACGCCATCTGACCACCGGCGATGTGATGGTGACCAGCGCCGGCAGCCGGCCCAAGGCTCATGTGCACCCCCACGCCGTGCGGGTGCTGCGGGAGCGGTACGGCATCGACATCGCCGGCCGGCAGCCCCGGCATCTGGACACGTTGCGCGGCCGCCGGTTCGATTACGTGATCACCTTGTGCGACAGGGCCCGCGAAGTCTGTCCGGAGTTCGGCGACCATGCGAGGCGGGTCCACTGGAGCATCCCCGACCCGGCCACCGCAGGCCGCGCGGAGGACAGCCATGCCGCATTCGCTCACGCCGCGGCGGACATGGACGCACGCGTCCGCCACCTGTTGCCCGTCCTCGCCCAGACCCCGGAGGCCCACGCATGACGGCACCCGACCAGTACGCCAGCGTCCGTTACCTCGTCGACGATGTCCAGGCAGCCGTCGGCTTCTACACCACCCACCTCGGCTTCACCCTCAACAGCAGCGCCGGGCCCGCGTTCGCCGACGTGATCCGTGGGCCGCTGCGCCTGCTGCTGTCGGGGCCCGCCAGTTCCGGCGCTCGCGCCACACCCGCCGACGCCGCCGTCGCGGGGCGCAACCGTATCCACCTGGTCGTCGACGACCTGGACGCCGAGATCGCCCGGCTGCGCGCCGCAGGACTGCCGTCGTTCCGCAGTGATGTGGTCACCGGCCCCGGCGGGCGGCAGATCCTGCTCGCCGATCCCGCCGGCAACCTGGTCGAACTGTTCCAACCCGCCTGACGCGACGCCCGAGGCGGGATGGCGTGCGGCCGGCCGGGCCGAGGAAGCCGCGTCGCGGCAACACCGTGGTAGCCGGGCGAAGCATTTACTCAGCCGGCGGCGTGCGGGCCGTCCATGCGGGGGAGTGTCCCGACGACACGCTGTGCGCGTGGACAAGCGTCGGGACCGGGCGAAAACGGGGATGTCGTGGACGATCGCAACTCACCGGCGGTGCGCCGCCGTGACCTCCTGGGCCTGTCTTCCGCCGCCCTGGCGGGCGCGGTGAGCGTCACGGCCTACCGCGGCCTGCCCGGCGCCCCGGCTCTCGCGGCCACACCCGGCCCGCAGGCGGCGCCCCATGAGCAGGAGGCGGAGGTGACCCCGCCGGAAGACCTGATGCGTGAGCACGGCGTGCTGAAGCGGATCCTGCTGGTCTACCGTGAGGGCATCCGCCGGGTCGAGGGCGGGGGCAGCGCACCCGCCCAGCCGCTGAACGCCGCCGCCCGCATCATCCGCGACTTCATCGAGGACTACCACGAGCATCTGGAAGAGCAGTACGTCTTCCCCCGCCTGCGCGAGGCCGGCAAGCTCACCGACACCGTCTCGGTCCTCCAGCTGCAACACCGCAGAGGGCGGGCGCTGACCGGCCGCATCCTCGCCGCCACCGGGCGCTCCGGCGCCTCAGGCACCCACGCCCGCCGTTCACTGGTCGCCGACATGGCCGCGTTCATCCGCATGTACGAACCCCACGAAGCCCGCGAGGACACCGTCGTGTTCCCCGCCTTCCGCGAGGTCGTGCCCGCCAAGGAGTTCCTTGAGCTGGCCGAACGTTTCGAGGACGAAGAACACCGCCGCTTCGGCCGGCGCGGCTTCGAGGGCATCGTCGACCAGGTCGCCGACATCGAGAAGACCCTCGGCATCTACGACCTGTCCCAGTTCACGCCCGCCAGATGACCAGCCGGGCCGTACCGGCCCGCGAGGAGGATCCGTCGCGTGCCGCGTCAGCAGAAGGCTGTGGACGCCTGCACGTCGTCGAGCGCTTGTCGCGCGATCTCGCCGAAGTCCTCGCCGGCGGTCGTCTGGCTCCAGCGTTCGTAGGCGATCGTGGAGGCGAGGGCGCCGAGCTCCGCGGCCACGCGAGCGGTCAGCTCGGGAACGCCGCGCCGTTTGAGCGCGTCGACCATTGATGCGATGAGGGCGAGGTTCTTCAGCGCCTCGCGTTCCCGCAGTTCGGGGTTGGCGGCGATCACCGCCTGTCTGCGGGCGATGAATTCGCGGCGTTCGGACGTGAAGACTTGTCTGCCCGCCGCGTCCAGCGCGTGAGCGACCGCCTCTAGCGGGCCGGCGGTCGCCGGGGCTGCGGCTGTCGCCTCGGCGAGCAGTTCGTTCACCGTGCCGCGGCCGAAGAGGACTTCCCTCTTGTCTTGGAAGTGCCGGAAGAAGGTGGTCTTCGCCAGCCCCGCGCGCTGTGCGATGTCGATCACGGTCGTGTTCTCGTAGCCCCGCTCGGCGAACAGGTCGAGGGCGGCGTTAGCGAGCCGTTCTGGTGCGTTCGGTTCCCAGCGAGCCATGAACACAGTGTACGGGACTTGGTTCCGTCACTCGTGTTACGGTGATGGAACCAAGTCCCGTCACTTGCTCTGCGAGGAGTGCGTCAATGAGTCGAGCTGTGATCTACGAAGCGTTCGGAGGCCCCGAAGTGCTGGAGCTGCGGGAGGTTCCCGAGCCGCACGCCGGCCCTGGTGAGGTCCGCGTGCGCGTGACGGCCGCCGGGTTGAACCCGATGGACTGGGGCATCGCCTCGCGGCCGGAGGCGGCGGCGCGGTTCGGCATCGCCGTGCCGGCCGGCTTCGGGTCCGACCTCGCCGGAGTGATCGACGAGGTAGGTGACGGTGTCACGGGCTTCGCCGTGGGCGACCGTGTCTTCGGCGGCGCCCTGGGCAGGGCGGTCGCCGATTTCGTGGTGATCAAGCCGCCCGCCGATTCGCTGTGGCATACACCGGAGGGAATCGGCGATGAGGTGGCGAGCACGCTTCCGGTGGCCGGCCTGACTGCCGCCGCCGCCCTAACGGCGATCGGCCCGCGGCCCGGCGACACCGTCCTGATCGGGGGAGCCGCCGGTGGCGTGGGGGTGTTCGCCGGGCTGGCGGACCGGGTCCGGGCGCTGGCGCCCGGCGGGGTGACCGCCGCGACCGACCTGTTCGGCACGGAGACGGCCGAGACCGCGCTGGCGCTCGGCGTGGCGCCCGAGCGGATCTCCACGGTCGCCGCGGGCCCCAACCCTCCCGGCGGCGTACGCGCCACCGGCGCCGTCGACGCGGTGCCGGACGCCCTGAGGCAGATCACCGACGCGATCCTCGCCGGCGAGCTCACCGTCCCCATCGCCGCTGCCTTCCCGGTCGAGAAGATCCGCGACGCCGTGACGCTGCAGGCCGGACGCCACGTCCACGGCAAGGTCGTGGTCACGCTGTGACCGCGCCGCAAAGACCTCATGTGGAAGCGATGAAGGGATGACGACGATGCAGCGGATCCAGTATCACCAGTACGGCGGGCCGGAAGTCATGCGGCTCGAAGACTTCGAGCCGGCGCCGCTCGGCGCCGACGAGGTCCTTGTCCGTGTGCGCGCGGCCGCGGCCAACCCGATGGACTTCGGCATCCGCGCCGGCCGCATGAAGCACGTGACCGGCCGGCGCTTCCCGCGCGCGATGGGTTATGACTTCGCGGGCGTCGTCGAGGCAGTCGGCGACCACGTCACCCGGTTACACGTGGGTGACGAAGTGCTCGGCGGGACGACGATCAAGTCCGCGGGCGCGTTCGCCGACGTGGTGGTCGCTCAGGAGAAGGGCGTCGTCAACAAGCCAGGGAACCTCTCGTTCGAGGACGCCGCCGCTATCCCGACGGTCGGGATCACCGCCCTGCAGGCCCTGATCACGAAGGGAAGGCTGCAGCCGGGCCAGGCCGTGTTCGTTCACAGCTGCCTCGGCGGAGTCGGCCGCTCCGCCGTGCAGATCGCCCTCGCACACCAGGCCACGGTCGCAGGTAGCTGCCGCGACAACGCCAGGTCCGAAGCACGCGACCTCGGTATCGACCCGGTCGTCGACTTCGGCTTCGACCCCGTCTCGCTCAGAAGGCGGTTCGACCTCGTCCTCGTCGCCGCCGGCACGCTCCCGGTCAAAGCCGCGCGGACGATGCTCAAGCCCGGCGGCCGCGTCATCAGCGTCCTTCCCACCCCGTCGAACCTCGCAAGGAGTGTCCTGCCCGGGCCGTTCCACGCCATGATCGCGCGACCGGTCACGAAAGACCTCGAAGAGGTCGCCCGAGCCGCGGGCCAGGGAACGCTGCGGCTACCGATCGCCCGCACCGTCCCGCTCTCGCAAGCCATCCCGGCGCTCACCGAACTCGAACGGAACGGCACGGCCAAGCGGGGCAAGCTGATCATCACGCCAGGATGACCCTCCACGAGGCGCTGGTGACCACCGCGCCGGTGTGACGCCCCGGCGGCCTAGGCTGACCGCATGACTGATGCAGCGGGACGGGTTGAGCCGTCCGGGGTGTGGGCCGGGTGAGGGCGATCGAGACGGCACGCGAGCAACCGCTGTTCCGGGACCCGCTGGCGCTGGCCTTCGCCACGGCGGGCGGGATCGACCCCGGGACGCCGCCGTCCCCGCACGCGGACGAGGCGGCGCGGCGCCGCTGGCTCGGGGTGGCCTTCTCGATCGTCATCCGGACGAAGTTCCTGGACGACCTGCTGGACCAGGCGGTCGCGTCCGGCGTCCGGCAGGTCGTGCTGCTCGGAGCCGGGATGGACAGCAGGGCCTTCCGGATGGACTGGCCTGCGGGGACCCGGCTGTTCGAGATCGACACGGCCGAACCGCTGGGCTTCAAGGCCTCGGTGCTGCGTCAGGAGCGGGCCGTTCCGCGCTGCGAGCGGATCACCGTCCCGGTCGACCTGCGCGAGGACTGGCCCGGCGCCCTGGCCGCGGCCGGGCACGATCCGGCGCAGCCGACGGTGTGGATCGCCGAGGGACTACTGGTCTATCTGCCCGAGGACGCGGTGCAGTCGCTGCTCGAACAGGTCGGCGCGCTGTCCGCCGCAGGCAGCAGGATGGGCCTGACACTGGCCTCGCGCGGTGTGGTCGAACGCTTCCGCGCGGACGCCGCTCCGGCATCGCCGGCGTCGATGTGGGTCTCGGAGATGCCGGAGGACCCGGTCGGCTGGCTGGACGGCCTCGGCTGGGAGGCGGAGACCTTCACCCTGCGTGAGCGCGCCGAGGCCTACGGGCGTCCGGTGCTCAACCCGTCGCAACAGGACGAGGGCGCCGGCGGACTGGTCTCGGCGGTCCGCGCGGCGCACTGAGCACGACGAAGGCGTGCCCCCGCCGGCGCCAAGGTCGTGCCTGAAGTCTCGTAGGTGTGGTCGACCAGTGCGACGACGTACCCGACGACTCGAACGGTTCACCATGATCGGCGCGAAGATCACCCGATAAACGGCGATTTGCGTTAGAGCGCGCTCGAAGTCCTAGCGTCACATCCATGACGACACAGACATGGGTCATCACCGGCGCATCCCGCGGACTCGGGCGCGCACTGGCCGAGGCCGCCCTCGCGGCGGGCGACAACGTCGTGGCCGCGGTGCGCACCCCCGGCAGCGTCGCCGACCTGGTGGACGCGCACCCCGGCGCCTTCCTGGCCGCCCCCTTCGACGCCCGCGACGTCGCCGCGGCGCCCGCCCTCGTGCAGGCCGCGATCGACCGGTTCGACCAGGTCGACGTGCTGGTCAACAACGCGGGACGGGCCGTGGTCGGAGCGGTCGAGGAGGTCGGCGACGAGCAGTTGCGCGAGCTGATGGACCTGCACCTGTTCGGTCCCGCCGCCCTCGTGCGGGCGGTGCTGCCCGGCATGCGCACCCGCGGCTCCGGCACCATCGTGCAGATGAGCAGCCAGGGCGGGCGTATGTCCTTCCCCGGCGTGTCGGCCTACTCGGCGTCGAAGTTCGCCCTGGAAGGCTGGTCGGAGGCGCTGGCCGGAGAGGTCGCACCGTTCGGCGTCCGCGTGATGATCGTCGAGCCGAGCCGGTTCCGCACCGGCTTCAACGGCGCCGACGTGCTGGAGTTCGCCGAGCCGTCGGAGACCTACCGCCAGGTGCTGGCCGCCGTGCGCGCCGACATGGCCGGCACCGACGGCCGCCAGGAAGGCGACCCGGCGCGGGCGGCCGAGATCATCGTCTCGCTCGTGCACGGCGAGGAGGTGCCGCTGCGGCTGCCGCTCGGGCGCGAGGCGGTCGAGCGCATCTCCGGCGTCTACCGGCGTGGCCTGGCCGAGACCGCCCGCTGGGCCGAGGTCGCCCAAGCTGCGGACTTCGCCGACGCGCCCGCCTCGGTCCGGCCCGTCTAGGCTGGCGGTCATGGCCACTGACGACCTGATGTCCAAGGTCCTCGAAGCGCTCGGCGACGCCCAGCCCACGGTGGAGGCGATCCACGACCTCACCGACCTGGCCGAGGTGCCGTCGTCGATGACGATCGCCGAGGTCGCCGACCGGCTCGCCCTCTCGGCGCACACGCTGCGCTACTACGAGCGGGCCGGGCTGGTCACCGTGGCCAGGGACAGCCAGGGTCACCGGGTCTACGACGCCGACGCGGTACGACGGCTGGTGTTCCTGACCCGGATGCGGCTGTCGGGGATGTCCATGCGCGAGCTGCAGCACTACATCGAGCTGGTCGACGCGGGCGAGCGCACGGTGCCCGAGCGGATGGCCATGCTGGCCGAGCACCGCGACACGATCGTGCGGCGGCTGCGCGAGCTGACGTTGTCGCTGGCGGCCGTCGACTACAAGATCACCACGTACGGCGGGGCAACCGGCTCCGACGTCGAGCGCCGCCCTTCGCGCGACGCCGCCGCCTAACCGCCCTGCTCCGGCGGCGTGCTTTCGTGATCAGATGTGGGGCTGGGTGTGCCGGGCCATTCCGTCGTTGTTCCAACCCGCACCCCCTGAGGATCATTCAATTAATTGATTGACTACTATGTGCTGCATGCCTTCATCAAAGGAGTGGCGGTCGAACGAGCGCGGGCAGGCGGCGGAGGGGACGCGGGAGCGCATCCTCGCCGCAGCCGTCGCCGAGTTCGGGGCCAAGGGCTACTCGGGGGCCCGGACGGCGGGCATCGCTGTGCGGGCCGGCGTCAACCAGCAGCTCATCTCCTACTACTTCGGTGGCAAGCAGGGGCTGCTCGACGAGCTCCGGCGCCGGTGGCAGGAGGTGCAGGCGGAGATCGTCCCGCCTGGGGCCTCGTTCGCCGAGTCCCTCGGCGCGTATCTCGACGCGACGCTTGACCGGCCCGACTGGGCCGGGCTCGTGGTCTGGCAGGCGCTGGGCGATTGCCCGTACGCCGACGCCGAAGAGGGCAAGCGACAGGCAGGGCGGCAGCGGGAAGCGATGGCGGCGGCGGTGGACGAGGCCCGCCGGCGGCAAGTGGACGGCGAGATCCGCGCCGGGCTCGACCCCGCGTTCGCGCTCCTGGCAGCCTACGCGATCATCTTCGCGCCCGTCACGATGCCGCAGTTCGTCCGGGACATCCTCGGCAGCGACCCACTGTCGTCCGAGACCCGGCAGGTCCTGCGCACCCAACTCATCAAGCTGCTCACTGAGGATTAGGGGGGCCCCGCACGATGGTCACGGTTGTTTTCGGTGCCCGGGGGAACGTTGGCCGCCATGTCGCCGCAGGTCTGGCCGCGTCGGGTGTGCCGGTCCGGTTGACGAGCAGGACGCCGGACGCCTCCCACGTGGCGGCGGATCTGGATGTGCCGGAAACGTTGCCCGCCGCGCTGGAGGGCGCGTCGCAGGTCTTTCTCTACGCCAAACCCGCGGGCATCGACGGGTTCGTGGCGGCCGCCCGTTCGGCCGGGGTGCGGCACGTGGTGCTGTTGTCGTCTGGGGCGGTCGTGCAGCCCGGCGCCGACCGCAATCCGATCGCACGGGACCATCGGGTCGTGGAGTCGGCCCTGGAGGAGTCCGGGCTGTCCTGGACCTTCATCCGGCCGGGGATGTTCGCGACCAACACCCGATGGTGGTGGACGCGGGCGATCAAGGGTGGGGAAGCCGTGCGGCTGCCGTACCCGGAGGCGCTGACGGCTCCCGTCAGCGAGCTGGACATGGCCGGACTCGCGGTGACGGCGCTGACCGAGCGGGGGCACGGACGACAGGCGTACACGTTGTACGGGCCGCAGGCGCTCACCCTGCGCGAGCAGGTCGGGTACATCGGCGCAGCCATCGGCAGGCAGATCCCGATCGAGGCGGTCACACCCGAACAAGCGCGGGCCGACCTGGGCAGGACGATGCCCGCGATGGGTGTGGAGGCGATCATGCGCGCGTGGGCGGCGGGCGCCGAGATCGTCCCCGAGACCTCCGCCATCGTCGAAAAGCTCACCGGGCGGCCTGCTCAGATGTTCGCGGAATGGGCGAGAGACCACGCCGACGACTTCCGTCCCTGACGACCCGGGTTGCCTTCCACCCCGCTGTACGCCCTTGCCCTCCTGTCGGCAGTCAGGGGTTGAGGTGGAAGGTGGTACCGGGCAGGCCTGGACCTACCGCTGAACGCTCGTGGCGTCAGGCCGCGCCCTGGTCGTCGAGATCGAGGTCGAGGTGGTTGGTCATGTCCAGCTCCAGCCGCCCGTACAGGTGCAGGTGGGTCCAGAACAGGGCCGACAGCCCGCGCCGATCCTCCTCGGTGAGCCTGTCCCGCCAGGCGGGATCACGCAGCACGATCTGGATCAAGTGGGTATTGAGGTAGGCGATCGTAGCCTGGACCAGGTGGAGGGCCAGCGCGGATACCTCGACGTGCTCGCGGTCGTCGCCGGTCAGGTCACCGGCCTTGCCGTAGAAGATGTCCTCGTCGGCGAGATAGTCGCAAATGAAGATCGTCCTTACGACGCGGCCCAGCTCTTCGATGGCCTGGTAGGTGGGGTGCTTGGGGCCGCCGCGGGTGAAGCGCCGCAGCATCTGGTGCGCCTCGGCAGTCTTGAGCCGCAGCGCGGTGGCGTACTTGACCATCTGGTCGTAGTTGTTGGCGATCAGGTCCCAGTCGATGGTCTTGTTCGACAGCACCTCCTCCAGTGCCGGCCAGGCCTCGTCCTCACCGATCCCGGGCCGATACAACCGCGCTGACCCGATGTTCTTCAACCTGGGCAGCTCCCCGGCCGTGGCCTGCGTGCGGGCCTGGTGCTGCGTGTGGAGTTGCTCGGCTGGTCGCTGGTGCTGCTACTGGCCTCGGCGGTGGCTTTCGCATTGCTGACGCTGTGGAGCACGGCGGCGGGGCTGGTCCTGATGGGGGTCGGACTGCCGGTGACTCTGCTGGCGACGGTGCTGGTGCGCTGGTTCGCCGATCGGCACCGTGAGTGGGCGGGGCAGTGGATGGGCGAGCCGGTTGCCCGCCCCTACCTGCCGATCCCGGCGGGGAACTGGCTGACCCGCCTGCGGGCGGTCCTCAGGGACCCGGCGACCTGGCGGGACTGGGCCTGGCTGGTGGTCGACTCGGTGGCCGGGTGGTTCACCGCCGGCGGTTCGTTCCTGATCTTCGCGGCCGGGGTGTTCTACCTGCTTTATCCGCTGGTGTTCGCCTTGACCCCGGCACAGGTGTTCCGAACCCCGTTCGGCCCGCATCTCCACCTGCAGACCGTCACCGAATCGTTCGTCATGGTCCCGCTCGGCCTGATTCTCCTCGTCCTCTGGTACGTCAGCGCGGTGCCGTTGGCGAGGCTGAACGCGTTGGTGATCCGCTCGTTGCTGGCCCCGACCGAACAGGCCCGGTTGCGGGCGCGGGTAGCGCAGTTGGCGGTCTCGCGGGCGGAGACCGTCGACACCCAGGCCAGTGAGCTGCGCCGAATCGAACGGGATCTGCATGACGGCGCCCAGGCCCGCCTGGCATCGCTGGGGATGAGCCTGGGGCTGGCTGAGCAGATGCTGGCGGAGGACCCGCAGGCGGTGGCCGGTCTGCTGGCCGAGGCTCGGGAATCGACCTCGACTGCACTGGTGGAACTGCGGGACCTCGTACGGGGTATCCATCCGCCGGTGCTGGCCGATCGGGGCCTGGACGGGGCGGTCCAGGCGCTGGCCCTGAGCAACCCGGTGCCGACGGCGGTCAGCATCCGCATTCCCGGGCGACTGCCGGCCGCGGTGGAGTCGGCGGCGTACTTCGCGGTCGCCGAGGCCCTGGCCAACGCGATCAAACACGCGAACGCGCAGCGCATTTCGATCCGCCTGGAGTACACCGATGACGGCGGAGGGCTGCTGAGTATGGTCGTCAGTGACGACGGCCGCGGCGGGGCCTCATTCGAGGGCGGTGCCGGATTGCGGGGAATCGAACGGCGTCTGAGCGCGTTCGACGGGACCGTGAGCATCGACAGTCCGGTCGGCGGACCTACCGACGTGAGGATGTCTGTGCCATGCGTGTTGTCGTAGCCGAGGACCTGGCTCTGCTGCGCGACGGGCTGATCCGGATCTTCCAAGCCTACGGGTTCGAGGTCGTCGAGGCGGTGGACAACGGCCCGTCCCTGGTGCGCGCACTGGACAGGCACCGCCCGGACGTATCCGTGATCGACGTGCGGCTGCCCCCGACGTTCACCGATGAGGGACTGCACGCCGCGATCGACGCCCGCGCGCGGATCCCGGGCCTTCCGGTGCTGATACTCTCGCAGTACGTGGAGCAGCTCTACGCCCGCGAGCTGATGTCCGACCGGGCCGGGGCGGTCGGCTACCTGCTGAAAGACCGGGTCTCGGACGTCGGGCAGTTCATCGACACGGTGCGCCGGGTCGCCGCCGGCGCGACGATCATGGACCCCGACGTGGTCGCGTCCCTGCTGGCCCGGCACCAGGACGATGAACCGCTGCAGGCGCTGACCCAGCGCGAGCGGGAGGTTCTGTCGCTGATGGCCGAAGGCCGCTCCAATGCCGCCATCGCCGCCCGCATGTTCGTGACGCAGAAGGCTGTGAGTAAGTACAGCAACAACGTCTTCGCCAAGCTCGGGCTGCAGCAGGCCAAGGAGGACAACCGGCGGGTCCTGGCTGTCCTGGCCTACCTGCAAGCCTGAACTCGTTCTCAAGGACCGCTCAGTGGACGAGCCGTGACCGAGACCAGCGTGTCGGCTGCGGGTGTCAGGTGCTGGTGCGGAGGCGGTTGTGTTCGCCGTTGTGGTCGAGGATGCACAGGATCTCGGCCGGTCCGCGGTCGCAGCGGATGGCGTGCGGGGTCATGGTGGAGAACGACGGCAGTGATACAAGGTCTGCATGACTGAGCATCTCTACTTCTCCACCCTGCTGCGGATGATTGACGAGCGGTCCGCCGCGTTCCGCGCCACCGTCGCCGCGGCCCCCAGCCTCGACGCCGACGTCCCATCCTGCCCGGGCTGGACGTTGTACGACCTGGCGAACCACCTCAGTGAGGGGGACCGCTTCTGGGCCTACATCGTGCTGAACACCGCGCCCGGCGACGAGCGGCCGAGCAAGGACGGGCTGGCGGCGCCCATGGAGCGCAAGGCCCTCATAACCTGGCTGGCCGACTCGACGGAGCAGCTGCTTACTGCTCTGCGCGAGGCCGGCCCGGACCGGGGCTGCTGGGCCTGGTGGGAGCCGCTGGCCTCGCCGCACACGGTGGCCGCCGTGGCCCGCCGCCGCGTCCCAGAGTCGCTGATCCACACCTACGACGCCCAGCTGGCCTCCGGTACCCCGCAGGAGCTGCCGACGACCGAGGCGGGCGACGCCATCGAGGAGTTCCTCGCCACCGTCTGCACCGGCACGATCCCGTGGCCGGGCGAGCCCGCCACCATGGACTACCACGCAGCCGAGGCTGGCTCCTGGCGCCAGACGGTGGACGCCGCCGGTTCCCGCTTCACCCGCCTCACCGCGGCGGAGGCCGCCGAGAGCAAGCCCACCGCCGCCATCTACGGCACGGCGAGCGAGATGGCCCTGCTCATGTACAAGCGCATCCCGGCCGGCTCGCTGCGGATGGAGGGCGACGCCGACCTGCTCCAGCAGCTGCAGGACTGGGACTAAGACCGACCAGCAAATGGATCACTTGAGGCGTCGGGTGGTGGGGCGGCCGTCCCAGCGGTAGCGGGGTCGCGCGGCGGATGAGCATACGCAGCGTGACGATCGCTGCGGACAGATAGAGGTAGAAGTCCACGCCGCGGCTGCGCTTCTCGGTACAGCGCCGCAACTTGCCGAAGCCGTTCACTTCGGTGGCCACCGAACGCTTCAGGCCCTGTTTGCCTCGGTCCACCGGGGAACGGCCGGGAGCGTGCACGCCGACGGCACCCATCCCTGGTCAATGGCAATGCCCTGTGTCATGCCTCGACGGTAAGCCTGTACCCAGGTACGGAATGCAACCCATGCGTCTGATGATCGGCTACACCTGTGACACCCTGGAGTTCACCCGGCTGCCGCTGCGCATCGCCGAAGGCGATCTCGCCGGCGCCGCCGTGGACCGCACCTGGCCGGGCCCGATCAGCGGGTGAGCCCCAACACGGAGCCCGGCCGCGACCAAAGAGAGCAGGCATGACCGGATCACAGGGATGGGACCTGCTCATCGGCATCGCGGCCGCGCTGCTGGCCACCTGGCTCCTCCTGATCGCCGCACTGGCCGTCGCCCGCCCCCGCGGCGGCCTGCTCCGCGAGGCGCTGCGGCTGCTGCCCGACACGTTGCGCCTGGTGCGCCGTCTGGCCGCCGATCCCGGCCTGCCCCGCGGCGTCCGTGTCCGGCTCGCGCTGCTGCTGGCCTACCTGGCCTTCCCCATCGACCTGGTGCCCGACGTCATCCCCGTGCTGGGCTACGCCGACGACGCCATCATCGTCACCGTGGTCCTGCGCTCGGTGGTCCGCCGTGCCGGCCTGGACGCTGTGCGCCGGCACTGGCCCGGCACCGACGACGGCTTCGGCGCCCTGGCCCGCCTGACCGGCCTGACCCCGCCCGCGCCGCACGGCAGCACGGCCGAGTGATCGGCATCAGCCGGCTCTTCTTCCGCATCGGTTGCCGGGCTCAGTCTCCCCGGCGGCGTCCCTGATCTCGTCCAGCAGTACCTGGAGGTCGCCCTCGGTGGTGTCCGGGTGCAGGATGCAGGCCCGCAGGACGGCGGAGCCGGACAGGCGGGTGCCGGTGAGGAAGGCCCGCCCCCGTCGCTGGACGGCGGCGGGGATGGCACGGTTCAGCGCCTCGACGGCACCGTCGTCGAGGGACGCGGGCCGATAGCGGAACGCGACCACCGAGGTGACCGCAGGCGCGAGCAGGTCGAAGTCGGCCGCGGAGTCGATCATGTCGGCCAGGGTCGCGGCCAGCCCGGTGGTGGCGCGTACCAGCCGGGTGACGCCGTCCCGCCCGAGATGGGCGATCGTGGCCCACACCCGCAAGGCGCGGAACGGACGGGTCTGCTCCGGGCCGTACTCGGAGAACCAGCCGAGATCGTCCGAGTCGTCCTCCAGGTAGGCGGGAACGAGGCTGAAGGTGCCGCGCGGCCCGGCCGGATCGCGGAACAGGACGCATCCGCAGTCGACCGGCACACCGAGCCACTTGTGCGGGTCGATGACGAGAGAGTCGGCTCGCTCCAGGCCGGTGAAAGCGGGACGGGCCCGCTCCGCGAGGACCCCGAGCGCGCCATAGGCCCCGTCGATGTGAAACCACATCCCGTGTGCCTCGGCGATGTCGGCGACCTCGTTCAGCGGGTCGACGGCGCCGGTGTTCACCGTGCCCGCGCTGGCGGCGATGAGGAACGGCCGCACGCCCGCGTCGAGATCCGCGCTGATCAGGCGGCGCAGCTCGCCGGGGTCGAGCCGGAAGGCGCGGTCGACGGGAACGGTGCGCGTGTACTGCCCGCCGAGACCCAGGAGCTCGACCGCCTTGCGCAGGCAGCTGTGTCCCTCGGCCGGTAGATACACGGCGAGCGGAGCGGACCCGTAGAGGCCGGTCGCGCGGACGTTCAGGCCCTGCCGGTGTACGGCCCGCTGCCGGGCGGTCGCCAGGGCGATGACGGTGGCCATGGACGCTCCGCTGGTGAGCAGCCCCGCGCCGGGCGGGTGGGGGAAGCCCACCAGCTCGGCGAGCCATCGTACGGCCGTGCGCTCCAGCAGGGCACCGGCGTGGTCGCCGCCGGCGCAGCTGGGATTGAGGGCGGCCGACGGCGCGGCGACCAGGACCCCGGCGGGGGAGGGCGGGGAGTTGACCCAGCCGAAGAACCGGGGATGCCCGTTGCCCATCGGGTGGGGCAGCACGCGTTCGCGCACGTCGTCGAGCAGCTCCCGCAGCGGGCGACCGGTGAGGGGGAGCGGCTGGCCGGTCAGCCACTCCCGGTCGGGCTCGGGAACCGGCTGCCAGACCGGGCCGCGGGGGACGGCGTTCAGGTGGTCGGCCGCGATGTCGGCGGCGAACCGCAGAGCGTCGTTCAGGTCACTCATGTCGATCTCCGTGCCCCGGATTGTGACATCGTAATAAATCTACATTGTAAAGGCGCCGGCTGAGGTCAGGATCCTCAAGATCGACAAATTCTACGTCCACTGGGAGACCGAACCTCGGCGCATCGCCTGGATGCGTCCGTGGGAGCTATCGCAGTTGGTCGCGGCGGCGTGTCAGAGAGGCGGTCTCGGCGGTGTTGCCCGCCAGGTCGATGGCCTTGTCGTAGGCCGCGCGCGACTCCCGGCCGCGGCCCAGCCTGCGCAGCAGGTCGGCGCGGGTGGCGTGGTAGGCGTGATAGCGGGCCAACCTGGGCTCGAGACGGTCGACGGCCGCCAGTGCCACCTCCGGGCCGTCGAGCTCGGCGACTGCGATGGCCCGGTTGAGGGCGATGATCGGCGAGGGGTCGAGGCGGACGAGCTGGTCGTAGAGGGCGAGGACCTGCGACCAGTCGGTGTCGCGCATGTCGCGGGCGGAGGTGTGCACGGCGTTGATCGCCGCGAGGATCTGGTAGCGACCCGGGGCCACGCCGGCGGCGGCAGCGGCGAGGCGCTCGCGCACCAGCCGGTGGCCCTCGGCGATCAGCGCCGCGTCCCAGGTCCCACGGTCTTGTTGGTCGAGAGAGACCAGTTCGCCGCCGGCCGAGATCCGGGCGGGGCGGCGGGCCTCGATGAGGAGCATCAGCGCCAGCAGCCCGGCCACCTCACCGTCGTCGGGCAGGAGGGCACGGATCAGGCGGGTGAGCCGGATCGCCTCGGCGGTCAGCTCGGGCCGTAGGGGATCGGTGCCGGGGCTGGTGGCCAGGTAGCCCTCGTTGAAGACGAGGTAGAGGACGGCGAGGACGCCGGAGACGCGTGCCGGGAGATCCTCGGCGGACGGCACGCGATAGGGGATGCGGGCCGCCTTGATCTTGGCCTTCGCGCGGGTGATCCGCTGCCCCATGGCGCTCTCGGCCACCAGGAAGGCGCGGGCGATCTCGGGCATGGTCAGGCCGGCGACCATGCGCAGCGTCAGCGCCACGCGGGTCTCCATCGCCAGCGCCGGGTGACAGCACGTGAAGATCAGCCGGAGCCGGTCGTCGTCGATGACGCCGAGAGGCTCGGGCGGGTCGTCGTAGGACATCTGAGCCTTCCTGTGCTTGTCGTCGCGCTTGTTCTCGCGCCGGATCCGGTCGATGGCCTGGCGGTTGGCGGTGGTGGTCAGCCAGGCGCCCGGGTTGGGGGGCACGCCGTCGGCCGGCCACCGCTGGACGGCGGTGGCGAACGCCTCGGCGGCCGCCTCCTCGGCGATGTCGAGGTCACCGAAGCGCCTGGTCAGGGAGGCGACCACCCGTGCCCATTCCTCATGGTGCGCCTGGGTGATCGCCTCACGGACGTCGATCCTGGTCACAGGAACGGCCGCACCTCGACTTTCCGGTTGCAATGCTTCGACCCCTCGGCGGCGAGCTTGAGCGCCACGTCGAGGTCGGGGGCCTCGATGATCCAGAAGCCGGCGAGGTACTCCTTGGACTCCAGGAAGGGTCCGTCGGTGAGCATCGCGTCCTCGCCCCGGTTGTCGATGACGGTCGCCGCGCTGGGCGAGGCGAGGCCGCCGGCGAAGACCCAGTGGCCCTCGGCCTGGAGCCGCTCGTTGAACACGTCGATCGCGGCGTCCTCCTCCGGGGTGGCGAGGCCGGCCTGGTCGTGGATCACGGAGATCAGGTACTGCATCTGAGGATCGTCTCCTGTGGTGTCAGGACAGTGTGGTGTGCCGGTCGGGTGCTCAAGCCTGCGCGTACCGCGGGCGCCCGGCCGGCCGGTACATCTGGATCGTCACGCCTTTGGAGTCGATTCGCGACTCGACCAGGTCGAGCGCATGATCCAGGCCGGCGTCCGGGAACAGTCGCGCGCCCTGGCCGAGAATCACCGGGATCACGATCAGAGTCATCTCGTCGACCAGTTCGTTCTCCAGCAGCCACCGGGTCAGGGTGCCGCTGCCGTGGACCTGCAGCTCACCCCCCGGCTTGGCCTTCAGGTCCGCGATGGCGGTCGCAAGGTCGTCGGACAGGACGGTGGTGCCGGACCACGCAGGGTCGGCGAGTGTGGTCGATGCCACGTATTTGGGCCGTGTGTTCAACGCCCGCATGACGGGCTCCCAGCCAGGGACATCCTGGACCGTGCAGGACCCCCACGAGTCGGCGAACAGCTCGTAGGTCCGGCGCCCGAGGAGGAAGGCGTCGGCGCGCTGGTAGGTCTGGTTGATGAACGCGTGGGTCTCGTTGTCGCCCTTGCCCAGGGCCCATCCGCCGCGCTCGAATCCGTTCCTGCGGTCCTCGTCCGACGCGCCGCCGTTTCCCTGCATCACTCCATCGATGGTGATCTGGGTCATGGTCGTCAGCTTCATGATCGGGGTTCCTTGTCTTGGCGCCGCCCCTTGTGGGCGGCCTCACCCCTGCTACGAACACCACCGCTCCGATCCGACACCGCTTCCTGGATTTCTTTGAAGAACTTTCCAGGACGCCGGTCGTCCGCGCCCAAACCCAGCACGTCAACACGGCCTGAGCAGGAGTGATGTGGGGGAGGGGCTACCCAGTGGGCGGCGAGAAGGGCAAGGGGAACACCCACTCCTTGCCACTACCAAGCTATAGCGCATGGGGGGGCTTGCCACAAGACCCCGGTCGTGCCGCACAATCGCCCTTCGACAGCGGGACGTACGGAGACTGGGGGGCCGCGGAATGCGCGTTGTGTTGGTGACCTACGGGTCGCGCGGGGACGTCGAGCCGATGACGGGGCTGGCGGTGCGGCTACAGGCGCTCGGCGCCGAGGTGCGGGTGTGCGCGCCGCCGGACTTCGCGGAGCTGCTGGACGATGCCGGTGTGCCGCTGACTCCCGTGGGCTGGCCGATCCGCGCGCTGGCGACGGGGGCGATCCCCGGTAAGGCGAAGGTGACTCTGTCCGACATCGCCGCCGAGTTGACCGCCATGGCGTACGAGGCGGTCGCCGGGGCGGCGGAGGGTTGCGACGCGGTGGTGGCCACCGGTTCGTTCCCGGCCGTGGCGGGTACGCGGGCGGCGGCCGAGAGGCTGGGCGTGCCCTATGTGTTCACGACTTTCTCTCCGTGTTATCTGCCGTCGCCCCATCACCCGCCTGTCCGGCGGCCGGGTCAGGTGATTCCTCCTGAGGTGACCGGCAACCGGGCGCTGTGGGACCTGCACGCCGAGAACATGGAGGACATGTTCGGCGAGACGATCAACGTCCACCGGGCGTCGATCGGCCTGCCGCCGGTGAGCGGTGTCCGCGACTACGTCTTCACCGGCCGCCCGTTCCTGGCGGCCGATCCGGTCCTGGGTCCGTGGCGGGAGACGCCGGAGCTCGACGTGACGCAGACCGGCGCGTGGATCAGGCCGGATGAGCGCCCGCTGCCGGCCGGTCTGGAGGCGTTCCTGGCGGCCGGTGCGGAGCCGGTGTACGTGGGCTTCGGCAGCATGCCGATGCGGGGGGCGAGCGCGCAGGAGGTCTCCCGGGCCGTCATCGAGGCGGTCCGGGCGTGGGGCCGTCGTGTCCTGCTCGGGAGCGGCTGGGCCGACCTGGCCCTGATCGACGGCAGGGACGACTGCTTTCTCGTCGGCGAGGTCAACCAGCAGGCGCTGTTCCGCCGGGTGGCCGCGGTCGTGCATCACGGCGGCGCGGGCACCACGACGGCGGCGGCCCGTGCCGGGGCGCCGCAGGTGATCGTGCCGCAGGTCGCGGATCAGCCGTACTGGGCGGGCCGGGTGACCGAGCTGGGCATCGGCACGGGACACGACGGTCCCACGCCGACCGCCGAGTCCCTGTCGGCCGCGCTCGCGATCGCCCTGGCACCCGAGACCGGTGCCCGTGCGGCCGCCGTGGCCGAGACGGTCCGGACCGATGGGGCGGATCTGGCCGCGAAGCTGCTGCTCGACTTGATCGGCCGGGGCGGGCCGGCGGTGTCCGAGGGCTGATCCTGGCGTCTCAGGTGTGTGCGGGGTTCATCTCCCAGGGCGCCTGGGGGAGGATGTCGCCGGTCTCGAGCAGCGACTTGAGGTTCGCCAGGACGGCCGGCCATCCGTGTGAGACGCCGTCGAACATCGCCTGGTTGGCGAGGTTCTCATGGGTCACGGTGAGGCGGACGATGTCCTGGTGGGGTTCGACCAGGAAGGTGACGACCGACGGTTCCCTGGGCGTTTCGGTGTCGGGGCTGTCTTCGAAGGTGATGACCAGGCGGGTGGGAGGTTCGGTCTCGATCACGTGACCGACGACGTCGACGGCGCCTGATCCGTCGGTGCGCCGGTGTTCCCAGGTGGAGCCCGGCTGCCAGTCGGAGACGTTGGCGTGTCCCCAGTAGCGTGCCGTCAGGTCGGCGTCGGTCAGGGCCTTCCACACCTGGTCGGCGTTGGCGCGGATGTAGGTGACGTAGACGTAGGTCGGTACGGTCGTGGGTTCGTCGCTCATGGCGTACTCCTCTGCCTGGTTCTTGATGGCGGTGATCGCGTCGAGGCGGGGCCGGTCGAATCCTGAGATCCAGCGCTGCTCGATCTCGTGGATGGGCACCGGGTTGAGGTAGTGAAGCCGCTCCCGTCCGCGCCGTACGACGGTGACGAGGTGGGCCCGCTCGAGGATGTCGAGGTGCTGGGTGGCCGATTGGCGTGCCATGTTGAGGTGTTCGCACAGCTCGCGCAGCGTCTGACCGTTGTGTTGGCGCAGGCGGTCGAGCAGCAGCCGCCGGGTCGGGTCGGCCAGCGCCTTGAAGACCAGGTCCATCTGGGTCGCTTCGGGCTTCACCCGCCAAATTATGCAGGCGTTTGCCTGCATAATTCAAGTCGGGGCCGTTACCGAGGGGGGCGGCGCCGGCGTTGAGGTGGCGTTATGCCGGGAGCAGGGCGGCCAGGTGGCGCAGGGCGCGGGCGGTCGGGGTGTCCGGGTCGGCGGTCATGAAGACGACCTGCTGGTCGTCGTCCGGGACGGTGAGGACGTCGCAGTTGATGCGGAGCGGGCCGAGTTCGGGGTGCGTCATGGTCTTCGTGCGGTGGCCGGGGGCGCGTACCGGATTGGTGGCCCAGATCTGGTTGAACTCGGCGCTGCCCGCCCTGAGTTCGGCCAGCAGGGCGGCGAGGGCGCTGTCACGGGGGTAGCGGTCGGCGGCGGCCCGCAGTCGTGCCACCGCGAACTCGCCGAACTCCTCGTGGCCCGTGGTCAGCACCTCCTCGCGCAGCAGGAAGCGCCGCCTGGCCAGGTTGGGCCGGTCACGGAGGTCGCCGAGCAGCGCTTCCGCGAGCGGGTTCCAGGCGATCACGTCGTAGGTGGCCGCGGTGACGACGACTCCGGTCTGCGGCAGACGGTGCAGCAGGTCGGCCACGTACGGACGGACCGTGCGCGGTGGTACGGCGGGCGACTGCGGGGCCACGCCGGCCAGGCGGAAGAGGTGTGTCCGCTCGGCGGGCGTGAGCCGCAGCGCACCCGCCAGGGACTCCAGGATTCGCGGCGACGGGCGTGGCCCTCGGGCCTGCTCCAGCCGTACGTAATAGTCCACCGACATTCCGGCCAGGTCGGCGACCTCCTCGCGGCGCAGGCCCGGCGTGCGGCGGCCGGGTCCTGCGGGCAGGCCGACGCCGTCCGGGCGCAGCCCCTCCCGCCGGTCGCGCAGGAAACGGGCCAGTTCGCCTCTTCCCATCTTGTACCTCCCTGGTATCGATTGTGCCTGGATCGCCCACCCCACCCGCAGACACCCTCGATGGCATGGACAACTCGATCGCGCTGGTCACCGGCGCAAACAAGGGCATCGGCAAGGAGATCGCACGCCTGCTCGCGGGCGCGGGTCTCACCGTTTACGTCGGCTCGCGCGACGCCGCGCGCGGAGAGCGCGCCGTGGAGGAGATCGGCGGCGACGCCCGCCCGCTCGTCCTCGACGTGACGGATTCCGCGAGCATCGCCGACGCCGCGAGCCAGGTGGGCACGCTAGACATTCTGGTCAACAACGCCGGAATCTCCGGCGATGACCGGACACCCGACCTGGAGGAGATCGCCACTTTCCGTCGCATATACGAGACCAATGTCTTCGGAGTCGTCGCGGTGACCAACGCCTTCCTGCCGGCGCTGCGCCGCTCCGCGCGCCCCCGGATCGTGAACGTCTCCTCCGGTACGGGATCGCTGGCCTGGGCCACCGGACCGCGGTTCCCGCACCAGGGCGCCTACGCCGCCTACCGGTCGTCCAAGTCCGCGCTGAACGCGCTGACCGTGTTCTACGCCCATGCCCTGGCCGGCGACGGCGTCAAGGTGAACGCGCTGGCCCCCGGCCTGCGCCGAACCGACCTCAATGCCACCGCCGCGGCGGCGGGCGGCGATCCGGCCGAGGCCGCGGCGGGTGCGGTACGGCTGGCGCTGCTGGCCGACGACGGGCCCTCCGGGGAGTTCGTCTCCTGGGACGGTACGCCGGTCCCGTGGTGACGCTTCCTCACCGGCTCCTTATATGCAAGGATCTATAGTACTAGGACATTAGATATATGGAGTAACGGTGATCGAGTTCTACCTGGATGCCAAGTCCGGCCTCTCGCCGTACCAGCAGCTGGTCCAGCAGGTACGGCACGCGCTGCGGCTCGGCCTGCTGCGCGAGGGCGACCAGCTGCCGACCGTCAAGGAGGTCGTGGCGCACTTGGCGATCAACGCCAACACCGTCCTGAAGGCCTACCGGGAACTCGAGCACGAGGCTCTCGTCGCCGCCCGGCCGGGGGTGGGCACGTTCGTGACGGCGACCCTCACCGACACCTCGCTGGCCGCGCACGGCCCGCTGCGGCTCGACCTGCGGCGCTGGCTGGCCAAGGCCCGCAGGGCGGGCCTCGACGACGAGAGCATCGAGGCCCTTTTCATGACCACCTTTCGGAGCGTCGCTCAGGAGGACATAGCGTGACCTTCGTCCTGGAAGCCCGGGCGCTGGGCAAGAAGTACGGCAAACGCTGGGCGTTGCGCGAGTGCACCATCGAGATCCCGGCGGGCCACGTCGTCGGGTTGGTGGGGCCCAACGGCGCGGGGAAGACCACGCTGCTGAAGCTGGCCGGCGGCCAGCTCGAACCGACCACGGGTGGTGTCACCGTGCTCGGCGGCAGGCCGGGGAGCACGCCCGCGCAACTGGCCAGGGTCGGGTTCGTCGCCCAGGACACCCCTGTCTACGCGGGCCTGACCGTCGCCGAACACCTGCGCTTGAGCGCCCGGCTCAACCCCCACTGGGACGACGGCATGGCGCGGGAGCGGATCGCGCGGCTCGGTCTCGTCCCCGCGCATCGGGCGGGCAGGTTGTCCGGCGGCGAGCGGGCCCAGCTCGCCCTCACTCTGGGCCTGTGCAAGCGGCCGGAGCTGCTGATCCTGGACGAGCCCGTGGCCTCGCTCGATCCGCTCGCGCGCCGCGAGTTCCTGCAGGGGCTGATGGAGGCCACGGTCGAGCACAGGCTGAGCGTGGTGCTCTCCTCTCACCTGGTCTCCGACCTGGAGAGGGTCTGCGACTACCTGATCGTGCTGGTGGACTCCCGCGTGCAGCTGGCCGGGGAGGTCGATCGGTTGCTCGCCACGCATCACCGGCTCACCGATCCGCGGCGCGATCCCGATCGGCTCCCCGCCGACCAGCATGTGGTGTCCGCGTCGCACACCGACCGGCAGAGCACGTACGTGGTCCGCACCGAGGCCCCGATTCACGACCCCGCCTGGACGGTCACCCCGCTCGGTCTGGAAGACCTCGTCCTGGCCTACATGGACAGGCGCCCCGCCGAGCGCCGGCGCGTCGCCTTGGAGGTGCAGCGATGATGTGGCTGACCTGGCGCCAGTTCCGCGGCTCGGCCGTGATGATGGGCGCCGTACTCCTCATTCTCACCGCCGTACTGGCCCTGACCGGCCCGGATCTGGCCGCCCGCTACGCCGCCGGGATCGCCGAGTGTGTGCCGGGCAACACCTGTGCCGACTTCTTCGACCGGTTCTTCGACGATTACCAGGCGCCCTTCGTGGCCGTGACCCTTGCCGTGCTGGTGCTGCCGGCTCTGATCGGGCTCTTCTGGGGAGCGCCGCTGATCACCCGTGAGCTGGAGGCGGGCACGCACCTGCTGGTGTGGAACCAGAGCATCACCCGGGGTCGATGGCTCACGGTGAAGCTCGGTCTCATCGGCCTGGCGGCCATGGTCGCCGCCGGGTTGTGCGGCCTGGTGGTGACATGGTGGTCCGGGCCTTTGGACAAGTCGGCCGCTCCGGAGCTGGCGCAGATGTCGCCCCTGGTGTTCAGCGCCCGTGGGATCGCGCCGATCGGGTACGCGGCCTTCGCCTTCGCGCTGGGGGTGACCGTGGGCATGCTGGTGCGCCGCACTCTGCCCGCCATGGCCCTCACGGTGGCTGTCTTCGCGGCGATCCAGATCGCCATGCCGCTGGCGGTCCGTCCGCACCTGTTGCCGCCGGTCACCGGGAGCTTCGAGCTCGGCTCGGTGAATGTGGACGGCCTGCAAATCCTGCCGCAGGGAGGCGGGCCGCTGGAGCTGTTCGTCCGGACGACGGCCGTCCCGGGCCACGCGGGTGCCTGGGTCCTGTCCAGCGAACTTGTCGATCCATCCGGACGCACGCTCGCCGGCAGCGGTGCCAAGCGGGGGCCGTCGTCGACGATCGCGGGGTCCATCCCGGTGTCCACGACGTCGGGTCCGTGCGCGCGCACGGGGGGACCGCCGAGCATGGACGCGTGCATGGCCGAGGTCAACCGGCTCGGCTACCGGCAGCGGGCCACCTACCAGCCACTTGAGCGCTTCTGGCTCTTCCAGTGGATCGAGACCGGGATTTACGCGCTCCTCACTCTGGGCCTGACCGGGTTGTCCTTCTGGTGGATCCGGAGACGCCTGTGTTGACCGTCATGAGGACGGCGGCCGCCGGGCTCGCCGTCCTCCTGGCGGCGGGCTGCGCCGCGCCGGCGCCGCCGCGCAGCCAAGCGAGCGCGGCGGCCGGTACGGCCTGCGCGCGGGCCCAGGCGCCGCCGGAGGCGGAGACCGCCACCACGATCGACGTCATCGGGCAGGCGTACTTCTGCATCCTCGGCGACTACTACAGCGGCGCCACGCTGGACGCCCGCTCGCTGCTGACCGCCGGTTTCGCCGCCCTGACGCGGGAGATCAACCGACATGGACGCGAGGTGCCCGAGGCGATCATGCCCGCGCTGACCGGCGACCGGAAGGCCGACTGGGCCGCTTTCGCGAGCGCCTACCGGAAGATCACCGACCGGGTCCCCGATCTGCGTGACCGGCTGGCCGTCGTCACCCTTGAGGCCATCGTGGCCGCCCTCGGGGACGACCACGCCCGCTGGACGCACGACCTCAAGCGTCCGCTCGACTATTACGACGGTGACGACTACGGCCTGGGGCTGGAGACGAACGTCACCGGTTCGCAGATGGACGGCGATTCCGGCGTCGCACTCGCCCCGCTGTTCGTCACCGCCGTGCTGGGCGGTGCGGCGCGGGCCGCCGGGCTGCGGCCGGGCGACATCGTCGAGGCGGTCAACGGGTCGGCGCCGTTCGTCGACGGCGAGGCCACCCCCGCGATCGGCGCCCTGTATCCGCGGTATCCGGACGCGCGCCCGGTCGAGGTGCGGCTGCTGCGGGAGAGCACCGGCCGCCGCTGGAGCGTGACGCTGAAGCCCGCGCTCTACCCGCGGGATCTGGCCGCCCTGCAGGTGGTGCGGTCGAAGCTGCTGGACGACGACGTCGCCTATGTGCGGATGACCGGATTCTCGCCGGACTCGGCGAACCGGGTCCTGCGGGCGATCTCGCGGCTGCGGAGCGGCCGGACGCTGTCCGGCGTGGTGCTGGACCTGCGGGGCAACGGCGGCGGGAGCCCAACGGAGGCGAACCGGCTGCTGGGCGCGTTCGTCCACGGCAAGGTCACCGCCTATCAGTGCACGGCGGGCGGAGCGTGTGAGGCCGGGCGGACCGATGACACGGTCGAACTGCTCGGCCTGCCGCTGGTGGTGCTCACCGACCGCGGCTGTGCCTCGGCCTGCGAGCACTTCAGTTCCGCGGTCAAGGACCTGCACCTCGGCCGGCTGGTCGGCACGAGAACCGCCGGGGCGATCTCCGGCCCGGCGCAGGCGTACCTGCTCGGCAACAACACCGTGCTGGTCTTTCCCGCCAGGCATCATCTCGGGCCGAATCGCGAGGTGATCGACCGGATCGGCGTGCCGCCCGACTATCACGTTGCGCCGACCCCCAAGGACGCGGCGGCCGGGCGCGACCCCGCACTGGCCAGGGCCCTGACCCTGCTGCGCGAATGAGGATGGACCTTTCCATGAGAGACCCCCTGAAACAGCCCATGAGACCGATCGTGGCCGCCGCGGCGGCACTGGCCGCCCTCGCCGCGTCCGCCTGCTCGGCCCCTGCTCCGCCCAGAGCCGCCGCCGCGTCTACGGCGCCGGCCGGGCCCGCCACGCTGCCCGCGCCCACCGGCGGCGGGGCGGTCGGCACCACCGCCCTGTACCTGAAGGACACCTCGCGCCCCGATCCCTGGAACCTCGACGTTCAGGCCAGGGAGCTCAAGGTCACCCTGTGGTATCCGGCCGAGCGGCGCGACGGGCGGCGGGCGCCGTACATGACGCCCAAGGAGTCGGAGCTCACCCTGAAGGGCCTGGGCGTCACGGGCGCGCCGTACGACATGCTGAGCAGGACCCGCACGAACGCCGTCAAGGACGCCGAACCGGTGGGGCAGGGGCTTCCTCTGGTGGTGCTGTCTCCGGGTTTCACCGAGCCGGTGAGCACGCTCACGTCGCTGGCGGAGGATCTGGCCAGCCGGGGATACGTGGTGGCCGGGATCGATCACACCTATGAGAACTACGCCACGACCCTGTCCGACGGGCGGGTCGCCGAATGCCTCGCGTGTGACAGCGACACCGATCCGGGGTTCGGTGCGGGAGTGGTCAAGAGCCGGGCGGCCGACGTGTCCTTCGTGCTCGACCGGCTGACGTCGGAGTGGGACGGCGCCGATCTCATCGACCGAGGCAGGATCGCGATGGTGGGCCAGTCGATCGGCGGGGCCGCCGCCCTGGCGACCATGGTCGAGGACTCGCGGGTACGCGCCGGGATCGACCTGGACGGCACCACGTACGCCCGGATCCCGAAGAAGGGGCTGTCCCGGCCGTTCATGTTCGTCGGTTCGCCGCAGCACGCGTCCGGCGGTCTCGACAATTCGTGGGACCGGGACTGGCGGCTGCTGACGGGGTGGAAACGGTGGCTGGTGGTGTCGGGCGCGGAGCACCGGTCCTTCACCGACGCCCCGCTGCTGTCGGACGCGCTCGGCGTCACGTCCCCGGCCGGCGTCCTGCCGGGGGCCCGCGCCGCCGAGCTCGACCGGACCTATGTGGCGGCCTTTCTCGACCTGCAGCTGAAGGGGCGGCGGCAGCCCGTCCTGGACGGGCCGTCCGCACGCTACCCGGAGGTCAGGTTCTGCCCGGCGACCTGCGCTCAGTCCTGAGACCCGGCGGCCCCTGCGCGCCGGGTCGGCCGCGCGTCAGCTCACCGCACGCTTCACCAGGGCGCTGATCCGCGCCTCCACCTCGGGCGTCACCTCGGTCAGGGCGAACGCGGCCGGCCACATCGTGTCCTCGTCCAGGTTCGCCTGGTCGCTGAACCCGAGTGTCGCGTAGCGCGTCTTGAACTTCTCCGCGGGCTGGAAGTGGCAGACGATCTTGCCGTTCAGCGCGTAGGCGGGCATTCCGTACCAGAGCTTCGGCGCCAGGTCCGGGGTGACGCCGGTGATGACGGCGTGAACGCGCTCGGCCATGATCCGATCCGAGTCCCGCATCTCGGCGATCTTCGCGAGCACGTCCCGGGCCGCCTCCGCCGCCTTGTCGGCGCGCGAGCCGGGCCGCGCGGCCTTCTTGCGGTCCTTGGCGTGCTCCTTCATCGCGGCGCGCTCTTCGGCCGTGAAACCCTCGTACGTGCTGCTTTCTGTGCTGCTCATGGCGGAACTTCCCTTGTGTAGATCGTGATATTCGGAGTTCGCGGTTCTCGGGCCGTCGCTCACCGGTCCTGGATCAGCCCGAGGACGTTGCCGTCGGGGTCGGTGACGGTGGCCACCAGGCGGCCGCCACCGACCTCGTGCGCGGCCTCCTTCACGGTGGCCCCCGCGGCGGTCACCTCGGCCAGCTTCGCCTCGATGTCATCCACGTGCCAGTAGGCCACCGGCGACGTCATGCCCTGCGGGCCGCCGTCCGGCACCAGTCCGATGTGCTGGCCCTCGGCGTCGAAGCCGACGTAGTAAGGCGAGTCCGCCTGCGGCGGGATGCCGAGCAGGGCCGCGTACACCGCCTTGGCCTTGGCCAGGTCGGACACGGGGTGAAGCACGGTCTTGATGCCGGAAGAGCCGGTCATGGTCACTCCTGTAGTGGTGGGTCACGTCGACCCGCTGTGTAGGTATGCACAGCTTTCCTCCCGGCCCGGCCGGTCCGCATCCGTGGTGACCACGGAACCGGCCACGGATCTGCGTACGGTGGCCGGTGCGGATGGGGGAACGGAGTGGATGCGACAAACTTGGACAGTGGTGATGGGAGTGGAGATCTCACCTCGGGAAGCCGAGGTGCTGGAGCTGGTCGGGAGCCATCTGAGCAACGCCGAGATCGCGGCACAGCTGTGCATCTCGGTGCGTACCGTGGAGAGTCACGTCTCCTCGCTGCTGCGCAAGCTGGAGGTGCCGGACCGGAGGGCGCTCGCCCGGCGCTCGCCCGAGCCGGCCGGCGCCGCGGCGCCGCGTCCGGCACCGGCGCTGCCGGCCCCGCTGACGTCGTTCGTCGGCCGGGTGAACGAGCGCGCCGAGCTGGGCGAGATGATCAGGGCGCACCGTCAGGTGACCGCGGTCGGGCCCGGCGGAGTGGGCAAGACCCGGCTGGTGCTGGCGGTGGCCGCGGAAGCGGCCGGCGACTACTCCGACGGGGTGTGGTTCGTCGACCTGGTGCCGGTCGCCGATCCGGATCTGATCGCCACCGCGGTCGCCGGGGCGGTCGGCCTCGGCGAGCAGCCCGGCCGCGACATGACCGAGTCCGTGGTCGCCGCGCTGGCCGACCGGCATGCGCTGCTGGTGCTGGACAACTGCGAGCACGTGGTCGACGGGGTGGCGCCGCTTCTCGAGCGGCTGCTGGCGGGGTGCCCTCGGGTGACCGTGCTGGCGACCAGCCGGGCACGGCTGATGGTGCCGTTCGAACGGGTGTATCCGGTCCCGCCGCTGTCGATGCCCGCCGACGGTGAGTCGGACGCGGTCGCGTTGTTCATGGACCGGGCGGCGGCGGTGGGCCGGTCGCCGGATCCCGCGCTGCGCGAGCGGATCGCCTCTATCTGTGAGCGGCTGGACGGGATGGCGCTGGCGATCGAGCTGGCCGCCGCCCGATATCCCACGCTCGGGCTGGACGGCATCACCGCCGCCCTGTCCCACCCGCTGCGGATGCTGACCGGCGGCTCTCGCGCCGATGAGCGGCACCGTTCGGTGCGGGGGGTGCTGGACTGGAGTCATGCTTTGCTGGAGCCGGCCGACCGGGCGCTGCTTCGCCAGGTGTCGGTGTTCGTGGCGCCGTTCACCGCCGTGGCGGCGGCGGAGGTTGCCGGGGGCGAGGAAGGCATCGTCGCCGAGGGGCTGGCCCGGCTGGCGGAGCAGAGCCTGCTCGTGGTGACCGCGTCCCGTGGCAGGACGGAGTACCGGGCGTTGGAGACCATCCGCCAGTATGGAATGGAGCGGCTGTCCGAGGCCGGCGAGCTGGCCGGCACCCGATCCCGCCACATCGGCTGGTGCCTGGCCAGGGCGGCCGAGCTGGCGGTGGCGCGGGAGGACTGGCGGGCCGGGTTCGACGCGGTGGCCGACGATCTGCGCGCGGCCCTGGCGTGGGCGGCCGACCGGCCGGAGCAGCGCACGGTCGCGTACCGCCTCGCCAGGTGCCTGGCGGAGCTGACCTTCACCCGTCACCTGATCGGCGAGTCCCAGCGGCGCTACGAGCAGGCGGCCGCGCTCGCCGGCGACGCCACCGCCGGCGCGTCGATGCTCCGGCACGCCGCGGCCGTGGCCGGCTGCCGGATGAACGGCGAGGACATGTACCGCCTGCACCGCGCGGCCGCGGACGCCGCCCACCGGACCGGCGACACTATCGGCGCGGCCCGTGACCTGGCGACCGCCGCCGCCTGCGCCTACCGGTTCTCCGGGAAGTTCGTCCGGAACCCGCAGCGGGACGAGGTGATCGCGCTCATCGGCCAGGCGCGGGACTTGGCCGGCGACGACCCGGCGGCTCAGGCCGCGGTGGCGCTGGCCGAGGCCGGTCGGGCGCTCACCGAGATCGGCGCCGCGCAGGATCTGGACGACGACGCGGTCCCGGTGGCGATCGCACGCGCCGGACGAGCGGTCGAACTGGCACACCGCACGGGTGACCCGCTCACCGAGTCCGCCGCTCTCGACACGCTCACCTGCGCGCAGAGCTGGGCCGGTGACACGTTCGCCGCCGCCGGCACGGCCCGGCGCCGGATCACGCTGCTCTCGTCCGCACCGGACACCCCGGCCGGCACCCACGAGCTGATCGAGGCGCTGAGCGAGGCCGCCGAGGCCGGCCTCGGCACCGGCGACCTGCGGGGTGCCCGCAGATGGGCACGGCGACTGGCCGATCATCCCCTGCTGGCGGAAGTCGGTCATCGTGCCACGGGCTGGCTGCTGGTGGCCGGCGCGCTGGCGGGCGAGGTCGAGGAGACGCTCACCGGCGGCGTGCGGTTCCTCGACGGGTGGCAGCGGGCGGGTGGCCCGGCCAGGTCGGTCCTCGGTCCGCCGGCGGCCGCGGTGGCGACGATCCACGGCCTGCGCGACGACCACGACGCCTGGCGTGACTGGAGCGAGGTGCTGATGCGGCTCGACCCCTCACCGAGGAACACCCGCGGCTACGGCGCCGTCTTCGACGCGATGCTGCTGCTTCACCGTGGCCAGGCGCCGGATGCGCTGGAGCGCCTGGCGCCCGAGACCGGACAGGTGTGGCAGTGGGTCACCTGGATCTGGCATCACTGGTACGTCGCGCTGCGCGCAGAGGCCGCCGTGCTCGCCGGTAGCCCCGACGCTCGAGATCGTGTGGCCGAGGCCCGGACCGTCGTGGCCGGCAACCCGGTGGCCGGTGCCATCGTGAAGCGGGCCGAAGCCCTGCTCGACGGCGACCGGGAGGCGTTGCTCGCCGCAGCAGACGCGTTCGACGCCGCCGGCTGCCGCTACCAGTCCGCACGGACCCTGGTGCTGGCCGGCGGCGACCATGCCGTGCGTGGCGCGGCCGCGTTCGACGCCCTCGGTCTCGCCCCGATGGCCCCCGATCCGGCGGACAGGTGGGAGATCGAGGGTGGTCCGGTTACTGGTTGTCCTTGAGGAGCTGTCGTGTCCGGGTGAGGAATGCCTGGCGGACCTCTTCTGGGTGCAGTATCTGGAGTGGCCGGCCGAGGCTGAGCAGGTAGCGGGCCAGGCCGTCGGCGTCTGGCCCGCCGATGTCGATGATCGTGGCGTCGTCGCCGTCCGGGCGGTGGACGCCGACCGTTGGTGGCACCAGCCTGCGGGCCTCATCGGCCGGTACGGCCAGGCGGATGGTCACCCGCACCGGGTAGGGCCTCAGCGCGACGCCCGCGCTGACCGTGTGTGCCGGATCCGGCGGGTCGGGCATGGCAGTGGCCTGCCCGGTGGCTGTGGCATCGATGATGCGATCGGTACGGAAGGTCCGCCAGTCCTGCCGCGTCAGGTCGTAGGCGAGAAGCCGGTAGGGGTCCACCCTGCGGGTGGACGTCGTTCCGGCCCCGTCGCGGTAGGTCAACTGGGTGCGTTCGCCTCGCCGGCACGCGGTGGCCAGGTCGAGCAGCAGCGCGGGGGAGATCTGGCTGTCGTCGGGTCGTGCGGTGCAGCCCGACAGCGACCGCGAGGGCCTCCTCCTCGTCAAGGATCAGTGGCGGGATGCTGGTTCCCGGCCCGAGGTGGTAGCCGCCCCATGGGCCCATCTCCGATTCGATGCCGTAGCCGAGTTCACGTAGCCGGGCGATGTCCCGGCGAACCGTCCGTTCGGTGATCTCCAGCTGGGCTGAAGATCAGCGCACGTCCAGGACCGCCGCGTTGACAGCAAAGACAGCAGCCGCAGCAGCCGCGCCGAGGTGTTGACCACGGCCAACAGTTTGCTCGATAACCAGGACCGTTTCTGACCGGGTCACACCGTAATGTCGCCGGCATGACCGAGAACGCCTCGGCCGAAAAGTCCATTAGGGCCACGATGATCTCCGCCAAGGTGCACCAGAGGACGGGCCCGGATGGGCGCACGTAACCGACGAGGAGCAGGACCCGTGGAAGCACGCATGATCGCACTCACCAACTTCTTCAACCGGATCAACCATACGATCCGGGAGCCGGCCGGCAAGACCTGGTGAAGACGGGCGGGCGTCATCCGTCCAGGGGGCCCGGTGGCGACGCGGCGAAGGACGTGATCGGCCGGCTCCACCGCTGATCGATCCAGCGCCACTCCGGGCGGGCCCCGTCCCGGGCTCCCACCTTCGGGTGACCGCCGACAACCTTAGGGACACAGACGATGAGCAACGAACTACCGGAACTGACCGTAACCGATGCCCAAGCCTGGCGGGAGTGGCTCGGCAGGCACCACGACAGCTCGGCAGGGGTGTGGCTGGTCCTCGCCAAGCAGAACACGGCCGGGCCCACAAGCCTGACCTATGACCAGGCGCTCGACGAAGCCCTGTGTCACGGCTGGATCGATGGCCGGCTACGACGGCGGGATGAGATCACCTTCAGCCGGCGCTTCACCCCTCGCGGAAGGCAGAGTTCCTGGTCAGCGCGGAACGTCTCCATCGTCACGCGTCTGATCCGCGAGGACCGGATGCATCCGGCCGGAACGGCCGAGGTCGAACGCGCCAAGGCCGACGGCCGCTGGGACACGGCCTACGCGGGACAAGCCGGCATCGAGGTACCAGCCGACCTGGCCGCCGCATTGGCCGCGAATCCGCAGGCACAAGCGATGTTCGACATCCTCACCGCCCAAAACCGCTACGCCGTTCTCTATCGGATCGCGAACGCCAAACGCGCCGAGACTCGAGCCCGCCGTATCACCCAGTTCGTTGACATGCTCGCCCGTGGGGAGACGATCCACCCACAAAAGCGAGCCCTCGGCAGTTGAATGCCGGCCCACTCGTCGCTCTTCCACGCCCACGCCGCGAGCGCACTTGCCACGCTGGCAAGCTTGCAGGACAGAGTGGTGGAGGCGGCACCGCCGGAAAGGCGGGTGACGGTGACGGACGTCGGCATAGCCGGCACGCCGGCGGCCGTGGGGCACCCCGGCTGAGGGCCGCGCGCGAACGGCGACGGCCCGGCGGGGAATCATCCCGTGAGGAGCCCTCGGAGTCCGGCCTGAGGGCCGGGGCGGGAGGCGGGGCATGCGGCCTGGCGACGAGGGCGCCGAGCAGGGGCGGATGGTCATGGCGGTGGCGCTGGCGGCGGCCGCGGGCGCGATGAACGCGATCAGCTTCGTGGGGCTCGGCGGCGTGTTCACCAGCGTCATGACGGGCAATCTGGTGCTTCTCGGCCTGTCGGTCGCGCGTCTCGATCCGCTGCTCGCCGCGCACGCGGGTGGGGCGCTGGCCGGGTTCGCGGTGGGCGTGCTGGCGACCCGGCGGGCGATGGGAGCCGTGACGGCGGGGCAGCCGGAGTGGCGGGGCCGTACGGCGATGGTGTTGGCGGGCGAGCTCGCGCTCCTGACCGCCATGCTGGCGGCCTGGTCGTTCGCGGGGGGCCGGCCGTCGGCGGCGGAGCGGTTCACGCTGGGGGCGCTGGCGTCGGTCGCGATGGGCCTGCAGAGCGGGGCGGCGCGGTCGTTCGGCATTTCGGGTCTGTCGACGACCTTCTTCACCGGCACCCTGACCGGTGTGCTGTCGACTCCAAACGGTGGGCGGCGAATGCGGCTCCACAGTGTCGCCCTGCTGTCGGCGCTGACTGTGGGGGCGGCCGGCGGCGGATGTCTCGCCGTCCGTGTGGTGCCCGTTGCGCCTGCGCTGCCCGCCGCGCTGGTCGCGGCCGGTCTGGCCGCGCTGCTGGTCTACCCGGACCGCAGTGAGCAGAAGCGGTGATCAGGCCCGGCGGCCCGGGAGCGGGTAGCAGGCGACGGCCAGCTTGAAGGCGTCACCGTCCGCGTCACCGTCCGCGTCACCGTCCGGGCCGTCCTCCGGAGCGTCCCCGGGATCGCCGTATCGCGCGGACACCTCGTGCAGGGCCGATCGAAGGTCGGCGAGGAACTCGCGGCGGCGATGGGCGGGCACCCGGATCTCGCCGGACATGGCGAACGACGGGAGACCGGGGGCGGTGCGGTCGAGCTCGGCGACGTCCGCCTGCACCTCCTCGGTGAGGTCGAGCAGGCGGCCGAGGGTCAGCTCGTCCCGCCGGGCGCGCAACCCGCCGATGGGCCCGACGAGACGTGGGGACAGCCAGTACGACCGGGCGCTCGCCTGGTAGGTGCCCTCGACGATGCCGCGTACCCGCCGTGCGGACACCTGGTCGGCGAGGCCCGCCTTCACCAGGCGCCTGACGTGGTAGTAGACGCGCTGCGGCGTCTGGTCGAGCCGGGCGGCCAGCTCCGCGCAGGTGCGGGGCTCGGCCAGCTGCCGGAGCACCTCGATGCGCTGCGGTTTGAGCAGGGTCTCCGCCTGCTCGATCCGTTCCAGGTAAAGGACGTCTCTCATTTCACCGCCATCCTTACGTAAGGTGGCGGTTTGTCAACGCACCGTGCGGACACGGTGCCGTACCTGGCGAAACAGCGGACTCGCACGACCGCCCTTTTGAGTCAACCGACTGCACCCCGCCGTCCGCGCCGCGTCCGGGATAGGCGGCGGGTACGACGGGGTGCGGGCGGGTCGTGGCCTGCGGGCGGGCCGGGTCAGTCCGTGCCCGACTCCAGAGCCGCGTGGTCGAGCAGCTCGTCGTCTTCGGAGACCTCTCCGCGGGACGCGATGGCCTCGGCTCCGCCCTCGGGCATCGCGCCGATGAGACCGGTCGGGGCCGCCTGCGTCGCGCCGATCAACGTCGGGTGGGCGCTGCCGACCATACCGAGCCCGGCGTACTGCTCCAGCTTGGCCCGGGAGTCGGCGATGTCGAGGTTGCGCATGGTGAGCTGCCCGATGCGGTCGACCGGCCCGAACGCGGAGTCCTCGACACGCTCCATGGACAGCTTGTCCGGGTGGTAGCTGAACGCCGGCCCGGAGGTGTCCAGGACGGAGTAGTCCTCGCCGCGCCGCAGCCGCAGCGTCACCTCGCCGGTGATCGCGGTGCCGACCCAGCGCTGCAGCGACTCGCGCACCATCAGCGCCTGCGGGTCGAGCCAGCGGCCCTCGTAGAGCAGCCGGCCCAGGCGCCGGCCCTCGTTGTGGTAGCTGGCGACGGTGTCCTCGTTGTGGATGGCGTTGACCAGCCGCTCGTAGGCCGCGTGGAGCAGCGCCATGCCCGGCGCCTCGTAGATGCCGCGGCTCTTGGCCTCGATGACGCGGTTCTCGATCTGGTCGGACATGCCCAGTCCGTGCCGGCCGCCGATCGCGTTGGCCTCCAGCACCAGATCGACGGGGGAGGCGAACTCCTTGCCGTTGATCGTCACCGGCCGGCCCTGCTCGAACCCGATGGTGACGTCTTCCGCGGCGATCTCCACGGCCGGGTCCCAGAACCGCACGCCCATGATCGGGTCGACGATCTCGATGCCGGTGTCGAGGTGTTCAAGCGACTTGGCCTCGTGGGTCGCGCCCCAGATGTTCGCGTCCGTGGAGTAGGCCTTCTCCGTGCTGTCCCGGTAGGGCAGGTCGTGGGCGAGCAGCCACTCCGACATCTCCCGGCGGCCGCCGAGCTCGCCGACGAAGTCGGCGTCGAGCCAGGGCTTGTAGATCCGCAGGGAGGGGTTGGTGAGCAGGCCGTAGCGGTAGAACCGCTCGATGTCGTTGCCCTTGAAGGTGGAGCCGTCGCCCCAGATCTGCACGCCGTCTTCCAGCATGGCGCGCACCAGCAGGGTGCCGGTGACGGCCCGCCCGAGCGGGGTGGTGTTGAAGTAGGTGCGGCCGCCGGACCGGATGTGGAAGGCGCCGCAGGCAAGGGCCGCGAGCCCCTCCTCGACAAGGGTCACCCGGCAGTCGACCAGCCGGGCGATGTGCGCCCCGTAGGCCGTGGCACGGCCGGGGACTGAGCCGATGTCGGGCTCGTCGTACTGGCCGACGTCAGCGGTATAGGTGCACGGCACTGCACCCTTCTCGCGCATCCACGCGACCGCTACCGAGGTGTCGAGGCCGCCGGAGAAGGCGATGCCGACACGTTCACCGACGGGCAGGGAGGTGAGTACCTTGGACACGAGTAGAAGTATATACACACCACTGCATGAAGATGCAATGGGATGTGAAGGGCCGTCTCGCTCGCCGGGGCCCGGGACGGCCCGGCTGAACGGCCGCCCGGAACCGTGAACCCGCCGGGTCTCTCGCCCGACTGTGCAGGATGACGGGAGGACGAGATGACCGATGAGCTGCTGGTGATTCGCGCCCAGCTGGGCGAGCGCGCCGCGCTGGCCGAGCTGCTGGCCCGTTGGCGGGTGCCGGTGTGGACGTATGTGCGGCGCATGCTCGACGGCGAACGGGCCGACGACGTGACCCAGGAGATCTGGCTGGCCGTGGTCCGCGGCCTGCCCCGGCTCAGGGAACCCGGCCGGTTCGCGCCGTGGCTGTTCACGATCGCCCGGCGGTCGGTGACCGACCGGCTGCGCGGTGAGTACGCCTGGGCCAGGGAGGCGTCCGGATTCGGCGACGCGTCCGGCGGCACGGCGGGCGAGGGGATCGCCGAGGACCCGGCGGAGGCCGCGGTCGATCGCGCCGCGCTGGTGAGCGTGCTGTCGGAGCTGCCGGTGCCGGAGCGGGAGATCCTCGTCCTGTTCTACCTGGAGGACCTGCCGGTGGAGGAATGCGCGTACATCTGCCAGATCCCGGCCGGAACGGTCAAGTCCCGGCTCAACCGTGCCCGTCGTCTGCTGCGTCAGCGCCTGGAGGAGAAGGGATACAGGCCATGAACGAGGAACCGCGCCTGTCGGCGCAGGACATGATCGAGCGGCTGGAGCCGGCGCTGTCGCCGATGACCCGGATCCGGGCGGTGGCGGCGCTGCTGGCCGGCCTGGCGGGCGCGGTGTTCGTGGGCACGCTGTGGTGGTCGGAGCCCGGCCCGCTGCCCGGCCGCACCCAGCTGGCGTTCGCGGTGTTCACCGTGTTCTGCCTGGCCTGGGCCGGGTACGGCGGGTGGCTGCTGACGCGCCGGGCCGCGTTGTTCGCCACCGACCGGGTGATCGCCGCCTGGATCGGCCTGGTCGCCTCGCTGACCACCACGGGGATCGTGACGGCCGTCGCCGTACGGCGCGGCACGGGGACGGGACCCGCTCTGGCGGTGGGGGGCCTGTTCGTGGCGGTGGCCCTGGTGCTGACCGTGCGCGCCCATGCCCGGCGGGCGGCGCTGCTGCGGCGCGTGCGCGAGCTGACCGGCCCGGAGGAGTGAACGCCCGGGATCGCCCCCCTGGCGATACGACGCAGACCTGACCACGACCCCGACCGCAGCCCAATCATGAAGGAGATCACGATGGTCCACAACGCCAAATTCATCCGCCGCCGGTTCGGCGCGACGGCCCTGGTCGTGGTGGCCGCGCTCGTCGGCGCGCTGCTCCTCGCCGGGGTGATCATGCTGCTGAGCTGAACCGCGCTCCCCGCCGGCCGCCTACCCCCGACGAGGCCAGGGCCGCCCTCCGGGCGACTGCGGGCTCCGACTTCGGCGGGGGCACGAACTGGTCGGCCGGCGCATGCGCGACATCCAGCTGGAGCGGGGTCGCCTCTACGAGCTCATGCGCGGCGGCTCGGGTCAGGCGCTCACGTGACGTCGGCGACGAACACCCACAGCGGGGTGCCGGAGGGGATCTCCCAGTCGCGTTCGGGAGCCCGGACGAATCCCAGCCGCCGGTAGAGCCGGTGGGCGGCCGACATGTTGGGCTGCGTGCTGATGGCCACGGCGCGCAGGCCGAGCTCGGCCGCCCGGCTGAGACACGCCTGGACGAGGGCCTCGCCGACCCCGCGGCCCCGCTCGGTCGCCGCGACCGCGAGCAGCCGGAACTCTCCCTCACCCGGACGGGCGGTGTTGGAGAACGGGCTGCCGGGCACCACGAACAGGAGCCCGCCGAGCACGCGGCCGCTCGCCGCGTCGACGGCCACCAGCAGTTCCCCGTCGCCCGCCCGGCTGCCCATGTCCCGGATCTTGGCCATGTAGTCGCGGGTCTCGGGCCGCTGGGGCAGCAGATCGCGATAGACCTCGACGGTGAGCTCCCCCAGAGCCGTGTGGTCCTGCGGTCCCGCGGGACGTACGAAGAAGTCCATGACCTGTGATCCTAGGTCGCGCCGAATCGCCGGCCTCGGGTGACCCGGGTGGGGGAGAGGGAGTGACCGGGTGGCCGGCGTTCCAACATATGGGCGCATTAATCCTTTCATTCCGCCGAATTACGGTCCCGACTTAAAGCGCATGGCGAAAGGTGTGGGCATTTCCCCGGTGATGCGGATCCCGTCATGGCACCACATCTCACCGGCAGGAGGTGTAATTCGGGCCTTTCCGTGTCGCCATATCCCGGAACGGCGGCGCACGTCGTAACAATTGACCTATACGATTACCCTTCGTGACGGACGCCGATCTCGCGGAAGCCCCCCTGGCGAACGATCTCTATTTCGTCATGCATGACGACAGGTCAGGGCGGATGCGGTTGCATCCCCGGCTCACCGCCCTGGGGCTGGCCGCCGCGATCGTGGGCGAGTTGCTGCTGCCACGCCGGATCACCGTCGTGCGGGTCGCCGGGCAGGGCCGGATCGGCCTCCTCGACACGACGCCGACCGGTGACCCGCTCACCCAGGCCGCCCTGGATCACATGGTGGCAGAACCCGCGCATCCCCTGCAGACCTGGCTGCAGTTCCTCGCCCGTACGGCGTGCGCCGACGTGGCGGCCCGGATGACGGCCGCGGGACTGCTGAATCCGCCCACGAGATGGGTGCGCAGGCACGTTCCGGTCGACCCTAACACCGCGATCCTGCCGGTCGCCCGTCTCAACCTGGCGATGCAGCGCGGTGAGCCCCTCGGCGTGCGGAACGTCGTCCTGCTGGGCCTCCTCGACGTGACCGGAGTCGCCCAGTTCGTGCTGTGGAGCCGGGATCCCCGTTACCTCACCGACGCGGTCGCCGCCCTGCCGGCGCCGCTCGCGGAGCTGATCGCCCAGACGGCGGCCGCCGTCGGCAGCGCGGTGATCAGCCGCCGGTAGGGCCCGGAACCGCTGTGCGTGGCGGGCGGGACCGTCAGCCCGTGTTCGCGGCCGTCCAGTTGCGCACGAGGGGGATGTGCCCGGCCGGCTTGTCCCCGACCTTCGCTCCGGCGTTGATTATCCAGCCCTGGTAGCCGGGGGTGAACATCGCGTAGACCGACGGGGGCGGCACGGCGCTCGCCTCGTCGAGCGTGTCGCGCAGTTCGGCCGGCAGTTCGAAGTCGAGGGCGGCCACGTTGGCGTCGACCTGGGCGGGGCTGCTCGCCCCGATGATCGCCGAGGAGATCCCGGGCTGGGTGGCGACCCAGTTGAGCGCGACCTGGGCCATGGTCACGCCGAGCTTGGCGGCGACGTCCTCGAGGGTCTGGAGGAACCGCCACTCCCGCTCCGTCCAGGTGCGTCCGTGCGCGCCGTCGCCGCTGAGCCGCCCGTCGCCTGCCGGGCCCTGCTCGGTGTGGCGGTACTTGCCGGTGAGGAAACCGCCGCCGAGCGGGCTCCAGGCGGTGATACCGAGCCCCAGGGTCTGCCCCATGGCGACGTGCTCGAGCTCGATGGTCCGGTCGATGAGTGAGTAGGGCAGCTGCAGGCTCACCATCGGCACCAGCGAGTGGGCCTCCGCGTACGTCTGGGCACGCGCCGCGTACCAGCCGGGCACGTCGGACAGGCCCGCGTACCGGATCTTTCCGGCCGTGGTGAGGTCGTCGAACGTCCGGAGGACCTCCTCCACCGGAGTGATCCGATCCCAGGTGTGCATGAGGAAGAGGTCGATGTAGTCGGTGCGCAGGCGGCGCAGCGACGCCTCGACCGCCCTGATCATGTGCTTCCTGCCGTTGCCGCCGGCGTTCGGGTCTCCGGGGTCGACGCTGTTGGTGAACTTCGTGGTGAGCACCACCCGGTCGCGCGCCCTGCTTCCGGCGATGAGGCCGCCGAGGATGGTCTCGCTCTCACCGGCCGTGTAGAAGTCCGCCGTGTCGATGAAGTTGCCGCCCGCTTCGAGGTAGCGGCCGAAGATCGCGCGGGCCTCCTCCTCGGTCTTGCCGTACGACGCGTGGAAGCCGCCGGTGCCGAAGTTCATCGTGCCCAGCGCGAGCCGGCTGACGCGGAGCCCGGAACGTCCGAGCAGGAAATACTGGTCGAGAGGCATGACAGTGTCGCTCCGTTCGAGATGGGGATGCGCGGAGACCGGCCTTTCGCGGCCGTGGCCCCGTCGTTCGGCCCCAGTCTGCGTGGCAAAAAATGGACTGTCCAGTCCAAAAAGTCGGTCCCCGCCCGGACGGGCGAACGCCTGCCGCGGATGCGCCGCCGGCTGGATGATTGATCTCCGTGAGGAGAAGATGGGGCAAGGCGGCCGGCACCCGTTGGGTGCGCCGCGGTCTCGTGCTTCTCACGGGAGCCGCGATGCTGCTCGCGTTCACGCCCGTCATCCGGGCCGTGGCCGCGTCGTCGGACGACGAGTTCAACCGGTGGGTCGGATGGGCGAACATCCTGGCCCTGCCGCCGGGGGTCATCGGGCTGGGGCTGACGGTCCTGGGCTGGGCGCTCGCCTCGAAGGCGATCCTCGCGGGTGAGCTCGACCGGGAAGCCGACCTCCTGGCCGAGCGGATGCTCACCGCCTACGTCGACGGCCTCAAGCAGATGATCGACGGGGACGTCGAGGAGGCCATCCGGCTGTCGCTGGTCAGCGACGAGCCCGTGCCACGCTGGCAGAACAGCCCTCTGATCGTGTTCGGCGACGACCGTAGCCGCGACGCCGGCGACATCTCGACGGTCCATCTGTACTTCCGCGCGCTCCGGCGTCCCCGCCTGACCGTGCTCGGCCCGGCCGGATCCGGCAAGACCGTCCTCATCACCGCCCTGGCCATCCGCTGTCTCAAGAGCCGGAGGGGGATCGACGGCGATCGCCGGTTGCCCTACCGGCTGCCCGCCGCGTCGTACGACCCGTACGCCGGGGCGCTGTCGGACTGGATCGCCGCGCGACTGGCGGAGGAGTTCCACGTGCCGCCGCCGACGGCGCGCGAACTCGTCCGCACCGGCCGCGTCCTGCCGATGCTCGACGGGCTCGACGAACTCGACCCGGCCGCGGCCGGCGCGCCCCGCCTCCGTATGGCGGTGGAGCGGATCGACGCGTATGCGGCGGACGAGGTGCGCGGAATCGTGCTGACCACTCAACCGGAGCCGTACGAGAGCTGCCCCGGGCACGTCGGCGGGGAGACCCTGATCCGCGTCATGCCACTGGACGACGGCGCCGTAGACGCCTACCTCCGGGGCAGGTTCGCCCGGGCGGAGGCCGTCCGGGACGAGTGGCGCCGGGTTCTGCGCGCTCTGGACGGCGAACGCAAGTCCATGCTGCGTACCCCTCTCTGGCTGTCCATCGCGGTCCGGGCCTTCACCGCGTCGCCCCGGGAAATGGCCGCCGCCACGGCCGCCGGCTTCCGCGCGGTCCTTGTCGACGGCCTCCTCCGGATCGTCTGCCGCGGATCCCGCTACGGAGAAGACGAGGCCGGACGCTGGCTCGGCACGCTGGCCGCGCACCTCGAACGGCAGCGGGAGACGGGCCGGCCGGGGTCGGACATCGCGCTGGACCGGTTGTGGACGATCTCCGGGGAGCGGCTGCCCAGGCTTGTCCACGCCGCGCTGAGCTGCGCGATCATCGTTCCGGTCGCGTGGGTCCTCATCGCGCCCCTGACGGGTGATCCCAACGGTCTGGTGGCCGCCGCCGCGATCGTCGTGGCCGGGGGGTCCGTCGTGGCGGGCACGCTGTCGGCCGCTACGCCGCTGCGTTACCTGCGTGATCCCGTCTCGGCCGTCCACCGGGTGCCGCGCCGGATCGTCCTGTCGGCGGCCATCCTTGTTGTGCTGTTCGTCGCGCTGCTCTGGTTCGCCGGCCGCCCCGCGCTCGCGTTCGCCGCCGTCACGATCCTCTGCATGGCCGTCGTCTCGGCCCTCTTCACCGGTGTCGACGAGACCGTGACGGTGTCCGTACGCGGGGCCATGCGCACCGAGGTCGTCGTCGGCGTGCTGGTGACCGTGCTTCCCATACTGGTGACGAGCGGCGGGGGCGCCGCCGTCCTGGGCCTGGTTCTCCGCTTCGACCTCGCGTATCGGGAGGTGAAGGCGGTCATCGCGTTCGGTCTCCTGATCGGCGTCCTGTCCGGGATCTGGTTCACCCGGACGACGGTGCGCTACGCGCTCTCGCTGGGCATCCAGGCTGCCCGGGGCCGGTTGCCGCTGCGGCTCGCGGCGTTCCTCGACTGGGCGGTGCCGGCCGGGCTGATGCGAGGCTCGGGCAGGGCCTACCAGTTCCGGCACGACGAGCTACGGCAGCACTTCCTGGCCGTCGGGAAGGCGGCCGACGCCGAACGGGCGGAGACCGTCCGCACACGCGCGTGGTCCCGCGGTTCGCTCTCCACCGCCGCCGGCGTCTCAGTCGGCGTGCTCACCGGGGTGATCGCCTCGGCCGGACTGAACGCGGTCCTGTCCGTGGGGGCGCCCGTCCAATCGTTCTCGCCGGCCGATCCCCCGGTGCGGTTCGTCGTGTCGGAGAACGACACCTGCGACCTCGACGGGACGCAAGCTCAGCGGTGGAAGGTGCCGGGACATCCCACCTGGCCCGGCCATCCGCAGGGCCTGGACTTCCATGAGTGGCTGGACCGCAACGGCGCCGTCGACAAGGGAGTCACCCGTCTCCGTCTCGTGTTCGGAGGCCGCGTCCCCCAGGCGGCGGTCATCACGGGCATCCGGCCCCGGGTCGTCGCGCGGAACAAGCCGATGCGGGGCGCGACGGTCGGCTGCACGGGTTTCGTCACCGCGGCGGCGTGGACGGACCTGGCGGACGCCTTCCGCCGGGTGCCCGCTCCGCGCGGCGAAACGCCCGTGGTCGGCCTCGTGGCGGACCTCGACCAGGCGCACCCCGCGTTCGGCGCCCCCGGAGGCGCGACTCCCTGGGCGGCCGTCCCGGTCAGGGACATGGAACACGTGGCCGTGGAGCTACAGGTGCGGACGGAACGATGCGACTGCTCGTGGGTCGTCGACGTGAGCTGGACCAGCGCGGGGCAGTCCGGCTCCAGCACTATCACCGACCAGGACGGCCGCCCCTTCAGGACGACCGCGTAACGATCGGACGGCCCTAACACGAGGCGGGCGGGGCAGGGGGGGTCACCCCCTGTCCCGCCCGCTGGAATTCACCGGCCTTCAGCCGCGTCGGCGTGCCTCAGCCCGTTTCGGCCGGTTGGGGCGCGCGCCACATCGGATACATGACCGGGCCGTCGGGCAGCCGGAGCAGCTCCGGCATGTCCACATAGCCGTGGCGGAGGTAGAGCCGCCGGCTCGCCTCGCTGCTGGCCTCCAGGAAGGCGGGCGTGTCCTCGGCGTCGAGCAGGCGGTGGTGTTCCTCCAGCAGCAGGGTGCCCAGGCCGCGGCCGGTCCTGCTCCGCTCCAGGGCGATGAACGCCAGGTAGTGGTGCGGCTCGTGCGGGTGGATCTTCTCCATCAGCTCGCCGAGGAGGCGGTAGCGATCGGCGTTGTCACCCGCGAAGGAGGCGACGGACTCCTGCTCGCCGGGGATCTCGGGGAACGGCGCGGTGAACCAGACCGCCACCCCGGCCAGCTCGCCCCCCTCGTGGATCCCGTACACGTCACCGTGCTCCAGGGCGTGCTCGGCGTACATGGTGAAGAACCGCCGCTGCATCGGCAGGCGGTCCTCGGCGTGCGGGATCAGCCACCTGGTGATCGAATCGGTGTGGAACGTCTCGGCGATGAGCCCGCCGACCGCCTCGGCGTCGGTCATCCTGCTGATCACCGGGGTCATCTGGAGCCTCCGGCGACTGCCTGGGCGCCGAGGCCGACGTTGGCGTACACCTCGGGCTTGAGCGCCTTCAGCGCCCGGCCCCACGCGACGCCGAAGACGACCGCCACGATGAAGATGGAGGGCAGGATCCAGCGGATGGCCGAGTCGGGAGAGACTCCGAGGACCGTGTCGAAGTTGACCAGCGTGAGGACGATGATCACGCAGAGCGCCACGATCGCCAGCGCGGGGGCGATCCGGGTCCGCCACGCGGTCTCGCCCCGCGAGTCGCGCGAGAAGAACACGATCACCGAGATCGACGTGACGGTGAGCAGGGTCAGCAGCCCGAGGCCGCCGAAGGCGCCGAAGGTGAAGAACAACTTGGTGACGGGGTCGAGCCCGGAGACCGCGTAGATGGTGATGACGATCAGCCCGAGCACCGTCTGCATCACCGACCCGGCTACAGGGGCGGCCGTCCGGGCCGAGGTGCGCCCGAACACCGCCGGGAGCACGTTCTCCCGTCCCAGCGCGAAGATGTAGCGGGCCGTGGTGTTGTGGAAGGCGATCATGCAGGCGATGCTGCTGGTCACGAACAGCACGGAGCCGACCGTCGCGATGGTGGACCCCAGGTGGTCGCTCGCCTGGTTGAAGATGAGCGTGGGTCCCTGGTCGGTCGCCGCCTTGACGATGCCGTCCGGCCCCGGGGGCACCGTCTGGGCCCAGGCGGAGATCGAGTAGAGCACGGCGATGATCGTGATGCCCAGGTATGTGGCGATAGGCACCGTCCTGGTGCGGTCCTTGGACTCCTCCGCGAAGACGACCGACGACTCGATGCCGGCGAATCCCGCGACGACGGTGGCGAGCGCGGCGCCCACGCCGGGGACGAACAGCGCCCCCGGGCTGTAGCCCTCGAAGCTGATGCCGCTCGACGCGCCGCCGATCAGGTCACCGATGTCGAACAGCAGGACGATGGCGATCTCACTGACCAGCAGGACGGACAGGATCCGGCCGTTGACGTCCACTCGCAGCAGGCCGAGCACACCCGTCACCGCCCACGCGAACAGCGCGATCACCCACCACGGGGGTGAGGCGCCGAACCAGTCCTGCAGCAGCGGTTCGACCGCCGAGCCGATGATGCCGTACAGGCCGAGTTGCAGGGCGTTGTAAACCAGCAGCGCCACCCACGCGGTCGCCACTCCCTGCGTCCGGCCGAGGCCCTGGGCGGCGTAGGCGTAGAAGGCGCCCGCGTTCACGACGTGCCGGGCCATCGTCACATAGCCAACGGCGAACAGCGCGAAGATGACGCCCAGGAGCAGGAACGCGAACGGCACGCCGATCACGCCGGTCACCTGGTACGCGGTGGGGACCGAACCAGCGACGACCATCAGCGGCGCCGCGGCGGAGATGACGAAGAAAACGACCGACGGCACGCCGAGCCGATCCTCGGCCAGCGCGGACGAGACGCTGCTGGGCCGTTTCTCTGTGAGGGACATACGGAACTCCGTGAGATGGGGAAGTGAAGGTCACCTTCGGCTGATGACGACGCGGCCGATGGCGACCTCGGTGTGAATGATGAGTCGTTGAAGTGGTGCGGGCAGCGTGGCCGTCATGGCGGACGCGAAGGCGGAGTCGTGTTCCCACATGGCCTGCTGGGCGCAGCCGGTGGCGACGCAGAGCCCGTAGAGGACGCAGTCCCGTACGGCGGGCGGCTTGCGCCGCTGGATGGCGAGGTTGAGACGCGCGAGCGGCCAGACGGCCGTGTTCGTGTCCGTCGGCGCCGGCTGCTGAGATTTCAGCAGCCGCTTCGCGGGCGGGCTGAGCAGCTTCGCGGCGATCATTTTGGACTGGACGTCGGCGTAGACCGTGCGCGAGAGGAAGAGCAGCCAGGTGTCCAGCGGGTGGTCCGGCTCCGCGTCGACGTGGTCGATCACGTTCTGGGCCAGTGGGTCGCCGACGGCGCCGCGGCCGGTCGCGTACAGGCGGTCCCGGCCCGACTCGAGGTCGACGGCCACACGTTCGGCCAGCAGCAACTCGGCGATGACGGCACCGGCCAGCCCCAGGCTCGCCAGGCGCGGATGTAGCCGTGCATGACCTGTCACGCCGTCGTGCATGACGAAGTACAGATCGTCGGCGAGCGACGGGCCAGAAAGATCACCTTCAGCCACGATCGGCGATGATATAGGCGTTTTGTTTAATCTGTCATCGACGAGTGCGTATGGGCGGCTAACGGAATAACCGAACTTTGGGCGGCTGGCCATGGTTATGTGGCGGAACGCGCCTTTTAGGCTTCTGCTTTACCCAGAGTTTTCATCGAACCGAAAGCCCGGGCGGCCGAAGGGCCGGCATGCGGGGGAGTCGCGGCAGGGGCTTCGAGCCCTGGGATCGGGCCGTGGCCTCACCCGGCTGCGCGGTCAGAGGTGAATGAGGGTGCAGGTCACGCCCGACACCGGGAGCCGCTGCCCCGTGGACAGGCCGCACGCGCCGGCCGGTGAAGGCGCCTTCGACCCCTCCTGAACGAGTGCGGCGCCGACGACCACCCACGTCGCACCGGCGGCCCGGGGAATCTCGATGCTGAAGGTGTACGTCAGGTTCCCCAGCGCGTCCGGTCCCGCGTACGTGCGGAACCTGGTGTCCACGCGTGTCGGCGCCATCTCCCTGTCGAGGAGTTGCGCGGCGATCTCATAGCGCTCCCGCGAGGACAGTCCGCTGGCGCTGACCGTGGCGGTCATCGAGACGGCCGACTCGCCGGAGGCCCGCGTGGTGGTTGTGATCGTCGGGCGGGCCGTGGTGCGCAGCACCGTCGCGGTCAGGACGACCAGGCCGAGCACCGCGGACCCGAAGACGTACAGGGCGCCCACGGTCAGCACCGGTCCCACCGGCCACTGCGGATGGCGCCCCGCCACCACGGCGAGCGCGACCGCGGACAGGGCGATGGCGGCCAGGAACGCCACCCATCCGGTCGAGCCGGACGGGGATCGGCCGGCGTTGTCCACGAACGACCAGCCGATGATTGCCCACATCCAGACGACGAGCCCGGTCGCCGCGACGAGACCGGCGCGCAGCATCCGGGGATGTCCGGCGAAGGTCCGCTCGCGGGGAACGAACGCCGAGACGAGGCCGACGAGCACGCCCGCGCCCGCGATGACCGTGGCCGTGAGGGTGGCCTCGGTGATGTTGCGCAGCAGGGCGGTGGCCACCCCGGCGGTGACGCCCGACACGCCCAGCACACCGGCCGCGACCGTCACGCTCCCGGCCACGACGTTCATCAGCTGGCCGTATCCGTGCTCGGCGAGACCTGAGCCGGCTTCCCTGGCCGGGCGCCTGTCCGGGCGCCTCGGGGGGAACACCCCGTCCGAGGTGCCCTTCCTGGTCACACATCGTGATCGCGGGCGGCGGCCGGTGCGTTACCCGTGTTTCGCGGGCGCATGGCTGCCTGCCGAGGCGCGGCGGCCGGACGGACGCATGCGGCTACGCGGCCGGCTGCTGCGAGATCCGCACCATGTTGCCCGAGGGGTCGCGGAACGCGCAGTCGCGCGGACCCCAGGGCTGGTCGATGGGCTCCTGCAGCACCTCGGCGCCGGAGGCCCGGACCTTCTCGAAGGTCACGTCGAGGTCGTCGGTACGGAAGACGATCATCGGCATGACGCCCTTGGTGAGGAGCTCCTGCAGGGCGTCGCCGTCGGCCTGCGACCGGCCGGCGTGCGGCTCGGAGAGCACGAGCTCAAGGCCCGGCTGGGTCGGGCTGCCGAGGGTGACCCAGCGGAATTCGCCGGACGCGACGTCGTTGCGCAGCTCAAGGCCGAGCGCGTCGCGGTAGAAGGCGAGCGCCTCGTCCACGTCGTTGACAGTGATGTGACAGTACTGAAGTGCGATGGTCATGCGGGCAACGCTAGGCGGCGGCCTCGCGTTCCGCTTCTCGAATTCTGCTCCGCAGGTCTCTGACCGGCCGGGTGTTCACCTTCGCCACGCAGGAGGGCATCGCCGTCACCGCGCCGTGTTCCCGCGCCCGGTACGCGCTCGGCGTCTCGCCCACAAGCTCGCTGAACCGCGAGCTGAACGAGCCGAGCGAGGTACAGCCGACCGCCATGCACGCGTCGGTCACGCTCATCCCCGCGCGCAGCATCGCCATCGCCCGCTCGATCCGGCGGGTCATGAGGTAGCGGTACGGAGTCTCGCCGTAGGCCGCCCGGAACTGCCGCGAGAAGTGCGCCGGAGACATGAGCGCGCGGCGGGCCATCGTCGGCACGTCGAGCGGGCGTGCGTATTCCCTGTCGATCAAATCCCGCGCCCGGCGCAGGTGCGCGAGGTTGGCGAGCTCTTCCGGAGTCATGCGGAGAGGCTATACCCGCCGGCCGACAAGATCGCCTCTGACCTGCGACGATGTGGTCGTCCAGGCTCCGGGCGACGGCGGCCGGGGGAGGCCTCACCGACGGGGCGAGGTGGTCCGGCGGGCCGTGCCGTGCTCCGTCTCGTGACCGCTCTCGCGGTCTGTCTTCTCGAACAGCGCCGCCGCCCGGGCAGCGGTGGCCATGGCGCGGCGCCCCGTGCTGAACAGCGCGAGGACGCCGACACCGGCGCCGAGCCCGAGCACCAGCCACCACACGCCGTGTTCCGCCCCCATGGAGGCCGCTCCACCGCGGGCCAGGGCCGGTCCCACGATCGTTCCCGCGATCGCGACTCCCAGGGTGGTCCCGGTCTGCCGGCCGGTGGAGGCCAGCGAAGCGGCCACCCCGGCCATCGAGCGCGGCATCCCGGAGACCGCCGTATTGGTGATGGGCGGGTTCACGGTGCCGAGGAAGACGCCGAACGGCAGGAAGGTGGCGAGCACCCACGGCAGCGGGGTGCTCGCGCCGATCCACAGCGACGCGGCGCCGCCCAGTGCCAGTGCGGCCCCGGAGACCAGCAGGGGGAGCGCGGGCCCCCGTGCCGCGGCCAGCCGGCCGGCGCGTGGGGAGAGCATCATGACCGGCAGCCCGACCGGGAGCATGCACAGCCCGGCCGTCAACGCCGACATTCCGCGCACGTCCTGCAGATACTGGGTGGAGACGAACAGGAACGCGCTGAACCCGCACAGGGCGAAGAGCGCCGTCATGATCGCACCGCTGAACGGCACACTGCGGAAGAGACGCAGTTCGAGCAGCGGGTCGGCGCGGCGCGGTTCGTAGCCCAGGATGCCCATGAGGCCGAGCGCGGCCACGGCGAGCAGGCCGACGATGACCGGTGAACTCCAGCCCAGCCCCTTGGACTCGATGATCGCGTAGACGACGCTGCCCAGCACCAGGATCACCAGGATCTGGCCCACCGGGTCGGGCCGGCGCGCCCGTGCGGCGCGAGACTCGGGCACGAACAGCGCGGTGCCCACGATCGCGGCGGCCACGATCGGCACGTTGACCCAGAAGACGGAGCGCCAGCCGAAGCCGTCGACCAGAGCGCCGCCGAGGATGGGGCCCAGCGCCAGCGACAGACCGGACATCGAGCCGAACACGCCGATGGCCCTGCCCCGCTCGACCGGATCGGGAAACGTTGTGGCGATGATGGCCATCGCCACCGGGTTGAGCATCGTGCCGCCGACGGCCTGCGCCATCCGCGCTGCGATCAGCCAGCCGATGCCCGGCGCCAGCGCGCACAGCGTCGAGCCGAGCCCGAACGCGGCCAGGCCGACCTGGAATACCCGCCGGCGGCCGACCCGGTCGGCCGTCGATCCGGCCAGCACCAGGAAACTCGCCAGCACGAGGGTGTACGCGTCGACCGTCCACTGCAGGCCGGACTCCGAGGCACGCAGGTCACGGCGGATCGCGGGGAGCGCGACGTTGACGATGGAGACGTCCATCACCACGACGACGATGCTGGCGCAGCAGATGGCGAGCACCAGGAGGCGGCGGCGCCGGCTCAGCTCGGGCATGCGGCTCCGTTCGGTGGACCGCCGGAGTCTTCGGCGGCACGGTTGCGGGGACTGACTCGACGCTAGGATTTAGAGCGTGCTCGAAGTCAATCCGCAGCCGGAATCCGGACCCGCTCCCTCCGATCAGCGGGCGGGCGTGAGCATCGCCGAGGCCGCCCGCCGCACCGGGGTCAGCGTCCACACCCTCCGCTACTACGAACGTGCCGGGCTGGTCGCCATGCCCGTCGGCCGCACCGCCGGCGGCCGGCGGCGCTACCACCAGATCGACCTCGAGTGGATCGTCCTGTGCACGAGACTGCGCGCCACCGGCATGCCCATCAAGACCATCCGCCGCTATGCCCAGCTCGTCTCCGCCGGGTACGGCAACGAGCAGGAACGGCTCGCGCTTCTGGAGGCCCACCGCGCCGAGGTGGCTGCCAGGCTCGCCGAAGTGCGTGAGAATCTCAGGCTGATCGATCGCAAGATCGATGTCTATCGGGGCCGCCTCGACGCCGATACGGCTGTGGGCGCCGGGCCGGATGCTGAGTGAGCGGGATTCCTGATCCGGCTTTCTCTATGCCTCAGGGCCGGTGGCACGGCAGCAGGCATCGCCGCCTGTGGCGGTGGCGCTCCTGCCGAGGGTGCCGGCGTCGGCCTTGACGACGTAGACCTCCCAGGGTTCGCCGCCCGGGCCGTGCACCCAGACCTTGTCCTGCAGGGCGTAGCAGCAGGAGATGTCGTTCTCCTCGAAGGTGGCCAGGCCGGACTCCTTCAGGCGCTCGGCGGCGGCGGTGACCTCCTCGCCGGAGGCGACCTCGACTCCGAGGTGGTCCATCCGGGTCTCCTGCCCTGCCTCGCCTTCGATGAGGACGAGCTTGAGCGGCGGCTCGGCGATGGCGAAGTTGGCGTAGCCGGGGCGGCGCTTGGCGGGCTCCGTGCCGAACAGCGTGGAGTAGAACGCGATCGAGCCTTCCAGGTCGGCGACGCGCAGAGCGAGCTGCACACGGGGCATGGGCTCTCCTCCTTGATCGCAAGCAGCGGGCGGCGACGCTACCCCCGGGCTGGATGGCCTTCTGACCAACCGCCATCCGCGGATTGCCGCCTTCATTAGATAAGTGTCAACTTAGAGCTATGTCGAAACAAATGCTGCCAATCGTTGACACGGGCGTGGCGGTATCTGGTGGGGCGTCCGGTACGTCCGGTGGGGATGCCGTCCGCCCCTGGTGTGGGAGGCGATGCCGGTCCGGCGCGGTGCCGGTTCAGATGAGGATGAGGCCGAGAAGCCAGGCGACGCCTGCCGCGAAGGCGGGCGTGATCGTCCAGCCGATGAGGAAGTCGCGCAGAGTCTTGAACTTGATGCGGTCGAGTTGCAGCCCGGCCGACCCCGCGATGGCCCCCGCCGACACCTGCGTCGTGGACATGGGCAGACCGGCCTGTGCGCCGAACCCGACGAGCACGGCCGTGGTCACGTTGGCCCGCAGGCCCTCGGTGTGGCTCATCTTGACGACGTCTTCCCCGAGCCGCCTGGCGACGCGCATGCCGACCGCCAGGGCGCCGGCGGCCATGGAGAAGGCCACGATGAACAGGATTCCGTTGGTCGACATCCCCGCGGGGACCAGCGCGAACGACCCGACCGCGACAAGTTTGGGCGTGTCGTTGAGCCCGCGGGCGAAGCTGGTGGCGCCGCTGGAGATCCAGTGGGCGGCGGTGACGACCCGGCCCGAGGCGGTCCCGTCGGAAGCGTCGGCCGGGGCCTCGTGCGGGGCCCGCGCGGTCGCGGCCTCGGCGGACAGGCCACCGGAGCCGACGGGGACGGGGGCCGGGCTGCTCCGGCGAGCGCGGGTGAAGAAGCCCGCGACAAGGGCCAGGGCCATCGACAGCAGGTAAGCCACGAAGATCGAGGCGATCAGCGGATAGACGACCTTGGCCGGTAGGGCGCCCCATTTGACGGCGCCTGGAGCGAGCTGGATGCCCGCGCCGACCAGGGCGCCGACCAGGGCGTGCGTCGTCGAGACGGGCAGGCTCAGCCAGGTGGCCAGGGCGACCCACAGGCCGGTCGCGGCCAGCACGGCGATCGCGAAGCCGTCGGTCGGCTTGGCGGCGACGATTCCGGAAGAGAACAGAGCGGTCATATTGCCGGCGATGACCAGGGAGACGAGGCATCCGGCCAGCGTGGTGACGGTTCCCCAGATGACGGCGGTCCGGTAGGCGGTGGCGCCGGCTCCGGCGAGGGTGGCGACTCCTTTGGAGACGTCGTTTCCGCCGTTCGCGGCCGACAGGGCGATGAGCAGGGCGACAAAGACGACAAGCAGCATCAGAGGCTTCCTTGTCCCTCAGGGCAGTGCGATCTGACCGTGCGGGTGTGCGAACAGACGTCAGGAACGCCTGCGCGCTGGTCCACGAGTCGAGAAAGGCCCAGGCGGTCGGCGACGTCGGTGTCGTTGTTCGCGATCAGGGCGCCGGTGCGGGGGGGTGCCGGGGGTGCGCGAACGCGCGGATGTGACACCCATCCTCCGTCAGGCTGGAGCTCCACCAGGGGTTCACGCGCAGTTTCCCCCACGTTCACTTATCGGTCAATGTCAATATTGAAGCGCATCGATATTTCGTGCGCGGGCATAGGGCATACTCGAAGCATGAGCACGTCAGAATGCTGCGACGGAGCAGAGGCCCCTGACTGCGCTGGCTCGGTTACCGGCGTCGTCACTCTGGACGAGGTCGCCGCCGTCAAGCTCGCGACCGCCCTCAAGGTCCTGGCCGACCCCGTCCGTCTCCGGCTTCTGGAGTTGCTGGCCACGTCCCCCGGCGGCGAGGTCTGCGCCTGCGACCTGGTCGAACCGCTCGGCCGGAGCCAGCCGACCATCAGCCACCACCTGAAGGTGCTCCGCGAGGCGGAGCTGATCAACTCCGAACGCCGCGGCACCTGGATCTGGTACTCGGTCAATCGCGACGCGGTCCGCCAGGCCGTGGCCGCGCTCCAGACGGTGACCGGCCTCCATCCGGCCCTCGCCTGATTCCCCCCGGCTAGACGTCCAGCGAGGCGATCAGCTTCTCCACGCGTACCCGGATCTCGTCACGGATCAGGCGTACGGCCTCGATGCCCTGCCCGGCGGGATCGTCGAGCCGCCAGTCCTCGTAGCGGGTGCCGGGGAAGACCGGGCAGACGTCGCCGCAGCCCATCGTGATCGCGACATCGGAGACCTCGACCGCGTCCGCGGTGAGGATCTTCGGCCGCTGGTCGCCGATGTCGATGCCGACCTCCGCCATCGCCGCGACCGCCGCCGGGTTCACCGCGTGGCCGGGCGCCGAGCCGGCGGAGCGGACCTCGATCCGGTCGCCGGCCAGGTGGCGCAGCCATCCCGCCGCCATCTGCGACCGTCCGGCATTGTGGACGCACACGAACAACACGCTGGGCTTGCCACTCATCCGGGTCCCCTTCAAACTGTGCTCATTCGTTCACCAATATCGATCTGTTCATATATAGATACACATAAATATGCTCATGTCCATGAGCATCGAGCGTCGTGGATTTCTGCAGGGCACCTTACTTAGCGGCACCGCCCTCATCGCCGGCGGTGTCGTGCCCCAGTCCGCCTCCGCGGAGCCGGATGAGCCCCAGCTCATCGATTTCACCGAAGGGTCCGCCGCGTTGGACCCTGACAAGGTCGTCCGCTCGGCCTGCCAGTTCTGCAACTCGCTGTGCGGCCTGGACGTCGGCGTGAAGGCCGGTCGCGTCATCGACGTCCGCGGCTTCGCCGACGACCCCGTCCAGGACGGCAAGATCTGCGTCAAGGGCCCGATGATGGTCCAGCTCTCCTACAACCCGCTGCGTCTCACCACTCCTCTTGTCCGTACGGGCGGGGCCAAGGGCTCTCCCGAATCGACGTTCAAGGAGGCCACGTGGGACGAGGCGCTCGACGTCATCGCCAAGAAGTGGCTCCAGCTGCGTGACGCCGGTGAGGCCCGGTCGATCGCCAACCGCACCACCGGACGCCTTCCGCGCGGCACGGGGTCGCTCGCCGCCCGGCTCTTCGCGCTGCTCGGCAGCCCCAACAACACCGATGTCGGACCGGTCTGCAACGACGCCGGCGGCAACGCGCTGGCCGCGACCTTCGGCATGGGCAACTTCACCAACGGCTACGGCCGTGACGGCGCGACCGGCAAAGAGGATCTGGGCAGCGCCGAATATCTGCTGTTCCTGGGCACCAACCAGGCCGAGACCCACCCGGTCACCTTCGACTACCTGCTGCGCGGCCGGGCCAGGACCAAGGCCAGGCTCGTCGTCGTCGACCCGCGCCGTACGGCCACCGGCGCCAGGGCCGACGAGTGGATCGCGCCCAAACCGCACACCGACTTCGCCTTCGCGCTCGGCATGTTGTCCCACGTCATCACCGGCGGCCTGTACGACAAGGCGTTCGTCGGCCGCTGGGTCCTCGGCTTCGACGAGCTGCGCGACCACCTCGCCGGGCACGGCTACACCCCGGAATGGGCGGCGAAGATCTGCGACATCCCGGCCGGGACGATCCGCCGCGTGGCCGAGGAATACGCCCGCGCCAAACCGGCCGCCATCTTCTGCAACGCCGGCATCTCCCACCAGCTCGGCGCCTTCGACACCTACCGCGTGCTGGCCTTCCTCACCGCCGTGACCGGCAACATCGGCAGGCTCGGCGGCGGCGCGAACTTCATGCACAACACCTGGCCGGGCGACCTGCACCTGCCGGCGCTGACGGTCACCACGCCGGAGCGCGGAACGGCGCTGCCCGTCGGCCCCGACCACTTCGCCGGCTCCATCCTGCACGGCAGGCCGTACAGGTTGCGGGCCGTGATGACCGAGGGCAACCCGCTGCTCTCCTCGGCCAACACCGCCCAGGTCAGGCAGGCGTACGAACAACTGGAGTTCTACGTCTACACCGGCCTGTTCATGGAGGAGGCGGCCTACTACGCCGACGTCATCCTGCCCGTGACCGGCGGACTGGAGATCGACGGCGTCTACATGCGCCGCGACGACCGCGCGATCCGCTGGCAGGAACGGGCACTCGAACCGGTCGGACAATCGCGCCCCGACTGGCACATCTGGATCGACCTGGCACACGCGCTCGGCCGCAACGACACCCGGAAGCCCGCCTCCTACTGGACCGACGCCTTCCCGCTGACCTGGAAGGACTACTCGAACCTCTGGGCCGAGTTCGTGAAGCTCACCCCCGCGATGGGCGGCATGACCGAACGCCGCATGAGAGCCCGCCGCGAACCGCTGCGCTGGCCGTGCCCGTCCGAGCGCCATCCGGGCGTCAGCGCCCTCTACCTCGACCATCCATCCTGGTACGAGGTGACCGCCGCCCTGGGAGCCAAGGGCCGGCGGTTCCTGACCCCCAGCGGCAAGGTCGAAATCCACACACCCGAACTGGACGCCCGGCTGAAGACCGCCGGGCACAGCGCGCTGCCCGTCTTCTACACCCATCCCGAGGTGACCGGTGCCCATCCGACCATCGCCTACCAGGACGCCTACGTCGCAAATCCGATCAATCCCGGTGCCGTGACACAGCGGGTCACGGTAGGCGTCCCGGGGAACGGCGCGGTTCACCGTCAGTATCCGCTGATGGGGATGACCGGGCGGCCCAGCGTGGTCCACTTCGCGAGCGTCACCCACTGGACGTACACCGGCGAGCAGCAGAACGGCGTCCGGCTGATCCAGATCCACCCCAGCACGGCGAAGAAGTACGGCATCGGCGACGGCGACGACATCGTGATCGAGAGCCCGCGCGGCTCGGCCGGCGGTACGGCGCTGCTGTGGGAGGGCATCAGGACCGACACCGTCTTCCTGCCCAACACCTTCGGCCCGGCCCAGCGCGTGGGCGACATCTTCGGCGGCCCCCGCTACGAACCGGCCAACATGCTCGTGGACGACCAGTTCTATGACAACCTGTCCGGCCAGCAGGCGTACAAGTGCTTCGCCTGCCGGATCCGGAAGGCCTGACTCACATGCGGTACACCGGCTGCGGATAGCCGGGCTGGAACGACGTGGCCGCCTGGGCGGCGGAGCGGGTCCGGGCGGCCGTGTCGGCCGTCCGGATCGCCGCTTCGAGCGCGGCGTCCATCTCCTCGGGCGGGCAGGCGACCCGGGCGTTGACGATGACCCTCGCTCGCTCGATCGGCGTCCCGACGCGGGTGTCGGTGGTCGGCTCCGCCCCGGCCTGGGTCAGGCTGAGCTTGGCCATCCGGTCGCCGCTTTCCACGGTGAGTTTCGCGTGGCCGATGACGATCTGCCGGCCGGCTGCCCAGCGGGACAGCTCCCGCAGGACCGCGGCACCCCATTCGTCGGGGTCGAAGCCGTCGCCGGTGAGCTCGACCTCCTGGTTGAGCCAGGCGAGCTCGGCTTCCGCCGCCGCGTAACGGTCGTAGTCGACCCGCATGCGGTGGTCGCGATTGCCGGCCTTCTCCGTCCAGGCGGCGACCAGGCCGGTGAGGTTCTCCCCGGTTGCCGCAGAGTACGCGACGACCTCGGCCTTCGGGTATCGCTCCGCCAGATCTCCCCGGACCGCGTCGGCGTCGCGGATCATGTCGACCTTGTTGAGGGCTATCACGTCGGCCTCTTCGAGTTGCCGCTTGAACAGGTACGACAGGTCGGACTCGTGCGCCGATCGGGTGAAGGCCCGCAGCCGGAACGGATCGACCACGGTCGTCAGCGGGGCCACCGTCAGCGCCCGGCCGTAGTGGTGTTCGAGCGGCCGGACGACCGTCGACTGCAGGTCGGTGCAGCTTCCGACCGCTTCGGCGATGATCGTGTCGGCGCCGTCGTCGACCAGCTTGACGACGATGGCGGCCAGATCCTCGAAACGGCAGCAGAAGCAGCCGCCCGTCACCTCGGAAACGTCGCCGAGCGCGCTGCGGGCGAGCTTGGTGTCCACCAGGTCGACGCCCTGATCATTGGTGATGACGGACACCTTGCGGCCGGTGGCCTCGATCGCGGCGGCCGCGGCGATCATCGTGGTTGTCTTGCCTGCGCCCAGGAATCCGCCGAGCGGAATGAAAGTGATCAAGGTTCACCTATCCGTTCGAGCAGCAGCCGCCGCCGGCCTCGGCGGCGAACAACGGAAGTGTCCGGGAGGGCGTCACGGCGTCGGTCTCGTCGATCTCGGGCGTGGGACGGGACGCCTCGTAGATCCGCCGCCGGGCCTCGCCGGTCGCGTGCAGCCACTCGACCGCGTCGGGCCGGAGTTCCTCGTCCAGGACCAGCAGCGACGTCGTGATCTCCCGCGAGTGGCTGCCCCGCAGCGCCTTCGCGCGGTGCGAACCGGCACCGAACGCGACGACGCGCAGCCCTTCGGCGTACCCGTCCCTGATCGCGGTCACGAACGTGACCGGGAAGTAGACGCCGCTGCGTTCGCCCAGGGCGGCGTCGTCGGTGCCCGACCATTTCACGTACAGCTTGCGGCCTTTGCGTACGGCGACCGAGGCCGAGACGATGACGCCGTCACGGATTCCGGCGTATGCCCGTACGGTCACACCCGCGTCGATCAGCCCTTGGATCAGCACGTCGATCCGGGTGGTGGGGGTCCCGTGCTTCCGCTGCGTCCTCGTGATGAGTTCGGCGATGCGGGTCAGCTGCGGGCTGATCATCTCGCCGTCGAACCGCCTGATCTCCACACCGAGTTCGTCCGCGCGCTGGGCGTCCTCGCGCAGGCGGTAACGCGTCTTCTTGGGGAGCGCGGCCAGGTGAGCGTCCCAGCTCTCCTGATTGAGTGGAACGTAGTCCTCGACCGCCCAGAACGCCCGCCCGGCGCCGTGCCCGTCCAGCGCCTCGACCAGCGACCCGGACCCCGGCCCTTCGGCGATCCATGGCGCGACCACGCTCCGCGCCCCGGCGGCCCGTGCTTCGGCCACCACGGCGTCGATCATCGTCTTCGCCAGCGCCGGCGTCCAGAAGTTGAAGGCGATCTCCGTCCGGTACGCCTCCGGAGACCCCAGCACCAGCGCCGGGAACACGTCGGCGTCGTGCCCGAGGTACGAACGCGGATCGAGATCGGCGTCTCCGGAATCGCCCACGAGGTAACCGGGGAGCACGGCGACCTCGCCCGTGCCGCGGGTGGCGACGGTGTGGAACGGGATGAGTTCAGGAGCCGCCTTCTGCTGCGCCGCCAGCCAGGCCGGGCCCAGGAAGGGCGAGGCGTCGGTGAGGTCACGCAGTTCGTCGGACCAGCTCAGGTCCGGAAGATCGGACCTGGTGCGTACGGTGATGCCGGGGGTGCCGCCCATGGGGGTCTCCTGAATTCAGCACTTGATGCAGCAACGGCCCTTGCCCGCGCCCTCGGCGCTCGCCCGGCGCTCGGCCCACAGGTTCTCCACCCGGGGATCGGCGTGCCGCCAGTCGACGTAGAAGCCGCGGTCGATCGTCTCGACGTCCGCCATCCACGGGGAGGCGAGCAACGGCGAGCCCTTGAAGAGGAGCAGGCGGGTCTGGAGCGCGGTCGGGTCGGTGACCCGGGCCAGGTCGGTCTCGTCGAGGAAGTCCTCGAAGCCGAGCAGTTCGTCGTACTCGATCCAGGGGGTGAACGGGATGAAGGTCGGCTTGAGCTCGAACCCGAGCGCGCGGGCCTGGCGGATGCAGGCCTTCATGTCGGTCACGGTGATGTTCTTGTCGAAGATCCGCAGAATGCGGTCGGAGGGAAACTCCAGCGCGGAAGTCACCTGCCTGAGCCCCAGGCTGACCAGGTGTTCCAGTTCGGAGGTGTAGTCGAGGATGTGGTCGACGCGGGTGGTCATCTCGAACGTGCACGGGCCGACCTCGGCCACGATGCGTTCGGCGGCCCTGATGCCGATCGTGCGGGAGTTGAAGAACTCGGCGTCGATGAAGCAGAAGTGCCGCACCCCTTCGTCGGCCAGCGCCACGGCGTCGGCGACGACCGCGTCCACCTCGTACGGGGCGATCTGGCCGTCGTAGGCGCCGTAGACGGAGCAGTAGGTGCACTTGTGATGACAGCCGCGGGAGGCCTCGATGTTGCCCATCAGCCCGTACGGCGAGTGGTGCGCCGGATAGTGCACCAGCGACGGGAACAGGTCCCGCGCCGGCACCACCGAGATACGTTTGCGCGGCGGCTTGGGGCGCATGCCGGTCCTGGTCACGAGCGCGGCCACCTCGTTGAGCGGCAGCCGCCCCGCGGCCAGGGCGACGAGATCGCCGGCGATCCGTTCCGGTTCGTCGATCGCCACTGCGTCGGCGATGCGCAGGAAGTCACGGCGGTTGAGCTGGGCGTACTGACCGAACACGACGATCGGCGCGTCGGAGTCGACGGCGAGCCTGCCGACGATCGACAGTCCGCGTTCGAGTCCCTCGTACTGCCCGACCGAGACGAGAATCAGGTCGAAGGGCCCGACCGGCTCGGGGTCGGGGAACTGGTGGTAGTCCCAGCCGGTGACGTCGGCGCCCTCGTCACGCAGCGCCGCCGCGACACAGGCGGAGACCAGCGGCTGTAACTCCGCCTCGTACGGTGAGACGACCAGGATGCGCGGCATGAGGTCTCCTTAGAGCCAGATCGGAGCGAGGTATCCGAGGACGATGCCGCCCACCAGGAGACTCCCGATGACCAGGCCGACGACGCGTCGGCGGGCGATGAGGAGCATGCCGCCGATCGCCCCGATGCTGGTGCCCGCGCCGGTCATGAGGAAGGCGAGCGCGGGACCGGCGCCGAGACCGCCGTGCATCAGAGTCGAGACCAGCGGCAGCGACGCGTCGGTGTTCAGGTAGATCGGGATGCCCAGGATCGCGGCCAGCGGCACCGCGAACACGGAGTCGTTGCCGAGATAGTCCGTGAGGAACGAGGTCGGAATAAGCTCGATCAGCAGGTAGCCGAGAGCGGCGAACCCGAAGAAGTACAGCGCGAGCCGCTTGCTGTTCTTCCAGGTCAGCGCGCCGAACTCGTCGAGTTTCCGGTCGGCGAGCCACTGCCGGTCGACGCCGAACACGGTCTGCCCGGCGACGGCCGGGGGTTCCTCGTCTGAGGGGCCGCAGCAGCTCGACGGCGTCTCGACCATGACCGGTTCGGCGGGTCCGCAGCAACTCTCCGGTTCGGCGGGCTTCTCGGCGACCTGGAGCTCGGCCGGACCGCAGCACGAGGAGGAGGCAACGGGTGTCTCGATGACATCAAGCGCCAAGCCGGGCCGCGCCGCCGGGGTCGCGCCCACCAGGGCCTCTTCGCGGACCGTCTCCCGCATGCGTGCCTGATCCCTCAACCAGCCGGTCCGCTCGATGACGTGCGTGACGGCGCCCGCGACCAGGCCGATGACGATCGCGGCCACGTAGAACGTCGTCGAGAACGAGAACCCGAACAGGCCGGTGGCCAGCACGTACTCCTCGGGGCTGGTCAGCGGCGACGACACCATGAACGCCACCACCGGCGCCCACGGGACATGAGCGGCCATCGCGCCGAGCACCACGGCCGTGGTCCCGCAGGAGCAGAACGGCGTCACGGCGGCGACGATCACCACGCCCACGATGGCCAGGGCCACCCGCCGCCGAAGCCAGGACTGAAGCCGGTCTGCCCCTACATACACCGACAGAGCGGATGCGACCAGGACGCTCAGGAGCAGGTAGGGCCAGTTGACCGCGAACGTGTGCCACACGTCTCCGGCCACCCGTCCCAAGACGGCGAGCATGGATTCGAGCACGATCCCTCCGGGCATATCGATGGCCGTCGATATACTCAGCATCCGTTGTGATCGCGACGGAGTCAACAGAGAAGCCGGGAAGGGGCCGGGTCCCCGCCGGCGCGCCGCAAGCATTCGTGCCCGCGCGGTCGCGCGGGCTACCTGGAGACGGCGGGGACGACGTGCCGGCGGAGACGATCGCGCTGATGGCCGAGCTGACCGAGATGCTGCCGTTCGCGCTGATCGTGTCGCTGCTGGTCGCTATCTCTGCTTCGGAGTCAGGACGTGCCGGGTCCGGTCCCCGATCCAGGCAGCTTCGAGGATCGCGGTCAGGCTGGCGGTGTCGCTCGGGCCTGGATGGTTCTGGATCAAGCGGGTGACGCCACCGGCCATCTCGGCGAAACGCGGAAGGTCGGCGCGTGCCACGCCGATGTCCGCCAAGGTGGCAGGGATGCCGATGTCGGCAAGGAGCCCGTCGAGCCAGGTGAGGAACGTATCTGCGGCCTCGGCATCCGAGGCGTCGGTCACGTCGAGCCCGCACACCTTGGCGAGGATGGCCAACCGGTCGGCGATGGCGTCCCTGGCCGCGTCAAGCGCGTAGGGCAGCAGCAGCCCGACGCCCAGGCCGTGCGGTGTGTGGGTGGCTGCGCCGATGGGGTACTGGAGGGCGTGCGGAGCCGCGGTGCCTGCGTGGGCGAATGCGAGCCCGGCTAGCATGGACCCATAGGACATGTCCGCGCGCGCGTCCTTGTTGCCTCCGTCCCTGACGACATGGGGCAGACTGCGGGCGATCCGCTCCGCGGCCAGGAGCGCGTAGTGATCGGTGATCGGGTTGCGGCCGAGGAAGACCTGCTCCACCGGGTCACGCGGTCCGTGAGCCCGGGGTCGCGCGGTGTAGCTCTCCACCGCGTGACAAAACGCGTCGATGCCGGAGTGTGCAGTGACGGACGCGGGGCAGGAGTAGGTGAGCTCGGGGTCGACGATGGCGAAGTCGGGCACGATGTGGACGCTGGAGACCCCCACCTTCAGCTCGCGGTCCGGGTCGGTCAACACCGAGACGGGCGTGAGTTCGGAGCCGGTGCCTGACGTCGTCGGGACCGCGACGAGAGGAATCGTCGGCCCCGGCACCTTCGACTCGCCGTAGAAGTCGCGCGGCGTCCCACCGTGGCGCCGGATGACGCCGACGATTTTGCCGAGGTCGATCACCGTGCCACCCCCGATGGCGAGGATCACGTCGGCGTCCACCTCTGCGGCGACCGAGACGGCCAGGGCGACATCGGAGAGCGGCACGTCCGGAGTCGCGTCGGCGAACACCCCGACGGCTGCGACCTTCTCCCGCACGGCGGCCACGATCTCGGCCACGCCCGGCTGCCCCAGAAGAACCCGGTCGGTCACGACGAGGACTCGCGAGCCACACTCGGCCACCACTCGTGGGATGTTCTGCGCGACCCCTTCGCCCACTATCAGCTGGCGTGGTCCGCGGACGGTCTCAAGCATGTCAGTGCCTCTCTGGAACGTCGGCGGTGATTTGCTGGGCGGACGTCCAGGTCACCTGCGAGACCGGGACGGCGGCCGCGTCTGTGGCGCGCAGACCGGCGGAGCCGACGGCGTCCCCGGGTGCCCGCGGATTCGTGCCGACCATGGCCCGGGTCCCGCCCCACGGGTGGAGGCCGGTCAGGTCATGTGTGCACAGGGTGCGGCGATCCTCGGCGGGCACCCGGAACAGCAGGCCGGTCACGGTAGGTCGATCGCCGCGTAGGTGACGTCGAGGTATTCAAGAATGCCCTCGTGCGACCCCTCCTTGCCGATCCCGGACTGCTTCACGCCTCCGAACGGAGCCGACGGGTCCGAGATCAGACCACGGTTGATGCCGACCATCCCCGTCTCCAGCCCCTCGGTGAACCGGAGCGCCCGCTGGAGGTCACGGGTGAAGACGTATCCGACCAGGCCGTGCTCGGTGTCGTTGGCCTTCGCCATCACCTCGTCGTCGGACGTGAACGAGATGATCGGCGCCACCGGGCCGAAGATTTCCTCCTCCAGGATCGGCGCGCCTTCGGGCACGTCGACGAGGACCGTAGGCGGGTAGAAGTGCCCCGGCCCATCCGGACGCTCGCCGCCCACCAGGACACGGGCGCCGCGATCGACCGCCTCGGCGACGAGCTCGTCGATCTTGTTGACCGAGGCCTCGTCGATCAACGCCCCGACGTCCACGCCGTCGTCGAGACCATGGCCCACCGAGAGCGCGCCCATCCGCTCGGCGAAGCGCGTCGTGAACTCCTCGAGCACCGGCTCCTCGACGTAGATTCGGTTGGCCGCGATGCAGGACTCCCCGATGTTGCGCATCTTGGCCACCATGGCACCGTCGAGCGCGACGTCCAGGTCCGCGTCGGCACACACGATCAAGGCCGCGTTGCCGCCCAGTTCCATGGAGGTGCGCAGCACGTTGTCCGCCGCCTGTCGTAGCAGCACGCGCCCGACCTCGGTCGACCCGGTGAACGAGAGCTTGCGGGTCCGGCGGTCGGCCAGCAGTGCTGAGACCACCTCGCCGGAACGCTTGGTCGTCACGACGTTGACGACGCCCGGGGGAACGCCGACCTCCTCCATGATGCGGGCCAGGAGCAGCATGGTGAGTGGCGTCTGGGCTGCCGGCTTGGTGATCGTCGTGCAGCCCGCCGCCAGCGCAGGAGCGATCTTGCGGGCGCCCATGGCCAGCGGAAAGTTCCAGGGCGTCACGAAGACGCACGGTCCGACCGGCTTCGGCACGGTGAGGATGCGATATCCACCAGCGGGAGCGGTGTTGTAGCGCCCCTCGATGCGCACCGCCTCCTCGGCGAACCAACGGAAGAACTCGGCGCCGTAGGCCACCTCTCCCCGGGCCTCGGCGAGCGGCTTGCCCATCTCGAGCGTTATCAGCCGGGCGACCTCCTCGGATCGCTCGGTCAGTGCCCGGTAGGTCGCGGTCAACAACTCTGACCGCTTCCGCGGCGGGGTCGCCGCCCACTCCGCCATTGCCTGGCTCGCCGCGTCCAGAGCGGCGAGCCCGTCAACGACGCCGGCGTCCGCCACCTCGGCGATGGTCTTGCCGGTGGCCGGGTCCTCGACGGCGAAGGTGGCTCCGCCGGCGGCGTCGCGCCAGGCGTCGCCAATACGGAGCCGCCGGTGCTCGGGGGCCAGGACGTTCATCGGGTCACTCATTGCGTCGCCTCCTGTGGTGTTCTTGGTGATGTCCGGCGTGACCTCAGCGATCGCGCCACGCGCGTGGACGAACGGGTCACACGACCTCGTCGGCGTCGAGGTAGCCGAGCGGGCCGAACGTGGCGGCCTCGGCCCCGGCTGCAGGGCGATGCCCCGCGCCACCGACCGCCTTCTCGGGCCATGGCTGCTTCAGCGTCGTCAGGCCGTGCTCACCGGCGACGGTCCGCCGAGGCTCGATTTCCACGTACGGGCGCATGTTGACGTCGCCACCCTGCGGGGTTACCTCCCGGCCTCGGACAGCGCCAGCCCGGTGCCCGCATCGAACAGGTGCGCACGGTCCAGGTCGACCGTGACATGCAGCCGCTCGCCCGGCGTACCGGTGACGGTGGGTCGTGCCTTGACCTTGAGGATCTCCGTCCCCACTCGGACGTCGACCACCGTTCGGTCACCGAGCGGCTCAAGCCCGTAGAGCTCACCCGGCAACGACGCGTCCCCACGCTGCTCGACGGACAGGTCCTCTGCGCGCAGGCCCAGCAGCAGCGGACGACCGTCCTCAGCCGTGGTCCAGCGGGGCCGCGGCAGCGTCCAGCCTTCCCCGACCAGACGATCTCCCTCGGCGCGGCAGGCGAGCAGGCTGATCCGCGGGCTCCCGACGAAGCCTGCGACCCACTGGTTGGCCGGACGCTCGTACACCTCGGTCGGCGTTCCGACCTGTTGCACCTTCCCCTCCTTGAGGACCGCGACCCGGTCGGCCATGGACATGGCCTCGACCTGGTCGTTGGTCACGTAGACGAAGGTTGCCCCGAGGCTCCGATGGATGCGGGTGAGCTCGGTGCGCATCTCGACGCGGAGCTTGAGGTCGAGGTTCGTCAGCGGCTCGTCCATGAGGAACGCGCGTGGGCGACGGACCAGCGCCCGGGCCAGGGCGACACGCTGCATCTCACCGCCCGACATCTGCGCGGGACGACGCTGCAGCAGACGTTCGATGTGCAGCAGGCTCGACATCTGCTCGACGGCAGCGGCGATCTCGCTCGAAGAACAGCGGCGTGCCCGCAGCGGCGAAGCGATGTTCTCGTACGCCGTGCGTCGCGGGTAGAGGGCGTAGCTCTGGAAGACCATGGCCAGGTCGCGTGCGGCCGGAGCGTCACCGGTCGCGTCCCGCCCGTCGAGATGCACCGACCCGGCGTCAAGCTTCTCAAGTCCGGCGATCGCTCGCAGGGTCGTCGTCTTGCCTGCCCCGGAGGGCCCGAGCACGACGAAGAACGAGCCGTCCGGCACATCCAGCGTCACCCCGTCCAGGGCCTGGACCTTACCGAAGGACTTGCACAGCCCGTGCACTGCCACGGTTCCCATCAGGCCACCAGCTCTTCCGTGCTCACGTCGTAGACCGGCGGGGGGCCGCCGGTGTGCCGCAGCCCGACCGGTGCGTCAGCGGCGAAACGGACAGTCGATGGCATCCGAACCCGTACGTCGCGCTGGCCGCCGTGGTCGACGACGTAGATGATTTCGTCGCCCAGCCACTCCGCCGAGACCACGCGGGCCGGGACCGAACGTTCCGCCCCTGGTTCTGTGACTTCCAGCGCCTCCGGCCGGACGCCTGCGACCAGGCGACGGTCGCGCGGCAGGCCTGGCGGTGGCGTGAGGACCAGTCCGCTCTGACCGCGCAGCTTCCCGTCGGCCACCTCCACCTCAATCAGGTTCATCGGCGGGGAGCCGATGAATGCGGCGCAGAAAAGACTCGCCGGACGGTCGTAGACCTCCAGCGGCGTGCCGATCTGCTCGACGCGGCCCTTGTTGAGGATGGCGATTCTGTGACCGAGCGACATCGCCTCGACTTGGTCGTGGGTGACGTAGACCATCGTCGTCCCCAGCTCCCCCTGCAGGTGCTTGATCTCCGTGCGCATGTCCGCCCTCAGCTCCGCGTCCAGATTGGTGAGGGGTTCGTCCATGAGGAATGCGCGCGGTCGTCGCACCAGGGCGCGAGCAAGCGCGACGCGCTGCTGCTCCCCGCCGGACAGCCGGTTCGGTCGCCGGTCCAGGAGCGGACCGAGCCGCATCAGCCGGGCGGCCTCGTCGACCCGCTCGCGCACCTCCGCCTTGGGCAGTCCCTCGGCCCGCAGTGGGAACGCCAGGTTGTCGCGGGTTCTCAGATGCGGGTAGAGAGCGTAGAACTGGAACACCATGGCGATGTCGCGCTCGGCGGGCGGCAGGTCGTTGACCAGCGTGTCGCCGATGCGGATGTCGCCCGTCGTCTGCCTCTCCAGGCCGGCTATGGCCCGCAGCGTGGTCGTCTTGCCGCAGCCCGAAGGGCCGAGCATCACGAACAGCTCGCCGTCGCCGATGGACAGGTCGACGTGTTCAACTGCGACCGTCCCGTCCGGGTAGCGCTTGTGCAGGGCGGTCACCTCGATGCCCGCCATCAGCGTCGCACCGCCCCGAGCGTCACACCGGCGACGAGGTGCTTGCGCACCAGGTAGGCGAAGACGAGCACTGGTAGGGCGAAGACTACGGAGGCGGCGGCCACGAGACCCCAGTCCACAGTGGTTCCACCGATGAGGCCGGCGATGGCGGGTGGGGCCGTCCGCACGCTGTCACTGGAGGTGAGGAAGATGGCGAACACGAACTCGTTCCACGAGAAGATGAGTGCGAAGACCGCCGTCGCGGCGATGCCGGGCAGGAGCAGGGGAAGGGTGAATTTCCAGAACGCCTGCAGGCGGGTGTAGCCGTCGAGCATGGCGGCATCCTCGTACTCTGCGGGCACCTCGTCGACGAACCCCTTCATCATCCAGATCGTGAACGGGACGTTGAAGGCGGTGTAGATGAGGATCAGGCCGAGCTTGTTGTCGATGAGTCCGACTTGGCGGTACATGAGGAAGATCGGGATCACGACCACCACGGGCGGCATGAAGCGGGTGGACAGGATGAAGAACAGTTGGTCCTTCTTGGCCTTCACGGAGAAGCGTGAGTAGGCCCACGCCGCCGGGACCCCCAGCACGGTGGCCAGCGCCGTGGAGACCCCGGCGACCACGATGGAGTTGAGGAACGAGACGGACAAGGCCGAGCGACCGCCGCCGGAAGCGGCGAACACGTCCTTGAAATGGTCCAGAGTGACCTTGAAGCCGAAGAACTTGGCCGGGATGGCGTAGACGTCCCGGTTCTCCTTGATGGACGTCTCGATCATCCACAGCACCGGAAAGAGCATCACGACGGCCAGCACGGTCAGGAGCGCGACCTCCAGCACGGAGCGGCCCCGGCCGCCAAGGCGGCGCGCGGAGGGCGTGTGATCCCGGGCAGGACCTGTGGACACGGCCTCGTCGACGGAGACGGCCATCAGTCCTCCTTGAGCTTGTTCAAGTAGCGCAGGTAGAGCTGCGTCAGGACGATGACGACGAGGACCATGAGGATCCCGTACGCCGAGGCGGTTCCGGTGTTGAAGCCCAGGAACGCGACCTTGTAGACGTGGAACGACAACGTCTCGGTGGAGACCCCCGGGCCTCCGCTGGTGAGGATGTAGACGAGGTCGAACAGCCGGAAGGCCTCGATGGCCCGGAACAACACGGCGATGAGGAGCAGCGGCCACACCAGCGGAAGAGTGATGGTGCGGAACCGGAACCACTCGGACGCCCGGTCGATCGAGGCGGCCTCGTACAAGTACTTGGGGACCGCGGTAAGGCCCGCAAGTGCGATGAGCATGATGAACGGCGTCCATTGCCAGGTGTCGACCACGATCAGGGAAATCAACGCCGTTCGCTGCCGGGTGAGCCACTCCACCTGCCCCAGGCCGAGCGAGCCGAGCATGCTGTTGATCACGCCGAACTGCGCGTCGAGCATGAATCGCCAGAACAGCCCGACCACGACCGGCGACAGCATCATCGGAACCAGGAACAGAGTGGTCAGCAGTCCTCGCCCGTGCGTGCGCCGTGAGATCAGGTAGGCGATGGAGAAACCGAGCGCGGTCTGCAGGGCGACCGCGCCGACCACGTAGATCAACGTCGTCAGGGCCCTCAGGTGGACCTGCGCCGAAGCCAGGATGGCGGTGTAGTTCCCGAACCAGATGAAATGGGCCGGCCCCCCGCGGGTGGCCGAGTAGTCGGTGAAAGACAGGTACAGCGCCCACAGCAACGGGAACACCGACATTGCGAGCAACAGCAGCAACGCGGGGGAGATGAAGGCCACGGCGAGCCAGCGGTCGCTCAGGTGGCGGGACCGACCCGGTGCAGGCGGCGTCGCGGACGCCACCTGCCCGGGGTGGTCGGTCGTCAGAGGGACGGGGTCACTCACAGTCCGCCGCCGCCCTTGCGGCCGCTGGAGTCGAGCACGCTCTGCTGCTCCCTGGCGATGTCGTCGAGCGCGTCCTTCGGCTTCTTCGCACCGTTGAGAGCCGCGTTCACGTTGGTGTTCTCAATGTCGACGAGGCGCGCGTACTCGGGCACATTCCACATGTCCCGCATCCGCGGGACCGAGTCGGCGTACACCTGGTTGAACGGCCCGGCATTGAGGAACTCGGGCGACGCCAGGGCGTCCGTACGCGATGGCACGCCACCGGCCGCGGCCCACTTCTTCTGGATGTCAGCCCGCTCGAACCACTTCATGAAGTTCAGGGCCTCCGCCTGGTTCGCCTTGGGGGAGTAGGCCGACACGTGCATCCCCATGCCGCCGAGAGGCACCAGGTTCGTCTTGCCGCTCGGCAGGGTGGCAAAACCCAGCTTGTCGAGAATCTGCTCCCGCGTGGTGCCGAGCGTCGACTGCTTCGGGTCAAGCAGGCCGCCGCTCGCGGCGATCCAGTTGAACGCGATGCATGCCTTGCCCTGGGCGACCGCCGCGTTCACCTCGTCGATGAACCAGTTGCCGGAGCCCTTGGCGGTCAGCGGCTTCATCTTGTTGACCAGGACGTCCATCGCCTCCTGGCCCGCAGCGTCGTTGAGGACGCCCTCGATCTTGCGCGTCTTGGCGTCCCAGAGGTTGCCGCCGTAGATGCCGTTGACCGTGTTGTAGGTTACGGCCGCGGCGTCGGAGCCGTTGGCCTGGTGGAAAGCCAGCCCGCTGACGCCAGGGTGGTCCGCCTGGCACTTCTCGGCGACTGAGATCATCTCGTCCCAGGTCTGCGGTGGCTTGTCGCCGATCAGATCCTTGCGGTAGATCATCGTCCAGGTGTCGCCGAGCAGCGGCAGTCCGTACAGGCTGGCGTTTTCGTCGCGCTTCCCGGTCTCCGCCTGGGGGTACTGGCCGTAGGCCGCCAGGAGATACGGGTTGTAGGCCTTGACATCGATGTTCTTCTTGACGAAGTCGGTGATGTCGAGGATGTTGCCGTTCGTCACGGCCTCGCCGATGTGTTGCGAGTCCAGGATCGGGATGTCGAAGTCGGTCTTGTGCGCTGCGAACTGCGTGAACATCGCGTCGTGCCAGTTCGCGTTCGGCACGGTCTTGACCTTGATGGTCACGTTCGGCCGCTCCTTGGTGTACTCCGCGTTCGCGAAGGCTTCCAGCGCGTGAGCGGGGGGCCAGTCGAACCAGATGAAGCTGAGGGTCAGCGGGTCCTTGGTGAGCTCCGGGATGGTCGCCGGTGCCTTGGGGGCGCTCGAATTCGCGCTGTCGTCCTGCCCGCACGCCGCCATGGTCGTGGCAACCAACATGGCTGCCGTCGCCAGCCGCACCTTTCGACCGGGTCCTATTCGCTTGGGATACGGCATCTTCTTGCCTGCTTTCTGGGTGGGGAGCTCTGGAGCCTTACTGCGTGCTTCGCCGAGCAGTTGGTGGGGGGGTGTTCAGGCGTGTTGCCGGCTGTCGCAGGGGCTGACCCGCAGACCGGCGTCACGAGTACGCCGCGACGTAATGGGGCTTCAAGCAGTCGAGAGGTCCTTCGGCCCTTGTGCGGCCCGGCGGCGAACCGAGTAGGACATCGAGCATGCTCATAGGAGCTCCAACTGATCGAAGCGGAGCGATGGCGGACGGTTCCCCGATGGATGAAGGATGGCTGGCATCCGCCACCTTTCCTATACGATCCGAGTGGGGGCGTCAACATCCCGCAGCGTTGCGACCGATGTCAACAGGTTCCCGAAGACGTAAGAAAGGACCTCACGTCAAGATGGACGACGAAGCGATGATCGCGCGGCGCCGGGGGGCCATGACGGGCGGAACGCCGCCGCGAAGATCTCGCGGCCGGCTTGCCGACGAGGTGTACGACACGCTGCTCGGACAGCTGATGTCGCTACGGATCGAGCCTGGCTCCCGCGTCACGATCGACGTCCTGGCGCGAGAGCTGGGGGTCTCGCAGACGCCGATCCGAGACGCTCTGAACCGCATGGAGGCCGAGGGCCTGGTCGTGCGTGTGCCCCATGCCGGCTATCGCATTCCCCCCCAAATCACCCGCCAGCGATTCGAGGACATGCTTGAGCTCCGCCTGCTCCTCGAGCCGGCAGCGGCACGCAGATCCGCCGAACACGCATCCCTGAAGCAGGTAGCCGGTCTGCGACGAATGCTGGAGGAGATGGCGGAGCTGGAGGGGGGCAACGGGCTCATGGCCTATGGCGCCTTCGGGCTACGCGACGCCGCCTTTCACGATCTCGTCGCCCTGAGCGCGGAGAACCAGGTCATCCGCGAAGCGCTCGCTCGCCTGCACACGCACGTGCACCTGTTCCGGCTTCTCCACGACACCCAGGTCACTCACTTGGCCATGGCCGAGCACGAAGAGGTTCTGGCCGCGATCGCCGCGCGCGACTCCGACGCCGCCGCCTACGCCATGCGTCGGCACATCCTGCTGTCCGGCGAGCGGTTCCGACGGTTGTTCGACGAAGTCAAGGGCTCGGACGGAATGGCGGTAAAGGCTTGACGGGCGGGCTGGGCCGAGGAATGCTAACGCAATCGGATCGGATCGGATCGGATCCACCTCACCCGCCTCAGATGCGAGGAGAAGCAGGTGCCCAGAGCGCTGCTCCTTACCGGCGACGCCGCCGAGGAGCTCGACACCATGTATCCCTACTATCGCGTGCAGGAGGGCGGCTGGGACGTTGACGTCTCGTCACGGACGATGCGTGACGTTCAGCTGGTCATCCACGAGTTCGACCCCAACTCCGACGCCTACGTGGAGAAGAACGGCCGGAAGCTGCCGGTCGACGTGCCCTGGGCCGAGGTCGACGTCGAGCGCTATGACGCCCTCATCATCCCTGGGGGACGTGCCCCCGAGTGGATCCGGGTCGACGCCGACGTCAGGCGCATCACCGAGCATTTCTTCGCGCGCAACCTCCCGATCGCGCTGGTGTGCCACGGCGCGCAGGTTCCGGCCGTGTACGGGCTGCTGAAGGGCCGGAAGACGGCGTGCTTCCCGCCCATCACCGGTGACATGGAGAACGCGGGCGCGACGGTCATCGACGCTCCCGACGTCGTCGACGGCAACCTCGTCTCCTGCCGCGGATGGCCCGACATGCCGCAGTTCGGCAGGGTCATGATGGAGGTCTTCTCGAAGTCCATCGGCTCCGCATCGGCATGAGCACACCTGGCCTGTCCCGGTGACGACACTTCGGACCGTCACAGTCGACGGCTCCCCCGTCCACATCCTGGAGAGCGGCACCGGGCCTGCGGTGCTGATGCTGCACGGCTCCGGACCCGGTACGACCGGATCCGGAGCCTGGGCGACGACGGCACAGGCGCTGGGCCCGTCCTGGCACGTGGTGGCTCCTGACCAGGCGGGGTTCGGCCGTACACCGATCCCGGAGGGCTCCAGGGGTGGGCTCCGGCTGTGGACGGAGCAGGCCGCGGGCCTGATGGATACTCTCGGTGTCGAGCACTACGCCGTGGTGGGTCACTCCATGGGCGGTGCCGTGGCGCTGGCGTTGGCGGCCGCGCGTCCCGAGCAGGTCACCCGTGTCGTGGCGGTCTCGACGATGGGCGCCCCCGGGGCGCCGCTGTCCGCCGGGCTCGACGCGGTCTGGGCCGCCCCCGCCGGCCCACTCGGGGCACGAGACATGTTGAGTCGCCTCGTCTTCGACCAAGCGCTCGTGACCGAGTCGGCCGTCGCCGCCCGTGCAGCCGCGATGCGAGCGGGGGCGGCCGCATACGCGTCGTTGTTCCCTCCACCCAGGGCACGTTGGGCCGATGACCTCACCCTCTCGGCGCAAACGCTGGCAGGGATCCGCGCGCCCGTGCTGCTCGTCCACGGCGCCGATGACCGAGTCACCCCGCTCGGGACGGCAGCCCTGCCCCTGCTCGAACACCTGGCCGATGTCCGTCTGCACGTGTTCGGCCGATGCGGGCACGTGCCGGCGCTCGAGCACCCGCACGACTTCAGGCGGCTCCTGTCGTGTTTCCTCGGCCGGGAACGAGGTCACTGATTGCTGCGACAGGTCCGCAGCCCGTGCTCAAGCAGATCAGCATGGAGCAGGCGTGATCCGCGCAACGACAGGACCGCGATCGTGCAGTCGCGCTGCTGGGTGGGAAGAACCAGAGGTGGATTTTCACCTCGATCGCTCAGCGAGGGGATGCGGTGACGCCCTGCCGCCTGTACGTTCTCCCTGCCGCAGCCGCGCCGACGGCCGTGATCATGCGCCGTGGGCCGTCGGCGTGGTGGCACCTGCTGGCATGGGATCTGCAGTCCGGTGAGCTGAGCTCCGGCGCGTGGCTGCGCGGGATGCTCTATCCCGGCCGCAGTGCCCTCTCGCCGGACGGGAAGCTGCTCGGGTACTTCGCGCTCGGCCACGGGCGGCACCCGTGGGACACCTACTTCGCCGTGTCGAAGACCCCCTGGCTCACCGCGCTCGCCGCCTGGCACACCCACGGCACCTGGACGGGCGGGTGCGAGTTCGCCGCCGACAACAGCCTGACGATCTCCGCGTCCATGGACGAGCGCCCATTTCACGGCCGCTATCCATACGGCGCCACGGTAGGGACCCTGACCCGCCGCCGTGACGGATGGCGGCCCCTGACGGGAGCGTCGGGACTCCTGCGGCGCGTCCAGCCGGGTGGCGAGCACGCACTGATCACCGCGCGTACCGGGAGCCCACACTACCTGCGTGAGGACGCCGAGGGCGGGCGCACGCCGCTGCCCGAGGCGGCCTGGGCCGACTGGGATGGCCGGGGGCGATTGCTCGTGGCCACCCACCAGGGCGCCGTGAAGATCGTCGAGCGGCGGTCCGGCACCTGGGTGGAGACCTGGTCCCGCGATCTGAACGGCCTGACCCCTGCGCCGGCACCGTCCCCGTCCTGGGCCCGGGCCTGGTAACTACTGCGGGACGGTGACCGTGACCTGCCAGCCGTGCGGCGCGGGCCCGGCCTCCCAGCTCTTCGGTACGTGCCGGCGACACGGTCGTCGTCCATGCCGTCGGACCCGACTCGCCGCTGTACGGGGGACGGTGGCGGAGCGTGCCGACCCGGGCGAACCGGCAGCCGGCGGGGGCTACTCCCGGGCTCAGGGGGCCCTTTCGGTCCGCTGCTCATCAGATCCGATGCCGTCGAGGAGCCACGCCAGGCCGAGGGCGAAACTGGTGTCCCAGTCGCTGTCCCCGGTGAGCGGCCCATGCGTGGCGAGCACGGGGTATCGGTCGCGGTTGTCACGCAGGAATTCCCGCGCGGCCTGCCGTGGCGCATCCTCCTCCTGGGCCGTCCAGGTCGCCTGCATGAGCGCCGAACCGATGACGTAGTTGGACAGGCCGTACGCGGCGGCGGTCAGGTGCGGCTCGGTGACCCCGGCACCTACGAGAGTGGCGTACAGGAACTCACTGCGGGCGAGCACGTTGGGGCCCAGCATGGGACGGCCGAGCAGCGCCGCCGACCAGGGATGTTCGAGCAGGACCGCACGCCATCCGCTGATCAGCGCGGTGACGCCCGCGCGCCAGTCCTGAGCGCCCGGGCGCGGGATCTCCACCGCCGCGAAGATCGCGTCCAGGGCCAGGTCGAGGACGTCGTCCTTGGTCTTCACATGCCAGTAGAGCGTCGTCGAGCCGGTGCCGAGGCGCTCGGCGAGCCGCCGCATGGTCAGCCGGCCGGCGCCCTCCTCGTCCAGGAGAGCCACGGCCTCGCGCACGATTCGGTCGCGACTGAGCGGCGGCGCCTCGCGCGCCGCCCGCGCGGGCCGCCGCAGCCACACGTCCCCTGCCGACCCCGAGTGTTTCGCCGCCATCTCGCCCTCCTGATCGTTCTCAGGCGAGTCTAGTATGGTGTTCGAGCACTGGATCAATGATCCGGTCACCAGAACGTCGATCCGGCCGCGAGGGCCCGGACCGGCGGGGAGGAGCGCGGTGGCGGGACATGTCGAGGTCGACCGGCTCACCTACGTGCTGCCGGACGGGCGACTGCTTCTTCACGAGGTGTCGTTCCGCGTCGGTGACGGCGTCAAGGCGGGGTTGGTCGGGCCGAACGGCGCGGGCAAGACCACCCTGCTGCGACTGATCGCCGGAGATCTGCGGCCGGACGACGGCCGGGTCAGCCGCTCGGGCGGTCTGGGGGTGATGCGGCAGTTCATCGGCGGCGTCCGGGACGACCGGACCCTGCACGCCCTGTTGCTGTCCGCGGCCCCCGACCGGGTCCGCGCCGCCGCGGCCGAGTTGGCGCGGGCGGAGGCGGCGCTGGCGGCACGCGACGACGAGGCGGCGCAACTGGCGTACGCGCAGGCGATCAGCGACTACGCCGACGCCGGCGGCTACGACATGGAGGTGGTGTGGGACACGTGCACGACAGTGGCTCTCGGCCTGCCCTATGACGTGGTGCGCGGCCGGCCGGTGGGCACCCTGTCGGGTGGCGAGCAGAAACGCCTCGTTCTGGAGGCCCTGCTGCGCGGCCCGGATCAGGTGCTGCTGCTGGACGAGCCGGACAACTACCTCGACGTGCCCGCCAAGCGATGGCTGGAGGATCAGCTGCGCGCCACCGCCAAGACCGTGCTGCTGGTCTCGCACGATCGGCAGCTGCTGGCCGACGCCATGGACCGGATCGTGACCGTGGAGTCGCGCGGCGTCTGGGTCCACGGAGGAGGCTTCGCCACGTACGCCGAGGGCAGGCGGAATCGGATCGACCGGCTGGAGGAGCGGCGGCGCCGCTGGGACGAGGAGCACACCAAGCTCAAGCGCCTGGTGCAGACCCTGCGGCAGACGGCGGCCAACAACGACGCGCTGGCCTCCGCCTACCGGGCCGCCCGCACACGGCTGGAGCGGTTCGAGGAAGCCGGCCCACCCGAGCGCCCGCCCAGGCCGCAGAACGTGCGGATGCGGCTGCGCGGCGGCCGGACCGGCAAACGCGCCGTGATCTGCGAAGCCCTGGAGCTCACCGGGCTGATGCGGCCGTTCGACGCCGAAATCCGATACGGCGAGCGCGTCGGCGTCCTCGGCTCCAACGGCTCGGGCAAATCACATTTCCTGCGGTTGCTGGCCGAAGCGGCGGACGGCGCGGTGCCCTCCATCCGCCACAGCGGTTCCGTACGGCTGGGCGCCCGGGTGGTGCCCGGCCACTTCGCGCAGACCCACGTCAGGCCGGAACTCCACGGCCGGACGCCCGCCGAAGTGGTGCTGGCCGGGCGTGCCCTCACTCTCAACGAGGCCATGGCGGCGCTCGCGCGCTACGAGCTCGCGCCGGCCGCAGGCCAGCGGTTCGAGACGTTGTCCGGTGGACAGCAGGCCCGGCTGCAGATCCTGCTGCTTGAGCTGTCTGGGGCCACCTTGCTGCTGCTCGACGAACCGACCGACAACCTCGACCTCGCCAGCGCCGAGGCCCTGCAGCAGGGCCTCGCGTCCTTCGCCGGAACTGTGCTGGCCGTCACCCATGACCGCTGGTTCGCCGCCGACTTCGACCGTTTCCTCATCTTCGGCGCCGACGGAGCCGTCTACGAGAGCGCCGCCCCCGTATGGGGTTAGCGCAGGTCAGCAGTGACAGCGAAGGTGCTAGGCGTCCCGCGTGCGCAGGAGCAGGGCGCCGGCCGACAGCGCCACGACGGCCCACCCGGCGGTCACGCCGAGACCGGCCCAGGGGCTGACGGGCAGGCTGCGGAGATTGGTGGTGGCCTGGACGGCGAGCCCGGCGCTCATCGGTGCGATCTTCTGGAGCAGGCGCTGCCAGTACGGATCGCCGACAATCTGGGACACGATCGGGACGACGTAGAGGAGGCCGAGGACGACCCCGATGCCGGTGGCGGAGTCCCGCACGGCGGTCGCGACACCGAGGCTGAGCAGGGCGATCAGCATCAGGTAGAGGACCGTCCCGGCGGCCGCTCGCAGCGTCGGCCCCTCGGCGGAGGACAGTGCCTGGCGGCCGGGGCCGGGCAGGATGAGCCACCCGGCGAGCAGCGACCCGAGAACGGCGACGGTTCCGGCGACGGCCACGACTCCGGTGAGCGTGACGGCCTTGGCCGCGAGGACGGTGACCCGCTGCGGCACCGCCGTCAGGGAGGTGCGGATCATGCCCGAGGCGTACTCACCGCTGATCACCAGCACCGCCAGGATGACGACCGGCGCCTGACCGAGATAGACGCCCATGAGGCTGAGCCTGGTCGTGTCACCTCCGCAGCCGGTGGGCGTGCAACCGGCCACCGAAGTCGCCCCGGCGCCCAGCGCCACCGTCGCCGCGACGGTGCCGAGCAGCAGCCACAGCGGGCCGGCGACGGTTCGTATCTTCGTCCATTCCGCGTGCAGGGCCGGTCTCACGCGTCCCTCCTGCGGAGCAGGACGGCGGCCACGATCAGGCTCACACCCGCGTAACCGGCCAGGACCGCGAACCCCGCCCACGGCGCCAACGGGTAATAGCCGTTGTACGGCGTATAAATGCTCGCGACCTGGTCATACCGCACAAGTGTCTGCTGGACGGCGAAGGCCGCGGCCGGCGTCACCCGGGCCAGCCAGTTGGCCACGCTCGCGGGCATGAACGGGACGGCGGTCAGGATGTAGGGCAGCACGACGGCCACGATGACGGCGGTCACCGCGCCGGCGCCGTGCCGGACGATGACGCCGACGCAGAGGGCCAGGATCGAGGCGATCGCGAGCAGCGCCGCGGTCCCGAGCGCCACCCGCAACTGGGTCGCGGGCGTCACCGGGAAGACGTACACGCCGTTGGCCCGGGCGAGCCGCTCGCCGAGCGGACCGGCGACGAGCGCGCCCGCCAGCCCGGCGACGAAGGTGACGGCCCCCAGCACGATCGCCTTGGCGGCCAGCACCCGGCTCCGTCTCGGGCCGGCGGCCAGGGTGACGTGGATCAGGTTCTCCCGGTATTCGGTGGTGATGAACAGCGCCCCCACGACGATCACCGCGACCAGCGCGGCGAACGTGCCGGTGAGGATCTCCCCGAGGGTGCCGCCGGTCGGCAGCGTCTCGCGGACGGCGGGCGCGATGTCGCCGGCGCCGGTCACCGTGAACCGGCCGCCGGATTCCGAGAACGAACCCGACGTGTTCGCCGGGTAGCCGGCGAAGCTCGGGGATCTGGCTCCCACCTGGTCACCGGTCCAGTCACCACCGGCTGCGCTTTCCTGGACGCGAAGATCCCCGAAGGTGGCCGTGGACACGCTGCCGCGCGTGCCCATGCCGTCCACGACAGGCGGAGATGCCACGAACAGCCCGACCTGTACGGTCGCTCCGAGCCCGCTCACGTGCGCGGCGCCCACCTTGATCCAGTGCGTGCCGTCGGCGGAGGCGTATCCGGTGATCGCGTCGCCCGAGCGGTCCAGCCGCAGCCTGCGGACGGCCGCGGCGGAGACGGGTCCTGGGAGGCCCGCCGTGTCGTCGACGTAGTTGTCCTGCATCCGCACGCCGTGCCCGCCGGTCACCATGATCGCCGCGTAGGGCGATCCCTGGCGGGTGCTCTCCTTGACGATGAGCCCGGCCTTCGCCCACGGCACGAGCCCGGCCCGCAGATCCCCGGGACGCTCGGGGATGCTGCTCGTGAGCGCGGAAACGGAGACGGTGACGCTGCCGTTTCCCGCCATCGGCCGGTGCACGAAGTAGAAGCTGTCGGTGACCGGTTCACCGCCCGGTCCGATCGGAACAGGTGGTGCGCCCTTCTGATCGCTGCTGACGCCGGCGAGCACGGCGAACAGCACCACCATCAGCGCCGCCACCACCATGCCGGTCACCCAGCCCGCGACCGTGCGGAACTTGGTCCATTCCGCGTGCAGCGACTGGAGGAAGCCGTCGTGCCCGGCCCGTTGGCTGGGCTGGCGAGTCGTAACGGCCGGGGTCACCGTGAGACCTCGCTGGGCGTGGCGGCGCGGAACTCGACCGCCTCGCGGGTGAGCTCGAGGTAGACGTCCTCAAGGGTGGCGCGGTGCGCCGACACCTCGGAGAACGGCACCGCGCTCGCGTTGAGCAGCGTCACGATCCGGTCCGCGGGCAGGCCGGAGACGGCCACGGTGTCGCGGCCGATGGCCGCCACGGTCGCGCCGGCCTGCGCGAGCACGCTCATCGCGTGCGTCACGGCCGTGGTGCGCAGCGTCACCCGGCCCGCGGAGACGGCCGCGATCAGCTCGGCCACGCCGGCGTCGGCGATGACCTTGCCACGCCCCACGACGACGAGGTGATCGGCCGTGTCCTGCACCTCGCTCATCAGGTGGCTGGAGACCAGCACGGCGCGGCCCGCAGCGGCCAGCGACCGCAGGAATCCGCGCATCCAGATGATGCCGTCGGGGTCCATGCCGTTGAACGGCTCATCCAGCATGATGTTCGGCGGGTCACCCAGCAGAGCCGCGGCGATCCCGAGCCGCTGGCGCATGCCAAGCGAGTAGCCGCCGGCCCTGCGCCGGGCCGCCGAGGTCAGGCCGACCAGCTCGATCACCTCGTCGACCCGCCGCGCGGCCAAGCCCTGCGCATGCGCCAGCCACAGCAGGTGGTTGCGCCCGCTGCGGCCGGGGTGCAGCGCCGCCGCGTCCAGCAGCGAACCGACATGGTTCAGCGGGCGCCGGAGACCGAGGTAGGGCCGGCCCCCGATCAGCGCGGTGCCCTCCTCGACCGCGTCCAGGCCGAGAATCACCCGCATCGTGGTGGACTTCCCGGCCCCGTTCGGCCCCACAAAGCCGGTCACCAGCCCCGGGCGAACGGAGAAGGACATGCCGTCGAGGGCCAGGGTCGCCCCGTACCGCTTGCGCAGCCCGGTCACGACGATCCCCGGTCCGCCGCTCGCGGCGAGTTCACGGTTGGAAGATGGACTCATGCCGACGGTTGTACGCGGCACCCGGTTCCAGCCGGGTCGCAACCGCCGCGACCGCGCCGCGACCGGTGATCTGGCACCGTCAGGGATGGCTCGGCCGAGATCCGTCCGCGAACCGCACGGTGATGGACAGGCCGCCTTCGGGGCGTGCGCGGGCGGTGAGTGTGGCGTGGTGTGCTTCGCTGACCGCATGGACGATGGCGAGGCCGAGGCCGTAGCCGTCGCGCCGGCCGCTTCGATCAGCCGCCAGCTTCTGGAAGGGCTGGAAGAGGCGCGGGATCTGGTCGCCGGGAACGACCGGCCCGCTGTTGGTGACCGTAAGGGCCGCCCGCGTGCCCGAGGTCGTCGCGGTGACCTGGACGCGCCCGCCCGGGTGGTTGTGGCGGATGGCGTTGTCGACGAGGTTGGCGACGAGGCTCTCGATCAGTTTCGGGTCGCCGGCGGTGACTGCGGGCGTCAGATCTTCGGCGAGCTCGACGGCTGCCTCCGTGGCCTGGTCACGGCGGGAGGCGAGCACTCCTTCGACGACGTGGGCGAGGTCGAGGGTGTCCCAGCGGGTCACGCCGCGCTCGCTGGTGGCCAGGGCGAGCAGTGCCTGGACGAGCCGCTCCTGGTGTCCGCCGAGAGCGAGGGCCTCCCGGCAGGCCGAGCGCAGGGTGCCGGCGTCGGCGTCGGGGTCGGCGAGGGCGACCTCAAGGAGGGTGCGCTGGCCCGCGAGAGGGGTGCGCAGCTCGTGGGAGGCGTTGGCGACGAAGTGGCGTTGGGCGTCGAAGGACGCCTGCAGGCGGGCGAACAGGTCGTCAAGGGTGTGGCCGAGCTCGGTCAGCTCGTCCGTGGGCTCGCCGAGGTCGAGGCGCCGGTGCAGGTTTCCGGCGGAGATGATCTGGGCGGTGGCGGTGATGGCCCGCAGCGGATGCAGGAACCGGCCGGCGACGAACCAGCCGAGAGCCAGGGCGACGGGAATCAGAACGACCAGGGCGACGGCCGAGCCCGCGAGGAGCTGGGGCAGGCCGATCCCGGGAGGGGCCTCGGTGATCGCGCTCGATGAGGAGCGGCCCGCGGGTCTGGTGGCGTTGACGCCGGCGAGCGGCACGTCGACGAACACGAGGACGAAGACCCCGGCGGCGTAGATGCCCGCCGCGTAGGCGAGCGCGAGCCGCTTCTGCAAGGACTTCCTGGTGAGCCGCCCGGTGGTCATGGCGATCCGATGCGGTAGCCGCCTTCGCGGACGGTCTCGATAACGGGCGGGTCGCCGAGCTTGGCCCGCAATCGGTGCATGGTGTGCTTGACAGCGCTGCTGAAGGGGTCGGCGGCCTCGTCCCAGACACGTTCGAGCAGCTCCTCGGCGGAGATGACCAGGCCGGGCACGGCGAGCAGGCATTCCAGCAGGGCGAACTCCCTGGGGCTGAGGTCCAGGCGCCGGCCGGCCCGGGAGGCGATACGACGGGCCGGATCAAGGGTGATGTCCCCGCATGCCAGGGTGGGCGGGATCGGCGGGGTGGCGCGTCGGGCCAGGGCGCGGACGCGGGCGACGAGTTCGGCGAACGCGAACGGCTTGGGCAGGTAGTCGTCGGCGCCGAGGCTGAGCCCGTCGACGCGGTCCTCGATCGTGCCGGAGGCGGTGAGCATCAGTACGCGGGTCTCGCAGCGGCCGTGGGCGAGTCGCCTGCAGATCTCGTCGCCGTGGACGCCGGGCAGGTCGCGGTCGAGGATCACCACGTCGTAGCGGGTGAGGGCCAGGCGGTCGAGGGCGGCGGTTCCGTCGAGGACGACGTCGACGGCCATGCCCTCGCGGCGCAGCCCGGTCCCGATGGAGCGCGCGAGGACCTCGAAGTCCTCGACGACGAGGATCCTCACCGCCGCTCACCGCCGGCCGTCGTGCGGGCGGGGCGGCCGCGTTCAGGTGCCATGTCTCTCACGATGCCAGACCCCCGGTCGCAGCCGGGTCGCAGCCACCGCGCCCCGGCTGAGCCCGCCGCCGCCGCGATCGTCGGCGCGCGCGTCTCGACGCCTTCGCTAGGTTGTGAGGATGCGGAGATTCGCGGAGATCGAAGACCTGTCCGGACTTGTACGTCAGGCGTTCGGCTCGGGATGCCGTGTTGTCGGAGTGGACCGGTTGCGCGGGGGGAGCAAGAAGGGGGTGTACCGGGTCCACGTCGACGGAGCCGGCGTGGCCAGTGTGGTCGTGTACAGCTGGGCCGAGACGGAGAACTTCTGGCCCGCCGCGGAAGAGGCCGCCAGCGCCGGCCCGCTCGCGCCGGCGTCCGGACTGGTGCCTTTCCTGGCCGCGCAGCGGAGCCTGGACAGGCTGGGAGTGCGGGTTCCGCGACTACTCCTGGCCGACGACAGCCGACACCGCTATCGGGCCGATGGCGCCGTGGTCGAGGATGTCGGTGGCGGCACGCTCGAGGGGCTCTTCGAAACCGATCCCGCGCGCGCGGCGGCCGCCCTGGGCGACCTCGCCGGGATGCTCACGGTGATGCACCGCCACCACTGCCCCCAGTACGGCCGGGTCGACCTGCTGGAGCAGGGCGTCACAACGGGCGGCGCCTCGTGCGAGGCTCTGGTGCTCGAACGTGCCTTGCGGGATCTGGAGGAGGCAGCGGACCGGGACGGCAGGATAGCGGCAGAAGCCGGGGCGTTGGGCGACCGGCTGCGGGAACTGGCTGCGCGGGTGGCCCCCCGCGCGGAGTACGGGCTGATCCACGGAGAGCTGGGTCCTGATCACGTCCTGGTCGACGGTGACGGGCACGCCGTATTGATCGACATCGAGGGCCTGATGTACTTCGACGTGGAGTGGGAGCACGTCTTCCTCCAGCTCCGCTTCGGTGAGCGATACGGGGCACTGTCCCAGCCCGGTCTCGATCCGCAACGCCTCGATCTGTTCATGCTCGCGATGCGCCTGTCGCTGGTGGCCGGTCCGCTGCGCCTCCTCGACGGAGACTTCCCCGACCGGTCGTTCATGCGGTCGATCGCCGAGCACAACGCCGTTGAGGCGCTGGCGCTCCTACCGTGAAACCGCTATGCGGCCTGCGAACGCCACGACGCGGCTGGTGAAGGCCATGAGTCTCGCCATGGGGGACCGGCGGGGTGCCAGCCAGTCGGCGATGTCGGCGACCACGGCCGCGTCGACGTGCCCCGGCACCTCGTAGTCCGCGGGCGTCGACGGCCCCGAGCCGGGGAAGAACAGATGGTCGTCGGCCTCGTAGACGCGGATGGTGACGTCGGGCCGGTGCGCGAGGCCCGCCTGCCAGCCCGCCAGGTCGTCGGCCACGGTCACCTGATAGTCGCGTCCACCTTGGAGGATGAGCATCGGCTTGTCCAGGGTGGCCGCGGTCGCCACCGGGTCGTAATCGCGGAGGTCCAGCCAGTACGCCCCCGAGTAACCGAACGGCAGTTCCGCGGCAGGAGTGGCCGCCGACAGGTGAGGGCTGTCGACGCGTGCGGCCTGCCGGGTGATCGTCTCGACGGCGGCCTGGGCGGCCGGTCCGGGATCGACCGTGGCCAGATGGCGGACGACGCGCACGGCGGCTCGGTGCATGGGCTCGGTGTCCGCGGCCAGGAGCACCAGTCCCGCCACCGACGGCTCGGCGGCGGCGACCCGCGGAGCGACCTTGCCGCCCATGCTGTGGCCCGCGATGTGCACCCTCGATCCGTCGATGGCCGGGTGATTCCGGAGCAGGTGCACGGCCGCGACGGCGTGCGGAACGTACTCGTCCCTCATCGTGAAGTCCGGCCGTGCCGCCGCCTGGCCGGCGTGGGCGCAGGTCACCTTGTCGAAGCGCAGCACCGCGACACCGCGGCCGGCCAGCCCCCAGGCCAGGTCCTTGAGCGGCTTGTTGGGGCCGCTCGTCCCGTCCCGGTCGAACGGCCCGCCGCCGCCGAGCAGCACCACGCCGGGCCATGGCCCACGCCCACGCGGCACGCTCAGCGTGCCGGGGACCGCCAGCGAGCCGGAGCCCACGGTGACCTCGCACTCGTCGAACCTCCTGCGGCGAACGTAGGGCGGCGGCGTCCACCGCGCGGTGAGTGCGGGCGCCAGCCGCAGGCCCTGCAGCAGTCCGGCATCGTCGACCGACATGACCACCGTCACGCCGCCGCGCTCACACGTCACCGGTACGCTCACCCGGACCAGCCCCGCCCTGACCGGCTCGCTCACCGGCGCCCCGAGCGCGGACACCGCCCCGGCCCTGGCGATCAGGCTCTCCCAGTCGACGCGCAGCGTCTGCGCGGACACCACGGCACGCAGCGGCGCGGCGAACCTTTCCTCGACCTCCGCGAAACGCCCATGGCGCGTCAGCTCGACCACCGCCACGGCGATCGCCGCCGGGTCCATTCCCACCATCATGCCAGGGCCACCCTTCTACTATTTTGCGAACGGTAGCATGGCATGAGAATGTCGACCGGTGGACACCTTGGAACTGCTGGCGCACCCGGTCCGGCTGCGCATCGTGCACGCGATGTGCGGCGGGCGGCAACTCACCACCACCCAGCTGTGCGCCCGGATCCCCGACGTCTCGAAGGCGATGGTCTATCGGCACGTCGACCTGCTCGTGGACCACGGAGTCCTGGAAGTGGCGGGGGAGAGGCGGGTGCGGGGGGCGGTGGAACGCCGCTACCGGCTCCGCCATGCCCGCACCGCCGTCGACCCCGAGGCGCTGGCGGCCATGTCGCCCGACGACCATCGGCGCGTGTTCGCCACCTCGGTGGCCGTCCTGGTCGCCGAGTTCAACGCTTATCTCGACCGTCAGGACGCCGACCCGGTGGCGGATCTCGTCGGCTACCGGCAGCACGCCGTCTGGCTCAGCCGCGACGAACTGGAGAAAACGATCAGTGAGTTGCGTCGCGTGATCTGGCCGCTGCTCGCCAACCAGCCGACGCCGGATCGCTCGCAGTACCTGCTCAGCCCCATCTTCTTCCCGGTCGAGCCGCCGCCCACAGACTCAGGGTCAGCACGGACTGAGGACGAGTAAGCGAGGTCGCGGAACGAGGCGGCGATCACTTCCTGATCGATGCGATGAAGTTGCGCAGCCGCCTCGCCTCTTCGGAATCGCCGATCCCGCCGAGCTGGAGTCCTCCGGCGATGCGCCTGATCCGCCATCCGGGGAGAACCACCGCGGCGCGATACAGCGCGGTGAGGGTGGCGGGCTCGGGGTCGAAGGTCCTGCCCCGCATGTACGAGATCAGCACGTCGGCGAGATACCGCTGGGTCTCGATCGTGACGCGTCCCGCCGGCTGCCCGAAGAAACCGATGATCAACGGGATCACGGTCTCCGTGGACTTCACGATCTGGGCCGCGAACGCGCAGTACGACGCCACGATGCTGTTCCGATACCGCGCGATGCGGGCATGCTCCTCGTCCCTGAGGAGCTTCAGTGCCTCCAGGTGTTCCCTGACCCGGTCGACCGTCAGCGCGGCGAGATCGACCTGCGTCTCGCTCGGCACCGTCGCGCCGGGTGGCGTGCTGGTCGCCAGGTGGCCGAACGCGTAGAAGTACTCGACCATCGACTCCTTCGGCTCGTGGCCGGTGTTGATCCGCACGAACTTCCCGGAGACGTCGCCGACCCTCGGGATGTCGCCGACGTAGGACGTCCGCAGGAACGAGAAGCTGTCACGCCAGTCGATCGTGACGAGCTTCTTGAACAGCTCGTCGACGTCGCCGGTGGGCGTCGACCGCATGAGCAGGGGGATGCCCTCCACGTACGGAGTCCCCTGCCTGAGATCCGACCGGCCGATCGGCCAGCAGAACTCGTCCACGAACTTGGCGTTCCTGGCGGCGCTGCGCACCAGCTCCAGCTCGTCGCGATGTCCGTGCCTGAGCATGTGCACCACGAGCTGCGACTCGTCGTGCCGGATGAAATCGAGGTTGAGGTCCTGCAGCAGCGCCTCCGACCGCGCGTACGCGGACTCGAGGTTGCCCTTCATCGACAGCATCGTGAGATCACCGGCGGCCACCTTGCCCGTGCCGAACGAGGCGTACTTCTGGAAGCTCTTGCACAGGAAGACCTCCAGGCGGCCGTCGGCGACGGCGTCCTTCAGGCGGTCGAGGAGCACTTCGAGCTGGGTCTTGCCGCCGGGCGATTCCGGCGCGACCTCGATGGTGGAGTCGACGATCAGCGCGAACGGCGCCTCACCCTTCTTGTACGTCTCCAGGCGCTTCAGCACGTCGGACGCGAGCCCTTCCGCCGATGGCACGACGGCCGGTGTGCTCGGGTTCAGGGCCGCGATCAGGACGTCCTTGCGGGGCGAGGCGGTCTCGCCCTTCTTGAGTTTGCCGAGCAGCTCCCCGGTCTCGTAGTAGTCGATCTCCTCGGTGGAACGCGCGACATCCTCGTGGTGCCGTGACGCCAGCGCGATGTAGACCGCCGTCCCGAGCGCGTCCATGCCACTCGTCATGAGGTGGCTGCTGAGCTCGATCCGCTCCTTCTCGACCAGCGGCCTGATGCTCGGCGCCCGCTCCAGCAGGACGTTCCGCATCGTCTTCCGATAGTCGCTCCACGTGTAGTACTTGCCCACGGCGACCACGATGCCGATCTCGTCCATCATCAGGTCGACCGCGCGCATCGCCACCGACGGGTTGGCCTCGTTCTCCACGACGATGCCGATCAGCCGGCTCAGCGAGGCCAGGGCGTTGGCGGTCAGCGCGTCGAAGCGCGACGGGCCGAGCTTGTCGGTGAGGCCCAGCACCAGGTGCTCGACCATGGCGCACACCGGCGCCAGCTCCCTTTTGCCGCGCGCCATCTCCTGCAGGCGGGAGAACGGGCTGCACGTGATGAGCTGTATGAGGTCGGCCTGGGTGTCGACCGTGTAGTCCGGAAGCGGCGCGGTGTTCTCCGCGTCGATGAGCTCGTAGAGCTGGTACGCCGAGGGCGTCGCGCCGAGCTCCCGCAGAACGTGGTCCCAGTCGATGCTTGTGATCTTGTCGGTGCCGCTCAGCACGCTGACGCCCGACGTTCCCACGAGCGGTCTGACGGCGAGCTTGGTCAGCTCCTCCTCACTCAGAATCATCCTGAGTTTGTGCAGCACACGCGGGCTGTTGACCAGCCGGTCTCCCGGGCCCGGCTTCTCCCGCACCTGCAGCCTCTCCACGAACTTCTGCGCGGACGACCGGAAGTTCGTGCGCCAGTAGGTGACCGCGCTCTCGTTCTGGGCCCACAGTCCGCCCTTGTCGGCGCGCTGGGTCTGCGCCGCGCGGAACCCGATCTGCTCGACGATGTGCTCCTGCGTCGTCCCCTGCACCTTCACCGTCTTGGCGACGTCGGCGCGGCGAGTCTTCGAGTACGACGTGTCGCTGCGGCCGATGGAGTTGACGAGCCGGAGCACCTCGCCGAGGTGGCCGATCGACGACGCGTCGCGGACATCGTCGACGTGTTCCGCGAGCTCGACCAGGTCGACGGTGACTTTGCCCGCCGCGGCGAGGTCGAGGGCGTCGAGTGTCCGCCAGTCGCGGCCGCCCTCGGTCTTCTCGGGCAGCTTCTCGGAGACCTCCGGCTCCAGGAGATCGAGGCGGTGGCGCACGTCGTCGTGCTGCGGCACCGCCTGCTTCTTCGGCGTCTCCTGCGTGGCCAGCGGAACCGCGGCGGTCTCTCTCAGGAAGCCGAGGGCGATGTCGCCGCCGAGTTCGGTCGCCAGGAGCCGCGACATCGCGCTCCGCTCGCGCGCCGAGCGCTTGGCCAGCGTCTGCGCGATCAGGGCCACGGACGCGAGCGTCCTGGTCGGGTTCGTGCCTACTTCCAGCTCCTTCGCCACCGCTTTCGCGGTGCTCGTGTCCGGCTTCGCGGCGAACGCGTGCCAGCTTTCCGGCAATGTCGCGCCTGTCGAAGGCTCGCTCTGCATCATCGACATGGAATTCCTCCTGGGGGGTGCATGCGCGGAGACGGTCGTACGACGAGGGCGGCGACGCCCATGATGCTGGGCCTTGGAACGTTCCGAGTCAATGGGTGTGAGCGCCCCGGCCGGCCTGGGACAGGTGTTCTCCCAGGTGCATGCGATCCCATTGATAGCGAAGTTTTCGCGAGCTTGGCCTGACGTGCGTCGCCGGTGTATGCAGAATCGGGCGATCGGGATATAGGGCGGGGGCCGTGGGCCGACAAGGGCGGGGCGACGGGCACGATAGGAGTGTGGAGCTGGTCGGACGGGTGGCGGAGTGCGCTCTCCTCGATCAGATGATCGCGGCTGTCCGCATGGGAGAGAGCCGCGTGCTCGTCGTGCACGGCGCGCCCGGGGTCGGGAAGTCGGCGCTGCTGGAGTATGTGGAGAGCTCGGCGACCGGCATGCGGGTGCTGCGCGCGGCCGGTGTCGAGTCCGAGATGGAACTGGCCTTCGCCACCTTGCACCAGTTATGTGCGCCGCTGCTGGATCGGCGGGCGAACCTTCCCGCGCCGCGGCGCGAGGCGCTGGAGACGGTGTTCGGGATGCGAGGGGGAACGCCGCCTCAACGGTTCCTGGTCGGGCTGGCGGTGCTGAGTTTGCTGTCGGACGCTTCGGAAGGGAGTCCGCTGCTCTGTGTGATCGATG
>NZ_JAFCNB010000050.1 GCF_017896165.1 Microbispora oryzae
CGGAGGGTGTCTTCGGGGGAGGGCGGTGGCGGAGCCAGAGTGCGGAACAGGTAATCCGCCAACGCCGTCACCGTCGGATGGTCGAACACCAACGTCGCCGGCAGACGCAACCCCGTCTCCGCGTTCAACCGATTACGCAACTCCACCGCGGTCAGCGAATCGAACCCCAACCGATTGAACGCCCGATCCACCTCCACACTCTCCGCACTCCCATGCGCCAAAACCGCCGCCACATGACCCCGCACCCGATCCGTCAACACCCGCAAACCCTCATCCCGAGACAGCGACGCCAACAACGCCACCAACCCCGGCCCCCGCCGATCACCACCATCCCGCCCCAAACCACCCCGCTCCGCACCCCGCCGCTCACCACGACGACCACCCCGAACCACCGCCCCCAAAACCGCCGGCAAATCCCCCACATCCGCCCGCGCCCGCAACGCCCCCCGATCCCAATTCACCCCCACCATCACCGGCTCATCAAAAACCAACGCCGCATCCAACAACTCCAAACCCCGCTCCACCGACAACCCCGCAACCCCCGAACGCCCCAACCGCGCCCGATCCGCCGCCGACAACACCCCCGTCAACCCCGACCCCGACTCCGACTCCCACAACCCCCACGCCACCGACACCCCCGGCAAACCCAACCCCCGCCGATACACCGCAAGAGAATCCAAAAACGCATTCGCCGCCGCGTAATTCCCCTGACCCGCATTCCCCAACAACCCAGCCAACGAAGAAAACAACACAAAAAACCCCACCGGCCGGTCCAACGTCAACTCATGCAAAAACCACGCCGCATCCGCCTTCGGCCCCAACACCCGATCAAACCGCTCCCCCGACAAATCCCCCACCAACCCGTCATCCGTCACCCCCGCCGCATGCACCACCCCACCCAAAACCCCAACCGAACCCAACACACCCGCCAACGCCCCCCGATCCGACACATCACACGCCACCACCCGAACCCGCGCCCCCAACCCCTCCAACTCCGCCACCAACCCACCCGCACCAGGAGCCCCCAACCCCCGACGCGACACCAACACCAACTCCCCCACCCCATGACGCACCACCAAATGACGCGCCACCAACGCCCCCAACCCACCCGTCCCACCCGTCACCACAACCGCCCCATCCACCGACCCGCAAACCAGCCCAGACGCCGGGACAGACCCGGAACCAGCCAGAGGCCCAGGCGCAGGGCCAGACACCGGAGCGGACACCGGGGCGGCCGGACTCACCGGAGCCGGACGCCGCACCACACGCGGCGCCAACACCCGACCCCCCACCACACGCACCTGCCACTCCCCCAACCCAGCGGCAGCCGCCACCAACCCCCAATCAGCGAACCCCTCCTCCACCTCAGCCACCACCACATCCCCCACACCCTCCGACCGCGCAGAACGCACCAAACCCCACACAGCACCCCCCGCCACATCACCCACCCGCGTCTCCACCACCACCAAGCCAGCCGAACCAGAACCCGACCCACCCGACAGCCCCGAAACCGCCTCCACCACCCGCCCCAGCAACCCCCGCACCACACCAGGCACATCCACACCAGCACCCAGCTCCCCGCCCGCGGTCAGCTCCGAGCCCACGCACGGAACCACCACCACGTCCCCCACCCCATCCACCGCCACATCACCCACCGGCACATCACCCACCGGCACCTCCACCCACTCCACGCCGTACGGCGGAAGTCCGGAGGGCGCGGCCGTACCACCGGTCGCGGCGGCGCGCACGCGCAGCGCCTCGACGGACAGCACGGGGGCTCCCGAGTCGTCCACGGCCTCGACCACGGTGTCCTCACCGGCGGCGGACAGCCGGACCCGCAGAGCCTGGGCTCGCGCCGCGCGCAGTTCGACGCCACGGAAGGCGAACGGGAGTCGGAGCTCGCCGTCGCCGGCGGTCAGCAGGAGGGGGTGGAGGGCGGCGTCGAGCAGGGCGGGGTGAACGCCGAAGCCCGTCACCTCCACCCCATCCGGCAGCGACACCTCCGCGAACAACTCATCCCCACGCCGCCACACCGCACGAACACCCTGAAACGCCGGCCCATACTCATAACCACGCTCCGCCAACGCCTCATAACCCC
>NZ_JAFCNB010000051.1 GCF_017896165.1 Microbispora oryzae
AGCGGCCAGGCTCTCCTCCACCACGTGGAGTCATACCGGGGACTCGCCGACGACGACTTCGCAGCCCTCGACCAATGGCTTCGAGCTCTGTGAATCACACGCAATCCACAGGATTTGACAATTGCTCTAGCCGGCTTCAGTAGTCAGGAAATCCAGTTCCAGGTAGGCCAGGTTCAGCTCGAATTTCACGTCGGCGTCAGCCGCGAAGGAGGAGTGAATAGCAAGGCCCGCTTCTGGGTGCTGGAGGTCGGCACTGAGGGCAAGTACGCCCGCGAGTCCATCCAGAAGGTCAGCTTGACCCTCGAGCCGCTGACCAAGGACGGTCAACCGATTCATGTCAGCCGCGACTCCGCCGAGCGTCCGTGACAACGGAGTCAGACGGCTATGCACATCTCTCAGGTGCTTGAAGTGATCTGTGACCAGGGCGAGGGGGTCGGCGCCCGCTGGTCGGTCGGGTCCGGATACCTCGTCGATGACGGGGTTGTCCTCACAGCCGCCCATGTGGTCGCCAACGCGGAAGCAGTCTCCGTTCGTTTCAACGGAGGCGTGGAGTACGAGGGCACCGTGCTCTTGTGTACCCCTCCCGAGATCGATCTCGCCCTTGTCGCGGTGAAGGCGGGGCCGATGGCCGGCCAACCGGCTGTCTTCGGGTGGGTGTCCCGTGAGCGTCCGGGACGAATCGGGCGGGGGCGTGCGGTGGGCTTCCCGCGGTTCAAGGAGATATCACGAGCTGGACGACGTCTCCGCGACTCGGTTCAGGTGGATGGGTACGTGCCGACCGCTGACGGCATGGTCTCGGGATATCTCACTTTCCGGGTTGACGCGCACCCCGCCACCCTCGATAGGACGCGGACCGAGTCGGCTTGGTCCGGTATGTCCGGTGCTGCTGTGTTCGCGGGCGATATCCTCGTCGGCGTGGTGAGCGAGCACCACCTCGCAGAAGGACAAGCTTCGCTCACTGTGGCGCCGTTCGACCGGCTAGACCTCGCCGACGAACCGGTGCGCCGCCGCTTCTGGGAGTTGCTCGTCGTCGACGATCCGTCACGACTCACTCGTCTGGAGCCGGATCCAGCCGGCCTGCAACGCGGACCGTTGGCACGGATTATGGCGCTGCCGCCTTCGATGAGCGACTTCACCGGCCGTGATGACGAGGTGGCCGACGTCATCGACCGGGTGTCGCGCGTGGGCGTACACGACCGGGTGGTCGTCATCTGGGGGCAGCCCGGTGTCGGCAAGTCACAGTTGGCCGTCGAGGTGGCTCATCGCCTGTTCGACCGACATCTGGACGGGGCCTGTCACGTCGATCTGCAGGGATACTCGGCCAACCGGCTCTCGGCCGAGCAGGTGGCCACCAGGCTGCTGGAGGCTCTCGCGCCGGAATTGGAGCTACCGACGGAACCCAGCGCGCGTTTCGTCGCCTGCCGGGATGTGTTGCGGCGGGGCCGCTATGTGGTCGTGCTCGACAACGCCAGCAGCTCGGCCCAGATCCGGGAGTTGCTGCCCGGGCCCTGCGACACGGTGGTGCTGGTGACCTCGCGGTCCTCGCTGACCACGGTGGACGCCGCACTGGTGGAAGTCGACGTGCTCGACACAGCCTCAGCGATCGCGCTGATCCGCAGTATGGTCGACCGAGACGGGGAGTCTCGGTGCCGCGACGACGCCGAGGTGAGCGGGCTGGTCCGGCTATGCGGCCTGCTGCCGCTCGCACTGCGGATCGCCGGAGCACTGCTGCGGGCACGACCGGCCTGGACCGTCGAGCACCTGGCCAGAAGGCTTGCTGATGAGAATCGCCGGCTCCACCTTCTGAAGCGTGACGATCTAGCGGTGAGGCCAGTGTTCGAGAGCGGTTAGAGCAATGCTCAGAACCTGTGGATCGGCTCGGGGGCGTACCCTCCCGAGTGATCGATTCGAAGGTCACTGAGTAGGCCGACGTTGGCGCGTCGGCTGGGAGGGCACGCCCATGCTTACCGTAGTCA
>NZ_JAFCNB010000052.1 GCF_017896165.1 Microbispora oryzae
GCATCGGTCAACCGACCGTCCTCCAGGATCTGCAGCAACGAGTTGAAGATGTCCGGATGAGCCTTCTCGATCTCATCGAACAGCACCACAGAGAACGGCTTCCGCCGCACCTTCTCCGTCAGCTGCCCACCCTCCTCATACCCGACATAACCAGGCGGAGAACCGAACAACCGCGAAACCGTGTGCTTCTCCATGAACTCCGACATGTCCAACATGATCAGCGCGTCCTCGTCCCCGAACAAGAACTCCGCCAACGCCTTGGACAACTCCGTCTTCCCCACACCCGACGGACCCGCGAAAATAAACGACCCACCCGGACGCCGCGGATCCTTCAACCCCGCCCGCGTCCGCCGAATCGACCGCGACAACCCCCGAATCGCATCATCCTGACCGATGATCCGCTTATGAAGCTCATCCTCCATCCGCAACAGCCGAGCCGACTCCTCCTCCGTCAGCTTGAACACCGGAATCCCGGTCGCCGTCGCCAAAACCTCAGCGATGAGCTCCTCAGTCACCTCGGCCACGACATCCATGTCGCCGGCCTTCCACTCCTTCTCCCGCCGCTCCCGCTTCAACTGCAACTGCTTCTCCTGATCACGCAACGCCGCGGCCTTCTCGAAGTCCTGCGCATCAATCGCCGACTCCTTCTCCCGCCGCACATTCGCGATCTTCTCGTCATACTCCCGCAGATCCGGCGGAGCCGTCATCCGACGAATCCGCATCCGCGAACCCGCCTCATCAATCAGATCGATCGCCTTATCCGGCAAAAACCGATCACTGATATACCGATCCGCCAACTGCGCCGCCGCCACCAACGCCCCATCAGTGATCGACACCCGATGATGCGCCTCATACCGATCCCGCAACCCCTTCAGGATCTCAATCGTATGACTCAGCGACGGCTCCGCCACCTGAATCGGCTGGAACCGCCGCTCCAACGCCGCATCCTTCTCCAGATGCTTCCGATACTCATCCAGCGTCGTCGCACCGATCGTCTGCAACTCACCCCGAGCCAACATCGGCTTCAAAATACTCGCCGCATCGATCGCACCCTCAGCCGCACCCGCACCCACCAACGTGTGCAACTCATCGATGAACAAGATGATGTCCCCACGAGTCCGGATCTCCTTCAACACCTTCTTCAGGCGCTCCTCGAAATCCCCCCGATACCGCGAACCCGCCACCAACGCCCCCAGATCAAGCGTGTACAACTGCTTGTCCTTCAGCGTCTCCGGAACCTCACCCTTAACGATCTTCTGCGACAACCCCTCCACCACAGCGGTCTTGCCCACACCCGGCTCACCCACCAACACCGGATTGTTCTTGGTCCTGCGCGACAGGACCTGCATCACCCGCTCGATCTCCTTATCCCGCCCGATCACCGGATCGAGCTTCCCCTCCCGCGCCGCCTGCGTCAGATTCCGCCCGAACTGATCCAACACCAACGACGTCGACGGAGCCGACTCCTGCGGACCCCCCGCCGCCGCCGGCTCCTTCCCCTGATACCCATGCAGCAACTGAATCACCTGCTGCCGCACCCGATTCAGATCAGCACCCAACTTCACCAGCACCTGAGCCGCCACACCCTCACCCTCACGGATCAGGCCCAGCAAAATATGCTCCGTACCGATGTAGTTGTGCCCCAACTGCAACGCCTCACGAAGCGACAGCTCAAGAACCTTCTTCGCCCGCGGCGTGAACGGAATATGCCCCGACGGAGCCGACTGCCCCTGACCGATGATCTCCTCGACCTGCTGCCGCACACCCTCAAGACTGATCCCCAGGCTCTCCAAAGCCTTCGCGGCGACACCCTCACCCTCATGGATCAGACCAAGAAGAATGTGCTCCGTACCGATGTAGTTGTGATTGAGCATCCGGGCCTCTTCCTGAGCCAGGACCACAACCCGCCGCGCACGGTCGGTGAACCTCTCGAACAT
>NZ_JAFCNB010000053.1 GCF_017896165.1 Microbispora oryzae
GAGCAATTGTCAAATCCTGTGGATTGCGTGTGATTCACAGAGCTCGAAGCCATTGGTCGAGGGCTGCGAAGTCGTCGTCGGCGAGTCCCCGGTATGACTCCACGTGGTGGAGGAGAGCCTGGCCGCTATGGTGCGCGAAGACCCACTCCCTGTCGGCGTCGGTGATCTCGTCGTCGACCCAGGCGAACGGGCGCCCACCCGCCCAGTTCACCAGGGTCCGAGTCTTCCAGCAGAGCCCGAACCATTGGTCCTCGCGTTCATGCCTGTCGGATGGATCCGGCCAGCTCACGACGGGCAGCCGCGGTAGCCCGATCCGGGGTGCTATCTCGGCGTTCGCCTCGTCTTCCCAGGTTGTCGCCCAGACGAGTTCGCAGGGTAGCGCTGCCAGCCGGCGCCCCACCTCGGCGGTGAGTCGCGCCAAGCGCGAGTCCGGTGCGGTAACCCTCAGTGCGCGTTGCGGGTCCTCGCCGAACGGGAGAAGCGGCCCGTCGACATCGAGGAAGAGCAACGGGCGTTCGGCATTGCCGGTCATGCTGCGGTGACCTCGTCACGCTCGATGAGTACGCCGCGTTCGAAGCGGGCTCCGGCACGCACCAGAGCGACCAGGTGGGGTGCGTTGACCGAGCGCCAGCGTTGCTGGGCGGACTCGATGAGCTTGAATGTCATCGCCAGGGCCGCCGCGCGGGAACCGGCACCGCGGGTGACCTTGGTGCGTAGTCGGACAGTGGAGAATGTCGACTCGATCGGGTTCGTGGTGCGCAGGTGGATCCAGTGTTCGGCCGGGTAGTCGTAGAACGCCAGCAGCACGTCCGCGTCGTCGACGATCTTCTTGACGGCCTTGGGGAATTTCGCCCCGTACTGCCGCTCGAAAGTCCTGATGGCCTTGGTGGCCTGGTCTTTGTCCTCGGCGTTGTAGATGTCTGCGATCGCGGCCTTGGCCGCCGGCTGAGCCGACTTCGGCAGGCAGTCCAACACGTTCGCAGTTTTGTGTACCCAGCAGCGCTGCTCCTTGGCCTCGGGGAACACCTCGCGCAGCGCCTTCCAGAAGCCCAAGGCCCCGTCGCCGACCGCGAGATGCGGGGCGCGCATTCCGCGCCGTTCGCAGTCGCGCAGCAGGTTCGCCCACGATTCCGACGACTCCCGATAGCCCTCGTCCAGGGCTATCAGCTCTTTGCTGCCGTCGGCTCGGACGCCCACCAGGACCAGCACGCACGCCTTGGCCTGGTCCAGCCTGACCTTCAAATGCACGCCGTCGGCCCAGATGTAGACGAAGTCGGTCGCCGACAAGTCGCGCTTCTGGAACGCCTGATGATCGTCGCTCCACTGAGACGTCAGCCGCGACACCGTCGCCGACGACAGCCCAGCCGACGACCCGAGGAACTGCTCCAGAGCCGGAACGAAGTCGCCGGTGGACAGGCCGTGCAGATAGAGCAGCGGAAGCACCTCAGAGATCTTCGGGGTCTTGCGGGCCCACGGTGGCAGGATCGCTGAAGAAAAGCGCTTACGCTCGCCGGTCTCGGCATCGACCCGCTTGTCGTTCACCCGCGGCGCCTTGACCTGCACAGGCCCGGCCGAGGTTGCTATCGTCCGCTCGGCGTGGAACCCGTTGCGCACCACCAGACGGCGGCCGTCGGCGTCGCGAGCGTCAGCCAGCTCCGCCAAGTAGGAGTTGACCTCGGCCTCCAGGGCAGCGGCCAACATCCGCCGCGCTCCCTCTCGAACGATCTCATCGAGCAACGATCCGTTCGACGCCGCGCCGCCGGCATTGACTACGGTAAGCATGGGCGTGCCCTCCCAGCCGACGCGCCAACGTCGGCCTACTCAGTGACCTTCGAATCGATCACTCGGGAGGGTACGCCCCCGAGCCGATCCACAGGTTCTGAGCATTGCTC
>NZ_JAFCNB010000054.1 GCF_017896165.1 Microbispora oryzae
CGGTATGTGTGGTTGTACTACTCGCCTCGGTTGAGCACGCCGAGCGGGGACGCGCCGGCCAGTGGGACGCAGTCGCAGTTCGATCAGTGGAAGGGGCATTTGAATCTGTCCCGGTTCACGTTGAAGTCGGACGACACGCTGGATCTGGCCAGTGAGAAGGTCGTGCTGGAGGTGGCCAACGATCGGGGGATGTGTTGCCATGTGGGTGGTGACATCGACTTCGATGCGCAGGGCAACCTGTATCTGACGACGGGGGACGACAGTAACCCGTTCGAGTCGGGTGGGTACGCGCCGCTGGATGAGCGGTCGGATCGTAATCCGCAGTATGACGTGCAGCGGACGGCGGCCAACTCCAATGATCTGCGGGGGAAGTTGCTGCGGATCCATCCGGAGGCGGATGGGTCGTACACGATCCCGTCGGGGAATCTGTTCGCGCCGGGGACGGCGAAGACGCGGCCGGAGATTTATGGGATGGGGTTGCGTAACCCGTTCCGGATGTCGGTGGACAAGGCCACGGGTGTGGTCTATCTGGGTGATTACGGGCCGGATGCGGGGACGTCGGACGCGAATCGTGGGCCGAGTGGTCAGGTGGAGTTCAACCGGATCACGGGTCCGGGGAACTTCGGGTGGCCGTACTGTACGGGGTCGAACACGGCGTCGGAGACCTATGGGGAGTGGACGTTCCCGAATGGGCCGTCGTTGGGGAAGTTCAACTGTTCGGGTGGTCCGACGAACAACTCGTTCCGGAACACGGGTCTGACGACGTTGCCGGCGGCGAAGCCGGCGTGGATCAAGTATGCGGGTGATTCGGGTTCGCCGCCGGAGTTCGGGTCGGGGTCGGAGTCGCCGATGGGTGGTCCGGTGTATCGGTTCGATCCGAGTTCGAGTTCGGCGGTCAAGTTCCCGCAGTCGTTGGACGGGCGGTTCTTCGCGGGGGAGTACGGCCGGAAGTGGATCAAGGCGATCGAGGTCAAGAGCGACGGTTCGCGTGGGGAGATCTCGGCGTTCCCGTGGTCGGGTACGCAGGTGATGGATATGGCGTTCGGGCCGGATGGTGCGTTGTATGTGCTGGATTACGGCACGGGTAGCAACAACCAGGCGCTGTATCGGATCGAGTACATCGGGACGGCGAACCGGAATCCGGTGGCCAAGGCGGCGGCGAACACGACGTCGGGTGCGGCGCCGTTGGCGGTGACGTTCTCTTCGGCGGGTAGTTCCGACCCTGAGGGTGGGGCGCTGACGTATTCGTGGAGTTTCGGTGACGGCGGGACTTCGACGGCGGCGAACCCGTCGCATACGTATACGGCGAATGGGACGTATACGCCGACGTTGACGGTGCGGGATCCGCAGGGGTTGACGGGTACGGCGAGTCTGGTGGTGACGGTGGGGAACACGGCGCCGGTGGTCAGCATGTCGTTGCCGGTGGATGGGCAGTTGTTCTCCTTCGGTGACACGGTGCCGTTCCAGGTGTCGGGTAGTGACGCCGAGGATGGGGCGTTGGACTGTTCGAAGGTGACGGTCACCTATTTCCTGGGGCATGACAGTCACAGTCATCAGATCACGGGTAAGTCGGGGTGTAGTGGGTCGATCGCGGTGCCGGTCGATGGTGAGCATGACGCCGCGGCGAACCTGTATGGGGTGTTCGTCGCCTCTTACACCGATTCGGGTGGGTTGACGACGACGGATATTCATACGTTGCAGCCGCGTCATCGGCAGGCGGAGCATTTCGCTGCGATGCAGGGTGTGCAG
>NZ_JAFCNB010000055.1 GCF_017896165.1 Microbispora oryzae
CGGTACCTGTCAAGGATTTTGAGACAGTGTCCTGCTATTTGGACGCTATGAGTGCTTGGGGGGTCGGTGGGTTGATCCACGCGACTGTCGGGAGCGGTGGCGGGCTCGGCGGGCTGCCGAACCGCGTGGGGTTGGCTGCGTAAGCGGCGGCCAGGACCTTGGCACGCTGGGCCTGGATCTGCTCGGCGGTGCCGAAGTAGACCGACGCCGGGGTGTGCAGCCCGAGCCCGGAGTGCCGGTGCTCATGCCGGTAGTAGTCGAAGAAGTCCTCGCAGAACCGTCCCGCATGGTCGAGGGAGTCGAAGGTGTCGGGGAAGTCGAACCGGTATTTCAGCGTCTTGAACGCCGCTTCGGAGTAGGGGTTGTCGTTGCTCACCCGGGGCCGGGAATGGCTGCGCTGCACGCCCAGGTCGACCAGAAGCTGGGCGACGTTCTTCGACGTCATCGACGGCCCCCGGTCGGCGTGGATGGAGCCGGGCCTGCCGTACAGGGCGACCAGATCGGCCATCCACCGCTCGGCGATCTCGGCGTCCTCGTGTTCTTCCAGCCGCCATCCGACGACGTAGCGGCTGAAGATGTCCAGCATGACGTACAGCTGGTACCAGGTGCCCCGGGCCGGTCCGGCCAGGCGCGTGATGTCCCAGCTCCACACGTCGTTGGGGACGGTGGCCACCAGTTCGGGCTTGACCTTGGCCGGGTGGGCGGCCAGCCGGCGCCGCTCGCGGACCAACTGCTCGGCCCGCAACAGGCGGTACATCGTCGACTGGGACGCCAGGTAGACGCCCTCGTCGAGCAGTTCGGCCCAGATCTGGGCGACCGCCTTGTCGGCGAACCGCGGCTCGGTCAGCACCGCCACGATCTCGGCCCGCTCGGCGGGGGTGAGCGCGTTGGGCGGCGGGCCGGTCGGGCCGGGCTTGCGAGCGGGCCCGGCCGGGCGGGTCCGCTCCCGGTACAAGGTGGCCCGCGACTTGCCCAGCAGCGTGCACGCCGCACTGGTGGAGGTGACCGCCTCCAACTCGGCGAACACGCCGCCGATCACCTGCTCGACGTCGGCTTTGTGCCCGCGCTCTCGGAGAGCGTCTCCAAGAGCGCGTGTGCTTTTCCCACCAGGTCCAGCGCGGCGTCTTTCCGTGCGAGCTCGGCTTGCAACGCCTCGACCTTGCGCCGCAGCCGGTCGATCTCGGCCTGCTCGCTGCTCTTACCCGGCCGCTTACCACTTTTGGCCAGCCCGTCCAGGGCGCCGGCCTCGGCGGCGCGCCGCCACTCGACGATGTGCGAGGAGTACAGGCCCTCGCGGCGTAGCAGCGCCCCCCGCGCTCCCGGCTCGGTCAAAGCGTCGTACTCGGCCAGGATCGCCTGCTTGTAGTCGGGCGTAAAGGTACGCCGACGCGGCCGGTCCGCACGGGGTCCCTCGTTCTTGTCGGCGCCCACCCGTCCATCATGGACGATCGTCGGCACCGGAGAGCCGACCAGCATCCTGCTCATGATTCGTTGAGATCCTTACTCACCCTCATCAACACAGATGAATCCTAGTCACATCTGTCTCAACAAACTCTGGCAGAGAGGG
>NZ_JAFCNB010000057.1 GCF_017896165.1 Microbispora oryzae
CCCCCGAAAGAATCTTGATAAGCGTGGACTTCCCGGCGCCGTTCTGGCCCAGCAGGCAGTGCACCTCGCCGGCCCTGACCTCGAGATCCACACCATCGAGGGCCCGGACGCCCGGGAACTGCTTGACAATCCCGCGGGTCGCGAGGAGAGGCGATTCCGGCACGTGGCCTCCTGATGGCGGAGAGGGACCCGTCCGCCCGTCCCGGAAGTACTGCGCCTCACGGCGGTGTCGAGGTCGGCGGTAGCGGCACCGCCGTGGTCGCGCCGGGCGGGCGGACGGGAGCATGCGGGGGGTGAAGGGGCCGATGAGCTGGGGCGAACGGGGGACGAGGGAGCTGGCGGTCGAGGTGATCAGGGCCGGGCCGGCGATCCGGCGCCGTGTCACCGCGTGGGATGGAGATCGGGAGCGCGGGCGGCGCGGCGGCGCGGGTCCGCCGGGGGTCCGGAGAGAACGTTGGTTTCCAATTTCGGACAGGCGGTAATCGAATCGGTTCTGTGCGTAGGGAGCCGACCGTTCCGAGTACGGCTCGGGCCGGACGACGGCCACGGCAGTCCGGCCGGGCACCCCGGTCGACCGGGGTCCACGCGATGACCTGGCTGTTCCATGGGCTCGTCGTACGTCCTTCTCCCTACGCGGCGCGAACGGGGTGCCACGCCTCCGCGACTCGCACTTCCGAGGAGTTACGGATGTGCTATCGCGGACATGGGATGTCTTTCTATGGCAAACCCACCCGAGTGTCCAGACCCCTCCAGGAACAATCGGGAAACGAAGGGGGCCCCTGCGGCCCCGGTCCGGGCGGTCCACGCGGTCCGCGTCCCCCGCGCCCAACGGCCCCGCTCGGGGGCGCGCGCGGCACATCCCATGAATGCCCGATGAAACTTTCACGCCCCTGGGCCGGGCCGTCTTCGCCTTCTTCGCCTGCGGGGATGCGCCCGCGACCATCACGGGGCGTCGCGCGACGGCAAAGTGGCTGCTAGAAGAGGTGGAAGGCGATTAATGCGCCGAATTGATCCCATGACTTGACCTCCTGGTGCCATTCACCCCGCCTTGACACCGGAATATTTGGGCGTTACATCGGATGTCTGAATCGAGGATTTGTCGCAGCCGCGTTCACGACCTCCCGGGAGGCGCAGTGTCCCAGACCGGCCGCCTCCGGGAACCCGTCCGGAGGACGCTGTCCCCGCTGGTGGCGGGCACGGCGTCACGTCCTCCAGGCGGTCGCGGACCGGCTCGTCGAATCGATTCGCAGCAAGTGGCCTGTTGCGATGTGAAGGGCGTGACAGGTGAAGTGGGCCTGTGTCAGAACTCGGCAAATTCCTGCACGAAGGCCCCGAATTTCGCTTGCACCCTTGAAGACGTTCAGTGGGTGGCAACCCTCTGAACAGGACGAACACGCGGCAAAAGCGCGGCGGCGCGCGCCTTGCCTGACTGTGTTTCTTCACGTCAGGAAAGGAATTGTTATGTCTCGACGTCCGTGGCTGAGGTTGGTGGCCACGTTGGCGCTTGTCACGCCGGGGGCTTTG
>NZ_JAFCNB010000058.1 GCF_017896165.1 Microbispora oryzae
GCCACCAACGCCGTCAACCTCCTCATCAACCGCATCACCAACCCCACCACCCCCCACCAACACCTCCTCCTCACCCCACCCATCTCCCTCCGCGCCACCACCGGACCCCCACACCCCTTCCCCTGACGTCTCCCTGACGTCTCCGGGGACCCCCGGTTCCCGGACGCGGGCATGCCGACGCCCGGCGGGGCCTTGGGCGGCCGCGCCGGGCATCGCGTCACCGTTCGCCTGGCGTCCGGTGTCAGGTCAGCTGGTGACGGTGAAGGTGTCGAGGTCGAACAGGTAACCCGTGCCGCTGCCGGTGAAGACCAGGTACAGCGGACCGGTCGCGGAGCCGCTCAGCGTGGTCGAGACGGTCTGGAAGGTGTCCCAGCTCCCCGTGGACGGCACGTTCACCTGGCCGAGCAGCGTCCCGGTCTGCGAGCCCGACCGGACCTGGATGGCGCCGCCGGAGCCCCCGGAGGACACCCGGGCGCTGAACGTCTTCAGCCCGGAGGTGCTGACCCCCGAGTACGCCGCCCAGTCGCCGTTGTTGATGTAACCGGCGGTCTTGCCGCCGCTGGCCGTGGTGTGGCTGGCCTGCTGGAGACCCGACTGCGACGTGTACGCCTCCGCCTCGGTGGTGGTGGAGGAGGAGGCCGACTTGGTGAGGGCGAACGTGTCGAGGTCGAACAGATACCCCGACCCTCCGGTGAACACCAGGAAGAGCGGACCGGTGCCCGCTCCGTTCAACGTGGTCGAGACGGTCGTGAAGGTGTCCCAGTTGCCGGTGACCGGGACGGTGACCGACCCGAGCAGCGTCCCGGTCTGTGAGCCCGACCGGATCTGGATGGTGCCGCCCGAACCGGCCGAGGAGACGCGGGCGGTGAACCCGGTCGCGCCCGTGGTGCTCACCGACGAGTAGCCCACCCAGTCGCCGTTCTCGACGAAGCCGACGGTCTTGCCGCCGCTGGCGGTCGGGTGAGAGGACTGCTGGACGCCGGACTGGGAGGTGTAGGTCTCCGCCTCGATCGTCCCGCCGTCGCCGCCGTTGCCGGGCGGAGCGCAGTTGGCCTGCACGGCGCCCGCCGCGTACTTGATGCCGCCGACGAGCAGGTTGCGGAAGTTCGTCTCGGCGTAGGACTCGTTCGTGTGGCCGAGACCGGTGTAGAACGACCGTCCCGACCCCTGCGGATGGCACCAGGTGATCGGGTGGTCGCCCATGTTGCCGCCGCTGTAGCTGCTCTCGTCCAGGGTCTGCAGGACGTGCACGTTGGCCCGCGGGTTCGTGCGGTAGTTGTACCACTCGTCGGTCCGCGTCCAGGCCGAGGGGAGGCCGGCGGTCGCGGGATTCGTGGTGTCCTCGGTTCGCACGGTGGCCTGCTGGATCGCCGGGTGGTTGTTGAACCAGGCGCCCATGAGCTGGCCGTAGTAGGGCCAGTCGTACTCGGTGTCGGCGGCCGAGTGCACGCCCACATAACCGCCGCCGCCGTCGATGT
>NZ_JAFCNB010000059.1 GCF_017896165.1 Microbispora oryzae
GAGCAATCGTCAATACCTGTGGATCGGGATCTTTTAAGCGGCTATCGACGGGTCCTCGATAGCCGGTGATTCCTCGGGCCGCTCGACGAGCTTGCCGTTGATGAAGGTCGCCCCGGCGCGGACCAGGGCGACCAGGTGAGGCGCGTTGACCGCCCGCCAGCGCTTTTGCGCCGACTCGATCAGCTTGAAGGCCATCGCGAGCCCGGCCGCACGCGAGCCCGGGCCCTTGGTGACCTTGGTCCGGTGCCGGACCGTGGCGAACGTGGACTCGATCGGGTTGGTCGTGCGCAGATGCACCCAGTGCTCCGCGGGGTAGTCGTAGAAGGCGAGCAGTTCGTCGAGGTCATCGACGACCTTGGCGACCGCCTTGGGATACTTGGCGCCGTAGACGGCCCGGAAGTCCTCGACCGCGCGCTCGGCGTGGTCCTTGTCCTCGGCGTTCCAGATTTCCGCCATCGCCTTCTTGGCGGCCGGGTGCGCCGACTTCGGGAGCGCCCCGAGCACGTTAGAGATCTTGTGAAACCAGCACCTTTGGGCCCTGGCCTGCGGAAACACCTCGCCCAGCGCGGACCAGAAGCCGAGCGCGCCGTCCCCGACCGCCAGCACCGGCGCGCGCATCCCGCGCCGCTTGGCATCGCGCAGCAGGTCGGCCCATGACTCGGCCGACTCGCGGTAGCCGTCGCTCAGCGCGACGAGTTCCTTGCGGCCGTCGGCGCGTACGCCGATCATCACCAGCAGGCACAGCTTGTGCTCCTCCAGCCGGATGTTGACGTGGATGCCGTCGGCCCACAAGTAGACGTAGTCGACTCCGGACAGGTCGCGATCAGCGAAGGCGCGCTGCTCGGCCTTCCAGGTCTCGGTCAACCGGGTGATCACCGAGGCGGACAGGCCCGCCGTCGAACCCAGGAACTGCCCCAGCGCGGGAACGAAGTCCCCCGAGGACAGGCCATGCAGGTACAGCAGCGGCAGCACCTCGGCCAGCCGCGGCGTCTTACGCGCCCAGGCAGGCAGGATCGCCGAGGAGAATCGCATCCGCTCACCCGTGGCCTCATCGATGCGCTTGTCGTTGACGCGCGGGGCCTTCACCTCGATCGCGCCGGCCGCGGTGAGGATCTCGCGCGGGGTGTGGGAACCGTTACGCACGACCAGGCGACGGCCCACCTCGTCGCGCTCGCCGGCGAACGCGTTGATGTAGGCGTCGACCTCAGCCTGCAGGGCGGCGGCGAGCATCTTACGCGCGCCCTCGCGCACGAGCTGGTCGATCAGCGAGGACGAAACAGGCGCCGGGGCGTCGTCGCCAGCGGACAGTTCGGGCACTACGGTAAGCGGCACGGGTGTGCCTTCCCGACCGACGTTGGCGCGTCGGCCTTATCTCGAAACCATGATCAGATGATTCGGGAAGGTACACCCTTCCCGGCAGATCCACAGGTTTCGATCATTGCTC
>NZ_JAFCNB010000005.1 GCF_017896165.1 Microbispora oryzae
CCTCACCCTCATGGATCAGACCAAGAAGAATGTGCTCCGTACCGATGTAGTTGTGATTGAGCATCCGGGCCTCTTCCTGAGCCAGGACCACAACCCGCCGCGCACGGTCGGTGAACCTCTCGAACATCTCGTCGCTCCTCACAGAGCGGTCAGGCGAACCTGGGCGATCCGGCTCGTCGTTCCGCATGCTAGCCCTGACCCAACGACCACTCCTCCGGCGTTCCCCTGGAGCAGGGCGTTCACGCTCTATCCAACCCCCTGCCGGGGCTGACATGTTCCCGGTACGCCGGAAGCGAACGAGGTTTTAAGGGCCTGGAATGAAATCGCGCGGCTATGCGATCGTCAGATCGTCCGACGACCGGCATAACCGCACGATCAAGGGCGTACTTAGTGCGCCGCCTCGTACGCCTCGACGATCGAGGCGGCAATACGACCCCGCTCGCTGACGGGGTGACCGTGAGACTTGGCCCAGGCGCGGATCTCGGCGCTCTTCTCGCGGCTCATGGCCCGCTGTCCACCGCCACCGCCGCCGCCACCACGACGACGTCCGCGCGCCTGAGTCGATTCGGCCCGCCGCGCGCTGCCGACGAAAGGCGACAGAGCCTCGCGAAGCCGCTTGGCGTTGCCGTCGCTCAGGTCAATCTCATATGACGTGCCGTCAATCCCGAAGGTGACCGTCTCATTGGCCTCACCGCCATCGAGATCGTCGATGAGAATCACCTGCGTGTGCTTGGCCATCCGGCAATCCTTTCGAGGAGCATAGTTTGATTCGTCAGCCAAACATATACCCAGTTTCGCTGGTTGACAATTCAAGCTTGCGGATTCTCAGGAACCTCTGCGTCCGCTGACTTCTCACGTGGCTCGCGAGCGGGTCGCAGCCCGGCGGCGTCGGAACGTACCAACTTTACGATGCCGTAGACGACCGCTCCCGCCACGGCCACGGAAGGCACCAAGGCGGACAATACCTCTGTCATTCTGCCTCGCTCGAGCCGGGGGTGTCATTCGTGACGCCCACGTAATTTCTGGGGACAGGGCCCGCCAGCCAGCTACTTCTGCGCTGCAGCGGGGCCTGCTACGACCTTAGCGCCGGGACGGACTCGGCTCGTCTTCCGGGGTACCCCAGCTGGGCGAACGGAATCCCGGTCTCTCCAGCGGGCTTACCGGATGCACATGAAATCCTACTCAGAATGCCAAGTGGGGCGGTCGCCGAAGCGCCGCCCCACCCCTTTCGCCCCGATCGAGGGGCATCCGCTACCCGGCCTCAGCCCGGCAACTTCACCACGACGGTCCCGGCCGCCTTGTCGTGAAGTCCCTGGTGAAGGGGCTTGTCGGTGATGATCAGAATTCCGATCACCACGACGAAGACGTAGATGATCAAGTTCAGGATCGGCAGCCCGCTGAGAGCCAGCACCCCCGGATAAAGCACCGCTCGCTTCATCAGGGCCGAGGAATCCACCACCCCGCTCAGCGGGACGACCTTGATCTTCAGAACCTTCTTGCCGACGGTCTGGCCGTCCTTGCTGTGGAGTGCGTAGTCATACGCGGCATATGCCACGTAACCGATGAGGGCGGCAAGGAAAGTCGGCAGGAAGGAGGACAGGATCGACGAGACGATCAAGAAGATGATCGTGTCGATGACCCGGGCGGCCCACCGCTCCCACCATTGCGCGAGGGTCCCCGGAACGCCGGGAGGAACGGGTGCGCCCTGCGGCCCGCCATAAGAACCCTGCGGGACGCCATATGGATCCTGCGGGGCACCATATCCACCCGGAGGCGGATAACCACCCGGAGGCGGATAACCCCCGGGCGGGGGCGGCGGGGTGGAGCCGTATGGATTCTCGCCGTAGGGAGGCTGCGTGCTCATTGTCACCTCTCGGGGTGTTGCGTCGTACATGCGCCGGCCAAGCATCGCACCTCGGGCGGTCCGGCAGGGCAGATTTCCCCCCGTCCACCCACCTATCCGACTGATTGGCGTGAACATACGAAAAGCGGGGCCGATGGTCCGTTCCACCCACCCCGCTTTGTGGCACTACTTGACCTTGACCACCACGGTCCCGGCCACCTTGTCGTGCAGAGCCTGGGACAACGGCCGATCCCACAGGAGCCAGAGCACGTTCACCACAGTGAATAGGTTGAAAACCACGCCCAGCAACGGGATCCAGCTCAACAACTGCGGACCCGCCAGCACCCCCGCCCGCTTGCCGGCGACGTCGACGGGCAGGCCCTCGGGGGAGAGCGCGCCCCCGACGGCGGTCACCTTGATCCCAAGAATCATCTTTCCGAGCGTCTGACCGCGCATTCGCAGCAGCAGGAACTCGTAGGCGATGAAGAGGGCGCCCGTCACGAGGGCGATCAGCAGACCGGCGAGGAAGATGCCACTCGGCAGCGTGACCGTCCCCGTCGTCAGGTCGTAGCCGCCCGGGTCGATCACCGCGTCGTTGATGATCCGCTGGATGATGTACAGCGGGATGCCCAGAATGATGCCGTCGACAAGCCTCGCGAGGAGCCGCTGCCACCACTCCGCGAGGGGAGCGGGAGCTCCGGGGGGCGGGGTCGACGTACCGGGCTGGTTGTAGGCGGCCGCCGCGGGATATCCGGGCTGGCCGTAGCCGGCCTGGCCGGCTCCCTGCGCGCCCTGTCCGTAGCCGGGCTGACCGTACCCCTGCCCATAGGCGGGCTGGCCGTATGCCTGCTGGCCGTACCCCTGCTGCGCCTGTCCCTGCTGCCCAGGTCCCTGCTGGCCGTAGCCGGGCTGACCATATTCCTGTTGGCCATAGCCCTGCTGCCCGTGAGTGGGCTGCCCGTGGGTGGGCTGCTGCCCGTACGACTGCCCATATGGCTGCTGTCCATATGACTGCGGACCGGTCTGACCGTAGCCCTGCCCCTGGCCCGGCTGGCCCGGCTGCTGAGCCTGGCCATAACCGGGCTCGCCATAACCGGGGTGGCCGTAACCCTGCTGCGCCTGCTCGCCATAACCGGGCTGGCCGTAGCCCTGCTGCGCCTGCTCGCCATAACCCTGCTGGCCGTAACCCTGCTGGCCGTAACCCTGGGGCGTGCCCGGCTGGCCGTACGTTTGGCCGGCCTCGGGCTGGCCATACGCCTGCCCGTAGCCCTGTTGGCCATATTCCGGCTGACCGGCCGGCGGTGCGTAGGAGGGCTGTCCATATGACTGGCCATACGACTGGCCATATGGCTGCTGTCCCTGTGACTGCTGTCCATATGACTGCGGGCCGGTCTGACCGTAGCCCTGCCCCTGCCCCTGGCCCGGCTGGCCCGGCTGCTGAGCCTGGCCGTAACCGGGCTGGCCATATCCCTGCTGGCCCTGCTGCCCCCGCTCGCCATAGCCGGGCTGGCCGTAACCCTGCTGGCCATAAGCCTGCTGGCCATAGCTCTGCTCGGCCTGTCCCGGCGACGGCTGCTGACCGTACTCCTGCGCGCTCTGGCCGTATCCCGGCTGCGCCTGCCCAGGTTGCGCCTGCCCCGGCTGGGTCTGACCGTAGCCCTGCCCGTACTGCTGCTGGCCGTACTGCTGGCCGTACTGCTGCTGGCCATACTGCTGCTGCCCGTACTGCGGGGCGCCGTACGGCTGGGGGCCCGTCTGCTGGTCCGGCCGGGGGCCGACGATGGTGGCTTCGGGGTCGTAGTCGCTGGGGGAGCTCTCTGTGGGGTACCCAGGCTCAGAAGGCGGCGATGGCGTGCCGTCCGAATCGTCCTGGGGGTACGGTGGCTGTCCGCTCACCGTGTCACCTCGTTTCCGAAACGCATGCGCCGCACGTCACCAGCACACGCTGATATTGCTCAAAGTAGCGACAGGCGTATCAACAGTCACCTTTGCGGAAACAAACGATCAATGTCAAGATCGCGGGGCCAGCTGGAGGAGCATGCGCGTGTTGCCCAGCGTGTTGGGCTTCACGTGTTCAAGATCTAGAAATTCGGCGACGCCCTCGTCATAGGAGGCGAGCAGCTCGGCGTACACCTCGGGCGAGACGGGTGTGCCCTGGATCGGCACGAACCCGTGCCGGCCGAAGAACTCCACTTCGAAGGTCAGGCAGAAAACCCGCCGCACACCCAGCTCCCGGGCGGCGTCGATCAGCGAGGCGACGATCCCGTGCCCCACTCCCCTGCCGCGCATGACCGGATCGACCGCCACGGTGCGGATCTCCGCCAGGTCTTCCCACAGCACGTGGAGCGCACCGCACCCGACGACCTCACCGCCGGCCTCGGCCACCCAGAACTCCTGGACGTCCTCGTAGAGAGTGACCGTGCTCTTCTCCAGCAGGCGGGGGCCCGCGCCCGAGTAGGCGTCGACGAGACGGCGGATGGCGCGGACGTCCGGCGTCCTGGCCCGGCGCACCGCCGCCGGTGGGCCGCCCTCCGCGTGCGCCTGCTCCGCGACCTGTTCCATGACCGGTCAGCCTAATCGGGAGCGAGGCCGTCGCGCCGTGACACCTGTGTCACGGCAATAACGGGCAGGCCCAAAAATCACTCGCAACACCGTGCCATGACTCGCTGTGAGCGTGATGACACGAGAGGCGACGATCGGACCCCGGTTAGTTTTGACAACTTTTGCCCATTCCTGGACCTGCGCCGATCGTGGATCTACCGTCCACAGAGACTCCCAAACCCACGTAGATGTAGGACAATCGCAGCGAAATGCCGTGACCTCCTCGTGATCATTCGGTTGTGCAACCTAGACGGGATTGAGAGTTCTGGTTGAGCAACAACCCGTGGTGCATTAGTGTCCAGCGTCGATGCCGTTCGACGGGAGCAGTCCCGGCGAGCGGCTCGCCGAGTCCCCGACGCATCCCCGTGCGGCGGGGAGCCGGGGACCCAACCACGCAGATCGGTCGGCCCGTCCGACGAGATCGGCAAGGGGTGAATCCGAGAGGTAGGGCTGCTCCGGCCCGAACCCGTCAGCTAACCCGGTAGGCGCCCGGCTGTGCCGTGGGCCCGCGTGACATCCGTGTCACCGGACGCACCCGCGGCACGACATAGGAGAGGAGCTTGGTTGCGCAAGCGTGGAGGACGGCCCGTGGGCAGGCACGCCCGGGACCGGCGCCCGCTCGTCGTCACGGTGGGACCGGTCGTCCGCCGTCTGACCCTCGTCGGCGTCGCGCTGACCGCGATCACCTTCGGCGCCCCGGTGGTCTCCGCGACCGCCGACCCGAAACCGAGCCTCAAGCAGTTGTCCGCCGAGGTCGAACGCCTCTACAGCGAGATCGAGACCCTCACCGAGCAGTACAACGGTGAGCGGGTCCGGCTGTCGGCGGCCCAGCGCTCCGCGGAACTCGCCAAGAAGACCCTCGCGAAGAGCGAAGACGAGCTCACGGCCCGCCGCCAGAAGGCCAGCCTCTTCGCCCAGAACTCCTACATGACGGGCGGCCTCGGCTCGGCCCTGGCTCTGGTCAGCGGAGGCGGCGGCGACCCCAGCGCGTACCTCGACCAGGCGTCCACCACCTACGCGCTGGAGCAGCAGCAGGGCGAGGAGGTGGCCGAGGTCTCCAAGGCGATGGAGGCGGCCGCCCGGGCCAAGGCGAGCGCCACCGCCCGCCAGAGTGAGGTGAAGAAGCTCCTCAGCAGCCTGGATGGCCGCCGCACCAAGATCGAGAAGCTGGTCAAGCGGGCCGAGAGCAACCTTTACAGCAAGGTCGCCGGCAGCGTCGGGGTGGGCCGGGCGACCCGGATCTCGTTCCCGATCGTCGGCGACGGCAAGGCCGCCGAGGCGGCGCGCTGGGCGCTGTCCCAGCAGATGAAGCCGTACGTCTGGGGCGCGGCCGGGCCGAGTTCCTTCGACTGCTCCGGCCTGGTCTTGGCGGCCTACCAGCACGTGGGTATCAGCCTGCCCCACTACACGGGCGACCAGTGGACCGCCGGCACCCACCTCGCCAGCAAGGACGACCTGCGGCCGGGCGACCTCGTCTTCTTCTACGGCGACCTGCACCACGTGGGCATCTACATCGGCGGGGGCTACATGGTCCACGCCCCGCACACCGGAGACGTCGTCCGCGTGGCGAAGATGGGCAACCGGCCGTTCGCGGGCGGCGTCCGCATCGCTGACTGAACCGACTGAACCGACTGAACCGGTCGGGCCGACCGGCCGGCCGGGCCGAACCGCCGCCGACGGGCTGGCGACGAGCCGCGGCGGCCGGAGCCGGACTGTGCCGGCTGAGACCCTCGGCCGACCGCTCCAGCGCGGGCGGCGGCCGTCCCCAGCCGAGACGGCCCTCAGATAAAACGGCCCTCAGATAAGACGGCGCCGCGCGGCCCAGGCGACCGCCTCGATGGCGGTCGCCACGCCGATGCGGTCGCAGATGCACCGCAGACGTCTGCGTACGGTCCGGCCGCTCACGTCGAGCGTGCGACCGACGCGATCGGCCGTCACTCCCTTGGCGAGCTCGGCGAGCAGCAGCAGGTCGTCATCCGTCAGACCGGCACGATCTGGGTCCGAGGCGAGGTCGTCACCCCGGTAGATCACGTCGGGAACGCTCATCGTCTCCCCTCCCCACGACGATGATTGATCGGCTGACCCCTCCAGGAAAGTAAACGCCTGCGTCGAATGTCGTCAAGCATTGCCAATATCAGGCCCATGTCACCTCGCCCGCGACGGCCGGGCGGAACGGCTCATCGAGCGGGTCGTCAAGCGGGTCATCGGAGCGGCCCGGCGGCAGCGGATCCCGGCCCGCCCAGGAGCACGGGCCGGGATCCGATGAGCCGCGGGCGTCAGGCGGACAGCAGCGCGCGCACCCGGTCGCGGCCGACGGCCAGGAGCAGCGTGGGCAGCCGGGGGCCGGTGTCACGGCCGACCAGCAGCCGGTAGAGCAGCGCGAAGAACGCGCGCTGCGCCGCCTTGAGCTCCGGCGTCGCGGCCTTCGCGGTCATGTCGAGCCCGGCCTGGACCTTCGGCACGCCGTACAGGAGCGTGGTCAGTCCGTCGAGCGACCAGTGCTCGTCGAGACCCTCGGCCAGCAGCCGCAGCGACGCGCGCTCGGTCTCGCCGAGGCTCGCCAGCAGCTCGGCGTCGGGCTTCTCCCTGACCTGGGTGCGCTCCTCCGCCGGGACGTACGTGGTCACCCAGTGCTGGGCCTTGTCGAGCCGCGGCCTCAGCTCGTCGAGCCCGGCGATGTCGTGGTCGAACTCGCGCAGGATCCGCAGCGTCTGCTCCTCGTGGCCGGTCGTGATGTCCACGACCGACGCGAGGGTCCGGTACGGCAGGCGGCGCGGGGTCTCCGGCAGCGCGCCCGCGGCCGTGCTGGAGGCCCGGCGGTACGCCGCCTGGTCGGCCGGCAGCGCCGTGCCGTCGCCGATCTTCCTCGTCAGCGTGTCCCACTCGTCGTACATGCGCTGGATCTCCTGATCGAAGGAGACCTTGAACGACTGGTTGGGCCGCCGCCGGGCGTACAGCCAGCGCAGCAGCGCGGGCTCCATGATCGACAGCGCGTCCGCCGGGGTGGGCACGCCACCCCTGGAGCTGCTCATCTTGGCCATGCCGCTGATGCCGACGAAGGCGTACATCGGCCCGATCGGCTGGGCGGCGCCGAACACCTCCCGCACGATCTGCCCGCCGACGACGAACGACGATCCCGGCGAGCTGTGGTCGACGCCGGACGGCTCGAACACCACGCCCTCGTAGGCCCAGCGCATCGGCCAGTCGACCTTCCACACCAGCTTGCCGTTGGTGTGCTCCGACAGCAGCACGGTCTCGGTGTGGCCGCAGGCGCAGGTGTAGGTCAGCTGGGTGGTGGCGTCGTCGTACGCGGTGACCGTGGTGAGGTCGCGTCCGCAGGCCGAGCAGTAGGGCCGGTACGGGTAGTAGCCGCCCGCCCCGGAGCCGTCGTCCTCACCGGCCGCGCCCGAGCCCTCCAGCGCCGCCGCCTCGTCGGCGTCCTCCACCTTCTGCGCCTTGGCCTTGGCCTTGGTGCGGTACTGGTCGAGGATCGCGTCGATCCGCTTGCGCTCGCGCATGGCGAGGAGCACCTGCTCGCGGTACGCGCCCGAGGTGTACATCCGCGTCTGGCTGATGGGGTGGAACTCCACGCCCATCTCGGCCAGAGCGGCGGCCATCGGGGCCTTGAAGTGCTCGGCCCAGTTGGGGTACGGGCTCCCGGCCGGCGCCGGGACCGAGGTCAGCGGCTTGCCGATGTGCTCGGCCCACGACGGGTCGATGCCGACGGGGACCTTCCGATAGCGGTCGAAGTCGTCCCACGAGACGATGTGCACACACTCCACCCCGCGGCGCCTGATCTCGTCGGCCACCAGGTGCGGGGTCATCACCTCACGGAGGTTGCCCAGGTGGATCGGCCCGGAGGGGCTGAGTCCCGACGCGCAGACGATGGGTTTGCCCGGCGCGCGCCGATCGGCCTCGGCGATGACCTCATCAGCGAAACGCGCCACCCAGTCGGCGTCCATCACGGCAGTCCTCTCTCAGCGGGATCCTGCCTTCTATGGTCCCGTACCCGAGGGAGTGCTTCAGGCCGTGTTGCGCGCGTAGACGAGCCGGAGGCCGATCAGGGTGAGCCAGGGCTCGTGAACGTCGATCGTCCGGGCCTCGTCGACGACGAGCGGAGCGCCGGGGCCGGTGGCCACCACGGTCACCTCGTCGGGGTCGGCGGCCAGCTCGGCCGTCATCCGGTCGACGATGCCGTCGACCAGCCCCGCGAAGCCGTAGATGATGCCGGACTGGAGCGCCTCGACGGTGTTTTTGGCGATCACCGATCGTGGGCGCACGAGTTCGACCTTGTGGAGCTGGGCCCCGGCGGTGGCCAGGGCGTCCACCGAGATCTCCAGCCCCGGGGCCGTGACCGCCCCGACATATTCGCCGCGGGACGACACGGCGTCGAACGACGTCGCCGTGCCGAAGTCGACGATCACGCAGGGCCCGCCGTACAGGGTCGCGGCGGCCAGCGCGTTGACGATGCGGTCGCTGCCGACTTCTTTGGGGTTGTCCATGCGCACCGGGACGCCCGTTCGCACCCCCGGCTCGACCACGACGGCCGCGACGTCCCCGTAGTAGCGCCGGGACATCTCCCTGATCTCGTTGAGCACCGACGGGACGGTGGAGCAGATCGCGATGCCGCCGATGTCGGCGTCCTTCACGATCGGCGACTGCGCGAGCAGGCCCTGGAGCACGACCGCGATCTCGTCCGCCGTACGGCGGGGATCGGTGGCGATCCGCCAGTGCTCGATCACCTCTTCACCCTCGAACAGGCCAAGCACCGTGTGGGTGTTGCTGACGTCGATGGTGAGCAGCATCCCCCGATTATGCACCAGCGCGGGGACCTGCGATCTTCGCTCCGGGGGACTCATTCGCCACGCAGGTCGAGGCCGACGTCGAGGACCGGGGCCGAGTGCGTCAGCGCGCCCACCGCCAGGTAGTCGACCCCGGTCGCGGCCACCGCCCGGGCGTCCTCAAGGGTGAGCCCGCCGCTCGACTCCAGCCGGGCCCGGCCCGCGACGAGGTGGACGGCCTCGGCGAGCTGCTCGACCGTGAAGTTGTCGAGCAGGATCTCCTCGGCGCCCTCGGCCAGCACCGGCTCGATCTGGTCGATCCGGTCCACCTCGACCTCGATGGGCAAGCCGGGGAAGGCGTCCCGTACGGCGCGGAAGGCCGCCGCCACGCCTCCGGCGGCCACCACGTGGTTGTCCTTGATCAGCGCGGCGTCGTGCAGGCCCATCCGGTGGTTGACCCCGCCGCCGCACCGCACCGCGTACTTCTCCAGGGCGCGCAGGCCGGGCAGCGTCTTGCGGGTGTCGCGGACCCGCGCGCGGGTGCCCTCGACCGCGTCGGCCCAGCGGCGGGTGGCCGTGGCCACGCCCGACAGGTGGGTGAGCAGGTTGAGGGCCGTACGCTCCAGCGTGAGCAGGTCGCGCGTCGTCCCCCGGACGGTCATCAGGACCTCGCCGGCGCGCACCCGGTCGCCGTCCCGCGCGTGCCGCTCGACCTCGATCGCCGCGCCCGCCTGGCGGAAGACGGCCTCGGCCACGGGCAGCCCGGCCACGACGCCGGACCTGCGGGCGACCAGGTCACCGGCCGCGGCCTGCCCGGCGGGGATCGTGGCGGCGGAGGTGACGTCGAGCCCTCCCGCGAGGTCTTCCTCCAGGGCGACGCGGATGAGGCGGAGCAGGTCGTCGGGGTCGAGCCCGGCCTCCGTGAGCTCGGCCCGCAGCGCGGCGGGCAGCTCGCCCGGGAGGGCGCCGGACTCGTGGGCCTCGTGCCGCATGACCAGTCCTTCCGATGTCAGAGCGATGTCGATGTGCAGGCTCCAGCGCTCGTCGTCGCGCTCGGGGTGATCCTCACGCCAGTGGGAGCCTCTGGTCTCGGTGCGCTCCGCGGCGGCGGCGACCAGCGCGGACGCGACGGTGAGGAGGTTGGTCGCCTCCCACGACTCGGTGCAGGGCTCGACGGCGACCGGCGTCCAGCGGGCGTCGGTGAGGGCGCGGGCGACGGCGGCCAGGCTGCGGTCGCCCCGCAGCACGCCGGCTCCGCGGCTCATGTGGGTCTGGATCCGGGAACGGGTCCGCGGGTCGACCAGGCCGTCCGGACGGGTGTCCGGCCCCGGTTCCCCCGGCGTGAGGTCGCCGGCCGCCAGGCCCGCGGCGATGCGCTCACCGAAGACGAGCCCTTCGAGCAGCGAGTTGGAGGCGAGCCGGTTGGCCCCGTGGACGCCTGTGCACGCCACCTCCCCGCACGCGTACAGACCGGGGACGGTCGTGCGGCCGGACAGGTCGGTGCGGACGCCGCCGCTGGCGTAGTGGGCGGCGGGCGCCACCGGGATCGGCTCGGTGACCGGGTCGATGCCGTGCTCCCGGCAGACCGCGAGGATGGTGGGGAACCTGGCCCGCCATTTGTCCTCGCCGAAGTGCCGGGCGTCGAGGAACACGTGGTCGGCGCCGGTCTCCCGCATCCTCCGCATGATGGCCTTGGCGACGATGTCGCGGGGGGCCAGGTCGGCCAGCTCGTGGACGCCGTTCATGAACCGCTCGCCCGCCGCGTCGATCAGCACGGCGCCTTCGCCGCGTACGGCCTCCGACACGAGCGGCTGCTGACCGGTCGAATCCTCGCCGAGCCACAGGACGGTGGGGTGGAACTGGACGAACTCGATGTCGCGGACCACGGCCCCCGCGCGCAGCGCGAGCGCCACGCCGTCGCCGGTGGACACGACGGGATTGGTGGTCGCCGCATAGACCTGGCCCATGCCGCCGCTGGCGAGGACCACCGCGCCTGCGTGGACGGCGCCGACCCCGTCGCGCGCGCCCTCGCCCATGACGTGGAGGGTGACGCCGCGGGCCCTGCCTGCGTCGTCGAGGAGCAGGTCGAGGGCGAGGGCGTGTTCGACGACCTCGATCCGCGGCTCGGCCAGCACGGCCTGGACGAGCGCACGCTGCACCTCGGCGCCGGTCGCGTCGCCGCCCGCGTGGACGATCCGGTTGCGGCGATGCCCGCCCTCGCGGGTGAGCTGGAGCGCCCCGTCGCCGTCCCGGTCGAATTCGGCGCCGTGGCCGATCAGCCGCTTCAGCGCGTCGGGGCCCTCGGTCACCAGGACCCGTACGGCGTCCTCGTCGCAGAGCCCGGCCCCGGCCAGGAGCGTGTCCCGCAAATGCTCGTCGGGGGTGTCCTCGGGGTCGAGCACGGCGGCGATCCCGCCCTGCGCCCAGCGGGTGGACCCGGCGGACAGGACGTCCTTGGTGACGACGAGGACCCTGCCGTCCGGGGCGAGCTGGACGTACCGGAGCGCGACCGTCAGGCCGGCGATCCCGGATCCGACCACGACGACGTCCGCGTCCACGCCCCATCCAGGAGCGGGGGCCGTGAGCCTTCTCGGAATCGCGACCATGAGGGGTCCCCTTTCGTCATTATGACGATAACCCCTCGCGCGTATGGACCCGCGCCCACCCCCTCAATTCCTCAGGAAAGAGTCACGAACACGTTGTCGATCAGGCGGGTCGCGCCCACCCTCGCGGCGACCGCGAGGATGGCCTCGCCGCGGTACCCCTCTCCCACCGGCTCGAACGTGGCCGGATCGACCAGGACGAGATAGTCGAGCCGCAGTGGCGGGTCGAGCCCGGCGGCCTCGTCCAGGACGGCGCCGGCGGCCCGGAGAACCGCGTCGCCGCTGTCCTGCGACCGTCCGGCTCGCAGCGCCGCCGACAGGGACAGCGCGGTGGCGCGATCGCCGGCGGACAGGTACCTGTTGCGGCTCGACAGGGCCAGCCCGTCCGGCTCCCGCAGGGTCGGCCCGCCGACGATCTCGACAGGCACGTCGAGGTCGGTGACCATCCGGCGGATGAGGGCGAGCTGCTGGGCGTCCTTCTGCCCGAAGACCGCGACGTCGGGACGGACGAGGTTGAGCAGCTTGAGCACCACCGTCAGCACCCCGTCGAAGTGGCCGGAGCGGAACGCGCCCTCCACGACCGTGCCCATATGACCCGACGAGAGGCTCACCTGCCGGTCGGGCAGGTACATCTCGGCGGCCGACGGGGCGAACACCACGCTCACGCCCTCCTCCGCGCAGGCGGCGAGGTCGGCCTCGAAGGTGCGCGGGTAGCGGGAGAAGTCCTCCTCGGGGGCGAACTGCAGAGGATTGACGAACACGCTCACCACGACGTGATCGGCCCGCTCGCGGGCGAGCCTGATCAGTGACCGATGTCCTTCGTGGAGGGCGCCCATCGTGGGGACGAGGGCGATGCGGCCGCCGAGCCCGTCTCGCGCCTTGGCGAGCTCCGCCCGGTCGGCGGCGACGATCAGGTCCAAATATTGCCTCCCAACGCGTCCAGGAGGCGCTCGGCCGCCTCGGGTTTGAGCAGCCCGGCCGCCAGAGCCCGGTCGGCCGTGAGCCTGGCGAGTGCCACGTAGGCGTCCGCGGCCTCGGGGGCGGCCAGGATCAGCGCGTCCACGTGCCTGCGCACGGTGCCGGCGTCGCCGCGTACGACGGGTCCGGTCAGCCCGCTGATGCCGAGGCGCAGCGCGTTGTCGAGGGCGGCGCCGAGCAGCGGGCCGAGCATCCGGCCCGGATGCTCGACGCCGATCCTGGCCAGCAGTTCCTGAGACTCCGCGATCAGTGTGACCATGTGATTCGCGGCGCCGGCCAGGGCGGCGTGATAGAGGGCCCGGTCACGGTCGGCGATCCAGACCGGCTCCCCACCCATCTCGATCACCAGGGCCTCGGCCACCGGGCGGAGCAGCGTGGGCGCGGTCACGCCGAAGGAGCACCCGTTGAGCTTGGTCAGGTCGTCGTCCCTGCCGGTGAACGTCATCACCGGGTGAAGCGCGAGCGGGAGCGCGCCGAGCTCCGCCGCCGGGTCGAGCACGGTCAGGCCGTACGCCCCGCTGGTATGGGCGAGCAGCTTGTCCCGCAGGTTGGCGCCGGTGGCGGCGAGACCCGCCACCAAGCCGGGCAGCACGTCGTCGGGCACGGTGAGCAGCACCAGCTCCGAGCGGCTGATCACCTCGTCGGGCCGGCTGAGCCGGACGCCGAGACGCTCGGCCGCACGCCGCTCCGAGGCGTCGGAAACCCCGCTCGCCGCCACCACCCGATGGCCCGCGAGCGTCAGCGCGGCTCCGAGCACGGAACCGACCCGACCCGCTCCGAGCACGCCGACGGCGAGCCGCGCCGGGCGGTCACTAGTCTCCATGACGCCTCCCCTCGCCCAGAGTAGCGCCGTGCCGATCGCCGGCCCGGCCGCGGGCCAACGGTCGAATTTTGTCCCGTTTCTCTGTGGCCTATGTTGAGGCACGAGTACGAATGTGCCTAGTTTTCGTCTGGCCCACGCCGTCTGGGTAACGTGAGGCGCTGTGTGGCTCACCTGGCGCGCCGCCGTCCAGCGGGCTCTCTACGGACCCGACGGCTTCTACCTGCGGGAACGACCGGCCGGACACTTCCGCACCTCGGTGCACGCCGGGCCCGCGTTCGCCGGCGCCGTGCTCCGGCTGCTGCGGCGGACCGACGCGTCGCTCGGCCGTCCTCCGGCGATCGACCTGGTCGACCTCGGCAGCGGCGACGGCCTGCTGGCGTCCCGGGTGCTGGCCGCCGCCCCACCGGACCTCGCGGAGCGGCTGCGGGTCACGGCGGTGGACCTCTCCTCCCGGCCCGCGGGCGTCGACCCGCGCGTGACCTGGGCCGCGGAGCTCCCCGAACGGGTGACCGGCCTGGTGTTCGCCAACGAGTGGCTGGACGACATCCCGCTCGACGTGGCCGAGCTCACCCCGTCGGGCCCCCGGCTGGTGCTGGTGGATCCGTCGACCGGCGACGAACGTCCGGGCCCGGAGCCCGAGCCGGGCGACCTGGCCTGGCTCGAACGCTGGTGGCCGCTGCGCCACCCGGGCGAGCGGGCCGAGATCGGCCGCCCGCGCGACGAGGCATGGGCCGGCGTGATCGGACGCCTCGTGCGGGGCACGGCGGTCACGGCCGACTACGCGCATCGCGCCGGGCACCGCCCGCCGTTCGGGACGCTGACGGGATTTCGCGGCGGCGCCGTCGTGCCCGCCGTACCCGACGGGTCGTGCGACATCACCGCCCACGTCGCGCTGGACGCGTGCGCCGCCGCGGGCGAGCGGGCCGGCGCGACCGAGACCCGGCTCACGACCCAGCGGGAGGCGCTGCGCGAGCTCGGGGTGACCGGCGCACGGCCGCCGCTCGCCCTCGCGGGCACCGACCCGGCGGAGTACGTGCGCGCGCTGGGCCGCGCCTCGCAGGAGGCCGAGCTGATCGACCCCGCGGGACTCGGGGATTTCGGCTGGCTGGCCCAGCTCAGGCTGTGACCTGGGATGTCCGACTCAGACGGTGACCTGGAGCGTCCGCAGGCCCCTGATGACGTAACCGGGCTTCCAGGACGGCTCCTCGGCCAACTCCAGGGAGGGCGCGGCCCGCAAGAGGGCGCCGAACGACTCGATCAGCTCCACCCGGGCCAGCGGCGCCCCCAGGCAGAAGTGGATGCCCGCCCCGAAGGAGATGTGCGGATTGTCATGCCGCGCCACGTCGAGACGGTCGGGATCCTCGAAAACCTCGGGGTCGCGGTTGGCCGAGCCGAACAGCAGGGCCACCTCCTTCCCCCGGGGCACGGTCACGCCGCCGATCTCGACGTCCTCCAGCACCCACCGCTCGAACATCTGCAGGGGAGTGTCCCAGCGCATCAGCTCCTCCACGGCCCTGGGAAGCAGGCCGGGATCGGCCCGCAGCCGTTCGAGCTGGGCCGGGTTGCGGAACAGGGCCCACCAGCCGTTGCCCGTGACGTTGACCGTGGCCTCGTGTCCGGCGTTGAGCAGCAGCACGCAGGTGCCGATCAGTTCGTCCTCGGTCAGGCGGTCGCCCTCGTCGGCCACCTGGGCCAGCGCGGAGATCATGTCGTCGCCCGGGTGATCACGGCGATGGCGGGCCAGCTCACGCAGATAGCCGGAGAACTCGCCGGCCGCCCTGACGGCCGTGTGCTGGACCTCGGCCGAAGGGTTGAGCTCGTACATCCCGCAGATGTCGGCCGACCAGGGGCGCAGCAGGTGGCGGTCGGCCTCCGGCACGCCCAGCATCTCGGCGATCACGGTCACCGGCAGCGGTTCGGCCACGAGGGAGAGCAGGTCGCCGCCGCCCCGCTCGGCCAGGCCCTCGGCCAGCCCGGTCGCGATCTTCCTGACCCGGGGGCGGAGCGACTCGACCATGCGCGGGGTGAACGCCTTGGACACCAGCCGCCGGAGCCGGGTGTGCACCGGTGGCTCGACGTCCAGCATGCCCGCTCTGATCACCCGCCAGAAGGGCTCCTGGAACTCCGGTTCCGGCTGTCGGCCGAACTCCTCGTGCGACGCCGCGTGCAGGTAGGAGCGGCCCAGCCGCCGGTCGCGCAGCAGGGCGTTGACGTCGGCGTGCCGGGCGACCAGCCACTGGCCGGTCGGCTCGAAGAAGCTCACCGGCGCCGTGTCGCGCAGCTCGCGGTACGCGTCGTAGGGGTGGGCGACGAACTCGGGATTCCAGGGGTCAAACCTCACAAAGACACCTTACGGAGTGGGGCCCCGGGCGGCCACCGCAACCGGCCGGCCGCGCGACCTGGGGATTTGCCAACGGGACGTGTCGCCGGGTTATAGTGCGGCCCAGGTGATGAGTGCCAGCGCCAAGCCCCGGCTCGCTGGCCGGCAACCCTCGCGCTCGCGGCGGGGTGCCCCGGGTGAGCACCGGGTCCGGCACGACGTGTGCCGGGCAAGCGCGGGCTCCGCCGTACGACGCCTCGGCCGGGTCCCTGACTCCAAGGAGGTCCGGCGTTGTCCGTCGTCACGTCCCCCATCACCCGTCCTGCCGCATCCCCCGTCGCCACGCCCGGCGCCCGGATCCCCGCGGTCGTGCCCGCGGTCGTGGGAGCCGACCTGGAGGTCCCCGTCAGGGGCGGCGAGCTGGTCCAGTACGCCAATCTCGACTACGCGGCGAGCGCGCCCTGTCTTGAGCCGGTGAGCGCCGCCGTCGCCGCCGCGCTCCCGGCCTACTCCAGCGTCCACCGGGGAGCGGGCTACGCCTCGCAGCTCACGACCGCGAGGTATAAGCAGGCCAGGCACACGGTGCGGGCCTTCGCCGGCGCCCGCCCGGACGACGCGCTGATCTTCACCCGCAACACCACGGACGCGATGAACCTGCTGGCCCGCTGCCTGCCCGAGGGCACGACCGTCGTGGTCTTCGACACCGAGCACCACGCCTCGCTGCTGCCCTGGCCCAAGGCCGTACGGCTGGCCCCGCCCGCCTTCCCCGGCGAGGCGATCCGCGCCGCCGACGAGGCGCTGGCCGCCGTCGAGGGCCCCGCCCTGCTCGTGGTCACCGCGGTCTCCAACGTCACCGGCGAGGTCTGGCCGATCGCCGGGCTCGCGCACATCGCCCACCGGCACGGCGCCCGGATCGCCGTCGACGCGGCCCAGCTCGTGCCGCACCGGCGGCTCAACCTCGGCGCGCTCGACCTCGACTACGTCGCGTTCTCCGGCCACAAGCTCTACGCTCCCTTCGGCACGGGCGCCCTGATCGGCCGTCCGGACTGGCTGGCCGAGGCCGAGCCGTACCTGCGCGGGGGCGGGGCGGTCACGGCCGTCCGCGAGGAGGCCGAGTGGAGCGACGACCCGCAGGCCAGGCATGAGGCGGGCACGCCCAACGTGCTCGGCGCCATCGCCCTCGCCGCCGCCTGCGACGCCCTCGGCGCCACCGGCTGGACGCCGATCATCCGCGCGGAGGAGCGCCTGCTCGCCCGGCTGCGGGCGGGCCTCACCGCCATCCCGGGGGTGCGCGAGCTGTCCCTGTGGGGGCCCGACCACCCGCGCGTCGGCATCGTGTCGTTCACCGTCGAGGGCCGCACGGCCCGCGAGGTCGCCGAGCTGCTGTCGACGCGCTACGGCATCGGCGTCCGCGACGGCAAGTTCTGCGCCCACCCGTTCGTCCGGCACCTGCTCGGGATCGACGACGGCGGCTGCGCGGACGGCGGGGCGGTCCGCGCGTCGATCGGCCTCGGCTCGACCGAGGAGCACGTCGACCGCCTCGTGGCGGCCCTCCGGAGCATCGCGGCGGAATGAGACGCCCGGCGGCGCCCGCCGTTCACCTGCTCGCGCGGGGGACGACGCCGCTTCGCCGTGCCGCACGGCGTGAAAACATGGCCGTATGAGCGAGACGCCGCGGGAGCTGGTGGCCGGCATCGGCGCGGGGGCGGGCCACGTCGGGACGCGCGGGCCGGACGCCGGGGACGCCGAGGATCTGGTCCTCAACATCGGCCCGCAGCACCCGTCCACCCACGGGGTGCTTCGGCTGCGCCTCGTCCTGGACGGGGAGCGCATCGTGTCGGCCGAGCCGATCGTCGGCTACATGCACCGCGGCGCGGAGAAGCTGTTCGAGGTCCGCGACTACCGGCAGATCGTGATGCTGGCGAACCGGCACGACTGGCTGTCGGCGTTCGCGAACGAGCTGGGCGTCGTGCTCGCCGTCGAGCGGCTGCTGGGTATGGAGGTCCCGGTGCGGGCGGTCTGGGCCCGCACCCTGCTCGCGGAGCTCAACCGGGTGCTCAACCACCTCATGTTCCTCGGGTCCTATCCGCTGGAGCTGGGCGCGATCGCCCCGGCCGTCTCCGCCTTCGAAGATCGGGAGACGCTGCAGCGCGTCATGGAGGAGATCTCCGGCGGACGGATGCACTACATGTTCAACCGGGTGGGCGGGCTGAAGGAGGACCTGCCGCTCGGCTGGCTCGGCCGGGTCGCGGGCGCCGTCGCCGGCGTGCGGCGCCACCTGCCCGGCATCGAACAGGTGATCACGGGTGATGAGGTCTTCCTCGCCCGCACCCGCGGGGTCGGCGTCCTCGACCGTGAGACGATCATGCAGTACGGCGTCAGCGGGCCGGTCGCCCGCGCCTCCGGGCTCGACCTCGACCTGCGGCGCGACGAGCCCTACCTCGCGTACGGCGAGCTGCCGGTGAAGGTCGTCACCCGCGCGGAGGGCGACTGCGCCGCCCGCTTCCAGGTGTTGCTCGACCAGATCAAGGTCTCCCTCGACCTGGCCGACGCGTGCGTCGAACGGCTCAGGCACCTGCCCCCCGGCCCGATCAACCAGCGCCTGCCCAAGATCCTCAAGGTGCCGGAGGGACACACGTACGCCTGGACGGAGAGCCCGCTCGGCCTCAACGGCTACTACCTGGTGTCGAGGGGCGAGAAGACGCCGTGGCGGCTCAAGCTGCGCAGTGCGTCCTTCAACAACGTGCAGGTGCTGCGCGAGCTGCTGCCCGGAAACCGCGTCCCCGACCTGGTCGCGATCCTCGGCTCGATGTTCTTCGTCGTCGGCGACATCGACAAGTAGGACATCGACAAGTAGGGCGCGGGACGGGTCAGTCCTCGTCCTCCGGCCGTCTCGGCACGCGGCAGCAGTACTCCAGGATGAGCGCCGCACAGATCAGGATCACGCAGGAGAGGAACGACCCGCCCGCGATGATGGCGTCCTGCCGGGGCTTGGGCAGGTCGAGCAGGTTGATCACGCGCAGCACGAAACCGGCGAACACCCCGGCGAACGCCGCCCCGGTGTACGCGGTGGCCTTGGCCAGCGCGGCCAGCCGGGCGACGGCCAGCGGGTCGATCGGCTTGGTGTCAGGCCTGCGCTGGATCCGCGCCCGGGTGAGCCAGCCCGTGTACCCCTCGCCGACCGCGAGCAACAAGGTGGTGGGGATCGCGCTCCACGGCACGGTCGGCAGGACGGAGTAGGCCTGCTGGAGCAGCGCCCAGGTGGCGACCGCGGCCACCACCACCACGCCGACGAGCACGCCGGGACTGCTGGGCTTCACTGCGGCTCCTCGTCAGGCGGGCGGTACGAGCGAGAGGTCGGTCCGCGGCCGGACCCCGCGCTGGTCGACCTCGGCCAGCAGGGCCGCCACGGAGCCCCGTCCGGGCAGCACCGCGTCCGGGTCAGCCCGCACCCACGGCACCAGGACGAACGCCCTCTCGTGGGCCCTGGGGTGAGGCAGCGTGAGCTCGGGGTCGTCCGACCTGAGATCGCCGACCGCGATCAGGTCGACGTCGAGGGTCCGCGGCCCCCATCGCTCGATCCGTTCCCGGCCGAAGGCGTTCTCGATGCTCTGCGCGCGGTCGAGCAGGGTCCGCGCGTCGTGCACGCCGTCGGCGATCACCACCGCGTTCAGGTACGGCCCCTGCTCGGGGCCGCCCACCGGATCGGTCTCGTACACCGGTGACACCGCCACGAACGTCAGGCCGGGGGCGTCGAAGAGGGCGTCGACGGCGCCCTGGAGGTGGTCGATCCGGCGGCCGAGATTGCTCCCGAGCGCGAGCACCGCCCTCATGCGCGACCCCTTCTGACCGTCACCACCACGTCGTCGAACGGAAGCGGGATCGGCGCGGCCGGCTTGTGCACGCTGACTTCCGCCTCGTCCACCACCTCGTGGGCCAGGCAGGCCGCCGCGAGGCGCTCCGCCAGCGTCTCGATCAAGTTGACCGGCTCCCCCTCGACGATCGCCGCCAACTCCACCGCCAGCGCGCCGTAGTCGGCCGTCTTGGCCAGATCGTCACCGGCCGCGGCCGGGGCGGTGTCGAGGAACAGCGTCACATCGACGACGAACTCCTGTCCCAGCTCCCGCTCGGCGGGCAGGCAGCCGTGCCGCCCGCGCGCCCGCAACCCCGTCAGCCGCACGCTGTCGCTCACGAAACCTCCCCGCAGGACTCCCGGACCATCACGCGCACCGCCTACTCCTCCTCCTCGTCCTCCTCGTCGTCGCTCTGGAGGACCGGCGAGCCGTGGTAGAGCCACAGCCGCCACCCGGACGGAGTCCGCAGGTAGGTGCTCGATGCGACCACCCGGCCGGCCGCGAAACCCGGCTCGTCGGTGTCGGCGGCCGTGAGGATGTTCTCCGCGCACGTGAGGACCGCGACGTCGCCCAACACGGCGGTCTGCACGTCGGTCAGCACGAACTGGATGTACGGCGTGTTCGCCATGATCAACGCCCAGGAGCGGAGCACCTCCGAGCGCCCGCTCAGCATCGGCCAGCCCGGGTGGACGCACATGGCGGTACGGCCACCGCCGTCCTCGATCCAGATCTCCGACATCTTGTCGAGGTCGCCGCTCTCGATGGCGTTGTAGAACGCCTGGTTGAGCTCCTCGATGTCCTTCATCGGCGTCCCTGTCGGCATCTCGTTCACCGGCTCTCGTCGTGTCGTCCAGTGGCCGTCCGCCAGGCGGCGGCCACCCGCACGGCGTCGGCGTTCGGCCTCACCGTGTGCACCCGTACGCACCACGCGCCCGCCGCGGCGGCCAGCGCGGTGACGGCCACGGTCGCGTCGTCGCTCCCGCCGAACGGCCGGGGCGTGCCGTCCGGTCCGGCGAGCAGGCGGCCGAGGAAACGCTTGCGCGACGCCCCGACGAGCAACGGCCGCCCGAGGCCGTCGAGCGCGCCGATTCCGGCCAGCAGCGCCCAGTTGTGCTCGGCGTGCTTGGAGAACCCGAGCCCGGGATCGAGCACGATCTGCTCCTCCCGCACCCCTTCGGCGAGGACGGAGTCGACGCGCTTGCGCAACTCCTCGCTCACCTCGGTCACCACGTCGGCGTAGATGGCCCGGCTGTCCATGTCGCTGCTGTGCCCGCGCCAGTGCATGACGACGTACGGCACGCCCGAGGCGGCCACGACCCGCGGCATGACAGGATCGGCCAGGCCGCCGCTCACGTCGTTGACGAGCCGGGCACCGGCCTCGACGGCGGCCTCGGCCACCTCGGCGCGCATCGTGTCGACGCTGACCGTGACGCCCTCCTGGGCCAGCGAGCGGATCACCGGGACGACCCGGCGCAGCTCCTCTTCCAGGGAGACCCGCGCGGCCCCCGGACGGGTCGACTCCCCGCCCACGTCGACGATGTCGGCGCCCTCGGCCACCAGGGCGAGACCGTGCCGTACGGCGTCGTCGGGGTCGAACCACTGCCCGCCGTCGGAGAACGAGTCGGGAGTGACGTTGACCACGCCCATGACCAGGCATCGCCCGGGCTGCGGCATCCCGGGGACGTTCCGTGTGGTCATTCCCCCTCCTCGCCCGCGGCTCGTCGGCGGATGACGGCGGTCAGTGTGTCTATCGGCCCACTCGTTTCGATCGATGCAGTCAAGCCTAGGGGCTGGCGGGCCGCGATCGGCCCCGAGGGGTGTGCCCGTGTGATAACGATCGCAGGCCCCGCCCCGCCGTGCTCCCCAGCTCAGCCACGGAGGATGAGCGCCATCGCCTCGGCCCGGGTGGCCTCGCTCGTCCGGAAGTCGCCGCGGACCGCCGAAGTGATCGTCTTGGCTCCCGGCTTGCGCACTCCCCGCATGGTCATGCACATGTGCTCGGCCTCGATGACGACGATCACCCCGCGCGGTTCGAGCACCCGCATGAGGCCGTCGGCGATCTGGGAGGTCATCCGCTCCTGCACCTGCGGGCGGCGGGCGTAGACCTCCACCAGCCTGGCCAGCTTGGACAGGCCGGTGATCTGCCCCTTGTCGTTCGGGGTGTAGCCGATGTGCGCGACGCCGTGGAACGGCAGCAGGTGGTGCTCACAGGTGGACATCACCTCGATGTCCCTGACCAGCACCATCTCGTCGTGGTCGGAGTCGAACATCGTGGTGAGCGCGTCTTCGGGTCGCTGCCCGAGGCCCGCGAACTGCTCGGCGAACGAACGGGCCACCCGAGCGGGCGTGTCCCGGAGCCCGTCGCGATCGGGATCTTCCCCGATCGCGACGAGGATCTCACGGACGGCCTTCTCGATCCGGTCGTGGTCGAAGCCGGGGGGCGGCAGAGCCACGGGTCAGGCCTCGTCCCGCTGGGTCGCCTGGTCGTTCAGCCACGGAGCGGGCGCGTTGCCCGCGGGCAGCGCGGAGCCGTTGCCGTTCGCCCGCTCCTTCGGCGTGATCACCGGGGGCCGGTCGGACGGGAGGCGCTTGCCGTAGCCGGCGTAGGACGGCCGCTTCTCCTTGGGGACGACCGGCGAGAAGATCTGCAGGACCTGCTCGCGAGAGAGCGTCTCCTTCTCCATCAGCTCCAGCACCAGGTTGTCGAGGACGTCCCGGTACTGGACCAGGATCTCCCACGCCTGATCGTGCGCGCTCTCGATGAGACGGCGCACCTCCTCGTCGATCGCCGAGGCGATCTGCTCCGAGTAGTCGCGCTCGTGGCCCATCTCACGGCCGAGGAAGACCTCGCCGTTGCCGCTGCCGAACTTGCGGGCGCCGAGCCGCTCGCTCATGCCGTACTCGGTGACCATCCGCCGGGCGATCGACGTGGCCTTCTCGATGTCGTTGGACGCTCCGGTGGTGGGCTCGTGGAAGACGAGCTCCTCCGCCGTCCGGCCGCCGAGCAGCATGGCGAGCTGGTCCATCATCTCCGACCTGGTCGCGAGGAACTTGTCCTCCATCGGCAGCGTCATCGTGTATCCGAGGGCGCGGCCACGCGACAGGATCGTGATCTTGTGGACCGGGTCGGAGTTGGGCAGCGCGTGGGCCACCAGGGCGTGTCCGCCCTCGTGGTACGCGATGATCTTCTTCTCCTGGTCCGACATGACCCGGGACTTGCGCTCGGGACCGGCCATCACGCGGTCGATGGACTCCTCAAGGGTGCTCATCGTGATGAGCTTCTGGTCCTGGCGGGCAGTCAGCAGGGCCGCCTCGTTGATCACGTTCGCCAGGTCGGCGCCGGTGAAGCCGGGCGTGCGGCGCGCGATCACGTCGAGGTCGACGTCCTGGGCGAAGGGCTTGCCCCGGCCGTGGACCCGCAGGATGCCCTTGCGGCCCTCGAGGTCCGGGCGGTCGATGACGACCTGCCGGTCGAACCGTCCGGGACGCAGCAGGGCGGGGTCGAGGATGTCGGGCCGGTTGGTCGCGGCGATGAGGATCACGCCGCCCTTCACGTCGAAGCCGTCCATCTCGACGAGGAGCTGGTTGAGGGTCTGCTCGCGCTCGTCGTGGCCGCCGCCGAGACCCGCGCCGCGGTGCCGTCCGACGGCGTCGATCTCGTCGATGAAGATGATCGCCGGGGCGTTGGCCTTGGCCTGCTCGAACAGGTCGCGGACCCGGGAGGCGCCGACGCCGACGAACATCTCGACGAAGTCGGAACCGGAGATCGAGTAGAACGGCACGCCGGCCTCACCCGCGACCGCCCTGGCGAGCAGCGTCTTGCCGGTGCCGGGCGGGCCGTACAGGAGGACGCCCTTGGGGATCTTGGCGCCGATGGCCTGGAACTTGGCCGGGGCCTGCAGGAACTCCTTGATCTCCTGGAGCTCCTCGATGGCCTCGTCCGCGCCCGCGACGTCGGCGAACGTCGTCTTGGGGGTGTCCTTGGTGATCAGCTTGGCCCGGGACTTCCCGAAGTTCATCACCCGGGAGCCGCCGCCCTGCATCTGGTTCATGATGAACAGGAAGAGCAGGACGATGATGATCACTGGAAGGAAGCTGATCAGGAGGCTGACCAGGAAGTTCTCCTTGGGCACCTCGACCGTCCAGCCCTTTTCCGGCTGGGCCGTCTGAAGCGCCTGGGTCAGCTGGACGCCCTGCCCCTCGACCCAGGGGGCCTGGATCCGGTCGACGCGCTTGCCGCCCACGTCGATCGGGGTCTTGAGGGTGACCTGGACCCGCTGGTCCTTGTCGACCACGGTCGCGCTTCTGACGTTGTGCTGCTGGATCTGCTGCACAACGGTGGAGGTGTCGGCGGTCGCGTAGTCACCGCCCCCGCCGAGCATCGAGCTGACGAGCAGGAGTAGCAATACGATGCCCAGGATCCACAGCAGTGGGCCACGTGTAAATCGCTTGAGATCCATCCGTTGCGGAACCCCGGCGGGCCCGTCCCTTCCTGACCAAGGCCTACCCCGGGAAATCCCGGGGTCGCGGCATCCCTTACCGCTCCTTCTGTCCACCCGCGACGTGCCGCCCGGCGGCCTGCCACGGATATCCGAAGGTACACCCGGCGGCCGCGTGGGGTAACTGCCCGCGCGGCTCCGGCTTTGCCCTTCCAACGTACGTCAGCCAATGACGTGTTCCCGGAGCAGGGATCAAATAACGTGCGTCCTACGGGCCACTTCGCTTAGGGCTTACTTCCTCCGGCTTACTCGCCCCCGTACACATGGGGCGCGAGGGTCCCGATGAACGGGAGATTCCGGTACCGCTCCGCGTAATCGAGGCCGAACCCGATGACGAACTCGTTGGGAATGTCGAATCCGACGTACCGGACATCCATCGGGACCTTCAGGGCGTCGGGCTTGCGCAGGAGCGTGCAGATCTCCACGCTCGCCGGATTCCGCGACCTGAGGTTGTTCAACAGCCACGAGAGCGTCAGCCCCGAGTCGATGATGTCCTCGACGACCAGCACATGACGTCCCTCGATGTCGGTGTCGAGGTCCTTCAGCACCCGGACGACGCCGGACGACTTGGTCCCCGCGCCGTAGGACGACACGGCCATCCAGTCCATCTGCACCGGAATGTGCAGTGCCCTGGCGAGGTCGGCCATGACCATGACGGCGCCCTTGAGGACGCCCACGATCAACAGCTCGTGGCCCGCGTAGTCAACGTCGATCTGACCCGCGAGCTCCTTTACCTTCGCCTGGAGGTCTTCTTCCGGGATGAGGACGCTGGCGAGGTCCCTGCCCATGTCGGCTGCATCCACCTGGGGTTTTCCTTACGAGAGTGAGGCATTGTCGACGGCGAGTATCAGGGTGCCACAGCGCCTGACGGCACCCACCCCCCCGGGTAGGCGCACGGCCTTCTGCCCCCGCCAGGCCGTGACCAGCCGGTCGACCGCCTCGATGTGCACGGCGGCGACCGCCGACGCCGGGGCGCCCGCCTCGATCGCCGCGCGCTGGATCACCCGGCGCCGGACGGCGGCCGGCAGATCCGCCAGGACGGCGACCTCCAGCTCGCCCCGCGGCCCGCGCGCCTTGGCGTGGACCTCCTCCGCCCACCGGTCCAGGGCGTCCGCGTCGTCGCGGCACAGCCGCGCCGTACGGGCGAGGGCCTCGGCCACCCCCGGCCCCAGCGCCGCCTCCAGCGCCGGCAGTGCGTCGAGCCTGACCCGCACCCTGCCGTACGCCGGGTCGGCGTTGTGTGGATCATCCCAGGGCCGCAGGCCGAGGGCTGCGCACGCCTCCCGCGTCCTGGCCCGGCCGAGCTCCAGCAGAGGCCGCCGGTAGAGGCCGGAAACCTGCGGCATGCCCGACAGCGACCTGGTGCCGCTGCCCCTGGCCAGCCGCAGGAGCACGGTCTCCGCCTGGTCGTCGAGGGTGTGGCCGAGCAGCACGGCGGCCGCGCCGAGCCGTTCACCGGCCTCGGACAGTGCCCCGTAGCGGGCGTCGCGGGCCGCCGCCTCCGGGCCGCCGGCCCGGCCCACCGTGACCGCGAGAGCCTCGGCCGGGTCGAGGCCGAGCGACGGCGCGAGCCGTACGAGCTCGGCGGCCCGCGCGGCGGAGCCCTCCTGCAGCCGGTGGTCGACGGTCAGCAGGCCGGCGCGCAGCCCCATCCGGGGGACCGTGAAGCCGGTGGCCGCGGCCAGCGCCAGCGAGTCGGCCCCGCCGCTGCACGCCACCAGGACCAGCGCTCCGGGCGCCAGGTCGGCGAGGCACAGCCGTACGGCACGTCGGACGTCTGCGACGGCGGGATGCGGGCCCATGCAGCCATTGTGTCCACTCCGCACGGGTGCCCGCGCCCGGTCGGCGGACCGGTCAGTGAGCCGATCAGGCGGTGGCGAGGACGCGTGACATCCAGGCGTTCGGGTCGGCGATCTCCTGCCGGTCGGGCAGCGTCTCGGGCGAGGTCCAGACGCGGTTGAACGCGTCCATCCCGGCCTCCTCGACCACGGTGCGCACGAACCTGGACCCCTCGGCGTACTGCTTCATCTTGAGCTCGATGCCGAGCAGCCGCCGGATGAGCTGGTCCATCCGGGAGCCCCCCTCGCGGCGGCGCTGGAACTTGGCCCTGATGTCGGCCACCGACGGGACCACCGAGGGCCCCACGGCGTCCATGACGTAGTCGCCGTGCCCCTCGACCAGGGTCATCACCGCCGTCACCCGATCGAGGACGGCCTTCTGCTCGGGCGTCTGGATCGCCTCGATCAGGTTGCCCTCGCCGCCCCTGAAGGCGTCGGCCACCGCGTCGGAGGCGGCGCGCAGCCGTTCGAGCAGGGTGGTGAGGTCTATCTCCGAGGCGAGCAGGAACTCGGTCATCTGCCCGCGGACGTACTCGCGCAGCCAGGGCACCCCGGTGAACTGCACCCGGTGGGTCTCCTCGTGCAGGCAGACCCAGAGGCGGAAGTCGCGGGCGTCGACGCCGAGCTCCCGCTCAGCGTGGACGATGTTGGGCGCGACGAGCGTGAGGCGCCCGGTCGGCGCGGCGCCCGAGGGGTCGGGCGGGAGGAACAGCTCATACTGCCCCAGCACCCGGGAGGCGAGGAACGCCAGCACGGCGCCCACCTCGATGCCGGTGATGCGTGAGCCCACCGCGCCGACGACGGCCGGCATCGTCGACGCCGCCGACATCTTCTCGGTCAGGGGCTCCAGGACCACGCGGAACCCGTCCACGTTGGCCCGGATCCAACCCGGCCGGTCGACCACCGTGGCGGCCTCCGGCGTGGCCGAGTCGATCCGGGTGAACTCCCGCACGTGCCCCTCGGCGTCCCTGGACAGCCGCCGGAGCTCCGCGACGGCCTGCCGGGCCTCCTCGCGGGTCACCTGCGGCCCGGGGCGCACGAGCCGGACACCGGTAGCGACGGCCAACTCCCAGTCGATCACCTGCATACCCACCACCGTACGTTCTGCCCGCTCGCGCCGCGCGCGTGGACGCATCCGGCCGGCACGGTCAGCTCTGCGAGACGATCGTGGCCATCTTGTCCAGCGCGGCGACCGCCCCCGGCGGGTTGGTCACGTCGTTCGCCATGAAGGCGAACGAGAGCAGCCGCCCGTCGGGCGTGTACGCGATTCCGGCAAGGGTGTTCACGCCCGAGAGAGTGCCCGTCTTGGCGCGCACCAATCCGGCCGCGGCCCGCGAATCGGCCCTGCCGTACCGGCCGTGCAGGGTCCCGGTGAAGCCGGCGACCGGCAGACCGCTGATCAGCGAGTGCAACTCGGGATGCGCGGGCGACGAGGCGACCGCCAGGAGGCGGGCCAGCGCCGTGGGGGTGATGTGGTTGCGGGTGGACAGGCCGCTGCCGTCGTGGATCTCGATTCCCTGGTCGGCCCCCAGGCGGGTCAGCACCCGGTGGACGGCCGCCACCTCGCCCTCGAAGGTGTGCGGCAGCCCCTCGGCGATCGCGACCTGGCGGGACATCGCCTCGGCGAGGTCGTTGTCGCTGAGCGTGAGCATCCGCTCGACCAGCGCGTAGAGCGGCGGCGACTCGACCCGCGCCAGTTCTGCGGCCCCGGCCCGCGCCCGGCCCGCCCGCACCCCCGCGCCGACCTTGATCCCGTTCTTCTTGAGCAGGGCGGCGAAGGCGTCCGCGGTGGCCTTGGGCGGGTCGGCGTACCTCGGTCCGGCGGGCGACCTGCCCTCGTCCATGGTGAGCGCGGTGACCGGGGCCGCGCTGCCCTCCGGGATGTAGGTCGGCTTCCAGCCGGGCGCCGTGACCGGCCCGGAGAAAAGGGAGGAGTCGTACGACAGGTCCACCGAGGTGACGCCCGCCGCCTTGAGCGCCTTCGCCGTACGGGAGGCGAGCTGCGCCAGCGAGGCGGGCCGCGGGTAGACGTCACTGGCCGACCATTCAGAACCGCCCACGGAGGTGGGCCCGGCGAGCGTGGGATCGCCACCGCCGACCAGGACGATCGACCCCGGGGCCGCGCCCCGCACCACCGTCGTGGCGAGCCGCCGATCCGGGCCGGCCGAGGCCAGCGCGGCCACCGCGGTGACGACCTTGGTGGTCGACGCCGGCCGCAGCGCGGTGGACGCGCCGCCGTCGAACAGGACCGTCCCGGTCCTGGCGTCCATGACCACGCCGGCGGCCCGGCCGCCGAGTGCCGGGTCCCCCATGGCACCGCGGAGCCGCGTGGTCAAAGTACCCTTGGCGGGGAGAGCCCCGTCCTCCGCCGCGGCCAGCACCGGACCCGCGGTGACCAGGGGAGTCGGGGTGGGTTTCGGAGACGCGATCGGGGTCGGCGTCCCTGGCACGCCGTGCGTGATCAGATAGCCGGCCGCCAGGACGACGAAGATCTGCAGCAGGGCGAGGGTGGCCACCGCCGTCCACCGCTCACGTCGCACCACGACACCCTCATTTCGCGCCGACCGGAACACGCTTACGAGACATTAACGCCAGCCCGGGAGACCGGGGGCTTGAGCGGAGGAACCAGTGGAGTTCGACGTCGTCGTTGAGATTCCCAAGGGGCAACGGAACAAGTACGAAGTGGACCACAAGACCGGCCGCATCCGCCTGGACCGCCTGCTCTTCACCTCGACTCAATACCCCGCCGACTACGGTTTCATCGAGGACACCCTCGGTGAGGACGGGGACCCGCTCGACGCGCTCGTCCTGCTCCAGGAGCCGACCTTCCCCGGGTGCCTGATCAAGTGCCGGGCGGTCGGGATGTTCCGGATGACCGACGAGAAGGGCGGCGACGACAAGGTGCTGTGCGTGCCCGCCACCGATCCGCGGATGGAACACATCCAGGACATCCACCACGTCGGGGAGTTCGACCGGCTGGAGATCCAGCACTTCTTCGAGGTCTACAAGGACCTCGAGCCCGGCAAGTCCGTGGAGGGGGCCAACTGGGTGGGCCGTACGGAGGCCGAAGCGGAGATCGTCGCCTCGATCAAGCGGTTCGAGGAGGAGGAAGGTCAGGAGCACTGACCTATCCGGGCCGGGTGGCGCCCACGAGATCACGCCGGTAGATCGGCGAGATGCGCACCACGTCCCCCGTCTGGGGGGCGTGGACCATCAGTCCCCGGCCGATGTAGATGCCCACGTGGTGAATGGTGCCGGGATTGCGGCTCAACCGGCCGTAGAAGAGGAGATCGCCGGAGCGCAACTGTTTCAGGGAGACGTGCCGCCCGGCGCTCCACTGGGTGCCGGTCCAGTGGTCGAGTGACACCCCCGCCCGCTGCCAGGCCCGCATGGTGAGCCCCGAGCAGTCGAATCCGGAGGGGCCCGCCGCGGCCCACACGTAGGGTTTCCCGAGCTGTTTCAGCGCCCATTCCGCCGCCATGCCGCCCCGTCCCGCGCCCAGCCGACCGGCCCACGACGGTATGGCGATGCTTTTTCGGCGGACCACGGCCCGGCTCCCGGACTTCCCCTGTCTGGAGAGCCGGAACTCCTCCCTGGCCCTGCGGAGCCGGTCGACCTTGGACCGCGCGGCGTCGAGCCGCCGGGAGATCTCCTGTTTGTCCTGTTCCATCTGCTGTGTCCGCGACTGCTGCTCCTGGACCGCCCTCTCGGCGGCCTCCTTGGCCAGACGCACCTGTTCCGCGGTGCGCGACTGCTCCGCGTACGCCTGTGACGCCTGGGTCCGGAGGATGTCGTAGACCCTCTGGGCGTCCCGCAGCTGTTCGAGCGACGCCGCCTGTTCCTCGCCCAGCTGGGCGAACAGGCTCGCCCTGTTCAGGAATCCCGGGACATCGCCCCAGCCGGCCATCACGGCCCCCATGGCCGGCGACAGCGACATCTCTCCGGTCGCGGCCCGCGCGGCGATCGACGCCCGCATCCGCTGGAAGACGTCCCCGGCCTGCGCCGACCGCTCGTTGGCCCGCTCGTAGGCGTCCTGCGCGTTCCGCAGCCGTACCAGCTCGCCGTTGTACGCCTCGACGAGCCGCTCCGCGTCGGTGGCCAGGTTTTCCTGCCGCGCCTGAGCCACGGCGAGATCCGCCTCGGCCTTGCCCAGCTCGCGCGCCTGGTCCCGGGCCTGTTCCCGGGCCTTGGCGACGTCTTTGACCGACGGCCCCCGATCAGCCCCGGCCGGGACGCCCAGGGTCAGGATGAGACCCGACCCGAGCCCGGCGACCAGGCCCGATGCTCTGAGGAGTGTCATTCCTACCCCTTCCTTGCTCCACTCCCCTCACTTCCCGCCGATCACTCAGCGTACACATTTAAGATACGGACAGTAATCAGTTGTATGTGGTAGATCGCCCGTTTTCGGGTGATCCGCCCGCCCGGCGGTCCCCGGCGTCGTCGCGGGGGTCACGGGCACTCGGGGAGTCGCCCGGCCACCCGTCATGGGCCGGGCCGCGCGGCTCTCCCGCGCCGCGCTCCGTCGCTCCGTGCTCCCCCGCTCCGCGATCCGCCGCCCGGTCGCCCGTGGCGGCCCGATCAGCGGTGTCGCGCCGTCCCGTGGACGGCTTTCCGGTAGGCGGCTGTCCCGTAGATCGCTGTCCGGTGGCACGCCCCGCGGTCCCGCCGTTCACCGGGCCGGGGGTGGTGGGGTGACGCGGATAGCCGTGCCGCCGGAGGGCCGCGTCGGCGGAACGGCCGGACGCGTGGTCGTCCGTCCGAGCGCGATCGTGGTCGCGGGGCGTCTCGCCCCGCCTCGCCGGACGGTTTCCGGCGGGCCCGCCGCGCCCGGGGGCGGACGGGCTCCGCGGCGGCGCGGAGGCGTTCGGAGCGGGGGACGGCACCGGCGACGGACAGTCGTGGCCCGGCTGGGGATGATGCTGGTGATCGCGCCCGGGAGAGCCACCGGGACGCGGATGCCACGACCAGTGCGCGGGAGGCGGCCCCGGACGCGGGGGGCGGCCCGGCCAGTGCGCGGGCGGCGGGCCGCCCGCGTGCCCGTCGCCGGGCGGGCTGATCGTGACGGTCGGCACGGAGGTCGGCTCGTCGTCGTCCCCCGGGGACGGCGGCATGGGCGTCGGCCCGGAGGTCCCGGCGGTCGGCCGGGGCGAGGCACTGGACGGCGGATGGGTGACCGGCGCGCGGCTGGGCGTGGGCGGAGGCGCCGGGCGCGGCAGCGGAACCGGCCCCGCCGGGACGACCGGGATCACAGGCTCGGCCACATCACGCGACACGGGGGAACTGCCCGTGGCGCCGGCACCCGACCCCTTCCCGTCGGAGTTTTCCGCGTTTCCGGCGTCTCCCGCGCTCTCCGCGTTTCCGGGGGCCGGCGTCACGCCGGGGGTGACGCCGGCGCCGGAGCTCGGCACCCATCGGGGCGATATCGCCGCGATGTCGTCGCGGCCGTCGGCGAACTGGGCGAAGACCAGCGCGATCGCCGCCACGGTCGCGACGGCGGCCACCGTTCCCGCGATGGCCTGCGCCAGCCGGCCCTCCTGGCGGATGCACCGGGCCCGGGGGTAGCCCGCGGCGTCGAGGGAGCCGACCCGCTTGGCGACGAAGCGCCGATAGGGCACCAGCTCCGGATCGATGAACGCGCTCAGCACCCGGACCCGCAGCGTCTCCGGCAGGGCCACCTGGGGCAGCAGCGAGAAGACCTTGGCCGGCGAGACCTGCCTCATCCGGTGGCGCGAGCAGGTCTCGCAACGGATCAGGTGCTTGCGGAGCCGCTCACGCTGCGCCCGGGTGAGCCCATCCGGAGACTCGCCGACGGTGGCGCCGACCCACTCGCACTCCCGTGCGCTGCCGCGGGCGACGAGCTCGACGGTGATCGCCTCGCGCAGGCGGTCGGTCGCCGCCTGGAGCAGGGCGTCCGTGTGACGCTGCCCGGCGCCGACAACGGCGGCCAGCTCCGCCGGGGACATGTCATGACGGGCGGACAGCTCAAGGAGCTCGCGGTCGTCCACGGACAGGCTCGCCACGGCGCTCCGCGCGACCGAGCGCAGGTCCGCCTCGGCCCCGCTGTCGGGGGCGCCGCCGAACCCGCCGCCAGGACCGGACGGATCCGCGGAAAGGATCGGGAACCCGGCGGGCGGGGTGTCGGCCCGAGCCGGCCCCCCGTCGTCCGGCGGCCGGGCACCCCCGGCGGCCGGGGCGTCACCGGAGACGGAGACCGGCGCCGTACGGCGGCGCAGACACTCCCCCCGCGCCAGCGCGTACAGCCAGGTGCGGAACCCGTCGCGGTCCGCGAGCGAGCCGACGAGCGCCTCCGCCGCGATCAGCGTGTCGCGCAGCGCGACCTGCGCGGCGTCCGGGCCGGGAAGCATGACCCGGCAGTATCGGTAGATGTTCTCCGCATAGGTGTCATAGAGCGCGGCCAGAGCTCCCGGATCACGAGCGCGCAACGCCTCTGCCAGGACACCATCGTTCATATAACTGAGCGTAAATGCTTGGTAACTACCCGCTCTACCGATTCTCGCGAACTCGCGTGACTACGTCGACGACATTTGGCATTTGCCCGCGCAGGCATCTGACCGCATTTTCCGCTCTTTTCGGGATTTATTCGGCGAGGGCCGTCAGTGGCGTTCCCGTGTCACGAGCCCGGCCTCGGCACAGCCCTCCACGAGCGCCTCCAGGCCGAAAGCGTCGACCGGCCCGAGGGCGCCCGTGCCCCGCACTCCGCGGGTCAGGGCGGTCGTCGCCGCCCAGGCCAGAAGGCGTGCCGTGAAGTCGTACGGGTCGCCGCCCTCCAGTTCGACGACGGCCAGCGGCCGGCCGTTCTCGTCGTACACCTCGGCCACGATCCGCGACCGCACGCCGGGCCCGGCGGTGGCGCCGCCGCGTCCGGTACGGATCACCCGATCGGCGAGCGCGTCCGCCGCGCGCCGGGCCCCGGGCACCGCGGCGATCAGGGGAGCCGCCCGGGCGACGACGGCGGCGGGCCGCGTCAACGGGCCGAGCCAGCCGAAGTAGACGTTGATCTCGCGCAGCCCGGGGTGAACGGGCGGGAGCGTGAAGTGCTCGGACGCGCCCATCGACAGCCCGCGCCGCCGGCGGCCGCCGACCAGGAAGAGCCGCGTACGGGTTCGGTCGCGGACGATGCGGCCCTGGCGGAAGCCGTACGACGGCTCGAGGACGGCGCCGATGGCGGAGGCGCGCGTCCCCGCGCTCAGCCGGCGGGCCATCCGGCCCCGCACGAAGTAGCCCACGTCGACGCGGGCGGCCGCCGGCCCAGCCTTGGCCAGGGCCAGCGCGGCGGCCAGGTTGCCGGGCACGCAGTCGTACCCGAAAGCGGTGAGAAGCGCCCCGCCCCGGGCGGCGGCGGCCGGGCCGTAACGCTGGAAGATCCGCTTGATGAAGGCGGGCTCCCCCGCGCTGTCGAGGTAGACGGCCCCGGCCTCGACCGCGGCGGCGACCGCGGCCTCACCCAGCCGCAGGAACGGCCCGACGGTCGTGACCAGCACGTCTCCCGGTTGGACGATCCTCCGCAGCGAGGCGGGGCGGCTCGCGTCGCCCACCGCGGTGGGTGGAACGGCCTCAGGAGCGCCCTCAGGAGCGCCGCCACCCGGGGTGCCGCCGCCCGGCGCGCCGTACAGGCCGGCCGCCAGCGCGTCGAGCCTGCCCTGGTCGCGGCCGACCAGCAGCGGCCTGGCTCCCCGGCGGACCAGCGCCTCGGCCGTGAGCCGGCCGGTGAAGCCGGTGGCCCCGAAGAGCACGATCCTGGAGGTCGTCATGCGGTTACGGTAAACCTCCCCCACCTTCCCCCACGGCCGGCGGTCGGCGACCGTGGCGCGGCCCCCGCTCCGCTCACTGACTGCGGTCGGCGATGGGCGAGTAGCCGCGGTCCTTCGCGAAGGGCTCGGTCGTCGGCATGACCGTGTGCGCCGGAGCCGCCCCTGCGGCGACCAGGTCCATGTACGGCGCGGCGGTCGTGCCCCATGTGCGGGCCATCACGTCGGTCTTGGCCACGGCGGCGGTCACCCCGTCGACCGTGATGACGAAGCGGCGCGGAGCCTCGCTGCCGATGTCGTTCACGTACGCCGAGCCGCCGCCGACCAGCTTGCCCGCCGCGTCGCGCAGCAGCGCGGTCACCACCACGCCGCCCGCCCGCTTGCGGAACGGGTCGCCGACGTGGCCGGTGACGAGATAGGAGTTACCGGACAGGTGGTCGGTCCGCACGTCGGAAACCGGGAACCGCAGGAATGCGGACGGGATCCGGGAGATCGGCCGCCAGGTGGCCGGTCGATAGTCGATCTTCACGCGGACCGGCTGCTGCTCCGCCGTCACCTGGCCGGCGAAGGCCAGCGGCCGTCCGGGCGGCACCGCGTCGAGCGGCTGCTCCAGGTGGACGACCTCCTTGCCCCTGGCGTCGAGCGCGCTGACGACGGCGACCGCGTTCTCGCCGAAATGCCAGCGGTTGGGGTTGTCCAGCAGACCGGCCCAGCTCACCAGATAGCCGGCTCCCGACCGTACGATCGAGGAGACCTGTTCCTTCAGGGCGAGCGGCCGGGTGTCCTGCCGCTCGCCGTCGCTCGCGCACCCGGCCACCACCGTCGCGGCGATGGCCAGGGCGATCGTCATTCGGCAACGTCGCGTCACTTAGCCGTCATAACCCCTGAATAGGACGGCGATCCCTCGGACACGCGCGGCCCGGACGTTATCTTTACCGGCCCTCACCTAATTTTCCCGCCTTGTTCCCACCCCGAGGCCGGTGATCGAATGGCCGTACGGCTCTGTCAACCGGCATTCCCCAACAGGAGATCAGCCCCGTGACCGATTACGGCACCCCGCCACCGCCCCGGATCGACGCCGATGTCCCGCATTCGGCCCGGATGTGGAATTACTGGGTCGGCGGAAAGGACCACTACGCCATCGACCGGGAGATCGGCGACAAGATCGTCGAGGTGTTTCCCGACATCATCGAGGTGGCCCGTCAGTCCAGGGCGTTCCTCGCCCGCGCGGTCACGTACCTGACCCGCGATGCGGGCGTCCGGCAGTTCCTCGACATCGGCACCGGACTGCCCACCCACAACAACACGCACGAGGTCGCGCAGCGGATCGCGCCGGAGGCCCGTGTGGTCTATGTGGACAACGACCCACTGGTGCTCGTCCACGCCGAAGCCCTGCTCACCAGCACCCCGGAGGGCGCCACCGCCTACATCGACGCCGACGTCCGCGACCCGGACCGGATCCTCGCCGAGGCCGCCCGGACGCTCGACTTCAGCCGGCCGATCGGCCTCATGATGCTCGGCATCATGGGCAACGTGGTCGACAACGACCAGGCGTACGGGATCATGAGCACGCTGCTCGCGGCCCTGCCGTCCGGCAGTTACATGGCCCTCAACGACGGCACCAGCGTCGTCCACGGCGACGCGCGGGAGGAGGCCATCCAGGTCTGGGACGAACGGGGCGGCGCGCCCTACACCTCCCGGACCCCCGCCCAGATCGAGCGCTTCTTCGACGGCCTCGACCTGCTGGACCCCGGTGTCGTGTCCGTGTCGCGGTGGCGGCCCGAGGACAGCGCCTGGGGCATCCCGAAGGAGGTCGACGCCTTCTGCGGGCTGGGCCGCAAGCCCTGACGCGGAGTCAGCGGGCGCGGGCCACCCGTTTCTCGTCCCACACCGGTTCCGGCGACTCGTACACCCGGCCGTCGGCGCCGAACACCAGGAAGCGGTCGAAGTCGGCCGCGAACCAGCGGTCGTGCGTCACGGCGAGCACGGTCCCCGCGAAGGCGCCGAGGCCCTCCTGCAGCGCCTCGGCGCTGGCGAGGTCGAGGTTGTCGGTGGGCTCGTCGAGCAGCAGGAGCGTCGCGCCGGAGAGTTCGAGCAACAGGATCTGCAGGCGCGCCTGCTGGCCTCCCGACAACGTCTCGAACCGCTGGTCCGCGATCCGTCCGGCCAGTTCGTAGCGGGCGAGCGCCTTCATCGCCTCGTTCCGCAGCCGGGCGTGCTCGGTCATGACGATCTCGCACGGGGTCCGGCCGAGCAGTTCCGGCCGGGCGTGGGTCTGGGCGAAGTGCCCGGGCACCACCCGCGCCCCCAACCGCGCCGTCCCCGTGTGACGGATCGCCTCCCCCGCGAGCAGGCGGAGGAAGTGCGACTTGCCCGATCCGTTCGAGCCGAGGACGGCGAGCCGCTCGCCGTACCAGACCTCCAGGTCGAACGGTTTCATCAGCCCGGTCAGCTCCAGCCCTTCGGCGATCACCGACCGCTTGCCGGTGCGGCCGCCGCGCAGGCGCATGCTGATGAACTGGTCCTTCGGCGCCAGCTCGGGCGGCCCGGCCTCCTCGAACCTGCGCAGGCGGGTCTGCGCCGCATGGTAGGCCGGGGCCATCCCGTCGTTGTTCGACGCCTTCTGCTTGAGCATCAGGACCAGCCGCCTGAGCTTGGCGTGCTCCTCGTCCCAGCGGCGGCGCAGCTCGTCGAGCCGTTCGTTGCGCTCCCTGCGCGCCTCGGCGTACGTGGCGAAGCCGCCGCCGTGGATCCACACGTTCCCCGACTCGACGGTGACGATCCGGTCGGCGGCGTTCGCGAGGAGCTGCCGGTCGTGCGAGACCAGCAGCACGGTCTTGGGCGTGTCGCGCAGGGCCTGCTCCAGCCAGATCTTGCCCGGCACGTCGAGGTAGTTGTCGGGCTCGTCGAGCAGCAGCACCTGGTCGGGCCCGCGCAACAGCGCCTCCAGCACGAGCCGCTTCTGCTCACCGCCGGACAGCGTCGCGACATCCCGATATTTCACGTTGTCGTACGGCGCCCCGAGCGCGGCGACCGTGCACGCGTCCCAGAGCACCTCGATGTCGTAGCCCCCGGCGTCCGTGTAATCGGTGATCGCCTGGGCGTACCGCATCTGGGTCTTCTCATCCTCGCGCTCCATCATCGCGAGCTCGGCCTCGTGCAGGCGGGCCGCGGCCTGCCGCACACGCTCCGGCGCGACGCTGAGCAGCAAATCCTGGACGGTACGGCTGTCGCGGCCGTCGCCGCCGGGGGTCGCCTGCCCGGTGCCGCGCAGGCTGCCGACGAACTGGCGCATGACGCCCAGGCCGCCCGAGTGGGCCACCGATCCCTCGATGGGTCGCAGGTCGCCAGAGACCAGGCGGAGAAGGGTCGTCTTGCCCGCGCCGTTCGGCCCGACCAGCGCCGCCTTGACGCCGTCGCCGACCCGGAACGAGACGTCGTCGAGCAACGGCCTGCCATCCGGCAGGACGTACGTCAAATGGGTGACCTCGACGTGCGGCACGGTTTCCTCCTCGGATTCCCGCGCAGGCTACCCATCACGATCGCCCACGGCATCCCGTTTTCCCGGCCGGCCGCCGGCCCCGACACTCTAAGTGTTCAAACCCCGGAGCCATACGAACGGTTAGCCGCTAAGTGTTCGCATGGAACCCCATCTGCGGCCGTACTGACCGGTCATAACGGGTTATAGGGCGGCAAAAGGACAAGTAGATTCACGTCATGCGCGTGAACTCACTGTGGCGGCGCCGCCTGCTGTGGTCCGCCGGGGTGATCGTGACCGTGGGCCTGGTCACGGTCGGCGGCGCCGGGTGGTACTACTCCGGGCTGGTGATCGACCCGGTGCACACCCCCGACTATCCGCTCATGGTGACGGCCGTGACCGGCGACCGGGTCACCCTCTCCGGTGGCGCCGACACCGCCGCCCCCGGGACGTACGGCCTGGCCTGGGCCGACGGGAACGCCGTGCTCGGTCCGGTGATCTCGGCCGCGGCCGGGACGGTGACCAGGACGGTCGTGAAGGTGGTGCGTGGCGACCTGCGCCCGGGGGTCCAGGCCTACCTCGACCGCTCGATGTGGGGTCACGCGACACCGGCCGCCGCCGGCGTGCCGTACACGGACGTGAAGATCCCCTCCCCGCTCGGCGACCTGCCCGGGTGGCGGACCGAGGGCACCTCGCCGACCTGGGTGATCGCCGTCCACGGGCGCAACGGCCACCCCGCGGAGGCGCTGCGCGTGCTGCCCGTCTTCCACAGCCTGGGGATGCCCGTGCTGGGCATCGCCTACCGGAACGACGAGGGCGCCCCCGCGAGTCCGGACGGCAAGCTCCACCTCGGGGCGACCGAATGGCAGGACGTGGCCGACGCGGTGTCCTACGCCAGGGCGCACGGCGCGACCGGGATCGTCCTCTACGGCTGGTCGATGGGTGGCGCGATCGTCCCCATGACCGTGCGGAACCTGCCGGACGCCCCGATCAAGGGAATGATCCTCGACAGTCCGGTGCTCGACTGGCGTTCGCCGATCGCGCTCGGGGCCGAGCAGATGGGCGTGCCCCACTTCATGGTCTCGGTCGGCGAGTGGGTCGTCGAGCGGCGTACCGGCCTGTCCTTCGACGAGCTCGATCACCTGCGGCACGCCCGCGACTTCAAGACGCCCACCCTGGTCTTCGCCGACGATGACGACGCCACCGTGCCGGTCGGCCCGGCCCTGGAGTTCGCCCGGATCAGGCCCGACATCGTACGGCTGGTGCGGACCTCGGGGGGCGGGCACACCGGCTCGTGGAACGTCGACCCCGCGCGATACGAACGGGAGCTCAGGGCCTTCGCATCGTCGCTCTGATCATCCTTGCGACCGTCTGACCTGCCCGGACGGGCCCGGAGGGGTGACGCGGGTCCACCTTCTTCCGGAAGTCCCAGAAATCGGCCGCGCGGCGAGGGAACATCTCGGCCCCAGACGTGGTTTGATGAAGCGTGACCGGTGTGCAGGTGTCCCCGGGCCTCACCTAATTTGCCTTCGCGGATTACCGTTCGGCTGGAGCCGCGTTGTGCCTTTCGCCGAGAGGCGACCCGGCACCGGCACTATGCGTGCGGGACCCCGGCGGGAGATTCTCCCGCCGGGGTCCTCGCGTTTCTACGGCCGCGGGCTCCCAGCGATCCGCTGAGCCACCCACGTCGCGCGATGGGAGCCGATCATCGCGACCGGACCGTCCTTGCCGTCCGGGAGGGCGAGGACGGGCCCCTGATACCGGTCGCGGGGCTCACGACCCCGCCGCGCGGGATGGACGGTCAGAAGGAGTGGCGGTAGTAGGAGCCCCAATCGAGGTCGCGGGTGGTGCCTTCGCCGAGGTGGACGCGGAAGCCGTCGAAGCCGCCGCCCCGGCCGTAGGAGAAGCGCCACTCGCCCGTGCCGCGGGTGGTGAAGCGGTGGCCCAGGTGCCAGCCCCGGTCGTCGTGGTACCAGAAGTCCACGTAGGTCGACTGGCCGTCGCGGTCACGGTCCCAGGCCGTGATGTCGAAGTAGTAGCGGCCGCCGGAGAAGTACCAGTAGCCCTTGTAGAACGACCGCTCCCCACGGGACTCGCCCCGCCCGAAGGAGGAGTAGCCGGAGAACCAGTGCTTGACGTACTGCGCGGACTGCGCGGACGACGCCGACGCCGCGCTCGCGGTGCTCGTGGTGCTCGCGGTGGCCGCCTGGGCCGGGGCCGCGGCGGCGCCGGCCGCCAGGGCGCCGGCGAGGACCGTGCCGGCGAGGACGCTGCTGAGCTTGCGCATGGTGATCTCCTTGGAACGGGACTGCTCGGGATGGGGGAACCGCTTCCTGCGTCCGGTGGAGGTGCTGTCCGCTCCGGACGACCATCACATTAGGAAGGCCCGTCCCACCGTTCTGCGTACAAGTGCACGTTGGAGGCCGAATGTGGAGAACGACGCACACCACCCCGCACGAGCGCGGCGGACATGGTGATGAAGGGGTGGCTCGCCCACTGCGATGGTGGGGAATCAGCCGGTCGCGCCGAGGGTTGGCACCGGCGTCGGTTTCCGGATCAGGAGGTAACCCATGCGCGCCCTCGTCGTCGACCACTCCGCGCCCAACAGACTGGCCCTCGCCACCGTGCCCGATCCGGAGCCCGGTCCCGACCAGGTCCTGGTCAGGGTGGCGGCCGTCTCCCTCAACTACGGTGAGCTGCCCACGTCGGAGGGCGTGCCGGCCGGGACCATCCCCGGCTGGGACGCGGCCGGCGTGGTCGAGCGGGCCGCCGCGTCCGGCCGCGGGCCGAAGCCTGGCGACCGGGTCGTCACCTTCGCGCCGAACGCCGGCGCCGGCTGGGCGGAGCTGCGCGCCGTCTCGGTCGACGAGCTGGCCGTACTGCCCGACGAGGTGTCGTTCGAGCAGGCCGCCTCGCTCCCAGTGGCGGCGGTGACCGCGCTCCGCGCGCTGCGCGCGGCGAACGTCCGCCCGGGGCACCGGGTCGCGGTGACGGGGGCCTCCGGCGGCGTGGGCCGCTTCGCCGTCCAGCTCGCCCACCTCGCGGGAGCCGAGGTGTACGCGCTGGTCGGCAGTCCCGAGCGCGGGGAGGGCCTGGTGGAGATCGGGGCCGATCACGTCGCCACCGGGGCGGATGGGATCGACGCCCCCGTGGACGTCGTCCTCGACAATGTCGGCGGCCCTCTGCTCGGCGACATCCTGGGGCGTACGGCGGAACACGGGGTCGTGATCAGCATCGGCGCGACCTCGGGCGAGCCGACCGTGCTCGCGCCCTACCAGCTGATCGCCGGCTTGGTGACGCTGATCGGCTTCCGCATGGGCGCCGGTCTCGGGGACGACCTGGCGTACGTCGTCCGCCTGGTCGCCGAGGGCCGCCTGCAGGCTCCGGTCGACTGGCGGGGGAGCTGGGAGAAGGCGGACGAGGCGGTGACGGCCCTGCGCGCCCGCCGGATCAGGGGCAAAGCCGTGCTGACCGTGGGCTGAAGGCTCGTCCGGAAGGCAGTGCCCGTCCGCCCGCCTGGGTCTCGCACGCAGCGCCCGTCGCGCGGTCGATATCGGGGGCTGCGTACGGTTGGGGAATGTTGATCCACCCGTGGGACGCCGCGTCGGATGACGAGGCGCTGGCCTTCGTCCGCGCCAACCAGTTCGGGCACCTCGTCGCGTCGGGACGCGACCGCGAGGTGCCCGTGATCGTCCCGACCCAGTTCCTCGTCGTCGACGCGTCCACGCTCCTGCTGCACCTGGCCCGGCCGAACCCCGTCTGGCGGGCCATCGAGGAGAATCCGGCCGTCGTGATGTCGGTGGCGGGCGACTGGGCGTACGTCGAGGGTGCCTGGAAGGTGCCGCCCGAAACCGGCGAGGACCCCCGCCTCGGGGTCCCGACCACGTACTACGCGGCCGTCCAACTCGTCTGCCACGCCGAACCGGTCGACGATCCCGCCGGAAAGCTGGAGATTCTGCGCGCGCAGCTGGCCGACCTGGACCATGGGCTCGCCGACCCCGCCGAGCACCACCGGCGGCTGCCCGGCATCCGCGGCCTGCGGCTGGCCGTGCGGGAGCTCCGCGGCAAGTTCAAGTACGGCGGCAACGCCGACGAGGCCCACCGGCTGTACGTCGCCCAGCGGCTGGCGGAACGCGACGGCCCGGGCGACGCGCCGGCCCGCGCCCACCTGCTGCGCCGGCTCGGGTGAGGCGGGATCGCACAGACACACCCGTTTTCGGTTGTCCGATTACAGTTAACCTACCTGTATAAAACATCTGTAAGCTCTCGCGCCGTGATAGATCAGCAACTCCCGGCGCATGACGCCGCCAACCCCGCCCCTCCCGTCGAAACAGACGAGTCGGACGCCGGCAGCGGAAGCGTCGTCGCGCTGCTGGAGCGCATCGCGTCGATCGTCCTGCCGATCGGCGTCGCGCTCTACGCGGTCCTCTACCTCGGCGTCGAGCAGATGTACGCCACCTTCGGCATCAGCCCGCAGCAGGCCGGGATCGACCAGTCGGTGCTGTTCGGCAGGCTCATGGGCACGCTTGTCCTGGTCCTGCTGTTCGGCATCCCCGCCCTCGGGTTCATCGTGGGACTGGGCTGGTTGATCAACAAGGTGACCGGGGGGACGGCCGGCCGGGCCGTCCAGGCGATCCGGCGGCGGCCCTGGGTGGCCGCGCTGATCGCCGCGCTGTGGTGTGGAGCCACCTACTGGGGCTTCTTCCGCTTCTTCGGCGATGTGGGCTTCAGCGTCATGGTCGTCGTCGCGGTGGGACTCGGCGTGCTGACGTTCCTGGTGCCGTTCCGGCTGCTGCGCCGCAAGCCCGTCGGCCGGGCCGGGATGAAGGTGCTCGTCGGCGGCCTGACCGGGCTCGGCCTCGGCTTCGTGCTCATCCTGCAGATGTCGGAGGGCGCCGCCGACCTGGCCGACACCGGGCACGCCAGCCTGCTGCTCGACACCGTCGGCTTCCAGGACCAGTGGGCCGTCCTGAAGAACGGCGACGACGACAAGCCGCTGTACGACGGCCGCTGGATGATGCTGCTCGGCGAGACCGACAGCACCTACGTCTTCTACGACTGCGACAAGCAGGAGACGTTCCGCCGCGGGATGGACGGGACCATCCTGAGCCAGATCCAGCTCGACCCGGAGCGGGAGAAGGGGTTCACCTGCGGCAGCATGGCCGAGCAGGAATAGCCGGGCAGAAAAAGCAGTGCCGGGCCGGGGGGCGGCGGCGTACGGTCACCCCTCCCCGGCCCCGCCCGGCCGTACGGCCGTGGTCTCCCCCGCCGTACGGCCGGTGCCGATCGGCAGGCAGAGCGGGGTGCCGGTCACCGGATGAGGCACCACGACGGACTCGACGCCGAACACGGCGCGCACCAGCTCCGGGGTGAGCAGATCCTCCGGGCTGCCCGTGGCGTACACGCCGCCGTCGGCGACCGCGACGAGATGGTGTGCGTACTGCGCCGCCTGGTTGAGGTCGTGCAGCACCATGACGATCGTCCGGCCCTGGGTCCGGTTCAGATCCGCGAGCAGGTTGAGCACGTCGAGCTGGTGGGCGATGTCGAGATAGGTCGTCGGCTCGTCGAGCAGCATGATCGGAGTTTCCTGCGCCAGCGCCATGGCGATCCAGGCGCGCTGCCGCTGCCCGCCCGACAGCCGGTGAAGGGGCCGTTCGGCCAGGTCGTCCAGCCCCGCGGCGGCCAGCGCCTGCTCGACGGCCGCCCGGTCCGCGGCGGTGTCCCGGGCGAGCATGCCCCGGTGGGGATGGCGTCCGAATCCGCACAGCTCGCGTACGGTGAGCCCCTCGGGGGCGACGGGGCTCTGCGGCAGCAGCGCGAGCAGCCGGGCGACGGAGCGCCGCGGCTCGGTGGCGATGTCCTTCCCGTCCAGCAGCACCGTGCCGGCCATCGGGTCGAGGGCGCGGCCGAGCGTGCGGAGGAGGGTGGACTTGCCGCAGCCGTTCGCGCCGATCATCGCCGTGATCCTCCCTTCCGGGATGTCGACGGTCACGTCGCCGAGGACGACGGCGGTCCCGTAGCCGGTGGTCAGCTCCCGGGCGCCCAGTCGGTGGGGGCCGCGCTGGTCAGGCATGCTTTCCGTTCTCCCGGACGACGTTCTCCCGGACGAGGAGGAACAACAGGTAGGGGCCGCCGACGACCACGGCGACGATGCCGGCGGGGATCTCGTTGGGCAGCGCCACCACCCGGCCGGCGAAGTCGGCCAGGCAGAGCACCAGCGCCCCGGTGAGGGCGGCGGCCGGCACGAGATGGGTCCCGCGTGAGCCGACGGCGAAGCGGGCGATGTGGGGGGCGAGCAGGCCGAGGAAGCCGATGCTGCCGACGCTGGTCACGGCCCCGGCGGTGAGCAGGACCGCCGCCACGACGAGGACGGCGCGCACCCGGGCCGGATGACGGCCCAGGCTGACCACGCTGTCGTCGCCGAATCCCGCGATGTCCACGGACAGCGTGGCAAGGACGGTCAGGGGAAGGCAGACGGCCAGCCAGGCCAGCAGCGTCACGACGTCGGCGCCGTCGCTGCCGTACACGCTCCCGGCCAGCCACACCATCGCCTGGTCGGCGCTCTGCGGTCGCCGCACCAGGAGGTATTCCACGAGCGCGCCCGCGAGCGCCGCCAGCGCCGCGCCGACGAGGACGAGGGCCGTCACGCCGCCGCCGAACCTCCGTGTGATCAGCAGCAGCGCACCCGCCGTGAGCGTGGTGCCGGCCAGCACGCCGAGGGGGACCGTCCACACCTGGGCGGCGGGCGGAGTGAAGATCACCGCGGCCATCGCCCCCACGCCGCCGCCCTTGCTGAATCCGACGACGTCGGGTGAGGCGAGGGGGTTGCGCATGGCGGCCTGGAGGAACACGCCCGCGACGCCGAGCGCGGCCCCCGCCGTGATCGAGACGAGGACGCGCGGCAGCCGGTACTGCCGCACGATGAACGCGTCCGGACCACCGGTGAGACCGTCGGCCACCTGACGGAACGACAGCGGCACGGCGCCGAACGCGGTGCTCACCAGCGCGGCCAGCGCAAGCAGGGCCAGGAGGATCACCCCCGCCAGCAGCGTCCTGCGCAGACGTGTCATCGCCCGCGCCCCCGCACCGCGAGGAGGAGGAACACCGGCGCCCCGAGCAGCGCGGTCACCACGCCGACGGGCAATTCGGCGGGGAAGGCCAGGACGCGGCCGAGCAGGTCGGCGCAGACCAGCAGCAGCGGGCCGCCGACCAGGCAGAGCACGGCCTGTCTGCGCAGCCCGGCCCCGCCCGGCAGGCGCCGCGCGATGTGCGGCACGATCAGCCCGACGAACCCGATGGGGCCGCTCACCGCGACCGCCGAACCGGCCAGGAGCACCACCAGCGCCGCGGCCAGGGCGGCGACCCGGCGCGTGTTCTGCCCGAGGGACGCGCCCGTGGTCGCGTCGAGCTCCAGCAGGCCGAGATGGCGGGCGGCCAGGAGCACCGTCACGCCGCAGACCACGGTGAACGGGAGAACGACGGCGACCTTCGGCCAGTCGGCGCCGGTGACCGAGCCGGCGAGCCAGAACACCAGGTCCTGCGTGGTGTTACTCATGATCAGCAGGGCCTGTACCAGTGCGGTCAGGAGCAGTTGCAGGGTGATGCCGGCGAGGGCGAGGCCGACGGCGCTCACCGCGCCGGACAGCGACAGGAACCACATGATCGCGCCTACTCCGGCCGCCCCCGCGAACGCCGAGGGGACCGCGCCCAGGACACCCGTGGACGGCAGAACCGCCGCGGTCAGCACGATGGCCAGGGACGCGCCCGCGTTGACGCCGAACGTCTGCGGCGACGCCAGGGGGTTGCGGGTCAGGGTCTGCGCGAGCAGGCCGGCCACGGCGAGGTTGGCCCCCACCAGGACGGAGAGCACCGCGCGGGGCAGCCGCACCCCGATCACCAGTTCGTGATCGGCCGACCCGTCCCAGACGAACAGCCCGTGCACCGCCCGCGCGAGCGGCAGCCCGGAGGCGCCGACGCACGCCGCGGCGATCACGGCCACGACGAGCAGCGCCGCCATGACAGGCAGCGGCCCGAGGGCGATGCGCCTGCGGGCCGCCGCCTCCACCGGGACGGGCGGCGAATCAGCCGTCGGCACGGTAGACGTTCTCCAGGACCGTCTGGGCGATCACCTCGGCCGTACGCAGACCGCGGAAGCGGGAGAACTGGTTGCGATCCACCACGTGGACCTGTCCGTCCCGCACCGCCGCGATGCCCTTCCAGGTGGGAGTGTCCTTCCACTGGTCGTACGCGGTGCCGGAGCCGTCGACGGCGACGAGCAGGACGCCCGGGTTCACCGCCGCGACGCGCTCAAGGCCCGCCCCCGACTCCTGCGGGCTGTCCGACGTGACCGCGGGCGTGAGCCCGAGCGTCCGGAACACCGAACCCGTGAACGACGAGGACGTGTGCAGCGTCATGGAGTCGGGAGTGGAGACCACCAGCATGAACGTCCGCCGTTCGCCCTTGGGAATCCGGGCCGCCAACCCGGCCATGACCTTCTCGTGCCGCTGGACGACGCGCTCGCCCGCGGCCCGGTCGCCCAGCGCGTCGGCGATGGTCACGACGGCGTCCTTGATGTCCTGATAACTGCCCTCCCAGCTGTTCAGGACGATGGTCGGAGCGATCGCGCTCAACTGCTTGTAGATCTTGGCGTGCCGGGTCGAGTCGGCGATGATCAGGTCCGGCCTGAGGCTGCTCACCAATTCGAGGTTCGGCTCCAGGCGGGTGCCGACCGAGGTGTAGTCGATCTTCTTGCCGAGGAGCTGGGTGACGCGGTCGGGCGCGTTGTCGTCGGCTATCCCCACCGGGCTGACGCCGAGCGCGTCGAGCGCCTGGACGAACGAGTACTCCAGCGCCACCACCCGCCGCGGCTTTCCGCCGATCTCCGTGGTGCCGAGCAGGTGCCGTACGGCGTGCGCGCCGGCGGGGGGCGGGGCGTCCGTGGCGGATCCGCCGCCCGAGCAGGCCGCCAGCATGGGGGCCGTCAGGAGCAGCGCGAGCGCCCCCAGCAGGGCGTGCCAGGGGCGGAGGTGCCGCCCGGTCCGTCGCCGTCGCATTGCCATTCCTTTCCCCGCAGGTAAAGCAAGCCTTACCTAAGTTCCGTCGCACAGCGTACAGCGCGGACAAAAGGGACGGAACCCGGCCCGCACTTTGGGGCGGGCGGACGAGGCGATTCTGTCGGTGCCGCCTGCGAGAGTCTCCCCGTGCCGACGTCAGATCTCGCGTCCATCGCCGCCTTCTGGGACGCCGCAGCCGACACCTTCGACGACGAAGCCGATCACGGTCTCCGAGATCCCCGCATCCGGGAGGCGTGGGCCCGGCGGCTCGTCGAATGGCTTCCCGAAGCCCCGGCCGACATCCTCGATCTGGGCTGCGGCACCGGTTCTCTGACCCTGCTGCTCGCCGAGCTCGGACACCGCCCCACCGGGGTGGACCTGTCGCCCCGGATGATCGACCAGGCCACGCGCAAGCTCACCGCGGCGGGCTTCCACGCCGACCTGGCCGTCGGCGACGCGAGTGATCCGCCCGTCACCGCGTACGACACCTTTGACGTGATCTTGGTACGGCACCTCGTGTGGACGCTGCCCCGTCCCGAAGAGGCGCTGGACCGCTGGCTCGGCCTGCTCAGGCCGCAGGGACGTCTCGTTCTCGTGGAGGGCCACTGGGACACCGCGGGCGACGACGGCTTCTACGTGCCAGACGCGGTGCCGCTGCCCTGGCTCGGCGGGGTCCCCGCCTCACGGCTGGTCGAGACGCTGGAGCCGCGGGCCCGGATCGTTCACATCGAACAGCTCACCGATCCCCTGCTGTGGGGCCGCCCGATCGACGACGAGAGATACGTCGTGATCGCCCGCCCGAAGGGTGCCGGAACGACGCCCGAGCCCGCGACTCCCCGTGGTCAGGCCGCGTCCACCTCGACGTTCTCCAGGACGCCCAGGGCGTCGGGCACCAGGACGGCCGCCGAATAGTAGGTGGTCAGCAGATAGGAGATGACGGCCTTCTCGTCGACGCCCATGAACCGGACCGACAGACCGGGCTCGTGCTCGTCCACGAGCCCGGTGCGGCGCAGGCCGATGACGCCCTGCTTGTCGGCTCCGGTGCGCATCACGATGATCGAGCTGAGGCCGCCGGCGGTGATCGGGATCTTGTCGCAGGGCAGTATCGGCACACCTCGCCAGGCCATGACCCTGGCGCCGTCGACGTCGGCGACGTCGGGGTACAGCCGTCGCCTGGTGCACTGCCGGCCGAAGGCGGCGATGGCCAGCGGGTGGGCCAGGAAGTAGTGGGAGCTGCGGCGCCGGCACAGCAGCTCGTCGAGATCGTCGGGGGTGGGCGGGCCGGAACGGGTGTGGATCCGCTGCTTGAGATCGGCGTTGTGCAACAGGCCGAAGTCCCGGTTGTTGACCAGCTCGTGCTCCTGCCGCTCCCGCAACGCCTCGATCGTCAGCCGCAACTGCTGCTCGGTCTGGTTCATCGGCTCGTTGTACAGATCGGCCACCCGCGAGTGCACCCGCAGAATCGTCTGCGCCACACTCAGCTCATACTCACGCGGAGCCAGCTCATAGTCCACGAACGTCCCCGGCAACGTCGGCTCACCCTGATGCCCCGACGCCAGCGCGATCTCCGCCTCGCCGTACTTGTTGCGCGGGCCCGCGGGCGCGGGGCGGCTCAGATGGTCCCGCAGCGTGGCGGACCGCCCGGCGACCTCGTCGAGGTCGGCGCGGGAGAGCACCAGGACAATGGACGGGGTGAGCGTCACGGCGGTGGGCTCACCGGAGGCGGTGAGATCGCCCAGATGGTCGCCGTCGGCGAGCACCTCGAACAGGCGGTGACCGCCGTACTCCCCGGCGACGGTCCTCGCGACCTTGCCGTGCGCCACGAGCACCACCTGGCCTGGCGGGACCGGCTGGCCGGCGTCCAGCTCGTGCTGGACGAACCTGCGGGCCAGGGCGTCGAGCACCGCCGCGTCGTCGTAGCCGCGCAGTGACGGCAGCTCGCACAGCTCCGCCGGGATGACGTCGACCTGGGCTCCGGTGGAGGTGAAACTCACCCGTCCGTCGCCCCGGGTGAACGTCAGCCGCCGGTTCACCCGGAAGACGCCGTTCACCTCGGTCCAGGGCAGCACGCGCAGCAGATGGCGGGGAGTGATCTCCCGCATCTGCGGCACGGTCTTGGTCGTCGTCGCGAGCCGGCGGGCCGCCGCCGTGCTCAGGGCCAGCCGGGATTCCCCCGGACGGGGAGTCGTCACGCCGCACCTCCCGCCGGGACCGCGCCGAGGTGAACCGGCGCGGGCGCGGCACCGGAATGGCCCGGGGTGGACACGGCGCCCGGATGGCCTGGGGTGGGCACGGCGCCGGGACGGCCCCACGCGGACGCGGGCCGCGCGCCGGCCCGCGCCGTGACGGTGCCGAGGCCGGTCGGCCCCTGCGTCCAGCGCGCCGCGCCGGGGCGGACCTGCTCCTCCTCGTCGTACCGGCGGGTCCTCTGGTGCCATCGCAGGACGGCGGCCATCCAGTTCCGCAGGTCGGCCACGTACGCGTCCACGGACGCGCGGCCGACGTCGCCGACCTCGGCGCCGTCGAGCATGGCGGGCAGGTCGACCTCCGCGATGTGCTCGAACTGCCTCATCCGCGAGGTCATCAGGGCGTCCACGATCCCCACCGCCTCCTCGGCGTCGCAGCCGAAGAAGTTCTGCATGACCAGGACCGCGTTGTGCAGCTCACCCTCGTACTGGATCTCCTTCTGGTACGAGAACAGATCGTTGACCATGCAGGCGTAGTCCTGGGCGGCGTTGGTCAGGTTGAAGAACTCGCGGGTCCGGTCGAACCCGGCGGGCATCTCCCGGCCGGGGGCGAGCCAGGCCAGGCTCATCGTCATGTTCGAGCCGAAGGTCCTGCGGCGCATCTCGATGTAGTCGATCGGCTCGGGCACCCGGTTCTGCGCGTGGCCGGCGAGCTCCCACACCCAGCTGTCGATCATGTCCTCGACGGCGGTGCGGAACGCGCGCCGCGACTCCGGCGGCATCGGGGCGGCGGTGCGCGGCCACAGGTCGGCCAGGCCACGCTCCAGCGCGGTCATCGGTACGGGCATCGCGGCCAGGTCGAGCGGCATGAACGCCTTGAGCCGCCGGTTGGCGGCCTTGGCGCCGACCAGATCACGCGCCGTGCCGAAGACGCGGGGATAGTAGTCGTCGCCGTATGTGCCCCAAGCCAGCCAGTTGGTCGCCAGGACGAGCTCCGCCGCCGAGGCGTCGGGCGAGATGCCCGACGCGCACAGGGCGAAGTCGAAGCCGACGAGCCGGCGTTCGGTCCACAGCGCGGTCGCCGGGAGGCCCGGGATCGCGTCGAAGAACCCCATCTCCGCGCACCACACCGGATCGGCGGCCCTGGCCTGCTCCAGGTGCGGGTTCTCCCGCACCTGGAAGGGCATGTACGGCTCCGGCACCCGCACCGAGACCTCCGGATAGGGAACGTGCGCATGGTTGCGCAGCCCGCCCGGGCCCGTCAGGTGGGCCCGGGTGACGTTCAGCCCGAACGCCCCGGCCGGCCGGCTGGCCTTGGTGTACCGGCTGGAGGCGGTGTGCCAGGCGTGCCCGCCGGCCTGCCAGTCCTGCAGCCCCTTGACGTACCGGAGGATGTGGTCCTGCTCGACCGGCAGGACACCCTCGTCGACGAAGAGCGGCGGCAGTTCGGTGAGCGCGGTGTGCTCGAACTGGTGCAGCCGCGACGTGAGCAGGTCGTTGGTGACCTCCACGGCTCGGGCGGTGTCGCACTTCAGGAACCGCTCGCAGACCAGCACGCAGTTGGACAGCTCGCCCTCCTGCCCGACCTCGCGCTGGTAGGAGAACAGGTCGTTGCGCAGGTGCACGGCGTCGGCGAACGACTCGGTCAGCACGCGGATCGGCCGCGACCCGGCGAGGCGGGCCGGCAGCTCGGCGCCCGCCGCGTGCTCGACGAGGGCGGCCGACCAGGGGGCCCCGCCGACCTTCCTGCGTTCCTCGATGTACTCGATGGGGTTGGAGACCGCGTCGCGTTCGATGTGGAACAGCTCCCACATCGACTCCTGCGTCAGGTCGCGGGTGACCCGGACGAACCGGTCCCGCCAGGACGCCGACATGGCGGGCACGGTGCGCGGCCACAGGTCGGCCAGGCCGCGCTCCACCGGGTTGACGGCCTCGGGCGGATCGTCGGCCATGAACAGGTCGAGCCGGTCCAGGTAGGCCTGCGCGCCCTTGATGTCCCTGCTCCGCTTGAAGATCTGCCAGAAGTGGTCGTCGAAGTAGAACACCCAGACGTACCAGTCGGTGATCAGGTCCAGTTCGGCGGCCGAGCAGTCGGGATGGGTGTAGGCGCACATCAGCCCGTAGTCCATCGCCTCAAGCACGCGCTCGTCCCAGATCTCCGGGTCGTCCAGCATGCCCATCTCCGCCGCCCAGCGCCCGCTGTGGGCGCGGGCGGTCTCCACGTGGGGATTCAGGCGTGGCGGATACGGCAGATAGAAGTCCGGCAGCTCGTAGGCCATCAGACGACCTCGACGCTCTCCAGGATGCCGAGAGCGTCGGGCACCAGCACGGCCGCCGAGTAGTAGGTGGTCACCAGGTAGGAGATGATGGCCTTCTCGTCGATGCCCATGAATCGGACCGACAGGCCGGGCTCGTACTCGTCGACGAGCCCCGTGCGGCGCAGGCCGACGACGCCCTGGTCCTTCTCCCCCAGCCGCATCGCGAAGATGGAGCTGAGCCCGCCGTCGCTGATCGGGATCTTGTTGCAGGGCAGCATGGGCACGCCCCTCCAGGCGGGCGCCTTCTGACCGTTCACGTCCACGCTCTGGGGATAGATCCCCATCCGGTTGCACTCGCGGGCGAAGGCGGCGATCGCCTTGGGGTGAGCGAAGATCACGGCCGGGTTCTTCCAGACGGTGGCGAGCAGGTCGTCGAGGTCGTCGGGGGTGGGCGGGCCGGAACGGGTGTGGATCCGCTGCTTGAGATCGGCGTTGTGCAACAGGCCGAAGTCCCGGTTATTGACCAGCTCGTGCTCCTGCCGCTCCCGCAACGCCTCGATCGTCAGCCGCAACTGCTGCTCGGTCTGGTTCATCGGCTCGTTGTACAGATCGGCCACCCGCGAGTGCACCCGCAGAATCGTCTGCGCCACACTCAGCTCATACTCACGCGGAGCCAGCTCATAGTCCACGAACGTCCCCGGCAACGTCGGCTCACCCTGATGCCCCGACGCCAGCGCGATCTCCGCCTCGCCGTAGGCGTTCAGCGAGCGGTCCGGGTTCTCGCGGTGTTCGTCGACGAACGCGCGCAGGCTCTCCGACCGCTCGGCGAGCCCCTGGTAGGCCTCGGCGGAGAGGGAGAGCACGGTGCAGGGGGTGGTCGCCTTGAACGTGTGCTCCCACTGCTCGTCCGGGTGGGTCAGCATCCGCTCACCGAAGTACTCGCCGTCGGCGAGCACGCCGAGATGCACCTGGTTGCCGTACGCCCCCTCGCCGATCTTCTCCACCTTGCCGTGCGCCAGCAGGACGACCTCGTCCATGGCGGCGCCCGCCTCGACGATCACCTGACCGGCCCCGTATTCGCGCTGGACGAAGAGGTCGGCCATGGCCGCCAGCGCGTCGGAGTCGTCGAAACCGCGCAGCGCGGGCAACTCGCACAGCTCGGCGGCGATGACCTGGACCCGGGCCCCGGTGGACACGAAGGTCACCCGGCCGTCGGCCATCTGGTAAGTGAGGCGCCGGTTCACCCGGTAGACACCGCCCACCGCCTCGATCCAGGGCAGCACGCGCAGCAGGTGCCGCGACGTGATCTCCTGCATCTGCGGCTGGCTCTTGGTCGTCGTGGCCAGATTGCGCGCGGCCTTGGTGCCCAGGCTGAGCCGGTTCTCCTGCGTTGTGCCGTTGGAGATCGTGGATTCGGACATGACGCACACACCACCCATCTGTATTCGGCCGGAGGCCGTTCTACGGAAACGAGAGCCACCCGTGGCCGCGCACGACCGACGAAGGTGGACGAGCGAATCGACGAACCAGGCTCAGTCGAGCCAGGCCGACGAGCGAAGCTCGGGGGGCAGGGAGAAGGTCATGGTCTCCTCCGCGGTGGTGACCGGCCGCACGTCCGTGAAACCGGACGCGGCCAGCCGTTCGAGAAGCCCGGTGACGAGTTGCTCGGGGACGGAGGCGCCGGCGCTGACGCCGACGGTCTCCACCCCCTCCAGCCAGCGTTCTTGCAGGTCTCCGGCGTGGTCGACCAGGTGACCCGCGTCCGCGCCCGCGGCGATCGCCACCTCCACCAGGCGCCTGGAGTTGGAGGAGTTGGCCGAGCCGACCACCAGGACCAGTTCGCATTCGGGCGCGATGACGGCCACGGCCTCCTGCCGGTTCTGGCTGGCGTAACAGATGTCCTCGCTGGGCGGATCGATCAGGCCGGGATGGCGCTCGCGCAGCCGGGACACCGCCGCCATCGTGTCGCCGGCCGACAGGGTGGTCTGCGAGACCCAGCTCACCGGCCGGTCGTCCGGCAGCCGCAGGTCGTCGAGGCCGTCCGGATCGACCACCTGGATCCGCTCCGGAGCCTCGCCCCGCGTCCCCTCGACCTCCTCGTGCCCGGCGTGGCCGATCAGGACGATCTCGTAGCCCGCCTCGGCGAACCGTACGGCCTCCTTGTGGACCTTGGTCACCAGCGGGCAGGTGGCGTCGATCGCGCGTAGTGCCCGGCGGTCCGCGTGCTCCCGTACGGCCGGCGCGACCCCGTGTGCGGAGAAGACCACGACCGCGCCGTCGGGGACCTCGTCGAGCTCCTCGACGAAGATCACGCCACGCCGGGTGAGATCGTCCACCACGAAGGTGTTGTGCACGATCTGCTTGCGTACGTAAATCGGGGGGCCCTCGCGCCGGAGCACTTCCTCCACGGTGCGCACGGCCCGCTCGACACCCGCGCAGTAGCCACGGGGAGCCGCCAGCAGGACACGTCCCATCGTCGCCCCTCCTACCGGACCCGGCGGGTCAACCGGCCGGCCAGCAGCGTCAACGCCTCACGGGCCTGACCGTCGAGGGCGTCGTCGCGGAGCGCGTCGAGCGCCCGCTCGACGCGCTGCTCGATGAGGGATTCGACGTGGGCGAGCGCCCCCGTCTCCACGATGATCTGCCTCAGCTCGGCCGCGTGCGGCTCGTCCAGCTCCGGATTGCCGTGCCACGTGCGGAGGTAGTCACGCTCCCGGCCGCCGGCCTCGGCGAGAGCCCGGGCGATCAGCACGGTCAGCTTTCCCTCGCGCAGGTCGGTGATGACCGGTTTGCCGGTCACCGCCGGGTCGCCGAAGACGCCCAGGACGTCGTCGCGCAGCTGGAACGCCTCGCCGATCGGCAGGCCGAAGCGGGTGTAGGTCTCCAGCAGCCGCGGTGTGGCGCCCGCCAGCGCGCCGCCGATCTGCAGCGGCCGCTCCACCGTGTATTTGGCGGTCTTGTAGCGGGCCACCATGAGGGCCTGATCGGCGTCGGCGGCCTGGGCCGTGGACGCCAGGATGTCCAGGTACTGCCCGGAGATCACCTCTGACCGCATCCGGTTGAACAGGCCGCGTACCGTACGGGCCTTCGCGTCTTCGGCGCCGGCCTCGCACAGCAGCTCGTCGGCCCACGCCTGCGCGAGCACGCCCATGAGGACGGCGGCGCAGTGCCCGAACTCCTGACCGGCGGGCCGCCGGTCGGGCCGGGCGAGGCTGCGGTGCACCGTCGGGCGGCCTCTGCGCAGGTCGCTGCCGTCCATGATGTCGTCGTGGATGAGTAGACCGGCGTGGTAGAGCTCGAGTGCCGCGCCGGTGGTGATCGTGGGCTCCTCCCGCCCGTCTCCCCCGCCGGCGCCTCGCCACCCCCAGTAGCACAGGATCGGCCTGATGCGTTTACCGCCGTCCATCACGAACTGCCGGAGCAGCCGATGGCCTTCCGCGACGTCGGGGTCGGCGATGTGAGCGGGGTGATCGTCGAGAAACCGGCCCAGCCGGACGTCGATCTGCCCCCGCACCCGATCGATGATTTCGTCGATCAGTGTCTCCACGACCTCGGTCGTCACGAACCCTCCTCGCCGACGAGCATCCTTCCCGGAAAAGAAACTACTCAAGGGATACGAGAATTTGAATAGCCGTTCCGGAAATAGAAGATTGTCGTTTGTGTCGGGTTTGCGGGTGTCACATGACGAATGCCGCCGTAGCGGGACGAATTAATTACGGCAACAATGGATATGTCGAATAATTCTTACGCGCCGGACGTGGCGAAAATAATAATTGCCGTTGGGATCGCGAGGATAGAGTCCTGAATTATGCGCCGATGAACGGCGAGGGCTACGCGGCGCCGGCCGCGCCCGCCGCCGGCCGCGCCTCCTCACGCCACCACGTCAGCGTGGCGCGCAGCCCGTCGTCCAGAGGGGTGGGACGCAGGCCGAAGGTCTCCTGGAAGTCCGTCGAGCCGAGCACGAACGGTTGATCGAACTGGTAGCGGACGTGCCTGATCTGGCCGATCATCGGGTTCGCCGGACCGATCAGGTTGAGCAGCCACTGCGGTATCGAACCCACCTTGGGCGCCGGCAGGCCCGCCAGCTCGCACACGCGCTCCGCCAGCCACCGGTAGCTCACGGCGGGCACGGTCGGGACGTGCCAGACCCGCCCGTACGCCCGTTCGTCCTCGCCCGCGACGGCGAGCGCGGCCACCACGTCGGGCACGTACGTCCAGCTGTGCGGCTGATCCGGGTCGCCGGTGAGCCGCACCGCCCGGCCGGCCAGGAGACGCGGCATGAACAGATCGCCCAGATGCGACTGGTCGCGGCAGCCGGGGCCGTAGTAGTCGGAGGCGCGCAGTTCGGTGACCCGCACCCGCCCGGCCTCGTGCGCGGCCAGGGCCTCGCGCCACATGGCCGCCCGCACCTCGGCCTTGGCGCTGGAGGGCGTCATCGGCGTGCGTTCGGTCATGGGCCCCGCGACCGGCCCGTACACGTAGAGGTTGCCGAGGATGACGTAGCGGGCTCCGGTGTCCTCGGCCGCGCCGAGCATGGCCGCGGCGATCGGCGGCCAGTCGGTGAGCCACTTGTGATAGGCGGGGTTGACGCAGTTGTAGAGTGCCTCGGCCCCCGTCGCGATGTCCGCGAGCCGCCGCCGGTCGGCGGCGTCCGTCGCGACCCTGCGCACCCCGGCGACGTCGGGCCCGCCCCCGGAGCGGCTGACGAGCACCACCTCGCGCCCTCGCCCGGCCAGCTCCCTGGCCAGCGCGGACCCGACCTGCCCCGCACCCACGACGACATGCATTGACCTGCTCCTTCACACTGATCCAGACCATCGATCTCATCTGAGAGCAATGCTCTCTCACAGGCGTGGATGATGTCAAGAGCACTGCTCTCGTATATATACACCGCTCCAACCGGCGCTCGGTTGTACATCGCGGTCGCCGTGCAGTAGCAATGGGTCGGTGATACGCGGCGACAAGATCGGGCTCCGGGCCCGGCACCAGACGGATGTTCCCGTTCTTCACGCGGAGCTCTACGACGACGTGGCGACCCGGTCTCGCGCCGACTCCCGCCCGTGGCGGCCGATAACGCCGGGGTCGGGCCACTCTCCCTACGAGGTGACCGAGCCGCGGGACGACGCGGCGTGCTTCTCGGTGGTGGAGCTGGATTCGCAGGCACTGGCCGGTGAGGCCCTGCTCTGGGGCATCGACTCACACAACAGGACCGCTCACCTGGGCATCTCGCTGATCCCCGCGTTCCGCGGTCGCGGGCTCGGCTCCGACGTCGTCCGGGCGCTGTGCGAGTACGGCTTCGCGGTGCGCGGAATGCAGCGGCTGCAGGTGGAGACCCTGGCGGACAACATCGCCATGATCACGGCGGCGACGAGGGCGGGCTTCACGATCGAGGGCACGCTACGGCGGTCGGCCTGGGTCTACGGCACGTTCGCCGACGAGGTCGTCCTCGGCCTCCTCGCCCACGAATGGAGATGAGAGACGCGGCCCGTCCATGGGCGACACGTCGGGCGCGGCTCCCCTATGGGCAGCGGAGCCACATGACCAGGGGATAGGAACCACCGCCGGGGACGTCGACCCACCGGTATCCCGCTTGCACGCGGGCCCCCTGGCTTCGGTTCATCCCGTCGGACGGATCCTTGTCCCACAGGCACGCCGGTCGGCCCCCCTGATGCCAGATACCGTTCCGATCACTCCACGCCACCGTCGCGGGGACAAGGGCAGCCGGACCTTTGTCGGCCTGGAAGGTGCCGCCCACCCCCGGCCCGTCCAGCATGGCGTACCCCTCGGCCAGTGTCAGGCGTACGCCGCCGAGCCGCAGCTGAACGGCCATGAAGCCACCTATGACCAGAGCGACGCCGAGCACGACAAGGGCCATACCCACGGAGAGGGTGACCCGGAATGTCAGTAGACGGCGTATGCGCCGATTGAGGGACATGGGAGAACAGTAGGGGAAAAGCTCGATATTGGGGATTACTTGCGGCGCCCTCCCGCGCATAGCCCATCGAATCGAACTCTGTGGAAGAACGCCGTGGAAGAACGCCGTGATCCCGAACGCGTGGAATCGGATTCAGCCGGCGGCTCGGGCGCGGCCGACGATTTGCCCGCGGTCCGAATCGGGGAAACGGTCCAGCATTTCGCGCAACTCGCCGGCGCCGACGTTTGCGCCGAATGGCTCAGTTCCGGGCTCCAGCCGCACGCCCTCCGCGAGGGGACCGGCGACGACGGGGTCGAAGCCGAGCGCATCGACGAGGGTCGAGACCACGGCGAGGTCGTCCGGATCGTCGCCCGCGATCGCGATCGCCGAGCGCCCCGGCTCCCCCGCCGGTCGGGCGCCGTCCTCGAGATCGTGGTAGCCCATGTGATTGAACGCCTTGACCACGTGAGAGCCGGGCAGGAACTCCTGGACGGTCTCGCTGGAGGAGGTGCGCGGATCCGTCAGATCGTCGCGGATCCCGTCGACCTCCCACCAGTAGTTCATCGCGTCGATGACGAGCTTGCCCCGCAGCGCCTCCACGGGGACGGTGCGGTATTTGCCGAGCGGGAGGGCCAGAATCACGATGTCGGCGCCGGCGGCCGCCTCTGTGGCGGTCGTCGCGACCGCGCCGGGCGTGAGGACCGCCACCGTGAGGGCGATCTTGGCGGGATCGCCCGATCCGGCGATGAGCACCCGGTAGCCGGCGGCCACGGCGAGCCGTGCGAGCACGGTGCCGACCTTCCCCGCGCCCAGGATGCCGATGGTGCGGACGTCCGCGGTGTTCATGTCGTCTCCGTTCAGTGATCAGCCGGCGAGGATGTCGCGGACCATCGGGACGACCTTCGTGCCGTAGAGCTCGACGGCACGGAGGCGCGCGCTGGTGGGGAGCGCCCCCGTACTGTAGATGAGGTCGAACCGGCCGACGCCAAGAGTCCGGACGGCGTTGGCGATCTTGCGGGCGACGGTCTCGGGCGAGCCGACGTAGAGGGAGCCGTGCTCGATCTCGGCGTCGTACTCCTGCCGGCGGATCGGCGGCCAGCCGCGCAGTGCGCCGATCCGGTCGCGCAGGACGCGGTAACGCGGCCAGAACACCTCGCGGGCCTCCTCGTCCGTCTCCGCGACGAAGCCGGGCGAGTGCATCCCGACCGGATGGGCGGTCGTGCCGAACTCCCCGGCGGCGCGCCGGTAGAGCTCGATGTACGGGGCGAAGCGCTCGGGTGAGCCGCCGATGATGGCGAGCATGAGCGGAAGCCCGTAGTGAGCGGTGCGGACGACCGACTGGGGCGAGCCGCCGACGCCGACCCAGGTGGTCAGACGCCCGGACTCCGTCTTGGGGAAGACGTCGGCGTCGTCGAGCGGAGGCCGGACCGTACCGCTCCAGGTGACCGGTTTCTCGTCGAGCAGCCGCGCGAAGAGCTCGATCTTCTCCTCGAACAACACGTCGTAGTCGCGCAGGTCGTAGCCGAAGAGCGGGAACGACTCCGTGAACGAGCCGCGTCCGAGGATGACCTCGGCCCGGCCGTGCGACAGGGCGTCGACGGTCGCGAAGCGCTGGAACACGCGGACCGGGTCGTCCGAGCTCAGCACGGTCACGCCCGACGCGAGCCGGATGCGGGAGGTCCGCGTGGCGATGCCGGCGAGCACGGTCTCCGGGGTTGAGATCGAGTATTCGGGGCGGTGATGCTCGCCGAGGGCGATGACGTCGACGCCGAGTTCGTCCGCGAGGACGGCCTCGTCGAGGACCTGCCGGATGGCCGCGGCGTGGGACACGGGCTCGCCGGAACCGTCCACCGGCACGTCGCCGAACGTGTCCAGACCGAACTCGAGATCAGACATTGGCGGGCTCCTTTGTGATCAGTTCCCGGACGCGCGGGGCGACCTCGCGGCCGAACAACTCGATCGAACGGGCACGGGCTTCGCGGGGCAGATGCATGACGTCGTATTTGAGGTCGAAGCGGCTCAACCTCAGGTCCCGGGCCACGGTCGCGATCTTCCGGGCGACGGTCTCCGGTGAGCCGACGAAGAGCGCCCCGCGCTCGATCTCGGCTTCGTATCGTTCGCGGTTGGGCTTGTAGAAGCCGCGTTCGCTCGCCAACCGGCTCATAACGGGCTCCCAGTACTGCCACCAGGTCTCGGTCGCCTCCTCGTCCGTCTCCGCGACGAGGCCGAGCGAGTGCTGCCCGACGGGCTGCGCCCGGTGCCCGGACGCTTCGAGCGCCCGGTGGTAGAGGTCGACGTGACCGGCGAAGCGCTGGGGGCGGCCCCCGATGATGGCCAGCATGAGTGGCAGGCCGTAGTGGGCGGCGCGGAGCACGGAGTTGGGACTTCCGCCCACGCCGATCCAGGTCGGGATGCCGCCCGGCCGCATCCGGGGTCGCAGGCGCTGTTCGACCAGCGGCGTACGGACCGTCCCCGACCAGGTCACCGTCTCCTCTCGCTGGAGGCGCATGAAGAGGTCGAGCTTCTCCTCGAACAACCGCTCGTAGTCTGCGACGTCGTAGCCGAACAACGTGAAGGATTCGGTCACCGATGCCCGGCCGAGCACCACCTGGGCGCGGCCGTTCGAGACGGCGTCGAGAGTGGAGAACTCGTGGTAGAGCCGCACCGGGTCGTTCGTGCTCAGCACGGTTACCGAGGTGCCCAGCCGGATGCGTTCGGTCGCGGCGGCGATCGCGGCGAGCAGCACCGGGGTGGCGGTGTCGTTGTGCCCCTCGCGGTAGTGCTCGCCGACGCTGAACACGTCGATCCCGGCCGATTCGGCGAGCCTCGCCTCCTCGGCGATCAGCCTGACCGTCTCGGCGTCGCTCAGTACTCGGCCCCGGTCGGTCGCGACCTCCCCGAAGGAGTTGAGCCCGAGTTCGAAGGCTCTGGCCGTCATGGTGTGCTCCTGTCCTGCTTCCGGGAGGCCCGTCACTCCCCGAAGGTCATTTAATTGACGCGTCAACAACGTATCATATGGTTGACACATCAATCAGGAGGCGCCGGATGGTGGAAGACACAGGTCAGCGACGCAGGGGACTGCCGACCATCGAGGAGCTGCGGATATGGCGCGACTTCATCGAGACGACGGAGTCGCTCCGGGCGCGGCTCACGTCGCGCCTGCAGAGAGAGTCCGAACTGTCGGCGGGCGACTACGCCGTGCTCCTCGCGCTGAACGACGCGGAGAAGCGCCGGCTCCGTTCCTCCGAGCTGGCCGCGACGATCGGATGGGAGCGCAGCCGGCTCTCGCACCATCTGGGCCGCATGGAGCGGCGCGGCCTGGTCCGCCGCGAGGAGTGCGCCACCGACAGCCGGGGCGCCGAAGTCGCGCTCACCGCCGAGGGAGCCGAGGCGTTCCGGCGCGCCTCGATTCCGCATCTGCGCGCGGTACGCGAACTGTTCGTGGACGCGCTCACGCCCGATCAGCTCGCCGTGGCGGGCGAGATCGCCGCGGCGCTCCGCACCCGCCTCGCGGCACCACACGACGAAGGCTCTCGAAACGGCACGCGCGCTTGATCCCGATGCCGAGGGCACGCACCCGCGTCATCCACCTACAGCCATGCCGCGGCCGCCGCGAGGAGCCACGACGGACCGCGGAGTCGCTTCGCCGACGCCACCGTGGTCTGGCAGAGCAGGGCGAACCGGCGCGGGCGGTGCCTCAGGTCTCGCCGCGCATCGAGTAGACCTTCAGGGACCAGCACCTCCGGAATGCCGTGGTCGCCCGCCACGCCAGCCGCGTGTCCAAACCGAACGTCTGCCTGGTGGCGGCCAGCGCGTCGAACGACCCAGACCCCTGCTCGGCGCACGCCCTCCTGATCAGCGTCACGGTCAGCTCGTCGGTGAAGACCTCTTCCAATGTGGCGCAGAAATAGGCGTACGCGGCGAAGTCGAACGCCGGACTCGTGGTCGGGCACGTCACCGCGGCGTCCAGGATCTCCCCGACGGGGATGCCCGCTCCCTGCGAGAGTTCGTGGAGCAGGTCGAGCATCTCCGGAGGAGTCGTCTCCGGCGCCGAAGGCAGGGTGACGGCCCTGGTAATCGCGCGCGCCTTGTGGCGGATCTCCTCGCCGACGATCGACCGGCAGATGGAAGAGAGGGTCGCTTCCTCCGGAGGCAGGGCGTTGCCGGCCCGGACGACCCGCCTGGCCGCTCTGATGATGTCGCGGGGAAGCCCGCCGGACAGAGTGTGGCACAACGCGATGTATGGGTCCGTGAGGCCCACCACTCTCCGGCGTAGAAGTCGTCTCGACTCTTCGTATCCCAGCGGGCCCACGTAGATGATCTCGTCGAAGGAACTGTCGAACGCGTCGCGGAACGGCAGCCCTCTGCGCTCGAAGGCGTTCATGGCGTCGTCGGACACCGAGATCATGAAGTAGACGTGCGGAAGGCCGAAGATGCCTTTGATCTCGTTGAGGAACCGCTCCGCGTGTTCGCCGGAACCGATCTTGTCCAGCTCGTCGATGCCGATGAAGACGCGGCTGCCCCGCTGGGCGAGCAGGGCGGCGACGCGCTGCGTGTAGGAGCGGAATCCGGTGACGATGTCGGGATAGCTGCGGGACTGCTCAGCCTTCGACATACCGTGTGACCTCTGACCCTCCATCCCCACGGGGAGCTTCAGCGCGCCCGACCAGCCCGTGGTGTGGGTCTGGAGGTAGCGGATCCGGTCAAGATGGCGGCGGGCCTGCCGGACGAGCCGCGCTTGGGGGCATGCGTGCGTCTCCTTTCGCCAGATCCACGCCGATCTGATCACTGACACGAGTGTGAGCAGCCCGCCCAACCCGAGCACTCCGATGCCCACCGTCGAGGCGATGGAGGGCACGACAGGAAGCAGATCACCCCAACGCAGGAGCGCCCATCCAGCCGCGCCGTACATCACGGCGCGGCGGACGATCCGGAAGACGAGATGGGCCGGCATCCCGGCGAACCGGCTGTGATGCCTCATCTCCCGGGTGAACTGGCGAATTGCCGTACGGCAGAAGACCGCGAAGAGGTGGAGGACGAAGTCCCTCGGCGCGTACTCGACCGGAGCGGAGACCATGCATCGCAGGTCAGCGTGCTCGGACAAGGCTGTCGAGTCCTCGCAGAAACGGCGCACCAGCGTGGACTTTCCCGAGCCGCGTGGGCCCGCGACCCCGATGCCGGCTCCGGAGAGCCGGTCAAGCAGCTCGTCGAGCTCCGCCGCGACCATCGTTGGCACGTGATAGGTGCTGTCGAACGCCTCGCTCAGCCCGGGACTCGCCGACACGGCGAACCGCAGATCGAAGCTGTCGTCACGGAAAGCGTTGATGAGCACCCGGATCTGTGCCGTGATCTCGCGTTCCCTGACCGCTGCCATCAGGACGTCACGCGGACCCAGCGAGGTCGTCATCACACTCGTATAGGTCACGAGCGAAGCGATCCGCTTCGCCACGCCCACGATCACACGGATGGTCGTTTCGTGGGTTCTGATGCGAAACAGGATCCGGGCGACGACCGCGAACACCAGGGTGGTCACGCCGATCCAGGTGAGCGAGCCGAGCAGGTCCCACCAGATACCGCCGATGAGCCCGACCCCCGTGACGAGCAGGCCGAGCACGCCAGACCCGACCCCGATCGCGTTAAGAGGAGTCTCGAGCCGATGCTCCTCCAGCGCGACGCGCAGGTCCTCCAACCAGGCATCGGCGCTCACGACCTGCCAGGCGAACGCTTTCTCGTACTCGGCGAACTCGCGGGACGCCGACCTCAGTATGTCGGCGGCATTCCGCAGCATCATGACGCGGACGCGGAACGGGGTCACCCAGACGTTGTCGAAGGCGTCACGGAACTCCGGGTCGGCCATGGCCGCATCGAGGGCGGCCATGTACTGGCCGAAGAGAACCGGGTCGGCCAAGATCGGATTGCCGGGTGGCCAGGAAGTGGCGCCCATAAGCCAATGATCGTCGCAGAGCGTCAACCACCTGGCAATGCCGGAACCGCTTGGGTTGAATCACCTGACGCAAGAGATGAGGCGAGGGGCGCTGCGCCGGGCGAGCCGGTGATCACGACGGTCGTCATTCCTCGTCTTCGACGGCGGTTCCCTCCTCGGCGGACACCACGTGGTCGATGGCGGCGAAGAAGGCCCTGATGCCCGGGAGGTTCGCGCCCTTCGCCCGTGAAGTCGCGAAGTCTTCGGAGGTCCGCCAGCGCACGATGTCCAGCCACTGATCGCCGGGCAGGCGGACCAGGTGGGCGTCCAGGAAGCCGGACCGGTCGGTCCGGAAGTCGGCGAGCATGGCCGGTCGTGCGGCGAGTAGCCGTTCCACCTGCTCGGGCACCACATGGAACCGGGTCAGTTCTACCGTTGTCATCGCGTCTCCTCCTGTGAGTGGATGCCATCGAGGCTATAAGTAATGAATAGTGACTATCAAGTTTAGTGACCAATAGTAGGACGGACAGGTGACCACGATGCGGCGCAGCGAACGCAAGCAGATCGACCCCGACCTCGGCATCATGGCCGGTCAGACGCTGTTCGCCGTCCAGAAGGAGCTGTTCGCGGCCCTCGCCCGCGAGGGGCATCCCCACCTCAAGCCCCGGCACGGAGCGGTGCTGGCCTACCTCGACGAGGAGGGCAGCCGCGCGACGGATCTCTCCCAGCAGTCAGGTCAGCACAAGCAGGTGATCGGCACGCTGGTCGACGAGCTGGTCGAGCTCGGCTACGTGCGCCGCGAGCCCGATCCGCAGGACCGCCGCGCGAAGCTCATCGTGCCGACCCCGCTCGGGCTCGACGAGATGGAGCGGTCGGACGCCATCGTGGCGGCCATCGAGCGCAGACACGCGGAGGCCCTTGGCGAGGAGGTCTACACCGTCTTCAAGCGGGCGTTCCGCCAGATCACCGACCTCCAGCGGGCCCACCCGTCCACGTCAGTCGCGGGCGAGCGCGGCGTGTCGTAGGAGTCGTCGCCGGATGTGTACAGGTCCCGGCCGGTCTCGACGTGCTCCTCCTCGCCGTATCAGGCAAGGCGGCGGAACTGCTCGTCGTCGAGGACCGGTCCGCGCCGGGCCGGAGGGTGGCGCTTCGGCCGCGCGACCGTCACGACGTACAGGAGCAGACCCGCCGACGTGAGGACGAAACCGGCCCAGACCGTGGACAAGGCGCCCCAGCCGGCCTCCAAGGTGACCGCGCCGCCGATCGCGTCCTGCACGCTGCCCGTGACGAAGCGGAAGACGACGAGCAGCACGATGTTCGGCGCCAGCGCGGACAGCCCGTTGCCCATCAGGAAGAGCACGACCAGGCCGAGCAGCAGCGTGCGCCGGTTGACCCGGGCGGCGAGCAGAGTGATCAGCGGAGACCCGATCACCACTCCGAAGGCGTAGGCGGTGATCGCCTACGTGGCGACCGGGACCGACGCGTCCAGGTTGATGAGGTCGGCGGTCGCCGCGGGCTGGGAGATCATCGCGACGTGCGAGGAACCGACCTCGCGCACGCCGGGGCTCCGGAGGGCTCCCCGAGGGTGCGGGCGTCGGCGGGCCGCTGGCCGGCGTGCATCAGATCGGTGGTCGATTTCGGTACGTCACCGGCGAAGACGTCGTGGAAGAACTCCTTCTTGATGTAGCCGTCGACGAGTCCCTCACCGTAGGGGCGGAAGTCCAGCGCCGCCTCGCTGAGCTTGCTGCCCGGGAACTTCGTCTGCAGTTGCAGCAGCGAATCGCCCTCGTCGGGGGCGAACGCGGCCACGTAGACCAGTGCTTTCACGTTCGGGTTGCCGGCCGCGGCGTTCGTGGCGACGATTCCGCCGTAGGAGTGCGCGGCCACGACGCTCGGGCCGCTGAGAGTGGCGAGGACACTGGCCAGGTAGGCCGAGTCGGTGGCCACGCTGCGCAGTGGGTTCGCGGGCGCGATGACCGGATAGCCGTCGCGGATGAGCTTGGCGGCGACGTCGTTCCAGCCGGAGGCGTCGGCGAACGCGCCGTGCACGAGGACCACCGTGGGCTTGGGCTTGGCTCCCGTCCGGGGATGTGCCTGGACCTCGGACGTTCCCAGGAGCGCGCCGGTCGCGACCGCGGCGGATCCGGCCAGCACAGCTCGGCGAGTCGTCGTCATGATGTTGCACCTTTCATTTCGAATTTCGGCCAATGTAGATTCCGGGCACTTGACGATCACTGAACGAGCGATTCAATCGCCGTCCAGTGCCCCGATTTAGCCTGCGGTCATGAAATCGGCGAAAAGAGACCGCGCCCGGATCTGGGGCCTGTGGTTTCACCTGGCCTTCTACGTCCTGGGCAACCTGGCTCAGGTCATCGTATGGCGGGTCTACAACCCCGACCACTTCTTCTGGCCCCTGTGGTCGATCGTCTTCTGGGGCATCGGACTGGCCTTCCATTTCTGGGGCGTCTACTCGCCGCCCAAATCCAGAACCGATTACTGAGCCGTGTCGTTCTTCGCCGAGCTCGTGCGCGCCCCCATGACACGTCGGGGCGATCGCGCCGAACGGTTCAGGCCGGCGAGCAGTCGCTCGGCGCGAGGCACGGACACAGAACGGACTGCCAGGGCTTGTCAGCGTGCCCCAGAATGTCCGCCATGGATTTCCCCCTGGTCCTGGCCGGCCTGCCTTTCGCCATCGGCATCGTCATGTTCGGCCTGGGTCTCGGCCTGACCCTGGACGACTTTCTGCGGGTGGGCCGATATCCGAAGGCGGCCGTGGTCGCGCCGCTGTGCCAAATCGTGCTGCTGCCCGCGATCTGCTTCGGCCTGTAGGCGTGCTACTCGATATCGCCGTATTCATAATCCAGATAAATCCGGCCTTGATGTGATTATGCGCCTTTCGATGTCGATGGAGTGATCAGCCGACGGGCAAGAATTTCCGTCTGTCGTTTGCCGTCTTTCCGGACGGGAAAGCAAGGCGCTGTGCGGGTGATCCCTGGTGGGTCTCTGTACTGGACATTTCCGCCATTCTGGCGAAACTTCCGATACGTCGAGGGGCCTGCGTTGCCAAGATTGAACGCCTTTGCGAGCTTGCTCGCACTCAACGTCATGCTGGCCGCCGCCGCTGCTGTGGACGGTGAGGTTGCCGGCGCCTCCACGGCAGGGGCGCCCGCCGCCGACCGGATTCATCACGCCGCCAGCTCGCCAGGTCCACATGCGTCGGGCGGGTCGAACTCCCAGCACGCGTCACACCACAGGGGCGGCAGGAACAAAAGCAAGAACGCACATCGGCAGCACGTGCGCGGAAACGAGGCGCAGGGCCAGCACCTGCTGCGGGACTTCACCCACGTCATGGCCCCGGGGCAGAAGGCGCAGACGGATACCAAGGCGGGACCGTACAACTGGCAGGCCACCGACGGGAAGACGAACACCTGGAGTGAGCAGTACGGCCTGAGCAGCGGGCGGCCGACCGGCGGGCAGGGACAGAAGGCGCGGGTGCGGGCGACGGTGACACGCACCCCCGCGCTCACTCCCACTCCGACGTCGGCTCCGACGCCGGTCTGCGACGCCGGTGGCGGGGATCCTGACATCGCCTACACCGCTCTGCCCACCGACGTCCTGAGGTGCGGCGGGGTGCCCAGCCTGGGCTTCGAGGCGACCGGGACCAACGAGTTCGGCGACGCGGTCGGCCTGCGCGGCGGAGGAGGGCCGCTCGGGTCGGTGCGCGTCGAGTTCGTCAGTCTCGCCTGCCAGTCGGGGAGCGCCTTCGACGGCACCTGCGTGAGTGCTCCGGGGGCGACCTACATCCACCCGATCACCGCCAACGTCTACGCCGTCGACAACAGCACCAACCCCGCGAGCCCCGGCGCGCTGCTGGCCACGGTGACGCAGGCCCAGGCGATCGGTTACCGGCCCACGGCCGACCCCGTGAGATGTACGGGGCCGAACCTCGGTGACTGGTTCAATCCGGCTTCGGGCATGTGCGAGAGAGGGTTCAACCAGATCCTCACGTTCACCTTCCCGGTGGGCACGGTGCTGCCGTCCCAGGTGATCTGGACGGTCGCCTTCAACACCACCCATTCCGGATACAACCCGATCGGCGAGGGCGCGGCCTGCTTCAGCAGTCCCAGCGGGTGCCCGTACGACGCTCTCAACGTCGGGGCCTTCACCTTCCCGAACGCGCCGTACGCCGGCACCGACCTCAACTCGGACGTGCTCTATATCAGTCAGGACGGCCAGCCGCTCCAGCCGGAGACGGGGACAGCGGGCTTCACTCCGCTCGGCGAGGTCAGGTACAGATAGCTCCTCGACTAACGCGGCATCACAGGTGTCCACATCCGGCTGCCGGCGCCGGCGACTGACGGTACGCGGCTCCTTCGCCCGCCTATCTGAAGTGGACTAAATAGTCCCATAACATGGCGGTACACGTGAGTGTTGTCGACTGGCCAGGAGGGATCGATGAGGACGCACTTCGCGGAAGTCTTGGCCCGCGAGAGCGTATGTCTGGCTGGAGTCACTGACGGGGCGAAGCTGGCCGGCTGGCGCCGCCGGGTGGTCGAGGAGCTCATGACCCCACGGTCGCCGTACGCGCTGGCGATGCGGCTAACAGGTGATGTGCCCGACCGAGCCGACTTCCTCGATCGGTGGCGCGAGCTTATCGCCGAGACGGTTGACCGGTTACTGCGGTCCGGCACCACGGGTGACACACATTTCTCCTCAGGCCAATCTCGGAGGGCCGATGTCGACGCCCAGAAGACTGCGGTGCTGATTCTTGCGGCTCTGCATGGAGGCAGCACCCTGAGCCAGATTTCAAAAGACCCTTGGCCACTCAACGCCGCACTCGACCTCGCGCTCGCGCCTTTTGCGGCAGCCGAGGGCAACTGCCCGATCGATAACATGAACCCGTGATGACGACCGCCGACTCGCACAACGGCAGACGCCTGACGGCGCGCGGCGCGAAGACGCGGGCAAGGATCGTCGCCGCGGCAACCGACCTGATGTACATCAAAGGAGTCGGGGCTACCACGCTCGATGAGGTGCTGGCGGCGAGCGGAGTGAGCAAGTCGCAGTTGTACCACCACTTCGACGGCAAGGACGCGCTCGTGCGGGCCGTCATCGACCACGTGGGAGAACGCGTCATCGAACGCGAGCGCGAGGCCCTCGGCCATGTCTCGACGATCCGGGGCCTACGACGCTGGCGGGACGCGTTGGTCCAGAACAACGCCCTTCGACATGGCGCCTACGGATGTGCGCTCGGCTCGCTGGCCACCGAAGTCTCCGATCACGACGCTCTCGCACGCCAAGCCCTGTCTCAACTGTTCACCGAATGGCAGGGACTCCTGGCAGGCGTGTTGCGACGGCTTCAAGACAGTGGTGCGCTTCCGCCCGAGGCGTCGACAGACCAGCTCGCGACCGGGCTCATGGCAGCCCTCCAGGGCGGGTACATGCTGGCCCAGACAGCGCGCGATGTCACACCGATGGCGACATCAATCGACATGGCACTTGCGCATATCGAGAGCCTGTCTGAACGTTGAACTCATGGCCAAACGGCCCGGGAAGCCCCCGCCCAGCAAGATCTGCAACAGCCTCGGGTGTTAGTGGCCCATCCTCTCTTCTTGCCCCGTTCGTCTCCAGTTGGAGGGTCTAGCCGGCACCGGCTGTGGCTGAGACCACGCAGCCATCGCCAGCCGACTGAGATCGATGTTTCACATGTCGGATTGCTTGCGAGAGCCGTGGTCGAGCGTGTCCACGATCAGCTCGAACGTGTCGCTCCACCGCCGGTAGAGCGTGGAGCGGCCGCCGGAGCGTGGACGGCGGGCGTCGCCTCGTGCGGCTTGGGACTTTCGTTACGAGCGATGGTTGTAACCGACGTGTTTTGGACTATATAGTCCCGTTACACCGTTCCGTTGTGAAGAGATCCGGAAGTCGGCGCCGACGGAGTCACCCCTCGCGATCGCAGGTCACCGGGCGCCCGGCGTGCCGACGCCACCGGCCAGGTTGCAGCCGGCGCAGGTGAGGCCTGCGCCGGAACTCTGAAGCACTAAGAGCCCGGCTGCGGCTCGACGACGACTACTCACACCCGACCGGAGGTCGATTCGCTGTGTCACGACTGAACGTTCCCACCCCGGAGGAAGTACCCGCCGGCGCGCAGCGGATACTCGACAACGTTGGTGCGCAGCTCGGCTTCGTCCCGAACATGTTCAAGACCATCGCGTCGAACCCGACCGTTCTCGAGGTCGTCACGTCTCTGCAAGCCACCTTGAGCCGGGTTCTGGACGCGAAGACCCGGCACAGCATCGCGCTGGCCGTATCGCAGGCCAACGGCTGCAGTTACTGCCTGGCGATGCACACCCACGTCGCGACCGAATTCAGCGGCATGCCACGTGACGACATCGAACTCGGACGCATCGGGAGCTCGGTCGATCCCAGACGCGCCGCGGCCGCCCGCTTCGCGCAACGGGTGGTCGACAGCCGCGGGCAGGTCAGCGATGCCGAGCTCGCGGCTGTGCGAGGCGCTGGGTACACCGACCCGCAGATCCTGGCGATCGTCGCGTTGGCAGTGCAATTCCTGCTCACCAACTTCATCAAGAACGTCAACCAGACCGACCTCGACATACCCGCCGTCGGCCCGGTCGATACGGCCGTGGCCCAGTAAAACGAGCTTTCAGGAAGGCGCGACATGCCGGGCTCCGAACTCTATGAGAAATTCATGGCGCTGCACACCCGCGAGGGTGGATTCGTCATGCCGAACGCCTGGGACGGCCTCTCGGCGCTGATGCTGGCCGATGCCGGTTTCGAGGCGATCGCGACATCGTCGGCGGCGCTCGCCGCCACGCTCGGCCGGTCCGACGGACGTCACGAAATCACCCGCGACGAGCATCTCGAGCATGCGCGACTGCTCGGACGACTGACCGGGCTCCCTGTCAACGGAGACTTCGAGGACGGTTACGGCGACAGGCTTGAAGACGTCGCGGCGACCGTTGAGGCCGCCGTGGAGTCTGGCCTGGCCGGTATCGGGATCGAGGACACCTCGGGCAATCCCAATCAACCCATCCGCGACTTCGACGAGGCAGTCAACCGCGTGCGTAGCGCCGTCTACGCGGCCAAGGGGCGCATCGTCGTCACCGGCCGCACCGACAACTTCATCCAGGGCCGGCCCGATCTCGACGACACCATCCGGCGTCTGACGGCCTTCGCCGAGGTCGGCGCGGATGTGCTCTACGCCCCGTACCCACCCGACCTCGACGCACTTGAGGCGATCGTCACCGCGGTCGCGCCGACACCGGTCAACGTCCTCGTTTCACCGTCGGACAAGGTGCTGACCGTTGCCGAACTGCAGAAGGCCGGGGTCAAACGCATCAGCTTGGGTCCGTTCCTCTACATCCACGCGATGGGGGCGCTGGAACAGGCCACCAAGGCGCTCGTCGCGGGCGACCTCGCCTCGGCGACGACAGGCATCGGTTTCGACCGCATCAGCGAACTACTCGCCCGTGGCAAGAACTAGCCCAAACCCCACGAATCACAGCCTCTTCACCGAGTGATCGCAAGCTGAAAGCAGGTTGACATGGATCTCGACAAGCTCATGAGCAAGCACCTCACCAGGGCTTTCGATCCCACCAAGACCATCCCGGAAGAGACTCTTCAACAACTGTTGAAGTTCCTGCGGTCCACGCCGTCGTCGACGAACATCCAGCCCAACCACTTCTACGTAATCGCCACGGCCGAGGGCAAAGAGCACCTCGTGGCCAACCTGGGCGAACGATTCCAAGACAACGGCGGGAAGATCCTGAACTCGTCGCACACCATCATCCTCACCACCCGGGCAGATCTACCCGAGAGCCACATCAAAGAGGTGTTCGACAAGGAAACCGCCGACGGTCGGTTCGCCGACCCGGCGAAGCGCGCGCTGTGGCAGTCAATGACCCGCGACTTCCTCAACCTGCGCAACTACGGCTACAAGGATCTGAACCACTGGATGGAAAAACAGACCTATATGGCGCTGGGCATGACCATGATGGCGGCCGCTGAACTCGGCGTCGAAGCCATGCCGCTCGAAGGGTTCGACCCGACCAGCGTCGACAAGGCGTTCAAGATACGCGAGACCGGACACACCACGACGGTCCTGCTGGCCCTCGGCTACCCGGACCTTACGAGGGTGTACACCGACCCGATTTCGCGCTTCGAACCCGACCGGCTGTTCACCTTCGCCTAGACATCCCCGACATCGCAACGACCGTGGCCGAAGAACGCGGACCGCGGACACCTCGGTCGATGTCGGCCTACCCCGGACAACCAAGGCCGGCGGCAGGCGCCGCCGTTCGTGGCGGCCATGCGGGAGACGCCACCTTGGGCCTTGGCCGGGCGGTCAGGGCACTCGGATCGACAGAGGAGTTGGTCACCTTGGACGGACAGGAACTGCAGAAGATCGCGGGCGACTGCACCGTGGACCTGCCTGGCGCCGACCTGGAGCATCGTTCCGGCACCGGCTGGGAGATCTACAAGGTGCGCGGCAAGGTCTTCATGCTCATGACCGAGATGCCGGGGCGCCCCGTCGTGATCCTGAAAGCTGACCCGGACAACGCCGCAGCCCTGCGTGAGCAGTACGCAGACATCACCCCCGGCTATCACATGAACAAGAGGCACTGGATCACGGTGGAAGGCGGGGGCACCATCGACGAGAACCTAGTGAAGGAGCTCGTGATCGACTCCTACCGTCTCGTGGTCGGCGGGCTTCCCAAGTCCGAGCAGCCCGTGGATCCGCGCACCTACGGCCGCCACGCCTGACCCCTGTTGGCAAGGTGTCAGCAGAAGGCCCTCCCGGGTGAACCGGGAGGGCCTCTGTAGTGGAGCCGCCTAAGGGAATCGAACCCTTGACGCCTTCATTACGAGTCAGATCACGACCTTCCAGAACCGTCCACGGCCGTCAACAGGCCCAGGTCGAAACGCCTTCATGGGGTCTCTCAGTCCATGATCGTTCAGGACTGTTGTTAGCATCCGCGTTAGTAAGATCATCGATCTGCGCTTATCCCACGCTCAGGACCGCCCAGCTGCGCCCCGTCCGTGCACCTTGCTCCTGTCGCTGGCCGACTGAGCTATGCGCCCAAGACCTCTCTGAGCCGTCTTACTGTCCGGCTTCCGCGATTCAGCGGACATGGTGCGCCTCTTGGCGTCCTCGGTCCACTCCGTCTTCTTCGCACCCATGACACCTTGCTACGCACCGGTGACGGAGCTGTCCTGTAGCCAAGCGGAGTGCGATGTAGTGCGACCTTCCGTTTTTCTCGCGCTGCTCGTTCCTGACCCGACAACTTCGATCTCATGCCGCGAAAGTAATCGCGCGACTACGGATCGTTGACCATATAGGCAAAAGTAGAGGCATGCATGCTGAGGATTTCGGCCCGCGCGGCCGTCACCCATACGCCGCGCATAGCGCCGTGAGGCCCGTCGCCCCTTCATCCGACGAGGTCGATAGAGTGGCCGAACCCGCGTGGTCACGATCGACGAGGGGACGGTGATCGTCCTTCGTCAGCACCGAGAGGCGCAAGAAGCCGAGAAAGCACGCGTCGGCGACGCGTGGAAGGGCGAGGAGAACGGCCACGTCTTCACGACCGCCTGGGTGGCCCCATCTACCCGACCACGGTGACCAATCTCCCCAGCAAGCTCATCAAGGCGTACAACGAGCTTGCAGACGACGGGCAGACTCTGACCGAACAACTACCCTTCGTCCGCCTTCACGACCTCCGGCATATCCACGCTGCTCCTCGCTGGTGTCCCGGTCCACATTGTCGCCGCTCGACTTGGACACGCCGACCCAGCCATCACGCTTCGCATCTACGCCCACGTGATCCGCTCGGCCGAGACCGCTGCTGCTGACGTCTTCGCCAGGGCACTTGGATGAGTCGACAGAGGTTCAATGCGTAAGGAGCAATTGTCAAGACCTGTGGATTGGTGACCGCGTGGCGAGAGACGCCTTGTCAGGGTGTATCGGGCGGGCGCTCGTCCGACCGGTGGAGCGGTGCCGAGCCCCTGCCGGTCCACCGTGCGGCCGTGGCAGGGCCGGCCGAGGAAGGGCCTCTCGGCGGCGGGTGAAATCACGTTCTTGCAAGATCTTCGTGCAGGGGTGAGCAGCTGTCCGGAAAGCCCCTCAGCTGGGCCGGCCCAAGGTCACGGTGCGGGATCCGGGTGTGAAGTCGCCGAAGGACTGTTGCCAGGACTCACCGGGCCAGTAGTACGTCACACGGCCCTCGACGGGCCGGTAGCGGGCTGTGTAGAGCGTTCCCGATCCCTGCTCGTCGACGGATCGATACAGCGGCGGCTTCAGCATCGCCGCCACGTCCGCACCCGCGGCGCGAATGGCGCGCAGCCGCTCCTGCGTCCGCGAGGCCCGCTCCTGCTCGTCGGTCACCGGCAGGTGCTGGTGATTGGCGGCGCAGGCATCCGGTGCCACCGTCGGCGACATATCCGGCCCCACGAACACCGTCACCGCCTTGGTGGGATCGACAAGGGTGAGGTTCTGGGGGACGGCGACCGGCAGGGACCGCAGCCTGCCGACCGCCTGATCGACGGTGTCGCACGTCTCCAGCAGGTAGCGCACCACGATGAGGATGGCGAAGCCACGTCCGTAGACGGAACGTCCGCCGAAGGTGAGCGAGACCGCGAGACCGGCGTCGTTCATCCCGTCCAGCAAGCCCCACAGCACGTCCTGCATCCCGATCACGGGTCGCAGGAAGCAGGAGGAGACGATGGTGCCCTCGCACTGATCGAGCGGGAAGTCGTAGTTGCGCAGCAGAGTGCCGTTCCTGCCGATCTGGGTGCAGGCCGGGGAGAACGGCCGCAGTGCCGCGTGGGTGAGGAAGGCTTCCGCCTCGGGCCGGTCGAGTTGGCTGGCCAGGCGGTCCAGAACCGGGACCAGTTCCGGCATGTGCGCACGGAACAGCGCCCGAACTCGGTCCGCGCCCTCCGGAGTCCTGCCCTCCGCGGTCAGCAGGCCCTCCATGTCCTGCCACAGGGCCCGGGCGTGGGCGGCCCACCGCCCGTCGCCGCCGTCGCCGACCTCGATCGCCTGGAAGGTCTTGTTCTGTTGCCGCATGGCTGCCACTCCCCTTGTGAGAATCGGACGAGGTGAGGGCAACCTAGCTAATTATTCGGGTAATTCACCAGGTGCCCGCCATCGGCGACGGCCAGGCGCTGGATCTGATGAAGCCGCTGAACGCGAGCGTGGCCGATTCCAAGTAGGCGATCATGTCCCGTGTTGGAGAAGCCGGGAGTCAAGAAGGCCGTTCTCGAACTTGGCTCAGACTGTCTGATTCCTGCAGCCTTGGCCCAGGCTTCTATCTTGTCGTGGTAGTCGCCCCATCTGCCTGCAGCAACCTGACCCTCCGTGGTGATGTGCAGGACGTCCGGGTGTCCGAAGGACCGCATGATGTCCCCTACTAGATACGCAGCTGTCGTCTCCACGCGAGTTGATGTCGGCGTCCATGATTAGGCACCCCGGACAGGGCACTATCCGCTGCCACGTGTAATAGCCGTCGGAAAACAGGACCGAGTTCTCGCGGGAGAAGGCCAGTTTGAATGCGCTAAACGTATCCCAGGTGACCTTCATATCACCGGGCAGGTCCGGCACGAGGGACACAACTACCCATGCACCGGATCGAATGGCTGTCCGATTCCGAACCGCCTTCTCGATCTATTGAGCACGAACGCTCTGGTCATTGACCAGGGAAAACCGACTTCGATAAGCAGAGGAGAGCTCCGACTCCGACATGTAGGTGATCGACGCACCGTTCCGGCGAGGCCAGCGAAAGCCATCGTTGATGGTGATGCCGTGAGGGAATCGCGGACTGCGAGGTACTGCGATGACGTAGCAGCCGATGCCGGGTCGTTCAGGATCCTCGACGGGGATAACGTCGGGCGCGGGGAACGGCGCGATGCCGGATGCCGGGATCTGACGCATGCGCAGGGTCTCTGCGTCAGAGATACTCACACCAGGGGTAGCGGCAGCGCGCGCCTGGCTGTCCTCGTCGATACCGACGATAACAAGGCCACCTTGGGTGTTGGCCTGTGCAGCGACGTCGGTGCATAGGTCGCGCTTAGCTGAGTCGCTGTTGCCGTAGAGCTGGCCCTTATAGTCAAGATCGGCCGCTTCGGGGATCTTGCCCTCCACGAGCCCCCGGAGGTGCTCAAAGCGGAGGGTCTCCTGCGTGATCTGCGTTCCCAACAAAGCCTCAAGGCGCTGATGAACGGGTGGCCGGCTTGCTGGAGCCGAGACATCGGGCCGCTGATCGCAGGCATGTGGACGGGAAACCTCCCTGCCAGTTCTAGCTCAGGCCGGCGGGATAGGCTGTTAGCAAGGGTGTTAGCAAAAGGCCCTCCCGGATCTTCCGGGAGGGCCTTTGAGCTGGAGCCGCCTAAGGGAATCGAACCCTTGACCCCTTCATTACGAGTGAAGTGAGAGCTCCGGGATCACCATGGTCAGTAGGGAGTATTCCCAGTTAGGCGGCGAATCAGCAGCGGTTCTCAGCGGTCTGTAGCGGTGTGTCGCTCCCAGCGGCGCTCCCACTCTGCTCCCACAATCGGACACCGCGATCGGAGATGCGAAGGGCCCCCGGCGCACGCCGGGGGCCCCGTGCCATCCCGTTCACGGCCGGTCGAAGTTGCCGGCCTTCATCCCATTCCGGAACGCGTCCCATTCGGCCGGGGTGAACCACAGTCGCGGCCCCTGCCGGTCCTTCGAGTCCCGCACCGCGACTCCGTCCGGGCGGAAAGCCACCTCGACGCAGTTCTCCGATGCGCTGTACGGGCTCTTGATCCACTCCCATGTCTCGCTGTCGTCGCCCACGATGATCCCCTCGCTCGTTCAGGCGTTGCCGGCCATACCGGCCATGGCAGTCAGAGTCTCCTCTGGGGGCAGGGACATCGCCATCAGCATGTCGTAGACACCCTGATATTGATCAACTTCGTCGGGCTTTTCCACAAGGGTGTGACCAACCGGTGTCTCCAGGAAAGCGATCGACGGGTGGCCGTCGAAGCCGAGGATCGTGAACTGCCCGCACATGCCGGCGTGGGCGCCGACCGCATTGGGAATCATGCGTATTTCGACGTTAGGCCATGTCGCGAGGTGGATCAGCTGGCGAATCTGCTCGCCCATCACCTCGTGGCCTCCCACCGGCTTGGCGAATACGGCCTCGTCGAGAATTACCCGCAGGCGGGGCGGGTTTTCCCGTAACAGGATGTCCTGCCTGATGACCCGTGCCGCGACGCGGCGCGCCAGCTCTTCCTCGTCCCGCACGCCGATCCCGCGCAGGACGGCCGCGGCGTAGTCCGGGGTCTGCAGCAGGCCCGGCACGACGAGGACCTCGAAGGCCTGGACGTATGTCGCGCCCGCTTCGAGGTCGGGTAGTTCGGAGCGGAAGACGTCGCCGTACTGGTCCCACCAGCCTTTGGCTCGCGAGTCGACGGCGATCTGCTTGATCACGTCGCGCTCGTGGGCGTCTTCGACGCCGTAGGCGGTCAGCATGTCGAGGACGTCTCGGGGGTTGATGCGCTTGAAGCGGCCGCTTTCGATGCGGGAGATCTTGCTGGGGTCCCAGCCGAGCTCCCTGGAGACCTTCGTGGAGTCACGGCCGCCCCGGTACGCCCTGAGGATGTAGGCCAGTTCGCGTCGCCGTACGGCCGGGCTGAAGCTCATCACAGTTCCTCGCTTGGAAGTTCACCGCAAATCGGGCGTATCCACTACCGGAATTTACGGATATGGACTTGCCTATTGCGCCGGATGACCCCTCGCCCTGAGTATGACGTGTACGCGTGCAAATGGGAGGTAGTCCGGAAGGACTGCAACCAACGAGAGGGAAGACGATGTCATTCCGTGATCTGCGGCGACCATTCGCTGCGCGGCCGGACATACGTTCCCTTGCCGTTGATGGCCCTGAGCAGCCCTTCTTCCTTGAGGCGCGCTACCGCTTTACGCACCGTCCCCTGGGCGACGCCCAGTTCCTGCACCAGGTGTGTCGTGCTGGGGATGGGCCGGCGTTCCTTGTAGGTGTCCGACTCGATTCGGGCCCGCAGGAGTTCGTAGACCTGCTCCCACACGGTCCGGTCCTCATCCCAATCGATCATGACCAGACGTTAGAGGATCATGGTCTGCCATCGTCTGCCAGGGAAAGGCATGCCAAGGCATGCCTTGGCATGCCATGCAGTGACAAGGTGCCGGACTTTTCCGACTTGCCGCCGGGCGCGCCTGGCGGCAAAAGGCGAGGTGCGGCGGGGAAAGCCCTTGGAGAGAGCACGCCCCGCCGCCCCTCCCCCATCACCACCCCAAGACCCGCCGGAGGGGAACCGTGCTTCGTCCTGTGCCTAACGACGACGCCGACGTAGAAAGACTGCTCTTCACCCTGCTCGAGCACGACTACCCGGCGTGGCGAATCACCCGGTTCGAACGCGGGTACACCGCCGCCCGCCTACAGCCGCCGACTGAACAGCAGAAGGCCGAAGGCATCGTCGGAGCGATCACCCATCACTCGATCCAGCAGCTCCGCGAAGCGCTGGGCGACCAACTCCTGATTGAGCAGGGCTACCACTGCCCCCGCACCGACAACGCGCTGTACGCCGTCCTGGAGCAGGCCGCCGCCGGCGAGCCGGTGAAGGAATGCTGCCTGGAAGCCGCCCTGACGTGGGCGTGGAACGTTCTTACGCAGCTCCTGGACGTGACGCTCATCGATGAGCACACGATCGAACGGGTCCCCCTGGCCGATTACCGCGACTGGCAGCTACGCCGCGCGTACCTGGCGGCCGGCGGCCAGAGATGGCGGCCTTTCCCGTCACACCCCGCATAGGCCAGGCGCGAGGCCGCTCGGCCCGCTGTACGCGAAGTCGTCCGCAATCGACCCCCGTGACGCCTGGACATGAGTGAGCCCTGCACACCAGCCTGAGAGATGTCGAGTCACTCAAGAAGGTGCAGGGCTTATGGCCGAGATTATCACCGGACGTCTGATCAGGCTGCAGCGCGAGCGGCGCGGAATGAGCACCACGGCTCTCGCCGCGCAAACCGGGTGCACCACCAGGCACATCGAGCTGATCGAACAGGGCAAACGCACCCCCTCCCTGCCGATGCTCCGAGAGATCGCGAAAGTCCTCGGCGTACGAACGGCCGTCCTGCTCGGCGAAGTCCCCCGCGACTCCCACGAACCCGGCCGCCCGCAGATCGGCGACATCGAGCGGGCGATCTTCACCTACCGCACTCTCGGCCCGGACGCCGAGCCACCCGACACGGAGCAGCTCACCGAGCGCGTCGAGTCTGCCCGACAGGCGTGGTACACCTCCCCCCACAAATACTCCATCCTGATGCGGGCCCTACCGGGCCTCATCAGCGACGCCGAGCGGCTCGTGCAGGAAGCCGGCACACCAGGCAGACGCAGAGACGCCTGCCAGGCCGCCGCGAACACGTACATCCTCGCCAGAGGGGTCCTCAAGCACCTCGGCCGCGTCGACCTGGCGCACCTGGCCGCCGACCGGGCAATGCGCTACGCCGAGGAGACCGACACCCCAACGCTGACTGCCTGGGCCCACTGGAACCTCGGCCAGTCGTGCCTGAGCGACGACATGCACGACGTCGCCTACGACGTCGCCCGAAGAGGAATTGAAAGGTTCGAGCCCGCCGCAGGCACCGACACCGGCAGCCTGGCCATCCTCGGCGGGCTCCACCTCATGGCGGCGATCGCGCTCACCCGCGCCGGCGGCGACCAGCAAGCACGCGACCTGCTCCGCGGCCCGGCGCTCCGGCTCGCGCGGCGCGTCGACGAGCGGGTCAACCACTACGGGCTGGCGTTCGGTCCGACCAACGTGGCCATCCACATGGCCAGCATCGAGTGCGAGACCCGGCAACCGGAGGCGGCGCTGCGGGTAGCGGACGAGGTCGACCTGACCCGGGTGCAGTCCATCGAGCGGCGGACCACCCACCTGTCGCAGATCGCCCGCGCCTGCGAAGACCTGGGCGACGACGCCGCCAGCCTGGTGTATCTGACACGGATCGAGCGGGAATGCCCCGAAGAGCTAGACCACAAGATCCTGCTCCGGCAGATGGTTCAGGCCCTGGCGCTCAGGGCCCGGCCGTCATGGGCGCCGGAGGTGCGATACCTGGCAGACCGGCACAGCATCCTCGTGTGACCGAAGGACCCGAAAACGAACTCTAAGTTCGCGTGCTGCGAACTTAGAGTTCGTCGCCATCTGTTCGTAACCGGCTAGTCACCCGGCCGTACGTTCCGTGCATGGTCGCTTCCCCACCAGACACAGCCATCGACCGGCTGCTGCAGGAGGCTCAGCGCGAGTGCCCCGGCTGGCGGCTCTGGCGTTCCGACGTCGGCCGGTTCTGGGCGACCCGCGAGCAGCGCTTCCCCCCGGCGGCCGAGGCCGCGGGCGCTGAGCGGACCGTCGACGCCGACACGCTCGACGAGCTCGCCCAGGTGGTCGCCGAGCAGGACGCCCAAGCCGCGCGGGCATCCCCGCCCCACGCCCCAGGCGACCAGCCGGCGCCAGCCCATGCCGCCCTCCCACGGGGAGACGGCACCGCCGGCGCGCTGACCGGCGTCGTCATCACCCGGCAGACCCGGCAGCTGGCCGCGCTGGAGCAGACGTATCCCGCGTGGCAGATCCGGGAGACCGGCGGCCAGGTGCGGTGGTGGGCTACCCGCCGCCGCCCGCCGACGCTCGCCGAGATCGCCGCCGGGGTCGTGACTACGCTCGCCCGGTCGACGCCGGAACAGCTCGCCGACGCCATGGCGGCGCAGGACGAGATCGCGCACCGCGTCCGATGAGCGGCCCCGGCCCGGTCGTGTAGCCGCCCGACCGGGTTGGGGCTGGGCGGCCTCCCCCACCTTGGAGGGGTGGCCAGGGGAGGCCGCCCTTCGATCTGCCCGCCCGACGTGCCGGCCCCCGTGGCGCGCGGGCGGGCCCGGGGCGGTCCCCCGCTTCCCCCCGTAGGTGAGGGACCGCCCCTCCTACGACCGGCGCAGAGGCATACCAGGGCGAAACGCCCTCAGCCGGCCACCCACCCCATCCCCGACGAGGACGCGATGGACGAACGGCAGGAGATCGGGCATTGGTTCGGCCCGCCGAGAACGCTTGTGCTCCAACCCACCCCCCTGTGCAATCTGTCGTGCAGCTACTGCTACCTGCCGCATCGGACACTCAGCCAGCGCATGCCCCCCGAGGTCCTGCACGCTGTGGCATCTTCCGCCGAGAAACTCACAGACCGCGGCGGGCGAATCGACATCGTCTGGCACGGCGGCGAGCCGCTCACCGTCGGCGTCAGTCGATTCGCCGAGATGCTCGCCCCGTTCGAGAGCCTGCGCCTTCAGCGCCGCATCACCCACTACGTGCAGACCAACGCCGTCCTGCTCAACGAACGCTGGTGCGAACTGCTGAGCGGCCACGGCGTGCGGGTCGGCGTGAGCATCGACGGGCCCGCACCTCTGAACGCCCGCAGGGTCGACCTGCGCGGCCAGCCCTCGTTCGCCCGCGCTCTCCGCGGCATCCGCACTCTCCACGACCACGCGATCCCGTTCTCGATCATCACCGTGGTCGGCGCCGACGGCATCGCCCAGCCCGAACCCCTGCTCGACTTCCTCGCGCGCCTGGACCCGCACAGCATCGGGTTGAACATCGAGGAACTGGAGGGCGTGAACACCACGGCGCCACCGATCACCCCGCGGCAGGCCGAAGAGTTCTGGGCGCGGGTCGCGGCCTGGTCCGTGCAGCCGGGCCACCTGCCCGTCCTGCGGGATGTGCAGCGCATCGCGAACTACCTGCGGCTGATCCGCCTTGGGCAGCACCAGGCATGGGGCAGCCGCCGCCTCGACCCCATCCCTACCATCGCCTGGAACGGCGACGTCGTGCTGCTGTCCCCCGAGCTCGCCGGCATCACCGACCAGGCGTACGGCGACTTCATCGCCGGCAACGTCCGCGACCAGTCGATCCCTGCCATGCTCGCCACAGCGCACCGGCTGCGCTACGTCCGCGAGTTCATGGCCGGTCTGCGCGCCTGCCGCGACACCTGCACGTTCTGGGACTTCTGCAGAGGCGCCCAGGCTGGTAACCGCTATTTCGAGCACGGCACCTTCTCCGCCACGGAGACCACCTACTGCCGCCTCACCCGGCAAGCACTCATCACCGCACTGGCACACACCGCAACGAAGGAGCGACATGACACCGCTGCAGGTCCTCGCGACCACTGACGCCCCGCTCGTCGACGACCTCATCACCACGTACACGCCTACGACCCCCGACACGATCCACGCCGGGTTCGACAACCGCCCTTCCTGGGACAACACCGGCGGCGGGTTCGACAACCGGCCCGCCTGGGACAACAAGTAGCCGCCCGCCCCGGGGCCACGAGCGGCGCGGTGCGCCTGCTCGCGGCCCCGGCCGCACCCCTGATACGGAGGACCCATGGAGACCCGCACCGTGCGCGAGACCACCATCATGCTGCCCCACCTCGACGAGGAAGCCCTGGACGAAGTCACATCACTCGACCGTGACCGGCTCACCGACATCACCTACACCGGCGCCCAGCTGCGTGAACTGTCCCTGTCCGGGACCACCCTCACCAGCGGGCGCATCACCGGCCTGACCGCGCAGCGCGCCTGCCTGGACCAGGTGACCCTGTCGTCGGTGGAGTTCGCCGACTGCAACCTGTCCAACCTGCGCATGACGGGCAGCAAACTGAGCCGCGTCGTCTTCACCGACTGCAAACTCCTCGGCGCGGTGATCGATGACGTCACGCTCGACAGCGTGCTGTTCGAGCGGTGCCGACTCGACTACGCGCATCTCTCCCGCATCCGCGCCGCCGGTCCAGTCGTCTTCTCGTCCTGCTCACTGCGCGAGGCGTCCGTCTCCCGAGCGGACCTGACCGGCGCGACCCTGAATGCCTGCGATCTGTATCGAACGGAGTTCGACGGCGGCGTCTACCGCGGCTTCGATCTGCGGGGCAACGACCTGGCCGGCGTCCGCGGAGTCAGCTGCCTCCGGCAGGTCACCCTCGACCGGTCCCAGCTCCCGGGCCTGGCGCAGGCGGTCGCGGCCGACCTGGAGATCTTGGTCGCTGAGGACCAGGCGTAGGAATGGGGGCGACCGTGGGTTTCCGCCTGCTGTTCGGCCACTTCACCGATATCGAGCACCGCATCGACGTCGCCGGCGTCACCACAGCGGGCCGCGACGCCCCCTGCTACGACGGTGCGGCCGCTGTCGTCCCCGCCGGCGACTGGCGCCCGATCAACGAAGATGAGGCCGAGCAGCTCCGCCCGGACGAAACGACCCCCCGGAGTCTGGTGGTCGAACTGGTCAGCCGCCCGCTGCCGCTGGAGCCGGCCGCCGGACTCGCGGCGCGCCGCCAGGTGGCCACTGCACTCGACCCGCTGAACGGCCGCTGGCCCCGGCAGCTGCTCGCCTGCACCGACAGCCCGCCCGGCCGACTGACCACCACACAGGACCACCACAACGGCGGAGCGAGGATCGGCCTGCACGTCGACAACTGGGACCGGCAGCCCTACCCAGACCGCCTGACCAGCCGCCGCCGCCTGGCCCTCAACATGGGCCCCGGCACCCGCTACCTCCTCCTCGGAGACCGCACCATCGTGGACATCTGCCGGGCACTGGGCCGCGACCAGGACACCCACGTACCGCACACCAACGACCTGCGGGACTACGTCGCCGAAGGCCACCCGCTGCGCTGCTTACGCATCCGCCTGGACCCAGGCCACGGCTACATCGCGCCCACCGAAGTCGTGCCGCACGACGGGTCGACCACTGAGGCCACGGACTGGTCGGTGGCCGCGTTCTGGCTCGGCTGAGCACCAGTGCCGGTGCGGAACCTTCACGAGCCCACCGACGAGCCGACGCCGCACTACGGCACGGTGATGCACATGCCCGAGCGAGGCCCATGCCCGGAAGACGCCATGGGCTGGCTACCTTGACAGCATCCTGATTCATCGACCTGGAGGGCGGGCATGGCGGCCAACCTGAGCAGGCCCGAGACGGATGCGGTCGCGGAGCTCATCAACCGCCGCAGGCGTCAGGTCCTCGTCCACTCGATCCTGTACTACGACATGGATTCCCCGCTCGTCACCGACGCGGTGTTCGACCAGTGGGCCCGCCAGCTCGCCCAGCTCCAGGCCGACCACCCCGTCATCTCCGGCAAAGTCGCCTACCGGTGGCGGGAATTCGCCGACTTCGACGGATCGACCGGGTACCACTTGCCGCTGCACGATCCGCACGCCAGGAGCACGGCGCTGGGCCTGTTGCAGTACGCCCGCCGCGCACGACCTCAGACCTGACTGCGCCCCGCATCCTCAACGAGGAGCGGGGCACTGCCATACCAAGGTGGAGAGTCCGTCCTGGCGCTCAGCGTGAGCCCATGCGGCCGCCGTACACCAGGAGGAACAGGTCCGCCGGCACCACGATGTCCGCCGTCTCCACCGGACGCTGCCGCGACTCGTAGACCCGCTCGATCGTCAGCACCACCGAACCCGCCGCGCGGCCCAGCTTCGCGCACTCCTCGCCGGTGGCGACCCGGGCACCGACCGTCTCCGACCAGTCGTCAACCGGGTGGCCGATCGCGAGCAGGCGATCCGCCACGCCACGACCGGCATGCGGGCCCTCCTCCGGCATCACGACGTCCGTCCCCCGGGTCAACTCCAGCGGCTCCCATGACGTCGACAGCATCACCGGCTCATCGTCGGCCTGAAACACGTAGTCGGTGCGCAGCACGTCCACGGCGTCGCCTTCCGGCTCCGGCAGGCTGAGGCGCTGCCGGATCTCCGGGGGCGCCTGAACGGTCCGGGAGTCGTACTCCCAGGACGCTCGACGGCCCTGCGCCTCCATCTCACCCGCGAACGGACTGCCTTTCCGGCCGCCGCGGTACCAGGCGCGGACCAGGCGGCGCAGTTCCGGCCTGGCCTTGACGTACGTGCCTGATCCCGGCCGGGCCACGGCCAGCCCTTCGGCCACGAGCGCGCGGACAGCGTCTCTCGCGGTGCCGTCCGCTACGTGGAAGAGGCGGGTGATCTCGGGTATCGACGGCAGCTTGGCGCCCGCCGGGAGTTCTCCCGACACGATCCGCGCCCGGAGCTCGTCGGCGATCCGCACGTAGAGGGGCCGCTCGTCCTCATTCACGGGGACTAGCTTGACGGGCTTGGTAGCAAGCTGCAACCTTGGTAGCGGAAAGCTCAACCTAGCTATCAAGCTTGGGTGGTCCCCCATGTATGAGCAATACCTGCACGGCGTGCCCGAGGCCGCCGACACGGTCCGGCGTTGGGCACGCACCACCGCACGTCAGCACCACCCCGCGCTCGCTGACGAGTGCGAGCGGATCATCGCCCGCCTGGTGGCCGACGCCGTGCCACGGACCCCTGCGGACGGGCTGATCAAGGTCGTCATCATCCCCTCGCTCACCGGTTTGCGTATCGAGGTCGGCGACCCCGGCGACCCCGTGCCCAGCGGTGCCGGGTCGGAGTGGGCCGAGGTGTCCACGCTGGCAGCCTCCTTCGGTGCCAGCCGTACGGCTCAGGGGCATCGCGCGTGGGCCGAGCTTCGCAAGCCGACCCGCGCCGGCGGGGACGTCCGGTGATCAAGCGCATCTGCCGTCACTGCTCCAGCGAGATTTACGCCGGGTGGACCCTGTACGGCATCGTCTGGACCGCCGTGGAGCAGCACCCGTCCGGCTGTGACCGGGAGGCGTGCCCTGGGAACGTGGGGACGCTGATCCAGGCGCTCGGTTCTCACGAGCCTCCCGAGTGAGCTCCCGCCTGCCGTGTCGTACCCCCGCGCGGCAGGCGGGCGCCCCGCCGACCGTCTTCGGATGTACTGCGGTCGGCGGGGCAACCTGACGGTGGCCCTGCCCCTGTGGCCTGGGGGGTGAGGGGCGGGGCCACCATGACGCCCGGTAACCAGCCGTCGGGCGTGGGTCCGCCCCGTCTTCCGGGCGGGGCGGGCCCCTGATGCCCCCGGCCGGGCGTGGTGCGCGGATCCGCCCGGCCGGGACCCCTCCCCATCTGAGATCCCCTGAACACGCAAAGAAGCCCTCACCAGTGCTCGAACACCGGTGAGGGCCCTTACTACCGGACCTGCCAAGAGAGGCCCGATCATGCAGAACCTAATAGACGAACTCCGATCTGTCCCGCCGATCACGCAGATCCTCCTGGCGGTGGCCGCCCTGGTCCTCCTGACCCTGGCTTTCGTCGCCTTCCGTATCGCCGTCCGCGCCACGGCGCGTGCCGCCCGGGTGTCGATCGCTGGGGCCCGCCGGTGGGCCGCCGCCCGCCCCGCTGAGGACCGCCTCACCATCGTCGCCGCGAGCATCGCCACCGGCGTGTCCGCGCAGGGAATGTGGCGGTTCTCCGGCGACGTGCTCGGATTCGACGGGCCGCTGCGGCTGCTGCTGTTCGCCTTCATCGAGGTGGCGGTGATCACCAGCGCCGTGCGGGCCCGCCGCAACATGCGGGAGAACTACTCCGCCGGGATCGACGGCCTGGCCGTCTGGGTGCTCACCTGCCTGTCGGCGGTGTTGTCGAGCATGGACGCCCGCAGCGTCGCCGAGGCCGTGTTCCGTCTGGCCGCGCCGCTGGTGGCCGCCTGGCTGTGGGAGCGCGGCATGGCCATCGAGCGGCACCGCATCACCGGCCGCTCCCGCATCAACTGGCGGCTCACCCCGGAGCGGGTGCTGGTCCGCGTCGGCCTGGCCGAGGCGAGCGACCGCACCGCCGGCGAGGTCGACGTCCAGCGGCGGCTCACCCGCGTCGCCCTGGCCGCGAAGAAGGCGCGGGACCTCCGTGAGGCTGGCGCCTCCGACCGCAGCCAGCGACGCGCGCTGACGCGGCTGCAGCGCGCCTTCGCGGCCGCCGACGAACACGCCGCGCTCGGCCGGAACCAGGAGCGGCAGCAGCTGCTCCGCGACGAGGTGGCGGCTCTCTACAGCGGGCCGCAGCTGCTCGACGTCGCCCCGGCGAGCGCCTGGGTCACCCCTGAGCAAGGTGCCGAAGAGGCGGCGGAGATGAACCCGGAGGCGCAGGCGGCGATCGCCGCCTACGAAGAGTGGAAGCGGCCCAAGTTGATGCCGTTCCCGCTTACGCCGCCGCGCACCCTTGTCGTGCAGAACGCGGCGGTGCCGGTGAGCGTCGGCGTGAGCGCCAATGGCCGACCGCTGAATGGCCATGCGAAGGCCACGTCACACACCGCGCCCGACCCGGCGACTGTTCTCCTGCCCGCGCTTCCCGCAAGCGACCCCGTGAGTGTGGGCGATCCGGAAACCTGGCCCCTGCGCGACGGCGACACCCTCACCATCACCCACACGATTGGCGGCCCCGGCCGTGAGCAGCCGCGTGAGGACGACGATGAGGAGCGCGACGAGCCCAGCAAGCCCATTAAGCAGCGCAATCGCGAGGCCGAGGAGTGGATCCGCGCAAGGTGCCGCGGCCGGGCCGGTGTGGGAAGACGACCCACCTGGAGCGAGGTCGGCGACCGTTACGGATTCAGTGACGGCTGGGGCGGCCGGCGTGTGCGCGCCGTGCAGAAGCGAATGATCGCTCAGGGCTACACCTTCCTCGACGACGGCACGGTCCTCGCTCCGAGCAAGTCCCTTCCCTCCGAGCCCGACTTGGGTGAGCGCAACGACACGCCCCAAGGCCCGGTCTCGGACGTCAACTGATCTTCTGAACGAACGGATGTGAATCGTGAACTGGCTTCCTGGCCTCTGGCTCGCCCTGCTCGGCGCGATCGTCGCACTCGTGTGGGCCCGAGTCACGAAGTGGTACGAACTGGCGCTCCTGGGCGGGTGGGGCCTGATGACCGGCGCCCTGCTCGCGGGGGCTCACTCCTGGAACTCCATCAGCGTCGGGAAGATGTGGGGGGTGTTCTTCGGATGACCGGCACGACGCCCGGCCGCCGCGAGTTCCTCCGCCGCTGGTGGTCGTTCCGCCCCGCCGGGCGGGGCGTGCTTATCCTGGCCGCGGCGATGGTGGGCTGCCGCCTGCTGGGTCTGCCTCTCGCGGCGGCCATCTTCCTGCCGATCGCGGCCGCGGCCGTGCTGGCGGCCGTGTTCGCTTCGGCGGAGCTGTCCAACGAACGCGCGGCCCAGGTCGACGAGCAGGCCGGCCAGGCCCGGCGCGTCGACCTGGCCCCGGACGCGGACCAGTCATGACCGGCGGCGAGCTCGTCGTGATCGCGACGGCGAGCGGCATCATCTACGCGGCGGTCTCACGCGCCAACCGGAACGACCCCCTGCGGGCCCGTATGCCTCGCTGGGCCTCCGCAGGCCGCAGGCCTGGCGGTGGCCGTCGGCCGTCCCGTGGCTCGCTGCTGGTGCGTTTCTACAACGCCACCGGCGCGCCCCCGGTCAAGGCGGACACGGCGAGCGAGGCCGCGGCTGAGCTCGCCGGGCGCCAGACCGGGCGGGCCGCCCGGGCGCTGCATGGGTGGAGCGGGCGGCGGTGGGCCGAGCGGACGTCCCGCCGCCCGGAGCAGTCGGCCCGCGACAAGTGGCGGACCGTGGGCGGGCAGGCACGCACATGGGCCAGGGAGCGCGGCGAGCGTGCTCGGGCCCGCTGGAACGGCCGCCCCCGCCGCGAGGAGCCAACACCGTCCGCCAACGGGACACCTCCGGCCGAGCCGCCCGCGAAACCCGCGCCGAGATCGTCGCCCTCCCCGCGTCCCGCAGAACCTGATCCGAAAGGCACTTTCCCGATGTCCGAGACCCCCACCGCAGAGACCGGCGCCGAGTCCGGAGATGCCGCCGCGCCTCCCCTCGACTGGGCTGTCGTCATCGGCCGCGTCGCGAACTTCGTCCCCGAAGACGACGCCGCTCTCATCTCCTTCATGTCCGGCGAGACCGCCGGCGTGCTCAGCTACGCCGAGGGCCTCGTCCAGTGCCGCGAGAACTGCGTCAACGAGGTTGGACTGGACCCCGCCGCGGTGTCTGGCATCACCTCCTACAGCGAGCACATGTCGGAGGCGGCCCAGCGCCTGGCTGAGGCGAGGGCGCAGTTCATGGCCGTGTACGGCGAGGTTCTGAACCTCGCGGCGTCCGGCGTCCAGATGCCGTACCGCGGCCGGTTCTTCGCCGGCAACGCCTCCTGAGACGGGAAGGAACCCGGGTGCGTACCTCCACGCGTCCCCACGCGCATGAACCCGACCTCACGGCCGAGGACACCGCCGAAGAGGTGGCCGAGCGGCCGACTCCCCGCCGCGCGTTGCTCGGCCGCGCCGTCGGCTGGGTCCAGGCCGACCATCTGCGGCGGGGGCCGGTCGCCGTCATCGCCGGGGCGTACGGTGCGGCGGCCGCCGCGCACGCCCTGCAGGCCCCGGCCGTGTACGGGCTGCCGCTCACGGTGTTCGCCACGCTCGGCATGTACGCCCGGACCATGAATCTGCCCAGAGAGCAGGGCCCGAACCCGCTGCTGAGTGCCGCCGCGACGGCGGCCGGTGGGCTGTGGTTCACCGCGGCGGCCCAGTGGGGTGTCACGTTCGGGCCGTACACGCTGGGGGCGTGGCTCGGGGCGGCGACCGGGGCGCTGGTGTACTACGCCTACCGCCGGGACCCCGTGATCCGGACCGCGATCGCGTGGGAGCAGGCCAAGATCGACTGGCACTGTAAGGCCCCGCTGTACGGCCTGACCGGCAGCCACCTGGTCGACTGGCGGGAAACCCGGCTCGGCGAGCAGATGGAGATCGACACCATCGGGACCCGCCGCCGCGCCTCACAGATCGTCGGCGGCGACATCGAAGAACGGATCGCCGAGATCGAGGGGCTGAAGACTTCCCGGGTGAAGGTCCGCCGCCCGGACCGGGCCGGGCGCATCACGATCAGCATCCGCTACAAGGACCCCTGGGTGGCCCTGCCGCATCCGCTGCTGGACCCGACACCGGAGATCCCGCTCCCGAAGGTGGCCGACGCCCGCGAACCGATCATCATCGGCATGGACCCGGAGTCGGGCCGCCCCCTGGAGATCGTCCAGTGGGACGAAGAGGGCGCCAAGCGGGTGTTCGTCGTGGCCACCACGGGCGGCGGCAAGACCGTGCTGTTGTCCAACGCCCTGGAGCGGCTGACCGCGGCCGACAACGCGTGGGTCATCCTGATCAACGTCTCCAAGGGCAAGGAAGCGCGCCGCTGGCGCCGCGCGTGCGGGGCGTCGGCGTGCGGCCCCGGCGAGCGGGTCAAGGCGCTGCGGCTGCTGGAGATGGCGCGGCACATCATCGACTACCGAGGCGCCGCCGAGGACGGAGACGAAGCGACCGTCGAGCCGCGCCGCGATCAGAAGCTCGTCGCCGTCGTGGTCGACGAGACCGACAAGCTGCTGGGCCCAGGTGACCGTATCGGCCTGGCCAGCCGCCGCGAGTTCGAATACCTCACCGGCACCGGCCGCTCCGAGGCGGTCAGCGTCCTGGCGGTCGGCCGGCGTGGCACCGTCAGCAACATGGGGTCCGGTGACATCCGCGCGGACATCGACCAGGTCCTCATCGGGAAGGTCAACCGCCGATCCGAGATGCAGCACGCCGTCGGCGAGTACGGCCTGACCCTGCCCGACATGGGCCGCTACGGTGAAGGCCACTCGGGTGTGATTCTGTCCACCGACCTGTCCGGCCACTGGACGTCGGGCCGCACCTGGCTGTTGGACAAGCTCACCGACATCGACGATCTCACCGAAGGCCGTACGGCTGGTGACCTGGAGCCCGGCCTGGTCGCCTACCTGCGTCAGCGCATGGGGTCGGCCGTCGTCGACTGGTTGCTGTTCGACGGCCCCGAACCGGGCGCTTCCTCGGCCGGCCGTTCGGCCGGGGCCCGCCCGGCCGCCGCCCCTTCGTCCCCGGCCCCGCCGGCGGATACGGCCGGGCCGTTCAGTGAGGACCAGGCCGTCGACCGGGCCGCGGCGGCGCGCGAAGCGGCACGGGCCACACTCGCCCAGGCCGGCTCCCGCCTCGACACCACCCTCACCCCGGGCGAGCGGCGCGCCCTGGCGATCGCCCGCCGCCAGCAAGCCGCCGAGCAGACCGAGATCGGCCCGGAGCTGCGTGAACTGATCGTCGGAATGTTGAGCCGCCCGGATGGCACGACCCTGCGCGAGGTCGAGACCGCCATGCAGGCCGCCGGCTACGAGCGTGGCGTGTCGAAGACCGGGGCGTGGAGGTGCCTGGACCGGCTGCGGTTCGAGACCGTGGCCGAGCTGCGTGGTGCGGGCCGGGCCGCGCGCTGGTATCTCGCGGTGCCGTCGGCGGACGAACTGGAATCCGAGCTCGGCGGCATGGACCTGGACGGCGCGGACGACGACGTCGAACGCCTCGTCGAGGAGGCGGCGGAACGCGCAGCCGAAGACCTCATCGACAGGGCCGAAGCCCACGAGGATGGTGACCGACAGTGATGGCCTTTCGTTCCACAGCCCCTTCCGGGATTCGTTCCACAGCTCCTCCCCCGCGCCCCGTATATGAAGCCAGACGGACCCTGTTGAAACGAAACGATGCGACGCCGCCGCACGCCACGCTCCGTGACCTCGCTTGGGGGCCGGAATGAGCTGGACGAGCCAGGCTGAGATGGTCGCCGACACGACCGAGCTCGGCGGCGCGGGACGCGAGATGTGCGGCCGCTGCCGGGCGACGGGGCTGCAGCCCAACGCCTACGCCCCGCTAGCCGGGGCGACGGCCGCGCTCGGCACCTGGCCCCTCACCGGCGGCGGCGACGGGTATGCGCCGTTCGCCTCCGACCGCGACCTCGTTGAGGAGCTGCTGGACTTCGGGATCGCGATCCTCGGCCACTACGACCGTGTCGTCGCGCTCGTCCAGACGATCGCCATGCGGCGGGCCGAGCTCCTCGCGTGGATCGCGTCCGCCACCAGGGGCGACCCCGTGAAGGAGTGGCGGGCCGAGGTGACAGACTGCGCCGCGGCGCTGGAGGTCCTCACCGGCGTGCCCGGGCGGCTGCGTGCCGCCGCGCGGCGCGTCGCCGCCGCCCCGGCGGCACTGGGCGACACCTACGCCGAGGTGTACCGGCTGGTGACCGGCGGGCGGGTGCTGCCGCACAACGGGCGCTGGCTCACCGGCGAGGCTGCGGGGAGAGCGACGTGAGCCCTGACGCGCTCGCCGAGCTGTACGCGATGGCTCACGACCCCGCGGTCGCCTGGATGGACTACGCCGTCTGCCCGGAGGTGGACGGCGAGTTGTTCTTCGCCGAGAAGGGCGACCCGGTGAGTAGCGGCGCGGCCAAGGCGATCTGTCGGGGCTGCCTGGTGATTGCGGAGTGCTTGGCCTGGGCGCTCGACAACGACGAGACCGGTGTGTGGGGCGGCACGACGGAGACGGAGCGGCGCCGGATGAAGCGCAAGCCGAAGTCGGTCAGCGGTGTCGGCCTGGCTGCTTGAAGGGTGCAGGCGTCGACCACCTTCCGGGTATCGCTCAGATGTTCGATACTGGTGGCATGCTCTCTGCAGCTGGCATGTGCACCTGGTGGCACCGCGACCGCCGGCCCATGCTCCACGACGTCACCGCCAGCCGGGATCACGCTGAGCAGCACATCAGCCTCAACCCCCGCAGGCCGGTCGAGGTCCTCATGGACGACGGCGCCTGGGCGCCGGCCATCATCCACGCATGGTCCCGCACCGGCGGGGTCTGGCACGTCCTCCTGCACTGGTACTCCAGTGATCTCCTACGCGGCTACCACGGCGTGTTCGTGTACTCGCCGGCCACACTCCGACCGATCGCCGACGAATGGTGGGCGGCCCAGCAGCAGGAGACCGACTCGGCAGGGCTTCACCCCCCGAAGCCACCTGCTCAACGCCCTTCGGCGTGAGCGAAGCTGTTGGGATCACAGGGGCAAGACAGGCCAACCGCCTCATGCGGGAGGCCGTCTCACTAGCGTCAACACCCCCAGCTCAGGGAGTACAGATGCTCCGACGCCTTCTGGTGTCCGGCGCGCTCGTCGCGTCCGCCCTCGTCGCCCCCGTTGCCCTCGCCGCCGGCCCTGCCGACGCAGCCGCCACGCACACCACCGTGGCGGCCAGCTGCTACAAGCGGGTCGGCAACCACTGGACTTGCATCACCCCGGGGGCGTATTGCCCCGCGGCCGCGCACAGCCGGTACGGGTACGCCAAGGTCACCAAGAAGCGGTACCGGTGCAGCTACTACAGCAGCGACGGCCGCTGGCACTGGAAGCGCGCCTAGACCTCAGTCGTGACGAGAGCGCCCTCACCTTCCCGGGTGGGGGCGCTTCGCCGTGTCAGGACCTCGCAGCCTTCTTGAGAGCCATGTCCGCCTGGTGGCGATTGTCCACCGACCGCCAGAATTCATGACGGTGCAATTCCATGACGGCGCGCAGCCGTTCCTCCCTGGCTGCCTTGAGGGCTTCGTCGTCGTCGCCGGCGACGAGTCCCTGCACCTTGGCGTCGGCCTGGTCGTAGGCGCGTTGGGCAGCCAGCAGGTCGGGTGGGAAGTCGTAGTCCATAGTTGCCCCCGGTCGTGTTGGTACCCGTGGCATCTTATGGAGCCGGGCTGGGGGCCCTCGCGGCGCGCCCACCCGGCGGCATTGTGGGGCTTTGACCGTACTTGACCTGCGGTTTTCTACGATGCCCGCATGTGGTGGGTTGGTGTGGACGGCTGGGAGGTCGACGCCGTCACACTCAATGGCCGGCCGGTGCTGCGTGTACGGCACCTCGGCTACCACGTGGCCTACTGCGCCAGTCCGAGCGAACTCGCCCAGCACGTCGACTTGGCCGACCTTGTCGAGGTCATCCCACTCCAGTGATAACTGGACGGTCTCAGAGGCTAGCGCGATCCCGTGGTTCAGGCTGCCCGAGCTCTCCAGACTCGTTCTTCGTCTTGCCATCCCTGGCCACTTGCTAGCTGGACAGCAAGCGTGATTAGAGCCGACGTCGCTTCAACGGCAATTTGGAGGTCCCAGCCGTCACGCGACGGAACCCATAGGGTCGCCGAGAGCCCTGCATGAGCCTCGAGCGAGGCGGCCTGCCACCATAGCTCAGCGACTTCGAGAGCGGCCCGGGGCTGGTGGAGAGCGATGTAGCAGCACATCCGGTTGTAGGTGTTGACGAGTGCGGGTTCGTACCCTTCACGCGCCGCTGTATTCAGATGCGTTAGTGCCCGCTCGGGATCGCTCGAAATCAGACAGAAGCCGAGGTTGTTTCGCGCCTCGATGTCATCTGGCCACTTCTCGAGGGCGAACTCAAACAGTGCAGCAGCATCGGCGGCACGGCCGGCTTTCAGAAGCCCACGCGCGTGGTTCGCCATCTCGGCGAGCAGGAACTTGGGTTGCGGTAGGCCTTCGCTTGCAGGTTCCCAGTCGACGGCTGTTCGGTGGGCGATGCTCTTCGCCACGTCGTCCAGGGGCACGTCCCGCGCTTCGATGACCCACGCCGGGAAGCTCATCGATTGGAGATTCTGCCGGAAGCGGTATTCCAGAAGCAGCGAGGCTAGCGTCCACTGCTTGAGGTACGTCGCGGTCAATCGTTCCACTAGCCACCGGTACTGGATCGTGATAGCCCGGTAGTCCCGAGGGAGCGGGATGCACTTCCAGAACTGTTCGTGGTCCGGCAGCCTCAGGGTTACCAAGTCGCTCATGCTCGCTTGGGCGGCCCAGTTGAGCAGAGGTGCGAAGACCTCGGCCGTCGTGTTAACGAGGTCGGACACCTCTTCCGTGCCACCTGTCGGCGGCGAGTGCATCCTCAGCAGCTTGCGCCACCCTTCCACGTCAACGCGGGTCTGCCAGAGCTGATCACCCCGATCCTCTCCTGGCAGGATCTGACCGATCAGCAACTCAATAAGGAGAGGGCCCAGGATCTCTGACAGCATCCCGTATCTGATGATCGAGTCTGCGTCCAGCCCTCGTCGATCCAACTCTGAGGCGGCGGCTTCGAACCGCCCATACAGCTCCTCATGATCATTTTCCGGCATGAACCGGACCATCAGCACGTCCGCAATCTCGGTCAGCAGGCTGGACACCTGCCAGCCCGCCAGTGATCCCGCACGGTCTTCGCACATCAGCGTCCGATGTGCGTCGAACGGGTGCGTCTCCTCACCCAAGGTTGCCCCCCCTGAACAGAGGTTTCGCCGAATAGTTACGCTAAGGTCTCGCGATCCCACGTAAGATTGTAGCTATGATCCTGGCAACCGGAGGGCGGCCATGACTGACACTATCTTCCAAGCATCAGACCTAGCGAACAAGCGTACGGAAATTCTGGAACGAGCTCGCCAAGGCCTAGCACAGATCCGCGACAAGGACAGTACGAGCCTGGTGATGCTGCCAGAGCGGCGACTGCGGATGCTTGAGGAGATCGCGAAGTGGTCCCTAGCTCACATGCGGCTCGACGAACTCCTTCGCCGCGATGCCGAACCGAGCATTAGCGATCTAGGGGACCTCGCTTGGTTGCGGGTCTTCGAGGCCGAAGATCTACGTGAGTTCGTGGATGATCTACACGCGGCCCTCATCGCGGCCCACTCGGATCAAGATCCTTCGGCCCTCGACGAGTTCCTACGCGCTTGGCGCATCACCGCCAGGCAACTGGAGGATCCACTTCGGAAAGCAGTCCTCCTCAGCAGACATGACCCGGATGACTTCACAGAGGCTGCGCGACCCCAATGAGCAGCTCCTACGATCCGATGCAACCTGCTCGCCGGCCGGGGAATAGACCTGACGCGGCGCCTCAGTACCGCGTGCTTGTTCATCGCCGGTTCGCACAGCACTATCAGCAACTGGTGGAGCGGGTCGGTTTACAGCAAGCTCAACAGTTCTGGGATCATGTGGCGCAGGAACCCGGGAAGCCTGCTGCGTTGGCTTCAATCACGATTCTTAAGGGGACGGCTGGAAAGCCCCGGGGGTCTGGTTGGTCACGTACACATCATTACGAAATCAGCAGCATGGCTCGGGTCGACTACCAATACCACGACGAGTTCACGACAGCGCCGGATGCAGATCCGCATCCTGTGGTGGCGATCCTGACTATCAGCTTCGGCAGTCATTAGCCAGGCGAACTCACTTCGCCCTTGAGCATAGGCCGGGCACCGGCAGAAACGACGAACAGCGCCCGTCCCTCCCCGTAGGGAGGAGCGGGCGCTCTCGTTGCTCCGGCCGGCCTCAGCTCTTACCGGCGCTGCTCGGACTGCGCCGCGTTCGGCACGACATACGTGATGCCGAGCGCGCCGAGCACGGCCAGGGCGATAGTGACGCCCTCGCCCACGACGAGATAGACATCTGGGGCGGGACCAGCGAGACCGAGCGCAAGCGGATGAACCGGCCGTCTAGACCAGCCGGGGGCGCGAGCTCGCCGCCCGATCCTCACGGCGTCCCGTTGCAGGTCAAGGACGATCGGGAAATTTTCGCGAAATTCTTGACCCCCAATCCTTAGTCTGTCACTCTGATCCGCATGCATGATGTGATCTCTAAGGAGGATGCCCTCCGGATCCTCGGCCACCACCTCGACGACATCATCACGGTCGTCACTGCTGGCTGGACCGACTGGAAGGGCGTGCAACAGGAGGCGCCTCGATGGGCTCTCAGGAAGTCGGCTCGGACGCGCGCCTCGTGGGTGAACGATGCGATGGCCGAGAAGGCCCGGGAGGTGTTCGCCGACAAGCCGGGCGTCCACATGACGGAGAAGCGCGGCTTCATCACCCTGACGTTCGAAAACACGCTCATCCTGCGATTCAAGAAATTCCGTGGAAAGCGGCTGCGTACATCCGGCATCCCCACCCAGCAGCGGCTCGACTTCGAGAATCAGCAAGTGGCGATCGAAGGCATCACCGTCACCAGCATCGTCGCCGGCTACCTCCTCGACCGCCTGGAATTGGAACAGGAGCGGCTGGCGATCACTTGCCCGCTCGGAGGCGAGAACCTGTGGGTGATCGAACTGGAGATACCGGGCGGCGAGGTCCGCAACGTCACCTTCGGCCCCCCAGCTGCCCCGTCCACACCGGGTGTCGTGGTAGAAAGCGCTACCGCAGGTCAAGAGGAAGAGCAAGCAAACCAGGAGGACTGATCATGAACCCGCGCATGCTCGTGACGGCGCGGGAATCACGCGGACTCAGCCAGAAGGAGCTCGCCGAGATGGCCGGCGTCCCGTCAGGGACGCTGTCCAAGGCAGAGAACGGCTTGACCGATCTCACGGAAGACCGACTGGTCGCAATAGCGCGAGTCCTTGACTATCCCCGTCACATGCTGGACTGGCCAGACCCGATCTACACCCCCCAGAGTTCCGGCTTCTACCACCGCAAGCAGCAGTCACTGCCGCAGAAGGCTCTCAATAAGGCCCACGCCTCCGTGAATCTTCTGCGTATACGCCTGTCCCGACTGTCTGAGGGGGTGACCATCACACCTAGGTTCCCTATGCCAGCGCTCGCCTCTGATGACGACGACCAGACCCCCGAAAGCATCGCCCAGCGAGTTCGGCACATCTGGGCGCTCCCGTCCGGCCCTGTAGACAATATGATCGCCGTCCTTGAGGCGGCCGGAGCGTTCGTGGTTCGGCGTGATCTTGGATCGCCCAGAATTTCAGCTATCAGTCTTCGGATCTCAGGCGATCGACCGCTGTTCGTCCTCAATGAGGGGATGCCTCCCGACCGGGAGCGGTTCAGCCTGGCCCACGAACTCGGCCACCTCGTCATGCACGAGTTCCTGCCGCCTCAAGGAGAACGTGAGGCGGACCGTTTCGCCTCGGAATTCTTGATGCCGTCCGATGACATCCGGCCACACCTGTATGGGCTTGACCTGCGCTTGGCCGCCCGGCTCAAGCCCTACTGGAAGACCTCGATGGCCTCGATCATCCGCAAGGCGAACACCTTGGAGGTGATCACGCCCACTCGTTACAAGAGCCTCATTGTCCAGATGGCGCAACGGGGCATGAACAAGGTGGAGCCGGTTGATCTTCCGCGTGAGGAGCCGACAGTAATCGACGCCATTGTCGACGTCCACCGCAGAAGCCACGGCTACACCGAGCAGCAACTCGCCCACCTCTCTGGACTACTCGAGGACGAGTATCGGGTCGAGTTCGCGACGCCGACATTGGGCGGCCTCCGTGTAGTGCGGTAGCCCGTGCTGCAGGCGCACCCCACCAGGTCCGGGTAAGTCCGTCCCACAGCAAACGAACGCCCGCGCCTCCCGTAGGAGGGGCGGGCGTTTCGATATTTGCCGTAACTTGACCTGCGACTTATTATCCTGCCCGCATGTCGAAGTGGGTCGGCGTTGACGGCTGGACCGTGGATCTGGTCCGGTTGAACGGCCGGCCACTGCTGCGGGTACGGCATCTCGGATATCACGTGGCGTACTGCGCCAGCCCGGCCGAGCTGGCGCGGCACATCGACCTGGCCGACCTCGTGGAGGTGGTCGCCCTACAGACCTGAGGCAGGATGGGCGCTGGTGTTCCAGGGTGTCGAGTGCCCCTCATCTCGACGGCGCGCCCAGGGATGATGCCCCCGGGCCCAGCCTCACCGGAACGGCTGGCACCCCCAGGAGGCCAGCATGGCGAGGATGACCGCCGACGACCGCATGTTCGAGCTCGTCGTGAACGTCACACGGGAACGCCGCCGGCGCCGAGACCTTGGATACGACGAAACGCCCCCCACCCCCGCCTCGCGCGACGGGGATGAGGGGCGTTCGGAGACCGAGCCGGACTCGCGGTAAGCCTAAGCGTGGGCACCGACAGAACGACGAAGACGGGCGATTCGTCGTCGCTCCGGCCAGGCCTCAGCTCAACGCCGGGACGTGACGAACCCCGCGGTCTGCGGGTCTCCGGTCCGGCCGGCCGCGATGGACGTGAGCACAGACACGACGGCCGCGAGCCCGGCCACCGAGCCCGTGGTACCCCAGTCGACGTCGAGCAGGCCGAGCTGGCCCGCGCCGACAACGCCCAGAGCCGCCTGCGCCGCGGTACGAACAGCGCGCTCGATGGTGTCGGTCAGCCACTTCTGCATGGCCCCTCCTCAGGGGATCGGCCCGCCGTAGGCGGGACGCTTGGTGATGTGGCCTCGGCGATCCGCTGCCGGGCCACGTTGGCGTAGTGCGCGGTCAGCTCCACGCCAACGAAGCTGCGGCCCTCGAGCGCCGCGGCGACGCCGGTGGAGCCGGAGCCGGCGAACGGGTCCAGGACGGTCCCGCCCGCGGGGCAGACAGCGATGAGTTGGCGGAGCACGTCGACGGGCTTCTGGGTGATGTGCACGCGGCCGCGGCCGCGGGGTTGTGAGCCGGTGACCAGCCCGGGAAGGTAGAGCGGTTCGGCGTGCCGGTGCGGCTGCCCGTTGGAGCCCCACAGGACGTACTCGCATTCGCGGCGGAAGCCGTCACGCTGGGGCCGGCTGATCGGCTTGTGCCAGGGGATGATGCCGCGCCAGGTCCAGCCGGCGGCCTGCAGGGCGTCGCTGGTGGCCGGTAGCTGCCGCCAGTCGCAGAAGACCAGGGCGGAGGCGCCGGGCCGGCTGGCGCGCAGGCACTCGGCGAGGATGAGGGACAGCCACAGCGTGTAGGAACGCTGGTCGCGGTTGTCGCCGGGGAAGTCGGCGAGCTGGTGGCCAGCGTCGCTGCTGACGTACTTGCCGCGGGCGGACTGCGCGGCGCGTTCGGCGTTGGTGCGTCCGCCGGAGTTGTACGGCGGGTCGGTGAGGACCAGGTCGACCGTGTCGGCCGGGATGGTGGGCAAGACGGCGAGCGCGTCGCCGTGGTGGATGGTGTGGGACATGGGCTCTCCCCGGGCCGCGTACACCGTGAGGTGAGCGGGTCGGTGGGGAGGGGGTCGATGTCGGGGGGTTCCGGCCCTCAGCTACCCCCCGATGAACTGAGGGCCGGAACGCTCGTGGGTCGAACAGGGTCAGGTGCGCTCGGACCAATGCCAGGTGCCGCCGCGGTGCTCGTCTATGGGTCAGCCCGCGTCGACCGGCGTGAAGTCGAGGTAGTAGTCCTTGCCGGGCTCGAACGAGACGTTAGGGTTGTCGACCTGGATGCGGAGCTCCCCGATCGGCGTGTGCTTGGCGTACCGCTGGTTCTCCGGGATGCTGTGGTCGTACTGCGGGCTGAACCGGTAGGTGCGCGGCCAGGTCATTTCGTCGCTCGGCTCGTAACCGCCGCCGCCGGGGACGCGCTGCAGGACCGGCTGAGGCGCGGTGGCCGCCATCTCGACGGTGTTGCAGCGGAACTTCGCGCGGGTGATGGGCTGAGACACGGTTCTCCTCAGGAGGACGGCCGCCCTCAAATCGGGGCGGAAAAGAAGAAGACCCGCCACGCTTTGGCAGGTCAGAGGGTTGCCGTTATATGAGCCGGTATGAAATCGGGTCGGGGCGTTGACGTCAGGGCGCGGCCGGCGGCTCAGCCGGGGCGTCGCCGCTGCGGAGCTCGGCGACCTCCTCACGCAGCGCCTTAAGCTCGGCGGCCTGCTCGTCCAGGCGCTTGAGGACCTCGCCGAGGCGGTTGAAAGCGCCCTTGCCGTACGCCCACGCCTGGCGGAAGAAAGTGCGCGGGTCCAGCTTCTGCCCCGGGTCGAGCAGCCCCTCCCGGGCGGCCCAAACGTCCTTGGTCACGGTGCCGGTCAGGCGCTCGTAGACCTCGTCGGCGATCTCCTTCGCAGACGGCATGTCCTCTCCTTCGTAGTCGGGATTCCAGAACCCGGCGATGACGTCGGCGGCGCGCACCCGGCGCTTGCAGGCGTTGCCGGTGTTCGCCTCGATCGTCTGGACACGGCCGTCGCTCAGCACGTGCTCGATGACGCCGATGTGGTCGATCGCCGGGATGTTGTTGGTGCCGTCCCAGTCGAACAGGATCAGCGCGCCCGGCTTGGCGTGCGCCTTGACGTTGGCCACGGTGCCCGCATACCAGCGGCCGAGGTTCTTGCCGTCCTGGGCGTGCGCCACGGTGTAGGCCCGGTCGCCGGCCGGGAGCACGGCGTCAGCGTTGCCGGAGTGGCGTGCCCAGTACGTCACCGACATGTCGCACCAGGCCGCGTCGAGGTACTCGCGGCCGTGGCGGGAGGCGTACTCGCGGGTGATGTGGTTCGGCCGGCCGACGAGCCCCAGATCCTTGCGGGCGGTCGCGAGCATCTTCGCCGCGCTCACGCGTCGCCGCCGGGGTGCTCGTCGGGGCCGCGGTAGATGCCGTCGGCGTCGGGCGGCCCGTACAGCCCGCGGAGGATCTCTTCCTCGTCCGGTTCGGTCGCGCCGGCCCCGGCGCGGGGCTCGGGCGGCAGCGGTTCAGTCACTTCGGCCTCCTCATCTCGGCCAGCCACGCGGCCTTGAACTTGCGGAACACGACCAGCAGGTAGATCAAGAAGGTGTCGCAGACGCCGGCGAACCCGATCGAGACCACGGCGTCGGGCCACCCGTCGAAGTGCGCGGTCCACCCGCGGATCGCGACAAGCAGCGCGATCCGGGCGTATAGCAGCCACACCACGAGCACCAGGCCGGCCACGGTGAAGGCCGGCGACCGCGGCGGCCAGGAGGGCCGGAATCCGGTCAGGAACAGTGACGCCGGCAGTAGCCCGGTGACCAGCGCGGCCCAGAGCAGCACGGTCGTGAGCGGGATCATCGCGTTCCTCCCGATCCGTCGACGAAGATCCACCGCGCGAAGTGGTTCGCGGCGTTCAGTTCCCGTATGCGTTTGGCCAGCGCGCTACCCCTGGCACAGTCACGGGCGGCCTGCCGGGCATCCGCCTCGGCCCGGCGGGCCGATTCCTCGGCCGCCGCCTCGATCGCGGCCATTTCTGCTGGTGTTCGCCGATTGCTCATGCGCGGGCTCCAGGGCGCTGCTGAAACTCGGAAAGGATCTTCTCGGTCGTCTCGGCTGCCGCGAGCGCCGGAAGCGCGGCCGCTGTCGCCTGATCCACCAACGCCTGCCGGGTCCGCTCGTGCGCGGCCCGCTCCTTCTCGTAGGCGGCCCAACCGCGTTCCGCATCCCGCTCGGCGTCGGCCAGGCGGGCGTCGCGGTCGGCGCGTAGATATTCGATCATCTTGGCGTGATCGGCCCGCAGGTCGTCGAGGTCTTTGCGGGGCTTGAGCTGGCCTCGGAACACCAACCAGAGCACCGCGAGGAGCACGGCGAGGGCGCCGCCCTGCACGATGGGCAGCTGGGCGAAGTCCACTCATCCTCCGATCAGAACGCTGGTCTGTGGTGGGGCCGGGTCTCATGTGATTGCGATCTGGCCGGTGCGGAACACGGGGGCCTGCACGGGGCCGGTGACGCGGACCCACATGTCGTAGGTGCCGTCCGTGAGGGTGACTGTGCCGTCTCCGGGGCCGATGAGGATGCGGGCGACGCATCCGGTGGGGGTTGGAGTGCCCCAGGCGGCGGCGTGCCAGTCTTCGGTGTCGGGCTCAATGTTGGGGGTGGTGAAGGCGATATCGACGGCCTCTGTGCCGGTAGCACCGGTGATGAAGCTGTTGATGTTGATCCGGCTCAGGGACGAGATCGGCTCCACGCGCGTCTCCGGTCAGATGTAGGGGCTGCTGGCGGACCAGGCGGTGTATGGGGTGCTGGCAGCCCAGGTGATGTAGGGGCGGCTGGCAGCGGTGATGTCCCGGCCGAGGTTGGTCGCTACGGCGCTCTCGGTCAGGCTGGCGGCGTCGGAGACGGTGACGGGCTGGCCGGCCAGGGCGAGGTCTTCCACCAGCCCGGCGTCGACCAGGTCGACGGCGGCGGTGACGTCCGCCGTCTCGGTGAGCGCGCCACTGTCGTCGGCGGGGAGACCCAATCCGGCCGCGTCGGTCAGGCCGGCCGCGTCGGTTGCGGCGCGGAACGTCACGAGCGACGCCGCATCGTCCATGGCGGCGGTGTCGCCGGCGGCGGTGTCCGCGCTGATGGTCGAGCTGTCGGCCATGGCTGCGGTGTCCCCGACGGCCGGGCCGAACGACTCGTCGATGTCCGCCGCTTCCGCCAGCAGCGCCTCGTCGGCGAGTGCGAGCGTGACCGCTGGGGGCTGCTCGGCGAGGGCCGCGGCGTCGGCTCCTGCGACGGTTGAGTTGAACGTGGCCGTGTCGGCGAGGGTGGCGGTGTCGGCGCGGGAGTGGGTTGTGCCGATGCTGGCCTGCTCGGCCAGTGCCACCGCGTCGGTGGTGGTGGCGGTGGTGGCGAGTTGGGCGGCGTCGCCGACAGCTGCCCCGTCCGCTGTGGTCAGGTTGAGGGCGGAGGTCTCGGCCAGGGCCGCCTGGTCGGTTCTGGCGGTGGTGACGCTGGGAGAGGCGGTGTCGGTCAGGGCGGCCGCGTCGGTGGCTGATTTGCTGGTCGGAGTACCGGTACCGGTCTCGGGGCCGAGCCAGTCGGTGTCGCTGATGCCGACGTCGTCGATGTACAGGTCGGTGGTGTACGTCCCGGAGAAGGCGGCGTTGTCGGGGACGTCGGTGTTGGTGTAGATGCCGGTCGCCGTGGCCGTGTCGGTCGCCGTTGAGGAGTCCGCGGTGTTGTAGAGCCGGATCTCCACTGAGCCGTTGGTCTCGGTCGTCCCGGCGACGACTTTGACCTCGACCCTGACCCACTGCCCTGTCGGCACGGCCACGGACAGCGTGGCCAACGGGGTGAGTAGGTTGTCGCCCACGTACAGCTTCCGGTCTGTGCCCAGCAGCAGGTACGTCGTGACGCCGCTGAATTCGTAGGTGAATCCGGCGAGGAACTCAAGGTCGGTCGGCGTGCCGCTCAGCCAGATGTACTCGCGTAGGTAGAGCGTCCGGCCGGAGACCGTCAGACCGCCCCATTGGAGGAATGCGCTGTCCATCGCGGCGGAACACGATCCCCGAGCAGGCGAGGACGTATAGGTGGCGTCTGTTGTGGTGTCGAATGCGTCCCCGCTCGTTCCACCAGAGTTCGCGGTGGTGATCGGCGAGCCGTTCGTTCCGCCTTCGAAGCTGTTCTTCTTGAGCACGCCTCACCCGCCTTTCAACGTCGCCGCAGGCGTGAGGGGAAAGGGCGTTGGCCGGGCCGGGGCCCCCGGTCAGACCGCCGGTGGCGGCTCAGGCCAGGCGTACATCGGCCCCAGAAACGTGCTGGGCGGCTTGCGTGTGGCATCCGGCCGGCCGCCGCCGCGCCGCCACTCCACGGCCAGCTTCCGGGACTGCACCCGATGCGGATCCAGCCGGATCTGCCGCATCGGGCCCAGCGGATGAGCCGGCGCGACCCGCCGCGACCCGATGAACTGCAACGCGGCCTGGCGGTCAGCGCGCGGCGCCGCCTCGACCCGCACCAGGTGCTGTTTCACCGCGCCGATCCGCGCCAGGTGCGCCTCACGTCGGGTGGCGTCCGACACTCCGGGGGTCAGCACGTCGGGCAGGCCGTCGGTCTGCTCCAGGACCTTCGCCATGGCCGGGTTGGTCCACGCCAACGCGTCGTGCGGTGACGGGATGAACCGTAGGTGCAGGACGCTGTCGAGGATCGTGTCCATGTCGTCGGGGTCGAGGCCGTGCGCTGCGGCCTGCCACTCGAACAGGGAATGCGGCACCTCCCCTACGCCTGTGCGGCCGCCCGCGTCGACCTCGTAGATCAGCCACTTGGGTTCGGCGCCGTCCGGCCGCGCCAGGTCGGCGGTGGCGTCGCTCATGCTGGTGCGGCTGTAGCCGAGTTCGCAGTCCCAAACGGTCCAGACCTGGGGATTCACCAGGGGTCCGCCTTTCAGTGCCGGTTGTTCCACCAGGACAGTTCGAAGCTGTTGGCGGCGGCCAGGTTGACCTGGAAGCCGCTCGCGGAGTTCCAGGTGACCGACCAGGCCTTCGGCGTGTAGGTGTTGTCCTGGAAGTTGCCGGAGCCGCCGTCGCGGACCGTGCACACGACGCCCATGAGGCTCGCCATGGTGACGGGGTAGAGCAGCCACATGTAGTTGATGGAGCCGCCGGAGCCGCCGATCGTCGTGGTGCCGACGCTCAGCGAGTCGTAGGCGTCTATGACCGTCTCGTCCATGAATCGGCCGCGGATGTAGTACCGGCCGCTGGAGTCGTTGTGCAGGAACGTCTCCGTCGACGCGTCACCCGCGGAGTACCCGAACCGGCCGTGCGTGTCAGCGATCTCGATCCGCCCGCCCTTCGGCGCGGCGGCGTCCTGATCCATGACGTTGATCACGGTGGACTTCGCGCTCATCTGGAGCTGCGCCCGGTACTGCGCCGCCGCGTCCTGGCTGGACGTGATGAGTAGCGTGGCCTCCCCGGACGCGACGTCGTCGCGGGTCTGCAGCACGCTGTAGTTCGACCCCGAGCCCGGGTAGAACCGCAGTTCCGGGTAGACGGCCCCAGGCGGCGCGAGTTCCAGCCGCTCACCGCTCGCCGCGGTGCGGATGAACGCCCCGGTGATCGTCTTACCGTCGATCGCGTCCGCCGCGATCGCGCCCGCCTCGACCGCGCCGGCCGCGATGTGGTCGGCCTCGATCGCGTTTGCCTGGATGTGCCCGGCACTGATCGCCAGCGCCTGAATCTCGGTGCCGGTGATCGAGTGAGCGACGACCTTGTCCGACGCGGTGATCGAGCCGTCGACGATGTTCGCCCCGTCGATCACCTGCCCGATGACATCGGTATCGACCAGCGGGGCCGTCGCGATCGTCGCCGTGCTCCCGGCCGCGGACTCGTTGCCCGAGCGGTCGAGGGCGGTGAGCCGGAAGGTCCGATCCTCCCCGTAGGACTGACCGGTCACCAGGACCGCGCCGGCCGCGCGGAGCGACCCGATGTCCTCGTACGTCACCCCGTCGTCGCTCATCCAGACGCGGACGCGGTCGAAGTCGATCGGCATCGCCCCGCCGCCGGCGGCCATCCCGTCCCAGCCGACGTAGATGATGCTCATCCGGGTGGATAGGGCCGGGGTGGACGGCACCGGCGGCGGGGTGACATCGCCGGGGATCGTCGTCACATACTCCGCAGAGAACTCCCCCGGTTTGCCCTGCGACGTGCCGCGGACCTTGAAGGAGTACTCGACGTTCACGTCCAGCGGGCTGTACGTGGCCGTCGTATCCGGCGCCACGACGGCGGTGAGCTGCGCCCACTCCTGCCCTGAGACGTTCCGCCGGCCCCAGATCTCGTAGGTGTCGATGTCGATCGCCACACCGTTGACGTCCTGCGACACCGGCGACCACGTCGCGGTGATCTGGCCGCGCGCCCACCCGTTGGTGTCGAGGTAGGCGTCGGGTTCGACGATCAACCCGGTCGGCGCGGCCGGGGTGCGGCCGATCGCGTCGACGGCCGGGGTGCCGCCGGTGCCGCCGGTCGCGACACCGCCGTCGAGGATGCCCGCAGCACGCCGCGCGAGCTGGATATCCCGCTCCAGGAACCTGTCGTTGAGCGTGACGTTGCCGCCGGTCACACCGTTCGCATCCCGGGACAGCGTCAGGTCCCGGATCCGCAGCGCCTGCATGGTCCCGCCGTCGCCGGGCGCGCTGATGGTGTCGCCGGGCTGGTAATCCCTGTACGGCAGCCACTCCGCGGTGGCCAGGGTGATGCCGCGGGTGATCTGCACCCGCTCCCCCGACGCGCGCTGGAGGAGGTTTTGGCCGAGCAGCGCGGCCGTGCCCGGGTCGCTGACACCGGACTGGGACTGGTAGGTCTCCCAGCGCCCCCACGGCAGCGGGTTCGGGCTGGTCACCTCCACGTTCAGCCCAGCCTCACCGGCGATGAGGATGACGTTGGAGGCGTTCTCGAAGGTCCCGTCGTCGGGGGCTTCGGTGACGTCGCGGCCGAACCGCAACTCGACCGGGGCCGGCCCTGTGGCCAGGTCACGGTTGAGGGTGGTGTCGCCGTTGAAGCACCGCAGGGTGCGGCCCTGCATCTGCCAGTCGACGACGCCCTGCTGGGACAGGTTGAGCAGGGTTGCCAGCAGGTCGGTCCCGGGGTCGAGGCCGAGGGTGAGGGCGGCCGTCCAGGCGTTGCCTGAACTGTCGTGGGTGGTGGTGAAGTCCACGTCCAGCCCGGGGAGGGTGCCGCGTTCCTGGCCCTCGTTGATGTGGGTCAGCAGGATCGCGCCGACCGTCGCGGCGGAGAACTGCCGCTTGCCTTCGACGAGGGCGTCGCCGGGGTACAGCACCATCTTCTTGAGCTGCCAGGCCCAGCCGGGCAGGTCGTAGGAGCGGGCGCCGGTCTTGTCGGTCTGGTCGCCGCGGCGTTTGATCCGGAGGAACCGCGCGTTGGCCGCCTCGGCCCAGTCGCCGCCGGCGGACCACTCGACGGCGATCTCGCATGGGGTGTCGAGCCATTCGATGCCGGCGGCCTCGGCGCTGTATCCGACGCGTAGCCAGGGGACGTCGTTGAGCGGGGCCCCGGTTTCGGCGGTGAGGGGGTAGGGGAGTTGCCCGAGCCGGGTCCCGTTGGCGGCGTAGGCGACCAGCCGGATGTCGAACATGTGTCACCCCCGGTGGCGTGTCGTGGTGGGCGCGTGTGCGGCGGGCAGGAGGCGACGCCGCGCGAGCTCGGCGGCTGGGCGGTCACAGGTGGGCGCGGCGGGCCCGGATCTCGACCAGGCTCGCGCCGCTCGTGCCCGACCCGGTGGCGGTCACGGTGACCGCGCGGGAGTACGGGTCGGTTCCGGAGATCCCAGGGGTGAGGTGCAGCCACCGCGACGCCGACCCCGGGCCCGTCGACGAGACCCCGCCGGTGACGTCCGTACCGGCCGACAGGTCCCACGTGTCCGACGTCACCCGCGCGGCGCGCATCCGCCCGCAGTCGACCAGGAGCCGCTGCGAGCCCGTCAGGGCACCGGTGTAAGCCACGGTGACGCCGGTGACGGCATCGGTCATCGCCGGGTTGGTCGCCGGGCCGGTGAACCGCAGCAGCGCGTCGGTGATGGGCGCGGTCGACCCGGCCAGGGGGCTGACCGCCTGCCCCGTGGCGGGCAGCCCGCTGGACCAGGTCGACGGTGCCACGTCCCGCCAGTACACGCCCGGGATGGTCAGCAGGATCGGCAGTTTGGCCCTGCGCCCGGGCACGTCCATGTCCGGCTCGGCCTGGGCGAGGACGGTGGCGTCGGCCTGCCGCTCGATGCCCGCGGCGGGCAGATGCCGGATGTCGAGCAGGCGGTGCCGGACCCCGAACACCGCGAACAGGGCGTCAAGGTTGGCTTCCAGGTCGGGCAGGTCTCCGTCGGAGCCGTCGGGCCGTACGGCGGTCACCCACAGGGTCAGGGCGAGGGTGGTGGTGTCGGCGTCCAGCCCGACGATCGGGAGCTGCCCGGCCCGGCCGGGCACCTCCACGGACACGCCGCGCACCCCCGGAAGGGGGCGGCGGCGTGTCTCCTTCGCGAGATACCAGCCGGGGGCGTCGAGAGCGACCCCGTCCACCACGTAGGTGGGGTAGACCGGCTGCGGCACCTCATACCCCCAGGTTGCTGACGTACTGCCCGGCCCGGTTGATCGACGTGCTGGTGGACTCGGCGACGGGGTTGTGGTTGGTGATGGTGAAGTTCACCCCACGCGCCTTGGCGACGGCTGCTTCCAGGCGGCGGACGAACGACTCGTCGATCGCCACGGTGAGCTGCGCCCCGCCGGACGCGGGCGAGTAACGAGGTGCCGCCCGTGCCGGGGACAGGTTCTCCCCCAGCATGCGGGCGGCCTGGTGCAGGGTCTCGCGGCCGCGGTCACGGCGCGCCGCCGACACCGGGACGATCACCTCCCAGCCGTCCTCACCGGCGAGGACCGGGCCGGTGGCCAGCCCCCCGTCGGCGTAGGTCTGCAGGTTGGTGATAACGACGGGCTTCGACTGCGACCCCGACACCTGGCCGAGCGACCCCGACGCGGTGGCCTTACCGGACGTCAGCGCCGCCTTCGCCACACCCCCGAGGGCATTTGCCACGGCGGCCACCACGATGCGACTCACCGACGACGAGGAGGAGGAGGACGATGCCTTCGACGAGGAGGACGAGGTACTCGTCTTCCCGCCTCCCGCCGCGGCAGCCGACCCCGCGGAGGTCACCGCCGCCGACAGGCCATCCACCGACGACGCCAGCGATGTGATCGACGACGTCAGCGTCGTGATGGACGTCTGCAACCCCGACACCGAGGAGTCCACGGTGTCGCCCAGCTGGTCGGCCGCCTGAGCGGTGGTCGACGCCGCCTCGGTCACGGCGCCGGTCACCAGCCGCGCCGTGTATCCGACGGCCAGCTCGACGTCGTCGAGGTTGACCACCACCACATCCCCGGCCCCGCCGGTGGACGCAGCCGACCCCACCGAGCCCGAACCCGAACTGGTGGTCGCGGTGGCGGTGGTCTTACCTCCCTTGGTCACCGCGCGGGGCGCGGACGTCCCGGACGCGGGCACCACCACTTGCATGCCCAGGTCGGAGGCCGCCTGAGTGAGGAACTCCACCGCCCGGCCGCGGTAGGTGGGGTCGGTCGGGATGAAGTACTCCTTCGCCTTCCCCTCCCCGAACAGGATCGTCGGCTGGGCGGCGACCATCGGCGGCGTCGACCGGCTGCCACCGGCCGCATACGCCTCGACCCCGCCCGCCTGCCAGGCGTACACGCCGCCGGCGGCGTTCTTGTACACGCCGACCCCGACCTTCGGCGTCGACGCCCCGATCGTGGCCAGGAACTTGTTCAGCTGCCCGTACGCCCCGTTCAGCTCCAGATTCACATGGACGTCGACCGGCTTGAGTTTCTTCAAGACGTCGAGCAGCTGCTGCCCGCCCTTGGCCGCCTTGATGGCGTCATCCCGGGAAATGCCGTACGCCTGGGCCAGCAGCAGCACCTGGTCGCGGGCCTCTTTGTTGCTGCCCGCGAGTTTCGTCATGTGCGGCAACTGCTCGAGGACCGACTTCGTCGCGTCGAAGGTGCGGCCGCTCAGGTCCTTCTGGGCGTCCGCGCCTTCCCTGACTTTCTGCAGGTAGCCGATGAACTGGTCACGGGCCCGGATGATCGCGTCCCGCTGGGCGTCGGTCTTCGCGGCGTTGATGTCGAGCTGCCCGTTGGCGTCCGCGATCGCCTTCTGGGCGTCGCGGAACGCCGACGACATCTCCTGCGTGGCGCGGGCGGCGTCCGTCCGGCCGGAGAACGTGTCGACCGACTTGGTCCACGCGTCCATCCGCTGCGTCGCGATATCGACCGCGCCGGCGATGTCATTCGTCGGGCCGACCGCGGCCGACGCCGCGCTGCTGTACAGGGGAAACAGGCCCTGGAGCTTCTCCAGGGGGATCCCGGCGTCCCTCGCCTGCTTGGTCAGTCCGTCGAACAGGGACGCCGCGCCGGAGGCGTTGCCCGACTGGACCAGCCCGGCGAGGGCCTTGTCGACGTTGGCCAGACGTTCCGCCCCGTGGTCCAGGGTGACCCCGACGGGCCCGCCGAGGGTGTTGAGGAACGCGCCGAGCTTGGTCTGCGCCTGGTCCAGCGCACCGTCGGAGCCCATCTGCCGGATGACCTCGCCCAGGTCGGACAGGTCGTTGAGTACCGGCACGCCGGGGATGTCCCGCAGCACGCTGGTCGACCCGGCCAGCTGGTCCAGGACGTCCTGGGCGGGTGCGCCGCCCTTCGTGAACGCGTCGAGGTGCTTGGTCAGGGTCGCGACGTCGGGGTTGAGACCGGACAGCTCCCGGTCGATGTTGCCCAAGGCAACGGCGATGGCGCCGGCCCCGGCGGCGAACCCGCCTCCGGCGAGGACATCCTTCAGCCGGGAGAACTTGCCCGTCGCGGTGCCCGCCGCGTTCCCGGCCTTCCCGATGCCGCCGCTGAGGCCGCCCCACCACTCGGCGACCCCCGTGACGGCCTGGTACCCCTTGACAGCCACGATGACGCCGGAGATCGCCACCGCGACCGCCTGGATCTGCCCCGGCGACATCTTGCCCAGCAGTTCGGCCAGCAGCAGCCAGCCGCCGAGCTTGAGCGCGGTCCCGGCCCGGGCGGCGCCGACGACGGCGGTGACGCCCAACGCGACCGCCTGCACCTGCTCCGGCGACAGGTGCGCCAGCTGGTCGGCGATCCCCGCGATGACGTCCAGGGTGCTGCTGCCCGCACCGGCGCCGGCCTGCAGGATGTGAGACACGGTGGCCCCGAGGTCTTCGACGATGCCGAGGACCTTCGGGCCGTTCGTGGAGACGTAGTCGACGAACGCCTGGAACTCGTTGTTACCGCGGAGCCCCTTGCCCCAGTCGGCGAAGCTCTTGGAGGCGTCCTCGATGGAGTCGACGACGGCACCGGTGTGGGGCAGCAGGGCGTCGAAGAACCCGGCCACGCCGGTGACGATGTTCCCCGCCGTGTGCCCGAACCCTTCGATCGCCCGGGGCATCGCCGTGTTCAGATCGAACAGGAACTCGCCCCAGAACGGCGCCTTGAGGGCGCGCCCGGCGTCTTTCTCCAGGTCGAGGAATGACCGCCCGGCGGTCCGCACCAGCGGCGAAATCCGGGGCAGCTGCGACTGGACCAGTGCCAGCCCGCCGGAGATCGCGGGGAACACGTCCCCTTCGAGGCTGCGCTGCCAGGCGACGGACGCGTCCTGGTACGCCTTGATGTCCTTCGCCAGGCCCTGTTCGGCCTTGGACAACTCCGACATCTTCGACGCCGCACCGCCGGCCGCTCCGCCGGTCTGCTGCATGGCCGCCTTAGCCTGCAGCTGCTCCACCTTGAGCCGCTGAGCGGCGCGCTGCGCGTCCCGCTGCGCCTTGATCACGGCGGCCTGGGCCTCGGCGATGGATCGCTGGCCCTCAACGGCCGTCTTGGCCGCCTCGACGCGGGCGTCACGCAGGTCACGTTCGGCGTCCTGCTCACGCTGCGTCGCCGACGCGACGTTGTCTTTGGCCGCCCTGACCTGGTCGGATCCCTCGACGCCCTTGGCGTTCGCGTCGGCCTGCTCCTTGGCGAGCTGCGCGTTCCGCGCCTGCACCGACTTCAGGGCGAACTCGGCCTCACGCACCCGCAGCGCGGCGTCCTGCTTGTCGATCTGCGACGTCGCGGGGTTCACGTTGGCCTTGGCCAGGTCGGACTGGGCGCGGGCCAGGGAGATCCGGGCCCGCTCCTCGGCCAGCGCCCCACCTTCGGTGGCCAGCGCGAGGTCTTCGAGCTTCTGCTGGGCTTCTTCCCGTGCCCGGGTCAGGTCCTCAACGGCCCGCTGCGTCGCGCGATGTGAGTCGGCGACGCCGCGTTCGGCATCCTCGATACGGCGAGCAGCGGACTCCTGGCGGGACGCGGCCTGCTCAACGGCGTCGGCGACCTGCTGCTGGGCCTGCCGGACGGCGTCTTGGGCGTCGCGGACCCGGTCGCTGGCCTCGGCCAGGGACAGGGCCTGCTGCGCGGCGCGGGCCTGCTTGGACGCCAGGGACTCCGCCGCCCCGCCGGCGCCGCCGGCGGACGACTCCTGCTGCTTGAGGGCCTCGTTGACGCGGCCGAGGGCGGGCACGGCGACCGCGGCGAACCCGGCTGCGCCGGCTCCGGCCGCGCCGAACGCCGCGGCGGCGACACCCACGGTCGTGGCCGCGGGCAGGGATGCCAGCGCGGCCGCGACGAGCCCGATGTTCCGCAGGGCCCCGGACACGTCGGCGTCGACCCGCGGGCGGGCGGTGCGGGACCCGACCTGGGCCAGCTCGGCCTGCATGGTCCGCACGTCGGCCAAGGCGCGGGCGCTGTCGATGCGGATCTGCGGGTTGGCGTTGCTGCGGTTGAGCGCCTCCAGGGCGCGCTGGATCTCCGACAGTTCGGCTTTCGCCGCGCCGGCGTCCAGGTCGACGCCGATGGTCCGGCCCCGCAGGGTGTCCAGGCGGGCGCGTAGGTCGTCGAGCTGCCGCTGCGCCTGGTCGGCGTTGAGGCGGTTCAGTTCGTCCTGCAGGGTGCGGAGATCGGCCAGGGCGCGGGCAGAGTCCACCTGCAGCCGGGGGTTGACGTTGGTGCGGTTCAGGCTTTCGAGCTGCCGCTGGATGTCGGCCAGCTCCGCCTTCGCGGCGCCCGCGTCAAGGTCCACGCCGATGGTGCGGCCGCTGAGGGAGTCCATCCGCGCCCGCAGCTGGTCCAGCTGCCGCTGCGCCTGGTCGGTGGTGAACCGGTCGACCTCCGCCTGCAGCGCGGTGATCTCGCCGAGCGCGGCGCTGGTGTCGATCCGCAGGTCGATGTCGGAGGAGGTGTCAACGGTCTCCAGTTCCGACTTGATGGCCTGGAGCTCGGTCAGGGCGGTGGCGGCGTCGATGTCGACACCGACCGTCTTGGTCGACAGCTCTTGCAGGGCGCCGCGGAGCTTTTGGACCTTGATCTGGGCGTCGGTCGAGTCGGCGTTGACCTGCGCCTTCGGCAGGGCGCGGAATGCGGTCTCAAGGCGGCGGGAGAAGGAGCGGGCGAACGCGCCGGCGGTTTCGTCGCCGTCCTTGGTCGGGCGGTCCTTGGGGACCTTGGGGAGGGGCAGCTCCTTCGGCATCTTCGGGAGCGGCCACTCTTTGGGCAGGCCCTTAAAGGGGTCCGACAGTCCTTCGAGGCTGTCACGGAACCGTTTGGCGGCGGCTTCGGCCTGGGCCAGGCCGGCGATGAAGCTCTTGTTGTCGAGGCGCAGTTTCACCGTTACGGTGCGGTCCGCCAAGGAGCTCACCCCCTCGCGGCCTGGGTCTGGTATCGGCTGATTTCCGGATGAAGGGGGTGATGGTGTGGGAGCGTGCCAACCGATCCGGCGTGCGAGGCGTCCTACGCCCTGTCGGCCCCCAGCCCTCTGGAGCACCTCATGAGCACTCCCTACGGCCCGCAGGGGCCGCAGCAGCCCCTGCCGCCGTTAGGCGGTCACCGGCCCGGCCCTGCGCCCTACCCGCAGCAGTACGCGCCGCAGGGGCCGTACCAGGGCCCGCCGCAGGGGCCCCCGCCCGGCTTCTACGCCACCCAGCCCGCGCACGGGTATCCGCCTCCGCCGGCAGCGGAGCCGCGCAACGGGTTGGGCTTGGCTGCGATCATCTGCGCATTGGTGGCTGTGCCCTGCGCCTGGGTGCCGATCCTTTTCTTCGTCGGCGGGCCGCTGGCGATCGTCGCGATCGCGCTCGGCGCCGCCGGGCAGGCCCGGGTCAGCCGCGGTCGCGCCACCAACGGTCGGATGACGGCGTTCGCGATCTTGCTCGGCATCTTCGCCTTGCTCGGCGCGTTCAACAACGCCCGGACCATCCTCACCTACACCGACAGCGTGAAGGACAGCCAGCAGCAGATGATGGACTGCGTGAACAAGGCCACCAGCCCGGACGAGATCGCCGCCTGCGCCCCCTAACGCTCCTGCAGGCGGGCGTGGAACAGGTGCCCCGGTTCCACGTCGTTGGCCCGGTACGGGGCCTTGGCCTTCTCGAGCGCCCGGCAGGCGAAACACACCGTCGGCTGGGGGACCTCCCACTGCCCCGCACGGTCAGGGTCGGTCGACTCGTCCAGGTAGTTGCCGCACCCGGCCGGGCACATGCTCGCGGCGTTAGCCTTGTCCGCTTGGGCCCAGGCCCGGTCCTCCTCGGTCCACGCCGCGTCATGCACGGTGACCGACCGGATCAGCCGGCCGCGGAGCACGACCGCGCCGGTCTCGTCTACCAGGTCAGGCTCATACTCGTGTGTCGTCTCCGACACGCGGCGGCGGCCGAGGAGGACCGACCGGGGCACCTGGTAGGCGCGGGCGAGGGTCAGCTCGTCTTGGTGCCGGGCAGATGCTCGGAGGCGCTCCTGGAGAAAGGGACGTCGACGGAGCTCCTGTTGAGCAGCCAGCACGTGTTGAACAGGTCGTTCCATTGGCCCTGCGTGATGGCGTCGACGAGCCGCCCCGCCTGCTCCTCGGTCATCTCCGGCGCCGCAGCGCTGGCCGCGAGCAGCGCGACGCCGAAGGTGTCCGGGTTGAAGATCTCGTCCTTGCCCTTGCGTGCGGGGTGTGCGGCCAGCAGGTCGGAGAACCGTTTGGCGGAGAGGCCGCGCAGCAGCAGCGTTTCGGTGCTGGCCTCCATCTCCTCTTCCAGCGCCCGGCACTGCTGGGCCAGCTCACGCGTCTTCTTCGACTTCCCGGCCAGGGAGTTGACGTTCTCCCGTTCGGCGAGCTTGAGCTGCCGCTCGGTCTCCTCCCACTGGGACTGCAGGTCGGCCCGCAGGCACAGCCGGTAGGTCCGCTCGGGCCGCTGGATCTTGCCGAGGATGGCGTCGATACCCAGCGTGGTCGGGGCCGCCTGGTCGGCCATCAGGCGACCACCGCGACCGGGTCCGGCGCTGTGTGGTTGAACAGCTTGACCTTGAAGGTCTGCGGCGTGTTGATGGCCGGCGGCTGCTTGCGGGGACGGCCGCAGCGGACGGGGTAGATCTCGACGGGGTCGCCGGCCTCGTAGTCGTCCTCGTGGGGGCGGTTGCGGCGCACCGCCAAGTAGAGCTTCTGCCGGTCGACGAGGGTCGTCGTGCCGACGTCGTCGACCTCGTCCTCCTGGATCTTCACGGTGAGCTCCAGGGAGTATTTCGTCGTCCCCGCGTCTTCGGTCTCGTCGCGGGACGCCAGGGAGGTGTTGTCAACGGCGGCCTGCTCGGGGCTGATGTCGAGCCCGTCCTTGGTCAGGACTTCCTGCAGGTCGACGCCGGCGTTGAGCTCCGCGGCGGGGGGGTTGGAGAGGTTGGACAAGGTCGGGACGACGGTGACCTTGATGTTGCCGTCGCCGAGGAGGTCGGACATGGGTTACTCCTTGTCGTTCTTGCCGGGGGCGCGGCGTGCGGGCGCGGGGGCGGGAGGGGCGGCCGGTGTGGTGGGCGCGGCCGGGGGGTTCTCACCGGCGGCGGGCGCGGAAGCCTGCGTCCCCGCCGTCGGGGCCGGGGCGGCGTCGACGCGCTCGTAGTACTCGGCGAACAGCGGGAAAGCCTGTTCGGAGACGTATGTGGTGTCGCCGCTGAGCTTCGACCGAACCTTGATCATCCGGGCGGGCATCAGCCGATCACCGCCCACGTCACGTCGGTCGTCGCCGACCACGACAGGGCGATGAGGTTGCTGTCGGCCGGGTCCCGGTACGACGGGAGCAGCAGCAGCTGGAACGTGCTCGTCGCCGGGATCGTGTACGTCTTGGCCGGGTTCGCCACCCCGTACTCGGTGGTGCCGGGCGGGTCGATCGTGAGAGTGACCGAGGAATCGCCGTCGTTGACGACGGTCATCCGGGTGGTCTTCTTGATCCCGGACACCTTGTCCCCGGCCGCGGCCGGATGCATCGTGATCGCGGCGCCGTTGACGACCGCGACCTGAGGTCCATGGGTAGCCATGCGGGGGCTCCTTCAGGGCATGCGAAACAGCCCGCGCATCAGGTGATGCCGGGCCACGAAATGGGGGCCGTCAGACGGCTTGGGAGCGGAAGGCGATCTCCACCACGGCGCGGAACTCCGGCGGTGGAGGGGTGTCGATCCGGGCGGTCGGAGGTGACCCGGGCGGTTGCTGCACCGGGTAGCAGGACCGGCCCGGCACGGTCAGCCGTTTGCCGATCAGCGGGGCCCTGACCTGGTCCGCGCACGTCTCCGCCTGGTCGGCGTCCGCCCCCCAGCAGTTGATCTGCGCGGTGTAGTCGAGGTAGGCCACCGGCTCGGCGACGTTGCCGTCCGGCACCCCCGGCGACGGGTAGATCACCGCGTACGGCACGTAAGGCGAGTGACCGGGCTCGCCCTGCCAGCCGCCCCCCTCGGGTGCCGTGGCCCGCCCGACGAGGACCCCGGCGGCTTCCAGCGCGGCGACCACCGCGGCGGTGTGCGGCGCGCTCGGGGCGACGTCACCCATCGAGGGCCTTCTGTCCGACCTGGGCGAGGATCTCGGGCAGCGGTTCGATCGCGGCGTCGAACGATGGCCGCATGTACGGCTGCGGGCTGGTGCCCGGGTGGTGCACCACCCGGGCGAACACGTCGTCGCCGTGCTCGTTCACCCAGTGCAGCGCCTTGGCGTTCCGCGGCCGGATGACGTGCGGCTTCGTGCCATATTCGCTGTGGGCTCCGTAGGAGGCGGTGGGGCCGGCTTCGAAACCGAGACCGTCGTCGTCGAAGTCCACGCCGATCGTCGATTTCAGGTGCCCGGTGTCGACCGCCACCCGGTCCTGCCCGCCGGCCACCGTGTCGAAGCCGGTCTTCCGCACCACCACCGAGCACAAGGCGTCAGCTTTCGGCCCGGCCGCGACCAGCACCTTGATGAGGTCGTTGACCTCGGAGGCGTCCCAGGAGGCGTCCACGGATCACACCTCCCGCCGGGTGAGGTCATCAGTGCAGGCCAAGATCCGCTCCCAGCCTTCGGAGGCGTAGCGGGCGTTGGTGACGCGAAACCGCCGCCCGGCCAGGCCGGGGACGGATGCCTCCAGCAGGGTCACGATGTCGCCCTCGAGGACCTCGGCCGCGTCCCACTCGATCGCGACCGTGTGGACCGTCGTGGACACCTGCCGGTCGCCCATGATGGCCGGGCTGGCGGTAGGCGCCGACCCGACCCTGCAGGGGCCGGTGTAGACGGTGGCCGGTGCGGCGGGGTGCCACACGTTGTTGGCGTCGGTGGCGCCCCCCGCGGTGGTGCGGGTGATCTGACAGCGGGCGGTCTGCAGCCCGGTCGATGTCGGCCGGTGGTGCTCCGACCAGCGGGGGTGGATGGGGGTGTGACCGGCGAACGGCACCCGGATCACCCCCCTTTTCACCAGTAGTGCCGGTGGTGGCGGCGGTATGCGGCGGCCGGGTCGAAGTCCACGATGAGGAGCCCGGCGTTGTCGTCGCCCAGCCCTTCGGCGACCTGGTCCCGTAGCGCCTGCGCGCGGGCGCGGAGCTCGGCCGCGACGGCGGGCCCGTCGGTGGACGCCCCGTCGATCGTGGTGAGCTTCTTGCTGATCAGCGCCTCGGAGCTGGCGACGGCGTCGAGGGCCTGGGCGGCGGCGAGTTTGACGTCGCCGCCTTCCATGGCCAGGTAGCCGCGGATTTGGGCGTCGTCGAGGAGCAGGTTCGGCTCGTCGGTGTCCGGGATGAGGAGACGCACCCGCCCGACATCCGACTCGTAGTCGATCGCCATGCGCCGCCTCCTACTGGAAGACCGAAACCTTCCAGGTCGCCGATGACGGGTCGATCGAGCCGCCGGTCGGGTTGTAGAGGCGGATCGTGACCGTGTTCGCCGCGCTGACATGGGCGCACCACATAAGGCTGGCGTTGACGGTGGTCGGCGCGCCGACCGCCACCCGGTCCCCGGCAGCCGCGCCGGCGACGGTGATGGTGAGCGTGGCGACGGTCCCCGCGGAGATCGAGGGGAAATCGAGGGTGGCCGACCCTTGAAGGGCCACCTGCGAGGCGGGGAGCTGCCCGGATGCGTTGAGGGTGGCAAGGCCAGACGGCTGGCCCTTGGAGGTGATGCCCATGTCAGGTCTCCGTGTTCTTCGTGCTGGTGCGGGACCGGCCCTGCCCGCCTGAACGGCGGGCAGGGCGCTTCGCAGCGGAGGTAGGCGCCGCCTGGTCGTTCCCGGAGGCCGGGGCAGCTGCGGGAAAGCCCGGCCCGGGCGCCGCCGATTCCGCCGGTTCGCGGAGCTCGACCACGCCGTTGTCGGCCTGCTGGTCCGGCTGTGCCGGGGCGCGGTCGATGAGGGCGCGCAGCAACTCGTTCGTCTCCCCCAGCCGCTCATGCACTGCGGCGAGGTACTCCTCAGCTCCGGTGATCGGCCGCGGAAGCGCCATGGTCAGGACCCGGCGCCCGTCGAGGCGACCGCCATCTTCGGGTCCATCAGCGTCCCGCCGAGGACGTGCCGCACCCGGTAGCGGATCCCGTCGTGCTCGAAGTCGCCTTCCTCCGGGTTGACCGCGCCGCCGCCGACGCGGACCGCGTCCGGCGACTTCATCCACAGCTCCGGCGTCTCGTGGCCGATGAGGAAACCCACCTCCATCGGGGGCCGGCCCGACGACGGGGAGGCGAACAGGTACCACGCCGAGTTGCCCGTGGTGGTGTCGATGATCGGCAGCCACGGGTTGACTCGCACGGTCACCCGGTTCCGCATCCAGTTCTGCACCCGCAGCTGGTCGTTGCCGGTCCCGTCGCCGCCGCCCGTGGCCGAGACGATCTCCGTGGAGTTGATGATGTTGTTCGCCGCGACCTCCAGGGCCGGGGGGACCTCAAGCACGACGGACTGGACGTAGATGGGGCCACCGTCGGAGTCGACCTGCTGGCCCATGATCTGCATCGCGTACTGCAGTCCGCTGATCGTCAGCGCCGGGTTGGTCGGCACGTCGGCGCCGCCGACCGTCGCGTTGATCAGGTTCTTGTTCGCGTTGGAGAAGAACGTGGAGTTCGGGCCGGAGGAGGTCACGTACAGGGCGGTCGCGAAACGCTCCTCGGTGCGGCGCGCGGCCAGGCCCAGGGCGCCCGGGAGTTCCGACAGGGCGTCCAGGTCGTCGTTGACGACCGTCTCCCAGCTGATGGGGATCTCCGCGCCGTGCTTGCCGATGGCGTATTCGTAGGCGCCGTCGACGACCGCCCGCGCCGTGTACGGCTCCAGCTCGCCGACGGGGGCCAGGACGCCCTTACCGCCGTCGAGGGTGAACCGTTTGACAGTGCGGAAGTCCCGCACCCGGCCGCGGCGGGCGGTGATCGACCAGTTCACCGGCATCGTGTTGTAGCTGCCGAGCAGCTGCCGGTCCAGGACGTCGCCGAACAGGAACTGGAAATCCGAGCGGGTCATCGCCTCCTGGAAGTCCAGGGCGGCGCGGCGGCTGCCGGTCAGGACCCGCTCGTACAACCGCAGCGCCTCCGACAGGGAACGCTGGTAGCGGGCGTCCTGGGTTCGGCGGTTGATGCGGCGGCCCTCACCGGCGTAGATACGGCCGGTGGAGGCGTCGTCGGTGCCGCCCGTGTAGGTGTCGAGCAGGCCGAGTCCGGGGCCGGCGTCGAGGGTGAGCGTCATGGGGTTGGTCTCCTAGTAGCCGACGCGGACGGGGATGGTGGTGGTGGCGCCGGACGACACCCCAGCGAGGGCGTAGCCGAAGCGGGTGCCGTTGGTGGAGTCCTTGTTGATGACCCCGAGGTCGTAGTACAGGGTGTCGCCGGCCGAGATGGCCGCGTTGGTCGTGGTCTCACCCTTGACGGGGAGGTTCCAGGTGCCGTCGAGCGCGATGGTGGTGTAGCCGTCGTCGTCCTCGTCGGTGAGGGCGACGCCGGGCAGCTGCCCGAACACCACAGGGTCACCGGAGGCTGGGGTGGTGGGTGCGGTGCACTGCACGCGCAGGGTCTCGTTCCACATGTGGACGTTGTTGGTCGCCATTGGTGATTACCGCCTTCCCGTTGCCGCGATCTTGGCGGCGTCGTCGCTGAGGCCGAGCCGCTGGAAGCTCTCGGCGAGGCTGGTCTCGAAGTCGGACTCGGTGAGGGGCTCGGCGCGGCTCTCGCCGAGGCCGCGGACGTGGCCGGCGCCGCTCTCCTCGAGGAGGGAGGCGATCTCGGTCTGCTTGTCGGTGATGGCCGACTCGACGACCGTGGTGAAGGCGTCGGTGTCGAGGCCGCCGGTGTCGGTGGTGGGCAGGTCGCGCAGGACGGACTCGATGAGGCGGCCCTGGCTGGCCGCGGGGATGCCGGGCGTGTTCTTGAGTGCCTCGGTGACGAGGCGGCGGGCGGTCTTCTCGTTCTCCAGCCGCTGGGCCTTGGCGTCGGCGGCGTCCGCGCGGGCGTCGGCCGCGTCAGCGCGCTCGGTCAGCTGGGCGATCTGCCCGGTGGCGGAGTCGAGCCGGGCGATCGCCTCGTTCAGGCTGGTCTTCAGGGTCGCGGCCTCGGCGAGCTGCCGGGCCTGCTCCTCGGTCATCTCGGGCATTGCGCCCTCCTCCATCTGTGCGGTGCCCGGCGCGGTGCCCGGCGCGGTGCGGTTGGTGGTCGTCCCGGTGCCGCGGTCGGCGGGCTCCGGTTGCGGCTCGTAGGTGGTCACGGCGGTCACCTCTGCCGGCTCGCCGGTCAGGGTGACCGTGCGGCCGGTCAGGGTGAACGGCTGCTGGAACAGGCCCCCGTCGGAGGGCTCGGTGTTGTCCTCCAGCGAGAACACGACCCACTCGTCGGTGTAGTCGCGGACCCACACCCAGATGTCCTTGCCGCCGTAGGTGTCCCGCAGCGCCTGGTTGAGGGCATCACGCAGGTCGTTCGCGGTGATGCCGGTCGCCTCGGCCAGGCGGCGCGCGGCCTCCGACATCGCGGCCGGGGCCGCTTCTTCAGCGTCGGGGTCGTCGTACAGGTCGCGTTGGAAAAGCTGCGGCTGCGCGGCCTGCACTTCGGCGGTGAACGCCATCAGGGCCTGGTTGATGCCGCCGGACAGGCTGATCCGCTCCTCGCGTGTCAGCCGCCCGTTGCCGTACATGTCGTCGGCCAGCTGGGTGAACGCCAGGTGCAGGCGGGATTCGATCCAGGCGCCGATGTTCCTGGACTCGGCCAGCGGAACGGGCATGGTGTGCTCCTTGGCGGTGGTCTCGGTTGGCACGGCGGGCGGGGCGGCGGACTCGCTGATGCCGCTGTTCGTGGAGATGGTGCTGACGGCGTCATGCCAGTCACGCTGCTGGGGGCCGTCGACGACGATGCCCCAGTCGCCCTGCTCCGGGAGGATCTCCAGCCGGTCCTTCAGCGGTCTGCCGCCCGTCCAGGTGCCGTGGATCTCGACCGACACCTTCCCGAGGTTCGTGGTGAGTTCCCGCTTCGTGGTCGGGTTCGTGATGTCCGGGTCGTCGATGTCGTCGATGATCCGGTCGATCGCCCGGTCGACCTTCGTCCAGGACGCCCGGTCGAACACGGCTTCGACTGGGGTGCCGTCGGTGCCGAGCATGCGGAACGCGATCTTTTTCCGGGCGGGTGAGTAGACGTCGAGGTCGCCGTTGCCCGTGTCGACGCGGGCCGCGGAGTCGAGGCCGTCCAGCGCCTGTTCGAGCTTGACGTTGTCCCGCCGGGTCAGGTTCAGGGTCGCGCCGTCGTGCAGGGTGACTTCGTATTGGCCGGCGCCGGTCTTGTGGATGCGGCCCACACCGTCGAAGGACTCTTCGTCGCCCTTGTCCCAGTCGTCGGCCAGGTCGAGCTGCCGGGCCAGGGTGTGGGCGTTGTCCCTACTCATGGCGGTGGTGTGGCCGTTGTGGGTGAGGGTGATGCGGTCGCCGTCCTGGTGGCGGTCCACAGTGAGGGTGCCGCCTGACTTCAGGGGGACCTCGGTGGTCGCGAGCACGCTGGGCATGCCGCGGCCGGACCCTCCCCCGCCGCCGGTCGAGCCGGCCCCGGTGGTGGGGGTGTGGCCGCTCGACCCCCCGCCGCCGTGGTCGGAGCCGGTGTGCGAGGCGCCGCCGCCGTGGCCGAACCGGCCGTGGTAGCCGCGCGGGTGGTCCTGTTCCTTCCAGGTCCCGCGTTCCGCGAGGGCCTGGGCGCGGGCGGACTCCAGCAGTTCGACGATCCGGCCGCCGCGGCCCGCCTTCGTGACGAAGTCCACCGATTCCACCGAGGTGATGGCCGTGACGATCGGCCCTTCGCGCCCCTCGGCCTGCCCATACTCCACGGTGCCGGACGCCCGGATGGATACGCCGATGTGTTTCTTCATCTCGGCCAGGAACTGCTGGTAGGCGGGGAGCACCTCGTTCGTGGCGAACAGGCCGCGCTCGGCCGGGTCATACACGGCGGTGCTGTCCAGCACGGCGGCCAAGTCCCGCAGCGACCGCTCCGGCCGCTCCTCATCTTCGGACCGGGTCGGGTGGTCGATGTACTGGTGGATGCCTGCCTCGAACAGGGGGGCGGCCCGGCGGAGGACGTCCGCCGAGTAGTAGCCCGAGCTGCCCCAGCCTTCGGAGATCAGCAGCAGGCGCTGGCGTCTGCCCAGCTGGTCGATGCTGGTGGTGGCGGCCTCGGCGAGGAGACGCGACTCTGCGAGCGGCTGGTTGGGCATCACGCCTCCTCTCGGGTGCGGTCGATGAGGTCGGCGACGGGCGTGACGTGCCATGAATCCCGCCAGTCCGGTGTGGTGCGGCGCACGGACAGGTCGGCCCACTCGATCGCGCCGTCATCGAGGAGCTGGAGCCGGGCGGGACCCATGATCTGCAGCTGCTCCTCCCGGGGCAGGCTGTCGAAGATGGCGCGGGCGTCGGGCAGCTCGTCGGCCGGCTCGTCCAGGTCGAAGCCGAGGTCGGCCCAAGACTTGGTCTTCGGGGTGCGGGAGCAGCGGCCCTGGTGGTGGTCCAGCGGGCCGGGCTCCGACATCGGGTGCAGCGTGCCGTGCTTCGACCAGCAGGACGGGCACGTACGGGCGCGGCTCGGCCCGGTGACCTCCGCGTGCCACACCCAGCCGTCGAGGACGTCGGCGTGGTCCTGCTGGCCGATCTCCGCCGCCTGGCGGTGCGCGTCCAGCGTCTCGGTGCGGGCGATCACCAGGGCCCTGCTGAGCCCGCCGTTGAACTGCCCTTCGACGCGTTTCACCATCGCGTCCGCGGCGTCGCGCGGGTTGTCGCCGGTGACGACGCCGCGGACCAGTTCGCGTTTCATCGCTTCCGTCGCGGCGGGTTCCAGGTGCCAGGCGCGGACGGTGACCTGTTCGGCCGTGCGGCGGACGATCGTGTCGACGGCGTCGGCCTGGTGCTGCCGGTGCTCGGCGGCGGCGGGGAGTGTCGAACCGTACGGCAGCTGGGAGGACACGATGTCCGTCTGCCCGGTCAGGCCGATGGTCGCGGCTTGCCGGGCGGCGGCGGGCACGTCGTCGCGGACCTGGGTCGCGAGCCGCTCCAGGGCGGCGCTGGACTGCTCCAGGGCGTGGAGGGTGCGTTCGGCGCGTAGGACGGTGCCGCGCGCCGGCCACTGGTCGGGGCTGCCGCTGAGGAGGTCTTGTACGGCGGTGAGGAAGAGGGGGGAGAGGTCGTCCCAGGTGTGGACCCAGGAGGCGGTGAGGCCGCGGACGAGGTCGTCGGTGATGCGGTCGACAGCCCGTCGCATGCGGGCGATGAGGCGGAGCGTTTTGCGGGTGATCGGCATGGCGGTCACCTCGTTTCATGCGCCTCACGGCCGTCGACGGGGCGGTGGATGACCGCCGGCCGGATCGAGCCGTCCTCACGCTCGAGTGGGCGTTGCTGCGGCCCGCATGGGCAGGTGTCGGTGGTTTCGTGCTCGATGAGGTCACCGAGCGGGATGACGTGGAGGCTCACCCGCCTCGCGCCTTCCGCGTCCGCGCAGCTTTCCTGGCCATGCGGGACCGCTGCTCGCGCGTGCGTCCCGCGTTCGCGATCTTCGCGGCTTTCGCCTTGCTGTACCCGCGGTCCCGGAGCGCCCGGTAGGTGTCCTCCCGGCCGGAGGTGATACCGCGCACATGCCCGGCGCCGGCTTCGCTGACCGGCGCGCCGCCGCCGTCTCCCGCGTCCTGGCGTGGTTTCGGTGGTCTCGGTGGGGCGTTCCCCGCGACGCTCGCCGGGTCCTCACCGCGGCGGAACGCGTCCGCCGCAGCCTGACCGGCCGACACCCCTGGGGAGACGAAATTGCCGTCGGCGTCCGTCAGCTTCTTGAGGATCCCGTCGACGTCCCGCACGCCGAGAGCCTCCAGCAGCAGCCGGGCGGTCACCTCAGGCGGGAAGTGCGACGTCGAATCGGCCTTGACGATCGCGTCCACCAGCGTCGCGATGTCGACGTCGTCAACGTCGGGGAAGCTGATGTCGACGATCGTGTCGGCGCCGCCCCGCAGCCTGACGGTTTCCCGCCCGTCGTAGGGGTCGACCTCGATGACGCCCTTGAGGATGCCCTGCGGGGCGCGGACGGACTCCAGGATGACGTGCCGCAGGATGGCCTGGTAGGCGTCGGCCCACACGTCCTGCCGCAGCTCCATGGTCCGCTCAGTCGGCGTGTCCAGCGTTTCGGCGGTGGCGCGGGCCCCGGTGGTGCCGGGGTCGCCCAGCAGCATCGTCACGGGTACGTCGAGCGCCGCGGCGGTCATCGCGGCGAGCGGCCGCCCGGACTCGGAGTCGATGGTCGCCCCGCTCTTGGGGACGGCTTCCAGCGCCATGTCGGCGGTCATGATGGCGGTCGCGCCGGCGTGCTGGGCGTCGCCCGTGACGGGGTCGCGGGTCGGGGCGGCGGCGATCCGGGCGCGTGCGGCCTGCTGCTTGGACCCCTTGCTGGTGAGCCTCCACGCGAACCGCGACAACGCCTTGACCAGCCGCGCCCAGTCGGTCAGGAAGTCCTTGTAGGCGTGGGCCCAGTCGATCGCCGCGTAGCAGTCGCCAAGGCCGAACTTCCACCCGTCGTGGCCGCCGACACGCACGTGGTAGACCGGGGCGTCCCATCGGACGGGCCCGGTGCTGCCGTCCCGGCCGCGGATCGTCTTCGGCCGGGACTTCGGCTTGTAGCCGAGGGCGGGGTAGAACACGATCCGCCGCTCGGTGATGACGGCGCCGGTGGCCGGGTCGAGGCGCTCGGTCCACCCGTCCTGCTGGTAGTACCACGGTTCGGACGCGTCGTCGGGGTTGGTGATGACGTCGACGATCTCGTCCCACGGCAGGCGCCGAACCTGGACGCGGCCGGTGGTGGGCGCGGTGAACAGGGCGAACATGACGTTGCCGTCGGTGAACAGGCCCCTCTCCAGTGTTTCGTGGGCCTGGCCGCCGGTCAGGGCGCGCTGGTTACCGGGGTCGTCGAGGAAACGCTGGACGACGTCGTTGACCTTCTTGTCGCGGGCGACGATGTGGACGCCTTGCCCCCACACGTACGCGGTCCGCAGGGCGAGGCCGCGCTTGAGGAGGGGCGACTTGAGGGTGCTGACGCGGGCGACGGCGGTGATCTGCCGGAGCCCGTCGCGGGTGAATTCCTGCTCGGCGAGGGCGGTCAGCCGCCGCCAGCCGGGTTCGTACATGCGGTTTTCGAGGTCGCCGATGCTTTCGCGGAGCCAGGCGTTGTCTGCGCGTTCCTGGCGGATCTGCTCGGCGAGGTCGGCGTTACCGGTCAGGCGGGCCAGGCCCTCCCGGATGGGCAGGACGAACGACTCCCGAAGGGCGGCTACAACGGCCATCCGGCTCACCTCCCCTGGCGATCCACGGTCAGTAGGGCGATATCTCGTATCCGTCGAGTTCGTCGTCCAGGTCCTCATCGCCGACGATGTGGTCACCGGACAACAGCGGGGCAAGGAGTAGCCGGTTCAGCGCTTGAGACATCGCGTCGACCTGGTCGTCGTGCGCGCCGTTGGGGAACGCCGCCGCCTCGTCGATGAAGTCGCCGACCCAGGGGCACAGCTTCGGGTCGGGAAGGAATACCTGCCCGGCCTCGATGAACGGCACCACGGCGGACGCGCGGGCCGCTTTCCCGCCGTCCGGTTCAACGGGAACCATCCCCTGCACGGACCGGGCCAGGCTGTTGATGACCGCTGTGCCGTTGGCCTTGTCTTCGACCAGCTTCAACACGGCCTGCGGCCACTTCGCGGCGAGCGCCTTGAACGCCTTGCGGGTCTCCACGAACGCCATGCGGGCGCGGATCTGGTCCAGCAAGAACGCCTGCAGCCCCCACCGCCCCCACACCTGGCCGACGACGTAGTCAGAGGAGTCCAGGTCTTTGAACGTCATGTCCCACGACAGCAGGAGCTCGTCGGCGCCGATCGCCCAGTGGGAGCCGTCGTCCCGGACCACCCAGCGGGGATCGCGGTACTCGCGCCACCACGCCCGATTGAACAGGTCACCCTCAGGTGGGGCGGGTTTGCCCTGGTAGAGGGCGTTCCAGACGCGGGAGCCAACCGCGACGCGGATCTGCTGCCACTGCTCGACGCTTCGGCCGCGGGCCGATTGGAGGAACTGCCCCGGCTCCCGGCCCAGCGGGTCGGCCTCACCCTTGGCCGGGTCGTGGTCGGCCTGGGCGGGGATGTTGAGGACTCGCCACCGGCCGGCGTCTTCGGCGTCCAGCACGCGGCCGGCGAGGTCGTCTTCGTGCCAGCGCGTCAGGATGATCACCACGGGGGCGCCGGGCGCCAGCCGGGTGTTGGCGACCGCCTGCCAGAACCCCCACACCACTTCGCGCCAGGCCTTGCTGTCGGCGTCCCGCATGTCCTTGATCGGGTCGTCGATGAACAGAGCGTCGGCCGGCTTGCCGGTCAGGCCGGAGGTGATGCCGACGCTGCGTACGCCGCCGCGATGCCCGTCCAGGCGCCAGCGGCGGGCTGCGCCGTTGTCGGGGGCGATCCGCAGCCCGAGGTCGAGGGTTTCGTCGGTGCCGTCGTTGGTGGTGATGTGGTTGCGGATGTTGCGGCCGAACTCGTCGGCGAGGTCCTGGGCGTAGCAGGCGATCGCGATGCGGAGGTCGGGGTTGCGGGTCAGCATCCACAGCGGGCCCATGGTGGTAACCCGCGTGGACTTCCCTTCCTGAGGCGGCATCGTGATGACGAGCCGGTCACAGCGGCCTTCGGCGACGTCGACGAGCGCGGCGTCGATGAGGTCGAGCGCGGGAGTTTGGATGGTCGTCGGGTCGATGGCCAGGGCGAGCTGCCCAGGCGTGGCCCACTTCGGGGCCTCAGGCTCAGCGGGTGGTTGGAATTGCCTGGAGGCAACCTCCCAGGGGGACAGCACGGTCATGTGATGTCCAGCGGTTGCCCCTCGATCACCGGGGCCTCGTCATCCGTGGTGACCCGCACCCACGGAATGTAGGTGCCGGGCGCGCCGGAGAAGTCGAAGCCCGTGCCGGGGCCTATGAGGATCTTCGCGATCGTCTGGCCGTCGTCGTCGACGTCCCACGCGGCCTGCTGCCACTCGTCTTCGCCGGGGCGGACACCGTACGGCAGGACCTGCATCTCGACGGGAAGGCCGGTGAGGGCCTGGTCGCCTTCGACGGCGACGGGCAGGTACTCCCGCGACTCCCGGGGGATCCGTTCAGGCACTGTCAGCTCCCCTCCGGTGTGTCCCAGCTGCGGCCGGTCTGCCCGGACCATGGCCGGCCGGGCCCTGTCGCGGGCGGCCAGCCGCCGGTGCGGGTCTGCCCGGACCAGCGGCGGCCCGATGCTTGGCCGCGCCAGAGCCGCTTGGTGGCGGCCGGGCGGATCGTGATGTCGTCGATCTGGCCGGGCACGGTCACGGCCGCGGCCTCGGCCATCACCGCGCCGTCGGCGGTGCCGGCCTGCGCGGCGACTGTGGCGAGGAACGCGGCCAGCGCGGCGTCGGTCAACGCAGGCGCGGCGAGGACCTGCGCGAGGTCGTCCAGCGTTGCGGTGTCGGCAGCGGTGAGGTCGGTGCCGGGCACGGTCACGGATGCCGTTTCCGCGAGCGTGGCCAGGTCCTGCCCGGACATGGTCGCGGTGAGGTCGGCGTGTTCGCTGGTGACCGCCTCATCCGGGCCGGCGGGCTGCGCGGTCAGGTCGGCGGTGTCGGTGACGGACGCCGCGTCGTCAGCGGTTGGGCCTGCGGTTTCCTCGGTGGTGGCGTTGTCGTCGAGCGACGCCGCGTCGGCGAGGGCGAGGTGAATGCTCGCGGCGTCGGCCAGCAGCGCGCCGTCCGCGAGGTCCGTGGTGGCGGTGACCGTCGCGGAGTCGTCCAGGGCCGCCGCGTCGCCGGCGGCCGGGCCGGCGGACTGCTGGACGGCTGCCACCTCGTCGAGGGCCGCGAGGTCTGCGCCGGTGAGGGTGGCGGCCGCGGTGCTGGCGTCGAGCAGCTGCGCGGAGTCCGCCGCGCCGGTGGCGGCGTCCAGGCTGCTGGTGGTGGTGAGTGCGCCTTCGTCGGAGGTGGACGTGCGTTCGGTGCGGGCGACGTCGGCGAGCTCGTCGAGGGACGCCGCTTCGGTGCTGGTTACATCGGCGGTGAGGGCAGCGCTGTCGTCGGCCGCGCCGGCGTCTGCGGCGGGGATGCCGAGGGTGGCGGTCTCGGCGAGCGTCCCGGCGTCTGTTCCGCTGGCCGTGGCGGTGACCGCGGCCTGTTCGTCTGCCGCCGCCTGGTCGGTGACGTCCTGGCCGATGATCGGCTGCTCAGCAAGGGCGGCGGCGTCGCCGGCTGACAGCGCGGCCGCGGTAGAGGCTTGCTCGTCGAGCTGTGCGGCCTCTGCCGCCGGCGCGGTGATGGTGGCCGTCTCGCCCAGGCCGGCGCTGTCCCCGATCGCGAGGGCGGCCGCCGGGGCGGACTGCTCGACGAAGACGGCCGAGTCCGTGAGGGTGCTGGCGGAGGCTACCGCTGTCGTCTCGCTGAGGACACCCTGGTCCACGCTGGGGAGAGCAGCCGCGGCGGCCGCTTGGTCGCCGAGAGCGGCACTGTCGGCCGTGGACAGGGCGACGGTCGCGGTCTCCTGGACGGAGCCCGTGTCGGTGGCGGCGAGAGCCGCAGCGGCGGCGGATGTCTCGCCCAGGGTGGCGGAGTCCGACGTTGCGGCCGCGGCCGTCTGCTCGACCGCCGCAGACTCGGCAAGGGCGCCGGTGTCAGCGCGGCCCGTGGACGCGGTCAGGCTGCGCGACTCCGACAGTGAGCCGCTGTCGCTGGCGGTCTTGTCGACGGGGGCGGAGACAACCGGGCCGAGCCAGTCGACGTCGGTGGCGCCGATGTCGTCGAGGGTGTAGGCGGTGCCGAGGCCTTGCCAGCCGACGACTGTGGGGAGGGTAGTGCCCAGGTTCTTGCTGGTCAGCGTGATGCTGTCGGTGGCCGTATCCGAGTCGGCGCTGTTGTACAGCCGCAGCTCGGCCGCGCCGTTGCTGGTCGTCGTGCCGATCACGAGCTTGGCCTCGACCCGCACCCACTGGTTCAGCGTGATCGCTGTGGCGACGGTGCCGAGAAGCGTGTTGCCGTTGTTCCGGATCTCAAGCTTGCCGGACGACGAGATTGATATGAAATTCGCGGCGCTGTAGGCGGAATTGGACGCGTAACCGAGGTAGATCTGCGAGGGCGGGTTCGCGGCCAACCGGATGTACGCGCGCATGTACACGGTGCGCGCGGCCAGGGTCAGGCCCTGCCACTCCAGGCTGGGGGTGGTACCTGAGCCGGGCATGCTCGCCGCCATGGGCGCGCGGTTCCCAGTGGCGTTGGTCGAGGTGTAGGTCGGTGACCCGCCGACGAGTTGAAACGCGTCCCCGCTCGAGCCGCCAGAGTTGCCCGTGGTGATCGTCGTGCCGTTGGAGCCGCCAGAGAAGGTGTTCGCGCGGAGCAACGTCACCCCCTGGTGGTGCGCGCTCGCGGGTGCATCAGGTGAGCGGGGGCGGCGTGTCCGCCGCCGATCCTCAGCTCAGGGACAACGTGCAGGTCAGCACCCATGAGGCGGCCGAGGACTTCGTGCCGAGAGACTCCACCTTCCGATTAAGCATGCGCCCGGAGCTGGAGGCGTTGAAGATGCCCCACTCCTCCCAGGCGAAGTTCGCGTCCGAAGTGCCGAACGTCGAGCGGAACACGGTGGACGCGGCGCCGGAGGTGGTCGCGTCCGTGTGCTGGGGATAGGTCGAGTCCATCGCCTTGCGGAGGGTGGACGAGCCCTGCAGGTTCGTCTGGGTCGCGGCGGCGGCCGAGGAGGTGCTGTTGTTCCCGACACCGAGGTAGGCGTTGCTGTTGTTGAAGAACGTCAGGCTCTGCCCAGCCGTGCTCGTGCCGTTGCCCAGCAGGCACTCCCACAGGTTGCTGGCGCCGCCGTAGGTGAGCAGCTGCGGGGTGCCAACGACCGTCTCGTACGGCACGGCGAGCCCGCCGGCGATCTCCTCGGCAGTGGGCTCGCCGTGGTACTTGTCGACGCGGGCGCGGCCGACCCAGACGGCGACGTCGAGGCGCCTGGCGTCGTCCAGGACGCGGCGCTGCTCCTCCCACTTCGGGGTGGTGAGCTCGATGACCCGGGTGATGCGGGCCGTCTCGGCGATGTTGGCGGCTTCGATGGCCACGATGTCCTCCTGGGCATGCGGGGGTAGCCGCTGCGTGCGGCTGGGGTGAGGTGTGGTTCGGCTCGCCGCCCGTGGACAGCGTCCGGCGAGCCGAGGTCAAAAGGGGGGGTGGTGCAGGCCCGGGCCGTGGACCCCCCAGCCGTACGGCCGGGCCTGCACCGGGGGCCGGGGCCCGTGTCGTACGGGGAAGCCGGCGCGGGACCCCGGTTGTCGCCGGCCCCCGGGGCGGGGTGGGGGCGGCGTTCGTTTTCAGGCGGCGCGTGCGGCGGCGCGGCGTTGCGCGCGCAGCTGGTCGCGCTCCTCGGGCGTGGGCGGAACGGGTTCGCCGCGGTAGATGCAGCCGTCGATGGTGGCGACGTCGCGGAAGTCGACGTAGGTCAGCCGGCCGACGGTGCCGAGGCGGCGGGCGTTGTAGCGGGTGACCCAGTCGCGGAGGGTGGAGGCTGTCCGGTCGAGCCGGGCGGCGGCCGCGGCGTAGGTGGTGGGTTCAGGCTGGTCGTCCACGGGTGCTCACCCCCTGGACATGCGAAAGCCCTCGGCCAGATCGAGGTCCGAGGGCATTGATCACCACTTTCAGTGGCCTACTGTCGCACCTGGTCAGGGTGTTGCGCAAGTTCCGGTCGCCCAATACATGCGCGTGGCCGGGGTGGGCGCCCGTCCGAGCGTGGCCGGTCGGAGCCCTAGGTCACCTTCCGACGCAGGCCGCTTGCGCGGCGGACAGCGCGTTGTCCTTTTGGGCAAGGCCGTCGTCGAGGTTCGTGGGTTGCATAACGCTGGCGGCCTGGACGAGCTGCCAAGCCACGTTGCCCCAGTCGCCGGTCAGATTCTGGACCTTGAGTGCGGCCGCTTCGAGTGCCGCCTGGTGTTTGGCTTTCCACACGTCGGCCACGCGGATCGGATGCGCGAGCTGAGTCTGCAGGGTGGCGTCATTCTCGCGCTTCGCCTCACCGGCGGCGTCGTTGTAGGCGGCCACGAAGGTGCGGCAAGCGTCGCCGATGGCGGCCGGTGCGGCGTTCGTGCTGAGAGGGCCGGCCGCGGTGAGGATGCCGATGGTCGCTACGGCGGTTATTGCCGTGGCGGCGGTGACGGCGAGAATCATGCGGGCGGGGCCGGTCAATGTCGCTCCAATTTGGCGCTGCGCCTGGCTGGGTTCGGCTTACGATAGGCGCTGAGGCTCCTCTCGGAGGGGTTTTCAACCTGCAGGGACCGGCGAGGTTTCCGATGTAGAGTGCCCCGTTTTCGGGGCGCTCCGCCTCGCCGGTCCCTTCCTCATGTGAGGTGCCGGGCCGGGCTGAAGTTCAAGAGTGAGAGCGGTGGGGTGCCGCCCCGCGCTGGTTGCCCGGGGCGGCGAGGTGATCACTCGGGTTGCGTGTCGTCCAGCTCGTCGAGGGCTAGGACGCACAGGGCCGCTGCCTGCTGGAGTGCCAGGGATGCGGCGCGTGCCCTCCACGGTTGGTCCGTCGCGTCGAATGAGACGACCAGGTCGTGGGCGGCGAGCCAGAACGTCAGCGCTTGGGCGATGAGGTCTCGGGCTCGGTCGCTGATCGGCTGGTCGAGCACTATCTCAGCGGCGTGTGCCGTGGCGTTGAGCGTGTCGCTCACCAGGTCCTCGCTGATGGCGGGGATGGCGATCGGGACGGGGAGCTCTTCGAGTAGCTTGACCAGTCCCAGGTGGAGGGTTGCCCATCGGGTGATGAGGTCCTTGACGCGCTCTTCGTGGTGATCTGAGGTCACCGTTTCTCCTCTCTTGAGTTTTCAACCTGCCTGTCGGTTTGGGGTTCCGACCCCCTTGCCGACGTGTCTATTATGGCACACTATCCTTGTTTATGACAAGGTTTTTCTTGCCTCTCCGGCCCCCGCCTCCTCGAATCCATCGAGCACTAACCCTTGTCACAGGATAGAATTTATGGCAGGATAATCCTTGACGGCGACAATGGAATGAGGTGAGAATCAAATGGCAGACAGGATGGACCAGCTCATCGCAGCGGCAGTCCGCCAGGGCTTCAAGGTCTGGCAGACCGAGCGCGGCGTGTGGTACTTCCGCCGGGACCTGATCACGGTCACCGCCGTGCGCACCCCCCAGGTAGCGCGCGAGTGGGTGCAGCTGATCGGAGCCCTGCGAGGTGCCGGGCTGGACTTCCCGCCCAGCGGGGAGTGAACCCCCGGGGGCCGCGTATCGGCGCGGCCCCCGGGCCATCCGTCCCACATCGTTCGACGGCGACAAAGGAAGGACCGAACCCATCATGCCCACGTGGCGTACCGAGGTCACCAGCGTGACCCCCGAAGCCCTCACCGAAGACCAGCGCGAGGCCCTCGCCCTGGCCCTGCCCGGCTTCAGCACCATCACCGACGACGAGATGACCCGCAGCGTGATCATCGCGTTCGACGTCGAGGCCCGCACCCCTCGGGAAGCCGCGGCCCGAGCGTCCAAGGCCCTCACCGACGCAGCCCGCCAGGCGCTCGGTGACGTCCTGCCGTTCCTCGGCATCCGGGCCGGCCGTGGCGACACCGCGCCGAAGCCTGCCATGCCCGAGCTGCTCGGTTACGCCGAGATCGCGACAGTCCTGCAGGTGTCTCGGCAGCGGGCCCGCGAGCTCGCCGAGACGCACCCGGACTTCCCGCCGCCCGTCTCGCGGCTCAGCATGGGGCCGATCTTCACGCTGGAAAGCGTGATGGACTTCGCGAAGGGCTGGGAGCGGCGCGCAGGCCGGCCGCGTAAGACGGCCTGACCAGCGGGCTGGGACGTTAGCCGCCGAATGTGCTCTCCTCCTCCCGTCGGGTGCCATCAGGGTGCCTGGAGACGGGAGAAGGTCATGCCTACTCGGCCGCACGACAAGGCCAACGAGCTGTTCGAAGTAGTGCGGGTGATCTCGCAGCTTCTGCAGCTCGACACTTCAGAGGTCGCCGGCCTCGCGCTGGAGCTCGGAAAGAAGCGGGACGACTGGGACTCGGCGGAACAGTCGCTCCTCGCCGTGGGCGTCCTTGCGGGAAGGCGCCTCGAGGCGGAGGGCGGGACGCCGGTCCAGCTGATCCTGTGATCAGGCGCGCGGGTCGTGGAGCAGCGTGAAGCCGTCCGCGTTGACCTCGGTCAGCGTGGCCACGGCGAAGCGCCGGCCGGGCAGCTCGTTCACGGGCAGCCCGGCCTGCTCGGCGATCCTGGCCGCGGGGATCCGCAACGGGCTGGTGGCGGGGTGGAGCGCGGTGACAAGGTGGGCCTGGTCCCCGACGGTGAGCAGGACGAGCGCCTGGTCGGCCGGCCGGCCTCCAGTGGCAGTGGCCAGGGAACGGCGGGAGAGCTTTTCGGGGGTCAACATGTCCTCCTTGGCTTGATAGACGGGTCTGGTGGCCCCCGCAGAAGCGGGGGCCGTCGTGGGATTCAGGACAGGCCGGTGCTCTTCGTGATCACGCCGCTTGCCACGTCGACAAGAACGTCTCGTCCTGCACCTCCGAACCAGGCAGCGGTCCGCTTGAGCCACCCGCGCCGCTCTTCGTCGCTCTCGGCGTCGGCCGCCGCGCTAAGGCCAGCCACGATGCGGTCAGCGAGGCTCTCCGGCGTGGGCCAGGTGCCGACTGTCCGACGGGCATGGCCCGTGACGTCGAAGACCATGAGGATCTCTTTCCGCCCGTAGCCGGGGGTGTCCGTGTAGCCGAAGAACGGCGGCTCCTCGTGGGCGAGCGCCCTGAGCGCCCGCTGTACTTCATCGTGCCCCATGCCGGTGCGCTCTTCGATGAAGCTTCGGTCGATACGATCCTCTCCCTCATCGGCGAGTTCGACGATGGCCTTGAGGACCGGAAGGTCTCTGGATTCCCAGGTCAAGTAGTTCTCCCTGCGCTGCGTCTGCCCGGCTCTCGGGCAGTGCTTCTAGCGTGGCAGCTCAGCAGATCCGGATATAAATGCGCAGCTCAAAGGACTGGTTCGTCGCTGTCCCGGGGCTTAGGCGTCGCCCGGGTTCGCCGTCTCGCGGTCTCCCGAACCTCCAGGGTCAGTCTGTCAGCCGCTCGTTGAGGAATCGGCATGTCATGAGGCTTTCGACCCGCACCCCGCCCTGGCCGCCCCCGCTCATCCGGACCGGCCTGATGAAGCCCGTGCCGAACAGCTCTCCCTCGCTGTGCCGGATCCGGATCGACACCTCGCGGTCGCGGCTCCCCAGGGTGGCGAGCGGCTGGGTACTGATCACCGTGACCTCGGCCGTCGTCCCGAGCGGGATCGGCACGCCCATGGTGCGGGCACGGGCGTCGGGGATGTAGGCGGGTTCGATCTGCTGCCCGCAGATGCGGCAGGTCCACCGTGTGATGGTGTAGCCCTCGCCGTTGCAGGTGTCACCGCAGGATCCGTCGCAGGGCACGGGGACGCGTTCCTCGTTCAGCGTCGGCAGCTCTTCGCCGCCGGGGCGTTCTGCGAAGGCGTGGAAGTGGCCGGCGTCGTCGGTGAAGGTCCAGTCGGTGTCGGGCTTGACCGCCCCGGAGGACTGGACGTAGTCGATGCGCTCGGCGATGACGAATTCGCAGGGCCATTCGCCGTCGTTGTCGATGGTGGCGACGCCGGTTCCGGAGAATGTGTTCGCGTCCGTGCTCATACTTTCCTCCATCCGGGGGTCCAGGCCCCGTCATCGGTCACGGTGTAGTCGCCGAACAGGGCCGGGGCTTCCTGCCTCATGATCTCGCCGACGCGGTTGAAGACGAGGCGGATCTCCTCCTCGGCGCTGGCCGCGGTGCGGGCTTCGATCACGTTGCGGAGGGTGCGGACGTTCGCGGTCCAGACGAGGCCGGTGGCGACGCCCTCGGGGGCGAAGCGCCGCATGAATGACGTGCGGTGCTTCTTCTCCGCGAACGGCACGCCGGGGTCGTCGAGGCCGAAGTGGCCCGCCATCCAGGTCTGGAATTCCTCCATGCGGTCGAGCAGCTCGCCGGCGCGTTTCGTCAGCTCGGCGTCTTGGCGAGCCCAGTCGGGGAACCAGAACGGCAGGTCCGCGAGCCGGACGAACCGCAGTGATTCCTGGGAGATCGCGACGCCGGGCCGGTGCCGGACCAGCTCGTGGGTGAGCACCCTGGAGACGTTGTGCAGCACGAAGCTGAAGCTAAGGTGCTCCAGCACGGACCCGTGGGCGGAGGCGAGGATGTTGCGCAGGTACGCGTCCTGGTCCTGGCGGATCCGGGTCACGTTGGGGTTCAGGCCCGGCTCGAACGATCGGTAGCACAGGCGGCCGGCGAACTCGGCGAGGTCCTGCGGGGTGAGCTGGTCCCGGTCGAGCCGCTCAAGCCAGCTCTCCCCGCCGATCTCGTGGAGGTAGCGGGCCAGCTCGTCGTAGTCGACGGACGGTTTGGCGACGAGGAACACCTCGGGCTCAACGTGGCGGGTCATGCCAGCCATACCTCCGTTTCGTGGTGCTTACAGCCGCAGGTGTGTGGACAGATTCGCCACCAACCCCAACCGAAGTGGGCCTGACCTTCTGGGAAGCGCCGCCACTCGTAGCACTTGAGGCACTCATCGGGCGGCGGGCCGGTGGCGGTGCCGTCGCGGTCGGCGATCCTGCCCCACCAGCGCCACCGGGAGCCGCAGCGCGGGCACGGCGGCGTCTCGGACCATTTGTCGGCTCGCATGGGCGGGTCGGCGAGGCCGCAAGAGGTGCACCAGGAGCGCGCGGTGTCCTCGGCGCCGTCGGGGAGTTCGGCGGGAAGGTGCTGGGGGATGCCGATGATCGGCTCCGGCGGCCAGCTTCCCTCCTCCTCGTCTGCGCGCTGCTCGGCCGCCTCGCGGGTCGCTTGCTCGGCCTCGGCGATCAGTCGGCGTGCTTTGGCGCGGTTGGCCATTCGTTCTTCCCAGGTGTCCCCGGGCACATCCGAGGCGCTCACAGTTACCGCCCGTCCGAGGTGTCCGGCATGTCGTCGTAGAAGCCGCGCATCTGGAGATCGAGGTACGCGAGGTCGGGATGCGCGGCGATGTCGGCAGCGTCCCCCTCGGCCATCGCCTGCGCCAGGGTGGAGAGTGCGGCCCCCGCGCTGACAATCGCCGCCTGGAGGTCGAGTCGGGCGGCGGTGGTGCGGTGCATCGCGGCCATGAGCCGGAGCCTGGCCGCAGCGTCCTCGGGCTCAACATGGCGGGTCAAAGCTGCTCGCCCTCGCTGATCCGGCGGGTCAACTCCACCGCCTCGCGCTGCCACGTCTCGATCTCAGATTCCCCCCGTTCGGCGGCCAGCCGGCGTATCAGGTGCTCGATGATGTCCATGCTCGCGCGCTGGGCGAAGAGGCCGCCCAGCGGTACCGGGTCGTGAAGATCGCGGAGGAGGCCCATGACCGTGCTGTGAGCCTCCTCGCGGTCCGCGGTCGCATCCAGTTGCACCAGGTAGCTGATTGCGCTGATGACGCCCAATGCCTTCTCCCGCACGAGCGCCTCAGCGAGGGCCTTCTCTTCGGACGTCGGCTCGCCGTCGCCGCGGGCTTCTTGCTCTTGGAGGAAACGGCGGAGGGTTTCGTGGAAGTTCACGGCGCCCATCCTTCCTGCCAGCCGGGCCGGTGGCGGTAGCCGTACGCCAGGATTTTCAACGCGTAGTCGCTCGCTCCTGCGGCGAGCACGTACTCCTGCCGGGGGTCCTTCGCCGGGTCGGCGAGCTGGTGGAGCTTGGCGTTCTGGTCGAGTAGCGCCAAGTCGGCCTTGCAACGGGCGATCGTGTCACGCGGCTGCTGCGCGACGACGTGCTCCGCGTCGGCATGGCGGAGCTCGGCGGCTACGTCCGGCCCGGCCAGGTCCGTGACACTGATGTTCCAGCCGTGGCCGCGCGTCGTGTTCTCGCCTGGGTAGGCCGGGGTCGGCAGATACTCGTCGTCGCCGTGGCCGAACATCGCCCAGTCGCCCTGGGTGGCGGCGCGGGCCTTGGCGAGGTCGCCTTCGATCGTGGCGCGTAGCCAGGTGATCAGGTCATCCATCGCTGCTCCCGTCGAGTTCGGCTTCCAGCTCCGCGAGCCGGGCGCGGGCCCGCATCCGGGCGAGGTTCATGTCCACGAGCGCGTGCCGGGCCGCGTCACGTGTCGCAGGCGCGACCCGCCCGGCGAACAAGTCATCCACCGTGTCGAAGAACGCGCGCACGTCAGGGTCCATCAGCGGTCTCCTCGTCCAGGGCGAGCAGCGCCGCGGCGAGTTCCCGCCGCGCGGCCGGGGACAGGCGTACGGGCCATAGGGCGGGCAGCAGCAGCACGTCGTCCGTGCCTTGGCACGGTACGACGGTCACAGGGCTGGTGGGAGAGGGCAGCACGATGGGCCCATTGTCCCGTGTCCGGAGTCACGCCGCCCGGCCTTCCGCACCGCACCCAGGCTCGTTTTCCTTCCCCGCGCACCGCCACGGGCCGGGGACTTCCTCCCGCGTTGGGGGCAGCGGGGGCAGGGTTCTAGCGCCGACGACCGCAGCGGGTTTTCCCACGCGTTCGATGGTGACGTGGTCGACTTCGATCGGGGCGCCGCAGTTGGGGCATGGCGGCCACGGCAGATCCTGCCATTCGTCTTCGGTGAGGGGCCGGTTGTACGGGGCGCGGAAGATAAGCCGGTAGGTTTCCGGGTCGATCCGGATGGCGTCGACGACGGGCAGGGTGCCGGCGGTGCGAGGTTCGCTGTCGTCGCCCTGGGCGGGAACGAGCGGCCGGTGCTCCACGCTGGGCGGTGGTGGCGTGGCGGCGCGGGCGGTTTCGACGGCGTCGGCCTGGTCGTGCTCGTACTGGTCGTGTTCGTGTTCGTAAATGATCTGGCCGCAGGCGCCGCAGGTGTAGTAGTGGTGTTCGTCGTCCCAGGTGATGCGCCGTTCGCCGCACGAGGGACGGGGGCAGCGGATCGGGGATGAAGGGCTCGGCCGCTGGTCTTTATTGAGGTGCCGCAGGACCCGTTCCCACCGGTAGATCGTGCGCGGCAGTTCGAGGAAGTCGGGGTGGGCGAGGATGTCGGCCAGGTGCTCGGCGAGCCAGCCGATGGTCTTCGAACGGGGGTGGGAGCCGCGGGGGCCGCGCGTGGCCGGCGGGCGGGGGGCGTAGCCGCGGAGTTGCCGCCATTCGTCTTCGGTGTCGAAGAGGTCGCCGAGGAGGCGGTCGAGGATGTCAGCGACGGGGGACACGCTGGGTGTGGTCTTGGAGCCGGACACCTTGCCGTCGGCGGTGCCGGTGCCGCGGTGGCCGTCGGAGGCGGCGGACAGCTGGGCGGCCTGCGGGTCGAGTTCGAGGAGTGAGCGGCGGGCGGCTGCGATGTCGCGGCCGCAGAACAGCGGGTTGCCGGGGTACCAGCGGAGGCTGGGCTGGTCGGGTTCGGCCGGCGGTTGGCCGTGCTCGCCGTTGCGGTACCAGGCGTCGACCGCGTCGGCGTGGTCTTCGACGGCCTGGCGGTATGCGGCGAGCGTGGTCCTGTTCCTGTGGTTACACCCGCCATGGCAGGCACCAGCGGGTGTGAGCTGGTCTGTGGTGGGCATGTGGCCTCCCCCGAGTCGTGTTGATCAAGGTACCTGTGGTCTGGTGGGTGCGTTTACCGGTGTTTGCGGTGGTAGGCCGACTTCACCCGGCGGCTGTGCGGGTGCCGAAGGCCCGGGAAGAGCAAGGCGTAGCCGTCCCAGGTGAGGCGACCCCGCAGGCGGATGGTGACCGGGGACTCCGGCCGGGCGGCCCGCAGGATCGTGAAGGCTCGAGACTCGGGGAGTACGTCCTCGACGTCGGCCTGGAGATCGCGCACAAACGTCGTGTCGCTCACGTAGCCACCCAGCTCCACCGGCAGCTCGCCGTCGCCTGGGACGAAGTAGATACGTGTCTTACCCACGCTGCAGCCCCTCCTGTGTAGGAACCCACCGAGCACCCGCCGGGATCGTCTGCAGCTCACGCACCCGAGCGAGCCGTTCGGGCTGCATCCCCCAGGGACGGAACCGGCCGCAGTGGAGACACCGGCCGTAGCCCTCGTGTTCGGTGAGGGGGTCCTCGCAGGCGCAGGCTCGATGCGCGGTGGCGATGCCGGAGCAGTCGCCGTGGAACAGGCCGGTCTCGCCCTGCCACCAGCGTCCACGTGGCCTGCCCCACTGGTGTGAGACGTTCACAGGGTCGCCCTTGACGTGCTGCCCCCGGCACCACTCGCAGCGGGTGAGCAGGCGGCGGCGTAGCGCCTGCAGTGGGGGGAACTGCAGGCGCCAGTGGTGGATGTGCCAGCGCCAGCCGCGGCTGAACTTCCATGTGCCGTCGGCGCGCTGGGACCGCTTCTGGCACATGGTGAGGGCGTCGCGGCCGCCGGGCTCGCGGTGCCAGATCGTGATCAGCGACGGCCAGTAGAAGTCCCGCCCGGCAAGCCGCCAGAACGCCGAGTAGCTCGACGGCCGCCACCAAGGGAACGCGCCCTGGCGGTGAGGCGGGTCGTTCTCGCATCCCGCGACATGGGTGTGGTGCAGGCGGATGCGCCACCGGATCGAGTTGTGGCCAGCGGCGGGCAGGGGCGAGCGCTGCGGCCAGGGGCGGCGGATCTCGAATGCGACGACGAGCGGGTCATGCATGGGGGTTGGTCTCCTTGGTGGTGTCGTCCGGGCCTGGGCGGTCGTCGATCCCGTTGTGGTCGTCCGCACACAGGAACCCGTATTGGAAGCTGTGCCACAGGTGGGCGTCACAGAAGATCTCGCCGCACCCCTGGGCACCGCCGTCCGCTGCTCCACCGCAGCGGTTCTCGTCCGTGGCGGGTACCTCGGCGGTGCATCCGCCCTCAGCGCAGACGGCAGTCTCAGGCATGGGGGTTGGTCTCCTCGATGGTGGAGCAGACGCCGACGCGGGCGGCGACGCCGGCCAGGTGTGCGGTGAACGTGGCCTGCGGGTCCGGGGTGAACGAGTGCAAGGCCACGAGGGCGGTCAGGGCAACGTCGCACAGTTCGGCCGCGACGTCCTCGTAGGTGTGCGTGCGGCCCTTACGCGGGTTCTGGCCGACTGTGCCGATGTAGGCGGCGGCTACTTCCCCGGCTTCCTCGACAAGCTTGAGGAGCCGCATGGAGGTTTCGTGCGCTCCGCTGCCGTTGGTGGTGTTCAGCCAGTCGACAAGGGCGGTCAGGGAGGGCCACACAGGGACGGTCGGGGGTGCAGCGGTCACGGGGTCTCCTCGGTGGTGGCGAGCGCGGGCTGGGGACCGTGAAGCTGGACGACGCGGCCGCTGGACATGGCCTTGGTGAGGGTGGTCTCGCGGCCGTCGGGCAGGCGCAAGGCGCATTGGCTGCCGAGCCAGAAGGCGGCACCGTGGTGCTGGACGGCGGCGAAAACCGTGCAGTCCCCCGTGTCCTCGCGGGGGTTGACGAGGACCTGGACGTGAACGTCCAGCGGAGTGTCGCGCTCGTCAGTCAAAGTGGCGGAGCCCTCGTAGATGGGCCTCGGCGGGAGCTCGATTACTTGGTAGCCGTGCTCGGCGAGAGCCTCCAGGAAGTCACGGGGGTGAGCCGATGAGGTGAGGATGCCGTGGTTGCGGGCGAGGTGGTCGTCGAGGGTGTCCGAGACCGCTCGTTCGAGGGGCGGAAGATCGTCGCGGCGCTCAGGCATGGGGGTTGGTCTCCTCGATGGGGGTGGTCGGGGTGGCGTCCCAGGCGCAGAGGCCGCTGGTGGTGCCCGGGAACGCGAGAGGGCCGGCGGGTTCGATCGCCCCGCTCGTGGTGCTCGGGTAGGCCCACGGGATGACGGGATCAGCCATGCCGGCCCCCTGCCGCGGTGGGGACGAACTGCTGGCGGTTGATGTCCCACGTCAAGCGGCCCTGCGCCGCCTCCTGGTAGAGGCGGTTCAGGTCGAGCACCGCCTCCGAATGATCAGGCGGGCACGGGATGAACCCCTCGTAGGGCACGAAGTACGCCCACCAGCCGAAGCGCTCGCATTCGTCCTTGCCGGGCCAGCGCCCGGTCCAGATGGAGAACAGCTCGGCGCCCTCGTGGGCATGGCAGGTGAGGCGTTGGAAGCCGCAGACGGGGCAGCGGGCCACGTCGCAGCCGAGATGGTGCGGCGCACCCGGTGTCACGCCGCAGTCGGGGCAATCAGGCAGGCGCTGGTCACCCATTGCCGCCTCCGGTCTGCTCCTCGGAGGCGGCACCGGCACCGTCGAGGGTGTTGTGGAGCTCGCGTTGGATGGTGTTGATGGGGCGGGCGGCGGCCTCGCCGTACGTGGCTTCCAGCCCTTGGGCCATGCCCGTGAGGATGTTGGCCAGAACGCGGATGTTGTTGAGGGCGGCCTCGGCCTGTTCGGCGAGGCGGATCGTCTCCTCGTGGATCGCCCGTTCCTGGCTGATCAGGTCGTTGAGGTCGTCGGCGGACTCTCGGAGGCGGTCCCGCTCGGCTTCCGCCCGGATGCGGCGGCCCACCTCCGCGCCGTGCGCCTCCCGCTCCTCATGCAGCTCGCGGAGGGCGATCTGCTCACGGCGGCGGTACAGCTCAGCCCCCGCCGCGTCCAGCGCGGCGAACTCGGCCCGCCGCTCGGCCTTCTCAGCGCGCTGCACGGCGGCGGCCAGTTCGTCGTCACGGATGGCCAGCAAGGCGTCAAGGTGATCGGCTATGCCCCGCTGTGGCGTGAGGGAGCGGGAGAGCGCGTCGGCGTACCGGCGGCGGAGCCCGCCATGCTCACCACCATGCGAGCTAGCAAGCTGGTGAGCATCCTCCGCGAGCACGGCGGCGCAGACCTCGGCGGCCTCGTTGCAAGTGACCCCCCAGAACTGTGTGCAGCCGTCCCCGGCGACGAGCTGGACGCTCATCGTGCGGTCAACACGGTCGGCGGGGTCCGGGTCGGCGAGCTCGTCCGTCGACCGGCCCTCGACCATGCGCGAGGCTGGGCGGGTGAAAGCAGCGGCGAGAGCCTCAGCCATGCGGCTACGAAGACGGTCCACCTCGCTGTCCGGCCGCTCCGCGAGGTCGGCACGGCGGACCACCGCCAGGCCAGCCACGCCCAGTGCTGCCTCAACGACCTTCCGGGCAAGGGCCTCGTCTGACTCACTGCTGAGGATCTCCTCCGCCAGCACGCGGGCGGCGGCTTGTAGGGCTTCCTGCGGAATGTCAGGCATCGAGTACGTCTCCGATCTTCGCGTCGCATTTGTCCAGCAGTCGCAGACACGTGTTGCCGGGCATCGAACCTCCTAGCTCTTTACTGGCTGGTAGCTTGTGGGAACTTCCATTCCCGTGGGTGATCCCGGGCGGCGGTGACACAGCGTGATCCGGTCACTGGGCGGCTCCACGTTCGGCCTCGACGGGCTTGACGGCGCGCGCCACCCGGATGTCGGCGACGAGCACGACGGCGTTGATCGCGAAGGAGGCGAACCACATGGCGGCCAAGACGGCTTCACCCCGAAAGGCGTGCCCGACCAGCATGAGCACGGACAGGGCGACGATGGTCACACGTAGCTTCATGGGCTTCTCCTTCGTGGGTTTCAAGGCGGCGGGCCCGCAGACCGCGGGCCCACCGGGGTTGTCACGCGGGCTCGCTTCCCTGCGCGGCGTAGTGCGCTTCGGCCACCTTCAGCTGCCGGACCGCCCGGGCCTTGCCGACCACCACGTAGATGCCGGTCACGAACGCCGCCGCCCACACGAGGGACCAGACGAGGTCACCGGCGGCGGCGTGATCGGCGAGCATCAGCGCCGGCAGGACCACAAGGAACCAGAAGTCGCCCACGACGAGGGCTCGGATGAGCTTCATCGCGCGCAGCATGCGAAAGGTCTTCACAGGGTCGGGCCTTCCTCGTGTTCGGGGGTTGTCTCCCAGGTCATGGATGCGACGTTCCGGCGGGCCGCCTTCGGGCAGTCGGGGTTCCAGCACGCCGCAGGGCAGGTGCACGGGAAGCCGTCAGCGGCCTTCGCCCCGTCCTCGCAGTAGTCGCAACCTGCGCCCTGGGTGGTGGCTGGAGCCTTGACGAGTCCGGTGGCGATCAACGCGCGAGCGATCGCCTCCGGGGCGTCCTTCGCGTAGTGCTCGCGTAGGTCCGGTTCAACCTCGTCTACGAGCCGGGCGATCTCCCGCACGGCCGGGGACGGGTCTGCCTGCTCCGCCTGCTCGTACTCGCGGGCCCGGAAGGCGGCATGAGCCAGGTGCGAGGCCGGTGACAGTGCGTCCTGCCAGTTCAGCCCCACCAGGAAGGCGAAATCGATCGCGTCGCGGACGACCTTGATCCGCAGCCCGGTGCTGTGCTCCACCTCGTCGCGGCCGGTCGGCCAGTCCGGGGGAGGCACGACGAGCTGGCCGAGGCCTGCGGCGGCCAGGAGCGCTCGGGCGACGTCGCCGACCTGTGTGGCGGGGATCTCTGCCCCGGTCGGGGCGGTGACCTTCACGCAGGGGGCCGGGATGGTGGCGCCGCAGGTGGTGGTGACGGGGCCGGTCGTGGGGTGCACGGCGAGTTTGTCGCCGCGGGCGTCTTCGTAGACGTACGGCTCAGCCACGGCGGGCCGCCTCCTCGGCCGGGCCGACTTCCGGCCCGTCGAGCCAGACGACGCGGGTGAGGCCGCCGTGCCCGTGCACGTGGACGGCGTGGGCGAGGTCCTGCCAGAACACGACAGACGGCTTGTCGCCCCGCCAGCGGATCGAGACGGTGCCGTCCGGCCACAGCACGCCGTCGGCCACGACCCCAGTCCCCGAGACGCCGGTGACGTCCACCTGGCGGACGAGCTGGAACCGCAGCGGCCGGGTGTCGTCGCGCTCAACCGGGGTCTCCTGGTCGGCGAGGCCGTCGATCACGTCGGCTGCCGTGGCGTAGAACGCAGCGTACTCGCGGGCCTCGTCTGGGGTGAGGTCGTCCGGGCCGTTCATCGGGACGAAGATCTGGACGCGGCCGTTGCTGATCCAGCCGCGTCGGTGGACCTCGGCTGCGTCGAGGCGGGGCAGGATGATCGGGTTCATCGGGGCTTCTCTCTTGGTCAAGTGGGATGGGGGTTGGTTTCGGCGGCGCATCGTCATGCGCCACGAGGGGCGCTCATGACGCATCTCCCGGTGCGACGAGGGGATCGAAGCGCCTGCGCAGCCTCCACCGGTGCCCGCACTTCGCGTTGTCGCAGACGGCATCGATGCCTACCGTCCGGCTGTTGTCGTCCATCACGGCCGGCATGTTCAGCGCCTTGCGGTCCCGGGGACGGACAACGCCGTCCGCGTCGATGACTGCGAGGCCCCAGTCGAGGAAGCCTTCGACGACCTCGACGACCGCGGCGGGCGATCCGCAGCGGGTGCATGCGAGCGGCTTCGCGGCCATCAGGCCTCGCCTCCGCTCGTGACGGCGGCGATTTGCTGCGGGACGATCTGGGAGAGCCAGCCCGGCCACGCGGCGCGGACCGCGTTGTCGAGCGCGGCGGCGAGGCGCTCCCCCACGGCGCCTTCGCGGCCGGCGGTCTCCGCGACGAGGCCGACGACGGCGAGGAGGAGGGCGTCGGCGGTGCGGCGGATCACCTCCGCCAGCTGCTGCCCCGTCTGCTCGGCGAGCCGGACCTGAGCCTCCGCGATGCCCATGTCGTGCGCGGTCTTCGCGTACCGGACGACGCGGTCGCGTTCCTGCCCTTCCAGCGTGGTGAGGGCGCGGGCGGCTTCCCCGGTGACGTAGATCCCGATGTCCTTGACCGCGCCGTGGGTGTGGCCGACGAGGCCGGCGCCGGGGCCGAGCTCCGGGTCTCCCCCGCCGAGCCCGGCCGGGCCGCCGGCCGCGTCCTGGTCCTGGGCGGTGGTGAACTGCCGCTCGAGCAGGCTCGCGTACAGGTGGGCGCGGAGCCACGACATCTGCAGCATGCCGAGCACGGCTTCGGTATGCGAGATCACCGGCCGGCCGGACAACGCGGACCACGCCGTGACGGCCTCGCCCTTCGCCTTCAGGAGCTCCGTCGACTGCCCGCCGTGGTTCCGGCACACCTTCGTTCCGCGGATCGCGGAGGCGTGACAGTGGTCGCCGGGGCGCCGCTTGGAGCGCTTTGTGCACTCCCAGCGCTTGTGCTCCTCGCACCAACGGGCCCCGGCTTGCCTCATGAGGTCGTCGCTGCTCAAGGGGTTAGTCACGAGTGGTGTCCTGGGGGAAGTCGCGGGCCTTGATCTTGGCCGGTGAAGCGATACCGGGTGCTCACGCGGTAGCCGTTCGTGGGGTCGGGCTGCCTTATGACGTCGACGAGCTTCTCGGCTTCGAGATGCGCGAGGGATCTGCGCGCCGATGTGGTTCCGAGGGCCAGGACGCGGCCGAGTTCGAACGCCGTGAACGAGGTCGTGGGGTGCGCGGCCAGGTGCTCGCGGATGAGCGTCCGCGCGCGCTCGCGCAGCTCGCGCAGCTCGCGGTGGGTGTGGGTCACGCCCATTGGTCAGTCCTCCCTGGGGGTGATGAAGAGATGGCGGGCGGCGGCGAGGGGTGAGCCGAGCTCGTCGATGGCCTCCGCGAGGAGGGCGAGCACCTGCGTCTCGCTCAGGCCGTCGGCGCGGCATGGCGGGCGTTCGTCCGCGCCGAGTGGCGGCGCGGCGGGGATGTCCTCGTCGGGTTCGGCGACGGGGCGGGGTCCCCGCCACCCGGCGGCGGGCGCGGCGTCCGGCGCGCTGGCGGTCGGGGCCGGCCCGGTGCGGGTCGACGGCGGAGACGTGGAGGGCTCGGCCGGGGCTTCGTCGTCGGGGTCGGGCTTGTCCGGACCGGCGAGGGCGTCGTGGGTGGCCTGGTGTTCGCGGAGCATGCGGCCGGCGGCCGCGCCGGCGGTGTGGCGGTGCGCGGCCCAGAATCGCGCCAGGTAGGCCAGCAGTCCGCGGTTCATGAGCGGCCCCAGCCGTCGTTGGCCGGGCGGTATGCCTCGGCCGGAAGGTCCTCGCCCGTGGCGGCGGCCCACCATCCGCGGCAGACCAGGGCGCCGAGCGGCTTGCCGTCCGCCCAGGCGGTCGGGGCGTATGCGCCGTCGACGACCGGCATGCCGTGGTGGCAGTAGAACGGGTAGTCGGCCGGAGGCTTCTCGTCTTCCTCCGGGGCGCCCGGGCGGAACGCGCAGTCCCTGCACGGGGTCTTCATGACGGCGGGCGGGATCGGCGTGCGCTTCAGCTCGGCGCGGTCCCACTCGCCGAGGTCTTCCTCGTTGACGGCGCCGCGGCCGCCGCACAGCATGCACTGCAGGCCGTCGTCCCACGTCCCCGTGCCGTCGCAGGATGGGCAGACCCAGGGCAGGATCACCACGCCCTCGCTGGACGGCGGAATCTCGGGCTGCGGTCGGCCTCCACAGATGAATGTCACGATCGTCTCCTGGCGGATCTCGTGGGCGGGGCGGCACGTCGGCGGGAGGGGTCGAAGCGGAGGACGTTGGGCGGCAGGGTCGCCTGGGGTGGGGGCGCGGCGGTCTCCGGCTGGGCGGGCGGCGCCGCCGTGGTGGTGGCCGGGGTGGGGCGCTGCTGGCAGGTCGCGACGTGCGGCACGAAACGGGCCTCCCAGGGCGCAGGCTCCGGAGCCCCCGACCCGTCCAGCGAGCGGGACCGCCACAAGCCGCCCGGGTCCTTGTAGCAGGCCTGGTTGCCTGTCTCGTCCGGGGTCGGATCCACCGCCAGGCGGCGGACCGCCGCGGTGGTGGTCCACAGGATCGGGCGGGCGCAGACCCGGCACGGCCGCAGCTCCGACGGGGCGGGGATCATGCGGGCTCCTCGTAGCCGCGTAAGACGGCGCGCTGAACGCCGTTGACCTCGGCCCAGTCGGCCAGCCCTGCGGCGACGAGGCGGGCGTCGTGGCCGTGCCCCGGCAGGCGACGTCCGCCGGCTGTGGTGCATGCGGATCCGATCGGGGCGCCGCAGGTCGCCCAGGGGCAGCGGACTTGCAGGGCAGCCAGGCGGAGCGGGTCGCGGTCGGCGCCGCGCGCCTGGTCGTACTCGGAGGTGGGCCGTGCGCCGTTGCCGGGCCTGGGCAGGGCCTTCGGCAGGGCCGTGCCGTCGGCGACGAGCTTGAGCCGGACCTGCAGCTCCGCCCGGTAGGCGGGCGGGTCGTCGGTCAGCTGGGGGGCGGGCTCGGGGATGGGGCAAGCGGCGAGGCGGAGCTCGCGGGTGTGCCGGACGCGGGTGCGGACGTGGGCGGGCATCAGCCAGTCGGTGGTGGCGGTGTAGTGCGCGACGACGGCGGCCTGGGCGTCGGCGAAGTCGAGGTCGCCGACGGCGGCCATCCACGCGATCACGTCGGCCTCGCCGACGGTGCGCCGGTCGAACGCGGCAGCGGTCGTGAGCAGGTCAATGACCTCTTCGGGCGTCATCGGGGAAGCTCTCCTGCGATGTTCGGGGGCGGGGATGCGGCGAACTTGGACTTCAGGGCCTGGGCCTGGGCGACGCGCTTGTCGGTGGTGGCCTGCTCAGGCGAGTCCCGGCCGCCGTTGCCGGTAGCAGCGGCGGCCTTGAGGCGCAGCTGGTCGTACTTCTCGCGCAGCGTCGGCATGCTGAGGATGTTGGAGCGCCAGAACTCGTCGTTCTGGCACCAGTCGATCGCCCGGTGGACCTGGTCTTCTGTGCGGCCGTCGCGGTCCATGAGCAGCCGGGCGGCGTCTCGCCACGTCTTGGTGATCGTGGGGCGCTTGGAGCCGTTGGCCTCGATCCGATCGGCGAGGTGCGCGCAGACCCGCTCGACGTCTTCGCGGATCGGCTGGGTCTCCTCCTGGTCGGGCGCGTCAGCGCCGGACGAAGAGAGAGAACCTTCACCACCTACGGCGGGAGAGTTACTTCCCTTACCCCTTACCCCTTTCCCCTGCGAAGGGTCCGGCGAAGGGTTAGCCGAAGGGATGTCGGTAGGGAAGGTGGCCTTCTCGCCCAAGTCTTCGAGGAACTCCGCGAGGACCCTTCGGGCAATCCTTGAGTCGGACTCCTCGATCGGGATCCGCTTCAGCTCCTCGGCCAGGGCCGTGCGGATCCCCGGGGACTCGATCAGCCGGGCGGCCTCCCGAGCGGACTTCATGATGTTCGGCTGCTTCCAGATGCCGTCCCGGCGGATCAGCGAACGAACGAACACCTCTTCGGTGTCCTCGTCCACGACGATGAACGGCTTGGACGAGGTGTTGGCGAGGGCCTTGAGGTCGGCGCGGATGTCGTCGGCCGTCATGCCCTTCGCCTTGCGCGCCCACCGGCTCTCCCGCAGCGCGATCACTCCGCAGTAGGACAGGTCCGGCTGGGAGAGCAGGAAGAGGTAGAGGCGCTGGGGGCCCGGCTCCAGGTCCAGGTAGTCCTGGTCGCTCCAGATCGCCGAGAAGATCCGCGCCTCGTCGCGTGCCATGTGGTTCGCTGCTCCGATCCCCGGTTCGTACAGGTGGTCGAGTCCGATCCTATGCCACATCAGCATGTGGCCTACAAGACGATAGGCCGAATGTTATGGTGGCCACATTGAAGATGCGAACATGAGAAGGTGTCCGACCCGATGACCGGAATCCGCGAAGCGAAAGCCGCCCTCCAGCAGGCCGAGCAGCGGGCGAAGCTGCAGGCGAAAGCGATCATCGACGCCGCACGCATCGACCTCGGCCGCGCCATCCTGAAGGCCCGATCCGACGGCATCCCCCAGAAGGACATCGCCGAGGTCCTCCAGCTCACCCGCGAACAGGTCCGCCGCCTCCAGGTCGCCGCGCAGAAGGCCGGCGACACCGCCGAGTCCTGACCTCATGAGGCCGCCCGCGCGGGGACGGCGGCCTCACAGCACTCCCCGTCCGGGGCCGGACACCCGTGCAGGCACCGCCCACACGAACGGGTAGCGCAGTGCTCCCCCGACTCATCCGTACGGCACCAGAACGGGTCACACGAGCAGCAGCGCGGCCGGTCGAACACCAGCGCCAAGGCCAAACCCACCGAGTTGGCGTAGTTCTCCGCCGTCGGCAGGCGAAGCCGCTCCGCGTTCTGCTCGATCTCGTGGATCTGCTGCCCGGTCGCACCCATCCGCCGCGCCACGTCGCCCCGCAGCATGCCCTCGCTCTTACGGTGCGCGGCGATAGCGCTGATCAGGGTGTCGGGGTCGCTTGACAACGTCTGCCGGTTGGCCGGGTTCACCACGGCCACCAGCAGCCCGACTACGCGCGCATACGCGATGAGGTTGCGTAGCGCAGGATCGGACCGGCCTTTCTCCCAGGACGCCACCATCGTGGCTTGAAGGCCGGCCGCCTTGGCTGCCGTCTTCTGGGGAATACGCAGCCGCATCCGGCGCCGGTGAATCTGCGCAATGAGAGGGTGCGGGGCCGTCATCGCTTAGCCCACCTCGGGTCAGGAACCCAGCACATCTGCATCAGCGCACCACCACCGGGTACTCGTCCCAGGTGCGGCCGTCGAGCTCGCGCCCGGCGGCGCCCTTGCCAACGCGCTCCATGACGACGGCGTCGGGCTGGTCGATGCCCCACCCGGGCCACGGCGTTCCGCGGTCGCGTCCATCCGGCATGACCACGTGGTGGCGATCGTCCGTGGAGTAGATCGGCCGCGGTTTCCAGGCACCCCACTGCTTGAACAGGAACGCTGCGCGCCCCTCGCACTGGTCGCGGAGCTGGCGGAACCAGTCCGGGTGCGGCGGTCGCGCGCCGGGGCCGGATTCGCCGCCGGCGACGACCCAGTCGAGCACGCTCGGCGTTCCGCAGTACGGCGTGCCGTCGGAGTCCTTGCGGACGGCGGCCGGGGTGTCGAGCAGCGCGGGGATGCGGGTGTCCGCCCACTGCTGGGTCTCCACGCTGACGCCCAGCCAGACGTTCGGCAGCACGCGCGGGGTACCGAGGTGGTCGTTGAGGATCTCGTCGCGCTGCACGTAGGCCACGGAGCCGCGCACGCCCTGGGTGCGCTCCTCGCCTGTCGGGGTGCGCCACGCGATACGCCGCACGATGGAGCGCATGCGAGCGTGCCTCTTGGTCAAGATCTGATACGTGTGCTGCGGCGTCTTCTCCATGACCGTCCACACCTGGGCGATGAAGTCCTCAGGGACATCCGGGTGGAAGAGATCACTCATTGAGTTGACGAAGATCCGGCGCGGCTTCCGCCACTTCAGCGGCTCCTCCAGCCGCTCCGGCCGGAGAGTCAGGTCGAACCCGCTCTCGAAGTAATGGCCCTGGGTGCCGCGCCAGCGCTCGGCGAAGGTTTCGGCGTAGCAGTGGTCGCACCCGGGGCTGACCTTCTTGCAGCCGGTCACGGGGTTCCACGTGGCATCGGTCCACTCGATCTTGCTCTTGTCGCCCATCAGGGCACCTCCGGCACGCCGGCGAGCCTGCGGATCGTCCGCGAGACCATCTGCAGCGTCTCGTCCATCACCCGCTCGGCGGCGCCCTCGATGGTGCGGGGCCGCATCGCGTCGAACGTCGCGGCCAGCTCGGCGGCGAACTCGGCCCGCGCGGCCTCCGCCACGACCTCTTCCAGGTGCCGCGCGGTCCCGGTCAGCCGGACGGCGAGCGCCTCGCTACTGGCCACGGAGCGCCTCCATCTCCGGGGCGCGGTTCGGCGCCGACAGCAGGCACGCCAAGGCCTGCGCCACGTCGTCGGGGGTGATGTCACGGCCGTGGAGCACGGCCAGGACGCGAGTTCCGTCCGCGGAGTACACCGCACGGGCCGGCTCCCGGTCCCTCTTCGGCTTGTAGGTCTTGCCGCGGCGGACCTGCTCCCGCTCACGGCCGAGCGACCGGTCGCTCACTGGCATGTCCCTTCGATAGGTGGTGAAGACGGGGCGGTCGGATGTTCGCCGCGGAGCCGGTCGACGGTGCGCTCGAGCGCCTGGATCTGCCGACGGAGTTCGGCCTCGAGGTCGGCCCACCGCTGCCGGTCAGCGGTCAGCCGCCGGTCGGCGGCCGCGACCCGCTCTCCTGCGGCGCGCTGCGCGTCCTCGATCACCGGGGCGGCGAGCTCCTTGGCCCGGGCCTGGATGTGCTCCTGCATGCGGTCGATCAAGTCGGTGAGGGTCTCGCGCAGCCGAGCACCGGACACCGGCGGCTCCGGGGCTGCGACGCTCACCGCCGACTCCAGGCGGTAGCCCACGCCTCGCACCGTCTCGATGTGGCCCGGGGCGTTGCCCGAGTCGCCAAGCCTGCGCCGCAACGTCGAAAGGCACATGTCGATCGACTTTTGCGCCAGGCGGCCCCCCCAGACCTTCTGGCTGATCTCGTCCCGGCTGACGACCCGGCCGGTGTTCGCCGCCAACAAGGCGAGCAGCTGAAACTCCTTCGACGTCAGAGCGAGAGGCTCGGCGCCGATCCACGCCTTGTAGGCGGACGGGTCGATACGCAGCTCCGGGACGCCCGGCGGAGGCGTGCTCACCGGCCCAACCGGGGGTCGTCGATCCGGGCAAGGTGCCGGCGGAAGGCCGCGGTCCGCTCGAAGATCGTGCGGAGGTTGCGCGCGATCGCCTCCTCGCGTTTGAGCTCGCGCAGCTCCCGCGCCGCGCCGCGGCGGTGGCGGCCGTACCAACGGGACATCGGATCCTCCTCGAGGAGCTGGGGGGCGGCCACTACCGGACCGCCCGGAAACATGCCTTGCACCACGGCGACAGCCCGTCAGCTGTCTGCGTGGATCGGTAGAACTCGGCGTGGGGCTTGGGGTCCCCGCAGCGCCCGCAGTCCTTCGTCGGCACCTCCGGCTCGGCCGGCGCTTCCTCCGCAGGCTCGGCGGCCGCGGAAGGCTTCGGCGGCGCGGGCACGGTGACCGGCTCCGGATCCGGCCGGACGTCTTCCTGCGGCGCCGGACGCGTACGCCGCGCGGGCTTCGCGGCGGGCGCGGCCTCCTCGACGGGCGGCGGCGCGGCCACGGGAGCCGGGCCGATCAGCCCGGCCAGGACTGCGGGCACCGCAGGCTCGTCGACCGGCGGTAGCTCAGGGTGGACGTCGACCAGCTCGGCCACGCGACGCGGAGCCGGGGTCACCGGCTCGGGAGCCGGCTGGGTGGCTGCCACGCCCGGGCGCCGCGTCGGCGGCGGAACCTCCCGGGCGGGCGGGCGCGGCGCGGGCGCGCCCTGGAGCAGCTGCTGCGCCCACTCCAGATGCTCCCGGTGCACCCCGTCCGGCACGGTGGTGATCCGAACCCTGCCGGGGCTGCTGACCCGGTTGTCCTCGCCGATCAGCCACCCGCGCTGCGCGAGAGCCAGCTTCCGGACAGCGCCGACAGGCCACCGCAGGTGATCAGCGACCGCTGACAGCGTGTGGCCGACCACCAGCATCGCCAACGCCTTAGACAGGGGCTCGGGCATCGGCTTGACCGTCATCGCGCCTCCCCCCTCAGAGCCCGGGCCGTACGAGCCGCCGGGCAGTGGTCGGGCACCCACATGCACTCCCGCGCCTGATGATCACCCGCGTGGTCTTCCAGCCATTCGGCCAGCGGCCCGCGCACGGCGGCCGTGACCGCGGGAGAGCCGGCCCGCAGCACCCGGGCCGCGGCGTCCAGCTCATCGGCGGCCGCCGCCGGAGAGGACCTCAACGCCGCCTCAGCCTCCGCGGTCAGATCCGCCGGGAGTCGCACCGCCAGGGCGCGCTCCCGCTCCCGAGCGAGGGCGGCGTGCGCCCAGGCCGCGCGGTCGTCGGCCTCATCGAGGAGGCGCCGCAGATCGGCGACCTCCTCGACCAGGTGTGACTGGGTGGTCAGCCACCCCCAGATGCGTGACCCGTACATCAGTCGATCTCCTGGGGGAACACGTCGTGGAGGTCGGCGGCCACGATCGCGCGGAACGCCGCGTCCGTCTTCTTCTGGCACCGGCGGGCCTTCCACGCCTGCCGGGCAACCCTCGCCCCCATCCCGATGATGACCAGGATGATCAGGGCGGCGAAGCAGCCGGCCACCGCGAACCACGCGGCGGCATCGTCGCCGTGCAGACCCTGCATCTGCCTCACCTGACGTCTCCCATCCGGGTGTCCAGCAGCTCCCGCAGCTGGCGGACACACGCCCCCGGCACCGCCGGGTGCAGCCGCTCCCAGTCGGCGGCCAGGCCCTCGATGTCGCCGGCGACACGCGCCAGCTCGGCCTCCGTGCGGGCCGCCGCGTTCTGCCAGTCCGCCGCCCGCTGCTCCGCCGCCCGAACCCGGCCGGTCGCCTGCTCCTGCGCGGATTTGATGCCGTACACGCTGCCCCAGCCCCACATGGCGCCGGCGATCACGCAGCTGGTCACGATCACCGCCACCGAACCGGTGAGCACGGCGGCCAGCACGATCACACCGGCCAACGCCCCCAGGCACAGCGCCGAGACGTACTGCGGCACCCCCGCCGCGGCGCGGCCCGCCAGCTCGGCGTAGGAATCCGGGTCACGGCCCGCCTGGGCCTCGCCGAGCTCAGTCACGGCCGCCCCCGATGTGCTCGCGGACCGCCTCCAGCGCGCCGGGCCCCAGGGTGATCCACCCCGTGTGGCAGCCGGAGTGCTGGCGGGCCGCCTCCAGCAGCGCCTGCAGGTCCACCCGGCGGACCTCGACCCACTCGCTGGAGTCGACACCGGCCTCCACGTCCAGGGCGGCCGCGTGCTCCAGGTCCTCCTCGACGCCGGCGATCAGAGCGGTCAGGTTACGCATCCGCGTCACCGCCCCTCTCAGCCTGCTTGCGGCTCATCGTGTGCTCCTTGCGTGCTTGGGGGTGTACGCCCGGGGGCGCGGGGCCAGCCGGCCCAGCGCGGCCCGGGCGCCGCCTCGGAGGTGAACCGCGCGGGCGGCCAGCACGGCCGCCCACAACGGGATCTGGATGGTGCTCACCGGGTCGCGTCCGGCAGCTGCGGCAGGACGGCCGTGGACTCGGCCGGGCGGCGCTTGCACTCCTCGCCCGCCCGCACCCACCCGTCCTGCTCCTGGTGGATCAGTCCGTGCTGCGGGTCCGCCACCATGGGGTCGCCGCAGGCCGGGCAGTCGGCGCCCGGCGGATAGGCCGCGCCCGGTTCCGGAACCGGGCCCGCGACCCGCAAGTCCGTGGCCGGCTGCGGCGCGGGAGGCGTGGCCACCGTGGAATCGGACCGGCCCGGCCAGCAGATGTACCCCTCGCCGAGCAGCTCCCGCCCGCGGTGGGACCAGATCCCCTGGTCGTGGCGGATCGCCAGCAGCGCGCCGCAGCCGGTGCAGTTCAACGGGACCGGCGGCATCTCCTGCCCGACGGCGATCAGGACCGGGCGCGGGACGACGAGCTCCATGTGGGGCTTGCCGATGACGTCCTCACCGAGCTTGGCCCGGTACCGATCGATCGACTTTCGGATCTCGCTGATGACGTCCCTGCAGGCGGTCAGGTTCCCCTCGAGGCGGGCCTCCTCGGGGAGCAGGTCGGCGAGCTTGCTTTCGGCGTGCTGGATCAGCTCGCGGTACTGGGCGGCGGCCGCCGGGTGGATAGCGGAATCGCTGTGGGCCACGTCGGCGTAGGGCCGTGAATTGAGGGCGGACACGAGGTCTCCGATCGGAGTTGGGATGGGTGTCGGGCCCCGCTGCTCAACCCCGAAGAGCAGCGGGGCGGGGCGTGATCAGTCGTGGATCAGGTGCGGGACGAAGGAGGAGGTGTCGTCAGTGATGAGGCCGGCGGTCTCTCGGATACCGAGCCCGGCCGGAGTGTCGCCGACGACCCAGGCGCCCAGGACCGGGTGCCAGCCATCGACGTCGGGCAGGGGCCAGAACTCCTGGAACAGGTAGCCCTCCGCGCCGTACGGGCCGGCGGTCTCAATGACCTGGTGGGGCTGGACGATCCGCATGCCGGCGCCCTCGCGACCGAGGAGCGGCTTAGCGATGTAGGACGTCATGCCGTGCGGGGTGCCGACGTAGGCGGGCAGCAGGTTCGGGTGGTCGGGGTACAGCTCCCACAGCACCGCAAGCAGCGCCTTGTTCGACAGCAGCATCTTCCACAGCGGCTCAACCCAGGGCTGGCCGCTCTGGGCGTCGACCGCGGCGCGGCCGAACCCCTCGGTGGTGACCCATTCCCAGGGGTAGAGCTTGAACAGGTGCTCGATGGGGTGGTTGCCGAGGTCGTAGAAGCCGCGGCCGTCGGACCCGATGGCCTCCATGGTCAGGTGGCGAACCTGGAGCCCGGCCTGGGAGGCGACGTCGGCCATGTAGGCGACGTTCAGGGCGTCCTCGCCGGCCTCGTCGGTGTCGGTGTGCGCGAGATGCAGCATGGTCCCGGGGCGGAGGATCTCGCGCCACCGGCCGATCAGCGCCTCGTGGAGGGAGTTCCACTGGTCGGCGGCCGGGTGCGCGTCCTGCTTCCAGTACCACTGGATCACCGAGCTCTCGACCAGGCTCGTCGGGGTGTCGGCGTTGTACTCCAGCAGCTTGGCGTGGCCGGTGCCGTCGTAGCACAAGTCGAACCGGCCGAACAGGTGCGGGTCGCGCCGCTCCCACGAGCGGGTGATCGGCCGCCACAGCCACTCGGGAATGCCGTACGCGGCGAAGCCGCGGGTCTTCACGACGTGGTCGACCGCCTGCAGGCACATGTCGTGCAGTTCGCTCACGACGAGCTCGAGGTCCTCAACCTGCCCCAGGGTGAAGGCGTAGTGGACTGACTCATCCCAGTACGGCCTGCCCTCGCCCTGCGGGACGTTGCGGTGAAACCCGAGGCCCTGCGCCTCGATGGTCTTCTCCCAGTCGGGGCGGGGCTGGCCCGTGACGCGGCGCATCAGGAGCCGGCCCCGGCGCGGCCGCCGAACCCACCGCGGGAGATGACCTTGCCGGAGCTGCTCGTGATGTTCGCGTTCGCCGGCCGGGTGAACGACCCGCCGGTGACGCGGCCTCCGTTGCCGTGGGAACCGCCGTAGATCCACACGAACGTGCTGCCGCCGCCGTGGTGGTGGTCGTCGCAGTAGTCGTCGTCGACCTGCTTGTAGGAGCCGTCGGCCTGCTTGACCACGCAGTCCGCGGTGACGTCGGGCCCGTCGTCGGAGCACGCGGTAGCCGCGCAGGCGAGCGACAGGGCCGCCAGCGTGGTGAGGGTGAGAGAGGTGGTGGCCTTAGCCATCGTCGTCTTCTTTCGAGGAGATGGGGCTGACACAGGTGTGGGTCGCCGGCATGTCCTGGCCGCAGGCGTCGCACCAGGCGACCGGGACGACCTGCAGCACCGGGACGAGCAGCCGCAGCGCCCGCCGGTTGGTACGGCCGCGGGCGATGTAGCCGAGGTCCTGCAGCACCGCCAGGTCCCGAGCCACGTCCCCCGGGCAGCGGTTCACCCGGACCGCGAGCTGCGCCACCGTCGGCGCCCGGTCCCGGGTGTTCAGGTGCGTGGCGATCGCCTGCAGCAGATCGCGCAAGGGCGGGGTCAGGCTCATTCCGCCTCCAGGAGAGTCACGACGAGCAGCTCGGCCCCGCACGCGCATGTGAGGACCTCGTCAAGGCGGAAGCTGTGACCGCCGCAGTCGAGGTGCCCGAACCGGGCGAGCGCCCTGTCCACGGCGCCGGTCTCGCCCAGGTCGTACTCCCGCCGGCTGATCTGCAGGACCGGCAGGAGGTGCTCCCCGCGGACCGCCGCGGCCGGCGCCGAGCGCCACCCGCCGTGGTCATCGAGCAGCACCCAGCCGTACCCGGCGTGGAGCACGGGCACCTCGTGCGGGCGGGCCAGGCCATGGCGGTGGATCTTGTGGCCCCGCAGGTACGCGTCGGTGACCTTCGCCCGGTCCACCCGGTCGTGATCTCGCCTACACGCGTCCATGAGGTTCGACGGCGAGTTCGACGCCGCTCGGCCCCGGCCCCCCGGCCCCCCGGCGCCCTTGCCCGTGCGGTGCGCCCGCTCCACCGCCTGGGCCAGCCCGCCGCACTCCAGCCCGATCTCGCACAGCCCGCCGGAGCGGGCACGGACGGCGGCCACGACCTTCACCGGCAGCGGCCGCGGCCCAGCCGATTTCTTGCCGGTGGTCTTGCCGCTCTTCGGCGCGCCCGTCGAACGGATCGGCGCCTTCCTGGACAGCTGCTTCGAGCCGCGCGACATCGGCTGGCGGCGAGGGGGCATCGGGGAGCGCTTCATCGCGAGGGCACCTCCGCCGCGGTGTCCGGGGCAGCCGCGTCGGCCGGACAGCCGGGGCTCTCACCCGCCGCGGGCGTCGACGAGGCCGTGCGGGGCACCAGGCGGACCCAGGTCTCCCCCGGCCGGTTGATCCGCCGGGCCGGCTGGTCCGCCTCCATGGGCTGGACCATCACCACCGAGCACCGGCACACCGGACACGGCCGCGCGCCGTCCAGCACCAGGACCTCCGCCGCCCACCCGCGGGCGGCCGCGTCCCACACCTGGGCGTGATCCGCGCGCCGCAGCCCCGTCAACCGGGCATGCTCGAAGCACCCGCCGATCGCCCGGCACCTGGGGGCGAGGCACATGTCCGCCTCGTCCTTCAAGTCGCAGACGAGCTGGAGAAGGCGGCGCTCCTCGGCCAGCAGATCCGGCGACGGCACCAGGCCGCGCAGGAGGATCTCCCCGGCCAGCAGCAACTCGCCCTCCAGGGTGTCGAGCTGCCCGACCATGACCGCGAGCGAGGCCGGGGCCGTCACCGGGCACCGCCGACAGGCAGGACGAGGTGGTGCCGGTCCACGAGCACGTCGACGGCGGGGCGCTGGGCAGTCACGTCCTGGTAGCGGACGGCGGCCTCCACCGCCTCCCCGGCCGGGGTCGGCGCACGGAGGATCCGGACCGGATCTCCGTCGTGCCACTCGATGAAGCTGACGATCTGGCCCTCGATCAGCGTCTCGGCCGCGACGAAGTGGGCCGAGCAGATCTCGCCCTTGCCCTCCGGATCGGGGACCCAGCAGCAGCCGCCCGGGCATGCCTGCATCTCGGTGCAGCCGCAGATCCGGCACGCCGGCTCGTCGTCGGGCAGGTCCACGATCACGACGGGCGGCGCCGTCGGGGCGTTGGCCTCGATCAGGGGTCGCACCCAGTCCGGGAGGTCGATGTCCCAGTCGCTCATGAAGCCCTGCACGTGGGGCGACCAGTCGCCGGTGGTCTTGCGGTAACGGCGGCCGCGGAAGGACCACATGAGGCGCCACTCGTCGCCGGTCCAGTACCAGCTGAGGTGCAGGCGGGTCGCGAGCATCGTGAACGGGCGCGAGGAGCCGGGCTTGGACTCGATGATGACTTCGCTGGTGATGTCGAAGTCGACTTCGTGCCGGACCTCAGCGCCGAACTTGTCAGCGTGGAGTCGCAGATCAGGCATCGCGCACCGCCTCGCCCTGCTCGGCAGCGATCTCCTGAAGCTTCCGGGTGCCGTACTCCGTCATCTGGGCGAGGTTGAACGCGACCACGTAGCCGGGGAAACCGAGGGCGAGCAGCTCGCGATTCACGATGTCGGCCTGGGCGATCGCGCCCATCAGGGCGCTCTTGAAGCCTGAGGCCGGGTATCCACCGTCCACGCCGAGGTGGAACAGCACGTGAGCCGCAATCTCCGGCGTGATCGGCTGGTTGACGTCCTCGGCCGACCCCAGCGGGCTCACCTGGCTGACCACCCCGCTCTCGGCCTGGCCGTACAGGGCGCGTCCGATCCGGTAGGACTGGGAGTTCCGCGTGACGTACGCGGCGACCCCAGGCCCAGCGGCCGGCTGGTCGTTGCGGTCCAGCTGCCTGGCGAGGTTAGCCAGCGTGTTCTGGAGCTGGCGCATCTTGTCTCGGGCGTAGTACCAGTTGCCGTCCTCGATAGCGCCGAGCATGCGGGACGTGAAGTCGATCGCGGAGACGGTCTCCTCGGCGATGCGGGCTTCCCTCGGGTTGATCTCAGCCACGGGACTCAACTCCCTTCCCGCACGGGCAGTCCGGCCCGCACGCGGTGACCGGCCACGCGATGAGGCCGATGGGAACGTCCTGCCGCGACCAGTCGTCGCGCGTCATGAGCGGCTGGTAGCTCTCGTCAGGGGTCTCCGTCGTGAAACCGCCCGCCCAGTGCCAGCGGTCGCCGTTCGCGTCCGTGACATGGCGGCCGAGGTCCCAGACCTGCCCGGACGGGTCGACGGCCCGCGTCGTGCCGTCCTCCTGGTAGGTCCAGTCGCCCTTGAGCGGGCCGTCGGCCTGCGGCGGAACGTCGCGGACCAGGGTGATCGGCCCCGTCGGGCCGGTGTGAACGTTGCGCCAGTGCTGCGACCGGCCGTCCCAGCAGTTCAGCCAGACGTCTCGGGATCCAGACATGGACGCGTACCACTCGGTGTTGTGGCGGTCGGCCCAGATCTGACCCGGGCGGGGCTCGCCGTCGGCCGGAGCCAGCCGCTGCACGGTCACGCCGGGCTCGGTCACCACGATCGACAGCAGCTGCTCGTTCAGGTTCTGCTGCGTCCCGTACGTGCCGTGCAGCACGCCGTCGGAGGCGTGATGCACGGCGACGTCGACGGTGACGCGAACGCGCTCGTTCGGTTGGAAGACGGGAGTGTCAGCCATGAGTCACCGCCTCGACCTGCTCGGCGGCGGCGCCGGCGAGGATCGGGTGGCACACCCACTCGACGTCCTCGATGGTCACGGTCGTCTTGACCTTCGGCAGGGAGGCGACGGCGGCCGGGTCGGGCTCCTCGATCTCGACCTCACGCGTGCCGGTCACGACCCGCTCGCACACGTCCTTCCGGAACGCCGTCAAGAGGAAGTACAGGCCGTGCAGGTTGCCCTTGAGGTCGAGGTACGTGTCGCCGTCGCGGGCGTCCTTCTCCAGCGGCACCCCGAGCGCGCGGCGGGCGGCAGCCATCTCAGCGCGGGGGTTCTCGCTGCTCAAGAAGTGGAAGGACAGGCGGCCGTAGTTGGGGTGGCTCCCCTGGTAGGGCAGCGGCAGTTCGGGGTGGTTCTCCAGCGCGTCGGCCAGGGCGCGCAGGCCCCGGATGTACTCGTGTCGGGGGTCCGCCGCCTGGGCGGCGGCGTCCTGCTCCGGTACGGTGGTGGTCATCGATCCACCACTCCTCTCTCATGGGATCTGCTGGTGGGTCACGGGGTCCTCGCCGTGCACTCGGTGGGGACCTCGGTGTTTCAGAGGGTCAGAGCGGCCTCGTCGGCCTGGCGGTCGTACTCGCGCAACTCCGCGAACAGCCGGGACAGCCCGGCCTGCGCGTAGACGTCGGCGTCGAGCAGGTGCAGGCCGGGGACGAGCACAGTCACGGCGTTCATCTCGCCCACGCTTTCGGCGGCTTGGCGACGAGGGTGCGGACGTTCGACCGCGGCTCCTGCGGGCCGACACGGTCGGCCGGCCGGGTCCGCTTGCGTCGCGCGGGGGCGGGCTTCGCGCGCTGGTCCGGCTGCTCCGCGGGCTGCTGAGCAGCCCGCGTGGCCGTGCGCGTCAGCTCGTAGATCCGCGTGATGTCCTCGTCGGTGAAGACGTAGGCGTTGGCTGGGCGGTGGCTGGGCCACTTGCCGGACCGGGCGTTCTCGACGACCGTGCGGGCGGAGATGCCGAGGAGTGATGCGACCTCGGCGCTGGTGCGCATGGGCGTGGGGAGAGCCATCACGCTTCCTCCTCGCCGTCGAGGCTGTCCGGCTCAGCCGCTGCTGCGGTCGCCTCGTCCCCGTCGGTGGATGCGCGCATGGGGCGCGACTCGCGGTCGAAGGCCTCTATGGGGGTCTCCAGTTCGGCGGCGATCCGGCCGAGGAGGGTGGTGGAGACGTTCTTCACCTCGCGCTCGATGTTGGTGAGCGTCGAAGGCTGGATCCCGAGCCGCTTCGCCAGGCGGTAACCGCTGAGGCCTCGGGCTGCGCGGACGCCGCGGATGGCCCAGCCGTTCTGTCGTGTCGTTCGGGTAGGTGGCACAGGTCAAAGGTAGGACTCGGTTTCCTATCTCACAAGACTTCCGTGACATCGGTTTCCTATTTTTGGAAACACAATCCTAACCTTGACGGCTATAGTCAAGGCTGTGAACTGCGAGGACTCCGTTTCCGTTCATAGGTTGACGAGGTCGCACGTTTCTTAGAAACTGACTCCGGCACCTACCGACCGAGGGAGCGCGCCGTGACGGCCCAGCCCGCCTGGAAGGCACTCGGCCAGCAACTCATCGCTCGACGTGTCCAACTGGACCCCGCCTACCGCAATCGCCGCACCTTCTGCGAGGCGACCGGCATGGAGTACCGGATCCTGTCGGACGCGGAATCAGGCCGGCGGGCCAACTACTCGAAGACGACTCTCCGGGCGCTCGAACAGGCCTACCAACTGTCCGCAGGGAGCATCGATCGCTTCATCGCGGACGGCGGCCCCCTGGAGACCATGAGCGTGGCGCCTGGGCGGGATCGGCCGGCGGCGGGCGAGCGAACGACCCTTGAGGCTCTGGCGGGTGGCGAGGGTTCGTCAGATCCGAGCATCGTCGAACAGGTGTACGAGAAGGTTCTTGAGCAAATGAGGGCCGCTCAGGATTCCCGGGTGGCCGCGCAGCTTGAGGAGCGCAACGCCCGGGTCGACGAACTGCAGAAAGAAGTTGACCGAAAGTCACGGGAAATTGACCGGCTCAATGCTGAGATCAAACGCTTGAATACGGGCCGTGACGCACACACCACTCCCGACAGTGGGCGCGAAAGCGCATGAGCACTACCAAGGTCACCGCTTCATAGCTGGGCAAACATGGGCATAGCGGGGCGACCGCGATTACGCCTAGGTCACGACTCAGGTATTAGGGAAACCCTTACTAGAACTTTCAACGACGGAGAGTCACAATCGGAATCCCTCTCCAAGGGCGCACCAATCCACCGTTTGAGGACAACCCTGACTAGGAGGCGGACGTGGCAACACGGACCCCCCTGACCGAGCACCCCAAGCCCAGCACCTCAGTGGAGAGCGCCAGAGCACGCGCCATCGCCATCGTCCGCGCCCGGCTCGCCGGAAGCGAAAAGACCGCCCGGCTGATACAGAACCTTCCGCCCGACGAGCTGGTTCTCGCGCTCCGCTCGCCCGCCGGCGCCCCCCGGATCGTCGCCCTCCACGTGGACGGGAGTCACGTGGTAGCCGACGTCAACCCCAACGGGCACATAGACCGGGAGGCCGAACAGCGGGCCTGGGAGTGCATCCAGAACATCGCACGGAGCGTCTCCCCCGACGCGGCCGCCGGGGCTGCGGCATGAGCGTCAGCAACCTGCGGCGCGAGCAGATGGACCGCCAAGTCAACGCCGTGAAGGTCGAACCGCAAGACGACGACGCTCCGACGCTCGTCGTATCGACCGAAGCGGACCGCACCGTCCTGGCGCGGATCAACGACTACAAGCGGCGCGCCCATCACGCCCTGGTGCTCCTGCCCGGTCTCCACCTCATCGCCGAGAACGTCCGGCGGGCGTGCGCGTCCAATCCCGCGGCGGCGGCCGTCGCCGGCATCGCGGCGGTCGCCGTGGGCGCGGGCGGCGTCGAGCTCGCCGTCATGCCGGCCAGGCCACCCGCCGTGATCCGGGAAGAAGGGCGGTCGCTCGCCAGTCTCGACCCTGTCCTGCGGACGACGCCCGCGGCCGCCCTGCGGTCCTGGCCTACCGCGCGCGCCACGACTGGCGGCCGGCGCGCCGAGCGACCGGCCGAAGAGCCCAGCCCCGAACCGTCTCCGTCGCCGAGCGCGGAGCCTTCACCTCCGGCGCCGACACCCGAGGTGACCCCCACGGTCAACGCCGAAGACTCCTCCGGGTGGCGGCCGGTCCGTCCCTACCGGCGGCATCGGCGGCACCGCCACGATCCGCCCGTCGCGCCCACATCGCCGGCGCCGGTCACCTCTGTGACCGTGGAACGGTCCGATTCGCCGGATGCCGCGACCGCGTCGCCCGACGCCGCCACAGTAGAACCGTCGCCCGCGCCATCTGCGGACGACACTCCCACCACCTGAACCCGGGGGTCATCCAACGATGAGAACACGGAGGTCTAGTTGGGCTGGGCTGAGAAACGAGGCGACTCCTTCCGGGCCCGCTGGCGGGCACCCGACGGGAAGCTGGAAAGCATGCCGGGGTTCGTCACCAAGCGGGCCGCCGAGCAGTACGCCGACGACCAGGAAGCGAGGATCCGCGACGGCCGCTACATCGACCCGAAGGCCGGGCAGATCACTGTCTCCGAGTGGGTGAACCTGTGGTTCAAGGGCCTGGACCTGGAGTGGTCCACGATGGAGAACTACGCCTACTACCTGCAGCGTTACGCGCTCCCCGCGTTCGGTAACCGGTCGTTGGCGTCGATCGCCCCCGAGGAGGTCGAAAGCTGGGAGAGGGACATCGTCCGCGACCTCCGCAAGTCGAAGAAGACCGCGGGGACGGCGCGGACGGTTCTCGGGGTGGCGCTGGGTGCGGCGGTCCCCTCCCGGATCCAGCTCAACCCGGCGGCGAGGAAACGTGCTACCGGGAAGAAAGCGGACCGCAGAGTCGAGAAGATCATGGAGAAGCGGCGGGAATGGGCGACGCCGCTCGAGGTCCTGCTCATGGCCGAGCGCATCGCGACACTGTCGGGCCATCAGAGCGACTTCGTCATGACCGTGTTCATCGGCTGGACTGGTGCCCGCTGGTCGGAGGCGGTCGGCCTGAGACCGCCCTTCCTGCAGAAAGAGCACGTCGATTTCGACTGGAAGCTGTACGAGCTCGACGGCTACTTCTACTTCGGGCCGCCGAAGGACGGGTCGATCCGCGCCGCCGACCTGCCGCCGTTCCTGAGGCGTCTACTCGACCGCCACCGCGAGGACCAGGCCATCACCCGGTGCACCTGCCTCAAGGACGCCGAGGAACCCTACTGCTCGGGCGGGGAGTTCCTGTTCCTCGGCCCGGCCGGTGGCCATCCCCGCCGGTCGGACTTCGCGCGCCGGTTCTTCCGGCCCGCGGCTGACGGCTGGTATCCGGAGGAAGGCGGTAAGGCGGCCCGGCCGGCCATGCCCGTCCTGGCCGATGTGACGGCCTCGTGGCCGGGCGTGCCGCTCGTCGGCGCGGTGCCCGCCGCAGGGGAACCATATGAGGTGGCGTCCGGGATGCGGCGGCGGCCGGTCAAGTTGCCGGTGAACAGCCGGTCTTCGCGCGCCGACCTGGTGGCGTACGCGGTCGCGCAGGGAATGCCGGGCGAGGAGGCCCGGCTGCTCGGCCGGGACCAGCTGCTCGACCGGTACGTGCGGCCGGCGGCCCCGGAGGCGGTCGCCGCGTGGATGCCCGTGATGAAAGACCTCACCCCGCACGGGCTGCGGCATTCCATGGAGACGTGGATGGCCGAGGACGGTATCGCCGAGGCGCTGCGGGACGAGCGGATGGGTCACATCGGCGACGGGTCGATGCGGTCGCACTACACGCATGTGTCCGAGGGGATGCGGGGCAAGCTCGTCGGGGCCCTGGAGGAGCGGTGGGAGCGGGCGCTGGCGGGGCGGGCCGAGCTGGAACGCGCGTGGGCCGGGCGGGGTCTTCCTGCGCGGTCGTCGGTGCCGCTGCTGGAGGAGCTCCTGGTGCCTTACCGGGAGAACGTCACGCCGATTACTCAGGCGCTGTCCGCGCGTGGGCTGCGGAGAGCACCCCGGGCAAGATCCACTCCCATTCTGCGCCCAAAAACGGACATCGGGAGGAATGGGAGAGGCCGTTCCCAGGCTGGGAACGGCCTCTGACCTGCGGAGCCGCCTAAGGGAATCGAACCCTTGACCCCTTCATTACGAGTGAAGTGCTCTGGCCGACTGAGCTAAGGCGGCGCGCCGCGAACGGCTTCGCCAGTCTACAGGCTCGCGCGCGCCGCCGTACACGCGCCACACGCCGCCGGCTACGTGATCTTCGGGCAGACCGTTCCGCTCTTCGGCACGTGCAGGGAGATCAGGTAGTTCTCCACCGCCGTGTCCACGCAGCGTGATCCGGAGCGGTAGCCGGTGTGGCCGTCGCCGTCGAATCCGAGCAGGACACCCGACTTGAGCTCCGACGCCAGCCCCTTCGCCCACTCGTACGGCGTGGCGGGGTCGCGGAGCGTGCCGACGACGAGGATCGGCGGTGCGCCCTCGGCCTTGATCGGCTCGTCCGCGCCGGTGGGCTTGACCGGCCAGTACGCGCACGGCAGCGAGCTCCACATGACGTACGACCCGAAGTGGGGCGATTCGACGGCGGCCTTGTCTGCGGCCTTGCGATAGTCACCCAGAGCGGTCGGATACGGGTGATCGAGGCAGTTGACCGCCATGTTGGCCTCGGTCTGGTTGGAGTATGACCCGTCGGCGTGCCGGTCGACCAGGAGGTCGGCCATGCGCAGCAGGGTGGTCCCGTCGCCCTTGAACGCGGCCTTCAGCGCCCGCCGCAGCGCCGGCCACGACTGTCGGTCGTAAAGGGGGGTGATGACCCCGAGGACCGTCCACGCCTCGCCGAGCCGGCGGCCGTCCTTGAGGTCGTTCCGCAGCGGCTGCCCGTCGGCCCGCTTGAGCAGGGCTCCGACCTCGGCGAGCGCGCCGTCGACCGTACGGCTGGTGAACGGGTTGTCCTGCTGCTTCAGCGAGTCTTCGACGAACGCCCGCAACGCGACCTCGAAGCCCTCGGCCTGCACCTCGTTGGCCCTGAGCGACGGTACGGCCGGGTCGACCGCGCCGTCGAGCACCAGGGCGCGCACCTGCTTGGGGAACAGCCCGGCGTATGTCGCCCCGAGGAAGGTCCCGTACGACTTGCCGAGGTAGGTGAAGCCGGGATCGCGGACGACGCCGCGGAGCACGTCCATGTCGCGTGCCGCGTCGACGGTGCTCACGTGCGGCAGCAGCCGGGCCGACTTGGCCTCGCAGCCGGCGGCGAAGTCTTTCGAGCCCTTCTCCAGCGCCTTCACCTCGGCGTGGTCGTCCGGGCTCGCGTCGAGGCCCACGAACGCGTCGAGTTGCGAGTTCGACAGGCACTTGACGGGAGACGACTCGCCCACACCGCGCGGGTCGAAGCCGACGACGTCGAAGCGGGCGCGCAGGCTGTCCGGGAACAGCGAGCGGGCGGCGCGGGTGTACTGGACGCCCGACCCGCCGGGGCCGCCGGGATTGATGAAGAGCGACCCGATTCTCTGGCCCGTCGCGGGCAGCCGGATGACGCTCAGTGAGATCCGCTCCCCCGAAGGGGCGGAGTAGTCGAGCGGCACCTCGACACGGGCGCACTGGAACCCGCCCCCGCAGCCCGTCCAGGAGGGCCGCTGGTCGTAGAACGGCTGCAGCGCCGCGGTGGGTGCGGTGATCCGCGCCGGTGCGGAACCGCCGCCGCCCGGCCCCTGCCCGGTGGAGCATCCGCCCACCAGCAACAGTGCCGCCGCCGCCAGGCGGCAGAGGGCGGTACGCCTCACAGTGTGGCTGGCCGTTCGCATACGTGTCGCTTTCTGTCCCCTGTCGCGTCCGTCGCCGATAACGAACGCGCATCGAGACCAGCATGCCGTCCTGGAGCGGCTCGGGCCACTAAGCGGCGCGGCCTGCCGCGATATCTACCTGGGCGGTTGTGTTCCGGCGACGCCGTTCTCCCACGCCCAAGCGGCTACTTCGACCCGGTTTCGCACCCCAAGCTTGGCCTGAATTCCCGCTATGTGGGTTTTGACGGTGCTCAGCGAGATGAAGAGCTCCGCGGCGATCTCCTGGTTGGTACGACCCCTGGCGACGGCCCTGACGACCTCGGTCTCGCGCTCGGACAGCGGCCGCGCCGGACCGGCGGAGGCCGGGGCCGGGGTGGCGGCCAGGCGGCGGAGCAGCCGCAGGGTGACCGAGGGCGAGACGAGGGCGTCCCCCGCGCCGGCGGCACGCACCGCCTCGACGAGCATGACCGGGCCCGCGTCCTTCAGCACGAACCCGACGGCGCCGCCGCGGAGCGCTCCGTAGACGTAGTCGTCGAGGTCGAAGGTGGTGACCACGACCACCCGCAGGGGGTCGGCGACGCCGGGGCCGGCGAGCGCGCGAGTGACCTCGATGCCGTCCAGGCGGGGCATCCGGATGTCGACGAGGCACACGTCGGGGCGCAGCCGCCGGGCCAGCTCGATCGCCTCGACCCCGTCGGCGGCCTCCGCGACCACGCTGATGTCGGGCTGGTTCTCCAGGATCAGCCGCAGGCCGCTCCGCACCATCGCCTGGTCGTCGGCGAGCAGCACCCTGATCGTCATCGGCGGTCCCGGACGGGAGCGGGCAGCGTGGCCCGCACCGACCAGCCGCCGACGGCGCGCGGGCCGGCGAACAGGGCGCCGCCGAGGGCCTCGGCCCGCTCGCGCATGCCGACCAGTCCGTATCCGCCGCGCCGGGGCAGTCGCGCGGCGGCGGGCGGAGCGTCGTCGAGGACCTCGACGACGAGGGTGTCGCCGTCGCGAGTCACGCCGATCGTGACCGCGGTCGCGTTCGCGGCGTGCCTGGCGATGTTGGTCAGCGACTCCTGCACGATCCGGTAGACGGTGCCGGCGACCTCGGGCGGCCAGGCCGACTCGTCCTCTCCGTCGGGCAGGCGCAGGTGTACGGCGGGGCCGTGCCCGCCGAAGCGTTCGACCAGGTCGCCCAACCGTTCGCCGAACGTCGCGGGGGCGGCGTCGTCGGCGTCGCGGAGCAGCCCGACGACGCGGCGCATCGCGGCGAGCGCCTCCGACCCGGCGGACTCGATGCCCGCCAGGGTGTCGTCCAGTTGCCCGGGACGGGGCCCGGGATGCCGGCCCGCCACAAGCCGGGCCGCCTGGGCCTGGAGCACGATGGCGGTGACGTGGCGGGCGACCACGTCGTGCAGTTCCCTGGCGATCTCCAGGCGTTCGTCGCGTCGCACCTTGTCGGCGACGAACCGGCGGCGGGCGGCCAGCAGCCGCAGGCCCAGCCCGACGGCGACGGCGGCCAGCCACGTCACCGCGTTCAGCGACGTCACGGCGGGAACCCCCGCGGTGAACGCGTGGGCGGTGACGACGCTGCCACCGGCCACGGCGAGCCCTCCGGCCGCGACCGCGCAGGCCGCCCGGGCGGGCAGGGCGCTGATCGCGGATCCGACGAGTACGGAGAGGGCCAGGGCTGTGGCGGGGCCCGGCTCGCTCGGCAGGCCGGCGAACCGGGCGACCGGAAGGGCGACCGCGGTAACTGCCAGGCCCCCTGCGGCCGCCCACGCCCGGTTCCACCGGCGAAGCAGTGCGATCGTACTTACGACGGCCCCGGTCGCGCAGTCGAACGCCCAGTAGGCGCCGCCCCATCTGTCGGCGATCTTGCCGGCCCAGAAGGCGAGGACCCCCGCGAGCGCGACGCCGAGCGCGACGTCCGCCGCGATCGCGGCCCGCCGCCCCCGCGAGGCGTACGGCGGGGCGATCGGGTCGGACGGAAGCCGGACGGCGGAAGCGCTCACGCCGTACAGGCTAAGAAATGCCCGGCGGCGGCAGAACCGGCCGAAAGTATGGTCGGCGCCGCGGGAACCGGGATTTCGGCCGATACCGGCCCCGATCCGGAGCCCGCACGATCGGGCCCATGCCATCTGAAGACCTTCATCACCGCCGACGTACCGGCCCGGCTCCGGTCTCCGCCGGCGCGGCACCCACCACCACGGCGGGACGGCCGCGCATCACGGCGCTGGACGTGATACGCGGCTTCGCGCTGTGCGGCATCCTCGTCGCGAACGTCAAGCCGATCTCCCATGTGGGGCTCGCCGCCGTCGGGGCGGTGCCGGCCGGCTCCCAGGACGCGGCCGCCTGGCCGATGTTCTTCGTCGAGCAGCGTTTCTATCCGATCTTCTCGTTCCTCTTCGGCGTGGGCTTCTCCCTGCTGTTCGAGTCCGCAGCCGACCGGGTGGCCCGTCCCCGGGCGATCCTGCTGCGCCGGCTCCTGGTGCTGCTCGGTCTCGGCCTGGCGCACATGTTCCTGTTGTGGCGTGGCGACATCCTCACTGTCTACGCGGTCACCGGGCTGGTGGTGCTGCTGCCGTCCACCTGGCTGCCCCGGTGGGCGGTGGCCGGTCTCGCCACGGCGTCTCTCGTGGCGGCGCTGGTCTTCCAAGGCGGCCAGTTCGCCGTGATCCCCGGGCTGTTCCTGCTGGGCTCCGCGCTCACCCGGTACGGCGTGATCGGCCGGATCGAGCGGTCCACCCGGGTGCCTGCCCTGCTCGGCCTGGCACTCGCGGCCGCCGCGGCGCCCACCCTGTGGGCGCAGGCGCGTTTCCAGAGCACGGACCCGCTGGGGGACGGTTTCCGCGTCTCCTTCCCGCTGGGCGGGCTGCTGGTCGCGGGCGCGTACGTGTGCGTGCTGCTGGTCCTGCTCAGGACGCCGCTGCGGCCGGCGCTGCGGGCCGTGTTCGCGCCGCTCGGCCGGATGGCGCTGACCAACTACCTCACCGCCACGATGCTCGTTCTCGCGGTGGGCCACGTCGCCGGCGGCTCCGACGCCTGGTCTGACACCACCGTTCTCCTGATCGCCGGAGCGATCCTCACGGTGCAGTGGGGCTGGTCCACCCTGTGGCTGCGCCGGTTCCGGCAGGGGCCGCTCGAATGGCTGTGGCGCTGGGCCACCTGGGGCCGCCGCCCGCCCTTCGTGCGATCACACCGTCCGGAGAAGTGACTATCGGCAGAGGGGCAGGCGGACGACCAGGCGCGCGCCCTTGGCGCTGTCCGCCACGACGAGGTCGCCGCCGTGGATCTCGGCGATCCGCCGGGCGATGGGAAGCCCGAGCCCCACGCCTCCGGCCCCCCTGCTGCGGGCGGTGTCGACCCGGGCGAACCGGAGGAAGACCCTTTCGCGTTCGTGCTCGGCGATGCCCTGACCGTCGTCGGCCACCTCGATGACCGCCGCGCCGTCCCGGAACCGCCGGCCGTACGTGGGATCCCCGGGCTCCGCCCGTACGGTGACCGTGACGCACGACTCGGCATGGCGATCGGCGTTGTCGAGGAGCCTGACGAGGAGTTGGGCGAGCCGGGCGCGGTCGGCGAGGACCGTCACCCCGGGGGCCAGCCGCCGCACCACTTCGCTGGACATGTGCCGGCGGCGCACCTCCGCCGCGACGAGCTCCGACACGTCGATCTTCTGCCGGTGGAGGTCGACGCCGTGGTCCAGCTGGGCCAGCGTCAGCAGGTCGTAGGTGATCGACTGAAGCCGCTCCAGGCTGGGCAGCACGGCCTCGCACAGCCGGATCGGGTCGGTCTCGGCGGGCGCCAGCAGCGCGTCCTCCACCTGCGCGCGGATGGCGGCGATGGGAGTGCGCAGTTCGTGGGAGGCGTCGGAGGTGAAGCGGCGTTGCTGCTGGAGGGCGCCCTCCAGCCGGTCGAGTGTGTGGTTGACGCTGCGGGCGAGCCGGTAGACCTCGTCCTTCGCCGAGGGGATCGGGACGCGCCGTCCCACGTCGCCGCCGCTGATCTCGTCGAGCTCGGCCCGGATCTCGTCCACCGGCCGGAGCGAGCTGGTGACGGTGCGCCGCGTGGCGCAGGCGACCGCCACTGTGAACCCGATCGTGCCGGCGATCAGCAGAGCCAGCGCGGACCCGTAGGTATAGAAGGGCAGCACCGGCGCCGCACTGTAGACGACCCAGTCTCCATCGCGATACACCTGCCGGGCCACCACGATGTGGCATCGGCGGAAGACGGAGTCGCAGACCTCGCCGCTGGCCGTCTGCCGGGGCGGCTTCGGTCTGAAGCCAGCCATGGGAGGCTTGCCACGGAGATCGGCGGTCGACGCGACCACCCGGCCGCTGGGGTCGACCACCTGGACGGGGCGGATCTCGTTCTTCGGGATGGGCGGAAGCGGGTCGATGATCTCTCCCCGGTCCACGTAGTAGGCGGTCAGCTCCCCGACGTCGCTCACGTCCCTGATCAGGTTCTGGGTGGCCATCCGGTTCAGGGAAAAGAGCATGACGGCGGAGAACGTGATGCAGAGCAGCCCCACCACGAAGGCCGTGAGCGTCGTCAGGCGGGCTCTCATCGAGAGCCCGCCGACGAACGTCCTGGCCGCCATCCTGATTCTCTCCGCCGAGATGGGAAGGGTTACGTGGTCACGCCGATCGGGCGGACACCGATGAGACGTCACGCCCGAGGGCTTGAGCCATAAGAGATGGTTTCATTGCCAAGCAGCATGAAGCATGACAATCGGGACATTTTGCCCTATGTATTCGGACATTATTCGCCAAGATTGAAGAACCGCCTGAGTTTGGTACGCGCCGGTTGGACGTCCGATGACGTCCAACCGGCGCGGGTCCTCAGGGGGTGAAGCGGGTGTGATCCCGTGGCCGGATCAGCTCCGGCTCCACTTCTGGCGCAGCGGCGCGGTGGTCCAGCCCGTGCCGCCGGAGCCGGCGACGACCTTCAGGTTGTCGAACTGGGCGGTCTCATCCTGGCTGGTCCCGTACCCGACCTGTCCCGCGCCGAAGGCCGAGTCGGTGACGGTCCTGACCGCGGTGCCGTCGATGGTGGCGGTGATGGAGCTGCCGGAGAACCCGAGTGCGAGGGCGTGCCAGCGGTTGGTGCCCAGCACGGTGGTCGTGCCACTGGCGATCGTGGTGAACGCGCAGCTCGTGCTGTTACGCAGGATCGACCAGGCGCCGGCGTCGGCGGCGTGGACCATGAAGTCGGCGGTGTTGTTGGAGTTCAGGTTGGTCGACCACACGTGCACCTGGCCGGTGGACAGCCCGCCGGTGACGGTGAAGTTCAGCGTCTGGGCGACCGTGGCGTCCATCGTCTCGATGATGGTGCTGTAGTCGCGGTTGTCGGTCGACTTCAGCGACACGTAGCCCTCCATCAGCCACCGCTCGTACCCGTGGTCGCAGTTCAGGTCACCACGGGCGTGCGCGTGGCTCGACTCCGCCCCACTCGTGAAGTTGGTGGCACCGCCGTACCCGGGTTTGAACAGGTAGTCGAGTGCCGACTCGGCTATTACCGACAAGGCCGGCGACACATCGGGTCTTTCGCGTCACCCGAACAGGGCCACCCGCGTGTCGACGGCACCACCATCGCGAGGATTTCAGCATCCTTCATAACTCAACAGAAATGCCCACGCAATACATCGGATGTCGTTAGTCGTTAGCGCCGCCGTCAAGCCCGGTAAGCGAGAGAGGCGTTCCGGCTGGGAGCGGCCCGCCGGACTCCCCTGTGATCACGCCCGCACCCAATGAAACTTTCATCACTTCCCCGCCCGCCGGGCGGTGCGCCCTGCGCAGGTCATCTGGGCGAGCCTCTCCAGGCCGCGCGGACGGCGGCGCCGGCCGTCTCTCCGGCCCTCTTGACGGTGACCGTCCGGTCATGTTTGATCCGCCACACCACCACCTGAAATCCCGGAGGAGAGGAGCTCTCTACGCCCCAGGGACATTTGTTAGCGCTAACAATTTCCTCCCCAACCCGCTGTCGGCCTCCAGGGGCACTTAGGTCTGATCGGGAAACGTGGTCTGGGGCGACGCCACACCGCGTCAATACATTCGCGCGCCAACGCCCGTGTATTTCGCTACCTGAAACCGCCGAAGAAAGGGCTGAACACGGCATGTTAACGCTATCAAATCGAGCCTACTCGGCCTGTCCGTTTCGACTGAGGAGGGCCTGAGCCGTGCGTAGATTGAGACAGTGGTGCGCCGCGGCGGCACTGGCACTGGGAGTGGCGGCGGTGGGCGCGATGGCACCCGCCAGCTCCGCGATGGCGGAGTCCAACGGCGGGGTGAAGGTCATGCCGCTGGGTGACTCGATCACCGAGGGCACCCAGGTGCCCGGCGGATACCGCATCGGGCTGTGGCAGCGCCTGGCCTCCGGCCGTTACACGATCGACTTCGTCGGATCGCAGTACAACGGCCCCTCCAACCTGGGCGACCACGACCACGAGGGGCACCCCGGCTGGCGCATCGACCAGATCGACGCCAACATCACCGGCTGGCTGCGCACCTACAACCCCCACACCGTCCTGCTGCACATCGGCACCAACGACGTGCTGCAGAACTACAACGTCTCCAGCGCCCCCACCCGCCTGTCCACGCTGATCGACCACATCACCACCACCGCGCCCAGCGCCGAGGTGTTCGTCGCCACCATCATCCCCCTGGCCAACTCCGGCCAGGAGTCGGCCGTCCGCACCTTCAACGCCGCCATCCCCGGCATCGTGCAGAGCAAGGTCAACAACGGCAAGCACGTCCACCTCGTCGACATGCACAGCCAACTCACCGCGTCCGACCTCATCGACGGCATCCACCCCACCGCCAACGGCTACGACAAGATGGCCGCCGCCTGGTACGCCGCACTCCAGACCGTCCCCGGCAGCATCGGCGATCCCGGCGGCAGCTCGAGCCCGCCACCGGCCGGAGGCGGCGCGATCAAGGGAGTGGGGTCCGGCCGGTGCCTGGACGTGGCCAACGTGTCGCAGACGAACGGCGCACAGGTGCAGATCTGGGACTGCAACGGCCAGAACAACCAGCAGTGGACCCTCACCAGCTCCGGTGAGCTGCGGGTCTACGGCACCAAGTGCCTCGACGTCAACGGCGGGGGCACCGCCGACGGCACCGGTGTGATCATCTGGGACTGCAACGGGCAGAACAACCAGAAGTGGCGCTTCAACTCCGACGGCACCCTGACCGCCGTCGGCGCGAACAAGTGCCTCGACGTCGTGGGCGCCGGCACCGCCAACGGCACCAAGACCCAGATCTACTCCTGCTGGGGCGGATCCAACCAGAAGTGGACCCGCGTCTGACCCCGCTCCGTCACGCGGCACACCCTCGCCGGGGACACCCCCGGCGGGGGCCGGCCACTCCGTCTATCTGACGCCTGTCGTCCCGGACCGCGCGCCCATGTCGTGAATGGTCCATCTCGCCATGTCTTCCCCCCGCAAGGAGTAGAACAGATGTACCCATCCCCCGTCCGCTCTCCCGGTCGTGGGCGGCGTTCGCCCGCGAGCGTCGCGGCGTGTCTGGTAGCGGTGCTGGCCACGGTCCTCGCCGCGGCGCTGACGTGGGCCGCACCGGCGTCGGCGGCGGCGACGCCGCTGAAGAGCGCCGCGTCTGGCCGTTGTCTGGACGTGAAGGGCAACGTCGACACGCAGGGCACGGCGTTGCAGATCTGGGACTGCACCGGTCAGGCCAACCAGGCGTTCGAGTTCACCTCGGCCGGTGAGCTGCGGACGTTCAACGGCACCCGCTGCGTGGACGCCAACGCCGGGGGCACCTCGCCCGGCACCACGGTGATCATCTGGGCGTGCAACGGCCAGAACAACCAGAAGTGGCAGCAGAACTCGGACGGCTCGATCAGAGGTGTCCAGTCCGGCCTGTGCCTGGACGTGAACGGCGGGGGCACCGCCAACGGCACCGCCGTCATCCTGTGGACCTGCAACGGCCAGAACAACCAGAAGTGGAGCAGCGGCGGAAGCCAGCCGTCGTCGAGCCCCTCCGCGAGCCCCTCGGCGAGTCCGTCGGCGAGTCCCTCAGGACCGTCGTCGACGTACTCCAACCCGGTGCTGTGGGAGGACCTCGCCGACGCGGACGTGTTCCGCGTGGGCGACACCTACTACTACTCCGCCTCGACGATGCACTACTCCCCCGGCGCGCCCATCCTGCGCTCCTACGACCTGGTGCACTGGGAGTTCGCCGGGCACTCGGTGCCCACGCTCGACTTCGGCTCGAAGTACGACATGAACGGCGGACGCGGCTACGTCAACGGCGTGTGGGCCTCGTTCCTCAACTACCGCAAGAGCAACAGCACCTTCTACTGGGGCGGTTGCATCGACTTCAGCAAGACCTACATCTACACGGCCAGCTCGGTCGAGGGCCCGTGGAACCGGCACACCACGATCAACAAGTGCTACTACGACGCCGGCCTGCTGATCGACGACGACGACACCATGTACGTCTCCTACGGCAACACCAACATCAGCGTGGCCCAGCTGTCGGCCGACGGCAAGACCGAGGTCCGCAGCCAGCAGGTGTTCAGCACGCCCTCCAGCGTCGGCACCCTTGAGGGCTCCCGGATGTACAAGATCAACGGCAACTACTACATCTTCCTCACCCGCCCCGCCAACGGCCAGTACATCCTGCGCTCCACCAGCGGCCCCTTCGGCCCGTACACCATGCAGCAGGTCCTGCTCAACATGCCCACCCCGATCTCCGGCGGCGGCACCCCCCACCAGGGCGGCCTGGTCCAGACCCAGAACGGCGCCTGGTACTACATGGCGTTCGTCGACGCCTACCCCGGCGGCCGCGTCCCGGTCCTCGCACCGGTCACCTGGAACAACGGCTGGCCCGTCATCCAGACCGTCAACGGCGGCTGGGGCGCCACGTACCCCGTGCCCAACGTGCCGACGCCGCCGCGTCAGGTGAAGTCGCCCACCGGCACCGACACCTTCGCCGGCACCAGCCTCGGCCCGGAGTGGGAGTGGAACCACAACCCCGACACCACCAAGTTCTCGGTGAACAACGGCCTGCGCCTGCAGACCGCGACCGTCACAGGCGACCTGTACTCGGCCCGCAACACCCTGAGCCACCGGATCCTCGGCCCCAGCTCCACCGCCACCATCCAGCTCGACTACTCGGCGATGAAGGACGGTGACCGGGCCGGCCTGGCCATGCTCCGCGACTCCTCCGCCTGGATCGGCGTCAGACGCGACAACGGCCAGTACCGCCTGTCGGCCGTCAACAACATCACCATGAACGGCAGCTGGGCCACCACCAACACCGGAACCGAGGCCGCAAGCACCCCGATCTCCGGCGGGAAGATCTGGCTGCGGGTCAACGCCGACATCCGGCCCGGCACCGGCAGACAGGCCAAGTTCTCCTACAGCACCGACGGAGTCAACTTCACCTCCTTCGGACCCGCCTTCACCATGGGCAACGCCTGGCAGTTCTTCATGGGCTACCGCTTCGCCATCTTCAACTACGCCACCCAGTCACTCGGCGGCGCGGTCAGCGTCAGCCGCTTCGACCTGACCACTCCGTGAGCACTGCCTGAGCACTCCCTGAGCGCTTCCGCCCCGCCCGGGGCGGAAGCACCGGCCCGCACGTTTCCGGCCGCACGTATCGGCGCGGCGGGCGGGGTCTGCCCGCCCGCCGCGCCTGGTCCCCGGAAGAACGAAGCATTCAGCCGTCCCCAAGAAGGGATCCCCCCGATGTCTTCGCCCTCGTTCCAGTTCACCCGCCGCTCTCTGCTCGCCGGGATCGGCGGCGCCGCCGCCGTGAGCCTGCTGGGAATCCGCGACGCATGGGCGACCGCCGGTCCACAGAGCTACACCGCGAGCTGGTCGTCGGTCGACCAGCACCCGGCCGCCGCCGAGTGGTTCCAGGACGCCAAGTTCGGCATCTACTACCACTGGGGCGTCTTCAGCGTTCCGGCGTTCGGCAACGAGTGGTACCCGCGCAACATGTACATCAGCGGATCGAACGAGAACAATCACCACAAGAGCGTTTTCGGTGATCCGTCCGCGTGGCCGTACCACAACTTCATCAACGGCGCCCGCGACAAGGCGGGCAACTGGGTGCAGTTCGCGCCGAAGCTGACGTCCGCGGGGGGCAACTTCGACCCGAACGAGTGGGCTCAGCTGTTCGCCGACGCCGGCGCCAAGTTCGCCGGGCCGGTGGCCGAGCACCACGACGGCTACTCCATGTGGAACAGCAGCGTGAACGAGTGGAACTCCGTCGCCACCGGTCCCAAGCTCGACCTGCTGCGGCTGCACGCCGACGCGATCCGCGGCAAGGGCCTCAAACTGCTGACGGCCCTGCACCACTGCTACAACTTCACCGGCTACTACGACCACGTGCCGGCGCAGTCGACGAACTCGCTGAAGAAGCTGTACGGCCAGCTCGACGCCAACACGGAGTATCAGCTCTGGTACGACAAGCTCAGAGAGGTCATCGACGGGTACCAGCCCGACATCATCTGGCAGGACTTCAACCTGAGCCGGCTCCCGGACGCACAGCGGCTGAACTTCCTGTCGTACTACTACAACCGTGCGGTCTCCTGGAACAAGGACGTCGTCGCCACCTACAAGGACGGGTTCAACACCAACGGCGAGGTCGTCGACTACGAGCGCGGCGGCCCGGCGGGGATCCAGAACCCCTTCTGGCTGACCGACGACAGCATCTCCAGCTCCAGCTGGTGCTACACCGTCGGCATCGGCTACTACTCGCTCAACGCCATGCTGCACTCGCTGATCGACCGGGTCAGCAAGAACGGCAACATGCTGCTGAACATCGCCCCCATGGCCGACGGCACCATCCCGTCGGGCCAGCGCACGGTCCTGCTGGGCATCGGCGACTACCTCAAGCGCTTCGGCGAGTCCATCTACTCCACCCGGGCCTGGTCGGTCTACGGTGAGGGCCCGACGCAGATGGGCGGCGGCTCGTTCGTCACCCCGCGCGCGGGCACCAACACCGACATCCGGTTCACCCGCAGCAAGGACAACACCGTGCTGTACGCCACGGTGCTGGGCTGGCCGGGCAGCACCCTCAACATCACGACCCTGGGCTCGAACCGGATCAACCTGAACAACCTCGCCTCGGTGCAGCTGCTCGGTTCCTCCGCCGGCCAGTACACCAACCTGCCCAACCGCACGCAGGACGGTTCCGCCCTGCACATCTCGATGCCGTCGTCCAGCGCCCCGTTCAGCGCCCCGGCGTACGTGGTGAAGCTGACCTTCAACGGCCAGATCCCCTCCCCGGGCTCCGGCAGCGGAACCGGTGTCCCGACCGGCTGGGCGCGGATCTCCAATGTCGCCACCGGGCTGGTCCTGGACAGCGGCGGCAACGTCGCCTCCGGGTCGAACCTCAAGCAGTGGAACTGGGACGGCAGCAACAACCTGCAGTGGCAGCTCGTCGACCTGGGCGGCGGCTGGTACCGCATCGTCAACCGGACCAACGGCATGGTCGCCGACAGCTGGGGCAACACCGCCAACGGCGCCGTCTGCCGCCAGTCGGCCTGGAACGGCGGCAACAACCAGCAGTGGCGCCTCAACGACACCGGCAACGGCCGCTACCAGATCATCAACCGCGGCACCGGCACCGCCCTCGACGGCATGGGCAGCACCACCGCCGGCTCCACCATGGGCATGTGGACGCCCAACACCAACGCGAACAACCTGTTCACGATCACCGCGGTCTGATCGCCGCCGGCCCCCCACGCGTAGTCGTGGGCCCGTCGCCGGCAGCCCGGCCTCGCGTGGATCACCACGACGGCTCCTGACCGGGCCGGGCCGCGCGGCCCGAATGATGATGCCGATTTTTCGGGCCGCGCGGCCTCTCTCCCTTGATCGGAGGGCAAATCTTACGAACCGAAGAACTGATCGTTGAATCGGCGTCCCGCCGGTAAGCATCCGGGCCGCATGGCCACTAACGGACGTTCGTCTTACCCATCCTTGAACGAGGAGACCATGAAGACCACCGTCCGTGCCCTCAGCCTGGCCGGCGTCGCCGTCATCGCGGCCGCCGCACTCGCCGCCCCCGCCTCCGCATCGGCGCGGAGCGAGGCCGCCCACCCGGTGTTCGTCCAGACCGACGACCCGCAGGGCAACACGGTCGTCGCCTACGACCGTGGCCGCGACGGCTCCCTCACCCAGGCGGGCACCTACGCGACCGGCGGCCTCGGTGGCGTACTCGACGGCTCCGTCGTCGACCACCTCGCCTCCCAGGGCTCCCTCACCTACGATCAGCGGCACGGCCTGCTGTACGCGGTCAACGCGGGCAGCGACACCGTCACCGTCTTCGCCGTCCACGGCGACCGGCTCACCCGCACCCAGGTCGTGTCCTCGGGCGGAAGGTTCCCCGCCAGCGTCACCGTTCACGGAGACCTCGTCTACGTGCTCAACAGCCTGGACGGAGGGTCGATCCAGGGCTACCGCCGGATCGGCGACCGCATCCTGCGCGTTCCCTCCTGGAACCGCAGGCTCGGCCTCGACCCCGCCGCCACCCCGCAGTTCACCACCACCCCGGGCCAGGTCGGCTTCACCCCAGACGGCGACCACCTCGTGGTCACCACCAAGGGAAACGGCCACGCCATCAAGGTGTTCGCCGTCGGCCCCCTGGGTCCCTCCGCCAAGCCGGTCACCACCACGGAGGACGGCACGGCCCCGTTCGCCTTCACCTTCGACGACGGCGGCCGGATGGTCGTCACCCAAGCGGGGCCCAACGCCGTCGCGACCTACACCCTCGGCCGCACCGGCACGGCGACCCAAATCCAGCAGATCGCCACCGGCCAGGCGGCGACCTGCTGGATCGTGAAGACCGGCCCCTGGCTGTACGCCTCCAACGCGGGCAGCGGCACCCTCTCCGGGTACCGGGACACCGGAAGAGGCACGGTCAATGCCCTCGGCACCACCGCCACCGACGCCGGCACCGTGGACGCCGCCGCCTCCTCCGACGGCAGCTACCTCTACGTGCAGACCGGCAAGGACGGGAACGTCAACGCCTTCCGCGTCAACTCCTCCGACGGCTCCCTCACCCGGGTCGGCACCGTGACCGTGCCCGGAGCCGTGGGCGGCGAGGGAATCGTCGCGCTCTGAACGGCCCGGCCCCAGTGGTCCGGCACGTGAACCAGGACGCCATCCAGCACGTGATCAGGTGCGTCCGCACGGTGTGACGGCTCTCGGAAACGCCGCACAGAACCCCGCGGCGGGCGCCCTTGCGTAGCCGGGCGTCCGCCGCGTCCCACCGTCGTCTCCGCCGTCCGCTCGCGGAAGGCGCCCTCAGAAGGAGGGCTTGGTAGCTCAACTGATTCTCGGCACGACGAGCGTCTCGCCGGATCAGGGGGTCAGGCGGCGGAGCGCTTGGCGAGCGGGCGCGAGCACGATGAGGGTCCCGTCCAGGGAAGTGGTGGACGAGCTCTTCGCCACGGTATGGAGCGGTCGGCATGAGGGCTCATTGGACGTCCTCCGGCTCGCTGACGGCCACCGTCTCGGCTTCGCCGTACATCGCGTCGTGTTGCTTGCGGGGGGAGCAGACGGAGGCGGAAGGGCACGCGCACCGGCGGCCGCCCTCGTTCAGCCGGACCGTGACGGTGTCGGAGGGCACGTTGCGGCCCACCACCGTCCCGGAGCCCTCCGGCGTGTCCACATTGGCCCCGACGCGCGGCATCCTGGTGTGGGACTCCACGTAGAGCGGGTGCTCATACTTCAGGCAGCACATCAGCCGGCCGCAGGCGCCCGCGATCCTGAGGGGGTTGACAGGCAGGTCCTGATCCTTGGCCATGCGGACGGAGACCGGCTCGAAGTCCTTGAGGAAGGTGGCGCAGCACAGGTCGCGCCCACAGGGCCCGATGCCGCCCTGGAGCCTGGCCTCGTCGCGCGGCCCGATCTGCCGCAGTTCCACGCGGGCGCGGAGGTTGCGGGCCAGGTCGCGGACGAGAGCCCGGAAGTCGACCCGGTGGGGCGCCGAGAAATACACGGTGTAGACGTTGTCGGCGTCGAGGTAGTCGACGCCGACGACCTTCATCGGCAGTTCGTGGCGCTTGATCAGCCGCTTGGACACGCTCCGCGCCTCCGCCCGGCGGCGGCGGTTGGCCTCGTCACGGTCGAGCTGTTCATCGGTGGCGATACCGGCGCAGACGGGCAGCCCGTCCACGTCGTCACTCACGTACTGCGGCGCCCAGACGCACTCGGCGACCTCGGGCCCCGAGTCCGTGGGCACGAGCACCTTATCGCCGATCTTCGGAGTGTGGCCGCCGGGATCGAGGTAGTACAGCCGCCCATAACGGGTGAAACTCACCGCCATGATCATGCCCACGATCCTGGCCCTCCTCGATCCGTACGGCCCGCCCCCCAACGATACGTTCCGTTTACCCCGCCGAGACACACCCGAGTCCGTCGGCGGCCTGCCGGCCGGGGTCCGGAGACCGCCGGGGGGCCGGCTCTTACGTGCGGCGGGCCGCGCCGAGGACCCGGGTGTCACGGGCCTACCAGGCGATGCCGAAGATCCGGCCCTCCGCCCTGTCGTCCCGGCTCAGCGTCCGGTATCCCTCGTCGCTCACCTCTCCCACCTCCGTGAACAGGCCGACGAGCAGGTGCCTGCCGGTGCCGTCGATGTCGAAGTTGTCGCCGTTCACGGTGCCCTCTCCGCGATAGATCGCCTCGGCGGGCCTGCCGTCCGACACGTCGTAGGCGGTCACGTCGATTGTGGAGGCGGGCGTCTTCGTCCTGGGCGCGGTGACCTCGGCCGGGAAGCTGTTGAATACGCCGAGGACACGGGTGCCGTCGGGCGACAGGGCCGTCCCGGCTATCGCACCGTCGCCCAGCTCCGGGCTCGGATCGAGGGTGATGATCCGAGCCTGATCGAGACTGCCGCCCTCCGCGGCCGTGTCGAGCAGGCCCACACTCCACCGGGCAGGGGCACAGGTCTCGGCGTCGCCGGCGGCCGTGCCCAGTGCCGACGCGGCCAGGGCCCGGACCGGCGGGGGACAGATGGTGCTGGCGGCCCTGGCCCGCACCGGGACGGGCGTCACGACGGCACCGGTACGGGGATCCACCCGGACGGTCGTCGGCACGGGATCGACCGGCTTCGACGGCGGAGCGACGAGCTCGGAGTGCTCGGAAGTCGGCTCCACCATGGGCGCCACCGGCGTGGGGGGCGCAGTGACGAACTCGGGGAGCCCGGGGCTCGGCTCCACCGTCGGAGTCGCCGTCACTGGGGACGGAGTGCCGGGCTCGGCAAGGTCAGGCACCGTACCGAACAGCACATACCGTCCGTCCGCGCTCATGGACAGATCGCGGAACACACCCGCCTTCGCGGACGTCCACGTGCGGGTCTCACCCGTGCCCGTGTCGGCGACCGCGACGACCGGTCTGTGGTCGCGCAACTTCGTACAGGAGTAACCGCTGACGGCGAGCCTGGATCCGTCCCCGTTCACCGCGATACCCCTGATCGCGAGATCCTCGCGCGAACGGAGGGGCGACTCGCTCCAGGAGTCGATCGCGCCCGCGTCGTCCAGGACGAAGCGGTAGAGCAGGGACCCGCACTCACCCTTCGTGTTGCTCATCACGTAGAAGAGGCGGTTGTCCTGGGCCGCCTGGACTGCGCTGTAAGTCTCGCCAGCCGTGGGCAGGCGCCGGGCCGTGACGTCCCCGGTGTCCGCACTCCTGATCGTGATGCCGTTCGGACCCGTCTCGGCGTAGTACGTCGGCGCGGACGCCGCTCCGGCCGCCGCGACCCTGCTCGTGCCGTGACCCTGCCGGGCGAACGTCACTCCCGCCGCGACCGCGATCGTCACGGAGGCGGCCGCCGCCACGGGGACGAGCCAGGCCCGCCTCGGGGCACGCCTGCGATGGATCTCGGCCGCGGCGTCCGGTTCGAACGACGGCGGCTGCTGGACCGTCTCCCCCACCGCTCGGGTGGCGTCACGGAGCCGGTTGACGATGTCACTCATCGGGTCTCTCCCAGGAGGCGGCCGAGCGCGTCGAGCGCACGGGAGGTGGTGGATTTGACGGTGCCCCGGCTGACGCACATGACCTGCGCCGTCTCCTCCTCGGAGAGCTCGGCGTAGTAGCGGAGCACGAGAGCCTCGCGCTGGCGCCGGGGCAGCCGGTGGAGGGCCTCCATGACCTCGCGCCGCTCGACGCTCAGCAGTACGGCCGCCTCGGCGGACCACACGGGAGGGTCGTAGGCTCCGGCGAACCAGGACGGCAGCCGCCGTCGCCGCAGGACGCTGCGTGCCTGGTTCAGCACCGCCGAACGCAGGTAGATCACGGCTCTGTCCTGATCACGCAGATGCGCGAACCGCCGGTGCAGGCCGAGGAAAGCCTCCTGAACCACGTCCTCCGCGGTCTCGCGGTCGCCCACCATGATCAGCGCGAGCCGGGTCAGGCCGAGGGCGTGCCTGGCGTAGATGCCGGTGATCGTCGCGTCGGCCCCGGGGGACGGTGGCGAGGCGCTCATCGGCTCTCCAGGGGGGTCGTGGAGATCCATGGGTTTGGCCTTCATGTACCAGAGACGCGAACGACCCGGCGGGGTTGCCTCGCCGTCCCCGATCCGTTCAGCCGGGGGTGCGCAGGGCCATGGTCATGGCCTCGACCGCGATCTGGGGATTGACGTTGGCCGCGAGCCGTTCCCGGCATGTCATCAGGGCGGCGACGCGCCGCAGCGTGTCCTCCGGAGACGACGACCTGGCCACCGCCTCCACATCGGAACGCCGGTCCTCGTTGGCCAGCTCCACGGCCGCGCCGAACTGCACCGCGAGGACATCGCGGTAGAACCCCACCAGATCCAGCAGGGCGAGGTCGAGGGAGTCGCGCTTGATCCGGGTCGCCCGCGACTTCTGCATGGTCTCCAGCTCCTTCAGGGCCCCGGCACCGCCCCGCACCAGCCCCCTGTTGAGCCCCTTGCCCGACGACCCCTCTCCGTAGACCTTGCGCAGTTCGCTCGTCTCGGCCTCGTTGAGCGCCGTCGTGGCGGCGTCGGCGTCCTCCGTGGACGTCTTCACCAGCCGCTCGGCCGCCGTGACGCACTCGGCGACACCCGTGAGGGACCGCGGGATCGACAGCACCTCGTCACGCCGCCGCCGGGTCTCCGCGTCGAGGGCGAGCCGCCTGGCCCGCCCGATGTGGCCCTGAGCCGCCCTGGCCGCCGGCAGGGCGGCCTCCCACGGCACGCCGTCCCTCGTCATCAACATGTTGGCCACCGACTCGGTGGACGGGGTGCTCAGAGTCACGACCCGGCAGCGGGACCGGATCGTGATGATCATGTCGTCCGGGGAGGGGGAGCACAGCAGCCACACGGTCCGCGGGGGCGGCTCCTCGATCGCCTTGAGCAGGGCGTTGGCCGCGGCCTCGGTCACCCGGTCGGCGTCCTCGAACAGGACGACCCTCCAGCGGCCGAGTGTCGGCGCCCCGGCCGCCTTGAGCACCAGGTCACGGGTCTGCCGCACGCTGTACGACAACCCCTCGGGGCGCACCCACGTCACGTCCGGGTGGGAGCCGACCTCCACCTGGTGGCAGGCGTCGCAGTGCCCGCACCCCTGATCGGGGCAGAGCAGGGCGGCGGCGAACGCGCGAGCCGCCGTCGACCGGCCTGATCCGGGCGGGCCGGTGAACAACCAGGCGTGCGTCATGCCGGCGCCGCGGCCTCCCGCCACGACCTCGGCCGCGGCGGAGGCGGCCCGCTGGAGGGCGGCGATCGCCCGATCCTGCCCGACCAGGTCTCCGTACACGCTCACGGGCCAAACCTACCCTCGCCGCGCCCACCCGGCGGCCCGCCTTCCACAGCCTGTGGACGGCGTGGACGCTGTGGACGAATCAGTCGCGGATGGCGGGCATGGTGCCGGTGGCCTCCTCGGCCTCCTGCGGCACCGGATCGGGAAGGATCTCGCGGACCCGGTCCTGGATGAGCCGGGAGATCTCCTCCTGGGGCAGCGCACCGTCCACGACGAAGTAGCGGTCGGGGTCGGCCGCGGCCAGCGCCCGGAACTCGCGCCGCACCCGCTCGTGGAAGTCCATCGGCTCGGCCTCGATGCGGTCCGCCGGCGAGGCCATCCGGCGCAGCCCGACCGACGGGGACACGTCGATCAGCACGGTCAGGTCGGGGCGCAGGCCGCCGGTGGCCCAGGCGTTGACCCTGATCACCTCGTCCCGGTCGAGCGACCGTCCCGCACCCTGATAGGCCAGCGACGAGTCCACGTAACGGTCGGAGATGACCGTGGAGCCCCGCTGGAGCGCCGGCCTGATCACCTTCTCGACGTGTTCCGCCCGGTCCGCGGCGTACAACATGGCCTCCGCGCGGGACGACAGACCCTGGTGGCTGGCGTCGAGGAGGATCGCCCGCAACCGCATGCCGACCTTGGTGGAGCCCGGCTCGCGGGTCTGCACCACGTCGTAGCCCTGGTCGCGCAGCCAGATCGCGAGCAGCCGCGACTGGGTGGTCTTGCCCGAGCCCTCTCCGCCCTCGAACGCGACGAACAGCCCGTGGGGCTCCTCCGCCGCCTCCTCCGGGACCGACGCCTGACCCCGGAGGGCGGCCAGCAGGTCCGCCCCGATCGGGACGCCGCGGCGGTCGTCCATGTGCCGCAGCGCGAGGAAGCCGACGATCACCGCCACCACGGCGGCCAGGATGAGGACCAGGTTGGTGCCGTCGAACTGGTAGGTCAGGTGGCCGACGGAGAGGACGTGCCGCCCGAAGATCGCGGCGAGCGTGGACGCCACGGCCACGACCAGCAGCAGCACGACCCGGGCCAGCGACTGCAGGAACGCGAACGTGCGGCCGCGCAGCCCGTCCGCCACCTCCAGGCCGATCGTGGTGTAGCCGATGATCCACGCGATGCCGGCGCAGGCGCCGAGCAGCACCGTCAGCATGACCACGACCGCCAGCTCGTGGATCAGCGCGATGGCGGCGAGCGTCACCCCGGCCACCACGATCGCGAGCCCGAACAGGCGGCGCCGCGACAGCCCCTTCAGCAGCCGCGGGCCGAAGAACATGCCGCCCGCCATCCCGAGGAAGACCGCGCAGAAGACGGCGCCGTAGCCGGCGTCGCCGCCGCCCAGCGTCCACACGTACGCCTTGGCGACCCCGACGACGGCCCCTCCGGCGGCGAACGCGCCCAGCATGCCGATGACCAGCCCGCGCACCACGCGGTCGCCTCCGGCGAAACGCCACCCCTCGACGATCTGCCGCAGCACCGACGGCGTGGACGAGTGGCCAAGGTGGTTTCTGGGGAAGCCGCGCAACGTGAAGATCAGAACGGCGGAGACGACGTAGGCCAGGGCGTTGATCCACAGCGCCAGGTCGGTGGCCTTGGCCGGGAACCCGGGCGCCGCCGAGGACACCATGGTGACCAGGCCGGACACGAGCGCGAAGACGGCGGCGGCGACGGGCGCCGTGCCGTACGTCACGAGGAGGTTGAGCTGGTTGGCCTCCTCCAACCGGTCCTTCCGCACCAGATTGGGCACGGTCGCGTCCTTGGCCGGCACCCAGAACAGGTTCACGCACTCGACCAGGAAGGTGGCGATGATCACCCACTGGTAGTCGCCGACGAACGGGATCGACACCACCACGGCGAACCGCAGCAGGTCGGCGACGACCATGGTCAGCCTGCGGTCGAACCGGTCGGCCACCGCCCCGGCGAGCGGGCCGAGCAGGATGGCCGGCAACATCTTCGCCACGAAGACGCCGCCGATGGCCAGGCTCTGCGCCTGGAAACCGGACCGGGCCGTGAGGTTACCCGCCAGAGCCGTCAGCGCGATGATGTTGAGCCAGTCGCCGAGGCTGCAGACCGCCATCGCCGTCCAGAGCCTGCGGAACGGCTGATTGGTCAGCACGTGCGGCGCCTTGCGTCGCGCGGCGACCCGGCCAGGGGTGCTCATGATGTCAGCGTATCCAGGTGCTCGCTGGGCTGGGAAAACGGCGAGCGAGCCGGATTTGCCCGGCCTGCTCGTCGCCTGAGGGTATTACGTCTGCCTCTCCCCCGCAGTCCGGACGCGAGCATCGCTCTGCTCTTTTCCCCGCCCGTCGCACGACGGGCCTCTCACCTGGCTCGTTCCGCCGGCGGTCAGGCCCTGAGCTCGATCAGGGTGATCTCGGGTGGGGCGCCGACCCGCACCGGCGGCCCCCAGAAGCCCGCGCCCCTCGTCACGTAGACCTGGGTGGCGCCGCCGCCCGCGCGGGGCACCTCGGCCAGCCCGGCCACGACCGGCTGCTGCAACGGGACAACCAGGTTGAACGGCGCCATCTGCCCCCCATGGGTGTGGCCGGAGAGCTGCAGATCGACGCCGTTCGCGGCGGCCTGCGTCACCTGCACCGGCTGGTGCGCCAGCAGCACCACCGGCCGCGCCGCGTCCCTGCCGCCCAGGGCCTTCGCCAGGTCCGGGCCGTCGCCCGACGACTGCCCGTTCAGGTCGTTCACCCCCGCGAGATCGAGTACGGCTCCCGCGTGCCTGATCTCCACCCGCTCGTTGCGGAGCGGCCGGACCCCCAGGGAGCCCACCTCGTCGATCCACTGCTGGGCGCCGCCGGGTGTGTAGTACTCGTGGTTGCCCGTCACGAAATAGGCCCCATAGCGGGACTCCAGCGACCGTAGCGGCGCCGCCAGGGGGCCGAGCTCGGCCACCGTGCCGTCCACCAGGTCTCCCACGATCGTCACCACGTCGGCCTCCAGGCCGTTGATCATGCGGACGATGCGCTCGGTGTGACCGCGCCCGGTCAGCGGGCCGAGGTGGATGTCACTCACCACCGCGATCTTTAGCCCGCTCATCCGCGGGTCGAGCCGGGCCAGTCGCACGGGCACCCGCTCGATCACCGGGTCGCCCAGGGCCATGCGCGTGCCGTACCCCACCGTGGCCAGGGCTCCGGCGCCCACGATCGCCGCGGCCGTACGGGCGACGAAGAGCCGCCGGTCGACGACGGGCCCCGCCTCCACGGGGTGGTCGTCCGCCGGGGCGACGCGCTCCGCCGGCGCCGTTCCCGCGCCGCGGCCGCCCACCTCCGCGAGCCGCCCGGACGGCTGAGCCGCCCCGGCCAGCCGCGACCCGGCGCGGGTGGCCTCGGGGCTCTCCCCGGGTCCGGCCGGCCGCGCGCGGCGGACGAGCAGGCCGGCCACCGCCCGTGGGATCTCCATGACCAGCGTGAACACCAGCAGATAGAACATGATCGCCAGCCAGAGGTAGCCCGGCCAGGCGACGATGCGCTCCAGGCCGAACCCGCCGACCCGGCCGCCGATCATCGTGATCGCCATCACCGCACCGAAGGCCACCAGGGCCCAGGTCAGCACCCGCCGCGGCACCGAGCCGGGCCTGGTCGTCGACCGGACCAGCCGCCGCCACAGGTAGTAATGCGCGACGATCACGACTACCGGGATCATGGCCAGGAACCCCACCGCGAACTCCCCTCAACCGGCGATCGATCGCCGGTTGAGAATGATCCCACGGGCGGTGCGAGGTCGATCCGGCGCCCGGAGGCGGCGGGGGCATCGCCCGCCGCCCGGGCCGGGCCGGGGTCAGGACTTGGCTGCGGGCTTCTTCGCCGTCGTCCTGGCCCGGGTGGCGGTCCGCTTGGGGGCGGGGGCACGCTCCCTGCGCTCGGCGAGCAGCTCGGCCGCCCGCTCGATCGTGATGTCCTCCACCGTGTCGCCCTTGCGCAGCGACGCGTTGGTCTCGCCGTCGGTGACGTACGGCCCGAAGCGCCCCTCCTTGACGACCACCGGCTTCTTGGAGTTCGGGTCTTCACCGAGCTCCCGCAGCGGCGGCGCGGCCGCGGCCCGGCCCCGCCCGCGGGCCTTGGGCTGCGCGAACAACTCCTTGGCCCGCTCGATCGTGACCGTCAGCAGATCGTCCTCGGAGGCGAGCGAGCGCGAGTCGGTGCCCTTCTTGATGTACGGCCCGAAGCGGCCGTTCTGGGCGGTGACCTCCTCGCCGTCGATCGCGCCGACCACGCGCGGAAGCGTCAGCAGCTGCAGCGCCTGCTCCAGCGTGATGGTGTCCAGCGTCATGGTCTTGAACAGCGAGCTGGTCCGCGGCTTGACCGCGTCGGCCTTCCGCGTCCGCTTCTTGCCGTCGGCCGGCGGCTGCTCCTCGGGGAGGATCTCCGTCACGTACGGGCCGAACCGGCCGTCCTTGGCCACGATGGTCCGGCCGGTCGCCGGGTCGACGCCCAGGTCACGGTCGCCGCTCGGCCGGGAGAACAGCTCCTCGGCCTTCTCGGCCGTCAGCTCGTCCGGCGCCATGTCCTCCGGGATGTTGACCCGGGCGCCGTCCCGATCGAGGTAGGGGCCGTAACGGCCGACCCTGATCACGATGTCGGTGCCCGCGATCGGGAACGAGCTGATCTCCTTGGCGTCGATCTCGCCGAGGTCGGTGACCATCTCCTTGAGGCCCTCGTCGCCCTCCTCGCCGTAGTAGAAACGGCGCAGCTCGGGCAGCCGCTCCGCCCGGTCGTTGGCGATGTCGTCGAGCACCTTCTCCATGTCGGCGGTGAAGTCGTAGTCGACCAGGTTGCCGAAGTGCTGCTCCAGCAGGTTGACCACGGCGAACGCGAGGAACGACGGCACCAGGGCCGTGCCCTTCTTGAACACGTAACCGCGGTCGAGGATCGTCCCGATGATCGACGCATAGGTGGACGGGCGACCGATTTCCCGGTCCTCCAGCTCCTTGACCAGCGACGCCTCGGTGTAGCGGGCGGGCGGCTTGGTCGAGTGGCCCATGGCTCTCAGCTCCGCCGCGGTGAGCCGGTCGCCCTCGCCGAGGGTCGGCAGCCGCTTCTCGGAGTCGTCCCGGTCGGTCGCCGGGTCGTCCGCGCCCTCGACGTACGCCTTGAGGAACCCGTGGAAGGTGATCGTCCGGCCGCTGGCGGTGAACTCCGCCCGCTCCCCGGCGCTGGAGACGCCTGCCACCTTCACGGTCACCGACTCGCCGACCGCGTCCTTCATCTGCGACGCGACCGTACGCTGCCAGATCAGCTCGTAGAGCCGGAACATGTCACCGTTGAGGCCGGTCTCGCCGGGCGTGCGGAACTCCTCGCCGGACGGCCTGATCGCCTCGTGGGCCTCCTGGGCGTTCTTCACCTTGCTTGTGTAGACACGCGGCTTGTCCGGCACGTACGCCGAGCCGTACAGCTTGATCGCCTGGCTCCGGGCCGCGGCGACGGCCGTCTCCGACAGCGTGATGCTGTCGGTACGCATGTAGGTGATGAAGCCGTTCTCGTAGAGCCGCTGGGCGATCTGCATGGTGTACTTCGCGGAGAAGCCCAGCTTCCGGCTCGCCTCCTGCTGGAGCGTCGTCGTCCGGAACGGCGCGTACGGCTTGCGCGTGTACGGCTTGCGCTCCACGGATCTGACGACGTAGGACGCCCCCGCGAGCCGCCCGGCGAGGGCGGTGGCGGCGGCCTCGTCCAGGTGGAGGACGTCGGAGGTTCGCAGCCGGCCGGTGGAGGCGAAGTCGCGGCCCTGGGCGACCCGGCGGCCGTCCACGCCGGTCAGCGTGGCGCTGAAGGTGCGCGGATCGTCGGCGGCCCGGCCGGTGTCGAAGAGCGCCTGGAGGTCCCAGTAGTTGGCCGCGGTGAACGCCAACCGCTCCCGCTCGCGCTCCACCACCAGCCGCGTCGCGACCGACTGGACGCGGCCGGCCGACAGCCTCGGCTTGACCTTCTTCCACAGGACCGGGCTGACCTCGTAGCCGTACAGGCGGTCGAGGATCCGCCGGGTCTCCTGCGCGTCGACCAGCCGCAGGTTGAGGTCGCGCGGGTTGGACACCGCGTCCCTGATGGCGTGCGGGGTGATCTCGTGGAAGACCATCCGGTGCACCGGGATCTTCGGCTTGAGCACCTCGCGCAGGTGCCAGGCGATGGCCTCGCCCTCGCGGTCCTCGTCAGTGGCGAGATAGAGCTCGTCCGCGTCCTTGAGGAGCTGCTTGAGCTTGGACACCTGGGACTTCTTGTCCGGGTTGACGATGTAGAGCGGCTCGAACTCGTGATCCACGTTCACCCCGAGACGGGCCCACGCCTCGCCCTTGTACTTCTCCGGGATGTCCTCGGCCTTCTCTGGCAGGTCACGGATGTGGCCGATGCTCGACTCGACGATGTAGCCGCGCCCGAGGTACCCGGCGATCGTCTTCGCCTTGGCAGGCGACTCCACGATCACCAGGCGGGTTCCGCCGGCGTTGCCGTTGCTGGCTGGCACGCTGCTTCCTACCTCGCTGTCCGCTGTCATACCCCGTGTTCCGGGTTCGTGATCCCCGGCTCCGTGGTCCCTCGTCCTCCCGGCTCGCCGCCGGCACGTCCTTCGTCCTGCTCCCCTCGCCGCGGTCTTCGGGACCGCTTTGAAAGGTACCTGCCGCCGCGAGTTGTTCCCTCTCGGGGCTACCCGGTTATGTCAGAGAATGCAACTCGCCTGGACCTGTTATCCACGAGGACGCAGAATAGAGCCAACGAGTTCCCTAGCATGCCCCGGAGACTAATGGCAGTGCTCGACTACTCCTACTTGGATCTGTATCTACCCCGCGGCACCACTCGTGAGGTGGCGCGGCAGATCATGACCGAGCACGCCGAGTATGGTGACTGGGAGCTCGAGCGACTGCGACTGTATCCCGACGGGAGCAGGCGTGTCCGACTGCGCCGCAAGATCATTAAGGCCTCTCGTACGCTGTGACCTTTGACAGCGCCGCCCACGGGCCGCCCGAAGAGATGACAAAGCGCTTTGCCCGTCCCGGGCCGCGCCCCCGGAACGGGCAAAGCATCCTTGCTGCCCTCCACTGGCTGGGAGGGAGCGTCTTCGTGTCGCCCGTGCCGGAGGCCAGTGCCCGAGCGACCGATCGGCCCCTCGGGGCCGGGCACGCGAGCCGCTGGTTCGCCGCCGCGTCCCCGGCACGAGCGAGTGATATATCCCTTACTTCCGGCCGAAGCGGAAGCGACGGGTAACGGCGAACAGGCTCGCCGAGGCGGCGAATATGGCACCGAGGACGAGGGCGGCGAACGAGCCGGGGTTCATCCCGGTCAGGCCGGTCGGCTGCTCGGCGCTCATCAGGCCGAGGTTCTTCAGCGGCAGCGCGTCGGTGGCCTGGCCCAGGTCGGCGACGGGCAGGCTGCGCCCGGCGTCGGTCAGGCTGCCGGCGACGGGCAGCGAGCGGGTCGCGCCGTCGAGCGACTTGGTCGGCAGCGTACGGGTGGAGCCCCCGAGCGCGCCGGCGACGGCGGACGCCGGCTTGCCGGCGTCGCGCGAGTTCCGGGACGAGCCCGACGTCGGAACGGCGGGCAGCTTCGGAGCGTCGGGCATGCCGAGCATGCTCGGGAGCTGCTCGACGACCGGACCGGACGGCGCGGCGGCGGCGGTCATCCGCTGCCGGGCGCCTGCGGCCTCGCGCATACCCGACAGCAGCGGGGCGGCGGGCATGGCGGGCATGACCGAGCCGTGGGAGACGCTCCGGTAGTAACCGTGGCCCCACGTGTGGGCACCGCCCACCCGGGCGCCGCCCAGGCATCCGGCGGCGGCGTCACCGAGGACGGCGACCGCGTTGCCGCAGACGTTGATCGGAGCGATGATCGGGGCGACAACCTGGTTGCCGCCCAGGATGCTGTGCCGCCCGGAGGTGACGTTGCCGCCGGCGCCGACGCCGCCGAGAACGGACGCGCCGCCCTTGCAGCCGGCGCGGGAGTGGCCGAGCACCGCCACCGCGTTGCCGCAGACGTTGATCGGAGCCGTGATGGGGGCCACAACCTGGTTGCCGCCCAGGATGCTGTGCGCCCCGCTGGTGCGGTTGCCCCCGGCGCCGCCGCCCGTCCAGTAGCCGCCGTAGCCCCAGCCACCGCGACCCCAGCCGCCGTGGACGGTCGCGCCACCCTTGCAGCCGGAGAACGCGCCGCCGAGAACGGCCACCGAGTTGCCGCAGATGTCGACCGGCAGGGTGATCGGCGCGACCACCTGGTTGCCGCCGCCGATCGAGGAGGTCCCGGAGGTGCGGTTGCCGCCGCTGCCCCAGCCGACCGGCCTCGGACGGACCTTGACGCCCGGCTTGTACGGCGTGAACACCTGGCCGCCGCTGCCGGGGACGTAGCGGGTGTCGCTGTCGTGACCGGTGGAGCCCGGACGGTGCCAGTGGCCCTTCCAGCCGTGGCTGCCCTTGCCGCCGTACGTCGGACGGTGGTGGCGGCCGGTGCCGACGGACGAGCCGCCGTGGCACCCGGAGAAGGCCGTGCCCAGCGCCGCGACGGAGTTGCCGCAGACGTTCACGGGAACGGTGATCGGCACGACCACCTGGTTGCCGCCCAGGATGGACGAACGCCCGGAGGTGCGGTTGCCGCCCGCACGGACGGTCGCCTTGGCGGCGTTGACGTAGGAGCCGCCCCGGCACCCGGCGACGGAGTCGCCGAAGATCGCCACAGCGTTGCCGCAGAGGTTGACCGGAGCGGTGATGGGGGCGACCACCTGGTTGCCGCCCAGGATGCTGTGCCGCCCGGAGGTGACGTTGCCGCCTGCGCCGCCGGTCCGGCCGGAGCCCTTGACCGCCGCGCCGCCCTGGCAGCCCGCCCTGGACCGGCCCAGCACGGCCACAGCGTTGCCGCAGACGTCGACGGGCGCCGTGATGGGGGCGACCACCTGGTTGCCGCCCAGGATGCTGTGGGCGCCACTGGTGGTGTTGCCACCCGCGCCGCCGGCCCCGCCCAGGACCGCCGCGCCGCCCTGCGAGCCGGCCGCGGCGTCACCCGCGACCGCCACCGCGTTGCCGCTGATGTCGATCGGCAGGGTCACCGGGATGTTGACCTGGTTGCCGCCGCCGATCGAGTGGCTGCCATCGGTGTCGGCCCAGGCAGCACCGCTGCCGAGGGTCATGACGCCGAGCGCGAGAAACGCCGCGGGGGCCGAGCCCTTCGCCCACGTTCGCATAATGAATACTCCTATGTAATTTCTTAGGGGGATTTGCCTGACAGCTCGCGACACCTGTCCAAGCCGAGACACAGCGGGGCCATGGACGCCACAAGCGATGGGAGATTCCGCTTCACCCGCGAGGGAGCCGGCCGACCGGGCACCACGGTGCGACGCACGCTCCAGTACCGGTCTACGCCTGAGCGGGGACCGGCGTGAGATGCGGGATCAGTCGGGGGAGAAAGAAGGGTCGTCCGCCGCTGTGCGGACCACCGGGGGAACAACCGCAGCCAGCGGAGCTGGCAGCGTGGCGAAGCGCGGCTCATGAGGGGTCCGCGCGACGTCCCCGAACAGGAAAGATCCACCGCTCGTCTGGGGAACAAGCCCCCGATCACCAGGGGCGTGGTCCGCGGTGGATGGTGCGGGCAGCACAGGCTTCGACTGGCTGGTGAGCCCGTCGACCGTGCGCCCCGCCATCGCCTCGGCGTTCACCGAGGAGTTGTCGATCGCCGTGGGGAATCCATCGGACCTTCCCGGAGAGGCGGCCCCGGTGCTCGACGCGAGCGATCCGGCGAGATCCGCCTTGGGGAAGAGATCGGGAAGAACCGATCCGGCGACATGTTGTGAGGGCGCCACCTCGGTCACGGACGCCGCCGAAGCGGAGGCGCCGAAGACCACACCGAGCAGCCATCCGAGGGCCATGAGCCCACCGATGACCAGCAGTCGACCCAGTCGGGAACCGGCCGCGAACCGCGCCATCCGGCCCCCCACGCGGGACTCGGGAGGCAACGTGGGCGCACACGCGTCAGCGGAGGACTGAGTCCTCCACTGCTCCTGCGGCGCGCCTGACACGTGACCTCCCGAGCCCGCTGGGTCCGCCCGGTGCGGATCCAACCCTCAACGCAGAGTCACTGTACCGGCACGGCACGTGATCGCAACAGATTTCTCAGCAGTAATCGAGGAAATGGTCAAGCACTCGGACCCCAAATCGGAGCGAATCCACCGGAACCCGTTCGTCAATGCCATGGAACATCCCGGAAAAGTCCAAGTCCGGGGGAAGTTGCAGCGGCGCGAAACCGTACCCGCGGATGCCGAGGCGGCTGAACGCCTTCAGGTCGGTGCCGCCGCTGAGTGTGTACGGCACGGCCCTCGCCCCGGGGTCCTCGGCCTGGAGCGCGTCCGACATCGCCTTGACCAGCGGGCCCTTGAAAGCGGTCTCCACGGCCACGTCGTGATAGACGAACTCGCGGGTGACGTCCGGGCCGAGCAGTTCGTCGACCGTCTGGAAGAACTCGTCCTCGTAGCCGGGCAGGAACCGTCCGTCCACGTGGGCGGTCGCGATCTGGGGGATGACGTTGGCCTTGTAGCCGGCCTGGAGCATCGTCGGGTTGGCCGTGTTGCGCAGGGTCGCCCCGATCATGCGGGCGAGCGGCCCGAGCGCGGCCACGGCCGCCTCGGCGTCCTCGGCCTTCACCTCGACCTCGAAGACCTCCTCGAAGAACGCCTGGACGGTCGGCGTGAGCCGTACCGGCCATTCGTGGCGCCCGAGGCGTCCGACGGCCTCGGCGAGCCGCGTCACGGCGTTGTCGTCGTTCAGCATCGAGCCGTGACCGGCCCGGCCCTTCGCGGTCAGCCGCATCCACGCGATGCCCTTCTCCGCTGCCTCGATCAGGTAGAGGCGGCCCTTGTCTCCCAGGGTCACGCTGAAGCCGCCGACCTCGCCGATGGCCTCGGTGCAGCCCTCGAAGACCTCCGGATGCTTCTCGGCCAGCCACTGGGCGCCATAGTGGCCGCCGGCCTCCTCGTCCGCGGTGAACGCGATGACCACGTCGCGTGACGGCCTCCGGCCTTCGCTCAGCCGCTGCCGTACGACCGCGAGGATCATGGCGTCCATGTCCTTCATGTCCACGGCGCCGCGTCCCCAGACGCAGCCGTCGGCGACCTCGCCGCTCAACGGGTGATGGCGCCAGTCGGCGGCGTCGAACGGCACCACGTCGAGGTGTCCGTGGAGAAGGAGCGCGTCCCGTCCGGGGTCGGCTCCCTCCACTCGGGCGATCACACTGGCCCGGCCCGTGTCCGACTCCAGAATGCGGGGCTCCAGGCCGACCTCGGCGAGCTTGCCCGCCACGTATTCGGCGGCCTCGCGCTCGCCGGGACCCTGGTTGTCCCCCGCGTTCGTCGAGTCGATCCTGATCAGGTCGGAGCACAGCTCGACGACCTCGTCCTCCCCGTTGATGGGGCTCATCACGCCTCCTCCAGTGACGGCCGGCCCTCCTGTCGTGGGGCCGGGCGCCGGTTAGCTCCCTCCATTCCCTCACAGACTGCCCCCGGATCCCGCCACAGGCCCGCATCGGCTGTGGGCCCGCCCGGGATTCCCGGTATGAAGCAACCCGGCGGCAGTGCTAATCTGTATCAGCCGACGCGGGATGACGATCCCGCGTGAGGCACCACGTCCGGGTGGCGGAATAGGCAGACGCGCTAGCTTGAGGTGCTAGTGCCCAGTGATGGGCATGGGGGTTCAAGTCCCCCCTCGGACACAATCGATTCACCTGTGGAGTCCTGGTCGCTCACCGAGCCGGCCAGGACTTTTCTCTTTCGAGGGTGGCGCGTCAGCCTCAGGCCGAGCTTCGCGTACAGACGGGCCTACCTGACCGGCTCAGCCTGGCGGCGCAGCTGCACCATCTCTCCGAGCGCGTGCGTCATCTCGGCCAGGTCGTCTCTGGTGAGGCTCCGGCGGGGAGCGGGTACATACCGGTCCTTCAGCTCACCGCTCACCGGGCGGGTAACACAACCGCAACCAAGTGGGGTCGGGATCGCTCCACATGCCAGCCCAATTCGCCGACGAGGCCGGCCTTCTTGACCAGGCGGCCCCAGCGGGGGCTGCGGGCGAAGGCTTGGGCGATGGCGACGCCGCTGGGCAACTCCCCGAGGTATCAAGGTACGGCTGAGCCCGGCCGGCCTGCGCGCGGATGGCCGAGGCAGCCGGCCGGCTGGCGCGGATATACGGCGCGGAGATCAGCGGTAGCCGGTGACGTCGGCGGGCTTACCGGCGTCCTGGACCTCGACGAGATACCGCCAGGCGTCCGGCCGGCTGCCGTCGACGTCACTGAACCCGTACACCTGGGCGAGCTGCCCGCTCGACAGTGACCGCCCGTTCCAACGGCTCACCTCCGGATCCGCGGCCAGGGCCGCGACCGCCCGTCCCACGAACGCCGGCGTCTCGGAGATCGCGAAGTGCGGCTGTGCCGCCAGAGCGTCCCGCCAGGTGGCCTCCGTCACGCCGAAGTGCTCCAGCATGATCTCTGAGCGGAGCCAGCCGGGAGTGAGCGACACGGCCGTCGCCCCGTGCGGCGCGAGCTCCTTGGCCTGACTGAACGCGATCCGGTTCACCGAGATCTTCGCCAGGTCGTAGAAGAACGAGACGCGGTAGTTGGCCGCGTTGTACTCGGCCGTGCCGTCGGTCACCTCGACCACCAGGCCGCCGGGCCGCCGGATCAGCAGCGGCAGCGCGACATGGCTCGTGATGATGTGCGTGTCCACAGCGAGCCGCAGGATCCGCAGGCCGTCGTCGAGCGAGTGCTCCCACAGCCGGTCGGTCCAGCTGAACAGCAGCTCGCCGCCCCAGATGTCGTTGACCAGCACGTCGAGGCGGCCCTGCTCGGCGTCGATCCGGTCGACCACCGCGCGGACCTGGGCGGGGTCGAGGTGGTCGGCGGGTACGGCGATCCCCCGGCCGCCCGCGGCCGTGACCAGCTGGGCCGTCTCCTCGATCGTCTCCGGGCGGTTCATCTCCGACCGCCGCTCCCGGGTGCTGCGCCCCGTCACGTATACCGTGGCCCCCGCCGCGCCCAGCTCCACCGCGATGCCGCGGCCGGCTCCCCGCGTCCCCCCGGCGACCAGCGCGATCTTTCCTGCCAGCGAGTTCGTCATGTCGGTCATACTGGCAGCGAAGGCTGACAATCGGCGTCGGCTTTTCCGAGCGGTTGGCATGGAAGATCACCTGGTGGGCGAGAGCCGCGTCCGCCTCGCCGACGCACGACCTCGTCTCTGAATCTTTCAGACGGCGGCGGCCCTCGACGTGGAGATTCGCACGTGTCTTCGCCGGCCACGGCATCCGGCGGCCGATTCGGCGACCGAACCCCTTCGCCATCGCTACGGTACCGCCGTGCGATTAATCCCATATGCGGCCTTGACGCTGGCCACGGTGGCACTCGCCTCGTCCTGCGGAACGAGTCCGGCACCGGCGGTGTCCAAGGAATGCAGCGAGGCCCCGCCGCTTATCGGCGGCAAGCTCTCGGCCTTCAGCGCCAGCGCGGAGGACCCCGCGAAGCTCAAAAAGGCGCTGTCCGGCGCGGCCACCGAGCTGGAGGCCAGGGCGACCGCGGCCGGTGACGCCACGATCAGGCAGGTGTTCCAGGACTTCGCCGCCGAACTGAAGCAGCTCAAGATCACGAACAGGAAGTCGGCGGTCGAGGCCGCCCAGAAGGCCATCGCCGACGGCACCACCAGCCTGAAGAAGATCGGTGATGCCTGCGCCTGAGCCTGCTCGGGGAGCAGGGGAGCAGACCGCCCAACTGCGCGGGCTCGGCCGCCGCGCACGGTTCGGGCGCGGCGAGGAGACACCGGCCGATCGGGACGGCGCAAGGGCGGCTATTCGTCGCCCTTGCTCTGGCTTCGGAGCTCCTTGTACAGCTCCCTGCACTGCTTCGTACTCATGTCGTCGGGAGCGCACAGCCGCACGTCCAGGGCGAAATCGACGGTGCGCTGCCGGCCCGCCGAGGTGTAGAAGAGCCGAACGCTCTCGGCTCGCGCGGTGGCGTCGCCGATCTTCCCGTACTGCAGGCCGAGCTCGGTGAGGAGGACGTCTTCCTGGCCCTTCCGGCAGACCGTGGTGATCGCGGGACTGCGAGCCGGGAAGCCGAGCTCGGTCAACGGCCGCTCGGCGTTGCCGAGCATGGAGTGTGTACGGCTCTGCGGCCGAGATGAGAACGCCTGCATCACGATGCCGCCGCTCGGCCTGATCAGGTCGATTCTGTCGATGGTGACCGAACCGGGCCGATCAAGGCACATGACCCAGCCACCCAGAGAATAGGGCCGGTGAGCGACGGTGTCGGGCAGCACGACGCCGATCGAGACCTCCTCGTCCGCGTCGGGACTGTTGTTGAGATACAGGCGCGGGCCCTCGCCCACGCACCCGGAACTCATCACCCCGACCATGACGATCGGCAGGACGAGAGCGGCAGGGACACGCATGACGGGAAGCTCCTGATTTCGAGGCGCTCTCTCAGTTATCTGACGAGTGTGCATCCCGCCGACGGGAGTACGCCCCGGTCAGAGCTTCCTGGCGACACCGCCGTAGGCGCTGACCTCCTCCGGCTCGCCCCACGCGGTCACCTCAGGACGCCACCGTGAGACCGACACCACGCCGGGGTCGACGAGCTCCAGGCCGTGGAAGAACGCGGAGATCTGGTCGGGGGTGCGCAGTTTGTACGGGTCGCCGGCCTCGGCCCGTGTCTTCTCGGCCTGAGCGGAGGCCTTCGGGTCGACGGCGTCGCTGCCGTCTTCCAGGACCAGGTAGCTGCCCGGCGGCAGCGCGGCGACCAGGTGGTCGCGGATCGCCGCGGCCTCCTGGTCGTCCCAGACGTTGCCGAGGATGCCCAGCATCATCAGCGCGACCGGCCGGCTGAAGTCCAGCGTGGCGACGGCTTGGGTGAGGATGTACCCGGGGTCGCGGACGTCGGCGTCGATGTAGTCGCAGGCGCCCTCCGGGGTGCTGGTCAACAGCGCCCGCGCGTGTGCCAGCACCAGCGGATCGTTGTCGACGTAGACGATCCGGCAGGCCGGGTTGACGCGCTGGGCGACCTCATGGGTGTTGTCGACCGTCGGCAGCCCGGTGCCGATGTCCAGGAACTGGGTGATCCCGGCCTCGCCCGCCAGATAGCGGACGGCACGGCCGAGGAACGCCCGGGCATGGCGGGCGACGTCCACGATTCCGGGGTAGACCTGGCGGACCTGATCGCCGACCTGCCTGTCGACCTCGTAGTGGTCCTTGCCGCCCAGCCAGTAGTTCCACACTCTCGCCGAGTGGGGGGTGCTGGTGTCGATCTTGAGGCTGGACGGCGGAGGCATGTCGTTGGTCATGGCAGCGCTTTCAGCTTGACGACGGATCACCGGGTGATCGTTTATTCTCGCCGATCACCTGTGCCATGACCACTGTGTACGCCTACGGGGCTACGCCGGGCCCCTTCCGGCGTGCCGGCTCATGATATGCCGCCTGGGCTCCAGATCCAGCTCTGCCTGGTGTAGAGCCGCTGGAGACCGGCCCTGAGCATGTTGTTGAGCGACGGGTTGCCGACGCCCTCGGCGGGCTCCCCGGTCTCCGCCACGAGCCAGCGGCAACCGGCGCTCGCGGCCTCCCGGACGCGCGCGGCGATCAGGGCCGACTGCGCCCCGCGGTTGCGGTGATCGGCGAGGACCGCTCCGGAGTTCAGCGAGGCGACCTCACCGTGGAGGAAGAGGCTGGCGCCGCCGACGATCCGGTCGCCCTCCCACGCCGCGAACGGCCGCCAGTTCGGGTGGCCGGCAACGGCCACAAGCATCTCCGCGAGACCTTCCTCCGGCATGCCGAACCCCTTCAGGACGACCGACGCCCAGGCGCGGGCGTCGCCGGGACCGACGTGCTCGATCCGCAACGCGGTCTCTCCGGCGGGTGTGAAATCCTCAATCGGGCAGGCCAGCTTCACGATGCGTCCCCCCGGCCGCAGTCCGTGGCGGCGGGCGATGTCGGCCCAGTCAGCGGGCAGTACGGAAGGGGCGATCTGGAGGACCGCTCCCACGCTGCCCTCCGAGCGGTAGAAGTCCAGTACGCGGTCGACGAGGCCGGCGGTGACCGGCTCGTCGAAGCCGAATCCGAGCGCCTTGCTCCAGTAGCCGGTCGGGTCGTGCCGCATCGACAGGGCGACACCGCCGCCGATGCGGGTGGTGGTGATTCCGAGGGCAGCCGCGATGGACGGCGGCGCGCTCGACTCGTACTGATACATGAACTCCGCCTCGACGGCTTCGGCGCGTGCGGCAAGTTCTTCGGGCATGGGGTGTTTCCTCACTGCGTGACGTGACGTCGGGGCTCGGCCCGCGGTGGGATCGCGGCAGGTGATGCGATCCACGCAGGCAAGACGCGGCGGACGCGGCGGAAGTTCGATCGGCCGGTGACTTTCTCTCAGACCGACGCGATGGCCTTACGGGGGTGGAAGAGCCGTATTCGCCGTACCCGGCCCTCTTCGAGGAAGTTCACCCATACGACCGACGGCGGGCAGTGGAAGGGGTCGTCGGGCGGGCTGATCATGTCGTCCTCCCAGATGACGATGTCGCGCCCGGCGACGACGCCGGACAGGCGATGGACGACTCCGTCGGCCAGGTCGTTCTCCATCGAGCGCACCGGATAGTCGTATCCCCGCGTGACCTTGCCCGTGGGCCAGACGGTCTCCACCGCCGGGCACCAGGAGGCCCGCAGCGCCTGGGCGAAGTAGCCGCGGCTCGCCTCCCCCAGGATTTGCTCGGCTTCGCCGCGGCGGGCCGCGGTCAGCGCGGCCACGTCGTCGTGGGCCAGGTCCGCCGTCGCGAGCAGCGCCTCCGACAGCTTGGCCCGTGCCTGGCTGAGCCTGCTGCGCACGGTGCCGACGGGAATCGCGCACACCTCCGCGATGGCCGCGTAGGTCGTGACGCCGGTGAAGTAGCGCAGCATCGCCACCAGGCGCAGGTTTGACGACAACTCGCCCATGGCGTGCCAGATCCAGTCGCGTACGGCATGCCGGTCAAGGAGTTCGTCCAGGCCCGGCACGTCCGGCAGTACGGCGACGTCGAGGGAGGACAGCGGCCGTCTTGTACGCAGTTGCGTGCGGCACGCGTTGCGAACGACCGCCTTCAGCCACGGCGCCAGGGCGTGGGGATCGCGAACGTCCCCGATGCGGCGCAACGCGATCAGCGCGGCGTCCTGGACGGCGTCTTCGGCGTCAGGCCCGTGGCCGAGGATGCTCAGCGCCACCGCGCGCATGTCCGCCTGGTGCCGCGCCAGGAGGAGCCCGAGGGCGTGAACGTCGCCGAGCTGCGCTTCGCGTACGAGATCGACGTCGGCCTGCTCCCCCTTGTGCATGCCGCCAACAGTACATAAGCCACCAAATGTCCGGATTCCGATCTAGGCGCGGCCCCGCATGGGATCGAGCCGGGGGACGCCGGGAGGAGCGTCCTCCCGGTGCTTGGCTCCTAATTACGGCCCGCACGACGACTCGACAAGGCCTTAAGAACGCTTATTTCGGATTCCGCACACAACGGCGCTCGGCGATGTCAGCTCCGCCGCCCAAATGAGCAGCGCGAATATCCAACCCACCTCGCCGGGGGCCGGACATATCCGCGCGGCGGCCCAAAAATGTTTCGTACTTAAAATCATGGGCGCGACGCGGCGCGGACCGCGCCGCTCCGGGCGTCCGGGTCCGTCGCCGGAACCGATGGCGCTCGCCCGGGCCGTGAAAGTTTCATGACGGCGAGCGGGCAACGGCCACGGCCGCTCCACCAGGCAGATGCGGACGCGACGGGCCGTCCCCCGGCGGAGTCCGGAGCGTCGAAAATGCGCACCCTTGACAGGTCTCGTCATGGTCATATTTGCTCCGCTGCACCCCGCCCCGGGCCATCCGGAAGAAGGGAGATCTGATCGCGCGGCGTTGATTCGGCGCTGACACTCCACAACCCGGCGGTCGGCCGCCGATCGGCAGAACACAGCGCCACACATCGACCCGAGCATTTACCGAGTCGGCGAAACAGAAATTCCGACCGGCCGGCGCCCTCCCCACCGGACATATGGACGGAATAGCTTCCCCATCTATGCGTGCCACCCTGACAACGACAAAGGAATGTGCGTGACGTTGAGGAATAGATCCCTCTTCACCGCTGTCGCGACCGCCGCCCTGCTGGTCCTGGCCACGGCGCAGACGGCGCTGGGTCAGAGCGCGACCAAGCCGCTCACGAATCAGCGCGCCCTCGCGGCCACCGCGGGATGCGGTAAGACGCCGACGCTGCGAAGCGGTACGCAGTCGATTACGACCAGCGGGAAGAACCGCAGTTACATCCTGCGGATCCCGGACAACTACAACAACAACAACCCCTATCGGCTGATCTTCGGATTCCACTGGAACGGAGGCACGGCAAACGACGTCGACTCCGGCGGAACCAGTGGATATCCCTGGTCCTATTACGGGCTCAGGGCACTGTCGAACAACACCACGATTTTCGTGGCGCCCCAGGGCTTCAACAATGGCTGGGCCAATTCCGGCGGTGAGGACACCGTCTTCGTCGATGACATGATCCGGCGGATCGAGTCAGATCTCTGTGTCGACACCTCCCAGCTCTTCGCCATGGGCTTCAGCTACGGCGGCGGCATGAGCTACTCGCTCGCGTGTAACCGGGCGAACGTCTTCCGCGCGGTGGCCGTCTACTCCGGCGGACAGCTCAGCGGGTGCAGCGGCGGCAACGATCCCATCGCCTACATCGGCCTGCACGGCCTCAGGGACCCGGTGCTGAACATCTCCACGGGCCGGTCGCTGCGCGACAGGTTCGTCCGGAACAACGGCTGCACGGCCCAGAACCCGCCGGAGCCCGCGCAGGGCAGCCTGACTCACATCGTCACCTACTACTCGGGGTGCCGGGCCGGATATCCGGTCGCCTGGGCGGCGTTCGACGCGGGTCACACGCCCAACCCCGTGGACGGGAAGTCGGGCGACTTGGAGCCGGGTGAGAACTCCTGGACCAGGCCGGTGGTGTGGAGCTTCTTCACGCAGTTCAGCGGCAGCAACCCGTCGCCGTCGGCGACTCCCACGAGCTCTCCCTCGAGCGCGCCCACGGGCAACCCGCCGGCGGCGGGCGCGATCCGCGGCGTGGGGTCCGGCCGGTGCCTGGATGTCAGCGGCGCCTCGCAGTCGAACGGCGCGCAGGCGCAGATCTGGGACTGCAACGGCCAGAACAACCAGCAGTGGACCCTCACCAGTGCCAGTGAGCTGCGGGTCTACGGCAACAAGTGCCTGGACGTGAACGGCGGCAGCACCGCCAACGGCGCCACGGTGATCATCTGGGACTGCAACGGGCAGAACAACCAGAAGTGGCGCTTCAACTCCGACGGCAGCATCACCGCGGTCGGCGCCAACAAGTGCCTCGACGTGCCGGGCAGCGCCACCGCCAACGGCACCAAGCTGGCCATCTGGGACTGCAACGGCGGCTCCAACCAGCGCTGGACCCGGGTCTAACAGAAATCGGCCAGGAAGTCCGGCCTCACGACCCGCCTTCGCCGGGGGGGATCCATCCCCCCGGCGAAGGCACCGGTCGTCGGGTCAGTCCCAGGTCTGCCCGGCGGGTTCCTTGATCGTGGCGTTGAGCCGGTTGAACATGTTGGTGACGGCGATGTTGAGGATGACGGCCGACAGCTGCCTCTCGTCGTAGTGGCCGGCCACCGCCTCCCACAGCTCGTCCGGCACCGCGTCACCGGACCGGTCGGCCATGTTGCGGGTCATCGCCTCGGCCAGCGCGAGCGCCGCCCGCTCGGCGTCGGTGTAGAACGGGGCCTCCTGCCAGGCGGCCACGTTGCCGACGCGCTCGTCGCTCTCCCCGGCCTTCTTCAGGTTCCGCACATGGGAGTGCACGCAGGCGCTGCATCCGTTGATCTGGCTGGCGCGCAGGGCGGTCAGCTCCAGCACCTCCTGAGGCGCGCCGCCCGAGTAGACGCCCTTCATCATCGCCTGGATGCCCTTGAGGCTCTCGGGCAGCACGTGTGCCGGGTTCTTCATTCGAGCTTCCATCACTGTTCTCCTTCTGACGACGCCGGGGCCCTGCCCCGTCACATCGGCTCGTTTTCGCGGGTCAGTGAGGTGACACACCACGAGGGGAGAATGTGACCGGTGAACGAAGCGGAGTTTCTGGCGGCTAGGTTCGAGGAGCAGCGGCCCCGCCTGCGCGCGGTGGCCCTGCGGGTGCTCGGCTCGGCGAGCGAGGCCGATGACGCCGTGCAGGAGGCATGGCTCCGGCTCAGCCGCACCGACACCGCGGAGGTGGACAACCTCGCCGGATGGCTCACCACGGTGGTGGCCCGGGTGTCGCTCAACATGTTGCGCTCCCGCGGCAACCGCCGTGAGGACCCCTGGGACGGCAACCCGACCGTTCACACCGCCGCCGCCCCGGACGGCGCCGACCCCGAGCAGCAGGCGGAGCTGGCCGACTCGGTGGGCCTGGCGCTGCTGGTGGTCCTGGACACGCTGAACCCCGCGGAACGGCTGGCGTTCGTGCTGCACGACATGTTCGCGATGCCGTTCGAGGAGATCGCCCCGATAGTGGAGCGGTCGCCGGCCGCCACCCGCCAGCTCGCCAGCCGCGCCCGCCGCCGGGTGCAGGGGGCGTCAACGGCCGGCGAACCCGACGCCGCCCGTCACCGCCGGGTCGTCGAGGCCTTCCTGGCCGCCGCACGCGGCGGCGACTTCGACGCGCTGCTCTCGCTGCTGGCCCCCGACGCCGTACTGCGCAGCGACCCCGAGGCCCAGCGGCTGGGCGCGACCGGAGCCCTCGGCGCGGACGCCATGGCCCGTAGCTTCGCCGGCCGCGCCGTGGGCGCGCATCTCGCCCTGATCGACGGCGCACCGGGCATGGCCTGGGCTCCGGGCGGGCGGCCGCGCGTCGTGTTCGACTTCACCATCACCGATGGGAAGATCACCGCGATCGACATCCTCGCCGACCCCGAACTGCTCGGACGGCTCGACGTGCGCCTGCTGGACGACTGACCCGGGACGCGCGCGGCACCCGGACGCTCTCGCGAGTGGCGTCAGCGGGTGCCGGCTCCCGGCTTGAGATATCAGGATTCGGGGTCCGGGTCCGCGGCCGTTTCGGCGGGCTTCTTCGCCCGCCCGGTCAGCAGCGCCCCCGCTCCGACAAGCACCAGCCCCGCCAGAACGACCCATATCCAACCGGGCATGCCGCCGCCCTGGTCGTCGGTCGCTCCGGTCGCGGCCACGGGCGTACCGGCCGGCGCCGGGTCGCCCGCCGCCGGAGCCGCCGACGAGCGCACGGTGAACGGGATCTCGCCCTCCACCGGATGGCCGTCGGAGGAGACGACGCGCCACGCGACGGTGTAGCCGCCGGAGGGAAGCGGCCCGGCGACATCCACCGTCACTTTGGGGCCGTCGGTCCGCGGGGCGCCCGATTCGAAGCGGCGCCCGGCCGCATCGTGGAGCACCACGACAGGGAAGCTGACGTGGGCGCTGAACTCCAGCTCGATGTGGTCGAGGCCGGAGACGACGGCGTTCTTGCCGGGTGTGCTCGCCCGCAGGCTGTCGTGTGCCAGTGCCGGCGTGGCGCATATCGCCAGCGCCGCGCACAAGAGGCCGAACAGGAGGGACGCAGTGGTGGATCGCTTCTTCATGGCATCTCCGTGTGGGGGTGCGGGAAAGACGCCCGCGATCCGGCCGCCGTCAGGGGCGGCCCATACGGGCGAGCCGTCGGCCGGTCGGCGCGAACGGCGTCCCCGCCAGGCGTACGCACGCGGGCCCCGGCCCAGAGCAGCGTGAGCAGCGTGAGCAGCGTGAGCAGCGGCACGAGCCCGTCAGCCGCGCCCGCGCCGATCCCGCGCAGGATCGACCACAGCAGCGCCTCCCCCCGCGACAGCCACCAGCCGGTGAGCAGCGCCGCGACGAGATGGGCGGTGAACATTCCCGCGTGCACACTCAGCGCGTGACCCTGGGCGTACACACTCAGCGCGTGGTCGTGCGCCCCGGGCATGGCCGCGACGGGGACGCGCGGCGCGGAGAGAGGCCGCACGGGCTGCGCGAGAAGCTCGTGCAGGAAGATCTGGGCCGCCAGGACGAGTCCGATGACGGCCGCAGGCGACCGCTCCCGGCCCGCGAGCGTGGTCGCCGCCCCCAACACGGTCAGCCCGCCCACCAGGAGGACCCAGGGGGCGAGCCCGCGCCCCCGGCGAAGCGGTGCGCGCCGACGGCGAGAAGTACGCAGACGATCGAGAAGGACCGACCGCGCGAGCCGTACGGAAAGGGAGGCACGCATGACGAAGCCGACTATTTCACACCGATCGCCCGGCCCGGCGTCAGAACATGAGCGGCTCGCGTTCGAACCCAGGCGTCAGTGGCCGCCGGTGAGCTGCCCGGCCAGGGTCTTGTGGAGTTTGGCGCTGGGCTTGTTGAGACCGACGACCGTGACCTTCTTGCCGCGCGTGGCGTACTTGTTCTCCACCGCGTCCAGGGCGGCCATGGGAATCTTCGAGACCCACTGGCCGAAGACGATGCACAGCACCATCAGAAAGACGCCGGCTGCGAAGGTGGACAGCCGCGTGCGAGCGCCGCCGGTCCTCACATTGAAGATCAAGATGGCGGCGACACGAGATCACATCGCCCGCCACCTCGGGCAACATTACGATTACTTACAGTAACGTCCCCGATGAAGTCGATCTACGAGGGCATCCTCACGACACTCGGGGGTTCACTGTTGATGTCACGACGACCCAGACTGGCGCTGACCGCGCCGGCCGGCGTCCTGTTGGCACTGCTGGCCACGCTGGGAGCGCAGGCGACGGCCGTCACCGGTGCGCACGCCGCCACCGCTGAGCGGGAGACCGCGACGCGCGCCGCCGCCCCCTGCGTACGGCAGGGGCAGGCGAACTACCCGGTCGAGTACTACTGGAAGAACGCGCTCGGCATGCGGCTGGGCAACGGGGCGGTGTCCGTCGTCACCTCTCCGTCGCTGTGGGGCGGGCAGATCACGCCGGGCGGCACCTTCACCCTCACGGTGACCCACCGCACGGCCCAGTGGCCGCTGCTGGTCAGCAGGTACACCACGATGTGGGACCTGTCGTCGTTGCTGGCCAACGCCGACATCATCGGCCAGTCGGGCGCCGGCACCGTCTCCGGCACCACGTTGGCGATCACCTCGGCGGGCGTCAAGAGCGACCCGGCGCCGAAGGTCATCATATTCCGGGTCAAGCCGGGCACGGTCGGGCGCAGCATGACCATCCGGCCGACCGGGATCAACAGCGTCGTCGCCGCACCGGGGCAGCTCGGAAACAACACGCCCGCCCCGCCGATCCAGATCGTCAACGGGCAGTCCATCTCGCCCACCAGGGCCGTCGACGACACCGCCACCACCGGGCAGGGCACGCCCGTCACCGTGGACGTCCTGGCCAACGACACCGCGACCGCGCCGGCGATCAGCGGTGTGACCAAGCCCGGTCACGGCACCGCGACGATCTCCGGCGGCAAGGTGGTCTACACGCCCGACCCGAGCTTCGCCGGCGTCGACACCTTCTCTTACACCGTCACCACCGCCTGCGGGACCGGCACCGCCACGGTCACCGTCACCGCGAGCTGTGACTACGTCCCGGTCAACCTGGTCAACGGCAGCTTCGAGGCGCCGCCCGTGGCCACGGCCGACTGGAACATCCCCGACGCGTCCACCAACCCGGGCGTCGGCTGGCACACCACCGCCGCGGACCGCAAACTGGAGTTCTGGCGGAGCGGTGCGGGTGAAGGGCCGTCAGCCGACGGGCAGCAGTTCGCCGAACTCAACGCCAGCTATGTGTCCACGCTCTACCAGGACCTGCCGACCGTCCCGGGCACACGGATGACCTGGTCGCTGTATCACCGCGGCCGCCTCGGCACCGACGTGATGCAGGTGCTCATCGGCGCGCCGGGCGCGGCCGTGCCGCAGACGCCGACCGGGGCCGCCACCCCGGACCTCTCCGACGACAAGACCGCCTGGGGCCACTACACCGGCGTGTACGTCGTCCCGCCGGGGCAGACCGTCACGCGGTTCGCCTTCCACTCGGTGTCGGCCGCCGGCGGCAGCCCGACGGCCGGCAACTTCCTGGACGGCGTGACGTTCACCACGCCGACCTGCCTCAACACGGCCAAGAGCGTCGTGAAGGCGAGTGGATCCCCGGGCGCGCAGATCAAGCCGGGCGACATCCTGGAGTACACCTTCACCACCACCAACACCGGGCCCACTGCCATGGTCGGCGCCACTCTTCATGACCCCGTGCCCAACGGTGGCCGGTACGTGCCCGGAAGCACCACGCTCAACGGAGCGGCCGTGCCCGACGCCGGCGGCGGGTCCCCGTACGCCGCTCCGGCCCCGATCAACGGCCCCAACGCCACACGCGGCATGGTGGCTCCGGGAGCGACCGCGGTGGTGAGATATCGGGTCGAGGTCGACCCCGGCGCCCCGCCGACCGGGATCGAGAACTGCGGCACCGCCGCGGCGGAGAACGTCATCCAGCCGCAGCGATCCTGCGCCCTGATCAGCTGATCTCCGGGTCGCCGTCCACGGCCGCGCGTGCATCACGGTGGTCGCCGACGCGGTTGAGAACTGCGGCGGCGACCACCGCCCCGGCCATGGGCGCGAGCAGGTAGACCCACAGGAAGTCGAGGTGACCGGAGACGATCGCCGGCCCGAACTGCCGCGCCGGATTGACCGATCCGCCCGTGACGGTGCCCAGGCAGGCGATCGCCGTACCGACCAGAAGCCCGACCAGCCAGGGCACGAACGGCACCAGCCGGGGTTTCCGCAGGAACGTGCCGACGAGGGTGACGACGACGCCCATGCTGACGGCCTCGGCCGCGAACAGCTCGGCGTCCGACCAGCCGGGGCCCGGCCGCAGCACGGCGTACGCCACCGGCGGCCGCCCGGTCGTCGGACCCCACACCGCGCGCGCCGCGAGGACGCCCAGCGCCGACCCGGCCAGCTGTGCCGCGATGTACGGCAACACGGCCGCGCCGGGGAAGACACCGAGGCGCCACATGGCGAGGGAGATCGCCGGATTGGTGTGCGCTCCCGAGACCTTCCCCGGCCGGCTGAGGATGAGCCCTGCCATCAGCGGACCCACACAGGCGCCGATCAGCAGCAGCCGCAGATGGATCCCCGGGATCGCGTGGGCGATGGGCGAGGGCCCCATGACCCAGCGAGTGATCGTCGTCACCGCGAACAGCACTGCGAACGTCAACAGGAACTCCAGCCCGCTGTTGATCGCGATCGTGCCCGCCGCCGGTGCGACGCCCCGCTCCCGAAGGGGGCGTCGCACCGGCTGGGCGGTAGGGGTCACTTCTTGACGAAGCCCGCGCTGACGTAGTTGACGCCCTGCCCCCAGGCGCCCATGTGGTCCTTGACGATGGTGTTGACGGCGTCGTACGTCTCCACCCGCGCCCAGTCCCGCTGCAGCTCCGACAGCACGCTCGCGGTGCTGACGGGAACGATGCCCTTCTGGGTCATCCGGATGATCGCGGCGTCGTGCGCCGCGGTGCTGGAGCCCGCGGAGGAGTCGATGACGGCGAAGACCTCATACCCCGCCTCGGCCGCGGACAGCGCGGGGAAGGCCAGGCAGACCTCGGTCCACAGACCGGCGATGATCAGGCGGCGCCGGCCGGTGGCCTCCACCGCGGCCCGGAACGCCCCGTCCTGCCAGGCGTTGATGTGGGAGCGGTCGATGACCTCGATGTCCGGGAAGACGCGGGTGATCTCCGGGATCAGCGGTCCGGAGAAGGTGTCGGCCGCGATGGACGTGAGCACCGTGGGGATGTTGAACACCTTGGCCATCTTGGCCAGGGCGGTCACGTTGTTGACCAGGCTCTGCGGGTCGGCGCTGCGCGCCCCGAAGATCATCTGGGGCTGGTGGTCAACGAGGAGCAGAGCGCTGTCCTGAGGGGTGAACAGGCTGGCGATCGCGCTGTCGGGCAGGTCCTGCGGGGTGGCGGTGGTGGACATGGGGATACCTCTTCACGAGTAGGTACGAATGGATAGCGACTATCCATTGGATGGCGCCTTCCGAGAAGCTAGCGCGAGTGACTGGTAATGCGCAAGTCGCTATCCATTGGTAAGCTGGCTGCGTGTCCACATACGAGCCTGACTTCTGCCCTCGCTACCACCAGGCCGTTGAGATGATCGGCCGCCGGTGGGCCGGGGTGATCCTGCGCGAGCTGCTCCGGGGCGCCACCCGCTTCCGGCAGATCAGCGACGCCATCCCCGACATCACCGACAAGCTGCTCTCCGAACGGCTCAAGCGCTTCGAGAGCGAGGGCGTCGTCGAGCGCGTCGTGCTCCCGACCACTCCCGTGACCATCGAGTACCGGCTCACGGACAAGGGCCGCGCCCTGGAGGCCGCCGTGCGGGAGCTGTCCGTCTGGGCCGAGACGTGGCTGCCGGTCGACGCGGAAACGGCCCCGGTCCGCTGACCCCCTGACACGGGCCGAGCCCGGCACTCCCGTCGTTTCGACGGGGGTGCCGGGCTCGGCGTCTTCCGCTTGGGTATCCGGATATCAGGGGCTGGTGCAGGTCACGGTCGGGGTGGCCGCGGATCCGTTGGCGAGGAACCCGAAGCTGGTGGACGCGCCCGCGGCGACCGAGCCGTTGTAGGACACGTTGCGGACGGTCACGTTGGAGCCGGAGGTGCTCAGGTCACCGCTCCACGCCTGGCTGATCGTCTGCCCGCCGGTCCAGGTCCACTTCACCGTCCAGCCGTTGATCGCCGAGCTGCCCGCACGGACGGTCACGTTCGACTGGAACCCGCCCGGCCAGCTGTTGACCGTCTCGATCGTCGCCGAACACGCACCGGAGTCCGGAGGCGGAGACGACGACGGGGACACCGAGGGAGACGCCGAGGGGGACGCCGAAGGAGACACGGACGGCGAAGCCGAAGGAGACGCCGACGGGGACGCCGACGGAGAGACGCTCGGCGACACCGAGGGAGACGGGCTCACGGTCGGAGCGGCGTTGAGGGCGTTCAGCACCGAGGTGTAGGCGGGCTTCTTGTTGCCGTTGCCGTCGAACAGCAGCGGGGTGTCACCCGAACGCCAGGAGTCGCTGTCGCGAACACCCCAGACGGTCATGCCGTTACACCGGGGGACGGCCAGGCAGTCGTTGGTGATGTTGGCGTACGTCGTGGCCGAGGCGCCCTGGACGTCCAGTTCGGTGATCTGGACGTCGACCCCGAGAGCGGCGAAGCTCTGCAAGGTCGTGCGGAAGTTGCTGTTGTAGGCGCTGCCGCTGTTGAAGTGGGACTGGAAGCCGACGCAGTCGATCGGCACGCCGCGCGACTTGAAGTCCTTGACCATGTTGTAGACGCCCTGCGTCTTGGCCCAGGTCCAGTTCTCGATGTTGTAGTCGTTGTAGCAGAGCTTGGCGGCGGGGTCGGCGGCCCGCGCGGTGCGGAAGGCCACCTCGATCCAGTCGTTGCCGGTCCGCTGGAGGTTGGAGTCACGTCGGCCGCCGCCGCTGTCGGCGTAGGCCTCGTTGACGACGTCCCAGCTGTAGATCTTGCCCTTGTAGTGGGCCATCACGCCGTTGATGTGGTTGATCATCGCCGAGCGCAGGTCGCTGCCCGACAGCGACTGCATCCAGCCCGGCTGCTGGCCGTGCCAGGCCAGCGTGTGCCCACGGACGCGCTTGCCGTTCTGCACGGCCCAGTTGTAGACCCGGTCGCCCTGGGTGAAGTTGAACTGGTTGCGGTTGGGCTCGGTCGCGTCGATCTTCATCTCGTTCTCGGGCGTCACCATGTTGAACTCGCGGTTCGCGATGGTGGTGTAGGCCGAGTCACCGAGCCTGCCGGCGGCGATGGCGGTGCCGAAATAGCGGCCGCTCTGCGCCGCCGCCGCGCCGAGCGTGCTCGCCGCCGCGTCGGCGGGGACCTGCGCCGTCAGCACCGATGCGACACCGAGCACGCCGAGCGCGCCGGCGATCAGAGCCCGCCGCAGACCACCGGCCGACTGCCGGGTTCCAGGCGGCGTTAAGGCGTTTGCGCCCATGCCTGAGCCTCCATTACTAATTCATGCGAAAAGGGGATAGACCGCGCGAATCGACGCCGCGTCCCGCATCGGGGGACGCACACCACAGTGACGTCCAACATGGCGGCCCCCTGCCCGTGTACCACCACCTGACAGGGGGAGGCCGCCTCGGGACTCAGTGTGGAAACCGACCCGAAACATGTCAAGGCCCTTCTGAAAGTTTTCGGAGGGCCCCCGCGTCCCGGGGCATCGCCCGGCCGTTTCCCCATGCCCGCTCCGCTTCTGAAAACTTGCGGGGACATCGCCGCACAGGGGCGGGGCGCCACTGGGTGAAATTTTCACCATCGAGCCCGTGCGGACCGAGCTCGGCGTCGCTCGATAACGCCAGTTGAGCCGTGCCCGGCTCAACCACCCGCCCGCACGACGCGCGCGGGCCGCTTGACGGGTCCATCGCCGCTCGTATTTGCTCCCCCCACACCACCACCTCCGCCCGCCCATGGAGAAAGGAACGCGGCAGACAGAAAGAACGTCGGCGCCGACCACCCGGCGCCTCGTCCAGAGAACGCCCCCGGAGTCCACCCGCGAGGGTGCCCCGCCGCCTGCCGGTGGCATGCCGGTGCTACAAGGGAAAGACGTGGCCGGCGTTGAGGGGGGCTCGGCGATGGCCGGTGAGCGCTGGCAGTTCTGGATCGACCGCGGTGGCACGTTCACCGACGTCGTCGCGCGACGCCCGGACGGCCGGCTGGTCACGCGCAAGCTGCTGTCGGACGACCCGGCACGCTACGCCGACGCGGCGGTGGAGGGAATCAGGCGCGTTCTCGGAGTGCCCGGCGGTGCGCCCGTCCCGGTCGAGCGGATCGAGGCCGTGCGGATGGGCACCACGGTGGCCACCAACGCGCTGCTGGAGCGTACGGGCGAGCGCGTGGCCCTGGTGATCACCAAGGGGTTCGGCGACGCGCTCCGGATCGGCTACCAGGACCGGCCGCGGATCTTCGACCGGCGCATCGTGCTGCCGGAGATGCTGTATGAACGCGTGATCGAGGTGGACGAGCGGATCACCGCGGAGGGGCAGCTGCTCCGCCCGCCGGACCTGGACGCCCTCGCCGCCGAGCTGCGGCAGGCCCGCCACGACGGGATCCGGGCGCTGGCCGTCGTCTGCCTGCACAGCCACCTGCACCCCGCGCACGAGCGGGAGATCGGCCGGCTGGCGCGGCGGCTCGGCTTCGACCAGGTCTCCTGTTCGAGCGAGGTCAGCCCGTTGATGAAGCTGGTGCCCCGCGGCGACACCACCGTGGTCGACGCGTACCTCTCGCCGGTGCTCGACCGGTACGTCCGGTCGGTGGCACGGGAGCTGCCCGGCGTGCGGCTGATGTTCATGCAGTCGAACGGCGGGCTGGCGGAGGCCGGGCACTTCCGCGGCAAGGACGCCGTCCTGTCCGGCCCGGCGGGCGGCATCGTCGGCATGGCCCGCATGTCCCGGCTGGCGGGCTTCGACCGGGTGATCGGCTTCGACATGGGCGGGACCTCGACCGACGTGTCCCACTACGCCGGCGAGTTCGAGCGGGTGCCGCGGAGCCAGGTGGCCGGCGTACGGCTGTGCGCGCCGATGCTGGCGATCCACACGGTCGCGGCGGGCGGCGGGTCGATCCTCCGCTTCGACGGCGGCCGATACCGCGTGGGGCCCGACTCCGCGGGCGCCGATCCGGGGCCGGCCTGCTACCGCAACGGCGGTCCGTTGTGCGTCACCGACTCGAACGTGATGCTCGGCCGGATCCAGCCCCGGTGCTTCCCCCGGGTGTTCGGGCCGGGCGGCGACCAGCCGCTCGACGCCGAGCGGGTCCGGCGCGGGTTCGCCGAGCTGGCCGCGGACATCCGCCGGAGCACCGGCGACACGCGGACCCCCGAGCAGGTCGCCGAGGGCTACCTGCGAGTCGCGGTCGCGAACATCGCCAACGCGGTGAAACAGATCTCGGTGCGGAAGGGCCACGATGTCAACGATTACGCCCTCACCACCTTCGGCGGCGCAGGCGGGCAGCACGCCTGCATGGTGGCCGACGTGCTCGGCATACGCACCGTGCTGGTGCCGCCCATGGCCGGCGTGCTGTCGGCCCTCGGCATCGGCGTGGCCGACACCACCGTGATGCGTGAGCAGTCGGTCGAGGCCCGCCTCGGCCCGGACGTCGTACGGCGCCTGGCCGATCTGGCGGACGGCCTGGAGTCGGCGGCCCGCCGGGAAGTGCTGGACGAGGGGGTGCCGCCGGAACGGATCCGGGTGGCCCGCCGGGTGCGGCTCCGCTACGACGGCACCGACACGCCCGTGCAGGTCGGCCTGACCGGGCTCCGGGAGATGACGGCGGACTTCGAGACCCGCCACCGCCGGACGTACTCCTTCCTGATGGACCGGCCGCTGATCGCCGAAGCGGTCTCGGTCGAGGCGATCGGCCTGACCGAGACGCCGGCGATCCCGGCGCCCCCGACGACGCCGGAGCCACCGGAGCCGCGGAAGCCGCGCGAGGCGGGCAGGGTGCGCCTGTACACGGGCGGCCGATGGCGCGACGTCCCCCTCTACGAGCGCGGGAGCCTCCGCCCCGGCGACGCGCTGGACGGCCCGGCGATCGTGGCCGAGGACGACGCCACGACCGTGGTCGACGACGGCTGGCGGGCGGCGGTCACGCCGGGCGGGCACCTGCTCCTGGAGCGGGCGCACGCTCCCTCGGCCGCGCCGGACGCCACCACCGCGGCCGATCCGGTCATGCTGGAGATCTTCAACAACCTCTTCATGTCGATCGCCGAGCAGATGGGCGCCCGGCTTGAGGCCACCGCGCAGTCGGTGAACATCCGGGAGCGGCTGGACTTCTCCTGCGCGCTGTTCGACCCCCGCGGCAACCTGATCGCCAACGCGCCGCACATCCCCGTGCACCTCGGGTCGATGGGCGCCTGCGTCAAGGAGGTGATCCGCCGCCGCGGCGCCGCCATGAGGCCCGGGGACGTGTACGCGATCAACGACCCGTACCACGGCGGCACCCACCTGCCCGACATCACCGTGATCACCCCGGTCTTCGGCACCGGACGTCCGGAGATCCTCTTCTACGTGGCCTCCCGCGGGCACCACGCCGAGATCGGCGGGATCAGCCCCGGCTCCATGCCCGCGGACAGCCGGAGCGTCCACGAGGAGGGCGTGCTGTTCGACAACTGGCTGCTCGCGGAGCGGGGCGCCGTCCGCGAGGAGGAGACGCTGCGGCTGCTCACCGAGGCGCCGCACCCCTCCCGCGACCCGGCGACCAACCTGGCCGACCTGCGGGCCCAGATCGCCGCGAACGCCAAGGGCATCGAGGAGGTCGGCAAGATGATCGATCACTTCGGGCTCGATGTGGTGCGGGCGTACATGCGGCATGTGCAGGGCAACGCCGAGAACGCGGTGCGCCGGGTGATCGGCGCCCTCGCCGACGGCGAGCACCGCTACGTGATGGACTCGGGCGCGGTGATCGCGGTGCGCGTCCTGGTGGACCGCGCCGGGCGGACCGCGACCGTCGACTTCACCGGCACCTCCCCGCAGCTGACCACGAACTTCAACGCGCCGTCGTCCGTGGTCACCGCGGCCGTGCTGTACGTCTTCCGGACCCTGGTGGCCGACGACATCCCGCTCAACGACGGATGCCTGCGCCCGCTGCGCGTCATCGTGCCCGAGGGCTCGATGCTGGCGCCCGTGTATCCCGCCCCGGTCGTCGCCGGGAACGTCGAGACCTCCCAGGCGATCACGGGCGCGCTCTACGCCGCGCTCGGTGTGCAGGCCGAGGGGTCGGGGACGATGAACAACGTCAGCTTCGGCGGCGAACGGCACCAGTACTACGAGACGGTCGCCTCCGGCTCGGGCGCCGGGGACGGCTTCGACGGGGCACCGGCGGTGCAGACGCACATGACGAACTCCCGGCTGACCGATCCCGAGGTGCTGGAATGGCGCTTCCCCGTGCTGGTCGAGGAGTTCGCCGTCCGGCGCGGCAGCGGCGGAGCCGGGCGCTGGCGGGGCGGCGACGGGGCCGTCCGCCGCATCCGGTTCCGCGAGCCGATGACCGTCACCGTCCTGTCGGGGCACCGCCGGGTCCCGCCGTACGGCATGGCCGGCGGCCGGCCCGGGGCGCTCGGCGTCAACCTCGTCCGCCGGGCCGGCGGCGCGGTGGTCGAGCTCGCCGGCTGCGACACGATCGAGGTGGGGCCGGGCGACCAGCTGGTGATCGAGACGCCGGGTGGCGGCGGGTACGGCGTCCCGCCCGGCCGGCCCGAGCGAGGGAGGCGGTGACGCGGACGGCGCATCCGGATGTTCCCGCCTCGGGGGTCACCTGACCGCCCTCGCCGGCCGCCGACGCCGCCGCCCCACGGACGACCCGGGCAGCACCAGCCGCCTGTGGATCAGATGGAGCAGACCGGCGCCCGGCCGGACGGCCACGAACCAGGCGAGCGCCAGCGCGGCCGGGACGCCCGTCCACCACCCGAACACGTCGATCAGCAGGCCGGCCGCGACGGCCAGGGCGAGCACGACCGGCAGACCGGCGAGCATCAGCAGCGTCCTCCCCGCCGGACCGGGAACGGCGGAGACCTGACCGCCCGCCCTGGCCAGCCGGTGCCCCTCCCCCAGCCACGCCGACATCATCATGGCGAGCACGACCAGCATCACGCTCATGCCCGCGAGCGTGTACGCGACGGGAGAGGTGAACCAACGGGCCGCCAGGCCGAGCGCCTGAGCCGGGGACGGATGCTCGGGCCAGTTCCCGAACGCGGCGCGGTCGGGCGACAGGAAGCGCTGGTAGCCCCGGCCGTCCCAGCCGTGGACGAGGACGAAGAACATCGCGCCGTAGCCGAGCAGCGGCTGGAGGAACATGAGATAGCCGCCGAGCCGCCGGGCGACGCGATATCCGATGACGGCCAGGCCGACGTCGGCCGCCGCGAACAACGCCACCAGCCAGGGAGCCAGCGCGGTGTGATCGCGAGCGACCTGCATGGTCTCCCAGTCCGGATATCTCCAGAGCAGCCAGATCCCGCTCGGCGCGAACAGCAGCGAGCTGAAGAGCACGGCCCCGGTGAGATGCGGGTCCGACCAGCGAGGAGCCGGGCGGGGGCCCGCGCACGCCTGCCACGACGAGGCGGCCGCCAGGCCGGCCCCGATGGCGTACGACCAGAAGACGTCGACCTGGACCATCGGGCTACTTCGGCGCGTCGACGGCGATGAAGGCGACGCCGCCGCTGCCCTGGACGCCGCCCAGGCCCTTGCTGGAGCACTGGCTGATGTCGGAGGTGGGCGTCGCCTTCCCGGCGATCCGCTTGCCCTTCATCTTTCCTTCCGTCACCTCGCCGACCAGCAGCATGTCGCCCGGGTTGAACGAGGGGATCGCGTCGAGGTTGGGCCGGATCGTGGAGGTGCCCAGCGTCTGGCCCTGGGCGTCCTTCCAGGTGATGGTGCCCGTGCCGGTGACGTTCTGGACTCCGGTGCACGACACCGGCCCGCTGCCCTGGAGGGTCACCTTCCCGGTGCTGAGCTTGGGGAAGCTCCCGTCCGGCGAGGTGCAGCCGGTCAGCGTCAGGGCGCCCTTGGCGGTCACGGTGTGCGACGCCTGGGCCACCGGCGGGTCGAACGTGATCGACGGAGCGGTGGCGGCCGCGCACGTCAGCACCGTGTGTCCGCCGGCCTGGCCCGGCGACGGGTCCGCGACGGGACGGCCGGCCGCGGACGCGCGGCCCGGCGCCCCCTCGGCCGTCGACGGGGCGACCACCAGGGCCACGCCCAGGACGGCCACCGCCGCGGCGCCGAGACCGCGGGAGACGTGGGGGCGAGCAGGAGGAACGTTCATGTGCGTCTCCCAAGTAGATAACCGTGGGTAATTGATTTTCCACAATGGGTAACACGCCGAGGCGTGGTTTGGCGCGGGACACGCGGGGGCGCGACCGGCCAAGCAGGTCTCCGCCCACGAGATCATGTAGGGGCCGGAGTTCTCCCTGCCCCCCGCACCCCAAGGAACCCCCAGGCATGAGCGCCATCTACGACCAGGCCGACGGCGAGAGAATCGCGGTCGGCGGCAGCGGTGACTCCGTGAGCATCGTCAACCGCTCAGGGCGGATCGTCATCGCGAAGAACGACGTCCGCCGGTTCGCCGAGCGGGTCCTCGCGGCGGCGGGCAGGGTGGCCGTCATCCTGTTCCCGCCGGCCCTGCGCAAGGAGACCCTGTCGGTGTGCGGCGCGTCGGGGCAGTGGAAGGTCGGCGTCTCACCGAAGAACGGCGCCCGGGTCGTCGTCGAGGTCGATCCCATGGGTCTCGGGCCGGTCGAAGCGTACGAGCTCGCCGCCGCGGTCGCCGTGGCCGCGCGCCACGTCGGCGACGCGGGAGAGGCCGACCGGCGCATGACGGCGAGGATCCGGGAGGTCATCGAGGCCAACCGGGGCCGGAACGCGGAGGAGGTCGCGGCGGAGATCGTGGCCCAGGTCCTGGACGCCACCTGACCGGGACGGATCCCGCCACCGGCCGCCGTCAGCCGCTGCCGTCAGCCGCCGCCGTCGACCGGATCTGGCGGCGGATCGGGCGGTGGGCCTGGGCGTGGCGCGGCGTCACCGGCCCGGCGGGCGGCGGCCCGGCGCGCCTGAACGGCCTCCGCGCGTTCGGCCTCGTCGAGCGACAGCTCAAGAACGCTCAGCGCGGCCTCCATGGCGGGCAGGACGTGGTCGCGCAGCGCCCGGATGCGGCGGCGGGTCGCGGCCTCCTCCGCGGCCATGATGCGCTCGGCCGCCGCGGCGGCCGCGTGCTCGACGGCGGCGCGCAGCGCGGCGAGGCACGCCTCCCTGGCGGGGATCAGAGCGGCGGTGAGCGGCAGCGACGCGGCGTCGCCGGGCTCCGGCGGCACGAAGACGACCCGGTCGGGACGGCTCGTCCCCATCGCGTCGGCCCAGTCCACCCGCACCTCGGCGAGAGGTCCCCCGCCGGCGAGCCGGATCGCCCTGCGGCCGCCGAGCGCGGCTGCCCGCGCCGACCAGACGTCGGCGGTCCGGCAGGCCGCCGTCCACTCCTCTCCTGTGCGGGCCGCGCGGTCCGCGAGCCGGTCTCGTTCCCGCCGCAGGACGCGGAGCTTGCGGTCGAGCACGGCCAGGCCGTGCCGTACGACGTCGAGGCGGTGGCGCAGCCACAGGCGGCCGGCCCGGCCGGGAGGGACGCGGAGCCTCATCTCTCCTCCTGGTAGTGCGCGTCGAGCGCCTCGTCCGGCAGCAGGGACAGCTCCCGCCGGGGCAGGGCGGAGACCACCCGCCAGGCGCGGTCGAAGGTCTCGTCGAGCGAACGGGACTCGTCGCGGCGCTGCGCGAGCAGCCGCCGTTCGAACGCGTCGGCCAGGGCGAGATAGCGGTGCTCGACGGGGCTGAGAGCGCTCTCGCCGGCCAGTTCGGCCAGCTCGGCGGCCTGCCGTGCGCGCGAAAGCGCGGCCAGGATCTGCGCGGCGAGGTCCATGTGCCCCGGCCGCGTGCGGCCCGGTCCGGTGCCCGCCCGCATCATCCTCGACAGCGACGACAGCGGATCGATGTGCGGATACGCGGACACGTCGCGGCTCAGCAGGATCTGGCCCTCCGTGATGTAGCCGGTCAGGTCGGGCACCGGGTGGGTGATGTCCCCGGCCGGCATGCTGACGACCGGCAGCACGGTGATGGAGCCGGGGCGGCCGCGCACCCGCCCGCACCGCTCGTACAGGGACGCGAGGTCGCTGTAGAGATAGCCGGGGTACGCCCGCCGGGCGGGGACCTCGCCGCGCGCCGCGGACACCTCCCGCAGCGCCTCGCAGTAACTGGTCATGTCGGCCAGGACCACCAGGACGTGGCGCCCCATGGCGAAGGCGAGGTGCTCGGCGACGGTCAGCGCGATGCGCGGGGTGAGCATCCGCTCGATCACGGGGTCGTCGGCTAGGTTCAGCAGCAGCGTCAGCTCGCCGGCGGCGGAGCGCTCCTCCAGCGTGTCCCGAACGGCCGCCGCGTCGGCGTGGGTCAGCCCGACAGCGCCGAACACGATGGCGAACGGCTCGCCGCCGGCCCCGGCCTGGGCGGCGATCTGGGCGGCCAGCTCCAGGTGGGGCAGGCCGCCGGAGGAGAACACCGCGATCTTCTGGCCGCGCACCAGCGTGGTGAGCAGGTCGATCGCGGAGACGCCGGTCAGCACGGGATCCGACGGCGGTTCGCGCAGCGTGGGATTGAGGGGAAGCCCGGCCACCGCGGCGTCGTCCGCCCCGAAGACCGGCGGCCCCCCGTCGATCGGCCGTCCGCGCCCGTCGCAGACACGCCCCTGCCACCCGGGGCCGACCGGGATGCGCATCGGCCGCCCGGCGAACGCCACCCGGGTGCCCTCGGCCCGGATCCCGGCGGTCCCCTCGAACACCTGGACCACGGCGAGGTCGCGATCGGCCTCCAGGACGAGACCGTGCCGGAGCTCGCCGGACTCCAGCTCGATCGACGCGTACTCGTCCCAGCCGACCCCCCGCACGCCGCGGACGACGACCAGCGGACCGCGGAGCTCGGCCACGTCGGTGTACTCCACCGGTACGGTCATCGCGGTCCGGCCAGCCCGTCAAGCGCGTTCAGCACCGCGTCGCGCCGCGCCGGGACCTCGTTCTCCGGCGTCTCCCCGGCCCGCAGCATCGGGGAGAAGTCCTGCTGTTCGATCCGCGCGACCGGCACCCCGCGCTCGACCAGGTCCTGGCAGCGGTCGACGACCGCGAGCAGCGCGTCGGCGATCAGGGCGGTGCGCTCCGGCCGGCAGTAGGCGTCGCCGGGGCTGAGCGCGCTCTGCCGCAGGAAGCCCTCGCGGATCAACCGCCCGGCGAGCAGCACCACCCGCTCGTGCGGGGGAAGCGTCGCCGAGCCGACCAGCTCGGCCAGGGCCGCCAGCCGGCCGGCCTCCGTGAGCAGCGCGCCCACCCGGGCACGCCGCCGCACACCGCCTGGCGCCCGCGCCGCCAGCGCGTCGGCGTCGCGGGCGAACGACCCCTCCCACGACACGGCCGGGTAGTGGCGCGCGTACGCGAGGTCGCGGTCCAGCGCCCACACGGACCGGACGAAGCGCTGGGTGTGGACGGTGACCGGTTCTGTCATGTCGCCACCGGGCGGGGACACCGCGCCGATGATCGTGACCGATCCCGTGGCGCCGCCGGCCGTGGTGACCCGTCCCGATCTCTCGTAGAAGGCCGCGAGAGCGGAGGCGAGGTCGGCGGGGTAGCCCTCCTCGGCGGGCAGCGCCCCGCTGCGGGAGCCCAGCTCGCGCAGCGCCTCGGCCCAGCGGGAGGTCGAGTCGGCGATGACCACGGCGTCGTAGCCCATGTCGCGGAAGTGCTCGGCGACCGTGACGCCGGTGTAGACGCTGGCCTCCCTGGCCATCATCGGCATGTTGGAGGTGTTGGCTATGACCACGGTCCGGTCGGCGAGCCGCCCGCCGGTGCGGGGGTCGGTCAGGCGGCCCAGATCGGCGACCACGTCGGCCATCTCGTTGCCGCGCTCACCGCATCCGACGTACACCACGACGTCGGCGTCGCACCACTTGGCGATCTGTTGCAGGAGCACGGTCTTGCCGGTGCCGAAGCCGCCGGGCACGGCCACCGTCCCGCCCAGGGACACGGGGAAAAGCAGGTCGACGACCCGCTGCCCGGTCGTCAGGGGGAGGGCGTCCTCCAGCCGCGCCGCGTACGGCAGGGCCTGCCGCACCGGCTGCTCCCGCTCCAGGGTGATCTCGACGCCGCCGACGACCGCGACGGGCGTCCCGGCGGCGCAGGGGCCCGGCGGCCGGATCCCGGACACCTCTCCGCCGGGCGACAGCAGCAGGTAGGGCGGCGAGACCCCGTTCACGACGCTCCCAACGGCCGTCCCGCGTGGCGCCGGCCGCCCCTCCGCCACGAGCGGTTCGAACCGCCAGGATCGGGCGGCGTGCGCGGGCGGCGGCGCGGCCGGGTCGAGCCACATGCCCGCGCCGCCGAGCGGGCGGAGCAGACCGTCGAACACCCCGCCGAGCAGGTGCGGGCCGAGCGACGCGGACAGCGGCCTGCCCTGTCGTACGGCGGGGTGACCGGGGGCGAGCCCGCCGGTGTACTCGTACGCCTGGACGGTCGCCCGGTCGCCGCGCAGGGCGATGACCTCGCCGGGCAGGCGGTGATGCCCGAGGGCGACCAGTTCGAACATCGCCGCCCCGGCCAGCCCCACGACCTCGACCAGCGGGCCGTTGACCCGGGTCACGGTGCCCACAGCCGCTCCACCTCCGCTCCGAGCGCCTCGACGGCCCGGGCGGCGAGCGTGCCGAGCGAGCAGTCGACCCGACGGCCCCGCCCCTCGGCCACGACCCCGCCGCCTGGGTGCTCCCGCGTCACCAGGTCGTCGCCGCCCGAGTCACGGGCCAGCTCGCTCAGCCGCTTCATCAGCCGGGGATAGCAGGGGTCGTCCCGCAGCTTCCGGACCTCCGTGACCGCCCTTTCCCGCAGGTCGTCCCAGACCTCGCGCCGGGCGGTCAGCTCAACCGTCCGGGCCCGCCGGCGGGCCCGCGCCCGTTCGGCCGCGGCGCGCGCCCGGGCCTCCGCCTCCCCCTGCTCGCGGGCCTCGGCGACCAGGTCCCGGGCCCGGCGCCGGGCCGCCGCGACCGTCTCGGCGGCCTCGCGCTCCGCCGCCGCCGTGGTCGCGCGGGCGTCGAGCCGCGCCTGCCGCAGCAGGGCCTCGGCCACCGGCGTCAGCGCCGCCCGCGTGTCGATCACTGCGGCATCACCACCGCCGGCGGCCCACCGGGAGTCTCCGGGGTCTCCTCGGCGGCGAGGGACCGCGCCGCCGCCGGGGTGAGGATCACCACCGCCACCTCGGGGCCGAGCGTCCGCCACGCCTCGCGGGCCGCCTCCGCATCCTCCGCGGGCAGCACCAGGGCGCCCGCCGTCGCGTAGACCGCCACCCGTACGGACTCCCCGATGACCGCCACGACGCCCATGGCCGTCACGCGCGCCCGATGAGGATGACGCCGACGACGAGCCCGTAGATCGCGATGCCTTCGGCCAGTCCGACGATGACGATGGCCCGTCCGAACAGCTCGGGCCGCTCGCTCATCGCGGCGAGGGCGGCCGCTCCGGTGTAGGCGACGGCGATGCCCGCCCCGATCGCCGAACCCGCCACGGCGATCGCCGCGCCGAGCAGCGCCGTCCCGTTGACGGACGCCGGGGCGCCGGGGGCCGCCTGGGTCGCTCCCGTGGCGGCGGCCGGGGCGCCGCGTGTGGTCAGGACGCTGACGAGGAGGGCGAGGGCGGCCAGCGCGACGACCGCGTTCACCGCGTGCAGGCTTCGCCTGATCCAGACGGACATGACGGGGCCTCCCTGGATGTCGGTGGCGGGCGCCAGGGCCGGAACGGGCGCCCCTCGGCCTGGAAGAGCCGGGAGAACAGCTCGTAGTACTCCAGGCGCAGCGCCTGGATGCCGACCACGAGTCCCTCGATCGCGAGCGCGACCACGTTGCCCACGACGAAGACGACCGCCGCGATGACGGGCCGGCCCGGCCACAGCGCACTGGCGCCGCCCCAGACGACCGCGCCGATCGCGGCGTGGGTAAGGCCGAACGCGGCCAGCCGCGCGAACGACACGACGTTGGCGCCGAGCCGGACGACCACGTCGAACAGCCGCATGACGGCCTGCGCCGTCCCGCTCGCGCCGCCGCCCGCCTCGGCCAGGAAACCGGCGAAGGCGAGCGTGAGGCCCACAGCGGCGATCAGGCCTCCCGCCACGGCGACCACGTCCAGCCCCGCGTACCAGCCGGCGACCGCGAGACCGGCCCCGAGGAACACCGCCGCCCCGGCGATGCCCGCCGAGGAGTAGAGCGCGACCGGCCAGCCGCCCTCGCGCCAGCGGTTCACGATGCCGAGCAGATGGGCGCAGCCGAGCAGCAGGGCGCCCACGCCGAGCGCGGCGAGGAGAAGCTGGATGGGATGGGTCAGCGGCTCCAGCCACAGCACCGGCACCACGCCCGTCGGGCCGAAGCACTCGCCGTACAGCAGGCCGAACAGCACGCTCGTCAGCCCGGCGCCCGCGGCGAACGGCCAGGCCCGCCGGAAGCGGGCCAGCCCTCGCGGGCGGCCGAGACGCAGCCCGGCCGCGGCGAGGAGCAGCAGCAGCCCGTGGCCGACGTCGCCGAACATCATGCCGAACATCACCATGTAGGCGCCGGCCGCCAGAGGCGTGGGGTCGATGTCCCGGTACGGCACGGTGCCGTACGTCGCGACGAGCGCGGACAGCGGCCCGCGAAGGCCGTCCGACCGCAGCAGGGACGGCGCCTCGACGCCTCTCGGCCGGGGGATCGGGACGACCGCGCCGCCGTGCGGCGCCAGACGGGCCGACAGTTCGGCGACCAGCGCGGCGGGCGTCCAGCCGGCGATCGCCGCGACGTCGTCGCGGACCACGGCCGACGTCGTGACGGTCTCCAGAGAGGCGTCCGCGGGTGCGGCCAGCTCGACCATGCCCGCCTCCCCCATCTCGGTGAACACGGTCGCCGTGGATCTCGCGGGAGCGACGATCGCGACCCGTTGCATGCGTACCGGCCGCAGGGCGGCACGCCAGGTCGCCTTCCCGGGCGGGGGCCGGACCGGCTCAGATGAGGACGGCTCAGATGAGGACATCTCCGCCGCCTCCCCTCGCGGCCAGTTCGAGCGCGGCGCGCACTCTGTGGGCGTCCACGGCGAGCACGGCCACCGCCCCCACCACAGGGTCGGACGAGAAGCCGGAACCCGCCAGCAGCGCGCGGCCGTCCTCGTCCACCCGCCGCCACCACCGCCGTTCGGCCGCCCACAGCTCCCCGGGATCGGACACATCCCGCAGCGCCCACCGGGCGGCGGCGGGCAGCCGCCCCGCCATCGCCGGGAGCGACGGCGCCGCGACGGCACCACGGCCCAGCAGCACCTCGCAGCGGTCGCGCGCGCCCGGGGGAAGGTCGCGCCCCTCGGCGTGCCGTTCCCGGGCCACCAGCAGCGCGGTCGCGCCCGCCACCCACGTGCGCGCGGCCGGTGGCACGGCGTCGGCGAGCCGCTCGGCCCAGGCCAGCCGCATGCCGAGCTGGATCTCGCGGCGGCCCGCCCCGCCCGGGTCGCCCCACGGGGAGGCGGCCAGCGTCGCCCGGATCTCGCCGGGCGTCCCGCACCGCCGCAACCGCGGCCACGCCGTACCGAGCGAGCCGAGCACGAACTCGGGATCGGGCGGCCCACCGGCGAGCCGGCACAGCGACTCGTCCACGTTGGCGATCTCGAACCAGCGGGCGAGGACCCGGACCAACTGCCCGCCTTCGCGCGGCAGCCATCCGGCGAGGACACGCAGGTGCCACAGGAGGGTGGCCAGGACCGCCCACTGCGCCTCCGGCACGCTCTGACCGGGCCGCACGTCGTGGCAGTAGGGAGTGGCGGCCAGCGCCGCCACCGCCTCGGCGGCGGACCCGCGGGCGGCCAGCCGCCTGGCCTCCGGCAGGCCGAGCCCCCGCCGGACCAGCCCTCTCGCCCGGGTCGAGCCGGCGACCCAGGCGGCCGTCACGGCGGATCACCGGCCAGGGACCGCACCTCCGCGACTACCCGCGCCACCTCCCGCGGTATCAGGGTCTCCGCCCTCCGGCGGACGTCGGCGGCCGCCTGGGCGGCGGCACGCATCAGGGCCTCGTTCTCCTCCTCCGACCTGCGGAGAACGGACGAGGCGGCGCTCGCCCGTTCCGCCTCCGCCGCCAGCCGGGCCGACGCGACGAGGGCGGCGGCCTCGGCGTGGCCCCGTTCGCGGATCTCCCGGGCGGCGCGCTCCGCGGTGTCGATCTCGCGGGCACACCTGTCCCGCACCTCGCCGAGGGCCGAGAAGACCGCCTCCAGCTCGGCGGCCTCGTCGGCCGCCTCGGCCGGGACCCCGGCGGGCGCCGCGGCCCCCGGCACCCCCGCCGGCCGGAATCGTTCGAGGAAGTCACGCAACCGGGCCATCGCTCACCACCCCTCAGAGGTGGTGATGCCCCGTAGGAGCCACGCCGTGCAGATCTCCGCAGGTCAAAGCGCCGTCAAGGGCCGCGAGCAGGCGTCGCGTCGAGCCGGGTCAGAGCGGCACGGGGTCGAAGTCGCAGTCGACCCGCCGGCCCTCCCTGGCCGCGACGGCGTCCGGCCGGTTCGCCGGTGCCGTACGGCGATAGGCATCGATCGTCTCCTCGTGCAGGCGCGTCCCCTCCTCCTCCAGCCCGGCGGCCCGGAGATCCTGAGCCAGATTGGCCCCGCAGGCGAGTGTGCGGACGTGATCGTCTCCTAACACCATCCGCAGCCGCTGGTAGGTGTTTTCACCCAGGTGACGGGCCCCGGAGAGGTCTCCGAGCGCGGCCAGGTCGCTCTGCAGGTTGACCGCGCACGACAGCGTGTAATCGTGGTCACGGCCCATGTCGCCGGTCAGGGCCTCCAGGGTGTGCAGATCCAGGTCCCGGGCCGTGGCGGGATCACCGCGCCGCCGGTACAGCAGGGCCAGGTTCAGCCTGCAGCCGCCGACGAACGGATGGCCGTCGCCATAGACAGCGGGACAGCGGTCGACCGCGCCTCGCGCGAGCTCGTAGGCGTCACCGAGAGCTCCGGCAGAGCGCAGCGCGTTGGAGAGCGTGACCATGGCGGCCAGGGTGTCGGGGTGGTCGTCACCCCAAACACGGATGAGCCGGTCGTACGCGTCCCTTGCCAGTTCGAGGGCGGTGTCGTGCTCTCCGCTCTGGCGCATGGCGATGGACAGCTCCACGGCCGTCCGCAAAGAGGCGGGATGGTCGTACCCCAGTTCCCGCCGCGCGTACGCCAGCGCCTCACTTCCCAGGTCGATCGCCGCCCCGTAATCGCCGCACAGCCGGACCGCGCCGGCGAGACCGGCCCACGACGCGGTCAGGTCGTGGGCCGCGCCGCCCGCCAGGCCACTCAGCTCCATGAAGCTCCGCTGGTGCGTTTCCAGGGCCGCGGCGTAGTCGCCGGTGAGCATGCGATCGATCCCGAGGTGGCGCAGCGCGCGCAGCGTGCGCCGGTCCGCGATGCCGAAGACTCTCTCGTGCGCCTCCAATGACTCGGTGTCGACTTCCCATGCTCTGGAGAACGCCCCCACGGCACGCGTCGAGGCGCCCAGGGAGTCCGTCGCGAAGAGAGTGTCCGCGTGCTCCGCGCCGAGCGTGTCTCGCATCGCGCTCACCGTGCTGGATCCCAGCTCGTACGCCTCGGCGTACCGGCCGAGGCTCCTGAGTGCGTCGGCCAGGTGCCCGCGCGCCACCAAGACGTCCGCATGGCTGGGACCGCTCATGTCCGACCACGTCTGAACGAGCGTCGTCGCCATGCTCCGCGCCGAATGGTAATCACCGATGAGGCAGAGATAGCGCACGACGTCGAGCGCGAACCGGCGAACGGACGATTCGGCGCACTCCGCGAGGCTTGAGGGACCGACGTGCGGCACCAGTTGTGCGAAGCGCGGCCATCCGCCCGTGTCCTCGGGATCCGGCGGCGCCCCGTTGGCCAGCAGGAGGTGCACCTGGTGGCGGAACTCGCCGCGCGTCTCCTCCGTCAGCGCGTCGCGGAGCAATTCCTGGATCAGACGGTGCACCTGGACGGTGCCCGCCGTCCCGTCGATCTTCACAAGCGCGAGCCGGCTCATCTCCCCGAGCGCCTTGGTGAACAGGATCGGATCCGCCAGGATGGGGCGCGACCGCGGCCCCGCGACGGCGGCGCCCCGGCGGAACACATCACGCGGGATGGGTTCGGGCCCGAAGAAGGCGCAACAGCGCAGGAGTTCCAGCGCTCCGGGCATCCGATCTTCCAGCGCGGCGACCGACAGCGCCCAGGCCTCCGTCATCGACCTCGGATATTCGGCCCGGCCGTCCTCGATCGATCCGGTGGCGCGCGAGTCGAGAGCGCCGAGGTGATCCTCGATCGACATGCCCGTCGCGCGCTGAAGCGCCGCGGCGTGCCCGAGCGCCAGCGGAAGGTCGCCCAGCGCCTCCGCCAGCCGGGCGGCGTCGGCGTCCGGAACGTCGGCGCCCAGCCGCCGCCTGACGAAACTCACGCTCTCTTCGCGGGAGAAGACGTCGACTTCGCCGACCACGCAGTGCTCGGCCCATCCCGGGTGACGGGAGGTGATCAGGACATGACCGTGACCGTACGGGACCAGGTCCGCGATGATCTCCGGGTCGTCGGCGCCGTCGAGAATCAGCAGCCAGCGTGCGTACGGCTCACCGCGTGCGAGGGTCTGGCGCACCATCTGGGCCGCCTCCCAGGTGCCCACCTCAGAGGCGGGAGGGAGCCCGAGCCGAGGCGCCATGGCGGCGAGGGCTGACGGCACCAGGTCGGGGTAATCCGCCGCGATCCACCAGACGAGGTCATAGGTTTCGCGGTAGCGCCAGGCGTACTCCAGGGCCGTCTGGGTCTTGCCGACTCCCCCGGGTCCGAGCAGGCCCTGTGCCTGCGGCGGCGCGGTCAGGAAGTTCTCCCGTAGCCTGCGGAGCAGGGACTCGCGGCCGGTGAAATACGGGTTCCTCAGCGGGACGTGCTCCCAGACCTCCGGGTCTCCCCCGCCCGTTCCCGCGTGGGAGACGCCCGGCCGCGGGTCGCCGGGCCGCCCCGGTGCCAGGGGCCGCGCGGCGCCGTCGTCCGGGCCCTTCCCCGTGTCCGGGGGTTCGGAGCCGTCGTGCGCCGTCAGGAGGGGAATCGCGAGCTGGTCCAGGATGCGCACGGCGTCCGGGCTGACCAGCGCGAAGGGCTGTCCCTCCGGCTCCGCGCCCAGGGTGCCGGAGCCGGGCCGCACGCGGAGCAGCGCCGTGAAGGTCTCCGCCGCCGTGCCCGCGCGCCGCTCGATGTCCGCGGACACCCGGCGCAGCACGGCGACGGCACGCCATGACTCCGAGCGCGGCAACGTGGCGAGCAGCGCCTCCCTCGCCCCGTCGACGAACGCGTACCGCTCGCCTCCCAGTGGCCGCAGCAGACCGCTGAGGAGGACCTCCGCCAGGTGGTCCGGCCGGGAACGGGGGAGCATCCGCTGCTGGATGAGCCGTATCACGGGCAGCGACGCGGCCGACGTGGCGGTGTAGGCGGCGAGGGCCGCGGCCTCGGGCGAGGCCACCATACGGAAGCGGCGCACCTTCTCCGTGGCGGTCAGCTCGCTCTCCCGGCCGATCCGTCGTTCGCCCGACCGGATCGCGGGGCCCACCCGGGCCACCGACATGGGCGCGCCCTCACCCGCCGACCCCGCGACCAGTCGTGCCCAGTTGCCCAGCGACGCCGGGGCGAGCCCGAGAACGGGGACCGGGATCCCGGCGGGCTCTCCGCGTCCCTCGCGCGCGACGAAACGGAGCCCGGTGTTGGCCCCACCGGGCTGGACGGACCGGGCGATGCCGGGAACCGGCGGCAGCGCCGTCCGGCGCCACATGCGTTCGGGAAGCGGCTGGACGACGGCCGTCGGCCCGGCTTTCGCCCACCGGTGCAGCATCGTGGCCGCCCGGCCGTCCCACCAGTGCCGGCCCGAGCAGTCGCTCAGGACGAGTACGACGCGCCGTCCTGAGGGATCGACCAGGATCTCGGCCGGTGCGGCCGGGCCCCCGGGCCGCTGCGCCACCCCGTCGCCCAGCAATCTGTGCATGCGTACGTCGCGGAAGGCGCCGAGCTGGACGAGCGCGTCACGGAGTTCCCGCATCAGGGGCATCCACATCGACATGGAGGGTCCGGTGTCGGCGACGAGCGCGAGGTCGAGCCACCGTTCCAGGGAGCCCGTCATGACGGGGACCCAGTGCCCGCTGTCGGCGATCCGTTCCGCCGTCGCCCGCTCGTCGAGCACGTGCGACCGGCGTGCCGGGACGCGTCGCTTGATCGGCCGCAGCGCCCGCTGGACCGTCAGCGCGTCGCCCAGCGCCGACGCCGCGGGCACCCGCACCGTCCGGCCCTCCATGCCTCCGTCGCCGTCCGCTGCGCCGCCGGCCGGGTGCAGGGATCCCCGCGCGGCGTCACGTGCGGTGTCGCCGGCCTGGCCGGGCCGCGTGGGCCGGATGCCGGCGCCGTCCGGCCCCGGCGTCGGGACCCGCGGGTCGACCGGCTCAGCGGGCGGCCCGGACTTCTGGTCCTCGGCGTCCGCGGGCGTGAGGTGGCAGGCCAGCCAGAGGATGTCCGCGAGATCGCGCGTCGTGACGGCCGGGTCGAGCGCCCGGAGCATCGCGCGCAGCTCTGCCAGGGCGCCGGCCCTCGGGTCAGCCGTCATCCGACGGGCCGCCGCTCAGGAACGGCATGATCCGTTCGGCCAGCGCCAGCCGGTCGACGACACCCTTCTTGGCCGCTTCGCTGGTCAGGTAGACGGCGTGCAGGAGCTGGTCGGTGGCGAGCTGCCCCTGGTTCTTGCGGTTGAGGAAGAACTGGATGAGGTCGTCGCTCTGTCCGGCCAGCTCCGCCATGTGCGCGTCGATGATCTCCCTGAGCTTGTCGGCGTCGGGTTCCCTCAGTTCGAGCTGGATGCAGCGGCGCAGGAAGGCGGGCGGAAACTCGCGTTCCCGGTTGCTCGTCATGATCACCAACGGGAAGGCCCGGCAGCGGACGGTGCCCGCCTCGATCGTGATCCGCTCGTTGTCGGCGCTGGTCACCGTGCTCGACGCAGTCCCTCCGCGGGACAGTTCGGTGATCTCGTACTCGCCCTTCTCGAATACGGTGAGGAGATCGTTGGGCAGATCGATGTCGCTTTTGTCGATCTCGTCGATGAGCAGGACTCGCGGGTATTCGTACGGCAGGAGCGCGGTTCCCAGCGGCCCGAGCCGGATGTACCGCCCGGCGTCGTCCGCGTCGTCCTCGTTCCTGCTCGCCGCGGCGAGGCGGGTCAGCGGGTCGTACTGGTAGAGGCCGTCCCGCAGGGTGGCCCGGCTCGTGATCGGCCAGTAGAGCACGGGGCCGAGGCCGAGCTCGCGGGCCACCGCGTAGGCCAGGGTCGACTTCCCGGTGCCCGGCCGTCCGGTCACGAGCAGGGGACGGCGCAGGTAGAGCGCGGCGTTCACCTGCTCGACCGTGGGCGGGTCAGGGCGGTAGCTCAGCGCCTGGTGATCATTCGCCTGATCGCGACGGGGGCGCTCCAGAAGGGGCCCGCCCTGGAAGTTCCGCCATTTGGGCGGATCAGGCAGCCGCTTGATCTGACTGGCCGCTCCGGGAACTCCGGTATAAATGTACCAATCCGCCATATTAAGCCTCGCCAATAGCAGAATCAGGCATATAGGTAGGAGGGTCAGGCATTCTGCTGGGATCGTCCCAGAGCAGCGTCAATCCCCGGCCGCAGTGTGGCTCCTCCGGTTTTCTCAGCTTCTGCGCGGCGGCCTGAAGCCGGAGCGTGCGCACGAGTTCAGGGAGGTCGTCGGGGTGCGTGTCGCTTATCCGGGGAACCAGATGGTCGTCGAACAGGCGGCGGGCCGTACAGGCGTCATGGTCACTCTCCCCACAGGGGTCACGGGGCCAGACCACGACCGGAAGGCCCGCCTTGAGCTCGCTCGCGACAAGGTCCTCGTGGGGCCGGGACGCGTGGACCAGTACGCACGCCTGCTTCGTCAGCAGCAGTTGCAGGTAGAGGTGCTCGGGATCCTCACCGTGGCAGCCGATCCGTTCAGGGGTCGCCCGGGGCTCTCTGCGCAGATTGTCCGATCGGGCGACCCAGTCACTCCACTCGTCCACATCGGTGAGCCTGTCGACGTACCGGGTGATCACACGTCGGCCGATCAGCGGTCTGCCCTTCGCGAAGTCCCATTCGTCGACCGGTTCCAGCATCATCGACTGCGGCAGGATGAACTCGAAGAGCGGATCGGTGCCCGCCACCTTTCTCCTGACCGACTCGAATCCGGCTTCGACCCTGGTGCGCAGGTCATCCCTGTCGATGAGGGCCGGCCCCGCACCGTGATCCGGCTCACCGTCGATCATGGCGGATACGGTGAGATGGTAGCCGTCGCTCAAGGAGTCGACCCGGACGACGACCGCCGTCTCGCGCGGCCGCACCGTCTCCGCGGCGGGCAGGTAGCGGCGGGTCCACGCGTCCAGTTCCTGCCGTTTCCGGCGATGAGTCAGCGTCCTGGCCAGCCGGGGAACGAATCGGGCCAGGCGGTCCTCGCCCGGCAGTTCCTCTCCGACATAGCGGATCGCGTCCCAGACGGAACCGAAGTCGCGGTGGCCGCCGAAGCCGGGGAACACCTGGGTTACCAGATCACGCAGGTCCATCTCGCTGGAGGCGCCGTGCACGATGGCGCGCAGCTCCCGCCGCCGCGCGGCCGGAAGCCAGGAGAGATCGAGCAGATCGTCCAGTTCCTCCCAGTAGCGGCGGATACTCCGCACCGGCAACACCCTGCCGGTCAGCCGCCGCGGGTTCGCGGAGTAATCGGTGATCATGCCGATCACGGCACCGGTCGTCTCGTCGTACACCGCGGCGCCGCTGAACCCGCCCCTCGGCTCCTCCGCGTACGGCGTGGCCGTCTCGACGTGCAGCCACTCGCCCACCAGGTCGGCGGAGGTGAGGTTGAGCCGGAGCGGTGCCCCCGCCTCGCCTTCGTCCCAGGGAAAGCCGTGGGCCAGTTGCCCGGTCGTGGTCGCCGGCGTGGTGAGCAGAAACGGCCGCTCCAGGTCGACCCGCCTCTGCAGTCGCAGCACGGCCACGTCGCCGCGATCGCCGGCACGTTCCCAGGGGCCCGTGGCGTGCACCGTCGCGGGAATGCCGATCAGGTCACGCCGTTCCGCCTGGGTGAAGCTCACCCGCAGATCACGCTTGCCCTGGACCACGTGCGCACACGTCAGGACGAACTCGGGGGCGACGAGGAATCCCGCCCCCAGCGTCGCCTCGGCGCCTTCCCATGTGCCGTCGATCCGGGCCCGCCACAGGTTCCGCATGAGGCTACTCGGCCGGCTTCCCCGACCACTTCAGTTTGACCGTCAGATGACCTTCAAGCGCAGCCCTGGCGATCACCGCCCCCGCCGCTGTTCCCAGCTTCACGCCGAACTCGATCTCCACGGAGTCCGGTCCGATCAAACCCGCCGAGTCCGGCTCCGCCGGAGCCTCCCGGAATGTCCGCAAGGCACTGATCGCGGCGTCTCGCACGCTCACGAGGGCGTCCTCGAAGCGGACCGTCGCCTCACGTATGACACCGCCCCGGAAGGGAGTGGCGGGAGCCCATCCGCCGATTTCGTCATCCGGCGTTTCGACGAAAACCGAGCCGCCGTCGATATCCCATCGCACCACTTGGTACGCCATAGATTCGTGCCCTGTCGTCCCGTGAGCCGGCTGAGGAATCCCCGAATATCACCAAAGTAGCGACTATTGGCGTTCCTCGACAGGCATTCGAAACGGGAACGGCGCCGGCCCCGGTGGTCCACTCCCACCGGGGCCGGCGACCGAGCGCTGCCGCGAGCAGCCGGTTATCGCAGCGGACCGTTTACCGGTAGCCGGCGGCGATGATGTTGGCCTGGATCGCGTTCTCCGTGGCGTCGGAGGGATAACCCGAGACCATCGCTCCTTCGTAGAAGGTGCCCTGGCTCAGGTTGGTGTTGCCGAGACAGCAGTCGCCGCCGCTGCCCAGGATGATGGCGCCCTGCTTCTTCATCGGGTTGTAGCCGCGGGGCAGCGCGCCGTCCCACAGGGTGGTGACGCCGCCGGACTGGGCGTTGGCGCCCTTGATGGCGAAGCGGGTGGTGCCGTTGTTCTTCAGCATCGCGGTGACGAACTTGCTGGTGAACGCCCGCTGGTTGGGGTTCCACGACTGGCTGCCGCCGGGGTAGAGGCCGTACTCGAGGTCGGCCTGCACCCACGGGCCGGAGCCGGAGCACCCGCCGAACCAGCAGCTCGTGCCGAAGTAGATGGCGTCCATCGCGCCCGCGCCGTCGGCCTTGCGGGTGGTCTCGCTGTTGCCGTAGTCGAAGCAGCAGCCGCTGTTGACGTGGGTACCGCTGGTGACCATGTACATGCCCTCGGGGGCACTGCCCGTGGGAATGCCGGTGGTGTGGCCGTCGCGCCAGTAGCTGTTGCCCGGACGGATGTACAGCGAGTACGCCTTGCCGCCGCCGACGGTCAGGGACTCCGAGGTCGCGTTCGCCGGGGTGTCCGAGCCGCCCGCTCCGCCCGATCCCTGGTAGGCCACGTTGTTGCCGTGCCCGGACTGGTCGTACACGATCGTGATGACGCAGGAGGTGCCGGCGCAGAAGGAGTCCTGGGTCGCGGCGTTGGCGGTGCCGCCCGTGGTCAGCACGCCGATGTTCCTGGTCGTGTTGTCCGACGAACGCCGCACCTGGTAGAGGTTCCCGCTGTAGGAGCGGAACAGCGCCCGCGTCGTGCTGTGGGCCGCGACACAGGGCGTGCCGCCGGCGGCGTAGATGTCACACGGCAGGTTCGACGGGGACGCCGACGGCGAGACGGACGGCGAGGGCGAGGGGCTGGCCGAAGGCGAAACCGACGGGGAGGACGACGGCGAAGCCGAGGGCGAGGACGACGGTGAGGTGGTGACGCCGCCGGTGCAGGTCGTGCCGTTGAGGGCGAAGCTCGCCGGGACGGGGTTGGTGCCGTTCCAGGAGCCGTTGAAGCCGAAGGACGTGTTTCCGCCGGTGCCGATGCTGGCGTTGTATCCGGCGTCGGTGACGGTGACCTGTGACCCGGACTGGGAGACGGTGCCGTTCCACAGCTGGGTGATGGTCTGTCCGGCGGTGAACGACCAGGTCAGCCGCCAGCCGTTGACGGGGTCGCCGAGGTTGGTGATGGTGACGTTGGCGCCGAAGCCGCCTGGCCAGGAGTTGTTCACCGTGTAGTCGACCCGGCATCCGGCCGCGGCCTGGGCGGCGGTCGTGGTCAGCGTGCCGGTGAGGCCGGCCACCGCGGCGACCCCGGCGGCGAGCCAGAGCCGTAGGCGAGGAATCTTCATGAGTACTCCCGGGGGTGACTCGTCGCAGGACGGCGGTGCGTTGTTATCGCTAACATTTCCGGTGCCGGGACCCCGCCGTTCCGTGTCGGGATATCGGTGCTGGTGGGCGGAGCAAATACGCCGCCGCCATGCCCCGTCAAGCGTGATCGCGGTGCCTCCGCCCGCCGCACCGGGCCCGATCTGCGCTTACCCGAGCCCGTCCGCACGGCCCGGGGATCGCCGTGGTGAAACCTTCATCACCCCACCGGCCCGTCCGAGGGACGGGCGCGGATGTGCATGCGCTCGCCCTGCGGTTACGCCCGCAGGCCGGTGAGGCTGCGGGGGACATGGCGTCAATTTGCCGTCTTCGCAAGAAGGTTTGTCAGGCGGCCCGGCGAGGCGCACCATCTCACGCATGGAGAACCAGCACACACCTCCGCATGATCACCACCATCACGCCGCCGGCGGCGGCCCGGACGCGGAGCACCTGACCGGCGAGGAGTTCTGGGACGCCCGTTATGCCCAGAGCGACCGGATCTGGAGTGGGAATCCCAACATGATCCTGGTGCGGGAGGTGTCCGGCCTGACCCCCGGACGGGCCCTCGACCTGGGCTGCGGCGAGGGGGCCGACGCCATCTGGCTGGCCGGGAGGGGCTGGCGGGTCACCGCCGTCGACATCTCGGCGGTGGCGCTTGAGCGGGCGGCGCGCGAGGCCCGTACGGCGGGCGTGGCGGACCTCGTCGACTGGCAGCGCCTCGATCTCGGCACGTCCTTCCCCGACGGGGTCTTCGACCTCGTCTCCGCCCAGTTCCTGCACTCCGAGCACGGCCTGCCCAGGGAGAAGGTCCTGCGCACCGCGGCGGCGGCCGTCGCCCCCGGCGGGGTCCTGCTGATCGTGGGCCACGCCCATCCTGCGCCGTGGAACCACGACCACGCCTCCCTGCGGCTTCCCTCGGCGGACGAGGTCCTGAGCGACCTCGATCTCGACCTCGGCGGCGAGTGGGAGGTGGTGCTCCAGGAGGAGTACGAGCGGACGCAGCAGGGCCCGGACGGCCTGCCCTTCACCCGTACCGACAACGCCGTCATGCTCCGGCGCCGCTGAGGCCGTGAAGGGGAGGGGGAAGACGGATCAGGCGGCGCCCATGACGTCCGCGACGATGCCGCGGAAGCCGGTCAGGACGTCACGGACGAAGGCGGCCCGGGAGACGCCGAGGTGACGCAGCGCCTGACCGTGGTCGAGCACGACCACGGTCACCGCGCCCGCGAGCAGCGCCCACCAGCCGGCCGCGGCCAGCATCCGCACCGGCGACGGGGACGCGCGGAAGCCCCGGCGCAACCGTTCGCAGTGGAACGGCACGTGCCGCAGCTCGTCGGCGAGGATCCTGCCGCCCACCTCGGCAGTGAGGAGATCGGCGCAGCCCTCCGACAGGGCGCGGTAGTAGCGGAGCGCGACGACCTCGGCGAGCATCAGCACCATCAGTTCGGTGCGCAGCCCGAGCGACCGCCTCACGCGTACGAACACGGCGTCGGTCCAGTGCCCCGGGATCGTCGGCGCCCCGGCGGCCTCCAGCAGGCGGGCCAGCAGCCGGGCGTGGTTGCGCTCCTCGGCCACGAAGAGGCGGATCGCCTCCGCGTAATCGGGGTCTCCCGCCCTGTCGGCCTTGCCGATCAGCGCGCGACCGTCGCCGTTCTCACCCGTCTGGAAGCGCTGGAGGCTGCGGACCAGCTCGGGGGCGAGGCGCGCACCCTCGCTCCAGTCGGGATCGCCCCACATCTCGCGCAGCAGCGACGCAGCCTGGAAGTCGCGGATCCATCTGGTGAACTCACCGGTGTCGGTCCTCATGACCGGCGAATCTACGGATTCGATATGCAGATTCGGTGGGTTGGTTTGTGAAGGTTCGTCGCCGTGCTCGCGACGGCGATCCGGGTTCTCGCTGTACGCGAGGAGGCCCGAGCCGGTAGAAACTGAGCGTGTCGGTTCAGCGTGGGAAATACGGTGTGGACGCCCCCGCGGTGCTCGCCGGAATGGCGGCCGGCGGCGTCGCCGAGATCGCCCTGGCGTTCGTGCTGTTCGCGGTCGGCTGGCCCATCCCGGCGGTCGTCCTTCTCATCGGCGGAGCGGTGCTGGCGGTCAGCGCCGTGATCTACGCTCACACCACTCTGCGCGGGAAGTTCCGGGTGTGGGACGGCGAACTGGACAGGCTCGGCCTCCGGGGCGACGAGCACGTCCTCGATCTCGGCTGTGGGCGGGGACTCGTCCTGCTCAAGGCCGCGGCGCGGCTGCCGGACGGCAGGGTCACCGGTCTCGACCTGTGGACCGGCGACCAGTCGGGCAACAGCCAGGAGGCCACCCGGGCGAACGCCCGGGCCGAGGGCGTCGCCGACCGCGTGGAGCTGGAAACCGGCGACATGCGGGCGCTGCCGTTCCCGGACGCGTCCTTCGACCTCATCGTGTCGAGCCTCGCCATCCACAACATCCCGGACGCCGCCGACCGGGCGACAGCCGTGCGTGAGGCGTACCGCGTGCTGCGGCCGGGGGGCCGGCTGCGCGTCGCCGACTTCCGCCACGCCCGCGACTACGCCGAGGTGCTCCGCGAGTGCGGGGCGGTGGACATCGAGGTGCGCGACCTCGGCTGGCGCTTCTGGTACGGCGGCCCGCACGCGAAGACGGCCATGCTCGCCGCCACCCGCCCCTGACCCGCCGCCCGGCTCAGGCGGGCCGGACGGCGTGGGCGGACAGGTCAGAAGGAGTGGCGGTAGTAGGAGCCCCAGTCGAGGTCGCGGGTGGTGCCTTCGCCGAGGTGGACGCGGAAGCCGTCGAAGCCGCCGCCCCGGCCGTAGGAGAAGCGCCACTCGCCCGTGCCGCGGGTGGTGAAGCGGTGACCCAGGTGCCAGCCCCGGTCGTCGTGGTACCAGAAGTCCACGTAGGTCGACTGGCCGTCGCGGTCACGGTCCCAGGCCGTGATGTCGAAGTAGTAGCGGCCGCCGGAGAAGTACCAGTAGCCCTTGTAGAACGACCGCTCCCCACGGGACTCGCCCCGCCCGAAGGAGGAGTAGCCGGAGAACCAGTGCTTGACGTACTGCGCGGACTGCGCGGACTGCGCGGACGACGCCGACGCCGCGCTCGCGGTGCTCGTGGCGCTCGCGGTGGCCGCCTGGGCCGGGGCCGCCGCGGCGCCGGCCGCCAGGGCGCCGGCGAGGACCGTACCGGCGAGAACGCTGCTGAGCTTGCGCATGAGGGTGAACTTCCTTCGTGTGAAACCACTCGGCCCCCACGGGCCGACCTGTCGTCCGGGGCGTTTGACGGTGCCGTCCGCTCCGGACGACGATCACACTAGGAAGACCCGCTCCGCCGTTCTGCGCACAAATCCACACAACAGCCCGAACGTGCACAACGACACAGAACAGCGATAGGCGTCCTCGGCCTCCCTCACCCCAGGTGAGCCGGTTCGGCTCGGCCTCGAGGACACGAAGAACATCTCGCCGGCGAGACCCGGCGGGCCGGGCACCTGCAAGATCATCAAGCTGCGCTATGGTCGGGAGTTGCCGGGGTGCGCCGATCGGCCCCGGATCGCGGCTACCCCCCTCGCGGTGCTCGCTTCCAGAAGGGGCCGCTCCCCATGTCCGACCTTCTCCTCGCCCTGGACAACCTCCGGAAGGCCTACAACCACCACGACCTCGACGCGCTGGCGAGATGCTTCGCCCCGGGGGCCATACTGGTGGCCCCCGACGGCATCGGGGACGGACGGGAGGAGACCGCCTCCTACTACGCCCAGTTCATCGAGGCGTTCCCCGACACCCGGGTCACCGTGCAGACGCTGGTGGAGACCGGCGACATCCTGGTCTCGGAATACACGATCAGCGGCACCCACATGGGCCCCTACCTGATCCCGGGCGGAGGGCTGCTCCAACCCAGCGGGCGCCGGATCATCGTCCGGGCGTGCTGCCTGTCCCAGGTGCAGGACGGGCTGATCAGCAGCCACCGGATCTACTACGACCAGGCCGAGCTGGCCGCGCAACTCGGCGGCTCCCTCTGCTTCGACGAGGACCTGGACGGGGACCCGGACGGGGACCCGGCCGAGAACCGGGTCTGAGGCGGCGACCGGCGCCGGATCATCGCTCATCCGGAAAGATCGGTAGATGTCGCCCATCTTTACCTATTTGCCGTTTCCGGTGGCCGCGATGGCATTGGCCGCCGGACGAGCGCGGCATTGACCGGCTGGCATTACTGGGACCTGACATTCCGCCGGGTAGCGTCGTTCAGGACAGTACGCCCGAAAAGGATGAAGGCGCGTATATGACGATGCAGCTTGAGATTGCCGTCAGTGACCACCGGCCGGTCACCATCGTGACCGTGACCGGGGAGCTCGACATCGCGACCGGAGACCTCTTCCGCGACGCGATCAGGGATCTCCTTCTTCAAGGACGTACCCGAATCGTGATCGACACGTCCGAACTGGGATTCTGCGACTCCTCGGGCCTGGAGGCCCTGCTCGACGCCAGGGACGCGACGATGTTCACCGGCGGCGCGATGCGCCTCGCCGGCGTGCACGGCGTGCTATCCGTCGTGCTCGACGCGACCCGTTTGACGGACGTCTTCGTGATCGACGCCACACCTGTGGAGTCCGAGGCGGCCCTGCTGCTCGCCAGCCCTCAGGACGTCTCGATGGTCTGAGGCCCCCGGGGAGAACCACCTCCCCGTACCAAGCCTGCGCACGCCTGCGGCCCCCGTCCCCTCCCCGATCGGGAGGAGGACGGGGGCCGTTGTCACGCGGTATCACACAGCGTCACACGGCGTCACACGGCGTCACGGCGGGCCGCCGGCGGCCGGGCCGGGTCAGGGGAACGACGGGCAGGACAGGTCCTCGGTCTGCCGGACAAGCAGGTCGGCGACGTCGGGCAGATGGACGCGCCGCAGGTAGGCGGCCCGCTGCCGGGCCGCGCCCGACCCGATACGGCGGAGCCGGCGCAGGCTCTCCGTCACCGGCCGCCAGTCGCCGCTGTCCTCCAGGGCGGCGCGCACGTGGTTGACCAGCCGCCCGACCAGGCGCCACGCGGGCATCAACCGGCCGGAGAACAGGTCGAGCCCAGCGCCCTCCACGCCGTCCCTGGCTGCCCGCCAGTAGGCCGCCCGGAGCAGGCAGTCGTCCACGGCCGGAGCCGGGATCCCCGCCCGGAGGTCCCGCAGCGCGGTCGCCACCAGGGCGCGGACCAGACCGGCGATCGTCACGGTCTCCTCCGCCGTGGCGCAGGTGTCGGCCGTACGGAACTCGACCGTCGGCACGTGATCGGAGAGCCGGACGTACCAGTAGATCATCCCGCGGTCCATCAGCGCGCCGCTCGCCAGCATCGCGTCGACGAGCCGCTCGTAGTGTCCCAGCGAACGGAAGTACGGCGGGGGCTCCGCGCTGGGCCACCGTCCGAGTACGACCGACCGCCAGCTGGCGTATCCGGTGTCGACGCCGTCGGCGAAGGGCGAGTTGCCGGCCAGCGACTGCAGCACGGAGAGCCAGGGCCGGGCGTGGTTGCTGACCTGGAGCGCCTCCTCCCGGTCGGGCACTCCCACGTGCACGTGGCAGCCGCACACGCCCTGGCCCTGGAGCAGGCCGCGGAACTCCCGCGCCATGGCCAGATAGCGGGGGCAGACCGTCAGCGGGGGTATGCCGGGGTTGCCGAGCAGGGCCGTGCCGGAGGCGGCCACCCCCACGCCGACCGCCCGGGCCGCCGCGGCCAGCGCCGTACGGGTCTCCAGCAGGTCGCCGAGCAGCGCCCGCAGGTCGGTGTGGACGGCACTGTTGGTCTCGAGTTGAAACCGGGTCAGCTCGTGGACGAGACGGGGGGCCACCCGGTCGGGCACGCGGCGGAGCACCTCCTCCGCGGCCGGGACCACGCGCCCGCTGACCGGGTCGATGAGCAGGAACTCCTCCTCGACCCCGATGGTGAGCGGCGCCGTGGAGACGCGGGACGACCGGGGCGCGACCAGGACCGCCAGCCGATCGGCCCCTCGCGCTTCCCGTGTCACGTCATGCATGAGCGGTCTTTCATCCACATCTCCTTCGGGAAATCACCAGGTCGGTCCCCCGAGGCAGTGGACAAAAACCGCGCATGCCCTTTCTTGCCGGACCCTTGGCGACGGTCAAGGAATCACCTTTCCCAGGGCGCACGCCGGGCCCAGGGATCACTCCAGGCCACGTTCGGGCCGCTCGATGGAGACGACCCCGATGCCGGTAGGATGGGGCGGTCATTTTCGGCCCTTGACGAGGGGAACCGTGACCGACGCCGTCGTACTGTCTCCGGCCGAGGTGCCCGGCGAACCGCCCGGCGACCTGGTCGCCGTCGCGTTGGCCGGTTCTCTGGACTTCACCAACGCCGACCGCTTCGGTGCCGACCTGCGTGCCGCCGCCGACCGCGGATGCCGGACGCTGATCCTCGACATGAGCGGTCTCGACTTCTGCGACTCCACGGGGCTCCGGGTGCTGCTCAAGGCACGCACACGGCTGGAGCAGCAGGGCACGGAACTGGTACTCGCCGAGCTGAACGCCCGGCTGACCAGGATCTTCACGGTCACCGGCCTCGTCCGCGCGTTCACCGTCGCGCCGACCTTCGGGGCCGCCCTCGGCGCGACGCGACCCCGGTCGTCGTCGGACGGAACGGATCGGTACGGGGGTGACCCGGGCGAACGACACGACGGGCGCGGATGATCGCGGAGGACGGACAGGTCGAGGAGGACAGGTGGTGGATCACCACCGGCAGTGGCCGATCACGGATGACCTCGCCACGCTGCGCGAGCACGTGCAGACCTACGCGCGGCGGGCCGGGCTGAGCGGCGCACGCCTGGACGATCTCGTCATCGCCGCCAACGAGGCCGCCATCAACGTGCTCGAACACGGCGGCGGCACCGGCGTGCTCGCCATCTCCCACGACGACGACGCGCTGGCCGTCGAGGTGACGGACAACGTCGGCGTCCTCCAGCCGAGCGCCCTGCCCGCCGACCGGCCCACGGCGCGCGCGGACCGCGGATACGGCCTGTGGCTGATGGGCGAGCTCTGCGACACCGTCAGCATCGAGCAGGCACGGGGCGGGTCGCTGGTCCGCCTGTCCATGCGGCTGGCCGGCTCCGGCGTGGACCCCGATCCCGATCCCGACCCGGGACCCTGAGACCCCGGCCCGGCCCTCCCCGCGCGGACCCAGGCCGTGCATTGGAGTTGGCCCTTGTTATCGTCCCGATCCCGTAAATCGGGCCGATCAGACCAGCCCCTCGGCATAACCTGGGTCCGCGACCAGGGACGTCCTCAATCGCTCTCCATCGCTACTTGAGGTACGCCCACGACGCGGCTGCCACCGCGATCAGGACGCAGAGGCGGATGGTCCGGGGGGTGCTGTCGACGACGTCCCGGACCGCTCTCGCCACCTCTCCGACCCACGAACCGAACTCCGGGTCCTGAAAGCGCTCCCCCTGACGGCGTCCCCCGCTTCCGCGGGGCCGGATGGTAGTAGTCATCGTGTCCCCCTCCCCATATGTTCCAGACAGCTGTTCCCGGGCCGGATCGCCGCGCCCCCTCCGCCGCCGGTGCGCCGCGTCCGATCGCTCTCCGATCAGCCTGCGCCGCTCCGGCCCGGTGGGAAGGTCCTCCGGACCCGTTGAATGCATGGTCACAGGTGACACACCGCGACGCAACGAATGCGAGCGGCATTCGGCTTCACCTACGAAGAGTGACGGCGGCATCACGGGTCGCTATGCACTTTGGACCGCATATGTCCACCAATAGGCGATTCTCTGTCTGATTTGTCCGGTGCCCTTTCCGGAAATTTGGCACGCCACGCGACACGCCGCGATTTTTCTGAGCCCGTCGTACACGGACTGTCATCACGGCACCGAAGTGCCGGAAGCACCCGCGAACACCGCCCGTCACCGGGGGCGGGCGAGCAGCCACCCCATATGTAGTCACTCCATATGCAGCCACTCCATATGACGAGCCGTACGGAAGACGAGCCGTACAGAGAGCCGACCTTCTCCCGGCCCCTGGAATTCATACGCGGTTCAGTCCGCCTCGCCAAGGTGCGTCCGTGCCGGAACGATCTCTCCGGCCGGATGAAGGGCTACCAGCATGACTCAGGGCCACGGACACCCGCACCCCCATCCCCACGATCATCACCAGGGCGAGTCGCTCGACCAGAGCGAGATGGCGCCGGTCGTCGACATGTCGGTCGCGGACGAGGAGCTCTCCCCGGCCCAGTTGTCGCGCCGCCAGATGTTCCGGCGGGCCGGGCTGCTCGGCGCCGGCCTCACCGCCGCGGGGGTGATGGGCGCCCCCGGAGTGGCCGCCGCCGACTCCGACGCCGCGCGCCACCACGTCGACCACGGCGGCGAACGCGAGCCGAGGGACGGCTACCTCTGGCTGGCCGGTGACCACCACATCCACACCCAGCACAGCAGCGACGGCATGTACCGCGTGATCGACCACGTGCGGCACGCCAACGCGTACGGCCTGGACTGGATGGTCATCACCGACCACGGCAGCGTGGCGCACGCGAAGATCGGCGTGGAGAAGGTCAACCCCGACATCGTCGCCGCCCGCGCCGCGATCAAGGACACCCTGGTCTTCCAGGGCCTGGAGTGGAACATCCCGGCCGCCGAGCACGGCACCGTGTTCGTCGCCCCCGGCCGCAACGAGGTCGCCACGCTCAAGGAGTTCGAGAACTCCTTCGACGGCTCGGTCAAGGGCGCGGGCGCGAGCACCCCGCAGAACGAGGCGCTCGCCATCGCCGGGCTGAACTTCCTGGCCGACGCCGTGCGCCGGCGCCGGGTGGACGACGCGCTGTTCTTCGCCAACCACCCCGCCCGCAAGGGCATCGACTCCCCGCACGAGATCCGCGGCTGGCGCGACGCGCAGCCCACGATCGCGGTCGGCATGGAGGGCGCGCCCGGCCACCAGGCGGCCGGCATCGCCAAGCCGAACGGCCCCGGCAGCGGCCGCGGCTACTACGACAACAGCCCCGGCGCCGACTCCTTCCCCGGCTACCCGCCGGAGAGCTACAAGACATTCGGCGGCTTCGACTGGATGACCTCGACCGTCGGCGGCCTGTGGGACAGCCTCCTGGCCGAGGGCAAGGCGTGGTGGATCACCGCCAACTCCGACTCGCACACGGTCTTCATGGACACCAGCGACCGCGGCCCGGGCAGCGACTTCGACGCCAACGGCCGGTACAACGACCCGGTCTACGCGGGCGTCGCCAACCTCTCCAACGGAGACTTCTGGCCCGGCTTCTACAGCCGCACCCACGTCGGATCCACCGGATTCTCCTACGGCGCCGTGATGGACGGCCTGCGGCACGGGCGGATCTGGGTCGACCACGGCGGCCTGATCAGCGGCCTGGTCGTCCGGGCCCGCGCGGCCGGCCAGCCCGGGGTGACCCTGGGCGACACGCTCCAGGTCCGCAGGGGCGCCCAGGTCGAGGTGAGCATCGAGATCACGCTGGCCAACCGGCCCAACTGGGCGCAGTTCGTGCCCACCCTGGCCCGCGTCGACGTGATCCAGGGCGACGTCACCGGCCCGGTCTCCGACAAGGACGCCTTCACGACCCCGGCGACCAAGGTCGTCCAGTCGTTCGAGGTGGGCAAGAACTCCGGCACCGTGAGCTTCACCTACAAGCTGGGCGCCGTCGACCGGCCGGTCTACGTCCGCCTGCGCGGCACGGACGGCAACCGGACCGCTCCCGGCCTGATGGGCGCGTCGGTCGACCCGCACGGCCCGCAGATCGACGTCTTCGGCGACGCCGACCCGTGGAAGGACCTGTGGTTCTACAGCAACCCGATCTGGATCCTGCCCCGCCGATGATCCTCGGCGTCGACGCCGGATCGCGTACGGTCCCCGAGGCCGAGCACCTTCTCCACGCCGTGGTGGAGGCGCTCGGCCTGCCGGACGACGTGATCGGCTGCACCCACTTCGTCCGCACCGGCACGCCCCACGTCGCGTGCTCGGTCGCCGTCCCCGGGCCGGTCGATCTCGCCGGGCTCACCATCACACTCACCACCACGCTCACCACCGCACTCCCCGCCGGGGTGTCGGCCGCGCTCGCGGACGCCCGTACCGGCCCGGACTCCGAGGGAGCCGCGCTGGCCGCGGCGGAGCACGCGGGACGGACGTCGGGCCGGATCGCGCTGTTCCCCGGCCGGAGCGCCCTCGTGGGCACCTTGACCGTCGGCGACCTGCTGGCGCGGTCGGCCGTCGAGCGGGTGCTGGTCCTGGCACAGCCGGATCCGCCTGCTCCCGGCGCGGCGGTGGACACGAGAGATCACGTCCGCCCGGTCTGGCGCGACACCGTGATGACCCTGCTCACCATGCCGGCCGCGGGCGGCCTGCTGGTGCCCGCGGAGGTGCCCGACCCCACCCCCTGCTGCGCCGACCACGCCTGAGGCCGTCCCGCGCGTTCCAGGCGGGCTCTCAGGGACGCGTGCCGATCCCGCGGACCAGGTCTCTGATGCGGCCTCCGACCCCCTCGTCGGGCGCCAGCGGTGGCGTGCCCCCGCTGGCGCCGCGGCGCATGCCCTCAAGCGCCTCGCGCAGGGCGTCGATCCCGCTGCGCCGCGGCTGCCAGCCGAGCTCCTCGCGCGCCCGGGTGACATCCATGATCGGGGTCCGCAGGAGCAGTTCCAGCAGGCCGGGAGGAGCCGGGATCAGCCGCAGGTGCCATCCGGCGGCCACGGCCGTCCGCAGGAGCGCGGGCGGCACCGACACGCGCCTGGCCTGCAGCACGTCAGACAGCACGGCCGCGTCGATGACCGGGTCCGCGGCCAGGTTGAACGCGCCGGCCACCGGCTTGATCAGCGCCAGCCGGAAGGCCTCCGCCGCGTCGGCCGCGTGCACCGCCTGGAACCGCAGGCCCGGCATGTCCGGGACCATCGGGATCGTGCCCGGCCGGATGACCCGTTTCGACAGGAGCGGGCCACCGAACAACCGCCGCTGCTCGGTGGCCGCCTCCGCCTTGAAGATGAAGCCGGGTCGCATGCGGACCGTACGGATGCCGGGGTGATCCCGCTCGAAGGTGTCGAGTACCCGTTCGACGTAGGACTTCTCCCGCGAGTAGGCGGCGTTGGGCCAGCCGTGCGTCGGCCAGCCCTCGTCGACCGGCCGGTCCTTGGGGCCTGGCGAGTAGGCGCCCACGGACGAGGCGTGGACCAGGACGGACACGCCCGCCCGAGCGGCGGCCCGGAAGACCCGGATGCTGCCGATCACATTGGTGTTCCAGGTCGCGACGGCATCGTGGGTTGGCTGGAACAACCACGCGAGATGCACGACGGCGTCGGCGCCGGAGAAGATCTCACCGAGGTCGCTGCGGCTGACGTCGGCGGTCAGCCACTCGGTCTTCCCCGGCCGCCGCTCGGGCATCCGGCGTGCCACCCCGACGATCGAGCTCACGCCCGGTTCGGACTCGAGCGCCGCCAGCACGCTCGTCCCGACGTTTCCGCTGGCACCCAGCACGACGACTCGCATAATCCACGCGATTCCCGGCAAATCGCCCAGCAAACTACATATCGGGCACCGGCGACCCGCGGAGCGGGGCCAGTCGGGCTCCGCCGCCCGGCGGACCGTCCGGGCGGCCGCGGCCCAGAAGAGCGGCGCGGGCGGGGTTTCCGCCGGGCCGATGGCCGTCCGATGGCCCCGCCGCAGCCCCCCGAGCCTGTGACCCCAGATTTCCCTTTGGCCATAGACGGGAAATTCAGTGGTGGCGCGGGAATACCGATACCTAGGAGGATAAGTAGCTCATTCTGGTCAGAGAGGCGGAACAGGGGAGATGGCTCAGATCGTCGGTGGCGGACGCCCCGTCAATGACGCCGAACGACGGGTCATCGCCCATCTCAGGGACAACGCGCCCGACGACTGGCTGCTCCTCCACAACATCGAGGTGCCGCGCGGGGCCGACCTGTTCGAGGTCGACGTCGTCGTGCTCACCGGTCACTCCCTGATCGTCATCGACGTGAAGGGGGCCCGGGGCCGGTTCGAGGTCGTGGGCACCCGCTGGTTCCCGCAGCACCGCGAGGCGTTCGGATCACCGGTGGCCAAGCTCCGCGGCACGGCCCGGGCACTGAAGGGCCTGCTCATCGATGAGCACCGCGAGCTGGAGCGTCTGTATGTCGACAACGTCGTGGTGCTCACCGCGCCCGGAGCGGTCCTCGTGGACCCCGGCGGCCGGGACGCGCGGCACGTCACCACCATCCCCGGGCTGATCGGCATGCTCAGCGACGTGTCCCGGGTGCGGCACGGGTGCAGCAGGGACGCCGGGCCGTACCGGACGGCGATTCTGGAGGCGCTCAACGGCACCGTCCGCCGCTCGACCGCCCCGCCGCGCTTCGGCAACTGGGAGGTCGAGGAGCAACTCGGCGGCGACAGCCGGGTCACCGAATATCGCGCGGTCAACGCGACGGCTCCGACGAGCGAGACCGTGCTGCTGCGCGTCTACCGGGCCGACCCCATGGCCGAGCAGCAGCGCCGGGTGGCCGAGCAGCGGCGGATCGCCAACGCCTACCAGTCGCTCGCCAAGATCCCGCCGCACCCGTGCGTCGTACGCTCGCGCGACTTCTTCGCCATCGACGACGAGAGCCGGTTCGTCCTGGTGCTCGACGACGTCCACGGGCAGGCCCTGCACCTCCACCTGACCGGACGCCCGCTGAGCACCGACGCCAAGCTCGACGTGCTGGAGGACATGCTCGCCGGGCTCGCGCACGTCCACGCCAACAACGTGATCCACCGGGCGCTCACCCCCGCCTGCGTGCTGGTCGCGGACAACGGGCACGCCATGCTGACCGGCTTCGACTACGCCAAGCCGGGGCCGCGCAAGCACACGGTGGCCAACGAGCTGCCCAACATCCTCGACGTCCATTACGTCTCCCCAGAGTGCCGGGCCAGGCCCGACCGCATGTCGCCCGCCTCTGATGTCTACTCGGCGGGCGTCATCGCGTTCCAGCTCCTGACCGGTGAGCTGCCGGTGCCCGGGGCGGACGCCGAGCCGGGGGCGGGCGGCGTCTCGCCGGAGGTCATGGACCTCGTACGGCGGATGCGCGACCCCACGCCCGCCAAGCGTCCCGACGCCGCCTCTGCCCTGGTCGAGCTGCATGAGGCGCGGCACGCCGAGCCCCGCGAGCGCGAGGGGACGCTGCGGCGGCTCCGGGACGCGCTGCGGCTGCGGAGCCCGCTCCGCCGTACGCCCCGCGACTGAACGGCGGGGCGGCCCCGGCGGAGCGGTCTGCCCGGTGGTGCGGTGGCGCGGCCCCCCGGTGGTGCGGTGGTGCGGTGGGGCGGCGGTCGCCGGGGTCAGCAGGGCCAGGTCCAGTCGCGGATCTCGGCGGGGTCCTCGCCGTACTCGCGGGTGTGGGCGCGGGCGCGCAGCCGTGCGTCGGCCATCTGCTGACGCAGGTGGGCGGCGGTGGTGGCCAGTCCGGGGACACGGTCGATCACGTCCATCACCAGGTGATAGCGGTCGATGTCGTTGAGCATGGCCATGTCGAACGGGGTGGTGGTCGTGCCCTCCTCCTTGTATCCCCGCACGTGCAGGTTGTCGTGCCCGTTGCGGCGGTAGGTGAGGCGGTGGATCAGCCACGGATAGCCGTGGAAGTTGAAGATCACCGGACGGTCGGCGGTGAAGAGCGCGTCGAACTCGGTGTCGTCCAGGCCGTGGGGATGCTCGGACCGGGGCTGCAACCGCATCAGGTCGACCACGTTGACCACCCGTACCCGCAGCTCCGGCAGGTGTTCGCGCAGCAGCGCGGTCGCGGCCAGCGTCTCCAGCGTGGGCACGTCGCCCGCGCAGGCCAGCACCACGTCAGGCTCGGCGCCCGCGTCGGTCGAGGCCCACTCCAGGATGCCCAGCCCCCGGGTGCAGTGGGCGATCGCCTCGTCCATGCCCATCAGGTCGAGCACCGGCTGCTTACCCGCCACGATCACGTTGACGTAGTCACGCGAACGCAGGCAGTGATCGGCGACCGACAGCAGCGTGTTGGTGTCCGGCGGTAGATACACCCGCACGACCTCGGCCTTCTTGTTCACCACCACGTCGAGGAACCCGGGATCCTGGTGGCTGAACCCGTTGTGGTCCTGCCGCCACACATGGGACGACAGCAGGTAGTTCAACGAGGCCACGGGCCGCCGCCAGCCGATCTGCTTGGCCGACTCCAGCCACTTGGCGTGCTGGTTGAACATCGCGTCGACGATGTGGATGAACGCCTCATAGCAGGAGAACAGCCCGTGCCGGCCGGTCAGCAGGTAGCCCTCCAGCCAGCCCTGGCACAGATGCTCGCTGAGCACCTCCATCACCCGGCCGCCGGGCGCCAGATGATCGTCGGTCGGCAGCCTGGCCGCCTCCCAGGCCCGGTCGGTCACCTCGAACACCGCCTGCAACCGGTTGGAGGCCGTCTCGTCCGGTCCCATCAACCGGAAGTCGGCCGGGTTGGCCGCGATCACATCGCGCAGGAGCCGGCCCAGCACCCGCGTCGGCTCGGTGAACGCCGACCCCGGAGACTTCACCTCCACCGCGTAATCGCGGAAGTCGGGCAGCACCAGGGGGCGCAGCAGCTCCCCGCCGTTGGCGTGCGGGTTGGCGCTCATCCGCCGGCCGCCCACCGGGACCGTACGGGTGATCTCCGGAACCGGCCGTCCGTCCTGGTGGAACAGCTCCCTGGGCCGGTAGGACCACATCCACTCCCACAGCAGCTCCAGGTGGTCCGGCCGCGACCGCACCTCTGTCAACGGCACCTGGTGCGACCGCCAGGTCCCCTCCACCGGGAGCCCGTCCACCTCCCGCGGTCCCGTCCATCCCTTGGGGGTCCGCAGCACGATCATCGGGAGGTGGGGCGCCCGCCCGGCGGTGAAGTCGGCGATCTCGTCGAAGACCACATCCAGCGTTTCGGCCATCAGCCGGTGCATCCGGGCCGGGTCCTCACCCGCGACCACGTGCGGGCGGTAGCCGTACCCCTCAAGCAGCTTGATGAGCTCGTCTTCGGGGATCCGGGCGAGCACGGTGGGGTTGGCGATCTTGTAGCCGTTGAGATGGAGGATGGGGAGCACGACCCCGTCGCGGCCGGGGTTGAGGAACTTGTTGGAGTGCCACCCCGCGGCCAGCGGGCCCGTCTCGGCCTCGCCGTCGCCGATCACGCACGCCACGACCAGGCCCGGATTGTCGAAGGCCGCCCCGTAGGCGTGCGCGAGGGAGTATCCCAGCTCGCCGCCCTCGTGGATCGAACCCGGCGTCGCCGCGGCGGCGTGGCTCGGCACGCCGCCGGGGAACGAGAACTGGCGGAACAGCCGCCGCATCCCCTCGGTGTCCCTGGTCACATGGGGGAACCGCTCGGTGTAGGTGCCCTCCAGCCACGCGTGGGCCACCACGGCGGGGCCGCCGTGCCCCGGCCCGCAGATGTAGATCATGTCCTGGTCGCGCTCCCGGATGATCCGGTTCAGGTGCGCGAAGCAGAAGTTGAGGCCGGGAGTGGTGCCCCAGTGACCGAGGAGGCGCGGCTTGACGTGCTCAGGCGTCAGCGGCTCGTCCAGCAGCGGGTTGTCGAGCAGATAGATCTGCCCGACCGACAGGTAGTTGGCGGCACGCCAGTAGGCGTCGATTCGCTCGAGTTCGTCCATGGCAAGAGCGTTCCCCGTGCGACGCGATCAGTTAAGGGACCTTCGTCACTACCCCGGCGGGCGAAAGGTCGGCTAACTTCGAAACCATGATTCGCGTGTTCCTGGTGGACGACCACGAGGTCGTACGGCGCGGAGTGGCCGCGCTGCTCGACTCCGAGGACGACATCGAGGTCGTGGGCGAAGCCGGCACCGCCGAGTCCGCCGTCGCGCGGATACCCGCGTTGAAGCCGGACGTCGCCGTGCTCGACGTGCGCCTGCCCGACGGCGACGGCGTGGACGTCTGCCGTGAGGTCCGGTCGAAGCTCCCCGGGCTCGCCTGCCTCATGCTCACGTCCTACGCGGACGACGAGGCACTGTTCAACGCCGTGATGGCGGGGGCGTCGGGCTACGTGCTCAAGCAGATCCACGGCTCCGACCTCGTCGGCGCGGTCCGCACGGTCGCCGCGGGGCAGTCGCTGCTCGACCCGCAGACCACGGCGAGCATGCTCCAGCGCCTGCGCGACCAGGCGGCCAGGAAGGACCCGCTGGCCGCGCTGACCGACCAGGAGCGGCAGATCCTCGAACTGATCGGCGAGGGTCTGACCAACCGCCAGATCGGCGAGCGCCTCTTCCTCGCCGAGAAGACCGTCAAGAACTACGTGTCCAACCTGCTCGGCAAGCTGAGCATGCAGCGCCGCACGCAGGCCGCCGCGCTGGCCGCGCGGCTCAAGGCCGATCGACGGCAATGACGGGACCTTCGCCCCTAATGTCCCCCACGCCGTCCGAGCAGGCTTGACCATATGAAGCTCGATTCCGCCGGTCTGGAGATCCTCGCCCGCAGCGCATGCCTCGACCTGCTGGCGTCCACTCCCATTGGGCGGATCGTCTTCACCGATCACGCTCTCCCCGCCGTGCAACCGGTCAACTTCAGCCTGCTGGACGGCGAGATCGTCATCCGTACGGGCATCGGCTCCAAACTGGCCGCCGCCGTCGCCAACTCGATCGTGGCGTTCGAGGCCGACGAGTTCGACCCGGTGCGGCGCACGGGCTGGTCCGTGGCCGCGGTGGGACACGCCCGGGTCGCGTCGGACCCCGGCGAGATCGACCGGCTGTCCCGGCTGCCGCTCACGCCCTGGGCTCCCGGCACCCGCGACCACTTCATCGTGATGGCCCCCGAGCAGCTCTCCGGCCGCCGGATCACCTCCTAGCCTCTGGATCCCCGTGCGCGCCCGGCCCCTCTCCCCGTCGCTGCTCGTCGAGGAACTCGCCGACCGGATCGCCGCGACTCCGGCCCCCTGGGTGCGCGTCGCCGTCGACGGCGCACCGCCGGCCGCGACTGATCGCCTCGCCGACGAACTCCTGGCCCCGCTGCGTCTGCGCGGCCGCGAGGCGCTGCGCGTGCCCGCCGCCGGGTTCCTGCGCCCCGCCTCGCTGCGCTTCGAGTTCGGCAGGACCGACCCTGACGCCTTCTACGACGACTGGCTCGACGTGGGCGGCCTCGTCCGCGAGGTGCTGGCGCCGCTGGAGCCGGGTGCCACGGGCCGCGTGCTGCCCTCGCTGTGGGACAGCGAACGCGACCGGGCGACCCGGGCCGCCCACGTCACACTGCCGCCAGGCGGGGTCGTGCTCGTGGACGGCCCGCTGCTGCTCGGCCGCGGCCTGCCGTTCGACCTGACCGTGCACCTGTCGATGTCGCCCGCCGCGCTCGCCCGCCGCACCGATGAGGACGACCGGTGGACGCTGCCCGCCTATGAACGGTACGAGCGGGAGGTCGACCCGGTGCGCACGGCCGACGTGGCCGTGCGCGTGGAGGACGTCCGGCGTCCCGCCCTGGTCACCGACGCGGGCTGAGCACAGGCGCGCGCCGGCCTCTCCGCGAGCGTGCCCGGCCCCCTTCATGATCGTTCACGGAGGGGCCGCTTTCGTTATGACCGACGACCGGTACGAGCGGTTGGAGACCGGTCGAGGCGGAGGAGTTCTGCGCGGGACGGCTTCCCCGGGCCGTCACGTCACAGGCCGTACTCCTCCAGCAGCCGCAGCCAGACCTCGCTCACGGTCGGGAAGGACGGCACCGCGTGCCACAGGTCGTCGAGGGTGACCCCGGCGGTCACCGCGATCGTCGCGGCGTGCAGCAGGTCGGCGGCCCCGGGCCCGACGAACGTCACCCCGAGCAGCACCCGCCGCCGCTCGTCGACCACCGCCTTGGCCCGGCCCCGGTAGCCGTCGCCGAGCAGATAACCGCCCGCCACCTTGCCCATGTCGTACTCGACCGTGCGGACGTCGAAGCCATCGGCACGGGCCTGCGCCTCCGTCAGGCCCACGGCGCACACCTGCGGATCGGTGAAGATCACCTGGGGGGCGCCCATGCCGTCGGCCCGGTCACGCATCGACGGCAGGTCGTCGGCCGTGCCCCTGGCCCGGGCCACGATCACGTCACCGCACAGCCGGGCCTGATACTTGCCCATGTGGGTCAGCAGGGTGATGCCGTTCACGTCGCCCACGGCGTAGAGCCAGCCGCCGTCCACACCGGTCGCCCGCATGCTGTCGTCGACCCGGACCGGACCGTCCTCCAGCCCGACGGACGACAGGCCGAGCCCGCGCGTCGCGGCGCGGCGCCCGGTGGCCACCAGGATCTCGTCGGCCGTGATCGTCCGGCCGCCGGAGAGGTGCACGGTCACCTCGCCCCCCGGCTCGGGCCGCTCGATCCGCTCGGCGCTCTCGTTCAGCAGGATCTCGATCCCCTGCTCCTTGAGCGACTCCGCGACCATCTCTCCCGCGTACGGCTCGACGCGCTCCAGCAGCCCGCCGCCGCGCACGACCATCGTGGTCTCGCGCGCGCCCAGGCCATGCAGGGCCTGGCTCATCTCGCAGGCGACCACGCCGCCGCCGATGACCACCAGGCGACGCGGTACGGCCCGGACCCCGGTGGCGTCCCTGTTGGTCCACGGGCGGGCCTCCGCCAGCCCCGGCACGGGCGGGACGACGGCCTCGCTGCCGGTGGCCAGCACGACGGCGTGCCGGGCCGTGAGTGACCGGACGCTCCCGTCTGGTCCGACGACCTCCACCTGCCGCGGCCCGGCCAGGCGCCCGCCGCCCCGGACCAGCGTGGCGCCGACCGAGTCGAGCCAGCCGACCTGTCCCTCGTCGCTGTAGCCGGAGACCATGGAGTCACGCCAGGCGAGGACGGCCTTGGGATCCACCGGGCCGGCCTCCAGGCCGGGCACCCTGCGCACCTCGCCCGCCAGGTCGAGCGGCCGCAGCAACGCCTTGCTGGGGATGCAGGCCCAGTAGGAGCACTCCCCGCCCACGAGTTCCTTCTCGACGATCGCGACGGTCAGGCCACCGGTCGTCACCCGGTCGGCGACGTTCTCCCCCGCAGGGCCCGCCCCGATGACGATCACGTCGAAAACGTCAGCCATGGAGACCTCCAACTGGTGCGGCCCGCCACGCGGCGCGGCAGGCGGTTCTCCCGTCCCAGACTGTCACGGCCGTCTCGCCGCGCGGGTGACCAGCCCCCGCCACGTTCGCCATGACGACCAGTCACGCCTGGTCACGGGCACCGAGCGCGGCGGCTGATCGGGTCCGGGGCGAGCCACGTTCCACGTGAAACATGGACGAGCCCGGGGCGACCGGCAGGCCGATCGTCCCGGGCTCGGTTCACCGTTCCTGGCGGACGGCGTCACGCCCTTGTCAGGGCGAGACCGATCCCGTGCCGGCCGGAGCCGCGAGGGCCGTCGGCGCACCCGCCGGGGTGGCACGCAGGCCCAGGCCGAGACCGACGAGCAGACCGAGGCCGCTCGGCGGGCACGGCGTCGCGGCGGTCGCCGTCGGGACCGCAGCCGTGCCGGTCGTGCCGCGGTTCAACAGGCGGGAGCCGAGACCGAGACCGACGTGCGCGTGCAGCCCGATGCCCCTGGTCCTGGGCCACATCGTCACGTTCGGCGTGGTGGCCGTGGTCGCCGTGGTGGCCGCCGCGACGGTCGGGACCGCGCTGGGCGTGACGGTCGGAACGGCCGTCGGCGCGACCGTCGGGACCGCGCTGGGCGTGATGGTCGGAACGGCCGTCGGCGTGACGGTCGGCTCAGGGGTGGGCGCCGGAGTGGCGGTGCCGTTCCCACCGAGCGAGACCCCGACCCCGAGCAGGAGGCTGAGGAGCGGAGCGCACGGCTCAGCCGCCGGGTCAGCCGCCGGGTCAGCCAGCGTGGTCGTCGCGGCCGGCGGCGCGGCGGCCGGCTGAACGATCGGCGCCGCGGCGGGCGCGACGGCGGGCGGGACGGGGGGCGTGATCGGAGCGGTGCCGCCGAACTCGACGAGATCCGACGGGGACGGCGAGGGCGACGGCGACGTGATCGTGATGACGGGCCGGTGATCGACGCTCTGCACCTGCCTGTCGCGCGCGGTCGTCTCGGTCGTGGTGCCCTGATTGTTATCGGGACGGATGCGAGAGTCCGAATTCTGCCAGTTGTACGGCAGCGCCGCGGCGCCGTTCTCGCCCTTCTGGAACGGCGTGATGACGAGCGTGAAGTCACGCAGCAGGAACTGCCGCTGCTTCTGGTGCTGGCGATCGTGCTGCCACTGCTTGTTCTTGGCCCGGCCCTTGTGGCGACCGTGTCCATAGCCGTAGGCATGACGCTGCATCGCCACACGGACGGGCCCTCCGCCGTTCACGTGCGTTACGCCACTGGTCGAGGCCACGACGGCCGGAGCCCCCAGCACCACGGCGCCACCGGCCACAACGGCACCGATCGCGAGGAGCCTGACAACATCGTTCCGCATGGGCATTTCACTTTCCCCCTTGAACGTACTTCTGGCCCGGCATATCCGGAAGGTGGCGGTAATTTCCGATTCGAGGAGACCAGCAGATCCGGCTGCCGGTGTTCTTGCTTTCCTGCCACCGGGCCAACAAACGGGGGTCACCACCTCTTTCCCTACACCTATCTCTTTATTAATGGCGTGCGGTGAATAGATATTGAATGTGCCTTATCGACACTGCACCCAGATTTCCGTCGCCAAATCGGCAGATCGTAGGATTATCTGGATATTCGAGGTAAGCCGGGAGATCGGGGCAGGCGCGCCCGGGCCGGACCAGCGCCGGTCACGAGGCGGCCAGCGCCTCGGTCGGCATGAGACGCGACGCGCGGACCGACGGGTACACCCCGGCCACCATGCCGACCAGCAGCGCCCCGCCGATGCCGCCCGCCGCGGCCGACGTGGGGATGACGGGTGGCCACCCCTGCGAGAGGGCGTAGGCGACCGTGGCGACCACCCCGATCAGCGTGCCGGCCACGCCGCCGAGGCCCGACAGGGCCACCGACTCCGTCAGGAACTGGACCCGTACGTGTCCCCGGGTCGCGCCGAGCGCACGTCTCAGGCCGATCTCACGACGCCGTTCGAGGACGGAGACCACCATCGTGTTCGCCACGCCGACGCCGCCCACCAGCAGGGCGACGCCCGCGAGGCCGAGGAACAGCGCGGAGAAGGCGCTCTCGGTGACCCGCTTGGCGGCCAGGGCGTCCGACGGCCTGCTGACCTGGACCAGGTCAGGCACCTGCGGATCGACCGTCGCGGCGAGCACGTCGCGGACGTCCTCCACCGCGTTCTCCTCGGCCTGGACGTAGACCACGGTCGGATGGCCGTCGAACCTGAGTAGCCGCCGGGCGGGATCCCAGCCCACCAGGACGGACTGGTCGAGTTCCGGCGCGAGGGGCAGCGGATCGAGGATGCCGACGACGGAGAACCACTGCCGCCCCACGTAGATCAGCGGCCAGTCCGCGCCGGGGGCAGGCCGGTCGACGCCCAGCCGTACGGCGGCCTCCCGGCCGAGGACCGCGACCGGGAACCGGTCGAGACCGGGGCTGAGGAACCGCCCCGCCGCGACCCGGCCGTGGACCACCTCCAGCAGGTTGGTCCGGGCGGCGAGCACGCTGATGCCGGCCGCGTCGCCCTCGTCGGCCCGGTCGGAGCGGGCCAGGACGGCGTGGGTGTTGGCCACCGCGCTCGCGGACAGCACCGGGCCGATGCGGGCCGCCATCCGGTCGGCCGACTCGGGCAGCAGCACGGGCGGGTCCTGGTTGGGTATCGGCTCGGCCCGCAGCATGCCGGTGCCGAGCGTGGCCAACTGGTCGATCACGGCCCGCTGGCCGGAGGCCGGAATGCCGGTGACGATGATCAGGGTGGCGATGCCGATGGAGACGCCGAGGGCCGACAGGGCCGCCCGCATCCTGCGGGTGCGGATGCCGAGCAGCCCGAGGCGCAGCACGTCGGCGGGGGTCAGCCGGACCGGGCGGCTGCCCGCGTCCCCCGCCCCCGGAAGGGACGGCCCCTCCACGCCGTTCACGTGGCGCTCCCCGGCGCCGCACTCTCCGACACAGCGCTCCCCGACACGGCGCTCGCCGATTCCGCACGCTCCGATTCCGCACGCTCCAATTCCGCACGCTCCGACGTCGCACCGGGTGTCGTGCTGCCCGAGTCGGCCACCACGCGGCCGTCGAGGATCTCCACCCGTCGCGGCGCCCGGGCCGCGAGGTCGCGGTCGTGCGTGACGATCGCGATCGTCGTGCCCTCGCCGTTCAGCCGTACGAGCAGGTCGAGCACGGCCTGGCCGTTGGCGGTGTCCAGGGCCCCCGTCGGCTCGTCGGCGAGGACCAGCGCGGGCCCGTTGACGAGGGCGCGGGCGATGGCCACGCGCTGCCGCTCGCCGCCGGAGAGCTGGTGGGGCCGATGGTCCACCCGGTGGGCCAGCCCCACCCGGTCGAGCGCCTCAAGCGCCCGCGGCCGCCGGTGCCGGTGCGCCACGCCCGCGTAGAGCAGCCCCGTCGTGACGTTCTCCAGCGCGGTCAGCCCCTCGGCGAGGTGGAACTGCTGGAAGACGAACCCGAGGCTGCGGCCGCGCAGCGCGGACAGCCGGCGGTCGCCGAGGGCGGTGACGTCCCGCCCGGCGATCTCGACGGTCCCCCGGGTGGGCCGGTCGAGGGTACCGATGAGGTTGAGCAGGGTCGACTTGCCGGAACCGGACGGCCCGACGATCGCGAGGAGCTCACCGCGTTCGATGACCAGTGAGACGTCGTCCAGGGCGGTGACCCCGCCCGGGTGGATCTTGCTCGCCCGGTGCACCCGCACGACGGGCGTGTCCGCCGGGCTCACGAGCTCGTCACCACCGTCAGGCCGGCGACGATGCCCGGCCCGCTGACCTCCACCATCCCCCTCGCGTACATGCCGGTCGTCGCGGCGATCAGCGCGCCGCTCCGCGCCTGCAGGGCATAGCCCCCCTCCCGCAGGGCGAGCAGCGCCGACACGGGCACCGCCAGGACGTTCTTGTGGACCCTGGTGGTGAAGACGACGTCGACCGGGGCGGAGTCGAGCGCCTTGACCGCCGAGCTCCTGACGGGCGTCACGGTGACGCTCACCTGAGGTTCGTTCTGGTCCGAGGAGTCGGAGGACTCCTGGACGGTCTTGCCCATCGCGGTCACCTTCGCGGCGATCTTCTTGTCGTCGGGGAGGACCATCGTCACCCGTTCTCCCTTGCGGACGATCCCGGCGTCGGAGGCGTTCAGGGAAATCGTGGCGACCTTGGCGGTGCCGGTCACGGTGAGGATGTCCCCGGCGACCGGATCTCCCTGCTGCGCCTTCACCGCGTCCACACGGGCCCGGCCGGGGAAGACGACGATCTGGCCGACGTCGAGGGTCCCTGTGGGGGGCAGGCCGCTGTCGGCCTGCCAGCGCCGCAGCGCGGACTTGAGCGAAGCGGTGAAGACGTCGCCCGGCGGCCGGTAGGCGATTCCCCCTTCCCGGCTCGCGGCGTCACCGGTGGCGGTCCGCTCCGGAGCCGTGGCGCCCGCCCACGCCCCTGCAGTCGCGCCCGGCCCCCCCTCTGTCGCGCCCACTGACGCGCCCGTCGTACGGCTGCCCACGTCGTAGCCGAGCGCGGTGAGGTTGTCCGCCACCAGCGTCACATCGCGGCCGATCATCCCCACCTGGCCGAGCTTGCGGAAGAGCGGGGTCGACCCGTAAAACGCGACGACAGGCCGGTCGTTCACCCAGTAGAGCGGCCGGCCCCGCGTGACCGGCGAGCCCGGCGCGGGCAACCGGGTGAGCGTGCCCGTCCCCGCGCCCCGGACCGGACGGGCCGCGCCGAAGCCCAGCCTGCCGGAGAGGTTGATCGAGTTCGACAGGTCGGTCCTGGTCACGGTGGTCGTCGCCACCGGGATCGCGGGGGCGCCCGGCGCGGGCTCCGTACCGTCCTGGCTGAGGGCGACCGCGCCCGCGCCGGCCGCGCCGACGGCAGCCAGCGCGATCAGGGCGACGGCGACGCGCCGCCCATGCCTTCGCTGCCTTCCTTGGGGTTCGGCCGTCACGACCGATCGACCTTCATCCGGGGCTCCTTCACGAGTTCCGACGCCCGGGGCCACTCGGCGTGCGACGGCCGTCCCCCCGGCAGAGCGACGAGCGTCGCGGGAGGATGTCAGGAAGGTGTCAGGAAGGCTTAGCCCTTCCGTGAGGGCGCTCCCAGCCGGTACGGAGCCGCGGCGTGGCCCACCTAAGCTCGGCGCTATGTGCGCATATGTCCTGATCGCAGAGGACGACGTCAAGCAGGCGGAGCTGGTCCGCCGCTACCTGGAGCACGAGGGCCACACCGTCTCCACCGTGCCCGACGGCCGGGCCGCGCTCGACGAGATACGGCGACGGACGCCGGACCTGCTCATTCTCGACGTCATGATGCCCAAAGTGGACGGCCTCGACGTATGCCGGATCGTGCGCGCCGAGTCGGGCCTGCCGGTGCTCATGCTCACCGCCCGGTCGACCGAGGACGACCTGCTGCTCGGGCTCGACCTGGGCGCCGACGACTACATGACCAAGCCGTACAGCCCCCGCGAGCTGATGGCACGGGTGCGCGCCCTGCTGCGCCGCTCCAGGGTTGCCGCGGCCGCGCCGGAGCCGGTGCTCCGGGTGGGCGGCCTGACCGTCGACCCGGTCCGGCACGAGGTCGCGGTCGACGGCGAGCGGATCGAGTGCACACCTGGGGAGTTCCAGATCCTGGAGCTGATGGCCGCGCAGCCTGGCCGCGTGTTCACCCGTGAGCAGATCCTGCTGCACCTGCACGGCTTCGACCGGTACATCACCTCGCGGGCCGTCGACGTGCACGTGATGAACCTGCGCAAGAAGATCGAACCGACCCCCCGCAGGCCCGTCCGCCTGGTCACCGTGCACGGCGTGGGCTACAAGCTCAACGACGAGGTCACCGCCGGGCCCGGCCGCCGGAGCGCGACCGATGCGGAGTGACTCGCTGCTGGTCCGGCTGCTCGCGGTCTCGGCGCTCGTCTCCGTGTGCTCCATCGGGGCGACCGCCTGGCTGACCGTGCGCAGCACCACCGTGGCGATCAAACAGGAGGAGGGTCAGGCGCTCGCCGACGACGCCCAGGCGTATCGGACCCTGCTCGGCTGGGCCGCGACGCACACCTCGTGGAACGGCGCGCAGGACACGGTGACCAGGCTCGCCCGCCAGATCGGCCACCGGATCACTCTGACGACCGAGGACCGGCGCGTCGTCCTCGACTCCGACCGGGGCTCGGTGACGCTGCCCGCGAAGCCCACCGCGGTCATCGAGCCGCTGGCCGTGGACACCGCCCTGGCCGGTGGCTCGTCCGCCGACCGGATCGATCCCCGGGCGGTCGGCCCGTTCCGCCTGCCCCGCTCCGAGCGCACCCGGCTGCGGGCCGTCGCCGAACAGCACGCCGACTGCCTGCGGACCAGCTTCGGCGCCGCCGCCCGCGTCGTGGACGGCCCGAGCGGCCGCCCGTACGTCGACGCCCCCACGGTCGACACCACGTTGATGGCGCGGTGCGGCGGCACGGCGCTCGACACACCGACCCCCACAGAGGCGAAGGCGCTCCGGCAGCTCAACGACCTAGTCAACACCTGTATGGCGCACCGGGGTGCACCGGAGGTGCAGGTCGGGCTGGACTTCACCTGGGCCCCGCTGCCTTCGGCCGCCGACCCCCGGGGGACCGCCGACCTCGTCTCCAGCGCGCCCGCCTGTCTGTCCAGCGGCCGGCACGAGCAACTCGCCCCCTATGTCGCACCGTCGGCGCTGTTGTTCGTGAGCAGCCGCGGCGGCGGAGCCTCGACCATCTTCGACCTGTCCCCCGGCAACCAGATCCGCATCGCCGGGGTCGCCGCCCTGGTACTGCTCATCACCGTCACGGCCACCGTCGCGGCGGGGGTCCGGCTGGTCCGGCCGCTGCGCGCGCTGACCTCCGCCGTACGGCGCATGGAGGCGGGAGACGGCACGGCCAGGGTCGACGTGCGCGGCCGCGACGAGATCGGCCGGCTCGCCGCCGCCTTCAACGCGATGTCGAGCCGCCGCGCGCAACTGGAGGACCTGCGCAAGAGCATGGTCAGCGACGTCGCGCACGAGCTGCGCACTCCGCTCAGCAACATCAGGGGCTGGCTGGAGGCCACACAGGACGGCATCGTCGCGCCCGACCCCGCGCTGGTCGCCTCGCTCCTCGAGGAGGCGGCGCTGCTCCAGCACATCATCGACGACCTGCAGGATCTCGCCGTCGCCGACGCGGGCGAGCTGGCGCTGCACAAGGAGCCCGTCCACGTTCCCGACGTGCTCGACCAGGTGACCACCGCACAGCGGAGCAACGCCGACGCCGCGGGCGTACGCCTCACCGCCGGTTTCGATGGGGAGCCGGAGGCGTACGCGGACCCGATGCGGCTGCGCCAGGCGATCGGCAACATCGTGTCCAACGCGGTGCGCCACACCCCGCCGGGCGGCGAGGTGAGCCTGCGGGCCCGGATGACGGACGGCGAGCTGGTGATCGAGGTCGCCGACACCGGTGTCGGCATCGCCCCCGAGCATCTGCCATTGGTCTTCGAACGGTTCTGGCGCGTGGACAAGTCCAGGACCCGCAGAACGGGCGGCAGCGGGCTCGGGCTGCCCATCGTGCGCAAGCTGGTCGAGGCGCACGGCGGCTCGGTGTCCGCCACGAGCACGCCCGGCCAAGGCTCGGTCTTCACCCTGCGGATTCCCACGACCGGGCCGTGAAACCGGGCCGTAAAACCAGGCCGTGAAACCAGGCCGGCATGTCCGGCCTGAGCGGGCGCCTGACACCCTCGGCACGGGCGTCCTCCACCGGGGCCGAGGACTACCGGACCCTCACCCGCGCCTGACGGTTTCCTGACATCCGCGCCCCATTCTCGTCCGCATGACCCGCATGACTCTCATGACTTGCCCGACTCGTACCAATCGCGCGACTTCGTTGGCCGCGCTGGGCGCCGCCGCCCTCAGCCTCATCGCTCTCACCGCCTGTGGCGGCGGCTCCGGCACCGCCTCGGCATCCGGGCGGACCGGCCAGGTCGCGTCGCTGGTCACCGCTTCACCCGCAGGCTCGACGTCCGGCAACACATCCGGCACCACGTCGGCCACCACAGCCACCGGCACCTCCAGCACCACCGCGGCCGCCTCGGGCGGAGACACGGCCTCCCAGGGGCAGTCGTCGGACGAGGAGAAGCGGCCCCAGCTGCGCCTGGACAGCACCCCCGAGGAGATCACGAAGCTGCGGATGGCCTACGCCACCTGCCTGAAGGACCACGGAGCGCCCGACCACGTGGCCAGGACCGACGCGGACGAGAAGGCCGAGACGGCTGCCCGCAAGGCGTGCGAGAACAAGATGCCCCTGCTACCGCCCGAGATGGATCCCCAGCGGAACCCGCACTACGCCGACGCGGTGCGCAAGCAGGTGAAGTGCATGAAGGACCGCGGGCTCAAGGTCAGCCTGGTGCCCTCCACCACCTCCGACCCGAACAACATCTCCTGGAGGCTCGACTCCATGCCCGGCGAAGATGTGCCCCTGCAGGACATCCAGGACGACTGCCGGATCGCGGGGTTCGGCGGCGGCCGGGCCCTCGCCCCCGGCCCCGCCTGACCCGGAATGCCTGATCTGTACGGCCAGAACAGGCAGCCTGATCCGGGCTGTCTGAACCGGGCTGCCTGAACCGGGCTGCCTGAACCGGGCTGCCTGAACCGGGCTGCCTGAACCGGGCTGCCTGAACCGGGCTGCCTGAACCGGGCTGCCTGAACCGGGCTGCCTGAACCGGGCTGCCTGATCCGAGACCGCCTTGCCCCGGAGCCGGTCCGGGGCCCGGGGAGGTGACGGAGGCCCCTCCCCGGGTACCGGACCAGGCATGACGTCTCGACCGGACCAGCTCGCGAGCCTCGACCCGTTCGACATCCTCGACGCCGAGGCGGCGCGCCTCGACCGCCACTTCTCATCGCTGGACGGCGACGCCTGGAACCGGCAGTCCCGCTGCGCCGGGTGGACGGTGCGCGACGTGCTCGCCCACCTCGCGGGCGAGGAGCTCTACAACCACGCCTGCCTCGACCGGGACGTCGACGGCTTCTACGAGATGCTGGAACACGAGGGCGTACGCGGCGGATACGAGGAGTTCAACGAGTGGTGTGTGCGCAGGCGGCGCCGCCTGCCGGTGGAACAGGTGCTCGACGAGTGGCGCGGCAAGAACGCCCAGACCCGGTCGCGGATGCGCGAGCTCGGCCGGGACGGCTCCCTCGCCACCGCCGTCGGGCCCTACCCGGCCGGACTGCAGGCGTTCCACTACAGCTCGGAGTTCGCCACGCACGCCGACGACGTCGGGGTGCCGGTCACGGACGATGAGGCGTCCGGCCGGCTCGGCTGGCGGACGCGGGTCGGCCTGTTCGCGCTGGACGAGCGGGGATCCCAGGCCACCGTGGAGCCGGCGGACAACGGCGGCCTGCGAGTGTGGGTGGACGGCCGCAGCACCGTCCTCTCCCCACAGGACTTCGTGGACGCGACGGTCGGCAGACTGCCCGCCGGGCACCCGATCGATCCCCGGGTCAGCGGCGCGCTGCGCTGCCTCGCCTGAGCGCCCAGCCTGAGCGCCCAGCAGCCGCCCGGCCCGGCCCGGGGCCGGCCCGGGGCCGGCCGGGCCACGGTAATAACCCGCGGGCCGCGACGGGAGCGGGCTCGGCGCCACGCGCGGGTCCGCGCACGAGGGGTGCCCCGCCTGCGGCGGTCTCCGGCCTCGGCGAAAGCCCCCGTGGCCGTACGGCTGACGACTGGGTGACCGGAACCTGTGCGATAGCAGTTTGTTGGGCCGGAGATTGTGCGCCCTGAGCTTCTGCGCCCGGGGACTGTGCGGCCGGGGCTGTCGCGGTGCCTGTCGCGGTGCCTGTCGCGGTACGGCCCGGTCGCGGGCTGATCCGGAGCCACGGCCCGGCGGGACGCCGGAGCGGACGGACGCCGGGACGCGCCCCGGCTCGCGGAGCGGCCGGCCTCCTGCGCCGGTCGTCTCCGTCCGCGCCTCTGCGCGCCCGGAATATCACGCGCGTCGACGCGCGCGGCGATAACGGTCTCATGAACGGTGTCATGCGAAGTCCCCACGTGAAGACGGCCTGATAAGGCCGTTATGCCGGGGGGATCCAGACGTGTCGCTCATCTCGTCGTGCAGGCGATTGGCGACGGCACGTCAACCATGCACCGGGATGGACCACAATCGCAATCAGCCGCGCCGAAGAGAAACGGTTTGCCCACCTCGATCCGCCATACCGGGAGATGGGCGGCGCACCCGGACGGCGTGGCCGTCGGGGGGCACGGGCGGGCGCCGGGGGGGCGCCGGGGGCACGAGCCCGCGTGGACACGGGGTCAGGGCAGCCAGGAGACCCGTCCGCGCAGCACGCCGTACCCGACGAAGGCCACGACGTCGATGAGCGTGTGGGCGACGATGAGAGGCATCGCCCGGCCCCAGCGCCGGTAGAGCCAGCCGAAGACGACGCCCATCACCACGTTGCCGACGAACCCGCCGAAGCCCTGGTAGAGGTGGTAGGAGCCGCGCAGCACCGACGAAAGCCCCACCGAACGCCACGGCGTCCACCCCAGTTGGCCGAGCCGGTGGAGCAGATATCCGCTGACCAGCACCTCCTCGAGCACGCCGTTCTGGGCGGCGTCGAGCACCAGCACAGGGATCCGCCACCACACGTCCGGCAGGTTGTCCGGCACCACGTTCAGGTTGCCGCCCGCGGCGTAGACGACCAGATAGAAGGCCAGGCCGGAGCCGCCGATCCCGGCTGCGAGCAGGACTCCGCGCAGCAGGTCACGGCCCCGCTCCCGGGTGTCCACCCCGATGGTCCGCAGCGACTCGCCGGATCGGGCGAGCAGGTAGGCGACGAGCCCCACGGGCGCGACGTTCACCGCCATCTGCGCGAGGTGAAGTGACAGGTCAAGCCAGGGACGCCCGGGCGCGTACGAACCGTTGAGCACGGCGTGCTGACCGCTCAGCGCCTTCGGCGCGGTGAGCGCGCCGATCAGCTGGATCAGCGAGATGAGCCCACTCGCGCCGAGCGACACCGCGAAGACGGCTGTGATTTCCGGCCCGATGAGCCGCGGCGTCAGGCCGCGGAGATCGCCCGGCTGAGCTTCTCCCGGCTGAGCATCTCCCGGCTGACCTGCTGCCTGCTGAACTCCTGCCGGCTCGTCTGCTCCCTGGCGATCGTCACCTGACCGACCATCACCTGGCCGACCGTCACCTGGCCGACCGTCACCCGTCATGCCGGCCGCTGCGGCGGACGGCCGCCGCAGTGCCGTTTCGTCGTCCATGCCCGCAGGTTAGCGCCCCATCCTGGTCCGGAAGGGACCAGCGGGAATCAGCGCGGATCAGTACGGATCAGTACGGCAGGGTGCGGGAGACGAAGGGCTTCGCGACGAAGGCCGCCTTGAACTTCGGGAACGCCACCGTGGCCGCGTTGCCGTCCGAGGTGTACCGCTCGGCGGGGTTGCTCTTGAGCCAGTCGAGCCACGCCATCGAGCAGAACTTCTTGCAGTCGCCGACCTTCTCCTTCGACCGGATGCGCGGGATGCCGATCGGGTCGAAGTCCTTCGTGAACGGCGACGGGGCCGGCGTGTATCCGGCCAGGAACACACCGCGGTAGTTGTAGCTGACGCCCTTGGCCGACCCGTGCAGCGCCCACTCCTTCTTGCTCGGCTGGTTGCCGTACGGCAGGGCGAGCGTCACCGGCGGGGTCTTGATCAGCGACGTGATCAGGTTCTGACCGGCGACGATCTGCCCCTCCACCTCCTCCTTGGACTTGCCGAGGAGGTTGATGTGGTCATGGGTGTGGTTGCCCAGGTCGAAGCCGTTGTCCTTCAGCCACTGCAGGACCTGGAGCTGCTCCTCCTGCCGCGCCTTGCCGAACATGTCCTTGATGACATAGAAGGTCGCGACCGGACGGAAGCCCGGGTGCTTGCTCGCCACGTCCATCAGAATGCCGACGGCCGAGTCGGGCATCGGCTTGCCCGTGCCGTCGAGCGCGACCTGCGACGGCGACGAGTCGTCGAACGTCAGCACGACGGGGTGCTTACCGGCCGGGATGTCCATCTTCCCGGTCACGTATTCGGCCGCGGTGACCGGAACGTAGTCTTCGGCCGCGAGCCGCTCCAGCTCCGCGCGGAAATCCTGCGGCGAACGGTCGTCGCCGGGCGGCGGGTTCTTCACGATCCGGTGATACATGATCACCGGCACCTGGCCCAGCTCATTGGCCTGGACCCGGGCGGCCTCCCGCATCTCCGCTTTTCTGGCCGACGCCTCCGCGGCCATCTTGTTCTGCTTCGTACCGTGCGAATCCGCCTGCTTGGCCGATCCGCCCTGCGATCCGCACGCGGACAGCGCGACGGCACTCAACGACGCCACTGCCAGGCCGGCAACCCGGAAGCGTCCCATGGATCCCCCTCAGCGGGCCGCGGTTGACGATGAGCGACTCCTACCCCGCCCATCAGATGTTCTCACGGAGAGTAGAACAAACAGCACGCTGCGTGTATCTCCGAAAGAATTACCGCGCCCCACGTGTCCCGCGCCGGGAGCCGCCGGGAGCCGCCGTGTCCCGTCAGACCTGCGGCTCCGCGCAGAAGGCGACGCCCTCGCCGGCCAGTTCGACCGGCCCGTCCGCGGCCGGCACGAAGACCGACTCCCCGGCCCGCAACTCCGTGCCGCCGACGCGTACGGAACCCTCCGTACACAGGACGATCCTGGGCAGCGCGCCGTCGAGGACCTGTCCGGCCCCGGGCGTGATCCGGCGCAGCAGGAAGTCGGGCACCGGGGGCGCGTAGGCCCCGTCGACGGCCGGGACGGGCAGCGGCTGCGCGTCCGGCTCGGTGATGCGCAGCAACTCGTCCACGTCGATCCGCTTGCCGGTGAGCCCGGCCCGCAGCACGTTGTCGGACGAGGACATGATCTCCACGGCGAAGCCCTCGAGATAGCAGTGCAGCACCCCCGCGCCCAGGTAGAGCGCCTCTCCGGGGGCGAGCTCGTGGCGGCGCATCAGCAGCGGCGCGAGGACGGCCGGGTCGTCGGGATAGCGCCGGGCCAGCCGCCCGACCAGGGCGTAGTCGGGCTGGTGGACGCAGGAGGCCGCCCACACGACCTGGTCGACCAGCTTGCGCCGCGTGTCCGGCCATTCCAGCAGCGTCCGCAGCGCGCCGAGCATGTCGCCCTGCTCCAGCGACTCGACGACCGGCGTCAGCGCCTCCACCTGGAGCCGGTCGACGAGCATCGCGGCCTGCTCGGTGGACCGGAAGCCGGCCAGCCCCCGGAACGGCGTGAGCGCGCAGACCATCTCCGGCTTGTGCCAGGAGTCCGCGTAGTTCTCATCACCCCGGGCGTGTCCCGCCGCGGCCTGGGCGGCGTCCGGATGCACCTGGAGCGACAGCGGCCGGCCGACCGCGATCAACTTCATCAGGTACGGCAGGCGCCCGCCGAACCGGTCGGCCACCGCCCGGCCGAGTGTGCCCTCCGGGTCGCCGGCGATGGCGTCGGCCAGCGTCACCGCCCCGCCGTCCCGGACGAACCGGGACGGGCTCGACGGGTGCGCTCCCAGCCACATCTCCGCCTCGGGCCCGGACGCGGGCCGGCCGAGCAGCTCGGCGATGGCCGTACGGGAGCCCCAGGCGTAGTCCTTGATCGGGTTGGTGAGCAGTTCCACGTCGTCCTCGCGTTCGATGGCCGGACCGGGGACGGGCCGCGGTCCGGCGTGACCGTGCCGGAGATTACCGGCCTTGAGACTAACAAGCGGGACGGATTACCCCCGAGCGACCGACCGCCGTGGCCCTGCCCCCGACCCTCATCTACTCCTCACCCGCTCCTCGCCCGCTCCTCATCCGGCCCGGACCCGCAGGTCAGGGCCGTGCCTCGTTGACGCATCTCAGCACGGGCCGGCGGACGAGCGCCTCGCGGTCGAGGTCGCCGCCCGTGACGTGGAAGACGGCGGTCTCGCCGGGGAGCAGCGTGACGAGCTGGTCGTCCACGGTCGCGCGGGGATCGAGCCGGTCCGGGAAGAGGGCCAGGTCGCGGACCACGGTCCGGGCGGTGACGGTGACCCGCAGGCCGTCCCCGTCCTCCTCGACCGTCGTGTCGAGCTCGGCCGGCGGATAGGCCATCGCCGGGTCCTCCGCGCCGAAGCGCAGCGCGCGCACTCCGCCCAGGGTCGCCACGAGCACCTCACCGGCCGGGTCGCCCGGCCGGAGCAGCACGGGAGGCAGCTCGACCGGGACCGCCGACCGGGACGGGACGTCCACGGCGAAGCCCTCCTTGACGAGCGGCTCGCCCGCGAGGGTCCGGCGCTCGACGGCGAGTTCGCCCGCCCACGGCTCGTCCGTGTCGTTCACCACCACCAGGTCGTCGCCCTGGAAGGTCAGCAGCCGGTCGGCGAAGGCCCGCCGCATGGCGTACCAGAGCGGTTTGCGCCGCCCGCCGCCGTCGACCGCCGCCCAGGAGGTGACCGGCCAGCAGTCGTTGAGCTGCCACACGATCGTGCCCATGCAGTACGGCATGAGCGAGCGGAACCGCTCGACGCCGAACGTCATCGCCCTGGCCTGGTTGAGCTGCGTGTAGTAGTGCCAGTCGGCGAACCCGTCCGGCGCGGGCAGGTGGTCGCCGAGGCCGCGCAGCAGCTTGAGATCGCCGTCGATCGCCTTCTGGTGGTGGGCGACGCCGGGCGACTCGGGGGTCAGCGGCTCGTCGGTCACCGACGCGCGCAACGTCGCGTACGTCGGCGGGCCCTGGAAGCCGAACTCCGCCACGAAGCGCGGCGTGTAGGCGGCGTAGTGCGTGTAGTCGTGGGTGTTCCAGACCGACCAGATGTGGGTCGTGCCCTTGGTGGGGTCGTTGGGCCTCAGTTCGGGAGAACCCGAGTAGGGCGTGCCCGGCCAGTACGGGCGGGTCGGGTCGAGCTCGGCGACGATCCGCGGCAGCAGGTCGAAGTAGTAGCCGCCGCCCCAGGTGCGGCCCGCCAGGCTGTCCCGCCAGCCCCAGTCTGCGTGGCCCTCGATGTTCTCGTTGTTGCCGCACCACAGGGCGAGGCTCGGGTGGCACGCGAGCCGGGCGACGTTCTCCCGGGCCTCCGCCTCCACCTCGCCGCGGAACGGCTCCTCCTCGGGGTATGCGGCGCAGGCGAACGGGAAGTCCTGCCACACCAGCAGGCCCGTCTCGTCGGCCAGGTCGTAGAAGTCCTCGCTCTCGTAGAGCCCGCCGCCCCACACCCGCAGGAGGTTGGCGCCCGCGCCGGTCGCCTGGGCGAACCGCTCGGCCAGCCGCTCGCGCGTGAGCCGCGAGGGAAAGGTGTCGTCGGGGATCCAGTTGAACCCCTTCACGAACACCGGACGGCCGTTCACGACGAGGGTGAAGGCGTCGCCGGCACGGTCGAGCCGCACCGAGCGGAACCCGATCCTGCCGGTCCACTCGTCGTGGTCGCCCAGCCGGACCGTCAGGTCGTACAGCGGCTGCCCTCCGTACTCGCGCGGCCACCACAGGGCGGGCGCGGGCACGGTGAGCGCCACCACGGCCCGCCGCGCGCCCGCCGGCAGCACCGCGGTCGCGGTGACGCCGGCGACGGATGCGGTCAGTTCGAGCGGCTCCTCGGACGCGCGGTCGACCGTCACGTGCACCTCGACCTCGCCGTCCGGGCCCTCCTGACCCCGGCCGGTCTCGGCCAGGGTCACGAGGGGACGCACCTCGGCCAGCCGGGCGACGCTCCAGGTCTCGACGCCGATGGGCCGCCAGATGCCCGCCGTCACCAGCGTGGGCCCCCAGTCCCAGCCGAAGTTGCAGGCCATCTTCCGGATGAACTGGTACGGCTCGGCGTAGGCGCCCGGCCGGTCGCCGAGCGCCGCCCGCCGCCCCTCCGCGTAGCCGTACGGCGGGGCGAACTGCACCTTCAGCGTGTTCTCGCCATCCCGCAGCAGGTGGCGCACCGGGAAGCGGTACGACCTGTGCATGTTCGCCGTCGTGCCAAGCTCGACGCCGTTCAGCACGATGGCGGCCGCCGTGTCGAGGCCCTCGCAGACGAGGTCGGCGCGCTCGCCGGCGGTGCCGTCCCACTCGAACACGGTCTCGTACGCCCAGGCCGTGCGCCCGATCCAGGTGAGCCGCGTCTCGTTGTCGTCGAGGTACGGATCCTCGATCAGCCCGGCGGCCAGCAGATCGGTGTGGACGCAACCGGGCACCGAGGCCGGAAGCCCGGCGACCACCGGGCGCAGGTGCCCGGTGGACGACACGGCCGTGACGGTCCACCCGTCGTGCAGGGGACGGTACGAGCTCACGCTTTCTCCTTCATGGGGATTCGGGAGGAGGGGCCCTCCGGGGAGCGAGCGGCCGAGGCACGGGATCAGGCGCCTGAGGCCGGCTGAAGCTCGGTCAGCATCAGAGTGCTACCCATCTCCGGCCAGCCACGCCAGAACGTCGGCGGGTATTTGGGCGTGCCCTTGGCGTCCGTCGGCCAGTTCTTCCAGACGGCGTTCGTGGTCTGCGACCACAGGCCGGTGTACCAGAGCGGGATGACCGGCATCTCGTCCAGCTGGATCTTCTGGAGCTGTGCGGTGATCCGCTTCATGCCCTCCAGGTCTTCCGGCTTGACCTGGTCGAGCCGCTGCGTGAGCTGCCACGCCTGCTCGTTGGCGTACCGGCCGAAGTTGGTCGTGGTCTGCAGCTTCTGCACGGGTAGCCGGAAGAGGTAGTCGTAGTACAGCCAGGGGGTGTTCGCCAGCTGCTTGTCGTTGTTGAGCACCATGTCGTACTTGCCGGAGTTCCGGCGGTCGACGAGGTCGTTGTAGTCCGGGAAGCCCGGCTGAATGTCGATGCCGGCCTCCTTGGCGCTCGCGCTGATGACCCTGGCCGCCTCCACCCAGTCGGTCCAGCCCGCCGGGACGATGAGCTTCAGCGAGATCTTGGCGCCGCTGGGCGACTCCACCAGCCCGTCGCCGTTCTTGTCCTTGTATCCCGCGTCGGCGAGGAGTTGCTTGGCCTTGCTGACGTCGTGGGTGAACCCGTACTGGTTCACCACGTTCCGGTCGATGTACTTGTCCCACTGCGGCAGCAGGCCGGTCGGGTTCGCGCCCTTCACCAGGTTGCTGTAGACACCCTGGACGATCTTCTTGAGGTCGATCGAGTAGGCGACGGCCTTGCGGAAGCTGACGTCGTCCATCGGCTTCTTCGTGGTGTTCAGCAGGAGCCACGTCGTGTTGGCCGGCAGCATGAACGGCGGTCCGTCGTAGTAGGTCTTGATGCCGAAGTCGCCCGTGACCAGGTTGCCGATCCCCGGCAGGAAGTTCGTGCTGAGGTCGAGGCCCTTCTGCAGCAGGAGGTTCATCGCGACCTCGTTGCTGGAGTTGACGTAGTCGACGATGTACTTCGGCTTCACGTCCTTCCCGAGGGCCTTGGTCGCCCACCAGTTGTCGCGCTTCACCCAGACCATCCGGTCCTGGTCATGCGACTTGTACGCGTACGGGCCGGTGCCGACGGGATTCTCGTTGGCGCCGTTCATCACCTCGTCCTCGGACCGGTTCGCCCAGATGTGCTTGGGGAGGATGGCCCTGCTGTAGAGGTGGTTCGCCCACTCCTGGTAGTTGGCGGTGGAGAAGGTGAACTTCACGGTGTGCGCGTCGACGGCCTCGGCCGTCTTCAGCCAGCTCCACAGCGGGTGATAGGGGACCGTCTCCATCTTGCCGAGCTCGAACGTGAACACGACGTCGTCCGCCGTGAGGGGCTTGCCGTCCGACCAGGTGATGCCGGGCCGCAGCTTGAGCGTGTATTCCTTGGGGCCGGTCCACTCACCGCTCTGGGCGAGCCAGGGGGTGAACGTGTCGGCGTCCGGGTCGTATATGAAGAGCGTCTCGTAGACGAAACCCTTGGTGCCGGTGGCGGAGTCCCACTCCCGCAACGGGTTCCAGTTCGACGGCGGCCCCCACTGGGTGCCGCTGGTGTAGAGGGTCTGGTTGCGGGGCAGCGACCCGCCCGCGCCCTGGTCCGCCGCCCCTCCCTCCTGACTCGGGGCGGGCGCCGGATCGGCTCCGACACCTGAACATGCCGTCAGCAGGCCGACTGCCAGCAGCGGGATGAGAAACCGTGGTCGGTTCCGCATGGTGACTCTCCTTCCCCCACGCGGCTGCGTGGGGTGCGTGCTTTTCCCAGGCCCCGATGTTGGCGGCGAAGCCATGCGAGGCTTCGCGTGAAACAGGTTCGCATTCTCGCCTGCGACAGCACATCGCGCGACCGGTCGGGCGCACTTCACCTCGTCTCCTTCACGCCCATCCCGCTGAACCGGATAAGCACCGAGACCGTAAAATCCGGGTGTCTGTGGTGTCAATAGGTCCGGATCGCGGCAAAGTAGCGGTAGTAGCCTGAGCTCACTGGACCGGTTCAGCTCCAGAGGGGATCCGTGAGAAGACCGACGATCGCTGACATCGCCCACCGTGCGGGGGTCTCCAAGGGCGCGGTCTCCTACGCTCTCAACGGGCAGCCGGGAGTGTCCGAGGCCACCCGGGCCCGCATCCTGGCGATCGCCCAGGAGATCGGCTGGCGGCCCAACATCGCCGCACGCGCGCTCAACGGCGCCCGCGCGCACGCGATCGGCCTCGCCCTGTGCCGCCCGGCCCGCATCCTCGGGGTCGAGCCGTTCTTCATGGAACTCATCAGCGGGATCGAGGCCGAGCTCGCGGCCCGGTCGTACGCGCTGCTGTTGCAGGTCGTCGCCGACCACGAGGCCGAGACGAACATCTACCGCCGCTGGTGGGGGGAGGGCCGGGTGGACGGCGCGATCCTGGTCGACCTGCACCGCGACGATCCGCGGGTGCCGGAGATGGAGTCCCTCGGCATGCCGGTCGTCGTCCTCGGTCATCCCTCGGCCGCGGGCTCACTGCTGCCCGTCTGGGCGGACGACGGCGTCGCCGTCCGGGAGACCGTGGAGTATCTCGTCGCACTCGGCCACCGGCGCATCGCCCGCGTGGCCGGCCTGCCCCGGCTGATGCACACCGCGATCCGAGACGCCGCCTTCGAGGAGGTCTGCGCCTCTCTGGCGGTCGAACGGCACCAGATCCTCCACACCGACTACACCGGCGAGGAGGGCGCCCGGGCCACCCGCCGCCTGCTCAGCTCACCCGACCGGCCCACCGCCATCGTCTACGACAACGACATCATGGCCGTGGCGGGCCTGTCGGTGGCCCAGGAGATGCGGCTGGCGGTGCCGGACGACCTGTCCATCGTCGCCTGGGACGACTCGCCGCTGTGCCAGGTCGTCCGGCCCCCGCTGACCGGCCTGACCCGCGACATCCCCGCGTACGGGGCCCACGCGGCGCAGCGGCTGCTCACCCTGATCGACGGCGGGGAGACCACGCCCCTGGAGGACGAGGCCCCCCGCCTCACCGCGCGGGGCAGCACCGCGCCACCCCACTGATCCCGATTCCCTCGGCGCTCGCCGTCTTACGAGGCGCCGGCCGGCGCCTCCGGCGGAACGTCGGCCTCGAAGAGCTCGAAGCGCAGTGCCATGACGGCGAACATGGCGTCGTCCTCGTCCGGGATGGTCGTCCAGCAGCCGAGGCAGAAGCCGACGCCGTCCCTGGTGGTCATGTAGTGCCGCACGGCCATCACCCGTCCGGCGTCGTGCTTGGCGCAGGTGAGCAGGACGCCGCGGCGCCCCGCCACCTCCGCGTCGCCGATCCGGAGATCGGTGAAGCCGATCCCCTCCAGCGAGCCCTGGACGTTGCGCGCCATTTCGGCCGCGTCGCGCCCCGGGCGCATCGGCTGCCGGAAGACGATGAGGCCGTGCCGCCGGTCGTTCCGGTCGCCGTACCTGGCGGTCTCCCACGGGCTGTTCTTCAGGTTCGGCGGCCGCTCGTCCCATTCGCCCGGGACCTGTACGGCGTAACCGAAGTCGGGTCGTTCGATGCGCTGCCATCGCGTGTCGTGCATGTGGCGCTCCTCGGCGTCGACGCGTCGAAGGTGCCTGAGGGCAGCGGTGTACGACTCGCCGGTGCGGCGAGACCGTTCGCGGACACGCCGCTTGAAGTGCTTGTTCTCCGTCATCTCGCTGTCATCAGGCCCTCGACACCACGGAACTCGTCCCCGGCGAAGAGCCCGTGGCGGGCGGATGACCAGCGATCCGAGGAAGCAGATCCCCTTTGCCTCCGCCGAGCGGCCCCGCCGGGAGGGCCGAAGGAGGTTGGGCGTTGGATCGACGCCGACCGTCAGAATCGCCGACACCCCCCGACATGTCAAGGTGATTCCCGTGCCCGGCGGAACGCTTCCGTGGCCGCTCAGGCGCTCTGAGCGGGCATGGCCGACCAGTCGATGGCCAGCCGCGTGGGGTCGGCCGCGTCCGTCCACACCTGGACGGTACGGCCCGGCAGGATCGCACCCATGAGGAGCCGGGGCAGGATCTGCCGGTGACTCACCGGATAGGGCGCGCCGTCGTGGGGCCGCACCTGCAGGTCGAAGGCGACGACCACCTGGTCGTTGACGCTGGTGCCGGTGTCCCGCATGCCGGTGATCAGGGCCGGGGCCGGGACACCGGTTCCGATCAGGTCACGGTTGCCGGTGCCCAGGAAGTTCTTCATCCGCCCGGCGAACCCGGTCGACCGTCCGGAGCCTCCCATCAGGCCCGTGCCCACGAAGATCGTGCTGATCACGAACGTGAGCAGGCCGGCCACGAAGACCGGAACCCCCCAGGTCATGGTGTAGATGGAGCTGATGCCGTAGATTCCGGCGATCAGCAGGGACAGCCCGGATCCGGCGGCGACGAGGGCGATGCGCGACATGATTCATACAACCTTTCCGATATTTCGTACGTCACAGAGGTAGGGGGAGCCGCTTGATCCGGACTTGCGGGGGGCTTTACCAGCCGCTTGAAAGCTGACATTCAGGCGGGATCGCTACACTTTCCCCGATTTGCCGCTACTGGCTCATGACCTGGGGGTGAACCCCGGTCCGATCCTCAGGAGCAAGACAGTGGGTCACGTCGACGTCCGGCCCGCACCGCCGGCGGAGGACCTCCCCGCACCGCCACGCGCCGTGCCCAAGTGGCGGGCCTGGCTGTGGGTCGTCGTCTCCGCCGCTCTGGGCGTGCTGGTCGGGGGCGCGACCTTCGCCGTCAGCGGATACGTCAAGCTCAGCGGCAACGTACGGCACGAGCAGGTGACCAAGCAGGAACTCGGCGCCCGCCCAGCCAAGATCAGCAAGGCGCTCAACGTCCTGATCGTCGGCTCCGACCAGCGCAACGGCGCGAACGCCAAGTATGGCAAGGCTCCCGGCGAGCGGACCGACACCATCATCCTGGCCCACATCTCCCCCAAGCGGGACGGCGCCGTACTGATCAGCTTCCCCCGGGACTCACTGGTCCAGCTGCCCTCCTGCCCGGCCAAGAAGGGTCTGCCGGGTCAGCGGGCCCACGTCGGCATGATCAACGAGTCGTTCAACTTCGGCGGCATCGCCTGCACCTGGAGAACGATCGAGGGCCTCACCGGCATCCACATCGATCACTTCGTCAAGGTCGACTTCACCGGCTTCAAAGCCATGGTGAACGCCCTCGGCGGCGTCCAGGTCTGCCTTCCCGAAGCCGTCAACGACAAGAAGGCCCTGCTCCATCTGCCCGCCGGCAAGCAGGTGCTCGCCGGTGAGCAGGCGTTGGGATACGTCCGGGCCCGCTACAGCCTCGGCGACGGCTCTGACATCGGCCGTATCCAGCGGCAGCAGATGTTCCTGGCTTCCATGGCCAAGAAGGCCATGAGCGGCCAGACCCTGACCAACCCCTCCGCCCTGTTCGGCTTCCTCGACGCCGTCACCAAGTCGATCACCACGGATCCCGACCTGACGCTCGGCGTCATGAAGGACCTCGCCATGAGCGCCAAGGGGCTCACCGCGGGCCAGATCCGGTTCGTCACCACCCCCTGGCGCTACTCGGTCACCAACCCCGGCCGGGTCGAGTGGGTGCAGCCGCAGGCCAACCGCCTCTTCAAGATGGTCGCCGCCGACGAGATCAGCAAGAACGTCAAGAGCGGCGAGCAGAAGATCCCCAAGTCGCAGATCCACATCGTGGTCCAGAACGGCACCGCCACCCAGGGCCTCGCCACGCAGGTGGCGGCGGAACTGGAGCAGCGCGGCTACCACATCGCCAAGGTCGAGCCGGCTCCCAAGCACTACTCGAAGACGGTCATCAAGTACGCCCCCGTCGGCGAGAGCCGCGCCGCCCGCCTGTTCCGCGAGCTGAAGAAGTCGGCCACCTTCGAGGTCAAGAACGCCCAGACGCAAGCGATCGTGCTGGTCATCGGTGCCGACTGGGTTGGCACCAAGCCACCCAAGTCGCTGGACGACGTGGAAGGGTTCGACGCCACCCAGGACAGCTGCACGGCCTCCTGACCGGCCGCCGAGCGCTTCGTCGCGTGTTTCTCGCCGCCGTCATCGCACGGAGTGGCGTCATAGGCGGCGTCCCTTGGGGTGGTGGAGGAGGGTCCAGGTGCCGTTTGGGTTGCGGCGAGCGGTGTAGCGGTCGGGGTGGGCGAATTTGTCGCGGTTGTGGAAGGTGCAGGCGGGGGCCAGCACGTCGAGGTTGGTGACGCCGTCGTCGATCCAGCCGTAGACGTGGTCGACTTCGGCCATGTCGGCGGGGATCGGGCAGCCCTGGCAGTAGCAGGTGGCGTACTGCGCCAGCAGGGCTTTGCGCTGGGCCGGGGTCGCCAGGCGGACGGAGCGGCCCATGTCCAGCACCTGGCCCTTGGCGTCCATCACCAGCCGGGTCAGGCGTGAGGTGCGGGCCAGCCGGTGGACGTCGCTGACGGGCAGCAGGTGCCCGGTCGCGACCAGCAAAGCGGGAGCCAACCGGTCGGGGGCATGCCCGCACGTGCGGCACGCGTCAGCGCGCGCCGCATCACCGCCGGACCCGGCGGTGTGGCCAGAGCCAGCGCCATCAGGTTTGGCATCGTCAGGTTTGGCATCGTCAGGTTTGGCATCGTCAGGTTTGGCATCGTCAGGTTTGGCATCGTCAGGTTTGGCATCGTCAGGTTTGGCATCGTCGGGATGGGCGGCATCGTTTGGGCCGTCTCGCCCTGTACCGGCCCTGAACGCGCCGACCCTGACCGCGCCGACCGTGGGCGCGCCGACCGTGGGCGGTGCCTCGGCATCACCGGGCACGCGCGCCGCACGGGCGCTCCTGCTTCCACCGACCCCGCCTTCCCCGCCGTCCGTGCCGTCCCCGCCGTCCCCGCCGCCCGTGCCGCCCGTGCCGCCCGTGCCGCCCGTGCTGCCCGTGCCGCCCGTGCCGCCCGTGCTGCCCGTGCTGCCCGTGCTGCCCGCGCGTGCGGTGCTGTGCGCACCGGCCATCCGGCTCGCGCCGGGTGGCGTGTTCGGAGCCTCCGTGTTCGAAGTCGCGGGATCTGTTGTACTGATCGACGAGTCGGGGTCCGAGTCCTGGGCCGAGCCGGTCGGCGGAGAGTCCTGTGTGCTGGTCGGCGCGGCGTCCTGCGTGCCGGTGGGGGCGAGGATGTCGTCGGGGAGGGATTCGGGGCGGACCATGACGAGGAGTTCGGTGGAGACCTTCTCGCTTAGCAGGGCGGCGAAGGCGTCGGCCTGGCGGACGCGGAGCGGCCGGTCGTCGTCCTTGGCCTTCGGCCGGGCGTAGGCGGTCATGAACTCCCGCAACCGTGCCGCGGTCTCCCTGGGCAGGCGAAACTCACCCTCTACACCACCGGTGTTCGATGGGCGGAGCAGCAGGAACCGGGACGCGTAGTCGTCCTCACACTCTTCGACGAGGGTGCCGGGGTCCAGGATCTCCCGGATGTACCGGCCGGCTTTGGCCACCTCGGCGCAGGTCGCGCTGTCGGCCAGTTGCACCAGGATCTGCTCGGCTTCGGCCGTCTGCCCATCGGTCAGCTTCGCCGTCACCGTGGTGATGGCGTCCACAGCGCCGCCGGACAGGGACCCGGCCCGGTAGCGGGCCTTCACCAGGGGAAGGCGGGCCACCTCACCGGAGATCCGCAACCACCGCGACGCCTGCGCCCCCGTCATCCCCGGACCATGCCGCACCACCACCGGCACACCCGGTACGCCCTGCACGCCCAGAACGTTCGGCTCGCCCGGTGTCCCAGGCACGCCCGGCACGTCAGCGCCGGTCTTCGCCGGGTCCGGCGTGGTTGCCCCCGGAGCGGGCGTGCTCAAATCAGGGGTGCTCGGTCTATCTGAGCGGAGCCATGAAGCGGTGGAGGCATGTCCATACTCCTTCGCCTCACCGGTGACATCCACCCGGTGCAGCAGCGCCACCATCGCCGAATTCAGCAGATCCACCGCCTGGATCAACGTCTCGGCCCGCTGAAGACAGACCGCCGAACTGTCCGGCACCTCCGCGGCCGCCCACCTGGCCGCCATCTCCAGCAGCTCCGCCTCCGACAGCCCCAGCCCCGCGCTCGTGGCATCGCCGACCACGGCACCTGCCACAGGGCCACCCTCCCCCGGCCCTCCCGTCCGACAGTCACCCTGCGGGTCCAGGCACGTGCCCACAATCACCGGCGGCACCGACCATGCCGACCGCGCCGACCGCGCCGAGACGCCTTCGGTGGAAGCCGGAGGAACGACGTCAGAATCGGCGCCTTCCGGCCGTATGGGATCAGAGCCATCCCGAACAGGATCGTTGAACGCCGGCACCGAGACACCCCCTCCCCACCATCAGCTCGTTCACGTAACCGCCACGCTACAGAACGTCACGGACAGAATCGGGAGGCCTTCGCCGGGTGTGGATATCTCGCAGGGAGCCGGTGCAATCCGCGCACAAAACGTGACAAGCCGTCACACAGGCCTGGACACGCATCGCGGAAAGACATGCGGACGCGCGCGTCCCGGAAGATCCCGCAGACGCGCGCGTCCCAGAAAGACGTCAGGCCCGATCCTTGCGGAGGACGTCAGAAGAGCCAGCCGAACAGGCCGCCACCCTTGTTCTCCTTGGGCTGCTCCTGCGTCGGGACCGGATCGGCCGTCTGCTGGACGGGCGGCTGGGAGGCCGGCGGCGCGGTGGTGGGCACCTGCGTGGGCCGCGAGCCGGAGGGGTCCTCCGCCGTCACGACCGGCCGCGTGGTGACGTGCGGCTTGCCGGTCGGCCGGTGGCCGGCCGGGGCCTTCGTGGAGTCGTGTCCACGGGGGGCCGCGGAGGCGGACGCCTTCGGGGCCGCACCCTGGTTCGGCGCCGTCCCTGAAGCCGGATCGCCCGCTCCGGGCTCGCCTGCGGCAGAGCCGTCGGATGCGGGGTCGTCCATGGCCGGATCGTCCAGACCGGAATCGTCCAGGGCGGGGTCCCCGGCGGCGGGCAGCGACCCCCCAGACTTCGCGGCAGGCGATTTCGGCGCCTGAGCCGTGCACCCGCTGCCGCCGGAACACGGAGATCCCGACGGGGATCCCACCCACGCCGTCAGGGCCCAGATGACGCCGACGACGGCCACCGCCGCGACGCCTACCCGGAGCAGGATGCTCTTGCGCCGCGGCGCTTCGAACTCCTCCGGGTCGTCCGAGTTGCGCCATCCGGCGCCCAGGAACCCCTTCGGGTCGGTCCCCGTCTCGGGCTCGCGCCAGGACTGCTGCGACTCGTGCCAGTCCGTCGCCGGGCCGCCGTCGTCGACGTACGCATCCCGGGCGCCCGTGGCCTCGTCATACTCGCCGTCCCTGTGGTCGGCGTCCCTGTGGTCGGCGTCCCTGTGGTCGGCGTCCCTGTGGTCGGCGTCCCTGTGGTCGGCGGCATGGTGGTCCCCGTCGGCGTAGTCGCCTTCGCCGTAACTCTCGCCGTAATCCGCGTCAGCCTCGTAACCGGCCTCGTAACCGGCCTCGTAACCAGGCTCGTAGCCGGCCTCGTAGTCGGAACGGGGGTCGGCGTCGAGGACGTCCTCCCCGTCGCCGACGACCCGATCGAGCGGACCGGAATCCGCCGGGCCCTGTCCCGGCCGCCAGTCCTCGGCCAGGAGGTCACCTCCGCGGGCGTCCCTACCTGCGGATTCCCTGTTCACAACCACGTCGTCCAGCTCCTCAGACCAAAACCTGTCGCTCTCCACGCCGTAGCGCCCCCCTGCATGGATGTAGGGCCGCACGAGCGGGCCGGTCTGCTCGCGGGCGTGCTCGGGACTGGGGTCGAGCATGGAGATCCTTCCTTCTGCTACTTGCTAGCGAACGTTCCTACCACTCATCCACACAGCAAGTCTGGAAATTTCACAACAAACTCAACAGCCCCAATTGTGCACAGACACACACTCAGCGGCCGGAACGGTCCATCGCGCTAAACCAACCAAACTTGACGGGAAACCAGGGATCCTCTTTAATGTCGACGAAACCGACTGATTTAGTAGGATTAGGAGGCGGGCATGAGAGAGCGCAGGCTCTGGGGTATCGCGGCCGCTGCCGTGGCGACCACGGCCCTGGTCACAGCCTGCGGGGGAGGGGGCGGCTCTGCCGGGGGGGACGGCAAGGTCCAGCTGGCGCTCGTCGCCTACTCGACCCCACAGGCCGCGTTCAAGGACATCATCGCGGCCTTCCAGAAGACGCCGGAGGGCAAGAACATCACGTTCACCCAGTCGTTCGGCGCCTCCGGAGACCAGAGCCGCGCGGTGGCGTCCGGCCTCAAGGCCGACATCGTCGAGTTCTCCCTGGAGACCGACATCACCCGCCTCGTCAAGGCCGGCATCGTCGCGAACGACTGGAACTCGGGCCCCACGCAGGGGATCCTGACCAGGTCGATCGTCGTCATCGGCACCCGCAAGGGCGACCCGAAGAACATCAAGACCTGGGACGACCTGATCAAGCCCGGCGTCGAGGTCATCACGCCCAACCCGTTCACGTCCGGCGGCGCCCGGTGGAACCTGCTCGCCGGCTACGGCGCCAAGTCGAACAAGGGCTCCGACGAGGCCGCAGGGATCGCCTATCTCGGCGCGCTCCTGAAGAACGTCCCCGTCCAGGACGACAGCGGCCGCAAGTCCCTGCAGACCTTCACCGGAGGCAAGGGCGACGCGATCCTCACGTACGAGAACGAGGCGATCTTCGCGCAGCAGAACAACCAGGAGATCGACTACACGGTGCCGGACTCCACGATCCTCATCGAGAACCCGGTGGCGGTGACGAAGACGTCGGCCCACCCCAAGGAGGCCGCCGCCTTCCTGAAGTACCTCTACTCCACCGAAGCTCAGACGATCTTCGCGAAGAACGGTTACCGCCCGGTGGCGGACGGGGTGACCGGGTTCGACTTCCCCAACCCGCCGCAGTTGTTCACCATCCGCGACCTCGGCGGCTGGGACGCGGTGACCAAGAACCTGTTCGACACGGCCGGCAAGGTCGCCGACATCGAGCGCAAGCTCGGAGTGGCGACGGAGAAGTGACCTCCGGCGCATGACCACCGACACCGCACGACGGCCCCTCTCCCCGCCCCGCACACCGGGCGGGGAGGGGCGGCCGCGTCCGCGCTTCTCGACGGGCACCGCGACCGGCCTGGGCGTCGCGGTGCTCTACCTGAGCCTGATCGTGCTCATTCCGCTGGCGGTCGTCGTCTGGCGCTCGCTGGACCAGGGCCCCGGCTTCTTCTGGCGAGCGGTCACCACGCCGGACGCCTGGGCCGCCCTCACGCTGACCGTGGTCGCCTCCGCGATCGTGGCGCTGATCAACCTGGTGATGGGCACGATCATCGCCTGGGTGCTGGTCCGCGACCGCTTCCCCGGCAAGGCGGTCGTCGACACGATCATCGACCTGCCGTTCGCACTGCCCACCATCGTGGCCGGCCTCGTGCTGCTCGCCCTGTACGGCCCGGAGAGCCCGCTGGGCGTGAACCTCGCGTACACGAGGGCGGGCGTCGTGCTCGCGCTGCTCTTCGTCACGCTGCCGTTCGTGATCAGGACGGTCCAGCCGGTGCTCCTCGAACTCGACGCGGACGTGGAACAGGCGGCGGCCTCCCTCGGCGCGAGCCCGTTCCAGATCTTCCGCCGGATCATCCTGCCGAACCTGGTGCCCGCGATGCTGTCCGGTACGGCGCTGGCCTTCACCCGCGCCATCGCCGAGTTCGGCTCGACCGTGCTCATCTCGGGCAACCTGCCGTTCAAGACCCAGGTCGCCGCCGTCAACCTGTTCAGCCAGATCGAGAGCGACAACACCACGGGAGCGGCCGCGATCTCGACGGTCCTCCTCGCCGTGGCGCTGGCCGCGCTGCTCCTGCTCGATCTCCTGCAACGCTGGGGGAACCGCCGTGGCTAGGTACATGGCTAGGTACGGACTGCGCACGCTCGCCGTCGTCTATCTGCTGTTCCTGCTGGTGCTTCCGGTGATTCTGATCATCTGGCGCACGTTCGCGGGAGGTCTGGCGCCGTTCGCGGAGGCGCTGACATCCCCGTCGGCCCTGCACGCGTTCCAGGTGACGGTCGTCGTGGCCGGCTGGGCCGTGGTGGCCAACACCGTCTTCGGGATCGGGGTGTCGTTGCTGCTCACGCGCCACTCGTTCCCGGGCAAGCGGCTGCTCAACGCGTTCATCGACCTGCCGATGGCCGTCTCGCCGGTGGTCGTCGGGCTCGCGCTCATCCTGGTGTACGGCCGGTTCGCGCCGGTCGGCGGGCTGCTGGAGAGCTGGGGATTCCAGGTGATCTTCTCCACCCCCGGCATGGTGATCGCGACCGTATTCGTCTCGATGCCTCTCGTCGTACGCGCGCTGGTGCCGGTGCTTGAGGAGCTGGGCGACGAGCAGGAGCAGGCGGCGCACACCCTGGGCGCCAGCCGCCTCCAGTCGTTCCTGCGCATCACGCTTCCGGGCATCCGCTGGGCTCTCGGCTACGGCGTGGTGCTCTGCCTGGCCCGGTCCCTCGGCGAGTACGGCGCGGTGGCCGTGGTCTCCGGCCGCCTCGTTGACCAGACTCAGACCCTGACCCTGTTCGTCGAGGAGCGCTTCCAGAACTTCGATCAGCCGGCGGCGTTCGCGGCGGCGACCGCCCTCGCGCTGGTCGCGGTGCTCACGTTGCTGCTCACCAAGCTCCTGCGCCCGAAGGATTAGACGCCATGGCCATCGAAGTACGCGACGTGACCAAGTCGTTCGGGACGACGCCCGTCCTGCGGGACGTGTCCGTCGACGTCGAGTCCGGCTCGCTCACGGCCCTGCTCGGCCCGAGCGGCGGCGGGAAGTCCACGCTGCTGCGGGTCATCGCCGGTCTGGAGCGGCCCGACATCGGCACCGTCCACATCTCGGGGGTGGACGCCACCCGGCTGTCCCCGCAGCGGCGCGACGTCGGCTTCGTCTTCCAGCACTACGCGGCCTTCAAGCACCTGACGGTCTTCCGCAACGTGGCCTTCGGGCTGGAGATCCGCAAACGCCCGAAGGACGAGATCCGCGAACGGGTGATGGAGCTGCTTGAGCTCGTGCATCTGGAGAAGCTGGCCGACCGTTACCCATCGCAGCTGTCCGGAGGCCAGCGGCAGCGCATGGCCCTGGCGCGGGCGCTCGCCGTCGAGCCCAAGGTGCTGCTGCTCGACGAGCCGTTCGGCGCGCTCGACGCGCAGGTCCGCAAGGAGCTGCGTACCTGGCTGCGTCGCCTGCACGACGAGGTGCACGTCACGACCGTCTTCGTGACCCACGACCAGGAGGAGGCCATCGAGGTGGCCGACACGATCGTGGTGCTGGCGGACGGCGAGGTCAAGCAGGTCGGCAGCCCCGCCGAGGTGTACGACCACCCCGTGGACCCGTTCGTGATGCGCTTCCTCGGCCCGGTGACCGAGATCGGGGGCGACCTCGTCCGCCCGCACGACATCGAGATCAGCGCCTCGCCTCTCGACGGCGGAACCCCCGCTACGATCGCCCGGGTCGTCCGGCTCGGCTTCGAGGTCAGAGTGGAGGTCGAGGTCGACGGGCAGGACGGGCGGGAGGCATGGGTCCAGGTGACCAGGGAGCTCGCCGACCGGCTGGGGCTCGCGCCGGGCGACACGGTCACGCTGCGACCCACGCCTGGTGCCCGCCGTCTGGCGCTGAGCGCCGTGTGACGGATGCGGCTCTCCGCCAGAACGCAGTACGCCCTCCGGGCCGCCGCGGAACTGGCGGCGGCCCCTCCCGGCCCCGTGTCGGCCGAGAGGATCGCCGCGGCTCAGGACATCCCGCGCAGATTCCTCGACAACATCCTGCTCCAGCTCCGCCGGGCCGGGCTGATCCACAGCCAGCGCGGGCCCGACGGCGGCTACTGGCTGGCCCGGCCGCCCACCGAGATCACGCTGGCCGACGTGGTCCTCGTGGTGGAGGGCGTCGCCCAGGAGAACGAACGTTTCCCGGGGGTGGCGCGACCGCTCGCGAGCGTCTGGGGCGCGCTGCGTGAGCACGAGCAGGCGACGCTCAACGAGATCACCCTGGCACATATCGCGAGTGGTTCACTTCCGCCCCTTTAGTTATGGAAGACTCCGCATTCAGTGCAATGTGCCAGGCGTAGAGGCAGGGCGGGATGGGGACTGCGGAGCAGCTCATCGTCAGGCGATACCGGCTGGTGCGTGCCCTCGGCCACGGCAGCATGGGGGTCGTCTGGGAGGGCCGGGACACCCTGCTCGACCGTCCGGTCGCGGTCAGAGAGGTGCTGCTGCCCCCCGCCCTGACCGAGACGCGGCGGCTGCCGCTGGCCCAGCGCGTCACGCGGGCCGCGCGCCACGCCGAGCGACTGCGGCATCCCAACGTCACCGCCGTCTACGACGTGGCCGAAGAGGACGGCACGCCGTACGTGGTGATGGAGCTGGTCCCGTCCCGATCGCTCGACGGGATCGTCGCGAGCGACGGCCCCCTCACGCCCGAACGGGCCGCCGCGATCGCGCGCAAGGTCCTCGCCGCGCTGGTCCACGCCCACACCGCGGGTGTACGGCACGGCGACGTGCGCCCGTCGAACGTGCTTCTCGCGCACGACGGACGGGTGCTGCTCACCGACTTCGGGCTCGGCGCGCTCGCCGCCGACCCCGCGTTCGCCAAGCCAGCCGCGCAGCGGGCGCCCGCGCACGGCGAGCCCGTCCAGGCGAGCCGCGGCGTGGCGGCCTTCCTCGCGCCCGAACGGTCGGACGGTGGCAACGTGACCGTCGCGTCGGACCTCTGGTCGTTCGGCGCCACCCTGTTCTTCGCCGTCACCGGGCGCCCTCCGGGGGGACGGCCGGCCGACGACGTGCCCGAACCCCTGCGTCCGCTGGTCACCGGCCTCCTGGCACGCGACCCGCGCAAGCGGCTCGACGCCGACGCCGCGGACCGGGCGCTCGCGGCGATAGAACCGCCGCCGGCGCCGCCCGCGCCCGCACGGGGCGGCGGCACGCGTACGCGACTGGTCGCCGGGATCGCCGCGGCGGCGCTGGTCGTCGGCGCGGTGGGGGGCTGGGCCGCGCTACGGCCGAAGGCCGGCACCGCCGCCGCCACGCCTCCCGGCCCGTCGTCCGCCGGCACTGGAACGGGCACCGGAGCGGGCAGTGGAGGGGGCACAGGAGGGGGCAGTGGAGGGGCCACCGCCTCGTCCGCGGCCACGCCGCAGGGCCCGTCGCCCTCCCCCAGCCCGGCCCGCCGGCTGAAGCTGACCTGGCACCGGGCGGAGACCGGCTGGCGCGCCGCCGTCCCCAAGGGCTGGACGATGGAGACCACGGACTACACGACCCGGTGGCTCGACCCCAAGGGCGCGGCGCGGCTGACCGTGGAGGTCACCGCGCAGAGCGGCACCGATCCGCTGGGAGCGCTCCAGGAGGCCGAGGCGATGACCCGCCCGACCGTCGACGCGTACCGGAAGATGCGGCTGCGCGCCGTGACGACCCCGGCTGGGGCGGCCGCCGACTGGGAGTTCACCTGGACCCAGCGGAAGGCGTCGGCCGAGAGCCATCTGGCCAAGGGCGCCGCGTATCACCAGTACCGCCGTGTGATCGCCACGGGTACGACCACGAGCGTCCTCACCTGGACGACGGACGCCGCGGAGTGGGACCGGCTGCGGCCCACCCTGGTGCGGGCCTTCGCCCTCTTCACGCCTCCGGCCTCCTGAGTCCTTCACACCTTCGGCTGGAAATCCACCGCACGCCCGTCGCACTGTGCGATGATGCCCACTGGAAGTGATAACGGTTTTCACAGTCACTCGGGGGGTATCGATGAGGGTGGCCTTCGTCGGCAAGGGCGGGAGCGGCAAGACGACGCTGTCGTCGCTGTTCGCCCGGCACGCGGCGCGACAGGGACCGGTGGTCGCGATTGACGCCGACATCAACCAGCACCTCGGCCTCGCCCTCGGGGCGGCCGAGACGCCGCCGCCGCTGGGCGGGATGCTGATCGATATCAAGGACTACCTCCGCGGGGACAATCCGCTCATCCGCGACGCCGCGTCGATGGTCAAGACGACCCCGCCGGGCCGCGGCTCCCGGCTCGTCCGGCTCGACGACCCGTTCTTCCCGTCCTGCCGGGTCGCGGGGGTCTCGCTCATGGTCACCGGGCCGTTCGGCGCGGACGACCTCGGCGTCGCCTGCTATCACTCCAAGGTCGGCGCCGTGGAGCTGTATCTCAATCACCTGGTCGACGGGCCGGGCGAGTACGTCGTGGTGGACATGACGGCGGGGGCCGACTCGTTCGCCTCCGGCCTGTTCACCCGGTTCGACCTGACCTACCTGGTGGCCGAACCCACCCGGCAGGGCGTGAGCGTCTACCGGCAGTACCGTGACTACGCGGCCGACTTCGACGTCCGCATCGCCGTCGTGGGCAACAAGGTGCAGTCGCCGGACGACGAGGCCTTCCTGCGCGACGAGGTCGGCGACGACCTGATCGCCTGCTTCGCCCACTCTCCGGCCGTACGGGCGATGGAGCAGGGCCGGCCGTTCGGGCTCGCCGACCTGGAGCCGGCGAACCTGCGGTCCCTCGACACGCTGCTCGACCGTCTCGACCGGCAGCGTAAGGACTGGGAGAAGTTCGGCAGGCAGGCGGCCGAGTTCCATCGCAGGAACGCCCGCGCCTGGGCCAACCGGGCCACCGGCCAGGACCTCGCCGCGCAGATCGACCCGGATTTCGTGTACGGCCCCGCCACCGTCACCACCGGGTAGGTCGTCGGCCGAGATATCGGCTCACCTATCAGCCCAGATACACGTGTCGCCTTCGCGCCAGATGGAGGCGGCCCCCCTCCGAACTACCGTCGAGTCCATCCCTCGGAGAGGAGAACATCCATGTCGCTGACCGTTCCGAACGATCTGCTCGACCAGGCCCGCGGCGGTGAGATCGACGACGAGGCGTTCGTCGCCTGCGTCCGCGACTCGCTGCCGTACGCCTGGGCGACGATCAGCGAGCTCGTGGACCGGCGTGACCGGTCGGGCGCCGAGTTCGCCGACAACCAGGTGCCCCCGCCGGACGAGGCCGCCCGCGGCCAGCTCCTGCGGTGCCTGGCCAGCGACGCGATGCGCGGCGCCCTCGAACGGCACTTCGGCGTGCGCCTCGCGTTCCAGAACTGCCACCGGGTGGCGGTCTTCCACCCGGCCGCGACCGGTGCGTACGAGGCGTTCGTATCGCCCCGGGCGCAGATCCTGAACCAGAAGCCCGAGCTGGTGGACTGCTAGCCGGACCGCTAACTGGACCGCTAGCCGGACCGCTGGCCAGGCGGTCGCCGGGGGGCGTCGTTCCCGGTTCGCGACGCCCCCCGGTCCCTCGCCCTCAGGCCCGGCGAGGCCGGGTGAAGCCGGGTGAGGCGGCTCAGCGCGCGCGCAGCGCGGGCAGGACCTCGGCGCCGAGGCGGGCGATGGTCTCCCTCGTCCGCTCGGGCACTCCGGTGCCCTCGACCATCAGGATGAGATGCCGCAGACCGGTCCGCCCGGCCGTGGCGAGGATCTTGTCCACGCAGTGTTCCGGAGAACCCACCGGATGGATCCGGCACAGCATGTCGACATATTTCGCTATATCGCGCTGCGGGGGCGGGCGGCCGTCCACCGGCACGTAACCGGCCAGCCCGGGTTCGAGCCACCGCGGGAGGGCATCCGTCAGCTCCCGGACCGCCCGGCTCGTCGAGTCGGCGACGTGGCAGACGGCCGCGGCGATGTGACGCGGCGGCGGGCCTCCCTCGCGTCGTACGGCGTGGGCCTCGTAGTGCTCGATCATGGCGGCCTTCTCGGCGTCGCCGACGTGCATGCCGAGCAGCATGGGCAGCCCGCGCCCGGCCGCCAGCCGCGCCGTCGGTTCGGACGTGCACGCCACCACGGGCGTCATCCGGGCGGGCGGCATGACCGGCACCTCGCGGAAGCGGAAGAACTCGCCGTCGGCGCCGACGCGGCCGCCGGACAGCGCGGCGCACAGCAGGTCGAGCGACTCGGGGAAGCCCCGTTCGAACCGCGCCGTTCCGGTGCCGAAGACCTCCAGCTCCAGCCAGGGACCGCCGCGCCCCACCCCCAGACGGAACCTGCCCCGCGACACGTGGTGGAGCAGCGCCGCCTCCTCGGCCAGTGCGACCGGATGCCGGGCCGAGAGCACGCTGACCGCCGTACCGACCGTGATGCGCGAGGTGCGGCCCAGCGCGACGGCCGCGAGCGTGACAGCCGACGGACAGACGCCGTACGTCATGAAGTGGTGCTCGGCGATCCACGCGTCGTCGAACCCGGCCCGCTCGGCCGCCTCGATCGCCGCCACGGTGTCCCGCAGTACCGCGCCGGGGTCGGCGCCGGGGAAACCGGCCCCGATCAGGAAGACACCGATCCTCAGGTCGCGGATATCACAGACGTCGCGGCCCGTCCCGGTCGTCACAGGGTCTGATCTCCCCCGGCCCCGATCACGGAAAACGTCAGCGGAAACGTCAGCCGGCGCGGGAATCGGCGTAGAAGGCGTCCACGGCGACCTCCACCGCCGTCAGGGATGTCCGTATCAGGGCGATGTGGTCGCGGCGGACTTCCTCGGGAGGGTCTCCGGCCAGTGTCCTGGCGACGGCGGTGAGATAGGCGGCCCGGTAGGCCCCGGCCACCAGTGCGGCGGCGATCCGGTGGCGCGGGTCGCCGGGCCCGGCCCCGGCCGCGCGCGGGTCGCCGGGCCCGGCCCCGGCCGCCTCCTCCAGCAGGGCGGCGAGTGCCTCCTCCAGCGCCTCCACCTGTTCCCGGGCCCTGGCCCGCAGCGCGGGAGATTCGCGGACGACCCGCCAGAAGGGCTCGTAGCGGGGGTCGACGCCGCCGAGCGGGTGCCCCTCCTCCAGCAGCCGGACGAACAGCTCCCGCAAGGCCGCGATCGGCCCCTCTCCCGGGGGCCGGTCCCGTACGGCCCCCTCGATCAGTTCGGCGGCCTCGGGGAAGCGGTCGAGGAACAGGTCCTCCTTGCGCGGAAAGTAGTTGAAGACCGTCTTCGCCGACACGCCCGCGGCCTCCGCGATCTCGGCAACCGTGACCGCGTCGAACCCCCGCTGGAGGAAGAGCCCGGACGCGATGTCCGAGATCAGCTGCCGGGTCAGCTTCTTCTTCCGCTCCCGCAGTCCCAGTTCCTCTCGCACGGCATCACTTTAGCCGGTATATGTTTATAGCGACAGTAACTTTCTATCCGATGTAACAACCTGGAGGGTCGCGATGTACGACACGGACGTGGTGATCACGGGCGGTGGCCCGGTCGGGCTGATGCTCGCGTGCGAGCTCCGGCTCGGCGGGGCCTCCGTGGTGGTGCTGGAACGGCTGACCGAGGTGGACCCGACGATCAAGGCGGGGGCGCTGAACGCGCCCAGCGTGACGGCGCTCTACCGGCGGGGACTGCTCCCCGCGCTGAAGGAGGCCCACGAAGAGACGATCGCGCGGATGACGCAGTTCATGCGCGAGCGGCAACCCGCCGGGGCGGGACAGGGCCCGATCAGGACGCCTCCCCGGTTCGCCGGCCACTTCGCCGGGATCATGCTCTCGGCCGGCCTGCTCGACGAGTCCGACCCCGAGCTGGGCGGCAGGGGCCCGGCCGAGGGCGTCGGCCTCGTCGCCCAGCAGCAGCTGGAGCTCATCCTGGCCGCCCGCGCCGCCGAGCTGGGGGTCGAGGTCCGGCGCGGGGCCGAGCTGACCGGATTCGAGGCGGACGACGACGGGGTGACCGTGACGGCGGACGAACAGCGCGTCCGCACGCGCTGGCTCGTGGGCTGCGACGGGGGCCGCAGCACGGTCAGGAAGCTGGCCGGCTTCGACTTTCCCGGCACCGAGCCGGAGATCACGGCGTATCAGGCCCTCGCGGAGATGGAGGGCACCGGAGCGCTGGGCCTTGGCTGGAACACCACGCCCACCGGCGTCTACGCGCACGGGCCGGTGCCCGGCCGCATCCTGACCGTCGAGTTCGCCGGCCGCCCGGCCGACCGGACCAGCCCGGTGACGGCCGAGGAACTGCAGGGCTCGATCCGCCGCGTCACCGGCGTCGACGTCGTGGTGAAGGCGATCTCCACCGCGACCCGTTTCACGGACAACGCGCGCCAGGCCACGACGTACCGGATGGGCCGGGTGCTGCTCGCGGGCGACGCCGCCCACGTCCACTCGCCGTTCGGGGGCCAGGGGCTCAACCTCGGTCTGGGCGACGCGATGAACCTCGGCTGGAAGCTGGCCGCCGTCGTCCGCGGGCACGCCCCGGAGAGCCTGCTCGACACGTACACGGCGGAGCGGCACCCGATCGGCGCGTGGGTGCTCGACTGGACCCGCGCGCAGATCGCGCTGATGCGTCCCGACCCGCACGCCCGGGCCCTGCGGGCCGTCGTGAACGACCTCATCGGGACGGTGACCGGCACCACCTACTTCGTGAAGCGCATCTCGGGTGTCTGGCAGGGGTACGACCTGCCGGGCGATCACCCCCTGATCGGCCGCGACGTCCCCGACTACGCGCTCGCCGACGGTTCCCGGCTCGCCGGCCACCTGCACGACGGGCGGGCGCTGCTGCTCGGCCCCGCCGTGGAGCCGCTCCCCGACGAGTACGCCGGCCGCGTGCGGTCGATCGCCACGGCGATCCTGGACGAGGGCGCTCCGGCGGCCCTGCTCGTCCGGCCGGACGGCTGCGTGGCCTGGGCCGCGGACGCCGACCGGCCCGACCCCGACGGGCTGGAGGAGGCGCTGCGCACCTGGTTCGGCGTCCCCTCCCCGACTCTCGCGAGCGGGGCCTGAGCGGCGTCTCCCGGCGGTACGACGAGCGCTCGGCTACGGGTCCGTGAACAGGTCAGGGCTCCGCTGGGTGAGGATCCGGGTGAGCTCGGCCCGCGAACCGATGTCGAGCTTGGCGAAGATCCGGCGTAGATGGGTGGAGACCGTGTGCGGTGACAGGAACATCCGCGCGGCGGCCTGACGATTGGTCATCCCCCGGGCGATCAGCTCGGCCACCGCGCGTTCGGTGTCGGTGAGGCTGTCCCAGCCGAAGGCCGGCCGCTGCGGCTGGTCCCAGTGCCGGCGCCGCACGCCCAGCTCGCGCAGTCGCGCCCGCACTCGTGCCGCGTCCCGCAGCGCGCCGATGCGCTGGTAGCCGTCATGTGCCTGATCGAAGCTGCGGACGGCCCGCTCATGGCCGATAGGACAGGACTTGTCGGCCAGCAGGCTCCCGAGGTCCTCCGCGGCGGAGGCGCGCTCCCAGCGTTGGGGGTGATTGGCCGCGACGAAGGCGAGGGCCTCGGGGTCCGCGTGGAGAAGCCCCCGAGCGTGGGCGCCCGCGACGGCGAAGATGGGATAGTCCGGATTGTTCTTGGCCAGTTGTTCGGCGGTGTCGACGACGGTCTGCGCATACGGGCGCTTCCCCGCGGCCAGCGCCAGCCGGGTCATCCAGGCGGCCGCGAGGGGCGCCGTGATGAGCGTCCATCGCTGTCTCTCCATGTCGGTGTAGGTGGAGCCGAGGATGTCCATCGCCCGGTCGCGATCGCCCTGGGCCTCGGCGACCACCGCCTCCACCCATCGTCCCAATACCGATCCGAACAGCATCCCGGCCTCGCCCGGCTCGGCGGCGTGCCTCTCGATGTGCCGGACCGCGGCGTCCATGTCACCGCGCCGCACCTCTATGTAGGCGAGTATCGACAGCCCGGCGCGGACGAACCCCTGGGTGCCCAGCTCGTCGGCGATCGTCATCCCGGCCTGGGCTTCGGCCGCGGCGTCGTCGAGCCGGCCGGCCGCCAGTTTCACCCGGGCGCGGAACAGCGCGGGTTGCGCGGCCAGCACGGTCACTCCGAGGGTCTCGATGTCCTCCTGGGCGGCCTGAACGGCCAGGTCGGCCGCTTCGAACTGGCACAGGCACCGGTGCAGGTGTCCCAGCATCAGCCGCGCGTACGGACGCTGGACGGGCTCCACGGTGCCGCTGTTCGCGATCCGCAGGGCTTCGTGCACGTGGTCGAACGACTCGGCGATCCGCCCGTCGACCATGGCGCATCGGGAGAGCATCAGCAGCGCCCCGACGGCGGCGGCATCCGAATGCCGCTCGCGCTCGGCGAGAACAGCGGTCGCCCGCCGCTCTCCCTTTCTCAGGTCGCTCAGCGAGATGAGTCCCCAGAAGACCGTCCATTCGGCGAGGCCACGGAGGTCGTCTGAGATGTCCGGCCGGCCGAGCACGCCTTCGGCCTCCGACACCGCGTCCGCCGGGCGGCCGCTCAGGAGCAGGATGTACGCCAGCCCGCATCGCAGGCGATGCGCCAGTCCGGAGGGCGCCCTGCTGAGCGCGGGGCCGACGAGATCCGCCGCCTCGGACAACCGCCCGATGGCCGTCAGGGCGTCGACCGCGGTGGCCACGCGGCCCACCCAGCCGGGATCGGCGGGGTCGGTCAGTTCGAGCGCCCGGGTGGCGAGATCGGCGGCGGTCTGCGGCGACGACCGCAGCACCTCCCGCGCCGCCCGGTCCAGGGTGAGCAACGCCGACACGTCCCCGCGGCCGGCGCTGTGGATGAGATGCGCGGCGGCGGGCACGGCCGACCCGCCTCGCCTGAGCAGCATCTCCCCCGCCTCGCCGTGCAGGGCACGCCGGACGGCGGGCGACAGGGTCTCCGTCACCGCCTGCCACAGCAGGTCGTGGCGGAAGGCCAGGGCGTGCCCGGCGGACTCGACGATGCCCGCCGATATGGCCTCCTCCAGCATGGGCAGCAGATCGCCCGTCGACTCGCCGAGCATCTCGGCCAGATCTTTCACGGAGAAGGACCGGCCCAGCACTCCGGCGACCTGGAGCAGATGTCTGGTCCGTGTGGACAACTCCTCCAGACGCTGCCGGGTGACCGCGTGAGCCGGCGGCAGCCGTGTCGGGATCACCCGCGCGTGACCGTCGGAGATCTGGAACACGCCCTCGCGCTTGAGCTTGTCGAGGAGATCGACGAGCATGAACGGATTGGCGTCGGCCACGCCGGTCAGGGCCAGCACGTCGGGTCCGGGCGCCGCCCCGAGGACGTCGGTGACCACTTCGGCCACCGCTTCGTCGTCCAGCGCCGTCAGAACGATCCGTGTCGCGCCGTCACGTTCCAGCGTATTGAACAGGCAGTCGAGGCGGAGATCATGGCCGCCGCCGGTCGTACGCGCCAGTATCCAGAGGAGCGGCGAGGATGCGAGGTCTCTCGTCAGTGACCGCAGGGCCAGCAGCGTCAGCGGGTCGGCCCACTGCAGGTCGTCCAGAGTGAGAAGCACGGGCCCGTGCGCCGTCAGCGTTTCCAGCGGCTCCTGCAGTTGCTCCAGCATGAGCAGTCGCCGGTCCGCCGGACCCGCGATACCGGCGTTCTCGCCGACGCGAATACGGCAACCGGATCTCTCGAGTGCCGACGTCAACGGGGCCAGCGGGATCAGCTGGGTGAGCTCGTCCGCGGAGCCCCGGACCACCCGGACTCCCTGACCTTCCGCCGCCGTCGCGGCCACATCCAGCAGGTGGCTCTTCCCCACCCCTGACGGGCCCTCGACCAGCACGGCCCCGCCCCTGCCGACCAGAGCCGCCCGCAGCAGACCGACGAGAAGCTTCCACTCCCCCACACGGCCACGCCACCCGGGCCATGACGCCCCCCGGCATTCGGACTCACCAGCAGTCTTTATGACAGGACTGGACAAATCCTCCATATGCCCATGAGACACCCGGCGCGCAGGGGGCGCAACACACCATCGGAGGAATTGATCTTCGGACCGGCCTCGGAGCCCAACATCCCCCAAACATGCGATACGGCGGCTTTCGCCGCACGTCAGGATCAGACCAACTCACTCCCCATTTCGGTATCTCCGTATCTCTGTATCTCTGTATCTCTGCATCTCGGTGAGGTGACACGGAAGGGATGCCCCCCCGGCGAGGGCACACCGGAAGTACGTCAGCGACAGGACCGCCTGCGGCGACTCCCGGGCCTTCAGCAGCCCGACATCCCTCGAATCCGCGTTCGAAAGGATGACAGTGGACCTGCCTGGCGAATGGCTGATACTGCTGTGGCCGTTGCCGGCCCTGCTGACCTGGATCGTCGTGGTCAAGGGCCTTCTTCTCCTGCTGGCCGGCCGATACCGGCCACGCTCCCTGCGGGGACAGATCACCGTGCTGGTCACCGTCGTGGCCGTCGTCACCCTCCTGACCGCGGATGCGTGGGTGTACGCCGTGCCGCAGGCGATCGCCGGCCGATGGCCGGTCGTGGCGTCGGTCGCCCTGATGACCCGGTATCGAGTCGCGGACTCCTGGGAGTGGATCGTGCTCGTCGGGATCGGTGAGCTGATCGCCCTGGCCGGGTTGGCCACGTGGAAGGTGACGGGCCGGCTGCTGCGCCCGGTGGAGAAGGTCCGCACCGAGCTCGCCGTGATCGAGTACGGCGATCTGCCTGTTCATGTGGCCGGACGGCAGCCCGCGCGGGAGTTCGACCGCCTGTTCCGCACGCTCGACAGGGCGCTGGACCGGGTGCACGCCACGAAGCTGGAACAGACGGCGGTCGCGCGCCGCCAGTGGAAGTTCGCCTCCGACGTCTCCCATGAGCTGCGCACTCCGATCGCGGGACTGCGGGCGCAGCTCGAAGACGCGCAAGAGGATCCCCGCGCCCGGCTGACCGAGTTGCTCAGGACGACGCTGCGTCAGGTGGCACGACTGGAGACGATCACCGACGACGTCCTGCGCCTGGCTCTCGCGGAGGACCGCCCGCCCCAGGCACCGCGGCGTGTCGATCTCGCGGCGCTGGTCCGGACCGAGGTCGCGCAACGCAGCGACCGGATCCCCGTTCAGCTCCGCCTGGCCCACGACGCCGTCGTCGACGTCGTACCGACCCAGATCGGCCGGCTGCTCGCCAACCTGCTGAACAACGCCCAGAGGCACGCCGCGGGTCTCGTACTCGTCGAGGTGCGCTCCACCCACGCCGCCGTCGAGCTCGCGGTCGGCGACGACGGGGCCGGGGTAGCCGAGGCCGACCGCGAGCGGGTGTTCCAGCGCTTCACCCGCTTGGCAGAGGCCCGCCGGCGCGACCCCGACGGCACCGGTCTCGGCCTGGCCATCGCCCGGGACATCGCTCATGCCCATCACGGCACCCTCACCGTCGAAGAGAGCGATCTGGGCGGGGCGCGCTTCGTCTTCCGGCTTCCCAGATCGCGACGACGAGGAACGGGGTAACGATGAGACTGACGAACTGCACGCTCAGGGGCCGCGTAGCCCTTTTCACCGGCGCCGCGGTGGGGGTCCTCTGCGTCGCCTTCTCCATCGTCCTGATGTTCGCGCTCAACCGGATGGCGACGCAGAACCTCACCAAGGAAGTGACCGCGGTGGGTGAGCTCACCGCCTACTACGTCGACCGAGGCGAACTGGTCAATCCGCTTCCTCCCATTCCGCGCAACCTGGTCCGCCCGGTTCAGGTGGTCGATCCGCAGGGGAAGGTGGTCGCCGCCACCCAGGACCTGCAGCGCAAGCCCGTCATGGCGCATTTCGCGCCCAGGAACCCGCAGCGAGTGGCGACAGCCGTCGTGTGCGATGCCGTCTTCGCCTCCAAAGGCTGCCACATCATCGTCGCGCAGCAGGTGTTCCGCAACGGCGACTGGACTATCTACAGCGCCGCGCCCACGCTCCCGTTCTACGTCTACCCGGGCGTGACGGCCATCCTGCTCGCGGGCACGGTCCTCTTCACGATCGCGGTCGCCTACGGAGCGCGGCACACCGTCACCAGGTCGCTCCGACCCGTGGACGCCATCCGCGCCCAGCTCGACCACATCCGGAGCACCAACCTGGGCAGCCGGGTCCCGGTGCCCACGGCCAGAGACGAGATCTTCCGGCTGGCCCGCAGTGTCAACCAGACGCTGGACCGGCTGGAGGACATGTTCGAACAGCAGCGGCAGTTCTGCGCCGACGCGTCCCACGAACTGCGGACCCCTCTCACCGCCATCCGCGCTCAGGTGGAGGACGCCCTCCTGGCCCCCGACGACGTCGACCTGGAGGGATTGTGCAAGGCCGTGCTGCCGAGCGTGGAGCGTCTCCAAGCGATCACGGCGGATCTGCTGACACTCACCCGGCTGGACTCCGGCGCACCGTCCGAGGGGCAGCCGGTCGACCTGACGCGACTCGTCGCCCTGGAGCTGAACGGTCACGAGTTCGAGAGGGAGGTGGTCCGTGATCTGGCACCTGGGGTGGTCGTCAGAGGCGACCCGGCGCGGTTGCGCCAGTTGATCTGCAATCTGCTCCAGAACGCCCATCGGCACGCGTCCACCACCGTCACGGTCACGATCAGGCCGGGATGCGGGAAGGGCGACCCGAGATTTCCGAGGGGCGTCGCGGAACTGGAGATCCTCGACGACGGCGCCGGAATCGCCGCCGACCAGCGGGAGACGGTGTTCCGGCGGTTCGCCCGGCTGGACACGGCCCGCAGCAGGGACGCCGGCGGAATCGGCCTCGGCCTGCCCATCGCCCGGCAGATCGCCGAGAATCACGGCGGCACACTGACCATCCAGGACAGCGATCGAGGGGCGCGATTCGTCGTCCGGCTCCCCCTGGTTTCCTAGCCGCGGGGAGACGCCGGCACCCGCCCTGTGAGCGGCTCGGGGGCCAATGTTGATCATTGATCGAATCTTTACCCAAGGCGAGTCGGCAAGGCATCCACGATCAGCGCTCTGACCTGCGCTTTCTCTACCCCGGAAGCCCCTTAACCTGAGCCCCACCAAGATGTCTTGCGGCATTTGGCATCAAGCGCGTGCAGCAGCCCCCATCATGTGCTCATGCCCGCTTTTGTCACCCTGTCCGGGCGCTCCGTGCGCCTGGAACCGCTCAGCCTCGCGGTGGTCGACGAGCTCGTCACCGCGGCGAATGAAGACCGTTCCACTTACGCCTTCACTCGCGTTCCCGCAGGCCGGGAAGAGATGGTCTCCTATGTGGAGGCCGCCTTGGCTGAGCAGGCGGAGGGCCGCACGATGCCCTTCGCCATCCGGTGGCTGCACACCGACCGCGTGGTCGGTGCCACCCGCTTGATGAACCTGGAGTACTGGCAGGGCCCGATGCCCTGGCCTCCCGGGGCGAGAGGCGCGGTGGGCGAGGTCCCGTCCGTCGCGGACATCGGGTACACCTGGCTCGCCGCGTCGGCCCAGGGGACCGGTGTGAACCGGGAGAGCAAGTTCATGATGCTCTCCCACGCCTTCGAGACCTGGCAGGTTCACCGGATCACCCTCAAGGCAGACGTACGCAACACGAGATCACGGGCCGCCATCGAGGCCCTCGGCGCGCACCTTGACGGTGTGCGACGGGCGGAAAGCCGAGGCGCCGACGACACGGTCCGAGATACCGCGTACTACTCCATCCTGAGTCCCGAATGGCCCGCGGTGAGGGAACGCCTCAGCGCGCGGCTCGGCCTGATGGAGGCGGCCTGACATCCCCGCGGGCCGATCGCGGCCACCCCTGACCTTTCGGAACCACCAGATCAGAACGAGCACAGAAAACCGGGCGCGGCCCGCCCCCGATGAGGGGACGGGCCGCGGCCGGTGGAGCGGGGAAGGGAGGACTGCCGGTAGTCACCGGGGACTTCGGTCCTCTCAGTGGCCGTGACCGTGGCCGTCGTGGCCGTCGTGGCCGTCGTGGCCGTCGTGGCCGTCGTGGCCGTCGTGGCCGTGACCGTCGTGGCCGTGGCCGTAGGAGTCGGCCTCGTACACCTCACGCCACGAGCCGCAGCGGATGGGGAAGTTGCTGCGGAGACCGATCTGGCAGACACGGGCGTCGACCTGCTCGACGTCGTACTTCCAGAAGGTGAAGGACTTGTAGCCGCCGGCGCCGCAGTACTTGTACGACTTCGTGGACCAGTCGCCGTCGAACGACTGCACGCGGAACTGGATGAAGGCGCACTGGCCGCCCTGGCGGTACGTCCGGCGGTCGAGGTCGTAGAGCCGGCCGCTGATCCGGGTCCTGTTGCTCTCGTCGTCGCCGAAACGGTAGTCGACGTTGATGGAGCCGTTGGCCCGGGCGAGGCCGTTGCTGGACCAGTAGCTGCCCCAGTAACCGGCGTAGTCGGACGACTTGGCGTGGCTGGCGGTGGCGGTGGAGGCGCTGGCCGAGGTCGTGAAGGCCGGGACGGTCACCGCGACGGCGGCGGTGACGGCGGCGAGACCCAGCAGGTTTCGGACGGAGCGACGCATTTTACTTCTCCTGATTTGAGGACGATCCCCCGTCGCGGGGTGCTTCCGGGGTTGCACCTCAGTGATAGGCCCGGCCGCCTGCAAGACGCTTTCAGCGGGCTGACATCGGTTTGCGAACCGCTTTCAGTCCCTTGAACCCACCATGAACTGCCCTGGGGCTCCCTTTGGGAGAGACGCCCGTGGACTTATCATTTGGTCGGAAAACTTGCCAATGACAGCGAATCCCCAGGTCGACCTGGGGTCAATTTGCGGAGAAAAGAGCATATGTCCGATCAGGCCAGCGAGGACGGTCTGCGCTTCGCCGTGCTCGGACCGGTGCTCGCCTGGCGAGCGGGCGTCGAGCTCGACCTCGGCACCCCCTTGCAACGATCCATTCTCGCGATGCTCCTCCTCCGGGAGGGCCGGGCGGTCACGCCGACCGAGATGATCGACGGCGTCTGGGGCGAGGACGCACCCCCTCGGGCGCTCGGCGCGCTGCGCACCTACGTCTCCCGGCTGCGGACCGTGCTCGAACCCGACAGGTCTCCGCGCACCCGTCCTGAGCTGCTCACGTCGATCGGCCGCGGATACGCGCTGCGGCTGCCGCCCGAGCGGTTCGACCTCGCCGTCTTCGAACGCGAGTGCGCCGCCGCCGAGACCGCCCGCAAGGCGGGCGACATCGGCCAGGCCGCCGAACGCCTCCGTACCGCTCTCGGGATGTGGTCGGGGGAGCCGCTGGCGGGGGCGGTCGGACCTTACGCCGATCACCAGCGCGGCCGGCTGGCCGAACGGCGGGTGGGCGCGGTCGAGACGCTGATGGAGCTCGACCTGCAGCTCGGCCGCCACGCCGAGGTCGTCTCCGAGCTGATCGCGCTCGTCGCCGAGCACCCCCTGCGGGAACGGCTCCGCGCCCAGCTCATGCTCGCCTACTACCGGTGCGGACGGCAGGCGGAGGCCCTGTCGGCCTTCACCGACACGCGGCTGGCGCTGATCGAGGAGCTCGGCATCGAGCCCGGCGCGGAGCTGGCCGGACTCCACCGCCGCATCCTCGCGGCCGATCCGTCGCTGATCCCGCCACCGGCGGCCGTGTCCGTACGGCCGGCCGCGCAGCCGGAGCAGGAGCCCGAGGAGCCGGTGGTCGAGATGCCCCGGCCGGCCCAGCTGCCCGCCGCCGTCAGCGACTTCACCGGACGCTCGGCGATCGTGCGCCGCCTGCTCGCGCTGCTGCGGGCCGAGGGAGCCGGAGGCGGCGTGCCGGTCGCCGCCGTGTCGGGCATCGGCGGGGTCGGCAAGACGACGCTCGCCGTCCACGTGGCCCACCTGGCCGAGGACGTCTTTCCCGATGGGCAGCTCTACGCCGACCTGCGCGGCTACGGCGCCGAGCCGACCCCGCCGGAGACCGCCCTGGTCGCCTTCCTGCGCGCGCTGGGCACCCCGCCCGACGTCATCCCCGAGGGCCTGGCGGAGCGGTCGGCCCTGTTCCGCTCGCTGGTGGCGGACCGGCGCATGCTGGTCCTGCTCGACAACGCCCGCGACGCCGATCAGGTCGAGCACCTGCTGCCCGGCTCGTCGGGCTGCGCGGTCCTCATCACGAGCCGGGGCAAGCTGGCCGACCTGCCCGCGGCCCGGCTGGTCGACCTCGACGTGATGGAGCCCGACGAGGCGCTGAGCCTGCTGGCCGCGGTCGCCGGACAGGACCGCGTCGCCGCCGAGCGGGCCGCGGCCATGGACACCGTCGCCGCCTGCGGGTTCCTGCCGCTCGCGGTCCGGATCGTCGCGGCCAGGCTCGCCGCCCGTCCCTCGTGGACCGTCGCGTCGCTCCTCCCCCGGCTGGCCGACGAGCGCCGCAGGCTCGACGAGATGAAGATCGGCAACCTCGCCGTCTCGGCCACGTTCGCCCTCGGGTACGGCCAGCTCGACCCGCGCCAGGCACGCGCCTTCCGGCTGCTCTCCCTGCCCACCGGGTCGGACATCTCCGTCCTCGCCGCCGCGGCCGTGCTCGATCTCACGGCGGCCGACGCGGAGGATCTGCTGGAGTCACTGGTGGACGCGAGCCTGCTTGAGGCTCCGGCGCCCGGCCGGTACCGCTTCCACGACCTGCTCAGGCTCTTCGCCCGGCGGCAGGCCGAGGACACCGATGACGCCGCGTCCCGTGCCCGCGCCCTGCGGCGGCTGCTCGGCTTCTACCTCGCCTCGGGCCGCTCGGCCCATCGGCTGGCGTACGAGGGCAGCGCGATCGCCGACGCCCTCGCCGACCTCGGTGTGCACGGACGCGTGTTCGCCTCGGCGGACGAGGCGGTGGCCTGGCTGTCGGTCGAGGCCGAGGACATGTTCGCGGCGATCGCCCAGGCCGCCGAGCACGCCGCGCACCCCGGACGCACAGAACATCCCGCCGGGGATGTGCTGCCGGCGGCAGACCTGCTGCTCGCGATGGAACCGCTGCTGGAATCGGGCAACAACCAGCGCGAGTTCGAGCGGCGCACGTCGGCGCTGCTGGCCGCCTCGGAGCGGAGCGGAGACCGGCGGGCGGAGATGCGCTGCCGCTACGTCCTCGGCCGGGTGCTGTTCGGGGCGAACCGCCTGTCCGACGCCGAGCGGGAGTTCCTGGCCGCGCGGGCGCTCGGCGAGGAAACGGGCGACCACATCGTGCTCGGCGAGACCTGCAACGCGCTCGCCGTCGTCGCGGGACGGCGGCGCCGCCACACCGAGGCGCTCGAATGGTTCTCCCGGGCCACCGCGATCTACCGCGAGGTCGGCAACCCGGCCGGCGAGGCGCTGGCGCTCAGCTACTCGGCCCGCGACCATCTCGGGCTGGGCGACGCCGAGGCCGCGATCGCCGCCTCCGAGCGCGGCCTGGCGATGTTCCACGAGATCGGCAGCGGCGCCGGCGTCGCCCGGGCCCGGTATCACCTCGGCATCGTGCTGTCGGTGGTCGGCCGGTTCAACGAGGCGGTCGTGCACCACGCGGAGTGCCTCGCCTTCTTCCGGGCCAGCGAGCAGCGGGTGTGGGAGCAGCGCGTCTGCTATCGGCTCGCCGCCACCTTCATCGCCGCCGGCCGGTACGCCGAGGCCGCCCGCCACGCCGAGCAGGCCCTCACGGTCAGCAGGGAGATCACCCACCCGTACGGCGAGGCCCAGTCGCTGGCCGCGCTCGGCAAGGCGCTCGGCGGGCTAGGGGAGCACCGGCGGAGCCGGGACGCCCTCGTCCGCGCCCTCGACCTGTTCACCCGGCTCGGCTCCCCCGAGGCCGACGACATCCGGTCCCTGCTGGTGGAGCGGGATCAGGTCGAAACGTAGGTCCTCATCCAGGCGCGACATGCGCACGTGATTGATCATCCCCGTCCTTCCCACCGTGCCCGGCCGGTGTGCCGGGGAATGAAGCCGTCCGGCCGGCCGCCGTGCCGTCACCTGGCGCGCAGGGGGCCCGGTCTCTTCCGGAGGCGCCTGTGACGGCTCGCCGCCTCGCTCGACGGCCGGCCGGACGTGTGGCGTCCCTTGCGGGGCGCTCTCGGGCGGAAGTCCGCGAACCCTTCGGATCTCCGCCCGCCACCAGAGTCGGCGCTCATGGTCAACGTCGGATCAACGCCGGTTTGCAACCCGCAGGAACCCCTCGGCCACGAGCCGCCGGATCAGCTCAGGGGCCTGCCGCAGCAGCACGGCCTCGTCCTCCCCGGTGAGCTCGGCGATGGCCGACAGCAGCGGCCGGGCGGGCAGGGTGCCGTCGCAGACCCCGGCGAGCGCGGCCTCCACGGTCCCCACGGTGACCGTACGGCGCAGCGCGCGGGTCTGCCTGAGCACGATGCGCGAGGGGTCGTCGGCGCCCGGCGCCCCGATCCGTTCCTCGGCCAGCTCGTCGGCGACCTCCAGCGGCAGATCGAGCAGTTCGTCGTCGGAGAGCCGGTGCGCCTCCGCGGCGGCCCGCATGACCTCCGGGACGTGCGCCCCCGACGGGACCTCGACCTGCTGCGGCAGCTCCTCCACGCGGACCACCGGCGACAGCGTGCCGGAGTCGTGCAGCGCGACCCAGCCGAAGCCCACCCCTGTCACGTCCATCGACTCGAACCAGGCCAGCCACTCGTCGTACCGCTCCCGGTAGGACGAGGTGCCCTGCTCGGCCGAGTCGCGCAGCCACAACTCGACGTACTCGGCCGGATCCTGCACGTCGCGCTGCACCGCCCACCCGTCGAGGCCCGTCTCCGCCAGCCAGCCGCCGACCCGGTCCTGCCAGTCCTCGCCCTTGACGTGCAGCCAGTTGGCCAGATATCTGGCGTGTCCGCCCGCGGCCAAGTGGCGCGGGGTGAGCCGGATCAGCTCGCGGCAGAACTCGTCGCCCCGGAAGCCCGACTCGCGGTAGCTGTACCGGGGGGCCGGCGAGATCACGAACGGCGGGTTGGACACCACGAGGTCGAACCGCTCGCCGCCCACCGGGTCGAACATCGACCCCTCCCTGGCGTCGACCCCCTCGACGCCCGACAGCTCCCAGGTGAGGCGGGCCAGCCGGAGCGCCCGCCGGTTCACGTCCGTGGCGACGACCTCGTCCGCGCGCCCGGCCAGATGGAGCACCTGCACGCCGCACCCGGTGCCGAGGTCGAGCGCCCGGCCCACGGGGGCGGCCCAGCCTAACTGGGCGAGATTGGCCGACGCGCCCCCCGCCCCCACGACGTGGTCGGCCCGGGGAGCCGGGTCGCCCGGCCGCACTTTCCGGTCGGCCACCACCCATCCCGGGTGCCCGGTGCCGGTGTCCCACGGCGTCAGGTGGACGACGGCCTGCACCGAGTCGCCCAGGCGTACCAGCAGGCCGGCCGCGATCAGTTCCTGCAGGGGCAGATCAGCGGCGGCCATGCTCACGGGGGCGCCGAGCCACCAGAGGCGGATGAGGGTGCCGAGGGGATCGGCGTCCCTGGTCGCGCGCATCGCCGGAACGATCTCCTCGCGCGCCAGCGCGGAGGCGGCCATGTCACCCAGGCGCTCGCGCACGCCGTCGACGGTGTATTCGGTCTCCACGAACCTCTCACGAAGCCGTCGAACCAGGTCAGAAGGGGCGTCCACGGAAATGAACATATCGCGGGACGCGGCGGAAGGCGCGCGTTCGGCGAACCGGTCAGCCGGGGACACCGGGCATCTTGAGACTGTTCCACGCGGCCTCACCGAGCTCGTGGATCTCCGCCTCGGTCGGCTGGTGGGCCCCGGCGAACCACAGCCGGCACATCTCCTGCGCCGGTCCGAGCCACAGGACGTAGCACATCGTGGGCGAAACCGGCCGGAGCAGCCCGTCCTTCATGTGCGGCCGCCACCAGTCGGACACGCTGCGCAGGAACGCGCGGCGGGACTCGGCGACCTCGGGGCCACCGGGCTCGGTGCGGCGCGGCGGACGCTCGGTGATGAACAGCCTGGCCCGCTCCGGGTGCTCGCCGCACCAGGCCATGTGCAGCGCGACGATGGCCTCGACGCCGTCCCGCGCGTCGCGGTGGCGGGTGAGCTCGGCCAGGAACGCCGCCTGGTACGCGTCCAGGATCTCGGCGTAGAGCACGCCGAACACGTGTTCCTTGCTGGTGAAGTGGTGATAGAAACTGCCGACGCTGACGCCGCTCTCCTCGCGGAGGCTGGCGAGCGTGGTGGCCGAGACCCCGCTCTGGCTGAACCGGCGCAGCGCGCCCTCGATGATTCTGGTCCGCCCGTCCCGTCCGTTTCGTCCGCTCTTCACGTAGTCAATGTTGACCCAGCAGAACCTTGTTCTCCAAATCTCGGGCGCCCGACCCACGCCTGCGCGCGGGACCGCGCGGTGGCCTGCCTAGGCTGGTCCCGTGTACCGGTTCCTCCTCACGCCGCGCTGGCTCGGGTTTCACCTGCTCGTGCTCGCGCTGATCCCCGCCTTCCTCTTCCTCGGGAGGTGGCAGTGGGGGCGGTACGAGGAGCGGTCCGCGGCCAGCACGCTGATCACCGCCAACCTCGCCGAGCGGCCCATCCCCCTCGACCGGATCGACGCCGCCGGGGCCGCCGTACCTGAGGCGCACAGATACCGGCCCGTCACCGCCACCGGCCGGTACGACGAGACCCACCAGCTCCTGGTCCGCAGGCGCACGCAGAACAGCCAGGTGGGCTACTACGTGGTCACGCCGCTGGTCACCTCCGGAGGCGCCGTGCTGGTCAACCGGGGATGGATCCCGGTGGGCACGAACCCCGACGCCCCCGAGCATGTGCCCGCGCCGCCCACCGGCGAGGTGAGCGTCACCGGGCGGCTCCGCCCCGCCGAGACGGAGGACTCCACCGGCCTCAGGAACCGGCCCGACCTGCCCGCCGGCCAGGTGCTGCTCGTGAATACCGCGGACATCGGGCGCGGCCTGCCGTACCGGCTGTACGGAGGGTTCGTCGAGCTCACCGCGCAGACGCCGCAGGGCGGCCCGGCTCCCGAGCCCGTTCCGGCGCCGGACGTCGGCGAGGGCGGCGGCCTCAACCTGGCGTACGCCATCCAGTGGTGGCTGTTCATCGGCGTCGCCGTCGGCGGCTGGGTGACGCTCATCCGGCGGGAGGCTCGCGACCTCCAGGACGAGGGCTCCGATCCCGTTGAGCCCGACGGAACGGTCCAGCCCGTACGGCCTGGATCACCCGAGGCGAACCGCACGACATAACAGCACGTCGGGCCCATAACGGTCACCCCCCGTACAGTCTCCGGCATCATATGGTGAGCGAACGGATACCAACCGGAGACCTTGCAGCTTGTTCGGTGTTATCGGTTGGCCGTACGGTTTACTACCGTGACGACGCCGCTGCATCCCGACCCAGAGCCGAGGCGGCGGGACTACGTGATCATCTCGGTCGACGATCACCTGATCGAGCCGGCCGACCTCTTCGAGGACCGGCTGCCGCAGAAGTACAAGGACCTCGCGCCCAAGGTCGTGGAGACCGACGCCGGGCACCAGGTGTGGCGGTACGGCGGGGCCACCTACCCCTGCGCCGGGCTCGACGTGGGCGCGGGCCTGCCCAAGGAGCAGTGGACGCTCGACCCGGTGCGCTTCGAGGACATGCGGCCGGGCTGCTACGACATCGAGGCGCGGATCGGCGACATGGACGCGGCCGGCGTCTGGGCCGCGCTGTGCTTCCCCGGCATGCTCGCCACGCAGGCGGGCGTGCTCTTCGCCCGCACGCGCGACCAGGAGCTCGGCCTGGCCCTGGTGCAGGCGTGGAACGACTGGCACGTCGACGTGTGGGCCGGCACCTACCCCGAGCGCATCATCGCGCTGCAGCTCCCCTGGCTGCCGGACCCGGAGACCGCGGCCAAGGAGATCAGGGCGAACGCCGCCCGCGGCTTCAAGGCCGTGGTCTTCCCCGAGTTCCCCACGCGGCTGCGGCTGCCGTCCATCCACAGCGGCCACTGGGACCCGTTCTTCGCCGCCTGCGAGGAGACCGGCACCGTCGTGTGCCTCCACACCGGAGCGTCGTCGTGGGCGCCGGTGCCCTCGCCGGACACCCCGATCGAGGCGATCACCACGTTGATCCCCGCCAGCGCCATGTTCGCCTGCGCCGACTGGCTCTGGTCGGGTGTGCCACTGCGCTTCCCCGCGCTGCGCATCCTGATCGTCGAGGGCGGCGTGGGCTGGCTGCCGATGCTCGCCGAGCGCGCCGACTACGCGCTCGATCACCCGGTCGCGGGCGAGCCGAGCTGGGACGGCGGGCTCAAGCCGAGCGAGGTGCTGCGCCGCAACTTCTTCTTCGGCACCTCCGACGACAGCGCGCCGGGCGCCGTACGGCTCGCTGTGGGCATGGAGCGCGTCCTGCTGGAGAGCGGCTACCCGCGGGCCGAGTCGACCTGGCCCGACACGCAGCGGGCCGTCGCGCGCAACCTCGGCAGCATGCCGCCGACCGACCTCGCGAGAGTCGCGTACGGCAACGCGGCCCGGCTGTTCGGCCACCCGCTCCCGTCACGCGCCTGGCTGCGCATGGAGGAGCTGTAGCCGCCCGCGTCCCAGGGCCCGTGCGGACAGGGGGGGTCAGCGCGGCTGGTAGCCGTCGAGGAAGAGCGGCCGCTTCTCGCCCGCCTCGATCGTCATCTCGAACCTGTTCTGCGCGGGCGGCAGCGGACAGTTGAAGTGCGGAGAGAAGCCGCAGGGCGGCACGAACGCACGGTTGAAGTCGAGCATCACCCGATCACCACCCGGCAGCGGCTCCACCTCCAGGAACCGCCCCGTCGGGTACGTCGAGGAGCCGTTGGTCCGGTCGCCGAACACCAGGAGCAGCCTGCCGCCGTCGTCGAACGCGGTGACGCTGCGCGGGACGCCGTTCAGGGCGAACGTGATGTCTCCGGGCACGGGGTGCCGGCGGGTCCCGCCGTTGTCGTGGAGATGCTCGAACGGCATGAGCCGCGCCTCCGGCGCCGGGGCGAAGGCCGCCTCGATCACCCATTCCGGCGCGAAGGGGAACACGTCGATCGTCTGGAAGTGGCGGATGGCGGGGGCGTCGGCGTCCCACAGCCGGACGCCCCGCTCGATGTCGCCGCTGAGGAGGTTCGTCCGCTGGATCGGGGTGACCGACACCGTCTGGGGCAGCCGGGCCAGTTCCCCTACCGGGTAGGTTCCCTCGCCCGGCGCCGCCCAGCGTGTCTCTATCAGCGCCAGATCACCCCTGGGCGAGGTGACATCGGTCAGCCGCGACATCCGCCAGGCGTCCCAGGCCGCTCGCGCGGCCTCGATCGCGTACGGGGAGGCGAGAAAGGACATCCGAACCGCCGCTTCGCACTCAACAAAGCTCAGTTCTGGGATCTTACCCGAATTATGGAATTTGTCCCGGGTGGCGGGAATGCCGTTCGCGGCCCGATGTCCGGACCGCCGCGGGGGCGTCCCTCTCCCACTCCACGTACCGGCCGCTCTCTCCCAGCAGCGCCGTCATCAGCCAGAGGAACACACCGAAGTCGTCGACGACCCCGATCCCGAGCAGGAAGTCGGGGATGACGTCGACCGGCGACACGATGTAGGCGACGGCCAGACCGAGCATCGCCAGCTTTCTCTTGGTCATGCCGGGATAGCCGCCCCGCATTCCGGCCCTGAGCATCCGCGGCAACGCCCTGAGCCGGGTCCCGAGACCGGGCGCTCCCGGCCGGGAGACCTCCCGGTAGGCGCGATAGGCCGCCGCCGCGCGTCCCGCTTTCACCATGCCGGTCACCTCCGCACTTCGACTGCCCCTGTCGTCGACCCGGTAACGTCCACAGCCTGTGGACAGGTTCCTGGGTGAGAGTGACCTGCCGTCCCGGCGACAGCCGTCAGCGTCGTGATCAAGCGCGCAGCTCGTGGACGACGTCGATGACCTCCCTCGCGATCCCCCGGATGCCGGGCAGGTGCGACAGCCCCACCAGCCGGTCGACCAACGGGACCACCCGGTCGATCAGCCGGTACGTCCGGGCGCACCCGGGCGAGGTGTCGTGCACCCAGAACAGCACGATCCCCATCCACAGCAGCCAGAGCAGCTCGGGCAGCTCGGCCCGCAACTCGTCGTCGATGCGGTCGGCGGAGCCGTTCACGACCTGCCGATAGAGCGCGATGGCCGACTCACGCGCGGGGGCGGTGTCGGCGCTGAACGGGCTGAGCGGATTTCCCGGCTCGGCCGCGTGCTTGAAGAACTTCGCGGCGAACCCGTGGTAGGGCTCGGAGATCCGCACCCAGGCGCGCAGCACACCCCCGAGCCGTCCGGCGAACGACCGCTCGGCGGCGAGCACCTCACGGCAGGCCGCCTCATGGGCGGCGTTCGCCCGGTCGTAGTAGGCCTGAAGCAGTTGCTCCTTGCTGCCGAAGTAGTAATAGGCGTTGCCCACGGACACTCCGGCCTCCGCGGCGATCGCCCGCATCGTGGTCGCCTCGTACCCGCGCTCCATGAACAGCCGGAGGGCCGTCTCGACGATGATCTCCCGTGTCTTCTCGGCCACGCCGTCACTGTACGTGGAGTCCAGCCGGATGGTCATGGACCGTCCACCGTGCCGACAGCCCTTCGCAAAACCCCGCGTGGGGGGTGTGCCCGTGTCCGCCCGTCGTGAGTGGATCTGTCTGGCGCGCTCCCCCGCCGTAACCCCTCGGCCCCAGTAGTCGAGCAATCGGGATACACAGTGCACGTCCGCCCTTCACGGCGGGGAGTGGCCGGGGTGAGCGCGGCCGTCCTGATCTCCCTGCCCACGCAGATCGACCGGCCCGGCGCGCAGGCGCGGGACGTCCCGGCCCCCCGGACCTCGCCGGTCGCCGCCCAGATCGTCGTACAGGCCGCCGGACACGCGGCCGGACAGATCACCGGGCCGATCACCGGACAGGCCGGGACCGCAGGGCAGACGGCCGCCCAGGCACCCACCCAGGCAGGCGCTCAGGCGGATACGCGGACGGAGGTCCGGTCGGGCGCGGTCCCGGCGGTGGTGAACGCGCCCGTGGTGAACGCGCCCGGGGCGGACGCCGCCGTGACGGACGCTGCCGTGACGGGGGCGTCAGCGGCAGGTGCGGCGGCGGGTGTGGCGGCGGCGGGTGTGGCGGCGGCGGGTGTGGCCGGGGTGCCGCGGGCCCTGGAGGGCGCGGTGGCGGCCACGCTCGCCGCGAAGGCCGGCAAATGGGATGTCGCCGCGTCGTCGCGCCGCGTGCGCCAGACGGACGCCCTGCGGCTGTTCCTCGGCGCGGGGCTGCGCGTCAAGTCGAGCGGCCACTGCTCCGACCGGCGGCGGCCCCGCTGCACGTCGCTCGACACCGTCAGGTACGGCACGCTGCTGCGCATGATCGCGCTGAAACGGGCCTGCCGCTGCCCCGTCACGGTGACCGGGGGGACCGAGGTGGGCCATTCCAAGGGCGCGCGGAGTCACGGCAACGGGTTCAAGATCGACGTTGCCCACAACAAGTGCCTCGACGCATACGTCAAACGCACGTTCCCCAAGTGGAAGACCCGCGGCGACGGGGCGGCGCTCTACCGGGACACACGGGTGCCCGCGGGCGCGGGCCCGACGGTCTACGCCGACGAGCCCACCCACTGGGACATCCTGTTCGGCTGATCCCCTCCCCGGCGCGCGGGGAGGGGACCAGCCGGACGAGGGCTCAGGCGAACGGCGGGATCAGGCGAACTCGGTGGCGACCAGCGCGGCGATCTCCGCCGTGTTGAGGGCCGCCCCCTTGCGCAGGTTGTCCCCGCAGACGAACAGGTCAAGCGTGTTCGGGAAGTCGAGCGCCTGGCGGATCCGGCCCACGTAGGTGGGGTCGGTGCCCACGACGTCGGCCGGCGTGGGGAACACCCCGGCGGCCGGGTCGTCGAGCACCACCACGGTCGGCGCGGCGTCCAGGACGGCGCGGGCTCCCGCGACGTCCACGTCGCGGCCGAACGTCGCGTGCACGGCGAGGGAGTGCGTGGTCACGACCGGGACGCGCACGCAGGTCGCCGACACCTTCAGATCCGGGATGCCGAGGATCTTGCGCGACTCGTTGCGGACCTTGAGCTCCTCCGACGACCAGCCGTCGTCCTTGAGCGAGCCCGCCCAGGGCACCACGTTCAGCGCCAGCGGGGCGGGGAACGGCGAGCCGGCCAGGTCGGGCACCGCCTTGCGGACGTCACCGGCCACCGTGCCGATGGTCCGGTCGCCCGCGACGGCCGCGATCTCGTCGTACAGCCGCTCCGGGCCGATGACACCGGCCCCGGAGACCGCCTGGTACGACGCGACGACCAGCTCGCGCAGGCCGTACTCGCGGTGCAGCGCGCCCATGGCGGCCATCATCGACAGCGTGGTGCAGTTGGGGTTCGCGATGATCCCCTTCGGCCGGTTGCGCGCCTGCTCGGGGTTGCACTCGGGCACCACCAGCGGCACGTCCGGGTCCATCCGGAAGGCGCCGGAGTTGTCCACCGCCACCGCGCCGCGTGACGCCGCGACGGGCGCCCACTCGGCCGAGACCTCGTCGGGCACGTCGAACATGGCGATGTCGACGCCGTCGAACGCCTCGGGCGACAGGGCCCGGACGGTCACGTCCTCACCCCGTACGGAGAGCACCTTCCCCGCGGAGCGCGGCGAGGCCACCAGCCGGATCTCTCCGTACGCCTCGGACAGATCCGGACGGTTGGTGAGGATGTCGAGCATGACGGTGCCGACGGCGCCGGTGGCGCCGACGACGGCCAGGGTGGGCTTGCGGCTCATCGTCCGGTACCTCCGTAGACCACGGCCTCAACCTGCTCGGAGTCGAGATCGAAGGCGCGGTGCGCGGCGGCCACCGCGGCGTCCACCTCGTCCTGCCCGACGACCACGGAGATGCGGATCTCCGAGGTCGAGATCATCTCGATGTTGACGCCCGCGTCGGCCAGCGCGCCGAAGAACGTCGCGGTCACGCCGGGGTGGGAACGCATCCCGGCCCCGATCAGGGAGACCTTGCCGATCTGGTCGTCGTAGAGCAACGTCTCGAACGCGACCTGGCTCTGGATCTTCTTCAGCGCGGTCATGGCCGTCTGGCTGTCGCTCGTCGGCAGCGTGAAGGAGATGTCGGTCCGTCCGGTGGTGGCTCCGGAGACGTTCTGGACGATCATGTCGATGTTGACGTCGACGTCGGCCAGCGTCCGGAAGATGGTGGCGGCCTCACCGACCTTGTCGGGCACCCCGACAACGGTGATCTTGGCTTCGCTCCGGTCGTGCGCGACCCCCGAGATGATGGGCTGCTCCACTTGCCTTCCTTCGCTGTCGGGGTCGGAGGAGACCCACGTGCCTTCCCTGGTGCTGAACGAGCTTCTGACGTGGATCGGCAGGTTGAACCTGCGGGCGTACTCCACGCAGCGCAGGTGGAGGATCTTGGCCCCGCAGGCCGCCATCTCCAGTGTCTCCTCGTAGGAGATCCGCGGGATCTGCCGGGCGCTCGGGACGATGCGCGGGTCGGCGGTGAAGATGCCGTCCACGTCGGTGTAGATCTCGCAGACGTCGGCGCCGAGAGCGGCGGCGAGCGCGACGGCGGTGGTGTCGGAGCCGCCCCGGCCGAGCGTGGTGATGTCCTTGGTGTCCTGCGACACACCCTGGAAACCGGCCACGATCGCGATCTGACCGTCGTCGAGCGCCTCGCGGATGCGGCCGGGCGTGACGTCGATGATGCGGGCGCGGCCGTGGCTGGAGTCGGTGATGACGCCGGCCTGCGAGCCGGTGAAGCTGCGCGCCTGATGTCCCAGGTTGGCGATGGCCATCGCGAGCAGCGCCATCGAGATCCGCTCGCCGGACGTCAGCAGCATGTCCAGCTCCCGGCCCGGCGGCAGCGGCGAGACCTGCTGCGCCAGGTCGAGCAACTCGTCGGTGGTGTCACCCATCGCGGACACGACCACCACGACGTCGTTGCCGGCTTTCTTCGTCGTCACGATCCGCTGCGCCACCCGTTTGATGCAGGCAGCGTCGGCGACGGACGAACCACCATACTTTTGGACAACGAGCGCCACTGGAATCTCCAACGAATCAGGACGTGGAGCTCACAGTGTACTTGGGCGTCCCAAAGCCGGATCTGAGCCGACCACCATGTGGACGCCTCACACGACGGTGCCCTCCTCGACCACGTCGAGCCGCGTGTGCGCGACCAGCCCGTGCAGGGCCCGCAGCGCCGCCCCCGCGTGGTTGCCCCAGGTGTTGAAGTAGGAGTACTGCCACCACCACAGCGCCTCCAGGGGCCGCCCCGCGTGGTAGTGCCGCAGACCGTGGATCAGGTCGGCCGCCACCGCCGTCAGATCGTCCGACAGCCGGTACGGCGTGACCACCGTGTCCTTGTACGGGTCGAAGACCTCGGCGTAGTCGTCCACGGGGCCGAGCCGGGTGGCGAGAGCCGTACGGAGGGGATCCACGTCGGGATCCTCGCTCAGCGCGGGCTCGAAGTTGCCCTGCAGGATCACGTCCTGCGCCGCCCCGAGTTGGGCCCCGGCGAGACTGACCTGCGCCACCTCCACCAGCAGCAGCGGCAGGATCGCGTCGCCGCCCTCGCCACCGGCCAGGCGGGTCAGGCCGTCGAGGTAGTTCTGCGCGTGCTGCGCGACGCGTGCGGCAAGGTCGTTCCACTCGTCAGACATCCAGCAGCCTCCGTCCTTCGAAAGCGCGGCCCAAGGTGACCTCGTCGGCGTACTCGAGATCACCGCCAACCGGCAGACCGCTGGCCAGTCGTGTCACTTTCAGCCCCAGGGGCTTGACGAGCCTGGCCAGATAGGTGGCGGTCGCCTCGCCCTCGAGGTTCGGGTCGGTCGCGAGAATCAGCTCGGTGATCTGGCCGTCGGCCAGCCTGGCCATCAGCTCCCGGATCTTCAGGTCGTCCGGGCCGACACCGTCGATCGGGCTGATCGCCCCGCCGAGCACGTGGTAGCGGCCACGGAACTCACGGGTCTTCTCGATCGCCACGACGTCCTTCGACTCCTCGACGACGCAGATGACGTGCGGGTCGCGCCGCGGGTCCCGGCAGATCCGGCACTCCTCCTCGGCCGCGACGTTTCCGCAGACCCGGCAGAACCGGACCTTCTCCTTGACCTCGAGCAGGGCGTGCGCCAGCCGCTTGACGTCGGCCGGGTCGGCGGCGAGCAGGTGGAAGGCGATCCGCTGCGCGCTCTTCGGTCCGACGCCGGGCAGCGACCCCAGCTCGTCGATCAGATTCTGGACGACCCCTTCGTACATGACGTTCAGAACCCCGGCAGCTGGCCGAGGCCGCCCCCAAGTCCCTGCGCCAGCGGGCCGAGCTTCTCCTGCTGCAGCTCACCGGCCGCGCGCACGGCGTCCCGCACGGCGGCGAGCACGAGGTCGGCGATCGTCTCCGCGGTCTCCTCCGGGTCGCTCGCGTCGATCGCCAGCGGGCTGATCTGGAGCTCCAGCAACTCGCCGCTTCCGTTCACGGTCGCGACGACCAGGCCTCCCCCGGCGCTCCCCTCGATCTCGGCATCGCTGAGCTCCTGCTGCGCGGAGACGAGCTGCTGCTGCATGAGCTGAGCCTGCTCCAGCAACTGCTGGAGGTTGACATCTCCTGGATTCACGATCGTGCGCTCCTCAGCGTCCAGCGACATGTTCGTCGCGACGAGCCTACGGTGTCCACCGCTGTTGCGACACCGGCGCACGTGCGTGTTCTCCCGGGTCCGTGAGCACGGCCCGAAGGCCGAGCGGGCCGGGATCGTCCGCCGAAACCGCATGGACGGAGATCGCGTTACCCACGCGTGCCCCGTCCATGCGGATCCGAAGGACCGGCCGGGCCCCGTCCCCCCTCCACGCGTCCGGGACCCGGCCTCTCCACCACACCGGTCGTCGCCCGGCCGGTATGACGCGCCAAACGTAACCGGCCCAAGGTTGCATACGGGTTGCGATCAATCGGTTACTCATGGACATTGGCAAATATCGCCCCAAGGATTCTCACCGATCCCATGGGGAGGAGCGCCAGCCACGGAGAGTCACCGATGTCCGAGTTGCCGATTCACCGTATCCAGCCGACGGTGACGGAGCGTGCTTCCGGGGAAGGGACGCGGGAGGTCATCTCCGCGTCCTGGCGCCGGTGCCTCGCCGCCGGGATCGACCCCGACACGTCGTACGCGCCGCTGGTCTACGAGCAGGAGGACATCGGCGACGCGCGTTCCGCGCACCCGCTGGCCGCCCTGCTGCCCCTGCTCAGGACAACTCTCCTGCCGGCCCTGGACGAGGCCGCCAACATCATGGTCATCACCGACGCGGCCGGGCACGTGCTGTGGCGGGAGGGCCACCGCCGGGTCATGCGGCAGGCGGACGGGATCGGCCTGTCCGACGGTTTCGGCTGGTCGGAGGGGGCGGTCGGCACCAATGGAATCGGCACCGCCCTCGCAGACGGGCGAGCGGTCCGCGTCTACGCGGCCGAGCACCTCGCCCGGATCCTGCATCAGTGGTCGTGCACCGGCGCGCCCGTGCGCGACCCCGACTCCGGCCGCGTGATCGGGTGTCTCGACGTCAGCGGCATGACCCCCCGCCTCCACCCCGCGACGGACGCCCTGGTCCGCACCGCCGCCCGGCTCGCGGAGAGCGACCTGGCGCTGCGGATGCGGGAGCGCGACGAACGGCTCCGCTCACGGCACCATCGCCACGTCGACGGCGCAAGCGCCCTGGTCACGCTGACGGGCCGGGTCATCGCCGGCCCCTGGGCCGGGCCGGCCGTCCGCGTCCCCGAGTGCGGCGACCGGATCGTGCTCCCCGACGGGCGCCTGGGGATCCTCGAACCGCTCGGCGACGCCTACCGGCTCATCCCGGTCCCGGCCGGCGACGACGCCGTGCCCCGGCTCACGCTCACGATGCTCGGGTCGGATCATCCGTACGCGTTCCTCGACGGGGCACGGATCGACCTGTCACTGCGGCACGCGGAGATCGTCACGCTGCTCGCCCTGCACCCGCGCGGGCTCACGGCCGAGCGCCTCTCCTACCTTCTCTACGGAGACGAGGGCAACCCCGTCACCATCAGGGCCGAGATCCACCGGCTGCGCGCCCAGCTCAACACCGCCATCGCGGCCAAGCCGTACCGGCTGACCTGTGCCGTGCTTGCGGACTTCCTGGAGGTACGGCAGGCCCTCGCCGCCGGCGGGCTGTCATCGGTCGCCAGGCTCTATCAGGGGCCGCTGCTCCCCCGGTCCGAGGCCCCCGCGATCCGGAGCGCGCGGGAGGAACTGGAGGCCCGGGTGCGCGCGCAACTGCTGGCCCGGGGGTCAACCGACGACCTGTGGGCGTACGCCCAGACCCCGTCGGGCGCCGAGGACGCCGAGGTGCTCCAGCGCATCGTGTCGACCGTTCCGGTGGGCGACCAGCGGCACGCCGCCGCCCGCACCCGGCTGGCCCGGGTCGACGACTGACGCTCGGCCGCCGGGGAGACCGCGGCTCAGGAGTGATCGATCTCCTCGATGATCCGGCCGCCCAGCTCGCGCTGGATCAGCGCCATGCCGGTGAGCCCGCTCGCGCCGGCGTCGTTCAGAGGGTCCACCTCGTCGAAGTCGCCCCCGGATCCGCGGCGGCTCGGCACCGTCTCCGGCCAGGCGGCCCGGGAGCCCCCCGTCTGGGCGGCCCTGGCCGCGGACCGCGCGGCGGCCTGTCCGGGGCCGGGCCCACGGCTCACAGCGGGACCGAAACCTGAACCACCGAAACCTGAGCCACCGGGACCTGGGCTTGGGCTGTCGAAGTCGTCGGACGGCGCGTCCGGCCAGCTCTCGTCCGTCGGCTCCCCGGACGTCCGGGCGGCGGACGCCGAGCCGCCCTCGGCCTGCTGAGGAGCCGTCACCACGACGGCGGCGTGGGCCGTCGCCGTGGTGGACGGCGCGGGATCCATCCCCGCGCCGGAGTCGTGGGTGCCGTTCGCCGCCGGGCCGCCGGCCGGAGTCTCCGCCCCGCCCGTTCCCGACGGTCCGGCGGACGGCCCGGGAGCGGGCACGCCGGGAGCCGGGCCGCCCTGGGGTGCGCCGGCCGGGCCGCGCGGAGGGGCGGAGGGCGCGGGCCCCGCCGGGCCACGGGCCGACGGGCCCGCCGGTCCCGGGCCGGAGCCCCCGACGACCACGTCCACCCGCCAGGTGCCGCCGAGAACGTCCCCGAGGGCGGCCGCGACGACTTCGTCCCGCTTGCCCTTGAGGAACCCCTGCACGTCGCCGGGCTTCTCGAAGCCCACCGTCACGACGTTGCCCTCGACCCCCAGCAGCCGGCCCTGCGCGTTGAGGATCATCCAGGCCACCCGCTGGCGGCCCTTGATCGCCTCCAGCACCTGCGGCCACGCCTGCTGCACCGGTCCCGTTCCCGCCGTGGGGGCGGCCGGCGCCGCCGGAGCGGCCGATGTCGCGGGAGCGGCCGCCGGACGCGACGCCGGGGCGCCTGGCTTGACCGTCTCGGGCCAGTCGTCCGCGGCAGCGGACGCGGGCCCGGCCGACGGCGCGGGTGACATCGCGGGTCCTCCCGCGGCGCCCAGGGACGGCGACGGCCCGGTGCTCGGGGGCGTGGTCGGCGGCGCGGTCGGCGGCGTGGTCGGCGGCGCGGCCTGAGCGGGGACGGGAGCCGCGATCGGGGAGACCGCCGGGACGGCGGCCGCGATCACGGGCGCCTGCCCTCCGGCCGGGATGCCACGCTCCACACGCTCCAACCGGGCCAGCAGCGCGGCCTCCCCCTTCTCGGCGGCGGGCAGCAGGACGCGGGCACACATCAGTTCGAGCAGCAGGCGCGGGCTGGTCGCGCCCCGCATCTCGGTCAGCCCGGCGTTGAACACCTCGGCGGCCCGCGTCAGCTCGGCCGGCCCCATGGAGGCCGCCTGAGCCACGAGCCGTTCGAGTTCGTCGGCCGGACGATCGAGCAGGCCGCTGCCCGCCGCCTCCGGCACGTTCGCGAGAATCACCAGGTCGCGGAAGCGTTCGAGCAGGTCGGTGGCGAACCTCCGGGGATCGTGACCGCCCTCGATCACCCGGTTGACCGCGTGGAAGACGGCCGCGCCGTCCCTGGCGGCGAACGCGCCGACGACCTCGTCGAGGAGGTCTCCGTCGGTGTATCCGAGCAGCGACACGGCCCGCTGGTAGGTGATCCCGGCGTCGTCGGCGCCCGCGAGGAGCTGGTCGAGGATCGACAGCGTGTCGCGGGCCGACCCGGCACCCGCCCGTACGACGAGCGGCAGCGCGGCCGATTCGTACGGCACCGACTCGGACTGGAGGATCTCCTCCATGAGCTGCCGCAGCGTGGCGGGCGGCATCAGCCGGAAGGGGTAGTGGTGGGTGCGCGACTTGATCGTCCCGATGACCTTCTCGGGCTCGGTCGTCGCGAAGACGAACTTCAGGTGCGGCGGAGGCTCCTCCACCAGCTTGAGCAGCGCGTTGAAGCCCTCACGGGTGACCATGTGGGCCTCGTCGATGATGTAAATCTTGAAGCGGGCCGAGACGGGGGCGAAGAAGGCCCGCTCGCGCAGGTCACGGGCGTCGTCCACGCCACCGTGCGACGCGGCGTCGATCTCGATCACATCGAGGTGGCCCGGCCCGGTGGGGGCCAGGGCGACGCACGAGTCGCATTCGCCGCAGGGATCGGGCGTCGGGCCCTTCTCACAGTTGAGCGAACGAGCGAGGATGCGGGCGCTGGACGTCTTGCCGCAGCCGCGCGGGCCGCTGAAGAGGTAGGCGTGGTTGATGCGCCCACTGCGCAACGCCTGTCGCAGCGGCTCGGTGACGTGTTCCTGCCCCTTGACTTCGGCGAACGTCCCGGGCCTGTACTTGCGGTACAGCGCAAGACTCATGCCGCCTCCTCGGGGGGTCGACCCGGCCGGCGAATCCGCTAACTGAGAGACCCCTCGCGCACCCGCCAGAGCCCGCTTATCCTTGCTGCCTTCCGGCCCTGGGGAGGTTCACAGGATGACGCCGCGCGAGGGGTCCGCTGCACAGTCTAACCACTCGGCGACCGTGCGCAGGCCGATCGGAACAGTGGTCACCTGAGCCTGGAAAGTCCGCTAAGCTGTTCGGCGGAGGATTCGCCTAGTTGGCCTAGGGCGCACGCTTGGAAAGCGTGTTGGGGGCAACCCCTCAGGAGTTCGAATCTCCTATCCTCCGCGCTTGGTTGAGCAGCAAAAACGCGAAAGGCCCGGTCCATCCAACCGGGCCTTTCGCGCGTCGGGCTCAAGGCGGCGGCCGGCCCGCCAGGGGTCGAGCCGCCGGACGGCTAGTCGCTTCAGCCGTCGGTGGGGCCGGCGAAGGCGTAGCGGACGCCGGTGAGCTCTTCCGAGACGTCCCAGAGACGGCGGGCGACCTCGTCGTCCCGTGCGGCCGGGGACATGCCGACGAGCACCGGGTATCCCCGCTGTTCCATGAAGCCGTCCGGCCCCGCGTAACTCCCGGAGTCGATGCCCGGGGCGGTGGCGGCGTAGAGCAGGGGCAGGCTGCCCATCTCGGCGCTCTGGGCCATCAGCGTGTTCCCGAGCCGGACGGCCAGGCCCGCGAGCCGGTTGCCGTCCATCTCGGGCCCGACCGCCTGCAGGCCCGTGGCCGCGTAGCCGGGATGGGCCGCGACGCTGATCAGACCCGTCCCCCTCGCGCGGCGGGCGAGTTCGCGCATGAAGAGGAGGTTGGCGAGCTTCGACTGGGAGTACGCCCGCCACTTCCGATAGCGGCGTTCGCCATGGAGATCGGTGAAGTCGATCCGGCCGGACCTGTGCATGGCGCTGCTCACGGTGACCACCCGTGGCGCCGGACGGCTCAGCAGGGCCGGCAGCAGCAGCCCGGTCAGCGCGAAGTGGCCCAGATGGTTGGTGCCGAACTGGGTCTCGAACCCGTCGGGCGTGGTCATCCGGGGGATGGCCATCACCCCGGCGTTGTTGAGCAGGATGTCGACGCCGTACGGGGACACGGCACCGGCGAACTCCCGTACCGACGACAGATCCGCGAGATCCAGCCGCGTCACCTCGACGTCCGCGCCGGGCGACGCGGCACGCATCCGGGCCGCCGCGCGCTCGCCCTTGGCGGTGTCACGACAGGCGAGGACGACGCGAGCGCCACGCCTGGCCAGCTCTCCCGCGGCGATCATGCCGAGGCCTCCGCCGGCGCCGGTCACAATTGCGATCTTGCCCGACTGATCGGGGATGTCGGCGGGAGTCCATACCATGGGTGCCTCCTGCGGCGGGGACCCCAACCCTAATCGGATCACCCCCGGCTTGTGCTCGTCGCGGAGAGAGAGTTGTGATGGAGGAGTCGGGCTCACCCGGGCGGCCTGCCGACGTCTGGCCGGTCACGTCACCCGGGTTCGAGCGACCTTCGAGCGGAAGGGAGCCGATACCGATGACAGTGACTCTGGAAAAGAGCGTCAGAGACTTCGTCTCGGCCCCGCACCAGCTCTTCATCGACGGCGACCGGGTGGACTCCGTCTTGGGCAGGACCTTCGCGACACCCGACCCGGCCACGGGAGAGACCCTCGCGTGGGTGGCGGAGGCCGGCACCGAAGACGTCGACCTGGCGGTACGCGCGGCCCGCCGGGCCTTCACCGGACCGTGGTCGCGGATGACCCCCGCGCAGCGAGGGCACGTGATCTGGCGGATCGGCGATCTGATCCTGGAACACGCCGAGCGGCTGGCCCAGCTGGAGACCCTCGACAACGGCAAGGCTCTTGCGGTGGCCCGCGCCGCCGACATTCCGGCGGCCGCTGCGCTGTTCCACTACATGGCGGGCTGGGCCACCAAGATCGAGGGAAGCACGATTCCACTCTCCGTGCCGGGCGCCGGATTCCACGCGTACACCCTGCGGGAGCCCGTGGGCGTGGTCGGGCAGATCATCCCGTGGAACTTCCCGCTGCTCATGGCCGCCTGGAAGGTCGCGCCCGCCCTGGCGACCGGGAACGTCGTGGTCCTCAAGCCCGCGGAGCAGACCCCGCTGTCGGCGCTGTACCTGGCGGAGCTGATCGCCGAGGCGGGGGCGCCCGACGGCGTGGTCAACGTCATTCCCGGGTACGGCGAGATCGCCGGCGCCGCCCTCGCCGCACACGAGGACGTGGACAAGGTCGCGTTCACCGGCTCCACCGAGGTCGGCAAGATGATCGTCCAGGCCGCCGCGGGCAACCTGAAGAAGCTCACGCTTGAGCTCGGCGGCAAGAGCCCGAACGTGGTCTTCGACGACGCCGATCTCACCGTCGCCATCCCGGCCGCCGCGAGCGCGATCTTCTTCAACCACGGCCAGTGCTGCTCGGCCGGCTCCCGCCTGTATGTCCAGGAGAGCCGGTTCGACGAGGTGGTCGACGGGGTCGCCGACATCGCCCGCCATATCAGGGTCGGTCCAGGTATGGAGCCCGGCACGGAGATGGGCCCGCTCATCTCGGACGAGCAGCTGCGCCGCGTGACCGGCTACCTCGAGTCCGGCCGCGCGGAGGGCGCGGAGACCAGAGCGGGGGGCCGGCGGTGCGGCGACCGCGGTTACTTCCTGGAGCCCACCGTGCTCACCGGGACCCGTCGGGACATGAAGGTCGTCCGTGAGGAGATCTTCGGCCCGGTGCTCGTGGCGTCACCGTTCTCGGAGCTGGACGAGATCGCCGCCGAGGCCAACGACACGCCGTACGGGCTCGCCGCCGGCGTCTGGACCCGTGACCTGGCCAAGGCGCAGGCCCTCGCGGGGAAGATCCGCGCGGGCACGGTGTGGATCAACTGCTACAACGTCTTCGATCCGGCCCTGCCGTTCGGCGGCTACAAGCAGTCCGGCTGGGGCCGGGAGATGGGCCACGCGGTGCTGGATGCGTACACCGAGGTGAAGTCGGTCTGCGTCCAGCTGTAGTGATCCACTCCCGGCGGCAGCCGGGGCCGGGCGGGGGGGCCTGATCCCCGCGCCCGGTCGCGTGGCGGTCGTCAGAGCTCGGTGCTCCGCGGCGGCGTGGCCGTGCCGTGCAGAAGCGTGGAGTACGTCGCGAAGGCCTGCGGGGCGGCCTCCCGGATGATGGCGGCGACCTCCGGCGGCATGTTGCCGAAGACGCCTTCGATGACATCGGGGTCGGCTTCGTACATCGCGAGGCCGAGCGCGAGCGACAGCATCTCCGGGTCGAGATCGGCGGACATCTGCTGGATGGCCTGGTTCCACTCCGCCGCGGTGATATGCCTCTCCATCAGCGGCACGATCTTCTCCTCCTCCGCCGCCAGATGCTCGTGCAGCAGCGGAAGCAGCCGTTCGAGAGCATCCGCCACGGTGTTGCCCGCGTCCGCCGCGAAACCCCCGTTCCACGCCTCCAGCGCGCCGTCGACCTCGCTGATCGCCTTGTCGATCTGTTCGTGATGGCTCTCCATCAGATGGACGGTCGGCGCGATCTCCGCCGGCGCCCGCTCCAACAGCACCGGCCAGACGTACTTGTCCTCGGTCCCGTGGTGCTCGTGGAGGATGGCCGCCATCGTCCTTGCGTGGCCGTAGACGACGTCCCCCCGCTCGGTGGCCCCGTCCGCGACGCCCCGCACCAGCCCGGGCAGCAGCCCGAACTCGCGCCGCAGCATGCGGTGCACCATGTCCATCTCGCGGCCGTCGAAGTACGACTCCGTGGTTGCCACTTCTGTCCCCCATGTCACGAAAAGTACAAAGCACCCAGAAGGTAACAGGCATTCATTAATGGCAAGTAAACCGACACAGTCCTCTCTCATGCCTGATCGGCGATGCGCGCGGACCCTCGTCGGGTGACCTCGGCCTGGCACCTCGCCACCGGTCCGCCTCTATCAGGCAAATTTGGACGAATGTCGGAGACATCCAGCTATCGGACAGGAATGATCGTCCGCCTCCTGGGCAGGGGAGCGGGGCGATAGCATCGGCCGCGCAATGAGCGCCCCACGCACCGGGAGCGTCGCAATGGATTTCGATGATCGAGCTGATCTCGACGCCTCTCAGGTGGAGGACGTCGGCGGGGGCGGTGGCGGCTTCCGCGGCGGCGGTCTCGCGATCGGCGGCGGAGCCGTCGGCATCATCGCTCTCGTCCTGGCACTCATCTTCGGCGTCAACCCCGGCGACATCCTGGGGAGCGGCGGCGACCAGCCGACGAGCGTCCAGCCCGGCTCCAACCTGAGCAAGGAGTGCAGGACCGGCGCCGACGCCGACAAGTCGGAGAAGTGCCGGGTCGTCGGCATCGTCAACAGCGTCCAGAAGTTCTGGGACGGCCAGATCCAGGGCTACACCCCCGCCAAGACCACCCTGTTCTCGGGCGCCGTCCAGACCGGCTGCGGCGCCGCGGACACCTCGGTCGGGCCGTTCTACTGTCCCGCCGACAAGCACGTCTACCTCGACCTGACCTTCTTCGACGAGCTCCGGTCCAGGTTCGGGGCCGAGGGCGGGCCATTCGCCGAGGCGTACGTCATCGCGCACGAGTACGGCCACCACGCGCAGGACCTGCTGGGCACGATGGACCGGGTCGGGCAGCAGCAGGGCGCCCAGAGCGGTTCGGTGCGGCTGGAACTGCAGGCCGACTGCTACGCGGGGCTGTGGGCCAGGCACGGGTTGGAGACCGGCTACTTCACCAAGCCGTTCTCCGAGGCCGACATCAGGCAGGCGCTCGACGCCGCCGCGGCCGTCGGCGACGATCACATCCAGGAGCAGGCGCAGGGGCGGGCCAACCCGGACACCTACACCCACGGCACCTCCGCGCAGCGGGTGAAGTGGTTCGGCGCGGGTTACAAGTCGGGCGACATCTCCTCCTGCGACACCTTCTCGGGGAGAGTGTGACGGGCGGACTTCCCGCCACTCTGGACACCAAACGATGGCATTGCACCTAAACTACGTACCGTGATCTTTAAAACGATCGGCGATGGACGTCCCTATCCCGAGCACAGCCTCTCTCACCGTGATTGGGCGGCGATCCCGCCCCGGCAGGTGCGGCTGGACACGCTGATCACCACGAAGGCCGTTCTGGACCTGCACTCGCTGCTCGCCAAGGACTCCACGTTCTACGGCGACCTGTTTCCCCACGTCGTGCAGTGGAACGGCGAGCTCTACCTGGAGGACGGCCTGCACCGGGCGCTGCGGGCCGCGCTCCATCAGCGCTCCGTGCTGCACGCCCGGGTCCTGGAACTGCAGGACTGACGGCGCGGACGGACCCCCTCTCTGATCGCGAGCGCTCGAACTACTCCGTACGTCTTATGACGCCTGGTCGGTACGACCGGTGCGGTAGCGGAAATGCCCGCCCTCGGCCGACGACGTGGGGCAGCGGCGCCGGGAGCATCGTTGGGCAACTGCTCCCTCCGCGAAGGCGGTCGCCCATGCTGTTCATAGAACTGTCTGTGCCGAAAGGCGTCTTCGGCGAGGCCGAGCGCCGCGACCTGGCGGGCCGGCTGACGGGGCGACGGCTGCTGTCGAGCGCCCACGGTGCGCCCGACGCCGTCGATCCCGGGGTGATGGACCTGCTCGACTCGCTCAGCCACGTGGTGGTGCGAGAAGAGGAGATCTGGGTCACGGGAGGGGAGACGCCGGACGCCGCGCGGAACCCCTGGTACGTGGTCAACGTGACCGTCGGCATGTGGGGCAAGGAGATGAGTGACCACCTCATCACCCGCGTCAGCGCCGAACTGGCGGACTGGCAGGGCGATCCCGAGCCTCGCGTCCTGGTGAACGTCATCCCGGTCCCCGAGGGGGGCTACGGCGTGTATGGGCGGCCTCATCGCTCCCCCGACATGCTCCGGTTGATCGAGGAGGCCAAGACCGGTTCCGCGGCGCCGGCATCGGACGGCATGATCGTCGACCCCCTCTGCGGCGCCACGATTCCGCTCTCCGACGCCGTCATCCTGGAACGGGACGGGCAGACGTACGGATTCTGCTGCTCCCACTGCCGTGGCCACTTCGCGAAGCGGCTGAAGGACGCGAGCGTGTCCTGACGGTGTCCGGCATCCGGGCACGGTCGTCACCGGCCGACCCGGGAGGCCAGTTCGGTCTGTTCCGCGAGCAACTGCGCGAGCCGCTCCGGAGAGGCGGCGTCCACCGTCGCCCACAGCCCGGCCCTGACCTCCGCGGGGGTGATCCGCCGACGGCGCGATGCGTACCATCCGCCCGGCTCGCCGGACGGGCCCACCGCCCGCCACACACCCCAGCCGGGGAAGTCGCGCTCAAGCCGGCGGCGCTGCTCCAGGTCGTCGTAGCTCTCGATCCTCATCAGGCGGCCTCTCTCACGGACTGCGCGCTGTACGGCTCACGCCGCCCGGGCGGCGGCGCGGGTGGCCGTCCGGCGGCCCGGACGGCGCGGACGGCGCGGGCGGCCGCGGCCTCGATCGGCAGCATGGGCGACATGGGCGGGCGGACGCACCGCGCGGGCTCCGGAACGGGGAACCTGCCGGTGAGACCGAGACGCCGCCGCACCTCGCCGCGCCGGCGCATCTGCACGGTGGTCGGCGGCTCGTACACGTGCCGCGGCCGCGAGGGCACACTGTCGGCCTCGTGCGCGTACGGCGGGTGGCCGCACCAGCGGCAGCCGAGCGGCAGGGGAGGCCGCGCGGTGTGGTGGCGGACGTAGGTGCGCCGAATGGTGCCGTCGGCCCATCGGACGTGGCTATGGTGGGTCATCGGGTCAGGAGCTCCATCCTGATCAAGGGTCCGGCCGGGCGCTGCTATCGCCTGCCGGACCCGACTCATGTGTGCGGGGGTGCCCCGTCGGGGCGCTTCGGGGATGGCCGTTGCGGGCACGGCCGGCATGACCATGGGGTTCTCCACCTCACTACCCTCCTCGGAGTGCGTAGACTACTGGTACGAGAGAAGTCAACTAGACGTCTCTCGCCCAGGTAGCTTGTCTCACAGAGAGTCATCGGTCAAGTTGTCTACTCAGATCGGTCCCGAGTCGGAGACCACACCGGACCACAAATACCTACAGATCGCCGACGACCTCCGTCGGCGCATCTCCGGCGGAGAGCTGCGGCCCGGCGGCCGGATCCCCTCGCGCGCCGAGCTCACCCGGCGCCACGGCGTCGCCTCTGCCATCGTGTCCCGCGCCGTGTCCATCCTCGTGACCGAGGGCCTCGTCGAGTGCCGGCAGGGATCCGGCGCGTACGTGCTGCCGCCGAAGACACGGCTGCAGCTGTCCCGGGCGTGGTATCGGGAGGTGCGCGGCGGCAGCCCGTTCGCCGGCGACATGGAGGCCCAGGGCAAGGCGCCCGCGTGGCGGACGCATTCCCGCATGGTCCACGCGACCGCGGATGTCGCCCGGCGCCTCGCCATCGCCGAGGGCGACCCGGTCATGCGGACGGTGTACGTCTACACCGCCGACGAGGCGCCGGTGCAGCGCGCCGTCTCCTATGAGCCGTACGCGCTGACCCAGGGCACACCGATCGCCCTCCCGGAGGACGGCCCGCACGCCGGGCGAGGCGTCCGGGACCGCATGGCCGTGATCGGCGTGACCGTGACACACCGATCGGAGGCGGTGTCGGCACGCGGAGCGACGATCGAGGAGGCCCGCGACCTGCGGATCTCCCTCGGCGTGATCGTCACCGTCCTACGCAGGACCTACTTCGCCGACGACCTGCCCGTGGAGACGGCCGACATTCTCGCGCCCGGCGACGCCGCCGAGTTCGTGTACGTCCTGCCGATGGACCAGGCGGGCCCGTGAACATCCGGAACCGAGGCCCGGACGCGAAGAAGCCCGTCCCCTGTGGGAACGGGCTCCGGCGTCGCTGCTGATCAGCGTGGCGGTGGAGGTGGGATTTGAACCCACGGTAGGTTGCCCTACACACGCTTTCGAGGCGTGCGCCCTCGGCCACTAGGCGACTCCACCGCGCAGCAGCTTACCGGACGCCGGAGGGTGCCCGCGCATCCGTTTCCCAACCGGGATCATCCCCCGCGGGCATCACGGCGGGCGTCACGGCGGGCGTCACGGCGGCGGCCCTCGAAGAACTCGGTCAGCACGGCGGCGCACTCCCCCGCGAGGATTCCCATGACGACCTCGGGCCGATGGTTGAGCCGTCGGTCCCTGACCACGTCCCACAGCGAGCCCACGGCCCCGGCCTTCTCGTCCACGGCGCCGTACACGAGCCGGTCGACCCGGGCGAGGACCGCGGCGCCCGCGCACATCGTGCAGGGCTCCAACGTGACCACGAGGGTGCATCCGGACAGGCGGCGGTCGCCCAGGACGCGCGCGGCGGCGCGCAGTGCGAGGACCTCGGCGTGCGCGGTCGGGTCGCCCGTCGTCTCCCGCTCGTTGCCCGCGGCGGCCACGACGGCGCCGTCGGGGCCCAGCACGACCGCGCCGATCGGCACCTCTCCCCGCTCGGCCGCGCGGCCGGCCTCCGCCAGCGCGAGCCGCATCGCGTCGTCGTAGCAGCCGGGCGCGGGACCGGTCACCGCACCCGGTCGAGCTCGTCGGCGAAGCCGAGCCGCTCGGCGATCAGGGACAGCATGTCGGCGGGCAGCACGCCCTCCTCCATGCTGAGCTCAAGCAACTCGGCGGCGCCCACGGAGAAGTCGGCGAGCAGGTCGAGATCGCCCACGGGACGGATGCCGAGATCGGGTGTCTCCGTGTCCGTGGCCACCCCGGCGAGCTCGGCGAGGATCTCCCCGAGCGGGTCGCCCCGCACGGCGTGGGCGTCGGAGATGAACACCCGCGGATCGAGGTCGTCCTGGTAGCGGATGATGGCGAACCACTCGTCCTCGACCTCGACGCACAGCAGGGCGAGCTCGTCGCCGTTCAGGCCGAGCGCCTCCTGGACGGCGTCACCCAGATCGTCGGCGATCTCGGCCTCACCGAGATCGACCTCGGCGCCGGCCCACCCCGCGCCGGTCCTGGCGAATGCGGCAGAGAAGAGGTTGGATCTGGAGGGCATTGCCGTCTCCCCGGGGAGATGATTCAGCCGAGGACGGCGTCCACGGCGCGCTCGAAGGGCTGGGAGAAGCCCAGCCGCGCGGCGATGCTGGACAGCACCTCGTCGGGCAGCAGGTCGAGGTCGCCCGACAGGGCGCCCAGCTCCATCTCGTCGAGCCCGAGATCGGCGAAGATGGACAGATCACCCGCGGGGAGCACGCTGTCGAGCTCCTCCTCCTCGGGCACCGGGACGTCGAGATATTCGAGGACATCCTGCGCGAGCGGCCAGTCCCACGCAGCGGTGATGTCGGACAGGAACACGCTCACGCGCTCGCCGAAGACCCGTAACGCCACGAAGAAGTCATCCCCCACGGCCACCATGCCAATCGTGGTGCCCATGCTCGGCGTCTGCCGCAGTGCGTGGATCAGCCCGCGCAGGTCTGACGTGAGCGCCACGGGGAGCATCTCCGCCTCCCAGCGGTCCTCCTCGCGGTAGACCACGATGGCGAAGTCAAGCGCGTCTAGGTCGGTCATCGTCTTCCCCACCGGAATGGCTCTCACGTCAGGCAATCGTCCCAGACTCGAGTTACGGCCGTACGGCCGTCTCCCCAAATTGTGATCAAAACCGTCAGGCGACGTCGAGGGTTGTCCCAGGACCAGGTAACTTTTGGTGCCATGGAGACCCTCGTCGTCGACCACCCGCTCGTCGCCCACAAGCTCACCACCCTGCGCGACGTGCGGACCGACTCGCCGACCTTCCGCAGGCTCGCCGACGAACTGGTCACCCTGCTCGCGTACGAGGCGACCCGCGACGTCCGCGTCACCGACGTGACGGTCGACACCCCGCTCGCCCCAGCCCACGGAGTGCGGCTCGCCCGCCCGGCCCCGATCGTGGTGCCCATCCTGCGGGCCGGCCTCGGGATGCTCGACGGGATGACCCGGCTGCTGCCCACGGCCGAGGTCGGCTTCCTCGGGATGATCCGCGACGAGTCGACGCTCAAGGCGCAGACCTACGCGACGCGCCTGCCCGACGACCTGTCGGGGCGGCAGTGCTACGTGCTCGACCCGATGCTGGCCACCGGCGGCACCCTCGCCGCGGCCGTCCAGTTCCTCTTCGACCGCGGCGCCGAGGACGTCACCGCGATCTGCCTGCTTGCCGCGCCGGAGGGCCTCACGCGCATGGACGAGGCCTTCCAGGGGACGGGCAAGCCCGTCCGCGTCGTCACCGCCGCCCTCGACGAGCGGCTCAACGAGAACGGCTACATCGTGCCGGGTCTCGGAGACGCTGGAGATCGCCTGTACGGCGTGGTCTGACCCCTTCCGCCATCGTTTCCCGTCATAGTTACATCGCGTGCCCACGAGGGTACGTAGAGTGACGTCGACGTCTCTTCGCGTTACGCGAGCGGCGCGCCACCAGGGAGAGGGATGAGCCAGCTTCCGGGCGACGAGCGCTACGAGCAGCTCGAGGCCCTGCTCAGGGAGGAGTTCGCGGGGGTGCACCCCGCCGCGACCGTCACCCGTTGTGTCGAGGCCGCGCACCATGGGGCGGTGGAGGTGACCGGCTCCGCTCCCCCGGCGCTGGTCGAGCGCATCGCCCGCAAACATCTCCGGGTCCTGGCGACCGCCGCCGCGGAGCGGAAGTGACGCCGGCTGTCGGAGTGGCGGGCCTGTGGGTGTTTCACACCTTTACCGAACGGCCGCCCTGGGTAATCTATAAGTCATGGGAGTGGTGACGGCAGTGCAGGGCAAGAAGATCGTCAAGTGGGGTGCGATCGTCATGGTCGGTTACTACCTGCTCGCGCGGCCAACTGACGCCGCACACACAGTGCACGGCGCCTTCGACGGGATGGTGAGTGCGGCGAACTCGATGGCCCAGTTCTTCGCCACCCTGACATGAGACTTGTGACCCACGGGGACTCCGCCCCGTCGTCGGTCAACCGTTACCTTCTCCCCCACGAACATCAGGTCATCATGGTGCGGCGTCACCCCGCCGTGCTCCTCCGGCCGATCGCCGAGATCTTCGGCGGGCTCATCCTGGCCGGTCTGCTCAGCAAATGGCTGAGCGACAGCGGCGCCGGCCAGATCCTCGTCCTCGTCTGGTGGGCCTGGTTGCTGCTCCTCGTCCGCTTCGTGTGGAAAGTGGCGGAGTGGTCGGTCGACTACTTCGTCGTGACGTCCCAGCGAATGCTCCTCACCACCGGACTCATCACGCGCAAGGTCGCGATGATGCCCCTGAGCAAGGTCACCGACATGAGCTTCCAGCGCTCGCTCCTCGGCCGCATGCTCGGCTATGGCGAGTTCGTCATGGAGTCGGCCGGCCAGGATCAGGCGCTGCGGACCGTGCCGCACATCCCCTATCCGGAGACCTTGTATCTGGAGGTCTGTCAGATGATCTTCCCCAGCAAGGACGGAGACGACGACTAGCGCGTCGCCGCGTTACCGTCCGCTCACCGTTCGCTCATCGTTCGGATCTCGTGATCGAACCTTCACCGTCGTGATTCTTGACGGAGGGTTACACGATTCGGTCGCTTCATGCCATTATGGCGACACCATTGACCATTCCCCCGCCCTGAGAGATCAGATGCCGAGTCAGGGAACCATCGGTGACCGCGTCCGTGGATTGCGGTTGAGCAGGCGTATGTCCCAGGCCCAGCTGGCCGGACCCGACCTGTCGGACAGCTATGTATCCCTCATCGAGTCCGGAAAGCGGACGCCTACACCAGTTGTGGCGCGCCTGCTCGCCGAGCGGCTCGGGTGCACCACCGAGTTCCTGCTGCACGGCATAGAACCTCGGCAGCGCATCGACACCGAGCTCGGCTTGCGGCATGCCGAGCTCGAGCTTTATCACGGCGACCCCGCCGTGGCCGCCGAGCGCTTCGGGGAGATCGTCAAGGCGGCCGGCGAGGACAACGCCATGCTGGCCGCCCACGCCCGGATGGGGGTGGCCCGATCGCTGGAGAGGCAGGGCCACACCGGTCAGGCGGTCGAGGCCTTCGAGGGGCTCCGCCGTGAGGCGGCGGCCCACCCCGAGCGCCTCGCCGACCTTCCCCTGACGATCGCCCTGTGCCGGTGCTACGAGCTGGCGGGCGACCGCCTGCGCGCCCGCGACCTCGGTGCCCAGGCGTTGCTCCAGGTCGACAAGCTCGGGTTCGCCGAGGGTGAGCTCGCGATCGACCTCGCGCTCGCCCTGGTCGAGGCCGGTTCCGGCCTGCCGTACGTCACGCGGGTGCTGGACGCCGTCGGCCTTCCCGAGACGGAGGACCGCGGCGCCGAGGTGACGGCGCTCTGGCAGGCGAGCGTCACCGCCGCCGAAGGGGAGGACTCCGCGCTGGCCGTCCAGCTCGCCGAGGACGCCCTGGCGGCGGGCCGCCCGGCCAGGATCGCCGTGAGCGCCGCGCGCATCGCGACGCGGTGGGCCCGGCTGGTCGCGGCCGAGCCGGAGAACGGCGATTTGGACCGAGCCAACGAGCTCGCCGGAGCGGCGACCCACGTTTTCGCCGGGTTCCCCTCGGAGCGGATGGAGCACGCGCGCAGCCTCGTCGTCCTGGGCACCGTGCGGCTGCGTTGCGGCGACCCCCAGTCCGCCGCGGAGATGGCCGACCGCGCACTCGACCTGCTGGTCGGCGTGCGGGAGCCGATCGCCGCCACCGCCCACATGGTGCTCGCCGAAGCGGCTTTGGCACGATCCGAAGACGCGACTCGCGCACTGCGGCGGGCCCGGGAGCTGCTCGTCGGCACCCCGGTCTCGACGGCCCGCGAGGCGGCGCGAGCCTGGCGGATGCTCGGCGACCTCTGGGGGCAGGCCGGTGACCTCGAGCAGCAGGCGGAGGCATATCGTAGAGCCCTGGAAGCCGTGGGCATCCGCGTGAACATGCCGGGCTCCACGACCTCGGCGGTGCTCGCCAGATAGGCCTCCCTGGAGCCCCGGATTTGTCTTGGGGGCTCTGGAATAATTAGGGTCGACCTTTCATTCCGTCATAGGATGATTGGCTACCCAAAGGAGGCTGACGTGAGCCTGCGGACGGCGCAGCGGGCGTCTCTCGTGGACCAGGTGATCGACCAGCTCAAGGAGCAGATCACCTCTGGTTCCTGGCAGATGCATGCCAAGATCCCCACTGAGACCGTGCTCGCCGAGCAGCTGGGAGTCGGCCGCAACACGGTGCGGGAGGCCGTACGCGCGCTGACGCACGCGGGTCTCCTGGAGTGCCGGCAGGGCGACGGGACCTACGTGCGCGCCACGAGCGAGCTGTCGGGGGCGATGGCCCGGCGGCTCAGAGCGGCGGAGCAGCTCGAGATCCTGGAGGTCCGGCGCGCCCTGGAGGTCGAGGCGGCCCGGCTCGCCGCGACCCGGCGGACCGCCGAGGACATCACGGCGATCGAGGCTGCTCTGGCCGAGCGGGAGAAGGCCTGGGCGGGCGGCGACCCCGACGCGTTCGTCGAGACCGACCTGGCCTTCCACGTGGCCGTGGTCAAGGCCACCCACAACCGGGTGCTGATGGACCTCTACGTGGACTTCTCCGCCGCACTCCGGGCCAGCATCGCGGCGGCGGGCGGCTCACTGGAGCAGAACTACATCCCTCACGACGCGATCGTGCGGGCCATCGCGGCGGGCGACGCCGCGGCGGCCGAGCGGGCCGGCCACGCCTGCATGGAGCACATCCTGATCGCGCTCACCGACTCCGCGAACCTCGCATCCTGATCCCCACTTCTCATCACCCCTTCGGATCGTCCCCCTCTGATCGCCCCTACAGACTGCCCCTTCTGATCACGGCCTGAGTCGCGTCTCCCGCCGGCTCGGCCCCCGCCGAACTACCGCACCGCCGTCCCGGACGTCCGGGACGGCGGCACGCGGTCAGCCGAGCCGCAGCGACATCACGAGATAGCGGAAGACGGGGTCGTCTCCCTCGTCGGCGATCAGGGCCGGGCGGGTCGGCGAGTCCATGGTGATCCGGACGCGCTCGGTCTCCACCCCGGCCAGGCCGTCGAGCAGGAAGTGCGGCTGGAAGGCGATCTGGATGTCGGGGCCGTCGAGGTCGGCCTCCATCACCTCTGCGCCCCGGCCGATGTCGCCGCCGCCGGCCTGGATCAGCACCTGTCCGGGCGAGAACGACAGTCGCACGGCGGTGTTGCGCTCGGCGACGAGCGACACCCTCTTGATCGCCTCCACCAGCGGCGCGACGACCAGCTCGGCGCGGATCGGCCACTCCTGCGTCAGCCGGGCGCGGTAGTCGATGAACTGCTCGTCGAGCAGCCGCACCGTGGTCACCCGGCCCTGGCTCTCGAACCCGGCCACGCCGTCCCCCAGGCCGATCGCGACCTCCCCGGCGCGGAGCGAGCGGGCCACCTCGACCAGCACCCGGGCGGGGACCACAACTCCGTGCCGGTCGTCCGCCCGCTCGGGATGCCAGAGGAACTCCCTGGCCGCGATGCGATACCGGTCGGTGGCCGCCATGGCGACCTGGACGCCGTCGATGTCGAGCCGGATGCCGGTCAGCATGGGGATGGTGTCGTCGCGGCTCGCCGCCGCGGCCACCTGGCCGACCGCCGTGGCGAACAGCCCGCCGCCCACAGCACCGATCCTGGGCGGCATGACCGGCATCGCCGGGAAGTCGTCCTCCGGCATGGTGATCAGGCCGAACTCGGCGCTGCCGCAGGTCAGAACCGCCTCGGGCCCGCTCATGACCAGCTCGACCGGCTGGGCGGGCAGACTGCGGGTGATCTCCGCGAGCACCCGGCCGGGAATGACCACCCGGCCCGGCTCCGCGACGTCGGCCTCCACCTCGGCCCTGGCGGACACCTCGTAGTCGAACGCGGAGATCCGCAGACCGTCGTCCGCCTCCAGCAGCAGGCCGGAGAGCACGGGGACGGCCGGCCGCGCCGGGAGCACCCGGGCCGCCCAGGCCACCGCCTCGGCCAGAACGTCATGGTTGACCTGGAACTTCATCCCGACCTCCGCACACCGTGCCCCGTTCAGGGCGACCGTTCGATGGCAACGGTAGCCGCCGCCACCGACATTCGGCCGGGTTCCGAGACGGCCGGCGGCCGACTGGGAGAGCACTATCGGCTGTTGAGGAACGCCAGGACCGCCAGCACCCGGCGGTTGTCGTCGTCGGAGGGCGCGAGGCCGAGCTTGGCGAAGATGCCGGCCGTGTGCTTGCCGACGGCGCTGTCGCTCAGATGGAGCCGCTGGGCGATCGCGGCGTTCGACCTGCCCTCGGCCATCAACTCCAGCACGTCGCGCTCCCGCGGCGTGAGGCGCCCGACGGGCTCGTTGCCCGCGTTGCGGGCCAGCAGCCTGGCGATGACCTCGGGATCCATCGCCGTGCCACCCGCGGCGACCCGCCTGACCGCGTCCACGAACTGCGCCCCGTTGAAGACGCGGTCCTTGAGCAGGTAGCCCACCGCGCCGGTGCCGTCGGCGAGCAGTTCCCTGGCGTAGAGCTGCTCGACGTGCTGCGACAGCACCAGGACGGGCAGGCCCGGAAACCGCCGGCGGGCGGCGAGCGACGCCTGCAGTCCCTCGTCGGTGAACGTGGGCGGGAGCCGCACGTCGACGACGGCGACATCGGGACGCTCCCTGACCAGGGCGTCGGCGAGCTCCGGGCCGGACTCAACGGCCGCGACCACGGTCAGCCCGTGCGCCTCCAGCAGGTGCGCCAGCCCCTCTCTGAGCAGGTGCAGGTCTTCGGCGATGACCACCCTCACGCGTCGTCCCCGGTGTTCTGTCCGTGCCCCGCCGACAGGGTGATCCCCGTCACGAGCATGGCCGATCCCAAAACGATCATGCCCAGGATCGTCGGCCACTGGAACGACCCGGGCAGATACAGGGCGAGGAACCAGGACCTCTCTGACATGCCTACTATTTTGAACGCTCCCGCGACGAGCCCCTGCGGGAAGATGGGCAGCCAGCACAGTCCCCAGCAGACGGCCGCCACGATCGTCCGCCAGGTCGCCGCGGGCGGCCGTGCCGACGGCACCGCGCGGGGCAGCTCGACGACGGCGGTGGTGGGGCCGCCCACGGGGCTGCTCACCGCCAGGACCCCGTCGAAGGCCGCCAGCCTCCGTTCGACGCCGGTGAGGCCCGTGCCGCGCGAGGCGTCCGCCCCGCCCCGGCCGTCGTCGGTCACCGTGATCCGCAGGCTGGTGCCGTGCGCGCTGACGTCGATCGACGCCTCGCTCGCTCCGCCGTGCCGTACGGCGTTGGCGAGCAGCTCACTCACCGCGAAGTAGGCGGCCGACTCCAGCGGCGTGTCGAGCCTGCCGGGCAGCTCGACGGTCACGTGCGCGCGGAGCGGCGTGTCGAGCGCGAGGGCCCGCACGGCGTCGCCCAGGCCACGCTCGGCGAGGACCGGGGGATGGATGCCGCGCACGAGCCGCCGCAGCTCCCGCAGGGCCGTCGCGGAGGCGTCCCTGGCCTTGACCAGCAGCGCCTTGGCCGCGGCGGGATCGGAGTCGATCAGCTCCTCGGCCGCGCCGATCGTCATGCCGATCGCGACCAGGCGGGCCTGGGCGCCGTCGTGCAGGTCGCGCTCGATCCGGCGCAGCTCCGCGGCCTGCGAGTCGACGACGTCCGTACGGGTCCGGGTGAGATCGGCGACCTGCCGGGCGAGCCTGGCCCGCTCGGTCGGGCCGAGCAGGGCGCACGCGAACAGTCCGTACGCCCGGACGGCCCAGGGGGCGTACCAGCGAGCCGTCACGAGGGCGAGCAGCGGCCAGGCGAGGCCCACCATGTCACCGTGCGCGAGCTGGACCGCGCCGAGGGCCACGAGGATCACCGGAGCGCCGGCGAGCAGGCCGCCCGACCAGACGTCCACGGCGAGGAATCCGAGATCGCGCCAGGTCGCCGGATCTCTGACCAGCCAGGCCCAGCGCTGCTTGCCGGCCGGGACACGGGGAGTGCGGTAAAGGGTGCGACCGTCGCGATACCAGCCGCCCGGCAGCGGCCGCGGCGGGGCGGGCGGGGGCAGGTAGGGCTCGTCGACGGCCGCCCCGGCCCAGTCGCGCGCCAGCCGCCGGCTGAGCCGGGTCATGGCCCGCACCAGCCGCACGGTCGGGAAGAAGACGAACACCAGCCCGATCAGGAAGCTGAGCAGCACCCCGACCAGCGCGACCGCGGCGACCACCTGCCCGAGCACCGCCACCCCGAGGAGCGCGGCCCCTCGCAGGACGGTCCGCACGGTTCCGATCTGGTCCATGCCCGTCAGTGTGCTGCAGAGCCGCGACCGTGCACAGTGGCGTCAGACGCCCGGCCGGGGTGGGGGAAAGTGCACCCCCGCCGGGTTTCCAGCCGCATTCCGGCCGCGCCGCCGCGTTCCTAGCCTCGGCGGCATGGCAATCATCACCGTGGAACACCTGCGCAAGACGTACGGAGCGCACACCGCGGTCGACGACGTCTCGTTCTCGGTCGAGGAGGGCGAGATCTTCGGCATCGTCGGCCGCAACGGCGCGGGCAAGTCGACGACCGTCGAATGCGTCGCCGGCCTGCGCGTCCCCACGTCGGGGCGCGTCGAGGTCGGCGCCGACCTGAAGGAGGAGGTGGGCGTCCAGCTCCAGGACTGCCGCCTGCCCGACAAGATCCGCGTCGGGGAGGCGCTCGACCTCTACGCGTCGTTCTACTCCCGGCCCGCCGACTGGCGGGCGCTGCTCGACGAGGTCGGCCTCGATCCGCGCCGGACGTTCGCCACGTTGTCGGGCGGGCAGCGCCAGCGGCTGTCGCTCGCGCTCGCCCTGGTGGGCTCTCCCAGGATCGCCATCCTCGACGAGCTCACCACCGGTCTCGACCCCCTTGCGCGCCGGGACACCTGGGAGCTGATCACCAGGGTGCGGGAGCGGGGCGTCACGGTCGTGCTGGTCACCCACTTCATGGAGGAGGCCGAGCGGCTCTGCGACCGGGTCGCCGTCATCGCCGGCGGCCGGGTGCTCGCGCTCGACACGCCGTCCGGCCTGGTCGAGCGGGCCGGCGTCACCCCTCAGGTGACGCGCGCCACGCTCGACGACGCCTTCCTCGCCCTCACCGATCACCCGTCCGACTAGGAGACGAACCATGGCATTCGCCCCCACCGCGGGCCGCCTGGCCAAGCTGGCCGCCGTCGAGACCCGTCTCTTCCTCCGCGAGCCCATCACGCTGTTCTTCGCGATTCTGCTGCCCGTGTCGCTGCTGCTGGCTCTCGGCGGCTCGATCCCCGCCTTCCGGGTGCCGGACCCCGAGTTCGGCGGGCAGCGGGTGGTGGACGTCCAGTTGCCGGGGACGATGGTCATGCTGTCGGTTGTCACGCTCGCGCTCAGCACGCTCCCGGTGGTCCTCGCGGTTTACCGGGAGCGCGGCGTTCTGCGCCGCATGTCGACCACGCCGGTACGGCCGGCCGCGCTGCTGGCCGCCCAGCTCGCCGTCAACGTCGTCGTCGCCGTGCTGGCGGCGGCGCTGACCCTCGGCCTCGGCCATCTCGTGCTCGGGGTGCCCGCCCCCGGCGCCCCGGTGGCGTTCGCCGCCGTCTTCGCCCTGGGGTGCCTCGCGTTGTTCGCGCTCGGCCTGGTGCTCGCGGCCGTCGCGCCGGGCTCCCGCGCCGCGCAGGGGCTGGGGGCGGCCGTCGTGTTCCCGCTGCTGTTCCTCGGGGGCGTGTGGCTGCCCCGCGCGCTCATGCCGGAGGTCCTGCGCCGGATCAGCGACTTCACGCCGACGGGCGCCTTCGGCCAGGGGCTGATCGACGGCCTGGGCGGGCACCCTCCCCGGCCGCTCCACCTCGCCGTACTCGCCGGATGGGCGCTGGCCGCGGCGATCGCGGCGAACCGGCTGTTCCGCTGGGGGTGACACCGTGTCGTGATGTTCCGGCCCTTTCGCCGTATGTTTCGGTCTTGCCAGAATTCGGGTCGTTGACCATGCTCAGCCGCGGGAGGCACGGGTGCCGACGAAGGTGCTCACCAACGTGTTCCACGTCGACGCCGCTCCGGAGGCGGTGCTCGACCATCTGACCACGCCGGAGAACTACGTCGGCCTGTCGCCCCTCGTGGTCGAGGTGAGGGACGTCGACCGCTCACAGCCGGGGGTGGTCGCGTACACCTCGATCGAACGCTTCCGGTTCTTCGGCGTCATCAGGTATGACAACGCCATCAGGGTCACGCTCCACCACGACGACGGCTCCGTCTACGGAGAGGTGCGCAGTCCCGGCCGGATCCGGATGGCGTACCGGTTCTCGTTCACGCCGGACGGGTCCGGGTCGCGGATCGACGACCGGCTGGAGCTCACCGCCCCCTGGTTTCTCCTCGGATACGCCGCGGGGGAGGCGCGAAAGGTGCAGCTCGCCCGCGCCCGGATCCTCGCCGGGCGCCTGGCGGCCGTGCCCCGGTAGTCATCCCGGGGCCTTCCGTGGCCCCGTGAGAAGCTGGAGCCCCTCAACCCCACGGAGGTTGTCCATGCCGATGCTGGCGCACGTGAGCGACATCCACATCGACGGAGGCGAGCGCAGCAGGGACCGGGCCGCACGCGCCATCGGGTACGCCCGGAGCCTGCGCCCCGACGCGATCGTCCTCACGGGAGACATCGCCGACAACGGCGCGGTCGAGGAGTACGAGATCGTCCGCGACCTGCTCGACGATGGCGACGTCCCGCTGGTGCTGTGCCCCGGCAATCACGACGACCGGGGCAACCTGCGCAAGGTGCTGCTTGGCCTGGACGGCGACTTCCCCGTCAACCAGGCGCTCAACCTGGAGACGGTCACCATCGCGCTGTGCGACTCCAGCGTCCCCGGACGGCCCGAGGGGCGCCTCGACGAGGACACCCTCTCCTGGCTGGACGGCGTGCTGACCGCCACGCCCGGCGTCCCGGCCCTCGTCGGCATGCATCACCCCGCCGTCGACCTGGGCATCCCGTACGTCGACGAGATCAAGCTCGTGGACGCGGAAGGGCTGCGCGAGGTCGTCTCCCGGCACTCCCATGTGGCCGCCGTGCTGGCCGGGCACGCCCACACGGCCGCCGCCACGACCTTCGCCGGGCTGCCGCTGCTGATCGCCCCCGGCGTCGTCAGCACGGTGCTGCTGCCCGCCGAGACCACGAGGCCGAAGCCCGTCGATCTCGACATGCCGCCGGCGATCGCCGTCCACCTGCTCGACGAGGGCCGGATCACCACGCACTATCGCCCGGTGCTCTGACAACACCCGCCGTACGGGTCGCGGGTCAGCGCAGGGTCGACGAGACGACGGACGGCCGGCCCGCGCCCCGGTAGAAGATCCCCGGGTAGCCGCGGGTCTCGAATCCGGCGCTCGGGTTGTGGCGCAGGGTCGAGTGCTCGATCCGGAGCGTGCCGGTCAGGTCGTTGCTGACGAAGAAGACGGCCCCGCCGCCCTCCCTGGCCGAGTTGTCCCTGATGATCGAGCCGGCGATCCGGATGGTGAACCGGTTGCCGTCCGCGTAGACGGCCCCGCCGCTGCCACCGCCCGGCGTGCCCCCGCGGGCCGGATTCGCGCCCCGGCCGACTGCCCTGTTGCCGGTCATGACGCTGTTCAGGATGACCCAGGAGACGCCGATGCCGCTGAGGGCGCCGCCGTTGGAGCACACGCCGCCCTGTCCCGCCGCCCCGCCGAACGTGCTCCCCACGACGTAGACGGGCAGGTCGTGCGACTGGTCCAGCGCCCGGATCGCCGCGCCGCCGAGGTCGGGGCCGGTGGTGTCGCAGCGGTTGCGGACGAACCGCGCGTTGACCACCTTGAGCCGGCCGCCACGGGCGAAGATCGCCCCGCCCCCTCCGCCCTCGGTGCGCTGCCCGGTGGAGTTGCCGTCCGCGAAGGTGATGTTCTGGACGGTGAGCCGCGGCTGCGCCTGATCGTCACAGTGCGACGTGGTCCAGCCCTGCGCCCTGTCGCAGGTGTTCATGTAGAGGATCCGCCGGACGCCGCCGCCGCTCAGCGTCACCTTGCCACCGCCGTCGAGCACCACCTGGCTGCTGGCGTTGCGCACCTTGGCGGTGGCCGCCATCCTGATCGTGACCGGGCGGGGGCCGCAGGAGAACGTGATGATCCCGCCCTTGGCCACGGCCGCCACCACGGCGCGCGAGGTGCAACTCCCCGGCGTGCCGTTGCCGATGACGCGCGTCGGCCGCGACGTGTTCACCGCCCGGCCCTCAGCCGGCACCGGCACCCGGCCGGCCGGGTTGCCGCGAGCGGACGCGCTCACCCCGGCCGGCGTCATGGCTGTGGTGACCGCGTACGCGGGGGCCCAGGTCGTGGCGGCCGGCATCGTGGCGGCGACCGAAAGCAGCGACATGGTCAGGACGGCGGTGCGGCGGAAACGCATGCGGGCGATGCTACTGCGATAATCTTCAGATTTTGGGCGATATCGGTATGTCTCTGACGCAACAGGCGCATCGATCCGCCCGTGAAGGTCAGTCGTTCATCGGCCATTCGGCCTTCGTAATCGCGTACTCGACCTCGCCGTGCTCGGACCCGGGGATCGGCTCGTCCCAGTCCTCATGGAATGTGCGCACGTAGACCAGACCGGACTTCTCCATCACGCGCCGGGAGCCGAGGTTGACCGCCATCGTCGTGCCGTACACGCGCTCCACGCCGAGCTCGGCGAAGCCCTTCCGGATGAGCGCGCGGGAGCCCTCGGTGGCGTACCCCTTGCCCCACGCCGACCGCAGCAGCCGGTACCCCAGCTCGACCTCGCCCTCCCGGGGCGTCGGGATCCGGGGACGGAAGTGGAACCAACCGGCGAACCGGCCGTCCGGCTTCTCCACGGCCGCCCAGTAGCCGAAGTGCTCAAACCGCTCGTAGTAGGCCAAAATCCGGGGCAGCACCCGGCCGCGCACGTCCTCGGGCGTGGTCGTGCGCCCTCCGGTGAGGAAGCGCATGACCTCGGGGTCGCCGTCGAGCCGGGCGAGGTCGTCGGCGTCGGCCTCGGTGAACCGGCGCAGGATCAGCCGGTCGGTCTCCAGAAAGATCTTCACACGCCATTTTCCCCGGCCCGGCCCGTGCCCGGCCACGCATTTTCCCCCGGTACAGGGCTCGGGCGGGCGACGACAACGGCGGAGCCTCGCCTGCCCGCTTCTTCCGGCTCGCGAGATTTGTCACCGCGCCGCTCTACTCTCCGAGCAATTGATCAAGCCGAGTGGCGGGAGCGGGACGTGACCTATCTGGAACTGTCCGAGGACGGCGGCGGTTCGCACAAGTTCTACGAGGTGAACGTGTTCGGCACCGAGGTGACGATCACCTATGGGCGCATCGGCGAGGCCGGCCAGACCAAGGTCACCGCGTTCCTGACCGAGCAGAAGGCGAAGGCCGCGGCGGACAAGAAGATCGGGGAGAAGCTCCGCAAGGGCTACCAGCCGGCCGTACGCGGAATGCGGCAGCGCAGGCCGGTCACCCGCAGAGCGATCGTCAGCACCCGGTCCACCGCCCGGCAGGCGCCCGTCCTGTGGCGGTTCGCCAGCGGCGCCGCCGCGTTCGGCGTCTTCGTCGACGAGGAGCGGTGCTGGGTCGGCAACCAGAACGGCGACGTCTTCACCGTCACCCACTCCGGCACGGTGACCGGCCGGTTCCGCCTGCCCGACGGCGTGAAGTGCATCGTCGCCGACGACTTCTGGATCTACGCGGGGTGCGACGACGGCAAGGTCTACGACCTGTCCGGCAAGGTGCCGAGGGTGGCGTACGAGATCTCCGCCGACGTGGACATCTACTGGCTGGACATCCACGACGGCGTCCTCGGCGTGTCCGACCGGGCCGGGCGGATCACCACGATCGACTACGAGGACGAGTTGCAGTGGTCGCGCGGCGGCCGGGGCGAGTCCGCCTGGATGGTCAGATGTGACTCCGACGGGGTCTACCACGGCCACTCGCACGGTGTGGACCGGTACGCCGCCGACGGCACCCCCATCTGGCAGACGACGGTGGCCAACAACGTGCTCTTCGGCTGGCAGGAGGAGCGGTCGGTCTACGCGGGCACGGGACGCCGCACCGTGCACCGCCTCGCCAAGGCGGACGGCCGCGTCGAGGCCGTCTACCAGTGCGACGCGGCCGTCTACTCCTGCGCCAGCTCCCCCGGGGGCCGGTACGTCTTCGCCGGTGACTCCCATTCCTCGGTGTACTGCTTCGCCGAGTCGGGAGAACGGTTGTGGAAGCTCGCCACCGGCTGCGGTTCCGCGTTCTCCATGCAGTTTCTCGACGACCGCCTCTACATCGTCACCACCGACGGCTCCCTCGCCTGCATCGACGCCGGCGAGGCGGCGATCGCGGCGGCCTGCGCCGGCACTGTGCCGACCCCCGTGGACGTCAAGGTGGCGGCGTCGCTGGCGGCGGTCGAGCCGTCCGCCGTGCTGGAGACCGTCGCCCATCCCGGGGACGGCATCGTCCTCGAGTGCGTACGCGAGGGCGACCGGCTGCGCGTCCGGGTCTCCAGTGCCGGATACGAGGGGTGGAACGTCCAGTTCCCCCGGGACATCCGCGAGGAGGGCGCCCGCTATCTCGTCGAGGGCCTGCGTCCGTCCGGCCGAGGCGGCTTCTACCGGGTGTCCGGGGAGATCAGACGGCTCCGCTGAGCGGCCCGCGTGTTCCTCGTCGTCTACGGGATCAGTCCCAGGTCATGTTGATCACGCGTTCGAAATTGACGTATCCGGCGCGTTGGAAGGCGTTCGCCATGGGAGTGTTGCCGAGATCCGTCGCCGCCCGGATGCGCGGGACGTCCTCAGCGCTGAGGATACGGGTGCCTTCGGCGAGGATCTCGTCGATGTAGCCGTTGCCCCGGTGCGCGGGCATCCGGGCCAGGTCGTCCCTGCTGTGCGCGTCGAGCGTCCCGTCCAGGACCAGGGTCAGGCCGATGTCGACGCGCTCGCGATCCGTGCTGCTGTCGTCGATGTCGAAAACGTCCAGGAGGACCGGTGTGTCGTCGCCGCTCTGGCCCCACCAGGCGGCCCTGGCCAGCAGGCGGTCGCCGCGAAGGGCGACCCACATCCATCGCGGTCGGCGGCGGCCGGCGGCGAGGTCGTCCGCCAGTTCCTCGTTGAGGACGTAGGGCAGTCGAGAGAAGAGGTCGAGTTCTTCCCGCCCGGTGATCGGGCGGATGGTCAGGTCGTTCTGTTCCACGGTCAAGGCACGCTCCGGTGAAGGCGCTGGGACGCCGGGCTCAGTGCGTGGCCATGTCGACGAAACGGCTGTAGTGCCCCTGGAAGGCGACCGTCACCGTGGCGGTGGGTCCGTTTCGATGCTTGGCCACGATCAGGTCGGCCTCGCCCGCCCGGGGCGACTCCCGCTCGTACGCGTCCTCCCGGTGAAGCAGGATCACCATGTCGGCGTCCTGCTCGATGGAGTTGTGGACGCTGATCCCGTTGGCCACGAAGTTGTGGGTGCCGAGGACGGTGGCGTCGTACACGGGCTGTTCGCCGAGGCTTTCGACGGAGGCGACCTCGTCCCAGAACACGTCGTTCGTGGCCAGCATCTCCATCTGGGCGCTGTCCAGGATGGCCGCCACCCGGCCCAGTCGCCCCCGGCTGGGCGCATGCTTCCACAGCGTGCTCCCGCAGAACTGGGTGCCCAGCTCGACGGAGAACGCCCGGTGGGTCATGCCCTTCTCCGTCAGCGCGCTACGGACGTCGTCCCAGACTTCACGTGGGATCGTGTCGAGATTCGTGTTGCCCTTGGTCGCCCGCAAGGTTGGCATGCAGCGTGCGGCCTGCTTCGCCCGTTCACCATGCACGCCCACCTCCTCCAGGAACCGGAGCTGATTCTCCGAGCCGTAGACGTAGAGGTGGTACGCCGGGCGGTAGCCACTCTTCTGCGCCGTCTTGATGCGAGTCATCACGTTGAACCGAAGCAGCAGCCGTGCGACGTCGTCGATCAATCGGCGGCTCGTGGAGGCGTAGTAGATCTGCGACTGCTTGCTCTTCTCGTCCCACCACACGCTTCCGTCAGTCGCCCACAGGTGCCGGAGGAACAGGGCCGCCTGCTTCTTCGGCAGGGAGAACACCCGGTCCGGGATGAACTTCTCGTGACTCCGGAGGCCGAACAGCCCCAGGCCGTCAAGCCAGGCCGCGATCGGGTTGCGCTTGCCGTGCGTAAGCCGGTACGGGGCGGGAAGCCGCAGCGTGGTCACCCGCGCGGCGGCGTAGTCGTCCCGAACCGCGCTGACCCCGAAGTGTCCGGCGGCTCCGGTCACAGCCTCCAGGCACGCCTCGTCCTTGCTGGCGTATCGGATCGGCTGCCTCCTGACGAACGACCCATCTCCGATCATGTGCGCCAGCAGGATCACCTCCGCCTCGGACCACTCCTGAAGGTTCTGCGGGGCGGGGACGTGTCGGGGAACAGCGAGGCGAGCACCCTTGCCGAGTTCCCCCAGAGAGCGCCAGCCGTCGTAGGTCATGAAGGGATGGTTAGCCGTAGCCTCGATCTCCCTACCGGAGCGGAGCCGCAGCCGGAAGACCTCCTTCGTGCCGCTGGGGAACACGTGCGTCATGGTGCGCGGGACGAGCCGCAGTTTCTCGTCCAGGGACCACACCGGGATGTCGCGCGCCCCGGACTCCAGCAGCTCGCCCAGCGACACCTCCGCGCCCGTGTCCGCGCGCAGGACGCGGGTGTCGGCGGTGAGGCAGCCGCTTTCACGCAAGTCGGACACCTGTGGACGTTTGTCCGTACGCTGCTCGGGACCTCGGTTGAGCTGCGAGATCGCGATGACCGGCACCTCAAGCTCCTTGGCGAGCAGCTTCAGCGCCCTGGAGAGCTCGGAGACCTCCTGCTGGCGGCTCTCGGTCTTCTTGGGGGAGCTCATCAGCTGGAGGTAGTCGACGATCACGAAGCGCAGGTCGTGGCGCTGCTTCAGCCGGCGGCACTTGGCCCGGATCTCCATCATCGACATGTTCGGGGAGTCGTCGATGAACAGGGGCGCCTCGGCGACCTCGCCCATCCGCCGGGCCATCCGGGTCCAGTCGTCGTCGCTCATCATGCCGGATCGCATGGTGTGGAGGGCGACCCGCGCCTCCGCCGACAGCAGACGCATGGTGATCTCGTTGCGGGACATCTCCAGCGAGAAGATGACCGTGGTCATGCCGTGCCTGATCGCGGCGGACCTGGCGAAATCGAGCCCGAGCGTGCTCTTGCCGATGGCGGGGCGGGCCGCCACGACGATCATCTGCCCGGGGTGGAGGCCGTTCGTCAGCGCGTCGAGGTCCTGGAAGCCCGTGGGGACGCCGACCATCTGCCCGCCCCGGCTGCCGATCGCCTCGATCTCGTCGAGGGCCGACGGCATGATGTCGGACAGCGGCAGATAGTCCTCCGAGGTGCGCCGCTCGGTGACCTTGTAGATCTCCGCCTGGGCCCGGTCGACGAGGTCGTCGACCTCCTCACCCTGGCCGCCGTAACCGTAGGAGACGATGCGCGTGCCGGCCTCGATGAGGCGCCGCAACACCGCCTGCTCCCGGACGATCTTGGCGTAGTAGCCCGCGTTGGCCGCCGTCGGGACGGCGACCGTGAGCGTGTGGAGGTACGCGCCGCCGCCCACCCGGGCGACCTCGCCGCGCTTCTGCAGCTCGTCGAAGACCGTGACCGAGTCGGCGGGCTCCCCCCGGCCGTACAGGTCGGTGACGGCGTCGAAGATGATCTGATGAGCGGGACGGTAGAAGTCGTCGGAACGCAGCACCTCGATCACGTCGGCGATGGCGTCCTTCGACAGCAGCATGCCGCCGAGCACCGACTGCTCGGCCTCGATGTTGCTCGGCGGTGTCCGCTCGAACGTCGAGTCCGATCCCCCCGGTCCTGCCGGGAAGTCGAGCACGCTCACCTCACACCCCCTTGCCCATCGACCACAGGCTCCCCAACCTGGTCCGCCAGTCTCCTCGCGTATCGGGTGTGGGGGCAACCGGACCTGTCGACAACCTTGTGGATAAGGTGTGCAGAGCTGCGGACAGGCATGGGAAAACCCTGGGGACAGACCTGTGGACAAGACCGCCGGACATCCACGAATCCCCGTCGGACCTGCACATTCGCTGTCCACCACCTGTGGAGGAAAGAAAGTCGGCCCGACACGCCGATACCGATGGAGCATGAGTGAGTAAGTGGCACAATAGGCGAGTGCCACTTACCGCAGTGAGCGGGAGCGGGCTGAGACCGGGCCGGGCCCACGACCGGGAGATCCTCAGGCTCGCGATTCCGGCGTTCGGCGCACTGGTGGCCGAGCCGCTCTTCCTGCTCACCGACTCGGTCATCGTCGGCCACCTCCCCGATCCCGCGCTCGGCGCTCTGGGTGTGGCCGGCTCGGCGCTCTCCGCTCTCGTCGGCCTGTGCGTGTTCCTGGCGTACGGCACCACCGCCGCGGTGGCGCGGCGGATGGGAGCCGGGAACCTCGGAAAGGCGATGCGTCAGGGGATCGACGGCCTCTGGCTGGCGGCCGGGATCGGCCTGGCGGTCGCCGCCGCATGCTGGCCTCTCGCTCCATTTATCGTACACGTGTTCGGAGCGAGTGGCCAGCTCGCCGCGCTGGCCGTCGGCTATCTGCGGGTCAGCCTGCTGGGGACGCCGTCGCTCCTCCTGGTGCTGGCGGGCACGGGCGTGCTGCGCGGTCTCCAGGACACCCGGACGCCGCTGGCCGTCTCCGTCGGCTCGTTCACCCTCAACGGCCTGCTCAACGTCTGGTTCGTGCTCGGCCTCGGCTGGGGCGTCGCGGGATCGGCCTGGGGCACGGTCGTCGCCCAGACCCTGGCCGCCGCCGTCTACGTCGTCCTGGTGGTGCGGGCGGCCCGGCGGCACGGGGTGTCTCTGCTGCCCGACCCGCGTGGGGTGCGCGCCGCCGGCACGGCCGGTGTCGCTCTGGCCGTCCGCACGGCGTGCCTGCAGATCGTTCTGCTCGTGGCCACGTCGCTGGCCACCCGCATGGGCGAGACCCAGATCGAGGCGTACACGATCACCGCGAGGATCTGGACGTTCCTCGCGTTCGCCCTCGACGCCATCGCGATCGCCGGTCAGGCGATCACCGGGCGGTCGCTCGGGTCCGGGGACGTCGCCGCCACCCGTGCGGCGACCCGCCGGATGGTGCTGTGGGGCGTGGTGTGCGGCGCGCTGTTCGGCGTGGCCGTACTGCTGGCGCGGCCCCTGGTCCCCGGCCTGTTCGGGGCCGACACGGCGGTGGCCGCCGAACTGCCGGCCGCCCTGTGGCCCGTGGCGTTGCTCCAGCCGGTGGCCGGAGTCGTGTTCGTGCTCGACGGCGTGCTGATCGGGGCCGGCGACCAGCGTTATCTCGCCTGGGCCGGGGTGTGGACGACGCTCGCCTACCTGCCCGTGGCGGCCCTGTCGGGCGGGCTGGTCGCCCTGTGGATAGCGCTCGGCGTGTGGATGGCCGCCCGCCTGGTCACCCTCGTCGTCCGCGCCAGGGGCACGGCCTGGATGGTCACCGGCGGCTGACCCGCCGGGCCGCGGCCTCGCTCAGCCCATGCGGCGGGAGTCGAGCACCCGGTGGAGGAACTCCCGGGTGCGGGGGTGCTCCGGCGCCGAGAAGATCTGCTCGGGCGTCCCGCGCTCCACCAGTACGCCGCCGTCGAGGAAGCAGACGCTGTCGGCGATGTCCCTGGCGAACCCCATCTCGTGGGTGGCCAGGATCATCGTCATCCCGGTCTCCTTCAGCTCGCGGATGACGCTCAGAACCTCGGTGACCAGCGCCGGGTCCAGCGCCGAGGTGATCTCGTCGAGCAGCAGGAGGCGCGGCTGGGTGGCCATCGCGCGGACGACCGCGACCCGCTGCTGCTGACCGCCCGACAGCCGGTCGGGATACTCCCCCGCCTTGTCCGACAGCCCGAACCGGTCGAGCAGCTCCCGCGCCTGCTCGTCGGCCTCCCGAGTCGCGACCCGGTGCACCTTCCGGGGAGCGAGCGTGATGTTCTCCAGCACGGTCATGTGCGGGAAGAGGTTGTAGGACTGGAACACCATGCCGATCCGCCGGCGCACCTCGTCGGGATCGGCCCCGACCTCGGTGATGTCCACCCCGTCCAGGTAGATGGCGCCGTCGTCGACCGTCTCCAGCAGGTTGACGCAGCGCAGCAGCGTCGACTTGCCGGAGCCCGAGGCGCCGATGAGGCAGACCACCTCGTGGGGCGCCACATCGAGATCGATGCCACGCAGCACGCTGTGCTGGTGGTAGTTCTTCCAGACGTCCTCGATCTTCAGCAGGGTCACGCGATCCCGCCTCCCGTCCGCCGTCTCGCCGTACGTGCCGCCAGGTGGTCGGTGAAGCGCGCCATCGGCACGGTGAGGGCGATGAACAGCAGCGCCGCCGCCAGGTAGGGGGTGTAGTTGAACGACGAGGCGGCGTGGATCTGCGCCTGCCGCAGCGCCTCCAGCGGTCCGAGGACGGCCACGAGGGCGCTGTCCTTCTGCAGCGAGGCGAAGTCGTTGAGCAGCGGCGGCACCACCGTGCGGACGGCCTGTGGCAGCACCACGTAGCGCATGGTCTGGCCGTGGGTCAGCGCCAGCGAGCGGGCCGCCGCCCGCTGGCTGGGGTGGACCGACTCGATGCCCGACCGGAACACCTCGGCGACGTACGCGCCGTAGGACAGCACGAGCGCGACCGTGCCGAGCGTGACCGGGTCGCTGGGCGCGCCCTGGAGCTGGAGCGCCGGCACGCCGAAGCCGACCAGGTAGACCAGCAGGATCACCGGGATGCCGCGGAAGATGTCCGTGTACAGCACGGCCACGGCGCGCAACGGGAAGAAGACCGGCGAGCGCAGCCCGCGCACCAGGGCCACCAGCATCCCGAGCAGCAGAACCAGTGCCTCGGCGATGAGGAAGATCTTGATGTTGAGCACGAAGCCGCGCAGGACGTCGGGGAACGCCTCGGCGAAGGCGTCCGCGCTCAGGAACGTCTCGCGGACTCTCGGCCAGCCGGGCGACGCCGTCACCCCGACCACGAGGACGATCACGGCCGCCAGGGTGGAGGCCGTGGCGATCGAGGCCGACCGCCGGCCACGACGGCGCAGCTCGGCCTCGCGGCGGAGCTGCCGCTCGCTCTTCACCCGGGGCACGGACGTGTCTTCACCCGCGGCGACGTCCCCGGCCTGCCCGGCCGCGACGTCCCCAGGCGCGATGTCCCCAGCCGTGATGTCCCCCGTGGAGCGCCCGGCCGCGGCTTCCCCCTCGGTCATTTGAATACCGTCACTTCAGTTCCGTCACTTCAGTTCGGGCGCGCCCGCGCTGGCGGTCAGCCACTGGCTCTCGATCGTGGCCAGCTCACCCGACGACTTCAGCTCGCCGATGGCCTTGTCCACGCAGCTCACCAGGCCACTGCCCTTCTGGAACAGCAGGCCGAACTCCTCGGGCGTGCCCGAGCTCGCGGCGAACTGGCCGACGATCTTCGAGCCCTCCACCTGCGCCGCGGTGACGTAGAAGGCCGTGGGCAGGTCGACCACGATGGCGTCGATCTGGTGGTTCTTCAGCGCGTTCACCGCGTCGACCTGCTGGTTGAACACGCTGGGGTCCGCGCTCGGCTTGATCAGGTCTCGTACGGCCTGGAACGCCGTGGTGGCGGCCTGCACGCCGATCTTGGCGTCCTTGAGCTCCGCGAGCGTGGTGGCCGAGGCGAACTTCGACTTCTCCAGCGCGACCACGCCCTGCTTGACCTCGTAATAGCCCTGGCTGAAGTCGACGGCCTTCTTCCGCTCCGGGGTGATCGAGATCTGGTTGACGTCGAAGTCGAACTGCTTGGGACCCGGCGCGAACGACGAGTCGAAGGGGACGACCGTCCAGGCGACCTGGTCCTTGGTGAAGCCCAGCTTGCCGGCGACGGCGTACGCGACCGCGCTCTCGAAGCCCTGCCCGTTGGACGGGTCGTCGTTCTTGAACCAGGGCTCGTACGCCGGCTTGTCGGTGCCGATCGTCAACGTGCCCGATGTGGTCAGGGGCAGGGTGTCCGGCGTGCAGGCCGGGGAGGCGGCGCCGGAGCCAGCCGGCGCGGACGCGGCGGAGGTGGATTCGGGTGCCGGGGCGCAGGCGGCTGCCGCCAGTACGAGGGCGCCGACAGCCAGCGGCAGGGGGGAACGGCGCATCTCGGCCTCCATCGGGGGTCTTCGCTTCGGATTCGCGCGTTTGGGCTAGGAGGATAGTAGCGTTTCGGATAAACCCCCCTGCATTAGGGGACAATCCTCTCGCCCGCCGGATAGACGAAAGGCCCTGTCCCCAGAGGGGAAGGGCCCTTCGAAGACGCGAACGTCAGCCGGCGACGACCTCGATGTCGACGGTCGCCGAGACCTCCGGGTGCAGCCGCACGCTGACCTTGTGGACGCCGACGCTCTTGATCGGGTTGACGATCTCGATGCGGCGCCGGTCGAGCTGCGGGCCACCCGCGGCCTTGACGGCCTGGGCGACGTCCGCCGTGGTGACGGAGCCGAACAGGCGGCCGGAGTCACCCGCGCGGGTCGCGAGCTTGACCTTGAGGGCGCCGAGCTGCCCGGCGACCTCCTTGGCGGAACCGACGTCGCGGATCTCGCGGGCGTCGCGCGCCTTCTTGATCGAGGCGATCTGCGACTCCGCCCCGCGGGTCCACCGGATGGCGAACCCACGCGGGATGAGGTAGTTACGGCCGTAGCCGTCCTTGACCTCCACGACGTCGCCCGGGGCGCCGAGGCCGGAGACCTCATTCGTGAGGATGAGCTTCATGTCCTGAGTCTCCCTTCTCAGCGAGCCGTGCTCGTGTAGGGCAGCAGAGCCACCTCACGGGCGTTCTTGATAGCGGTCGCCACGTCGCGCTGGTGCTGGGTGCAGTTGCCCGTCACCCGGCGGGCACGGATCTTGCCGCGGTCGGAGATGAACTTCCGCAGCAGCGCCGTGTCCTTGTAGTCGACGTAGGAGATCTTGTCATGGCAGAAGAGGCAAACCTTCTTCTTGGGCTTGCGCACTGCCGGCTTCGCCATCGTGGTGCTCCTTTCAGAGCCCCGCGTGATGCGGGAATGGTCGATTCGGATTATTGATGGTGGAGGACGGGACGCGGAGGGCTAGAAGGGCGGCTCGTCGCTGAAGTCGCCGCCGAAGCCGCCGCCCTGAGAACCGCCGAAGCCACCGCCACCACCGCCACCGCCCTGGTTGTAGCCCTGGGGGGCGGGAGCCGCGCTGGCCCACGGGTCGTTGGCGGGTCCGCCGAAGCCTCCACCGCCACCGCCGCCCTGGCGCGTGGTCTTGTTGACCTTCGCCGTGGCGTTGCGGAGCGAGGGACCGACCTCGTCGACCTCGACCTCGTAGACGGTGCGCTTCTCGCCTTCCTTGGTCTCGTACGACCGCTGGCGCAACCGGCCCTGCACGATCACCCGCATGCCGCGCTGGAGACTCTCGGCGACGTTCTCCGCCGCCTGCCGCCAGACGTTGCAGGTGAGGAACAGGCCCTCGCCGTCCTTCCACTCGTTGGTCTGCCTGTCGAGGAACCTCGGAGTGGACGCGATGCGGAACCGGGCCACGGCCTGCCCCGTCGGGGTGAAGCGCAGCTCCGGGTCGTCGACAAGGTTGCCGACGATGGTGATCTGGGTGTCGCCTGCTGCCATCGGTCGCTTTCGCCTTCCTATCCCGTCAGCTGAGCCGTCGCAGGGCTCAGAGTACGGCCCCGGCCCGACAAAAAGCCGGGCTTCGCGCTACCACTCAGTGGAGCTCGGGGCGGATGACCTTGGTGCGGAGAATGCCCTCGTTCAGGTTGAGCTGACGGTCCAGCTCCTTGACGGTGGCGGGCTCCGCGGTCAGGTCGATGACGGCGTAGATGCCCTCGGACTTCTTGGCGATGTCGTAGGACAGCCGGCGACGACCCCACACATCGACCTTCTCCACCGTTCCGCCGTCGTTGCGCACGACGGCGAGGAACTGGTCGATCGAGGGCTGCACGGTGCGCTCGTCGAGGGACGGGTCGAGGATGACCATCATCTCGTAGCGACGCATGTGTGATCCAACCTCCTCTGGACTCTTGCGGTCACGACGCCTTGCCGTGACAGGAGGACACTGCGGTGAAACCAGGGGCTGACGCGCCCCGGAATCCATATCTGACGCAGTCGAACAAGGCTATCAGCCACTTGGCCGTGTGCCGCCCGGAGAGCGAAACTGGAGGCCAAAGGGGGTGAGGGCGATGCCTCACGGCGTGCGGATGCGGCGCCTGCCCGTTCACCTGACGCTGAACACCGACGGCAGGCCGCATCCAGTGGAGAACATCATGACGGTCGCGACGCTGCTGGTCGGGCTCGTGGCCTTCTGCCTGGGGTTCGTGGTGCGGGCTCACGTCGTCGCGTCGTGGCTGGGGGCCATCGGGTTCTTCGGCGGCATGTACGCCCAGTTCATGTCCTCGACCACGGCCCAGCGATCGCTGATCATCGTGGGCGTCGTGACCTCGTTCGTGGGCGCGGCGCTCGGGATCGCGCACGGCGGCTTCCTCCCGAAGCCCTGACGCCGAGACCCTGGACGCCGAGGCCCTGCCGGCAAGGTCCTGACGCCGGAGCCGCGATCCCGAAGGCGCGATCCCGAGAGCCGGGCCCGTAGGCCCGGCGCACGTACGGTGACGGGCCACGACGTCATCCGCCGATGTGCAGATCCACGCCGAGGAGGATGAGGAACCACAGGAAGATCGCCAGCAGCGCCTGGGCGATCTGCCGGAGCAGGGTCGGGGTGAGGTAATGGTGGACCCACGCCACGTAGAGCCCCACCAGGATGTAGATGAGTAACAGGAAGCTGCCGAGGCGATATCGCATGGTCCGTCTCCTTCACGTCAAGCGGCGCGCGGGCTGCGCCGGGCGCGTGCGACGAGGCGACTGCCCCGGCGGGTCCTCTTGAAACGCTCTTGGGGAGGGCTTATGGTTCGCCCTTCGCGTTCGGAAGGCTTCCTGCCGTGACGTTTGAGACAGCCGCACGATGGAGGAACGGGATGGACCGACAGCACGCCGAGCGTCCGGTACGGATCGGGGCCCATGTCGACCAGGACGACCCGCTCGCGCACGCCGCCGCCCGCGACGCGGAGGTGGTGCAGTTCTTCCTCGGCGATCCGCAGGGCTGGAAGGCCCCGGTGCTGCCCGAGTCTGCCGGCGCGCTGCGTGAGTCGGCCGTCGACGTCTACGTTCACGCGCCGTACGTGATCAACGTGGCCACGTCGAACAACCGGATCCGCATCCCCAGCCGCAAGCTGCTCGACGGCCATCTCAAGGCCGCCGCGTCCATCGGGGCGAAGGGGCTGATCGTGCACGGTGGTCACGTGAACGCGGGCGACGACCCCCGGACCGGTTTCGACAACTGGCGCAAGGTCTTCGAACGCACCGAGTGCCCCATCCCCGTGCTCATCGAGAACACCGCCGGCGGCGGCAACGCGATGGCCCGCAGGCTCGACCGCATCGCGCGGCTGTGGGACGCGGTCACCGCCGGTGCGCCGGACCCCTCCGTCGTCGGCTTCTGCCTCGACACCTGCCACTTCCACGCGGGAGGCGAGGAGCTCCTCGACATCGTCGACCGGGTCATGGCGATCACCGGCCGGATCGACCTGGTGCACTGCAACGACTCCCGCGACGCCTTCGACTCGGGCGCCGACCGCCACGCCAACATCGGCGTCGGCCAGATCGACCCCGAGCTCATCGTCGCGGTCTGCCGGGCGGCCGGCGCGCCGATCGTGGTGGAGACCCCGTCCGAGGGTCAGGCCGACGACATCGCCTTCCTGCGCAAGCATCTGTGACGCGACCGTCCACAGCCTGTGGATAAGTTTCTGGATTGGCCGGCCCATCCCCTGGGTAAGGGGTCACACCAGTCACCCCCGTCTCCCTACCGCGGGGCACGCGGCGGCCTCACGCGGAGGTCACGGAGGCCGGCCGCTCCGCGCCGTCCACAGCCGGCCCGGTCCTGCGGGTGGCGCGCCAGAGCTGGACGTACGACACGATGCCGGCCGCGAGCAGGGCGAGATTGCGGGCGACCAGCAGGAGCGTGCCGGGCAGGCGGCCCGACCAGCTGTAGTCCTCCTCCACCCAGGGGTAGGCCAGCCCAGTCAGCGCGGCGGCCACCAGGACGAGCATGACGGCCGCCCGCCGGCTCCGGCCGGGCCGCTCCCGCCGTACCGACAACACGACGGCGGCGATCGCCACCACCCAGACCAGATACTGCGGCGACAGCACCCGGCTGGTCAGCACCAGGAAGAGCACGGCGGTGAGCGCGGCGTCGTAGTACGAGCGGGCGTCCGGCGCGGCGCGCAGCCACCACAGCGCCAGCAGCGCGAGCGCCACGGGGGTCGCCGCCAGACTGACCACCTCGGCCGCGGCGATGCCGGGCCCCACCGCCTCCATCGCCCCGTGCCGGTAGGTCGTGTAGCCGCCCCACCACCCGAGCGCGCGGGCGAGCGCGAACGGCGTCGCGGTGAGCGACTCGATCTGCAACCCGCGGTCGCGCTGGGCGACGACGAAATCCAGGGCGCCCGGCACCGCCGCCGCGACGACCCCGCACGTCACCGCCGCGGCGACGAACGCGGACGCGCTCCCCTCCAGCAACTCACGCCACCGGCGCAGACCGGTGAGCAACGCCACCGGCCACACCTTCACGGCCAGGCCGAGGCCGATCAGGGATCCCCGTACGACCGGGTGCGGCGACAGGGTCAGCGCCATGACCGCGAGAAGCGTGACCATGAGGTCGTAGCGCGTGATCAGCACCGGACCCAGCAGCGCGGCGCCGACGGTCCAGGCCCACAGCCCGGTCCTGCCGCGGTCGCCGTCGGCGGACCGGGCGGCGAAGCGCCACAGGAGGAGCAGGACGGCCAGGTCACAGGCGACGGCGAGCAGGAGGAAGGCGTCCCGGTAGGTGAACGGGAGGAGACGCGGGGCCAGCATCGGCACCGCCGCCAGGGGCGGGTACTGCCACTTCTCGTCCGCGGCCGGGAACGCGCCCGCCAGCAGGGTGTTGGACCAGAACCGGTAGAGCGACACGTCGTTGTCGAACGCGATCCGGTGGCCGACCGGGATCACCTGCGTCGCCGCGAGGATCAGCAGGGTCCGCGTGACCACCCAGGTCACCAGAACCGGCCACACCGGCCTGCGTCGCATCCGTCTCTCCCCCGCGTCGCGCCCGGACGGCCGGGGCGCACCCCATACGCCCCAGCCGTTTCAGGCTACGGGTTCCGGACGTCCTCAGGTCGGCCTCCGGGCCGCGAAATCCGATGAAAGATTCAGCGTTCCGGGGGCGGTCGTAGCGGCCGCGGGGCGTCAGGACACCTCGGCGGCAGGGGTCGCGATCCGGCGCCGCAGGACCAGCCGGTCGTCCGCCCCGTCGAACGCGCCGCCCGACGGGTCGTCGACGTCGCCCTCGCGGATGACGTCGTCCTCGGGCCGGAGGATGTCCCTGACCACGAAGCCCATCAGGACGATCAGGGTGATCGCCCTCGCCCACACGGACATGAAGTAGGCCGGGTCGCCGATCCCCGCGTAGCCCGAGTCGGGCACCTGACCGGCCAGGTAGAGCCAGATCGAGAAGAAGTACCAGCACTCGGCCACCATCCAGGCGGCCAGCGCGCCCCACCGCGGCCGCGCGAGGACCGCGAACGGGACCAGCCACAGTACGTACTGCGGCGACCACACCTTGTTTGTGATCATGAAGGCGGCCAGCGCGAGGAAGCAGAGCTGCATGAGCCGCGGCCGGCGGGGCGCCGCCAGCGCCAGGACCGCCACCCCGAGCAGCAGCACGGCGAGTGCGGCCATGGCCATGGTGTTCAGCGACTCGCCGTCGCCCAGGAACGCCAGCCACTCCGGCCTGGGCACGGTGAACCACTCCGACTTGGAGAAGAAGAACCAGATGGCGCCCCAGTCGGCGCCGCGTTCACTGCTGAACGCGTAGAACCTCTTCCAGCCGTCGAAGTTGGCCATCATGATCGGCACGTTCACCGCGAGCCATGTGACGACGGCCGCCGCCACGGTCTTGAGGAAGGGCACCCACCTGGCCGTACGCACGGTGAGCAGGAAGAGCGCGCCGAAGAACATCAGCGGATAGAACTTGGTGGCCACCGCGAGGGCCAGCAGCGCTCCCGCCAGATAGGGCCGCCGCTTCGACCAGGCGAGCAGGCCGCCGAGCGCGAGCGCACCGGCCGCGAGGTCCCAGTTGATGTACGCGCAGAGGATGACGGCCGGACTGACGGCATACCAGAGGGCGTCCCAGCGGCGCCCCTGACCGGCCAGGGCAGCCACGAGCATCGCACCGGCGATGAGGGAGACGCCCATCAGGAACACGGTGACGTCGTAGAACCTGAGGCCGTCCCCGCCCGCGAGGCGCCGGGCGAACTCCATGAGGCCGCCGATGCCGACGGGATATTCCACCGGATAGTCGATGTAGGGGATCTTGCCGTCGACAAGCTTCTCGACCCAGAACAGCGGATAGATGTCCGTGTAGCAGAAGTGGGTGTACTGCCCGATCCCGCCGTTCCAGACGCCCCCGAACCGGCAGGGGTACTTCCACAGATAGGCCAGGACGGCCCCGAGCGCCGCGAACAGCCCGATGGGCAGATACAACGGCATCCAATACACGACTGTGGGCGGCGGGCTGGAGCGTGTCGTCCGGGTCGTCATGGGGGGTATTGCATCATCACCCTCGGCCGGTTGGCGACCTCCGGCCGTCCCACGCCCGCCGCGCGGGCACTTTCGGGCGTGGCGAGAACGGGTGCGCGGGGCTGTCCGCAAAGCCGAGCGCCGTGCGTTTCCCCCGGGGGAGACGCACGGCGCTCGCGGGCTGTCCGGGGCCCTACGGCTTGCTCTCGGGAGGCGTCACCGCGACGGAGTTGGGTGCGAAGTCGCCCATCGGCGGCTGACCGCCGTTCGGGTCGGCCGCCCCGTCGCCGAGCTGCAGGCCGCCGCTGCTGTCACAGGACAGATCGCCGGGGACGCAGCCCCCCGGCCCCGGGCCGCCCTGGCCCGGGTCACCTGCCCCGGGGCCACCGGGGAAGTCGGGCGGGAAGCCGGGCGGGAACTCGTCCGTGGGCGTCGGCGACGGCGTCGGCGACGGGCTCGGCACGATGTCCTGCGGACTGCCCAGGCCCGACTTCGGCGGGAACTCCTTGACGGGCTTGCCCTGCAGCGCGGCCATCATGAACGTCCGCCAGATGGTCGTCGGCGCGTCGGCACCCTGGATGTTGCCCAGCGACACCTCTTTGGAGTGGCTGTACGGGTTGTTGGGGCCGTACTTGGTGCTCTCCGGGTTGGGCTTCTCCGGGCAGTTGGCGTACTTGGGCTGCACGAGCTTGCCGCTCTTGGTGAGGCACTGTTCCCGGTACATGCCGACGGCCGTGGAGAGCTGCGGGGTGAACCCGACGAACCAGGCCTCCTTGTTGTCGTTGTTAGTACCGGTCTTGCCGGCCGCGGGGCGGCCGATGCCCCGGCCCGCCGCCGTACCGACCTTGAGGACCTGTTCCAGCGCCGTCACCGCGTCAGCGGCGGCCTCCGGGGAGATGACCTGCTTGACCTCCCGCTGCTCCGGATAGACCACGGTCTTGCCCTGCCGCACCTCCTGGATCACGTGATAATCCACGTGCCTGCCCTGGTTGGCGAAGATCGAGTAGCCGGCGGCCTGCTCCACGGGCGTCACGCCGATGCTGCCGATCGCGAGCTGGTAGCCGTGGCCGTGCTCGCCGTTGACGCCGTCCTTGTCCTCCGCGATGGCCTTCTCGCTGATGCCCGCCTTCGCGGCCAGGGCTCGCACGTCGTCGATCTTGCCGGGCAGGGCGAACGCCATGGAGGCGAAGGCCGTGTTGATCGAGTGAGCCGTGGCGTAGGTGACGTCGATGGCCGTGGGGACGTGCTCGTCGTTGGTGATCTTCGTCGTGCCGGGCAGTTCCTTGGGCACCGTCTCGTTGCCCGGCACCCAGCTGTTCAGGCTGTAGCCCGCGTCGAGCCACGCCGCCAGCACGTAGGGCTTGAACGCCGACGCGGCCTGCTTGCGGGAGTCGAACGGCTCGTTCCACGGGTCGTGGAGGTAGTTGTCGCCGCCGTAGAACGCGAGGACACGACCGTTGGTCGGATCGACAGACGCCAGCCCGGCGTGGAACTCCTTGGACATGGAGTTGGTGGTGGCCTTCACCGCCGCCTGGGCGGCCAGCATGAGCTTCTTGTCGAAGGTCGTGACGATCTTGTAGCCGCCGGACTCCACATCCGCACGGCTGAGGTTGTGCTGCTTGGCCAGCTCGCCGAGCGCGACGGTGAGCATGTAGCCCTTCAGCCCGCCGAACTCCTCCGCCTCCTTCTTCGGCTTCGGCTTGGGGAACTTCGCCGTGGCCTTGATGTCCGGATACTTCGGCTTGCCGTTGGCGTCGACCATGGTCGACATACCGTTGATGACGTAGTTGAACCGCTCTTCTGTGGGCTTGAAGTCCTTGTTGTCTTCGGCCTTGTCGAAGTTGCCCGGCTGCTGGATGCGGCCCGCGAGATAGGCGCCCTCCGAGACCGTCAGCTTGCTGGCGGGCTTGTTGAAGAACTCGCGCGCAGCGGCCTCGATGCCGTAGGTGTTGCGGCCGAAGGGCACGGTGTTCAGGTAGAACTCGAGGACCTTCTCCTTGGACCAGTCCTTGTCGAGCTTGACCGAGATGAAGATCTCCTTGACCTTCCGCTTGATGGTCTGCTCGGTGCTGAGGCCCTTGAAGTAGTTGCGGACCATCTGCTGGGTGATGGTGGAGCCGCCCTGCGTCTGCTGTCCGGTCGCCGTCATCCACACCGACCGGCCGAGACCGGAGATGTCGATGCCGGAGTCCTCCCAGAACGTACGGTTCTCCGCCGCGATCACCGCGTCCTGCACGTATTTGGGTACCTGGTCGATCTTGATGGCCACGCGCTTGGTGCCGAGCCTGGCGATGACCTGACCGTCGCGGTAGTAGAACGTGCTCCCCTGCGCGATCGCGGTCTCCTGCGCCTCCTGCTCGGTGGGCAGCGGCGTGTTGTTGTACGCCACCATGATCATGCCGAAGACGCCGGCCACCAGCACGACGCCGCTGGCCACGAAGATCTTCCAGTTGGGGATGAAGCGCGTCCAGCTCCGCCGCGGCTCGTCGTCGTCGTCGAAGTCACGCGGACCCCCCGGACCTCCCGGACCGCCGGGCCCGTCCGGACCTCCCGGGCCGCCGGGACCACCGGGGCCGCGGCCGCGACGGCCCCGGCCCGGCTCGGCCCTGCGGCGGCGCCCGCCGGCCGGCGCCATCTCGGTGTCCTGGTCGCCGGGGTCGCGCCTGCGTCCCCCGGGCGGCATGCCCGCCGGCATGCCCATCGCCTGCGTGCGCTCGTCTCCCGGCCGACCGCCGGCCCCCATGGGAGCCCCGCTCGGCACACCGGGACCACCGTGTCCGCCCGCGCCGCGCGGTCCCTGGGAACCACCCGGACCACTCGGACCACCCGGACCACCAGGTCCGCCCGAGCCGCGATAGCCGCTGGGCGCGGGGAAGCGGGGATCGCGCGGGTCGCGCCCATCGCGTGGCTCACGGGGATCACGGGGATCACGGCCGCCCTGGGGCGGTCGCGGGGGCGGGCCGGACGGCCGGCGCTCCGGAGCGGGCGGGCCGGGCGGCACGGCGTTCATCGCCGCCGTGTCCTCGAAGGCGGCCGCCTCGCGGCGGCGCGGGTCGGCGGGACCGCCGCCCTGACGCCCGGGGGGAGGGCCGCCCTGCGGTGGAGGTTGCGGGGGCCCGGACGGCCGCCCCGGCCCCTGGTTCCGCTCGGCCCGGTCACCGCCGTACTCGCCGTATTCGCCGTACTCGTCGGATTCCCGGGGCGTGCGACGGCGCCGCCCAGGGCGGGCTGATCCACCGAAGCCCGAGGAGTCCTCGGGACGGCCGGTCGGCTCCGGTCCGTAGCTGCTGTTTGTCACGCGTCCTCGTCCAATGTGTCCAGGGAATTCGTCGATCCGGCGGGGCGGGCCGGCGGCATTCCTCCTACGGGTCGTCGTCGCCCTCCGGAGCCCTCTCTAGAGGGAAGGGCCCGGGGGATCGGCTGTGCCGAGGACGAACGAGACCGCCAGGTGGTTCCAGGAACAACCTTGGCAGACCTCCACGACGTAGACGCGGAATTCGCCGTATTCCCGAGCCATCTCCGGTAGATCAGAAGTGGCCTTCACCTGTCCGGCGACACGTCCGAGTTCGTCCCCATATACGTATGTGACGTTGGTCACGTTCCGGTGCTCACAGATGGGGCAGACGCGATCGGTGGACTCCCCGTGATAGCGGGCGGCCCTCAGGAGGTACGGATTCGCGTCGCAGACATCCCGCGCTCCGGTGCGGCCGGCGCGGAACGACTGGACCGTCGCCCGCTTCGCGAGGCCGTAGTCCACGACCGACCGCTGTGACCACATGTGCGCCAGATTACGACCATTTGCCATCTCTTGCCCAACCGTTGACCCGTTGCTCTGTATGACGCCGCGACGTATCCTGCAGATGTATCGGCTCGATACATCGACATGCGCGGGGGGTGGTTCCAGTGACGAGTGCGCGCGGAGGGGTGCTTGAGCTCGCGGTCCTGGGATCGCTGCACGAGACCCCGCTGCACGGTTACGAGCTGCGCAAACGACTCAACACGCTGCTGGGCATGTTCCGCGCGTTCTCGTACGGCTCTCTCTACCCCTGCCTGCGAGGTCTTCTCACCGAGGGGCTGATCGTCGAGGAGGAGCCGCCGGAGGACACCGTCCTCGGCCGGCGATCCAAGATCGTCTACAAGCTGACCGCGGAGGGCAAGGAGCGCCTTGAGGAGCTCCTCAACCAGGCCGGCCCGTCCGCGTGGGAGGACGAGAGCTTCGGCGTCCGGTTCGCCTTCTTCCGTCACACGGAGGCGGAGGTGCGCCTGCGCATCCTCGAAGGCCGCCGCAGCCGGCTGGAGGAGCGCCTCGAGCGCGTCCGTACGGCTCTCGCGCGCACCAGGGAGCGGCTGGACAGCTACACCCTCGAACTCCAGCGCCACGGACTCGAGTCGGTCGAGCGTGAGGTCCGCTGGCTCAACGAGCTGATCGACTCGGAACGGCGGGGCGGCACGGCTCCCGCCGGGGCGGTGGACGCCGCCGATCCCATGCAGGCGGAGAGGGACACATCCGGGCCTGCCGTACAGGAAACCAGTCACAGGGCGCGAAAGCCCGAGGCGGATAAGTAAAGGAGCGACTATGGGTTCGGTGCGCGTGGCCATCGTCGGTGTGGGCAACTGCGCCGCGTCGCTGGTGCAGGGCGTCCATTTCTACCGGGACGCGGATCCGGGCAGTCGGGTGCCGGGCCTGATGCACGTGCGGTTCGGCGATTACCACGTGGGTGACGTGGAGTTCGTCGCGGCCTTCGACGTGGACGCCAAGAAGGTCGGCCGCGACCTGTCGGAGGCCATCGTGGCCTCCGAGAACAACACCATCAGCATCTGCGACGTGCCCCCGCTGGGCGTCACCGTCCAGCGCGGCCCCACCTTCGACGGCCTCGGCGCCTACTACCGAGAGATCATCGAAGAGTCCGACGAACACCCCGTCGACGTCGTCCAGGCCCTCAAGGACGCCCAGGTCGACGTCCTGGTCTCCTACCTGCCCGTCGGCTCCGAAGAAGCCGACCGCTACTACGCCCAGTGCGCCATCGACGCCAAGGTCGCCTTCGTCAACGCCCTGCCCGTCTTCATCGCCTCCGACCCCGAATGGGCCGCCAAGTTCACCGCCGCCGGCGTCCCGATCGTCGGCGACGACATCAAATCCCAGGTCGGCGCCACCATCACCCACCGCGTCCTGGCCAAGCTGTTCGAAGACCGCGGCGTCGAACTGCTGCGCACCTACCAGCTCAACTTCGGCGGCAACATGGACTTCATGAACATGCTGGAGCGCACCCGCCTCCAGTCCAAGAAGATCTCCAAGACCCAGTCGGTCACCTCCCAGATCCCGCACGAGATGGCCAAGGCCGACGTCCACATCGGCCCCTCCGACCACGTGCCCTGGCTCGACGACCGCAAATGGGCCTACGTCCGCCTCGAAGGCCGCTCCTTCGGCGACACCCCCCTCAACCTCGAATACAAACTCGAGGTCTGGGACTCCCCCAACTCCGCCGGCATCATCATCGACGCCGTCCGCGCCGCCAAGATCGCCCTCGACCGCGGCATCGGCGGCCCGCTGCTGTCGCCGTCGTCCTACTTCATGAAGTCACCGCCGGAGCAGTACTCCGACGACACCGCCCGCGACGCCGTCGAGAAGTTCATCCGCGGCGAGCTCGAGCGCTGACGCCGCCCTCCGCCCGGGCTCCACGCCCCGGCTCCCGCTCGGGAGCCGGGGCGTCGTCATGTACGTTTCAGGCTGGTTCGCCGGTCTCCGGCTCGGCCGCCGCGGGCAGCTCCGCGGGATCCGCCACCGGCCAGGTCAGCGGGTCGGGGCCGAGCGCGACGAGTTGCGGCACCTGTTCCCTCGCCCAGGGCGAGATGTCGAGCTCGCCGCTCAACACCTGGTCGGCGAAGGTCTTCCACGGCATCCAGCGCACCGTGTCGACCTCCTCCGCGTTGGGCGCCGCCTCGTCCCGCACGACCGCCCGGAAGACCGGGCAGAGCTCGTTTTCCACCGTCCCGTTGTCCATGACGGCCCGGTAGGAGAAGCGGGGCAGGATCAGATCGACCGACTCGACCCGCAGACCCAGCTCGAAGGCGAGCCTGCGTGTCACGGCCACGGACAGCCGTTCGCCGGGCAGCGGATGCCCGCAACAGCTGTTGGTCCACGCACCCGGCCAGGTGAGTTTGCCGACCGCGCGTCGCGACAGCAGCACCTGCCCGCCCTCATCGAAAACATAACTGGAGAACGCGAGATGAAGGGGGGTGTGGGCGGTGTGGACCGATGTTTTCGGAGCGGTGCCGATCGGGTTGCCCTGGCCGTCGACCAGCACGACATGTTCCTGGTAGGTCACTCTCCGAGAGTACGGGATCACGTCCCCGCGTCCGGTGTCCGGGACACCCGGGATTCCTCGGGGATGACCCCGATACCGCCCGCTGATCTCCCGCGTAGGCTGTCGCCGTGTCTTTCGTGTCCGACCTGCGCGTGGTTCTCCGAGGCCGTGACTTCCGGCGGTTGTTCGCCACCCGCCTGGTTTCGCAGTCGTCCGACGGGATCTTCCAGTTCGCCGTGGGCGGATACGCCTTCTTCAGCCCGGAGCGGCAGACGACCGCGACCGATATCGCGGCCGGGCTCGCCGTGCTGCTGCTGCCGTACAGCCTGCTGGGGCCGTTCGTGGGGGTGTTCATCGACCGCTGGTCGCGGCGGCAGATCCTCGTCATCGCACCGGTGGTGCGAGGAGCGCTGCTGGTGCTGGCCGCCTGCCTCGTCGCGGCGGGCACCTCCGACGCCGTCTTCTACGCGACCGCGCTCGGCGTCCTCGCGGTCAACCGTTTCTTCCTCTCGGCCCTCAGCGCGGCGCTGCCGCACGTCGTGCCGTCCGAGCACCTGATGATGGCCAACGCGGTGACGCCCACCTCGGGCACGGTGGTGACGTTCGTCGGTGCGGGCGCCGCTGTCGCGCTCCGCGCGGTCGCCGGATCCGACGACAGGGGCGTGGCGGTGCTGCTGGTCTGCTCCGGTCTCGTCTTCGGGGTGTCCGCGCTGATCGCGCGGACCATGGAGCGCTCCCTCCTCGGCCCGGCGTACGATCCGGACCGCCCGCAGGCCCGTGAGGCCGTACGGCATGTGCTGACCGGCCTGGTGGACGGCGCGCGGCACGTCGCGCACCGGCGTTCGGCGGCGGCGGCCCTCGGCGGCATCGCGACCCACCGCCTGATGTTCGGCATCTCGACGGCGGCGGTGATGATGCTCTACCGCTACAGCTTCGCGTCGAACGCCGACGACGCGCTGAAGGGCATCGCGCTCGTGCTGGGCGCCGTCGGCGCGGGGAGCTTCGCCGCGGTGGTGATCACGCCGTGGGCCACCGAGCGGTTCCGGATCGAGACCTGGGTCCCGGCGATGCTGGTGACCTGCGGAGTCCTGGAGTTCGCCCTGTGCGCGACGTTCCACGAGTGGGCGTTCGTGGCCGCCGGGCTCGTGATCGGCATCGCCGGGCAGAGCGTGAAGATCTGCGCCGACACCGTCGTGCAGCGCGACGTCGAGGACGCCTACCTCGGGCGCGCCTTCTCCGTCTACGACATGCTCTTCAACGGGATGACGGTCCTCGGCGCCGCCCTGGCCGCGGAGTTGCTGCCGCGGAACGGGAAGTCCTATCTGGCGTTCGGCGTCATCGCGGCGGGTTACGTGCTGGGCGCGCTGGTCTACCGGCTGATGCTGCCGGCCGCCGTTCGCAGGCCGCCGGTCCCGGCCGTCGACTGACCGTTTCCGCAGGAAGACAGGGATGGGATGATCGTCGGATCCGGACTTGACTAAAACGCGCCCCTGGTTTTACCGGCCGCTGAAGAGTTAGTATCCCGGTCCCCGGTCCTTCATCGAACAGGTCGTTGTGATGCCCTCCCCGCCACCCTCGACGGCAGGAGACGCCTCCGGCACGCAGGGAAAGGTGACACCGGCGGGACGGTCCACGGAGGCGGCGGCGCGGCAGACGGTGGTGACCACCCTCGTCGCGGCCGCCGCGAACGGTTTCTGGGCGGACTTTCACTCCTTCCTCGAACGCCTGCCGGTTCCGACATTCGTCGGGGTGCTGGCGACCGGCGTGCTCGGCGGGCTTCTCCTACGGGGCCGGGGGCCGGCCGGCGTGCTCGCCCGGCTGGCCGGACGGCTCGGCCCACCCACGTCGAAGATGCGGGACTGGTTCCTGGCCCCTCTCTCGCAACGTCCGCGGATGGCGAAGGCGCTGGCGGCGCTTCGCCGCGTCCTTCCCACGGTCGTGATCGCCTATCTGTCCGTGGCGTCCGGTGTGGTCGTCATCCTGGGCGTCTGGGGCGCCTCCCAGGGAGTATCGGCGCTGGTGCGGTGGGTGTCGTCCCCTTCCTGCGCCGATCCGCGGGAGTTGTCGGTGATCACGGCGCCGGAGAACGTCGACGCGCTCCGTGACGCCGCCGCGGCCTACACCGATGAGGCGGACGGCTGCACGCCGTACCGGATCTCGGTCGGCGCCGCGCCGTCGGCGGCCGAGATGTCCGACGGCTTCACTCTCGGCTGGTGCCGCGACGACGAGTCGTTCCCACGGCTCTTCGGGAGACGTCCCGACGCCTGGATCGCGACCAGCACCGCCGAGGTGGCGCACGTACGGCGGATGCAGAGCCCTCTCGTCTCCTCGGGCCAGCCATGCGACGGGATGGCCGGTGGGAGGGCGACGCTGTCCCCGGGCCCGAGCGTGGCCGGCGAGCAGTTGATCGTCGCCATGCTCGCCGAGCGCGCCGACGATCTGAAGAATCTGCCCCCGGAGCAGAAGGGGGACAAGACCCTGGCGGACGTCGTGGGGGCGATCCGCACCCGGCTGGGCATGCGCCTGGTCTACCCACAGCCCGGCCTCTCCTCGGCCGGGCTCATCGCGGCCGCGCGCCTGGTCGGCCTCGAACGCCCCGAGGACACCGTGCGGAGCGTGGCCTCCGACGACAGCGCCGACGCACTCCTGTGCCGCTTCAAACGGATGACGAAGGCCGAGAAGCAGGGGTACGCCCTGCTCGTCCCGGCCCACAGCGTTCAGGAGTACAACTCGGGGGAGATCACGAACGAGGGCTGCGGGGGTATGGATCCGAAGGAGCCCAGGCTCGACGAGGTGCAGCCGCCCGGGATGCCCGTCCTCGACTACCCGTTCGTCGACATCACGTGGCCGGACGAGAACGCCCCGGCTTCCCGGGACGAGTCCGCGGAACGCCGTCTCGCCTTGGGCCGCTTCGCCGGCTGGCTCGCGCACAAACACCCTCTCTTCGGCGGCCCTGTGCAACCTCCCGCCCTACGGAGCGGCGCCGACGAGCTGGGCGACGCGAAGGATGAGATCGCCCGCCGGCTGCACCGCGTCGACCTGCAGTTCCTGCTCGACGTCTCCGGGTCGATGTCCCGATTGCTGCTGCCCACTAGTGAGGCGCTCCCGGAGATCAGGCAGACGCTCATCGAGGCCGACCGCCTCTCACTCAGCACGTTCTGGCAGGACAAGGACGAGGGCATCAGGATCAGCGATCCCACGGACAAGGAGGGGGCGAGCCAGCTCGGCAGGTTCGTCGGCCGATTCCGGCAGGAGCGGAGCCGGGGACGGGACGCACCACTGTCGAACGCGATCGACGAGCTGGGGAGGAAGTTCGGTCTCCCCGGTCGTTCGGTGGTCGTCGTCACGGACGGGGGACCCTTCGGGGCCGAGGGCATTCCCGGGCGGGCGGAGCAGGACATCGTGAGAGCGCTGAAGCGCAGCTCTTCGATCACGAACCTCTACATCCTCGTCTTCGGGCACGGCGGGTGCGGTGGCAGGTTCCCGCAGCCGGAACGGCCGCCGGGATCGTCTCAGCACGTGGTCTGCGCCGAGATCGAGGGAGGGCAATCGCCCAGGACGGGCACCCAGGCCGTGGCGAGCGCGCTGAACAGAGCGATCTTCACACTGCGGGGGTGGTCCTGATGGCCGGGTGGCCGGCGCTCGGGTGGTCGCGGCTGCCGACCTTCCGGAGGCGGCTCGCCGCCGCGGGATTCGCGGTGGGCGTCCTCCTCGGCGGCCTCCAGCTCGTCCACGGCCGGCGGGACACGGCGTGCCACACCGACGGGCGAATCACGATCGCGGCGAACAGCGACGTCAGCGCCGGGGGCTTCCGCAGGGACCTCATCCGGCAGTGGAACGAGAAGACGAAGCGCGACGACAAGCTCGTCGAGATCTCCGACTCCACCGACGAGGCCAGGGCCGAGATGGCCGCCGCGGCCCAGTCGCACCGCTGCACCTACGACGTCTTCCTCCTGGACGTCGTCTACATCCCCGAGTTCGCGAGGAACGGTTACCTGACCGAGCTCACCCCCGAGGATTTCGGCGAGGACTGGCCGCGCTTCACCGAGGAGGTGCTGCGGGCGGCACGGGTCGACGGCGAGCAGTACGCCGAGCCGTTGGCCACCGACGCGCCGCTGCTGTTCCGCAAGGCCGGCCTCCCGCTCCCCGCCAGCTGGCCGGATCTCGTCGCGGACGCCGGTCGGTACGGCTACGTGGGGCAGTTCGACGACTACGAGGGAGGGACCGTCAACCTCATGGAGGCGGTGCTCTCCGCCGGAGCCGAGATCACCGATGGCGACGAGGTCGTGGTCGACCAGTACGCCGAGAAGACGAAACGGGCGCTCGGCGACCTGCGGCAGCTCCTCGCCGGGCTGGCGGGCGACGGTGGCCGGCCTCCTGGCTCCGGCGGGCCCGGCCCCTCGCCGCCCGATGGCGGCGGCGTCCGATGCCAGGACCGCCTGGGCCGCGGATGCCTGTTCCGATATCGGGAGGAGAGTAGTCTCCTGGCGTTCCGTGACGGCGATGTGGGCTACATGCGGAACTGGCCGTTCGCCTTTCCCCGCCTGGCGCTCGACCCGTCGATGCGGGCCAGGGACGGTTCTCCGCTGTTCAGGGTGACCCCCCTGCCCGGTGCGAGGATCACGGGCGGCTACGCCCTCGCGATCAGCGCGACCATGCCCGAGGAGGAGCGTCAGGACGCGGTGCGGCTCATCCGCTTCCTCACGTCATCGGACGCCCAGAAGAAGCTGTTCGCGTGCGGCGGATACCCGCCCGTGCTCAAGGACGTCTACACCTTCTACACGTCCTACACGTCGGAATCGCCCGGCTCCCGGACGTGCGGCGAACTCCAGCGCGAGTCGAATCCGTCCCCGGAACCCGGATCGGAGATGACGGCCCCCGAGCTCAAAACCTTCGCGCAGGCGATCCACGAGGCACTGGACGGAGCCGGGTCCCGCCCGGTCTGGCCCCACTACACCGCCTTCAGCGACACGTTCAGGTCCTGCGCGAGGAGAGCGGTGACCGGCGAGATCGAGCCGCAGGACATCGACATCGCCCGCTTCGCCGAGGCCCTGCGGGCGGCCAGGGACGGCAGGCGGCCGGAGGCGCCCTGCCCCGTCTGACCCGCGGTCACGCCTACCGGGCCAATCTACCGGGATCAGCTGATCAGGCCGTTGTCCCGCGCCCAGGCCAGCAGGGCCTCCGTGGCGGCCTCCTTGCCGATCAGGCCTTCGTCCATCCGCAGTTCGAGCATGTGCTTGTACGCCCGGCCGATGACGGGCCCCGGAGACAGGCCGAGGATCTCCTGGATCTCGTTGCCGTCCAGCTCGGGCCGGATCTTGGCCAGCTCCTCCTCCTCGGCCAGCCGGGAGATGCGCTCCTCCAGCTGGTCGTACGTCCGGGAGAGGGCGGCGGCCTTGCGCCGGTTGCGGGTGGTGCAGTCGGCCCTGGTCAGCTTGTGCAGCCGGTCGAGCAGGTGCCCGCCGTCCCGGACGTACCTGCGGACCGCGCTGTCGGTCCACTCGCCGGTGCCGTACCCGTGGAAGCGCAGATGCAGCTCCACCAGACGCGAGACGTCCGACACGACGTCCTTGGGGAACTTGAGCTCGGCCAGCCGCTTCTTGGCCATCTGGGCGCCCACCACCTCGTGGTGATGGAACGACACCCGGCCGCCGGGCTCGTTGCGACGGGTCTTCGGCTTGCCGATGTCGTGGAGCAGCGCAGCCCACCGCAGCACCCGGTCGGGGCCGGTCGTCTCCAGCCCGATCGCCTGCTCAAGCACGATCAGCGTGTGTTCGTAGACGTCCTTGTGCCGGTGGTGCTCGTCGATCTCCAGGCGGAGCTTCGGCAGCTCGGGCAGGACGTGGGCGGCCAGGCCGGTGTCGACCAGCAGCGTCAGCCCCGCCCGGGGGTGGCTGCCGCAGATCAGCTTGTCCAGCTCGTCGCGGATGCGCTCGGCCGAGACGATCTCGATGCGCCCGGCCATCGCCGACATCGCCGCGACGGCCGCCGGGGCGACGGAGAACCCGAGTTGCGCGGCGAAACGGGCCGCCCGCAGCATCCGCAGCGGATCGTCGTCGAACGACTGCTCGGGGCTCGCCGGGGTGCGCAGCACCTTGGCGGCCAGGTCGGGGAGGCCGCCGTACGGGTCGACGAACTCGTGCTCGGGCAGCCGCACCGCCATCGCGTTGATCGCGAAGTCGCGGCGGGTCAGGTCGCCCTCAAGCGAATCGCCGTACGCCACCTCGGGCTTGCGGGAGGACGGGTCGTACGCCTCGCTGCGGTACGTGGTGATCTCCAGCTGCCACCCGGCCTTGCGGACGCCGACGGTGCCGAAATCGATCCCGACCGTCCAGACCGCGTCCGCCCAGTCCTTGACGATCTCCAGGACCCGCTCGGGCCTGGCGTCCGTGGTCAGGTCGAGATCGTTGCCGGCGCGTCCCAGGAAGACGTCGCGCACCGTGCCGCCCACCAGGGCGAGTTGGTGTCCGCGCGCGGCGAACAGGCGGCCGAGCTCGTCGGCCACCGGCGCGATCCTGCGGAACAGCTCGGTCACGGCCCGCTGCTGGGTGTCGCTCAGATTTGAAACGGACAAGGCTGGGTAGGTCCTTCGGTCACGGAACGAGTTCTCCCCCGGACGACCATGGTGTCATCAGGGGAGACGACACCTAGCGATCACCATGCCACGGATGGTTCGGGGGCGCTGGACGACGCAAGGAGCACACGAGATGAAAGACGCTCTCGCGATTCACCGCCGGCTCCTCGCCCACCAGATCCACCATGAGATCGTACGTCTTCCGCGGCCGTTGACATGCTCCGACGAGCTTCCGGACGTGCTCGGGGTGGAGCCGGAGTCCTGTGTGTCGGTGTCGCTCTTCGAGGTGTCGGCGCGCCGGGGCGGCGAGCCGGTGGCCGTGATCAGCACGGTGGCCGCCCCACCCAGAGCTGCCGTGATCGGGCCGCTGCTGCGGGTCCAGCGGGTGCGGCCCGCGTCGTCCGACGTGGTCAACGCGGTCACCGACTACGCCGACGGACTGGTCTGCCCCCTCCTCCTCCCCGAGGACCTGACCGTGTTGATCGACGAGCGCATGGTGACCGGGCTCGGCCCCGACGACGTCGTCCACACCGCGACAGGCGAACGCCGCACGGCGCTGCGGGTGCGTGCGATCCACCTGTTCGCGCTGGTATCGGCCAAGCCCGTGGACCTGACGACACCCCCGACAAGAGGCCTGGCGACCCTGGCGAGTCCAATGCGGACGGCTTAGGCCATAGCATTCTGGGCGTGCGCCGTACCTCACCGCTGGGCCGCACATGATCCGTAAGGCCGCCCTGCTGACATTGCTGACCGCCCTGCTCGCTCCTCCGGGCATGGCCGGTGCGGCCGTCACTGCGCGTACGGAACACGCGGCCGCCGCCGACCCGCTCGTCGTCGAGCAGATCACGCCGGGCATCGTGCGCGACCCCGCCGCCCCCATCACGATCAGCGGCACCGTCACCGGAACGCCGCTCAGCTCGGTCCGCGTCCAGGTCGACTATCTGGGCCAGCCGTTCCGCCAGCGCTCCGACATGGAGACCTTCCTGCGCTCCGACTTCTTCGCGGGCAGCAGGTTCTTCACCAAGGTCCAGTCCACGCCGCTCGACCAGTCGGGCAAACTGCCGTTCCGGTTCACCATGACGCCGCAGGAGCTACGGATGACGCAGCCCGGCGTCTATCCGATCGCGATCGAGGCCGTCGACGTCGCGACCGGCCAGCGGCTGGCCGTGAAGCGGACCTTCCTGCCGTATGTGCCGGCCGGGCAGCCGGTGCCGAAGGTCAAGCTCGCACTCGCGCTGCCGATCACCGACCGGCCGCACCGGGCCGACGACGCGACTTTCATGGACGACGACCTGCGGGCCTCGGTCTCCTCCGGCCGGCTGGCCGCGCTGCTCAAGGTCGCGCAGACGGCGCCCGCCGACGTGACGTGGTTCGTCGACCCCGCGGTGCTCCAGGACGCCGGTCAGGCGTCCGCCGGCGCCTACGTCGTCAGGAAGGGCACTCAGTCGCAGCGGCAGAACGCCGACCCCCAGGCCGGTCAGTGGCTCACCGCCCTGCGCACCGCGCTGACCGGCAAGAACGTGGTCGCCATGCCGTACGCCGACCCGGACGTGACGTCGATGGTGCACAACGGGCTGGAGGAGCCCGCCGTGGCCGCGATCCAGCGCGGCGCGGCGCTCGCCGGCGACCTGCTCGGCCGGGAGGTGTCCGCCGGCACCGTCTGGCCCGCCGACGGCCTGATCGACCGCGACGCCGCCGACGAACTGGCCATGTCGGGGGTGAAGTCGCTGCTGCTCTCCGGCGACGCGCTGCCCGTGCCCCTGCCCGTCCCCCCGGGCGTCACGCAGGACGCCGAGGCCCAGGCCGGCCGGTCGACGGCACCGGACACGACGGCCGGGCAGGGCGCGACCACGCTCGCGACGGTCGCGGACACCCCGATGACGGCCTTCCTCTCCGACCCCGCCCTCGGCGAGATCCTCGCCTCCGACGTCTCCGCCCCCGGGGCCGCCCTGCTCGCCCGCCAGCGGTTCGTCTCCGAGACCGCGATGCTCGCCTTCGAGCAGGCCACCGCCGGCGGTCCTTCCTCCGCGACCGCCGCGTCCCGGCAGAAGAGCGCCACCGTCGTCGTCGCGCCGCCGTCCCATTTGTGGAACCCCGACCCCGCGTTCGTCGCCTCGCTGCTGCAGGCCGCGGGCAAGGCGCCCTGGCTGCGGACCACCCCGCTGACGTCGGTGAAACCCGCCCGCGGCGCCGCCCCCAAGTCCGACCTCGCGTACGGGGAGCGGGAACGGCAGGCGGAGCTGAGCCGCGCCTACATGAACGGCGTCCGCAGGCTCGACCAGAAGTCGGAGGCGGCCTCGACCGTCACCGACCCGCACAGCGAGCTCTTCCACGAGGCGATCCTGCGGCTGATGTCGTCCGCGTGGCGGGACGACGCCAAGCGGGCCGCCCTGTTCAGCAAGCAGGTGCAGGGTGCGATCGACCACCGCCTCGGCCTGGTGTCGGTGATCAACACACCCCGTGCCATCGCCGGCGCGAACGGCCAGGTGCCGGTGAGCGTGGCCAACAACCTCGACAAGGACGTCCGTCTCCGGGTGAGGGTGACCTCGGAGAACACGTCGCGTCTGGAGATCGACGCGCCCGACGGCGTGTTCGAGACCGAGCCGACCCGCGTCTACGCGGGGCGCAGCCAGCTCGTCAACGTGCCGGTGATCGTCCCGGTCGGAGGCGGCGAGGCGACCATCCGCATCCAGGTCCTCACCGCCGACCGGTTCGATTACGGCGACCCGGTGCGCGTGGTCGTCCGCGCGACGGGCTACACGGGCATCGCCCTGGTCATCGTGGGCGCGGCTCTCGGCATCATGCTCGCGGCCGTGGTGATGCGCGTCCTGCGCCGCCGCTCGCGCAAGTCGTTCCCGTTCGGCCCCTCCGGCGGTGCGGGCGGCACCGGCGGTCCGAACGGCTCGGACGGCTCCGGCGACGACGGAGCCGGGGCCGGGGCCGAAGCCGAGCGGACCGTACCGGCCGAGCGGACGAAGACGCCTCCGGCGTAGGTTGGACCACCCGAGGAGGCGTCCGGCGGTTCCCACCCGAGTCCGGCCGCCGCGAGCTGAAGGGACATCATGAGCAGGATGCTCCGGGCCAGCGCGATCATGGCGGCCGGAACGATGGTCTCCCGGCTCACCGGCTTCTTCCGGACCGCCGTGATCGCCGCGGCGATCGGTGTGGCCGCGCTAGGCGACGCCTACAACGCCGCCTACCAGATCCCGTACATCCTCTTCGACCTGCTGCTCCAGGGTGTGCTCAGCAGCGTGGTGGTCCCGCTGATCGTCAAGGCGCAGAAGAACGACCCCGACGGCGGCCAGGCGTTCGAGCAGCGGCTGATGACGCTGGCGGTGCTGGGCCTGACCGTCATAGCCGTGATCGGCATGGCGCTTTCTCGGCCGATCATGGAGCTCTACACCGCGTCGAACTGGAGCGCCCACAAGGTGGACGTCGCGGCCACCCTCGCGATGTGCCTGCTACCGCAGATCGCGTTCTTCGGCGTCGGCGCCATGGCGGGGGCCATCCTCAACACCCGCGACCGGTTCGGCGCGCCGATGTGGGCCCCGGTGCTCAACAACATCGTCGTGATCGGAATCGGCGTCGTCTTCTACAAGGTCGGCACGTCCAACATCGACACGGTGACCCGGGGCGACCTGCTGCTCCTCGGAGTCGGCACCACCGCCGGCATCGTGGCCCAGGCCATCGTGCTGATCATCGCGCTGCACCGGGCCGGGTTCCGGTTCCGCCCGCGGTTCGGGCTGCGCGACAGCGGACTCGGCGAGGCGGCGCGGAGCGCGCTGTGGACGTTCGCGTTCGTCGGCATCAACCAGCTCGGCTTCCTCGTCACCACCAAGCTCTCCACCGGCGCGGGCGACCGGGCCCCCGGCTCCGGCAACAGCGCCTATTCGTACGCCTTCCAGCTCTTCCAGCTGCCCTACGGCATCATCGCGGTGTCGGTGATCACGGCGATGCTGCCGCGGATGAGCCGGCTGGTCGCCGACGGCGAGCTGGGCGCCGCGCGCTCGGAGTTCTCGTCCGGCGTCCGCCTGGTCTCGTCGTTGATCGTCCCGGCCGGCCTGCTGCTGCTGGTTCTCGGCCCGGCTGTCACCACGTTGATCTTCTCGTGGGGGCACATGACCCCGGAGGACGCCCGCTACATCGGCAACGTGCTGCAGGTCTTCGGTCTCGCACTGGTGCCGTTCTCGATCTTCCAGCTCCTGCTGCGGGTGTTCTACAGCTTCGGCGACACGAAGACACCGGCGATCATCGCGGCGGTCAACGCCACGATCAACTCTGCCCTCAGCCTGGTGGCCTACTTCACGCTGCCCGCCCGATACATCGTGATCGGCATGGCGTTCTCCTACCTGGTCACGTACGTGGTGGGCGGCGGCGTCGCGTGGGCGCTGGCCAGCCGGCGGATCGGCGGCCTGGAGGGACGGGCGGTCCTGGGCGGCCTCTACCGGATGTACGTCGCGGCGATCCCGGCGGCGCTGGCGGCGCTGGCGATCCTCTGGCTCACCCGCGAGGTCACCGAGATCACGGCGGTGAGCGCGGCCGTCGTGCTCGCGGTCGGCGGCGGGGCCGGGCTGCTGCTCTACATGATCACCGCGCAGCGGATGCGGGTGCCCGAGGTCACCTCCATCATTGGACTCGTCACAAGCCGGGTAGGACGGTAAGAGTCCTCACGAGGGACCGGGCGGATCGAAGGTAAACCCGAAAGTCCGATTCGAGTCGTATACGAACGGAAGGCGGGCACGACCGGCACGGCACTAGCATGGTGCGCCTAGGGATGTTCCAGATCTTGCCGCACCAGGGCGAGGCCAGATGGGCGAAGCCTCGCTAGACGAAATATCGCCCGTGATCTCCCGGAATGGGAGAGTTTTTCACGGGTAGGGGCGAGACCGCGGTCGCGGAGTCGCCCAGTCCGGCGTGGTGGGCGGAAGATTTACGGAACACGACCTGGAGAACGGACCGGCGAGCGGAAGCGGGAAGCGTGGGCGGAACCACCCGGCATCGGCTGAGGCCTGCCGACGAGCCGCGGACAGGGGCGGCCGTATGAGCATGTCCACGGTCGAGCCCGGCACCCGGCTGGCTGACCGGTTCCTGCTTGAGGACCGGGTCAACGAATCCGGTGGCGCGACCCTCTGGAAGGCGATCGACGAGATTCTCGCCCGGCCGGTCGCCGTGCACACGTTCTCACCCGAGTTTCCCCGGGTCACCGAGGTCGTGACGGCGGCCAGGCTCGCGAGCCGCCTCACCGATCCCCGGCTCACCCAGGTCTTCGACGCCGCCGACGAGGACGGCACGGCATACGTCGTGAGCGAGTGGGTCAGCGGCGACTCGCTGCTCGACCTGCTCGAAAGCGGGCCGGTCGAGCCCGAGCGGGGCGCCGCCCTGGTGGCCGAGGCCGCCGAGGCCCTGGCCCACGCGTACGAGGCCGGGCTGACCCACCTCAACCTGGTCCCCAACCGGTTGGTGTGGACGACGGGCGGCACGGTCAAGCTCCTCGGTCTCGCCATCGACGCCGCGGTCCTCGACCTGGAGAGCGACGAGCCCGCCCGCGCCGACGCGGAGGGGCTCGGCCGGCTGCTCTACACCGCCCTGACCGGCCACTGGCCCGGCGACGCCGACTGCGGTCTGCCTCCGGCGCCGTTGGACGACGGGAAGGTGTGCACGCCCCGGCAGGTGACGGCGGGCGTGCCCGGCTATCTCGACGCGATCACCTGCCGGGCCCTGCTGGGTGAGTCGCGCCGCGGCCAGCCGCCCCTGACCACCCCCGCAGACGTCGCGGAGGCGCTCTCCGCCGTTCCCCGTCCCACGCCCGTGCCCGCGGCCAACAGCACCCCTCCGGCGCTGAACCTGAGGTCCGAGGCGCCGGACACGATGGCGCCGCACACCGTTCCCCCGCCGATGACACGCGTCCCCCCGCCGCCCCGGCCGCAGACCGGCGCCGCGGGGAAGGTGCTGCTCACCGTCATCGTCCTGCTCGTGATGGCCGCCGTCGGCGTCGGCGCCTGGACCGTGGGCAAGAGCCTGGGCAACACCCCCGCCGTCCGGGCCAGCGCCGCGCCGCCCGAGCCGTCCCCGACCCACAAGCCGGTGACCGTCAAGGCGGTCAGCGCCACCGGCTTCGACCCGCTGGGCGACGACCGCGCGGAGAATCCGGAGTACGCCCCGCTCGCGATCGACGGCAAGCCCTCCACCGAGTGGCACACCGACAGCTACACCAGCGCCGACCTCGGCAGGCTCAAGGACGGCGTCGGGCTGCTGCTCGACATGGGCAAGCCGACCCAGATCGCCAACGTGGTGGTGACGCTGCCGGGCACCTCGGGGTCCGACGTGCAACTCAGGGTCGGCGACTCGGCCGAGCTGTCGTCGCTGAAGAACGTCGCGAGCGCGCAGAGCGCCTCCGGCTCCGTCACCCTCACGCCGGCGAAGTCCGCGACGGGCCAGTACGTTTTGATCTGGTTCACCCGCCTCCCGCCCTACAAGGGGCAGTATCGTGGCACCATCTACGACGTAACGGTGCATTCCCCCGGATCGGCATAGCAGGGACCCTCGTGACCTCCCCACCAGACCATCCCCCGACGGCGGGATCCGCAGCACGTCCCGCGGTGTCCGATGCCGATCTCCTGAACCGCCACATCGCGGGCGACCCGCACGCGTTCGGCGAGATCGTCAAACGACACCGCGACCGTATGTGGGCGGTGGCACTGCGCACGCTGGGAGATCCGGACGAGGCCGCCGACGTCGTCCAGGACGCCTTCGTCTCCGCCTACCGCAAGGCCGAGAGCTTCCGCGGCGAGGCCGCCGTCACGACGTGGCTGCACCGCATCGTGGTGAACGCCTGCCTCGACCGCATGCGCCGCAAGTCCGTACGGCCGGTGGCCGACGACGAGCTCATCGAGGCGGCCGAGCGGGACGCTCCCCACACCGACCAGACCGGCGAGCGGGAGATCTCACTGGAGGTCACGGCGGCCCTCAAGCTGCTCCCCGCCGACCAGCGGGCCGCACTGGTGCTCGTCGACATGATGGGCTACGGCGTCGACGACGCGGCCTCCGTGCTCGGCGTGCCTCCCGGCACCGTGAAGAGCCGCTGCGCGCGAGGACGGGCGAAACTTGCCCCGATTCTTTCGCATCTACGGAACCGATCCGACCTCACTCGCGTCTCATCCGCGAAGGGAGCAGAACTTCGTGACGCGTGACACGCACTACGACGTGGAGATTCTCGCCGAACTGGCCGAGGGTCTCCTCGACGACACCACGGCCAGACGGGTTCGCGAGCACCTCGCCGTCTGTGATCCATGCGGGGAGAGTCTCGCCGATCTGGCCGCGGTCCGTGAGGTCCTGGCGGCGGTGCCGACGCCCGCGATGCCTCTGGGCGTCGCGATGCGCATCGACCGTGCGCTGGCGGCGGAGGCTCCGGACTGGGATCGGATGATGCGAGACGCCCCCTGGGCGAACTCCCCGTGGACGGACGAGCCCGGGCTCGCGGACGCGCCGGCGCCCGACGACGCCAGGGAGATCGCGCCCGTGCCGGCGTCTGTTCCAGCGCCTGTCCCGGGCGAGCTGCGCGAGATCGCCGCCGAGCCCGCTCCCGCGCCGTTCGGCGTGGTGGCGGACGACGGGACGATCGTGCCGGCCCGGCGCGGGGGCGGGAGGAGCGGGGCAGGACGACGCGGCCGCGCGTCCCGCCGGCGCCTCTGGGCCCTGCCCGCCGCGGCTGCCGCGGCCGCGGCGGTGATCGTCGGTGGCACCGGGCTCGCGACCAACCTGTTGTCGGACGGCGGCGCCGCTCAGTCGTCCCTCCTGGGTTCGGGCGCGGCCGGTTCGGCCACCCCCACGAAGACCCATCAGAAGGCGGTCAACTACTCCATCTCGGCCAGCGGGCACAACTACACCAGCCGGGAGCTGCGCGGTCCGCTGCTCGGTTATTTCGGGGTCGCCCCCGGCTCGGGCACCAACGACGACCAGGACCTCGACACCTGCGTCAAGCGGCTGTCCGCGCAGCTCGACCGTACGCCCATCGGCGTCGACAAGGCCCTCTACAACGGCCAGGAGGCGACGGTCATGGCGTTCTGGGAGGACAAGAAGATCAACGCGGTGCGCGTGGTCGTCGTCGACGACGAGTGCCAGCCGCTGCGCCAGGACGATCTGGCCACCTGGAGATGACCAGACGGCCCGAACGGCCGTACCATCAGAGCTGACGAAGCCCCCCGCGACCTCCGGGGGGCTTCGCCGTGTCCCGCGATCCTCGAAGGGGGGAATCCCCCGGGTCTGGGATCTGTTGACGCGACTGGACATTCACAGGAATCGGAGAGGCGAGTCCGTTGAGCGACGTCCGTAACGTGATCATTATCGGGTCGGGGCCCGCAGGCTACACGGCGGCGGTCTACTCCGCGCGCGCCGATCTCAAGCCACTCGTGTTCGAGGGCTCGGTCACGGCGGGCGGAGCGCTGATGAACACCACCGATGTGGAGAACTTCCCCGGCTTCCCTGACGGGATCATGGGTCCCGACCTCATGGACAACTTCCGCAAGCAGGCGGAACGGTTCGGCGCCGAGCTCGTGGCCGACGACGTGGTCGAGGTCGATCTGGCGGCCAATCCCAAGGTCGTGAAGACGCACACCGACACCTACTACGCCAAGGCGGTCATCCTGGCCACCGGTTCCGGCTACCGCGAGCTGGGACTGAAGCACGAGAAGCGCCTGTCCGGGCGCGGAGTCTCGTGGTGTGCCACCTGTGACGGCTTCTTCTTCCGCGAGCAGGACATCGTCGTCGTCGGCGGTGGCGACACGGCGATGGAGGAGGCGGTCTTCCTGACCCGCTTCGCCAAGACCGTCACCATCGTCCACCGCCGTGACACGCTGCGCGCCAGCAAGATCATGCAGGACCGGGCGTTCGCCAACGACAAGATCCGGTTCGCCTGGGACAGCGAGGTGATCGACATCCTCGGCGAGGAGCGCGTCGCCGGCGTCCGCCTGCGGAACGTGAAGACCGGTGAGGAGAGCGAGCTGCCCGTGGGCGCCGTGTTCGTCGCGATCGGCCACGACCCGCGCACCGAGCTGTTCAAGGGCCAGATCGACCTGGACGACGAGGGTTACATCCAGGTCCAGTCGCCCACGACGCGGACCAACATCGACGGAGTCTTCGCCGCGGGCGACGTGGTCGACCACACCTACCGCCAGGCGATCACCGCCGCGGGCACCGGCTGCGCCGCCTCGCTCGACGCGGAGCGCTGGCTCACCGACAACGCCTGACCCGGGAATGCGGGGACGGGCCCCGCGGTTACAAGCCACCACCACACATCAAGGGGAGAGTTACCTTGGGCGCCATCAAGAGCGTGACGGACGGCACCTTCGAGGCCGAGGTCCTCAAGAGCGACAAGCCGGTCCTGGTCGACTTCTGGGCAGAGTGGTGCGGCCCGTGCCGCCAGGTCTCGCCCATCCTGGAGGAGATCGCCAAGGAGCACGCGGACAAGCTGACCATCGTCAAGATGAACATCGACGAGAACCCGGCGACTCCGCGGGACTACGCGGTACTCCAGATCCCGACCCTCAACGTCTACAAGGGTGGAGAGGTCGTGAAGCAGATCATCGGCGCCAAGCCGAAGGCCATGCTGCTTCGCGAGCTCGAGGGCATCATCTAGTGCCGCGACCGGCATGATTCGCCTGGGGCGAGGATTGGCGGGAGGGGCACACGTGCCCCCTGCGGCGTAAGCCGTACCACCGCCTTTCCGGCGGCACCCACCCAAATGGAAGGCCCCCCGCGCGACGGCGCGGGGGGCCTTCCTCGTCGTGGGTCCGGCGTGGTGAACGTGTGCCGTCCTCCGTAGCGAGACCGGCCGTGGGATGCGTCCCGTGTGTGCGGCGACTCCCACGCCGTGGCGAGCCTGTGATCGCCTCAGACGGGCCGCAGCGCCCTCTCCGGGCTCATGGAGCCCAGGAGCCGCTCCAGGGCGACCTCGACGTCCTCACGCCACGACACGGCGGTCTTGAGCTCCAGCCGGAGGCGGGGGAAGCGCAGGTGCGGGCGCACGGTCTTGAAGCCGACCGACAGCAGATAGTCGGCCGGCAGGACACACCCCGGCTGCTCCCACTTGAGGTCGCCGAACGCCTCGATCGCGCGTACACCGCGGCGGGTGAGGTCCTTGGCCACTCCCTGCACGAGCATCCGGCCGAGGCCTCCGCCGGAGAACTCCGGCACGATGTGCGCGGTCATCAGCAGGACGGCGTCCGAGCTCACCGGCGACGTGGGGAAGGCGACCGAGCGGGGCACGTAGAGCGGCGGGGCGTAGAGCACGAATCCGGCGGCGACGCCGTCCACATAGGAGATCTTCCCGCAGCTCCCCCACTCCAGCAGGGTCGCCGAAATCCAGGCCTCCTTCTCCAGACCGGGATCTCCCGACTCCACGGCGCGCTCGCCGTTCACCGGGTCGAGCTCCCAGAAGACGCAGCGTCTGCACCGGCGTGGCAGGTCGTCGAGGTTGTCGAGGGTGACGTTGACCAGCCGACGCGACACGAGATGCTCCATTCCCCGTCAGGAGTCATGCCAGAAAGCGCGCGAATGCGGCGTCTCCAGCTCGCATCGTAACTCAGAGATCCATGCGGGACAGGGCGCCACAGCGGCCCCGGCCGCGTTTTCAGTGATGTGAATGTTCTTGGTGAGACCAGTGATGCGCCCATTCGAGCAGCGGGAATGCGAGAACGGGAGCTTTTGATGGTCAATACCCTGTTGTGATCGGCGTGCCGCGCTACCGTACTCTGGTTTTCTCGGCTAGTGATCGGAGGTGGACCGTGACCAAGGAGCTCGATCACGGTCGGACGAACGCGGCCCAAGGGTCGCGCATTGACGCCTACGTCGACCGTTATGCCGCCCGGGCCGCCGGCATGGTCGCCTCCGAGATTCGAGCTCTCTTCGCCGTCGCGTCGAGGCCCGAGGTGGTCTCGCTCGCCGGCGGCATGCCGTACGTGACGGCTCTGCCTCTCGACCTCGTCGGGGAGCTGGTCGCCGATCTGGTCGCCACGCGGGGCTCGGTCGCCCTGCAGTACGGCTCCGGCCAGGGCGACCTCGCGCTGCGCGAGCAGATCTGCGAGGTCATGCGCATGGAGGGCATCGAAGCCGGGCCGGACGACGTCGTGGTCACGGTCGGCTCGCAGCAGGCCCTCGACCTCATCACCCGGATCTTCATCGACCCCGGTGACGTGGTGCTCGCCGAAGGGCCGTCGTACGTCGGCGCGCTCGGCACGTTCAGCGCGTACCAGGCGAAGGTCGTGCACATCGCCATGGACGACCACGGACTCATCCCCGAGTCGCTGGAGGAGACGATCTCCGCGGTCCAGGCCGCGGGTGAGCGGATCAAATTCCTCTACACGATCCCCACCTTCCAGAATCCGGCGGGCGTCACGCTCAACGAGGTACGCCGTCGCCAGGTGCTGGAGATCTGCCGTCGGGCCGGCGTGCTCGTGGTCGAGGACAACCCCTACGGACTGCTCGGCTTCGATCGTGAGCCGCTGCGGGCCATGCGCGCGGACGACCCCGAGGGCGTCGTCTACCTGGGGTCGTTCTCCAAGACCCTCGCCCCCGGCTTCCGGGTGGGCTGGGCGCTCGCCCCCCACGCCGTACGGCAGAAGCTCGTGCTGGCGATGGAGTCGGCCGTGCTCTCGCACTCGTCGTTCACCCAGCTCGCCGTCGGCCAGTACCTGGCGACGCAGCCCTGGCGCGAGCAGATCAAGTCGTTCCGGGAGCTCTACCGGGAGCGGCGGGACGCCATGCTGGCCGCGCTCGACGTGCTCATGCCGCCCGGCTGCACGTGGACCCGCCCCGGCGGTGGATTCTTCGTCTGGGCGACGCTGCCGGAGGGTCTCGACTCCAAGGCGATGCTGCCCCGCGCGGTGGCCGAGCGCGTCGCGTTCGTTCCCGGCACCGGCTTCTACACCGACGGCGACGGTAAGCGGCACATGCGGCTGTCGTACTGCTATCCCGAGCCGGACCGGATCCGCGAAGGTGTCCGCCGGCTGGCCGGCGTCGTCGAGCAGGAGCTTCAGCTGCGCGACACCTTCGGCACCGGTTCGATGCCGGGACACGTCGGCGTGGACACTCCAGGCCCCGACCTCGCCTGAGGAGCGGTACGGCTAGCCTGTTCAGACTGGCCGTACCCACCCCTCCGCGCGAGAAAGGCCTCGTCGTGAGCGAGCGAACGATGATCTACGGATCGCCCCCAGCGTCCCCCTGCGGGACATGTCCTCCAGGAGCGACCGTTCATCGGGCGGGGCCGGGCGGGTTCGATCGCGTACACGCGTCCAGGAGCCGTCCGGTCGCGGCACGTGGCGGCGGCCGTCCGGGCGCGGGGCGAGGCGAGGCCCGATCATGAGCGACATCGGACACGTACTCGTCCTCGCCGGCGGGCTCTCCTATGAGCGTGAGGTATCGATCCGCTCCGGCCGGCGGGTCGCCGAGGCGCTGCGCTCCGCCGGGGTCGATGTGGAGATCCGCGACACCGACGCGACGCTGGTGCCCGCCGTCCTGTCGGACCCGCCGGACGTGGCGTTCGTGACGCTCCACGGCGGCGCCGGCGAGGACGGTGCCATCCGTTCGGTGCTGGAGCTGCTGGGGGTGCCGTACGTCGGGGCCACCCCGGACGCCTGCCGCGTCGCCTACGACAAGCCGACCGCGAAGGCCGTCGTGCGCTCGTGGGGGCTCAACACCCCAGACTCGGTGGCGCTGCCGAAGGAGACCTTCCACGACCTGGGGGCCGCGGCGGTGCTCGGACGCATCGTCGACCGCCTCGGGCTGCCCCTCTTCGTCAAGCCCTCCCGTGGCGGCTCGGCGCTCGGCGCTTCCATCGTCCGCACGGCGGAGGAGCTTCCCGCCGCGATGGTCGGCTGCTTCGCGTACGGCGACACCACGCTGATCGAGAAGTACGTCGAGGGCGTCGAGGTTTCGGTGTCCGTCGTCGACCTCGGGGACGGGCCGGTCGCCCTTCCTCCAGTGGAGATCGTGGCCGACGGCGGTGTCTACGACTACGCCGCTCGCTACACGGCCGGGCGGACGGAGTTCTTCGCACCCGCACGGCTGACACAGGAGGCGACGGAGGCATGCGCCGCGATGGCGGTCGCCGCCCATGCCGCACTCGGCCTGCGCGACCTCTCTCGGACGGACATCATCGTGGATGAGACCGGCCGCCCCTACTTCCTTGAGGTGAACGTCGCCCCCGGGATGACGGAGACCTCCCTTCTCCCGATGGCGGTCGAAGCCGGCGGACGCGATCTGGGCGCCCTCTGCACGTCACTCCTCGAGGTCGCCGTCCGCCGGGGCTGAGTCGGCTCCCCTATCCCGGCAGGCCGACCCGGCTCGCCCATCTCGATGGGCCGCTCCGCGTTTCACGTGAAACAGCGGAGCCCTGGGCTGTGAGAGCCGACCGTGGCCTACCGAGAGAACGCGGGTGGCGTCAGTGCGTCCCGCCCCAGCCTCTCCCCCGGCCGCGAACCTCGTGAGCGCTTTCCGCCGTTGTGACTCGGCGGCGCCGAGGACCGTGTCGCTGGCAGGCGTGGGACATCTCCACAGACAAAGAGCCTCCCCCGAGCTCGGCGCTCCGGGGAGGCTCTCATGTTTCACGTGAAACAGCGCGCCGCGAACGGGGCGGTTCATTATTCGGCGTCGAGACCGCGCATCGCGTTGGCCGCCTCGGGAGCCATCGTACCGATGATGCGCTCAAGGTCATCGATCGTGGAGAACTCGACCACGATCCGGCCCTTCCGGCTGCCCAGATCGACCTTCACCCTGGTTTCAAAGTGATCGGAGAGCCGATCCGCCAGAGTCCGCAGAGCGGGAGCGGTGGGTTTCTTCGCGCGGGGCTTGCGGGGCGCGGGGCCGGCGGTCGCCTCTCCCAGCGCCACGATCTCCTCCACCGTCCGCACGGACAGGCCCTCCGCGACGATCCGGTTGGCCAGCCGCTCCTGGGCGGTCGTGTCGTCGAGGGTGAGCAGCGCGCGCGCGTGACCCGCGCTGATGAGGCCGGCGGCCACGCGCAGCTGAACGTTGGGAGGGAGATTCAGCAGGCGCAGTGTGTTGGTGATATGAGAGCGGGAGCGCCCGACCTTCTGGGCCAGGACCTCATGTGTCGCGCCGAAGTCGTCGAGCAGCTGCCGATAGGCGGCGGCCTCCTCCAGCGAGTTGAGCTGCTCCCGCTGCAGGTTTTCGATGAGGGCTTCCCGGAGCATCTCGTCGTCCTGCGTGCTGCGCACGATCGCCGGCACGCGCTCCAGACCGGCAAGGGTCGACGCGCGCCAGCGCCGCTCGCCCATGATGAGCTCGTAGCGCCCCCCATCCACCGCCCGCACCACGACAGGCTGCAGGAGACCGACCTCCTTGATGGAGGCGGCCAGCTCCTCCAGGCGCTCCTCGTCGAACACCTCCCGAGGCTGGCGCGGGTTGGGAGAGATCGCCGTGACCTCGATCTCCTGGAAGTAGGCCCCCTCCACGGGACGCAGAGCCGATCCCGTCGGCCCTTCGGTGGGAGCGCTCGTGACGACCGCTGGATCGACACTCGGCCCGGTCGGGATCAGAGCTCCAAGACCCTTGCCCAGTCCGCGACGCTGCTGACTCACCACTGCTCCTTCGCACCCGCCCTCAGAGCCGTACCCGGATGGCACAAACCACCGGGGGGCCTACAACACACCAGGAGAGGCTACCGCCGCGCGGAGTCGTCGATGAGCATTCGACGGCACATGTGGACGGCTGCGGGTTCAACGGATGGCTCTCCCGCCACAGCCTGGACGGCAGACGCGGCCGCCCCCTCGTTCGCTCACTCGCGTTCAGTCATCCACGCCATCCGCCCTCCGACGGGCGGCGAGGCGGAGGGCGTCCCTGATCTCTCCCATCCTCACGGCCGCATCCGGCGCCCCCTCCGACCCCCGGCGTCCGGCGTCGCGGGCCGCGTCGATCTGCTGGAGCTTCGCGTCGGACAGGACGGCGACCTGATCTGTCACATCCTCAGGCGACAGCGTCAGCTCCCACGTGCAGAAGGTGAATCCCGGCTGTGGGAAGGCCCACCGCAGCACTCCGTCGGAGGGAAGCCCGTCCTCGGTGCCCACCGTGACCTCCACCCCGAGTCCGTCGATGTCGATCCCGGCCGGCGCGACGACCTGCATCGCTTCGAATCTCCCGTCCGCCTCGTCCGACAACACCACCACGAGGCGCCGCTCACCGAAGTCGGCCCACCAGACCTCGCCTTTCCGCACTCCACTCCCCCATCTCTGGTGTGTATCGCCGATCAGGCGACCCGGCCTACCGGCGAACATGAAAAGGGCCGACGCGTTCGGATCGCCCCGAACACGCCGGCCGACGCTGTTCCCTCATCTGGGACGGCGAGGCGCGCCTCGTCGAGCCTGGGACGTGGAAACGCCCAGCGGCCCGAGTGAGCCGGCTCTACGCCTCCGCGAGTGAGGCCGCCCGGTAAGCGATCTCGCGGGCCGCCTGCATGTACGCCATCGCCCCGCTCGAACCGGGGTCGTACGTCATGACGGACTGGCCGTAGCTGGGAGCCTCGGACACCCGGACGCTTCTCGGGATGACCGCGTCGAGCACGGTGTCGCCGAAGTGCGACCGGACCTCCTCGGCCACCTGGGAGGCGAGCCGGGTGCGGCCGTCGTACATCGTGAGAAGGATCGTGGACACAGCCAGGCTCTGGTTGAGGTGCGCCCGGACGAGTTCCACGTTCTGCAGCAGCTGGGTGAGCCCCTCCAGCGCGTAGTACTCACACTGGATCGGGATGAGCACTTCCTGGGCCGCCGCCATGGCGTTCACCGTGAGCAGTCCCAGCGAAGGGGGACAGTCGATCAGGATGTAGTCGAACCGCATCGCGTCGAACGCCGCAAGAGCCCTCTTGAGCCGGGTCTCTCGTCCCACCATCGGGACCAGCTCGATCTCCGCGCCGGCGAGATCAAGAGTGGCCGGAGCACAGAAGAGGTTCGGCATCTCTGGCACGGCCTTGATGATGGACGAGAGCGGTAAGTCGTCCACGAGCACCTGATATACCGACGGCATCCCCGACCGGTGCTCCGTCGCCAGGGCCGTTGAGGCGTTGCCCTGAGGGTCCAGGTCGACGACCAGCACCTGCTGCCCGTGCATGGACAGAGCGGCGGCAAGGTTGACGGCGGTCGTGGTCTTTCCCACACCGCCCTTCTGGTTGGCAACAGTCATCACACGACAGTGGGGCGGCTTCGGCCACTCCCCCTCATCGCGCGTCGAGTACCCGACGGAAGGCGCAGCCGCCTGAGGGGATGCGGCTGTTTCACGTGAAACCACAGAACTCAGTGCCTCTCGTACCAACGGCGAATCGCCAGCGTTAAGGGGGGTCTGGGACACGGTCGTCGTTCTTTCGATCGGCGAAGCAGGGGAACGTGGCCAGCCAACCCCCGCGGGCCGGCCTGCTGTCGCGATCTCCCAGACTAGGGCGGAGGGACTCTCCGGCCAACCCAGGCCTGCTGCCGTCCTCGGCACGACGCTCACCTCTTCCGCCGCCTCCGCGTACCCGATTCGGGCGGACGTCCGGCGACGACCCGGACGAGAGTGGCGGGCGGATCGACCTTACCGCGCCCTACGGCGACAAGCTCGACCTCCCGCACTCCTGCGGCCTTGATTTGGTCACGCGCCGCCTCGATCTCCTCCGCCGCGCGCTCGCCCTTCATCGCAAGCAGCTCGCCGCCCTCTCTCAGTAGCGGCAGCGACCATGCGAGCAACCGGTCAAGCGGGGCAACCGCACGCGCCGTGGCCACGTCAAAGGTCTTCGTACGGGCGAGCTCCTCGGCCCTCCCCCGCAGGACCTCCGCATTGGGGAGCGCGAGTTCCTCGACGCACTCGGCGAGGAAGACCGTACGCCGCAGCAGGGGTTCGAGCAGCGTCACTCTGATATCCGGCCGGACGATCGCCAGGACGATGCCGGGCAGTCCAGCACCCGATCCGATGTCCACGACACTCGCCTTGGGTGCGATCGCCTCCGCCACCACGGCGCAGTTCAACAGATGGCGGTCCCAGATCCGGGGGACCTCGCGAGGGCCAAGCAGTCCTCGTACCACTCCGGGACCGGCGAGCAGCTCGGCGAACGCCGTCGCCCGCTCCAGCGCCTCACCGGGAAAAACCTCCCGCGCCACCGCGGGCGCCTCGGGTAGCTCGTTGCTCTCCGACATCACTCACTCATCCTGGAACACTCTGGGCCAAGGGTAGTCGTCCGGCATGCCCGGGGAGGGCCAGGCGGGGCCGAACGCCGCCAACCACTGCTCCGCCACCAGAACGACAAAGCCGCCGGCCCCATCGAGGGGCCGACGGCTTCAGCACACGGAGGACTGTGGGGACCGAATCTCGGGCGGTGGGCCCGCCGGCCCGGGGACAGGAGACCTCAGGCGGGCAGGACGACAACGAACCGGTGCGGCTCCTCGCCCTCCGACTCGCTGCGCAGCCCGGCCGCCGCCACGGCGTCGTGCACGATCTTCCGCTCGAACGGGGTCATCGGCTGGAGCGCCTTGCGCTCCCCGCTGCGCTTGACGTCGTTCGCAGCCGCGGCGCCGACCTTGGTCAGCTCGGTCCTGCGCCGCTCCCGGTAGCCGCCGACGTCGAGCATGAGACGCGACCGCTCGCCCGTCTGCCGGTGCACCGCGAGACGGGTCAGCTCCTGGAGCGCCTCGAGAACCTCGCCCTCGGTACCGACGAGCTCGTCGCCCTTGATTCCCACGATCGACACGATCGCCCGATCACCCTCGACGTCCATGTCGATGTCGCCGTCGAGATCGGCGATGTCGAGCAGGCCCTCCAGGTAGTCGGCCGCGATCTCGCCCTCCTGTTCGAGGGCGGCGAGGTCGGGAGCGGGCTTGAGGCTCTCCTCGGCTTCGGTCACGTCCGGGGTCTCCTTCTCCTACGACTTCTTGGTGCCGGTGCGCTTGCTGCGCGGTTGCCGAGCCGGCTGCTGACGGACGATCTTGGGGGCGGGTTCGGTCGGCTCCTCCGGCGTCGCCACCTTGGGCTTGCCCACCAGCTTGGTGAAGATACCGTTCGTCGGCTCGGGCGTTGTGACATTGCCCTTTTCGTCGATCACCGGCATCGGGTGACGGCTGTAGAACCAGTGCTGCTGCCCGAGAGTCCACAGGTTCGTGGTCACCCAGTAAAGGATCAGGCCGAGCTGGAAGTTCAGGCTGAAGACGGCGAACAGCGGCGAGATGTACATCAGGATCTTCTGCTGCTGCGCCATCGGGTTGTCCGGCATCTGCATCATCGAGCGCTTCACGCTCTGCCGGACCGTGAGGAACGTCGTGCAGGAGCTGATCGCCACGAAGCAGCCCAGCACGATCTTCGTCACCGTGGGGTCGGCACCGAAGCCCGCGATGACGTCGGCGCTGTCGAAGAACTTGGCCGGGAGGGGCGCGCCGATGATGTGCGCCGCGCGGGCGCTGTCCACCAGCGCCTTCGTCATACCGAAGTCGACGCGGTCTTCGGCGATGGCCCGCAGCACGGTGAACATGGAGATGAAGATCGGGAACTGCGCGACGATCGGGAGACAGCCGCCCAGGGGGTTGGCGCCGGCCTCCTGGTAGAGACGCATGGTCTCCTGGCTGAGGCGCTGCTTGTCGTTCTTGTACCGCTTTCGCAGCTCCTGAACCTTCGGCGCGAGCTCCTGCATCTTTCTGGAGGAGCGCATCTGCTTCATGAACAGGGGGAAGATCAGCAGACGCATGAGGACAGTCAGCGTGATGATCGTCAACGCCCAGTTGAGACCGCTGCTGGCGGGGATGAACGTGCTGTAACCCGCGTGGATCTGGGTGATCACCCAGGCCACCGCCGTGTACAACCAGTTCAGGAATGGCAGCTCCACCGAGCTAGCTCCCTTGCGATTCGTCGTGAGACCGGACTCGGCGTGGGGGCACCGGGTCGAAACCTCCAGGGTGGAACGGATGACACCGCCCGATCCGCCTAGCGGTCAGCCATACCCCCCGAAGGGCGCCGTGAACGGCGATGGCCTCCATTCCGTAGGCGCTGCACGAGGGCTCGAACCGGCAGCGCGGCCCGAGCAGAGGACTTATGAAAGTCCGATAAAACGTGATCAGGCCGAGCAGCACACGCGCGGCGGGACCCGTCGCGGACGCGGTGTCCCGCGGCGCGGCCCCTCGTGCCGGGACAGGGTGCTCAGCTGTCATGACCGTCCGTCCGTAGGGGTCCGTGGCCCGGACCCTCGCCGCCGGAGTAAACGATCCAGCGCGACGTCGAGTTCGGCGGCCAGGTGCTCGCTTCGCGCGGACGCGGCCGGTGGATTGGCGCGTACCACAAGCAGGCTACCTCTCGGCAGCGACTCGACACGGCTCCGCATCAGGTGTCGCAGCCTGCGCTTGACCCGGTTGCGAACAACCGCGCCGCCGACCGCCTTGCTCACGACGAAGCCGACCAGCGGTGGTCCACCGGCCTCTTCATGCGCGTTGAAGTGAACGACCAGGGTGGGACGTCCCGCGCGCCGCCCTCGGCGGATCGCGTCGGCGAAGTCCTCACCCCGTCGCATGCGCGATGCGGACGGCAGCACCGGGTCGGCCTTTCTCGACGTACGGCAGCCGCCCGCCGGGCTTCGCGGCAGGCGGGCGGCGTCCGACGTCAGACCGTCAGCTCCGCGCGGCCCTTACGGCGGCGGGCGGCCAGGATCGCGCGGCCGGCCCGGGTGCGCATGCGCAGCCGGAAGCCGTGGGTCTTCGCGCGGCGACGGTTGTTCGGCTGGAAAGTACGCTTGCTCACGGGTGGGCTCCAGGCTTCGGACGCGCCCGTGGAGATCCACAGGCGCGATTCTTTGCAGGGTCGCGGCTCGTCAGTGCGTGGGCATGCGAAAGAGCCGTCACGTGATTAGCCGACCGGGACACGTTACGAGGGTATCGGCGATAGGTCAAACCGGCGCCCTTGCCCCCAAGCGCGTACGGCACGCGACCATGGGCCACTAGGCTGTGGACAACGCCTTGAACGCACGTCGCGGACACCGCTACTGTCGACCCTCCGGCCCTTCCTCCATCAGCGTGGTTGTGCCCGGGGACACGTGTGCGGCCTGTGCACATCATGTGGATCCCTTGTGGATCACTGATCATGGGCATGGCCTGGACACGCCGGGCGCGTTGACGAAAAGACCGATCGCGGCGAGGGAGCGGGGCCGCGCGAAAGGAGGGGCCGAGCCGTGGAAGGCGTCGATCTCAACGCTGTATGGGCTCGGGCTCTCGGGACCCTGCTCGACGAGGGAGTCTCCGGACAGCAGCGGGCGTTTCTGCAGATGACGCAGCCCTCCGGGTTAATCAACGACACCATCCTGCTGGCCGCGCCGAACGACTTCGCCAAGGAGGTCCTGGAAGTACGGCTGCGCCCCCTGATCGTCCACGCGCTCTCCCAGGAGCTCGGACGCCCGGTGCGCATCGCGGTGATGGTCGACCCCACGGCCACCGCCGGCCCGGCCCAGGAGCAGCGCCACCCCGGCCCGCCGCCTTCGTCCACCGGTTATCCACAGCATGGTCCCCAGGCCCACGGCTTCCCCACCGGCGACAACGCCCCACCCCAGCGGGATTCCGGTCACGTCGATCATCCGCAGTATCCACAGCATGTGCAGGAACCGCCGCGCGCCGGGGGATACTCGCCCGAGCCTCCCCCGCCCCCCAAGCCGGAGCCCGCGCAGCACCGGTGGGACGTGCGCGGCGGACGGACGACCCCGGGAGAGCCCGCCAGGCTCAACGCCAAGTACACCTTCGAGACGTTCGTCATCGGCGCGAGCAACCGGTTCGCCCACGCGGCGGCGGTCGCGGTGGCCGAGGCACCCGCCAAGGCGTACAACCCGCTGTTCATCTACGGCGACTCCGGGCTGGGCAAGACCCACCTGCTGCACGCGATCGGCCACTACGCGCAGAGCCTGTACGACGGGGCTCGGGTCAGATACGTGAGCTCGGAGGAGTTCACCAACGACTTCATCAACTCCATCCGCGACCACAAGGCGGACGGCTTCCGCTCGCGGTACCGGGCTGTGGACATCCTGCTCGTGGACGACATCCAGTTCCTGGAGGGCAAGGAGCAGACGCAGGAAGAGTTCTTCCACACGTTCAACACGCTCCACAACGCCAGCAAGCAGATCGTCATCTCCAGCGACCGTGCGCCCAAGCAGCTGGTCACCCTGGAAGACCGGCTCCGCAACCGCTTCGAGTGGGGCCTGATCACGGACGTCCAGCCGCCCGAGCTGGAGACCCGCATCGCGATCCTCAGGAAGAAGGCCATTCAGGAGGGCCTCGCCGCACCGCCGGACGTCCTGGAGTACATCGCCAGCCGGATCGCCACCAACATCCGGGAGCTTGAGGGCGCGCTCATCCGGGTGACGGCCTTCGCCAGCCTCAACCGGCAGTCTGTGGACATCGGCCTGGCCGAGATCGTCCTCAAGGACCTGATCAGCGAGGACGCCAGTCCCGAGATCACCATCTCGCTCATCATGTCGACCACGGCCGAATACTTCGGCGTCTCGCTCGACGACCTGTGCGGCAGCTCGCGCTCGCGGGCCCTGGTGACGGCCCGCCAGATCGCGATGTACCTGGCCCGGGAGCTGACCGACCTGTCGCTGCCGAAGATCGGCCAGCAGTTCGGCGGCCGAGACCACACGACGGTCATGCACGCCGAGCGCAAGATCCGCTCTCTCATGGCCGAGCGGCGGTCGATGTACAACCAGGTCAACGAGCTGACGACGCGAATCAAACAGCGCGCACGCAACAGTTGATACACAGGCTGTGGATATCTCTGTGGATCAAATCGCTGGTCCTCATCCCGGCCATCCGCCGGTCACCACTCCACCATTCACCGGCAAGACTCCGCTCCGGCCTGGGGACGAACATGGGGAAAGCTTGGGGATGGCTTGGGGACTACCCGTGGACGACCTGGGGACGCCCTGTGCGCAGCCGCAACAGCAGCCCCAGAACGCCCTTCTTCCCCGTGGACAACCGGTGGAAACATCGTGGATTACTCGTGGATGAAGGGCCGCTCTCCTGGGGAAGCGATGTGGGGACAGGTCGTCCGCCCACAGTCCACAGGGGGCGCGTCCACGGTTCCCCCACACGCCCGGTGGATGAAGCGACTCGCGTGAGCTGCGAAAATGCTCGACATCCACATATCCACGCTCCCTAATGAGATGACTTACTTATCTCTCTCTCAGGAACTCAAGAACCATAGAAGGGGTTCTCTGGGCGCACAGGCGCGGGAGAGGGAACACTTGACGAAGCAGCGACACCCAGGAGGCTGATCCCCGTGATGTTCCGGATCGATCGCGACGTGCTCGCCGAAGCCGTGGCGTGGACGGCGCGCAGCCTTCCGGCCCGTCCTTCGGTGCCGGTCCTCGCCGGCATGCGACTCGAGGTCACCGGCGAGCAGCAGCTGAAGCTGTCCGGCTTCGACTACGAGGTGTCCGCCGAGGTGACCCTCGAGCCGCAGACGGGGGAGCCGGGCGTGGTCCTCGTATCGGGCCGGCTCCTCGCCGAGATCACCCGCGCCCTGCCCGCCCAGCCGGTGGAGCTCGTGGTCGACGGGGCCAAGGCGGTGGTGACCTGTGGCAGCGCCAGGTTCACCCTGTTGACGATGCCTGTGGAGGACTATCCGTCGCTCCCGGCCATGCCGCCTGCCGCGGGCCGCGTCGGCAGCGACGTCTTCGCCTCCGCCGTCGGGCAGGTCGCCGTCGCCGCCGGCAAGGACGACACGCTCCCCATGCTCACGGGCGTCCGCATGGAGATCGCCGGAGACACCGTCACCCTCGCCGCGACCGACCGCTACCGCCTCGCCGTACGCGAGCTGAAGTGGCAGCCGGAGCAGCCCGACTTCGAGGCGGTGGCGATGATCCCCGGCCGGACGCTCGCCGACACCGCGAAGGCGCTCGGCGGCACGGGCGCCGAGGTGGAGATCGCGCTCAGCTCGGCCGGCGGGACGGGAGAGGGCATGATCGGCTTCTCGAGCGCGGGCCGGCGGACGACCACCCGGCTGCTCGACCCGGAGTTCCCCAAGTACCGCTCGCTGCTGCCCACCGAGTTCTCCGCGTCCGCGGAGCTGCCCACAGCGTCGTTCGTCGAGGCGGTCAAGCGTGTTGCGCTCGTCGCCGAGCGCAACACCCCGGTGCGGCTGTCCTTCCGCGGCGGCGAGGTCGTCCTGGAGGCGGGCAGCGGCGACGAGGCGCAGGCGGTTGAGGCGCTCCCCGTCGAGTTCGACGGCGACGAGATCAACATCGCGTTCAACCACCAGTTCCTGCTGGAGGGGCTCGGAGCGATCGACTCCGACGTGGCCCGCCTGCAGTTCACCACACCCACCAAGCCCGCCATCCTCACCGGCGGAAAGCCTGTGGACAACGGCGCGGGTGAGGACTACCGCTACCTGATCATGCCGATTCGCCTGTCCGGCTGACCGGGCCCCTGACCCCCGGGCGTAGCATCTGCCCGGGGTATGGACCCCTTATGTCTGGGTACGGCGTGCGTCGTGAGCGCATTGGGTTCTGAGGGGTGGCAGACATGCAGATCGGGCTGATCGGGCTCGGCAAGATGGGCGGCAACATGGCGGAACGGCTCCGCCGGGCCGGCCACGACGTCGTCGGTTATGACCGCGATCCGGCCAAGAGCGACGTCGGCACCCTGAAGGAGCTGGTCGAGAGGCTTGAGGCGCCTCGGGCGGTATGGGTCATGGTGCCCGCGGGCGGGCCCACCCAGGCCACGATCGAGCAGCTCGGCGCCCTGCTGTCCGCCGGTGACACCGTCATCGACGGCGGCAACTCCAACTACAAGGACGATCAGCGGCACGCCGCCGAGCTGGGCACCGACGGCATCGGCTTCGTCGACGTCGGCGTGAGCGGCGGCGTGTGGGGCATCGAGTACGGCTACGCGCTCATGGTCGGCGGCGAGGACGAGTACGTCCACCGGCTCATGCCGATCTTCGAGGCGCTGAAGCCGGAGGGCGAGGACGGCTTCGTCCACGCAGGCGGGGTCGGCGCCGGTCACTTCGCGAAGATGGTCCACAACGGCATCGAGTACGGCATGATGCAGTCCTTCGCCGAGGGCTGGGAGCTCCTGGAGGCCAGCGACGCCGTCACCGACGTGCCGGGGACGTTCAAGAGCTGGCGGCACGGCACGGTCATCCGGTCGTGGCTCCTCGACCTGCTCGTGCGTGCCCTGGAGGAAGACCCCGACCTCGCCGAGCTCAAGGGCTACGCGGAGGACTCCGGCGAGGGGCGGTGGACCGTCCAGGCCGCCGTCGACCACGCCGTGCCCCTGCCGGCCATCACCGCCTCCCTGTACGCCCGGTTCGCGTCCCGGCAGGACGACTCGCCGGCGATGAAGATGGTCGCCGCCCTGCGCAACCAGTTCGGCGGGCACGCGATCACCTCCGTCGAGGGCCAGCACGCGAAGGGGGCCGACTCCCCCGGCGCCGACGTCTCGCCGCCCGCGGAGACCGAGCGCTGATCCCGCCCTGATCCAGGCGCCGATTAGGCGCGGCCGCCCACAGGCTGTGGACAGAGTTCGGGGCCGGTCCGGCCATCCGGAGATTTCCCACAGCCTGTGGACAAACCTGGGCGTTCTCGGCAAGTCACCGGCACACCTCTGTCCACATCGTCACCACGGCCCGGCACCGGCGCGCGGGGTACTAGCCTTGCGACGTGCACGTGGCCGCCCTGTCCCTCACCGACTTCCGCTCGTACGCGGGGGTCGAGATCGAGCTGGAGCCCGGCGCGACCGCCTTCATCGGCCCCAACGGGCAGGGGAAGACCAACCTGGTCGAGGCCCTCGGCTATGTGGCCACGCACGCGAGTCACCGGGTCGCGACCGATGCCCCCCTCGTCCGGCACGGGGCGCAGCGGGCGGTCATACGGACGGTCGTGATCCGGGACGACCGGCGGGCCCTGATCGAGCTGGAGATCAACCCGGGGCGGGCCAACCGTGCCCGGGTCAACCGCTCGCCGGTCCCCCGTCCGCGTGACGCCCTGGGCCTGCTGCGGACGGTGCTGTTCGCCCCGGAGGATCTCGCCCTGGTCAAGGGCGACCCCTCGGAGCGGCGGCGGTTCCTCGACGAACTGCTGGTCGCGCGCACGCCGCGGTTCGCCGCCGTACGGGCCGACTACGACCGCGCGCTCAAGCAGCGCAACGCCCTCCTGCGTACGGCTGCCGCGACCCGCGCGGGACGGCGCCGCGGATCGCGCCGGCAGGACGACGAGGCGGCGTTCGCGTCGGCCGGCGCGGGTGACGTGCTCACGACCCTGGAGATCTGGGATTCCCACCTGGTGCGGCACGGGTCGGAACTGACCGCCGCCCGCGTCGAGCTGGTCGAGACCCTCCGCCCGCTGGTCGCCAAGGCGTACGCGACCCTGGCGCCGAGCTCGGGAGCGGCCGACCTGGAGTACCGCGCCTCCGATGAGGAGGTGTTGTCCACAGATGTCCCCAGCCTGGGGACAGACCGGGACGCATGCGCCGAACGGCTCAGATCCGCCCTCGCGCACGTCCGCCAGACCGAGCTGGAGCGCGGGATGACCCTGGTCGGGCCACACCGCGACGACCTGCTGCTGCGCCTCGGCGAGCTGCCCGCCCGGGGCTACGCGAGCCACGGGGAGTCGTGGTCGTTCGCGCTGGCGCTCCGGCTCGCCGCCTATGAGCTGCTCCGATCGGACGGGGGCGATCCCGTGCTCATCCTCGACGACGTGTTCGCCGAGCTGGACGGGCAGCGCCGGCGACGTCTTGCCGAGATCGTGGCGCCGGCGGAACAGGTGCTCATCACCGCGGCCGTGCCGGATGACGTGCCCGGTGAGTTCGCGGGCACCCGGTTCACCGTCTCGGAGGGGAGCGTGACCCGTGTCCGATGAGTCGTCCACAGGCGGTGGACAGTCGCCCGGCGGGTCGGCCGCGCGCGGTGCCGCGCTCGCCCGGGAGAAGCTGGCCCAGGCCAAGTCCGACGCCGCGCGGCGCGGCCAGCTTCCCCGTACGGAGCCTCGCCGGCGCGGGAAGGACGGCCCGCGACGCGACGCGAGCGATCCCCTGCCGTTCGGACGGGCGATCCGCGATCTCCTGGCCGAACGGGGTTGGGAGCAGCCCGCGGCGGTGGGCGGCGTGTTCGGCCGCTGGCGCGAGATCGTCGGCCCTGAGCTGGCCGCACACACGGTTCCGGAGACCTTCGAGGACGGCGAGGTGGTGGTGTCCGCGGACTCCACGGCCTGGGCCACGCAGGTGCGACTCCTGGCGTCCACGCTGGTCAGGCGGTTGAACGAGGAGCTGGGCGACGGCACGGTGACGCGTGTGAAGGTGCGCGCCCCGTCGGCCGGCCCCCGGCCCGGCGGCGGTCTTCGGGTGCGTGGCGGCTCCGGACCGGGTGACACGTACGGCTGAGCCGGCGCGGGTGACTCGGCACAACCGGCCGCGATCGGCAGGGGAAGCCTGGGAAGGCGTCCGGACAAGCCCATGTACGGGCAGCGGGAACGCGTGAGTCAGGGAGGCCGAACCGGGCCAAAATCGCGCCAGACGCGATTACCCCCTTTCCGCGTGGGGGGTGCTCGGAAACATGATCATCAAGCGACAGGGCATCACAGCGCCCGTGAATGCCCCCTGCGGTCGTCCGGACCGGTAGAATGTAGACGGACTCAAGGACACGTCCGGTTTGCGCCACCCCCGGCCCCGCTGGGGCCGATTCCCCCTGGGCGGGCGCATCGGGGCACTCACGACGGTGACGGGCACGGCAGGGGCAGCCAGCGCATGGGGTCCCCGCCGCGTGTCCGCGGCAGGAGGATTTCACACTTGTCCTACGACGCTAGCTCTATCACCGTTCTCGAGGGCCTGGAGGCGGTCCGCAAGCGCCCCGGCATGTACATCGGTTCCACGGGCGAGCGCGGTCTCCACCACCTGGTGTACGAGATCGTCGACAACGCCGTCGACGAGGCCCTGGCCGGATACAACGACCACATCGAGGTCACGCTGCTGGCCGACGGCGGCGTGCGGGTGGCGGACCACGGCCGCGGCATCCCCGTCGGCATCGTCGCCGCCGAGGGCCGTCCGGCCGTCGAGGTCGTGTTCACCGTGCTGCACGCGGGCGGCAAGTTCGACAGCAAGTCGTACGCCGTCTCCGGCGGTCTGCACGGCGTGGGCGCCTCGGTGGTCAACGCGCTGTCCACGCGCCTGGAGGTCGAGGTCCGCACCGACGGGCACGTGTGGCGGCAGAAGTACGTGACGGCCAAGCCGACTGCGCCGCTGCAGAAGGGCGAGCCGACCGACGACCACGGCACCACCATCGCCTTCTGGCCCGACCAGGGCATCTTCGAGACGACCACCTGGAACTTCGAGACGCTCTCGCGCCGGTTCCAGGAGATGGCCTTCCTCAACAAGGGCCTCACGATCACGCTGACCGACGAGCGGCCCGACCACATCAACGGCGAGCCCAAGGTCGCGAGGTACTACTACGAGGGCGGCCTGGCCGACTTCGTCACGCACCTGAACTCCAAGAAGGACGCGATCCACACCTCTGTGATCGACTTCGAGGAGCACGGCGACGGCATCTCGGTCGAGATCGCCATGCAGTGGAACGCCTCCTACAGCGAGTCGGTCTACACGTTCGCCAACACGATCAACACCGCCGAGGGCGGCACCCACGAGGAAGGCTTCCGCGCGGCGCTGACCACCATCGTCAACCGCTACGCGCGCGAGCAGAAGTTCCTCAAGGAGGGCAAGGACGACAACCTGAGCGGCGACGACGTCCGTGAGGGGCTGGCCGCGATCATCTCGGTTAAGCTGGCCGACCCGCAGTTCGAGGGCCAGACCAAGACCAAGCTGGGCAACACCGAGGCCAAGTCGTTCGTCCAGAAGGCCTGCAACGATCACCTGCGCGACTGGTTCGAGCGCAACCCGGGCGAGGCCAAGGAGATCATCAACAAGTCGCTTCAGGCGTCCCGCGCCCGGATCGCCGCCCGGCAGGCCCGCGACCTGACCCGGCGCAAGTCACTGCTGGAGAGCGGCAGCGGCCTGCCCGGCAAGCTGGCCGACTGCCAGTGGTCGGAGCCCGACAAGTGTGAGCTGTTCATCGTCGAGGGCGACTCGGCCGGCGGCTCCGCGAAGGGCGGCCGCGACCCGAAGTTCCAGGCGATCCTGCCCATCCGCGGCAAGATCCTGAACGTCGAGAAGGCGCGGATCGACAAGGTCCTCAAGAACACCGAGGTCCAGGCCTTGATCACCGCGCTCGGCACCGGTGTGCACGACGAGTTCGACATCGAGAAGCTGCGCTATCACAAGCTGATCCTCATGGCCGACGCCGACGTCGACGGCCAGCACATCACCACCCTGCTGCTGACGCTGCTGTTCCGGTTCATGCGCCCGCTGATCGAGGCCGGCCACGTCTACCTCTCGCAGCCGCCCCTCTACAAGATCAAGTGGGACCGCAAGGGTGAGGACGCCTCGTACGCGTACTCCGACCGCGAGCGCGACGCGATCATCGAGGACGGCATCGCGCGGGGCCGGCGCGACCCGCGGACGCACGACGGTGTGCAGCGCTTCAAGGGTCTGGGCGAGATGAACGCCGCCCAGCTGTGGGAGACCACGATGAACCCCGAGACCCGGGTGCTCCGCCAGGTCACCCTCGACGACGCAGCCCAGGCCGACGACCTGTTCAGCGTGCTCATGGGTGAGGACGTCGAGGCACGCCGGAATTTCATCATCACCAACGCCCGTGACGTCCGCTTCCTCGACGTCTGACCAGGGATTAATCAAAAGGACTTTTCGTGACGGAAGTAAACACGCCGCCGCCCGGGACCCCTGGAGAGCGCGTCGAGCTGGTCGACATCCAGTCCGAGATGCAGCGCAGCTACATGGACTACGCGATGTCGGTCATCGTGTCCCGTGCGCTGCCGGACGTCCGTGACGGCCTCAAGCCGGTGCACCGCCGCGTGCTGTACGCGATGTTCGACGGCGGCTACCGTCCCGATCGCGGCTACTTCAAGTGCTCGCGCATCGTCGGTGACGTCATGGGCTCCTATCACCCCCACGGTGACGCCTCGATCTACGACACCGTCGTACGGCTCGCGCAGCCGTGGTCGCTGCGCTATCCCCTGGTCGACGGTCAGGGCAACTTCGGCTCGCCGGGCAACGACCCCGCCGCGGCGATGCGGTACACCGAGAGCCGCCTGGCGCAGATCGCCATGGAGATGCTCCGGGACATCGACAAGGACACCGTCGACTTCCAGCCCAACTACGACGGGCGTTCCCAGGAGCCGGTGGTCCTGCCGTCGCGGTTCCCGAACCTCCTGGTCAACGGCTCGGCCGGCATCGCGGTCGGCATGGCGACCAACATTCCTCCGCACAACCTGCGGGAGGTCGGCGAGGGCGTCAAGTGGGCCCTCGACAACCCTGAGGCGACGGATGAGGAACTCCTCGACGCGCTGATGGCCCGGATCAAGGGCCCCGACTTCCCGACCGGCGCGCTCATCGTGGGCCGCCGCGGCATCGAGGACGCCTACCGAACCGGACGCGGCTCGGTCATCATGCGGGCCGTCGTCGAGGTCGAGGAAGACCCCAAGGGACGGCAGTGCCTGGTCGTGACGGCCCTGCCGTACCAGGTCAACCCCGACAACCTGGCGCTGACCATCGCCGAGCTGGTGCGTGAGGGCAAGGTCACCGGGATCGCGGACGTCCGCGACGAGACCTCCTCGCGCACCGGGCAGCGGCTGGTGATCGTGCTGAAGCGCGACGCCGTCGCGAAGGTCGTGCTGAACAACCTGTACAAGCACACCCAGCTCCAGACCACCTTCGGCGCCAACATGATCGCCCTGGTGGACGGCGTTCCCCGGACGCTCCGGCTCGACCAGTTCGTCCGCCACTACGTGGCGCACCAGATCGAGGTCGTCGTCCGGCGGACCCGGTTCCTGCTCCGCAAGGCCGAGGAGCGGGCCCACATCCTGCGCGGTCTGCTCAAGGCGCTCGACCGGATGGACGAGGTCATCGCCCTGATCCGGCGGTCGCCCTCGGCGGCGGAGGCCCAGGGCGGCCTGATGTCCCTGCTGGAGATCGACCAGCTTCAGGCGCAGGCCATCCTCGACATGCAGCTGCGCAAGCTGGCGGCCCTGGAACGGCAGCAGATCCAGGACGAGTACGACGGACTGATGACGCAGATCGCCGACTACCAGGACATCCTCGCCTCGCCGAGCCGGCAGCGGCGGCTCGTCTCCGACGAGCTCAGCGAGATCATCGCCAAGTTCGGCGACGACCGGAAGACCGAGCTCACGGCCTACGAGGGCGACATGTCCATCGAGGACCTGATCGCCGAGGAGGACGTCGTCGTCACGATCACCCGTGGCGGCTACGCGAAGCGTACGAGCACCGATCTCTACCGGGCGCAGAAGCGCGGCGGCAAGGGCGTCCGCGGCGCCCAGCTCCGCCAGGACGACATCGTCGAGCACTTCTTCGTCACCACGACCCACCACTGGCTGCTGGCCTTCACGAACAAGGGCCGGGTCTACCGGTTCAAGGCGTACGAGCTGCCCGACGCGGGACGGGACGCGCGGGGCCAGCACCTGGCGAACCTGCTCGCCATGCAGCCCGACGAGCACGTCATGGAGATCCTCGACCTGAGGGACTACGACGTCGCGCCGTACCTTGTCCTCGCCACCCGCAGCGGCCTGGTCAAGAAGACGCGGCTGGCGGAGTACGACTCGCCGCGGACCGGCGGCCTCATCGCCATCAATCTGCGCGAGGACGACGAGGTGATCGCCGCCCGACTGGTCTCCGAGGGCGACGACCTGCTGCTCGTGTCGAAGAACGCGCAGTCGATCCGCTTCACCGCGTCCGACGAGGCGCTGCGGCCGATGGGCCGGGCCACGAGCGGTGTGATCGGCATGCGGTTCGTCGACGGCGACGAGCTCCTCTCGATGAACGTCATCCAGGACGGGGAGGACGTGCTTATCGCCACCGAAGGCGGGTATGCGAAGCGCACTCCCGCCGAGCAGTACCCGGTGCAGGGCCGGGGCGGCAAGGGAGTGCTGACCGCGAAGATCGTCAGCGCGCGGGGCCAGCTCGTCGGAGCCGTCATGGTGCGCCCCGAAGACGAGGTCTTCGCGATCACGTCGGCCGGAGGGGTGATCCGGACCAGCGCGGGCCAGATCAAGCAGTCCGGCCGGCAGACCATGGGCGTACGGTTGATGAACCTGGCCGAAGGTGACAGCGTGGTTGCCCTCGCTCGCAACGCCGAGGCGTTGGCCGGCGAGGAGATCGAGGAGAACGGGGCAGGAGACGAGGCATGAGCGACACCGGCAGCTCGCGGACGCCCGCGACTCCCAACAAGAAGCCGGCGGGGGCCCGCCCGGCCTCGTCCAACATGAAAGACGGCGTTACCGCGCGGGTACAGGATGGCGATAACGTCCGGGGCGTGGCCCCGGAGAAAGAGAACGTGACGTCCACCGACAAGTCGACGTCGAACGACACCGTACGCATCAGGACGTCCGCCGCCGACCAGCCGTGGAACCGGACGGCCAAGGACGAAGAGCCGAAGGGGGGCGGCAAGCCCGTCACCGGTTCCGAGTCGACGGCCCCCTTCAAGAAGCCCGCCGTGGCCGGCTCCTCGTCCTCTTCCTCATCGACTTCCTCGCCGTCTTCCTCATCGACGTCGTCGTCCGGCTCGGCGTCGGCCTCCGCGTCGGCTTCCGCCCGTACGGGCGGGACGACGGGGACGGGCAGCCGGCCTGCCGGGCGGCCCGGATCCGGCTCGGGCGCCTCGAACGGGTCGCCGTCCCGGCCCTACGGTGCAGCGGGGACGGCGGCCGGGAAGGCCGAGACCGCCTCAGCCTCCGCTTCCGCGGACAGCGCCCTCGCCGACACGGCCGTACGCGGCCTGAGTTTCGGCGCGTCCGACGCGAAGCCCGAGACGGGCAAGGGCAAGAAGACCGGCCTGCGGCCCCCGCGCAAGGCCCACCTCGTGCTCCGCCGGATCGAGCCGTGGTCGGCGATGAAGTTCAGCTTCGTCGTGTCGCTCGTCTGCTTCGTCGTGCTGTTCGTGGCCGTGGCCGTCCTGTACGGCGTGCTCTCGGCGCTGGGCGTCTTCTCGTCCATCACCGACGCGGTGAACCAGCTGACGCAGGGCGCCAACGGCGACGCCGGCGGCGTCACCATCAACATCAGCGGCTGGTTCGACCCCATGCGGATCCTCGGCTACACGGCTCTGCTGGGCGCGCTGAACGTCGTTCTCATCACTGCCCTGTCCACGCTCGGCGCGGTGATCTACAACGTCTCCTCCGACCTCGTGGGCGGCGTGGAGGTCACCTTCAGCGAGGCGGAGTAGGCCACGACCCCCACGGCCGCCGCCACGACGGGGCGGTGGCCGGACGGGGTGGGGGCCTGGCGGTGGCTGGGGGCTGACGTCTCCACCACTCGCGGTGACACGGTAAGCTTTACCTCGTTCGGCGGTTCGCCTCCGGAATCCGGATGGGGTAACCTTCGATGCGCGTCACGCGGGGCTATAGCTCAGTCGGTTAGAGCGCTTCCCTGATAAGGAAGAGGTCCCAGGTTCAAGTCCTGGTAGCCCCACCACGAAGTACCAGCTCAAAGGCCAGTTCCCAAGATCCGGGATCTGGCCTTTTGATCGTTTGTTAGCCACTCGTTAGTGGGCCAGCCCCGACCAGGTGACAGAGATCAGTCTGCATCGACAGCACCAGGTTCGACCTGGACGATCATTTCTGGTTGCTTGAACACGGAAGATCTACGCCACTGGCGCTTCAGGTCCAGTTGGGCACCAACCCGCTCTTGAGCAGTGGCCCGGCGAGCGGGTGAGTCAGGTCGAACCGATGGGCTAGGTCTTGGGCAATCAGATCGGCGCGTCGGGTGGTGGCATTGGCGTGCGCGACGGCGCTGTCAGTATCGGCGTCGAGGTCAGCCGCATCCGCGCGCATCAGGTGGGCCGGCAGGTGACGTCCCGCCGCGCGCGGCCCCATCGCACACGGAGGCAATTCGATGGCCGTGACAGGTCAGCGATGTCCAGGAGTCGGCGCGAAGTTCGGCCACCGCAGTAAGCGGCGTGCTAGCGAGACCGCGTACGTGGAGGACCTGACGGCCGTCGAGCACGAGCGCCTCCATCTCGTTCCCGCTGGTCCCGACCCACCATGACATGCGGCGATAGCAGGAGACCGCAAATCAGGATGCCACAAAGCAAGCTTTGTTCGAATAGCGCGGTTTTGTCGGGCACCGGGAGTAGGCTTCGATCAACGCAACGCAAAGAACCCCAGTGCGCGTCGCACGTGGGTGACGAACGCCCGGGGTCCTTCCCAATTCGCACCTGGACGGTACCCAGTCTCCGATGGAGCACACGGTCGCCCCCTAGTGGACCGTTCCTCGTTCCGATCTGACGCGTACCTGCCGATCACGTAGCTCAAGGAGGAGTACGTGCAATTGACCGGTGCCCATGTCACCTACTACAGGTCCGTGGAAGACTCCGGAGAGTTCGCCATTGAGCCGGACGTCACCTGTCTGGTGGGCAAGAACGAGTCCGGTAAGACAGCTGTCCTGCAAGCCATCTTCCGCTCCAATCCTGTCGAGGCCGACAAGAAATTTGACGAGATCGTCGACTTCCCCTCGCGGCACACTCGGTTGCGCAAGGGATGGAACGCCGATCAGATGATCCCGGTCGTCAAACTGTCCTTCCGCATGGGCGACGACGAGATCGAGAAGATCGAGGAGGATCTCGGCGAAGGAGCCGTGACTGACCCGAACGTGGTCTACACGCGCGGCTACCGTGACGCGAGGGGTCGCATGAGTGTTCAGGTCGACGAAAAGGCGGTGCTGGACCACCTGCGCAAGGATCTGGACCTATCCTCTGCCGCAGCCACGGCCATCGGCGCGGCGACGACTATCGAAGAGCTGTTCGCTGCAATCACCTCCCTGGATGAGGTCCCGTCCGCGCTCCAGCAGGTGGCGGAACGTATCGGAGGATGGCGCAATCACAGTGCTCGGTTGCATGTCGTCGATAAGCACGTGTTCCCGGCCATGCCGAAGTTCGTCTACTTCGCGGACTACGACACGATGCCCGGAAAGGTGTCCATCCCCGACCTGATGAGGCGACGCGCCCAGGACGAACTGAAGCGGGGCGAGCACGCACTCCTCAGCCTGTTGTCCATGGCCGGTGCCAAACTCGAAGACTTCCTCGCCACCGACAACCATGAAAGGTTGACCCGTGAACTAGAGAACGCTAGCAACCTGATCTCAGACGAAGTCTTCGAGTACTGGTCACAGAACAACGAACTCGAAGTGCAGCTCAAGATCTTGCCTCCCGAGCAGAACGCCCAACCGCCGCTCCACGAGGGGCCAATTCTCGAGGTGCGCGTCCACAATCATCGGCACCGTGCCTCCGTGCCCTTCGATGAGCGGTCTCGCGGTTTCGTCTGGTTCTTCTCGTTCCTGGCCTACTTCAACCAGATCGAGGAGGACGCGGAGCAGGACCTGATCCTGCTCCTCGACGAGCCCGGACTGTCTCTTCATGGCCGCGCTCAGGAGGATCTGCTCCGCCTGATCGATGATCGGCTCGCCCCAAAGCATCAGGTGCTGTACACGACTCACTCCCCGTTCCTCGTCTCGCCCGATCACTTGGACAGGGTCCGCACCGTCGTTGACCAGGACAAGGTAGGTACGAAGGTATCGGCGGAGATCTTCAAGGCCGACGAGGACACCATCTTCCCCTTGCTCACCGCCATGGGTATCGATATGACCCAGACCTTGTTCATCGGCGAGCACAACCTCCTCCTTGAAGGTCCGAGCGACCTGATCTATCTCGACGTTCTCACCGATGTCGTGGAGAAGGGCGGACAGCGTGGCCTCGATCCTCGCTGGGTCAAGATTCCGATCGGTGGGGCAGGTAAGCTCTCCACTTTCGTCAGCCTGCTCGGAGCCAACAAGCTCAATGTCGCGGTCCTAGTCGACTCAAGCACCAAGGATGTCAGCGCGGTCAAGCGCCTACGCGAGAACGGACAGCTCGGCGCCAACGGCCTGGTCCAGATCAGCGAGGTCACCGGCACCGCTGACGCCGACATCGAAGACCTCTTCGAGACGGACTTCTACCTCGATCTGGTCAACCTGGCCTACGCCAAGGAACTGACCACGCCTCTCACCGCGGCCGACCTCAACGCCCACGATCCCCGAGTAGTGCGACAGATTGAGAGCTACTTCCAACAGAACAGCCTGGGTAAGTTCAATCATTACCGGCCGGCCGCAGTGCTCGTTCGCGAGCAAGCTACCCTTCTGCCGAAGATCAGCTCCGTCACCGTCTCCCGGGCAGTGCAGCTGTTTGCCCGCCTGAACGGCCTCCTCCCCTAGAACGTCGAGGCAGCCCGACCTCGATCGGGCCGCCTCTGGCAGTCACCGGCGAGTCACAGCATGAGCCGCTTGCGCTTTCGTCTTGATTTCGTTGTCCGTGCCCTCAGCAGCGCAGCGAGCGATCTCCCCCGTTCATGGTCTTGCCAGCGGCGCGGGCGACGGCGGTGCAGCCGATTCACTCGGACTCGAGCCGAAACATGGGGTTGAGCTGCTCAGCCCGTAGGCACCGCCGAGATCGGCGAGTGATGCTGGACGTCAGCCGCCAACGCCTCACCCGGCTGACGAACAGCGTCGACTGCCCCGCGCCCGGTGGTGACTCCTTCAAGACGGGCACGGTGTGGCGCAGTGACGAGGCCTGCGCGTGGGAAGGTCGGCGGACGTGGCGTTGAAGGCGGCGGACACTTCGGTGAACGCGACCGTGAACGAGCTGGAGAGCCCGGTGGGCGCGACTCCGGCCAGAGCGGAAGGCGGCCCTCGGTATCTTCACCGGATGTCACCGTCAAGAAGCCTCAGCAGGTCTGGCGTAGAAATTCGGTAGAGGTCCCCGATGCGGATGGTCCGGACGGGGAACTCGTCCTTCTTGGCCAGCTCGTAGGCCTTGGTGCGGCCGATGCCTAGGATCCTCGCGGCGGTCATGAGGTCCAGCGTCGGCGGGAGGTCCTGGAGGTCTCGGAGGGTGATGTCCTTCATTCGATGCCTCCTGCCGTTGCCGATGCCTCGCGGATCCGCGCTACCGCGAGCTTGCAGTAGTCCGAGTTGAGTTCGATGCCGATGAACTGCCGGCCAAGTTGCCGGGCGGCAAGAGCGGTCGTTGCCGCTCCGGAAAACGGGTCCAGGACGGTGCCGCCGGGGCGGCAGCCGGCCGCAATGGCACGGAGCGGGATGTCGATCGGGAACGGGGCGAAGTGGGCGCCCCGGTAGGGCCTGGTCGAGATGCTCCAGACGTCGCCGGGGTTGCGGCCGTTCGGGTTGGCCGCATCATGGGCTCGGCCGGTGGGGCGGATAGCGGTGCCGTGCTGTGCGCCGGCTGACTCCGCCAGGTTGTACTTGCCGACCGGCGGCCAGGGCGTCTGGATGGCGTTGCGCTTCATCCCGCCTCGCCGGGAGCGGCGAGACAGCGAGCGGTCGCCGGTGTATTGCTCGCGGATGGCGTCGAGGTCGAACCAGTAGAAGCGCTGTTTGACGAGCAGGAAGATCAGCTCGTAGCGGGTGGAGAGCCGGTCCAGGACCGACTGTGGCATGGCGTTGGGCTTGGACCAGACGATCGCGTTGCGCAGGATCCAGCCGTCCTGCTGGAGGGCGAAGGCGACCCGCCATGGCATGCCGAGCAGGTTCTTGGGCGGCACGATGCGACGGGAACGGGGCCGTACGACCGGCTGCCGTTGGTTGTAGCTGTCACCGCGGGCGTACCCGTCGGAGTTGGCGGCGTAGACGTCGCCGAGGTTGAGCCAGCAGGTGCCGTCGTTGGCCAGTACCCGCCGGGCCTCCGCGAACGTGGCGCGGAGGTTTTCCACGTAGTCGTCCGGCGTGGGCTCCTGGCCGTACTGACCGGGGCCGTAGTCCCGAAGCCCGTAGTAGGGCGGGCTGGTCACCAGGCAGTCCACGGAGCGGTCGGGCATCTCGGAGAGCACTTCGCGTGCGTCGCCGAGGTGCAGGGTGGCGTGGTCGTCTCGCCAGTACGGGACCCTCATCACGCCTCCCCCGGCGCGGAGAGAGCCCGCACGAGAGGGAGCCGCCCGGCCGAGGCCGGCTGGCGGGGGACCTGAAGCCAGGTCGTGCTCGTTACTTCCATTTCTGTTCCGGGGCGGAACTCAGATACGCGCTTTGAGTGCAGCAGTGGCCTCCGGCACCGCTCCGGCGTGAACCGTCAGCCCTGGTGAGAGTGCCTTTGTACCTCTGGCGTCGCTCTGGCGGCCGCCTCTCGAAATGCCGCACCACCAAATGCCAGAGGCGCGCCAGAAGCAGTGGGGGATTGGCGCCGGAGCCGTGCCAGAGGCCCCTCCTACAACCGGGTTCGACGAAGCGAAATCCCTCTCGCCGTGGAGAACCCGATGAGCACGAGCCCATCCGACACCGCCGGCCTGGACCGGTCACCCCTGGACATCGCCGAGCGCGCCTTCCGGATGCTCGCCTGCGCGCCCAGCAGCCTCGCCGTCGACGGCAGACAGGTCGGGCACGGCCTTCCCCGCCGGCGAATGTCGCTGATCGAGCTGCGGGATGTGCTGATCCACCCCTCCTGCTCGAACGCCGCCCGCGACGCGGTCTGGCGGTTGCTCGTGACGCGGGCCCGGCAAGACGGCCCGCAGTGGATGGTGAGTGCCGTCGGCGTTGCCGTACCGGCACTGCGCGGCATCAGCGGCAGGATCTGCCGCGGCTACGTTGCCGGAGATCCGGAAGACATCGACACCGAGGTCCTGACCGCGTTCATCGAGGCGATCCGTACGGCCGACCTCGACAGCCCGAGGGTCTTCCCCCGAATGTGCGTCGCGGCCAAGCGGGCCGGCGAGCGCGCCCGGGAGAACGCGGAGGCCGGAGGGGCCCGGCGCTTTCCGCTCCAGGAATCGGCACCCCCTGCCGTCCCTTGGGGACATCCGGACCTCGTCCTCCTGGACGCCGTCGCCAAGGGCGTCATCAGCGAGGTCGACGCCGAACTGATCGGCATGACCCGACTGGAGAAGCGCACTCTGGCCGACGCCGCCCGACAGCTCGGCCTGACCACCGAAGCGGCCAAGAAGCGCCGCCAGCGCTGCGAACCGATCCTCGTCGAAGCCGTCCTGAGCGGCGAAGTCGAGGCAGCTACGTCCCTAACGATCTCCTCCACCCCTTCTAGAGAGGTGGAGGAGGACGTCCCCATGACTTCCGCGCGGAGCCGGAGCTCGGATACGCAACCCGACACCACCACGAGGAAAGGAGGCCGGGGCAGCCTCACCGGCTCCGCGCGGATCCCCCACCTGCCGGCACTGCGGAAACCGCGGCGGCACGTCGTCCGCGTCCTGCTCGTCGTCGGCATAGCGGCGGCAATCATTGCCGTCCTCGTTGCCGCGGCCCTGGCCGACGGCGGCAACGCGACTGCCGTGATTCACGCCGCTGCTCCGCCGACCCGGCCGGACCAGCTCGACCAGGTCTTCACCAACCTGAGGAACTGGATCGTCGGGCTGCTCGCCACGCTGGCGACGCTCATGTTCACCATCGGTGGCCTGCGCTACCTGGTCGCCGGTGGGGATCCCGGCGAGGTCCAGAAAGCCAAGGTCGCTTTCAAGGCCGCCGCCCTCGGTTACGCCCTGGCCGTGCTGGCACCGCTGTTCGTCAATGTGCTCAAGCACATCGTCGGCGGGTGACGGCGATGGTCATCGAGATTCTTATCCACACCCTGTGGACTAATCCCTCGCCCAGTCCGTCGCCGACGCTCGAACTGCCACCGCTCCCGAGCGGCAACACCGGGATCAGCTTCGGCATCGGCGACTGGATCACCAACCAGATCAACGCCTGGTTCACCGAGCTCGTCGGATCCGCGATCAAGCCGTTGCTGGACGCCCTGGCCGCCACGCTGCTGGCCACGCCGAGCATCGACGGTCAGGCACGGATCGAGGACCTGTGGCACGTGACCCTGGTCATCGCGAACGGATCCTTCGTCCTGTTCGCCACCGTCGGCGGGATTCTGGCCATGAGCTACGAGACCGTCCAGACCAGGTACGCGATCAAAGAGATCCTGCCCCGGCTCGTCGTGGCCTTCCTGGTCGCCAACGCCAGCTTCCTGCTGACCAGCAAGGCCATCGATCTCGGCAACGCGATCGCCCAGGCGCTGCTCGGCCAGGGCTTCGACGCGCGCAGGGCGGCCAACGCGATCCGCCTCCTCGTCCTGCTGCCCGACGCATCGCCGATCTTCTACATCCTGCTCGCCCTCGTGGCCGTGGTGCTGCTCGTGGTCCTGCTCATCACCTTCGTGCTCCGAGTGGCCCTGACCACCCTGCTGGTGGTCGCGGCCCCGCTGGCCCTCGCTTGCCATGCCCTGCCTCAGACGGACGGTCTGGCACGGTTGTGGTGGCGGGTCTTCACCGGGCTGTTGCTCATCCAGATCTGTCAGTCGCTCACGCTCGTCACGGCCGTACGGGTCTTCTTCAACCAGGACGGCCGCGAGGTCATGGGGCTGACCGGCCGGGGCCCGTTCTACAACCTGCTTCTCGCCCTCGTCCTGCTGATCGTCCTGGTGCGTATCCCCACCTGGGTCTCACGGGTGATGTTCCTGCCCGGCGGCCGCGGTCTCGGTGTGGTGCGCATTGTCAAGTACGCCCTGGCGTACAAGGTCACCAGTCCGCTTCTCAGTGCCCTGCACCTGAAGAAGGGCTCCAGGGTCGGTGCGGCCAGGCGTGCCGTGAACACGGCAACGGTCAGGCACGCCCTGCCCGCCCTGGCGGCAGGCCCTGCCGGTACGGCTGCCGCGTCCGCTGCCACTGCGGTAACTGCCGCTGCCGCCGCGCGCGGAGGTGCCGGACCGGCAAAGCACGCTCCCGTCGCCGCTCGCCGTCCGGTCAATGCGGCGAACTGGCAGCCGGCGGTCGCCAAGCACGCTCCCAGTGCCCCGCCGGTCCAGGGCAAGTACCGCCCGACGCCCGTACCCTCGCGCCCGGTTCCGCCGTCCACTCCCGTCTTCGGCTACCCGCGCGAGAACTACTACGCCGCCGGGCCCGCCGGGCTCAGCCAGATGTACTGGCTACGGAGCGCGGGGACCAGTTCGCCGCCTCCCCCACGCCAGACGGTCGTCCCTCCGGCGGCACCCAAACGACCGGTGCAGCCGATCGTGCCTCCGAACGCTCCCATCCCGGGGTCCGTGGACTGGCCCGAGAACCCTGGACGACGTAAGCCGCCACCTCCGCCTCGCCGCCGTAGGCGCGGGCAGCGAGGGAGTGATGGACGATGAGCTGGAGCGAAGTCGTCCGCATCCCCGCCGATGTGGAACAGCCCGACCGGATCGTCTGGGGATTCACCGCTCGGCAGGTGGCCATCCTCGCCGTCACTGGTGCGACTCTCTACCTCGTCTATACGACGCTCGGTGAGCGACTTCCCCTCGCCGTATTCGCGGCGATCACCTTGCTCGTGGCGGTGCTGGGAATCCTGCTGGGCGTAGCCACGCATGACGGTGTCAGCCTCGACCAGTTCCTCCTCGCCGCCCTTCGATACCACTGGTCCGCGAAGCGCCTGGTCTCCGTGCCCGACGTGGTCGCACCCCCGCCCGCATGGATCGCGGCCAGTCGAGCCCCTGTCCCGGCACTGCTCAAGCTGCCGGCGCGCAGAGTGGCGGAGGACGGCCTGATCGACCTCGGGCCGGACGGAATCGTCGCGATCGCCGAGGTTTCCACCGTCAGCTTCGCCCTGCGGACCCCGGACGAGCAGGACGGGCTGGTCGCCGCCTTCGGACGCTGGCTGAACTCGCTGTCCGAGCGAGTGCAGATCCTGGTCCGCGCCGAGCGCGTCGACCTCGCCACGACGATTGGCGCTCTCGAGGAGTGCATCCCCCTGCTCCCCCACCCGGCACTGGCTCATGCGGCCCGCGAGCACGCCATGTTCCTGACGGATCTGGCCACCCGTCACGAGCTGCTGCGGCGTCAGGTCCTGCTGGTGATCCGTGAACCCGCCATCGGCGCCAACGGCGCGACCGCGGCCATGGCTCGCGCCTACCGCCGCCTGGACGAGGCGGCTCGGCTCCTGGGCGCGTGTGGGCTCACCGTACGCCCGCTGGACGCCGCAGCCGTCAGCGCACTGCTGGCCTCCTGCTTCGATCCGATGGCCCCGCCCCTGCCTGCGGCCTTGCTCTCCCACCCCGACGAAGTGATCAGCAGGGGAGACCACCGATGAAGTTCTGTCTCCGCCGTACGCCTGCTCCGCCCTCGGGCATCGGCCCGGACTCGATCCAGGTTCGGCCCCGCTGCCTGCATCTGGCCGACGGCTTCTGCGCCACGCTCGTCGTCACCGGCTTCCCCCGCGAGGTCGCCCCCGGATGGCTGGAGCCGTTGCTGGCATACCCCGGCCGGCTCGACGTCTCGGTGCACATCGATCCGCTGCCCTCCCTGGTCGCCGCCGACCGGCTCCGAAAGCAGCTCGCCCGCCTGGAATCAGGGCTCCGCTCCGATCAGGAGCACGGGCGGCTCCTGGATCCCGGCACGGAGGCCGCAGCCGAGGATGCCCAGGAGCTGGCGTCGAGGCGGCGGCGACGCCAAGACCATCACGATCGACCCCGCCCAGGGCTGGCACACGCTGTCGGTCAAGGCTCGCGACATGGCGCTGCGCACCTCCACGGTGACCACCTACAGCTTCGGCGTGGGCGCGGGCGAGGTCACCGCTCCGCTGGCCGGCGACCGCACGCAGGCTGCGGTCACCCTCGGCTCCCGGGCCGCCCCCGGCGCCACCGGGGTCCGGTACGAGTACAAGGCCGACGTCAGCAGCTCCGGGACGTGGGCGGCGATCCCCCCGGCGAACGTTACCGTTCCCGGCTCGGCCACCCCGATCCCCGGCTGGCCGTACACCACCGTAACCAACGGAACCAGCGCCGTCTTCGGCTCCCTGTACTGGGACGTCGCCGCCACAATGGCGGCGGCGGGACGCGGCGACGGCCCCGTCCAGGTGCGCGCCTGCTTCGTCAACGCCTCCGGCGAGGCCTGCTCCGACGCACGCGAATTCACCCTGGAACGAACCGCCTTCGGCTCCTCCTACGCCACCCAGCAACTCGGCCCCGGCGAAGTGTCGCTGCTGACCGGCGACTACTCGGTCTCCACCACGGACGTGACGGCCTTCGATCTGTCGGTCTCACGCGGCCACACCACCCTGGCCCCGGCCACCGCGACAGGCGCGGCGGGGGTCTTCGGCCCCGGCTGGACCGCGTCTTTCCCCGGCGGGGCCTCCAGCGTCTCCGGCATGCGGTTCGAGGACCACTCCGGCGCCGGCTACGTGCTGTTCACCGGCACCGACGGCTCGACCCAGACCTACACCGTGCAGGCCGACGGCACCTTCAAGGGCATCTCCGACGCCTCCGACGGCTCCACAGTGACCAAGGACTCGGCCACCCAGTTCACCCACACCGACACCATTGGCACCAAGACCGTCTTCACGGCCAACGGCGGTGCCTGGGCCGCCACGTCGATCGACGAGGCGGGCAGCGAGAACACCACCACCTACACCTACGACGCCTCCGGGCGGGTGAGCCGGATGCTCGCCCCCGTCCCCACCGGGGTCACCTGCACCACCCTGGTCGCCGGCTGCAAGACACTCGACATCACCTACGCCTCGAGCACCACGGCGACCGGCGTGTCCAGCGGCTGGGGCGACTACACCGGCCTGGCCAAGGCCATCTCCTATACCGCCTACGACCCCGCCACGTCGGCGATGAAGACCACCACCGTCGCCATGTACGCCTACGACTCCACCGGCCACCTGCGCACGGTGACCGACCCCCGCACCAACCTGACCGTCACCTACTACTACGACGGCGCGGGCCGGGTCTCGCAGATCACCCCACCTGGGCTCAACCCCTGGCGGATGAACTACGACACCTCTGGCCGTCTGGCGGACGTCCAGCGCGAGGCGGGCGCCACCGACATCGTGCAGGCTGTGTCGTACGGGGTGCCGATCAACTCGCCCGTCGACGTCACCGGCACCACGGCCGCGACCTGGTCGCAGACCACCGACCTGCCCCGCACCGGCGCTGCGGTCTTCCCCGCCTGGCATGTGCCCCCGCAGGCCGGCGACGGCTCCTACACTCCGGCGGCGGCCGACTACCCGTACGCGGTGCTGACGTACATGGACGTCAACGGCCGCGCCGTGAACACCGCGACGTACGGCGCGGGCACCTGGCAGGTCTCGGCGACCCGCTACGACGACAACGGCAACACCGTGTGGGACCTGAGCCCGGGCAACCGCGCCGAGGCGCTCGCGCCCACCTCCTCCACGGACGCCTATGTAGCCGGGCGTGCCAGTTCGACCGAGCGGGCCGACCTGCTGGCGGACCTCACGAGCTATAACGACGACGGGGACGTCCTGACTAGTGACGGCCCTGCCCACCAGGTGATGCTCGCCGATGGCACGCTCGTATCCGCTCGCCAGCACACCGGCTACACCTACGACGAGGGCAAGCCCGACCCGGACACCGACTACCACCTCGTGACCACCACCACCGTGAAGCCCTTGATCGTCAACGGCGGCGGCACGGTCACAGCAGCTGACATCCACACCGACAAGACGGGCTACGACCCGATCGTCTCCGGCGACCCCTCCGGCTGGGACCTCTTCCAGCCGACCAATCAGAAGACCATCGTCACGGGCGGGACCGACATCGTCCGCAAGGTCCGGTACGACGACGCCGGGCGTCAGATCGAGCGACGGATGCCGTCCTCGTCTGGGACCGACGCGGGCACGACCACGATGACCTATTACACCGCCGCCGCGAACTCCTCTGTCCCGACTTGTGGTGGCAAGCCGCAGTGGGCCGGACTCGTCTGCCGCACCGCCGCAGCGGCCAACCCCTCCAGCGGAGGGACTCTGCCCGTCACCACCGTCTCGTACGGCTACTGGGGGCAGACCGCCCAGACCGTCGAGACGTCCGGCGCGGCGACCCGCACGTCGACGGTGACGGTCGACGCGGCGGGCCGTACGGCCACGACGAGCATGACCGAGACCGGTGTGAGCAGCACTCCGCTGCCGGACAAGACCTACACCTACGACAACGCCACCGGCCTGCAGACCGGCGTCACCGCCGGCGGGGTCTCGGTCACGACCGCCTACGACGCGCTCGGCCGGGCGTACTCGACCACGGACGCCGACGGCAACACCGCCGTCACGACGTACGACGCGACCGGCCGGGTCGCGACGGTGAACGACGGCAAGGGCACCTACACCTACGCCTACGACGGCACTGACGCCGCCGGTAAGGCAGAGCGGCGCGGCCTGCCTACGGGGATCGCGGTCTCCACGATCGGGTCGTTCACAGCGGCTTACGACGCCGCAGGCAACCTCGTCAAGCAGGTGTACCCGAACGGGTTGACCGCCACCAGTACGTGGGATGACACCGGCAAGCAGAGAGGGCTCACTTACACGAAGTCGGGCGTGAACTGGCTGGCGTTCACCGCGATCCCCGACGCCGACGGCCGGACGGTGGAGACGACAGGCCCGAACGGCAGCCTGCAGCACTACACCTACGACACCGCCGGACGCCTCACCAAGGTCGCCGACACCTACAACCTGTCGTGCGAGACCCGCACCTACGGGTTCGACGTGAACACGAACCGCACGTCCCAAGCGGCCTATTCAGCCGCCGACGGCTCCTGCTCCACCTCGAACACACCGACCACGGCGACCCACACCTACGACTCCACTGACCGCATCACCGACTCCGGGTACTCTTATGACGCCTTCGGCCGTACCACGGCTGTCCCGGCGGCGTCCACGACCAATGGCGCTGCGGTCACGGTCGGCTACTACGCGGGCGACATGGTCAGGACGCTCACCCAGGCGTCCACGACCAAGACCTTCACCCTCGACCCGCTCGGCCGCATCCGGCAGACCACGTCCTCGGCCGGCACCCAGACCAACCACTACACCGGCGGCGGGGACTCACCCGGCTGGATCGCCGAGGCCAACGGTAGCTGGACCCGGAACGTCACCGCGTTCGCGGGTCTGGAGGCCACGCAAACCAGCGGCGGCACACTCACGTTGCAGCTCACGAACCTGCATGGCGACGTGGTCGCCACCTGTGTCGATAGCAGTAGCGCCACGGGCGTCGACAACTACACAGAACAGACCGAATACGGCCTGGACCGTGCTGTCAACACCAGTGACCGTTACGAATGGCTAGGAGGTGCTCAACGAGCCAGCGACACGGTCGCCGATATCATCCTTATGGGTGCCCGCCTCTACAACCCCGCCACCGGCCGATTTCTCCAAATCGACCCCGTCGAGGGAGGAAACAGCAATTCCTATGAGTACTGCGGAGGTGATCCCGAAAACTGTGAGGACCTCAACGGGCAGACGAACATCTGGCAGCTGATGAAAGAAGGGTCTGCCTGCCTGCATATCGGGGTGACCAAGTGTCGGCTGGTCAACAAAATAGGAACCAAAGTCGAAGCTCGCGTTAAGAAAATAAAGAACGGTTTCGAAAAAAATGCGGTCCGGCACTTTATGTGGATGGGTGCGATGACCGTGGTCCTGGGGGCCAAGACCGCGAAATATGTGGGTGACGCGCACGAGTTCGCAGCCGACGATCCGGCGGATTCGCGGCGCGACCAGTACAACAATGCCGTCGCCCGTGACTATGCGCGCTCGCATTCCAGCCTCAGTCACGAGTATGCGATCAATGGATTAGATACACTCCTGCGCAGGCTGTACGATATCGGCAGGAGCTTATACAAGCGCAGAAGCCTGGCTCCTCCCCAGTGCTTCTGTTAGGCCTCTCGTCTCAAAGCTGACACCTAGTACGTGAGGGTGGACTTGGTCGGGACCGTGTCCACCCTCACGATATGTTCTAATCGCGCTCGCCTCGCTTATGGATAGCATCGTTTCGATGCTTGACAGGTTGCGAGGTGGGGCGGCTGCAGCGATGCCAATGTCTCGGCGCTGGAGTGGCAGCCGGCGCAACCTCTGCTCGACTTGGGGATGAGAATTCCGTCTCGGCGTTTCGAATCGGGTATCTGGTGAGACGGCCAGGGTGTATATTTCGACAGTGGATTCGGTGCGAACGATCACGTGGACTGCCCGGTCAGTGTGGGCCGTGTTAGCGGTCGCGACCGCTCTGTTGTCGCTGGTGACTATGGCTGCGGCGGTCACCCCCGGAATTCGATGGGCGGTTCACCAGCCGGTCCCTCTCGGCTGGCTCTTGCTCCTTTGCGCCTGGTCTGCAGCGATACTGCTGAACAAGCGCCATCGGCCGGCCTTCAAGGTCGCGCTGACACCACTCATCGCGTCGGTCACACTGGTGGCGGCCTTCAGTGGGGCATGTACATGGGCTGGTTTCAAGCTGTCCGAGGCGGCCCTGGACGATTATGCGCACGCGGTGGCGGCCGGAACCGTCGGCGAAGGACAGGAAAAGGTCGGCCTCTTTACGGTCACCTCTCCCCAGCGGCTTTCGGACGGCGGTGTCAGCTTCGCCATCGTTGGCTCGGGGTCTTTCCTGTCGCTGGAGCAGTACGGCATGGCCTACCTGCCCGCTGGTCCTGGCGATGGGCGGGAACTCGACGACCTGGTCCGTCACCTCGGCGGCGACTGGTACCTGTGGGTGGCAGACTGACTGCCCGGTACCTGTCAAGGATTTTGAGACAGTGTCCTGCTATTTGGACGCTATGAGTGCTTGGGGGGTCGGTGGGTTGATCCACGCGACTGTCGGGAGCGGTGGCGGGCTCGGCGGGCTGCCGAACCGCGT
>NZ_JAFCNB010000060.1 GCF_017896165.1 Microbispora oryzae
TAGTACTCCAGCCGTAGATGGCGATCTTGCGTGTGGGCTGGTGGCAGAGATGGGAACGGCCACCGCGATCATCGAGTGTTGTGCTGACAATCAAAGATCAGGCGGTGGCCGCAGGCGATAGCGTAGCGGCCTCGCAGTGGCAGGCGATGTTCGATGAGCTCACCGACCGCATCGGCATCAGGTTCTCCCGGGTGGAACCGCGGCGGCGGGTCCGGGCCCTGCTGGGCGGGCTGCTGTCGGAGCTACCGCGCAAGAACTGCTGGACGCTGGCTGAGCATGCCGGGGACCGCACACCGGACGGGATGCAGCACCTGCTGGCGCGGGCGGTGTGGGACGCCGACGCCGTCCGCGACGACCTGCGCGGTTATGTGGTGGAGCACCTCGGACACGATGGGGCGGTGCTGGTGGTGGACGAGACCGGCGACCTGAAGAAGGGCACCGCCACGGTCGGCGTGCAGCGCCAGTACACCGGCACCGCCGGACGAATCGAAAACAGCCAGGTCGCGGTCTTCCTCGCCTACTCCACCCCGGCCGGGCACGCGTTCATCGACCGGGAACTGTACCTGCCTCAGGCGTGGACCGGCGACACCGGCAGGTGCCGGCGGGCGGGAGTACCGCGGGACCGCCCGTTCGCCACCAAGGGCGAACTGGCCACCTGGATGGTCGCCCGCGCCCTGGACGCCGGCGTCCAGACGAGGTGGGTGACCGGCGATGAGGTGTACGGCCAAAGCCCGCACCTGCGCACGGAGCTGGAAGCCCGCAAGGTCGGATACGTCCTCGCGGTCGCCTCCAGCCACCGGGTGACCACCGGCGCGGGAACCTGCCGAGCCGACCAGGTGATCTTCTCGGTGGCACAGGCCTCCTGGCAGCGGCTGTCGGCCGGGCAGGGCGCCAAGGGGCACCGCTACTACGACTGGGCCGTCGTCGAGATCGACCGCGAACGGCCAGGACGGCACTGGTTGCTGATCCGCCGCAACCGGCGCACCAGTGAGCTGGCCTTCTACCGCTGCTACGCCCCCGCCCCGGTCCCGCTGGCGGTCCTGGTCATGGTCGCGGGGCGTCGCTGGACCATCGAGGAGGCCTTCCAGACCGGCAAGGGCCTGACCGGCCTGGACGAGCATCAAGTCCGCCGGTGGAGGTCCTGGTACCGGTGGACCACCCTGGCCATGCTCGCCCACGCCTTCCTCGCCGCGGTCACCGCCCGCGAACGTGCCGACCAGCCGGCCGAACCCGAGCTGGCGCCACTGACACTCGGCGAGACCCGGCACCTACTCGTCCGGCTGCTCGTCCAGACCGCCCACAGCATGACCGACCTACTCCGCTGGTCGTGGTGGCGGCGACGCCATCAAGCCCGCGCCCGAGTCAGCCATTACCGGCGGCAAGCTGTTTACGAGCCCTGATCAGGAACTACGGCTGGAGTA
>NZ_JAFCNB010000061.1 GCF_017896165.1 Microbispora oryzae
GTCTTGACACTTTTGGTGGTGATTCCCACACTGAGTCCCGATGCGGTCGTGATCCTGCCGGTGCGTGGTGGTGTGGCAGGAACCGTGGCCGGTGACGCGTCCCGACCGGAGTGAATGCGGGACCGCGCCGTGACACGTGGCGGCACCATGCCGCGAACGCGCTCGAACGCGCCGTGACCGCGCGGGGATCCGCCGTCCCCGGACAGATCCCCCCTCGTGGAAACTCATTTCCTTCCGTGATCCAAACCAGTGGAGGCTCAGGCATGGGCGGACAACGCATACCCATACCCCCCACCCGCACCCCCGGAACCACAGCCGCCCCCGGCCCCCGGGCCCGGCGGCCCGTCCCCACACGCGCACTCATCGCCGGCGCCGCCGGCGTCCTGGCACTGGCCACCGCCCTCACCGGCACCACCCCCGCCGGCGCCGCCGCCACCACCCTCGGCGCCGCCGCCGCCCAAAGCGGCCGCTACTACGGCGCCGCCATCGCCGCCGGCCACCTCAACGACTCCACCTACGTCGCCACCTGGGACCGCGAATTCAACGCCGTCACCCCAGAAAACGAAATGAAATGGGGCCCCATCGAGCCCTCCCGCAACAACTTCAGCTGGGGCTCAGCCGACCAGATCGTCAACCACGCCATCAGCAAAGGCATGAAAATCCGCGGCCACACCCTCGTCTGGCACGCCCAGCTCCCCAACTGGATCACCAGCAGCATGACCGCCACCGACCTCCGCAACGCCATGACCAACCACATCAACACCGTCATGGGCCACTACAAAGGCAAAATCTACGCCTGGGACGTCGTCAACGAAGCCTTCGCCGACGGCGGCGCCATCGGCACCCTCCGCAGCGACATCTTCACCGACAAACTCGGCAACGGCTTCATCGAAGAAGCCTTCCGCACCGCCCGCGCCGCCGACCCCGACGCCAAACTCTGCTACAACGACTACAACATCGACGACGCCAACGCCAACAAAACCCGCGGCGTCTACAACATGATCAAAGACTTCAAAGCCCGCGGCGTCCCCATCGACTGCGTCGGCCTCCAATCCCACTTCGGCAACCCCCCCTCCAACTACCAACAGAACATCGCCCAATTCGCCGCCCTCGGCGTCGACGTCCAAATCACCGAACTCGACGTCGGCGGCTCCGGCTCCACCCAAGCCGACGCCTACCGCCGCGTCACCCAAGCCTGCATGGCCGTCCCCCGCTGCACCGGCATCACCGTCTGGGGCATCACCGACAAATACTCCTGGCGCAGCGGCGACACCCCCCTCCTCTTCGACGGCAACTACAACAAGAAACAGGCCTACACCTCCGTCCTCGACGCCCTGAACAACGCAACCCCGGTATCGCCGAGCCCCTCGGTGAGCCCCACACGCAGCCCCAACACCTCGCCGTCGGCATCCCCGCC
>NZ_JAFCNB010000062.1 GCF_017896165.1 Microbispora oryzae
CGGGCCTGTCCAGCGAACGGTGTAACTCGGCTTCGGTTTGTTTTAGCGGCGGGTTGCTGACAGTCGGCCTTCGAAGGTGATCTCGAAGGCGTTCAGGGCGGCCTTCCATCGGTTCATCCAGCGTTTGCGGCCCTTGCCCGTCGGGTCCAGGCTCATGATGGCCATGTAGACGCACTTGAGCGCGGCCTGCTCGTTGGGGAAGTGGCCGCGGGCCTTGACTGCACGGCGGATCCGGGCGTTGACCGACTCGATCGCGTTCGTCGAGCAGATCACCCGGCGGATCTCCACATCAAAGGACAGGAACGGCACGAACTCCGCCCAGGCGTCCTGCCACAACTTCACGACCGCCGGGTACCTACCGCCCCAGACCTCGGCGAACTCGGCGAACCGCTCGAGCGCGGCGGCCTCGGTCGGGGCGGTGTAGACCGGCCGCAGCGCCTTGGCGATCGCGTCCCAGTGCTGGCGTGCGGCGTAGCGGAAGGAAGCGCGCAGCAGGTGCACCACGCAGGTCTGCACCACGGTCTGCGGCCAGACCTGCTCGATGGCCTGCGGCAGCCCTTTGAGTCCGTCGCAGACCATCATGAGCACATCGGCGACGCCCCGGTTCTTGATCTCGGTCAGCACGTGCAGCCAGAACTTGGCGCCCTCGCCACCGTCGCCGGCCCACAGCCCGAGGATGTCGCGCTCACCGTCGGCGGTGACCGCCAAAGCCACGTAGATCGGCCGGTTGGCGACCTGCCCATCACGGATTTTGACGTGGATGGCGTCGATGAACACCACCGGGTAGACGGGGTCCAGGGGGCGGTTCTGCCACTCGGTCATGCCCTCGATCACCTTGTCGGTGATGGTGGAGATGGTCTGCTTGGACACCTCCACCCCGTAGATCTCGGCCAGGTGCGCCGAGATCTCCCCGGTGGTCAGGCCCTTGGCGGCCAGCGAGATGACCATCTCATCCACACCCGACAGCCGCCGCTGCCGCTTGCGCACGATTTTCGGCTCGAAGCTGGCGTCCCGGTCACGGGGCACGTCGATCTCGACCGGCCCGACGTCGGTGATGACCGTCTTGGTCCGGCTGCCGTTACGGGAGTTGCCGCTGCCGCGACCGGCCGGATCGTGCTTGTCGTAGCCGAGGTGGTCGGTCAGCTCGCCTTCCAGCGCCGACTCCAAAACCAGCTTGGTCAGCCGGCCCAGCAGCCCGTTCTCCCCGACCAGCTCCAGCCCCTCGGCGCGGGCCTGGTCGACCAGGCGGGCCACCAGCTCACGATCCGACGCATCATGCTCTTTCCGCGCCACCGCGGTGTCCTCCAGGTCCAGCGCCTCAGACTGCTGGATCACCGTACTCGTCACAGGTGTCTCCTTGATCAGGAGTTACACCGTTGTTTGTACAGCCCCG
>NZ_JAFCNB010000063.1 GCF_017896165.1 Microbispora oryzae
TTCTCGCCATAGGTGGCCAGGGCGATCGGCTGCCGCGGCCCTCCTGCGTCGGGCCTTGCCATCGGGCAACGTGGGCAAGGTCCTGCTAATCTTCCGGATCTGATGCCGCACCAGGTGGCATGAGACGGTTTGCTTCCTGATGAGCTTGTGAAGCCTCAGCTGCGCGGCCCAGCTCCGAGAAGGTGATGCCGAGGTTGGACAGCGAGCGGTCGGGGTAGCGCTCGGCCAGCTCCCGGTAGAGGATGACGGCCTGTTCGGCCGGGGGCAGGGCGTCGGTCGGGCGGCCCAGTGCCGAAAGATGCAGGCCAACACCTAACAACCACCGTGCTCGCTCCCTGCTCCGTCGGCAACGACAAAAGCATCATTCATCGGATCTACTACGACCAGCTGGAGCTGTACAGTGGTCGCCGACGTGTTGTGGACGCAACGGTCGCCCGAGTTCGGCGGTGAAGACGCAACCGCTGTCGCCGCTGTTGTAGCGGTGCAGGAAGTCTCCGAGGGCATCGGTGCGTTCGTCATTGCTGGCGTAGGGCCGTAGGTGGGCCCATTCCTCTACCAGGCGCCCGACGGCATCGAATCGATCCGTTTAACTGTGAAAGTTCGACACAGGTTGGATGGTCCCGAGCATGCCGATTCTCGATCTTGGAACCGTGTTCGAGGCGTCCAACGCAGCCTGAAAATTACACGGCGTCTAGGACCGCGTGATCTGATCGGGCGTGATGGGAGCCAGACGGCCGAAGTGATCCGATCTCTGTGAACCCTGAGCATTGACAGGTGGGAGCCTGGGCCTTAAGTGTGATGTCCGGCCATCCGTCGAACCGATACGACGCTCCCATTACGAGGAGACAGAATGCCCCCTCAAGCCGTCGGCTTTCGCCGACGAACGGCGACGGCCTGAACGGCCGGGCAGTGGCGCCCGCGGAGGGCCGGCCGGACCCGGGAAGTACCTCACACACGGGATTCACCCGAAAGGATTACCGATGAAGCGGAGCGATCCCTCCTCCCGTCCTCGACGTCCGGCGAGCAGGTGGCCGGCTGTGGTGGCGGCCTTGCTGGTCGCGTTGATCGGGGCTCAGCCGGCTGTGGCGGCACAGCGGTCCGCATCGTCGGAATCTACCGTGTCGGAGTCCGCCGCCTCGGTCGCCGCCGCTGGGGACATCGACGGCGTCACCGCGGGAAATGCCGCGGTCGCCTCGGTCGATCTCGCCGGGACGTGGAGCTTCACCCCGGCGGGCCGGTCGACGACGTCGATCAAGGTGCCTGGAGGCGGCTGGTACAAGCAAGGGTTCACTGATGTGTCCCAGGCGGTGTACTC
>NZ_JAFCNB010000064.1 GCF_017896165.1 Microbispora oryzae
CGTGGCCCAACCACTTGTGGGGGGAGCGGTCGAAGGTGGGGCTGGCGATTGGGACGAAGTCGTAACAAGGTAGCCGTACCGGAAGGTGCGGCTGGATCACCTCCTTTCTAAGGAGCGCACGGCTGGCGTCTGGTGCCTCGCATGTTCGCGGTTCGCGGTGTGTGGGGTGGGCGTTCGGTCCATGATCGCGTTCATCGGCGTGTGTCCGGTGCGTGGTCGGCTCATTAGTGGAGCACTGGTTATTCAGCTGGTTGTGGTTGCCGGCGCGGTAGTACCGCCTGTCTCTGCCTCCTCTTTTGGGGGTGGTGGTGGGAGTGGGAGTCCGTGGTGGTGGGTGCGGCTGGTTGGGCACGCTGTTGGGTCCTGAGGGAATGGACGTGTGTTTGTTTCCTTGTTGGGCTGGTCTTCTGCCATACCGGCTTGGCTTCTGCTCTTTGTGGGTGGGGGTTCGGGTGTCTTGGTGGTGGGGTGGGCTGGTGCTGTTTGTTGTTTGTGAATTGCATAGTGGACGCGAGCATCTTTTGTGGCCAAGTTTTTTAGGGCACACGGTGGATGCCTTGGCATCAGGAGCCGATGAAGGACGTGGGAGGCTGCGTTAAGCCTCGGGGAGTCGCCAACCTGACGTTGATCCGGGGATGTCCGAATGGGGAAACCTAGCACCAGTCATGTGGTGTTGCCGCCGTCTGAATGTATAGGGCGGTTGGTGGTAACGCGGGGAAGTGAAACATCTCAGTACCCGTAGGAGAAGAAAACAATTGTGATTCCGTGAGTAGTGGTGAGCGAAAGCGGAGGAGGCTAAACCGTGCGCGTGTGATAGCCGGCGGGTGTTGCGTGTGCGGGGTTGTGGGAGCTTCCGTGGAGGGACCGCCGTTCCTTCGGGCAGTGATAAATCGGTGTGGTAGTCGAAGTCTTTGGGATGGGACGCCGTAGACCGTGAGAGCCGGGTAGGCGAAATCATGCCGACTGTTGGGAGTTTTCCCGAGTAGCACGGGGCTCGTGGAATCCTGTGTGAATCTGCCAGGACCACCTGGTAAGCCTAAATACTTCCTGATGACCGATAGTGGACGAGTACCGTGAGGGAAAGGTGAAAAGCGCCCCGGTGAGGGGTTGTGAAATAGTACCTGAAACCGTGTGCCTACAAGCCGTGGGAGCGTAGGCAGCTTGCTGTCTGTGATGTGACTGCGTGCCTTTTGAAGAATGAGCCTGCGAGTCATGGTGTGTGGCGAGGTTAACCTGTGTGGGGGAGCCGTAGCGAAAGCGAGTCTGAATAGGGCGTTTGAGTCGCATGCTGTGGA
>NZ_JAFCNB010000065.1 GCF_017896165.1 Microbispora oryzae
TGCGGTCTTCGCAGCGGGCGCGGCGGCGGTGGCGTAGCTCCAGGTCGGCGAGCTGGCCCCGACGGGTGTTGGTGACGAAGCAGGTGAAGCGGTGCCCGTCGATGTCGGTGAAGCGCAACTGCGCGCCCGGGTGCGGGCGTTCCTTGCGGACGATCAGGCGCATTGCCTTCGGCCAGCCGTCCAGCCTGGCCAGGCCGGTCAGCTCGGCGACCCACGCACCGGGCCGTACCTGGCCCTCGGCGTCGTAGGCGGGTGTCCACGCCTGCTCGGGTAAGGCAAGGATCGCGGCTTGGACCTCTTCGGTGAGGGCGAACCCGATCGAATACGACAGCCGCCGCCCGGGCCGGGTCAGCCAGGTGAGGAACTCGTGGGTGCCGCCGCCGGAGTCGGTGCGGATCAGCACTTGACGGCGGCGGTGCTTGGGAAGCTGAGCCGTGGCCAGGCGGGTCGCGGTGATGTGGTCGGCGGCGGTGTTGGACCCGGCGTTGCCGGGCCGCAGCACGATCGCCAGCGGTTCCCCGCCACCTGCGGGGCCGTGGTCGGCGAAGACCGTCATCGGGTGGAATCCGAAGGTCTTCTTCCAGGTCGGTGTGGCCTGGTCCTTGTCGGAGTGGGCGATGACGAGGGTCGCGTCGATGTCGACGGGGATCAGTTCACCGTCCGCACCGGGGGCGTGGGTGCCGGCCAGCATCCATGCCCGCTCGCGGGCGATGGCACGGGCGGTGCGGATCGCCTTCAACGCGCGGGCGGGATCGGCGGCCAGGCGGTCGATCAGCCGGGACACGGTCGGATCGGAAGCGATCGGGCCGAACACCTCGCTCTGGGCGCGGAGCATCGCGATGTCGGCCAGGCAGTCCCCACCCAGCGCCACGGTGAGGGCCAGATCGGCGATGACCTTGCCCGGGTCATGGATCGCGCGGGACGGACGCCACCGCTCCAGTTGCGCCGACAGTTCCCTGCCCAGGCCGGTGACCCGCAACGTCTCCAGCAACAGCAGCCCACCGGCTTGCGAGATGAGTCCCGGGCCGTCTGCGGACACCATGATCTTGCGCTGGAAGGCGGTAGTCTTCACGTGGAAAGTGCCTTCTGAACTGGTGCGGACAGGACTCTAGACAAGCCCAATCCTCCCAGCTCAAAGGCACTTTTCTCATGTAAACGATCAAGCCCGCTCAAATTCGCCGCGAAAGCCCGAGG
>NZ_JAFCNB010000066.1 GCF_017896165.1 Microbispora oryzae
GAGGCGCTGGAGACGGTGTTCGGGATGCGAGGGGGAACGCCGCCTCAACGGTTCCTGGTCGGGCTGGCGGTGCTGAGTTTGCTGTCGGACGCTTCGGAAGGGAGTCCGCTGCTCTGTGTGATCGATGACGCGCAGTGGATGGATCGGGCCTCGGCGCAGGTGCTCGGTTTCGTCGCCCGGCGGCTGCTCGCGGAGTCGGTGGCCCTCGTCTTCGGCTCGCGTCAGCGGGCGCAGGACCTGATCGGACTGCCGGAGCTTGAGGTCACCGGGCTGAGGGCCGTGGACGCACATGCCCTGCTGAACGCGGTGACGCATGTCCGGATCGATCAGCACATCCGTAATCGGTTTGTCGCCGAGACCAGGGGAAACCCGCTCGCCCTGCTGGAGCTACCGCGTGAGCTGGCCGTGGTCCGGTCGGCGGGCGGGTTCGGCCTCGCGGAGGCCGACACGCTGCCGGGCCGGATCGAGCAGAGTTTCCTGGCCCGGATCGAAGGTCTGCCCGAGCAGACCCGGCTGCTGCTGCTGGTGGCCGCCGCCGAGCCGACCGGGGACCCCTCGCTGGTGTGGCGCGCCGCCGAACACCTCGGTGTCATGCCGGAGTCGGTTCTGGCGAGCGGTACGGACGGGCTGCTGGAGTTCGACGTGCGGGTGATCTTCCGGCATCCGCTCGTGCGGTCGGCTGTCTACCGGTCGGCGAAGGAGGAGGACCGCCGGGCGGTGCACCTGGCGCTGGCGGAGGTCACCGACGCGGAGGCCGACCCGGACCGCCGCGCCTGGCACCTCGCGTCCGCGACAACCGGGCCCGATGAGAGCGTCGCCGCGGAACTGGAACGGTGTGCCGGCCGGGCGCAGGCGCGCGGCGGGCTGGCCGCCGCGGCGGCGTTCCTGCAGCGATCCGTGGCCTTGACCGTGGACACCGCACAGCGGGCCGAGCGCGCCTTGGCGGCCGCGGACGCCGGCCTGCGGGCGGGCGACATCGAAGCCGCGCGCCAATTCGCCGACATCGCCGACTCGGACGCCCAGAACGAGTTCCAACGTGTACGAGCCCAATTGGTTCGCGGTCACATCACGTTCGCGGCCGGCTTCAACAACGAGGCGCCGCTGATGCTGCTGACGGCCGCGCAGCGGCTGGAGCCGTTCGACATGGACCTCGCCCGGGAGACGTATCTCATCGCCTGGG
>NZ_JAFCNB010000067.1 GCF_017896165.1 Microbispora oryzae
TCGACCTACGATGGTGCAGGTCGATCGGGATCAACCAAGGAGCGCCGGTGGACATCGGGGAAATCGCCAGACGATCAGGCGTCGCACGCAGCACCGTCTCCTACGCCATCAGCGGCAAACGCCCCGTCTCCCAACAAACCCGCCAACGCATCCAAGCCGTCATCGACGAACTCGGCTACCGCCCCAACGCCGTCGCCAAAGCACTCAAAGAAGGCCGCACCCGCACCATCGCCCTCGTCATCCCCCCCGCAAACACCCGCCTCACCGACCACCAACTCACCTTCGTCGCCAGCGTCGTCAACACCGCCGCCAAAGCCGACCTCGACGTCCTCCTCTCCCCCTCAGGCGACGAACACGACCGCTCCTTCGAACGCGTCATCACCGGCCGCCGCGTCGACGGCGCCATCCTCATGGAAATCCGCCTCACCGACCACCGCGTCACCCGCCTCCAGCAAACCGGCCTCCCCTTCGTCACCATCGGACGCACCAACACCCCCGACACCACCACCTGGGTCGACATCGACTACGACACCCTCATCTCCCGCTGCGTCCACCACCTCGCCGACCTCGGCCACCAACACATCGCCCTCATCGACCGCTCCCCCCACCTCGCCACCACCGGATACGGCCCCTCCCACCGCGCCCACACCGGCTTCACCCGCACCACCACCCAACGCGGCATCACCCCCATCCACACCCACACCCACGACAACCCCAACTCCGGCCACACCACCACCACCCAACTCCTCCACACCCACCCCCACCTCACCGCCATCACCACCATCAACGAAGCCGCCCTCCCCGGCATCTACCACGCCATCACCCAAACCGGCCGCACCATCGGCACCCACATCTCCATCACCGGCGTCGCCGCCCAACACTGGGCAGAAAACCTCCACCCACCCCTCACCGCCGCCGACGCCCCCGCCGACGAACTCGCCACCAACGCCGTCAACCTCCTCATCAACCGCATCACCAACCCCACCACCCCCCACCAACACCTCCTCCTCACCCCACCCATCTCCCTCCGCGCCACCACCGGACCCCCACACCCCTTCCCCTGAC
>NZ_JAFCNB010000068.1 GCF_017896165.1 Microbispora oryzae
CGCGGTCCCGCATTCACTCCGGTCGGGACGCGTCACCGGCCACGGTTCCTGCCACACCACCACGCACCGGCAGGATCACGACCGCATCGGGACTCAGTGTGGGAATCACCACCAAAAGTGTCAAGACAGGGTTTGAAAGGCCGCGCCTTTCCGTCCCGATAAAGGCGGGCCGGGCACCGGTGGCGAGCCGGGGGATCGCGAATTTCCGGCCGTTTTCCGGCCGCTCGGCCGTCCCGGCGGCGACGTGACGGCCGATGAACATTTCATCACCGCGCAGCCCCGGCGGCGTGACCGCACCCGGCCACACCCAGCGACAAGGAGCGGGAACCCGGCCCGGCGAGACGCGGCGTCCAGACGCCCACTTGACGGGACCTGGCCTCGTCGTATTTGCTCCGCCGCACCACCACCGAAAAATCGACAGCGAAGGACCGGCTTGGCAGAGAATTAATGTTAACGCTACCAAAGTTGGCGCCACATTCGGCCGCCGGAGAGATCGTGCTCCGTCCGGCTGAATATGAAGCGGTCTCGACCGGCCAATCCGCCGCACCATCATTTCCGCACACGGGTGGAATCGGCCGGCGATTCTCAGATATTCGGATCGTCTTTCTCCGGGTCGGGAGACGGTCTCCCGTCTGGATGTGACGCGCGCACGGGACGCCGGCGCGGGCGGTAGGCACACGGGGCATGCCTCCTCCCGTCACACTCCGGCGTTCTCGCCCCCGCCACCCGGGGCCCCGGCTCGTGAGAAGACCGACCGGCGCACGTGAACGGCAACAACCACAGCACTTCTGCAGAACCGATCCCACGCGCCCGCGAGCGCGGCCGCGTCCCCTCATCCGCGGAGGTACTCATGCGATTGATCAGTTGGTTTCGGCGGTCGTCTTCGGCTGGTGGTGTGTGGCGGCGGTCGGTTGTGGTGGCGTGGGTGCTGGCCGTGGTGGGGGCGGGGGTGGGGGTGACGGTGGTGGATCAGGTTGCCCGGCCGGTCGCTGCGGCGGCGGTGGCGCAGGTGGCGGTGCCGCCGATGGGGTGGGCGTCGTGGAACACCTTCGCGGCGCAG
>NZ_JAFCNB010000006.1 GCF_017896165.1 Microbispora oryzae
CGACGCATCATGCTCTTTCCGCGCCACCGCGGTGTCCTCCAGGTCCAGCGCCTCAGACTGCTGGATCACCGTACTCGTCACAGGTGTCTCCTTGATCAGGAGTTACACCGTTGTTTGTACAGCCCCGCGCTACCTGCCCGAGGACGTCATGGCCTGGGTCCGCGAGCAGGAGTAGCCGATGGCCTTCGTCAAGGACCTTTGGACCAAGACTGTCCGCCACCCGGATGGGAGGACGGAGAAGGTCAAGACCAGGCGGTACGGCGTGGGCAAGCGCTGGCTCGCCGTCTGGCTCGATCCCGACGGGAAGGAGGTCTCGGCCGCATTCGAGCGGAAGGCCGACGCTGAGAAGAAGGCGTCGTCCATGGAGACGGACGTCAGCCGGGGCGACTACATCGACCCGAAGGCCGGCAAGGCGCTCTTCGCCGACTTCGCTGCTCGCTGGCTGGACTCCCGCATCGTCGACCCATCAACGAAGATCCGCTACGAGTACATATACCGCCTCTATGTCGCCCCAACCTTCGACCGGCGCCAGGTGAAGAGCATCCTTCCCTCGCATATCCAGGCATGGATCAGCAACCTGAACGAGCGCTACGGGCCGTCGACGATCGAGACGTCCTTCCTTGTTCTGCAAGGAGTGCTGGAGTTGGCCGTCGCGGACGAGGCGATCAAGAAGAACCCGGCGCGATCGCCGGTCGTACAGGTACCGAAGCGCACGGGAGAAGAGCTGATTGCTTGGTCGGACGAGCGTGTCCATGCGGTGATTCACGCTCACCCCGATCTCTTCCGGCTGGTCCCGTTGATCGCAGCGTCCTGCGGCCTCCGCCAGGGAGAACTCTTCGGCCTCGCCCTAGAAGACGTCGATTTCGACGAGCAGGTAATCCGGGTCCGCCGACAGATTAAGAAGCTGGGCGCTGACCACGTCTATGCGCTGCCGAAGAACGACCGGGAACGCGTCGTGCCGCTCCCCCTGTGGGCCGCTGAGGCTATTCAGCGTCATGTGAAGGCACATTCGCCGCTGGTCTGCTCGCTCCCCTGGGAGAAGCCGAACGGCAAGCTCAGAACGCACAACCTGCTGTTCCGCTGGACCGACGACAAGTTCGTCCGGGCGCGCGGCTACAGCGAACTCGTCTGGAAGCCCGCCCTCGTCCTTGCCAACGTCATCCCGGCCGCTGAGAAGGACGCTCGTGCCAGGAAGCGGTTCACCACCTCACGGAGAGAAGGCCTCCACCAGCTCCGGCACTACTACGCCAGCGTCATGCTGGCCGGCGGCGTCTCAATCAAGGAACTCGCCGAGTATCTCGGCCACGCCGACCCCGGCTTCACGCTCCGGGTGTACGCCCAATGATGCCCGGCTCCCACGACCGAGCCCGCAAGGCCATCGACGACCGCCTGTTCCGTCCCCGCGCCGTCTCCGGCGACCAGGTCGCCACGGGGTAGCGCCTGGAAAGTACACGAGCCACCGGCGACGAAACCCGCCCGGTGGCTCTTCGCTTTTCGTGACTACAGATGGTCACCCTGGGTGAGCGCGGGCGCGTCCCGCTGATGGTCGTTGACGATCACAGCCAAACGCGTTCGGCAGCTCTCACGGAACAGCCACGGAACAAGATCTTTTAGAGGCTCCGAATCGGACATGACGCACCCCGCCTCCCGAGTGCGGCAGGCGGGGCTACCGCAGGTCAGGGGTTACTTGAGGAGCTGGCGGGCCATGACCATGCGCTGGATCTGGTTGGTGCCCTCGTAGATCTGGGTGATCTTGGCGTCGCGCATCATGCGTTCGACCGGGTAGTCGCGGGTGTAGCCGTAGCCGCCGAGGAGCTGGACGGCGTCGGTGGTGATCTCCATCGCGGCGTCCGAGGCGGCGCACTTGGCGGCGCTGGAGAAGAACGTCAGGTCCTTGACGCGGGTGCCGTGCATGGCGAGCTCCGACTTGGCGGCGGCGGCGTAGGTGAGCTGGCGGGCCGCCTCCAGCTTCATGGCCATGTCGGAGATCATGAACTGCAGGCCCTGGAACTCGGCGATCGGCTTGCCGAACTGCCGGCGCTCCTTGACGTACCCGATGGCGTAGTCGAGAGCGCCCTGGGCGATGCCGAGCGCCTGGGCGGCGATGGTGATCCGGGTGTGGTCGAGTGTGGCGAGGGCGGTGCGGAAGCCGGTGCCCGGCTCGCCGATCATGCGGGACGCCGGGATGCGCACGTTCTCCAGGATGACCTGGCGGGTGGGCGAGCCCTTGATGCCGAGCTTCTTCTCCTTCGCACCGAAGGAGACGCCTTCGTCGTCCTTCTCCACGACGAACGCCGAGATGCCGCGGGCGCCCGCCGAGGGCTCGGTGACGGCCATGACCGTGTAGTACTCGGAGACGCCGGCGTTGGTGATCCACATTTTGGTGCCGTTCAGCACATAGTGGTCACCGTCGGCCACGGCCCGCGTCTTCATGGCGGCGGCGTCGGAGCCGGCCTCCGGCTCGCTCAGCGCGTACGAGAACATCGCGTCGCCGCGGGCGACGGGCGGCAGGTAGCGCTGTTTGAGCTCCTCGGACGCCGACAGCAGCAGCGGCACGGTGCCGAGCTTGTTAACGGCCGGGATGAGCGAGGACGACGCGCACGCACGGGCCACCTCCTCGATGACGATCACCGTCGCCAGGGCGTCGGCGCCCGCCCCGCCGTACTCCTCGGGGACGTGGACGGCGTGCAGGTCGGCGGCGACGAGGTCCTTGTAGACCTCCCAGGGGAACTCCTCGTTCTCGTCGGCGGCGGCGGCACGCGGGGCGATCTTCTCGTCGGCGAGGGCCCGGACCGTCTCGCGGAGCATGTCGTGCTCCTCCCCGGGCGCGTAGAGAGGGAAGCTCATAGCGCGATACTAGGACTTCCCAGGACTTAGTTACCAGCCGGTACGGCGCTCCGCCTTCCTGACAGGCCACATGACTGAGCACTCGGGACGAACGGCTCTCGACCAGCGTGAATGACGATCGTACGGTGGGGCAGTGGCAGGTTTGTCCAGGTGGTTGAGCGGGCATTTGACCGGCCCGGTACCATGCCAGATCACAAAGAGTCGGTAAGAGGGGAGCGTGCCGTGCCGTACCGCCTCACCGTGCTGGGGACCGGTTATCTGGGTGCCACGCACGCGGCGTGCATGGCCGAACTGGGCTTCGAGGTGCTCGGTCTGGACGTGGACCACAGCAAGATCGAGCGCTTGCGGCGCGGCGAACTGCCGATCCACGAGCCCGGGCTGGAGGAGCTGCTCCAGCGCAACCTGGAGTCCGGCCGGCTGCGTTTCACCACCTCCTTCGAGGAGGCGGCCCACTTCGGGGACGTCCATTTCATCTGTGTGGGCACTCCCCAGATCAAGGACGGGTACGCGGCCGACGTCTCCTATCTCGACTCGGTGGTGGAGTCGCTGGCTCCCCACCTCGATCGCGAATGCCTGGTGGTCGGCAAGTCGACGGTCCCCGTCGGCACCGCGCAGCGGCTCGCCGACAAGCTCGTACGGCTCTCGCCGGCCGGCCAGCGGGTCGAGCTGGCCTGGAACCCCGAGTTCCTGCGTGAGGGCTTCGCCGTCCAGGACACGCTCCGCCCCGACCGCATCGTGCTGGGCGTCGCCTCCGAGCGGGCCGAGAAGATCCTGCGCGACGTGTACGGGCCGCTGGGCGAGGTGCCCATCGTGGTGACCGACTACCCGACGGCCGAGCTGGTCAAGACGGCGGCGAACGCCTTCCTGGCCACGAAGATCTCGTTCATCAACGCCATGGCCGAGCTGTGCGAGACCGCCGGGGCGGACGTCAGGCAGCTCTCGCAGTCCCTGTCGTTCGACGAGCGGATCGGCGGCAAATACCTCAACGCGGGGCTCGGCTTCGGCGGCGGGTGCCTGCCCAAGGACATCCGGGCGTTCATGGCGCGGGCCGACGAGCTGGGCGCCGGGCAGGCGCTCGGCTTCCTCCGCGAGGTCGACGCGATCAACCTGCGCCGCCGCACCCGTGCCGGCGACCTGGCCCGCGAGCTGCTGGGCGGGTCCTTCGACGGCCGCAGGGTGACCGTGCTGGGCGCGGCCTTCAAACCCAACTCGGACGACATCCGCGACTCCCCCGCGCTGGACGTGGCCGCGGCCATCGCCCGCCAGGGCGCCAAGGTCACGATCTACGACCCCGCGGCGCTGGACAACGCGCGGGTCGCCCATCCCGAGCTCGATTACGCGGGCAGCGCCCTTGAGGCCGCCCGCGACGCCCACGTGGTGCTGCTGCTCACCGAGTGGCAGGAGTTCGTCTCGCTCGACCCGGAGGAGCTGGGCGCCGTCGTCGCGGCGCGCAACCTGGTGGACGGCCGGAACGCGCTCGACGCGGAGGTCTGGCGCTGCGCCGGCTGGCACTACCGGGCGCTCGGCCGTCCCTGACGGTCAACGGCCTGCTTCAACGGCCTGCTTCAGCGGCCCGTGGGGGAAGACGTCATGGCGGCGGGGAGGAATCCCCCGCCGCCGCAGAGTCACGACCGCTCGGTGACGGCGGCGCCGGGCATCCCGGCCACCTCCACGCGCAGCCGCTCGCCCTTCGCGTACGCCTGATCCTTGAGCGCGGCCTGGAACTCCTCCATCCGCCGCCGCAGCCCCTCGTCCGACGCGGCCAGGATCCGTACGGCGAGCAGCCCCGCGTTGCGGGCGCCGCCGACGGCCACGGTCGCCACGGGAACGCCCGCGGGCATCTGGACGATGGACAGCAGGGAGTCCATCCCGTCCAGGTATTTCAGCGGCACCGGCACGCCGATCACCGGCAGCGGCGTGACCGAGGCCAGCATCCCGGGCAGGTGGGCGGCTCCCCCGGCCCCCGCGATGATCACCTTCAGGCCGCGGGCCGCGGCGCGGGAGCCGTACTCGATCATCTCGGCGGGCATGCGGTGCGCCGAGACGACGTCGGCCTCGAACGGCACGCCGAACTCGGCCAGCGCCTCGGCGGCGAGCCGCATGACCGGCCAGTCCGAGTCGCTGCCCATGACGATCCCGACGTCAGGCATTCAGGGGTCCTCTCAGGCAGGTGACGGCGTGGTGGGCGCGGGCCCTGACCTCGTCGAGGTCGGTGCCGAGGGCGGTGACGTGCCCGATCTTGCGGCCCGGCCGCACGTCCTTGCCGTAGAAGTGGATCTTGATGCCGGGGTCGTTGGCCATGACGTGCTCGTAGCGCGAGTAGACGTCAGGGTCGGGCCCGCCGAGCAGGTTGGCCATGACGACCACGGGCGCGGCGAGCGACGGCGAACCCAGCGGCAGGTTGAGCACGGCCCGCAGGTGCTGCTCGAACTGCGAGGTGCGGGCGCCCTCGATGGTCCAGTGGCCGCTGTTGTGGGGGCGCATGGCCAGCTCGTTGACGACCAGGCCCGTGGAGGTGGCGAACATCTCGACCGCGAGCAGCCCCGTGACGCCGAGCGCCCGGGCGATCGTGAGCGCGATGTTCTGGGCCGTGGCGGCGTCCTCCCCGGACAGGTCGGGCGCGGGCGCGATGACCTCCACGCAGATGCCGTCCTGCTGCACGGTCTCCACGACCGGGTAGCTCACCCCCTGGCCGTGCGGCGAGCGGGCCACCAGCACGGCGAGCTCGCGTTCGAACGGCACGAACGCCTCGGCGAGCAGCGCGACGCCCGTGGCGAGCGCCTCACGCGCCTCGTCCGGTGTCGAGCAGACCCACACGCCGCGGCCGTCGTACCCGCCGCGGACCGCCTTGAGGACGACGGGCCAGCCGTGCCGGTCGGCGAACTCCGTCACGTCGGCGAGGGCCGAGACGCGCGTCCAGGCGGGACACGGGACGCCGATCGCGGTCAGCCGCTCACGCATGGCGGCCTTGTCCTGGGCGTGAACCAGCGCGTCCGCGCCGGGGTGCACCGAGTGGCCCTCGGCGATCAGGGCGCGGATGTGCTCGGTCGGCACGTGCTCATGATCGAAGGTGACGGCGTCGCAGCCCTTGGCGAACTCCCTGAGATCGGCGAGGTCGCGGTAGTCGCCCAGCCGGGTGTCGACGATGACCTTCGCGGCGCTCTCGTCTCTGGCCCCGGCCAGAACGCGCAGGTCGACGCCGAGCGCGATCGCGGCCTGCTGGGTCATCCGGGCGAGCTGGCCCGCGCCGACCATGCCCACCACCGGGGCGGTCACGGAGCGAGTAGGGGGAACGTTCGGCCTGTTCACGACACGTCAGCCTACCGATTCCGATCGGTACGGCCGCCACGGGGCCCGCGGGCGGCCGGCCCGGAGCCGTCCCCGCTAGCCCGACGTGCCGGGGGTGATGTCGGCGAGCGATCGGCGGATGGCGACCGTGCTCATCACGTTGCCGGCGGTGACCTTGGTGGCGAGCAGCACCAGCTCGCTGCCGGTCATGCCCGCGGCGGCGCTCCCGCCGGTGAAGGCGCGCACGTCGGCCGCGCCGTAGCGGGGGTGGGTCAGCGTCGAGTGGCCCTGGCCGGGCCTCTGGCTGGTGACGACGCGCAGCGCGTGGAAGACGAGCGCGGCCCCGTCCGGCAGGGCGATCGCGCGAGGCTCGCCCTCCAGCTGGACGTCGACCGAGAGCCGGTCGGGACGGGCCCGGGCGGGAGCGCGGACGAGCTCGCTCATCAGGGCGCGGACGGGGTCGTGCGCGGCGATCTTCACCCCGCCGACGTTGGCCGGGTCGGTCAGGAACGCCACGTGCCGCGTGGGCACGAGCCGTGCCCGCAGGGCGGCACCCGAGTCGGCAGCGGCATCGCCGCCTGAGCCGGCGCCCGCCTCCACGTCGTCCGGCGCGGGCGCGTCGCCCACGACCGGGATGGGCCCGGCGCCGAGGCGCCAGCGCCCGCCCGCCCGGACGAACACGAAGTAGGCGGGGCTCGGATGCCGGGCCAGCACGGCGAACCAGCGGCCGTCGCCCGAGTCGTCCAGCTCCGCGGCGGGCGGGACGAGCTCCGGGTCGGTGTAGCGCGTGAAGCCCGGAGCCGGGCGGCCGTCGCGGGCCGCCGCGCAGATCCGGTCGCCCAGAGTGCCCTCCACCCAGGTCGTCAGCATCGCGATGGCCGCGCAGTCCCGCTGTTTCCAGGCGTTCTCCAGCGTCTTCAGGCCGTCGAACGCGGCGTCGACGTCGGCCTGGGTCACGGTGGCGGCGGCCGTGGCGGACGGCGCCGGGCGTCCGTCGCCGGAGGCGGCGGGGGTGGCGCTCGCGTTCTCGCCCCCGCAGCCCGACAGCAGGGCGAGACCGAGGGCGGCGGCGGTGATTCTGCGCAGCACGTCAGGGACCTCTCGAGGACAACGCAGCTGCCGGGACCGACGGTCCTGGTTGGCGAGAGCGTAGTGGCTACTCGTCCGTAGTTTCCCGTTACAGGCTGATATTTCGTGAAATGTTCTTTGGTGACCTGGGACGAAACGCGGCCTGGAGCCCGTATCAGCACTATCCGCCCCTCCTACCGGTAGCCTGGGAGGACATCGCCGCCGATAGGGAAGGACCGTACGGGACGTGCAGTTTCTCCTACGCTCCTACGAGCGGTTCGCCGCGCTCGTCCACGAGTTGTTGAAGTTCGGCATCGTGGGCGCCGTCGCATTCGTGATCGACTTCGGTGGCACCAACCTGCTGCGTTTCGGGGTGGAGTTGGGCCCGCTCAGCTCCAAGGCCCTGGCCACCACCGTCGCCGCGACCGTGGCCTATCTCGGCAACCGGTGGTGGACGTTCCGGCACCGCGAGCAGTCCGGTGTGGCACGGGAGTACATCCTGTTCTTCCTGCTGAACGGCATCGGTCTGTTCATCTCGCTGATCGTGATCGGCTTCGTGTCCTACTCGCTCCAGCTGCACGACGTGCTGAGCTACAACATCGCCCAGGTCATCGGCCTGGTCCTTGGCACGATCTTCCGCTTCTGGTCGTACAAGAAGTGGGTCTTCCTGGCCGCGCCGGAGATCCCCGCCGCCCCCGGCGTTGACGGCATCGGCGACGTCCACGCCCAGGCGACCCGCTGAGACCGGCTCTCGCCGGGCTCACGCGGGACCGCTGACGACGCGGTGGCGGTGGCTGTCGGTCACCTGCCGGAGGAAGATCGCGAACGTGGCGGGACGGCGTTTGACCAGCTCAAGCCGTCCCCCGTCGGCCGCGACCAGGGCCCGGGCGAGCGTCAGCCCAAGACCCGTCCCGCCCGCGCCGCTCACGCTGCGTTCGAAGACCTTCTGGCCGAGCGTGTCGGGAATGCCCGGCCCCTCGTCGGCCACCTCGATCACGATCGACCGGTCCGTGCTCGACGTGTTGATCGTGAGCGCGCCTCCGCCGTGCTTGAGCGAGTTCTCCAGCAGGGTGGACAGCACCTGACTGAGCCCGCCGGTCGTGCCGAGGGCGGAAAGACCCCGGTCGCCGACGAGCACCAGCGAGCGCTGCGCCCGGCGGAACGCCGGCTCCCATTCGGTGATCTGCTGTCCGAGGACGTCGTCGACGTCGATCGGCGCAGCCTGCGCGTGCCGCTGCCGCCGCGCCGCGGCGAGCAACTCGTCGATGACCGCGGTGAGCCGCTCGACCTGCACGATCGCGGCCTCACCCTCCTCCCGGACCACCCGGGGCTCGTGGGCGGCCCCGACGATCTCCTCCAGCCGCATCGTCAGGCCGGTGAGCGGCGTGCGGAGCTGGTGGGAGGCGTCGGTGGCGAACTCCCGCTCCCTGGCCAGCAGATCGGAGATGCGCAGCGCGCTGCGGTCGAGGACCTCGGCGACCAGGTCGAGCTCCGGGATGCCGTAGCGGCGCCTGCTGGGCCTGGCGTCGCCCGAGCCCAGCCGCTCCGCGAGCTTGGTGAGGTCGAGGAGCGGCAGGCTCAGGCGGCGCGACGTCACGGTCGCCAGCCCGATCGCGGCGCCGAGCGCGACGACTCCCAGCGCGATGGTGAGCACTAACCGCGCCTGGATGTCCTGCCGGATCTGCCCCGCGTCGCGGCTCACCAGCACATAGCCGTTCTCCGAACGTCCCTCCTCGGTCAGCTCCCGGGCGGGCGGCGGCGGTGTGCCGACGACGATCGGCGGGGTGCCCCGGACGTACACCTGTAGGAAGAGGTCCGGGTAGTTTTTCGCGAGTTGCTCCGGGTTGATCGCCTGCTGCTGGCTGACGGCGTACTCCACCCCGATGAGCAGGCGGTTCGCGTCTGTTCTGAGCTCCTGGGCGGCCTCGTCGTTTATCAGGCGGACGACGACGACCGCGAGGGGCACGCCTAACAGGAGAACGGCGATGACCGCCACGAGCAGCATGGAGGACAGCAGGCGCCGGCGCACGTGCTAGCTCCTCCCCGATGTCCGCCCCACGGCGGTCTACTCGCGCTCGAAACGGAAGCCGACCCCTCGGACGGTCGTGATGTACCGCGGCTTGGCGGCGTCGTCGCCCAGCTTGCGGCGCAACCACGAGATGTGCATGTCGAGTGTCTTCGTGGACCCCCACCAGTTCGTGTCCCACACCTCGCGCATGATCTGCTCGCGGGTGACGACCTTCCCGGCGTCACGTACGAGCACGCGGAGCAGGTCGAACTCCTTGGTGGTCAGGTGTAGCTCCTTGTCTCCCATCCACGCCCGGCGCGAGTCGGCGTCGATGCGGACGCCCTGCACGACCGGGGTCTCCGACGTTCCGCGGCGCAGCAGCGCCCGCACCCGGGCGAGCAGTTCGGCGAGGCGGAACGGCTTGGTCACGTAGTCGTCCGCGCCGGCGTCCAGGCCGACGACGGTGTCGACTTCGTCGACGCGCGCGGTGAGGATCAGGACCGGGGTCCCGTGCCCCTCCGCTCTGATGCGGCGAGCCACCTCCAGCCCGTCCATCTCTGGCAGGCCGAGGTCGAGAACTATCAGGTCGACGCCCCCCGACAGGGCCCTCTCAAGGGCCTGCGGGCCATCAGGGCTCACCTCCACCTGGTAGCCCTCCCGGCGCAAAGCGCGCGCCAGCGGCTCGGATATCGAGGTGTCATCCTCGGCGAGAAGTACGCAGGTCATGAATGCGATCGTAGGACCTTAAGCGATCGTTTCCCCGGTACAGCGTGCAGTTTGACTTGTCGTTGACCCATCAATTTACCTGGGCAAACACTGATAAATCCGGGATAGTCATCACGCAAGGGGCCGGATATACGCAGCATTCCTTGAATATGCGGCACAACCCGGCTTAGGCCATATCTAGGACAGATTTAGGCGCGAAGTGGGCGGCGCGACACCGCCGCGTCGTGGCGGGCGGCGGGCGTGACCGCCCGGCCCCGTGGCCGCGTGGTGATCATACGGCTCGGAGTCTCCGTGGACACGGCAGCGACACCACGTGATCGTGGCGTGATCGGGTCGCTCGGCGCCGCGGCGCCGAGCCGCCCGGTAGAAGCCCGGACGGCGGGAGCCGAGCGAGGAGGGTCAGCCGGCCGACGGAGGCTCGGCGTAACGCTGGAGGTAGAGCTGCTCGCCGAGGCTCTCGAGGAGACCCAGCTCGCTCTCCAGGTAGTCGATGTGGTGTTCCTCGTCGGCGAGGATCCGCTCGAAGATCGTGGCGGACGTGACGTCGCCCCGCTCGCGCATGAGCGCGATGCCGGGCTTCAGGCGCCCCACCACGGCGATCTCCAGATCGAGGTCGGCCCTGAGCTGCTCCCTGACCGTCTGCCCGATGTGCAGGGTGTTCAGCTTCTGGTAGTTGGGCAGCCCCTCCAGGAAGATGATGCGGTCGGTCAGCTCCTCGGCGTGCCGCATCTCGTCCATCGACTCCGCCCTGGTGTAGGCGGCGAGCTTCGTGTATCCCCAGTGTTCCTGCAGCTTGGCGTGCAGGAAGTACTGGTTGATGGCGGTCAGCTCGGAGGTGAGCTGCTCGTTGAGCAGCGCGACGATCTCCTTGTCCCCCTGCATGGCGGCCTCTCGTTCATGCGCTGGTGACCAGGTCTTCCGACCGTTTCAGCATCGCACAGATCTTCCGCACGCAGACGGCGCAGTCCCCTCCGGCGCCCGTCGCGTCGCGCACCTGGCGGGCGGTGCGGGCACCTTCGGCGATGCAGTCGTGCACCTCGCTCTCGGTGACGGCGCGGCAGATGCAGACATACATGCGGGGCTGGCCTCTCGATCGCTTCGTCGTCGCTACGCAGTGGCTTCACCGTAGCTTCGTAGGTTAGGCAAACCTAAGGTAACTCATCCATGTTAGGCATGCCTATGTGAAGCGCGCCACACCGGCCCCCCGGCACGCGCCGCGCCGGTCACCCTGCGGCGACCGGCGCGGCACGTGAGGCTGGAAGGCCCGGCTGGAAGGCCCGGCTAGAGGACCACCACCGACCGCAGCACCTCGCCGCGGTGCATCTTCTCGAACGCCGCCTCGACGTCGCCCAGCCCGATGGTCTCGGAGACGAAGCCCTTGAGGTTCAGCCTGCCCTGCAGATAGAGGTCGATCAGCATCGGGAAGTCGCGGCTCGGCAGGCAGTCGCCGTACCAGGAGGACTTGAGCGCGCCGCCCCGCCCGAACACGTCGAGCAGCGGAAGCTCCAGCCGCATCTCCGGGGTCGGCACGCCGACGAGCACGACGGTCCCGGCGAGGTCGCGGGCGTAGAACGCCTGCTGGTAGGTCTCCGGCCGGCCCACCGCCTCGATCACCACGTCGGCGCCGTTGCCCCCCGTCAGCTCCCGGATCGCCTCCACCGGGTCGTTCTCACGGGAGTTGACCGTGTGGGTGGCGCCGAAGTCCCGCGCCCAGGCGAGCTTGCGGTCGTCCACGTCCACCGCGATGATCTTTTCCGCGCCGGCGAGGCTCGACCCGAGGATCGCGGCGTCGCCGACGCCGCCGCAGCCGATCACGGCGACCGAGTCGCCGCGGGTGACGCCGCCGGTGTTGATGGCCGCGCCGATGCCCGCCATGACGCCGCAGCCCAGCAGGCCGGCGACCGCGGGCTCGGCGGCGGGGTCGACCTTCGTGCACTGGCCGGCCGCCACGAGCGTCTTCTCCAGGAACGCGCCGATGCCGAGGGCGGGGCTGAGGACGGTGCCGTCGGCGAGGGTCATCTTCTGCGCCGCGTTGTGGGTGTTGAAGCAGTACCAGGGGCGGCCCCGCAGGCAGGCGCGGCAGGCGCCGCACACGGCCCGCCAGTTGAGGATGACGAAGTCGCCCGGCGCGACCTCGGTGACGCCCTCGCCCACGGCCTCGACGACCCCCGCGGCCTCGTGCCCCAGCAGGAACGGGAAGTCGTCGTTGATGCCGCCCTCGCGGTAGTGGAGGTCGGTGTGGCAGACCCCGCACGCCCGGATGTCGACGACCGCCTCCCCCGGCCCCGGATCCGGCACGAGGACGGTCTCCAGGGTGACGGGCTCGCCCTTTCCTCTGGCGATCACACCCTGCACTTCGTACGGCATGCGCTGCACCTCACCTCTCGGTCGGCTGGGTTGGCCTCCGGGCCGCTGCGTGCGCCGGATCGGCCCTACGGAGAACATACGGCTGAACCACGCCGAGCCCACGGGCCGGACGGCGGCGGAGTTTGACCAGGTCGACCTCGGACACCCCGGCGAGGCCTTCGGCCATCCCGGCGTCGGCGACGATCGTGCCCGGACGGGCGATGGCGGTGAGCCGGGCCGCGAGGTTGACCGTGGTGCCGAACACGTCGCCCATCGCGGGGAGGACCGGCCCGTAGGCCAGGCCGATCCGCACGTCCGGCCCGTCCTGGTCGAGCTTCAGCTCCTCGACCAGGTCGAGCGCGACGAGCGCGGCGGTGCGCGGGTCGCCGGTCGTGAAAAGCACCTCGTCGCCGAGCGTTTTGACCAGCCGCCCGTCGTGGGCGGCGATGACGTCGGAGGCCCGGGACTCGAAACCCTCGACGAGGTCGGCCAGGGCCAGCTCGTCGAGCTCCCGCGACACGCGGGTGAAGGCCACCAGGTCGGCGAAGCCGACGGCCAGCGTGAGCCGGGTGGGCAGCATCTCCTGGCCCACCTCGGTGAGCGAGATGAGGCGGCTGGCCGCCGCGGCGAGCTGCGATCGCCAGACGTGCACCAGCATCTGCTCGAAGTCCGGCATGAGGCGGCTCACCGTGGCCATGACCCGCCGGACATCGTCGTCGCTCGGCCGTCCCTGCGGATCGAGCAGCGCCTCGATCATGATCTCGGCCTGCCACTGGGCGAGCCGTGCCGTGGTCCGGCCGAGCGCCCGGCCCATCCGGATCAGGGTGCGCTCGTCGAGCCTGGCCTCGTCGAGCAGGTCGCCGATGCGGCTCAGGGCCGCGAGGTCGGCCTCGCTGAACGCCACCGCGTCGTCCGGCAGGGAGGCGAAGCCCAGCGCCCGCCAGATCCGCGTCGCGAGGTCGGGCGGGACGCCGGCCGCCTCCGCGACCTGCGCCCGCGTGTACGCGGGGGGTGGGCCGAGGAACAGCCGGCGCATCTCGTCGGCCCCCGGGCGCCCGGGAGTGTCCACGTGCCCCTCCCCCTGCGGGCGCGAGGCCCGCGGCGTGCTCATTTGCCGTCGATCTCCCCGTCGGCGGCATCCTCGACCAGGCGGAACAGCTCCTGCCTGACGAGCTGGATCTTCGGGATGTCGCGGTAGTCGATCTCCCCCTTCTCCGAGGCGGACTCGACCCGGAGCGTTCCGCAGCCGAGGAAGCGCTCGATGAACCGCTGGTCGGAGCTCACGCTGTTGACCTTGGCGAGGGGGATGTCGTCGTCCGACTTGCTGAGGACGCCGGTGCTGATCGCGAACCGGTGGGAGGTCAGCGTGTACGAGGTGGTGAGCCACCTCAGATAGGGGATGAACGACCACAGCACGAGCGCGACCAGCGCCACCACGGCGACGGCCCCGCGGGCGTAGGCGGCGTACTCGTAGTCGCCGGGTATGAGAACGATCGCGGCGCCGCCGACGGCGACGACCACGATGAGGGCGAGGATCGGCAGGATGAGCCGCTTCCAGTGCGGGTGGAACGACAGAACGACCCGCTCGCCCTCGGTCAGGTAGTGATCTGGGAGACCCATGGCGCAAATCGTGACACGTCCGCTGCCCGTTCGCATGTCCACGACCGATCCCGCTCCGACCGGTGGTTACGGCGCCCCGGCGGCCGGCCCGGGGCGCCGGACGTGGACGACGTCGCCGACGCCGAGCGCCTGGACCTCGCCGCCGGTCTTCACCAGCAGGCGGCCGTCGGCGTCGACGCCGGTCGCGAGCCCCGTGAGCGTGCGGTCACCCGGCAGCTCCACCTTGACCTCCTGCCCGATCGTGGCGCAGTTGACCAGGTAGGCGGCGCGCAGCCCGCTGGCTTCGGCGTCGCCGCCGGCCGCCTCCCAGTCGCGGTAGTGCGACTCGACCTCACGGAGGATGGCGCGCAGCAGGGGGTCGCGGTCGGTGCACGCGGCGTCCTCAAGGGCGAGGGAGGTCGCCTGCTCCACCGGCCGTTCGTCCGCCCGGAGGCTGACGTTGAGCCCCATGCCCACGATCACGGCGCTGTCGGCCCGCTCGGCGAGGATCCCGGCCAGCTTGCGCTCGCCCACGATCAGGTCGTTGGGCCACTTGAGTCTGATGTCGATCTCGGCGACGCGCCGCAGGGCCGTGACCGCGGCGAGTCCCACGAGCAGCATCAGCCACCCCTGCCGGGCGGGCGGCGTCTCGGGGACGAACAGCATCGAGAACGTGAGCCCCGACCTCGGCGGCGCCGTCCACTCGCGGGCGAGCCGGCCGCGCCCGGCGTACTGCGTCTCCGCCACCAGCACGGCGCCCTGCCGGGCGCCCTCGCGCGCGGCCTGGGCCAGGTCGGCGTTGGTCGACCCGGCGCGCGCGACCACGCTGATCGACGACCACAGCGCCCCCGGCCGGACCAGGGCCCGGGTGAGCGCCGCCTCCGACAGCGGCGGGCGGTCGAGATCGGCGTACGGTGAGTCGGACACCCGCCCAGGTTATCGGGCGTGCGGCCGCCGCGTTCTCGGGGCGTCCTCCGGGAGGTCTCCGGGCATAGGGTGTGCCCGTGCCGAGACGCGGCGGGCAGGAGGATGCGTGATGGACGGCGAAGGCGTGCGCCGCCCCGGACCCGTGACGCGGGTGCGGGTGCGTGAGGTCACCGGCTCCGCCGTCCGGGACCGGCGCGACGACCTGGCCACCGAGGAGCCGCTGGAGATCAGGCTGCTCGCGGGCGGCGAGAGCCGCACGGTCGCGATCACCATGCGCACTCCGGGCGCCGACTTCGAGCTCGCGGCCGGCTTCCTGCACGGCGAGGGCGTCGCCGGGCCGGGCGACATCGCGGCCATCGGCTACTGCACCGACCGTGACCTGCGGCCGGAGGAGCGCTACAACACGGTCACGGTACGGCTCCACGGGACGACCCTCCCCGAGCTCGCCTCACTCGACCGGCACTTCGTGACGTCGAGCGCCTGCGGCGTGTGCGGGACGGCCAGCCTCGACGCGTTGCGGCAGCGCCGCGCCGCGGCCGTCGCCGGCGCGGGGCCCTCCGTCACCCCCGAGGTCCTGCACGGCCTGCCGGCGCTGCTGCGGAAGGCACAGGGCGTGTTCGGCCGGACCGGCGGGCTGCACGGCGCGGGGCTGTTCACCCCGGACGGCGCCCTGGTGGGCGCGCGGGAGGACGTGGGGCGGCACAACGCCGTCGACAAGCTCGTGGGTTGGTCGCTGCTCGGCGGGCGGCTGCCGCTCGACCGCCACCTGCTGGTCGTGAGCGGCCGGGCCAGCTACGAGATCATGCAGAAGGCCCTGGCCGCCGGCATCCCCTTCGTCTGCGCCGTGTCGGCCCCGTCGTCGCTGGCGGTCGACCTCGCGCGGGAGTTCGGCATGACGCTCGTCGGGTTCCTCCGCGACGGGCGCTTCAACGTCTACGCGGGCGCCGAACGGGTCGGCGCCCGCTGACGCGCGGCGCGGGCGGAGCGGCGGGTGCGCGCTCAGCCGGTGTTCTGCAGGCCGGCGGCGACGCCGTTCACGCTCAGCAGGAGCAGGGTGGACAGGCTCTCGCGCTCCTCCGAGCTGAGATCGCCGGACGCCCGCAGCGCGGACAGGGCCCGCAGCTGCAGGTGGCTCAGCGCGTCGACGTACGGGTCGCGGAGCTGGACCGCCCGGGACAGGACCCTGCGGTTCTCCAGCAGCCTGCTGTGCCCGGTGACCTCCAGGACGATCCTCCTGGTGAGGTCGTACTCGCCCAGGACCTGCTCGGCGAAGTCGGCCCGCCCGCCCAGGGCCAGGTAGCGGGAGGCGATCGCCCGGTCGGTCTTGGCCAGGGACATCTCCGCGTTGTCCAGCATGGCGGCGAACAGCGGCCACTCCCGGTAGGCCGAGCGCAGCTCCTCGATGCCGCTCGCCTCCAGGGCGGCCGACAGGCCGCTGCCCAGGCCGTACCAGCCGGGGAGGTTGACCCGGGTCTGCGCCCAGGCGAACACCCACGGGATCGCCCGCAGGTCGTCCAGCGACCGCGGCGCGCCGAGGCCGCGCCGGGCGGGCCGCGAGCCGAGCCGCAGCGACCCGATCTCCTCCAGGGGGCTGACCAGGGCGAACCACTCGGGGAAGCCCGGCGCCTCGGTCAGCGCCCGGTATGCCCGCTCGGACGAGGAGGCGACCTGGTCGGCCAGCCCGCGGAAGCGGGACGCGGCGGCGGCCGTGTTCGACTCGACCCCGGAGGTCGAGGCGCGCAGCACCGCGTTGGTCACCTGCTCGATGTGCCGCTTGGCGATGGCGGAGTGGCCGTACCTCGCGAAGATCACCTCGCCCTGCTCGGTGACCTTGAAGCGGCCCGCCACCGACCCGGGGGCCTGGGCGAGCACGGCGCGGTTGGCGGGACCGCCGCCACGGCCCAGGGCGCCGCCCCGGCCGTGGAAGAGCGTCAGCCGCACGTCGTTGTCGGCGGCCCAGGCCGCCAGGGCCGCCTGGGCGTCGTAGAGGCGCAGGGTCGCCGCGGCCGGGCCGAGCTCCTTGGCCGAGTCGGAGTAGCCGAGCATGACCTCGACGCGCCGGCCGTTGGCGGCGAGCCGCCGCCGCACCGGCTCCAGCTTCAGCATGCCCTCAAGGACGGCCGTGGAGTTGTCGAGGTCCTGACCGGACTCGAAGAGCGGCACGACGTCGAGCACCGGCGCCCGGTCGCCCATCGCGTGCCGGGCCAGCTCGTAGACGGCCGCGACGTCCTCGGACGAACGGGTGAACGAGACCACGTAGCGGCAGCAGGCGTCGACGCCGAACCGCTCCTGGATCCAGCCGATCACCCGGATGGTGGCGAGCACCTCCTCGGTGCGCTCCGACAGGGTGCCCGCGGCGATCTCCTCCAGCGCCGCCGCGTGCACGGCGGAGTGCTGCCTGACCTCCAGCTCGGCCAGGTGGAAGCCGAACGTCTCCACCTGCCAGACGAGGTGCTGCAGCTCGCCGTACGCCTGCCGGGCCGCGCCCGCGCCGCGCAGCGAGTCCTGCACCAGCCTCAGGTCGGCGAGCATCTCCGACGGGGAGCGGTAGGCGAGGTCGAGGTCGCGCCGCCGGGTGGCGGCCAGCCGGGTCGCCACGAACATCAGCCACTGCCGGTGGGGCTCCTGCGGCGACCGGGTGGCCATCTCCGACACCAGGTCGGGGTGATCGCCCTCCGCCTTGGCGAGCGCGGCCCGCAGGTCGGCGGACGGCGGGGTGAACGACGCGGCGAGCGTCAGGGAGCGGCCGATCCGGGTGGTGGCGCTCTCCAGCGCGATCAGCACGTGCTCGGCCTGGATCTGCACGGCCTCCCTGGTCACCTTGGCGGTGACGTTGGGGTTGCCGTCCCGGTCGCCGCCGATCCAGCTCCCGTACCTGATGAACGCCCGGGCGAGCGGAGGGCGGGTGCCGGTGCCCGAGGCGAGCGCGGCGTCGAGTGAGCGGTAGATCTGCGGCACCGTGCGGAACAGCGTCTCGTCGAACGCCGCCATCGCGGTGCGCACCTCGTCGAGCGGGTCGAGCTTGGTCGCCCGGAGCTGCGCGGTGCGCCAGAGGACGTCGATCTCCTCCAGCAGCCGCCGGTGCGCCTCCTCGCGCTCGGCCGCGCCGCCGCCGGGCGCGTTGTACGCCTCAAGCTGGACGCCGATCCGCTGGATGGCGGTGACGACGGCCCGGCGCCGGGCCTCGGTGGGATGCGCGGTGAGGACCGGCCGGAACTCCAGCCCGTCCACGAGGTCCTGGAGCCTGTCGTCGCCCCTGAGGGCCTGCACGGCCTCGGCGAGCGACTCGCGCAGCGGCACCGTGTCGGTGTCCCTGCGCCGGAGCACGCGGACGCGGAAGTGCTCCTCCGCGAGATTGGCGAGATGGAAGTAGCAGGTGAAGGCGCGGGCGATCTGGACGGCCCGGTCCAACGGCCACCCGGCGACCATGCCGGCGACCTCGTCGGCCGTCGTCTCGCCGCGCCTGGCGGCGATCACGGCTTTGCGGAGCCGTTCGACGTCGGCGAGGAGATCGGCGCCGCCGTGCTCGGCGATCACCTGACCCAGCAGTCCACCCAGGAGGCGTACGTCGGCACGGAGCTCGTCCGGCATCTCCGCGACGGCGTCGTGTCGTTCGGCAGGAGCGATGGCGGCCATGCCTCGAAGGCTAGCGAATCGCGCTCGGTCGCCCGATACCGGTCTCACCCATTGGACTAGACCAGTGGATCATGCCGGGTCCGCTCCGTAGGATGGAGCCGGTCCGTCCGCAACGGCTGGCAGAAGGGCGCCCCCCATGACCGAGCCCGACTCGTCCGCGGCCCCGCCGCTGTCCTCCAGGATCGACACGAACGTGCCGCAGAGCGCACGGGTGTGGAACTACCTGCTCGGCGGCAAGGACAACTTCCCGGCCGACCGCGCGGCCGCCGACGGCATCCTCAGCGTCTTCCCCCAGATGCGCGACATCGCGCGGGCCGACCGCGCGTTCCTCGGGCGCGCCGTCCGCCACCTGGCGGGCGAGGCCGGGATCCGCCAGTTCCTGGACATCGGCACCGGCCTGCCCACGATGAACAACACGCACGAGGTGGCCCAGCAGGTGGCCCCCGACGCCCGCATCGTCTACGTGGACAACGATCCCCTGGTGCTCGTCCACGCCCACGCCCTGCTGGTCGGCAGCCCCGAGGGCGTGGTCGACTACATCGACGCCGACCTCCGCGAGCCCGAGGCGATCATCGAGGCCGCGGCCAAGACGCTCGACTACGGCCGTCCGGTCGCCATCATGCTGCTCGGCATCCTGCACTTCGTGGGCGACGACGGCGACGCGCGCGCGATCCTGGACCGGCTGCTCGGCGCCGTTCCCTCCGGCAGCTACCTGGTGCTCACCCACGCCACGCTCGACATCGGCGACCAGTCGTCGATCCAGGCCAACGCCCAGGCCAACGAGGACTGGAACGAGAAGGCGCCGCAGCAGATCTCGCCCCGGACGCGCGAGGAGATCATCGGGCTGCTCGACGGGCTGGAACTGCTGGAGCCCGGCCTCGTCTCCATGTCCCACTGGCGTCCCGAGGAGACCCCGTGGGGGACGCCGGCCGAGGTGGCGGGCTACGCCGTCGTGGCCCGCAAGCCCTGACGCCGGCTCACCGCGGCCCCGGTCGGCGCGACCGCCCCTCGTCCCCGGACGGAGGGGCGGGACTACCCTTTCCGACATGAGCCGGGACGCCCACGAGATCGACATCCACACGACCGCCGGCAAGATCGCCGACCTGGAGCGGCGGCTGGGCGAGGCCGCCCACGCGGGCTCGCGGCCCGCCGTGGAACGGCAGCACGCCAAGGGCAAGATGACGGCCCGCGAGCGGGTCACGGCGTTCCTCGACGAGGGCTCGTTCGTGGAGTTCGACGAGCTCGCGCGGCACCGCTCGACCGGCTTCGGCCTGGAGCGGGAGCGCCCGTACGGCGACGGGGTCGTCACCGGGCACGGCACGGTCGACGGCCGCCCGGTCGCGGTCTTCGCGCAGGACTTCACAGTCTTCGGCGGATCGCTCGGCGAGGTCTTCGGCGAGAAGATCGTCAAGGTCATGGACCACGCGCTGAAGGTCGGCTGCCCGGTGGTCGGCATCAACGACTCCGGCGGGGCCCGCATCCAGGAGGGCGTGGTGTCCCTCGGCCTGTACGCGGAGATCTTCAAGCGGAACGTCCACTCCTCGGGTGTGATCCCGCAGATCTCCCTGATCATGGGCCCGTGCGCGGGCGGCGCCGTCTACTCCCCCGCGCTGACCGACTTCGTCCTGATGGTGCAGGAGAAGTCGCACATGTTCATCACCGGGCCGGACGTCATCAGAACCGTCACCGGCGAGGAGGTGACCTTCGAGGAACTGGGCGGCGCACATACGCACAACTCGCGCTCCGGGGTCGCCCACTACGAGGCGTCCGACGAGCAGGACTGCCTGGAGTTCGCCCGGGCGCTGCTGTCGTACCTGCCGTCGAACAACCTGGACGAGGCTCCGTCGTACGGCGTCGAGGCCGACCTGGAGATCACTGAGACGGACCGGGAGCTCGACGCGCTCATCCCCGACTCGGCCAACCAGCCGTACGACATGCTCACGGTGATCGAGCACGTCCTCGACGACGGCGAGTTCCTGGAGATCCAGGCGGGGTACGCGCCCAACATCGTCGTCGGCTTCGGCCGGGTGGAGGGCCGCCCGGTGGGGGTCGTGGCCAACCAGCCCATGAGTCTCGCGGGCACGCTCGACATCGGCGCCTCGGAGAAGGCCGCCCGGTTCGTCCGCACCTGCGATGCCTTCAACGTCCCGGTGCTGACATTTGTCGACGTGCCCGGTTTCCTCCCCGGCACCGACCAGGAGTGGAACGGCATCATCCGGCGCGGGGCCAAGCTGCTCTACGCGTACGCGGAGGCGACCGTGCCCCTGGTGACGGTGATCACCCGCAAGGCGTACGGCGGGGCGTACGACGTCATGGGGTCCAAGCACCTGGGCGCCGACGTCAACCTGGCCTGGCCGACCGCCCAGATCGCGGTGATGGGGGCGCAGGGCGCGGTCAACATCCTCTACCGGCGCGAACTGGCCGCCGCCGACGATCCGGACGCGGCGCGGGCCGGGTTCGTCGCCGAGTATGAGGACACCCTCGCCAATCCCTATCTGGCGGCCGAGCGCGGCTACGTCGACGCGGTCATCCGGCCGTCGGACACGCGGGTGCGGATCGTCCGGGCGCTGCGGGCCCTGCGGAACAAACGGGCCACGCTGCCGCCCAAGAAGCACGGGAACATCCCGCTGTGAGCGAGCCGGAGCCGCGCCTGCGGATCATGCGGGGCGACGCGACCGCCGAGGAGATCGCGGCCCTGGCCGCCGTACTGGCCGCCCGGGCGGCCACGGCCGCCCCGCGCGGCGCCACGTCCGAGGCCGAGACCGGGGCCGGGGCCGGTAGGTGGCGTGATCCCGCGGGGCGGCTGCGCGGGACGACGCCGCGGGGGCCGGGGGCCTGGCGCGCGGCCTTCCTCCCTGGGTACAGGTGACCGTTCTCCCCGGTCCCCTACGACGGAGCCGGGGGCCAGTTACGAGGGTTTCCGCCGGTTGACGACCCTCCCGTCCCGGTTGCCGCCGGTTTCCGGCGCGGGCTGACGGGCACACGAACGGGGACGGACGACCGACGGGCGAGTGAGGGTGATCGACGGGCGACCGGCGGGCGACCACGGTGCGATTACATCAGCGGAACAGGGTGTCAACGGGCTCTAGAGTTGGGACTATCTAGAAAGCGGGGGAATACAGTCAGCCGATCATCTAGTGACGAGTCCTGGAGGACACCATGGCCATCCCGGACTTCAGCGCACACGGCATTGCCGCGAAGTATGCCGTCCTTGTGGACGTGGGTTACCTGTACGCGGCGGCCGGTGAGGTGCTCTTAGGCGCGAAGGAGCGCAAGGAGTACCGGGTCTCCGCCGACGAGCTGATCCAGGCACTCCAGAAGCACGCGCTCGAGCGCATCCCCGGCGAACTGCTCCGCATCTACTGGTACGACGCCGCCCGCGACCGGGTCCCGACCGTGGACCAGCGGGTCATCGCCCAGCTCCCCTGGGTCAAGGTGCGCCTTGGCAACCTCAACGCGCGGGGACAGCAGAAGGGCGTGGACGCGCAGATCCGCAGCGATCTGGAGGCGCTGGCCCGCCATCACGCCGTGCATGACACCGTGCTGATCGCCGGAGACGAGGACATGGTGCCCGCCGTCGAGGCCGCCCAGGCGTACGGCGTGCGGATCCACCTGTGGGGGGTCGAGCCGCCGTTCGGGACCAACCAGGCGGAGCGGCTCGTGTGGGAGTCGGACACCGTCGAGATCCTCTCCGCCGACTTCCTGCGCCCCTTCTTCGCCAAGGCGCCCGTGCCGGTGCCCGTGCCGCCCGCGCCGTCGCCCGCCCAGGTCTTCGCCGGCCGCACGGTCAAGCCGGTGCCGCCGAGGGCTCCGGTCGGGCAGGTCACCAAGCTCGGCCCCGGACGCCCGCGCGTCGAGGAGGTCGGGGAACACGTCGCGCAGAAATGGATACTGACCCGCGGCCGGGACAACATCCGTGACCTGCTGCCCGGCCCGATCCTGCCCACCGTGATCGACACCGAGCTGCTCATCGAGGCCGAGAAGGAGCTGGGGCACTCGCTCCGCCCCTACCCGGAGGCCCGCGTCTGGCTGCGGGACGGCTTCTGGGCCAGGGTCTACCGCGAGTTCGACCTCGGTGTCGGCATCTCCAGCAAGTGAGCCGCCTCGCCCGCCGGACGGGCTGAGAGCCTGTCCGGCGGGCCGGGCAGCGAGGTCCGATTTCCGCGTGTCCACCGCCACGACGTGTGCCTAGCATCGAACGCGTGACGACACGAGAGCTCGACTTCGACGCCTGCTACCTCGCCGTCAGCGCGCGTGACCCCCGCTTCGACGGACGGTTCTACACGGCCGTCAGCACGACCGGCATCTACTGCCGCCCCATCTGCCCGGCCCGCACCCCCGCCCGGACCAACGTCAGCTTCTACCGGTACGCCGCCGCCGCCGAGGCCGCCGGGTTCCGGCCCTGCCGCCGCTGCCGTCCCGAGGTCAGCCCCGGCGACCCCGGCTGGAACGTCCGCGCCGATCTCGTGGGACGCGCGCTGCGGCTGATCGACGACGGTGTCGCCGACGACGGCGGCGTCGCGGGCCTGGCCCGGCGGCTGCACGTCACCGAGCGGCACCTGCACCGGCTGTTCGTCGCCGAACTGGGCACCGGGCCGCTCGCCGTCGCCCGCACCCGTCGGCTGCTGCTGGCCAAGCGGCTGCTCACCGAGACGTCGCTGCCGATGGCCGACGTGGCCTTCGCCGCCGGGTTCGGCAGCGTCCGGCAGTTCAACGCGGCCATGAAGGAGTCGTACCGCTTCGCGCCGAGTGATCTGCGCAAGGCGGTCGGCCCGCTCGCCACGACGGAACCGCCCGCGGTGCTGACGCCGCTGGTCCTCCGGCTGGCGTACCGCCGCCCGTACGACGCCCAGTCGGTGCTGCGGTTCCTCGCGGCGCGGGCGATCCCCGGGGTGGAGGCCGTCACCTGGACGGCCGGGCCCACCCCGGAGGTGGCGGGCTACAGCCGGGCCGTCCCCGGCGGATGGATCACCCTCGCCCCGGCTCGCGACCACATCCGGCTCACCGTGCGCACCGACCAGACCCGGCAGCTGTCGCGGATCGTGTCCCGCTGCCGCCGCCTGCTCGACCTGGACGCCGATCCCGAGGCGATCACGTCGGCGCTCGGCTCGACCGCGCTGGCCCCCCTGGTCGAGGCCCGTCCGGGCCTGCGGGTGCCGGGCGCGTTCGACGGGCTGGAGATGGCGGTGCGGGCCGTCGTCGGACAGCAGATCTCGGTGGCCGGGGCCCGCACCCTCCTCGGCCGGATCACCGCAAGGACCGGCGTGCCGGTCCGCGACCTGCCCGAAGAGTCCGGGACGGACCGGCCCCAGACCGGCGAACCCCAGAGCGGCGAACCCCAGGCCGGTGACGCTGTGCCCGAGGTCGGCACACTCTTCCCCCCGGCCGACCGGCTGGCCGGGGCCGACCTCACCGGGCTGGGCCTGACCGGCCGCCGCACGGCCACGATCAGGGCCCTGGCCGAGGCCGTGGCGGACGGCCGGCTCGACCTCGACGGGGCCGAAGATCCGGCCGACACCCGGGCGAAGCTGCTCGACCTGCCCGGCATCGGCCCCTGGACCGCCGGATACATCGCGCTGCGGTCCCTGCGCGACCCCGACGCCTGGCCCGACAACGACCTCGTGCTCGACAAGACGATGGCCGATCTCGGCATCGCGCCACGGGAAGCGGAAGGGTGGCGGCCGTGGCGCGCCTACGCCGCCCTCCATCTGTGGAGCGCGAGCGCCGATCGCACCGCTGACCCCGTCCGCAATCACCGTCAAGGGAGGTAGCGGCCTCGTGGCCGCGCCCGGAATGATCGTTTCTCAGGTGCTGCCCACCCCGGTGGGCCCGCTCGCCCTGCTCACCCGTGACGGCGTCCTCGTCGCCGCCGGTTTCACCGCCGACCCCCGGGACATGTTCGTACGGCTCTCGCCCGCGCAGCGCGCCCTGCCGCTGCGCGAGGGCGACGTGGGAGACGCCGCCCACGCCGTGGAGGAGTATCTCGACGGCCGGGTGGACGCGCTCGACCGCGTGCCCGTCGAGCAGCCGGGCACCCCGACCCGGCATCGGCTCTACGAGGCGCTGCGCGGCGTGCCCGCCGGGACCACCGTGTCGTACGGCGACCTGGCCGAGAAGGCCGGCCTGCCGCGGACGGCGGCCCGCGCCGCGGGGTCGGCCTGCGCGCAGAACCTGATCGCGCCGTTCGTGCCGTGCCACCGCGTGCTGCCGTCGTCGGGAGGCTACGGCGGTTACTACTACGGCACGCCCGTCAAGGAGTGGCTGCTCGCCCACGAGTCGCATGCCTGACGCGGGGCCTGATCACGGCTGGACGACGCTCTGCACCTCCCCGACCGGGACGTCCCTGGTCGCCGAGGCCTGCACCGGCGCGTAGTTGGGGTCGTAGACGAAGGGCGCGACCGCCCCTCCGCCGAGGTTGTTTCCCTGGCCGGTCACCGGCCACACGGTCGTCACCGTGAGGTGATAGACCGGCGGCTGCAGATCGGCGGAGGAGCGCAGGTATTTGACCCCGCACTGGAAGTCCGTGCTGCCCTTGACGTACGGATGGCCGGTGGTGCCGCAGTTTGTGCGTACCTCGGCCCTGGTGTCGTCCTTGGTGCCAGGATCGATCTTGATGCTGCCGAGCGTCGCGGTCACCGTCGCCGACATGACCCCCGGCAGGGTGGCGGTGACCGAGCGGGTGGTCGCCCCGACGCCCTCCAGCCAGACCCAGGTCGGGAGATTGACGTAGCTCTTGGCGTCCGGGCTCAGCTTGATCGTGGGCTCCGGCACGGTCAGCGCGGCCCGGGCGATGTCCATGAGCTCCTGCATGGTGATCCCGGCGGGCGGGGTCTGCCCCTGCGGCACCCAGACGGCTCCCTGCAGGCCGGTCCAGCACGACATGCCGTTCGGATCGGCCGCGTTGTAGGCGGGCGTCCACCACCGGCCCTGCTCGCCGACCTTGTCCTCGAACTGTTTGATGGACTTCTGGTAGTCCTCTTCGGTCTTGCCGGGGTTCACGTGGAACCACCAGGCCCGTACGTCCTGCTGGCTTTTGAGCATGTCCTCCGCGGACTTGCCCGGCTCATACCAGCAGGGCCGTTTGACCCGGTAGCCGTCGCTCTTCGCCCCGACTCCGCTGCCCGAAACGACGATGGAGGAGTTCTGCAGCCGCACCCCGACGGTGCGGCCGTACTGGAATCCCTCGCCCTGCGGCCCGCCCGGGTTGGGCGCCGCCGCGACGGACAGCAGCCCGCCCGCCACCAGCCCGCCCGCCAGGGCGACCGGTGCCAGGCTCGAACGGCGGCGGGCCCGCGGCCGTCGCGGCCGGGGCGCTGACCCATGCGTGTTCATCGGACGCACTCCTTCGCGCGCTCGTCGGGATAGGCGGCGTGCCGCAACAGCTTCACCCGCCAGGTGCCGTCGTCGCCCCGCCGCACTCCGGCGGCCTGGAAGTAGGTGGATTTCGGGGGCTTCGTCCAGTCGGGCTGACGGGCGACCGGCGTCCCCTTCTCGTCGGTGACCCGGACCCCCGACTCGTCGACGCAGCCGTCGACCTCCGCTCCCGGCCCGCTCACCGAGGCCACCCGCAGGGCGTAGAGCCGGGCGACGCCGCGCGCCGACAGGCCCTCGCCGACGAAGCCGTTGACCCAGGTGTAGGCGTCCCGGCTGGCCGGTTCCTCCACGCCGTCCAGGTAGGACGTGTCAGCGCCGAGGGTGCCGACGGCGCGCCACTGACGGGTGTAGACGTCGCCGAACGCCTTGATGATCGCGGCCTGGCCCGGCTCGGGCACCGCCGGCCACTCGACCTGCACCCGCAGCCCCGGCGCCACCGTGGTCGTCGCGACGGTCGGTACCGGCGCGGCCGCCGCCTCTCCTGCCGCGCCACCGGCCCTGTCACCGGCCGCCGCGCCGGCGGGGGTGAACTCGCGCTCCGGAGCGGTGGAGCACGCGGCGGCCAGCGCCGTACAGGCCGCGACGGCGACCATGGTGATCGCCGCAGTGGCCGCCGCCCTGGCTGTGTCACGCATCGGCCCCTCCGATCAGGCGAGACGAGAGGTTCTCAGGTCGGGTGAGTCGGCCTGGCGCCAGTCGGGCAGCAGCTCGTCCATGAGCGCCTCCGTCTCCGGCGCCATGCCGCCGCCGTACGGATGGGAGGCGGCCCGGCGGCGCAGGCCGTCGACTACGGCGCGGAGCCGGGCCGGGTCGCCGGTGGCGTGGGCCGCGCGGAGCAGATCGCGCCACAGCCCCTCGTCGTCGGCCGCGAGCAGCAGCCCGGCCCGCGCCGCGGCGACCGCCCCGTGCGGGTCGGAGCGCGCCAGCCGGATCTCGCACAGGGCGTGCGCCGCGTCCGCGACCCACGCCGTCACGTCGTACTCCAGGGGATCGGCCGCGAGCCATGCGTACCTGTGGGGCGGCCGGCCCGTGAGCAGCGGCCCGCGCACCAGCCGCAGCGCCCGGTCGAGCAGGTCGGCCTCGGTCTCGGTGCCCCGGTCCGCCGCCGCGCGGCGGACCAGCTCCTGGAACAGCCGCCAGTCGGTACGGATCCCGGGGCCGAGCCGCAGCCGGCCGTCGCCGTCCACGAGAAGGTGGGGACGGCCCTCGGGATCGGCGCCCAGCCATTCGGCGACCCGGCCGATCGTGGCGTCGCGCACCGCCGCCTGGACGCCGCGCGGCCACAGCACGCCTCCGAGCACGACGGGATGGACGCCCTCCGGGTGGGTGGCCAGGTAGACGACCAGCTCGTGGGCGAGCGCGGCCCGGCCCTCCTCCAGCGGGGCCACCGGGGTGATCTCGATCGGCCCGAGGACGCCCACCTCGATCGACGGCGGCTCGTCCGGCAGGGGCTCGACCGGGGTGAGCGGCTCGCCCTCGGCCGATCCCGCCGTGCGGAACAGATTGATCACGGCGTTGTAGTGGCGGCGCGGCAGCAGGTGGGCCTCGACGTCGAAGCCGAGGGAGTCGAGGCGGGCGTGTCCGTCCTCGCCGATCTCCCATGTCCAGGTGGCGTGCGGCGGGCCCGCGATCACGAACCCGCTCGCCGTCCGCCTGCCCTTGCCGAGCAGGGCCAGGCGCCGCGCCTCGTCCGCGTCCGGCTGGATCGCCGACAGCAGGAAGTGCGGCGTGTACGCGGGGTCGGCCACCCGGCCGTGGACCCGCCCGGTGAGGACGTCGTCGCCCGGGGCCTGCCGGGCGCGCTCCTCGAACTCGGGCAGCGCCTCCGCCAGGCTGCCGGCCACCGTGATCCGCTCGGGGGCGAGCAGCGCCAGCTCGTCGCCGAAGCCGACGAGGGTGATCCACATGTCATCCGACCAGCGGTTCGTGGCCAGCTCGACCGCCAGGGCCGACAGCGCGGCGACCGGCTGCGTGCCGGTCATGCCGATCACGCCGTGCGCTGCCTCCAGGTCGACCAGCACCCGCCCGCCCCGCGCGCTGCCCAGCGACACCAGGCCCGGGTACGGCGCGGGGACCCCGGCCAGGTCGTGCTCGTCGATCCGGCGGCCCTCGTGGGCGGGCAGCCGCCAGAGCTGGCCGTCGTCCCACGCCTCCCAGGGCTCGGGGACGTTCTCGTCCGGCGGGTGGACCCACAGGTCGAGGCCCTGCTCGGACAGGTGCGCGGCGTAGACGGTCGGCAGGCGCGCGCCGCGCTCGGTCAGCCTCATGGCCAGCAGCCGCAGGCCGAGATCGAGCATCCGGCTGCCGGGAGCGTCCGCGCCCAGGCGGATCGCCACCTCGGCCTGCGCCGCGTCGCCCCGTGGGCGGGCGATCCGCCGGCCGAACGCCCGCCGCCAAAGCTGCTCGCGCCGCCGGCGGCCGAGCAGGGCGAGCAGTCCGGCCGAGGCGAGGGTGGCGCCGGCCAGGTAGTCGAGGAGGCCCGCCCCGGCCTCGTGGTCCTGCGCCTGGGTGGTCATCGCCGGAGTGGCCGTCCGCTCGGACGGAGCGAGAGGCGGGGAGACCGGCCGCGAGACAGGTGGTGAGACAGCCGGCGAGACCGGCTCGGCGGGGGGCCCGGCGTGCCGTCCCCGCCCGGATCCCTGCCCAGGCCCCTGCTCGGCGTCGTGGGCCCGATCGTGCGCCGGACGCCCTGTAGGCCCCTGTGTGGGCTCGAGCGCGCGCTCATCGGCGGGCGGTGCCCCGGAGTCGGGCAGCGAGATGTCCCCGGGATCGGGCGCCGTGCCGGGCCGGGCGCCCGGCCCGGCCGTCGCGCCGCCGCCAGCACCGCCGCCAGCACCGCCGCCTGGGTGGTCCGCCCGGGGGCCGTCGTGGTGTGACCCGTCCAGGTGGGTGCCGCCGTCCAGCTCGGCGGGCGCGCCGCGGTGCTCCGAAAGGATCTCGGGACGCCCCTCCTCGACGGGGACGACGTGGACGTTCCTGGCGTCGTCCGGCATGTCCAGCACCCATCCGGGGCGGATGAGGTCGGCCATGTGCAGGCGGCTGCCGTCGGGCTGTTCCTTGTGCTGGTTCAGCCGGTAGATCTCGGGATAGCGCCGCCCGTCGCCCAGGCACTTCTCGGCGATCTCCCACAGGCTCTCGTGGTGACGGCCGTGGGGCGGCTGCACCACGTAGACCTTCTTGACCTCACGCGCGTGCAGGGACGGCCGGTCCGTCTCCGTCGCGACGGGAGCCGACAGGGCGGCGACCTGCGGCCGGATCGGCGCCGGAGCGCCGGCCCGGACGAGCGGCACCGCCACCGCGGCCGCGGTGAACAGCAGCAGCACGGCGGAGACCAGCCGGTTCGCCAGGGCCTGGGTGCCGCCGGAGAGCGGGACGCGCGCGGGCATGCCCACCCGGCGCAGACCCGCGTAGACCTCGACCACCACGCAGAGGAACAGCTGGAGCCAGGCCAGCCAGACGAGCAGCACCAGTATCGAGACGATCGTCTCCGGCCCGACCCGGCTGGTGAACACGCCGGAGTTGAGCAGGTCGCCGCTCAGGGGCGGCCCGGCCAGCCGGATCAGCGCGTACGGCACGCCACCGACGAGGCCGACCAGCGCGATCAGCGCCCCGATCCCGGCGAAGACGTCGCCGGCCGACCGCTTGGGCCGGACCCGGGCGGGCAGTGGCTCCCGCCACCGCTCCGGCGGCCGGCCGCCGTCGGACGGGATCGGGGTGCCGGGGCGCGACCGCCCCGGGTCGCGGCTCACGCGTCCCCCGCGTCCGGTGCGGCGGTGGCCGTGGCCGTCATCTCCGACCCGCCGAAGCCGAGAACGGCCAGGAAGAAGGCGTTCCAGCGGACGGCGACGCCGACCGTCACGTCGGCGTTCCCGGGATCGCACGACGTCATCCGCGCGCCCTCCACCTCCTGCGCTTGGACGATCTCCTGAGCGCGGTCGCAGGACCCGCCGCCGGTCATCGGCCGCACCTGGCCGGTCGCCCGCAGCACCTCCGTGTCGATCTGGTCGGCCGCGGCCCGCGCGGCCTGCTCGGCGATGTCGGCGGCCTTGAGCCTGGCGTTGATCGCGGCGCCGCCGTCCACCAGCAGCCCGGCCAGCAGGAACACCACGCCCGAGAAGAGCACCACGAAGACGGACATCGAGCCGGTGTCGGCCCGATGTTCGCCCCGGCGTCCGGGCCGCCCGGCGGCGCGTCCGAGGATCGGCGACGTGGTCATTGGCCGCCTCCCGACTCCTGGACGATCCGGCGTAACTGCTCCAGGGGCACGACCGCGCTGCCCGACATCGTCTTGGCCCCGCCGAAGCCCAGGAACCCGAGGTCGAGGTCGCAGGTCACGGTGGCCTTGACGTAACCGCCGGCCTCCCATTTGGAGCCGGCCGTACTGGTCTGGGGCGCGCACTCGCTCGACAGCGCGTCCTGCGCGGCCTCGGTGGCGGCGGCCTCGGCGTCCGGCAGGGTCCGCTCGATGGACGCGGCCCTGGCCGCGTCCCTGGCGGCGCCGTTCACCTCTCCCTGCGCCTCCACGATGCGGCCGGCGCCCACGAGGAACATCAGGAACAGCAGGAAGACCGGGGCGAGCATGACCGTCTCGGCCGTCATCGAGCCGCGGTCGCCCGGGGAAGCCGTCCGGCGCGGAGCCCGCCGGGACGGGGTACGGAGCCGGCTGGGACGGATCACTCGCAGTCCTCCCCGTCGCCGACGTCCGGCCGGAAGCACTCCACGGGGCCGCCGAAACGCGCGGTGATCGTGAAGGTCATCGACGGCAGCAGCGGCACCACCTGCACGGCGCTCCCGGTGATCTCGACGCCGCGCCGGCCGTCGCTCTCCCATGCCGTGGCCTTGGCGTTCTGCAGCAGTTCGGGGCCGACCGCCTGGATGATCTGCTGTGCCTTCGACTCCGCGGCGCCCTGCCAGTCGCCCGACTCCCCGGCGGCGCGGGCCACTCGGGCCCCCTCCCGCGCGGCGGCGTCGGCCACCTGACGGCCGTGGAACCAGAGCGTCACCTGGACGATCAGCAGCACGATCGCCAGCACGACCGGCATGAGCATGGCCAGCTCGATGACGGTGGCGCCGCGGTCGCCGCGCCGGCCGGACCCGGCGGCGGAGGGCCGGGCACCGGCCGGCCGCCGGCGGGGCGGGGCGACGGCGACCGGTGTCACTGGTCCCCGCCGCCGCCCAGGCCGCCGCCGTCGCCCGCACCACCGGCGCCACCGGCCCCTCCACCACCGCCGCCGAAGTTGGACTGGATCTCGCTCTGCTTCTGCGTGACGAGGGTTTTGATGAGCGTCGCGAGCCCGAGTGCGACTCCGGCGATGATCGCTGTGATGATCACCCATTCGACGGCCGAGGCGCCGCGCGAGGGAGCGTTCCTGGCACGGTCGATCCGGACGTAGAGGACGGCGACCAGGTAGTCGAACCAGAGCATCAGGACCCCAACATCTTCATGGCTGCCGGATAACTGAGGAAGATCACGAAGCCCGCGCACAGCAGGAGCTGCGCGACCAGCATCGACTGGGACCGCTCCCCCGCCTTGCCCTCGACCTCGGCGAGCTCGCGGCGGCGGAGGGTGGCCGCCCGGGCGGTGAGCGACGCCCGGATCTTGGCCCCGTCGTCGGCGACGAGACCGAGGGCCGCCGACAGGTCGCGCAGCTCGTCGACGTTGATCTCGTCGCCGAGCTGGCCCAGGGCCTGCCAGGGCGTGATGCCGACGATGCGCGCGTTCGCGAGTGCCTCGCGGATGCGCTCCATCGCCCAGTTGGACCCGGCCGGCGGGCCGGAACCGTTGACCGGCGCGCCGGGGCCGCCCACCGATACGGCCATCAGCAGCGCCTCGGGGACGCCCCGGCCGCCGGCCAGGTTCATGGCCACGAGGTCGAGGAAGGCGCCGACGGCGTGCCGGAAGTCGCGGCGCCGCACCGCCGCGTCGCGCCTGATCTGCAGATCGGGCAGGAGGAAGAAGACCACGCAGACGACGAGAGACGACCAGAGCGGCACCTGAACGGAGACGCCCCAGCCCATCAGCGCGAGCCAGGCGACCAGGATGGGGAAGGCCAGCAGCCCCGAGGTGGCCAGCAGCGCCTTCGTCGCCAGGAATCCCTCGAACGACTTGCCCAGCAGGGCGAGGTCGGCCCGCAGTGAGCCGGCCTCCCAGCCGCGGGCCGCGTAGAACGCGGCCACCCGGAGGCCGAGCCGCTGCCGGAAGGGACTGACGTGCTCCTCGGGCGCGATCAGGGGCGCCCTTGGCGCGTCGGCGCCGTCCCTGGCGAGGTCGAGCGCGGCCAGCCGGGCGAGCAGGCCGGGCCGTGGCGGGAACAACGCCCGGAGCAGGAGGAAGACCCCCATGCCGAGGACGCTCCCCGCGAGCACCTCGTAGATCATCTGCCCTCCTCCCCGACTCGTGCGGCGGCGGCCGTATTGGAAGCCGGGGTGTGAGCCGTCGTGTGTGCCGTCGTGGACGCGTCGGCGGGGCCGGGAGTCCCGGCCGGGCGGTGGTAGGGCGCGAGGATGCGGGCCGGTTTGTCGAACCGGGCGAGCCGCCGCATCCAGGCGAAGCCCGCGCCGAACAGCCCCGCGACCACCACCAGCACGGCCTGGCCGAGCAGCGAGTCGTACTCCTCGACGTACGAGCGGTTGAACACGACCAGGAGACCGGCGAACGTGAGGGCGGTGCCGACGACGATCTGCACGCTCTTGCGGGTCGACCTGCGCTCGGCCTCCACCCGTCGCCGCATGTCGAGCTCCTCGCGGGCCGAAACGGCGAGGGCGGACAGCACGTCGCGCAGGCCGGGCCCGCGCAGCCGCGAGTTGAGGATGAGCGCGGCCACCACCAGGTCGGCCGAGGTGTCGTCGAGCTCGTCGGCGAACATGCGCAGGGCGTCCGCCAGCGGCATCCGCGTGTGCAGCCGGTCGACGAGCGCCCGCAGGTGCGGTCTGAGCATGGGGGCGGCTGCCCGGATCGACGACGGGATGGCCTGTTCCAGCCCGGCCGCGCCGGCGATCGTGTCGCGCAGCGACTCCGTCCACGCGGCGAGCCCCTCCAGCCGCCGCATCGCGGCCCGCTCCTCGGCGGCCCCGCCGGTGAGACCGCGCCAGGCAAGGACAAGCAGCACCGATCCCACCGCGATGACGGGCCAGCCCGTGACCGCCAGCACGACCACCCCGGTGACGGCGGCCACGGCCGACCTGGTCGACAGGGTGCGCAGCAGTCGTCTGCGCCTGGCGGTGCCGTCAGGACCGGCGGGGCGCTGCGGCAGGCCGTACAGGGCCAGGCCGAACGCGAACAGGCCGCCACCGACGGCGGCGCCGGACAGCAGCACGAGCGGGTCGATCGTTCCAGGGGGGAGCGGCATTCACGACCTCCCCGGACCGGCGGCGACGCGGGGCGGGGCGCTCATCGCCACGCCCCCGGCGCCGGGTCGTAGCCGTACGCGGCGAGCTCCTCGATGCAGGAGATCGGCGCGTGCGGCACGGCGCGGTCGCCCGCCTGGACGAACACCTCCGACGACAGCACGCGCCCGTCGCAGCCGGTGACCTCGCGCACGCTGGACACGAAGCGGCGCAGGGTGCCGCCGCGGTGGTAGTCGTTGCGCTTCTCGACGAAGACGACGAAGTCGATGGCCCCCGCGATCAGCATGTGGGTGGCCTCGATCGGCAGCCGTTCCTCCGCCTGCAGGGCGTAGGTGGCGATGCGGTTGAAGACCTCCATGCTGGAGTTGGCGTGGATGGTCGACAGCGACCCGTCGTTGCCCTGCGTCATCGCGTTCAGCATGGTGACGATCTCGTCGCCGAGCACCTCGCCGACGATCACGCGGGACGGGTTCATCCGCAGCGAGCGGCGCACCAGCTCCGCCATGGAGATCTCGCCCTGCCCCTCGGAGTTGGGCAGGCGCTGCTCGAAGGCCACGACGTTGGGATGCAGCTCGGCGAACTGGTCGAGCCCGAGCTCCAGGGCGCGTTCGACGGTGATGAGCCGCTCGGTCGGAGGGATCTCGTTGGCCAGGGCCCGCAGCAGGGTGGTCTTCCCGGCGTTGGTCGATCCCGCGATCATGATGTTCTTGCGCGCCGCCACGGCCGCCGAAAGGAACCGGCCGAGGTCGGGCGTGAGGGTGCCGTTGCCGATCAGGTCGGTGAGGAAGACCTTGCCGAGCCGGGCGCGGCGGATCGAGACGGCGGGGCGGACGGTGACGTCCATGACGGCCGACAGCCGGGAGCCGTCCGGCAGGCGCAGGTCGAGCTGGGGGTTGGCGGTGTCGAACGGGCGCGACGACAGGCCCGAGTAGGCGGCGAGGATCTGGATCAGCTCGATGAGCTCCTCGTCCGACTCGGCCACGGGATCGTGCATGAGCTCCTGGCCGTCCGCGTAGCTGACGAAGACGCGGTCGCAGCCGTTGATGTCGATGTTCTCGACCTCGGTGTCGTCGAGCAGCGGCTGGAGGCGGCCCACGCCGAAGAGCGCGGCGTGGATGCCCGCCGCGAGCGCCTCCTCCTCCTCGGCCGTGGGCGGGGTGCGGCCCAGCCCGATCTCGCCGCGCGCGAACTCCTCCAGGACCTGGGCGATCAGCGCGCGGGCGAACTGCCGTTCGTCCTCGCCCGTCATCGGCGGCACGCCGGACGCCTGGTCGAGCCTGCGCTGGTGGGCCAGCCGATCGCCGACCTCCTGCCGGAACCGTTTCACCAGGCCGTGGTCGATCGGCCTCCGCTGGGCGTTCACGGCCGCACCCCGCTCGACGGTTCCTGCGGCCGGCGGACGGGCCCGGTCCGGTCGCCCGCCGCGTCTCCGGCCGTGTGTCCTGCCGTGTGTCCGGCGGCGTCACCCGCCGCGGTGCCGGTCACCTGTGCGGCCAGCCGGCCGGCCAGCTCACGCGCCGTCCTGATCAGCAGGCTGCGGTCGAGCCGGCCGCCCCACTGGCCGCGCAGCAGCTCCGCGCCCTTCGGATCGTGCGCCAGGCCGCCCACGAACGCCACGTCCCAGCCCGCGACGATCCGCCTGACCTCGTCCAGCGAGGACCGGTACGACCGGGGGTCGGCGATGACCACCACGCCCACCCGCCGGTTGAGCAGGCTCAGCCGCTCCCGTAAGTGGGCCACGTGATCGAGGCTGGGCCGGGTGAAGAGGACCACCTGGTCCGCCTCGGCGAGGAGGTCGTTGATCTGGGGATGCTGGCCGAGCCTGCCGCAGTCGGCGAGCACGTCGGCCTCGGGCAGCGCGGCGAGCGTCCGGCCGAGCGGCCCCCACAGCCAGGTGAGACCCGCCGCCTGCTCGCCGTTGACCAGGCCGAGCAGCACGTCGAGGCCGCCCACGAGCTTCTGGCTGTGCTCGTGGATCTGCTCGGGCCGCAGGCCGCGCCGGGCGACGGCGCCGAGGCTGAGCAGCCCCCTGCCGGGGTTGAGCATTCCCCCGTCGGCGCCCGGGAGCCGGTAGGCGAGGTCGCCGCCGGACGGGTCGCACTCGGCCAGCAGCACGGGACGCGGCCACACGGCTCCGAGCGCGGTCGCCGCGGTGGTGACTCCGGGCGCCCCCTTGTCGGCGGCGAGGACGATGAGGGCCACGTCAGCCGGCCCCGGGCAGCTCGACGAGGGCGATCTCCCCACTGGACGCGTACAGGGCGACCGTGGGAGCGACGGACGTGTCGACGATCACCGAGACGAGCCCGCTGCTCCCGGTCCGCCCCGGCAGGCCCACCCCGGCGACCCGGGCCGCGGGGGCGAGCACCCGCTGCTGCGCCGACCCCGAGTCGCGCCCCTGGGCCGGCACGTAGATCACCTGCACCAGATCGCCCTTGACGAGGTCGGTGGGCATCTGCCCGGCCTTCAGCGCGAGCCCCACCTTGGCCTTGCCGGGCCCGGCCTCGTCGCCGCGGGCCGTCACCATCTGCTCGGTCAGCAGCGTGCCGGGCAACAGGGTCACGGCGGCGTACGTCCGGGTGACGCGGTCGCTGTAACGCCAGGCGACGTAGCCGATCCCGGTGTCCGCGATCTCGACCTCCCTGAGCGCGCTCTTCGGGACCGGCTGCCCGGCGTTCACCTGCTCGACGATCTGTACGGCGGACACGCGGTCGCCGCTGCGCATGACGAGAAGCGTGGTGGCCAGCGCCCCGCCCAGGATCAGCAGGACGGCGAGCGCGGCCAGCGCGGGTTTGCGCTCTCTCGGCGGCACGGGCAGCTTGCGGGAGGCGGGGCCCGACAGGCCCGGCCGCTCGGCGGCGGGTGCGCGGCCGTCCTGCGACGGCTTCTCGCTGATCCTCATGGGTGGGGGACTCCCAGGGATGATCGAGCCCATTGTTTCGGGCCGCACCAATGTGTTTACGGTCCTGCGGTTCTCTCCGAATTCATCACATTATGGGCAGCTTCCACGCTCCGTGGAGCCTGGAAGCGGCGACCCATGCTTATCCGTTAGGAATACGCCTGTCAACGGCAGTGGATCTATCGCCATTTTGCCGGATCGCTTTCCGGACAGGATATTTCATGCTAATAGGGGAATCACTTTTCTCTCACTGGTCACATCGTTCACAAGCGTCCTGACTTTGCGGTCCGCTCGGAACTCCGCCGCCCTGCAGGGAGGTCACATCTCCACCCGGCATCCCATGCGCCCCTGCGGGCACGAACCGACCCGGCCTTGACCGATTACGGAAACACCGGGCTGGGTACGCGGGACATGGCTTAATCTGTCCCCCCGGAGCGTCCACACGAGAACATCTCGGACAAAACACCCCGATGGCCTCGCTCTATCCCGAGGCCCCATCCCGAGAAGATCTTCACGGCGCGAGCCGGGGATGAAACGCTTTCGAGGAGTTCGAGGCGTTCGACGAGAACGTCACCATCCGAGGACCTCGCCGGGAGGGCCTCGCGACAATAGCGGCGGAATCCGGCCGGGCCCGCGTCACCGCGGCGCCCGCGGGCCCCGCCGACCGGGAGCCTAGGCATGCGGATGACGCTCACCGTGGTGGCCGAGCACGGCCGGCGCGACGTGGTGGTCGAGGGCGACGAGGCGGTCACCGTCGCCGGTCTCGCCGCCGCGCTCGACCGCTCCTCCGGCCGCCCCGCCAACGTCGTGCGACTGCCCCGCGCGCGGGCGCCGTACGACCTGGACCGGGGACAGGACGGGCGGCGGGCCGCGGCCCGCGGGGCCGTGCTCTGGCTGGACGGACGGCCGCTCGACCCGGACGCGGCGGCGTTCGGCCTGCTCCGCGACGGCGACATCGTCGCGCTCGACGGCCGGGCGGCCGCGGCGACGCTGACCGAGGAGCCGGGTGGCCTGGCCGAGCTGCGGGTCGTCGGCGGCCCCGGCGCGGGCGCGGTGCACCGGCTCGGGGTGGGCGCCCACACCGTCGGGTCGGATCCGGCCTGCGCGGTCGCCGTGCCCGACCCACGGATGCCGCCGCTCGTCGCGGTGATCAGGGTCGCGCCCGAGGGGCTGACCGTGGAGCCGGCCGGGGCCACGTCGCGGCCGGACGCCGCGGCGCGCGGCCCGATCGCCCGGCGCCGCCGCAGGAAGACCCCGCCGGGCGACGGCACGGATGCCTCAGGCGACATCTCCGGCGCTGTGTCCGGCGCCGTCTCCGGCCCGGCGGCCGCCCGCCTGGACGGCGAGCCGCTGACCGGCCCCGCGCCATGGCGGCCGGGCGGCATGCTCGCCTGCGGCGGCACCGTCCTGTCGGCCGGCCCGGTGCGGCCGCCGGACGCGCATCTCGACCCGCTGCCCGGCGGCGGGCTCGCCTACAACCGGCCGCCCCGGCTGCAGCCGCCCGAGCGCCACCGGCGGATCGTGGTGCCCGCCGAACCCAAGCGCGGCGAGGGAATGCGGCTGCAACTGCTCGCCGCGCTGCTCCCGGCCGTCCTCGGCGTCGTCATGGCCCTGACCTTCCACAACTGGTACTTCCTGCTGGTCGCCTTCATGACGCCGCTCATCATGATCGGCCAGTGGGCCGGGGACCGCAGGCACGGCCGGAAGAAGCACCGCCAGGCCGTCCGCGCGTACCGCGAACGGCTCGCGGCGTACGAGAACCAGGTCGCCCGCGCGGTCGAGGAGGACGAGGCGGCGCGGCGCGCCGGGGCGCCCGACCCGGCCGAGGTGCTGCTCACCGCCACCGGGCCGCGCCGGAGGCTGTGGGAGCGCCGCGTCCACGACCGCGACGCGCTGCGGCTGCGCATCGGGCTCGCCGACCTCCCCGCCGACCTCCAGTTCGAGCCGGAGGCGGGCGCTCCCGCCCAGACGCCCCTGCCCGACGCGCCCACCTGCAGGGACGTGCCGGTCGCCCTGGTCATGCGCCGTCTCGGCGTCGCGGGCGTCACCGGGCCGCGCCGGACGGCGCTGGGCGTCGCCCGCTGGCTCGTGGGTCAGGCCGCGGCCCTGCACAGCCCCCGCGACCTCGCCATCGTCGTGCTGACCGCGGGCCAGGACGGCGCCGGGCCGTGGGGCTGGATCCGCTGGCTGCCCCACTGCGCGCCGGACACGGCGGCCCGCGGCGGCCCGGTCTCCGCCGACTGCGCGGTCCTCGTCGGGGCCGATCCGGAGTCGGCCGCCCGCCGGGTCGCCGAGCTCGCGGCGCTGATCACCGCCCGGCTCGACACCGAGGGCGGCGACGGGCCGTACGCCGGGGTGCTGCGCGGCGCACGGCTCGCGGGCGGCCCCGCGGGCTGGGACGACCTCGGCCGTTCCGGCCAGCCCGCCGAGCCCGCCTTCGCCGCCTACGACGAGCGCCCGTACGACGTCCTCGTGGTCCTCGACGGCGCCCAGGCGCTGCGCGGCCTGCCGGGCATGCCGCAGGTGCTCAGGCAGGGCCCGCGCGCCGGTGTCTACACGATCGCGATCGACGACGACGAGCGGCTGCTGCCCGAGGAGTGCGCGACGGTCGTCTCGTGCGCGGCCGACGGCACCGTACGGCTCCACGGCGGCGGCCTCGACCCGATCGGCGGCATCCGCGGCGACCAGGTGTCGCCGGCCTGGGCCGAACGGCTGTCCCGGGCCCTCGCCCCGCTGCGCGACGTGAGCAGGGACGACCCCACGACCGCCCTGCCCGACGCCGTACGGCTGCTCGACCTGCTCGGACCGGGCGCCGCGCCGCCGGGCCCCGCCGACATCGCCAAGCGGTGGGGCCGCTCGACCCGGGCGGTCATCGGCGTCGGGCCCGAGGGTCCGTTCGAGATCGACCTCAGCCGCGACGGGCCGCACGCGCTCGTGGCCGGCACCACCGGAGCGGGCAAGTCGGAGCTGCTCCAGACGCTGATCAGCTCACTGGCCGTGGCGAACCGGCCGGACGAGATGACGTTCGTGCTGATCGACTACAAGGGCGGGGCCGCCTTCAAGGAGTGCGTACGGCTCCCGCACACGGCCGGCATGGTGAGCGACCTGGACGGCCACCTGACCCAGCGCGCCCTGTCGTCCCTGGCGGCCGAGATCCGGCGCAGGGAGCGCCTGCTCCTGCGGGCGGGCGCCAAGGACATCGAGGAATACCAGCGGCTGCGCTCGCGCGACTCGACCTGGGTCCTCGGGGCCGGAGGCGTCAGGCGATCGCGCGGCCACGGGATCTTCGGCGCGCCGGTGCCCGCCGACCGCGCCGCCACCTCCGCCTCCGCCACAGTGCCGGAAGACGCCACAGTGCCAGGAGACGGCGCAGTGCCGCGAGACGGCGCGGGAGGGGAGCGGCCGGGCGCCGAGCTGTCGCCGCTGCCGAGACTCGTGCTCATCATCGACGAGTTCGCGGCGCTCGTCGCCGAGCTGCCCGACTTCGTCGACGGCCTGGTCGACATCGCCCGCCGGGGCCGCTCGCTCGGCATCCATCTGATCCTCGCGACCCAGCGGCCCGGCGGCGTCGTCACGGCCGACATCCAGGCCAACACCTCGCTGCGGATCGCCCTGCGGGTGACGGACGCCCACGAGTCGGCCGACGTGATCGACGGGCCGGAGGCCGCGCACATCTCCCGCACCACGCCGGGCCGCTGCTACGTGCGGGCCGGCTCGGGCTCGCCGGTCGCCGTCCAGACGGCCAGGATCGGCGGGCGCACGCCGGTCGCGCGCGGCGGCGACGGCCCCGACGGCGAGGAGGTGCGGGTGATCGACCTGCCCTGGCCCGCGCTCGGCCGCCCGCTCGCCGCTCCCGCCGCCGAGGCCGGCGACCACACCGACCTCGCCCTCCTGGTCGACGCGATCCGCGCGGCGGCGCGGGACGTCCCCCGGCCGCGCAGCCCCTGGCTGCCGCCGCTCACCGGCCGGGTCGTCCTCCCCGGTCCCGGGCCGTACGGCGGGGCGGCGGAGAGCGCGTTCGGGTCCGCCTCGGGGAGCGCGGACGGCGGCGCGGACGGCCGCGCGGACGGCAACGCCCCGCGGGCGGCCCGGCCGTACCGCCCGGGGGCCGAGGAAGTGCCGCCGCTGCCGTTCGGGCTGGTGGACCTGCCCTGGGAGCAGGACAGGCGGCCGCTCGTCCTCGACCTCCGGCACGGCGGTCATCTGCTCCTCGCGGGCGGCGCGCGCAGCGGGCGGTCCACGGCCCTGCGGACCGTCGCCGGGTCGATCGCCGCCTGGGCCTCGCCCGAAGACGTCCACATCCACGCCGTCGACTGCGGCTCCGGGGCGCTGCTGCCGCTCATGGGCCTGCCCCACTGCGGTGCCGTCGTCACCCGCGACCAGCTCGACCGGGTGGAACGGCTGCTGACCCGGCTGCGCGCGGAGGTGGGACGCCGCCAGCAACTGCTGGCCGAGGCCGGATTCGCGTCCCTGGCCGAGGCGCGCGCCGCCGCCAGGGCCCGCCGGTCGTCCGGCCCCGGCGGGCCTGAGGCCGGGCGGCTGCCCTGGATGGTGCTCATGGTGGACCGCTGGGAGGGCTACGTCGCGGCGTTCGAAAACTACGACTACGGCCGGCTGGTCGACGCGCTCATGCAACTCCTGCGCGAGGGCCCGGCCGTCGGGCTCCGCGCGATCGTCACCGCGGACCGGTCGGGGCTGCTCGGGCAGATCTCCACGGTCTTCGACGACCGCCTGGTGCTGAAGCTGGCCGACCCGGCCGACTACGGCCTCGCCGGGCTGCCCGTCCGCAACCTGCCGACCGCCATGCCGCCGGGACGGGCCCTGTCGGTCGGCGAACAGGGCCTGGTGGAGAGCCAGATCGCGCTGCTGTGCGACGACCCGTCCGGCCCCGCCCAGGTGGCCGTGCTGCAGGAGCTCGGCCGTACGGCCGCCGGCAGGTTCCCCGGCGACGGGTTTCCCGGCGACAAGCTCTCCGGAGACCGACTTTCCGGCGAGGCCGCCGGCCGGGGCTGGGTCTGGGCCTCCCCGCCTCCGCTGCGCGTGGACGCCCTGCCAATGCGGATCACCGCGGACCAGGCACTCGGCCTCGATCCGTCGTTCGAGCCGCCGTCGCCGCTGTGGGCGCTGTTCGGCGCGGGTGGCGACTCGCTGGCTCCGCTGGGCGTCGACCTGCAGGGACAGGGACCGGCCGCGGTGGTCGCCGGGCCGCCCCGCTCGGGCCGGTCGTCGTGCCTGCTGACGGCCGCCCGCTCGCTGCTGCGCCGCGGCACACCCGTCCTGGTCGTGACGCCGCGCCGCAGCCCGCTGCGCGAACTCGCCGGGGCCCCGGGCGTGCTCGCCGTACTGGACGGCAACGCCGGTCACGTGGCCGGCGGCGCCCACGACCCCGCCGCCCCCGCCGCTCCCGGTGCCCAGGACCCTGGCCAAGACCCGGCTTTCCAGGACCCCGGTTTCCAGGACCCCGGTTACCAGGACCACCTCGGTGCGCAGGCTCCCGGCGTGGCCGATCCGCTCGCGCTGGTGGCCGGCCGGGACAGGTACGTCGTGATCGTCGACGACGCCGAACTGATCTCCCCCGACTCGTCGCTCGGCCAGGCCCTCGACGAGATCCTGCGCACCGGCAGGGACGGCGATCACGGCATGCTCGTCGCCGGGGCCACGGGCGACCTGGCCACCGCCTACCGGGGTTTCGTGGCCGAGGCCCGCAAGGGCCGGACCGGCCTGCTGCTGTCGGTGCAGAGCCCCTCCGACGGCGACCTCTTCACGGTACGGCTCCCCCGCGGCGCGGTCGGCGGCCCGCCTGGACGCGGCCTGCTGGTCGTCTCCGGCGCCGTCACGCCGATCCAGACGGCCGTGCCGGAGTAGCTCATGCCGGAGTAGCTCATGCCGGACATCCACCGCAGGACTGACACCGTGCGAACGGCGAGGCCGCCCGGCCCCGGAGGGCGGGCGGCCTCGGCGTCGTGACCCTGCTCGTGCCCGGCCGGCCTGTCGCCGGCCTGCGGTCCGGCCCCTACCGGGTGGCGGACTCGATGTTGCCGCGGTACGTGGTGATGACCCGGGACGCCTCGCTGAGCTCCTCCGACATGCGCTGGAACGCGGTCCGGTAGTTCTGCCACGCGTCGTGGAAGCGCTGTGCGCCGGGACCGGTCCAGGCGGTGCCGACCTTGGCCGCCTCACGGTCGAGGCTCGCCATGGTGGCACGGACCTGGTCCGCCTGCTGGCTGAACTGCGCGGCCATGCTCTGCATCTCCGCGGGGTCGCCGCCGAGCAAGCTGTTACTCATACAGTCACTCCTTTATCGACAGAGGGGCCGCCCTCACCGTAAAACTCCTGTCAACGGTGTGAAGGCTTTATGCCGAGCGGCTATGGGCCGATAGGTGGGATGTCCGTGACGTCCTCACCCGGCGGAGGCGGACAGACCGGCGCCGCCGGGGCCCTCGGTGCCTCCCCCGCCCGGTCGGGGGCCAGATGTCCGCTTGGGCCCGTCCGCTTACACTCCTGGGAGGCTCGGCAGCACCGGAGGAAGGAGCCCCACCCGTGCAGAAGGTCCTGATCGCCAACCGCGGGGAGATCGCCGTACGCGTCGCCCGTGCCTGCGCGGACGCCGGGCTCGCGAGCGTCGCCGTCTACGCCGACCAGGACCTGGACGCGCTGCACGTCAGGATGGCCGACGAGGCCCGCGCCCTGGGCGGACTGACCCCGGCCGAGACCTACCTCGACATCGCCAAGATCATCGCGGTGGCGGAGGAGACGGGAGCCGACGCCGTTCACCCCGGTTACGGCTTCCTGGCCGAGAACGCCGAATTCGCCCGCGCCGTCGAGGAGGCCGGGCTGATCTGGATCGGCCCGCCGCCCGCGGCGATCATGGCGCTCGGCGACAAGGTACAGGCCCGGCACATCGCGCAGCGCGTGGGCGCTCCGCTGGTCGCCGGCACGCCCGACCCGGTGGCGGGCGCCGACGAGGTGGTCGCCTTCGCCCGGGAGCACGGCCTGCCGATCGCCATCAAGGCGGCGTTCGGCGGCGGCGGGCGCGGCCTCAAGGTGGCCCGCACCATGGAGGAGATCCCGGATCTCTACGAGTCGGCCGTCCGCGAGGCGGTGGCCGCCTTCGGGCGCGGCGAGTGCTTCGTGGAGCGCTACCTCGACCGGCCCCGGCACGTGGAGACGCAGTGCCTGGCCGACCGGCACGGGAACGTCGTGGTCGTCAGCACCCGCGACTGCTCGCTCCAGCGGCGGCACCAGAAGCTCGTCGAGGAGGCGCCCGCGCCGTTCCTGACCGACGAGCAGCGCGACCTGCTCTACTCCTCGTCCAAGGCCATCCTCCGCGAGGCCGGGTACGTCGGCGCGGGCACCTGTGAGTTCCTGGTCGGGCAGGACGGCACCGTCTCGTTCCTTGAGGTCAACACCAGGCTCCAGGTGGAGCACCCGGTCAGCGAGGAGGTCGCCGGCGTCGACCTCGTCCGGGAGATGTTCCGCATCGCGGACGGCGAGCCCATCGCCTACGACGATCCGCCGCTGCGCGGCCACTCCATCGAGTTCAGGATCAACGCGGAGGACCCCGGCCGCGGCTTCCTGCCCGCTCCCGGCACGCTCACCTCGATGCGGCTCCCCACGGGCCCCGGCGTACGGGTCGACTCCGGCTACGAGACGGGCATGAGCGTGCCGCAGGCGTTCGACTCGCTGATTGCCAAGCTCGTCGTGACCGGCGCCTCCCGCCGGCAGGCGCTGGAGCGGTCGCGCCGGGCGCTCGCCGAGTTCGAGATCGGCGGCATGCCGACCGTGCTGCCGTTCCACCGGGCGGTCGTCGACGACCCGGCCTTCACCGGGGAGCCGTTCTCGGTCCACACCCGGTGGATCGAGACCGAGTTCGCGGGCGGCATCCCGCCGTACGAGGGGGACGTGGCCCAGTCCGAACCCGCCGAGCGGGAGCGGATCACCGTCGAGGTGGGCGGCAAGCGCCTGGAGGTCGTACTGCCCGCCGGGCTCGGGGCGGCGGCCCCGCGCGCCGCCGAGGCGAGGACGGCGCCGCGGCGCGGCGGAGCGGGCCGGTCGCGGCAGGCGGCCGTCGGCGGCGACTCCCTGGTCAGTCCCATGCAGGGCACGATCGTGAAGGTCGTCGCCTCGGACGGGGACACGGTCGCCGCCGGCGACGTCGTGGTCGTCCTGGAGGCGATGAAGATGGAACAACCGCTGACAGCCCACAAGGCCGGCACGGTCACCGGCCTGGCCGCCGCCGTCGGCCAGCCGGTCACGGCGGGCGCCGTGATCTGCGAGATCAAGGACGCCTGAGCCCGCGGCCCGCGCGAGTCGCGGCCATGAGCCGGAATGAGCTGTCGCGGGCTGGATACGGTGACGGCTGAGAGGAACATTCGCGCACCGCCGTTCGTCCTTGAGGGCGAAGGAGGCTTGAAGCCGTGACCATGACAAAACCGCTGAGCCGCGTCGGAGCCGTTCTGGCGGCGCTGTTCGCCGGTCTCTTCGCGGTGGCCGCGTTCTCCCCGGCCGCCCTGGCCGCCGCGCCACCCGACCCCACCGTGCTCGTCGGGCACTGGAAGAACAGCAAGGACCCGCTCTACGTGCAGGGCGGATCGCCGCTCTCCTCGGGACAGCAGAACGAGATCCGCACCGCCCTGAAGGACTCCAAGGCGGACGTCTACGTGGCCGCGCTACCCGAGGGCACGGTGACCAGGGCCAACGTGGCGACCTATCTGCCGCAGGTGCTGGCCGCGCTCGACACCGCCGGCAAGTCCAGCGCGACCGTCGCCGTGCTCGACGGGCGGACCCTGTTCGCCGCCTCGGACGCGCTCCCCAAGAACGCGGCGGGCACGCTGGCCAAGCTGTCCACCAACGCCAACGACGACGTCGTCACCGGCATGCAGGACTTCGTCAACCGGGTGAACCTGGTGCGCGAGGGCGACTTCAACGGCGCCCGCAACCCGAAGCCGACGGTCGGCGGTGGCGGCGGAGGCGGCGTGCTGGTCGGCATTCTGGGCATCGCAGTCGTGGGAGGTGCCGGTTTGTGGATCTTCGCCCGCCGCAGCAGGCGGAAGCGCGAGGAGCGGGAGGCGGCCGAGCTCGCCGCCGTCAAGCACACGGTCGAGGAGGACGTCACCAAGTTCGGCGAGGAGATCACCGCGCTCGACCTGGACGTCAAGATGCTTCCGCAGGGCGAGACGGGTGGCGACTGGCAGCGAGCGCTCGACTCCTACGAGCGCGCCAAGACCGAGCTTGACGGGGTGCGCCGCCCGGACGACCTCCGTACGGTGACCTCCACCCTGGAGGACGGGCGGTACGCGCTGGCCTGCGTGAAGGCCCGGGTGAACCACCAGCCGCTGCCCGAGCGGCTGCCCCCGTGCTTCTTCAACCCGCAGCACGGGCCGTCGGTCCGCACCGTCCGGTGGGCGCCGCCCGGCGGCGCCGTCCGTGACGTCCCCGCGTGCGCGGCCGACGCCGACGCCGTGGAGCGCGGGTTCGACCCGCAGATGCGCGAAGTCGTGGTCAACGGCCAGCGGCGGCCCTACTGGGACGCGGGACCGATGTACCAGCCCTACGCGTACGGCTACTACGGCGGCTTCGGCGGCGACCTGCTGACCGGCATGCTCGTCGGCACCATGCTCGGCGGCGCGTTCGGCGGCTGGGGCGGCGGCTACGGCTACGGCGCCGGATACGACTCCGGCTACCAGGAGGGCCTGCAGGACGCCGGCGGCGGCTGGGGCGGCGGCGGAGACTTCGGTGGCGGAGGCGACTTCGGCGGCGGAGGCGGCGGAGACTGGGGTGGGGGTGACTTCGGCGGCGGCGACTTCGGCGGAGGCGACTGGTAACCCGGCTGGGAATCCGCCTGGGAATCCGGGTCGGCGACCCGGCCGGTAACCCGGGCTTCCCTCTCGGCTGAGCCTCCCCCGGGCCGCCCGCGTCAGCGGGCGGCCCCGCCGAACACCTCGTCCCGCGCCGACGCCAAGGCGGTGTGCACCGCCCCCCGCAGGACGGGGTTGTCGGCGATCTCGGTCATCCTGACCTCCACGGGCACGGGTGATACGGCGGAAAGGCGCCGCTCGACCTCCGCGGCGAGCTCCGCCCCGCCCGCACGGCTGGTCCCGCCGGCGAGCACCACCAGCCCGGGATCGAGCACGGCGACCATCGTGAACGCGCACTCGGCGACGCGGCCGGCCAGGGCGCCGGTGTCCAGCCCGTGGAGCGCCTCCTCGGCCAGCAGATCGCACGCGAGCGTGCCGGACAGGCTGAGATAGCCGAGCTCCCCCGCGCCTCCCGACACACCCCGGCGCAGCCGGCCGCCCAGCATCACGGCGGCGCCCACACCGTCGTCGAGCCAGAGCAGCACGAAGTCGTCCCGCCCGGCGGCGACGCCACCCTGGTGCTCGGCCACGGCGGCCAGGTTCACCTCGTTCTCGATGATCACGGGTACGCCGACGACCCTCTCCAGCGCCGTCCGCAGATCCGGCCGCCAGCCCGGCATGTCGTTGACCTCCGACAGGTCGCCCGTTCCGGGGTCGACCAGGCCGGGCGCGCCCACGACGACCGTGTGCAGGGGCCGCGCCCCGGCGGCCTCGGCCAACGTCGCCGCCACGAGTCCGGGCAGGTCGCGCGGGTCGACCGGCCGCGTCGCCGAGCCGACCGGCTCGCCGGCGATGTCGGCCACCGTCACGTTCACCACGTCACGCCGGATGTCGACGCCGCCCACGTGGGCGCGCTCGGCCACCAGGCCGTACAGGCGGGCGTTCGGCCCGCGCCGGTCTCCGCCCGTCTCCCCGGCGACCCGGATCAGGCCCTCCGCCTGCAGCCGTTCGATCAGGTCGGAGACCGTAGGCCGGGACAGCCCGGTGATCTCCCGCAACTGCGGCGCGGTCAGCGGGCCGCGTTCGAGCAGCAGATCGAGCGCGACCCGGTCGTTGATGGCTCGCGCGAGCCGTGGTGTAGCGGTTCTCATACTCATGCCTCTATTCATCAGGCAACCTAACTGTTAATTTATTGCCATGACCGACAGACAGCAACGCGCAGCCGCCGTCGTCTTCGCGGTTCACGGAGCGGTGGCGGGCAGCCTGGCCACCCGCGTCCCCTGGCTGCAGGATCATCTCGGAATCGACACGCAGGTTCTCGGCTTCGCCCTGCTCTGCCCGCCCATCGGAGCGTTCCTGGCGATGCCGATGGCCGGACGGCTCGCCCACCGCTTCGGCGGACGCGCCGCGACGCGCGGCCTGCTCGCCCTCTGGTGCGCGGCGCTGGCGCTGCCCGCCCTGATGCCCGGCCCCTTCTGGCTCGGCGTCGTCTTCCTCCTGTACGGCGCGGCGGCCGGCATGTGCGACGTCGCCATGAACGCGCAGGGAGTGGTCGTCGAGAAGCGGCTCGGCCGATCGATCATGTCCGGACTGCACGGCATGTGGAGTGTGGGCAACCTCATCGGCGCCGGCACCGGCGCGCTGGCCGCGCAGATCTCCCTCGACGCCCGCGCGCACCTCGCCCTGGTGGCGGGCGCCCTGCTGCTCGCGGGCGCGGCCGGCAGCCGCGGGCTCCCCGAGGGACGGCCGGACAGCGGAGAGCCGGCCCCGGGCCGCTTCCAGCTGCCACCGCCCGCGGTGCTCGCGATCGCCCTGGTCGGCTTCTGCGCCACCTTCGCCGAATGGGCGGGCATCTCCTGGGCGGCGGTCTACCTCGAGCAGGTCACCGGCGCCACGGCCGGGCTCGCGGCGGGCGGCTACGCGGTCTTCGTGTCCTGCATGGTCGCGGCCAGGTTGACCGGAGACCGGCTCGTCCGGCGGTTCGGGCCGGTGGCGACCGTCCGGGCGAGCGCCGTCACGGCGGTGGCCGGGGGCCTTGTCATCGCCGCGGGCCGCAGCCCGGCACCGGTGATCGCCGGGTTCGCGCTGCTCGGCCTGGGACTGGCCACGATCGTGCCGCTGGTCTTCGCCGCCGCCGGCCGGGTGAGCGCCACCGCGGGCCAGGGCGTCGCGGGCGTGGCCACGATCACCTACCTGTCGGGGCTGCTCTCTCCCCCCGTCATCGGCTGGCTCGCTCACACCTTCGCCTTCCCCGTCGCGTTCGGGCTCGTGACCTGCGTCCTCGCGGCGGTGCCCGCGATGGCCGGCACCCTGCGTCCCCGGCCTCGTGTCCGGCAGGTCAGCGAGATGCAAGTGGACGTAAAGATCGCATGAGAAACTCGGGGCGTTCCCTCAGGAGGCCCCCCGTGCGTCGTTTCGTCCCCCTCATTGTCTCCGTCCTCTTCGTGCTCGTCCCGGCGACCGCCGCGCACGCGGCGGTCAGCCCGTGCAAACCCGGCAGCGGCGCCAAGCTCCGTGGCAAGGACTTCACCAACGGGGCGACGCTCCCCTTGAACCTGAGGTGCGCGGACCTGACCCGGGCCACGTTCGACGAAGTCGACCTGACCCAGAAGGATCTCACCGGCGCGATCCTGCGCGACGCCTCATTCAAGGAAGCGGACCTCACCCAGGCGCACCTCGAGTACGCCGACCTGCGTGGCGCCGACTTCTCCGACGCCGACCTCGGCCAGCTGCAGGCCAAGCACGCCGATCTGAGGGGCGCCGTGCTGACCGACGCCCACGCGGGGCAGGCGCAGTTTCCCCACGCCGACCTGACCGGCGCGGTCCTCACCAGGGCGGAGCTCACCCAGGCCAACCTGGTGGACGCGAAGCTGGCCGGCGCCGACCTCAGGAACGCCACGCTCGGCCAGATCAAGGCCCGTACCGCCGACTTCACGAAGGCCAGGCTCAACGAGGCCAAGATGGGCCAGGCAGAGCTGCAGAACGCGGTGCTCAAGGACGCCGACCTCCGCGAGGCGGAGCTCACCCAGGCCGACCTCGACGGCGCGGACCTCCACGGCGCCGACGTCGGCAAGACGAGCTTCATCCAGGCCGAGCACCTCAACCTCACCGGCACCCACGGCGCGGCCAAGGACGTCCCGGATGACGCGATCAAGCAGGCTCCGGCCGGTGACGGCGACGAGGACGGCGACGGCGACACGCCCGTCTCCGCGGGCCGGCCCGTGAGCCGGCCGCCGACGGCGCTGGTCCTGGTGATTCTCGGCGGGCTGGGCCTCAGCCTGACCCTGCTGATCTGGGGCGTCAGCCACCGGCGCAAGGAGCGGTTCGTGGCGGCCATGGCGGTGGCCAGGCACCGGGCCGAGGAGGACGTGGTCAGGTTCGGCGAGGAGATCGACGCCCTCGACTTCGACATGAAGGTCAGTCAGATCAGCGGCCCGGCCGACGAGTGGCGGGCCGCCCTCGACGCCTACGAGGCCGCCCGGCGGGTCCTCGACGTGGCCCAGACGCCGTACGAGCTGGCGGGGGCGGCCACGGCCGTGGCGCAGGGACGGCGCGCACTGGAGAAGGTGCGCACGCGGCTGTCAGATACCGGCGGTCAGCGGTGACATGAGGCGGCGGGCCGCCTCGGTGACCGACCCCGACAGCGACGGGTAGACCGCGAAGGTGTGGGCGAGCTGGTCCACGGTGAGCCGGTGCTGCACGGCGACCGACACGGCGAGGATCAGCTCGGACGCCCGTGGGGCCACCACGACGCCGCCCAGGACGATGCCGGTGTTGGGCCGGCAGAACAGCTTCACGAAACCGTCGTTGAAGCCCTGCATCTTGGCGCGGGCGTTGGTGGCCAGCGGCAGCTTGACGACGTTGGCCTCGATCTCACCGGCCTCGATCTGCCGCTGCGAGACTCCCACGGCGGCGATCTCCGGATCGGTGAAGATGTTCGAGGCCACCGTGGCCAGCCGGATCGGCTGGACCGCCTCTCCCAGGGCGTGCCAGACGGCGATCCGGCCCTGCATGGCGGCGACGGAGGCGAGCATGAGCACGCCGGTGCAGTCGCCGGCCGCGTAGACGCCGGGCGCGGACGTCCGGGACACCTTGTCGACCTCGATGAAGCCGTTGCGGTCGAGCCGCACTCCGGCCTCCTCCAGCCCGATGCCGGCGGTGTTGGGCACCATGCCGACCGTCATCAGGCAGTGGGTGCCCTCGGCCGTCCTGCCGTCCTCCAGGGTGACGACGACGCCGTCCTCGGTGCGCTTCACCGACGCGGCCCGGGACCGGCCCATGACGTTCATCCCGCGGCGGCGGTAGACCTCTTCCAGGACCTCGGCGGCGTCCGCGTCCTCGTTCGGCATCATCCGGTCGCGGGAGGAGACGAGCGTCACCTCGGAGCCCAGCGACCGGTACGCCCCGGCGAACTCGGCCCCCGTGACGCCGGAGCCGACCACGATCAGGTGCTCGGGCAGCTCTTCGAGGTCGTAGAGCTGGCGCCAGCTCAGGATGCGTTCGCCGTCGGGCTCAGCGCCGGGCAGCACGCGGGGGTGCGCGCCCGTGGCGACGATCACGACGTCGGCCCGGATCGTACGGTCTCCGGCCTGGACGACCTGGGGGTCCACCAGGCGGCCGGCGGCCGTGATGACCTCGACCCCCTCGGCGGCCAGCCGCGCCGCGATGTCGGCCGACTGGGCCTGCGCGAGTTCCTTCACCCGCTTGTTGACCAGGGGCATGTCGGCGAGCACCCCTCCGGCGTCACCGTCGGGGCCGCCGCTGTAGCGCACGCCCAGGGACGCCGCGTCGAGCAGCGCCTGCTTGCGGACGGAGGTGGCGATCAGGGTCTTGGACGGCACGCAGTCGGTGAGCACGCAGGCGCCGCCCGGTCCCTCTTTCTCGACCACGGTGACCTGAGCCCCCAGTTGGGCGGCCACCAGTGCCGCCTCGTATCCGCCAGGGCCCCCGCCGATGATCACAATCCTCGTCACACCGCCCATTGTCCCGTATATCTCCCAGCTCGTCCGATGAGGGGGACGGTAATGGCCCGACTACGTGTAATTACAGCGACCCCGGCCTTCGCCGATCTTTGGGGATCTTGGATTAGGCTTGTGTGCCGTGCCTGTTTACGCGGCCTACGGCAGCAACATGGACCCCAAGCAGATGGCGGAGTGGGCGCCCCACTCTCCCATGCGAGGAACCGGCTGGCTCCAGGGCTGGCGGCTGACCTTCGGCGGGGAGGACGTCGGCTGGGAGGGCGCGCTCACCACCATCGTCGAAGACTCGGCCGAGCAGGTGTTCGTCGTGCTCTACGACGTGCCGGAGTGGGACGAGACCTCCCTGGACCGCTGGCAGGGCAGCGACCTCGGCCTCTACCGCAAGCTGCGCCTGCGGGTGGCCACCTTGGAAGGCGACGTGCTGGCCTGGTCCTACGTCCTCGACTCCTACGAGGGCGGCCTGCCGTCCGCCCGCTACCTCGGCATCCTCGCCGACGCCGCGGAGAAGGCCGGCGCGCCCGACGACTACGTCACCGCCCTGCGCACCCGTCCGTGCAAGTCGCTCGGCGACTGACGGCCGCCGAACTGCTATGACCAGGCGTGGCGGTTCATCCGCTTCTGTACGCTACGTGAAGTGACGAACGATCCGTACCTGCTGGCCGCGGAGGCCGCCACCACGCTGAGGAACCTCACCGGCACTCCCTCGTTCGACGTGGCACTCGTGATGGGTTCGGGCTGGGCGCCCGCCGCCGACGCGATCGGCGAGACGGTCGCCGAGTTGCCCGCGACCAAGCTGCCGGGCTTCTCCGCGCCGGCCGTCGCGGGCCACGGCGGCTCGATCCGGGCCGTGCGGACGAGCGGCGGCAGGAACGCGCTGGTCTTCCTCGGCCGCACCCACCTCTACGAGGGCCGCGGCGTCGCGCCCGTGGTGCACGGCGTGCGCACGGCGGTGGCCGCGGGAGCCCGGACGGTCGTGCTGACCAACGCCGCCGGAGGGCTGCGCCCGGAGACCCAGAAGGTCGGGGAGCCGGTCCTGATCGCCGACCACATCAACATGACCGGCAGCAACCCGATCACGGGCACCCGGTTCGTCGATCTCACCGAGGTCTACTCGCGCCGCCTCCGCGACCTCGCCCGGGCGGCCGAACCGACCCTCCAGGAGGGCGTCTACGTCGCCTTCCGCGGCCCGACCTACGAGACTCCGGCCGAGATCCGCATGCTGCGCACCCTGGGCGGCGACCTGATCGGCATGTCGACGGTGCTGGAGGCGATCGCCGCCCGTGAAGGCGGCGCCGAGGTGCTCGGGATCTCCCTCGTCACCAACCCCGGCGCAGGGCTCGTGGGCGAGCCGCTCAACCACGAGGAAGTCCTCGAAGTGGGCCGGGCCACCGCCGCCCGCATGGGCGTCCTGCTCTCCACGGTCGTCGACAAGCTCTGACAGGGAGTACGCGTGCCCTCCACCGACCCGTCCAGCGGCCCCGCCGTCTCCTCCACCGGCCCCGCCTCCCCGTCCACCGGCCCTGCCACCCCGTCCGCCGGCCCTGCCACCCCGTCCGCCGGCCCCTCCGCCGCGCCCCTCGGCGGGGACATCGCGGACCTCGTACGACTCGCCCGCGAATGGCGCGAGCAGGACCCCGACCCGCGGACCCGGGCAGAGCTCGACGCCATCCTGGAGCGGGATGACCTGGCCGCGCTGGCCGACCGGTTCGGCGCGAAACTTGAGTTCGGCACCGCCGGCCTGCGCGGCGAGCTGGGCGCCGGGCCGAACCGGATGAACCGCGTGACCGTCATGCGGGCCGCCGCCGGGCTCGCCCGCCGGCTCGGCCCGGGGAAGCACGTCGTGATCGGCTACGACGGCCGGCACAACTCGGACGTGTTCGCCGCCGACACGGCGGCCGTGCTGACCGGGGCCGGGCTGCGCGCCTCGATCATGGGGGCCAGGTGGCCCACCCCGGTCCTCGCCTTCGCCGTACGACACCTGGGCGCGGACGCGGGCGTCATGGTCACCGCGTCGCACAACCCGCCGAGGGACAACGGCTACAAGGTCTACTGGAACGACGGCGCGCAGATCGTGCCGCCGATCGATCACGAGATCTCGCAGGCCATCGACGCCGTGGGCCGGGTCGACGAGCTTCCGCTCGGGGAGGGATGGACGACCCTCGATCACGGCGACGTCATCGAGCCGTACCTGGACGCCCTCGCCGCGCTGCCCATCGGTGACGCCAGGGACATCTCCGTGGCGTACACGCCGATGCACGGCGTCGGTGGCACGACGCTGGCCGAGGCGTTCGCCCGGGTCGGCTTCCCCGCCCCGACCGTCGTGCCGGAACAGGCCGAGCCGGACCCGGACTTCCCGACGGTGGCGTTCCCCAACCCGGAGGAACCGGGCGCGATGGACCTCGTGCTCGGCCTCGCCGCCTCGATCGACGCCGATCTCGTGATCGCCAACGACCCGGACGCCGACCGGTGCGCGGCCGGCACGCCGCTGCCCGGCGGGGGTTACCGCATGCTGACCGGCGACGAGGTGGGCGGGCTGCTCGCCGAGCACGCGCTGCGGCACACCTCCGGCCCCGACCGCCTGGTGGCCAACTCGATCGTGTCGTCGTCGCTGCTCGCCCGGATCGCCGAGGCGTACGGCGTACGGCACGCGGAGACACTCACCGGCTTCAAGTGGATCATGAAGACCGGCCCCGGGCTGGTGTTCGGCTACGAGGAGGCGCTCGGCTACAGCGTCGGTTCCGACGCGGGGACGCCCGTCCACGACAAGGACGGCATCGGAGCCGCGCTGGCGGTCGCCGGGCTGGCCGCCGCCGCGAAGCGGGACGGCCGCACCCTGCTCGACCTGCTCGACGACCAGGCCCGGCGGTACGGTCTGCACGCCACCGGTCAGCTGTCGTTCCGCGTCGAGGACCTGTCCCTGATCTCCGCGGCGATGGAACGGCTGCGCGACCGGCCTCCGGTGGAGCTCGGGGGGCGGAAGGTCGAATCGACCGAGGACCTGACCGAGGGCGTGGCCGGCCTGCCGCCGACGGACGGGCTGCGCTACCGCCTGTCGGGCGGCGCCCGGATCGTGGTCCGCCCGAGTGGCACCGAGCCCAAGCTCAAGTGCTACCTGGAGGTCGTCGTCCCGGTGGCCGGCGAGGTCGCCGAGGCACGGGCGGAAGCCGCCCGCGACCTTGACGCGCTGCGCCGCGACCTGGGGGCCGCCCTCGGTCTGTGACCCCCGGCCGCCGGGCGGTCCGGCCAGACCGGCCTGCCCGGCGGGACCGGCTGTCGGTCCTGCTGTCGGTCCTGCTGTCGGTCCTGCTGTCAGTCTTGCTCGTCAGTCTTGCTGTCAGTCTTGCTGTCAGACGGACAGGACGACGATCAGCACGACCAGCGCCAGCGCGGCGGCCACGGCCGCCAGGGCGGACGGCGACCAGGTGACCTGCGCGGTCACCGCGCCCCGCGCCGCCCCCGGTTCGACGCCGAGCCGCTCCGCGCGGGCCTCCATGAGCTGCTGACCGACCCAGTCGGCGTGGGTGCGGGCCCCGATGGCCTCGGCCGCCGCCTTCTCGGTCTTGGACATGGTGTCGGATGCGGTGGCGGCGATGGCGCGGGCGGCCCGCCTGGTGGCCCTCGCCCGTTCCCGGGCAGAGGCCTGCGGCACCCAGCACCGGACGGCCGTCTCGCCCGACTCGATCACGATCCCGCTCGTCACGATGACGTCGTCCACGGCGCTCCACGGGATCCGGGTGTTCCTGAGCGGGTTGCGTACCAGGATCCCCTCCTCCCCGGCGACGACGGCCGGGCGCATCGCCAGGAGGAAGACCAGTGCGGTGACGACGCCGAGCACCGCGCCCGCGACCAGCGCCGACGGCATGGTGCCGTGGGCGGCCAGGTCCCAGACGTTCCAGGCGGTGAACAGCAGCCAGGCCCAGCCGAACACCCAACCCGCGCGGGACCGGTAGACCTGCCCCCTCACGCGGGCCACTTGAGCCGGGCGAAACCGGGCTTGATGACGCCGTTGATCAGGTTGAGGCGCTCGTCGAACGGGATGAACGCCGACTTCATCGCGTTGACCGTGAACCACTGCAGGTCGTCCCAGCCATAGCCGAAGGCGTCGACCAGCTGGGCGAACTCCCGGGACACGCTGGTGTCGCTCATCAGCCGGTTGTCGGTGTTGACCGTCACCCTGAAGTGCAGGCGGCGCAGCAGGCCGATGGGATGCTCGGCGATCGACGCGGCGGCCCCGGTCTGCAGGTTCGACGTGGGACACATCTCCAGCGGGATGCGCTTGTCGCGTACATACGCCGCGAGCCGCCCGAGCTTTTCACCGCCGTTGCCTGACACGGTGATGTCGTCGATGATGCGCACGCCGTGGCCGAGCCGGTCGGCCCCGCACCACTGGATGGCCTGCCAGATCGACGGCAGCCCGAACGCCTCTCCCGCGTGGATGGTGAAGTGGGCGTTCTCACGCTGGAGATACTCGAACGCGTCCAGGTGGCGGGTGGGCGGGTAGCCCGCCTCGGCGCCCGCGATGTCGAAGCCGACCACACCGAGGTCACGGTAACGCACGGCGAGCTCGGCGATCTCCATCGACCGGGCCTGGTGCCGCATGGCCGTGAGCAGCGTGCCCACGCGGATGCGCGGACGGCCGTCGGGCCCGGCGGAGCCGATCCGGAAGCCCTCCAGCACCGCCTCGACCACCTGGTCGAGAGTGAGACCGGTGGACGTGTGCTGCTCCGGCGCGTAGCGGACCTCGGCGTAGACGACCCCGTCGTCCGCCAGGTCCTGAGCGCACTCCGCGGCCACCCTGGTCAGCGCCTCGGCGGACTGCATCACGCCGACGGTGTGGGCGAACGTCTCCAGATAGCGCTCCAGAGAGCCCGAGTTGGCCGCCTCACGGAACCAGGTCGCGAGGTTGCCGGGGTCGGCCGAGGGCAGCTCGTGCCCGCAGTCGCGGGCGAGATCCACGATCGTCTCGGGGCGGAGCCCGCCGTCGAGATGGTCGTGCAGCAGGACCTTGGGAGCCTTGCGAATCTCGTCCAGGGTGGGCAGGCCGTTCATGTGCCCTCCTCGCCGCGGTCGTTCATCTGGTAATCCTAGCGCCGGCCGTTCCGGCTTCCCCGGGACCGGATCGGGCGCGATCACTCCTCGCGGTTGGCGGTCTCGGGAGAGAAGGCCGGCAGGCACACCGCGACGTACTCGGCGCCGTCCGGGCCAGAGGTGTACCGGATCTTCTCACCCGGCTCGCTCACGAACGCCTGCCCGGCCGCCACGACGGTCGTGCCTTCGGCGTGCTCGATCACGACCGTGCCCTTGAGCACCAGCGTGTACTCCGCGAACTCCGGCGTCTGCGCCGGTTCCTCCCAGCCGGGCGGCGCCACCATGTGGGCGATCGACACCGAGGCGTCACCGCTGTTCACGCGGCCGACGTACTCGTCGATGAGCTTGCCCCCGGGCACCGGGACACGGGTGGGACCGTCAATCATCCTGACCATGGGACCAAGTGTGTCAGTGCGGACGACCACCCCAGAACGGTGGGTTCGCTACCCTTTCCGGCGCCAGAGGGACAACATCGCGGCAGTAAAGGGGTGCCGATGAGAGAGCCGCCGGGCTTGGGCGCGTTCTTCGCCGACCACTGCGAGTCGTTTGCCCGGACCGCCTATCTGCTGACCGGCGACACCGGAGAGGCGAACGCTCTCGTGGTGCGGACGCTCACCGCGTTGGCGGCCCAATGGCGCTCGGTGCGCTGGCGGTACCCGGGCCACGCGGCGCGCCTGGAACTCTTCGCGGCCTTCCTCCGCCGGCCGGGAACGGCCCCCGGTCGCCCCGGTCGCCCCGGTCCCAGCCACCCCGCTCTCGGTGACCCCGCTCTCTATGGTTTCGGCGACGCCGGTCTCGTTGGCTTCGGTGGCCCCAGTGGCGTCCAGGCGTCGCCGGACACGGATCTGCTCGACAGCCTGCAGGCCCTTCTGGCCGGATTGACCCCACGGTCCCGTGCCCTCGTCGTCGCCCACCTCCACGAAGGCGTGCCGGAGGAGGTGGCGGCCGTCCTGTGTCGTACGAAGCCCACCGTCGCCCGCGCCGAGCTGGCGGCGGCGCTCGCCCGCCTGCGCCCACTCGTCCCCACTTCGCCGACGCGCCTCGAGGACTCCTCCGGCTCCGCCCCCTCCACCGACGTGCTGGTCTTCCCGGAGCCCCCGGACTTCCCTGGCTCCGCGAGTTCCACGGACTCCTCGGGCTCCCCGGGCTCCCCGGATTCCCTGGGCTCAGTGGGCGCCCCGGACTCAGTGGGCGCCCCCGACGAGGAGCTTCGGCGCTCGCTCGACCTTCTGTCCCGCCGGATGCCCGTACCTGCTGCCGAGGAGACCCTCGCCTCGGCGCTGGCCGCCCAGGGTCGGCGCGCGGCGGTCCGTGCCAGCGTCGCGCTAACGCTGACCGCCCTGGCTGTGACGCCGCTCGCCTTCGCCGCAGTGGCGCTGGCAGACCACTACCAGCGCACGTCGCTTGTCCCCGTCCCCAGCGCCTCCGACGATCCTGACATTTACGATGTTCCCGGCGCGAACGTGCCGCCCGCTCCCGCAGCTCACGCTCCCTCGTCGACCGTACCCGGGACGCTGCCGGCCACGGTCGCGGACCCGATTCTCTTCGCCTACCGGGGCCGCTGCACCCTCGAACAGATCGTGGAGCAGAGGAGAAGCGAGCGGGTGCCCTTCGAAGATCCTCCTGTGGAAGGCGCGCCCTGCGAACAGTGGCGTGTGGTCACGGGCGGGGGCGAGCAGTGGCGGATCGCCGACGTCGACCTCCGCCAGGGCGCGAAGGGGCGGCCGCCCTTCGTCATCAGCGCCGACGGCAACCGGATGGGCTACTTCAGCACGAGCATGTCCGACTTCCAGGTGATGGACCGGCGCCACTCCATCCCCGAGTACAGCAGGTTTACCGACGGCGTGACGCACTTCCCGCGCCGCACCGGGCTGGCCATCTCCCCCGCCGGCCAGTGGATCGCCGTCGACTTCGGCACCGCAGCCCGCGCCCCGAAACCCCGGGTGCACGACTTCACCGGCAACCGCACCTGGGTGCTGCCGTGGCCCCTGACCGTTCTGGGCGTGTCCGAGGACGGCGTCGTCACCGGTACCCGGCCCGCGGCGGCCGGTGGGACCACCCTCATCCGCGTACGGCCGGACGGCCACATGCTGAGCGGCGTCCCGATCGTTCCCGCCCCTTCCGCCGGCGGAACCGCGCTGTCCTCAGACGGCCGGTATCTGGCCTTCCTTGGACGCGAGTCCGGACACACCCAAACGGCGCCCGTCGTGACAGTGGATACCGAAACGGGGCAGCGGCGTACGACGGCCGCAGCCCTCCCTGCTGGCACCCGCCCTGTCACCGTACGCGGGTGGGCAAGCGACCACGAGGTCCTCGTGCAGACGGCCACGCCCCACAGCCGACGGGTGTACGCGATCGACATGCGGACCGGGTCGTCGCGGGAGATAGTCCTGGACGGAGCAGGCTCCCCCGCCACCTGGGCCCCCGGCGCGCTCCACTAAGCCATTGAGGGGTGGGTCTGGGAATCCGGGGGTCTGGGAATCCGGGGGTCTGGGAATCCGGGGGTCTGGGAGTTCGGGTGTCGGAGGTCTGGGAATCTCGGGTCTGGGAATCTCGGGTCTGGCGATCTCGGGGCCCAGGGATCTGCTCCAGCGAGGCGCGTTCGACGGCGCGTGCTCCGGCGGGCCCCCGGGCGAGTGCGTGCCGCCCTGCGGACACGTCTCAGCGAGGCCGCGAGGTGTGCGTCTCTCGCGGCCCGGCTTCACGCCCGCCTGTGCCCGGGTGTCCCTCTATCCCGGGCGTCCGTCTATCCCGTGCGTCCGTCTTCCCCGGGTGTCTTGTCCCGGCGTTTGCTCTCGGCATCTGTCCCGAGCGCATGTCTTAGGTGCATGTCCCGGGCGCATATCCGGGCGTTCCGTTCAGGCGTTTACCCCGGGCGTTGGCGGGTGCTGCGCTCGTAGCCGCGGCGGTTGGGGTGGTGGGTGAGGGTCCAGGTGCCGTTGGGGTTGCGGTGGGCGGTGTAGCGGTCGGGGTGGGTGAATTTGTCGCGGTTGTGGAAGGTGCAGGCGGGGGCGAGCAGGTCGAGGTTGGTGACGCCGTCGTCGATCCAGCCGTGGACGTGGTCGACTTCGGCCATGGTGGCGGGGATGGGGCAGCCCTGGCAGTAGCAGGTGGCGTACTGCGCGAGCAGGGCTTTGCGCTGGGCGGGGGTGGCCAGCCGCACCGAGCGGCCCATGTCCAGCACCTGCCCCTTGGCGTCCATCACCATCCGGGTCAGGCGTGAGGTCCGCGCCAGGCGGTGGACGTCGCTGACGGGCAGCAGGTGCCCGGTGGCGACCAGCAGGCCGGGAGCGAGCCGGTCCGGGGCATGCCCACACGTCCGGCACGCGTCAGCCCGCGCTCCGGCCGCCTGTGCCTCCGTCCGCCCACCCGCCCGCGACTCCGCGTCTGCGCCCGCGGCAGCGCCTACGGCAGCGGCAGCGGCAGCGGCAGCGGCAGCGGCAGCGGGCATGCCACCACCCCAACCGCCGCTCCCCGTGCCGTCGGCAGGCCACGCGGCATCGTCAGAACCCGCACCATGGTCGGGCTCTGCGGCATGGTCGGGCTCCACGGCATGGTCGGGACGGGAGTCGCCAGGACCCGCCTGCTCGGGAGCGGACTCGGGTGAAGCGGACTCGGGTGAAGCGGACTCGGGTGGACCATCCCTGGGAGGAACCGCCTCGTCGTTTGGACCGTCTCGGTCGGCGCCGGCCGCAGGAGGTGCCTCATCATCGCCGCGCGCACCCGCCGCACCCGCCGCACCCGCGGTGCTGCGTGCGCCCGTCGCCCGGCTGGCGCCCGGCGACGTGTTCTGAGTCGTGGGATCGGTTGTGCCGATCGTCGTGTCGGAGTCGGTGCCGGTCGGGGTGGCGTCCTGCGCTCCGGCCGGCGGGGCCTTCGGTGCGCCGGTGGGGGCGAGGATGTCGTCGGGCAGGGACTCGGCCCGGACCATGACGACGAGTTCGGTGGAGACCTTCTCACTCAACAGCGCGGCGAACGCGTCGGCCTGACGGACGCGTAGCGGCCGGTCGTCGTCCCTGTCCTTGGGCCGGGCGTATGAAGTCAAGAACGCCCGCAACCGCGCCGCCGCCTCCCTCGGCAGGCGGAACTCCCCTTCCACCCCGCCGGTGCTGGACGGGCGAACCACCAGGAACCGGGACGCGTAGTCATCCTCACACTCCTCGACCAGGGTGCCGGGGTCGAGGATCTCCCGGATGTACCGGCCCGCCTTGGCCACCTCCGCACACGACGCGCTGTCGGACAACTGCACCAGAATCGGCTCGGCCTCCGCCGCCTGCGCGTCGGTCAGCCTCGCCGTCACCGAGGTAATGGCGTCCACCGCTCCGCCGGACAGTGACCCGGCCCGGTAGCGGGCCTTCACCTCCGGCAGGCGGGCCACCTCACCGGAAATCCGCAACCACCGCGACGCCCGCGCACCCGTCATCCCCGGACCACGCCGCACCACAACCGGCGGCCCATGCACGCCAGCAGTTCCCGGCGCCTCCGCGCCGCTCTCCGCCACCCCCGGCGCTACTGGCGTCTCCGCACCGATCTCTGCCGCGTCTGACGCAGACGCGTCTGGCGCAGAAGTGCTCGGTGCGGGGGTGGTCGGATCGGGGGTGCTCGGTCTGTCCGAGCGGAGCCATGAAGCGGTGGAGGCATGCCCATACGCCTTGGCCTCACCGGTGACATGCACCCGGTGCAGCAGCGCCACCATCGCCGCATTCAGCAGATCCACCGCCTGGATCAGCGTCTCAGCCCGCTGAAGGCACACCGCCGAACTGTCCGGCACCTCCGCACTCGCCCACCTGGCCGCCACCCGCAGCAACTCCGCCTCCGACAAGCACGGCCCCGGGCCCGGGGCAGCACCGGCCTTTCCTGTCTCTCCTGCCTCTCCTATCTCTCCTATCTGCCGTGGCTCACCGGCGCCCGAGCTCAAGCCGGGCACGTGGCCGCGCTCCCCGTCGCTGCGCCGGTCGCCGGCACATCCCTCATCAGCAGGTTGCTTCAGGGGGCCGGTACGAGAATCCACCCGTGGGTCAAGACATGTGCCCTCAAGCACCGGCGGCACCGATCGCATGGCAGTGGCCCGCGCGCCTTCGGGCCGGACCGTGGGATCGGGGAATGCCTGCACGATGAGCGGCTGGCCAGAGGCCGCGTGATCATCGCAGCCGTCGACAGCAGGGTCATGGAACGCCGGCACCCAGACACCTCCTCCACCAGACCCCTCAAGTAACCACAACGCTACAGAACGTCATCGACAATCCGCAACTGAGTTCGAAAATCCCAAGAGAAGAAGTGGGAGACCCAACCAGCCAATACACCCACCCAACACACCCAACGCGCGCAACATCGGCGGAACAGCGACGCCGGAGCCGCACGAACGTCCAACGCGGAGATCCCCTCAGATGGATCACGCGTTCGACACGCTACGCATCGTGACCGACAAACTCGACAGTCCCGACCCAGGCCCAGGCCCCACGGCCAGGCCCCACGGCCAGGCCCATGCATCCCACAGAGCGGCCCGACGGAGAACCCGGACGACCGACCGCCATCCGAGCCGACGGACAGCCGAAGGGGGCGCCCCGAGAAATCGGGACGCCCCCTTCTGTTTCCGGCCGCGCTCCCCCTTCGGCGCGGCCGTTCATCCCCCCTGTAGGGGGGAGCCTGGGTCAGGCCGCTTCCAGCGCCCTCTCCTCGCTCTCCACCGCGACCGCGGCCGGGGCGCGTCTCGAACGCAGCCCGGTCAGCGCGACCACCAGTCCGACCAGCGCGAACACGGCCGACACGGTGATCGCCGCGCGGAATCGGGAGATCGGGTCGCCGTCGCCGTCGCCTGCCGTCAGGACCGCGGTGACGATGGCGAGCACCACCGCGCCGCCGACCTGGCCGGAGGTGTTGAGCAGGCCGGAGGCCAGCCCCTGCTCGCTGTCGGGGACGCCCGCCACCGCCTGGATGTTCAGCGACGGGAACGACAGCCCGAACGCGATGCCCAGCAGCACCATGCCCGGGATCACCATGCCGAGCAGGCTCGGGTGCCGGTCGACCCGGAAGAACATCGCATAGCCGGCCAGCAGGGCCACGGAGCCGAGCACGATCAGCCGTCCGGTGCCGAACCGGTCGGCGAGCCGGCCCATCCGGGTGGAGCTGAGGGCGACGAGCAGCCCGGCGGGCAGGAACGCCACGGCCGTCTGCAGGGCGCTCCAGCCCAGCAGGTTCTGGAAGTACTGCATGGCCACGAACTGGAACCCGACGTACGACCCGAAGAGGATGACGAGCCCGATGTTGGCCCGCACCAGCGGGGCCGAGCGCAGGATGCCCAGCCGGACGAGCGGGTGGCGGACCCGGCGCTCGATCCAGACGAACAGTCCGAGGAGGACGGCGGATCCGGCGAGCGACGCCACGGTCTGCACGACACTCACCTTCGGCGCCTCGACGACCGCGAAGACGAGCAGCAGCATGGCCCCGGTCACGGTGAGCGCGCCCGGCAGGTCGTGCCCGCCCTCGCCGCGCTCGCGGTCGCGGGCCAGCAGCCGCACCCCGGCGACGAGCGCGATGAGGGCCACCGGGACCGGCATGAGGAACGTCCAGCGCCAGCCGACCTCGGTCAGCAGGCCGGACAGCACCAGGCCGAGAGAGAAGCCGCTGGCGCCGCAGGCGGTGAAGATGCTCAGCGCCCGGTTCCTGGCCGGTCCCTCGGCGAACGTGGTCGTGATGATGGACAGGGCGGCGGGCGCGGTGAACGCCGCACTCATGCCCTTGAGGAAACGGGCCGCGACGAGCAGCGTGCCGTCGCTCATCAGGCCGCCGAGCAGTGACGCGACGGCGAAGACCACCAGCGCGGCGAGGAAGACCCGGCGGCGGCCGAGCAGGTCGGCGGTCCGGCCCCCGAGAAGCAGCAGACCGCCGTACCCCAGCACGTAACCGCTGACCACCCACTGCAGGGACGAGGTGGTCATGCCGAGGTCGGCCTGGATGGACGGCAGGGCGACGCCCACCATCGATACGTCGAGGGCGTCAAGGAAGATGACCGCGCAGAGCACGGTGAGGGCACCCCATAGGCGCGCCCCCCAGCGCGCGTCCAATGTGGAGGAAGTCATGCCGACGAAGTTACATGCATGCGCATCCAATGCACAAGCAAATAATGTATTTGCACGTATCTCCCTGACGTGCTAGCATCGCGCGCAGAAAGGCGGGTCAGAAGGCCGATGAACGACACCGACTCAGAGTTCGTGGTTATGGCCTGGCGCGAGCTGCTCGCACGCCACGCCGAGGTGACAGGCGCGCTGGAGCGGGAGCTCAGCGACAGGCATTCCCTGGGCGTGAGCGAGTTCGAGGTGCTCGAACGGCTCGCCGAGGGAAACACGACGGAGGGGTGCGACGGAGCTCCCAAGTTCCGGGTGCAGGAGCTGGCCGCGCAGGTCCACCTGAGCCAGAGCGCGCTGTCCCGCCTGATCGCCCGCCTGGAGCGCGAGGGGCTGGTGTCCCGGTCCCTGTGCGAGGCCGACCGCCGCGGTGTGTTCGTCTACCTCACCGACGCGGGCCGCAGGCGTCACGACGAGGCCGTGCCCACCCACAGAGGAGTGCTGAGCGCCCACCTGTTCCCGCACCTCGTCAACGGCTCCCGCTGCCTCGGCACCGAACGGGACACCGCGAAGCGGTCCCACGAGAGCAGCACTGTGAGCAGCACCGTAAGCAGCGCTGTGAGCGGCGCCGAGGGCAGCACCGTGAGCGGCCTCGTGAGCAGTGTCCAAAGCAGGGACGAGAAGAGGCACGAGGACCGGCCCGCGGTCCCCGCACCCGGCCCCGTCAGGCAGTGATCCGGTCGACGACGAGCGGCAGCAGGCCGTCGCCGCTCGGCTCCCCGATCTCGTAGGCGCCGTCGAGCGCCGCCAGCGCCCGCTCGAAGCGCCCGGCCTCGTCGGCGTGCAGCGTCATCAGCGGCCGGCCCTCGCGGACGACGTCGCCCGGCTTGGCGTGCAGCGTGATGCCCGCGCCGGCCGACACCGGGTCCTCCTTGCGGGCCCGGCCGGCGCCGAGCCGCCACGCGGCGATCCCCACCTTGAGGGCGTCGAGCGAGGTCAGCACGCCGGACGCGGGCGCGGCGACCTCGACGGACTCGGCCGCCTTCGGCAGGGCGGCGTCCGGGTCGCCGCCCTGTGCCGTGATCATGCGCCGCCAGGCGTCCATGGCGGAGCCGTCCTTCAGCGCCTCCTCCGGGTCACGGGCGCCCGCCACCTCGGCGGCCTCCAGCATCTCCCGGGCGAGCCGCACGGTGAGCTCGACGATGTCCTGCGGGCCTCCGCCCGCGAGGACCTCGACCGCCTCCTGGACCTCCAGCGCGTTGCCCACGGCCAGGCCGAGCGGCCGGTCCATCGCGGTGAGCAGAGCCACCGTACGGACCCCCGCGTCGCTGCCCAGGGCGACCATCGTCCGGGCCAGCTCCCTGGCGTCGGCCACGTTCTTCATGAACGCCCCGGAGCCGACCTTGACGTCGAGCACGAGTGAGCCCGTGCCCTCGGCGATCTTCTTCGACATGATCGAGGAGGCGATCAGCGGGATCGACTCCACCGTCCCGGTCACGTCGCGCAGCGCGTAGAGCTTCCGGTCGGCGGGCGCGAGCCCACTGCCCGCCGCGCACACGACCGCTCCGGCGGCGCGGAGCACGCCGAGCATCTCGTCGTTCGACAGCGACGCCCGCCATCCGGGGATCGACTCCAGTTTGTCCAGGGTGCCACCGGTGTGGCCGAGCCCGCGGCCCGACAACTGGGGCACGTACGCCCCGCACGCGGCCACCAGCGGCGCGAGCGGCAGCGTGATCTTGTCGCCGACGCCGCCGGTGGAGTGCTTGTCGGCGGTGGGACGGTCGAGCGACGACCAGTCCATCCGCTCCCCCGAACGGATCATCGCCTGGGTCCAGTCCGCGATCTCCCTGCGGTCCATCCCGTTCAGCAGGATCGCCATCAGCAGCGCCGACATCTGCTCGTCGGCCACCTCGCCGCGCGTGTAGGCGTCGATCACCCAGTCGATCTGGGCGGTCGACAGCTCCCCGCGATCCCGCTTCGCGGTGATGATCTCGATCGCGTCGAATCCCATGAGTCTCCCTATCGCGACAGGTCGTCCGGCCCGAAGGCGAACGGCAGGATCTCGGCCATCCGCGCGGGCCCTTCCGGCGTCTCCACCAGCAGCTCGGGGCCGCCGTGCTCGAAGAGGAGCTGACGGCAGCGCCCGCACGGCATCAGCAGCTCGCCGTGCCCGTCCACGCAGGTGAACGCCACCAGGCGGCCGCCGCCCCCGGCGTGCAGGGCCGACACCAGCCCGCACTCGGCGCACAACCCCAGGCCGTACGACGCGTTCTCCACGTTGCAGCCGGTGACGACGCGGCCGTCGTCGACGAGAGCCGCAGCCCCCACGGGAAACTTCGAATACGGCGCGTAGGCGTTGGCCATGGCGTCGCGCGCGGCGACGCGCAGGGCCTCCCAGTCGAGGCCGGCAGCCGTGGAACCGGTGGACCCAGTGGGTTCGGTGGGCTTGGTCATGTGGCGTTCCCCCTCCGGTACGGGATTCCGTCGGCCGCGGGCATGCGCAGACGCTGCGAGGCCAGCGACAGCACCAGCAACGTGGTGAGGTGCGGAGTGAACGAGGTGAACTGCTCGGGCACGGTCGTGGTGACGGCGAACACCGCGAAGACGACGGCCGCGACGATCGCCGTGATCAGGGCCGCCCCGCCGCGACGCTGCCGGACCAGCTGGTAGACGGCGACCGCGGCGAGCAGCAGCGCGACGACCAGCAGCAGCGCGTGGACGGAGGTGCCGCCCTGCCGCAGCTGGAGCGCGTCGGTGTAGCCGAACAGCGTCGCCCCGGCGGCCAGCCCTCCCGGCCGCCAGTTGCCGAAGATCATGGCGGCGAGGCCGATGTAGCCCCGGCCGCCCGTCTGCCCGTCCCGGTAGATGCCGGCGGCCACGAGCGACAGGAAGGCCCCGCCCAGCCCGGCGAGCAGGCCGGAGACGAGCACGCCGATCCACTTGTACAGGTAGACGTTGACGCCCAGCGACTCCGCGGCGATCGGCCGCTCGCCGCAGGCCCGCAGCCGCAGGCCGAACGCCGTGCGCCACAGCAGGTAGAACGTCAGCGGCACCAGCAGCAGCGCCAGGATCGTGAACCAGGACACGTCCTGAGTGATGCCCCGCAGCAGCCCGGCCACATCAGAGAGCAGGAACCAGTGCTTGGTTTCCAGCGTCTGCAGGGGATCGTTGAGGAACTTGATGCTGAAGGTGCTCAGCTTCGGCAGCGGAGGCGACTGCTTGGCCCCGCCGCCCGGCATGCCGTCGAACACCAGCTTGGACAGATACTGGGTGAACCCGACGCCGACGATGTTGATCGCGACACCCGAGATGATGTGGTCGACGCCGAACGTCACCGTGGCCAGCGCGTGGATGGCGGCGCCGAGCGCCCCGCCGACGGCGCCGGCGATCACCCCGGCCCACGGGTTGTGGAACTCCAGGGCGCCCCAGGCGCCGAACCAGGTGCCGAGCACCATCATGCCCTCAAGGCCGATGTTGACCACGCCGGCCCGCTCGGACCACAGGCCGCCGAGACCGGCGAGCCCGATCGGGACCGCCAGGCCGAGCGCGGCGCTGACCGTACCCTTGGAGGTGATGTCCTCGGCGCCCGTGATCACCCGGGTGAGGGAGAGCAGCACGACCAGCCCGGCCAGCCCCAGCAGCAGGACCGGCGTGGTCAGCCGGAACCTCCGGGCGGGCGGCGCCTCCACCGGGCTGCCCACGGATAGGCCCGTCGCCGTCATGCCGTCTCCTCGCCCTCGCGCCCGTACCGTACGCGTCCGCTCACGCCGCCGCTCCTTCGGGCTCGGCGGGTGCCGCCAGTTCGCGGCTGACCCTGCGCTGCTCCGCGACGATCCGGTAGCGGTGCACCAGCTCGTACGCGACGATCACGGAGAGCACGATGACCCCCTGCATGATCTGCACGATCTCCTTCGAGATGTTGAGCAGCTGGAGCGCGTCCGACGAGGTGTCGAGGAAGGCCCACAGCAGCGCGCCGACCGCCATGCCGACGGGGTTGTTCCGGCCGAGCAGCGCGATCGCGATGCCGGTGAAGCCGAGCCCGGTCGGGAAGTTGTTGCTGTACTTGAACGATGCGCCGAGAAGCTCCGGCATGCCGCTCAGCCCGGCGACGGCGCCCGAGATGACCATCGTGGCGACGACCATCCTGCGCACGTTGACCCCGCTGGCCACCGCGGCCGTCTCGGACTGGCCGGTCGCCCTGAGGTCGAAGCCGAACCGGGTGCGGTTGAGCAGCACGTAGTAGGCCGCCCCGAGGATCACCGCCAGCACGATGAAGCCGTTGACCGGCTGCGGGGCGCCCGCGACGAGCGGGATGCCCGGCACGTGGGCGTCGTCGGGGATGGGGCGGGTGGCGAGGTCGTTGCCGTTGAGGACGCCGAAGTAGTTGCTGACCAGCCATGATCCGACGCCGGTGGCGATGGCGTTCAGCATGATGGTCGAGATGACCTCGCTGACGCCGCGGGTCACCTTGAGCACGCCGGCGATCGCGGCCCAGAGCGCTCCGACCACCACGGCGCAGACGATCGTCAAGACGATGTTCAGCACCCCGGGGAGCACGGCCGCGCCGCCGAGTCCGGCGGCGACCACGGCGGCGAGCCGGTACTGGCCGTCCACGCCGATGTTGAACAGGTTCATCCGGAAGCCGACGGCCACGGCGAGGGCCGAGATGTAGTAGCCCACGGACGTGTTGAGGATGAGCGCCATCGTGGGCGGCTGCGAACCGTAGTCGGCCAGCGTGCGGAAGGCCTCGACGGGGTCGTTGCCCGCGACGAGCAGCACCGCCGAGGTGATCAGCACCGCGAACAGGATGGCGATGACGGGCGCGGCGACGGCGAGCCAGCCGCCGAGCCGCACCCGGCCGGTCAGCCGGTCGAGAAACGAACTCATGCGCCCTCCCCGGCGCCGGTCATGGCCGAGCCGAGCTGCTCGGGGGTCACGGTGGCGGGGTCGACGTCGGCGACGATCCTGCCCCGGAGGATGACTTTCAGCGAGTCGGACAGGCCGATCAGCTCGTCCAGGTCGGCGGAGATCAGCAGGACCGCCAGCCCGGCCGCGCGGGCCCGGCGCAGATGGTCCCAGATGGCCGCCTGGGCGCCCACGTCGACGCCGCGCGTCGGATGGCTGGCGATCAGCAGCACGGGATCGCCGCTCATCTCGCGGCCGACGATCAGTTTCTGCTGGTTGCCGCCCGACAGGGCCGCCGCGTCCACGTCGATACCGGGGGTGCGCACGTCGTACTCCTCGACGATGCGCCGCGTGTCGGCCCGCGCCCCGGCGCGGTCGATCCAGATGCCTCTGGCGTTCGGCCGCCGGGTCTGGTGTCCCAAGACCCGGTTCTCCCACAGCGGGGACTCCAGCAGCAGGCCGTGCCGGTGCCGGTCCTCCGGGATGTAGCCGATGCCGCCCGCGCGGCGGCGCAGGGTCGACCAGTCCGCGATGGACGCGCCGTTCAGGGTGAGCAGGTCGGCGGTGCAGGCGCGCATGCCCATGATCGCCTCGACCAGCTCGGCCTGTCCGTTGCCCTCGACGCCCGCGATACCGAGCACCTCGCCCTTGTGGATGTCGAAGCTCGCGTCGTCGACCACCGCCCGGCCGTCGGTCAACACGGACAGGCCGCGCACCGACAGCGCCACCACGTCGGTCACGGTGGACTCCCGCGTCTCCGGGCTGGGCAGCTCGCTGCCGACCATCAGCTCGGCCAGCCCGCGCGCCGTGACGTCCTTGGGGTCGACGGTGGCCACGGTCGTGCCGCGGCGGATCACGGTGATGGCGTCGGCCACCCGGAGGACCTCGTCCAGCTTGTGGGAGATGAACAGGATCGTCAGCCCCTGGCTGACCAGGTCGCGCAGGTTGCCGAACAGCTCCTCGACCTCGTGGGGCACGAGGACCGCCGTCGGCTCGTCGAGGATGAGGATCCGGGCGCCGCGGTAGAGCACCTTGAGGATCTCCACGCGCTGCCGGTCGCCGACGCCCAGCTCCTCGACGGTGGCGTCCGGCCGGATGCCCAGGCCGTACGCGTCGGAGATCTCCTTGATCCGCTTGTGCGCGGCGGCGAAGTCGAGGGCGATCCCGCCCTTGCGCGGCTCGCTGCCGAGGACCACGTTCTCCAGGACGGTCAGGTTGTCGGCCAGCATGAAGTGCTGGTGGACCATGCCGATCCCGGCGGCGATGGCGTCGGCCGGTGTGTGGAACCCCACGGGCGACCCGTTGATGCGGATCTCGCCCTCGTCCGGGCGCTGCATGCCATAAAGGATCTTCATCAGCGTGGACTTGCCCGCGCCGTTCTCGCCGACGATGGCGTGGATCTGTCCTTTGGCGACGTGAAGATGGATGTCGCGGTTGGCGACGACTCCGGGAAATCTCTTGGTGATCCCGTCGAGTTCTACTGCGGGTTCCGTGACGGTCGCGGCGGTGATGGCGGCCTCCTCCTGGGAGTGCCTGTTACGGACAGTGGTAGTTGACAGTAGACCAAGGGGCCCGGGGCTATGCCACCGGGCCCCGCAACGGCGCAGGTCAGGAGCTCGGAACCGTGATCTTTCCGTCGATGATCTGCTGCTTGTAATCGTCGATCTTCGACTTGATGTCGTCGACCTTCCCGCCGGTCGTGGAGTAGTCCACGCCGCCCGCCTTGAGGTCGTAGACCGTCGGGCCGGCCTTGACCGTGCCGTCCACGTAGTTCTTCAGGAAGTCGAAGACCGCGACGTCCACCTTCTTGAGCATCGAGGTGATGATGACGTCCTTGACGTTGGCGTACGCCGGGAGGGCCGCCTGGTCGGAGTCGACGCCGATGGCCATCCCGCCCGCGGCCTTCGCGGCGTCGAACACGCCGCCGCCGGAGCCGCCCGCGGCCTGGTAGACGACGTCCGCGCCGGCGTCGTACATGCCCTGCGCGGCGGTCTTGCCCTTGGCCGGGTCGCCGAAGCCGCTCATGTCCGGGGGCTGGCTGAGGTACTTGGTCTGGATCTTGATGCTCGGCTTGGCGGCCTTGGCGCCGGCCTCGAAGCCCGCCTCGAACTTGTGGATCAGGGGAACGTCCACACCGCCGACGAAGCCGATGTTGTCCTTGGTGGACTTGAGCGCCGCGGCCACGCCCACGAGGAACGAGCCCTGCTCCTCGGCGAAGAGCAGGTTGGAGATGTTCGCGCCCTCCACCGGGTCGTCGACGATCGCGAACTTGGTGTTGGGGAAGTCCTTGGCGACCTTCCCAAGGGGACCGGAGTAGGCGAAGCCGATCGCGATCACGGGGTTGTAACCGCCCTGCGCCAGCAGGCGCAGCCGCTGCTCCTTCTGGGCGTCGGTCTCGCCCTGGGTCGCCTCGAGCTCCTGAGCCTTGCCGAGCTTGAGGTCCGCCACGGCCTTGTCGAGGCCCGCGCCTGCGGCGTCGTTGAAGGAGCCGTCGCCGCGGCCGCCGATGTCGTAGGCCAGGCCGACCTTCACCTGGGCGGCCCCGCCCGCACCCGCTCCCTGCGACGCCGCGCCGGTCGCCGACGCCTTGGTGTCGTCGCTACCCCCACACGCGGCGGCGGCCATGAGCAAGGCGCCCGCGGTTGTCGCGGCCGCCAGTTTGCTAACTCGATTGCGGAGCAAGGTGAGTACTCCCCTTCCGTGTGCCCGCCGTCCAACTCTCGTCGCACGCACGCAGGAACGCACGGCAACCCTGCACGGAAGATAGTTGTTTGACCTGCATAGACCAAACCCGCACACCAGTCCGCAACATGTCCGTTATGTAGCCCTCGCTTCCCCGTGACCAGGCGCTCAACCTGGGGAAACCTTGATCTTGCCGATAATGATCTCTTGCTTGAGCTGTTCGAGCTTCGGCTGGATGTCCTTGATGTGCCCGCCGGTGCTGGAGTAGTCGACACCGCCGAGCTTCAGGTCGTAGACGGACGGACCGCTCGCGACCGTGCCGTCCATGAGGGCGGCGATGTAGTCGTAGACGGCGACGTCCACCCGCTTGATCATGCTGGTGAGGATCAGGTCACGTACGGCCGGGTCCGCCGTCTTGGCCTGGTCGGAGTCCACCCCGATGGCCCATCTGCCGGCGTCCTTGGCCGCCTGGAACACCCCCGCCCCGGAGGCCCCCGCCGCCTGGTAGACCACGTCGGCCCCCCCGTCGTACATGGCCTTGGCCGCCTGCCTGGCCTTGGCCGGATTGTCGAAGCCGGTGAGATCGGGCGGCCGGGTGAGGTAGGCGACCCGGACCTTCGCCTTCGGGTTCATGTACTTCACGCCCTGCCGATACCCCGCCTCGAACTTCTTGATCAACGGTGACTGCACGCCGCCGACGAAGCCGACGTCCCCCGTCTTCGACTTCATCGCGGCCGCCGCGCCGACCAGGAACGAGCCCTGCTCCTCCGCGAACAGCAGGTTCGCCACGTTGGGCCCGCTCGCCGCTCTGTCGTCGATGATCGCGAACTTGGTGTGGGGATAACGCGGGGCCACCGTGCGGACGGCGTCCGAGTAGGCGTATCCGACGGCGATGACCGGGCTGTATCCGTTCTCCGCCAGCGTCTGGAGGCGCTGCTGCTTGCTGCTGAGCGGCTCGCCCGGCTGGGCCTCGAACTCCTTGATCTGGAGCAGCCCGAGGCTGCGCCGCACCTCGTCGAGCCCGTCCGCCGCCGCGTCGTTGAACGATTGGTCGCCCCGGCCCCCGATGTCGTACGCGAGCCCGACGCGGAGGCTCTTCGCGTAGTCGGTCTCGATCGTGGCGCCCGTGCCCGGGACCCTGCCGCAAGAGGCGGTCACCAGGGCGACACCCGCCAACACCATCGCGATCGACCGCACGAATCCTCCCTACCTTGGCCTGAGCCACCACGCTACTTACGCCAAGTAAGACCGAACTCGTGAGGAATAAAACGTTCTTCCAAGTTTGTCGGCTTTTACCCCTTTACCGGATTCCTGTCAGGAGAAGGCTGGATATCTCGATCAGTGCGTGCCGCCCCAGAGCGCTGTGAGTGCGGTGGCGGCCATGACCTTGACCCCGACCCCGATGGCCCGTTCGTCCACGTCGAACTCGGGCCGGTGGATGTCCACCTCGTCGATCGAGCCGGGGGCGCGGGTGCCCAGCCGCGCGAGCGCGCCCGGCACCGACTCGACGTACCAGGAGAAGTCCTCGCCGCCGAGGCTCTGCGGGGTGGGCACGGCGGCCGCCTCCCCGATGATCTGGGTGACCGCGTCGTGCAGCATCTGGATGCTGGTCGCCTCGTTGACGGTCGGCGGGGTGCCGCGCCGGTAGTCGAGCTCCGCGTCGACGCCGTACGCGCCCGCGACCGAGTCGAGCAGCGACTTCAGCAGGTCGGGGGCCTGGTGCCAGGCCTCCTCGTCGAGCGACCTGACCGTGCCCTGGGCCATGCCCACGTCCGGGATGGTGTTGAACGACGAGCCCGCCGAGATCTGCCCCCACACCAGGCTGAGGCTCGACCGGGGGTCGACCCGCCGCGACAGGGCGGCCGGGAGCTCGGTGATGATCTTGCTGAGCGCGTACACGAGATCGACGGTCAGGTGCGGACGGGCGGTGTGACCCCCCGGTCCGGACACCCTGATCCGGAGGCTGTCGCACGAGCCGGTGATGGGGCCGGTCCGCAACCCGACGTGACCGACGTCGATCCGCGGGTCGCAGTGCACCGCGAAGATCCGGTCAACCTCGGTGAGGCCGCCGTCCCGCATGACCTCCAGCGCGCCGCCCGCGACCTCCTCGGCCGGCTGGAAGATCAGCCGCACCCGTCCGGGCAGCGCGCCCGCGTCCGCCTGCGACGCCAGGAACAGCCCGGCGCCGAGGACGACGGCCGTGTGCACGTCGTGGCCGCAGGCGTGGCAGGCGCCCGGATTGGTCGAGCGGTACGGAACGTCCTTCTCGTCGTCCATCGGCAGCGCGTCGATGTCGGCGCGCAGCGCGACCGTCGGACCTTCGCCCCGGCCGATGTCGGCCCACATGCCCGTGCCACGGGAGAGCAGGCGTGGGGTGAGGCCCGCGTCCGTCAGCCGTTCAGCGATCTTCTCGGTGGTTCGGTGCTCGCTGAAGGCGGTCTCCGGATGCGCGTGGACATCACGCCGGAACTCGATCAGCTCATCGCCCCGCTCGCGAAGGAACTCCGCCAGCTGACCGGCCAGGTCGCCCCCTCCGGGCTGGGCCGAGTCCGGCAGTGCGAGCTTCGATGAGGTGGCCACGGGTAGTTCCCTTCTCCGGCGCCACCCCGCCCCGGGTACGCCGGATCATCAATGTTCAACTGGACGCGTCATGGCAAAGATCAAAAGGGTCGCGGGGCGTCGTCTCGCCACCACCGACCCTTCAATCACAATCCTTCCATGCCGCGACCTTCCCAGGCGGCGGATTGCCCAGTATTTACACCGGCGACCGCCTGTTGTCAGGAGCCGACCCAAATTCCCGGACAAATCATGACATCGTGATCAAGTGCCCGTATGTTTGGTCGCTCCGTTGGGGTTCGACGTGACGAACCTGTCCTCCGCGAGCTCGATCACCGTCGCGTCGACCACATCCTGGAGAGTGCCCCCACCGGCGAGGATCGCCCGCTGGCGCTCGGCCGAACTCCCCTGTTCCAGCACGTCGGTGAGCACCGCCAGCTCCTCGGCGCAGCCCAGGCGCTCGGCGACGGGTTCGAGTTCACGCTGGAGTTCATACAATACGTCGCGCATCGGCGCGGTGGAGCCGTGGTCGTCCGTGATGACGTCCGCGTCGAGCCCGTAGCGGGTCGCGCGCCACTTGTTGTCGCGCACGACCCACGCCGCCGGATGCGGCAGCTTGTAGCCGCGGTCGATCTGCTGGTCGAACTGCTGCACCAGGCACTGGGAGAGGGCGGCGACCATGCCGACCTCCCGGGGCGTGGGGATCCCGTCGAACATGCGGACCTCGATCGTGCCGAAGTCGGGGTGGGGCCGGATGTCCCACCACACCTCCTTGATGCTCTTGATCGTGCCCGCCCGGCGCAGCGTGTCCATGTACTCCTCGAACTCGGCCCAGTCGGTGAGCAGGTGCGGCGGCCCCGCCGTGGGCAGCGCCCCGAACACGATCGCCCTGCTGGACGCGAGCCCGGTGTCCTGCCCGCCCCAGTAGGGGCTGGAGGACGTCAGCGCGAGGAAGTGGGGAAGGTGGGCGGCGAGCGCGTTGACGATCGGGATCACCTTGTCGCGGTCGGTCACGCCGACGTGGACGTGCACGCCGAAGGTCTGGATCCGCCAGGCGAGCCACTGCATCTCCTCGACCAGCTCGGTGTAGCGCTGGACCGGCGCGTAGACCGCGTCCCGCCAGTCGCTGATCGGGTGGGTGCCCGTGCACGCCAGCGACATCCCGCGCGGCTCGACGGCCTCCCGCAGCCGCCCGATGCTCCGCTTCAGGTCCTGCACGGCCTCCGCGACGGTGTGGCAGACGTCGGTGACGATCTCGATCTGGGACTGCATCAGCTCGTGCATGGCCTTGGGCCGCTGGCTCTCGCTCAGGTCCGGCACCGCGGCGAGGACGTCTCTGGCGTCCTGGCGGAGAAGGCGCGTGTGCCTGTCGACAAGCTGGAGCTCCCACTCCACACCCAGGGTCGCGCCGCGCGAGGGACTGAACTCGATCGCCACCGCATGCCTCCATCACATCCGCGTGCACATCCGCGTGCAAAGACTTGGCGACTAAGCCCTACCCGCCTTCAGTCCCCGCACGCCCACCAGCGCGAGCACGACGGCCAGCACGATGTTGACGACGATCAGCACGCCGTGCACGACATAGAAGGCCGTGGGATGACCGTCGCTCAGGTTGAAGCCGAGCGAGATCCACTCAAAGATCATGAAAGCGGCGAGGGCCAGGAGAAAGGCCGATACACGTCTCGTCATGCTCACAGTATCGGCCGGGTTGGAGCACGCGTGGTCCGGCGATCTTTGGGGGAAATGTCATCACATGCGAAGAGACCCGCGGCTAGGCTGAGCGACCTATGGGGAGCACGCACGGAGTCGGCAGGCACGGAGTCGGCAAGCTCGTAGTCGCCGAGCACGGGGTGGGCAAGCACGTAGTCGCCGAGCACGGGGTGAGCGAGAACCGAGCCGGCACACACAGGACCGGCAAGCCGGGGACCGGCCGACGCGTGACCGGCCGGCGCAGGGCCCTCGGCGCCGCCGTTCTGGCGACGTCCACGATGACGTGGGGACTCATGACCACGGCGCTGGCCGGCGTCCCTCCGGCGCAGGCGTCCGGTCCGGCCCGGCTCGGCGCGCCGCCGGCCGACCGCGTCATCGGCGGTGAGCGTCTCGCCGGACGTGGCCTGATCGCCCCCCAGGGCGTGCCCGCGCCGCCCAAGACCGAGGCGTCCGCGTTCCTCATCGCGGACGCCGACACCGGGGCGGTACTCGCGGCGAAGGACCCGCACGGGCACTACATGCCGGCCAGCACGCTCAAGACGCTCACCGCCGTGACTCTGATCCCCAAACTCGACAAGGACCGCGTGATCAAGCCGAGCAAGTGGGCGTGCGACGAGGAGGGCAGCGCGGTCGGCCTGGTGCCCAAGCCGATCTACAAGGTTCACGACCTCATGCGGGCCCTGCTCATGGTCTCCGGCAACGACGCGGCCGACGCCCTCGCCGAGGCCAACGGCAGCCTGCGCGAGACGCTGGCCGACATGAACGAGCGGGCCCGCCAGCTCCAGGCGTACGACACCGTGGCGAAGTCGCCGAACGGCCTCGACCGGCCCGGCCAGCGCAGCTCCCCCTACGACCTGGCGCTGATCGCCAGGGCCGGGCTCGCGATGCCCGACTTCCGGGAGTACATCAGCACGAAGACGGCCGACTTCCCCGCGCCCAAGGGTCACTACGAGATCGCCAACCACAACAAGCTGCTCGGCCGCTACAAGGGCATGATGGGCGTCAAGAACGGCTGGACGACGAAGGCGCTCGGCAGCTTCGTCGGCGCCGCGAAGCGCGACGGCCACACGATCATCGTGGTGATCATGCATCACCCGGGCGGCTTCTGGGAGGAGGTCGCGAAGCTTCTCGACTGGGGCTTCGAGGTGCGCGGCAAGGCGGCGCCCGTGGGCGAACTGGTGGGGCCCGCGCCCTCGCCGACCCCGTCGCCGCCCGCCGGGGCCGTACGCGCGGGCGGCACTCCGGCCCCTCCGGGTGCGGCGCGGAACGCCGGAGGCGCCGGGAAGAGCGCCTGGCAGGGGGCGGCGCCGGGGGTGGCCGCGGCCGTGCTCGGCGCGGGCGTCGCGGGCGGCGTCGCCCTCCTCATGTACGGCAGGCTCCGCAGGAGACGCCGCGACGAGGAGTGACCGGCTCCCCGGGCCGCCGTCTCACGGATCTCCTGGTCACAGGCTTACACGTCACAGGCTTATGGGCCCCAGGGTCACGGGCCACAGGGTTACGGGTCACAGGGTCACGGGCCTCCGCCGGGCAGGGCGGGAGACGGCAGCGGCGTCGGCTCCGGGGGCGGGCCCATGGTCGCGGTCGCGGTCCAGGCCGCCGTGTAGAGGATCACCCGCGACGACAGGTTGATCCACACCAGCAGGCCGACCACCACGGCGAACGTGCCGTACACGGGATTGCGCAGCGTGGCGCCCAGGATCAGGGCGGCGAGCTGCTTGAGCAGGCCGAACAGGACCGCTCCGAGCAGCGCGCCGCGGAACACCACCCGGAACGGCTGACCCGGATGGGCCAGCCAGCCCAGCATCACGAGGAAGAGCGACACGTCGGCCACGAGGCTGGCCCCGATCCCGGCACACCACACCGAGAAGCCCGCCAGGCTGGAGCTGCCCAGGCCGAGCCATCCGGTCACCATGCTGGTCGCGCCGGTCGCGAATCCACCCGCGAGCACCGAGGCCAGCAGGACGACGCCCATGAGCACGAGCGCGACGAGATCGCGCAGCTTGCCCACGAAGTAGTTCGTCGGCGGCTCGCAGGTCATCCAGATCGTGCGCAGCGCGTCGCGGAGCGCGTTCATCGCGCCCAGGCCCGCGTAGAGCAGGCCGAACAGGCCGAGCACACCCGCACGGACCCGCACGTCGGCGAGCTGGTCGATTCGCAGCTTCCCGGCGAGCCCGGGGAGCTGTGCGTTGACCGCCTTGACTATCGTGCCGATGGCGTCCGGGTAGACGGTCGTGACCAGCACGAACGCCAGGGCGACCACCGGGAAGAAGGACAGGAACGCGAAGTAGGTGAACGCCCCGGCCAGCCGGTCACCCGACTGCACCTGGTAGCGCTGCACCGTGCGGACGAGGTGATCCAACCAGCGGAATCGGACCCGGTCCCGCTCAAGCCGCCTCCGCCCCCACGCCCTGACCGCGTCGACACGACGGCTGACCCGCTCGATCAGGACGATTCCCATCGCCGACCACTACCCTCGTCCAGGCCGCCCGACGCGCGGGAACGGTCAGCCGATCGGCGGCGAGGGAAGCAGTCCGATCCGGTCGCGGACCTGCGCCATCGTCTGGCGGGCCACCTCGCGGGCCCGGCCGGCGCCGGCCGCGAGCATCCGGTCGAGCTCGGCCTCGTCGGCGAGCAGCTTCTCGGTCCGCTCCCTGATCGGGGCGAACGTGTCGATCACGACCTCGGCGACCTCCTTCTTGAAGGTCCCGTATCCCTGCCCGGCGAACTTCGCCTCCAGCTCGGGGATCGGCACGCCCGACAGGGCGGAGTGGATCCGCAGCAGGTTGGTGACGCCCGGCTTGTTCTCCTCGTCGGCCACCACCTCGGAGCCGGTGTCCGTGACCGCGCGCATGATCTTCTTGCGCAGCGCGCCCGGCTCCTCCAGCACGTCGATGATGCCCTGCGGGCTCGACGACGACTTGGACATCTTGGCCGTCGGGTCCTGGAGGTCGGTGATCTTCTCGACCTCCTTCAGGATGTACGGGTTCGGCACCGTGAAGGTCTGCCCGTAGCGGGTGTTGAACCGCTGGGCCAGGTCGCGGCTGAGCTCCAGGTGCTGCTTCTGGTCGACGCCCACCGGCACCTGGTCGGCCTGGTAGATCAGGATGTCGGCCGCCTGGAGGATCGGGTAGGTGAACAGGCCGACGCTGGCCGACCCCTCGCCGTACCGGGCGGACTTGTCCTTGAACTGGGTCATCCGGCCGGCCTCGCCCATGCCGGTCTGGCAGATCAGATACCAGGCGAGCTCACTGTGCTCCCGCACGTGGCTCTGCACGAAGACGGACGAACGCTCCGGGTCGAGCCCCGCGCCGAAGAGCTGGGCGGCGGCGACCCTGGTGCGCCGGCGCAGCTCCTCCGGCTTCGGGGCGACCGTCAGCGCGTGCAGGTCGGCGATGAAGTAGAACGCCTCGTGCGTCTCCTGCAGGGCGACGTACTGACGCACCGCGCCGAGGTAGTTGCCCAGATGGAAGGAGTCGGCGGTGGGCTGGATGCCGGACAGAACACGAGGACGCGCCATGACACGTAATTCTGTCAGGAGTTCTCCCCTGCCCGTGACAGGCGCCGCCCCGCGCGTCGGCGGGCGCGTCCGCCACGGCACCGCGGTCAGCGATCGGGAGCGCCGTCCGCTCTGCCGCCCGAAGCGCCGTCCACCGTGCCGTCAGCTGGGCCGTCAGGCGGGGTTTCCCCCGGGCCGGCCGGTCCGCGGGCCGTGGAGGTGACGCGGACCCGGGCCACCCGGCGGCCGTCCATCTCGGTCACGGTCAGCTTGACGCCGGGCCCGTCCGCCGCCTCTCCGCAGTCGGGCAGATGGCCGAGGCTCGCCATGATGTAGCCACCCAGGGTCTCGTACGGGCCGTCGGGCAGGCGGACCCCCGTCTGCGAGGCGAACTCGTCGAGGTTGACCAGCCCCTCGATCTCCATGTCTCCCGCGATCAGGCGGACGGCCTCGCCGTCGTCGTCGTATTCGTCCCTGATGTCGCCGACCAGCTCCTCGACCAGGTCTTCCAGAGTGACGATGCCCGAGGTGCCGCCGTACTCGTCGACGACGATCGCGAGGTGGTGGCCCTCGTCGCGCATCTCGGCCAGCGTCGCCAGCACCCGCTTGCTCACGGGAACCAGCTTCACCGGGCGGATGGGCACGAGTTCGCTGATCGGCTCGATCCGTCCGGTAAGCACCGGATCGAGCAGGTCGCGCACGTGGACGAAGCCGATGATGTCGTCGTAGGAGTCACGGTAGACGGGGAACCGCGAGTGCGGCATCGCCGCCGCCAGCACCGCGGCCTCCGCCAGCGGCGTGTCCGCGGACATGAACTCGACCTCGGTGCGCGGCAGCAGCACCTCCCTGAGCTGGCGCTTTCCCGCGGCGAACACCTCAGCGATCACATCGCGCTCGTCCTGGGTGAGCTCCTTGTGGCCGACGACCATGTCGCGGAGCTCCTCGGTCGTCATGGCCGCCCGGTCCGCCGAGGGGTTGCCGCCCAGCAGCCGGACGATGCCGTTCGTCGACATCGACAGCACCCAGATGACCGGCCGCGACAGCGTCGCGATGCGGTCGAGCAGCGGCGCCACCATCAGCGACAGGCTCTCCGCCCGCTGCCGCCCGAGCCGTTTGGGGGCCAGCTCCCCCAGCACCAGACTCACGTACGAGATGGCCAGGGTGACGGTCACGAACGCCACCGGACCGGCGACGCTCTCGTCGAACCCCCACTGCCGCAGGACGGGCGAGAGCCGTCCCGCGAGCCGGTCGGCGCCCAGCGCGGCCGACAGGACCGTGGCCACGGTCACCCCGACCTGGATGGCGGACAGGAACCGGTTGGGGTCGCGGGCGAGCTTCTGCACCCGCGCCCCGCGACGGCCCTCCCCGCTGAGGCGGCGGATCTGGCTCTCCCGGAGAGACACCATGGCCATCTCCGCGGCCGCGAAGAACCCGCCGATCACAATGAATATCAGGACCAGGCCGATGGTCACCGCGACGTTGCCCACGTCTTGATTCCGTTCAGGGATGTGCTGCGTGTTGGTGCCGAGTGTTCATGCCGTGCGTTCGTGCCGCGTGTCGCACCCTCCGGCCGGTGCCCCAGCCGTCCGGCCGTCCGAGTGCGGTACTGCTGGCATTTAACCCGTTCCTCAGGGGAACCGCGTAAGCTGGGCCCAACACATACAGGTTCAAACAATTTCGCACAGGAGTAAACAGTGAGGCTGCTGGTTACTGGTGGAGCCGGGTACATCGGCAGCGTCGTCGCGGCCCAGCTCGTCGAGGAGGGGCACGAGGTCACCGTGCTCGACGACCTGTCGACAGGGCACGCGGACGCCGTGCCGGAGGGCGCCGCCTTCGTGCGGGGGTCCATCACCGACGCCCGCGGCGTCCTCGACCGGGGGTTCGACGCGGTGCTGCACTTCGCCGCCAAGTCGCTCGTCGGCGAGTCCGTCGAGAAGCCCGGTCTGTACTGGTCCCACAACCTCGGCGGCACCCTCGCCCTGCTCGACTCGATGCGGCAGGCGGGCGTGAACCGCATCGTCTTCTCCTCCACCGCCGCCACGTACGGCGAGCCCGAGCACACTCCCATCCAGGAGACCGATCCCACCCGGCCCGGCAACCCGTACGGCTCTTCGAAGCTGGCCGTCGACACCGCTCTCGCCGCGTTCGCCGGCCTCTACGGCCTGGCGCCCGTCAGCCTCCGTTACTTCAACGTCGCCGGAGCGTACGGCCCGTTCCGGGAACGGCACGGGGTGGAGACCCACCTGATCCCCAACGTGCTCAAGGTCGCGCTCGGCGAGCGCCCGTCGGTGAGCGTCTTCGGCGACGATTACCCGACGCCCGACGGTACCTGCGTCCGGGACTACATCCACGTCGCCGATCTGGCCAGGGCCCACCTGCTCGCCCTCGGCGCCTGCTCCCCCGGTGAGCACCGGATCTACAACCTGGGCAGCGGCAGCGGCTTCTCCGTGAAGGAGGTGATCGACGTCTGCCGTCAGGTCACCGGGCACCCCATCCCCACGGTCGCCGGCCCGCGCAGGCCCGGCGACCCCGCCGTCCTGGTGGCGTCGTCCGAGAAGATCATGCGGGAGCTCGGCTGGAAGCCGCAGCGCACCTCCCTCGAAACGATCGTCGCGGACGCCTGGGCGGGCTGCGGAAAGCCAGAAACCGGGCGCGGATTGTGATGAGATCGTCTCTTACCGTACGGCCCCGACGAGAAGGGCCGGTGTGCGCCGGTCCATGAGGTGAGTCATGAGAGCGCTTCCCCCGTTGATCGCCCGGGCGGCCCTGTCCGCCGTCGTCCTGCTCGGAAGCGCTCTTGCCGCCGCGGCCGTGCTGTTCGTGACCGGGCCCGTCACTGGGGCCGCGTCCGCGGTCCCGCACCACCTGTCCGCCACGGTGGACTCCGCCAGCGTCGATTCCGGCACGGCCGATTCCGGCACGGTCGATTCCAGCACCGCCGGTTCCGGCACCGCCGACTCAACCGCCGTCGGGTCGACCAGGGAGACTCCGTGCGAACCGGCCGGCCGCCCGGTCCGGTGATGCGCGGTCAGCCGCGACGCAGGGCGACGCGCATGCGGGCCCGGTTGTTCTCCGGGCGCCGGTCGCCGAAGCGGCGGGAGTAGACCGTCGCCATCGTCGCCACGGCGTGGCATGCGCGCGAGGGCACGCGGAAGACGAGCTTGAGCAGTCCGCTCGACCCGGAGCGGATCGGGGGCATGGCACAGCCGACGAAGTCCCGGCCGCCGCGGCAGCGCCCGCCCGCGGCCGACACGAGCCGCGCCTGACGGGGCTGGAAGAAGACGTACGCGTCCCGGACGACACGCGGGCCCCGGTTGCGCACCTCGGCCCGCACGGAGAACCAGTGCCCCGGCCGGGTGTACGGGGTCGAGGAACGGAACCGGACCGCCAGGTCGGCCCCGCCGTCGACCCGGGTCACGACGTCGGCCGTGTTGTCGCCCTCGTGGCCGTCCACGACCTCGGAGGACAGGCTCGCCCGGGCCTGGAGCGGACCGTGCGCCCCCGGGCGGACGACCCCGGTGATCGTCATGCCGCCGGAGCCGCCCGACACGACGTCCCTGGCGGACCGGCAGACGACCTGCGACCAGCCGCGCTCCGGCCGGCACTCGGCGACGTCCACGTTCACGACCTGGAAGTCCTGCGGCAGCTCCACGCGCAGCACTGGAAGGACGGCGTCTCCCGGACCCTTGTTGTGCACGGTGACCCGGTACGTCAGCGGCTGGCCCGGCTGCGCGACCCGCGGCGACGCGGAGATGCCGACCGAGAGGTCCGCCGTTCCCCACTGATCGGCCGCGACCGCCGGTTGCGGCACTCCGGCGACGAATACGCAGACCAAACCCGTGACGACCCTGTGACCCATGCCGCTCCCCCGAACGCTCGCGATCAATTCAACCGTGCCCGGCGGGCCGGGGATCCGGCGACACGCCGCGTGGGAACGGGCATCTCGCGAGCTGAGGCGGCCCGCGGCGCCGGACGGCGGAGGTGGGGAACGCCCCCTCAGCGGCAGGGCAGCGCGGCGGGCCGGTCACGTTCGGGAGTGAAATCGACATGCCCGAAATGCCGGGCTGACAACCTGTCGATGGTGCCGTCCTGGTACATCTGGGAGATCGCCCGGTCGACGGCCTCGCAGGTCTTCACGTCGCCGCCCGGCAGCCCGATGGCGTAGCGCTGGTCGGCGAGCTTCAGGCCGAGCACCGACATCCGCAGCGCCTCCCGGTCGGCGAAGCCCGCGAGGATCAGGTCGTCGCCGGGTACGGCGTCGACCTCGCCACGGATCAGCTTGGCCATGCAGACGGAGTAGTCGGGCACGGCGACGGGCCGGGCCTTCACCTTGTCCTGCAGCAGCCGGGCCGACCGGTTGCCCGGCGGCGCGCACAACCGCCTCCCGGCGAGATCGCCGAGAGAGTGGATCGCCCCGTTGGCGAGCGTGAGCACGTCGGTGTGCGCCCGATAGTACGGCCCGGCGAAGGTGACGCGGTCGGCCTTGTTGTCGTCGTAGGAGTAGGTTCCGACGACCATGTCGACGTCGCCCCCGGCCAGGGACCTCACCCGGTCGCCGATGCCGATCGGCCGGAAGGCGACGCCGCTCTGCGGGACGCCGAGCTTCGCCGCCACATACTTGGCGACGTCGATGTCGAAGCCGGTGAATCCACCCTGGGACGCCAGCGCGACGCCCGGCAGGTCGCCCCTGACGCCGATGGTCAGACGGTGGGTCCGGGCGGCCTTCTCCGCCACCGTGGAGAACGACGCGCCCGCCGCCGCGGCCACGCCGCCGGAGCCGCCGGCCCCACCGGTCTGGAGCACGCCCGCCCGCGTCTCGGGCACGAGGTTCACCAGCGCCGCGAGGCCGGCCGCGGCCGCCGCCACGGCCGCGACCGTGACCGTCACCCTGGCCTTCGTCAGGGCGAACCAGCGGCGACGACGCCCACGGGGACGGCGGAGCCGTACGGCTCCGGTCGGCCCGGCGTCCGGCCGCTCCGCCGCGCCGGTGCTCTGGTCACCCGAAGGCTCCCCTGGGGGCTTCCCGGCAGGTCTCTCAGAAGGCTCAGACGGCTCCGGGGAGGCCTCCGGCTCGGGTCCGGCCGCGCGTGCCGCTCCCCGCGTGAGCGCGGTCGTCTCGGCGTCGCCCCCCTCCGCCCCGCCGCCGAGCAGGCGCAGCAGAATCCGCTCGGCGACCGGCCGGGCGGCCGGGTCCTTGCTCAGGCAGTCGCGCACCACTCCGCGCAGCGGCTCCGGCAGCACGCTCACGTCGATCTCGTGGTTGAGGATGCGGTTCAGCACGAAGGCGATCGAGTCGCCGCCGAACACGGCCGTGCCGGTCGCCGCGAACGCGATGGTCGAGGCCCAGGAGAACACGTCGGCGGGCGGCCCGGCGTCCCCGCCCGAGATCTGCTCGGGCGCCATGTAGGCGGGGGTGCCGATGGCCCGGCTGGTGATCGTCGCGGTGGAGTCGAGGATGCGGGCGATGCCGAAGTCGACCACGCGGGGTCCGTCGGGGGCGATCAGCACGTTGTCGGGCTTGAAGTCGCGGTGCACGATCCCGGCCCGGTGGATCGCCGTGAGCGCGGTGGCCGTGCCGACCGCCAGGCGCTCCAGAGCGGAACCCGTCAGCGGCCCCGACGCGTCGACCGTCTCGCGCAGTGAGGGGCCCTCGATGTACTCACTCGCGATGTACGGCGTGTCGCCCTGCAGGTCGGCCGCCAGGACACGCGCGGTGCAGAATCCGGCGACCCGCTGGGCCGCCCGCAACTCCCGGGCGAAGCGCGACCTGGCGATCGCGTCGCCGCCGAACTTCACGTGCAGCAGCTTGACCGCGGCCTGCTCCCCCTCCTCGCCGAGCCCGAGGTAGACCACGCCCTGCCCGCCCTCGCCGATCCGCCCGGACAGCACGAAGGGCCCGAGCCGGGGTGGGTCCCCCGGCCGGAGCGGCGAGATCTGCGGCATCCAGCGTCCCCACGTTCGGCAAAGTACGTGCCAGCAGAACTTTACGTCTCCTCGCGGGGGCGTCGGTCGGCCATGACAGCGGCGGAGGGGGCCGCCCGGCGGCGACCCCCATGTTTGTCACGTGTCGACGACGAAGTTCGACCGGCGCCTATCAGGCCCAGGGGGGCGTCAGCGGCCCTTCGCCGGTGGTGACCAGCCGGTGGCGGCTGCCGTTGATGAAGAAGTTCCAGCCGTCGGCGCAGTTGTCGAAGCACTCGAAGCCGGGGACGAGCCCCACGTGGGTGAAGCGGACCTCGGTCCGGTCACCCGTCCGGGCGACCGTCGTGCCGGCCCCGTCGGGGACGAGAGTGAACTCGACGTAGGTGCGACGCGGATCTTCCTCGGGCAGGCCGTTGATGCCCCACGTGTAGCCGAAGACCGTTTTCGGTTCGACCCGCTCGACGCGCAGGTGCGCCTGGTCGCCCGTGTCCCAGGTCAGCGTGGCGGTGCCACCGACCCGGAGGTCGATCTCGGCCTTGTCGCCGAACCAGCCGCCGAGCCCCTCGGCGGTCGTGATGGGGGGGGTGAGCGCCGTTCAGGCGAAATCAGCCGGCGGGCCTGCCGAACCAGCGGGAGAGGTGGTCGTCCAGGTCCCGCTGATCGTCGCCGATCCAGGCGACGTGGCCGTCGGGGCGTAGCAGGACGCACGGAACATCCAGTGCCGCGGTGGGATCCGCGAGGTGGTCGACCCGGTCCGACCAGCCGCCGACGGTCAGGCGTTCGGTGCGGTCCAGCAGCAGGCCGCGGCCGCGATGCAGCAGACCGTAGAGGTGACCCTGCTTCAGGTCGATGTCGCGCAGGCGGCGGCCGAGCAGGTCGGGGCCTTCGCCGAAGTCGTAGCGGATGCCGATCGCGGCGATCTTTTCGATCAGATGGCGGTTCACCTCGTCGAAGTCCATCAGTTCGGTGAGGAGCCTGCGCACGGCGCGCGGGCCCGGTTCGGCGGACAGCAGTTCCGTCTGTGCGCGGGTGTTGTCCAGCACGTCCTCGGCGACCGGATGCCGTTCGGCCTGGTAGGTGTCGAGCAGTGTTTCCGGCGCCCAGCCGCGGATCTGCGCGGCCAGCTTCCAGCCGAGATTGAACGCGTCCTGAACGCCCAGGTTGAGGCCCTGTCCGCCGATGGGCGGATGGATGTGTGCCGCGTCGCCGGCCAGCAGCACCCGCCCGGCCCGATAGCGTTCGGCCAGCCGGGTGGCATCCCCGAAGCGGGACATCCAGCGCGGGGAGTGCACGCCGAAATCGGTTCCGGCGATGGCGCGCAGCTGCTGTCTGAAATCGTCGAGGGTGGGCGGTTCCGCGCGGTCGCCGACTCCCGCGGCGGGGACGACGACGCTGTAGACCCCTTCGCCGAAGGGCCGGAGCCAGAATCGCTGATGGGGCTCGCGGAGTTCGGCCACCTTGGCGGCGATCTCCTCCTGCGGCACGCCCACCCCCATCTCGCCCATCAGCGTCTCGTTCCGTGAGGGCTCGCCGGGGAAGCCGACTCCGAGCAGCTTGCGCACCGTGCTGCGCGCGCCGTCACAGCCGATGAGATAGCCCGCACGCAGCCGTTCCCCGTCGGCCAGCTCGACGGTCACGCCCTCGTCGTCCTGCTCGAAACCGGCGACCGCGCGACCTCGCCGGACCTGCGCACCCAGTTCGATCGCATGTTCTTCCAGCAGGCGTTCGATGACCGGCTGCGGGATGCCCAGCAGATAGGCGTACGCGGAATCCAGGCCCTCGGGCGCGGGTTTCGGGATGGCGGCGAAGAAACCGCCGGCCGGACGTCGTCTTCCATGCGGGAGAACGCGATCCAGCAGTCCGCGCATCGCCATCAGCTCGAGACTGCGCATATGCAGACCGACTACGCGAACGAACGACTTGGGCTCGGTCCCTTCTCCAGAACGAGTACCCGCACATCGTGCAGCCCCAGCTCGGCGGCCAGCATCGCACCGGTCGGCCCGCACCCGACGATGATCACGTCGAACATGAGGGGCGTGCGACCGGTGGTGGACTGCGGAGATTCCATAGGTGTTGCCTTTCGGGAGTGCCTTGGTGGCGAGGCGCTCCCGGCGACACCTATGTCAATCGCCCGACCGTGACCGGAAGGGGGAGCACCCACATCGCTACAGCGTTCATGGGTCTCACCTCCTCGGGCGGTCTCACGGTCAACGGCAAGCTACAAGCCCGGACGTCATCCCGTCCAATCCTTTTCCAGCCACGTGATCACGACGGCCCAAACAGACCGCCCACAGACCGCCCACAGACGCGAAACGGCCCCTACCTGACGGCAGAACCGCAGGTAGGGGCCGATTCCAACTAGGCGGACATCTTCTTCTTCAGGTTCTCGTCGAGCGCGGCGAGGAAGTCCTGCGTGGTCAGCCACTCGGCGTCGCCGCCCACGAGGAGCGCCAGGTCCTTGGTCATCTGGCCGCCCTCGACGGTCTCGACGCAGACCTGCTCCAGCTTCTCCGCGAAGTCGATGACCTCGGGCTGGTTGTCGAGCTTGCCGCGGTGCTGCAGGCCCCGGGTCCACGCGAAGATCGACGCGATCGGGTTGGTGGAGGTCGGCTTGCCCTGCTGGTGCTGCCGGTAGTGACGGGTCACCGTGCCGTGGGCGGCCTCGGCCTCGACCGTGCGGCCGTCCGGGGTCATCAGCACGCTGGTCATCAGGCCCAGCGAGCCGAAGCCCTGCGCGACGGTGTCGGACTGGACGTCGCCGTCGTAGTTCTTGGCCGCCCAGACGTAGCCACCCTCCCACTTGAGGGCGGCGGCCACCATGTCGTCGATCAGGCGGTGCTCGTAGGTGAGCCCGGCGGCCTCGAAGTCGGTCTTGAACTCGGTCTCGTACACCTCGGCGAAGATGTCCTTGAACCGGCCGTCGTACGCCTTGAGGATCGTGTTCTTGGTGGACAGGTAGACGGGGAAGCCGCGGCTGAGGCCGTACCGCATGGAGGCGCGGGCGAAGTCGCGGATCGACTCGTCGAGGTTGTACATCGCGAGCGCGACGCCGGAGCCGGGGAAGTCGAAGACGTTGAGCTCGATGGGGTCGCTGCCGTCCTTCGGGGTGAAGGTCATGGTCAGCGTGCCCTCGCCGGGGATCTTGAGGTCGGTGGCGCGGTACTGGTCGCCGAACGCGTGACGGCCGACCACGATCGGCTTGGTCCACCCGGGCACGAGCCGCGGCACGTTGGACATGATGATCGGCTCACGGAAGATCACACCGCCGAGGATGTTGCGGATCGTCCCGTTCGGCGACTTCCACATCTTCTTGAGGCCGAACTCCTCGACCCGCGCCTCGTCCGGCGTGATCGTCGCGCACTTCACACCCACGCCGTACTGCTTGATGGCGTTGGCCGCGTCGATCGTCACCTGGTCGTCGGTGGCGTCACGGTGCTCGATGCCGAGGTCGTAGTACTTCAGGTCGACGTCGAGGTAGGGCAGGATCAGCTGGTCCTTGATGAACTGCCAGATGATCCGGGTCATCTCGTCGCCGTCGAGCTCGACGACCGGGCCGGCTACCTTGATCTTGGGCATGCGTGGGGTTCCCCTTCTGAACTAACTGGCCGGACAGTCCCTTTTGAGGCTCACTGGCCGTCGAGGCTATCGGACGGGCCGAACGCGCCCGTGACTAGGTGTTGTGCAGGTGGACGAGCAGCAGCAGCGACCCCACCACGAGGGCGCCACCCAGGCCCGCCATCACCAGGGTGTCGACCTTGCGGGTACGGACGGTGAGCAGCCCGGCCCGGGAGTCCGAAACGTTCAGCCGGATCAGCGCGCCGACGACCAGGGCCGACCCGATGATCGCCCCGCCCGCGGCCAGCCGCACGCCGAGCGCGATCGCGCCCAGTCCCGTCGCCGCGCCCGCCAGCACCAGCAGGTACGGCCCCCAGGCCAATCTTCCGCCGCTCGCCTTCACGTCCTCGCCCCGGCCCGCCGATGGGGCCCGGCGGGTTCGCCGGGCCGTTGGTGTCATCCCCAGCCGTCACCGCTCGTCGATGGGCACCCATTTCTGGTCGTGCTCGCCGACATACTCGCTGTCCGGCCGGATCAGCCGGTTGTCGGCGTGCTGCTCGATCACATGGGCGGTCCACCCCGCCATCCGGCTGACGGAGAACACCGGAGTGAAAAGGTCGGTGGGGATGCCTAGGTAGTGGTACACCGTCGCGGCGTAGAAGTCCACGTTCGGATAGAGGCCCTTCTCCGCGAGGACGACCTCCTCCATCTCCCGGGACATCCGGAAGTAGGTGTCGTCGCCCGACGCCTCGCCGAGCTCACGCGACATCCGGCGCAGGTGCGTCGCTCGCGGGTCCTCCGTCTTGTAGACGCGGTGCCCGAAACCCATGATCTTCTGCCCGGCCGCCAGCTTCTCCCGTACGGCCCGTGCCACGCCGTTCGGGTCGATCGCCTCAAGCGTGCGCATGACCTGCTCGTTCGCCCCGCCGTGCAGGGGACCCTTCAGCGTGCCGATGGCGGCGACGATCGCCGAGTGCATGTCGGAGAGCGTGGCGGCGCAGACCCTGGCGGCGAACGTCGAGGCGTTCATGGTGTGGTCGGCGTGCAGCACCAGGCAGGTGTCGAAGATCTCGATCTCCCGCTGCTCCGGCGTCCGCCCGGTGATCTGCATGAGGAAGTTGGCCGCGACGCTGAGCTCGGGATCGGGCTCCGGGACGGACGCCCCGGTCCTGGCCGCGTGGTAGCGGGCGACGAGGAGCGGCTGCCGCGCGGTCAGCCGGGCCGCCTTGCGGCGGCTCGCGTCCGGAGCGTTCGAGTCCTTGTCGGGATCGTCGGCGCTGGAGAGGGAGACCAGCGTGCGCAGGGCCTCCATCGGCTCCTGGCTGCCGGCGATCTCCGCGATGTTGGCCTCCACGAGCGGGCCCAGGCGGCGCCCCGCGGCCAGCTCGGCGCCGTACGCCGCGAGCTGCCGCCGGTCGGGCAGCACGCCGTGCTGCAGCAGGTGGGCGGTCTCCTCGAAGGTGGCACGCCCGGCCAGGTCGTGGATGTCGTACCCGCGGTAGAAGAGCCGGCCGGCGACGCCGTCGATGTCACTCAGCGCGGTGGATGCGGCGACGACATCCGCCAGGCCTTTGGTGGGCTTGTCCGCCATAAGTGTTTCCTCCGCGTATCTTCCCCCGAAGTCTACCCGTGAGCTGGTAAAGCCCCCCGTGTACGCCCACGCCAAATTCAACGAGGATTCTGCTTATGGCAAAGGCGATTCCCCATCGCCACGTCTGGGTAAGCCGACGCTGTAGCGAAAGTAACGGCGGGCTACCTGGGGAGGAACTGCCGTGGACGGGCCGTTCATTCGGATCGAGGACAGCGGTGAGATCGTGCCGCTGCGCCCCGATGTCACCACGATCGGTCGCGGCAGGGGCGTGGACGTCCGGCTGACGGATCCGAGCGTGTCACGGCTGCACGCCGAGTTCGTCCGGCGCGGGCCCTACCTGTACGTCGTGGATCTCGGCCTGTCCCGCAACGGCACCAGGGTGAACGGCAGGCCGATCGCCAGGCGGGTGCTCGACGACGGCGACGTCGTCTCCTTCGGCGCCGCCCGGGCCCGGGTCGGCGGCATCCCCCGCGAGGACCTCGCGCCCGAGGTCGAGCTGCGCCGGGCCGCCGCGCCCGAGCTGACGCGCCGCGAGGTTGACGTGCTGACCTCGCTGTGCCGCCCGGCCCTGTCCGACGAGGCGTTCGTGGCGCCGGCGACGGCTCGGGAGATCGCCGACGACCTCGTGGTGACGGAGGCCGCGGTCAAGCAGCATCTGCTGCGGCTCTACCAGAAGTTCCGCATCCCTGAGGGAACCAACCGGCGCACCCGGCTCGCCAACGAGGTGGTGGCCCTGGGGCTGGTCCGGCCCACCCCGGTCGTCCCCCCGCAGCGCGCGACCGGGCCGGCGGAGCCCGACCAGCCGTCCCAGCCGCAGCCCCAGCCCCAGTCGCGCACCTCAGCCGGCCGGCGCGCGTCCTGATCCCCGTCAGGGCCGCCGTCCACCAGGCCGGCTACGCGAGTCCGGCTATACGGCCGTCTACCCGGCCTCGCGGTGGACGGGCGGGTCGCCGTCCGGCCCGGACACGGCCCCGGCGGGCCGCCGCAGCGCCTCGACCTCGGGCCGCCCTGACCGCCGCCCCAGCCGTACGGACAGGCGGGCGAACCGCGGGCGCGGCAGGCCCGGCGTCAGGAACGCCTCGGCCCGCAGCGCGGCGAGGCCGATGCGCGGCAGGTCGCGGGCCGTGGGATAGACGAGGAAGCGGGGCTCCCAGCGCGGCTGAAACTTGGCGTTGAAGCGGTAGAGCGACTCGATCTGGAACCAGCGCGACAGGAACACCAGGACTCCGCGCCAGGCGCGCAGCACCGGCCCCGCGCCGAGCCGCTCGCCGCGGGCCAGGGTGGAGCGGAACATCGCGAAGTTGAGCGACACCCGGGCCACGCCGAAGCCCGGTGCGGCCTGGAGCGCCTTGACGATCAGCAGTTCGTTGAGGCCGGGGTCGGCCTGCCGGTCGCGGCGCATCAGGTCGAGCGAGACGCCGTCGCCGCCCCACGGCACGAAGTGCAGGACCGCGCGCAGATCCCCGCCCGGCCCGTCCCCTGGGTCCCTGTGCGCGGTGACCACCAGGCATTCGCCGTCCGCCGGGTCGCCGAAGCGGCCGAGCGCCATCGAGAAACCGCGCTCGGTCTCCGTCCCGCGCCAGGAGTCGGCGGCCGCCCGGACCCGGTCTCTCTCTCCCCCGCTGAGGTCGGCCGCCCGCCGGACCCGGCAGGTGTAGCCCAGCCGCTCGACCCGATTGGCCATCTGCCGGACGTTGCGCATGGCCCGGCCGTCGAGTGTGAACCCGGCGACGTCGACCACGGCCTCGTCGCCGAGTTCGAGCGCGTCCAGGCGGCCCTCCCGCGTCCAGACCTCGCCGCCCCTCTCGCTGCACCCGATGACGGCGGGCACCCACGCGTGCCGGGCCGCCTCGTCCAGGAACCGGCGGATCGCCCCCGGCCACGCCTCGACGTCGCCGATCGGGTCACCGCTGGCCAGCATGACCCCGGCGACGACGCGGTAGCAGACGGCCGCCTTGCCGGACGGGGAGAAGACGACGCTCTTGTCGCGCCGCAGGGCGAAGTAGCCGAGCGAGTCCTGTCCGCCGTACCGGGCCAGGAGGGCGCGCAGGCGCTCCTCGTCCTCGGGGCCGAGCACCGCGACCGGCCGTTCCGGCCGCAGGAACAGGTAGATCGTGGTCACGGCGGTGAGCGCGCCCAGCCCGGCGAGCGAGTAGTAGACCATGTCGGCCACGCGCTCGACGGAGAACTGGACCGGCCCCTCCAGCCCGAACAGGCCGAGGACCACATGTCGCAACTGGTCGCCCACCGACGGACTGCCGATCACTGACCTGCTGTGCCACGCCACCAGCGACCAGCCGATGACGATGTCGGCGGCGCCGAGGCCGACCAGGTTGCCCAGCGCGCGCCAGCGCGAACGCGGATCGGACAGCGCGGAGAACTCGCGCCGGTTGGCCAGCAGCACGGCGAACAGTCCCAGGCTGACCGCGGCGGCCAGCGGGTGCCGCCAGCGCAGGGCCTCGACGACGGCCCCCAGCGGCAGCAGCACCACGACGGCCCGCCACGCCCGCCGCTTCCTCCGCCGCAGGGCGTGGGCCAGCATGATGAGCAGGATGCCGACGAGCAGCGTGGCCGCCTCGGCCAGCGTGGTGACGCTGCCGGGCAGCACGCTCGCCAGCTCGCTGATCCGGCTCGTCCGGAAGTGCGGGACGACCCCCTTGAGGATGTCCAGCGCGCCGATCAGCGCCGCGGCGGCGCCCGCGGCGGCCGGAACCCACGGGCGGGAGGTCCCGCCTCGCTCCCTGGGTGTCGGACGGCTCACGGAACGAAACAATAAATGGCGAAATGGTCGCTCGGAGCCCAGTCCGCCAACCTTAACCACGCCCTTACGCCCGGCGAGTAGTTTTGCTTAAGCCTGCGACGAGGGGGACGGCGGGGAGAGCGCGCGTTGGAACTGACTGCGAAGAAAGTACAGATCCTGTTCGTCATACTCGCCGTCGCGAGTCTCGCCGCGACCGTGTGGCTCTGGCCGCGGCTGAGCCGCCCGACCATCGGCTCGGTGGCCGCCCGCGCCGGCGTGCTGGTGGCGGACCAGCTGGTCACGCTGGTCGCCATCGGCGTCGTCGTCAACGCCTACTTCGGCTTCTACGGCTCCTGGGGCGACCTGTTCGGCACCGACGCCGCCACCGCGGCGCCCGCGATCGCCTTCGGATCCGGAATCGCGACGGGAGGAGCGGCGAACGTCAAGGTGCTGAGCGGCAAGCCCGTGCTGGTACCGGACGGCAAGGCGGGCGCGTTCGGCGGCCGGATCGAACAGGTCCTGATCAATGGCGCGCGGACCGGACTCAGCTCACCCGGGTATGTCTATTTGCCGCCCCAATATTTCGAAAAGAAATACGCCCAAACGCGGTTTCCCGCCATATTGGCGCTCACGGGCTACCCAGGTGACGCGCTCAACCTCGTGACCCGGCTCAACCTGCCCACCGTCGCGGCCACGTCGATCCACGCCCATCAGATGGCGCCGACGATCCTGGTGCTCATGCGGCCGACGGTCGTGCCGCCCAGGGACACCGAATGTGTGGACGTGCCGGGCGGCCCCCAGGTGGAGACGTACTTCACCCGGGATCTGCGGCAGGCGGTGGCGGCCGCCTACCGCGTGGGCACGGACGCGGCGAACTGGGGCGTTCTCGGCGGCTCGACCGGCGGATACTGCGCGCTCAAGATGAGCATGCGTCACCCCGAGGCGTTCTCGGCCGCGGTCTCCCTGTCCGGCTACTACCACACCCTGGTCGACGTGACCACGGGCGACCTGTTCGGCGGCAGCACGGCCCTGCGGGACGAGAACGACCTGATGTGGCGGCTGGCACACCTGCCCAGCCCGCCGATCTCGGTCCTGGTGACCACGAGCCGCCAGGGCGAGGGCGACTACGACACGACCGAGCGGTTCCTGTCCGCCGTCAAGCCGCCGATGCAGGCCGCGTCGCTGATCCTGCCGAGCGGCGGACACAACTTCGCCACCTGGAACCGGGAGCTGCCCCAGGCCCTGCCCTGGCTCGCCCAGCAGCTGCACGCCCCGGCCCGGCCGGGCTCGACGCCCGCCGCGTCGGGTCACCCGTCGCCCGCCGGCCACCGGCCGTCCCCGTCGCCGCGGGGGCGGAAATCCGCCCCGCCGCACGCGAAGAAGCCACACGGGAAGAAGTCACAGGAGAAGGCGCGGAAACACCCGGCACGGCACCGGCCCGCGTGAGGCCGGACGGGCGGTCAGCGGCGCTCGGCCGCCTCGACGACGTTGGCCAGCAGCATGGCGCGGGTCATCGGCCCGACGCCGCCGGGGTTGGGCGAGAAGAACCCGGCGACCTCGCGCACCTCGGGCGCCACGTCTCCGGCGAGCTTGCCGTCCAGCCGGGAGACGCCGACGTCGAGCACCGCGGCGCCCGGCTTGACCATGTCGGGGGTCACCAGGTGGGGCACTCCGGCGGCGGCCACCACGACATCGGCGTTCCTGACGTGGGCCGCCAGGTCGCGGGTGCCGGTGTGGCAGAGGGTGACGGTGGCGTTCTCGCTGCGCCGGGTGAGCAGCAGGCCGAGCGGACGGCCCACGGTGATGCCCCGCCCGATCACCACGACCTCGGCGCCCTTGAGCGGCACGCCGTACTCCTCCAGGAGGACCACGATGCCGCGGGGGGTGCAGGGCAGCGGCGCGTCGACCATGTGGACGAGCCGGCCGAGGTTGACCGGGTGGAGGCCGTCGGCGTCCTTGGCGGGGTCGATCCGCTCGATGAGCGACTGGGTGTCGAGGTGGCGCGGCAGCGGGAGCTGGACGATGTAGCCGGTGCAGGCCGGGTCGGCGTTGAGCTCGTCGATCGCGGCCTCGACCTCGGCCTGCGTCGCGCTCTCGGGCAGATCCCTGCGGAGGGACGCGATGCCGACCTCGGCGCAGTCGCGGTGCTTGCCGGCCACGTAGATCTGGCTGCCCGGATCGTCGCCGACCAGGATGGTGCCCAGCCCGGGGGTGACTCCCCCCGCCGCCAGGGCCTTCACCCGCTCCGCCAGCTCTCCCTTGATCTTGGCGGCGGTGGCCTTGCCGTCCAGAATCTGCGCGCTCATGGCTCCCAATCCTGCCATGCCCTCGATTCCGGCTAGTTGGCGCCTTCGCGGCGTTCGATGATGCGCCGGGTGAAGGGGATGAACTCGACCACGCGCCAGCCGAAGTAGGCGGCCAGGCCGGCGATGGGCAGCAACGCGACCGGGCTGGCCCACAGGCCGTGCATCAGCGCGTAGGAGTTCACGACCAGGTCGAGCAGAGGCATGAAACAGCTCCGTGCGGGAAGTGGAGTGGGTTTTCACAGTAACCGGCCATCCCGGATGCCCGTGCCGTTTCTCCTCCAAAAGCCGCGACGGCCGCCACCCTGAGGGCGGCGGCCGCCGACAGACGCAGCGCGGATCCGGCGGATCCGGCGGATCCGGCGGATCAGTGGAAGAAGTGCCGGGTGCCGGTGAAGTAGAGCGTGATGCCCGCTTCCTTGGCCGCCTCGATGACCAGCTCGTCGCGGATCGAGCCGCCCGGCTCGACGATCGCCTTCACGCCCGCCTCGGCGAGCACCTGCAGGCCGTCCGGGAACGGGAAGTAGGCGTCGGAGGCGCCCACCGACCCGGTCGCCCGCTCCCCGGCCCTGGAGACCGCGAGGCGGGCCGAGTCGACCCGGTTGACCTGTCCCATGCCCACGCCGACGGTGGCGCCGCCGGACGCCAGCAGGATGGCGTTCGACTTGACCGAACGGCACGCCCGCCAGGCGAACGCCAGATCGGCGAGGACCTCGGCCGGCGCCGCCTCCCCCGTCTTGAGCTCCCATGTGGACGGGTCGTCGCCGGACGCGTCGAGACGGTCTACCGTCTGCACCAGCAGCCCGCCGTCGATCCGGCGGAACTCCGCGGCGTCGGCCGGGCCGTCCGGACAGGCCAGCAGCCGGATGTTCTTCTTCTCCCGCAGCACCGCCAGCGCCTCGGGCGCGAACGACGGCGCGACCACGACCTCCGTGAAGATCGGGGCGATCTGCTCGGCCAGCTCCCGGGTGACCTCGCGGTTGACCGCGATCACACCGCCGTAGGCCGACACCGGGTCGCACTCGTGCGCCTTGCGGTGAGCCTCGACCACGTCGTCGCCCACGGCGATCCCGCACGGGTTGGCGTGCTTGATGATCGCGACGCAGGGCTGGTCGAAGTCCCAGGCGGCCCGCCAGGCGGCGTCGGCGTCGACGTAGTTGTTGTACGACATCTCCTTGCCGTGCAACTGCTCCGCGCTCGCCAGGCCGTCCCGGCCGCCGACGTAGAGGGCGGCCCGCTGGTGGGGGTTCTCGCCGTAGCGCAGCGACGCCTTCCGCTCCCAGGTGGCGCCCATGAAGGACGGCCAGTCGTCGTCGGGCACGTACGCGTTGGCGAACCAGGACGCGACCGCCACGTCGTAGGAGGCGGTGTGGGCGTAGGCCGCCGCGGCCAGCCGCTTGCGGGCGGTCAGGGTGAAGCCGCCCTCGGCGACGGCGGCGAGCACCTCGCCGTAGGAGGCGGGGTCGACGACCACGGACACCGTGCCGTGGTTCTTGGCCGCCGCGCGGATCATCGCGGGCCCGCCGATGTCGATCTGCTCGACGCACTCGGCGTCCGAGGCGCCGGAGGCGACCGTGGCGGCGAACGGGTACAGGTTGACCACGGCGAGCTGGAACGCCTCGATCTCCAGCTCGTCCAGCTGCTTGACGTGCGACGGGTTGCCGCCGTCGGCGAGCAGGCCGGCGTGGACCCGTGGGTGCAGCGTCTTCACCCTGCCGTCGAGGCACTCGGGGAAGCCGGTGAGCGACTCGACCTTGGTCACCGGCACGCCGAAGGACGCGATCGCCGCCGCGGTGCCGCCCGTCGAGACGATCTCCACGCCGGCGGCCTCCAGTCCGCGCGCCAGCTCCTCCAGCCCGGTCTTGTCGTATACCGCGATCAGCGCGCGCCGGATGGCGATGCGGGTCACTTCGTGGTCCTCCCTTGTTCCTGGGTTGTCGGGGCGCTCGCGCCGGCGTCGTCCGGCCGCCCGAGCCGGACGGTGCGCCGGGTCACGGTCCACCCCTCGCGGGCCATCCGGCCGACGATCTCGACGAGCAGTCTGCGCTCGACCCCCTTGATGCGCTCGTGCAGGGTCTCCTCGTCGTCGTCCTCCCGTACGGCCACCGCCTCCTGGGCGATCACGGGACCGGTGTCGACTCCCGCGTCCACCAGGTGGACGGTGCAGCCGGTCACCCGCACGCCGTACGCGAGCGCGTCGCGGACGGCGTGGGCGCCCGGGAAGGCGGGCAGCAGAGCCGGGTGGGTGTTGACGACGGGGACCGAGCCGAGCACGCGCGGGCCGAGGATCTTCATGAATCCGGCCGAGACCACGAGGTCGGGCTTGTATTCGGCGATCCGCGTGGCGAGGCTCTCGTCCCAGGCGTCACGGCCGGGATGGTCGGCCACGCGCTCCACGAACGTCGGCACCCCTGCCCGCTCGGCGCGGGCGATTCCCTCGATGCCGTCGCGATCCGCGCCGACGGCGACGATCTTCGCGCCGAAGGCGTCGGCACGCACGGCGTCGAGCAGGGCTTGTAGGTTGGTCCCCGACCCCGAGACGAGGACAACGAGCCGGAACGTCAGGGCGGAACTCCTTTGCGAGCGGACATCGTTTTGCAGGTGATTGCCGGGAGATGGTTCCGTGGTGGTGGCTGGGCGGACGTCTCCCGACGCAGGTAAAGGGTATCCGGCGGCGCCCACCCCACCCACGACGGCCCGGCCCCGAACGAACGAGGCGAGGAGAACGTGACAACACCCCTACAGACGCAGGCCCCTCCGACCGGAGGGCGCCGGTCGCTCACCCTCGCCGTCGCGGCGGTGGTCTTCACGCTGCTGCTGCCCGTCGCGGGGCTGGCGCTCTCCGTCTTCGCGATCCTCATCGCGATCCGCGACCTGCGCGCGCTCCAGCGGGCCCGGCAGGGGGTCGGCATGGCAGTCGGGGCGGTGGCCCTCTCCTCGATCGCGTTCCTCCTCGGCGCCGCGATGACCGCCTTCCAGCTGTACTTCTCCGCCGAGCTCTCGGCGTACACCGAGTGCAGGAAGGGCGCGGACACGGTGGCCGCCCGGCAGGACTGCTCCGAGCAGTTGGTGCGGGCGTTCGAGGACAAGCTGGGCGTGCCGTGGCCCTCGGGCATTCCCGCCCCCTCCTGACCGCGGATCGCCCTCCGGGCGTCCCCCGAAGAGATCCGTAACAGATCAGTCCCGGTCGAAGGCGTAGGGGTCGACGTAGATGACGTGGCCCCCGCGGTCGTCGGTCTCGTCGACGATGTCCTTGCGCGGGGGCGGGTTGTCCCGGGCCGGCCGGCCTCCGGGCCTCCCCCGCTCCCGGGACGTCCCGGTCACGTCGTCGAACGTCCGGGCGGTGGCCGCGGCGTGCTCGTCGGTCCAGTCGTCCCTGACGACCGGGATGGGCTGGGTGTCGGCCTCGGTGGCGTCGAGCCAGTGACCGGGCAGCACGCGTGCCCGGCGATCGGCGGCCCGCACCCGGCCTGCGGCCTTCACGATGACGGCCCCGGCCTTCTTCACCGGCTCGGGCGCGGCCACCGGCCGCCGCGAGATCAGCCACCAGTTCGCGAGCCCCGCCGAGATGCCCGCGGCCACGCCGACCTCCAGCGCGACCGACAGGGCGACCTCCCACGGCGACGGGCCGACGGCGGACAGCCGTGCGCCGCCGAGCGGGCCGCCCGAAAGGGCCGCCAGCGCCCCGGCGACCGCGCCCGACGTCAGGCCGCAGGCGAACCCCCACAGCGGGGCCGCCTCCAGCGTCGGGGTCGGCGCGGTGCGGGCCACCAGCACCCCCGCCACGGCCCCGGCCGCGAACGGCACCGCGATGACCCCCATCACCCAGCTCGGCGTCGCGCCCGGCGGGGGCAGCGCGCCCAGCAGCGGCAACGCGGGCACGGCGGCGAGTTTCACCCCCGTGGGGGCCACCAGCGTGCCGGTGCCCACCGCGAACCCGGGGCCCGCGATGTAGGACAGGCCCCAGATCGCCGCGTTGATCAGGTAGAGGCACTCGACGAGCACGAGCAGCAGGCCGCCGACGAAGCCGGGGCTGAGGACGTCGACCACGCCCCGCATCTCCCCGAAGTTCACCGCGATCGCGGTGAGCACGAGCAGCGAGCCGGCCACGAGCAGCACCGTCACCGCGACCGCCGTGCCGACGACCATCGACCGCGGGCGCTCGGGGAGCAGCCGCAGCATCGCCTTCCACGGCCCGATCGTGCGGGCGGTGGCCAGCGAGCCGGCCACGAACGCCAGCACCAGGTGGCTGACGAGCGCCTCGGCCAGGAACGGCTGAGTGGCCTGGCTCCGGGCGATCAGCGCGATCATGCCCGCGAGCAGCGCATACGGCGCGGCCAGCGAGATGCCCGCCTGCGCGATCAGCACGAGCTGGGCCCGGCGGCGGGCGTTCTCCAGGTCGCGGGGGGTGCCCTTGGGCAGCCGGGCGGGCATCCTGACCCGGAGGTCGGCGTCCCGCGCCATCCACAGCCCGGCCCGGTAGAGCAGGGCGCCCGGCAGGACCATGAGGCCGATGGGCAGCAGGCCGACCCGGCCGCCGGGGATGGCGAAACCGGCGTGGTGGGCGGCCAGCCAGAGCTGGCAGGCCGTACGGAAGACCCCGGAGAGTCCCTCACCGAACGGGCCACGGGGCGCGGCGATCCAGCCGACGAGGGTCAGCATGGTCAGGACGGCGAGCCCCACGCCGAGCGTCCAGACGGCGGCCAGCATGCCGGAGACGGGCAGGGGACGGCGGGGCTCCTCGTCGTCGCCGGTGGAGACGCGGCTCAGGACGGTTCGGGGGCCGGACCTGAGTTGATCGAGAAAACCCGTCACGTTACCCCATGCTTCCAGCGCGGCCCGCGAAGCGCGCGCAGACACGCCGCCCGGCGTTCCGCGCCACGCACGTCGTTGATCCCGCGCGGGAGGTGCGCGGGATCACGACGACGGATCTCCCAGCGAAGTCGGCGGGAGTCAGCGGGACTGCATGATCTCCCGCATGAGACGGGCGGTCTCGCTCGGCGTGCGGCCGACGCGGACGCCGACCTTCTCCAGCGCTTCCTTCTTGGCCTGGGCGGTGCCGGCCGAGCCGGAGACGATGGCGCCTGCGTGGCCCATCGTCTTGCCCTCGGGCGCGGTGAAGCCGGCCACGTAGGCGACCACCGGCTTGGTGACGTGCTGCTCGATGAAGGCCGCGGCCCGCTCCTCGGCGTCGCCGCCGATCTCGCCGATCATCACGATGGCGTCGGTGCCCGGGTCGTCCTGGAACGCCTGGAGGGCGTCGATGTGCGTGGTGCCGATGACCGGGTCGCCGCCGATGCCCACGGCCGTCGAGAAGCCGTAGTCGCGCAGCTCGTACATGAGCTGGTAGGTCAGCGTGCCCGACTTCGACACCAGGCCGATGCGGCCGGGGGTCGTGATGTCGGCCGGAATGATGCCCGCGTTCGAGGCGCCGGGAGAGGCGATGCCGGGGCAGTTCGGCCCGATGATGCGGGTCTTGTTGCCCTTCGACACGGCGTACGCCCAGAACTCGGTGGTGTCGTGGACCGGGACGCCCTCGGTGATGACCACGCAGAGCGGGATCTCGGCGTCGATCGCCTCGCGCACCGCGTCCTTGGTGAAGGCCGGCGGCACGAACACGACCGACACGTCCGCGCCGGTCTTCTCGATGGCCTCGGCCACCGTGCCGAAGACCGGCAGGCCCTCGTGGACGGTGCCGGCCTTGCGGGCGTTGACGCCGCCGACGACCCGGGCGCCGGCCGCGAGCATGCGACGCGTGTGCTTGGTGCCCTCCGCGCCGGTCATGCCCTGCACGATGATCTTGCTGTTCTCGGTGAGCCAGATGGCCATTACGCACCTACCGCGGCGAGCTCGGCGGCACGCTTGGCCGCTTCGTCCATGGTGTCCACAAGCTCGACGCGCGGGAGACCCGCGTCGGCGAGGATCTGCCGCCCGAGGGCGGCGTTGTTGCCGTCGAGCCGGACGACGAGCGGGTGGGTGACCTGCTCACCCCTGCTCTCCAGCAGATTGAAGGCGGAGACGATGCCGTTCGCGACGGCGTCGCAGGCGGTGATGCCGCCGAAGACGTTCACGAAGACCGACTTCACCGACGGGTCGGACAGGATGATCTCCAGGCCGTTGGCCATGACCTCCGCCGAGGCGCCGCCGCCGATGTCGAGGAAGTTGGCCGGCCTCGGCTGCCCGGGGAACTCCTCACCCGCGTACGCGACGACGTCGAGGGTGGACATGACCAGACCCGCGCCGTTGCCGATGATGCCGACCGTGCCGTCGAGCTTGACGTAGTTGAGGTGCTTCTCCTTGGCCCGCGCCTCCAGCGGGTCCTCGGCCGCCTTGTCGACGTAGACGCCGTGCTCCGGCTGGCGGAAGCCGGCGTTGTCGTCGAGCGTGACCTTGCCGTCGAGGGCCTTCACCTGGCCGTCGACCGACAGGATCATCGGGTTGACCTCGACGAGCGAGGCGTCCTCGTCCACGAAGACGGCCCACAGCTTCTCGATGAGCTCGGCCGCGCCGTCGAGCGCCTGCTGCGGCAGCCCGCCCGCCTGCGCGATCTCGCGCGCCCTGGCCCGGTCGACGCCGGTGATCGGGCTCACCGGGATCTTGGCGACCTTCTCCGGCGCGGTGTGCGCGACCTCTTCGATGTCCATACCGCCGGAGGCCGAGCAGATGGCCAGGAACGTGCGGTTGGCGCGGTCGAGGAGGAAGGAGAAGTAGTACTCCTCCGCGATCTGGCTGGCCTCCTCGATCAGGACCCGGTGGACCGTGTGGCCCTTGATGTCCATGCCGAGAATGGCCGTCGCCTTCTCGTACGCGTCGGTCGCGTCGTCGGCCACCTTCACGCCGCCGGCCTTGCCGCGACCGCCGGTCTTGACCTGGGCCTTGACGACAACCCGGCCCGTCAGCTGCTCGGCAGCCGCCCGCGCCTCCTCCGCGGTATGCGCGACGATGCCGCGCGGCACCGGGATGCCGTACTCCGCGAAGAGCTCCTTCGCCTGATGTTCGAACAGGTCCACGAGGGTCCGTCCCTTTTGAAGTCGAGGCCGGGCGCCGTCGTCCCGCCCGGCGATTCCGCGCATGAAGCCTAGTCCCAGCCAGGCGGTGGACTCGTCATCGGGGGCTGGAGTGCTCTGTCATCAACACCCCGATCGACCTGACAGAAGACCCGTAAAGTGGCAAACGCCCTCAAACCGACGCGGGCACCGCCGCGCGCACCCACTCAACGATCTCCTGTGTCGTGGCGCCGGGCGTGAAGATCCTCGCGACCCCCATCTTCTCCAGCTCGGGGATGTCGGCCTCGGGGATGATGCCGCCGCCGAAGACCACGATGTCGGCCGCGCCCTGTTCGCGCAGCAGTTCGATGACGCGCGCGAAGAGCGTCATGTGGGCGCCGGACAGGATCGACAGGCCGATGGCCGCCGCGTCCTCCTGGATCGCCGCCTGGACGATCTGCTCGGGCGTCTGGTGCAGCCCGGTGTAGACGACCTCCATCCCGGCGTCCCGCAGGGCCCGCGCCACGACCTTGACCCCGCGGTCGTGCCCGTCGAGGCCGGGCTTGGCGACGACGACCCGAATTCTGGCTTGCATGACGACCTCCCGATGGTGCCCGTCCCACATCCTTACCTGATCCCGCCGCACGCCACCAGGTGGCGGGCCCGCCGCCTTTCCACCATGTCACTTCACTTTCTGTCCGGATTGGCGTGATAAGTTCGTGATCATTAGTCGGGACAATTCCGTGGTCGCTCTTACTCCAGAAAGTACTCACGGGAGGAACCCCCTTTGAAGCGAACAATGGCGGCCCTGGCATGTGCGGCCACCGCCGCACTCATCGCGCCGGCCGTCGCCGTCCCCGCGCACGCGCAGACCTTCGCGCAGGCGCAGGCCCGGGCCGGTGACCCGGTGTCCGCGCTGCGCAAGCAGTTCGTGACCGGCCACGGCGTCCGATTCGCGTCGTCCGGCAAGCTGAGCGTCGCCGGATCCGCGATCAAATACACGGCGAAGGGCGCATTCGCCTTCGGCCGCGCCGGGGTCGGCGCGTCCAACGTCACCCAGAAGGTCAATTACGGCGCCCTGCTCGGGAACAGCGAGAGCATGAAGGGCTTGAACGACCCCACCCGGATGATCGTCATCGGGAGAACGGGGTACATTTCCGGCGGTATTTACGCGAGCCTGCTCCCGGAGGGCAAGACCTGGCTCCGGGTTCCCAATACGAGCCCGGACGCGGTCCTGCAGGCCCTCGGCGGGTTCGTCAACCCCACCGACTGGCGGAACCTCAAGACGGTCCTCGCGAGCACCAAGGCCAAGGGAGCCGGCGGTGTCGTCAACGGCGCGAAGACCACGCTCTACCAGGGCACGATCACGCTGAAGCAGCTCGCCCAGGCCACCCCCTCGCTGAAGCGTGGGATCGCGTCCCTCGGCGGCGACGCCGGCAAGGTCGTGGTGAACTGGAAGGTCTGGGTCGGCTCCGACCAGCTCGTCCGCCGGGTGTCCACCTCGACGGACATCAAGATGAAGGTCGAGAAGTCCTCCATCGTGTTCACCGTGACCGACACCACCGCCTACACCGGATGGGGCACGAAGGTCTCGGTCAAGGCCCCGCCGAAGGCCCAGGTGGCCAATATGTCTGACATCGACGGCACCGTGCCGGACGTTCCGGGCACCATCAACCTGGGTGACTGAGCCCGGCGACTGAGTCTCCGCGGCGGCCGGAGCGCGGCTCGCGCCCGGCCGCCCGCGTGAGCGGCGTCAGAGTTTGTCGATCGGGGCGTAGGCGAGCAGCAGGGTCTTCTCTCCCTCGCTGCCAAAGTCGATCTTCACCCTGGTCTTCTCGGCCACGCCGTCCACACTGACGACCGTGCCGAGCCCGAACGTGTCGTGCGTGACCCGGTCGCCGGGCGAGAGGGCGGGGATCACCCGGCCGCCGGCCTTCGGGGCGGGAGCCGTCCTGGTCTGCCTGGTGGTCGCGGCCGACCAGGCGTTCTTCCCCGGGTCGCCGCGCCAGTCGAGCAGGTCGACGGGCACCTCGGAGAGGAACCGCGACGCCGGGTTGAACGCCGGCGCGCCCCACGAGGACCGTACGGCCGATCTGGACAGGTAGAGCCGCTGCTTGGCCCGGGTGATGCCGACGTAGGCCAGCCGCCGCTCCTCCTCCAGCTCCTTGGGGTCGCTCAGCGAACGCATGTGGGGGAAGACGCCGTCTTCCATGCCGGTCAGGAAGACCACCGGGAATTCCAGGCCCTTGGCGGTGTGCAGCGTCATCAGCGTGACCACGCCGCCGCGGTCCTCGCCTTCGGGGATCTGGTCGGCGTCGGCGACCAGGGAGACCTGTTCCAGGAAGTCGACCAGCGTGCCGTCCGGATTGCCCTCCTCGAACTCGGCGGCCACCGAGATCAGCTCGTTGAGGTTCTCCAGGCGGCTCTCGTCCTGCGGGTCGCCCGACGTCTCCAGCTCGGTGCGGTAGCCGGTGCTGTTCAGCACCTCCTCCGCGAGCTCGGAGATCGGCAGCTCCTTGGCCCGCAGGTCGTCCAGAACGGCGACGAAGTCGCGGATCGCGTTGAGCGACCGGGTGGCGATGCCGGGAGCCTCGGCGGCCCGGCGCAGACCCTCCCAGAAGCTGATCCGCTCGCGGTTGGCGAACGCCTCGACCATTGCCTCGGCGCGGTCGCCGATGCCCCGCTTGGGCACGTTGAGGATCCGCCGCAGCGAGACCGTGTCGTTCGGGTTGGCCAGGACCCGCAGGTAGGCGAGCAGGTCCTTGACCTCCTTGCGCTCGTAGAACCGCACCCCGCCCACGACCTTGTACGGCAGGCCGGTGCGGATGAAGATCTCCTCGAACACCCGGGAGGCGGCGTTGGTGCGGTAGAAGACCGCGACGTCGCCGGGGGCGACCCCGTGATCGTCGGTGAGCCGGTCGACCTCCTGAGCGACGAATATGGCCTCGTCGTGCTCGTTGTCCGCGACGTACCCGACGATCTTGGCGCCGGTGCCCTGGTCGGACCAGAGGTTCTTCGGCTTGCGGCCCTCGTTGCGCGAGATGACCGCGTTGGCCGCGTCGAGGATGGTCTGCGTGGACCGGTAGTTCTGTTCAAGCAGGATCGTCCGCGCGTCGGGGTAGTCGCGCTCGAACTCCAGGATGTTGCGGATCGTGGCGCCGCGGAACGCGTAGATCGACTGGTCGGCGTCGCCGACCACGACCAGCTCGGCGGGCTCCACGCCCTCGCGCACGACCTCGCCGTCGGCGGTGCGCACCTCCGGCCGTCCGACGAGCTCGCGGACCAGCGTGTACTGCGCGTGGTTGGTGTCCTGGTATTCGTCGACCATGACGTGCCGGAACCGTAACCGGTAGTGCTCGGCCACCTCGGGGAACAGCTGGAACAGCGTGACCGTCAGCATGATCAGGTCGTCGAAGTCCATCGCGCCGGCCTCGGTCAGCCGCCGCTGGTAGGTCCGGTACGCCTCGGCGAGCGTGCGCTCCAGGTGGGTCTGCGCCCGGTCGGCCGCGCTCTCGTAGTCGATGAGCTCGTTCTTCAGGTTGCTGACCTGCGCGGAGAACGAGCGCGGCGGGTAGCGCTTGGGGTCGAGGTCGAGCTCGCGGCAGACCATCGCCATGAGCCGCTGCGAGTCGGCCTGGTCGTAGATGGAGAAGCTGGAGGGAAACCCGAGCCGCTTGGCCTCCCGGCGCAGGATCCGCACGCAGGCGCTGTGGAAGGTCATCACCCACATCGCCTTGGAGCGGGGGCCGATCAGCTTGTCCACCCGCTCCTTCATCTCGCGGGCCGCCTTGTTGGTGAAGGTGATCGCGAGGATCTCCCCGGGCTGGACCCCGCGCTCGGACAGCAGGTAGGCGATGCGGTGGGTGAGCACCCGCGTCTTGCCCGAGCCGGCCCCCGCGACGATCAGCAGGGGACTGCCCTGGTGGATGACGGCCTCCCGCTGTTGCGGGTTGAGACCGTCGAGCAAAGGATGGGTGGCGGCTCGGGTGGACACGTCCTAAGGGTATTGCGGCCCACCGACATCCGGGGCCCACCCGCCTGGCAAGTCACGTTTAAGGTGATGTGCCGGAACTGTGAGAAAGGGCTTCGATGCTGGGCGAAGACGAGATCGACAGAGTACTCGCGGTCGTCGCGCACCCCGACGACGTCGACTTCGGCGCGGCGGGCACGGTGGCCAGGCTGACCTCGGCGGGCGTCGAGGTCGTCTACTGCGTGGTCACCGACGGCGACGCGGGTGGTTACGACCGGGAGATGGACAACGGCGGCATGGCCGAAGTGCGCCGGGCCGAGCAGACGGCCGCCGCCAAGTGCGTCGGCGTCTCCGACATCCGCTTCCTCGGCTATCCGGACGGAGCCGTCGAGCAGACCCTCGGGCTGCGCCGCGACATCGCACGGGTCATCCGCCAGGTGCGTCCGGACGTCGTGATCACCTCGTCGCCGGAGCGCAACTACGTCCGCATCTACCCGAGCCACCCCGACCATCGGGCCGTCGGCGGCGCGACCCTCGACGCTGTCTATCCCGACGCCCGCAACCCGTACGCCTTCCCCGAGTTGCTCGCGGACGAGCGCCTCGAGGCCTGGACGGTGCGGGAGGTGTGGCTCAACGGCTCCCCCACCCCCGATTCGTACGTCGACGTGACGAGCACGGCCGAGCGGAAGATCTCCGCGCTGCGCGCGCACGTCAGCCAGACCTCCCACATGGACGACCTCGACGGCATGATCAAGGGCATGCTCTCGCACCACGCGGCGGCGGCCGGGCTGCCGGAGGGCTCGCTCGCCGAGGCGTTCCAGGTCGTCGTCACTGCCTAACCGTCGACGCGCGCTCTCCCACCCGGGGGTCCTCCATCCCCGGGTGGAGGTCCGCGGCTCCATCCCCGCGCCGATCCGCCGGGCGGGGTCCGGAGCCTACGGTCGGGCCCATGGACATCTCCAACGTCGTACTGATCGTCGCCGCCGTCGCGTTCGTCATCTACCGCCAGACGGCGACGCGCCCCACGGAGCGCCGCGGCGCCCTCTACGTCTGTGCCGCGATGGTCCTTTACAGCATCGCGGGCGGCGGGCTGGTCGACCCGCGTCACACGGCGCTCAGCGTCGGTCTCCTCGCGGCCGAACTGATCCTGGCCGTGGCCCTCGGCGCCGTCCGCGCGCTGACCGTCCGCGTGTGGCGCGACGAGACGGGCGTCGCCTGGGCCCGGGGCACCGCGTGGACGTTCGCCGCATGGGCCGGCTCCATAGCCGCCAGGGTCGTCCTCTACGCCCTGGGACAGGCCGCCGGCGTCAACCAGCCGACCAACGCGCTCTTCTTCTTCGTGGGGATCACCCTGGGCACCCAGGCGCTCCTGGTCGCGCGCCGGGGCCGCGCGCTGCCCGCTCCCGCCGTACGGCGGCAGGAGCCGCTCGACGGTAGCGTCGTGATGTGAATGCGCGCAGGTGGGAGGGCACGGCCGGACCAGTCGTCCTGCGGCTCGGGCTGGTCGCGCTCTTCGTGGTGGCCCAGGCGGGCACCCCGCCCGGTCTGGGCCTCACCGAACGCGGCCCCGGCTACCTCGTCCTCACCTTCCTGGTGGCGATGGCGGTGACCGGGACGGCGACGGCCAGTCTCTCCCGCCGGAACGGCCGGTCCTGGCCGGCCCCGTTCGGCGTGCCGCTCGCGGTGGTGCTCACCGGCTGCGCGATCGCGCTGTCGATCGGCCTGCTCGCCTTCGCGTACACGCCGCTCGCGGTCTCGGCGCTGCTCTATCTGGTGGGCGTGGCAGCCGTACGCCACCCGCTCCGATACTCCCTGCCGCTGGCGCTCATCGCGATCGCCGGCCTGCTGTGGCGGTCCGTGGAGACCCTCCAGGTCGCCCACGAGCTAGGGCTGTGCGTCAGCACCTGCCTGGTGTTCCTCATCGCGTACTCGGTCAGGCAGCGCAGGCAGGCCAGGTCGGCCGAGGCGCGGGAGGCGGTGCTGGCCGAGCGCGCCCGCATCGCCCGGGAGATCCACGACATCCTCGCCCACTCGCTCTCGGCGCAGATCGTCCACCTGGAGGGGGCCCGGCTGCTGCTGCGGGCCGACCGCGCGCAGGAGGCGCTCGACCGGGTCGACCGCGCCAGAGACCTGGCCAAGAGCGGTCTGGAGGAGGCGCGCCGGGCGGTGGCCGCCCTGCGGGGCGACGTCCCACCGCTGACGGAGGCGTTGAAGGCGCTGGCCGAGGAGTTCCGGATCGCGACCGGCCACGACTGCGAGGTCGTGGTGGACGGCGTCGAGCGCGGCCTCTCCCCCGAGACCGCGCTCGCCGTCTTCCGCACGGCGCAGGAGGCCGTGACGAACGTCGGCCGCCACGCGCCCGGAGCGCCGGCGACCGTCCGGCTCACCTTCCTGGACGGCGGCTGCGAGCTGGAGGTCGGCAACCCCGCCGGCGACTCCCCGGAGACGCCGGCGGAAGGATCTGGAGGAGGATACGGACTCGTGGGCATGCGAGAACGCGCCGAACTGCTCGGCGGCACGCTGGAGGCCGGGCCGTCCGGCCGGGGGTTCCGGGTGCGGCTGTGGGTGCCGGCATGACGGCGCGGGTGCTGGTCGTCGACGACCAGGCGGTGGTACGCGACGGGCTCGTGCTGCTGCTCGGCCTGCTGCCGGGCATCGAGGTGGCCGGCTCGGCCGGGGACGGCGAGGCGGCGCTGCGGCTGATCGCGGAGCGGCGGCCCGATGTGGTGCTGATGGACCTGCGGATGCCCCGGATGAACGGCGTCGAGGCCACCCGCAGGATCCGGGCGGAGTTTCCCGACACCCAGGTGGTGGTGCTCACCACCTATTCGGACGACGAGTCGGTGTTCGCCGCCCTGCGCGCCGGGGCGCGGGGGTTCCTGACCAAGAGCGCCGACTCCGACGAGATCGCCAGGGCCGTACGGACCGTCATGAACGGCGACGCCCAGCTCGACCCAGGCGTGCAGCGCCGGCTGCTGAACACCGTGACGGCCCTGCCTGAGCCGCCCGCCCCGCGAGGGCCGGCGGAAGAGGGCGGCCGCGGGCGGCCATCGGCCCCGGAGACCCTCCCCGACGGGCTGACTCCGCGCGAGGCGGAGGTGCTCCGCCTGATCGCCCGGGGTATGTCGAACGCGGAGATCGCCGCCGCGCTGTTCATCGTCGAGACCACGGTCAAGACGCACATCAACAACCTGTTCGCCAAGGCGGGGCTGCGCGACCGGGCCCAGGCGGTCGTCTACGCCTACCGACACGACCTCGCGGACCCACGGGACGGCGGCTGAGCCATCCGCCCGTCGACGCGCCTGGCCGCCCGGGCGGCGGCGTAGCCGAACGCGTTGGTGGCGAGATGGACGAACGCGGGCGCGAGAAGGCCCGCCCGGCTCCGCAGCCCGTGGAACACGACACCGGCGGCCGTGGTGGCCACCACCGTTCCCGCCACCAGACGCGCCGTCCCAGCGGTGTTCCCAGCGGTGTTCCCAGCAGTGTTCCCAGCGGTGTTCCCAGCGGTGTTCCTGATGCGGGCCATGTCGAGCGCCGGCAGCACGTGCCACAGCCCGAACAGCCCCGCCGACGCCGCCACCGGTATGACCGAGGTCACCGGCCCCGCTGACGTCGCTGACGTCCTCGCCGCCGCCCGGTCTCCGGCGCGTGAGCCGGGCACGGCGCGGCCGAGCAGTGCGGGTAGCACCCCGCGGAAGCCGACCTCCTCCAGCAGCACGGTGCCGATCGGCACCTGCACCAGGACCTCCTCCAGCAGGCGGCGCCGCGACAGCGCCAGTGCCCGTTCGTCGAGGAAGAGCGGACGGGTGCGCGGCAGCGTGACGCCGGCGGCGTAGACCGCGGCCACCCCGGCCGCCAGGGCGCCCCCGGCGGCGGCCCCGCGACCGGCCTCGCGGAACCCGAGCTCCGCCCAGGTCAGGCCCTCACGACGGGCGAGCGTGACGAGAGCGGCGGTGGCCGCCACGGACGTCACGGGGGCCAACCGGCGGGCGACCCGGTTGTTGAGGACGTTCGCCGCCGCGAGCACGCCGAGACTCGCCGCCAGCCGCCACCTCGCGCCTTCTCGCCCGGTCACGGCGCCCATGCTGCCATGCCGTCGAGCCGCCGCGCCTCCCGCGCCTCCCGTGCCGCCCGGCCGTGCCGCCCGGCCGTGCCGCCTGCGCGGGGCCGGTCAGCAAGCGGACACGCCGCCGGTGAATCCCTGGGTGAAAGAGCTCTGCCGCCGCTCCGGACTGCCGTGCGCGTCGGGAGACCACCAGGCGTCGGTGGGGTCGCCCGCGGCCTCCAGGTTGGCCAGGAGCTCACCGTCGTCGCCCTCGTCCTCCTTGAGCACCCCGGCCTGGATCAGTCCGCCCAGCGTGGCCCCCGCGTAACAGTCGGCCTGGAGCTCGCGGTCGACGTTGAACGTGAACCGCGTGCCGAGTAGCGCCTGGACCGCGTGGCCCAGCTCGTGGGGGATGACGACGTAGACCGATCCGTCTCCGGTCTGGTCGTACAGCTCCTGGAGCCAGACGGAGTCGAAGGCGATGAAGTGGCCGTCCGGGCAGTAGAAGGCGTTGTTCGGCACCGACGGCTCCGCGCCGCAGCTCGGCCCGTCGTAGCCGTTGTACGCGACGAACCTGGTGATCGGCTGATATGTCCGGCCGTCCTGCTGGAACCGCCCCTCCCAGAACCACTCGGTGAGGCAGCGGGCCAGCCGTACGTCGCTGAGGAAGGTCTGCCCGTCCTCGCCTTCGCAGGGCGAGGCGGGCGCGGTCACGGCGGGCGTCTCGCCGGCGGGCGTCTCAATGGCCGGGAACCCGGTGAAGGGAATGGCGTCCGGTGTCCGGACGACCGGGGCGTCACCGGCGGGGAACCTGCCGAGCGGAGTCTCTCCGGTCGGGGTGCCGGGATTCCCGGGGATCAGCGCGCACGAGGTGAGGAACGTTCCCGCCAGGAGAAGGGCGGGAAACTTTCGGGGGATCACTCCCACATAAGTACCCGATTAACGACGCATGTCTCTATCCGGTTGAACCTCGTGACATCGGGACGAACGCGTTAGACATCCATCAGACGTCCCATAGGTGGACGGGCTGGTTGGAATGCATGTGGTCCAGGTACCGCAGGGTCATCGTGCGCAGGGCCTCGTACCCGCCCCCGAGCGACCGGACCGTGTCCACCTGCCAGGCGGCCCCCGTGCGGCCCGTCATGCAGCGCCCCTCGATGACGCCGAGCAGCCGGTCGCGTTCGGCCGGGTCGACCCCGCACAGGTCGAGCCCCTCGTACGCCAGGGGCAGCAGCCGCCGCAGGATCAGCTCGCTCGCGGGCACCTCGCCGAGCCCCGGCCAGTACAGGTGGGCGTCCAGGCCGAATCTGGCGGCGTTGCGGAGGTTGTCCTCCGCGGCGGCGAACGACATCCGGGTCCAGACCGGCCGTTCCGCGGCCGGGAGCACCCGCATGAGCCCGTAGTAGAACGCGGCGTTGGCCACGATGTCGGCCACCGTCGGCCCGGCGGGGAGCACGCGGTTCTCCACTCTGAGGTGGGGCACCCCGTCCACCACGTCGTAGACCGGCCGGTTCCACCGGTAAACGGTGCCGTTGTGCAGGGTCAGCTCATGCAGCAGCGGAGTCCCGCCCGCGTCGAGCACCGCCCGGGGATCCTCCTCCTCGCACAGCGGCAGCAGGGCGGGGAAGTATCGGACGTTCTCCTCGAACAGGTCGAAGACCGAGGTGATCCACCGCTCCCCGAACCAGACGCGTGGCCGGACGCCCTGCGCCTTCAGCTCCTCCGGACGGGTGTCCGTGGCCTGCTCGAACAGGCTGATCCTGGTCTCCTGCCACAACTGCCTGCCGAACAGGTACGGCGAGTTGGCGGCCACCGCGACCTGCGGGCCCGCGAGGGCCTGGGCGGCGTTCCAGTGGGCGGCGAACTCCTGGGGGCCGACCTGCAGGTGCACCTGCACACTCGTGCAGGCGGCCTCGGGGGTGATGCTGTCCGCGAACGTGTCGAGCCGGTCGGTCCCCTCGATCACCAGATGGAGGTCCTCCCCGCGGGCGGCGAAGATCTGCTCGTTGAGCAGGCGGTAGCGCGGGTTGGCCGACAGCGTCCCCTCGGAGACGTCCGACTCGCGCAGCGTGGGCAGGATGCCGACGAGCACGAGGTGCCCGCCCACGCGCGCCGCCCGCTCCTGCGCCCGGTTCAGGCGGCGCCGTACGGACTCCTCCAGCAGCCGGGTGCCGTCGCCCGACAGGGGCTGCGGCGGGATGTTGATCTCGACGTTGAACTGCCCCAGCTCGGTCGCCCAGTCGGGCTCCGCGATGGCGGCGAGCACCTCGGCGTTCTTCATGGCCGGTTCGCCCCGGTCGTCGACCAGGTTCAGCTCGATCTCCAGGCCCATCTGGGGCCGTTCGACCTCGAAGCGCGACTCGCGCAGCATCCTGGCCAGCACGTCGAGGGACCGGCGGACCTTGTCCCGGTACCGGCGGCGATCCTCGCGGCTGAAGGTGACGGCGGGGACGTCACGACCCATGTAGGAAGAGTCGCACGCCGGGACGGGTCACACCAGACGTCGCGCGGTCGCCCACCGGGACAGCTCGTGCCGGTTGGAGAGCTGGAGCTTGCGCAGGACGCTGGACACGTGCGTCTCGACCGTCTTCACCGAGATGAACAGCTCCTTGGCGATCTCCTTGTACGCGTACCCGCGGGCGATGAGCCGGAGCACCTCGCGCTCCCGCTGGGTGAGCGAGTCGAGCTCCGGGTCGATGGGCGGGGCCTCGGTCGAGGCGAAGGCGTCGAGGACGAACCCGGCGAGCCGCGGCGAGAAGACCGCGTCGCCCTCCGACACCCGGACGATCGCGTCGGTCAGCTCGGTCCCGCTGATCGTCTTGGTGACGTAGCCGCGGGCGCCGCCTCTGATGACACCGATGACGTCCTCGGCGGCATCCGAGACCGACAGCGCGAGGAACCGCACCTGGGAGCCGGACCCGAGCACCCGCTTCAGCACCTCCTGGCCGCCGCCTCCGGGCATGTGCACGTCCAGCAGCACCACGTCGGGCGCCAGCTCGGCGATCGCCGCCACCGCCGAATCGACGTCCTCGGCCTCCCCGACGACCTGGATGGACGGGCCGAGCTCGGCCCGGACCCCCGATCGGAACAGCCGGTGGTCGTCGACGATGAGCACACGTACGGTCTTCATGACTCCCTCACCACCCGGACCGCGGCGGTCACGGGTTCCTCTTCATGGTCAGCATGACCTCGGTTCCGTCACCGGGCTCGGTCCTGACCCGGGCGGATCCCCCGTTGCGCTCCATCCTGCCGATGATGGACTGACGGATGCCCATCCGGTCCTCCGGAACGTCGTCGAGCACGAAGCCCTTCCCCCGGTCGCGTACGAAGATCGTGACCTCGTCGGTCTCGACCTCGGCGTACACGGACACGACGGGGGCGCCACTGTACTTCGCCGCGTTGACCATCGCCTGCCTGGCCGCGTGGAGCAGGGGCCCGAGACGCTCGTCGAGCGCGCAGTCGCCCACGCAGACCACCTCGATCGGCACGCCGTGGGCGTCCTCCTCCTCGGCCGCGACCCGGCGGACGGCGGCGGCCAGTGAGACGTCGGCGTCCTGCTTCGGCTGGTAAAGCCAGTTGCGCAGCTCTCGTTCCTGCGACCGGGCCAGCCGGGTGACCTCTCTGGAGTCGTGCGCGTTGCGCTGGATCAGCGTCAGCGTGTGCAGCACCGAGTCGTGGACGTGGGCGGCCACCTCGGCCCGCTCCTCCTGCCGGATGCGCTCGGTGCGCTCCCGCTGCAGCTCCTTCACCAGGGAGGCCAGCCACGGCGCGACGATCATCAATATGCCGCCGACGACGACCGCCGTGAAGACCAGTCCGGTTCTGGCCTTGGCCAGCTCGCCGCTCGCGGCGAGGAACCCGATCGCGCCGACGGCCACGAGCAGCGCGCCGAGACCGGTGCGGACCCAGGTCGTGCTCACCTGCCTGACCGCGCCGGACATCCAGCGCTTGCGCCTGCCGGGGTCGGCCTGCTGCCACAGGATCAGCGCGCCGATGCCGCCGATGGCGATGGGCCAGGCGCCGAAGCCGCCGCTCGCCGCGCCGGTCATCCAGCCGAAGGCCGCCAGCGCGAGCCACAGCACGCCGTACGCGGCGAGCTGTCCCCAGTCGCGGCTCGGCTCGCGCCCGTTCACCTGCTCTCTGGGAGTGAACATCCACAGCGCGGCGTAGGCCACGAAGCCCAGCCCGTCGACCACCGTGAGCAGGACGAAGGCCAGCCTCAGCACGACCGGGTCGAGCCGGAGCTGGGCGGCGGCGCCCTGCGCGACCCCGGCGACGACGCGACCCGAGACGGGTCTCACCATCCGTGGGTACGCCTCGGGGGCGTTGGGCATCTCAGTCATCTCGTGCAGCATCGTCACACGTCCCGGGTGCGCGCCGCATCAGGGCCGACCCCTGACTTCTCCTCCGGGACGGCGGCCGGGAGATCGGCGCCCACCGGCGCGATCGGCCGCGGCGCCGGATGATCCCCGGCCCGCGGCACCAGGGGCTCGGGGACGAGTCAGGGGTCTCCCCGATGGCAGGTGACCGGCGGTGACGGCCAGGATGGGGGCATGACCGAGGCACCACCCGCTCCCGATCCCGCCCCCGCCCAGGCACGCGTGATCAGCCGCAGCAACGACGGCCGCATCGCCACCGGCGTCTGCGCCGGCCTGGGCAGGTTCACCGGCATGGACCCGGTGCTGTTCCGGGTGGGGTTCGCGGTGCTGGTCCTCGCCTCGGGCGCCGGTTTCATGCTTTACGTCGCCGCCTTCCTGCTCATGCGGCAGCCCGACGGCCGTCCCGGCTTCATCGAGCAGTGGACCAGGCGCAGGTTCGACGCCGAGACCGTGCTCGCGCTGATGGCCGCCGTCTTCGCCTTCAGCCTGATCACCAACGTCCTGGGCGGCATCAACAAGGGCACGATCGTGATCGGCACGCTGCTGGCCGTCGTGCTGCTGGCCGCCCACGCCCGCGGCGTCGACCTGCTCACCATGGCGCGGTCGATGCCGGGCCGGGCCGCCGGGACGCGGGAGACGCCCGCCCCCCGGCCTGACCCGGCGTTCGCTCCTGAGACGGCCACCGCGACCGCCGAGTTCGCCCAGCCGCCGTACGCCGCGGAGGCGCCGTACCGCCCGGAGGCCCCGTATCCTCCGGCGGCTCCGTATCCTCCGGCGGCTCCACCGGCGGGAGAGGCTCCCACTGCGCCGCCGCGGGCCCCCGGGAGCCCCGGCGCAGGCTCCAGCGCCGCCCCCGGTGCCGGAGCCGGTGCCACGCACGGCGCCGGAGCCGCGCCGAGCGGCTACCGGCGCCTGTCCGACCTCGCCCGGGAGGCCCGCGCCGGCGTCGCGGGCTACGGCTCGGGCGAACCGTTCGCCCCCCACGGCCCCTACACGATGCGGGAGCCGTATCCGCCCAGGGAGCCGTACCCGCCGCAGGAGACCTACCGGCCGGCTCCGCCGCCCCGCCCGGTCAAGGTCAAGGCCAAGCGGCCCAGGTCGTTCGTCGGCGGCCTGACCTTCTGCCTCGCTCTGATCGTTGGAGGGATCATGGTTGCTCTGCAGCGGACCGGTGCGACGACGGCCGGCCTATCGGTGATCGGCGGAGCGGTCCTCGTCACGCTCGGAGTCGGGCTGCTGGTCGCCACCTGGTTCGGCCGGAGCGCGGCGCTCATCACGGCCGGCACGCTGGTGTCACTCGTCCTGATCGCGGGGTCGACGGTGGACGGAATCCCAAAGAAGATCGGCAGCTTCGTGTGGCATCCGATCAGCGCGTCCCAGACGACGCCGATGGAATACACGCTGGGCATGGGCGAGGGCCGGCTCGACCTGAGCGACGTCGCTCTCACGCCCGGCACCCAGGTGACGTTCAACGCCTCGGTGTCGGTGGGGCAGCTCACCGTGATCGTCCCGCCCACCGCGCGGGTCGTGGTGCACGGATACACGCGGCTGGGCGAGGTGAAGATCGACCACAAGGTGGAGGACGGAACCGACGTGCGGTTCAACAGGGTGCTCGACCCGGAGGTGCCGGGCACCGGCGACGCGCCCACGATCGAGCTCAACGTCAAGGCGGGCATCGGAGACGTGGAGGTGCGCCGTGGCGCCTGACCCGGAGCCCGAGGTGCCCGCGCGTCCGCGCCGCAGGCACCGGACCGACTGGATGGCCCTGCTGAGCGGCCTGCTGTTCGTCGGCATCGGTGTGCGTTACCTGGCCGGCCCGGCGCCGGATCCCGTGATCATGGCGCCGGTGCTCGTCGGCGGCCTCGGCTTCGCGGCGTTCGTCGCCATCCTCGCCAAGGCCATCCGGCGCTGAGGCCCCACCGGGACCGGCCCCCCGCCTCCGGGCGTCCGCCGGTCCCCCCCCGCCTCCGCCGCGGGGCCGGATCAGCGGACGAGCAGCTCGCGGACCCGCTGCTGCGGCAGCCCGGCCAGGCTCCGCTGGCCCTCCGTCAGCAGCGCGGCGATCGGCCCCGGCTCGCGCAGCCGGGTGAGCCGGTCGCGGTTGTACTTGCGCAGCCGCGCCGAACGGCGCTTGCCCGTCGCCACCTTGAACGCCGCCACCTGCTGGCGCGACGCCCGGGGAGCGCCGGTCAGCTCGTAGCCGTGCGCGGTCAGCCGTTCTCCCAGCACCTCCTCGCAGAGCGCGATCTCCCAGGGCTCCAGCCGGCTCGCCCACTTCCCCGAGTGGGCGGTGGTGACCTCGGTGTGGGTGTTGATGTGCCAGACCTTGTGCTTGGGCACCGCCACCTCCGCCATGTGGCGCGGCTCGCACATCGCGGGGTCGTAGTCTTCCCCGATGAACGCGCAGAGCTTCTTTAGCTCGGTCTCCGGGTCCGTGGTCAGGTCTTCGTAGCGCAGCTCGTAGAAGCTGTCCGAGGGCAGCTTGCGCGCGTGCCGGCGGCCGAAGTCGATCGCCTCCGCCCAGTTGGCCATGGCGTGCACGCTGTCGGGCTTGTACCAGGGCATCTGCTTGAGTGAGGCGACGCAGTCGCGGCCGTCCCTGATCAGGTGGACGAACTGGGCGTCCGGGAACATGCGGACGAGCATCTCGACGTGCCGGTAGTAGCTGGGCCGCTTGTCCCCCCAGCGGGGCTTGCCGAAGCGCTCGGCGTAGCACTTGAACACCATTCCGATGACGGAGCCGAAGCTGCCCGGCCCGTGCATGGCCGCCTGGACGAAGTCCGCCGCGTCGATGCCGAGCTCGCGGAACTTCGTGTTGCGCCCCTCGGCGATCCAGGCCGCCAGCTTGCGGCGGTTGTCGGCCAGCCGCATGTCGCCGTACGCGCGCCGGGAGAAGTACGCGGGGACCAGGAAGCGCGTCTCCGGCGGCACCGCGAGGCGCGGGTGCGAGTGCAGCATGAGCTGGAGCATGGTGGTGCCCGAGCGCGGGCAGCCGATGACGAAGACGGGCCGGTCCGACTGCATGAGATCAATCCCCCTGTGATGAATTCATGACGTGGCGGACGGCCTCCCTCCCCCGAGACGGCCGGGCGCCTATGGCGCGGCTTCGACGGCGAGATCCGCCGGGAACCGCGGTTCAGACGAGGATGCGCTCCCCCTCGGGTGCGCTCGCCGGGATCTGGCGGGCGGCCAGCCAGACGCGATAGACGAGGCTCATCTCGAAGGCCAGCAACAGGGCGCCCGTCCCCGCCGCCACCGGCACCACCGCCCACATCCCGAGGAGCGGGGCCACCACGAACACCGCGGCGTGGAACTCGATCCCGCTGATCACGTGCGTACGCACCCGGCGGCGCACGAGGAAGACCCGGAACCGGTCGTACCAGGGAAACCGCGCGTGGAACTCCTTCTGCAGGTCGACGAGGGTGCGGCCGTCCTCCGCCGCGACCTCGCCCACCTCGGTCCGGGGCCGGGTGCGCAGCACGTCCTCCACGAACGCGCAGTCACCGCCCATCCGGCTCAACGCGAGGTCCCTGGTGGCCTCCTTGACCCGCTTGAGCTGGGGGCCGTTGATGTACCTGAACAGGTCGAGCACGATCACGCCCATGGCGGCGAAGATGTAGTCGGTGTCACCCGAGCGGGTGTACTCGCCGAACCCCAGCCCGAAGGCGCAGGCCACCACTCTGATCCGGTCGCCCACGTAGTCGAGCCAGAGCCCGAACGGCGTGCCCGTGCCCTTCAGACGGGCGATCTTGCCGTCCATGCAGTCGACCGTGAAGCTGAGGTAGAACAGCACGGCCCCCAGCGCGAGCGCGCCCTCCGCGAACGCCACCGCCGAGCCCGCCCCGACCGCCATGGACAGCCGGGTCAGCCCGTTCGGGGTGATCGAGGTGTGGTTCGCCACGACAAGCGCGAGCCGGCAGGCCAGCGGGTCGACCAGGAAAACGGTCCACCACGAGTCCCTCGACTTGCGCGCCGCCAGGATGTCGTCCAGCGTGAAGCCCCCCATGAAGGCAAGAATGACTACAACCCGTAGTCGGCTGCGCACTCTTCGGTAACAGGAGGGGTATCTCGTTGCCACTTCTTGACCGTTTCCCGGCCCCGGGTAAAGCGTCCCCCAATCCGGTGGACACCCAGAAAGGGGCATAAGCCACCAGAACCGGCGAATGCCTCGTCCTGGGGTACGCGAGATACACAAGACCTGGACACGGCGAGTACACGCAGGTGTACAGTCCGTGTCCAAGGGGGAGAACATGCCGGTTGTCAGGTTGTACCGGCGGCTGCAGGGGCGGCTGCCGTCATGGGAGACCACGCCAAGGGCAGCGCTGATCCGCGAGGACGCCTCCCCGCTGCAGGCGCGCCGCGAGACGCTCGACCTGGTGTGCGCGCTGCTGTCCGGGGCCTGCGTGCCGTACTTCTGCGTCCGCCCGCTGCCCGAGCGCCCGCCGGTGGTCGCGGTGCCCGAGGAGGAGCGGTCCCGTGCTCTCGCGGCGCTGGCCCGGGGCGGGCAGCCGCTGTTCGCGGCGGCCCAGCCGCACGGCCGCGGATGGCGGAACCAGCCGCAGACGGCCCGGATGCGCCCACTGCGGCGCGCCGTGGGGTCCCTTGGCGACGCCCGTGTCGTGCGGGTGGCGATGTTCTTCGCCAGCCCCTCCCGCACTCTTCTTCTCGGCCCGGAGCACGGCTGCGACCTGGAGTTCTGGTCGCGAGAAGATGATCTACTCCTCGCGCCCCGGCCCAACCTGACGTGTGACGCGGTCCCTGCCGACGGCGACGTGGTGGAGGGCGGCGAGGAGCTGTTCCACCCGCTGGTGACGGCGCGCCAGCGGATGCGCGCCTATCCGACGCGCCCGGAGTTCACCCGGCGGCTCGTCGACGACATCGACTTCCCGATCGACGCCGTCTACACCTGGGTGGACGGCGCGGATCCGGACTGGCGGGCCCGCCGTGACCAGGCGCTGAGCAGCGGGCGGACCGGCCGGCCCGAGGTCCGGCTGAGCGAGCTGGCCACGACCGAGGCCCGGTTCACCAGCAGGGACGAGCTGCGCTACTCGCTGCGGTCGCTGCTGCTGTCCGCGCCGTGGATCAACCGGGTGTGGATCGTCACCGACGGCCAGACGCCGTCCTGGCTGGACACGTCCCATCCGATGATCGGTGTGGTGGACCACAAGGAGATCTTCAGCGACCCGTCGGTCCTGCCGGTCTTCAACTCCCACGCGATCGAGACGCAGCTCCACCACATCGACGGGCTCTCCGAGCACTTCCTCTACCTGAACGACGACTTCTTCCTGGGCCGCCCGCTGCCGGCCGGCACGTTCTTCGAGGGCAACGGCATCCCCCGCTTCTTCCCGAGCACGGTGCACGTGCCGTTCGGGGTGCCGGAGGCCGAGGAGTCGCCCGTGCACGCCGCCGGGATGAACAACCGGCGGATGCTGGAGGAGCTCTGCGGCCGGACGCTGACCCAGAAGCTGAAGCACGCGCCGTACGCGCTGCGCCGGTCGCTGATGTTCGAACTGGAGCAGCGGTTCGCCGCGGAGTTCGCGGCGACGGCCCGCAGCACGTTCCGGACGTCGTCGGACATCTCCGTGGTGTCGTCGCTCGCGCACTACTACGGCTACCTCAGCGGCCGGGCCGTCCCCGGCTCGGTGGACTACACCTACGTCGACCTGTCGCTGCGCAAGACGCCCGGCAAGCTGCGGCGGATGCTCTCCCGGCGCCGCTACGACGTGTTCTGCCTCAACGACACGGCGCCGACGACGCGCGAACAGGACGCCCTGCTCCGGCGGTTCCTGGAGGCCTACTTCCCCACCCCGGCGCCGTTCGAGCTGACCGGACCGGCGGAGCCCGCCGGGCGCGCGGCCCGGGCGCTGGGAGCCTCATAGCGTTCCAGGAACAGACCCCGGGACGCCCACCGGCCCGCGGGGGCGAACATCCGGCGCACGACGCCGAGCCGACGGGACGACCGCCCGGCCTTACCGGTCTGCCCGATCACCCAGACCGTCCGGACGCCCGTGAGGCGGCCCGGCAGCAGGCGGCGGCCGACGTCGCGGCCGCCGAAACTGCCGTCGCGGCGCGGCGACCGGCGCAGGCCCACGTCGTCGAGCCGTCCGAACACGCGGGGATAGACCACGGCGTATTTCCGCACCTTGCGCGGGACGAACAGCACCCCGTCTCCCGGTCGCGCGGCGGCCAGCACCGCCATGACCGGCCGGGGATCGTCCTGCCTGCCGTCCGGCCCCCGGGTGGCGAGCTGGCCGGGGATCGACAGGCCCGCCGCCAGCACCAGCATGGCCACGGCCGACCGAGCCGGCCACGCGGCCAGCCCCGCGCCCGCCAGCAGAGCCGCCGCGGGCACGCAGTACAGCACGTACCGGAACACGTAGACCGGATGCACCGTCCACGAGACGGCCAGCAGCACCGCGGGCGGCAGGAGCAGCCAGGGCAGCGCCAGCCGTACCAGTGTCAGCCGCACGAGTGTCAGGGGGACGCCGGCGGACGGCGAGCGGCGGGCGGCCCGCCACAGCCCGGCCAGGGCCAGGGCCCACACCAGGGGCGCGAGCCCGAGCCAGGGCCGGGCCCCCGTCCCGAGGTCGCCGAAGAGCTGGGCCGCGAGCGTCCCCACGTCGCCCGCGTCGGGCCGGGTTATCCAGCCCACCTGGGCGCTCTGCCGCCGGCCGAGCCACGCCAGGGGCGCCACGGCCGCCCCCACCGCGGCCGTGGCCGCGCACCAGCGGAGGAACGAGGCGCGCGGAACGCTCCGGCTCCACAGCAGCGAGACCCCGTGGGCGACCGGGACCAGCGCCGCGTACAGGTTCAGGTACGCCAGGCCGGCGAGCGCCACGCCGTAGGCGGCGAAGGCGGTCGCCGACCCCGTTCGCAGGGCCCGCACGAAGAGCAGCGTCGCGCCGACGGCGGCGGCCAGCACGAAGGCGTACGGCCGGGCCTCCTGGACATACCTGGAGAAGATCGGCATGAGCGCGAGCAGGCAGCCGCCGTACAGACCGGCCCTGGGGGCGCCGAGCGCGCGGCCGAGCGCGCAGACCCCGGCGGCGGCCAGCGCCCCGGCGACGACCGAGGGCAGCCGCAGCGCCACCGGGTCGGGGCCGAAGAGCGCCACCATGACGTGCGCGAACGCGTAGTAGAGGCCGTGGACGGCGTCCACCGACGCGAGCAGCCGGGCGGTCTCCGGGAGCGTGCGGCTCGCCGCGCTGATCGTGGCGGCCTCGTCGCGCCACACGGGCGGCCCGGCCGGCTCCCACAGGCCGGCGGCCAGGGCGAGGACGGCGGGCACCGCGAGGGCGGCGCTCGCCCGCGCCCTCGGCGCACGGGCGGCGCGCGTCGTGGCGACGCCGACCGGGGCGACGCTCACCGGGGTGACCGCGTCATCCGCGCGACCACACGCCCGGCCGCCTGCCCGTCGTCCCAGGGGCAGAAGTCGCGGGCGAAGGCGTCGTAGCGGGCCTTGTACGCACTCGCGGCGTCGCCGTACGCCACGGCCTCGACGGCCTCGGCGACCTCGCCGGCGGTGCGGACGACCGGGCCGGGGGCGCGCGCCGCGAAGTCGAAGTAGAACCCGCGCACCTCGTCGCGGTAGCGCTCCAGGTCGTCGGCGAAGAACACCATCGGCCTGCCGGTGACCGCGAAGTCGAACATGGCCGACGAGTAGTCGGTGACCAGCACGTCCGCGGCGGCCAACAGGTCGGCCATGTCCGGAAATCGTGAGACGTCGAGCACCTCAGGAGGGATGTCCAGATCGTCGGCGACCAGGTAGTGCGCGCGCACGAGCAGCACGGCATCCGGGTCCAGGGCCGCGGCCACCCGGCCGACGTCAAGCCGCAGCCTGCCCGGCCGGCCCACCTCGTCGTCGCGCCAGGTCGGCGCGTAGAGAACGGCCCGCCGGTCCTCCGGCAGGCCGAGCGCGCGGCGGGCGGCGCGGCGGCGGCCGGGCCGCAGCAGCGCGTCGTTGCGCGGATAGCCCGACTCCAGCATCTCTCCCTCGTAGCCGAAGGCCCGGGAGAGGATCGGCGTGGAGAAGGGGTTCGGCGAGATCAGCACATCCCACGTGCCCGCCTGCCGCCGCAGGTCGTCCGCCGGAACGCGCTGCGCGTGCGGCATGTCCCGGGCGTCGAGGCCCAGGCGCTTGAGCGGCGTGCCGTGCCAGGTCTGCACGAACAGCTGCCCCGGCGGCTTGGCGTACCAGCTCGGCTGGGTGCGCCGGTTGGCGACGACGAACCGCGAGGTGCGCAGCGCCTCCTCGTGGGCGCGGGAGCCGTACAGGACGGTGCGGACGCCGTCGGGCACGGTGAACTGGCCGTCGCGCGTGACCCAGACCAGCTCGACCCCGGGGTCGTGGCGGCCCAGCTCCTCCGACACCGCCCGGGGGTTGCACGAGTACTGTCCCCCGCCGTAGCTGTCGAACAGCGCGGCGTTCCTGAGCGGCCCGGCGGGCCGGGGCGCGGCCCGCCGCCTGCGGGTGGCGTACGGCCCGCGCTCGTCCGGGCCGAGGGCGGGCCGGATCACGAGCATGAGATCGGCGTCTCTCGTCGTGCGTACGCGCACCTCGTGTGTGCCGGTGACGTGGGGCGCGGGCGGATCGGCGACGAAGGCCTCGCGCAGGCGCACCGCGACGCCCCCGGCCGAGATCCGCCACGTCCCGCTGCGCGGCGGCGGGCCCGCCGCCGTCCGGCCGATCGTCGCGGTCCACCGGCCCTCCCGCGTGGTCGCAGGCCACGAGTGCCGCTCACCACCGCGTTCCAGGACTATCCGGGCGGCGGGGCCCGTGCCGGTCAGCACGAGCTCGCCCGCCTTCGTCCAGCGCAGCCCGGTCACGAGCGGACCACCGGTCTCTTCCTCCGGGGGGTCGCCGGCGGCGGCCCGCAGGACGAGCCCCCGGTCGCGGGTCAGCACGACGTCGAAGCCGTCCGCGCGGAACTCGCGCTCCCCCATGTCCCTGGCCGCCGTCACGGGTCCCGTACGGGTGACGCCCCCGGCGCGCACGCGGGCGTGCAGGGTCCAGCGCCCGCGCGGCAGCCGGCCGAGGTCGATCTCGGTCTCGAAGCCGGACTCGTCGTGGCAGACGACCGACTGCCCGGAGCCCGCGGTCGCCTCGGGCCGGTGGATGCGGCGCACCGGCAGCGCCACCCGCTCGTCCTTCCGGCCCAGCCACAGCTCGATCCGGCTGCCGCCGCTGCCCAGATGGGCGATGTAGGCGTACCCGGCGAGCCGCAGCCGCCCTTCGCGGAGCCGCACGTCGTCGAGGCGGGCGTGCAGCCGCAGGTCGTTGCCCGCGTCGAAGAGACGTGCGGGCAGCCGCCGGTCGCCGCGGAGCGGATAGTCCATGACCCGGCGGCGCAGCGGCCCCCGCCTGAGCACTCCCCTGTCTCTGATCTCGTGCTCGGCGAACTCTCTGATCAGGTCGAGCTCCGCGGCCATGCCGTGCCGGGCGAGGTGGAGCTGGAGCCGCCGCAACGCGGGCAGGCCGTCCACCGCCTCGCGGCACAGACGGCCGAGGCCGGTCGCCAGCGGGGCGAGCGTCCCCGCCGGCGCGGTGTCGAGCGCCGCGCGGAACGCCGCCGACTCGGTCACCTGACGGTCGTACGCGGGACGCAGGCCGGGCGCGTGCCGGGCGACCAGCTCACCGGCGTCGAGCAGCGCGGCGAGCACCCGGGCGGGCTCCCCGGCCGGTTCCCGGACGCCCGGCCGCGTCAGGCAGACGACCTCGCCCAGCACGTCGGTGGCCTCGGCGAGCACGAGGGCCGGGACGGTGACCGGGACGTCGTCCTCCAGGCCCGCCGCGAAGGACAGACCGTGCCGATCCCAGAACTCCCGCCGGAACACCTTGGTCGCGGCCGACGTGTCCCGCAGCAGGCCGGGCCGGTCCCTGACGTGGGTGCGCAGGACGTCCGCCTCCCGGCCGGGGCCGCGCGCCCGCCCGCCGAGCCGCCGCGACACGCCGCAGGCGAGGTCGGACCCGGTCGTCTCCAGCGCCTCGGCCAGCCTCAGGTGAGCGCCCTCGGGGACGACGCGGCGGGGATCGGCGAACGCGAGGTGGACTCCGGTGGCGTGGGCGGCCCCGGCGTTGCGGGCCGCCGCCGCGTCCGTGCCGTGCGGCACGGTCACCAGGCGGAACGCGGGCCCGGCCGCCGACAGGCGGGGGGCCCCTTCGTCCGCGACGAGCACCACCTCCAGGTCGCGCGGCGTCGGCGATCGCAACGACGTCAGGCACTCCTCGATGTGCTCCCGCCTGCCTCGCAGGGGAACGACCACCGAGAGTCTGGGCGGCTCGGTCACGCCGAAAGGATGCCGAGCCCACGCGTCCCCTCACCGGCGGAACCCCGATGGCCTTACCCGCGCTTTGCCCAGCCTTGACCCGCGCCGGACGCGGCGCCCCCGGCCCGAGGGCGCCCGAGGCCCGCGATGGACCGGCGTCAGCCGAACAGCGCGTCGACGAGGCGGGCGGCGGCGCGTCCGTCGGCCAGCGGACGGAACCGGGCCAGGAACGCCTCGCGCAGGCCCGTGTGCTTCTCGGCCACCTCGGCGAGGTCGCGGACGGCCTCGGCCACCTCGTCGGCCGAACGCAGCAGCGGGCCGGGCGCCTCGGGGTGCGGGGGACGGTCGTCGGCGGAGTGCAGGAGCACCGGCCGCCCGGTCACCGGAAACTCGAACGCCGCCTCGCCGTGGCCGGTCACCAGCACGTCCGCGACGAGGTAGAGGCCGTGGAGGTCGGGGTGCGCGGAGACGTCCCGCACCCCCCGGACCGCGCGCGGCCGGACCGGCGACGGGCCGGGCCGCGGCCCCCGCGGACGCCACACCAGGATCTCGTGGTCCTGCGGGAGCGCCTCCCGCAGGCGGCCGAGGTCGAGGGACGGCCCGTCCCCGGGCACGTACAGCACGGTCACGCGTCCGGGCGCGACGCCGAGGCCGCGCCGCGTCCCGGCCACCGCGCCGGGAGAGGGACGGCACAGCAGGTCGTCGCCCGGCAGCCCGGTCTCCAGCACCTCGCCGCCGAACGGGAACGTCGCGCGGAGCCGTTCGGTCCACCAGGGACCGGCCGAGACCAGGTGGGTCCACTCCCGTGCGCCTTCGGCCAGCCGCTCGCGCTCGTCCCGGCCCGCGGGGTCGTCCGGCGGGCCGTGCCAGGTCTGCACCACGACCTGCCCGTGCCGCCGGACGAACCAGGACGGCAGCGGGCCGTCGGCGACGACGAGGCGGCAGCGGGCCAGCGCCTCGTAGTGCTCCCGCCCGAGCGAGCGGACCGCGTCGGCTCCGCCGGGCAGCGCGACCTGCCCGTCCCGCACGTGCCACAGGAACTCCAGGTCGGCTCCCCGCCGCCGCAGCTCCTCGTGGATCGCCTTCGGGCTCGCGCCGAGCCGCGTGCCGCCGCCCCCGCTGAGGAACACCGCGTCACGCAGCGGCCGCTCCCTCATCTTGGGGTAGGCGATGGTCCGCAGCTCCCGCTGCGCCTTGCGGCCCCGCTCGTTCGCGCCCAGGTCGCCGCCCACGGTCAGCACGGCGCGACCGGCCTCGTCGGTCCCCAGCTCGAAGGTGCGCCGGGCCGTCTCGTGCGCCGCCGGGCCGTCGCCGTCGAGCTCCACCGGCAGGTCTTCGGCGCCGCCGAGGACCCGTACGGACAGGGCGTAGCGGCCTCTCGGCAGCGGCAGCGGCCCCGCGGGCGAGTCGACCTCCTCGGGGGCGAGGCGCGCCCGGAAGCGCGCGCCCACGGCCTCGATCGGCGCAAGGCGCTCGTCCTGCCGGTCCAGCGAGGTGACGACCAGGGCCGACGGCGCGTGCGGCACGGCGAACCCGCCCTCGAGGAGCAGTTCGCCGCCGGGCAGCCACTCCGTCAGGTCGGCGTAGGCGCTGACCGGCTGGTCCCGCAGCACCAGGCAGCCGGACCGCTCGCGGAGCACCACGATCTCCCGGTCTTCCACGGCGTACCGGCCGGGCGGGAGGTCGTCGACGGCGGTCACGGCGGTCGCCGTGCCGTCGGCCGCGCGCACCTCGACCGTCCACTCGGCCGGCGCGTCCAGCAGGTGGACGTCGTCGGGGCAGGCTGCGGGCTCGGGCCTGCGCGCGGGCAGGACGCGGCGCAGGTCGACGGTCGCCTCGAACGTGCGCCGGTCGACCTCGACGGGGAAGCCGAGCGGCACGCCGCCGGGCCGCCGCACCAGCTGGAGCACGGGCTCGGGGCCCAGGTCGGTGACGACGTGCCCCACCAGGCGGAGCCTGCCGTCCCTGACGCTCTGGGTGAGGACGCGGGCGGCCTGCCTGCTCGCGCGCACGACCAGGTCGCCGGTCTCGCTCAGCAGCGGCGCCGCGTAGTGGTCCGGGCCGACGGCGCGGCCACCGGCGCGGGCCACCCAGGTGGCCCGGCCGTCCGCGATCCGCCCGCGCCGCAGGAAGCCCCGGTGGACGACGCCCAGCTCGACGTGCCACCGTCCCAGGCGGCCGGGCCGCGCCACGAGGGCGGGGTCGATCTCGACGCGGAACCCGCCCCAGTCGTGTTCGCCGCCTGACCCGGCGCGCACCCGGGCCCGTGTCGTCACGGCGCGCACCCGCAGGCGCCGGCCGCTCCGCTCGTGCACGAGGGCGGCGAAGACGCGCTGGTGGAAGCGGCGGGCCGGGCGCAGGAACGCGGGGGCGGCCCGGCCCTCGACCGTCAACCGGCCGTTCTCCCACCTGACCGCGTCGACGCGGTGACGCGGGTCGAGTTCCTCGCGGACGCGGGTGAGCGCCGCCGGAAGCGCCGCGCCGCGGCCACGCGACACCGGTACGTCGAGGTGGTAGCGCCACAGCCGCCGCACCAGCCGCCGCTCCGGCGCGACCTCCCGGTCCCAGGCGACGACCCGCAGCAGGTCGCCGAGACGCCGCTCCCTGACGAGGTGCCACTCCACCCGCCGGAGCGCCGGCAGCGCGTCGCGCACCGGGAGTGCCACGTCGTCGAGGTAGGCGTTCGCGAGATCGAGGAAACGCTCCCGGAACGGCTCGGCAGCCCGGTCGAGGACGTCGAGGAAGTTCGTCAGGTCGGACTCCAGCACGACCCGGTCCCAGCCGTGGATGTGGGCCGTCAGGTGATGCTCGGTCAGGAAGTCGCGCACGCCGTTCACCGCGGCGAAGCGGTCCTCCAGGTGCGCCGGACCGGTCTGATCCTGGGTGATCGAACGGCTGCCCGCGGTCCGTTCTCTCCACACGTACACCGGTGCGGGCAGCACGTCGACCGCGCGCGCGAGGAAGTGCGCGCGCAGGGCCACCCCGATGTCCTCGTAGAGGACTCCCTCGGGGAAGGCGAGGGAGCGGGCGTCCCAGAACGCGCGGCGCCACAGCTTGTTGGTGACGAGCCGGTCCCGCAGCAGCGCCCGGTTCCTGGTGATGTGCGAGTGCGCGCCGGGGCGGGCGGCGATCTCCCGGTGCAACGCCGACGGACGGGTCCGCCGCCCGTCGTACCGCAGCACGTTGCCGACGGCGATGTCGGAACCGGTGCGCTGCAGGCTCGCCAGCAGGTATTCCAGCGCGTGGACGGGCAGCAGGTCGTCGCTGTCGAGGAACATCAGGAACTCGCCGGTCGCATGCCGGATCCCGGTGTTGCGCGCGGCCCCGAGGCCGCCGTTGTCCTGCCGCAGCAGCCGGAAGCGGCCGTCGCGCGCGGCGAAGCGGGCGGCGATCCGCGCGCTGGCGTCTGGCGAGCCGTCATCCACCATGACGACCTCCACGTCCTGCCACGTCTGCGCCGCGACCGACTCCAGGCAGGCCGAAAGGTAGGGCTCCACGTCGTAGATCGGGACGATGACGCTGATGCGAGGCACGGCGAGGTCCTTAGGTCGGTCGATGTGGCGGTGGCGGGCGCGGGACGGGCACGGTGACTGCTCGTGGCTGCGTGACAGGGCTGTGGCTGCGGGCCGGTCAGGCCGCCCGCACCAGCGAGCGCAGTCTCCGGCGGATGCGACGGGCGGTGCGGCGCGCGGTGCGCCGGAGCGGGCGGGCGGTGCGGCGCGACCGATGGGCCGCGGAATCCCCGGCCGGTGCGGCCGCCCCCGGCTCGGCCGCCCCCGGATCCGCCGACCAGGGCCGGGCCGCCGGCGGCGGAGGCGGCGGCTGCGCCGCGGCGATCCCCCATTTGTCCCCGGCGTCCCAGAGCGTGCCGAACATCTCGTGCGCCAGATCGTCGAGGTCGTCTCCGGGGGCGGCGCACCAGCGGGCCCGGGTGAAGGCGGCGGTGCGTTCGAGCCGGGCGTGCACGACCTCGCCGTCCGCGCCCTCCTCCAGCGCGAGCGACACCACCGCCAGTCCCCTCCGGTCGGCGAACTTCACCAGCGACCCGATCGCGGAGCGGCCGGGCGCCCATCCGGGCGGGCAGTGCAGGCGGAACGGCACGGGGAAGCAGACGTCCGGGACGCTCTCGCAGAAGGCGACGCGGGACTCCCCCTCGTAGCAGGCCCGGACGAGCCGCAGGTCGAGGTCGGGGTCGCGGAGCGCGTCGCGCCGCCCGCCGCGCAGGCGGCTCCACGGCGCGACGATCCGCACCGACACGTCCGGGAGCCTGCTCGCCAGCACCGCGTCGACCGTCCCGCGCACCTCCTCGAACGAGGCGTCCCCGGCGGCGACCACCACCTCGACGTACGGCACCAGATAGCGGCGGGCGGGGTGACGCCGCAGCCAGCGGAAGGCCGGCACGCGCTCGGCGAGGTAGGGCCAGTTGTGCCGCTTCACCTCCTGCTCGCGGCGCATGACGGTGGACTCGCCGATGTGCCGCGCCCGCGCCGCCCGGTCGGCGACGAAGACGGCGCCGGCCTGGGCCAGCCGGTAGCCCAGCTCGGTGTCCTCCCCGAGCACCAGCGTCCGGTCCAGCCCGCCGGCCGCGCGGAACAGGGCTGCCGGGAGCGAGGCCGTGGCCCCGACCATGACGGAGAACGCCTTGAGCCCGGCCTCCCGCAGATCGGCGGTCTGGTCCCAGCGTTCCTCGGTCCACTGCGGGGTGCCGTCCGCGTCGGGGAACAGCTTGTCCAGGGCGCCGGCCTCGATGGCCGCAAGCACCTCGTTGGCCGGGACCTCGTCGAGCCCCGGCACGAACCGCAGCCGCCCGAGCACCACCAGATAGCTCGCGAGGTGATGCCAGCGCATGTGCGCCTCGACGTGGTCGGGGAACGGCACGACGTCGGCGTCGAGGAAGTGGATGACGTCGCCGTCCGCGATCTCCGCTCCGGCGACGCAGGCGGCCGGCTTGCCCCAGACGCCGGGCGCGGGACGGACGATCCGGGTGCGCGCGGGCATCGGGCCGTCGAGCGGGGGCATCGGGTGGTCGCCGTCGTCGACGACGACGACCTCCAGCAGGTGGCTGGGATACGTCTGGGCGGCCAGGGCGGCCAGCGTCAGCGGCAGCGTGCGTTCCGCCCGGTAGGCGGGCACGATGACGCTGACCGCCAGCGACGGCGTCCACGCGCCGAGCTCGGGCGGGTCGCCGAGCACGCCGTAGTCGTTCAGGGGGATCCGCGGGATCCGGGTGTGGTCCTCATCTCTCATGCGGCACCGCGCTCTCCATCAGGTCGTTGAACACCAGTCCCCGCCACTGCGCCTGATAGGAGGCGAGGAACGACTGGACGGGCTGACGCCAGGTGTGACCCTGCGCGTTCCTCCGGCGCAGGACGTAGTTGAAGCCGTGGGTGCGGTAGACCCGGCCGCCCGCCGCGAGCACCGCTTCGAGGAGCTGGCCGTCCACGGTCCTGGGCAGGGGCCGGAAGCCGCCCACCGCCTCGAAGGCCGCCCGGGTGATCAGCATCGTTCCCCCGGCCACCTGCGGCGCGTACCGCTCCGTGCCGATGCACCGCCGGATCGTGACGTCCAGGGGCTCCAGGTAGACGAACTCCGCGGCGGAGCCCACCAGGTCGGCCCCCGAGTAGAGCCGCGCGAGCAGGAGGTCGGCCAGGTGGTCGGGGCCGTACCAGTCGTCGTCGTCGACCTTGGCGAGCAGCGACCCGGACGCGGCGGCGGCCATGCGGTTGAGCACCGCGCCGAACGGCATCCCGGCCGGGGCCTCGACGACCGTGACCGGCAGCAGTGCGCTGCCGACCGCCGCCTCGCGGGCCGGCACCCCGTGCAGGCCCACGATCAGCTCCGCGGTCACCCCCCGCTGGCGTTCGAGCTGCCGGACGGCCGACGCGATCATGTCGGGGCGGCGGGTGGCCAGCAGGATCGAGACGGCCGGCCGCGGCGGCACGGGCAGCCCGGCGTCGCCCGCGAGGCCGCGCCAGCGCGCGAGCACGCCGTGGTTGCGCAGCGCGCACCGCCGCAGCCGGATGCTCAGCTCCTCGCGCCGTAGGTCGTCGTCGAGGTCGCCGACGCTCGACGCCCGCAACGCGGCGGCCAGGCCGGGCCCGAGCGCCGCGTCGCGCGCGGCGTCCGGCGTGGCGGTCATGGGCACGCCCGCGGCCGCGAGCGCGGCCACGATCCGGGCGGCGACCACGGCCCGCCCCGGAAGGGCGGGCACGGCCACGCACCTGACGTCGCGCAGCCGGGCGACGTCCACGTCGGTGATCTCGCCGTCGGCGGGGAGGCGGACGACGGTCCGCTCGCCGCAGGCGATGAGGAGACCCCGGTCGGCGTCCCCGGCGACGAGGACCGCGGCCGGCAGCGAGGGGCTGGGGCGGAACCCGATGGGGTTGACCACCGCCTCGTCCACGGGCGGCAGCAGCTCCGGGCGGGGCCGCGTCTCCAGGCCGGGGAGACGCCGCTCCACGACGGGCGGCCCGTCCTCCGCCGGCTCCCGCTGCCGGGCGGGCTCCTCCGGCGGCCGGGCCGGGGCCGGGACCAGCGCGGCGGCCGACGCGGTGACGCGGAGCAGGACGTCGCAGCCGGGCGCGTCGCGGCGGCCGGGGACGGGCCCGCGCTCCGGGGCCGGCGTCGCGTTCGGGTCGCCGGGCCGCCAGCGGGCGGCCCCCGGACCGGCGAGACCGGCCACCGGCTGCGGCATGGGCCGCGCCCCGGCGAGGCCGTGCGCCACATGCGCGAGGACGTCGCCGGGCGCCACGGCCTCGGCGAAGGCGGCGTCCAGCAGCCAGCCCCGTCCCGCGCGGACCACGCGCAGGTCGGCGAGGTGCCGCCACGTCTCGCCGTACCCGCCGGGCAGCGGCGGCGGCGCCCACGACGGCGCCTCGGCGATCGCCACGCGCACCCGCCGGGCGCGCGGCAGCAGGCCGCGCATCGGCACGGCGCGGCGAACGTCGGCCGGGGACCGGGCCGCGAGGACCACGCACGCGTACGCCTCGTCCTCCGGGGCGCCGGTCGCGGTGTCCCCCGCCTTACCGTTCGCGTCCTCCGCGTTCTCGTCCACGGTGGGCACGGCTGGCAGGGTCAGATCCTCCAACCGGGTCCAGGGACCGCTGAAGCCCTCGACGAGGCGGTCGAGCAGCCGTGGACAGGACTCGAACCCGATCCACGTCCCCCAGGTCCGCCGCGATCGGGTGGCGGCTCGCGTCACCCGTCCTCCTCCGCAGGCCGTTACGACGATGACCGGGCCAGCATCGCGAACGGCGCCGCGGATGCGGTCGCCTTAGCCGCCTTCTTGGCGGAAGGTTTAACAGTCCACGGCCCTGGTGCGGCCGTGCTGGACGAGCATGATCAAACGGGACGGACGGGGCTTGTCTGGGAGGTCGTCCACAGAGTCGCGCGTTACGATGCCGCGTGAAAGATCCCCGAGGAGTCCCATCATGCCTTTTCGCACCCTCATTCCCCTCACTCTCGCCTGTGCGCTGGCGGCGGCCGCCGCCGTCCCCGCCCAGGCCGATTCCGCCCAGGCGGCGTCCGCCCGGCGCGAGCCGTTCTGCGCGACCCACAAGTGCATCGCGCTGACCTTCGACGACGGCCCCGCCGACTACACCGAGACGCTGCTCAAGACGCTGGCCACCTACCACGCGAAGGCGACGTTCTTCGTCATCGGCAACCGGGTGGAGAAGCACCCCAAGCTGACCGCGATGATCGCCAAGGCTGGTCACGAGGTCGGCAACCACACCTGGGATCACAAGTATCTGACCGACCTCACCTACGAGCAGATCAACAAGGAGATCGGCGACGCCCAGCGGATCATCACGAAGGCGACCGGCAAGGCGCCCGTGCTGTTCCGCGCGCCCGGCGGCCTCCGCAACGGCGGTGTCGAGGAGATCACCGCCAAGTTCGGCCTCATCCAGATCCCGGGCACGGTCGCCACGAAGGACTACATCAAGGACTACCGGGACGTCGGCGTCCTGACCTCCCGCGCGCTCGACGTCGCCGGGGAGGGCGAGGTGGTCCTGATGCACGAGACGGTCAAGCAGACCGTCCAGTCCCTGCCCGCCGTGCTGAAGAAGCTGACCGCGGAGGACTACCACTTCGTGACGGTCTCGACCCTGCTCGAGGGTCAGGAGCTCATCCCGGGACAGGTGTATCCGGAGCAGTCGTCCGTGGTCGCCGGCTGAGCCGCTTCCCCAGACGCTGGGTGGGCGTCTCGACCAGCAGGTGCGTCAGCCAGCTCAGGGTGAGCAGCGCCACCAGGTAGCCGAGCGCCAGTGTCGCCTGAACGGTGGGCGGGACGGCGCGCAGGTCGCCCACCAGCGCGCTGAGGTAGCGCAGCAGCGGATGGTGCACGAGATAGATCGAGTAGCTGATCAGGCCCAGCCAGGTCAGCACTCCGGGCACGCGTCGCCCTCGCAAGGCCATGGCGAGGGCGAACGTGCCGCCCGCCAGGACGATGGTGGTGATCCACACGTCGGGCTGGACCCACCACCAGCCCGCCTGGTCCGCCCACACCGGGGCGACGGCCACCAGCGCCACCGTGACGACGACCGGGGCGAGGCCGCCCGTCCCCCGTTCCCAGCGGTAGACGGCCGTGCCGGCGAACATGACGGCCAGGATCGCCGCCCCGAACCACGGCACGAAGCTGCCGAACACCAGCAGGATCAGCGCCATCGCCCCCAGCGCGTACGCCGCCGCCCGCCGGAACCGGCCGGTCACCAGGCAGACCATCCCGGTCACGAATACCGCGGCCGCCGCGAGGGCCGGCCACGGACCGGGCAGCAGCGGGGCCGTCAGGGCCAGGCCCGCGCAGACCGCCAGCGCGCCGAAGCCCACCGCGAGCGCCCCGCTGCGCCGGTGCAGCCCGCCGGTGAACAGCGCGGTGACCAGCAGGTAGAACACCATCTCGTACGACAGCGTCCACATCGGGTCGGCGACCGCCCCGATGTGGACGACGTCGAGCAGCATCGTCAGGTGCGCCGCCACGGCCGACGGGTGGCGCGGCACCTGCGGGCGCACCGGCACCCAGAACGCCACCACCAGCACCGCCGCGATGACCACCAGATAGAGCGGGTAAAGCCGGAAGATCCGGCTGATCCAGAACGCCCGGACGTCGCCCCGGTGCTCCAGCGAGGCCGGGATGATGTAGCCGCTCACCAGGAAGAACACGAGCACGCCGTACATGCCGAGGTTGAACCAGTACGGCCGCAGCGACGGCATGAACCAGGGCAGCGAGTGCTCGGCCACCACGGCCATCGCCCCGATTCCGCGCAACGCGTCCAGCCAGGCGAGCCTGGTGGCCGAGGTGGGGGACGACGCGACGGCTGGCTGGGTGGCAATCACCGCGCCACCCTATCCGCCATGCCGGATTTCACACCTGAAGACGGGATCTCCGGATGGGATCCGTGCTCAGGATCACTCCCACTCGATGGTGCCCGGGGGCTTGCTCGTCACGTCCAGGACGACCCGGTTGATCTCCCGCACCTCGTTCGTGATGCGGGTGGAGATGCGCGACAGCACGTCGTAGGGCACGCGTGACCAGTCGGCCGTCATCGCGTCCTCGGACGTGACCGGGCGCAGCACGACCGGGTGACCGTAGGTGCGGCCGTCGCCCTGCACGCCGACCGAGCGGACGTCGGCCAGCAGCACGACCGGGCACTGCCAGATGTCGCGGTCGAGGCCGGCGCGCGACAGCTCCTCGCGGGCGATGGCGTCCGCGTCGCGCAGCACGTCGAGGCGCTCGCGGGTGACCTCGCCGATGATGCGGATGCCGAGGCCGGGGCCGGGGAACGGCTGCCGCCACACCATGGCCGACGGCAGGCCGAGCTGCTCACCGGCCCGGCGCACCTCGTCCTTGAAGAGCGTGCGCAGCGGCTCAACCAGCTCGAACCGCAGGTCGTCCGGCAGTCCGCCGACGTTGTGGTGGGACTTGATGTTGGCGGTGCCGGTGCCGCCGCCCGACTCGACCACGTCGGGATAGAGCGTGCCCTGCACGAGGAAGTCGACCGGGCCGTCGGCGAGGATCGCGCGCTGCTCGTCCTCGAAGACCCGGATGAACTCCCGCCCGATGATCTTGCGCTTCTCCTCGGGGTCGGTCACCCCCGACAGCGCCTTGAGGAAACGCTCGGAGGCGTCGACCACCCGCAGCTTCACGCCCGTGGCGTCGACGAAGTCGCGCTCGACCTGCTCGGCCTCGCCCTTGCGGAGCAGTCCGTGATCGACGAAGACGCAGGTGAGCCGGTCGCCGATGGCCCGCTGCACGATCGCCGCGGCCACCGCGGAGTCGACGCCGCCGGACAGGGCGCAGATGGCCCGGCCGTCGCCGATCTGGTCGCGGACGGCCGCGACGGCGTCCTCGACGATGTTGAGCATGGTCCACGACGGGCGGCAGCCGGCCGCGTCGAGGAAGTGCTTGAGCACCGCCTGGCCGTGCTCGGAGTGGAGCACCTCGGGGTGGAACTGCACGCCGTACAGGCCGCGGGAGGGGTCCTCCATCGCGGCGACGGGAGTGGCGTCGGTCGAGGCGGTGACGGCGAAGCCCTCGGGGGCGCCGACCACCGAGTCACCGTGGGACATCCACACCGTCTGCGACGCGGGCAGGCCCGCGAACAGCGCGCCCTGTTCGAGCACCCGCAGGGGCGTGCCGCCGAACTCGGCCGCGTCGGTCCTGGCGACCTGGCCGCCCAGCGCCAGGGCCATCGCCTGGAAGCCGTAGCAGATGCCGAAGGTCGGCACGCCGGTGCCGAATAGGCCGGTAGGCACGGCCGGGGCGCCCTCGGCGTACACCGACGACGGGCCGCCGGACAGGATGATCGCCTTGGGCTTCTTGGCCAGCATCTCGGCCACCGGCATCGTCGAGGGGACGATCTCGGAGTAGACGTGGCATTCACGCACCCGGCGGGCGATCAGCTGCGCGTACTGCGCGCCGAAGTCGACCACCAGGACCGTGTCGAACTCAGACACCGGAAGGTACCCCCAAAGGCAGCGAGCGGTACGGCCAGTCTATCGGCGCGGTCACCCCCGCCTGATACGACCGCTCAGCGCTCGCCGGGGGGTGGCGGAGTGATCTCCACGATCGGCAGGCGGAGCGCCGCCGGCGCGGACGGCGGCACGACGGGCCGGACCGGGGCGACCGGCGCGATCCTGGCGTACGGCGCGCCGAGCGGCGGGCGCGGGTCGGCCTCCTCCTTGTTGGGCCACATCGCCAGGGCCCGCTCGGCCTGCGCGGTGATCGTGAGGGACGGGTTGACCCCGAGGTTGGCCGACACGGCCGATCCGTCCACCACGTGCAGGCCCTCGTAGCCGTAGACGCGGTGGTAGGGATCGACGACCCCGGTGTCCGGCGAGTCGCCGATCACGCAGCCGCCGAGGAAGTGGGCGGTGGCCGGGATGTCGAAGAGATCGAGCCACGATCCCCCCGGAATTCCGCCGATCTCCTCCGCCGCCAGCCGGACGGCCCGGTGACCGGCCGGGATCCAGGTCGGGTTCGGTTCGCCGTGGCCCGGGCGCGCCGTCAGCCTGCGTCCCTTGAGCGACACCGTGACCGAGTTGTCCTTCGCCTGCATGACGAGGGCGATGACCGCCCGCTCGGACCAGCGCCGATGGTTGAACAGCCGGGGCACCAGGCGGGGGCGCCGCAGTGCCGCGCCGAGGAAACCCAGCCAGCGCGGCACCCGGCCGCCGCCGTCGATCAGGAGCGTGCGCAGCAGGCCCATCGCGTTGGAGCCGTCGCCGTACCGGACCGGCTCGATGTGCGTCTCGGCGTCCGGGTGGATCGAGGAGGTGATGGCCACTCCCCGGTTGAGCCTCTCCCCCGCCGCGGTGGTCCGCTCGAAGCCCAGGAGCGCCTCGGAGTTGGTCCGCGTGAGCGCCCCCAGGCGGGACGACAGGCGGGGCAACGTGGTCGCCCGCAGCCGGTGGAGCAGGCGCTGCGTGCCGTACGTGCCGGCGGCGAATACCACCTGGCCGGCGGTCAGCGTGCGGGCGCGCCCGAACGGGCCGGTCCCGCGGGTCGTGATCTCGTAGCCGCCCTCGACGGGCCGGATCCCGGTCACGGTGGTTCCGGGGTGGACCCGCGCCCCGGCCCGCTCGGCCAGGTAGAGGTAGTTCTTGATCAGCATGTTCTTGGCGCCGTGGCGGCAGCCGGTCATGCATTCGCCGCACTCCACGCAGCCGCGCCGCCGCGGCCCGGCCCCGCCGAAGTACGGATCGTCCACCTCGACGCCGGGCTCGCCGAAGAAGACGCCCACCGGCGCGAGGCGGAAGGTGCCGCCCACGCCCATCCGCTCGGCCACCCGGCGCATGATCTCGTCCGCGGGGGTCACCGTGGGGTTCTCCGTCACGCCGAGCATCCGCTTCGCCTGGTCGTAGTAGGGCGCGAGCTCGGCCTTCCAGTCGGTGATGTGCCGCCACTGCGGATCGGCGAAGAACGGGTCAAGTGGTTCGTAGAGGGTGTTGCCGTAGACCAGCGACCCGCCGCCCACCCCGGCCCCCGCGAGGACCATGACGCCGCTGCGGCCGCCGAGCACGTGGATGCGCTGGATGCCCTTCATGCCGAGGGCGGGCGCCCACAGGAAGTCCCTCACGCGCCAGGAGGTCTTCGGCAGGGTCCGCTCGTCGAACCGGCGGCCCGCCTCCAGGACGCCGACCGAGTAGCCCTTCTCGACGAGCCGGAGCGCGGCCACGCTGCCGCCGAAGCCCGACCCGACCACCACCACGTCGTAGTCCACCGGCGGGCCGCTCACTTGAGCCGGAGCCGCTTCATCGTCTTGAGCAGCCCCGCCAGGGTGTCGGCGTACCGGTCGTAGCCCATCCCGAGGACCGGCTCGAAGCCGAGCCAGGTCGCCTGGCTGGCCACGGTCTGCGCCTCCGTGTATTTGAGCAGGCCCTCCGCGCCGTGCCTGCGGCCGAGGCCGGAGGCCTTCATCCCGCCCATCGGGGCGTCGTAGGAGCCGTACGCCGCGGCGTACCCCTCGTTTATGTTGACGGTCCCGGCCCTGACGCGGGCCGCGACCCGGCGGGCCCTGGCCGGGTCGCGGGTCCAGATCGAGGCGTTGAGCCCGTAGACCGTGTCGTTGGCCTTCTCGATCGCCTCGTCCTCGCCGGCGAAACGGTAGATCGAGACCAGCGGGCCGAACGTCTCGTCCCGGCAGACGGCCATGTCGTCGGTGACGCCGTCTAGGACGGTGGGCTCGTAGAACAGCGGGCCGAGGTCGGGGCGGGCCCGCCCGCCGGTGAGCACGGTGGCCCCCTTCGCCACGGCGTCCGCGACGTGCGCGGCCACCCCGTCGAGCTGGCGGGAATGGGTGAGGGAGCCCATCTGGACGTCCCAGTCGAAGCCGGGGCCGATCCGCATGTTCCGCACCGCCCGCACGAGCTTGTCGCGGAACGCGTCGGCCGCCCCCTCCTGGACGTACAGCCGTTCGATCGCGATGCAGAGCTGACCCGCGTTGGAGAAGCACGCCCGGATGGCCCCCTGCGCCGCGAGATCGAGGTCGGCGTCGTCGAGGACGATCATCGGGTTCTTCCCGCCGAGCTCCAGGGAGCAGCCGATCAGCCGCCGCGCGGCCTCCTCGGCGATCCTGCGGCCGGCCCGGGTCGAGCCGGTGAACGCCACGTAGTCGGCGCCGTCGACGAGGGGCTCGCCGATCACGTCCGGGTCCCCGACGACGACCTGCCAGATGTCCCGGGGCATGCCCAGCTCGGCGAGCAGGTCGACGACCCAGAGCGTCGACAGCGGCGTCTGGGTGTCGGGCTTGTGGACCACGGCGTTGCCGGCCAGCAGCGCAGGGACCACGTCGCCCACGCCCAGGGCGAGCGGATAGTTCCACGGGCTGATCACGGCGACCGCGCCCTTCGGGTGGCGCAGCTCGGTCACCCGGGTGGCGACGGGGAAGATCCCCTGCCGTCTCCGGGGTTCGAGCAGGCCGGGGGCCCTTCGGGCGAAGTAGAGCGTGCAGCCGGCCGCGTCGAGGAGCTCCTCGTACGCGTGGCGCCTGGCCTTGCCCGTCTCCCACTGCACGATGTCGAGCAACTCGGCGCGGCGGTCGATGAGCGCGTCGTGGAACCGCAGGAACGGCTCGGCCCGCTCACGGGCGGGCAGCGCCGCCCAGGCCCGCTGGGCCGCCCGCGCGGTGGCGTACGCCTGGCGGACGTCCTCGGCCGTGGAGAGGGGAACCTCCGCGAGGACCTCGCCGGTGAAGGGGGCGGGGATCGCCCGCGTCTCGCCGCCGGAGGCGACGTGCCCGACAAGCCGGCTGGTCACATCCGGGTCGAACGTCCGAATCATGGCACCCATGCCGGAAGAATATTCCGGAGCCCGCCTACTGGCTACTGGCTGGTAATGCGACATTAATGCGCCGGTCCGAACCGGAGGCGGTCCGGATCCGTCGTAGGGGCATGAAGACATGGATGCGCACGGCGGGAGTCCTCGCCGCCGCCGGACTGCTGGTCACGGCGTGCGCCGACGGCCGTGCGACGCCCTCCCCCGGAACCGCCGACCTGACGGGGAAGGTCCGGCTCGTCTCGTACTCGGGCTGCGACGAGATGACGGCCGGGCTGCGGGAGACGACCGCGCGGAACGTGACGGCCTGGGGATTCGGACCCGGATTGATGTTCGCCCGCTCCGACGCGGCGGCCTCGGCCAAGCAGGCGACGCCCGCTCCGTCCTACTCGACGACCAACGTCCAGGAGGCCGGAGTGGACGAGCCCGACGTGATCAAAACCGACGGGAAACGGGTGATCTCGGTCTCCGCCGGGGTGCTCCGCGTGGTCGACACCGCGAGCCGGGCCGTGACCGGCACCCTGCGGCTGGTCCCCCCCGACCAGAGCTGGATGCAGGGCGACCTGCTGGTCTCCGGCGACCGCGCGCTCGTGCTGTTCCAGGGCGGCGGGGCGATCCCGTTCGGCGCGATGGCCAAGCGGCGGCCCGGCCCGGACGGCTCGATGTACTTGCTGGTGGACCTTTCGGGCCGGCCGCGGGTCCTCGGGACGCTGACGGCGCACGGCACCCACGTCGACGCCCGCCAGGTCGGCTCGACCGTGCGGATCGTGGTCCGGTCGCAGCCGGAGATCACCTTCCCGCCCCCGAAGGAGAACGCCGCGGAGAGCGAAATGCTCGACCGCAACCGCGAGGCCGTGCGCTCCGCTCCGGCCGAGGCCTGGCAGCCTTCGTACGAGATCGAGTCGGGCGGCGCCCGCCGCACCGAGCGGGTGGGCTGCGACCAGGTCAGCCACCCGGACGAGTTCACCGGCACGTCCATGCTGACGGTCCACACGGTCGACCTGGCGGCCGACCCCGCCCAGCCCTTCGCCGCCGACACCCCGGTCGCGGTCGCCGCCGACGGCGACACCGTGTACGGGACGCGAAGCAGCCTGTACGTCACCAGCAACCCGCGCTGGTGGTTCGCCGGCCCCGCCGTCGACGTGGCAGCAGGGGCCGCGGGGGCCGCGGCGCCTGCCACGTCGGCCCCGGCCGCCCCGCCGGAGCGGACCGAGGTGCACCGGTTCGACATCGGCGGCGCCGGCGCTCCCCGCTACGTCTCCTCGGGGGCCGTCCCGGGGCGGCTGCTCAACCAGTACTCCCTGTCGGAGTACGAGGGCCGGCTGCGGGTGGCCACCACCAGCGACGCGGAGGTCTTCGGCGCGACGCCGGGGACGAGCCAGAGCGGCGTCTACGTGCTCGACGCGAACACGCTCGGCCAGGTGGGGTCGGTCACCGGCCTCGGGCGGGGCGAGCGGATCTACTCGGTCCGGTTCATCGGCGACCTCGGCTACGTGGTCACCTTCCGGCAGACCGACCCGCTGTACGCGCTTGACCTGCGGGATCCGGCCCGTCCCCGGGTGTCGGGCGAGCTGAAGATCACCGGCTACTCGGCCTACCTGCACCCCGCCGGGGACGGACGACTCATCGGGATCGGCCAGGAGGCGAGCACGGAGGGCCGGGCGACCGGCACCCAGATCTCCCTCTTCGACGTGTCCGACCCGGCCGCGCCGACGATCCTCTCCCGGTTCCACCAGCCCGACTCGGGCTCGGAGGCCGAGTGGGATCCGCACGCGTTCCTCTACTGGCCGGAGTCGGGCCTGGCCATGGTCCCGCTGACGAACTGGTCGCGCGGCGCCGGGGCGGCCGTCGTCCTGCGGGTCGGCGACGACGCGATCGCCGAGAAGGGCGTGATCACGCACCCGGTCCCGCCGAAGGACGGCGTGTCGGCGCCCGACCCGAGCATCCACCGCTGCCTGGTCATCGGCGACACGCTCTGGACGCTGTCCGACCTCGGGCTCAAGGTCAGCGACTCGTCGACCCTCGCCGACCGGGCCTGGATCCCGTTCGCCTGACTGCGCTCCGGCGGGGGCCGCGTGGCCCTCGCCGGGCTCCGGCGGCCGGTGGTCAGATCAGACCGGATGTCAGGAGGGACGGCGCTCCGGCGGGGCCACCGGCACGATCTCGGGCGCGCCGAGGCGGATCGCGTCGGCCGCCTGGTCGGTGTCCTCCTCCTGCGAGGCGCGTTCGGCCTCCACCCGCTTGGTGTAGTACTCCACTTCGCGCTTGACCTGCTCGTCGTCCCAGCCGAGCGGCCCGGCCATCAGCTCGGCGGCCTCCTGGGCCACCGCCGTGCCCCGGTGGAAGGTCTCGATCGAGATGCGGGTGCGCCGGGTCAGCGCGTCGTTCAGGTGCCGGGCCCCCTCGTGGGTCGCGGCGTAGACGATCTCGGCCCGGAGGTAGTCGTCGGCACCGCTCAGCGGCCGCCCGAGCGAGGGATCCTCCTCGATCAGTACGAGCAACTCGTCGATCAGTGAGCCGTACCGCTCCAGCAGGTGCTCGATCCGCGCCACGTGCAGCCCCGACGACCGCGCCAGCCGGTGCCGCGAGTTCCACAGCGCGCGGTAGCCCTCCGCGCCCACCAGCGGCACCTGGTCCGTGCACGACGGCGGGACGCGCTGGTCGAGGCCGTGCGCGACCGCGTCGACCGCGTCCGCCGCCATGACGCGGTACGTGGTGAACTTGCCCCCCGCCACCATGACCAGGCCGGGCACCGGATGGGTCACGACGTGCTCACGCGACAGCTTGGACGTCTCCTCCGACTCCCCGGCCAGCAGCGGCCGCAACCCGGCGTACACGCCCTCGACGTCGTCCCTGGTCAACGGCACGGACAGGACCGCGTTCACGTGATCGAGCAGGTAGTCGATGTCGGCCCGGGAGGCCGCCGGATGGGCCTTGTCGAGGGTCCACTCGGTGTCCGTGGTGCCGATGATCCAGTGCCGGCCCCAGGGGATCACGAACAGCACGGACTTCTCCGTCCGCATGATGATCCCGGTCACCGAGTGGATCCGGTCGCGGGGCACCACCAGGTGGATGCCCTTGGACGCGGTGACGTGGATGCGCCCGCGCCCGCCGACGAGTTGCTGGATGTCGTCGGTCCACACCCCGGTCGCGTTGACCACCTGACGCGCCCGGATGTCCAGCTCGGCCCCGGTCTCCAGGTCGCATACCCGGACGCCGGTCACCCGCTCCCCCTCCCGGAGGAACGCGATCGCCTGGACCCGGGACACGACCTCCGCGCCGTACGTCGCGGCCGTCCTGAGGGTGGTCATGACGAAGCGCGCGTCGTCGACCTGCGCGTCCCAGTACTGCACGGCGCCGGTGAACGCGGCGCGCCGCAACGAGGGGGCCACCTGCAGCGCCCGCCGCCGGGTCAGGTGGCGGTGACCGGGCACGCCGCGCCGGAAGCCGAAGGAGAAACCGAGCGTGTCGTAGAGCGCGAGGCCCGCGCCGATGTACGGCCGCTCCCAGCCGGGATGCGTCAGCGGGTAGAGGAACGGCACCGGCTTCACCAGGTGCGGCGCGATCCGCTGGAGCAGCATGGAGCGCTCCCGCAGCGCCTCGCGCACCAGGTCGAAGTTGAGCTGCTCCAGATAGCGGAGCCCGCCGTGGATCAGCTTGGACGACCGCGACGACGTGCCCGAGGCGAAGTCGCGCGCCTCGACCACGCCCACCGACAGACCTCTGGTCGCGGCGTCCAGGGCGGCGCCGGCGCCGACGACGCCTCCGCCGATCACGACCACGTCGAGCTCCTGCGCCACCATGCGCGTAAGCGCGGCGGAACGTTCCGCCGGGCCCAGCCGCGCCGCGCCCATCCTCGCCGTCATACGGCTCCCTCTGTACGGCTGTTGCGTCTGCCGAGGCGAATCTACCGGTGGGGAGCTACCCGAAACTCCACGCCATTCCTCCCTTTTAGCCAAGGATCTCCGGAATTGTCAGTAAACAGGCCGCCCGGCGGAATGATCCGCCATCGCCGGATATCCGAGGGATCCGGTTCCGTACGGCCGACGCGGCCCCCCGGCGGCGGGCGGGGAGCGCGTTAGCGAAGATGTCCGCATGAGCGTGACTGTTTCGGACGCCCGTGTCGTCACCCCCGGCGGGGTGCGCGACGGCTGGCTCACGATCGAGGACGGCCGGATCACCCACATCGGCGACGGACGGGCGCCCGGACCCGGCCTGAGCCTGGGCGGGCGCACGGTCGTGCCCGGTTTCGTGGACATCCACACCCACGGCGGGGCCGGCGGCTCCTACCCGGACGGCGATCCCGAGACGGCCGCCGCCGTAGCCGCGTTCCACCTGTCCCGCGGCTCGACGACGGCCCTGGCCAGCCTCGTCACGGCCTCCCCCGACGCGCTCGCCCGGGCCGCCGGCACGCTGGCCGATCTCGCCGAGCAGGGTTTGATCGCCGGGATCCACTTCGAGGGCCCGTACATCGCCAGGGCCCGCTGCGGGGCGCACGACCCCGCACTGCTGCGCACCCCCGACCGCGCCGAGTTCCAGGCACTGGTGAAGGCCGGCCGCGGCCACGTCCGGATGATCACCATCGCACCCGAACTGCCCGGCGCGCTCGATGTGATCAGAGAGGCCAGGGCCGAGGGCGTCGTCGCCGCCCTGGGCCACAGCGACGCGACCTACGAGCAGACGATCGCCGGCATCGAGGCCGGTGGCGGCGTCGCGACCCACCTCTACAACGCCATGCCCCCGCTGAACCACCGGGATCCGGGGCCCATCGCCGCCCTGCTCCAGGACGAGCGGGTGACGATCGAGCTCATCAACGACGGCGTGCACGTCCACCCGGCCATGCTGCGCCTCGCCATGCGGGCGGCGGGCCCCGGCCGTACCGCCCTCATCACGGACGCGATGGCGGCGGCCGGCATGGGCGACGGCACCTACCCGCTGGGCCCGATGACGGTGAACGTCGAGAACGGCGTGGCCCGGCTGGCCGAGGGCGGAGCCATCGCGGGCAGCACCCTCACCATGGACGTCGCCTTCCGCCGGACGGTCGGAGATCTCGGGGTGCCCATCACCGACGCGGTCCGGATGGCGTCGCAGACCCCGGCCCGCGTGCTGGGCCTGGACGCCGAGATCGGGTCGATCTCCACCGGCCGGTACGCCGACCTGGTGGTGCTCGACGACGACCTGAACGTGGACGGCGTGATGAAGCGCGGATCCTGGGTCACGCGCCCGGCGGGCGTCTGACCGGCCGCGCGCCCGGCCGGCGGGCCCCGGCGGACACCGGGGCCCGGCGTCCGGGTGTCAGCGCTGCGGCGGGGCGACGACCACCTCGACGCGCTGGAACTCCTTGAGGTCGGAGTAGCCCGCGGTGGCCATCGTGCGGCGCAGCGCGCCCATCAGGTTCATCGACCCGTCGGCCAGGGACGAGGGGCCGTGCAGGATCTCCCGCAGGGTGCCGATCGTGCCGAACTCCACCCGCCTGCCGCGCGGCAGCTCCGGGTGGTGGGCCTCCGACCCCCAGTGGAACCCGCGGCCGGGGGCCTCGGCGGCCCGGGCCAGCGGCGACCCCACCATGACGGCGTCGGCGCCGCAGGCGATCGCCTTGGCGATGTCGCCCGAGCCGCCCATGCCGCCGTCGGCGATGACGTGGACGTAGCGCCCGCCCGACTCGTCCATGTAGTCGCGGCGCGCGGCGGCGACGTCGGAGACCGCCGTGGCCATCGGCACGACCACGCCGAGCACGTTGCGGGTGGTGTGGGAGGCGCCGCCGCCGAAGCCGACCAGCACGCCCGCCGCGCCGGTCCGCATGAGGTGCAGCGCGGCGGTGTAGGTCGCGCAGCCGCCCACGATCACCGGGACGTCGAGCTCGTAGATGAACTGCTTGAGGTTGAGGGGCTCGGCCCGGCCGGAGACGTGCTCGGCGGAGACCGTCGTCCCGCGGATCACGAAGATGTCGACGCCCGCGTCGATCACGGCCTTGTGGTGCTGCACGGTCCGCTGCGGGGACAGCCGGACGGCCGTCGTCACGCCGGCGGCCCTGATCTCCTCGATGCGCCGCCCGATCAGCTCGTCCCTGATGGGGGCGGTGTAGATCTCCTGCAGCCGCCGCGTGGCCGCGTCCTGGTCGAGGGTGGCCACCTCCTCCAGGAGGGGCGAGGGGTCGTCGTAGCGCGTCCACAACCCCTCCAGGTCGAGGACGCCGAGGCCGCCGAGCCGGCCGATCTCGATCGCCGTGGCCGGCGAGACCACGCTGTCCATCGGGCTCGCCACCAGCGGCGAGTCGAACCGGTAGGCGTCGATCTGCCAGGAGATCGAGACCTCCTCCGGGTCTCGGGTGCGCCGGGAGGGCACGATGCCGATCTCGTCCAGCGCGTAGGCACGCCGCCCGCTCTTGCCGCGCCCGATCTCCACCTGTGTCATTGTCGCCTGTTCTTTCCCGTTACTCGCGTACGGCTCCCGCCGTCGCCGCGCGGGAGCCGTACCGTCGTCCGCTATCGCCGGTGGTAGTTGGGGGACTCGACCGTCATCTGGATGTCGTGGGGGTGGCTCTCCTTCAGCCCCGCCGAGGTGATCGGCATGAGCTGCGCCTTCTCGTGCATCTCGGCGATCGTGCGGGAGCCCGTGTACCACATGCCCTGCCGCAGGCCGCCGACGAGCTGGTGCGCCACCGCCGCCACGGGGCCGCGGTAGGGCACCTGGCCCTCGATGCCCTCGGGGATGTACTTGTCCTCGCCGCTGACCTCGGCCTGCGCGTAGCGGTCCTTGCTGAACGACGCGCCGCCGCGCTCCCGGTTGCGCACCGCGCCGAGCGAGCCCATGCCGCGGTACGACTTGAACTGCTTGCCGTTGATGAAGATCAGCTCGCCGGGGGACTCCTCGCAGCCGGCCAGCAGCGAGCCCAGCATCACGGTGTCCGCCCCGGCCGCCAGGGCCTTGGCGATGTCACCGGAGTACTGGAGGCCGCCGTCCCCGATCACGGGCACGCCCGCGGGCGCGCACACCTGCGCGGCCTCGTAGATCGCGGTGAGCTGCGGCGCGCCGACCCCCGCCACGACCCGGGTCGTGCAGATCGAGCCGGGCCCGACGCCCACCTTCACCGCGTCGACGCCCGCTTCGACCAGCGCCTGGGCTCCGGCCCGGGTGGCGACGTTGCCGCCGATGACGTCGACCTGGCCGTTCGCCTTGATCTTGGCGACCATCTCGCAGACGCCCCGGGAGTGCCCGTGCGCCGTGTCGACGACGATCACGTCCACGCCCGCCTCGATCAGCGCCATGGCGCGCTTCTCGGCGTCGCCCGCCACTCCGATCGCGGCGCCGACCATGAGCCGGCCGCGGGCGTCCTTGGTGGCGAGGGGATACTGCTCGCTCTTGGTGAAGTCCTTGACCGTGACCAGGCCCTGGAGCCGGCCCGACCCGTCGACCAGCGGCAGCTTCTCCACCTTGTTCTGCCGCAGCAGCCGGAAGGCCTCGTCCCTGGAGACCCCGACCGGGGCCGTCACGAGGGGCATCGGCGTCATGACGTCGCGGACCGGCTTGCTCTGGTCGGTCTCGAAGCGCATGTCGCGGTTGGTCACGATGCCGACGAGCACGCCCTGGTCGTCCGTCACCGGCACACCGGAGATCCGGTAGGTGGCGCACAGGCGCTCGACGTCGGCGAGCGTGTCGTCCGGCGAGCAGGTCACCGGGTTGGTCACCATCCCGGCCTCGGAGCGCTTGACGAGGTCGACCTGCTGGGCCTGCTCCTCCATGGGGAGATTGCGGTGCAGGATCCCGATGCCGCCCTGCCGGGCCATCGCGACCGCCATGCGGGCCTCGGTCACCGTGTCCATCGCGGCGGACACGAGCGGGATGCGCAGCGTGACGCTCCTGGACAGCCGGGTCGTGGTGTCCGCCTCACCCGGCTGCAGATCCGAGTAGGCGGGAACCAGGAGCACGTCGTCGAACGTGAGCCCCGGCTCGGTGAACTTGGCCATCGCAACCCCTCCTGCCCTGCGGGCCCCTCGCCGGACCCGAGGCCAGTCTAGTGGCCGTCGCGAAGCGGAACCCGGCCGACCTGTCAAGGGCGGCGGACAGAGAAAGTGGGGGGACCGATGGCCGGTCCCCCCACATCCCACGCGTCGCGCCTGCCAGGCGGTCGGGCCCCCCTCCGCGCTCGACCGCATGGTCCCGGCTGACGCTGAGTCAAGGATGCGTCACGGAGCGTCCGCGCGCAATGCCCCAACGTGCAGTTGCACAAAGCTGCATATCGGCGATTTTCGAAACTGCGAACGAAACGAAAAAGCGCACGCACGAAATCAGCCGTCCGGGGTCTCACTATTGTGCGAATGGGCCGGACAGCGGGGGAAAAGCCGAGCTATTCTCGCGACTCGTGGCAAGGCGAGGGACCGGGCTTCGCGAGCTCCGCGAGCGCGGAAGCCGCGAGACGTTTTCGCGAGCGGAACCCAGCGACGGAGGACCATGAGGACGACGCGCGACGCGGACACCCTCGAAAGCCTTGGACTCACCCGGGAGCAGACCTCCGTCTACACGACGGTGCTGAAGCTGCACCGCGCCACGCCCGGCGAGATCGCCGAGGTCGTGGAGCGGCCCGCCGACGACGTGCTCGACACCCTCACCCGCCTCGTCCGGCTCGGCGCGGTGGAGGTGCAGGACGGCGACTACCTGGCCCGCCATCCGGCCGCTGCCATCGGGCGGCTGGTGGCGGACCGCCTCGACCGGCTGGCCAGGGAGAGCCGCCAGCTCGACGCCGCGCTCGACGCCGTCGGCCGGCTCACCCACCACTACGACGCGGGCCGCGACCACCAGAGCGGCCAGTTCTCCGTCGAGGCGGTCAGCGACGCCGACGAGCTCTACGAGAGCGTCGTCGGCCTCGCCCTGCAGGCCCCGCCCGCGGACCTCGTCGCGGCGATCCCCGACCGGCGCACCATGGGCCGGTTCGCTGAAAGGTACACAGGGGCGTGGATCCAGGCGATCGAGGACGGGGTGCTTCGCTCCCGCACGGTCGTGTCGGTCTCCGCGCTGGCCAGTCCACGGGTGCGCGAGGGCTGCGACCGGCTCGTCGCGGCCGGCGCCGGCGTCCGTACCTTGGACAACGTGCCCAGCTGGTTCTTCGCCGTGGGAGACGACGCGGCCGGGCTGCCCGCCGCGTGGGGGACGCCCCCGCCGGAGCACGCCTACAACTGCTACCTGGTCCGTGCCCCCGTGGCGGTGGCCGCGCTGCGCGCGCTCTTCGAGGAGCTGTGGACCCGCGCCACGCCCGTGCCGTCCCGGACGAGAGGCGACGCCCGGCAGGTGCTGCGGCTGGCGGCGCAGGGGCTGAGCGACGAGGCCATCGCCCGTCACCTGGGCGTTTCCGTCCGCACCGTCCGTGGGAGGTTCGCCGGCGCGATGAGCGAGCTGGGCGCCCAGTCCCGCTTCCACGCGGGGGTCGAGGCGGCCAGGCGCGGCTGGCTCTGACCCCGCCGGCCCGCCGCGGGACTCCCGTCACGTTTCCCAAAGGGCAGGTCCGGAACCGTCCGCCGCTCCATCCCCAGTGGGCCGCACTTTCCCTCGACCGCAGCACGGGGGCCATAAGGTGGGATGCGTGCTGGAAGACGTCCCCCGCGACCCGTTCGCGGACGACCCCGAAGACCCCGCGGCCGAGCTCGGCGCGCCCGACGATGTGGAGCCCCTGACGATCGAGGAACGCGACGAGGCGCTGACGGACCTCGCCGACGTCGAGGTCTTCCGTTCCCTGCTCGAACCGCAGGGCGTGCTCGGGCTCGTGCTCGACTGCCCCGAGTGCGGCGACCAGCACTACTTCGACTGGGACCTGCTGCGGGGCAACCTACGCCAGATGATCGACAACGGCCGTCCCCAGGTGCACGAGCCGGCCTACCAGCCCGATCCGGCCGACTACGTGAGCTGGGAGTACGCCCGGGGTTACGTGGACGGCGTGATCGACACCGAAGAGAGCCACTGACCGTCCACATCGGCGGCCAGCGCGGCGAGCACCCGCACGGCGGGATCTCCGCCGGACACCGGCTCACGCCGGCCCAGCGCGTCGAGGACGGCGTCCACCCGCCTCAGGTCGCCATCCACGCCTGCATCGCCGTACGACCCCTTACGGTGTGCCGTACGGCGACGATCAACGGTCACGCAATCGACTCCAACTCGGCCAGCTGCCTGAGCCTGGCCAGAGCGCGATGCTGGGCGACCCGGACAGCACCTGGTGACATGCCGAGTACATTACCGGTCTCCTCCGCCGACAGGCCGGAGACCACCCTCAAGATGAGAAGCTCGCGCTGGTTGTCCGGCAGCCGGGACAGCAGCGCGCGGGCGTGCTGCGCCTCGATGTAGCGCACCACGGTCTCCTCCGGCCCCGGCCCCTCGTCCGGTCCGTCAGGAAGATCCTGCGTCGGCACCGCCGAGCGGACGGAGCTGCGCAGGGCGTCGGCCACCTTGTGCGACGCGATCCCGAAGACGAACGACGCGAACGGGCGGCCCATGTCGCGGTAGCGCGGCAGGGCCGCCAGGACGGCGATGCACACCTCCTGGGCCACATCGTCGGCGATGTGGTAGTGACCGGATACCCTGCCCAGTCTGGCCCTGCAGTAGCGCACCACCATGGGGCGCAGACGTCCCAGAAGCGTTTCGATCGCAGTGCGATCTCCCTGTACGGCAAGGCTGGTCAGTTCCCTGAGGTCGGACTCATCCGATCTCGTCGCAAGCCTTACCCCAGTTGCGGCGTCGGCGACGCATCCCTCGGTCACGTTAGGCATGATGCCCGTCGCGCTGGTTCATGTCGTCATGGTTAACGGCTACGGATTGGTCACATTGACCCGCCGATAACAGCAGGTAATCGGGTGGACACGCGGCCGTTGGAACATTCCAACCAATTGCCCCAAATCAAGCGATATTTGTCAGGCCTTCTGACAGGGATAAAAGAAACGGCCCCCGCCTGGCGGCGGGAGCCGTTTTCGTCAGTGGCCGGACCGTGGCCCGGCCCGGAAGCCGGGCCGGGTGGCCGGACCCGATGACCGGGCCGGTGACCGGGCTCAGTGACCGTGACCGTGGCCGTGACCGTGACCGGCGGCCTCGGGGGCCTCCTCCTCGGGCTTGTCGACCACGAGGGCCTCGGTCGTGAGCAGCATGCCCGCGATGGACGCGGCGTTCTGCACGGCCGAGCGGGTCACCTTGACCGGGTCGATGACGCCCTGGGCCACCAGGTCGCCGTACTCGCCGGTGGCGGCGTTGAGGCCCTCACCCGCGTTCAGGGCGGCGATCTTGGTGGTCACGACGTAGCCCTCGAGACCGGCGTTCTCGGCGATCCAGCGGGCGGGCTCGACGAGCGCCTTGCGCACGATCGAGACACCCGTGGCCTCGTCGCCGACCAGGCCGAGGTCGTCGAGCTCCTTCGACACGTGCACGAGCGCGGAGCCACCGCCGGAGACGATGCCCTCCTCGATCGCGGCGCGGGTCGCGGAGATCGCGTCCTCCAGGCGGTGCTTCTTCTCCTTGAGCTCCACCTCGGTGGCCGCGCCGACCCGCAGCACGCACACGCCGCCGGCCAGCTTGGCGAGACGCTCCTGGAGCTTCTCGCGGTCCCAGTCGGAGTCGGACTGCTCGATCGCGAGCTTGATCTCGCGGACGCGGTCCTCGATGGCCTGCGCGTCGCCGGCGCCGTCGACGATCGTGGTCGTGTCCTTGGTCACCACGACGCGGCGGGCGGTGCCGAGCACGTCGAGCCCGACGTGCTCCAGCTTGAGGCCGACCTCCTCGCTGACGACCTGGCCGCCGGTCAGGATCGCGATGTCCTGCAGCATGGCCTTGCGGCGGTCACCGAAACCGGGGGCCTTGACGGCGACCGAGGTGAAGGTGCCGCGGATCTTGTTGGTCACCAGGACGGCCAGGGCCTCGCCCTCGACGTCCTCGGCGATGACCAGGAGCTGCCGCTTGGTCTGGGCGACCTTCTCCAGCAGCGGGAGGAAGTCCGCGATCGAGGAGATCTTGGACTGGTGGATCAGCACGTAGGGGTCCTCGAGGACCGCCTCCATGCGCTCGGCGTCGGTCACCATGTAGTGCGACAGGTAACCCTTGTCGAACTGGAGTCCCTCGGTGAACTCCAGCTCCAGGCCCATGGCGTTGGACTCCTCGACGGTGATCACACCGTCCTTGCCCACCTTGTCGAACGCCTCGGCGATCAGACCGCCGATCTTGGCGTCCTGGGCGGAGATCGTCGCGACGTTGGCGATCTCCTTCTTGTCCTCGACGTGGCGGGCGGTGTCCAGCAGGCGGTCGCTCACGGCCTTCGCGGCGCGGTCGATGCCGCGCTTGAGGGCCAGCGGCTGGGCGCCGGCCGCGACGTTGCGCAGGCCCTCGCGGACCATCGCCTGGGCCAGCACGGTCGCGGTCGTGGTGCCGTCGCCCGCGATGTCGTTGGTCTTGGTGGCGACTTCCTTGGCGAGCTGCGCGCCGAGGTTCTCGTACGGCTTCTCGAGCTCGACCTCGCGGGCGATGGTCACGCCGTCGTTCGTGATGGTCGGAGCGCCGAACTTCTTGTCGATGACGACGTTGCGGCCACGCGGGCCGAGGGTCACCTTGACGGCGTCGGCGAGAGCGTTCACGCCACGCTCAAGAGCGCGCCGCGCGTCCTCTTCGAACTCCAGGATCTTCGGCATTCATGTCTCCTTAGACACCGGAGCCCCGGGCACGCGTCCCGGGGCTCCACATGATGTGCGCGGCCTACTTCTCGATGATGGCGAGCACGTCACGCGCGGAGAGCACCAGGTACTCCTCGCCGCCGTACTTGACCTCGGTGCCGCCGTACTTGCTGTAGAGGACGACGTCGCCCTCCTTGACGTCGAGCGGAATCCGCTTCTCGCCGTCCTCGTCCCAGTTGCCCGGGCCCACCGCGAGGACTCGGCCCTCCTGCGGCTTCTCCTTGGCGGTGTCCGGGATGACCAGGCCGGAGGCGGTGGTCTGCTCGGCCTCAAGCGGCTGGACCACGATGCGGTCGCCAAGCGGCTTAACGGGAACCTTAGTGGCGGTCGTCACGATCGGACCTCCCCTTCAGATTGCGATGAATGAGCTGAAGAGGCGACCAGCGGCCTGCCGTCGCGGGTGTCAGACCAATCTCGTCGCTGTTGGCACTCTCAGCGGGAGAGTGCCAACACGAAACAGTATGCAAGTGGCGCGTGACAGTCAACACGAACCCGCACCGCAGGTCAGGTGCGCGACGGTCGTCCCCCTCACACCGCCGCCGTTCTCACCCCGCCTTCCTCCTGGCACCACCATCCACCGGCGGGCGCCCGAGACGGTAGCGTCGGGATTCGTGGATCTGGAGGCGTTTCGCGCGCTGCTCGAACCCGCGGGGCAGAGGGCTCTGGCCGACGCGGCGGACGTCCTGGCCGGGGGCGCCGATCCGGTCGCGGCCGCGACCGCGCTGCGCCGGGCGCACTCCCCGGAGCTGACCTCCGCCGCGCTCACCCAGGCGTCGCTGCGGCGGCGGGCCGAGGCGAAGTTCGGCGCGGACGCCACGGTCATGTACTTCACCCCTCACGGGGTGGAGCAGGCCACCCGGGCCGAGGTCGCCGCCCACCGGGCCGAGCGGGTCGTGCGCGGGTCGGGCCCGGACGGCCCGCCCACGGTGCTCGACGTCTGCTGCGGTATCGGCGGCGACGCCCTGGCACTGGCCCGCGCGGGGTGCGCCGTCGACGCGGTCGACCTCGACCCGCTCACGGCCGAGGTGGCCCGCGCCAACGCGGCGGTCCTGGGCCTGTCCGGCCGGATCGCGGTCCGTACGGGAGACGCCGCGGCGGCCGACCCCTCGCGGCACGGCCTGCTGTTCGCCGATCCCGCCAGGCGGGGGGCCAGGGGACGGACGTTCGACCCGATGGCCTACTCCCCGAGTTGGCCGGCCGTCCTCGACCTGGTGTCCCGGGCGCGGGCCGCCTGCCTGAAGGTCGCCCCCGGCATCCCGTACGAGCTGATCCCCGAGGGCGCGGAGGCCGAGTGGGTCTCCTATCGGGGCGAGGTCAAGGAGGCGGCGATCTGGGCCGGTCCGGGCCCCGGCGGGCGGCGGGCGACCCTGCTGCCCTCCGGCGCGACGCTGACCGCGACGGGAGCGGAGGCGGAGACCGGGCCCGCGGGACGCTACCTCTACGAGCCGGACGGGGCCGCGGTCCGCGCCCACCTGGTCGCCGAGGTCGCCGCGATGGTGGACGGGCGGCTGCTCGACCCACGCATCGCGTACATCACCTCCGACCGCCTGGTCCGGACGCCGTGGGCGGCCTGCTTCGAGATCGCCGACGTGCTCCCGTTCTCGCTCAAGCGCCTCCGGGCGACCCTGCGCGAGCGGAAGGTGGGCGCCGTGACGATCATGAAGCGCGGTTCCGCCGTCGACGTCGAGCGGCTCCGCAAGGACCTGCGGCTCGCCGGAGACAACGCGGCCGTGCTGGTGCTCACCCGCGTCGAAGACCGCCCGTACGTGCTGATCTGCGCCGCGGTCGGCCGTCCCTGACCTGGGCATATCGCCCAATCCATCGGCAATCACGATCTTTTTCTGTCTCCGCGAGGGCCGGGCCGGTGTGGGCCTAAAGTTGGCGCGCGGGCGTGCCCGCCTGTTCGTTTCCTCTCCGTGAGATCGGGCCGGACGCTCCGGGTCGGCGAGTGAAGGAGCTCTAGGTGGAGCATTCGGGCCACAACCTCCTCCAGGCGGGCAGCCAGACCGCCATCTCCGACCGGATGCGCGAGCTCCTCGCCCGGGCCGCGCAGGACCATGTGTACGAGCAGCGCACCCAGGGCGCGGTGCTGGACGAGATCCGGCAACGGCTTGAGGGCATGGAGTGGCTGCTGCGCGAGGTGCGCGAGCGCGAGCTCGGCGGCCTGTGCGCGGCCCTGGAGGCCGTCGGGTCGCGTCTCGACGAGATGACCGCCAAGCCGCCCGCGTGGGCGGAGGGGCTGGCCCAGCACATGGACCTGCTCCGCGAGCACGTGGAGCAGGCCGGCGGTCACACGCAGGCCCTGACCGAGCGGATGACCGAGTTCGCCCAGCGCCTCACCCAGTTCCACACGAGCATGCAGGCCGCGGCCGGCCGGTTCACCCGGCTCGACCGGGCGATGGCGGAGCTGACCGAGCGCACCGAGCGGCTGGAGAGCGTCCTGCTCGACCGGATGGAGACCGTGGACGAGCGCGTCACCACGGGCCTCGCGGGAATCGGCACCGGCGTGGAGGGCGTCGCGGCCGGGGTCGGCCGGTTGACCGCCGCGGTCGACGAGGTCAGCGCCGAGGTCACGACCGCGGGCGGCGTCCTGACGCCACTGGTCGAGGCGGTGCGGAGCCGGCCCGACCGCGAGCAGACGGCCGACGCCGTGGCGGGCGCGGTGGCCCGGATCGTGGAGCCGGCCCACGGCGACATGGCGAGACGGCTGGCCGCACTGGAGGAGACCATGCTGGCCCTCGCCGAGGCGCTGCTGCGCCCCACCCGGTCCCCCGGGGACTGATCCCCCGCGAGACCGGGCCGGGATCCGATCAGACGTGGACCGTGGTGATCGGCAGCGACGAGTCGGCCGGGATCTCCAGCGTCGACGGCTCCACGCCGGCCGCCACCAGATCGGCGCCGAGCGCGGCCACCATCGCGCCGTTGTCGGTGCACAGGCCGGGCCGCGGCACGCGCAGCCGCACGCCCGCCGCGTCACAGCGCTCCTGGGCGAGCGCGCGGAGCCGGGAGTTCGCGGCCACTCCTCCGCCGATCAGCAGGTCGTCCACGCCGTAGCGCGCACACGCCTGCAGCGCCTTGCGGGTGAGCACGTCGACGACGGCCTCCTGGAACGACGCGGCGACGTCGGGCACCGGCACCGGCTCGCCCGCCGCCTCGCGGGCCTCCACCCATCGGGCCACGGCGGTCTTCAGGCCGGAGAACGAGAAGTCGAGCGTCCCGTCGTCGTACTTGCCGCGCGGGAACCCGATGGCCGCGCCTGAGCCCTCCTTGGCCGCCCGGTCGATGTACGGCCCGCCGGGGAACGGCAGGCCGAGCACCCGCGCCACCTTGTCGAACGCCTCGCCCGCCGCGTCGTCCACGGTCGAGCCCAGCGACACGACGTCCCTGGCCACGTCGGGCACCAGCAGCAGCGACGAGTGGCCGCCGCTGACCAGCAGCGCGATCGCGGGCTTCGGCAGCGGGCCGTGTTCGAGCTGGTCGACGGCCACGTGGGCGGCGAGGTGGTTGACCCCGTAGAGCGGCACCCCCAGGCCCATCGCGTACGCCTTGGCGGCGGCGACGCCGACCAGCAGGGCCCCGGCCAGGCCCGGACCCGCCGTGACGGCGACCGCGTCGATGTCGGACAGCCGCAGCCCGGCCGCGGCGAGCGCCCCCTCCACGGTCGGCGACATGGCCTCCAGGTGGGCCCGCGAGGCCACCTCGGGCACCACGCCCCCAAACCTGGCGTGCTCGTCCATGCTGGAGGCGATCGTGTTCGCCAGCATGGTGTGGCCGCGGACGATGCCCACACCGGTCTCGTCGCAGGACGTCTCGATGCCCAGGACGATCGGCTCGTCTGACGTGCTCATGTCTCCTCCTCGCCTGGCCGCCCCGAGCGGGGACCGGTCGCGGGCCACGGGCCGGGCGTGTCCCGCCCCTGCCGTCGCCCGCTCATCGGCCGTCCCGCTCTCCGAGCTCCTTCACCATGGTGATCGCGTCCGTGCCGTCGTCGTAGTAGCGTCGCCGGACGCCGAGCCGGACGAACCCGAACCTCTCGTACATCGCCTGCGCGGGCGGGTTGTCGGCCCGCACCTCCAGGAACACCGAGCTCGCCCCGCGCCGGACGGCCTCGGCGAGCAGCTCGTCCATCAGCGCCGCCCCGATCCCCGCGCGGCGGTGCCCGGCCAGGACGGCGATCGTCTGCACGTCGGCCTGGTCGGCTGCGACGGCCAGCCCCGCGTAGCCCACGATCGTCCCGTCGATCTCCGCCACGACGTAGTGGCGGGTGCGCGGCTGGTCGCGCAGCTCGCCGCGCATCATCGCCTCGCTCCAGGCGTCGGCCGGGAACGTCGCGCGCTCGATCTCCATCACGGTCGGCAGGTCGTCGCGCGTCATCTGGCGGAGCTCGGCTCGCGCCATCGTCACGCCGTGACCCGCTTCGGCGCCCCGGGCACCTGGGCGTCAGGACGACGCAGGTAGATCGGCCGGGCGGGGCCCAGCACGCCCAGTCCGGACGCCTTCTCGACCGAGTCGACGCGGCCCTCCGGCACCCGGGCGATCTCGGCGACCTCTCCGGCCGACAGCGGCGCGAGGTGCTCGGCCGCGAGCGCGGCCATGGCCCCGGCCGAGGGATGCTCCGGGCCGGTGACGCGGCCGGCGCCGATCGTCTCCGCGTACATCCGGCCGCCCGCCCCCACCACGGGCAGCTCGCCCGGCAGGTCCTGCGGCCGGTCGACCCGCGGGCCGTCGAGCCGGGTGCGCCGGTCGCCGTACCTGGCCCAGAAGACCTCCTTGCGGCGGGCGTCGGTGGCGACGAGGAACGGGCCGTCCGTCTCGGCGGCGTAGGCGAGCGCGTCGAGGGTGCAGACGCCGAGCGCGGGCACCCCGGCCGTGGACGCGAGCGCGGTGGCGGTCATCAGGCCCACCCGGAGGCCGGTGTACGGCCCCGGCCCGGTGCCCGCCACGATCGCGGTGACGTCGCCAAGCTCGGCGCCCGCGGCTCGCAGCACCTGCTGGACGGCGGGGGCGAGCAGTTCGCCGTGGCGGCGGGCGTCGATCGTCGTCGACTCGGCGATCACCCGGGCGCCGTCGTGGAGCGCCGCCGTGACGGCGGGCGTGGCGGTGTCGAAGGCCAGAACAAGCACGGACGTCAAGCGTAGTCGCTGCGCGGCGGGCCGGATCCGCATCCGGGCCTGACGGCGTCAGGCGGCGGGTGAGGCGTAGACGATGATGTTGTCCTTGTACTCGTGCCGGGCCCAGTCGAAGGCGCCGCCGCACGTGATCAGCCGCAGCCCGTCCTCGGCGTAGACGCGCTCGGCCGGGAAGTCGTCCTTCGGGATCCGCTCAACGGAGTCGACCTCGTAACTCGCCGTTCTGCCGTCGCTGCGCACCACCTTGACCAGGGCGCCCTTGTGGAGCTCGCGCAGGTGGTAGAAGACGGCCGGCGCGGTCTTCGTGTCGACGTGGCCGATGATCACCGATGCCCCGGGGTCTCCGGGCACGGCGCTGCCGGTGTACCACCCGGCCGTGGACGGCTTGTCGAACGGCGGCAGCTCGACGTCGCCGTCGTCCGACAGGCCGAGCTTCATGAGCGGCGCCTTGAGATCGAGCGACGGGATGTCGATGCGCTCGGGCACCACGGACGACGGTCCGGAGGACGGCTCCCGGTCGCGCCCGGTCCCGGTCGTGGCCGCGAGGGCGAGCCCGGTCACGATCCCGGCGATCACCACCCACCGGGAGGAAACTCCCAAGGTCAGGCTCCGGAGCGCCTGCGGACCACGGCGACGCCGGCGCCGACGGCGGCCAGGAAGGCAACGAAGGCGACGCCCGTCGGCAGGCCGCCCTTGTCCTCGGGGCCGCCCGCGGCGGTGCCGCCGCCCCCGGCGTGGGGGGCGCGGGTGGGGAAGCCGGTGTGCGCGGAGCCGGCGGCGACGATGCGGAATCCGGCGCTGCCGACGTCGTTGGTGGCCTCGCAGCGCACCTGGACCCGGTAGCCGCCCGGCTTGGCGTCCGCGCGGATGGTCGCCCCACCGGTGACCTCGGGCACCGCGGGCGTCGGGGTCGCTCCCCCGCCCTGCCGGGGCACCAGCGTGACCAGCCCGGTGAACGCGTCGGAGCGCGCCGTCGCCCGGTATTCGGGGCCGCCCTGCGAGAGCGGGCAGCGGGCGGTGACGTGCACGGTCCTGGTCGCCCCACCCGTGACCTTCGCGGGGTCGACCTCGACGTGGATGTCCTGCCGGGAGACGCTCACCACCGGCGTGGGCAGGCCCGGTGTCAGCGTGATCGTGGGGCTGGCCCCGGCTCCGGTCTCGGCCGAGGCGGAGCATCCGACCGCGCCCGCCAGAACGGCTCCCGCGATGGCGACCTGCGTGACCCTGCCCATCGGCCCACCCTCTCCCACCACCGGATCATCTACCCAGAAAATCTATGCCAACCCATGGCGAAGGATCTTCTTTTCGCGGTGATCGGTATCAAGCAGGACGGGCTTCGGAAAGCCTCAGGAGGCGGACCAGCGGGGGCCGACACCGGTCAGCCGGATGATCCGTTCCTCGCCGGCGGCCCCGCGCTCGACGCGGACCTCCAGCCGGTCGTCGGACAGCCCCTCGACGAGCCCCTCGCCCCATTCGACGACCGTGACCGACTCCTCCAGGGACGCGTCGAGGTCGAGGTCGTCGACCTCCAGGGTGCCGCCGAGGCGGTAGGCGTCCGCGTGGACCAGCGCGGGACCGCCCGTCAGCGACGGGTGCACCCGGGCGATCACGAAGGTGGGCGAGGTGATCGGCCCGCGGACCTTCAGTCCCTCGGCGATGCCCTGCACCAGGGTGGTCTTCCCCGCGCCCAGGGGCCCGGTGAGGACCACCAGGTCGCCGGGGCGCAGCAGGGCGGCCAGGCGGGCGCCCAGCTCACGCGTCCGGTCCGCGTCCCCGGCCCGGTACTCCCGCGCTCCGGCCCCGATCCGGAGCTCGGTGCCCGCGTTGGTCGTCTCGCTCAAAGGTCCTCCCGCTCGGCCCGGTTCAGCAGTTCGCGCAGCGCCTCGTTCACCGTATCCGGCTGTTCCAGCTGGACCAGGTGGGATGTCCCGGGCACGGTGGTGAGCTCCGCGGTGGGTACGGCGGCCGCGATGGCCCTGCTGTGGTCGAGCGGGGTCAGCCAGTCGCGCTCGCCCACGATGATCGCCGTGGGGACCTTGTTGAGGACGTCCAGCGAGGTCAGTTTGTCGTGTGTCATCAGCGCCGGGTAGAAGTCGGCGATCACCCGGGACGGCGTCGCCCTGATCATCGACTCGACGAAGTCGACCAGGGTGGGGCTCACGTTCTTCGAGTCGCCGAAGCCCAGCAGGCGGAGCGCCAGGAACGACAGGTCGGTGCCGGCCTCGCGGCCCCGGTCGACCAGCGTCCCGCCCCGGCGCATCACCGACACCGCGGACGGCACGGCGAGGTGGACGACCTTGGACAGCAGGGCGGGCAGCCCGAGGGTGACCTCGGCCAGCTTGCCGGCGGTGGTCGAGATCAGCGACACACCGCGGATCTTGTCGCCGAACAGCTCGGGCCGCTGCTCGGCCAGCGCCATGATCGTCATGCCGCCCATGGAATGGCCGACCACCACGCACGGGCCGGGCACGAGCTCGTCGATCACGAGCCCGAGGTCCTGGCCGAGCCGCTCAATCGAGCAGTCGACGCCCTCGACCCGGGCCGACGCGCCGTGGCAGCGCTGGTCCCACAGCACCAGCCGGAAGTTCTCACGCAGGTCACGCCGCTGGTAGTGCCAGGAGTCCAGGGAGAGGCAGTATCCGTGGCAGAGCACCACGGTCAGCGGCGCGTCCTCGTCGCCGTCGACCTCGGCGTGGATCGACACGCCGTCCGAGGTCGTCAGCGTCACCGGCCGTCCCCTGAACTCGCCGAAGGGCTCGCTCGCCTCGAGGTCGGGACGCAGCCTGATGCGGCCCACGGCGTATCTCTTGGCGAGCGTGGCGGCCGCCACTCCCGCCGACGCCGCGCCGACCACCGCACCGGCGACCCCGACCCTGCGACGTGTGCTCATTCCTGCCCTCCTCGCAACCGCGGCTCAGCGCCCGTCCGTGTGGACGCGGGGCACGCGGGACCCGATCCTGGTCACGATCTCATGAGTAAGAGTGCCCAGGGAATCCGCCCATTCCTGACAGGTGGGCTCTCCGTCGTCACCAGGTCCGAACAGGATCACCTCGTCCCCCGCCTCCGCCCGGTCGTCGCCCAGGTCGATCACGAACTGGTCCATGCACACACGACCGGCGATCGGCCGGCGCCGCCCGCCCGCCAGCACCTCCACCCGGCCGGTCGCGTGCCGCAGCACGCCGTCCGCATACCCGAGGGGAACGAGACCAAGCCTGGTCTCCCGTTCCGTGACGTAGAGGTGACCGTAGGACACCCCGGAACCGGCCGGAACCCGCTTGACCTGCGCGAGCCTCGCCGCGAGCGTCATGGCCGGGCGCAGCCCGAAGCCGCCCAGCTCGGGGACGGGGCTCAGGCCGTAGACGGCGATGCCGCAGCGCACCATGTCATATCTCGCCTGGGGCAGCGTCACGGTGGCGGCCGAGTTGGCGAGGTGCCGTACGGCGTCGCTCGGCACGCCGGCCTTGTCGGCGACCGACAGCGCCTCGTCGAAGACCGCGAGCTGGACCTGGACGGAGGGGTGGCCGGGGATGTCGGCGCAGGCGAAGTGCGACCACAGGCCGGTGATCTCGACCGCGCCGGTGGCCCGGGCGGCCAGCGCGTGATCGACGAGCCGGGGCCAGTCCTCGATGGGGCAGCCGCCGCGCGACATCCCGGTGTCGATCTCAAGGTGGAGGCCGGCCGGGCGGCCGGCCCGCCGCGCGGCCGCGGCGATCTCGTCGACCAGCTCGGGCGTCCCGGCCGACAGCTCCACGCCCTGTCGCGCCGCCTCCTCCAGCGGCTCGCCGGGCGTGATGATCCAGGACAGGACCGGAGCGTCGATCCCGGCCTCCCGCAGGGCCAGCGCCTCGCGGACGAACGCCGTGCCGAGTCTCGTCGCCCCACCCTCAAGGGCGGCCCGCGCCACGGGCACGAGGCCGTGGCCGTACCCGTCGGCCTTGACGGCGACCATCATCTCCGCGCCGGGGGCGTGCCCGGCGAGCAGCCGGACGTTGTGCCGGATCGCGGCGAGGTCCACGCGCGCCTCGGCGGGGGTCTCCGGGCGGTCTGACGATGAACTCATCTGTCCAGTGTGTCAAACGCCCGTCACTGCCCGGGACCGATCGACGCCCATGTCAGGGCCCTGATGGCGGCCGGCAGCGCCAGGGCCACGTCCAGCGCGGCGATCGGCGCCCGCCCGCGGCCGTCCGGGCCGCCCCCGGCCGCGTCGCGGCCGGCCAGCCCGTGGAGGTACGCGGCACAGGCGGCGGCGTCGTAGCAGGACAGCCCGCCCGCCAGGAGTGCCCCGGCGATACCGGACAGCACGTCGCCGGTGCCGCCGGTGGCGAGCCACGGCGTGCCCGTGGTGTTCGCCCGCACCGGGTGGCCGTTCTCCGCGATGACCGTGGTGGAGCCCTTGAGCAGCACGGTCGCGCCAAGCTCGGCCGCGGCGCGCCGGACGTGCTCCAGCCGCCCGGCCTCGATCTCCGCGCGCGGGACGCCCAGCAGCCGGGACAGCTCGCCCGCGTGCGGCGTCAGCAGCGTGGGAGCCGTCCGGCGCAGCAGCGCCCGGTCCCCCGCGACAAGGGAGAGCCCGTCGGCGTCCACGAGGACGGGGACGTCCTCGGCGAGCACGGCGCGGGCGAGCGCGTGCGCCCGCGCGTCCGTCCCCAGCCCGGGGCCGAGGACCCAGGCCTGGACCCGCCCGACCTCGCGGAGCGGGTCGTCCGAGCCGTCTGACCCCTGTGCTTGTGAGGCTTGTGAGGCGTCCGAGCTCTCCGCGCCGTCGCGCAGGACGGTCGTGACCGCCTCCGGCCAGCGGGCGCGCACATAGCGGACCGGCTCGGCCGAGCTGACGAAGCGCACCATTCCGGCGCCCGCCCGGACGGCCCCGCCGACCGACAGCACGGCCGCGCCGGTGTATCTGTCGCTTCCCGCGGCGATCCCGACGACGCCCCTGCGGTATTTGTCGCTCTCGACTCCCGCCTGGGGCAGCAACCGCACGACGTCGTCGCCGGTCAGCGCCTCGACGTCCGGCCCCGGCAGGTACGGCCCGAGGCCGATGTCCACCAGCTCGACGGCTCCGGCGCGCTCCGCACCCGGGTCGATCAGCAGGCCGTTCTTGTACGCGCCGAAGGTCACGGTGACCTGGGCCCGGACCGCCGCGCCCGCCACCTCGCCGGTGCCCGCGTCGACCCCGCTCGGCACGTCGACCGCCACGACCAGCCCCCGGGTGTCCGCCGCGAGCCCGGCGAGCGTGCCGTAGGGCTCCCGGAGCGCTCCGCTGCCGCCGATGCCGACCAGGCCGTCGAGGACCAGGTCGGCCTCGCGGACGAGATCCGCGGCCCGATCCTCGGCGAAGGCGCCCGCCCGGCCGCCCGCGGCCAGCAGCGCGGCCAGGCCGCCCTCGTGGGTGCGCGAACCGGCCAGGACGGCCGACACCCCGGCCCCCCGCCGGGCCAGCCGCGCCCCGGCGTACAGGGCGTCGCCGCCGTTGTCTCCGCTACCGGCCAGGATGACGACGCGAGAGCCGTAAACGGAGCCGTGGACACCGGTGAGCAGCCGCGCGCACACGGCGGCCAGTCCGGCGGCGGCCCTGCTCATGAGCGTCCCCTCGGGCAGCGTGGCCATGAGGGCGCGCTCGGCGGTCCGGATCTGGTCGGAGGTGTAGGCGGTCCGCATGGTCCGACCGTAGCCGCGTCACCCGGATTCGGCGACGACGAAGGCCATCGCCACACCCGCGTCGTGCGAGAGGGAGACGTGCCACCGGGCCACTCCGAGCTCACGGGCGCGCTCGGCCGCCCGGCCGGTGACGCGCAGCGAGGGCCCGCCGTCCGCGCCGGTGACGACCTCGGCGTCGAGGTGGCGCAGGCCGGGCGGGGCGCCGAGGGCCTTGGCCACTGCCTCCTTGGCGGCGAACCGCGCGGCCAGGGAGTGGGCCGGGAGCCCGGCCTCCGCCTCGGTGAAAAGCCGGGCGCGCAGTGTGGGGGTCCGGTCCAGCGCCGCCCCGAGGCGCGCCACGTCGACCACGTCCACGCCGATGCCCAGGATCACCCGCTCAGGCTACTGACCGGCGGCCTCCTCCGCCGGGCCGCCGGTGGGGTAATTTGAGCGCCGTGTCTTCGAGCGCAGTGTCGTGGGATCCCCGGGCCCTGCCGGACCTGACCGGCCGGACCGTCGCCGTCACCGGCGGCAACGCCGGAATCGGTTACTTCATCTGTGAGCAGCTCGCCGCGGCGGGCGCGGACGTGGTGATCCTCGGCCGCGATCCCGGCCGCGTGGCGACCGCCGTACGGTCGATCACGAGCCGCACGCCGGACGCGCGCGTCACGTCGATCCCGCTGGACCTTGTGGACCCGGAGTCGGTCGAGGCCGCGGCCGCCGCGCTCAACCGGCTCGACCGGCTCGACGCGCTGATCCACAACGCGGGTCTCACCCAGCCGGGCAAGCGGCGCGAGACCACCCGTCAGGGCGTCGAGGTGGCCCTGGCCACGAACCACCTGGGCCACTTCGCGCTCACCGCGCTGGCCATGCCCGCCCTGTCGGCGACGCCGGGCAGCAGGATCGTCCCCATCGGCAGCGCCATCACCCGGATGATCGGCTTCGACCTCGACGACCTGGGAAGCGAGCGCTCCTACGGCCGGCAGCGGGCGTACGCGCAGTCCAAGCACGCCGTGCAGGTGTTCGGGTTCGAGCTCGACCGGCGGCTGCGCGCGGCCGGGGCGGACATCCGGTCCGTCGTGGCACACCCCGGCTTCGGCCTCGACGGCGCGAGCCCCCGGCGGGAGAGGATCGAGGAGCCGTCCGCGCTCTCCCGCCTGACGGCCCTGCTGCTGGCCCCGATCTCGCACGGCAACGACCGCGCCGCCTGGCCCGCCGTACGGGCCGCCGTGGACCCGGACGCCGAGGGCGGCCAGTATTACGGCCCGGCGCGTGGGGGCGCCGGCGACCCCGTCCCGGGACGACCGCCCCGGTCCGCCCTGGATCCCGGGCTCGGAGCCCGGCTGTGGACGATGTCCGAGGAGCTCAGCGGGGTGGAGTTCCGCGTCCCCGCGGCGCGCGCCTGACCGGCCCGAGCGCCTTTCCCACATTCCCGCCGCGGTAATCCATCGATTTTCATCCACAGGCTGTGTACGACCCCGGCTGGGGCGCCCGTCCGGCGATCGCTACGCTTGGCCGTCGTGGCAGATGGGGACGCGTACGTCGAGCTCAGCCGGGAGCAGTGGCGGGATCTGCGCAGGAACACGCCGCTCACGCTCACCGAGGCGGAGCTGGAGGACCTGCGGGGGGTCGACGATCCGATCGACCTCACCGAGGTGACCGACATCTACCTGCCGCTCACCCGGCTGCTCAACCTCCACTTCACCGGCTCCCGGCAGCGCAGCGCCGCCGTGGGCGCCTTCCTCGGCGAGGCGGACGCCCCCCTGCCGTACGTGCTGGGCATCGCGGGCAGCGTCGCGGTGGGCAAGTCGACGACGGCGCGGCTCCTGCACACCCTGCTGGCCCGCTGGCCGGAGCACCCCCGGGTCGAGCTGGTCACCACCGACAGTTTCCTCCACCCCAACAAGGTGCTGGAGGAACGCGGGATCATGCACCGCAAGGGCTTCCCGGAGAGTTACGACCGGCGGGCGCTGGTGCGGTTCGTGGCCGAGGTGAAGGCGGGCAGCCCGTCCGTGGACGCCCCCGTCTACAGCCACCTGGAATACGACATCGTGCCGGGGGCCGTGCAGACGGTCCGCCGGCCGGACATCCTGATCGTCGAGGGGCTCAACGTCCTCCAGCCCGCGCCTCCCGACGCCCTCGCCGTCTACGACTACTTCGACTTCTCCATCTACGTGGACGCGCTGGCCGAGGACATCAGGACCTGGTACGTGGACCGCTTCCACAAGCTGCGGCGCACCGCCTTCTCCGACCCGAAGTCCTACTTCACCCACATCGCCGAGCTCTCCCACGAGGAGGCCACCCGGTTCGCCCGGAACGTGTGGCGCGACATCAACGAGCGCAACCTCGTCGAGAACATCGAGCCCACCAGGGGCAGGGCCGGGCTGATCCTCACCAAGGGGCCGGACCACTCGGTCCGGCACGTGCGGCTGCGCCGTACCTGATCCGACCGGGCCTGACCGCCGTAGTCGGCCGCCGGCATCACCTCCGCGCCCCGGTGGGCCGCGGCCACCGGACATAATCAGTCCGTGCTGCATCTGCGCGTGATCACGCCGTTCGGGCGGACGGACCGGGTGCTCGACGCGCTGGAACGCGCCCCGGGCGTCACCAACGTGGTGGTCCTGGAGAAGGCGGCCCGCCGCCCCGAGGGCGACCTGGTGCTGGCCGACGTGGCCAGGGAGGCCGCGAACACCGTCCTCGACGACCTCAAGAGCCTCGGCCTGGAGGCCGACGGGTCGATCAGCGTCGAGGAGGTCGACGTGTCGATCTCGCACGGCGCCGTGGCCGCGGAGGCGGCGGCCCCCGGCGACGGCGACGACGCCGTGGTGTGGGACCAGTTCGAGCGGAGGGTGGCCGCCGACTCCCGGATCACCTGGGCCTTCCTCGCCTTCCTGGTCATCGCCACCCAGATCGCGGCCATCGGGGTGCTCATCCCCTCGCAGATCCTCATTGTCGGCGCGATGGTCCTGGGGCCGGAGTTCGGCGCGGTGGCGGCGATCTCGTTCGGTGTCCTGCGCGGCAGCGGACGACTGGTCGGCGGGGCGGCGCGGACGCTGCTGATCGGATTCGCCACGGCCATCGCCGTCACCCTCCTCTGCGCCCTCGTCTGCCGCGGCGTCGGGTGGATCACCACCGCCACGCTGCGGCACCACGACGAGGTGCGGTTCATCGTCACGCCCGACAGGTGGTCGTTCATCGTGGCGGTGCTCGCCGGGGCCGCCGGCGTGCTGTCGATCACCGCCGGGAAGTCGTCCGCGCTGGTCGGTGTCTTCATCTCGGTCACCACCGTGCCCGCGGCGGGCTACATGGCCGTGGCGCTCGCCCTCGGCCGCTGGCCGGACGTCGGCGGATCGGCGCTTCAACTCGTCGAGAACATCGCCGGGATGGTCGTCGCGGGCACCCTGACGCTGTTCGCGCAGCGCCGCCTCTGGCACCGGTTCGGGCGCCGATCCCGGGCGTGACTTCGGGGCGACACGGCGACGGGAGGGCATACCGAAGTCGGACCGCCGGATCATTCGTTCGGCGGAGGTCCGCCGCCGCGCCGTACGGATAGGGTCAGCACATGAAAGCGAGCCCGACCACCTGCTTCGCCACGGAGCGGCTCACCAAGAGATTCCCCCGGGTCACGGCGCTCAACGATCTGACCGTCAGCGCGGGCCCCGGCGTGACCGGCCTCGTCGGCGCGAACGGCGCCGGAAAATCGACGCTGATCAAGATCCTTCTGGGACTGCAGCCGCCGACCTCGGGCAGCGCGAGCGTGCTGGGGATGGACTCCGGCACCCACGGCATGGAGATCCGCCGAGCCGTCGGCTACATGCCCGAGCACGACTGCCTGCCGCCCGACATCTCGGCGACCGAGTTCGTGGTGCACATGGCGCAGATGTCCGGCCTGCCGCGGATCGCGGCCCGGGAACGCGCCGCCGACACCTTGCGCCACGTCGGCCTCGACGAGGAGCGCTACCGCCCGATGGGCGGCTACTCCACCGGCATGAAGCAGCGGGTCAAGCTCGCCCAGGCCCTCGTGCACGACCCCCGGCTGGTGTTCCTCGACGAGCCCACCAACGGCCTCGACCCCCAGGGCCGCGACGACATGCTCGCCCTGATCAGGCGCATCGGCACCGAGTTCGGCATCAGCGTGGTGGTCACCTCCCACCTGCTCGGCGAACTCGAGCGGGTGTGCGACCACGTCATCGTGATCGACGGCGGGCGGCTGCTCCGCTCCTCCGCGATCCGCGAGTTCACCCAGGTCAGTCAGACGATCGCGGTCGAGGTCGAGGAAGGGCTCGAACCGCTGGCCGCGCGGCTCGCCGGGGCCGGGGAGACGGTGGCCGTGCAGGGCCGGACGCTGACCGTCCAGGTCGCCGCGGACGCCGATCCGGGACGGACCTACGACGCCGTCCGCGACGCGGTGTGCGACCTGTCCCTCAACCTGATCCGGCTGGAGCAGCGCCGCGGCCGCATCGAGGACGTGTTCAAGGAGCCGGCGGCATGACGACAGAACCCACCGCGGTCATCCACGACATCGGTTACCGCCACTACGACGGCCCCCGGCTGGGCCGGGGCAACGCCACCATGGCCCTCGCCGTCCAGAGCCTGCGGGGCACCTTCGGCCTCGGGCGCGCGATCCGCGCGAAGATCATGCCGCTGCTGCTGATCGCGATCATGTTCATGCCGGTCGTCGTCTCCATCGGGGTCATGGCGGTGGCCAAGGAGCGCATCCTGCCCTATCCGCAGTACATGGTCTTCATGCAGGCGGTGATCGCGGTCTTCCTGGCCGCCCAGTCGCCGTACCTGGTCGCTCCGGATCTGCGGTTCCGGGTGCTGCCGCTCTACCTGTCGCGGCCGCTGACGGTGACCGACTACGTCGTCGCGAAGCTGAGCGCGCTGACCGTGGCCCTCTTCCTGCTGACGGCGGTCCCGCTCACCGTCATGTTCATCGGCGAGCTGCTGGTGGACCTGCCCGGCGGGGCGCGCACGGGCGACTACCTCGCCTCGATCGGCGGCTCGGTCGTCTCCGCGGTGCTGCTGGCCTCGATCGGCGTGGTCCTCGCCTCCCTCACCCCGCGCCGCGGGCTCGGCGTGGCCTCTGTCATCGCGTTCTACATGTTCACGGCCGCCGTGTCGGGCATGTTCAACGGCATCCTCTCGTCGACCGGGCACGACTCCCTCGCGCCGTGGGCGCTCCTGCTCAACCCGTTCTTCCTGACCGACGCCGTCCAGTCGGGCCTGTTCGGCACCGACCCGTCGGTCGGCGACGGATACCCGGCCGGCCTGTGGACCTGCCTGATCCTGCTGGCCGAGGTCGCCGTCGCCGTGTCGGGCATCCTCCTGCGTTACCGGAAGGCCGCCGCGTGATGACCACCACCACCTCCCCGGTGACCACCCGGCAGGGTGTCATCGAGCTCGCCCAGGTGTCCCGCTGGTACGGGAACGTCGTCGCGGTCAACGACGTCACGATGACCATCGGGCCGGGCGTCACCGGCCTGCTCGGTCCCAACGGCGCCGGGAAGTCGACGCTGCTGCACATGATGGCCGGGTTCCTCGCGCCGTCCAGCGGCACCGCGACCCTGGACGGCCGGCAGATCTGGCACAACCACGACATCTACCGCCTGATCGGGCTCGTTCCCGAGAAGGAGGCGGTCTACGGGTTCCTCACCGGCTGGCAGTTCGTGCTGTCCGCGGCCCGGCTGCACGGGCTCGACGCGCCGGGAGAGGCCGCCCTGCGGGCCCTCGACCTGGTCGAGATGACGGACGCCAAGGACCGCCGAATCGAGACGTACTCGAAGGGCATGCGGCAGCGGGTGAAGGTCGCGGCGGCGCTCGTCCACGACCCGCAGGTGCTGCTCCTCGACGAGCCCTTCAACGGGATGGACCCCCGCCAGCGGCTGCACCTGATGGACCTGGTCCGCCGGATGGGCGAGGCCGGCCGCACGATCCTGTTCAGCTCGCACATCCTGGAGGAGGTCGAGCGGGTCGCCCAGCACATCGAGGTGCTCGTGGCCGGGCGGCACGCCGCCTCCGGCGACTACCGCGAGATCCGCCGTCGCATGACCGACCGGCCCCACCTCTTCCGGGTCCGATCGAGCGACGACCGGAGACTGGCCGCCGCCCTGATCGCCGACCCGTCCTCCGCCGCCGTCTCGCTGGGCCCGCAGGGTCTGGAGATCCAGGCCGTCGACTTCCCCCGGTTCACGGCGTTACTGCCCCGCATCGCGCGCGATCTGGACGTCCACCTCTGGCAGGTCTCTCCGACCGACGAGGACCTGGAGAGCGTGTTCGCCTACCTCATCTCCGGGAGCTCTCGATGAACGGCGTCGTGGCCGAAATCACCTACCGGGCCATGCTCGGGCGCAAGCGGATCTGGCTGCTGGTGCTGCTGCCGCTCGCGCTGGTCGTCATCGCCGCGCTCATCGGCATGATCGGTGGCGCCGACGAGCGCACCGCCGTGCTCCTGATGAAGACGTTCGCGATCGGGACGATGCTGCCGCTGCTCGGGCTCATCGCAGGCACCGGCGTAATCGCGCCCGAGATCGAGGACGGCACGATCATCCACCTGCTGGCCAAGCCGATCTCGCGGCCGGTGATCGTGCTCACGAAGTTCGTCGTGGCGGCCTCGCTGATCGCTGTCTTCGCCGGCGTCTCGACGTACGCCGCCGCCTACCTGCTCGCCCGCGGCGACTCCGGGGTGGCGAACGGCTTCGCCCTCGGAGCCGTCGTCGGCGCGATCGCGTACGCCGCGGTGTTCCTGCTGCTCGGGGTGGTCACCCGTCACGCGGTCACCGTGGGGGTCATCTACGCGCTGGTGTGGGAGGGCGTGGTCGGAGGCTATGTGCCGGGAGCCCGCAAGTTCTCCATCCAGCAGTGGGCCCAGACGGTCGCCGACCACGTCTCGTCGTCCGCCTTCTTCAAGGCGGACGTCTCGCTCGGCTTCGCCCTGCCGGCGATGCTCATCGTCACGGTGGGAGCGCTCGTGTGGGCCGGTCAGCGCCTGCGCTCCCTGTCCCTCACCGGCGACGACTGAGCCCTCGTCCAGGGCAACCCCGATACCGTGGACACATGAGGCCCCGCCTGTCTGAACTGCGCCTGACGGAGTTCAAGTCGTTCCGGCACGACTCGGTTCTCCCGTTGGGCGACATGAGCGTGCTCATCGGGAGAAACAGCAGCGGCAAGTCGAACGCGCTGGACGGTTTGGAGGTCCTGTCCCGATTGGCTGCGGGCGGCGACATCGTGGACGCCCTGGACAGTCGACGGGGCGACGAGGGAGCGCTCAGGGGCGGCATCGAGGGGTGCCCGCCCCATGGCGCTGATCGCTTTCGTCTCGGCTGCAGCGTAATCGCGCCGAATCGGATGGCCGGAGACGGCTATTTCTGGACTCAACTCGACGTGACGGTGCAGGTGAGACCCGAGCCGGAAATCATCGAAGAAACATTCAGAGGCCTGTCCGGCAGACGTCGCAACACCAGGGACCTGACGACGCGGAACTTGCACACACTCATGACCACCCTGGAGTCTCCACCCGGCCTGGGCAGCATCGACGCCCGCTGGTACCGAGGGGCACGCGGGCGCGATCCACGAGCCTCGTTCCGCTCGACGAGGCTCCTGACCGCCCAACTGCCTCTGAGGCTGGCCAGGGACACAAGGGCCGAACAGCTCGTGGCCGAAGCCGCAGAGGACATGCTGGAGGCACTCGAGGGTGTCTTTCATCTCGATCCCGTGCCCCACCTCATGCGGCAGTACGTCCCCGGCCGAGACGTCCGGCTGCGGCGGACGGGCGAGAACCTCTCCGCCGTGATCGGCCAGATGGCGGAGCGTAACCCCGAACAGTTCGCTCAGCTGCTGGAACTCGTACGCGAACTGGTCGAACACGAGGTCACGGGAATCGAGGTCATCCGATCGGAACTGAACGACGTCATGCTGGCGCTCCGGGAAGGCCGCGCGACGACCCCCGCTCGTGAGATGAGCGACGGTCTGCTGCGCTTCATGGCCATCGCGACCACCCTCATAACCCAGGGCCGGGATGTCGACCTCGGCGGGGCCCAGGACCAGACGCGTTCCGTCACGGTGGTGATCGAGGAACTGGAGAACGGCCTGCACCCCTCACAGGCCGGAAAGGCCCTCGGCCTGGTACGGCGCGCGGTCAGGGATGACGGCGCACAGGTGGTGTTCAGCACTCACAGCCCGGCCCTCCTGGCCCAGCTCTCCGCAGACGATCACAAGTCCGTGATCGTCTGCTCACGAGACCCGGAGACGCGAGAGTCGACCCTCGTCCGCCTGCCCGATCTCGACGGTTACCCTCGCCTGATGGCACAGGGTGACCTCGGCGCCGTCGTCACCTCGGGAGTGATGAGCGAACGGCCTCGGCAACAGTTCTCGGAATTCGACCGGCTCATGGGGATCGGCTGAAGATAGGCCGCCGTGTGGAGTTCGTCGACACCTCTGTCCTGTGCAATCTCCTCGACGTCCCCGGAAAGAACCAGCAACGGGAGGCGCTGAAGGAAGAGTTGCCCCGGAAAAGTCTGGAGTTCCATCTCATCCTGCCGGTCACGACGGTGATCGAGACGGGCAACCACATCGCGCAATTACCCAACGGGCACGACCGCAGAGACCGGGCCGTTCGGCTTCACGATCTCCTCAATCTGGTGATCCGAGGGGAGGCGCCTTGGGTGTTGCACACAGTCGAATGGGGTGAACCGTTCCTCCGCGAACTCCTCAGAGGCGGCGGGACCGGAATCGATCTGGCCGACCACGCCATGACCGGCCTGGGTCTCGGCGATCTGTGCATCCTTACCGAGCGCGAGTTGTACCGGCGGCGCGTGACCGGTGTGGAGGTCGGCATCTGGACCCTGGACGAACAACTGAAGGCACACGCATGACCCCCAAGGACACGTGACCGGGCGATACGGGCAGCACGCGTTACCTGTGGGTGTCAGCCGGCGCTCGCCAACGAGAGCACGAAGGCCCCTGCCCGATCCGGGCAGAGGCCTCGCGAAGCGGAACGGCTAGACGCAGACGGTGCGGACCACCTCGGCCAGCCGTCCCGCGATGGACTCGGCCTGGTCGTGCGACTGCGCCTCCACCATGACGCGGATCATGGGCTCGGTGCCGCTGGGCCGGATGAGGACCCGGCCGCCGTCCCCGAGCTCGGCCTCCGCCTCCGCCACTGCCGCCAGCAGCTGCGGGTCCGCGGCCTTGGCCTTCGTCACGTCGCGAACGTTGACGAGGACCTGCGGCAGCTTCTGCATGAGGGAGGCGAGCTCGTCCAGGGACGTGCCCCGCCGGACCACCTCCGCCATGAGGTGGAGCGAGGTGAGCAGGCCGTCGCCGGTCGTGGCGTGATCCAGCATGATCACGTGACCGGACTGCTCGCCGCCGAGGTTGAAGCCGCCCTCCTGCATGGCCTCCAGGACGTACCGGTCGCCGACCGCGGTCTCCACCACGTTCAGCCCGGCGTTCCTGAGGGCGATCTTGAACCCGAGATTGGACATCACGGTCGCGACGACGGTGTCGTTCGCCAGGCGGCCGTCGGCGTGCATGGCGAGCGCCAGGATCGTCATGATCTGGTCGCCGTCGATCTCCCGGCCGGAGCCGGTGACCGCCAGGCAGCGGTCGGCATCGCCGTCGTAGGCGATCCCCAGGTCGGCGCCGCGCTCGACGACGGCCTCCCGGAGAGCGGCCAGATGGGTCGACCCGACTCCGTCGTTGATGTTCAGCCCGTCGGGCGACGCGCCGATCGTCTCGACCGAGGCGCCCGCCCGCAGCAGCGCCTCGGGCGCGACCATGTGGGCGGCGCCGTGCGCGCAGTCGACGACGACGCGCAGCCCGTCGAGGCGGTTCGGCAGCGTGGTCAGCAGGTGGGAGACGTACCTGTCGGCCTCACCGTAGGCCTCTCTGACCCGGCCCACCGAAGGGCCGACCGGGCGCTCCCACTTCTCCCCCAGCCGCTGCTCGATCTCGTTCTCCACCGCGTCGGGCAGCTTGAAGCCGCCCCGGGTGAAGAACTTGATGCCGTTGTCCGGAGCCGGGTTGTGCGAAGCGGAGAGCATGACACCGAGATCGGCGCCCAGCGCTGATGTGAGATAGGCGACCGCCGGGGTGGGCAGCACGCCGAGCCGGAGCACGTCCACGCCTGACGACGCGAGGCCGGCGACCACGGCGGCCTCCAGGAACTCTCCTGAAGCCCGCGGGTCCCGGCCTACGACGGCGATCGGGCGGCCGCGCCGCCCGACGCTGGCGTGGAACGCCCCGGCATCGCCGAGGACATGAGCCGCGGCCACGGAGAGATCCATGGCCAGCTCGGCGGTGAGGTCGCGACCCGCGACCCCACGAACCCCGTCGGTGCCGAAAAGGCGCCCCAACTTAACGCTTGCTGTACTGCGGAGCCTTACGCGCCTTCTTGAGGCCGTACTTCTTCCGCTCCGTGGCGCGGGCGTCACGGGTGAGGAAGCCGGCCTTCTTCAGCGGCGGGCGGTTCACCTCGGCGTCCAGCACGGCGAGCGCGCGGGACAGGCCCATGCGCAGGGCGCCGGCCTGGCCGGTCACGCCGCCGCCGTCGATGCGGGCGATGACGTCGAACTGGTCCTCGGCGCCGAGCACGACGAACGGCTCCTTGACGATCTGCTGGTGGACCTTGTTCGGGAAGTAGGCGTCCAGCGAACGGCCGTTGATGGTCCACTTGCCGGTGCCCGGCACGATGCGGACCCGGGCGACGGCCTCCTTGCGGCGGCCGGTGCCGTACGAGTTGCCCGTGGTGATGGGCTTACGGACGACGGCGTCGCCGGCGGGAGCCGACTCAGTGGTGTACTCGGAAGGGAACTCCTCCGAGGAGAAGTCTTCCTGCTCGCCCTCGACGAGCGTCTCGATACCGGTGGGCTCGGCCACGGTTCTCCTCTTAACTTTCCTGGCTCGCGATTACTGGGCGATCTGGCTGATCTCGAAGGGCACCGGCTGCTGGGCCTTGTGCGGGTGCTCGGCCCCGGCGTAGACCTTGAGCTTCTTGGCCATCTTCCGGCCCAGGGAGTTCTTGGGAAGCATGCCGCGGACGGCCTTCTCGACGGCCCGGTCCGGACGCTTCTCCATGAGCTCGCCGTAGCTGACGGACCGCAGACCACCCGGGTAGCCGGAGTGGCGGTACGCCTTCTTCTGCTCCAGCTTGTTGCCGGTCAGGGCCACCTTGTCGGCGTTGACCACGATGACGAAGTCGCCCGTGTCGACGTGCGGGGCGAAGATCGGCTTGTGCTTGCCACGCAGCAGGGTGGCCACCTGACTGGCCAGCCGGCCGAGCACGACGTCGGTCGCGTCGATGACGTACCACTGACGCTCGACATCGTTGGGCTTCGGTGAGAACGTGCGCACGGCAGTGCCTTCTGTCGGAATGTGAACTCTCGGTAGGTTGCGCGGGCACGGCGACAACCTCCGTCTCCACATGTACGGGAGAAGACGCCGGACGCGCCGTGCACCGGTCTACGAACAGACCGGTCCACACACAACGAACCAGCAGACTACCGGCCCATCACGGCCTGGTCAAAGCGACCCGTCGGTGGCGGTCACCAAACCAGACATACGTCTCAGTTGAACGCTCATCAAATTCCTCCCCGTACGCCCCTTCTTCCCCATGCCTCATATCCCTATATTTGACTGCGGTATGTGGCAGGCCCCTCACACCCGGCACACCCCTCGGATACCCCGTCGCGGGACCCGGATGGGGCTGCTCGCATGCATCGCCTCCGTCCTGCTCATTGGGGTGGTGATCGGCAGGCTCACCGCCACCGCGAGTGAGCCCGACGAGCTCTACCTGCGCAATTCGCAGCCCTCGCCGAGCGCCCGCGCCAAGGCGGCCCTCGCCGAAGCCCGGCGGGAGCGTCCGCCTCTCGAACACGTCCAGCGCTTCGGCACCCCGGCCACCCCGGAAGTCACCTCGTCACCCCGCAGGCGGAGAAATCCGTCCACCATGATCGACGGCTCGGGCGGCGGCTCTTCGTACACGACGCTCAACCCGGGGACGGCCGAGCAGGGCGACGCGGGCCCGGGCCTGCCGGGTTCCTTCGCCGGGATGGAGGCGGAGGTCGTACGGCTCGTCAACGAACAGCGGGCGTCGAGCGGGTGCCGGCCGCTGCGGATCGACTCCCGCCTGGTCCGGTCCGCCCGGGTACACGCCACGGAGATGGCGGTCAGCGGGCAGTTCACCCACACCTCCCCGGGCGGGACCACCCCCTGGCAGCGGATGGCGGCGGCGGGATACGCCGACAGTGGCGCCGAGACCATCGCGCGGGGCTACGAGACCGCGATAGAGGTCGTCCGAGGCTGGATGGCCGGGCCCCGCGACCGCGCCACGCTGCTCAACTGCCGCCTGGTCGCGACGGGAGTGGGAGTGTCCACGGGCGTCGACGGACTGTGGTGGACCGAGGACTTCGGTTATTCCTGACCCTTCCTCTTGTGTCCCGATCGCCGACTAATCTCGGGGCCATGGGTTACCCCGGCGACCAGCGGCCGCCTCTCCAGCCGCGACCGTCCTCCGACCGGCCCCAGTGGCACACCCCGCCCCCGTACGAGGCCGCGGACGACCCCGCCGTCGCGTATGGCTCGTGGAACGACCAGACGGCTCCCCGGACCGCCGGCGGCGATCCCTCGTACGGCGCCGAGCAGCCTCCCCACGGCTCGCCCTCCCACCCGGACCGGCCGCCCTACGGTGAGCCCCCCTACCGCGGTGAGGCCCCGTTCGGCTCCCCATACGGCGACTCTCAGTACGGGGACTCTCAATATGGCGGCTCCCCGTACGGCGCCGCCCCCCAGGGCGTCGGCAGGTCACCCTACGGCGACGCCCCGCAGGGCGGCGACCAGCAGTACACCGGGCCCCAGCAGTACGCCCCGCAGCAGTACACCGGGCCACAGCAGACACCGCAGCAGGCACCGCGACAGGGGCCTGTGCACGAGGCGCCGGCCGGCGGAGCGGGCGACGACGACCGGGGCGGGCCGTGGGCCGGGCCGACGCCGAGCCGTAAGCCGCCGGCTCCGGCCGCGGCGGAGCCGGAGTGGGATCCGTACGCGGTGCCCATCTGGCGTCGGCCGATCGCGCTGATCGGGGGGCTGATCCTGCTCGTCGGGGCGCTCTTCCTCGGTCTGTGGGTGGCGGCGAAGAACCAGCCGCCGCCGCAGGCCCAGCCTCCCGCGCCGAAGCCGTCGTCCACCCAGCCGGTCCCGGCCGGCGCCGCGGGGCGGTACGGATACGCCGCGTCCCGCGCCACGGACAAGGAGCCCCTGTCGGCCGCGGAGCTGTTCGGCAAGAAGAAGGTCGTCAACCACGGCCGGTCCTACCTGCGCACCGCCTGGCGCAAGGAGAAGACCTGCGCCGACGGCGTCACCGGCCCGACCATCACCAAGGCCCTGAAGACCGCGGGGTGCAACCAGCTCCTCCGCGCGAGCTACCGGGACGCCAAGGGGAAGGTCATCGGCACCGTGGGCGTCGCCAACCTCAAGACGTCAAGCGGCGCCAAGAAGGTCGCCGCGGCGGGCGGCGGCGGCGAGCGGAAGGACTATCTCAAGCCCCTGCCCGGCAAGGACGACGTCTCCAAACACCTCGGCAGCGGCGAGGCCTACGCCGGCGGCTGGACCCACGGGCACTACGCCGTGCTCCTGTGGTTCCAGTTCCAGGACGGGCACAAGCCGAGCAAGTCGGATCTTAAGCGGCTGTACCAGACGGCGGTCGACATCACCGACGCGACTGTTTTCCCTGCCTTCGACACCCGATCTCTGACGGGCGGCCACGGCTGACAATTCGTGATGCGCAGGCGTTTCGCGAGCTTGCACCGAGTATGCCGGGGGTCTGCCACGGCAACGGAAACGCCCATGGGGGCACGCCGATCGCATGGTCGCGGATACGCTTCGGGCTATGCGTGGCAAGGATTCCGGTTCCGAGCAGGAACGCGAAAGGGCGGAGACCCGTGAAGGCTCCGGCGCCGACGGCTCGGTGACGCCTCCTCTGCCGCCGCCGAGTTTCGGGCAGAGTTCCGGCATGCCGCCCGAGGATCTGGAGGCCACCGGGCGGTTCCGCGCCGTGCCCCCGGCCGCCACCCCCTCGCCGTACGGCGGAGCGGGGCGCGACGCCACGACCGCGCACGTTCCCGGCCAACCGGGGCCCGGCGGGCAGCCCGCCCCGGCGTACGAGGGCGGGGGCGGCCCGTGGCCCGCGCAGCCCGTCCCGCGGCCGTACGGCGGCGCCGCGTGGCCGCCCGGCCCGTCCGCCGACCCCGGCACCGGAGTCGCGTGGCAGCCCCCCACGCCCGACCCTGGCACGGGCGTCGCGTGGCAACCCCCCGCACCCGACCCCGGGACGGGGGTGGCCTGGCCCCACGCCCCCGGGCCCGATTTCGGACCCGGTGCGGGCACCGCATGGCCTGGGCCTTCCCAACCCGACCCCGCCGCTGGCACGGCATGGCCGGCGCCCACCCAGCCCGACCCCGGTTCGGGCACCGCATGGCCGCAGCCCCCGGCATCCGGCCAGGCTCCTCCGCCGCCCGCCTACACCGGCCCGGCCCCGGGGGCCGAGGACACCCCGCCACCGGCCGTCGAGCCGATCGAGCCCCGCCCCTGGGTGCCCCCGGTTCAGGCCGCTCCGGAAACCTCCTGGCAGACGCCCGCCGGTCCGCCGCCCAGGCATCTCGGCGAGCCCGGTCCGCCTCCGTACCGGCCCGGCTCCTACGACCCCGGGTCGGGGCAGTGGCCTCCGGCGCCGGCCGCCGGTGCCTGGCCCGGCCCCGAGGCCCCGGGCCGGCACGGGATGGCGCCGAACGGTGATCCGGCGCCGCCGTGGTCGGCACCCGCGCCACCCGCGCCCCCATGGGCCGCGCCACCCGCGCCACCCGCGCCGGACGGGCCGCACATGCCTCCCGCGCCGCACATGCCATCGGCGCCGGACGCCACCGCTCCCGCCCGCTTCGTCAACTGGTCCGCCACGGCCGCGCCTGGGGCGCCCGCGATGCCTCCGGACTCTCCGATGTCGCCCGTGCCTTCCGTGCCCCCGGGCGCGGAGGCGGCTCCCCCGAACGCCCAGCCGCCTCTGGAGCCCGGTGACCGGTTTGTCTGGCCGCCACGCCTGCCCGGCGAGGACGAGTCTCCGGACCGCCCTCCCGCGGTCGGCTCCTCATGGCCTCCGCCCGCCGCGTACGCCAGGGACGGCGACGCGCCGGGCGACCCGGCGGCCGCGCTCGGTCCGGCTCCCACCGGCGGCGTCGCCGCGCCGGACGGCGGTGAGACCGCCGGGTCCGCCACGTACGGCCCGGACGCCGAGGGCGGCGCCATGGGTGCGACGGGCCGCGCCGAGGGCAGGCACGCCCTCACCCCACCCGAGACGCGGCCTGAGACACAGCCCGAGACACGGCCTGAGACGCTCTCCGAGGCACCATCGGCGGCGTACTCGGATGCGCTGCCCCGGGCCGGCTCCGAGACAGCGCCCGTGACAGCGCCCGAAGCGTTCTCCCACGGCCGCTCCGACCCCATGCTCGCCGCGACCCCGCCCGAAGGGCTGCCGCTCCCCGGCGGCCACCCGGCCTCCTCCCTCGATCAGTTCCCGTCGCCCGACCTGCCCGGCGCGGCGCCGGCCTTCGACACGACCCCCACCGCCACGTACGGGACCGGACCGGCTCCTTCCGGTGCTCCCGGCCAGATCGAGCACCCCGCCGGGCCGGCGACCCCGCAGTCCGTAGCGCCGCAGTCACCAGAGCCACAGTCCCCAGAGCGACAGTCCGCAGAGCAACAGTCCGCAGAGCAACAGTCCATGGACCCGCACTCTGTGCATCCGCCAACCGTGAACCCGCCATCGCCGGACGCGCCGGTCCAGGACGGCCCTGTCGCGTGGCCGGTCTCGCCCGACACCCCTGCAGGACAGATGCCCCCCAACTCCCCAGCGGCCGGTTCCGCGTCGCCCACGACGCAGAGGTCCGGCTCCACTCCATTCGCGTTCACGCCCGTGACCCCGGCCAGGGCCGGTCGGCCGTCCCCGCCGAGCGGGATCGACGTCACGCCCCAGGGCGACACGACGGCCCAGCTCCCGAGCCCCTCCGGATCGTCCGCCGCCCTCCCGGTGCCGCTCCGTGTGGAGCGGCCGGCGGCTGGGGGCGGCGCGGGTGGGGGCACCGTGCGGCGCGTGCTGCTGGCGGTCTGCTCGGTGATCGTCGTGGCGGCCATCGGCACCGCGGCCTACTACGCCTACTCGGAAGACCCCGACCAGACCGCCTCCAACGGGACCTCGGCGGCCGGCGGCGGCGCGCCCGCCCCGGCGGGGCCGCAGGCCAGCGTGCCGCCGTCCACCGTGCTCGACTCCGAGCGGACCGACCCCAGAAAGATGACACCCGCCGAGGCGTTCCCCGAGACGAAGGTCACCGTGGCCGGGCGGACGTACCGCCGCGTCAAGGTCGAGGTCGTCGGCTCCTGCGGGAAGTCGGCGACGGGGGCCTTCGCGGGGGCGCTCGACCAGCAGCAGTGCCGCCAGGTGCTGCGGGCCACCTACGTGGACGGCAAACACGACTACGCCGTCACCACGGGCATCGCCGTCATGCCGACGAAGCAGGCCGCCCTCACGGTCGACCGGGCCAAGGACCTCGCCGGCAACGTGTGGTTCCGCGGCATGAACGCCCCCAAGTCGACCGGCGCCGACCGGGTGGCGATCTCCGGCGGATACGCGGCCGGCATGGTGTGGGGGCGTTACATCGTCTTCAGCTACGCGACCTACGCCGACGGGCACACCCCCGAGGCGAAGGACAAGAGCCTCGCCCCGATCAGCGGCGGCTTCCGCGACCAGACGGCCAAGGTCATCGAGAAGCGCGTCAAGAAGTGAGCGTGCGCACCCGGCGCGTCAGCTCGGCGCGCCGGGCCAGCTCGTCCGGGGCCGGGTAGCGCACCTCCTCAAGCGTCAGGCCGTGCGCGGGCGCGACGTTCACCCCGGGATCCCGTACGGCTCCCGCGAGCACCTCCCCCGGCCACTCCGGCGGCCGTCTGCCCTCGCCGACGCTCAGCAGGGAACCCACCAGCGCCCGGACCATCGAATGGCAGAACGCGTCGGCCACCACGGTGGCGAGGACGATCCCGTCGTCTCCCCTGACCCAGTCGAGCCGGTGCAGCTCCCGGATGGTGGTCGCGCCCTCACGCCTGCGGCAGAACGCGGCGAAGTCGTGTTCGCCCAGGAGCCGGGTGGACGCCTCGTTGAGCAGGCCGACGTCGAGCGGCCGGGCATACCAGAGCACCTCCCGGCGCCGCAGCGGGTCGACCCCGCCCGGTGCGTCGCAGACGCGGTAGCCGTACCTGCGCGACAGCGCGGAGAAGCGCGCGTCGAAGCCCTCGGGAGCCACCCGGACGGTGTGCACCCGGACGTCGGGGGGCAGCATGCCCGCGAGGCGTCGCGTGAGCGTGGCGAGCCACTCGGCCCCCTGAAGCTCCAGATCGTCCCCCGGGGTCGCCCCGCGAGTCGTCCCCGCGGCGGCGAGCGAGGCGAGCGGGACGTCCACATGAGCGACCTGGCCCCGGGCGTGGACCCCGGCGTCCGTGCGGCCAGCGACCGTCAGCCTGGGCGGAGGATCGAGCCGCAGCACCCGGCCGAGGACGTCCTCCAGCTCCCCCTGGACGGTCCGCAGCCCTGGCTGACGCGCCCACCCGGAGAACTCGGTGCCGTCGTAGCCCAGATCGAGCCTCAGACGTACGTCTCGGTCCACGACCTTCCTCCCGTACGGCGTGCCGCCACGACGACACCCCGGTGAAGCGAAAGAGCGGGCCCGGCATCCCCGCAGGGGAGCTGGACCCGCTCGCCGATCCTGGTTTGGATCAGGCCTCGTCCTTCTTCTCGCCGTCCGCGGCCTCCGGGGCCTCCGGGGCCTCGGCGACGGTCTCCTCGGCGGCGGCCTCGGCCTGGGCCGGAGCCTCGGTGCTCTCCGCCGTCTCCTCGTCGGAGGCGGCCGGAGTCGCCGGGGTGGCGGCCGGAGCCGTACGCGCGACGCGGACCGGGTTCAGCTGCTCGGTGACCAGCTCGATGACCGCCATCGGAGCGTTGTCGCCCTTGCGGGGGCCGACCTTGGTGATCCGGGTGTAGCCGCCCGGACGCTCCGCGAAGCTCGGCGCGATCTCGGTGAAGAGGTGGTGCACGACGCTCTTGTCGCGGACGATGGTCAGCACCTGGCGACGGTTGTGGATGTCGCCCTTCTTCGCCTTCGTGATCAGCTTCTCCGCCAGCGGGCGCAGCCGCTTGGCCTTGGCCTCGGTGGTGCGGATCCGGCCGTTCTCGAACAGGTCGGTGGCCAGGTTCGCCAGGATCAGCCGCTCGTGAGCCGGGCTGCCGCCGAGACGGGGGCCCTTGGTGGGCTTGGGCATCTTGATGCTCCTCGTGGATAACCCGCCCCGGCCGTGTCAGGTACCGGAGTCGGGCCGACCGGCGCACCGGTCGTGGACTGTCGTCGCCGCCTCACGCCCGGGAGCGTGAGGCGGCTGATGTGGCGGTGCTCAGTACTGCGGCGATGCTCAGTACTGCTCGGTCTCGATGAAGCCGCCGTCCTCGTCGTCGTATCCGCCGCCGGCGACCGCGGTGGGGTCGAATCCGGGCGGGGAGTCCTTGAGGGCGAGGCTCATCTCGTGCAGCTTCTGCTTGACCTCTTCGATCGACTTGGCGCCGAAGTTGCGGATGTCCAGCAGGTCCTGCTCGCTGCGGGCCACGAGCTCACCCACGGTGTGGATGCCCTCGCGCTTGAGGCAGTTGTAGGAGCGGACGGTGAGGTTGAGCTCCTCGATCGGCAGCGCCAGGTCGGCGGCGAGCGCCGCGTCCGTCGGCGACGGGCCGATGTCGATGCCCTCGGCCTCGACGTTGAGCTCACGGGCGAGCCCGAACAGCTCGACGAGGGTCTTGCCGGCCGAGGCCACCGCGTCGCGGGGCTTCATGGACGGCTTGGTCTCGACGTCGAGGATCAGACGGTCGAAGTCCGTGCGCTGCTCGACACGGGTCGCCTCGACCTTGTACGTGACCTTGAGAACCGGGGAGTAGATGGAGTCGATCGGAATCCGGCCGATCTCCTGGCCCGGCTGCTTGTTCTGCGCCGCGGAGACGTACCCGCGACCGCGCTCGACGGTCAGCTCCATTTCGAGCTTCGCCTTGCCGTTCAGCGTGGCGATGTGCAGGTCGGGGTTGTGCACCTCGACACCGGCCGGCGGCGCGATGTCGGCGGCGGTCACCTCACCCGGGCCCTGCTTGCGCAGGTACATGACCACCGGCTCGTCGTGCTCGGAGGACACGACCAGCGACTTGAGGTTGAGGATGATGTCGGTGACGTCTTCCTTGACCCCGGGCACGGTCGAGAACTCGTGGAGCACACCCTCGATGCGGATGCTGGTGACGGCCGCCCCCGGAATGGAGGACAGCAGCGTGCGCCGCACGGAGTTGCCGATGGTGTAGCCGAAGCCCGGCTCCAGCGGCTCGATGATGAACCGGGACCGGTGCTCCTCGAGCTGCTCCTCCTGGAGGCTCGGGCGCTGGGCGATGAGCATTGATCACTCCTGAGTCCGGGACGGCCGCCGCCGGATGCGACGGGACCGGCCCTCGGTTACGGCGGCGCCCGCTATTTGACGCCGCTCGCCTACAACCATGATGCCGTACGCCCGGTACCTGACCGGTCGTACGGCGTCATGACGTGGTCGCGAGGCTCTACTTACTTGGAGTAGAGCTCGACGATGAGCTGCTCCTGGACCAGCGTGTCGATCTGCTGGCGAACCGGGAGCTGGTGCACGAGGACGCGCAGGTTGTCCGCCGAGGCGCCGAGCCACGCGGGCACGGTCTTGTCACCGGCGGTGGCCCGGGCCACCTCGTACGGCAGGAGGTTGCGCGACTTCTCGCGGACCTCGATGATGTCGTGCTCGCGCACCCGGTACGACGGGATGTCGACCTTCTTGCCGTTCACCAGGAAGTGGCCGTGGCGCACCTGCTGGCGGGCGGCGTCGCGCGACTCCGCGAAACCGGCGCGGTAGACCACGTTGTCGAGACGGCTCTCCAGGATCTGGAGGAGGTTCTCGCCGGTCTTGCCGGTCTTGCGGTTGGCTTCCTCGTAGTAGTTGTGGAACTGCTTCTCGAGGACGCCGTAGATCCGGCGGGTCTTCTGCTTCTCCCGGAGCTGGAGCTGGTACTCCGACTCCTTGGGACGGCCGCGGCCGTGCTCACCCGGCGGGTACGGACGGATCTCGATGGGGCACTTGGCGGACTCGCACTTCTTGCCCTTGAGGAAGAGCTTGGTCTTCTCACGACGGCAGAGCTTGCAGTCCGGACCCGTGTAACGAGCCATTTCCTTCTATCTCCTGAGCTCAGACGCGACGGCGCTTGGGCGGACGGCAGCCGTTGTGCGGGACCGGGGTCACGTCCTGGATGGACCCGACCTCAAGACCGGTCGCCTGCAGGGAACGGATGGCGGTCTCACGGCCGGAGCCGGGACCCTTGACGAAGACGTCGACCTTGCGCATGCCGTGCTCCATGGCGCGGCGAGCGGCGTTCTCGGCGGCCATCTGCGCGGCGAACGGGGTGGACTTACGGGAGCCCTTGAACCCGACGTGGCCGGCGCTGGCCCAGGAGATCACGTTCCCGCTGGGGTCCGTGATCGAGACGATCGTGTTGTTGAACGTGCTCTTGATGTGGGCGTGCCCATGAGCGACGTTCTTCTTTTCCTTGCGGCGCACCTTCTTAGGCGCGCCCTGGCGGCTCTTCGGCGGCATTTAAGCGCTATCTCCAGGAATGTGGCTGCTAAGGACTACTTCTTGCCCGGCTTCTTCTTGCCGGCCACGGTCTTCTTCTTGCCCTTGCGGGTGCGCGCGTTCGTCTGCGTCCGCTGACCGTGGACAGGCAGCCCCTTGCGGTGCCGGATGCCCTGGTAGCAGCCGATCTCGATCTTGCGGCGGATGTCGGCCTGAACCTCGCGGCGGAGGTCACCCTCGATCTTGTAGTTCGCCTCGATGTAGTCACGCATCGGCACGAGCTCAGCGTCGGTGAGCTGGTGGACGCGCAGGTCGGGGCTCACGCCCGTCGCATCGAGGATCTCCTTGGCCCGGGTGCGGCCGATTCCGAAAATGTAGGTGAGAGCGATCTCCAGCCGCTTGTCGCGGGGGAGGTCGACGCCAACCAGGCGAGCCATGGCGGGCATTCTCCTTCGTTGTGGCGGAGGTCTCGCGCCTCACTCCCCTCCCCATGCCCGGGGCGAGGGCCCCGGCCTCCGACCGGGGGTCTCCCGCGTGGTTCGGTCTCCTGGGAGACCGCCTTCGCCGGTGTGAGACACCGTTTCGTTGTCCGGCCACAGCCGGCGGGAACCATGCGGCCCCGCGGCCTCGGCCGGCGGTCCTCGTTCCCGGTCGCCCGCCGTATCACGGCGGGCCCTCCGGGCCGCGGACCCCTACCAGGGATCTGTCGTCCCTAGCCCTGACGCTGCTTGTGGCGCAGGTTGGTGCTGCAGATCACCATGACGCGACCGTGCCGGCGAATCACCTTGCAGTTGTCGCAGATCTTCTTGACGCTCGGCTTGACCTTCATAGTCCTTATTCGTTCCGCATACAGTCCACCCCGCGGCACGGGGTGGGCCTACTTGTACCGGTAGACGATCCGCCCGCGACTCAGGTCGTAGGGGCTCAGTTCCACGACCACCCTGTCATCGGGAAGGATCCGGATGTAGTGCATCCGCATCCGCCCGCTGATATGGGCGAGCACCTTATGGCCGTTGTCGAGCTGCACCCGGAACATGGCGTTCGGGAGCGACTCGACCACAGTGCCCTCTATCTCGATGGCGCCGTCTTTCTTGGCCATGACCCTCGCGTTTCACTGATCGGTCGTCTGAGGCTTCGGAACACTAAGCAGCCGCGACCTTCGGGCGCTTCCAGAGAGCGGCGGTCTGCCCGACCGCCTACGCGCAAAAGGTCATAGTGAACCGACAAAGGAGTGTACGCCAACCCGCCCCGAATTGCGAAACGGCGGCAGAGGCCGCGGGCACACCCTGAGGACAGGTTACCCTCCGGGCCGCGCGCGTGCCGGAAACGGCGGGCGATCAGCTGGGGCGCCGCTGGTCCCGTGTGTTGCCGAAGATCGTGCTCATCAGCAGGATGACGCCCCACGGGCCCATCACCCACAGCGGCCACGGATAGACGAGTTCGCCCGAGGTGACCATCACGATGAGCCAGATCACCCAGTTGATGCCGCTGGCCATCGCCCACGCCCCCCAGGCGGCCTTCAGCGATTTCTCGCCCTTGGTCCCCTTGCGCGGGGAGGCGGACGGCGTCGCCGTCGCGGGCAGGGTGTGCAGGTCGATCTCGGGGAGGTCGGAGGTGACCCTCGCCAGCTCGCCGTACGTCCGGCTCTGGTAGGTCTGCTCCAGCCGCTCCTGGAACTCGTCGACGTCGAGCCTGCCCTGGGCCATATGCTCCCGCAGGGCGGCGGCGACCCGATCTCTGTCGCCGTCGGATGCCCGCATCTCCGGCGCTGCCGCCATCACCATCTCCTGCTGTCGCGCGATACGACCATTATGGGGCACCGTAACGCGCCGCGGGCGGGAGTGATCAACCGTTGCCGGCCGCGGCCGGATCGCCCCCCACGGCCTCGCCGGACAGTTCCCTCAGCCGGAACGCCCCGCCGTCGAGCGCGGTCAGCACGATCGGTCCGCCGTCCGTGACCGCGACGCTGTGCTCGAAGTGCGCGGACGGCTTGCCGTCCAGGGTGACGACCGTCCAGTCGTCGGCGAGCACCTTGGTCCGCGCGGTGCCGAGGTTGACCATCGGCTCGATCGCGAAGCACATCCCCGCCTCGAAGCGAGGCCCACGACCGGGCTTGCCGTGGTTGGCCACCCACGGGTCCATGTGCATCTGGGTGCCGATGCCGTGCCCGCCGTACTCCGGGGGGATGCCGTAACGGCCCTGAGAGCGGACGTACTTCTCGACCTGGTGGCCGATGTCGGAGAGGTAACCCCCGACCTTCAGCGCGGCGATGCCACGCCACATGGCCTCTTCCGTGACCCGCATCAGCTCGGTCAGCCGCGGCTCGACCTCACCCACGGCGACCGTGATCGCCGAGTCGCCGTGCCAGCCGTCGAGGATCGCGCCGCAGTCGATGGAGATGATGTCGCCCTCGCGCAGCTTCCTGCGGTCGCCGGGGATGCCGTGGACGACCTCGTCGTTCACGGAGGCGCAGATCGTGGCGGGGAAGCCCTGGTAGCCCTTGAACGAGGGGATGGCGCCCTCGGCCCGGATGGCCTCCTCAGCGATGGCGTCGAGGTCGAGGGGCGTGATGCCGGGCCGTACCGACGACCGCAGCAGCTCAAGGGTGCGGCCCACGACGAGACCGGCGGCCCGCATGCTGTCCAGCTGCTCGGCCGTCTTGACCTGGATCCCGTGCTTGTTCTTCTTGAACACGTTTGCACCCCCTTGCGGGATTGTCCCATACAAGCCTGAACGCCACCCCATGAGACGGAGTGGCGTCCAAGGCGTCGGTAACGATTCAGCCGGATCGCGACATCCGGCCCATGATCACTCGGCGAACCGTCGCAACGCGGCCATCGCCCGCTGGGTGACCTCCTCGACCGGACCGGTCGCGTCGACTCCCTGCACGATGCCCTCGTCGGCGTAGAAGGAGATCAGCGGCGCGGTCTGCTCCTGGTAGACCTCCAGGCGGTGCCTGATGGTCTCCTCGCGGTCGTCGTCGCGCTGGAACAGCTCGCCGCCGCAGGCGTCGCAGACCCCTTCCACGGCGGGCGGATCGAACAGCACGTGCCACACCTTGCCGCAGGAGCGGCAGGTACGGCGGCCCGCCAGCCGCCGGACGACCTCGTCGTCGTCGACCACCAGGTTGAGGACGACGTCGAGGGAGGTGCCGAACTCGGCCAGCATCTTCTTCAGGACCTCGGCCTGCGGCACGTTGCGCGGGAAGCCGTCGAGGAGGAACCCCTCCTGCGCGTCATCGTGCGACAACCTGTCCCGGACCATGGCGACCGTCACCTCGTCGGGGACCAGGTCGCCGCGGTCCATGTACTCCTTGGCAAGCTTGCCGAGCTCCGTGCCGCCCGAGACGTTGGCACGGAAGATGTCGCCTGTCGAGATTTTCGGGATCGACAGGTGCGAAGCGATGAACTGGGCCTGCGTCCCCTTACCCGCTCCGGGGGGCCCGACCAGGACGACGCGCACTATCTCAGGAAGCCCTCGTAGTTGCGCTGCTGCAGCTGGCTCTCGATCTGCTTGACCGTGTCCAGACCAACACCAACCATGATCAGAATGCTGGTCCCTCCGAACGGGAAGTTCTGGCTCGCTCCGGCCACCGCCAGCGCGATGATCGGGATCAGCGAGATGACTCCCAGATACGGAGCGCCGGCGGCGGTGAGCCGCGTGAGCACGAAGTTCAGGTACTCGGCGGTCGGCCGGCCCGGACGGATGCCCGGGATGAACCCACCGTACTTCTTCATGTTGTCGGCCACTTCAACGGGGTTGAAGGTGATGGACACGTAGAAGTACGTGAAGAAGATGATGAGGAGGAAGAAGGTGGCCATGTAGACCGGGTGGTCGCCGCGCACCAGGTTCTGCGCCAGCCACTCCACCACCACGTTCGACTGCTGGTTGGCCCCGAACAGGGTCACCACCAGCTGGGGCAGGTAGAGGAGCGACGAGGCGAAGATGACCGGGATGATGCCCGCGGTGTTCACCTTCATCGGGATGTAGGTCGAGGTGCCGCCGTACATCCGGCGGCCCACCATCCGCTTGGCGTACTGGACGGGGATGCGGCGCTGGGCCTGCTCGATGAAGACGACGACCGCGATCATCACGATGCCGACGATCATCACGACGACGAACTTGAACGGGCTCAGCCGGTAGATGCTCAGCAGCTCGGACGGGAAGACCGCGATCACCTGAGTGAAGATCAGGATCGACATGCCGTTGCCGACGCCGCGGTCGGTCACGAGCTCACCCAGCCACATGATCACGGCGGTGCCTGCGGTCATCGTGACGACCATCGTGACCAGCGGGAAGATGTCCTGGCTCAGCAGGATCTGCTCCTTGCAGCTCGGGAAGAGCTGACCGCTGCGGGCCAGAGCCACGAACGCCGTCGACTGCAGGATGGCGAGACCGATGGTCAGGTACCGCGTGTACTGCGTGATCCTCGCGGTGCCCGCCTGGCCCTCCTTCTTCAGGGCCTCCAGGCGGGGAATCACCACCGTCAGCAGCTGCAGGATGATGCTCGCCGTGATGTACGGCATGATTCCGAGCGCGAACACTGAAAGTTTCAGAAGCGCGCCGCCACTGAAGAGCTGAACCATCCCGTAGATGTTGCCGGCGTCGCCGGACTGGGCCTGGTCCAGACAGAGGCGGACGTTCGCGGCGTTGACGCCGGGGGTGGGAAGCACCGAGCCCAGCCGGAACAGCGCGATGATGCCCAAGGTGAAGAGCAGCTTCTTGCGCAGGTCCGGCGTCCGGAATGCCCGGGTAATCGCGGTTAGCACGGTCCCTCCTGCGCGCCAGTGACGCGGTGACGGTCGGTGACGGCCTGGAAGGCGTCCCACGACATGACTTGTTGCCAATGAGCTAGTCGGGCCGCGAAGCGAGCCCGCTGCCCAGCGAACTCTAACGCACTACGGGCGCGGAGGCTCATAACGAACCTCCGCGCCTCGCGCAGCATCATGCCTACAGCTCGGAAACCGAGCCGCCGGCCGCGGCGATCTTCTCCTTGGCGGACGCCGAGAAGGCGTGCGCCTGCACGTTGACCGCCACAGAGATCTCACCGGTACCCAGCACCTTGACGAGCTGGTTCTTGCGGACCGCACCCCGGGCGACGAGCTCGTCGACCGTGACGGCGCCACCCTCGGGGAAGAACTCCCCGATCCGGTCCAGGTTGACGACCTGGTAGGTCGTCTTGAACAGCGCGTTCGAGAAGCCCTTCAGCTTCGGCAGCCGCCGCTGGAGCGGAATCTGGCCGCCCTCGAAGCCCGGCATCACGTTGTTGCGAGCCTTGGTGCCCTTGGTGCCCCGACCGGCCGTCTTGCCCTTGGAGCCCTCGCCGCGGCCCTTGCGGACCTTGGCCTTGTTGGCGCCGGGGGCGGGACGGAGGTCGTGCAGCTTGAGCGGAGCGTTCTCAGTCATGACTAGTCGACCTCTTCAACAACGACGAGGTGCGTCACCACGGCGACCATGCCACGGATCTCGGGGCGGTCCTCCTTGACGACGACGTCGCCGATTCGCTTCAGGCCCAGCGAGCGCAGCGAGTCACGCTGGTTCTGCTTGCCACCGATCTTCGATCGGACCTGGGTGATCTTGAGACGAGCCATCGGCTAGCTCACCGCCTTCGCCGCGGCCGCGGCCTCAGCGAGGCCCTCAGCGCGGGCCTTGAGCATCGCCTTGGGGGCGACGTCCTCGATCGGGAGGCCACGGCGGGCGGCGATCTCCTCGGGCCTGCTGAGGCCCTTCAGAGCCGCCACGGTGGCGTGCACGATGTTGATCGGGTTGTCCGAGCCGAGCGACTTCGACAGCACGTCGTGGATGCCGGCGCACTCCAGCACCGCGCGCACCGGGCCACCCGCGATGACACCGGTACCGGCCGAGGCCGGACGCAGCAGCACGACGCCCGCGGCGTCCTCGCCCTGCACGGTGTGCGGAATCGTGCCCTGGATGCGCGGCACCTTGAAGAAGTGCTTCTTGGCCTCCTCGACGCCCTTGGCGATCGCCGCGGGCACCTCCTTGGCCTTGCCGTATCCGACGCCGACGAGGCCGTTGCCGTCGCCGACGATGACCAGCGCGGTGAAGCTGAAGCGCCGGCCACCCTTCACGACCTTGGCCACTCGGTTGATCTTCACGACGCGCTCGATGTACGAGACGCCCTTGTCTGCGGCGCCACCGCGGCGATCGTCACGACGGTCACGCCGCTCGCCACCGCCGCCTGCACCGCGACGCGGAGCTGCAGCCATCAGTGGTTCCTCTTCTCATTGCTCGTAGGACGGGCCATCAGAAATCCAGCCCGCCTTCACGGGCGCTGTCCGCGAGGGCGGCCAGCCGCCCCGCGTAGCGGTTACCGCCACGGTCGAACACGACGGCGGTGATCCCGGCGCTCTTGGCCCGCTGAGCGAGGAGCTCGCCGACCTTCTTCGCCTTGTCCGTCTTGTCGCCCTCGGCGCCGCGGAGCGCGGTGTCCATCGTCGACGCGCTCACCAGCGTGTGGCCCTTGGTGTCGTCGACGATCTGGACGAACAGGTGCCGAGTGGAGCGGTTGACGACCAGACGCGGCCGCTCGGCCGTACCGAAGACGTTCTTGCGGACGCGGTTGTGCCGACGGGCCCGCGAGACCGTGCGGGCGGCCGTGTGCTTGCCGAACGCAGTCCTGCCAGCCATGACTACTTACCAGCCTTTCCGACCTTGCGGCGGACAACCTCGCCCTGGTAGCGCACGCCCTTGCCCTTGTACGGGTCGGGCTTGCGCAACTTGCGGATGTTCGCGGCGACCTCGCCGACCTTCTGCTTGTCGATGCCGTCCACGTGGAACAGGGTCGGCCGCTCGACGCGGAAGCTGATGCCCTCCGGCGCGTCCACGATGACCGGGTGGCTGAAGCCCAGCGAGAACTCCAGCTGCGTCGGGCCCTTGGCCGCGACGCGGTAACCCACGCCGACGATCTCCAGCGTCTTCGTGTAGCCCTGCGTGACGCCGGCCACCATGTTGGCGATCAGCGTGCGGGACAGGCCGTGCAGCGCCCGGACCTTGTTCTCGTCGTTCGGGCGGGAGACGGCGATGGTGCCGTCCTCGCCCCGCGAGACCTCGATCGGGTCGGCGACGGTGTGAGTGAGCGTGCCCTTCGGCCCCTTGACCTGAACGTTCCGGCCATCGATGGCGATGTCGACACCCGCAGGTACGGGGATGGGCAGCCGTCCGATTCGTGACATGCTGTGGTTCCTCCCCTCGTTACCAGACGTAGGCGAGGACTTCCCCGCCCACTCCACGCTTGCCTGCCTGCCTGTCCGTCATCAGGCCGCTGGACGTCGAGATGATCGCGACGCCCAGGCCTCCCAGGACCCGGGGCAGGTTGTCCTTCTGCGCGTAGACCCGCAGACCGGGCTTGGACACCCGGCGCAGGCCCGCGATCGCACGCTCGCGGCTGGGCCCGAACTTGAGCTCCACCACGAGGTTCTTGCCGACCTTGGCGTCCTCGACGTTCCAGGCCTGGATGTAACCCTCCTGCTGGAGGATCTCCGCGATGTGGGCCTTGAGCTTCGAGTAGGGCATGCTCACGGTGTCGTGATAGGCCGAGTTCGCGTTACGCAGACGCGTCAGCATGTCTGCGATCGGGTCGGTCATCGTCATGGCCGGTGGCCTTCCTCACCGCGGTTTCCGCTCGTTCGATTCGTGTCTCCGACACGCGGCGGACCTGCGGTGTGGTCGTGGGCGCCGTCACGGCGCCCGGTTGATATGACTTCTTGGTGCGGCCGGTTCGCCCGGGGGCTTACCAGCTCGACTTGGTGATGCCGGGCAGCTCGCCCCGGTGCGCCATCTCGCGGAAGCACACCCGGCAGAGCCCGAACTTGCGGTAGACAGCGCGCGGACGGCCGCAACGCGAACAACGAGTGTACGCCCGGACCTCGAACTTCTGCTTGCGCGCTGCCTTGACCCTCAGCGACGTCTTCGCCATGATCAGGCCTCCTTGAAGGGGAAGCCGAGGAGCTTCAGCAGCGCCCGGCCCTCGTCGTCGTTCTTCGCGGTGGTCACGACCGTGATGTCCATGCCCCGCTGCCGGTCGACCTTGTCCTGGTCGACCTCGTGGAACATGACCTGCTCGGTCAGGCCGAAGGTGTAGTTGCCGTTGCCGTCGAACTGCTTCGGCGACAGGCCACGGAAGTCGCGGATACGCGGCAGCGCCAGGGACAGCAGACGGTCGAGGAACTCCCACATGCGGTCGCCGCGCAGCGTCACGTGCGCGCCGATCGGCATGCCCTCGCGGAGCTTGAACTGCGCGATGGACTTGCGGGCGCGGGCGACGGCCGGCTTCTGACCGGTGATGGCCGTGAGGTCGCGGACGGCGCCCTCGATCAGCTTGGAGTCACGGGCCGCCTCGCCGACACCCATGTTCACCTTGATCTTGGTGATCGTGGGCACCAGCATGATGTTCTCGATGCCGAGTTCCTCGCGCAGCTTCGCGATGATCTCCTCGCGGTAGCGCTGCTTGAGGCGCGGAACGGGGCGCGCGGTCTCAGTCGTCGTGGCGGTCATCAGTCGTCCTCACCCGTCGCCTCGGCGTCGCTCTTCGCGGCGGCCTTCTTCTCGGGCTTCGCATCCTTCTCGCCATCCTTGAGCTTCTTGACGTTGCTCACGTGGATGGGAGCCTCCATGGTCTGCACGCCGCCTTCCTTGGCGCCGCGCGGACCCTGGTTGGTCACCTTCGAGTGCTTCTTGATCATGTTGACGCCCTCGACCACCACGCGCTCCTCGCGGGGGAAAGCGGCGATGATCCGGCCCTTGGCGCCCTTGTCCTTGCCGGCGATGACCTGAACCAGGTCACCCTTCTTCACGTGCAGCTTCGGCATCACAGCACCTCCGGCGCGAGCGAGATGATGCGCATGAACTTCTTGTCGCGCAGTTCACGGCCCACCGGGCCGAAGATGCGGGTGCCCCGAGGGTCACCGCTGTCCTTGATGATGACCGCGGCGTTCTCGTCGAAGCGGATGTAGGAGCCGTCGGGGCGGCGGCGCTCCTTGACGGTGCGCACCACGACAGCCTTGACAACGTCGCCTTTTTTCACGCCTCCGCCGGGAATGGCGTCCTTCACCGTCGCAACGATGATGTCGCCGATCCCCGCGTAGCGCCGACCCGAGCCGCCGAGCACCCGGATGCAGAGGATTTCCTTCGCACCCGTGTTGTCGGCGACCTTGAGCCGCGACTCCTGCTGGATCACGTCTACTCCTGTTTGTCGTGCCGGTTCTCACCGTCGCGGTGAGCCTGGCCGAACCCGATGTGGTCTTTTTCCCTCGGTCACAGCCGTACGACCGTCACCGCGGGCGGACGGGCCGCCGAGCGGTTCCGTCCCTTGGACACCGTCATGGGGGGTGGTCTCCCACCCCCCACGAGGCGCGTCTGGTTGTGTTACTTGGCCTTCTCGAGGATCTCCACGACCCGCCAGCGCTTGGTGGCCGACAGGGGCCGGGTCTCCATCAGCAGAACCCGGTCGCCGATGCCGCAGGAGTTCTGCTCGTCGTGCGCCTTGTACTTGGTCGTCCGGCGGATGACCTTGCCGTAGAGGGGGTGCTTGACGCGGTCCTCGACGGCGACGACGACGGTCTTGTCCATCTTGTCGCTGACGACGAGGCCCTCACGGGTCTTGCGGTAGTTCCGCTGCGCGGCCGGCGTGGCCTCGGCGGTTTCGGTGGACTCAGTTGTCTCAGCCATCGCTCGGCTCCTTCTCGACCGTGACGATGCCCAGCTCGCGCTCGCGCATCACGGTGTAGATACGGGCGATCTCGCGGCGGACGGCACGCAGCCGACCGTGGCTCTCCAACTGCCCCGTCGCCGACTGGAAGCGGAGGTTGAACAGCTCCTCCTTCGCCTCCTTGAGCTTCTGGACGAGGACGTCCTGGTCCTCGATACGCAGCTCCGCGGCGGTCAGACCCTTAGCCATCACGCCTCACCCACTTCACGCTTGACAAAACGGCACTTCATGGGGAGCTTGTGCATCGCGCGGCGCATGGCCTCACGGGCCACGGGCTCGGCGACGCCGGACAGCTCGAACATGACTCGGCCGGGCTTCACATTGGCGATCCACCACTCCGGAGAACCCTTACCGGAACCCATGCGGGTCTCGGCCGGCTTCTTGGTCAGAGGGCGGTCAGGGAAGATGTTGATCCAGACCTTTCCGCCACGGCGGATGTGCCGGGTCATGGCGATACGCGCGGCCTCGATCTGGCGGTTGGTCACATAAGAGTGCTCAAGCGCCTGGATGCCGAACTCGCCGAACACGACCCGGGTACCGCCCTTGGCGGCTCCGCTGCGGTCGGGCCGGTGCTGCTTGCGGTGCTTGACCCTGCGCGGGATCAGCATGGTCAGCTCCCTTCAGCACCCGGCTGCTCCGCCGGGCCCGTCTCGGGGGCGGCCTGCGCGGCCGCCTCAGTCCTGGGTGCGCGGTCGCCACGGCCTCCGGCCCCGCCGCCACGGCGGGGACGGTCGCCGCCGCCACGACGCGGACGGTCGCCCGCGCCACCGCGGCGGTCGTCGCGCTCACGACGCTGGCTCGCCCGGGCGCCGGCCGCAGCGGCCTCGCGCTCCTGGCGGCTCGTGGGAGCCTCGCCCTTGTAGATCCACACCTTCACGCCGATACGGCCGAAGGTGGTGCGGGCCTCGTAGAACCCGAAGTCGATGTCCGCGCGGAGGGTGTGCAGGGGCACGCGGCCCTCGCGGTAGAACTCCGAGCGGGACATCTCCGCGCCGCCGAGACGACCCGAGCACTGGACCCGGATGCCCTTGGCGCCGCTCTTCATGGCGGACTGCATGGCCTTCCGCATGGCCCGGCGGAACGAGACGCGGCTGGACAGCTGCTCGGCCACGCCCTGCGCGACGAGCTGCGCGTCGATCTCGGGGTTCTTCACCTCGAGGATGTTCAGCTGGACCTGCTTCTTGGTCAGCTTCTCCAGGTCGCCGCGGATGCGGTCGGCCTCGGCGCCGCGGCGGCCGATGACGATGCCCGGCCGGGCGGTGTGGATGTCGACCTGGACGCGGTCGGTCGTACGCTCGATCTCGACCTTGGAGATGCCGGCCCGCTCCATGCCCTTCTGCAGCATGCGGCGGATCGCCACGTCCTCGGCGACGTACGACTTGTACAGCTTGTCGGCGTACCACCGGCTCTTGAAGTCGGTCGTGATGCCGAGGCGGAACCCGTGCGGGTTAACCTTCTGGCCCACTAGCGGGTCCTTCCCTTCGGCTCGCGGGACTCCACGATCACGGTGATGTGGCTCGTCCGCTTGTTGATCCGATAGGCGCGACCCTGGGCACGCGGGCGGAACCGCTTCAGGGTCGGACCCTCGTCCACCCACGCACGGCTCACGAAGAGCGTGTCCCGGTCGAGCTTGAAGTTGTGCTCCGCGTTCGCGATCGCGCTCGAGAGCACCTTGTAGACGGTCTCGCTCGCCGACTGGGGAGCGAACTGCAGCACGGCCTGCGCCTCCGAAGCGGGCAGCCCGCGAATGAGGTCCACCACGCGGCGGGCCTTCCGGGGCGTGTGGCGCGCGTACCGCGCCTGTGCCCTGGCTTCCATCGCTGTCTCCTCTGATGCTTACTAGAAGGCGCTTACCGCCGGCTGCGGCGGTCTTCCTTGACGTGGCTGCGGAAGGTCCGCGTGGGCGCGAACTCACCGAGCTTGTGGCCGATCATGGCCTCGGTGACGAACACGGGAACGTGCTTGCGGCCGTCGTGCACGGCGATCGTGTGACCGATCATGTCCGGCACGATCATGGAGCGCCGCGACCACGTCTTGATGACGTTCTTGGTGCCCTTCTCGTTCTGGGCGTCCACCTTCTTCTGAAGGTGATCGTCCACGAAGGGACCCTTCTTAAGACTACGTGGCATGTCGGCTGCTCCTACCGCTTCTTCCTCTTGCTCCGACGACGGATGATCAGCCGGTCGCTGGGCTTGTTGGGCTGACGGGTACGGCCCTCGGGCTTGCCCTTGGGGTTCACCGGGTGGCGACCGCCGGAGGTCTTGCCCTCACCACCACCGTGCGGGTGGTCGACCGGGTTCATGGCGACACCGCGGACCGTGGGGCGCTTGCCCTTCCAGCGGTTACGGCCGGCCTTACCGATGTTGATGTTGGCCTGCTCGGTGTTGCCGACCTGGCCCACCGTCGCCCGGCAGCGCACGTCGACCTGGCGCATTTCGCCCGAGGGCATACGCAGCGTGGCGTAGGTGCCCTCCTTGGCCAGCAGCTGGATCTGCGCACCGGCGCTGCGACCCAGCTTCGCGCCGCCACCCGGACGCAGCTCCACCGCGTGGATGAAGGTACCGGTCGGGATGTTGCGCAGCGGCAGGCAGTTGCCCGGCTTGATGTCCGCCGCGGGGCCGTTCTCGACGCGGTCCCCCTGCTTGAGGCCGACCGGGGCGATGATGTACCGCTTCTCGCCGTCGGCGTAGTGGAGCAGCGCGATGCGGGAGGTCCGGTTCGGGTCGTACTCGATGTGCGCGACCTTGGCCGGGATCCCGTCCTTGTCGTGGCGGCGGAAGTCGATGATCCGGTAGGCGCGCTTGTGCCCGCCTCCCTGGTGCCGGGCGGTCACCCGGCCGTGCACGTTACGTCCGCCCTTGCTGTGCAGGGGGGCAAGCAGCGACTTCTCCGGAGTGCTGCGCGTGATCTCGGCGAAGTCCGAGACGCTCGCGCCGCGACGACCCGGAGTCGTCGGCTTGTATTTACGGATGCCCATCTCTTTCGTTCATCCTTCGTCGGTTCGTACCGTGGAGGTCCGCCTCCCGGCGGTCCTCCCGGTGCTGACTACCGGGCCGGGACCCTCGCGCTGGGCGAGGGCCCACCGGCCCGCGTGCGGCGCTCGAGCTAGCCGATCTGACCGAAGATGTCGATCCGGTGGCCCTCGGCAAGGCTGACGATCGCCCGCTTGGTGCTGGGGCGCTGACCGAAGCCCGCCCGCGTCCGCTTGCGCTTCCCCTGGCGGTTGATCGTGTTCACGCTCGTCACCTTGACGCCGAAGATCTGCTCGACAGCGATCTTCACCTGCGTCTTGTTGGCGTTCTTGCGCACCAGGAAGGTGTACTTGTTGTGCTCATCGATCAGGCCGTAGCTCTTCTCGGAGACGACCGGCTTGAGGATGATGTCGCGCGGGTCGGCGATCTTCTCCATCAGGCCTCTTCCTTCCCGCTGCCGCCCAGACGGGCCACGACCTGGTCGTACGCCTCACGGGTGAAGACCACGTCGTCGTAGCACAGCACGTCGTAGGTGTTCAGCTGGCCCGCGTCCAGGAGGTGGACCTCCGGCGCGTTGCGCAGGCTCAGCCAGGTGAGCTCGTCGGCGGAGTCGACCACCACGAGCACGCTCGCCGCCTGCGTGATCTTGCGGAGCGCCTCAAGCGCCGACCTGGTCTTCGGGGTCTCCCCGGTGACCAGCGTGCTGACCACGTGGACGCGACCGCCGGAAGCCCGGTCGGACAGGGCGCCGCGCAGGGCGGCGGCCTTCATCTTCTTGGGCGTCCGCTGCGAGTAGTCACGCGGCTGCGGGCCGTGGACGACGCCACCACCGGTGAACTGCGGGGCCCGGGTCGAGCCCTGACGGGCGCGGCCGGTGCCCTTCTGCCGGTACGGCTTCTTGCCACCGCCGGAGACGTCGCCCCGGGTCTTGGTCGCGTGGGTGCCCTGCCGGCGAGCGGCGAGCTGGGCGACGACGACCTGGTGGATCAGCGGGATGTTGACCTTGGCCTCGAAGACGTCACCGGGCAGGTCGACGGTCCCCGTCTTGGCGCCGCTGGCGTCGAGGACGTCAATGGTGGTACTCACTTCGCCTCCTCGCTGCGCTCGTCGGTTAGTGAGCACACGCTGATGTACTGGCTGGTTCGCTCGCTCACTTGGCCACCGCGGCCTTCTTGGCGGCGGTGCGGACCAGCACCAGGCTGCCGTTCGGGCCGGGGATCGCACCCTTGATCAGGATGAGACCCTTCTCGGCGTCCACGGAGTGGACCTTGAGGCTCTGGACCGTGGTGCGGACGTTGCCCATCCGGCCGGCCATGCGGAGGCCCTTGAAGACGCGACCGGGGGTCGCGCAGCCGCCGATGGAGCCCGGCGAGCGGTGCTTGCGCTGCGTACCGTGCGAGGCGCCGAGGCCGCGGAAGTTGTGCCGCTTCATGACACCCGCGAAGCCCTTGCCCTTGCTCTTGCCGGTGACGTCGACGTACTGCCCCGCCTCGAAGGTGTCGGCCAGGACTTCCTGGCCCAGGGTGTACTCGGACGCGTCGTCGGTGCGAACCTCGGCGAAGTAGCGGCGGGGGGTGATGTCGTGCTTGCGCAGGTAGTCACCCAGGGGCTTGTTGACCTTGCGCGGGTCAACCTGGCCGTACCCGAGCTGCACGGCGGAGTAGCCGTCCCTCTCAGGGGTGCGGACCCGGGTCACCACGCACGGACCGGCCTCGACGACGGTGACCGGGACCACCCGGTTCGCCTCGTCGAAGACCTGGGTCATGCCGAGCTTCTTGCCCAGGACGCCCTTGATCTGCTTAGCCATGTCAGTGCGTTCCTTAGAGCTTGATCGAAATGTCGACGCCGGCGGGAAGGTCGAGACGCATGAGCGAGTCAACCGTCTTGGGCGTCGGGTCGATGATGTCAATCAGCCGCTTGTGGGTGCGCATCTCGAAGTGCTCACGGCTGTCCTTGTACTTGTGCGGCGACCGGATGACGCAGTACACGTTCTTCTCGGTCGGCAGCGGCACCGGGCCAGCGACCTTGGCGCCGGTCCGCGTCACCGTCTCGACGATCTTCTTGGCCGAGCTGTCGATGACCTCGTGGTCATACGCCTTGAGCCGGATGCGGATCTTCTGTCCCGCCATAGTGGCCTCGGTGTCCTTCGCTGTCGTCCTATTAAGCTTCATGCGGCCCACTGCCGCTGGTCATGCCACGCGTCCGACGCTCCGGAACCGGTCCGGCCAGTCCGTGATCTGGCAGTGGCTTCGGTCGAATCGCGGCCGAAAGCACTGCGAGATCACGGTTTCGTCGTCCGTGGCGGAGCCGTTTCCGGCCCCTGCGTGGTGTGGCGGCCAGGCCCCTGAAGGCCCGGCCGCCACGCCGCGGTGCGCTACTTGATGATCTTCGTGACGCGACCGGCGCCGACGGTGCGGCCACCCTCGCGGATCGCGAACTTCAGGCCCTCTTCCATGGCGATGGGCTGGATCAGCTCAACGCGCATTTCCGTGTTGTCGCCCGGCATGACCATCTCGGTGCCCTCGGGGAGGTTCACCACGCCGGTCACGTCAGTCGTACGGAAGTAGAACTGAGGACGGTAGTTGTTGAAGAACGGCGTGTGACGGCCGCCCTCGTCCTTGGACAGGATGTAGACCTGCGCCTCGAACTCGGTGTGCGGGGTGGTCGTGCCCGGCTTGATGACACACTGACCGCGCTCGACGTCCTCGCGCTTGATGCCGCGGAGGAGCAGACCGACGTTGTCACCGGCCTGGCCCTCGTCGAGGAGCTTGCGGAACATCTCGACGCCGGTGACGGTCGTCGTGGTGCTCTTCTCCTTGATGCCGATGATGTCGACGGTCTCGTTGACCTTGACGACACCGCGCTCAATACGGCCGGTGACGACAGTGCCACGACCGGTGATCGAGAACACGTCCTCGATCGGCATCAGGAACGGCTTGTCGGTGTCACGAACGGGCTCGGGGACGTTCTCGTCCACGGCGTTCATGAGCTCGATGATCGAGTCGCCCCACTTCTCGTCGCCCTCGAGCGCCTTCAGCGCCGAGACGCGCACGACCGGCAGGTCGTCGCCCGGGAACTCCTGAGCGGAGAGGAGCTCGCGAACCTCGAGCTCGACGAGCTCCAGGATCTCCTCGTCGTCCACCATGTCGGCCTTGTTCAGGGCGACGACGATGTACGGAACGCCGACCTGGCGGGCCAGGAGCACGTGCTCCTTGGTCTGCGGCATCGGGCCGTCGGTGGCGGCCACGACCAGGATCGCGCCGTCCATCTGGGCGGCACCGGTGATCATGTTCTTCACGTAGTCGGCGTGACCGGGGCAGTCCACGTGAGCGTAGTGGCGCTTCTCGGTCTGGTACTCGACGTGCGCGATGGAGATCGTGATTCCGCGAGCCTTCTCCTCGGGCGCCTTGTCGATCTTGTCGAACGGGGTCGCCTCGTTGAGCTGCGGGAAACGGTCGTGAAGCACCTTGGTGATCGCCGCGGTCAGAGTGGTCTTGCCGTGGTCGATGTGCCCAATGGTGCCGATGTTCACGTGCGGCTTGTTCCGCTCGAACTTGGCCTTGGCCACTGGTCTGTCTCCTTAGAGATTCTGACTTGACTTGCGTCGTGCAACTCAGGCTCCGTCCGGCGGGCACCCGCAGGTGCCCGCCGGACGGCGAGCGGAACTATTCGCCCCGAGCCTTCGCGACGATCTCCTTGGCGATGCCCGGGGGCACCTCCGCGTAGGAGTCGAACTGCATGCTGTAGCTCGCCCGACCCTGGGTGCGGCTGCGCAGGTCTCCCACGTAGCCGAACATCTCAGAGAGCGGGACGAGCGCCCTGATGACACGGGCGCCGGACCGTTCGTCCATTGCCTGGATCTGTCCCCGCCGACCGTTCAGGTCGCCGATGACATCTCCCATGTAGTCCTCGGGCGTGGTGACCTCAACGGCCATCATCGGCTCGAGGAGTACGGCGTCCGCCTTGCGCGCGGCCTCCTTGAAGGCCATCGAGCCGGCAATCTTGAATGCCATTTCGGACGAGTCGACCTCGTGGAAGGCGCCGTCCTGAAGGGTGACCTTGACCCCGACCATCGGGTAGCCGGCGAGGACGCCGAACTCGGCCGCCTCCTGCGCGCCCGCGTCCACCGACGGGATGTACTCCCTGGGGATGCGGCCACCGGTGACCTTGTTCGCGAACTCGTAGCCGTCGTTGCCCTCGCCCAGCGGCTCCAGGTCGATGATCACGCGCGCGAACTGGCCGGAACCACCGGTCTGCTTCTTGTGCGTGTACTCGACCTTCTCCACCTTGCGGCGGATGGTCTCGCGGTAGGCGACCTGCGGGCGGCCGACGTTGGCCTCGACCTTGAACTCGCGGCGCATCCGGTCGACGAGGATCTCCAGGTGGAGCTCGCCCATACCCCAGATGACCGTCTGGCCGGTCTCCTCGTCGCGGCGGACCTGGAAGGACGGGTCCTCCTCGGCCAGCCGCTGGATCGCGGTGCCCAGCTTCTCCTGGTCGCCCTTGGTCTTGGGCTCGATCGCGACGTTGATCACCGGAGCGGGGAACGTCATCGACTCGAGCACGACCTGCTTGGCCGCGTCGGACAGGGTGTCGCCGGTCGTGGTGTCCTTCAGACCCATGACGGCGACGATCTGGCCGGCGCTCGCGGTCGGGCGCTCCTCGCGCTTGTTCGCGTGCATCTGGTAGATCTTGCCGATCCGCTCCTTCTTGCCCTTGACCGAGTTCACCACAGTGGTGCCGGCCTCGAGCGTTCCGGAGTAGATGCGGATGTAGGTCAGCTTGCCCAGGTGCGGGTCGCTCATGATCTTGAAGGCCAGCGCGGCGAACGGCTCGTTCGGGTCCGGGTGGCGCTCCACGACCTCCTCCTCGTTGCCCACCGCGTGGCCCTTGAAGGCCGGGATGTCGGTGGGCGCGGGGAGGTAGGCGACGATCGCGTCGAGCAGGGGCTGGACGCCCTTGTTCTTGAAGGCGGTGCCGCAGAGGACCGGGTTGATCGCACCGGTGATGGTCGCGCGGCGGAGGGCCGCGACGAGCTGCTCCTCGGTGGGCTCGACGCCCTCCAGGAAGAGCTCCATCAGCTCGTCGTCGTTCTCGGCGACCGTCTCGACGAGCTTGTCGCGCCACTCACGAGCCGCGTCCGCGTGGTCGGCCGGGATGTCGACGGTGTCGTACATCTCGCCCTTGGCGGCCTCGGCGCTCCAGATCAGGGCCTTCATCTTCACCAGGTCGATGACGCCCTTGAAGTCGGCCTCGACGCCCCAGGGAAGCTGGATGACCGCCGGAGTGGAGTTCAGCCGGCTGATCATCATGTCGACACAGCGGTGGAACTCCGCGCCGACCCGGTCCATCTTGTTGACGAAGCAGATCCGCGGAACGCCGTAACGGTCCGCCTGACGCCACACGGTCTCCGACTGCGGCTCCACGCCCGCGACACCGTCGAACACGGCGACCGCGCCGTCGAGGACGCGCAGCGACCGCTCGACCTCGATGGTGAAGTCGACGTGGCCGGGCGTGTCGATGATGTTGATGGTGTGGCCGAGCCACTCACAGGTCGTCGCGGCGGACGTGATCGTGATGCCGCGCTCCTGCTCCTGCTCCATCCAGTCCATGGTGGCGGCGCCCTCGTGGACCTCACCGATCTTGTAGTTGATACCGGTGTAGAACAGGATGCGCTCGGTCGTCGTGGTCTTGCCCGCGTCGATATGGGCCATGATGCCGATGTTGCGGACCTTGGCCAGGTCAAGAGCGGTCGTGGTGGCCACTTCTTCGCGTCCTTAACTCGTCGTCGGTGCCTACTACCAGCGGTAGTGGGCGAAGGCCTTGTTGGACTCGGCCATCTTGTGCGTGTCCTCGCGCCGCTTGACGCTGGCGCCGAGGCCGTTGCTCGCGTCGAGGAGCTCGTTCATGAGCCGCTCGGTCATGGTCTTCTCACGGCGTGCCCGCGAGTACTGGACGAGCCACCGCAGGGCCAGGGTGGTGCTGCGCGAGGCCTTGACCTCGACCGGCACCTGGTAGGTGGCGCCACCGACGCGACGGCTCTTCACCTCGAGCGTCGGCCGGACGTTGTCGAGCGCACGCTTGAGGGTGACGACCGGGTCGTTGCCGGTCTTGTCCTTGCAACCCTCGAGGGCGCCGTAGACGATCGACTGCGCCAGGGAGCGCTTGCCGTCCAGGAGAACCTTGTTGATCAGAGCGGTGACCAGGGGCGAGTTGTGCACCGGGTCGGCGACCAGCTGGCGGCGGCCAGGGGAACCCTTGCGCGGCATGTCAGCTCTTCTCCTTCTTCGCGCCGTAGCGGCTGCGGGCCTGCTTGCGGTTCCGGACGGCCTGAGTGTCCAGCGAACCACGGATGATCTTGTAGCGAACACCCGGCAGGTCCTTCACACGGCCGCCGCGCACGAGCACCATCGAGTGCTCCTGAAGGTTGTGGCCGACACCGGGGATGTAGGCCGTGACCTCGATGCCGTTGGTGAGCCGAACACGGGCCACCTTGCGCAGCGCCGAGTTGGGCTTCTTGGGGGTCGTCGTGTACACGCGGGTGCAAACGCCGCGCCGCTGCGGGCTCCCCTTGAGGGCAGGAGTCTTGGTCTTGCTGACCTTGTCCTGCCGGCCCTTTCGGACCAACTGCTGAATGGTGGGCACCGCGTCTCCGTTTCGTGCCTAGCCGGTGATACGTAGGTCCCGATCGAGGTGGCGATGCCGCCCCGTCCGGGCTTGCAGGTACTGCCGGTGTCATGACCTGCTGGTTTTGTGTCTCCTTCGACCCACGCGGTCGGGCGTGTCGTGGACGGGCCACACCACACCCGGGCGTACCCGGCCGATCTGGAGAGGTCATCCGGCGCTCCGCCCGATCCCTTACTGGGACAGGCTCCCGAGCGCACGCATGCGAGCCCATGAAGCATGGGCACGAAGACAAAGACTACCCAGCGCTGTTGATGACGTCAAAACGACATCCGCCGGATCGTCGTATCCGTGCCATGTTTCCGCTGCCTGCTCGGCACAGGCCGCCAAAGGGCTCGGAGCAAGTGTACCGGTCGCCCAGGTGTCACTCCGCCACTTTCGCCCGTGAGACACAGCGACACGACACGGTCTCGTGAGCGCCCGAGCCGCGAGGGGCGCGACGGAGCGAGCGCAATAGACACAGAAACGCCCGGAGCGGTGACCGCTCCGGGCGTTCCCTGTCACGCGACTCAGCGGCCGTACTGGCCGAAGTCGTACTCCTCCAGCGGAACGGCCTCGCCGCTGCCGGAACCGAAGGTGTAGTCCGACGCGGAGCCGTCGTAGCCGCCGACGGTGTACATGGCGGCCTTGGCCTCCTCGGTCGGCTCCACCCGGATGTTCCGGTACTGCGGCATGCCCGTACCGGCCGGGATGAGCTTACCGATGATGACGTTCTCCTTGAGGCCGAGCAGCGAGTCCGACTTGGCGTGGATCGCCGCGTCGGTGAGGACTCGCGTCGTCTCCTGGAAGGACGCCGCCGACAGCCACGACTCGGTGGCGAGCGAGGCCTTGGTGATGCCCATCAGCACCGGACGGCCGGACGCGGGCTGGCCGCCCTCGGCCACGGTCTGGCGGTTCATGGCCTCGAACCGCGGCCGCTCGACCAGCTCGCCGGGCAGCAGCTCGGTGTCGCCGGACTCGAGGACGTTCACCCGCTTGAGCATCTGGCGGACGATGACCTCGATGTGCTTGTCGTGGATCGACACACCCTGCGACCGGTAGACCTGCTGCACCTCGTCGACGAGGTGGAGCTGGACCGCCCGGGGGCCGAGGATCCGCAGGACCTCGTTGGGGTTGCGCGCACCGGCGATCAGCAGCTGGCCGACATCCACGCGCTGGCCGTCGGAGACGAGCAGCCGCGACCGCATCGAGACCGGGTACGCCACCTCTTCGGAGCCGTCGTCCGGAGTGATGACGATCTTGCGGGTCTTGTCGGTCTCGTCGATCCGCGCCCGGCCGGCGACCTCGCTGATCGGGGCCACACCCTTGGGGATGCGGGCCTCGAACAGCTCCTGGACACGCGGCAGACCGTGGGTGATGTCGGCGCCCGCCACACCACCGGTGTGGAAGGTCCGCATGGTCAGCTGGGTGCCCGGCTCACCGATGGACTGGGCGGCGATGATGCCGACCGCCTCGCCGACGTCCACGAGCTTGCCGGTCGCGAGCGAACGGCCGTAGCAGGTGGCGCAGACACCGATCTTGGCCTCACAGACCAGCGTGCTGCGGGTCCTGACGGTCTCGACACCGGCCGCGACCAGCGCGGTCACGATGGCGTCGTTGATGTCGACGCCCGCCGAGGCGACCAGCTTGCCGTCCACCTCGACGTCCTCGGCCAGGATCCGGCCGTGCACGTTGCTCTCGGCGTTCTCGGCCTTGACCAGGTTGCCCTGAGCGTCGCGCTCGCCGACGTGCAGCGGGACGGCCCTGTCGGTGCCGCAGTCGACCTCGCGGACGATGACGTCCTGGGCGACGTCGACCAGACGACGGGTCAGGTAGCCGGAGTCGGCGGTCCGCAGAGCGGTGTCCGCCAGACCCTTCCGCTGACCGTGGGTGGAGATGAAGTACTCCAGCACCGACAGGCCCTCGCGGAACGAGGACTTGATCGGCCGCGGGATCGTCTCACCCTTGGTGTTGGACACCAGGCCGCGGATACCGGCGATCTGCCGGACCTGCATCTTGTTACCGCGGGCGCCGGAGTTGACCATCATCCAGACCGGGTTGGTCGCCGGGAACGCGTTGATCATGTCGGTCTCGACGTCCGCCGTGGCATGCGTCCAGATCTCGATGAGCTCCTGGCGGCGCTCCTCGTCCGTGATCAGACCCCGGTCGTACTCCCGCTGGACCTTGTCGGCGCGCTTCTCGTACGACTCCATGATCGCGGGCTTGTTCGGCGGCGCGACGACGTCCTCGATCGAGATCGTGACACCGGCGCGGGTCGCCCAGTAGAACCCGGCGTCCTTCAGGGAGTCGAGGGCGTTGGCGACCTCGACCTTCGGGTACCGCTCGGCCAGCTCGTTGACGATCGCCGAGAGCTGCTTCTTGCCGACCTGGTAGTTCACGAAGGGGTAGTTGTCCGGCAGCGTCTGGTTGAACAGGCACCGGCCCAGCGTGGTCTCCAGCCGGAACGGCTCGCCAGGCTCCCAGCCCTCGGGGCCCTCCCAGCCGCGCGGCGGCGGGACGTCCTTGAGGCGGACCTGGATCTTGGCCTGGATGTCCAGCTCGTGGCGGTCGTGGGCCATGAGGGCCTCCGACACCGTGGTGAACACCCGGCCCTCGCCGACGCCGCCCTCCTTCTGGGTGGTCAGCCAGTACAGACCGATGACCATGTCCTGGGTGGGCATCGTCACCGGCTTGCCGTCGGCCGGCTTGAGGATGTTGTTCGTGGACAGCATCAGGATCCGCGCCTCGGCCTGGGCCTCGGCGGACAGCGGCAGGTGCACCGCCATCTGGTCGCCGTCGAAGTCCGCGTTGAACGCGGTGCAGACGAGCGGGTGGATCTGGATGGCCTTGCCCTCGACCAGCTGCGGCTCGAAGGCCTGGATGCCCAGACGGTGCAGGGTGGGCGCGCGGTTGAGCAGCACCGGGTGCTCGGTGATGACCTCTTCCAGCACGTCCCACACGACCGGCTTGGACCGCTCGACCATCCGCTTGGCGGACTTGATGTTCTGCGCGTGGTTGAGATCGACCAGACGCTTCATCACGAACGGCTTGAACAGCTCCAGCGCCATCTGCTTGGGCAGGCCGCACTGGTGGAGCTTGAGCTGCGGGCCGACGACGATGACCGAACGGCCGGAGTAGTCGACGCGCTTGCCCAGCAGGTTCTGCCGGAAGCGGCCCTGCTTGCCCTTGAGCATGTCGCTGAGCGACTTGAGCGGACGGTTGCCGGGGCCCGTGACCGGGCGGCCGCGGCGGCCGTTGTCGAACAGGGCGTCGACGGCCTCCTGGAGCATCCGCTTCTCGTTGTTCACGATGATCTCGGGCGCGCCGAGGTCGAGCAGACGCTTGAGGCGGTTGTTCCGGTTGATGACCCGGCGGTACAGGTCGTTCAGGTCGGAGGTCGCGAACCGGCCACCGTCGAGCTGGACCATGGGACGCAGGTCCGGCGGGATGACGGGGATGCAGTCGAGCACCATGCCGCTGGGCGAGTTCCGTGTGTTGAGGAACGCCGCCACGACCTTGAGCCGCTTGAGGGCGCGGGCCTTCTTCTGGCCCTTGCCGCTGCGGATGGTCTCGCGCAGGTTCTCGGCCTCGGCGTCCAGGTCGAAGCTGTTGAGCCGCTCCTGGATCGCCTGGGCGCCCATGCCGCCGCGGAAGTAACGACCGAAGCGGTCGCGCATCTCGCGGTAGAGCAGCTCGTCGCCCTCCAGGTCCTGGACCTTGAGGTTCTTGAAGCGGCTCCAGACCTCCTCCAGCCGGTCCAGCTCGCGCTGGGCCCGGTCGCGGAGCTGGCGCATCTCGCGGTCGGCGCCCTCGCGGACCTTGCGGCGGGCGTCGCCCTTGGCGCCGCTGGCCTCCAGCTCGGCCAGGTCGGACTCGAGCTTCTTCTGGCGAGCCTCGATGTCGGCGTCCCGGCGCTGCTCCACGTGCTGCCGCTCGACGGAGATCTTCGCTTCGAGGGACGGCAGGTCGCGGTCACGCATCTCGATGTCGACATGCGTGATCATGTACGCCGCGAAGTAGATGACCTTCTCCAGGTCCTTCGGGGCGAGGTCGAGCAGGTACCCCAGACGGGACGGGACGCCCTTGAAGTACCAGATGTGCGTGACGGGAGCGGCCAGCTCGATGTGGCCCATCCGCTCGCGGCGCACCTTGGCGCGCGTGACCTCGACGCCACAGCGCTCACAGATGATGCCCTTGAAACGGACGCGCTTGTACTTGCCGCAGTAGCACTCCCAGTCGCGGGTGGGACCGAAGATCTTCTCGCAGAAGAGTCCGTCCTTCTCCGGCTTGAGGGTGCGGTAGTTGATGGTCTCGGGCTTCTTCACCTCACCGTGCGACCACTGCCGAATGTCGTCGGCGGTCGCGAGGCCGATGCGCAGCTCGTCGAAGAAGTTGACGTCGAGCACTGGATAATCCCCTTTTTGATCAGACCTCGTCGACGGTCATCGCGCCCTCGTGGGGACGCCGGGACAGATCGATGCCGAGCTCTTCCGCCGCGCGGAAGACGTCCTCGTCGGTGTCACGCATCTCGATGGACATGCCGTCGCTGGAGAGCACCTCGACGTTGAGGCAGAGCGACTGCATCTCCTTGATAAGGACCTTGAAGGACTCGGGAATGCCCGCCTCGGGGATGTTCTCACCCTTGACGATGGCCTCGTAGACCTTCACCCGGCCCAGGACGTCGTCGGACTTGATGGTCAGCAGTTCCTGCAGGGCGTAGGCGGCGCCGTACGCCTCCAGCGCCCACACCTCCATCTCGCCGAACCGCTGCCCGCCGAACTGCGCCTTACCACCCAGCGGCTGCTGGGTGATCATGGAGTACGGGCCCGTCGACCGGGCGTGGATCTTGTCGTCCACCAGGTGGAGCAGCTTCAGGATGTAGATGTAACCGACCGAGATCGGGTGCGGGAACGGCTCGCCGGAGCGGCCGTCGAACAGACGCGCCTTGCCGTTCTCGCCGACCATCCGCTCGCCGTCCCGGTTGACCAGCGTGTTGCTCAACAGGCCGACGATCTCCTCCTCGTGGGCGCCGTCGAACACCGGCGTGGCGACCTTGGTGAACGGCTTGACCTCACCCAGGCCCTTGTCGCGCAGCCGCTCGGCCCACGCCTCCTCCACGCCGCTGACGTCCCACCCTCGGGCGGCGATCCATCCCAGGTGGGTCTCCAGCACCTGGCCGACGTTCATCCGGCCGGGCACGCCCAGCGGGTTGAGCACGATGTCGACCGGGGTGCCGTCCTCCAGGAACGGCATGTCCTCGACCGGCAGGATCTTGGAGATGACGCCCTTGTTGCCGTGCCGGCCCGCGAGCTTGTCCCCATCGGTGATCTTGCGCTTCTGCGCCACGTAGACGCGGACCAGCTCGTTGACCCCCGGAGGAAGCTCGTCGCCCTCCTCACGAGAGAACACGCGGACGCCGATGACCTTGCCCGACTCACCGTGCGGCACCTTCAGCGAGGTGTCACGCACCTCACGGGCCTTCTCCCCGAAGATCGCCCGCAGCAGCCGCTCCTCCGGCGTCAGCTCCGTCTCACCCTTCGGCGTGACCTTGCCGACCAGGATGTCGCCGGTCACGACCTCGGCACCGATGCGGATGATGCCCCGCTCGTCGAGGTCGGCCAGCACCTCCTCGGAGACGTTGGGGATGTCGCGGGTGATCTCCTCCGGGCCCAGCTTGGTGTCGCGGGCGTCGACCTCGTGCTCCTCGATGTGGATCGACGACAGCACGTCGTCCTGCACCAGCCGCTGGGACAGGATGATCGCGTCCTCGTAGTTGTGACCCTCCCACGGCATGAACGCCACCAGCAGGTTCTTGCCCAACGCCATCTCACCGTTGTCGGTGCACGGCCCGTCGGCGATGACCTGGTTGACCTCCACCCGGTCACCCTCGGCGACCATCGGCTTCTGGTTGAAGCAGGTGCCCTGGTTGGACCGCTTGAACTTCGCCACCCGATACGTCGTGCGGGTGCCGTCGTCGTTCATCACGGTGACGTAGTCGGCCGAGACCTCCTCGACCACACCGGCCTTCTCCGCGCTGATCACGTCGCCGGCGTCGGTCGCGGCACGGTACTCCATGCCGGTGCCCACCAGCGGCGCCTCGCTCTTCAGCAGCGGCACCGACTGCCTCTGCATGTTGGAGCCCATCAGCGCCCGGTTGGCGTCGTCGTGCTCCAGGAACGGGATCATCGCGGTCGCCACCGACACCATCTGACGCGGCGACACGTCCATGTAGTCGACCTCGGACGGATGGACCGCCTCGAACTCGCCGCCCTTGCGGCGGGCGAGCACCCGGGTCTCGGCGAAGCCGCCGTCGGCGTTCAGGACCGTGTTGGCCTGCGCCACGACGTGCCGGTCCTCCTCGTCCGCGGTCAGGTAGTCGATCTCGTCGGTGACCCTGCCGTCGACGACACGCCGGTACGGCGTCTCGACGAAGCCGAAGGAGTTGACCCGGCCGAACGACGAGAGCGAACCGATGAGGCCGATGTTCGGGCCTTCCGGCGTCTCGATCGGGCACATCCGGCCGTAGTGGGACGGGTGCACGTCACGAACCTCGAAGCCGGCCCGCTCACGGGACAGACCGCCGGGACCCAGCGCCGACAGTCGGCGCTTGTGGGTCAGACCCGCCAGCGGGTTGGTCTGGTCCATGAACTGCGACAGCTGGGACGTGCCGAAGAACTCCCGGATCGAGGCGGTGACGGGACGCACGTTGATCAGGGTCTGCGGCGTGATCGCCTCGACGTCCTGGGTCGTCATCCGCTCGCGGACGACACGCTCCATGCGGGCCAGGCCCAGGCGGACCTGGTTCTGGATCAACTCGCCCACCGTACGCAGACGGCGGTTGCCGAAGTGGTCGATGTCGTCGGTCTCGACGACCACCTCACGGCCGCCCGCGCCCGCCATCGACTCCTCACCCGCGTGCAACCGCACCAGGTATTCGATGGTGGCAACGACGTCTTCCTCGGTCAGCGTGCCCTGCGTGATCTCCGAGTCGACGCCCAGCTTCTTGTTGATCTTGTAGCGGCCCACCTTCGCCAGGTCATACCGCTTGGGATTGAAATACAGATTCTCCAGCAACGCCTGCGCCGACTCCTTGGTCGGCGGCTCACCCGGACGCAGCTTGCGGTAGATGTCCAGCAGCGCGTCATCCTGACCGGAGGTGTGATCCTTCTCCAGCGTCGCCCGGATCGACTCATACTGACCGAACCGCTCAAGAATCTGGTCGCTCGTCCACCCCAGCGCCTTCAGCAGCACGGTCACGGGCTGCTTGCGCTTACGGTCGATCCGCACCCCGACGCTGTCACGCTTGTCGATCTCGAACTCCAGCCAGGCCCCCCGCGAGGGAATCACCCGGCAGCCGAACAGATCCTTGTCGGAGGTCTTGTCGACCGAACGATCGAAGTAGACACCCGGCGACCGGACCAGCTGGGACACCACCACACGCTCGGTCCCGTTGATGATGAACGTGCCCTTCGACGTCATGAGCGGGAAGTCGCCCATGAACACCGTCTGGCTCTTGATCTCACCCGTGGTGTTATTGATGAACTCAGCCGTCACGAACAGCGACGCCGAGTAGGTCATGTCCTTGTCTTTGCACTCGTCAACCGAGTGCTTGGGCGGCTCGAACCGGTGATCGCGGAACGACAGGGACATGGTCCCGGAGAAGTCCTCAATCGGACTGATCTCTTCGAAGATCTCCTCGAGACCGGACTGAGCCGGAACGTCCCTGCGCCCGGCCTGACGAGCCGCCTCGACCCTGGCCTTCCATCTCTCGTTGCCCACGAGCCAGTCGAAGGACTCGGTCTGCAGGGCGAGAAGGTCGGGAACTTCGAGCGGCTCCTCGATACGTGAGAACGACACGGTACGGGGACCGGCGGGAACGGCGGAGGCGTTGCGCGAGGCTGCCAACAGATGTCCTTCCGAGGGCTCGCGGACTGACTACACGCACGCCAGACGACCGGGACCAAGTATCACTTAGAGAAGCGGTCGCCAAAGGGCAGCGCAAAGGGGCAGTGTAGCCGATGGGCATACACCTGTCCAGTTCGCTCTCGCTCTGCGCTCCACGTTGCTGGCAGCATCACCCGTCCGCGCCGAAACGTCAAGCCCGAGAGCCCACATTTCGCCTAAGCGACAGGCACCACGCTGGGTTTTCCCGCTCCCCGTGACCGATGATCCAGGAGTCTCCGAGTCCGTACCCGCGACCCGGCCCCGGTAACGCTCAGTCACGCGAAGGGGCCAACGCTGACCAATGGTCGACGCTGCCGTGCCTTGGGATACCCACAGCACGGCTTGTCCCAAACGGACTCTTTAATAACAATTTAATCTCGCGGCTCAGCGAGCGGGCGTGTCCCCCAGCAGGGTCGACATGTCCGAGGCCCGCCAGCCGTCGCCGTCCGTGACCAGCACCAGCCGCACCCTGCCCTGGGCGACCTGCTGGCGGGGGGTGGCCGACCCCGGCTCGACCCGGCTGGTGACCGTGTTCACGAACACCAGGATCCGGACCTCCTCGGGCGTCGCCGACTCGACTCCCGCGGCGGCGACGACCGCCTGCCGGACCGTCTGGCGGTGCCGCGCGTCGGGCGGGATCGTCTGGGCCAGTCGCGTGTAGTCGTCGGTCAGCCGGCCCGTCGTGCGTCCCCGAGCCCTGGCGAGGTCGCGGTCCACCGTCCGGTAGTCGTACGACAGGAGATCGGGCACCAGCGCCCGGGCCGCCGCCAGAGCGCTTTCCGCGGCCCTGTCGTTCTCCTGGAGCTGCCGCAGCGCGCGGTAGGTCGAAAAGCTCGCGACGGCGAGCGCGAGGGCGGCCAAGACCAACACAGCCCGCGCCAGCAGTCGCCTCACGGGACGCGCTCCGCAGCCGCGACCAGCCAGAGACCGCCGGCCTCGGTCACCTTCATGCGCCACCGGTAGAAACGCTCCTCCGGGGCGGCCTTCTTGCCGTCCTCCCAGTGGATCTCGGCGTCGGCCACGATCAGCACCTCCGCCGTACGCCGGTCGGCGGAGAGCGACTCGAGCGCGGACGCCCGCAGCACCCCGGTCTGCACGACCTTCTTCTCCAGAGTGGTCGCCCGCAGCGCGGGGGCGTTCTTCTCGTAGTCGGCGCGCTCCTGCCCCGTCGCGGTGGCCAGGGCGCGTTTGAGGTCGTCGTCGACCGTGCGGTGGTTGACGGACAGGAGCGCCACGGCGTGGGCGGCCGCCGCCCGCACCACCGCCTCGCGGTCGGCGGCCAGCGCCCGCTCGTCGGCGAGCTGGACGTTCAGCCAGTACGCGAGACCCGCCAGCACGAGGACGAGGGCGGTCAGCAGCGCCGTCGGCGGCACGCTACGGGACCGGGGAGCCCGCGCCGCGTCCGCCATGCCACCTCCCGTCGCCGGCCTCCCGTCCCGTGGGGCCGGTCGCCGGGATCATAACCCGGCCCGCCCGCGCCGCGGGGGCCGTCCGGGCTCTCTGTGGACGCGCCCGTGAAACGCCGCCGTGGAACGCCGAAGGGGCGGACCATCCGGCACCTGGATGGACCCGCCCCTCAGGGATGAAGCGTGTTACTTGACCGTGACGGTGGCGCCGGCGCCCTCCAGGGCGGCCTTCGCCTTCTCGGCCTGCTCCTTGTTGACCTTGCCGTCGAAGACGGGCTTGGGAGCGCCGTCGACGAGGTCCTTGGCCTCCTTGAGGCCCAGGCTGGTCAGGGCCCGGATCTCCTTGATGACCTGGATCTTCTTGTCGCCGGCGGCCTCGAGGACGACGTCGAACTCGTCCTGCTCCTCGGCCTCCTCCGCCGGAGCGGCGCCACCGGCCGCGGGGGCGGCCATGACGGCGGCCGGGGCGGCGGCCTTGACGTCGAAGGTCTCCTCGAAGAGCTTCACGAACTCGGAGAGCTCGAGGAGGGTCATCTCCTTGAAGCTGTCGAGCAGCTCGTCGGTGCTGAGCTTAGCCATGATGTGTTCCTCCAGTGGATCTAACAAACGTGAAAAGGGACCGCGGTGCGCGCTTCCCCCGCCCGCTGAGCGGACCTACTCGCCGGCCTCTTCGCGCTTGGCGCGCAGAGCCTCGGCCAGTCGAGCCATCTGTGTGGGCAGCGCGGCGAAGGTGGCGGCAGCCTGGGACTGCTTGGCCTTCAGCGCACCGGCCAGCTTCGCGAGGAGCACCTCACGGGACTCAAGGTCGGCAAGCTTAGTGATCTCGGTCGGGCTCATCGACTTGCCGTCGACGACGCCACCCTTGATCACCAGGAGGGGGTTGGCCTTGGCGAAGTCACGCAGACCCTTGGCCGCCTCGACGACGTCGCCCTTGACGAAGGCGACGGCGGTCGGGCCCTGGAACAGATCGTCCAGCGAGTCGATCCCGGCGTTGTTCGCCGCGATCTTGGTCAGCGTGTTCTTCGCCACGGCGAACTTCGCATTCCCACCGAGAGAGACGCGCAGCTCCTTGAGCTGGGCGACGGTGAGACCGCGGTACTCGGTCAGAACGGCGGCGCTGCTGCTCTCGAACTCATTCTTGAGCTCGGCGATAGCACCGCTCTTGTCTGCCTTCGCCATGGGCCTCCTTCCAGATGTGCCGCCGGCGAAGGGCCCGGAAAACGAACAAGCCCCGAGCGCAGGCGCACGGGGCTTGGACAGACATGACATGTCCCAAGCATCTCCACACCTGCGCGGGTCGTCCGCTGAGCGGAACCTTCGGTCATCGGGCTTCTCACCCGGTGACGACCGGCGGTCTTCGGCAGGAGACAGAATACGTGTCAATCCCTAGGAAGCCAAATCACCCTCCCACGGGAGCGCGTCCCGGCATCTCGCCCACCTGGTCGGCCGGCGGCGTGTAGATCGTGACGGCGTCGTTGAACCCCTTGAACAGGACCGTCGCCGTGAACGTGCCCTTGTCCGCCACGCCGCCGTTCAGCTCGACCTTGCGCGGCAGTCCCTGCCCGTCGATCCAGGCGTCGAACTTGACGTCCTTGGCCTCGGCGAGGCGGCTCTTGAGCTCCGCCTGGGCGTCCTGGGGAAGCTGCTTGGCCGCCTGGTCCACCTTGAAGGTGCCCGAGTAGTGCGTCGTGTCCTCGCCGCCCACCGACTCGGTGCCCACGGCCTTCGCGTCCGTGGACGCGGTGAGCAGCGCGACGCTGTTCTTCAGGTCGAACTGCTGGGCCTGGGCGAGGTACTGGTCCACGTTCACGCCGGCCCGGTCGCCGAGCTGCCTGAGGTCGAGCTTGATCCACGGCTTGGTGGCACCGACGAGGTTCTTGAGCGCGTCCACCTTGACGTACGCGACGTCGCCCCGGACGATCGCGCGGACGGCGCCCGGCAGGTTCTGCCCGCGGAACGACACCTGGTTGAGCGTGATGTCGGTCGCGATCTGCGGAGTCTTCTGGTAGAGCATGCTGCCCTGCACGCTGCCCGCGCCTTCCTGGGCGCCGGAGAAGTTCACCACGACGTCCGCGGAGTAGGACGTGACGTCGTCGGCCTTCTGCGCGGTCTGCAGCAGCACCTCGGAGGCCGAGAGCTTGGCGTTGTCAAGGGTGGCGGTCGTAGCCGCCCCGCACCCCGCGACCGTGAGCGTGGCCACAGCCCCCGCGGCCACCAGTATTCGGCGCATCATTCACCCTTTCTTGTCCCCGATTTACGTGCCCTTGACCCTATGCGCCTAACGTCCGAGACGCGCCGATCCCGGCTGAAGACGCATGAGGTGTGCACAATCTCTGCACGATCACAGTCTCCGGGCGCCCGCAGGCTTCCGGTGTGGATGTCGGCCGGTACGGCCGGAGATCAGGCCTCGATCTCGGCGGCCATGCCCCGCGTCACGTTCGGGTCGACCGGGATGCCGGGGCCCATGGACGTGGTGAAGGTGACCTTCTTCAGGTAACGGCCCTTGGCCGCCGACGGCTTGAGACGCAGCACCTCGTCGAGCGCGGCGGAGTAGTTCTCCAGGAGCTGACGCTCGTCGAAGGACGACTTGCCGATGATGAAGTGCAGGTTCGCGTGCCGGTCGACACGGAACTCGATCTTGCCGCCCTTGATGTCGGTGACGGCCTTGGCGACGGCGGGGGTGACGGTGCCCGTCTTGGGGTTCGGCATCAGGCCACGGGGACCGAGCACGCGGCCCAGGCGGCCGACCTTGCCCATCAGGTCCGGCGTGGCGACGACGGCGTCGAAGTCGAGGCGGCCCTTGGCGACCTCTTCGATCAGCTCGTCGGAGCCGACGATGTCGGCGCCCGCCGCGCGGGCCTCCTCGGCACGGTCGCCGGTGGCGAAGACCAGGACCCGGGCGGTCTTGCCGGTGCCGTGCGGGAGGTTGACGGTGCCGCGGACCATCTGGTCCGCCTTACGCGGGTCGACGCCCAGCCGCAGGGCGACCTCGACGGTGGCGTCGAACTTCGTGGTCGCGGTCTGCTTGGCCAGCCGGACGCCGTCGAGCGGGCTGTACAGGTTCGCGCTGTCGACCTGCGCCGCCGCGTTCTTCCAGTTCTTACTGCGCTTCACGGTGTTCTCCTCATGGAGTTCGTGGTCCGGGCCAGCGCCGGCCCTGCCACTCTGCTTCTTGCCACGCCTTCGGGCGTGTTGCCGCGCCCTCGCGAGGGGACTAGTCGGCGATCGTGATGCCCATGGAGCGGGCGGTGCCGGCGATGATCTTCTCCGCGGCCTCGACGTCGTTGGCGTTGAGGTCCTGCATCTTGGTCTCGGCGATCTGGCGCAGCTGCTCGCGGGTGAGCTTGCCCACCTTGTCCTTGTGCGGGTTCGCGCTGCCCTTCTGCAGACCGGCCGCCTTCTTGATCAGCTCAGGCGCCGGCGGCGTCTTCGTGATGAAGGTGAAGCTGCGGTCTTCGAAGATGGTGATCTCAACGGGGATGATGTTGCCCCGCTGGGCCTCCGTCGCAGCGTTGTACTGCTTGACGAAGTCCATGATGTTGACGCCGTGCGGACCGAGGGCGGTACCGACCGGCGGGGCGGGCGTGGCCTGTCCAGCGGGAAGCTGGACCTTCACCAGTGCCGCGACCTTCTTCTTAGGAGGCATTTGTCCTTCTCCGGGTCCTTTGTCTTACACATCCCCTCACACGCGTACGGAGCCGCCACAGGACGGCTCCCGAACGCGAATGAGGACGGCTATCGAGTCTACGCGAGGCTGTCAGATCTTCGAGACCTGGTTGAACGACAGCTCGACGGGGGTCTCCCTGCCGAAGATGGAGACGAGCACCTTCAGCTTCTGCGACTCGGCGCTGATCTCGCTGACCGTCGCGGGCAGCGTGGCGAAGGGACCGTCCATGACGGTGACCGATTCGCCCACCTCGAAGTCGACGGTGGCGGCCGCCGCCTTGGTCGTCGCCTTCTTCGTCTCCTCGGACGGCTCCGGCGCGAGCAGCTTGGCGACCTCGTCGAGGTTGAGCGGGCTCGGCTTGTTCGACAGGCCGACGAAACCGGTCACGCCCGGCGTGTTGCGCACGGCGGCCCAGGACTCGTCGGTCAGATCCATGCGCACCAGCACATAGCCGGGCAGCACACGCTCCTTGATGGGCGTCTTCTTACCGCCCTTGAACTCCGTGATCGTGTGAGTCGGGACCTCGACCTGGAAGATGAAGTCCTCCATGTTGAGGGAGCCGGTCCGGCTCTCGATGTTCTGCTTCACACGATTCTCGTAGCCGGCGTAGGAGTGGATGACGTACCACTCGCCGAACTGACCGCGCAGCTGCCGCTTGAACTCTTCGACCGGGTCGACGTCCGGCAGGATGTCGCCGTCCTCGTCGACCTGCGGCGAGGCCTCGATCGAATCGGCGTCACCGGCGTCAGCGTCGTCGCCGCCGAAGCCGTCCGCCTCGGATTCGATGGCCTCGGACTCGACGGCCTCGGTGTCGGCGGCTGCTGAAACGGCCTCAGCCGGCTCGCTCTCCCACTCGTCGTGGGAGCCGTCGGCCGGCATCGGGGACTCGGACACGGGACTCTTCCTTCTTCGATCGATTTCCTGACGCCCGATGGGCGTCCCGTCCCGGATCAGGACCCGCCGAAGACCGCCAGCACAAGCTTCGTGAGGCCGAAGTCGAATCCGGCCACGACTCCGACCATGATCACAACAAAGCCGAGAACGATCGTGGTGTATGTGATCAGGTCGTTGCGCCGAGGCCAGATGACCTTACGCAGCTCGGCGACGACCTGCCGGTAGAAGAGAGCAGGAGAGGTGCGCCTGGCCTTCTTCTCGCCGGTCGGCTTGCCTGGCTTGCCAGCGGTCTCGCCGCGGGTGTCGATCGCCACAATTCTCACCTGATCCGTTGTGTCCGTCGCATGCGCGGCGCGCTTTCACGCCATTGTTGCGCGGACCGCACTCCGCAGGGCACGAGGGACTCGAACCCCCAACCGCCGGTTTTGGAGACCGGTGCGCTACCAATTGCGCTAGTGCCCTAAGCCGTGCACCACGATACCTGACGAACGCGTTGAAGCGCCCGCCCGACTTTCGCGTGGCCCACTAGTCGGTGAAGTGTACGTGGGATCGTCCACTTCGTCGAACCACGCGGCCGTACCGGGTGGAACCGCAGCCCGGGTGTCGCGTCGTGCAGGACAAAGGTAGCGCGCGCGGATGTCCGGATCAGGGATATGGAGCGGAATCCGCGTGGTGAGTCTGTAACGATGGAGCCATGACCCGACCTCGCATCTCCGCGCGGATTTCCGCGATCTCCGAATCCGCGACGCTCGCCGTGGACGCCAGGGCCAAGGCGATGAAGGCCGCCGGCCGCCCGGTCATCGGCTTCGGCGCCGGCGAGCCCGACTTCCCGACGCCCGACTACATCGTCGAGGCGGCCGTCGAGGCGTGCCGGAACCCCAGGTTCCACAAGTACACGCCCGCCGGTGGCCTGCCGGAGCTCAAGCAGGCGATCGCGGACAAGACGCGGCGCGACAGCGGGTTCGAGGTGCAGGCGTCCCAGGTGCTCGTCACCAACGGCGGCAAGCAGGCGGTCTACGAGGCGTTCGCGACCCTGCTCGACCCCGGTGACGAGGTCCTCGTCGTGGCGCCGTACTGGACGACCTACCCCGAGGCGATCAAGCTCGCGGGCGGCGTCCAGGTCGACGTGGTCACCGACGAGACGACCGGCTACCTCGCCTCGGTCGAGCAGCTCGACGCGAAGCTGACCGACCGCACCAAGGCGCTGCTGTTCGTCTCCCCGTCCAACCCGACCGGGGCGGTCTACTCCCCCGAGCAGGTCGAGGAGATCGGCCGCTGGGCGCTCGACAAGGGGCTGTGGGTCGTCACCGACGAGATCTACGAGCATCTCGTCTACGGCGACGCCCGCTTCTCCAGCATCGCGACGGCCGTGCCCGAGCTGCGCGAGCGCGTCGTCGTGCTGAACGGCGTCGCCAAGACGTACGCCATGACCGGCTGGCGGGTGGGCTGGCTGATCGGCCCGGCCGACGTGGTCAAGGCCGCCACGAACCTGCAGTCCCACGCGACCTCCAACGTGGCGAACGTCTCCCAGGCCGCGGCCCTCGCCGCCGTGTCGGGCGACCTGTCGGCCGTCGAGCGGATGCGTGAGGCCTTCGACCGCCGCCGGCAGACCATGGTCCGGATGCTCAACGAGATCCCCGGAGTCGTCTGCCCGGAGCCGCTGGGCGCGTTCTACGCCTACCCCTCGGTCAAGGCCCTGCTGGGCAAGGAGCTGCGCGGCCGGCGCCCGCAGACGTCCGCCGAGCTGGCCGAGCTGATCCTGGAGGAGGCCGAGGTGGCGCTGGTGCCGGGTGAGGCGTTCGGCACGCCCGGCTACTTCCGCCTCTCCTACGCCCTGGGCGACGACGACCTTGCCGAGGGCGTCAGCCGCGTGGCCAAGCTCCTGGGCGAGGCCCACTGAGCCGTCCGAGCTCACTGCGCTCACTGAGCCTTCCGAGGCCACTGAGCCGTCTGAGCGTCTGAGGTCGCTGAGCGCTCGATCGGGGCCCGGGCCGCGCGCCCGGGCCCTTCGCGCGCCGTCCGCCGGAGCCGGCGGCCGCGCTCGTGCGCGGGTCGCGGACCGGTGAGAGACGGAGTGCGGCACGATATGGAGATGCCGCGACCACTCCACATGCTCCCGAAGGCTCATCTCCACCTGCACTTCACCGGCTCCATGCGGCACGCGACTCTCGTCGAACTGGCGCGCGAGCGGGGCGTCCACCTGCCCGACGCGCTCCAACAGGACTGGCCGCCGAAGCTGCGGGCGACCGACGAGCGGGGCTGGTTCCGGTTCCAGCGGCTCTACGACATCGCCCGGTCGGTGTTACGGACACCCGAGGACGTCCGGCGGCTGTTGCGGGAGGCCGCCGAGGACGAGGCCGCGGAGGGCTCCCGCTGGCTGGAGATCCAGGTGGATCCGTCCGGGTACGCCCAGCGGTTCGGCGGGCTGACCGAGACGCTGGAGCTCGTGCTGGACGCGGCCGAGCACGCGGCGCGCGGGGCGGGCATCGGCATCGCGGTGATCGTGGCGGCCAACCGCACCCGTCATCCGCTCGACGCGCGGACCCTCGCCCGGCTGGCCGGGCAGTACGCCGGGCGGGGCGTGGTGGGCTTCGGGCTGTCCAACGACGAGCGCCGGGGCCGGGCCAGAGACTTCGAGCACGCCTTCCGCATCGCCAGGCGGGCCGGGCTGCTCGCCGTGCCCCACGGCGGCGAACTGCTGGGCGCGGCCAGCGTGGCCGAGTGCGTGGACGATCTGGGCGCCGACCGGGTCGGGCACGGCGTCCGCGCGGCCGAGTCTCCCCACCTGATGGAACGGCTCGCCGACCGGCAGATCACCTGCGAGGTGTGCCCGCTGTCCAACGTGGGCCTCGGTGTGGCCGAACGGCCCGAGGACGTGCCGCTGCGGCGGCTGTTCGACGCGGGTGTGCCCATCGCGCTCGGCGCCGACGACCCGCTGCTCTTCGGGGCCCGGCTGCTGCCGCAGTATGAGCTGGCCCGGGAGGTCTACGGCTTCGACGACGCGGAGATCGCCGAACTCGCCCGCCAGTCGATCCGCTCCTCGACCGCCCCCGACGGCGTGCGGAAGGAACTGCTGGCGGAGATCGACGCCTGGCTGGCCGCGCCGCCGGACGAGCCCGCCGCCGGCTGAACCTTTCGGCCTCTCTGTCGGGGTCTCTGCCAGCGGCGCCCCTCCAGCGGGCTCTATGAACGAGCTTTTCAGTGGGCCGAGCGCGCGATGCGCAGCGCCTCCGGGAGGTCCGGCCCCTCCAGCCGCAGCCCGACCATGCCCCGCTGCCAGATCAGTGTGGGCCCCGCCACCCGCTCGTCCCGGGCCTCGCCGCCGCTCGCGGGCACGTACGAGAGCGCGTGGGGCTGCCGGATCCACCAGCCACCCACCTCCGGCACCTCGTCCGGCCACGGCGGGCCCAGCTCCTTGTGGAAGACCACGGTGAGCGTGCCGTCATATTCGTCCAGGCGGATCCCGGGCCACAGCAGGGTCACCACCCGGGCGCCGTCGGCGATCCTGACGTCTCTCGGCTCCCCCAGAGCCGAGGGAACGGCTACCGGGAAGCGGGCGGCCTCACGAGCCTCGCCGAGCGTGACCCGCCGTTCGCCCGGCAGGGGGCTCGGCAGGCCGGTGGGCAGTGGACCTGGCCCGCCGACGTGGATCTCCACTCCGGCGAACCTGAGCACCGACGTGACGGCGGCCCGCCCCTGCGGAGTGGCGCCGAGCAGCACCGCGAGCACCACCGCCAGCGCCACGGCGAGCCGCCGGCGCGAGATCGTGAGCCGGCGCCGCCAGAACGGCGGGCGACGGCGCCCGGACGCCGGGGCGCGGCCGTCGGCCTCCGCCCGCTCGCGCTCGATGCGGGCCCGGACGGCCCGGGCCACGGCCGAGGGCGGCGGCGCCTGATCGCGGAGCGACTCGTTCAGCGACTCCCCCAGCGCGACGAGCTCGCCCGCCAGGTCCTCGAACCGGTCATCCCGCCGGTCGGATCGGCCATGCCTGTCATGCCCGTCATGCCCGTCAGGCGAGGAGCTCATCGCTCACCTCCTCTCGCAGGCGCCGCAGCCCGCGGAACGTCCGAGACTTCACCGTGCCCAGCCGTACGCCGAGGACCTCGGCCGTCTCCGCCTCGGACAACTGCAGGAAATACCGGCAGACCACCGCCTCGCGTTCCCGGTCGGGCAGGCGGCGCACCGCGTCGAGCAGCCGGGCCCGTCCGTCCGCCGCCACGGCGATCTCCTCCGGTTCCTCCTGCCCCTCCGGTCCGTACGGCTCCCGCTCCAGGCCGAGCCGGGCGCCGAGATCGGCCCGGCGGCCCCGCGCACGGGTGAGATTGTGCGTCTCGTTGGCCACGATGCGCAGCAGCCAGGGTTTGAAGGCCGACTCCCGGCGGAATGCGGCCAGGTGGCGGAACGCCTTGACGAACGCCTCCTGCACGACGTCCTCGGCCTCGTCGCCGGCTCCGAGCAGGCGGGCCGTCCGATGGGCGACCGCGCTGTACCGGGCGACCAGGGCCTCATAGGCGTCGAGGTCGCCCGCCAGGGAACGCGCTATGGCCTCGTCGTCGTCCATTGGGGGGTGCGAATGGGGAGGAATGAGAGGGGAAGCGTATGAGGCGACGACACACGCCGTCCAGCGGAACCCGGCACCGGCCCGATGGGCGGGCACTAGACTTTTCCAACGATCGTCAGCTCGCGTAAACGAGGATCCCATGTCTGGATATGACCGAGTCGTTCAACCGGCGGCCGGAGACGAGGCCCTGGAGAACCACCTCGGTGGCGACGAGGCCAAGAACTACCGGCAGTACGAGTTCGACATGGTCGCGCCCCACGTGGGGCGGTCGCTGCTGGAGATCGGGTCTGGCCTCGGGCACTTCGCCGAGCAGTTCCTCCCGCGGCTCGACCGGCTCGTGGTCAGCGACTTCGACCCCTACTGCGTGGAGCAGCTCGAGAAGCGCTTCAGCGAGCGCGACGACATCTCGGTGCTCCAGTTCGGGCTGCCGACGGAGATCCCGCTGGCCGATCCCGTCGACACCGTCGTCATGATGAACGTCCTGGAGCACATCGAGGACGACGTCGAGGCGCTGCGGTCCCTGGCCAAGGTCACCGTCCCCGGCGGCCGGATCGTCATCTGGGTCCCCGGCTACATGCAGCTCTACGGCGACTTCGACCGCAAGGTCGGGCATGTGACCCGCTACACCCCGGCGACCCTGCGCTCGTCGGTCACCAAGGCCGGGCTCGACGTCGACGTGCTCAAGCCGATCAACTTCCTGGGCGGCATCGCCTGGTGGGCCGCCGTACGGCGGGGCGGCGTCGGCTACCCCGATCCCCGGCTGGTCAAGATCTACGACCGGACGGTCGTGCCGGCCACCCGGCTCATCGAGCGCTTCATCCGGCCGCCCTTCGGGCAGACCGTGTTCTGCGTCGCCCGCGTGCCGAGGTAGAGGCTCTCACGCTTTTCGCATGATTCTCCTGGGGTAGGCCAAGCGGGATCCGCTTGGGTGGTATAAGACACCACCCCGAGGAGCCTCGATGAAGAAGGTCGCCAGGGCCGCGGCCGCGGTGACCCTGACCGCACTGGTCTCGGGGTCAGCCGCTCTCGTGGCGACCGAGTCAGGGGCCAGCACGACGGCCCCGGCTCCGGCGCCGGTGCACGAACGGTCCGCGGGCCGCGCGGCGACGCCCGGCAACCCGGCCGCGGGCCGGCACCGGCGCTTCGGCATGGGCGTCCACGGGGAGGCCACGTTCCGCCGGAAGAACGGGACGTTCGCCGAGCGGACCTGGCAGCGCGGGACCGTCACGGCGAAGGGGGCGTCCGCCCTCACCGTACGGAGCGCGGACGGTGTCACCTGGACCTGGACGATCGACGCCGGTACCCGCATCAGGCATGACGGCGGGCGGGCGGCCCTGGACGCCGTCGCGGTCGGCGACGCGGTCAGAGTGCTCGGCGCGCCCGTCCCGGCCCCATCCAATCCACCCTCCTCCGGCGGGCCCTCCGCCGACGTTCCCGGAACCCCCTCCACCGGCGCCTCCGAGTCACCCTTCACCTCGGAGGCGCCGCCGGGGGCGCCCGCGGCGGTCGTGGCCGCCCGGACCCGAACCACTCAGGGGAACTGAGGGAAACTGCAGGTGTGGGGCTTCCAGGGTGCGATGGAAGCCCCGCACCTGCAAAATAGGTCCCCCATGAATGAAACCAGGATCCTCGTCGTCGAGGATGATCCGAACATCCGGGACATCATCGATGTGGCGCTCCGTTTCCACGGCTTCCGCGTCACAGCGGTGGGAGCCGGCAAGCCCGCGCTCGACGAGGCGCACGACAATCACCCGGATCTGATCGTCCTCGACGTCATGCTGCCCGACGTGGACGGGTTCGAGGTGTGCCGCCGGCTCCGGGCCGAGGGCGTCGAATCCCCGGTGATCTTCCTGACCGCGCGGGACACGGTCGCGGACACCGTCCACGGCCTCACGCTGGGCGGTGACGACTACGTCACCAAGCCCTTCTCCGTCGAGGCGCTGGTCGCGCGGATCCGCGCCGTCCTGCGCCGTACCACCGTCCCCGCCGCCGCCGAGCGGTCCGCGGGGTACGTCCTGCGCGTCGCCGACCTGGAGCTCGACGAGGCCAGGTGGGAGGTGCGCCGGGGCGGGGTGCCGGTGGACCTGTCGCCCACCGAGTTCCGCCTGCTCGCCTTCCTGATGACACACGTCGGGCTGGTGCTGACGAAGCGGCAGCTCCTGGAGGAGGTCTGGGGCTACGCCGGATCCTCCCAGGTCCTCGAGACGTACATCTCCTACCTGCGACGCAAGCTCGACCCGCTCGGCCCGCCGCTGATCCACACCCAGCGCGGGATCGGATACTCGCTGCGGCCGCCGCAACGACCATGATGTCGCTGCGGACGCGGCTCCTCGCCGGGCTGCTGATCGTGAGCGCGGCGCTGCTCGTCGTGCTCTCCATGGTCAGCGTGATCGTCCTGCGGGGTCACCTGCTCGCCCGGCTCGAGGGCCAGGTGATGGCCGCGACCAGCACCGCCGCCAAACGCTTCGTCGACGAGGAGCCCCTCTCCCAGGCGCTGACCGGCTCGACGTACGCGGTCGCGGTGTACAACCTCACCACCAGGCGCGCCCGGCTGATCAGCGGCGACGCCTCGGACGCGGCGGCCGTACCGCAGCTCGTCGAGACCCTGGGGGGCGACCGGCTGCTGGCGTACGCGTCGCAGGGCGGCACCTTCCGCCTCGACCCGACCGGGCACTACGACCTCATCGCGGCCACCTCCCTCGCCCGCAGCGGCTTCCGCGTCGTCGTGGTCGCGGTGCCGCTCAACGCCGTCGACGACCCGGTCCGCCACCTCGTGCTCAGCGAGCTCGTCACGGGTGGTTTCCTCATCCTCGTCCTGGCGGCGGGCGGCCGGCTGCTGATCGCGAGCGGTCTCGCGCCGCTCGGCAAGATGGCCAGTACGGCCCACAGCGTGGCCGAGGGCGGCGACCTGTCCGCGCGGATGCCCGAGGGGCCGTCCGAGGTCGGCCGGCTGGGCTCGGCCGTCAACGTCATGCTGGACCGGATCGCGGAGGCCTTCCGGGATCGATGGGCGTCGGAGGAACGGGTGCGCCGGTTCGCCGCGGACGCCTCCCACGAGTTGCGCACCCCGCTGTCGACGATCAGCGGGTACGCGGAGCTCTACCGGGCGGGGGCCATTCCGCCGGACGATCTGCCCAAGGTCATGGCGAGGATCGAGGCGGAGGCCGGCCGGATGGGCCGCCTGGTCGGCGAGATGCTGGAGCTGGCCCGGCTCGACCGCGGCGCGACCCTCGTGCTTGAGGACACCGACCTCGCCGAGATCGCGCGGGAGGTCGCGGCCGACTCCGTGGCCCTCGATCCAGGCCATCCGGTGTCCGTCGACGTCACCGGGTCGGTGGTCGCCGTGGCGGACGAGGCCCGGATCCGCCAGGTACTGGTCAACCTGCTCGGCAACGTCCGGGCGCACACCCCGGAGGGCACACCGGCGACCGTCCGGGTCGCCCGTACGGCGGACCTCGTGGCGATCGAGGTGACCGACAAGGGCCAGGGGATGACGCCGGAGGAGGCGGCGCGCGCCTTCGACCGGTTCGAACGGGGCGAGGAGCAGCCCTCCGGCGGAGCCGGGCTGGGACTGTCGATCGTCAAGGCGATCGCCGAGGCACACGGCGGCCGCTGCCGGATCGACTCCTCGCCCGGCGCCGGAACGACCGTGTACGTCGAACTTCCCGCGATGCATTGAGCTACTGGCGGGTAGGTATCCGGGTAAGCGTGCAGGCATCCACCGGCTGAGGAGGTCGACGATGACCGATTACGCCAAGGCCCGGGAGGTCGCCGAGCAGGCCCGGGAGACGGAATGGACCCGCCCGAGCTTCGGCAGACAACTCTTCCTGGGCGATTTCCGCCTCGACCTCGTCCATCCGGCTCCCCGCCTCACGGAGGAGGAGATCAAGAAGGGCGACGACTTCCTGCGCGCCCTGCGCAGGTTCCTGCAGGAGCGGGTCGACCCCGCGCGAATCGAGCGCGACTCCGTCATCCCGGACAAGGTCGTCAAGGGGCTGGCGGAGATCGGTGCCTTCGGCATGACGATCGACGAGGAGTATGGCGGGCTCGGCCTGAGCCACCTCTACTACAGCAAGGCGCTTCAGCTCACCGCGTCGTACTCGGCGGCGCTGAGCGCACTGCTGTCCGCCCACCAGTCCATCGGGGTCCCGCAGCCGCTACGGCTGTTCGGGACGCCGGAGCAGAAGCGCCGCTTCCTCCCCCGGTGCGCCAGAGGCGAGATCTCCGCGTTCCTTCTGACCGAGCCGGACGTGGGTTCCGACCCCGCCCGGCTGAGCACGACGGCCGTGAGGGACGGCGACTCCTACGTCATCGACGGCGTGAAACTGTGGACCACCAACGGCGTCGTGGCCGACCTGCTCGTCGTCATGGCCCGGACGGGAGCGAAGATCTCGGCGTTCATCGTCGAGGCCGACTCGCCGGGCATCACGGTGGAGCGCCGCAACGCGTTCATGGGCCTGCGCGGCATCGAGAACGGCGTGACCCGCTTGCACCAGGTGCGCGTGCCGGCGGAGAACCTCGTCGGGCGGGAGGGGCAGGGCCTCAAGATCGCCCTGACGACCCTCAACACCGGCCGGCTCTCCCTGCCCGCGACGTGCGCGGGCGCCGCCAAGTGGGCCACGAAGATCGCCCGCGAGTGGGGCGCGGCCCGGGTCCAGTGGGGCCGGCCCATCGGCGCCCACGAGGCGGTCGCCAACAAGATCTCGTTCATCGCGGCGACGGCGTACGCCCTGGAGGCGGTGGTCGACCTGTCCAGCCGTCTGGCGGACGACGAGCGTAACGACATCCGCATCGAGGCCGCCCTGGCCAAGCTGTACGGCTCTGAGATGGCCTGGCGGGTGGCCGACGAGCTGGTGCAGCTGCGCGGCGGACGCGGCTACGAGACCGCCGAGTCGCTGCACGCGCGCGGCGAGCGTGGCGTGCCGGTCGAGCAGATGCTCCGCGACACGCGGATCAACCGCATCTTCGAGGGTTCGACCGAGATCATGCATCTGCTGATCGCCCGCGAGGCCGTCGACGCCCACCTGTCCGTGGCGGGCGAGCTCATCGATCCCAAGGCCGACGTACGGGCGAAGGGACGCGCGGCCACCCGGGCCGCCGGCTTCTACGCGAAGTGGCTGCCCGGCCTGGTCGCCGGGGCGGGCCAGTTGCCGACCTCCTACGCCGAGTTCGGCCCGCTCGCCCAGCACCTGCGCTACGTCGAGCGGACCAGCCGCAAGCTCGCGAGGGCGACGTTCTACGGCATGTCCCGCTGGCAGGGACGGCTGGAGCACAAACAGGGCTTCCTGTCCCGGATCGTGGACATCGGCGCGGAGCTGTTCGCCATCACCGCGGTCTGCGTACGGGCCGAGGAGGACTCGGCCGAGCTCGGGCGGCGGCCGTACGAGCTGGCCGACACCTTCTGCCATCAGGCGCGGCTACGCGCGGACGCCCTGTTCGACCGGCTGTGGGACAACAACGACGGCAGGGACGTCCGGCTCGCCCGCCTGGTGCTCGACGGACGCTACATGTTCGTCGAGGAGGGCGTGCTCGATCCGTCGCTCGACGGGCCGTGGATCTCCCCGAGCCGGCCGGGGCCGTCGGAGTTCGAGGACGTCCACCGGCACATCCGCTGAAACACCTCGCACGCGTCGGCCGGGCCGTTCGTGGCCCGGCCGATGCGGTGTTGTCACGGAGCCGCGTATGTCTCAGATGTCTTAGAGCCGCTCGACAATGGTGACGTTGGCCTGGCCGCCGCCCTCGCACATCGTCTGCAGGCCGTACCGGCCGCCCGTCCGCTCCAGCTCGTGCAGGAGCTTCGTCATCAGGATCGCGCCGGTGCCGCCGAGCGGGTGGCCGAGCGCGATCGCGCCGCCGTTCGGGTTGGTCCTTTCGGGGTCGGCGCCGGTCTCCTTCAGCCACGCCAGCGGGACCGGGGCGAACGCCTCGTTGATCTCGATGACGTCCATGTCGCCGATGGTGAGCCCGGCCCGGCGCAGCGCCTTCTGGGTCGCCGGGATCGGCGCCGTCAGCATGTAGACGGGGTCGTCCCCCACCACCGACAGCGTGACGATCCGGGCCCGAGGGGTCAGCCCGTGGTCGCGCACCGCCTGCTCGGACGCGATCAGCACGGCGCCCGAGCCGTCCGAGATCTGTGACGAGGTGGCCGCCGTGATCCGGCCGCCCTCCCTGACGGTCTTCAGCGCCGCCATCTTCTCCAGCGTGGTGTCCGCCCGGGGGCCCTCGTCGTCCGTGACGCCGTTGACCGGCGCGATCTGCTCCCTGAAGTAGCCGTTGGCGACGGCCTTGGCGGCCCGCTGGTGGCTCTCGTAGGCGTAACGCTCCAGGTCTTCCCTGGTGAGGCCCCACTTCTCGCACATCAGCTCCGCCCCGCGGAACTGGGAGATCTCCTGCGTGCCGTACCGCTCGACCCATTTGTCGCCGAAGGGGAACGGCATGCCCTTCTCCAGGGCCACCGTGACGCTGGAGCCCAGCGGCACGATGGACATCGACTCGACTCCCGCGGCGACGACGAGGTCCTGGGTGCCCGAGAGCACGGCCTGGGCCGCGAAGTGGACGGCCTGCTGGGACGATCCGCACTGCCGGTCGATCGTGACCCCGGGGACGCTCTCCGGCAGCCCGGCGCTGAGCCAGGCGTTGCGCGCGATGTCCATGGACTGCGGGCCGAACTGCATGACGCAGCCCATGATCACGTCGTCCACGGCGGAGGGGTCGACGCCGGTGCGCTCCATGAGTGCGGAAAGGGTGTGCGCGGCCAGATCCGTCGGATGGACGGTGGACAACCCGCCCTTCTTCTTGCCGACCGGAGTGCGGACCGCCCCGACGATGTACGCCTCTGTCACAGTACCCTCCCCAAAACCGAGCATTGTTCGGTTACTGAGAGGTTACCTCACCGTACGGGCCCGGTACACCGGCCGATAACGGCACGACGGCTGGCATGACGGGCCGGCACGAAAGGCGGCATGACACGGCGCACGTACCGGATTCGCCTCGGGCGAATCGAGGCCGGATCCGGTACGTGCGGCGCGAAAATCCCAGGTCAGACGTACCGGCCCGGAAGGATGTCGGCGGGCTCGGCGAGCTGGAACGCGCCCGGATCGGCCGCGATCCCCTGAAGCCGGTCGGCGAGCACGAGCGCGACCGTCGCGCGGGCGAGCATCGGCTTCTCCCCGTCCGGGGAGTCGTCGGCGGAGTCGTCGGCGGAGTCCTTGATGGAGTCGTCTACGGAGTCCTCGGCGGAGTCGTCCGTCACGGCCTCCACGACCTCGCCGGGCGTGTCGGGAGGCAACGGCTCGTCCAGGGCGGGAGCCGCCGTTTCGGCGGCAGCGTCCGCCGCCTGCTCCGCGTCCTCCTGCGCGTCCCCCTCCGCGACCCGCTCGGAGGTGTCCTCAGCGGCGTCCTCCTCGGGGGCGCCTTCTCCCGCCGCCGGTGCGGCGGCGACATCGGAGACCGTGACATCGGAGACCGTGACGACCGCGATCTCGGTGAGATACGGCCAGCGGACCCGGGCCGCGGGCGGGATGCGGTGCCCCTCCTCGATCGTGACGACCAGGTCGGCCCCGGCGTAGACGTCCAGGACCCTGCCCTGCCGCACCGGCACGTGGACGACACCGCCGACCAGCTCACCGTCCGGCCAGCGTTCCACGTCGACCTCCTCGGCGTGCCGCAGGACGTCCGCGAGAATCGGGAGCGCCTCCTCCGGCGTCGGTGCCGCGGGCAGGTAGACGACAGGGTTCCGGTGCCGGTCCTCCGCGGGGTCGGTCGGCTCACCCTGGCACAGGGACCAGCCGCCCAGGCGGTGCGCGATGCCCTCGGCGAGGGTCTTGTCGAAGAAGTCGACGGGCAGGGGGCCGTCGGCGGCCACCCGGCAGGCCCACAGGCACTCCTCACCCTCGACGCCGAGCTTCGCCAGCACCTCGCCGGTCAGCTCGACCGGCGGCAGGATCCGCGAGCCGCCGACGAGGATGTCCTCGCCGTCAAGCCGGGCATCGGGGTCGGCGAGCTGGGCGATGGCCAGCAGAGTCTTCGCGTCCGGGCGGGCGGGCAGGAGCACCGTCGGCCCCGTGCGCAGCCGTCCCGGCAGCAGGAGTTTCGAGAACCAGCCCACAGGTCCTCCTCATGATCGGTCGAAGCGACGATAGCCTCACGGACCGCGACGCACGAGCCCTTCGGGAAGGCTCTCCCGGTCAGGATTTGGCCTTCGCCAGGTGGGTGCTGGTCATCGTGGCATAGACGATGACGTTGTCGACGTAATGTCCGGTGCTTCGGTTATAGGTGCCACCGCACGTGATGAGCCGCAATTCGGCGTTGTCCGCCGGACCGTAGACACGGTTGGTGGGGAAGGTCTGCTTGTTTGCCTGTTCGACGCCGCCCACGGTGAACACCGCCACCCGGCCGTCCATCCGGACGACCTCGATCTGATCGCCGGACTGGAGCTCGTGGAGGCGGCTGAAGACGGCGCTGCGCGTGGTGGTGTCCTTGTGGCCGAGCACGACGGCCGGGCCGGCTTGTCCCGGTGTGGGGCCGCCGCGATACCAGCCGACGAGGTTGGGGTTGCCGATCGGCGGGGTCTCGATCGCGCCGGCCTTGTCGAGGCCGACCGACATGATCGGCGCGTTGATGTTGAGCTTGGGGATGATGAGCCGCTTGGGCGTGGCGGGTTGCATGGCCGGAGCCGGAGGGGCCGCCGGAGAGGGCGGCGGCGCCGTCGGCACCGCCTGGGTCAGGGGCTGACCGGTGCCACCCGGCCCCACCTTCGGAACCAGATCTCCGGCCTGGGCCACCTTCAGCTGCGTCCGGCCCTCGGGGGCGTACTCGTCGGGCGAGCCGACCATGAGGACGACGCCGACCAGCACGGTGACCAGCCCGGCGACCGCGGCCAGGATCAGCACCCCGCGCATCGCCTGGCTGCCGCTCACCCGCGGCCGCTCGGGCGCGGCCGGCTGCTGCGCCTGCGGCAGCAGAATCGGCTGGTAAACGGGCTGGCCGTACACCGGCTGCGCGAACCCCTGGGCCATCGGGTCGTACGGCGATCCGTACGGCTGGCCAGGAGGGTACTGTCCGGGGGGCGGCGTCGTCATTGACTCGTCCTAACGCCTCAGCGCCCGGCGGTCCTGCGCCGGGCCCGCAGCGCGAGACCACCGCCGGCGGCGGCGAGCAGCAACGCGGTGCCGGTGAGAACGAAGAGCCGGCCGTCGGGCCCGATCTCGCCTCCGCCGCCGGTGGCCGCGCCGCCACCCGGGGTCCTGGTGACCTGGGTCGACTTGCTGGCCTTGGCGGTCACCGTCTCGTACACCGTCCGCGTGGTCCGCGGGGTGGGCGACGCGCTCGGCGAGGCGGAGGGAGACGCGGACGGCGACGCCGACGGGGACGCCGACGCCGTGCTCACCGCGATCGTCGCCGCCGCGGGGGTTGCCGTCGTGGCCATCGTGCAGGTGTACAGGACCTGCGGAGTCTGGCTTCCGGCGGTGCCGGTGAGCAGGCTCAGCTTGAAGTCCTTGGCGGTCAGCACGATTGAGGTCGCCCCCGCCGAAGGCGTGACGGTGATCGTCGCGGTCGGGATGGCCGGGACCGTCGCGCCGGCCGTCGCGGACGGAACGGACGCCGACGCCGAGGGCTGGGCGAAAGCGGCGGTCGCCGTCGCCGGAAGCACCGACGCGACCACCGAGGGCTGCACCTCCAGCCACGCGTTGCTCGGGATGGCAGCGGGCAAGGTGAATTGCGCGACCGGGCTGATGGCCACCGTCGCGGTGAACGCGGTGCCCACGGTCGCCGTGGTGGCGGCCGTCAGGTTGACCGTGAAGTTTCCGCTGTAGCTGCCCGACCCGGTCCCGGGGGTGCAGGTGTAGGCCACCGACTTGGAGTCCGCGTTCGCGTTGATCGCGTTCAGGCCGCCGAGGAGGACGCCCGCGCTGACCACTCCGGCCGCGGCGGCCCTCCTGGCGATCCGGCCGCGTGCCCTGGACTTCAGCACTGACGTCTCACCCATCCCATTTCTCCACACGACTGGCGTACCAGGATCCCAGGATATGGTCACACTCGGGTAGAGCTTTGATGGACAAAACCCGTGAAATAGCGATCCGAGGGCGCGAACCGGTCACCTCCCGGCAAAATTCGGTCAGCCGTCGTTCCCGTTCCGGACCGCCGGGGCGGGTCATGTGATCAGCCACGTACGCCTCCGGAACGCGCGCTCGTCCCCCGCATCCACAGCCCGCCCGCAGCAGCCAGCCCGACCAGGCCCAGACCGGCCAGCACCAGAACGCGGCCGTCGGGGCCCATCTCGCCCCCGCCGCCGGTCTGGGCGGCACCGAGGGGCGTCCGGGAGATCTGGGCCGTGGCGGTGACGGTCACCGTGTGGGTGGGCCTCGGGGACGCCGTAGGAGACGCCGTGGCGGACGCCGTAGGAGACGCCGTGGCGGACGCCGTCGCCGTGACCGTGGCGGTCACCGTCGCCGTCGGGGTCTGCGTACCCGACTCACCGGGGGACGAGGGCTCGCCGCCGCCGTCGTCGCCGGGGGGCACGATCGTCAGTTGAGCCGACGCGGGGTCGGCCAACTCAGGAAGACCGCAGGAGTAGAGGGTCTGCCCATCCCCCAGCTTGAGGGTGAAGTCGCCGGCGAAGACGCCGACCGTCCCCGTCGCCGTAGGAGTGAGCGACACGGTCAGGACCGGAATCGGCCATGTGGTCGCGCCCGACTCCACGGCGCTGGGCAGCGTGGTCGAGGCGACCGGCGTCAGCGTCAGCGCCGGGACGGCCTCCTGGGCCGCGGAATCACTGGCCGAAGGCGATGGGCTGTCGGTGCCGTCGGTGCTGTCAGTGCCGTCGGTGAGAGTGTCACCGCTGGGAGTCTGCTCAGTGAGACTCTCGTCGGTGGGAGTCCCGTCGGTGTAGGTCTCTTCGGTGGGGGTCCCGTCGGCGAACGGTTCGAGTGCGTCCGTCGACGCGCCCTCGCGCAGCGCCGCGAGCGCCCAGGCCAGGGTGCCCCCGTCCGTCTGGATCGCGCCGGAGATCTCGGCCGGGGCCTCCCCCGTGCCGGTGTCGCCGGTCGGCGCGGTGGGGTCCCCGTCCCCCGGCGAGGGACTCACACTCGGGGTCGGGGTCGGCTCGGCGCTCGGGCTCTCGCTCGGCGTGGCGGCCGCGCTGGGGCTCTCGCTCGGTGTGGGGGTCGCGCTGGGGCTCTCACTAGGAGTCGCGTTGGGACTCTCGCTCGGCGTCGCGCTGGGGCTTTCGCTGGGAGTGGCGCTGGGACTCTCGCTCGGCGTCGGCGTGGGGTCCGGGGAGTCGCCGCCGTCCACGACCGGTTCCCCGGTGGCCTCGGCGGTGCCCTCCGCGACCACGACGGCGCCGGCAGCGAGGTTCGTGGGGACGCCCAACGCCGACTGGCCCGCGCTCGGGGATACGGGCGCGAGCCGCCACGTCACCTCGATCGGTCCGACAGTGGGACTGGCGGGTGCCTCCAGGGAGATGGCGACCGGGTAGGCCGCCTCCGTCGACCCCTGCAGGGCCCGGCACGAGTAGACCACGGTGTTCGTGCCGTCCAGCGCGAAAACGGGCCAGGCCGTCAGGGCCAGGGCGAGTGCGCCACCTCCCGCCGCCGCTCGCATGGCGATCCGGTGTCGTGCGCTCCTGTGCGGGGCACGCAGGTTGGGCACAGCTCTGTCTCCCAGCCATTTCGGTCGCGGTCAGGCCGGAACTCAGTGTCGCAGGGTTTTATGGACAACATCCCTAGAAGGGCACTTATGTCAGGAAACACTCAGGGAACCTTCATGGCCGCCGGGGTGTACCAGACGCATGAGACGAATCTTCGCGATGCTCGCCGCGACGGCGACGATCCTGATCACGGCCCCGCCCGCGTCGGCCCAGGCGGGGTTCTGGGCGGTCACCGAGCTCGACCCGCTCGCCGGCACGATCACGCCCGACGTCGGCTACACGATCGGCTACTGGGTGCTCCAGCACGGGACGCACCCCTTCGACGGACCGGGCACGGAATTGGGCACGACCGGATTGCGCCTGACGGGCAAGGGCGGCAGAACGCTGAACTTCACCGGAACACGGCTGCCCGAGCCCGCCCACTACGCCGTATCCGTCAAAATCCCGGCGGGCACCTGGCGGCTGGAAGGTGTACAGGGCATGTTCGCGCCGTACGAGATCGGCACCCTGACGGTGCCCGGCGGGCTGACGCCCGCTCCCCCGCAGTTTCCCGGCACGGCCGGGATGGAGGTGACCGACTACTGGGGCGCGATCAAACCGCCCGGTTTCCCCTGGAAGGGCCGCCCCGGGCCCGCTCTGCCGGGCACCGGAGCCACCGTGACGGCGGGCGCGGCACCGGGTGCGTCGGCCCCCTCGACCCCCGGGGTCCCCGCAGCCGCCGTCACACACGCCGCTGCCACACAAGCGGATGCCACACAGGCCGCCGTCACACACGCCGCCGCACGGCAGGGCACGGCGCCGGCCTCGCCGTGGTTCCAGCCGTACCTGCTGGTGGCGGTCGCCGTGATCTCCGTGGCCGGGACGCTGCTCGTGCAGCGCGCGTCGGCCCGGACCGGGCGCTCGGGGTGACGCGACACCGCCGGGATCACCCGGTACGGGAGGTCACTTGCCCTTGGCCGCAGTCAGGGTGGCGTACACGATGATGTTGTCGGTGTAGCTGTGCCGCTTGGCGTTGAAGACGCCGCCGCAGGTGATCAGCCGGAGCGATGACGTGGCCGTGTTGCCGTAGACCCGCTTGGTGGGGAACGTCGTCTTGCCCACCTGCTCGATGCCGTCGACGGTGAAGGTGACGATCTTGCCATCCGCCCGCAGGATCGCGATCTTGTTTCCGCGCTTCAGCTCGCGCAGCCGGCTGAACACGGCGGGGCCCTGCTTGGTGTTCACGTGGCCGAGGATGATCGCGGGGCCCTGGTCGCCGGGAGCGGGCCCGAGTCGATACCAGCCGGTGAGGCTCGGCTTGCTCAGCGGCGGCGGCTGGATCTCCCCGGACTTCTCTACGCCGACGGGGCCGACCTTCGCCGCCCGCACCCCGATGGACGGGATGCTGATCTTCACCGGGGTTCCCGCCTTCTTCTTGGCCGAAGACGTCGAGGACCCACCGGACAGGGGCGACGACGAGGACGAGGCCGTGGTGGCCGACGTCAACGCCAGCGGCGGGAAGGGCTGGAGCGCGGGGTCCGGCGGCGGCGCGGAGGGATCCGCCGCGGTCAGCGGCACGCCGGGGCCTCCGGGGCCGACGGTCGGCGGCAGATACGCCATGGCGTTTCCGGCGTCCTGCACGGTCTGGACCCCCGGCTGCACGCCGGGGGTCTCGGGCGCCCCCGGCGACAGGATGGCCAGCATCCCGGCCGCGACCACCGCCATCCCGCCGAGCGACCCCGCGACGAGCAGCGTCGCGAGGACGGGCTGCGACAGCCCCTTTCGCTCCGGTGGCTCCGGCTTGTCGGCTTCGGGCGGAGTGGAACTCATCGTCGTCAACCCCCTCGGACGGTCGTCGAGCGCGCGTGCGCCGCCCTTCGCCTGAGCAGCGCGAGACCGCTGAACACGCCGACCGCCAGCATGGCGGCGCCCGATCCGACGAGCAGCACCGCCGACGTGAGGTCGCGCTCCGGCGCCTCACCGGTCTGCGCGCCGCCCTTCGGCGTGACCGACACCTGCGGCACGGTCGGCGTCGCCGTCAGCGTGACGGTCGTGGTCACGGTCGGCGACGGGCTGGCGGTCACCGTGACGGTCGTGGTGTGCGTGGGCGTGGGCGAGACGCTCGCGCTGCTCGACGCGGAGGCGCTCGCCGACGTGGAAGCGCTCACCGAGGTGGAGGAACTCGCCGACACAGTGGAGGAGGGACCGCTGCCGATCGTCACCCTGATGGCGGCCGGCTTCGTCACCGGCTTGCAGACCACCCGGAACGGCGGCTGCGCCGTCGCCTCCGTGACGACCTTGAAGCCGTCGACCATGGCCCACGCGTCGGCGTTGTTCTTCACGGTCAGTGTGTGCTTCTTGTACGGCAGGCCGCGCACGCTCCACAACGTCTGGTTGCCCTGGTTCTCCACCGTCACAGGGGTGTTGTCCGCGTTCTTGGACGCGTCGGCGGTGGCGGGTTTGACGTCCGCGTCGCCGATCTTGAACTCCAGCTCACCGGCGCGGGGATCCCGCTCGGAGATGAAGTCGACCCCGGTGCCGGTGAACGCGAAGGACACGGAATCGCCCTTGACCTGGGTGGCGTGCACGTCGTTCTGCAGGTCGTGGAACTCCGCCTTGCGATCGTGGTAGTAGCCCCAGCCGGCACCCACGTAGGCACTCGCCGGGAGCTCGTTGTCGTTGATCTCGCCGGCCTTGGGCGTGAAGTCGATCGTGAGGTTCTTCGGCACGATCTGGATCACGCCGGCGGCGGTGGTCGTCACCACGCCGGAGACCAGGCCGGGCAGCTCAAGCGGAGCGCCCTCGGTCAGTGCGCCCTGATCCTTCGACCCGATCGAGTTGAGCTCGCCGTCCCACAGGTCGCCGCTGACGCCCACGACGCCGGTCGCCGACAGGATGGAGCCCGCCGGTGCCATGCCCGGAGCGACGAAGCGGGTCGCGTCACCGTAGGCCAGCCCCCATCGCACGTCGAGCGGCTGCCCCACGGCCGGGTGCGCCTGCATGCCGAGGGTCACCTTGAGGTTGACCTGATTGGGCGCCACACCGTCCGACTGCGTATTGCACCGGTACCTCAGGTCCACCTCGACCATTTCCGCCTTGGCCGACGTCAACGGGAGCGTGAGAAGGACGCCTCCCACCACACTGACGACGGCGGCGGCGGCCGCACGCCGCCCCGCACTCCACCGAACCACTACGCGCTCCGATCGGGAAGACGGCCCTACGGGCAGAAACAGCAAACCGAGGCTAGATCCTAGGGTGTTCATCCGCGCCAGATGGGACGGATGGGACGATGGTGGCAGAGTTGTAACCCGTTGTTATTTGCCGCCCGATATGTCGCCACGAGCGAGGATCGACCCACGGGAACCAGAATCGTATTCTGGTCGCGCAGACCGACATCCCCATCCCGGAGGGCGGAGCAGATGCGGCGAGACCTCTTCGACGAGGAGCACGACCTCTTCCGCGAGACGGTGCGCGAGTTCATGAGCCGCGAGGTCGTCCCGCACCACGACCAGTGGGAGAAGGACGGCATCGTCCCCCGGGAGGTGTGGAAGAAGGCCGGAGAGCTCGGCATGTTCGGCTTCTCCATCCCCGAGGAGTACGGCGGCTCGGGCATCTCCGACTTCCGATACAACACCGTGGTCGTCGAGGAGATCATCCGGGCGGGCGCGAGCGGCCTCGGGTTCGGCCTGCACAACGACATCATGGCCCCCTACCTGGTGGACATGACCAACGACGAGCAGAAGCGGCGCTGGCTGCCCGGCTTCGCGGCCGGCGAGCTGATCACCGCGATCGCGATGACGGAGCCCGGCGCCGGCAGCGACCTGCAGGGGGTGCGGACCACCGCGCGGCGCGAGGGCGACCACTACGTCGTCAACGGCCAGAAGACGTTCATAACGAACGGCATCAACTCCGACCTCGTCGTCGTGGTGGCGAAGACCGACCCGGAGGCGGGCGCGAAGGGCACGACGCTGCTGGTGGTCGAGCGTGGCATGGAGGGCTTCACCCGGGGTCGCAACCTGGAGAAGGTCGGCATGCACGCACAGGACACCGCCGAACTTTTCTTCGACGACGTACGGGTGCCCGTGGCCAACCGCCTGGGCGACGCGGACGGCCAGGGCTTCGTCCAGCTCATGGTCAACCTGCCGCAGGAACGGCTGTCGATCGCGGTGGCCGCGGTCGCGGCGGCCGAGACGGTGCTGGAGTCGACCATCGAGTACTGCCGGAACCGGACGGCCTTCGGCCGGAGCATCGGGAAGTTCCAGCACACCCGGTTCCTGCTGGCCGAGCTGGCCACCGAGGTTGAGATCGCCCGCCATTACGTGGACAAGTGCGTCCGCGCGCTCAACGCGAAGGAACTGACCGCCGTGGACGCCGCCAAGGCGAAGTGGTGGACGACCGAGCTGCAGAACAAGGTCGTCGACCGGTGCCTCCAACTGCACGGCGGCTACGGCTACATGCTGGAGTATCCGGTCGCCAAGGCATGGCTGGACAGCCGCGTCCAGACCATCTACGGCGGCACCACCGAGATCATGAAGGAGATCATCGGCCGGTCGTTCGAGTTCTGAGGGCTCGAGTTCCGACGGCGCCGCGGCGCTACCGGTACTGCTGGCCCCAGATCGCCAGCATGACCAGCACGAACACGATCACCACACCCGCGTAGCCCACCGTGCCCAGCCGGAAGAACCTGCGGACCCGGTTCAGCAGCCAGGCGAACAGGAACGCCAGGAAGATCAGAAGGATGAGTCCGGGGTCCATGCTGATCAGTATGCGCCCCGATCGCCGCCCGTGTGCGCCGACCGCGGACACGGGCGTCGGCGATCAGCGGCCGCCGATGGGGATCTCGAACCAGACGGCCTTGCCCTCACGGGTCGGCCGGGAGCCCCAGCGCTTGGCCAGCTGGTCGACGAGGTAGAGGCCACGACCACCCTCGTCGTTCTCCCCCGCGCTGCGGATGCGGGGCAGCCGCAGGTCCTGGTCGAAGACCTCGACCCAGATCGACTCGCCACCCCGGCGCAGTCGCAGGGTGAACTCCTTGTCGCCGCCGGCGATCTCGTCTTCGAACCCGGGCACGTCCCAGGAGTCGTCGAACGGCAGCGGCGGCCCGTCGAGGACCAGCTCGCGCCGGGGCATGTTGGCGCTCGCGGCGTGCAGCACCACGTTTGTCACGACCTCGGAGACGAGGAGGCACGCGAGCTCGGCCCGTTCCTCCGGCATCTGCCACTGGGCGAACGCCTCCGACGCCATGCGCCGCGCCTCGCTCACCATGATCGGCTGCGCGGGGAAGGTGCACTCCTCGATCTCCAGCTCGGCTCCGGCCGACCGGACCACCAGGATCGCCATGTCGTCGTCGATCTCGCCGGGAATGGCGATGGTCGCCATGTCGGCGATGCGCTCGACTGGCTCGTCCGAGACCTTGCCGAGCTTCTCGCGCAGGATGCGCATGGTCTCGTCCTCGCTCGGCGGCGGCCCCTCCAGGTCGCGCGGGGGCCGCCGGTCGACCAGGCCGTCGGTGTAGAGCAGCAGCGTCGCGCCCGCGGGCAGGGTGCGCGTCTCCTCCTTGTAGACCAGGTCGGCGTGCACACCCTTGGCCCGCACGCCCAGCGGCTGGCCGACCTCGGTGATGTCCAGTTCGGTGACGGTGCCGTCCACGATCAGCAGCGGTGGAGCGTGCCCGGCGTTGGCGAAGGACAGCTGCCGCGACCATGCGTCGTACACCATGTACTGGCAGGTGACGATCGGCGGGTTGGTCACGTCGGCGCCGAAGTCGTCACGCTCCGGGGCGGCGACCACCCGGGTCCACTCGTCGAGCTTGGCGAGGATGTCGGCGGGCGGCTTGTCGTCCTGGGCGAACGCCCGCAGCGCCGCCCTGAGCTGGCCCATGACGGCCGCGGCCTTGGCTCCGCGGCCCTCGACGTCGCCGATGACGATGCCGACGCGGCCGGCCGACAGCGGGATGACGTCGTACCAGTCGCCGCCGACCTGCGTCTGGATGCCCTGCCCGTGGGAGGCGAGCGGCGCGGCCGGGTAGTAGCGGACCGCGATGTCGAGCCCGTCGAGCTTCGGAAGGTCGCGCGGGAGCAGGTGCTTCTGGAACGACTCGGCGGTGTGCCGCTCCTCCTCGAAGAGCAGCGCGTTGTCCACCGCGAGCGCGACCCGGGTGGCGATGGCGCCGACGAAGTCGCGGTCGAAGGTGTCGTAGTGGGGCGACCGCCGGTCGCTGAGGTTGGAGATGGCGAGGTACATCAGGCCCAGCGTCTCGCCGCGCACGCTCAGGGGCGCGACGATGGCGGAGGTCATCCCGATCTCACCGCAGACGCGGGCCGCCCCCTCGCTGGTCGACGGGTAGCTGACCTGGGAGAAGTCCTCGACCAGGATCGTCTCCTGGCGGCGCAGGGCGGTGTCGGCGTAGTGGCCGATGGGGTATCTGATCTCGCCGCCGACGGGTTTCCAGGAATCCGGCGGCGGCGTCCAGCCGTGCACGTGGGTGGAGACCTTGCGGATCAGCCGGTCGCCCTCGACGAGCTCGATGAAGCAGTGATCGGCGAACTGGGGGACCAGCATCTCGGCGACCCGGTTGAGGGTCTCCTCGACGTAGAGCGAGCCGGCGAGCCGGTCGCCGACGCGTTCGAGCAGGCCGAAGCGGTCCTTCTCCCGCTCGTTGCTGCGCATCGCCTCCCTGGCGGTGATGACGATGCCGGTGACCGCTCCCGAGGTGTGCCGCAGCGGCACCGCCTGGGCGCGCACGTAGACCATCGTGCCGTCGCCGCGCACGACGTCGAACGTGCCCTCCCACACCCCGCCGCGCAGCACGTTCTTGGCCAGATCGACGGCGAGCGGGTGGTCCTCCTCCATGATCCCCAGGGACATGAGCGACTCCTTGCCGGAGGGGCCGCCCTCCCTGCCGAACAGCCGCTCGGCGAAGGGGTTCCAGTAGAGGACGTTGCTGAACCGGTCGGTCACCACCACCGCCATCTCGGCGTGGTCGAGCACGGAACCGGCGGTGAGGTGGTCGTCGGCGTCCTGGGACAGGTCTCCCCAGCGTTTCATCCCACGACCACCCCACCGAAGGGTGCTTTCGCTATGCCGGGCACGGGCGCTCCTGCAAGGGCTGGGTCGCGAGAAATGAGAGACTCCCTATGGGATTCAACCAGGCACAACTCGTTCCGTCATCGTTTGGTGACAAAAACGTGAACAGCCACGTCGCGTGGAAGGTCCACGGCCGCACTGCCCGCCTCACCATCACCTGTCACCCGCACACCGTCGTCGCTCGCCGCGAGCGTCACCTCGCGTCCGGGTTGTATCCCAACTTGCTTGAGTTTAAGCATCACGGCGGGGTCGCTTTGCACTTGTTCGCTGATTCGCCGCACCACAACGGGGGTTCCGCCCGCGCTGGCGAGGGCCGCCATGGGAGCTACCAACTCATCCCCACCCAGACCGGACTGGGGCACGCCAAGTTCGTCGAGGCCGGGGATCGGGTTGCCGTGCGGGCAGACCTGTGGGTTGTCGAGCAAACTCATGAGGCGCGACTCCACCGACTCCGACATCACGTGCTCCCAGCGGCACGCCTCGATGTGGACCTCCTCCCACGGCATGCCGATGACCTGGGTCAGCAGGCACTCCGCCAGGCGATGCTTGCGCATCACCCTGATGGCGAGGGCACGGCCCAGGTCGGTCATGCTGAGATGGCGGTCGCCCTCGACCGTGACCAGGCCGTCCCGCTCCATCCGCGCGACCGTCTGGCTCACCGTCGGCCCGCTCTGCTGCAGCCGTTCCGCGATACGCGCGCGGAGCGGCACGATGCCCTCCTCTTCGAGCTCGAAGATGGTGCGGAGGTACATCTCCGTGGTGTCGATCAGGCCGTGTGCGGTCAAGGCTCCTCCAGTCCTTGTAAATCGATGCTACGACCTCCCCCGCGTTCCCAGCCGACCTTATTGGGGAAGCGACCTAGGATGGGAAACATCGGAGCTGAGCGATTCCTTCCGTCCGAAATGTCCCTTGCCGCGCTCCGAGAGGCCGCCCGCGGCTGCGAAGGCTGTGATCTTCATCGCGACGCGACCCAGACCGTGTTCGGCGACGGCGTCCCGGACGCCGAGTTCGTGTTCGTGGGCGAGCAGCCGGGCGATCAGGAGGACCGGAGGGGCGAGCCGTTCGTCGGTCCAGCCGGCCGGATGCTCGACCGCGCCCTGGAGGACGCCGGCATCGACCGCGACAAGATCTACGTGACGAACGCGGTCAAACACTTCAAGTTCGAGCCGCGCGGCAAGCGCCGGATCCACCAGAAACCCACCGCGGGCGAGATCGCCGCCTGCCGGCCCTGGCTGGAGGCCGAGATGCGGCTGGTCGATCCCGCCGTGACGGTGGTGCTCGGCGCGACCGCGGCCCGGGCGCTGCTCGGTCCCGCGTTCCGGGTCACCCGGCACCGGGGCGAGCCGATCCCCCGCAGGGACGGCGCGTACTACGTCGCGACCATCCACCCGTCGGCGATCCTGCGCGCGCCGGAGCAGGACGCGGCCTACGACGGCTTCCTCGCCGACATCAAGGTGGCGGCGAGGCTGCGGCGGGCGGGCGTCTCCTGAACCGGGCCTGGCGGAACCGGCTCCCGGGCGGGCACATGGGCGGGCCCCCGGGCGAGCTCTTTGGCGGGCCCTCTGGTGGGCCGGCGGCTGTCGGGCTGGTGACTGTCAGGCGGGCGGCGGGCTCAGGGCGCGAGCCGTTCCCGCGTCCAGGATCGCCCGTTCAGCCGGTAGCGCAACCGATCGTGCATCCGGTCCGTACGGCCCTGCCAGAACTCCACCTCGGACGGCATCACCCGGAAGCCGCCCCAGAAGTCGGGGACCGGTGGATCGTCGGGCCATCTGCGGGCGAGCTCCTCGTATCGGGCGTCGAGCTCCTCCCTGGACGCCACCACCGCCGACTGGCGGGAGGCCCAGGCCCCGATGCGGGAGCCGTACGGGCGGGACCTGAAGTAGGCCTCGGTGTCCTCGCGGGCGACCCGGACGACCCGGCCCTCCACCCGCACCTGGCGCCGGATCGGGTGCCATGGGAAGAGCAGGCAGGCGCGCGGGTTCTCGGCGAGATCGCGGCCCTTGCGGGACTCGTAGTTGGTGTAGAAGACGAAGCCGCGCTCGTCGAACCCCTTGAGGAGGACGGTGCGGGCCGAGGGGCGGCCCCCGGAGGAGCTGGTGGCCACGATCATCGCGTTCGGCTCGGGCAGCCCGGCCGCGACGGCGTCGGCGAACCAGATCGCGAATTGCGCGACCGGATCGTCCGCCATGGTGGATTCGAGCAGGGGCTCCCCCTCGTAGCTGTGCCGGAGCCCGGGAAGTTGCGAGGCGCTGTCCACGGAACGGTATTCTTGCGCGCTCGGTGGATGTCGCACGCAGGGCCCCCTACCAGGGGCGACGGCGTGAGGGTGGGCCGGGGGCGCGGCACTGCGCCCCTGAGGGTTAAATTGACCCGCCGGTATCTCGACATCAAGGCTCTGGGCTTCACAAGAGAGGGAGGCGGCCGAGAATGTCCGACTTCAAACCCGGGCTCGAAGGCGTGGTCGCATTCGAGACCGAGATCGCGGAACCGGACAAAGAAGGGGGCGCCCTACGGTATAGGGGCGTCGACATCGAAGAGCTCGTTGGCCGTGTTTCCTATGGACACGTCTGGGGCCTGCTCGTCGACAACAAGTTCCAGCCGGGGCTGCCGCCGGCGGAGCCGTACCCCGTTCCTGTCCATTCCGGCGACATCCGAGTAGACGTGCAGAGTGCGCTGGCCATGCTGGCGCCGGCCTACGGCTTCCGGCCGCTGCTCGACATCGACGACGACCAGGCGCGCGACGACCTCGCCCGCGCCTCGGTGACGGCTCTGTCGTTCGTCGCGCAGTCGGCCCGCGGCCTCGGCCTGCCGATGGTCCCGCAGAGGCGGGTCGACGAGGCGGAGAGCATCGTCGAGCGCTTCATGGTCCGCTGGCGCGGCGAGCCTGACCCCCGCCACGTCAAGGCGATCGACGCGTACTGGACCTCCGCGGCCGAGCACGGGATGAACGCGTCCACGTTCACCGCCCGGGTGATCGCCTCCACCGGAGCCGACGTGGCCGCGGCCCTGTCCGGCGCCGTCGGCGCGATGTCCGGTCCGCTGCACGGCGGCGCCCCCGCCCGCGTGCTGCACATGATCGAAGGCGTCGAGCAGCTCGGCGACGCCCGCAAGTACGTCCAGAGCGAGCTGGACAAGGGCCAGCGGCTCATGGGCTTCGGCCACCGCGTCTACCGGGCGGAGGACCCCCGTGCCCGCGTGCTGCGCCGTACGGCCCGGGAGCTGAACGCCCCGCGCTACGAGGTCGCCGCCGCACTGGAGACGGCCGCCCTGGAGGAGCTGCACGCTCGCAAGCCGGACCGCGTGCTGGCCACCAACGTGGAGTACTGGGCCGCGGTCATCCTCGACTTCGCCGAGGTCCCCTCGCACATGTTCACCTCCATGTTCACCTGCGCCCGTACCGCGGGCTGGGCCGCGCACATCCTGGAGCAGAAGCGCACGGGCAGGCTGGTCCGCCCCAGCGCGACCTACGTGGGCCCCGCCCAGCGCTCCATCGACGACGTGCCCGGCGCCGCCGAGGTCGTCGGCAAGGTCTGAGTCGCCGCTGAGGGCCCGCGGCTTTTCCGAGGCAGCCGCGGGCCTTCGGCGTCGGGCAGGCCCGCGCAGATCCCGCGGCGGAGGGGCGGTTCGTCGATCCTGAGGCGCCCGCAGCGGGCCGCGACCTTCGAGTTCCCCCAGCCCGACCCGCCCACCTCCATGATCGCGATGGCCTTGTCGACGGGGTCGTGCGCCTCGTCGCCGAAGTCGACCACCCCGCTCGACCCGTTCCAGGCCGACTGTCCCGAGGTCAGCGCGAGCTGGTAGAGGATGTCTCCCCGGCTCGGCAGCCCGCCCTGGTAGGCCGTGTTGGCCGCGTCGTAGAAGAGGCCCACGGCGTCGTAGCTGAGGATGAGGTTGTCCTCCGAGTCGTTCGCGTGGCTGCCGTTGATCAGGTTCTGGACGAACCCCGTCGGCGCGGCCGCGCCGCCCCGCCACAGCTCCCGTCCGGCCAGCGCCGCGTAGTAGACCTGGACGCGCTTGAGGTCGCCGATCTGGCGGCCGTGGTCGGCGACCACCTTGATGACGTCGTCGCCCGCCAGCACCTTGACCGTGCCGGGGCCGCAGTCGTTGCCCTCCACGGCGTTGAGGAAGCCGAGGAACTCGGGTGCGCGCCCCGCGTAGAGGATCACATCGGGGCGGCGCGCGCAGGCCCGGGACGCCGCCTCGGCGATCCCGCCCCTGTCCACGGTGTAGTAGACGCTCTCGCTGACCTCGATGCCCTCCCCGGCGACCGCCTTCGCGTAGTCGTCCGCGAGGTTGTTGGTGTAGCTGTCGCCGGACGACCGGTCCTGGACGATCACGGCGGTGGGCGCGTCCACCCCGGACAGCAGCGTGCGGCGGGCGTACCTGGCGGCGAGCACGGCCTGCCGGTAGTTCGTCGGCGCCATGCGGAAGTAGTAGGGCGACGGCCGTCCGGGCGTCGAGTCGGCCGCGCCGCCGTTACCCCCTCCGCCGCCCTGACCGTCGCCCTCGCCCTGGTCGGCGTCGTCGTCCCTGACGTATCCCAGGCGATCGGCGGTCGCGGTGGTCGCCAGCATGGGCATCTTCGCCGCGTGCAGCGTGGCGATCGCCTGCTCGACGCCCTTGACGCTGCGCGGGAAGCCGATGACGCCGAGGGTGTGCGGATCCTCCTCCGCCAGGGCTCTGATCAGCTCCGCCGTACGACGGCCCTGGCCGAAGTCGTCTCCCCCGTTGGCCACCAGGACCTGGAGGCGGGGGGTGCTGGTGACCGAGCGCTGGTACTCCTCCACGGCGGTGAGCTCCGCGAGCGCTCCGGCGAGCCGGCTGTCGTCGGGCAGCGGGTTCCTGATCGAGTACTCGCCGAACAAGACCACGCTGACGTAGGCCCCGGAGTCCCTGGCGACGGCGTTGTTGCGGTCGATTCTCGCGATCAGGTCCGTGATCCGGCCGCCGAACAGGTCCCGCGGCGCGGGGCCCGTGGCGTTGACGACGCCGACGCACTCCCCCGCGACGCGGTCGACCCAGGGCAGCCCGCCACAGTGCGCGTTGCGGTCCTGCTGGTTGCGGGCGAGCCACATGACCGGGCCGATGACGAGCAGCGCCACCACACACCAGTAGCCGATGGCCCGCAGGCGGCTCGGGAGCAGCCGCGGCCGGTGGTCGTCGTCCGGTGGCCGGCCGGAGGCGGTGACCAGCAGCCGCAGCGGGGGCACGCGCCGCCGAGCCGCCTCGCGCCAGGCCTCGGTCAGCGCCCCCAGCTCGGCCAGCCGGCCCGCCGTGACCGGCCGCTGGTCCGGCGCGATCGACTCGGGTACGGCCGCGAGCACCACCATCGGCGGCAGGAGCCCGGTCTCCTCGGTGGTCTCCTCCAAGATCCGCAGGAACCGCTCGTTGACGCCGCCGGGCCGGGTGGCGTCGAGCACCAGCAGGCCGTACAGGCCCCGGCCCCAGCTCGGCCACGGGATGATCCACTTCTGGTACGCCTGGTGGAGGTCCTGGCACATGGCGTGGACGAGCAGCCGCTCGACGTCCGCCTCGCTCGCGTCGGCCAGGCGCAGCGCGTACTTCGGCAGGCGCTCGAACGGCTTCCTCGCCAGGTACGGCTGCCGCCTGAACCAGCCGTTGAAGAAGGAGCCCCTGATCGACAGCATGGCCTGGACGACCGTGCCGGCCATGGCGACGATCACGCCGAGCGCCCACGGGATCAGGCCGATCAGGTCCGACGAGCCGCCCAGCCACCAGGCGGCCAGCGTGCCCACCGGCACCCACGTGGTGGCCGCGCGTCCGAGGAAGTCCGCCGCCGTCCTGCGGCCCCGGTCGCCGCCGTACCTGCCCCTGCGCCAGACCTTGAGCCGGTCCTTGAACTCCTCCTGACCGGTACGCGACTGGGGATCGGGCGGCCAGTGCCTCCCGGGGAGACCGGCACGGTCCCCGTCCGGCGGCTCGTCGCGCTGGCGCCGGGCCCACAGGACGAACTGCACGAGCGGGAAGCGGGGCGGCGGCAGGAACGAGCCGCCGATCGGCTTGCCGAGCTGCCCCTGCTCCCCCGCGAGCGCCGCCACGAGGTCGCGCAGCGTACCGTACTCACCGGCGGGGACCGCCGCGTGCGGGAGAAACTCCTCGAACGGCGCGGCGAGCCGGCGCGCGGCCTCGAACGCGTCCCCGTCCCGCTCGACGACGAACACGAGGGGGAGCGGTTGGTCCGGCAGCCAGAAGAACGGCCTGCGGACGAGCTTCTCGATGACGCCGTGCACATCGGCCACGCGGACGGTCCTCCCAAGGGGGGTGGAGGCGTGATCTTAAAATCGGGACCATGATGTCTCAGAATCCGGACCATGGTCTAGAGCATCCGCAGCCCTCACTACGCTTGAACCCGTGGCTGACATCGTGATTCCCGCTGACATCAAGCCCGCCGACGGCCGCTTCGGCTGCGGGCCCTCGAAGGTACGCCCCGAGCAGCTGGCCGCTCTCGCCGAGGCCGGGGCGAGCGTGATGGGCACGTCCCACCGCCAGAAGCCCGTGAAGAACCTGGTCGCCCGGGTGCGGGCGGGCCTCACCGACCTGTTCTCCCTGCCCGAGGGGTACGAGGTCGTGCTGGGCAACGGCGGCACGACGGCGTTCTGGGACATCGCCGCCTTCGGCCTGATCAGGAACAAGTCCCAGCACCTGCACTTCGGCGAGTTCTCCTCGAAGTTCGCGGCGGTCGCGGCCAAGGCGCCGTGGCTGGCCGAGCCGACCGTGATCAAGTCGGAGGCCGGCAGCCACCCGCAGGCCGTCGCCGAGGACGGGGTCGACGTCTACGGCCTCACCCACAACGAGACCTCGACGGGCGTCGCGATGCCGATCAAGCGCGTCGGCGGCGACGACTCGCTCGTGCTGGTCGACGCCACCAGCGGCGCGGGCGGCCTGCCCGTGTCGGCCGAGGAGTTCGACGTCTACTACTTCGCCCCGCAGAAGAGCTTCGCCTCCGACGGCGGCCTGTGGATCGGCCTGTTCTCGCCGAAGGCCCTGGCGCGGGTCGACGAGATCGCCGGCAGCGGGCGGTTCGTGCCCGAGTTCTTCAGCCTGCCCACGGCGATCGACAACTCGAAGAAGGACCAGACCTACAACACGCCCGCCGTGGCCACGCTGTTCCTGCTGGCCGACCAGCTCGACTGGATGAACGGCAACGGCGGCCTCGCCTGGACGACGGCCCGTTCGGCCGACTCGGCCTCCCGGCTCTACACCTGGGCCGAGAAGACCTCGTACACCACGCCGTTCGTGGCGGACCCGGCGCAGCGCTCCAACGTCGTCGGGACGATCGACTTCGCCGACTCCGTCGACGCCGCGGCGGTCGCGAAGGTCCTGCGGGCCAACGGCATCGTGGACACCGAGCCCTACCGCAAGCTCGGCCGCAACCAGCTCAGGATCGCGATGTTCCCGGCCGTCGACCCGGCCGACATCGAGGCCCTGACCGCGTGCGTCGACTACGTGGTGGAGCGCCTCTAACGGTCCGGGGCTCTAGCGGTCCTGCGGTTCTGGTGCCGCGTCAGGCCGCGTGGGCCTGAATGCGATTCGGCCAGGAGGAGTTGGTGGGCGTGCAGGCGATCCGTTGTTCGCCTCCGCCCACCCGCTCACCGATCCGCGCGGTCGTAGGCCTCCTGCGACGCTGACACGTCGCCGAGGTGCGCGATCGCCCATTCCTCCAGCGCGTGCAGCGGCTCGCGCAGGGTCCGGCCCGCCTCGGTGAGCGCGTACTCCACGCGGACCGGAACGTCGGGGTAGACGGTGCGTCGCACGATCCCGTCGCGTTCGAGCGCGCGGAGAGTCTGGGTGAGCATCTTCTGCGAGACGCCTTCGATGCGTCGGCGCAACTCTGAGAAGCGGACGTCGCCGTCCCAGAGGGCGCCCACGATGAGCACCGTCCAACGGTCGCCTATGCGATCCAGGATGTGGCGGGTCGGGCAGTCCGCGCGGTAGGGGCTGCCGCGGAGCACCGACTCAGCCTGGGTGGTTACCACAAGGTGCCTTCTTCCCATTGGAGAGCTGCGTTCATACAGTAAGCGCGAGCGTCGTCCGACGCCACCCGCCCTGGAGAAAGGCACCTCGTGTCTCGCATCACCGTCATCGGCGGCACCGGGTATGCCGGTTCGGCCATCGTCGCGGAGGCCGCCGCTCGCGGCCACCAGGTCACCGCGCTGAGCCGCTCGCTCCCCGACGCGCCGATCCCGAACGTGACCTATGTCCAAGGTGACGCCACCGACGCAGCAACGCTCTCGGCACCCATTGAGGGCGCGGACGTCGTAGTGGGCGCGCTCGCCCCACGCGGCCCGCTGGCCGGCGCCTTCCGCGACGTCTACGGCACGATCGCTCGTCTGGCCGATGCCGCAGGCGTACCCCTGTACGTCGTCGGCGGTTACTCGTCACTGCGTCCCGCGCGCGGGGCGGATCGCTTCGTCGCCGACCTCAGCCACGTCCCCGCGGAGCTCCACGACGAGATCCGCGCCGGGGCCGCGCTCGTCATCGAAGACCTCCCGGCCACGCCCGCGACGCTCGACTGGGTCTTTGTGAGCCCCGCGCTCAGGTTCGGCGCACATATGCCCGGCGAACGACTCGGCCGTTATCGGCTCGGCGACGACATCGCGGTCCAGCCCGAGGACGGCGGCGCGATCTCCGCCGCGGACTACGCCCTCGGGTTCGTCGACCTGATCGAGAAAGGCGACCACCACAGGGCACAGGTCAACCTCGGCCACTAGCTCCGGCGGCTCAGTAGGCGGCGCGGCGCCGGCGCAACAGCCAGGCGGCCACGATCCCGCCGATGAGACCGAACAGGTGGCCCTGCCAGGAGACACCCGGCTGCGTCGGCAGGGCCCCCCACAGGATCGAGTAGTAGAGCGCGGCGACCAGGACGCCGAGGACGATGTCGAGCGCCCGGCGGTCGAACAGACCACGGGCGACGACATAACCGAAATATCCGAAGACGAGGCCGCTCGCGCCGATTGTCAGGGTGCCCGGCGGGCTGGTGAACCAGACCCCAAGCCCGCTGATCAGGATGATCACAAGGCTCGCGCCCAGGAACCGGCCGATTCCCCGGATCGCCGCGAGAAAACCGAGGATCAGCAGCGGCACCGAGTTCGCCATCAGGTGGGCGAAGCCCGCGTGCAGGAACGGGGCGAAGACGATGCCGGGCAGGCCGTCCGGATCATGCGCGACGATCCCGAATCTGTCGAGCCTGCCGTTCTCGACGTAGTCGACGATCTCGACCGCCCACATCGCCGCCACCAGTAGGATCATCAGTATCGCGCTGCCCAGAGCACCGCTCAGCAGCTTCGCCGTACGATCTCTGGCCGACCGGCCGGGCGGGGGCGTCCCGGTCGCGGAATCACTCATGACTTCACCGTACGCAGTGTCGCTCACGATCGAGCGAACTGCCCAGAACGCCCGCCCGTACGCGCGGTGTGGAAGGGTGGATCTCCTCCCGCCCCGGAGCGAAGGCGGGGGGTGGGGTCACTCGCCCTTCCAGTTGGGCGCGCGCTTCTCGGCGAAGGCCGCGGCGCCCTCCATGGCGTCCTTCGAGGCGAAGATCGGGTTCACGATCTCGGCCTGCTTCCCGAACATCTCGTCGCGCCGCCAGTCGGCCGACTCGACGACGATGCGCTTGGTGGCCGCCAGGGCCAGCGGCGCGTTCGCCGCGATCACGCGGGCCAGTTCCAGCGCCCCGCCGAGCGCGCCGCCCGCCGGGGTGACCCGGTTGACCAGGCCCAGCTCGTGGAGCCGCGACGCCGGATAGTGGTCGCCGGTCAGCGCGATCTCCATCGCCACGTGATAGGGGATCCGCCGCGGCACCCGCATGACTCCCCCGGCGCCGGCCACCAGCCCGCGTCTGGGCTCGGGCAGGCCGAACTTCGCCTCCTCGGAGGCCACGACGATGTCACACGACAGGACCAGCTCGAAGCCTCCGGCCAGGGCGTAGCCCTCGACCGCCGCGATCAGCGGCTTGCGGGGCGGCGCCTCGACGAGGCCGCCGAACCCCCGGCCCTCGATCACGGGCAGGTCGCCCGCGAGGAAGCCCTTCAGGTCCATGCCGGCCGAGAACGTGCCGCCCGCGCCGGTCAGCACGATCACGGCCACGTCCCGGCGTCCGTCGAGGTCGTCCATCGCCGCGGCGATGCCGCGCGCCACGGCGCCGTTCACCGCGTTCCTGGACTTCGGCCGGTTGATGGTGACGACGCCGACCGCGCCGTCCACCTCAACGAGTACGTCTTCCGTCACCACAGCCTCGGACACCTGATCTCCCTTGTGATCACTTGGGCAGGAAGCGGATGCCGCCGTCGAAGCGGATGACCTCGCCGTTCATGTAGTCGTTCTCGATGAGCGAGCGCACGAGGTGCGCGAACTCCGCGGCCGTGCCGAGACGCTTGGGAAACGCCACCGGCTCGATCAGCTTGGCCTTGAACGCGTCGGCGTCCTTGTCGCCGATCTTGCCGTAGATCGGGGTGTCGATGATCCCCGGCGCGACGGTGAGTACGCGCACCCCGATGACCGCCAGGTCGCGGGCCGCGGGAAGGGTCATGCCGATGATGCCGCCCTTGGACGCGGAGTAGGCCACCTGGCCGATCTGCCCCTCGATACCGGCCACGGACGCGGTGTTGACGATCACGCCGCGGGCGCCGTCCTGGTCCACCGGCTCGGTCTTCGCCATGGCGGCGGCGCCGATGCGCATGAGATTGAACGTGCCGATCAGGTTGACGTCGATCACCTTGCGGTACGACGCGAGGTCGTGGGGCGAGCCGTCGCGGCCCACGGTCCGGGCGGCCCAGCCGATGCCGGCGCTGCTGATCACGGCGCGCAACGGCTTTCCGGTGGCGACCGCGGCGTCCACGGCCGCCTGCACCGAGCCCTCGTCGGCCACGTCCGTGTGCGCGAACACGCCGCCGATCTCGTCGGCGAGCGCCTTGCCGCGCTCGGCGTTCAGGTCGGCGACGACGACGGTGGCGCCGATCCGCGCCAGCTCCCTGGCCGTCGCCTCACCGAGGCCGCTGGCCCCGCCCGAGATGATTGCTGCTGCTCCGTTCAGATCCATAGCCGGACCCTAACGCGACAACCGAATGAAGTTCTACTCGGGATGACGCAAAATCGCGGTATCGACGTCCGGATAGATCTTGATGCGCCGGTCGAGCCCCGTCGTCTTCAGGATCCGGGCCACCGGGGGCTGCGGCGCGGCCAGGCAGACGGCGCCGCCCTGGCTGGCCGAGATCCGCCAGGCTTCGATCAGCACGCTCAGCCCGCTGGAGTCCATGAACGACAGGGCGGCCAGGTCGAGGACCAGCGACGGCCCGTCGTCCCTGATCGCGTCTCGCACCTCTTCGCGCAGGAACGGCGCGGTGAAGAGGTCGAGCTCGCCCTCGACGGCCACGACGACGGCGTTGGAGTGCGATTGGCGCGCGAGCCGCAGCTTCATCGGATGAACCTCCTCCGCAGGCCCACTTTACTTGGGGATCACGAAGGGTGAGCGGGCACGGCGAAGCCGTATGGCAGCTCCAGGCGATGCGCGGCCAGCAGATCGGCGTCGGCGAGGAGCTCACGGGTGGGCCCGTCGGCCGCGATCACACCCCCCGAGAGGATCAGTGACCGCTCGCACAGCTCCAGCGCGTACGGAAGGTCGTGCGTGACCATCAGGACGGTGACGTCCAGACCGGACAGGATGTCCGCCAGCTCCCGGCGCGAGGCGGGATCGAGGTTGGAGGACGGCTCGTCCAGCACCAGGATCTCGGGCTCCATGGCCAGCACGGTCGCCACCGCGACCCGCCGCCGCTGCCCGAACGACAGGTGGTGGGGCGGCCGGTCGAGCGCGCCGAGCATCCCGACCCGGCCGAGCGCGTCCCGCACCCGCCGGTCCAGCTCGTCGCCCCGTATTCCCAGGTTGGCCGGCCCGAACGCGACGTCCTCGCGGACCGTGGGCATGAAGAGCTGGTCGTCCGGATCCTGGAACACCAGCCCGACCCTGCGGCGGATCTCCCGCAACGTGTCCGCCCGCACGGGCAGGCCCGCCACCTCGACCGTCCCGTGTCCGGCCGTGAGGATGCCGTTCAGGTGCATGACCAGGGTGGTCTTGCCCGCGCCGTTCGGGCCGAGCAGGGCGACCCGCTCTCCTCTCGCGATCGTCAGGTCCACCCCGAACAGGGCCTGGGTGCCGTCCGGGTAGGCGTACGCGAGCCCGCGCACGGCGAGCGAGGGACTGGTGACGGTCATGCGAGGCTCCACGACAGGACGGCCGTGGCCGCGGCCAGGACGGGCAGGAGAACGGCCAACCCCCAGTCTCGCCTAGACGCCGACAAATCCCGAATTATCGGCATCTCGCCCGCGTAGCCGCGGCTCAGCATCGCGAGATGGACCCGCTCTCCCCGTTCGTACGCACGGATGAACAGGGCGCCGGCCGACTTGGCCAGCACCGGGGCCTGACGCAGGTCTCTGGCCACGAACCCGCGAGACTCGCGCGCGATCCGCATCCGGCGCATCTGATCCAGGATCACGTCCATGTAGCGCAGCATGAACGTCGCGATCTGCACGAGCAGCCGGGGCAGTCGCAGCCGCTCGGCTCCGAGCAGCAGCGTCCGGGGCTCCGTGGTCGCCGCCAGCAGGATCGAGGCCGCGACTCCCAGGGTGGCCTTGGCCAGGATGTTCCAGGCGGCCCACAGGCCGGGCACGCTGAGCGGCACCCCGAGCACCGCCACCCGCTCCCCCGTGCCGACCAGCGGAATGACGACGGCGAAGAGCACGAACGGCACCTCGATCACCATGCGCCGCAGTACGAAACCCGCGGGCACCCGGGCGGCGGCGGCCACGGCCGCCAGGAGCACGGCGTAAACGGCGAACGCCCAGAGCCGATCGCGTGGCGTGGCCACGACGGCGACGGCGAACGCCGCCACGGCGAGCAGCTTGCACTGCGGCGGGAGCCGGTGGACGGGCGAATCCCCCGCCCGGTAGAGCTGGTGGTGGTGACCCGCGCTCACTGGTGCACCGTCCTCTTGTCGGCCCTCTTGTCGGCGATCGAAAGACTCATCGGCGGCGTCAGTCCCACGTCGCGCCGGTCACACCCGGATCCCGCGGCGGGCCACAGGGGTCACACGGGTCAGACGGCGGGTCACGCGACGGCCCTGTCGTCCCTGCGGCGGCGCCGTACGACGTAGAAGACACCACCACCGGCCAGGACGGTCAGCCCGACGCCCGCGACGCCGGCGAGCCCGCCGGACAGGCGCTCGTCACTCACGCCCTTGACGCTGTAGCCGGCGAGCGGCCCGTTCTCCAGCGGCTGCGCCTTCTCGTTGGCGTTGAAGCCCTTGTCCTGCGCCACCTTGTTCAGCCCGTCGGGGGCGCTGGACGCGTAGAACGAGACCACCCCGGCCAGCAGCAGCGCGACCAGCCCGCCGCCCACGAGGATCGGGCGCGGCCCCCGTCCACGGTTCCGGGCGGGCGCGGGCTCCTGGGCCGCGACCGTGACCTCGCCGACCGCGGTCCGCAGCACCAGCGGCGCCGCCAGGCCGCGCGCGCCGTACACCAGGTCGGGACGTACGGCCAGAACGCTGCTCACGGTCAGCGCGGTGATGAGGCCCTCGCCCAGCCCGATCAGCAGGTGGACGCCGCCCATCGCGAGGGCGACACTGGAGACCTCGATGGGCGCGGTGCCGCCGAGCCAGAACAGCGCCGTGAAGCACAGCGCCGCCGCGGGCACCGAGATCAGTGCCGCCGCGAACGACGCGCCGACGATCACGCCCCTGCGGCGCGGGCCCCACCGCGTCACCAGCCGGAACACCGCCCACCCGACGATCGTGGTCACGACGGCCATGAGCGTGATGTTGACGCCGAGCGCGGTCAGGCCGCCGTCGGCGAAGAAGAACGCCTGCACGAGCAGTACGACCGCCACGCACAGGACGGCCGTGTATGGTCCGACGAGTATCGCTGCCAGCGCCCCTCCGAGCAGGTGGCCGCTGGTCCCGGCCGCGACCGGGAAGTTGAGCATCTGGACGGCGAAGATGAAGGCCGCCACCAGGCCGGCCATCGGCGCCGTCCGGTCGTCCAGTTCGCGCCGGGCACCGCGCAGGCAGACCGACAGCGCTCCTGTGGCGAGGACACCGGCCCCCACCGACACGGGTACGTCGAAGAACCCATCGGGTACGTGCACGGCTTGCCCCTCGAGCTCGGTAGATCTGCTTCCACTGTAGGACACGGAGTTGCTATTGCAAATCATTCGCAACTATGGCGCGGAGCACACCGGCATCGGCCATCGAGGGCTTGCGGGCTTGCCGGGCCGGATCGGGCGGTTCGAGATCTGGGCGGTATCAGCGACGGCGCAGGGCGCGCAGCGTGCGCCGCATGAGGGTGAGGGGCGTCGCCGGGCGCACCGAGACGCTCAGCTTCCGATTTACGGCGGTCGCGTACGGCCGGGCGGTCCAGCGCACGGGACCGCGCCACCAGCGCAGCGGCCGTTCGAGGAGGTCGGGGCCGCCGACCTTGACGGCGAGGCGCACCGGCGGGCCGCCGAGACCGAGCTCCACGTAGGCGTCCCAGGTGCCGGGCCGGAGCCCGCCGGACTCAGCCGCGAACGACTGCGGCCCGGTCACCTCGACCGTCTCACGCCGCTCCTGTCCCGACGACCGTTCCCGCCAGACCAGGTGCCGTACGGCGGCGGCGGCCGGGGCCTTGGCGACCCGCACCTCGCCCTCGATCCGGAGCCGACGCCGCCGCCACTCGGTGCGGGTGAGCCGGGCCGCCCCGGCCACCCGGACCACGTGCCCGCCGACGTCGACGCTGAGCCGGCCGTCCGAGCCGGTGAGAAAGGGCACGATGACGACCCCTCCGGCGAGCCGCGGAGCGGGGGCCCGTACGGCGGCGTCGCGCACCGGGCCCAGCCGTACCGCCCGGCGCGCGCCCTCGCACTCGACCACGCCGTGCACGTCCCAGACGCCCGGCGGAAGCGACACGACGTCGACGGCGGCGCTGACCAGGTCGGCCACCCGCGTCACCGGCGGTCGCCGTTCCTCCCCTGTGGTGCGCTCCCGCAGCAGCAGACCGGGCTCGCCGCGCAGGCCGGCGAGGCGCACCTGGGCGGCGACGGCCAGCCGGTCGCCGTCCCATTCGAGCCCCGTCAGGCGGTGACATAGCGCGGCCGCCTCCACCCTGGCGAGCCGGACAAGCCGGTCCGGGTCGTCGAGGGCGGCCACCCGGGCGGTCTCGGAGTCGTCGAGGCTCACCCGCACACCGGCGGTGAGCCACTGCGCGCAGATGTCGGCGACCTCGACGGCGATCTTCTCCCGGTCTCCCTCTCCGGCGGCGAGGAACGGAGCGCCGAGCTGGGTCAGCACGTCCCGGCGGAAATGGCGCAGGAGCAGGCGGTCACGCAGGGGCCCCGGGGGCACGTGCCGGCTCATCAGCTCGATGGGCAGGCGGACGGCGCGCAGCCAGGCGAGCGGATCGCGCCCGCCCGGATCGCCGGGAAGCACGTCGCGATCTCCGCGACCGCCGACGTGGTAGCAATCATGGTCGGCGACGATCGACACCGCCCCGGCGTGGCAGTACGCGTGGACGGCGAAGAGCAGGTCGGCCCCGGTCCGCAGGGTCTCGTCGAACCGGATCCCGTGCCGCGTCAGCGTCTCGCGGCGGAACAGCTTGAAGCAGGTCAGATCCTCGTACGCGGGCCCGTCGCCTAAGGCGAGGTGGTCGGCGTTCTCCCCGTACACCGTGTCAGGGCCACCGCGGGGATCGCCGACGATCTTGCCGAGGACGACGTCGGCGCCGGTCCGGTCAGCGGTCGCGACCATCCGGCGCAGCGCGTCGGGCCCCAGATGGCCGTCGGCGTCGCAGAAGAAGACATACCTGCCGGTCGCCGCGGCCAGCCCCCGGTTTCTCGCCCCTCCGGCGGTGCCGGGCTGCGGTTGACGGATCACTGTGATCGACCGGGGGTGATGCGCCGCGTAGAGGTCGAGGAGGGCGGCGCCGCCGTCCCATGAGCCCCCGTCCACGACGATGATCTGCTTGCTCACCCCCTGGACGAGAAGTGACGTGAGGCAGCGGTCGAGGTGCGCGCGGCAGTTGTACGCCGGCACGACGACGCTGACGTCAATCCCCCGATGACTCCCCGTGTTCATCGCGAATCATTATGTGACCCCGGGCCGGTGGCGAGGCGTTTCCGCCGCGCGACCCGCCGGAGCGCACACGACGGGTGGGTCAACCCATCCCACGGGTCGGCCGTCTTCACATCTGTCCCGTCAGTCCCCGCCCCCCGGGAGTCGCCGTGCGATCCTCGTCGTTCGCCCTTGCCCTGACCGTCGGCCTGCTCACCGTTCCGCTCTCGACCGGCACAGCAACCGCGGGCACAGCGTCCGCCGGCTCGGCCATGACCGATTCGGCGGCGAGTTGCTATCGCCAGGTGGGAGACCATTGGGAGTGCGTGACCCCGGGCGCCTTCTGCCCCGCCGCCGCGCACGGCCGCTATGGGCACTCCCAGGACGGCGACACGTACCGGTGCGTGCAGGACGGCTCCTACTGGCGGTGGAAGCCCGCCGCCGCGGCCGCGCCGCCGGCCACCCACACCGCCGCGAAGTGTTCCCGCCGCTTCCTGCCCCTTCCCGACCCGAAGTGCCAGCCGGGCGCCCGCAACCCCGCCGTCACCCAGGCGACGATCAAGAAGACCATCTGCACGTCCGGGTACACCGCCAGGGTGCGGCCCGCCGCGTCGTACACCAAGGCGATGTTGGTCAAGCAGCTCGCCGAGTACGGCTACCCGGACCGCCGGACGTCCCGCTACGAGGAGGACTTCCTCATCCCGCTGCTGCTCGGCGGCGCTCCCAAGAGCACGAAGAACCTGTGGCCCGAGCCCCGCTACAAGGCGGGCGGCATGACGGCCGCGAACAAGAACGCGGTGGAGCTCAAGCTCTACCGGGCGGTCTGCTCCGGCAAGGTACGGCTCGCCGCCGCGCAGAAGGCCATCGCGAAGGACTGGCGGACCGCCCCGGCCGTGGTCGGACTCACCTGACGATCGACTACCTGCCAAAGGGCCGGGTGACGGGGACCGCCGGAATTGTTCCAGTGGCCCCGTCGTTCGGGCTACTGCTCACGCCGGAGAGAAAGAGGCAGGGATGTCGGAACCCCTTGAGTTCGCGATCGACACGTTCGGGGACGTCACCGTCGGCGCGGACGGCACCCGGCTGCCGTACCCACAGGTGATCAGGAACGTCGTCGAGGAAGCCGTGGTCGCCGAGAGCGTGGGCATCGACGCCATCGGCATCGGGGAGCACCACCGCGACGACTTCGCCGTCTCCGCGCCGGAGATCGTGCTCGCCGCGATCGCCGGACGGACCGAGCGGATCCGTCTCGGCACGGCCGTCACCGTGCTCAGCTCCGACGACCCGGTACGCGTGTTCGAGAGGTTCGCCACCCTCGACGCCGTGTCACGGGGACGCGCGGAGATCATTCTCGGCCGTGGCTCGTTCACCGAGTCGTTCCCGCTCTTCGGGTACGACCTCGCGCAGTACGAGGAGTTGTTCGAGGAGAAGCTCGACCTGCTCTCTCACCTGCTGGACGAGGGACCGGTCACCTGGCAGGGCCGGCTCCGCCCGGGGCTGAAGGACCAGCAGGTCTATCCGAAGACCGAGTCGGGCCGGCTGCGCACCTGGATCGGCGTGGGCGGCAGCCCGCAGTCGGTCGTGCGCGCGGCGAGCTACCGCATGCCGTTGATGCTCGCGATCATCGGCGGGGCGCCCGAGCGTTTCGCGCCGTACGTCGAGCTGTACCACCGGGCGCTCGACCAGCTCGGCGTCGAGCGGCTGCCCGTCGGGGTCCACTCGCCGGGCTACCTCGCGGAGACCGACCAGCAGGCGCGCGACGAGCTGTGGCCGCACTACCGGGCGACGCACGACCGCATCGGCCGCGAACGCGGCTGGGGCCCCACCACCCGCGCCAGGTTCGAGGCCGAGGCCGACGAGGGCGCGCTCTACGTCGGCTCCCCCGAGACGGTCGCCCAGAAGATCGCGAAAACGGTACGCGCACTCGGCGTCGCCCGGTTCACGCTCAAGTACAGCTCGGGCACATTGCCCCACGACAACCTCGTGAACACGATCCGCCTGTACGGCGAGGAGGTCGTGCCCCGCGTGCGGCGGTCGCTGGCCGAGACCCCGGCGCCGGCCACCGCGGGCTGACCCGCCTTCTCCGGGGATCGCGGCCGGCCACGCCGTCACGGACTCCCGTCACGCGGCACCGTCACGCGGCTCAGTCACGCGTGGCGGCGGCCGCACCCGGCGCAGGAAGCGCAGGATCGCGGCTCCCGACAGGTAGGCGATCAGCCCGGCCGTCGGCAGCCCGAACGGGACCGGGGCGGTGCTCGGCAGCAGGCTGTTGTCGAACAGGCCGAAGGCGATGCCGGCGAAGGCGGCCAGCGCGAACGCCAGGCGCGTCGGCCCCGACCGAATTGCGGGCCTGCCCGCGCCGCGGATCTCGATCGGCCCGAAGACCGCCACCAGCGGGATCAGGACGGCACCGAACATGATCAGAAACGGGATCCGCCAGGCCAGCCAGGCAGGCGTGCCGACTTCCGGAGTGGGCAGGGCCCCCGCGACGTGCAGGGCTCCCACGAGCAGGGCTGCGGCGGTGATGTGCCAGAGGAATATCGTCAGGATCACCGAGTTGAGCGCGACCACGACCGTCCACGGCCGTCGTCGCCGCAGCCATCGGTCCGCGCGGTCGCGCACCAGCAGTGCCGCGCCGAGTTGTGTGGTGGCGACCGCCAGCAGCGCGAGGCTCGGCGGTGACATGTTGTGCAGCCGCTCCCCCGGGACGTTGATCATGCTGATCGGATAGGGACCGACCAGGGTGAGGAGCGCCAACGCGCCGAATCCGGTGACGATCAGCGGGATCGCCACCCGGGGACGGGCCGGCAGCCGTCCGTCGCGCCAGGCGAACCCCATCTGGTGGACGGCCAGCCAGCCGAACAGGAAGTTGCCGTATCCCCACCAGTCCTCGCCCAGCAGCCTGCCCAGATCACCGGCGCCGACGAGTGCGGCCAGCACGGCCGGGACGACCAGGCCGTACCGCCGGTGCAGCGCGTACATCGGCGGGGTGAGCACGACCACCAGGACATAGACCACGAGGAACCACAGCGGGATCGTGGAGAACCACACCACGAGACGGATCCTCGACGGGTCGGCGCCCAGCAGGCGTGCGGCGAGCGCTCCGCCGGCCATGACCACGACCAGGGCGGTGGTCGGCCTGATCAGGCGCCCGCCCCTGTTGATCAGCCACGCGGTGGCGTTCCCGCCTCGGCGGCGCTCGGAGTCCAGCGACACCGCGTTGGCGTATCCGCCCACGAAGAAGAACACCGGCATGACCTGCACCACCCAGGTGAGCGGCTGGGCCCACGGGAGGTCGGGCAGCGCCGAGCGGGCGAACAGCTCTCCTCGCCTGTCGTAGCCGACGACGGACGCGAGCCAGTGGCCGAGCACCACCGCCACGATGGAGACCGCTCTGAGCAGGTCGACGAACCGCTCCCGCGACGGCGGGGTCCGCTCCGCGAGCCGCCGCACGCCCCGCCACAGGCCGCCTGCGCCGCCTGGCGGGGTCATCCGTGGGCCGGTGCCACGCCGGAGAACGCGCGGCGGCAGTGCGCGACCAGTTCCCGCGCCGCCGGGCCGTACGCGGCCCGCCAGACGAGGGCGAGCAGAGCGGGCGTTTCCACGTCGTCGATCGTGCGGGCGACGAGCCGGTCGCGATGACGCTCGGCCAGCGACTCGCTGAGCACGGCGACGGCCAGTCCCCGGGCGGCGAGGTCGGCGATGGCGTCGGCCGCGCTGGCCTCGAGCGCGACCGCCGGCCGCACGTCCCGGGCCGCGCACGCCTGGTCGAACACCGTACGGATGCCGGTGCCGGCGGGCATGCAGACGACGGGGTGGTCTTCCAGGTCCCGCAGGACGACCCGGTCGCGTCCCGCCAGGGGATGCGCGGGCGGGACCGCCGCGACCAGCCGCTCGCTGACGATGGTCAGGCCCTCCAGCCCCTCGGGGATGCCGGCCGCCGTCCCGATCAGGGCCAGGTCGGTCGTCCCCTCGCGCACCCGCTCGACGAGCCGGTCGGAGTCGCTTTCCAGCAGCGAGATCTCGACGCCGGGATGGGCCCGGTGGAACGCGGCGAGGGCGTCGAACAGCGGCGTGATGGTGCAGCCGGTGACCATGCCGACGGTGAGCCGGCCCCGGATCAGGTCGGTCACCTCGCCCACCGCCTGGCCGACCGCCGTCGCGGCGGCGAGAACGGCCCGGGCGTGTTCGAGCGCGGCCTTGCCCGCCACGGTGAGCCGGACCGTCCGCCCGGACCGGTCGAACAGTTCGGCGCCGAGTTCGCGCTCCAGCTGGCGGATCTGGGCGCTCACGCCCGACTGGCTGATGTGCACGCGCTCCGCCGCGCGGGTGAAGTTCCGCTCCTCCGCGACCGCGACGAAATACTCCAGCTGCCGCAGCTCCATAACCGGTGATTCTAGCTTCTGACCTGCCGATCTCCCCGGCTCATCGTCCGGCCGTACGCCGGGCCCGATAGCAGTACGTGACGTAGGGCAGCTCGAACCGGGTCTTTCCGGCGAGCGCGGGGTGCCGGGCGACCAGGTCGCGCACCTCCGCCAGGAGGGCCGTGCGTTCCGGGTCCGGCAGCGTGATCACGTAGCTCCGGGAGGCCACGAGGTCGACCAGTTCCTCCGCGCCGAGCTCGTGCCGCCATTCCACGACGTGCGTCTCGACCGGAAGGAAGAGATCGGGCCGGTCCGCGAGGGCCGCGACCCCGACGCCGTTCGTCGGCGCGTCGCCCAGCGGATGCAGCAGCCGGCCGAGCCGGGCCGTCCAGTCCTCCCGCTCGTCACGCATGTTCCACACGAGCCCGAGTACGCCGCCGGGGGCCAGCACCCGCGCCACCTCGGGAACCGCCCGCGCGGTGTCCACCCAGTGCCACGCCTGGGCGACCAGGACGGCGTCCGCCGCGCCGGTGGGCAGCGGGATCGACTCGGCGCTCCCCGCGAGCACCCGCACTCCCGGCACGGCCGCGACCAGCTGTTCCCGCATGCCGCCCGAAGGCTCCACCGCCGTGACGTCGAGCCCTCGGACCGACAGTTGCCGCGTCAGCTTGCCGGTGCCCGCCCCCAGATCGATCACCCGGCGCCCGGTATCGGCGAGCAACCAGTCCACCGCCTCAGGCGGATACGGCGGTCGCCCCCGTTCGTACGCCGCCGCGGCGGCGCCGAACGACGCGGCCTGGCGTGCCCTGTCCCCCATGAACGGCCACCCTACCGAGCCGGAATCCGGCCGCGTTTTCGTGCTGACCGGAAAGGGAAAGTGCCAGGCGGAAAGGGTCAGGCGGGCGGGCAACGGCCCGCGACTGATCGTTCGAGACCGCACACGGGCGACGGCGGCCCGCAGTAGGCGCCGCACGGCAGGTAACGGCATGGGGGTGCCACGGTGAGCGGCGTCGTCGACGCGCTGATAGGCGACTGGCACCGCGCCGTGTACGCGGCGGTCAAGGCCGTGGCCCTGTTCCTGACCGCCGCGGTGGCCTTCCGGATCAGTGAGCGCCGCACGATGGCGGAGTTCGCCCCGTTCGACTGGGTCGCCGCCGTCGCGGTGGGCGCCCTCGTCGGACGTACGGCGACCGCGACCGACGCCTCCTACCTGACCGGGGCGGCCGCGCTGGTGGCCCTGCTCGCCACGCACGCGGTGGTCACCCGGCTGCGCCTCCTGCCGGGGGTCCAGCGGCTGATCGACCCGCCCCTGCGGATCCTGATCCGGGACGGCCGGGTCAACCGGCGCAACCTGCGCCGTGCCGGCCTGACGGAGGGCGATCTCCACTCCGTGCTCCGCGGGCACGGGCATCTCGGCCCCGCGGACGTTCACCTGGCGATCTTCGAGTCCAAGGGCGTCGTCACGGTCCTGCCCCGGCCGCCGGCGAGTTCATGAGCCATCGCCTGCACGTCCGGGCCCGGCGTTATTCGCCGTCGGACCGCACGATCACCCCGAGCACGCCGTTGAACGCCTCCGTCGACGTCGGGTGGGTGTAGACGGCGTCGCGGAGCTCGGCCGCCGTGACGCCGTGCCGTATGGCGAGAGCGACGGTGTTGACGAGCTCCTGTGCGTCGATGCTCAGCAGGGTGGCACCGAGGATCTGGTCCGACTCGGCGTCGATCACGAACTTCATCAGTCCCCGGGTGTCCTCCACGATGTACGAACGCGGCATGGCCGTGATGTCGGCGACGGCCTGCATCGCGATCTTCACCCGGTGTCCCGCCTCCCGCGCCTCCTTCTCGGTGAGCCCGACGGCCGCGAGCGGCGGGGTGATGAAGAGGGTGCGCGGGATCGCGACGCGGTCGGCCGTGGAGCGGCTGCCGTCGCCGGCCAGCTGGTCGAGGACGATACGGCCGTCGTCGAGCGAGAGATAGGTGTGCTGCGGCCCGCCGCGTACGTCACCCAACGCGTAGATGTGCGGCTGGCTCGTCCGCAGGTGCTCGTCGACCTCGACCGCACCCCGAGGTGTGGTGCGGACGCCCGCCGCCTCCAGCCCCAGATCCTGGATCACGGGCGCGCGTCCGCTCGCCGCGAGGATGGTGTCGGCGTCGACGGTGTGCTCGTCGCCGTCCTTCTCGTAGACGATGGTCGCCTCGTTCTCGCCGTCGCGGACCTCCTTGATCTGGGCACCGGTGATGATCTCGACGCCCTCGTCCTCCAGGATCGCGATCGCGGCCGCGACGGCGTCGTCGTCCTCGTGGCCGAGGATCCGCCGCGTCCGCTCGAACAGGGTGACCCGGGAGCCGAACCTGCGGTAGATCGAGGCGAACTCGATGCCCAGATATCCAGCGCCGACGATCGCGAGGCGTTCGGGCAGGGTCGTGGTCTGGATCAGCTCGGTGCTGATCACCGTGCGCTTGCTGTCCCGCAGGCCGGGGATGTCGGGGACGATCGGGCGGGCCCCCGTGTTGATCAGGATCGTGTCCGCGGTGACCCTGAGGCTGTCGCCGACCACCATGTCGGCGACGTCGCCCGCGTCGGCGAGCTCACCGGAGAGATCGATGTCGACGGTGTGCGGGCCGGCGAACACCGCGTGACCGGTGACGACCGTCACCGTGTCGGCGCCGTTCATGGAGGCGAAGTTGCCGGCCCGGAATTTCGCGCTGAGCGCCTGCACCTCCCCGACCGCGCCTTCGTACCACTCCTGCGGCGGATCGCCGGGCCGTCTTCCCTGCGCGTGGTGGACGAGCGCCTTCGTCGGCACGCAGCCGATGTTGGGACAGGTGCCGCCGTACATGTGCGCCGACTCTTCGACCAGAACCACGCGCCTGCCGAGACGGCCCATGTGCGCGGCCACGAGTGAGCCGCCCTTGCCGAAGCCGATGACGAGCAGGTCCGCGTGGAGGCCGGTCTGTGTGGTGGTGTCCATGGTGTCGATCTCCGATGTCTGGGATCGAGTGTGGTCCGACCTGGACGGGAGCCCTCGGGGCGTCCGCGTCATCTTCCACGGTACGACGGAGCCATGTCGGGGAGCCGGCCGCCGCCGGTCCCCTCCGCAATCTGCTCACAAATGGTGTTAGCGTGGGTCAAACGGCGAGAAAAGCGAGGCGCGAACGCATCAGGGCATGACACCCCCCATCCACCCCGAGCGCAGGGGCCGCCTGCCGCCTCGTAGGAGGATCCGTCATGCGCGAGCAGAACGTCATAGCCCTCCCTCGCGCGGCGTCGCGCGTGCGCGGCTTCGCGGCCACACATCGGCAGCTGATCGGCGACGCGCTGCTGGTGATCGCCATCCTCTCTTTCACCGTTCCGACGACGGTCCTCGACCTGTCCTTCTCGCTGTTCGGCCCCATACCCGACTGGATCGAGATCCTCGTCGAGGTGATCACGGTCGGAACGCTGCTGATCCGGCGGCGTACGGCCCTACCGATGATCATCTCCACGGTCGTCTGCGCCGTGCTGACCGGTCAAATCGTGCCCATGGCCTTCGCCGCGTACTCGATGACGGCGGAGAACAAGGTGCGCCACTGGCAGCTGGTGGGCATTCCCCTGGTCGTGGCCGGCGCGCTGGTCGACTTCGTGTCTCCGGGCACGGACAACTTCCTCTACCTCTGCGTGATCCGCGCGCTGACCCTCGTCTACCTGCCCGCGCTGGTCGGGACCTGGGTCCGCGGATACCGCGGCATGATCGGTGAGCTCCGGGCGGGAGTGCGGGAGCGGGAACGGCAGGCGGCCTCCCTCGAACGCCGTAAGATCGCGCGGGAGCTGCACGACACGGTGACTCACGCGGTCACGACGATGGTGCTCAACGCGGGGATCATTCAGACCTCCCGGGAGTTCGACGAGGTGGCCAGGGTGGCCGCCTCGATCGAGGACAAGGGAGTGCAGGCGCTCGCCGAGCTCCGCGAGCTCCTCACGGTGCTCCGCCGCGAGGACGATCGGCCGCCCGCGGCCACCAGGGCGAGGTCGATCCCCCACCTCGTCGAGGAGGCGGACGCCACGGGCATGCGGGTCGACCTCCAGTACGACCTGCCGGAGGCGGGCCTGCCCACGCAGGTCGGCCACGCCTGCTACCGCGTCGTCCAGGAGGGGCTCAACAACGTCAGGAAACACGCTCCCTGTTCCGACGTCCGGGTCGTCTGTGAGACGTGCGACGACGTCGTCAAGATCTCGGTGGTCAACGGCGGGGACGGCGGCCCCCCGGCCCTCGGGTTCCGGCTGCCCAACTCGGGTCACGGGCTGGCCGGGCTGGCGGAACGGGTCGCCCTCCTCAACGGACGGCTCGACATCGGGCCCACCGCTGAAGGCGGCTTCGAACTGACGGCCCGCATCCCTCTGCCCGACGAAGGCGCCGCGTCCGCTCTGGAGACTCCGGGAGGTGAGTCGGCCGCCGCGGGAGCGTAGTGAGACCCATGGCCGCCCCGCCCTCGGCCGTCCGCCGCCGTGAGCCCCGGCGGCCGACGGCCGGCCCCCGGGCGACCGCTACGGGCACTCGCCCCGCAGGTCCGGTCCGGGCAGGTTCAGGGGCTCGTGACCGGGGCCGACTTCGAAGAGGGCACTGCCCGGCGCCCTGAGGACACCGTTGTGGACGTACCACGAACCGGGTACGGCGGTGCGTGGGCCGTCACTCGTCGCGTAGGTGGCGTCCGGTATGCCTCTCTCCCGCAGGAGCGTGCGGACCTCGTCGACAGTTTTCTGCTTGCAGGCGACGCAGTGCAGCGGCTCGCCCCGGGCATCGATGGCGGCGATGAACTTGAACCTCTCGCCCGTGCGGGCCTGGCGGCCCAGCGTGATCGACAGCTTGCCCCGGTAACCGACCGGGATCCGCAGCCCGATGGTGCAGTGGACATCGGGCTGGGCGCAGCCCTTCGAGTCGACGGTCTCGACGCCGTCCTCGCGCCGCGTTCCCCCCGCCGTCTCGTGCTCGCCCCGTACGGATCCCTCCCAGATCTGCCCGACGAGGCTCGGCGAGGCCGGGATCAGCGTGAGTGACACGTTCAGGCCGAGCTCCCGCAGCTGTTTCCGGTAGACGTCGGGGTTGGCGAAGAGGTCCTTGACCGTGACGACGTAGTAGCCGCCCTCCCGCTTGACGTCGAGCGCCGCGGCGGCGGGGCCGGCCCCAAGGCCGAGGAACCCCGGCCCGATCAGGCCCACGACCGTGGCCAGCGCGGCGAGCGCGGCGGTGACACCCCAACGGCGCCGCGGTGCGCGCACCGCCCCGAGCCGCCGGGCCCGGCGAGGGCTCGGGGCCGCCGACGGTTCGCCGGCCGCGGCCGACGTGATCTCCTCGAACAGTTCGCGCGCCCCCGGGCTGATCCCCGGGCCTCGGGACGGCGCGATTCCGGTGATCATCTGGTCGATGTCAGGTCTCATGACATTCCCTCCACCGCACCGACCGCGCGCGTGTCGTAACCCGCGAAGTCGGCGCCGACGATTCTCAGATTCCGGGCCAGACGCCTGCGCGCGCGATGCGCCCGGATGCGCGCCGCGTTCCGGGAACAGCCCAGGACCCTCGTGATCTCCGCGGTGGTCAGCCGGGCTTCCCGGCCTTCGGGGATCTCCGTCACCCGCCGCCAGGCCGTCATGAACGTCTCGGCGATCGCGTCGGCGGCGTCGTCCGGCGACTGCGTCCGCCGCCAGACGTACGTCATGAGATCCGGGTAGTTCGCGTCGTAGATCTCCTCGAAGCGCTTCCTGAGATCGGGGGGACCCATGCTGCGTTCCTTTCGACCGGGGTCTGTGAACCATCACATGTCCGGCACGGCCGGAGGATTTCAGCAGCAGTTCTCCGAGCCGGCGGCCGACCCGGTCGTCGTCCTGTCCGCCTGGGTGGCCGATCGCCCGCGCCCGTCGAGCCCGCTCAACCGGCTGGCTAACCTCGACCTCGTGGTCACGAACTTCACGGTATTTCCGGCTCGCGCGTCCGATGGAGACGCGCTGGGCGAGATCCATGCGGCGTCCTGGACGGCGGCCTACGCCGGTTTCTTCGCGCCGGAATTCTTCGCCGAAGCCATTAGACAGCGGCGCACCAAGTGGCACGACATGCTGTCCAGGGAGCAAGACAGCGTCATACTCGCCGCGCTGGACGGTCGCCCTCTGGCCTTCTCCTACCGAGGCGTGTCGCCGGCGCGGCCGGGGTCAGCGGAGATATTCGGCTTCTACGGCCATCCGGACGCGTGGGGCACCGGAATCGCGAGCGCCCTGATGACCGCCACCCTCGACAGCCTCCGCGAGAGCGGCATCGGTCACGTGCATCTCTGGACGCTGCGCGACACGCCGCGGTCACGCCGTTTCTACGCCAAGTGCGGCTTCACGGAGTCGGGCGAGACGCGGGGGCACGACTTCGGGGACGGCCGGCCGGTCGAGCAGGTCGAATACCACCTCACGTTCTCTCGCGCGTAGAGGCCGGTGCGCCGGTCATCGGGTCGATTGATGCGGGATTTCATAAAGGGGGTGGATGCGTAGCGCGATGGCATGCATACTCACGGTTGTCTATCTCCCCCCGACCCGAAGGGTGCGTCATGGGCTTCGAAACAGGCTGGATCGCCAATCCTCCGTACCCCGGAAAGCCCAAGGCCAAGAGGGCGCTGCCCGCGTACGAGAAGGCCGATGCGGGCGGCCTGGGCGACGCCTCGGACAACGATCTCACGGCCACCTTCGACCACGGCTTCATCGAGGTCGACCCGGAGTTGTGGCTGGAGGGGCCGGACCACACCCTCTACGTGTGCGGTAGCTACCAGGGGCTCATGGAGTACTGGATCGAGCGCGCCGCCCTGGGCGACCCCGCCTACAAGGACACCGCGGCCCTGATCGCCGAGAAATACGCGGCCGAGGTCGAGGCACTGGCCTCGTTCTGGGAGAAGAAGCAGGCCCAATACGAGCCGAGCAAGGGAGGGCAGCAGACCGTCACCCTGGAACGCTCCCTCAAGGGCATCGACGGCACCGGGAAGCAGGTCACCGTGACGCCCGGGACCTATCCCTGCCTGGGCACCGAGACGAGACGGATCCCCGGCGAGACACAGCTGTCCCCGTACAGCGTCTCGATCACATTCGGCGACAAACGCGTCCTTATCAACCCCGACACGCTGTCGGGTTACGTGGACGAGCACGTCGTCGAGGCCAAAAGCCTGGGGCTCGCGAACACGCTCAAAGCAGAGACCATCAGGGCGCTCTTCGCGGAGACCAAGTCTCTCATCAGCGCATACGTCCCCCACGGTCAGTGGCTCGGGGACGAGCACGTGCACTACGTGACCTCCGACGAGATGGGGGCGGTCTTCGTCCTGGAGAAGATGCCCGCCTCGCCCGATGCGGTGGAGGGGGCCCGCAGGAAGGACGGCGACTTCTTCGAATTGGGCGCCAACACGCCGGGTGTCCGGTTCGGCGACCACATCTTCATCCAGCGCGACTATCTCGGCATCGGAGTCGAATATCACGAGGCCGTGCATCGTCTGGCACACCCGGCGACCCTGAAGATCCTCGGCTGGGGCTTCAACGAGGGCGCCACCGAATACTTCACGCGCATGCTGGTCGCCGGGGCCGGCGACAGCCACAAGCAGGTCCGGCCCGACGGGCAGTACCAGTCCGAGCGCGAGGGGATAGAGGCGCTGATCAACCTGGACGTCTTCACCGCGGACGACCTCGCCAAAGCCTACTTCGGCGGGCAGATGCAGGCGTTGTTCGACAAGGCGGCGCGACGGCTCGGAAAGGACTTCAGCCTGCAGGCCTACGCGCTGCATCTTCAGGGCGGGCACGCCTCCGCGGCGCGGCAGACGCTGCAGGACCTGCTGACCGACTAGACAGACCCGGGCCGGGGCGGGTCCCGGAGTGCGCCCGGCCGCCCCACGGAGAGGCCCCTCGCGATGTGTCCGAGGGGCCTCTCTTCTGCGGCGAGTCGGACGCCGGCTTCCACTACGGCGACGAGCTAAGACGAGCTAACCGGCCCTGCCGAGCCCGCGGGCGAGGATGGCGGCGGTCTTGGCCACGACCTTCTCGTCACTGGCGCCGTCAGCGGCCCGGCGGTTGGTGAGGATCACCATGACCACCGGTGCACCGGATGGCGGCCGGACGACCGCCACGTCGTTCGTGGTGCCGTACGCCGGGCCGGTCCCGGTCTTGTCGGCGACGGTCCAGTCCTTGGGCAGCCCGGCCCGGATGCGCGCGTCCCCCGTCCTGGTATCGGCCATCCAGCCGATCAGGCGGTTCCGATCGGCGGGCTCAAGCGCGTCGCCCAGGGCAAGTGCCCGCAGGTCGCGGGCGAAGGCGTACGGGCTGGTGGTGTCGCGCCTCTCACCGGGCTTCCAGACGTTGAGCTCGGGCTCCCAGCGGTCGAGCCGGCTCACCGAGTCGCCGAGCGAGCGGTAGAAGGCCGTGAGCCCCGCGGGCCCGCCGATCTGCTTGAGCAGCAGGTTGCCCGCGGTGTTGTCGCTCATGGTGATCGCCGCCTGGCACAGTTCGGCGACCGTCATGCCGGTGGCCACGTGTTTCTCCGTGATGGGCGAATAGTCCAGGAGATCGCCCCGGCCGTAGCGGACGACCCGGTCCAGCAGCCCGGGATCGGACTGCCGCGCCTTCCGCAGCACCGCCGCCGACAACATGGCCTTGAACGTCGACAGCGTCGGAAACAGCTCGCGGGCCCGGTGGCTCACCACCCGGCCCGTCCCCGTGTCGATCGCGTACGCGCCGATGCGTCCGTGATCCTGCTGTTCGAGGCGGCGGAGCCGCCGGTCGACCTCCGCCTGGGACGGGTCAGCCGACGGCTCCGGCGTACGGATCGGCGTAGTGATGCTCTTTGGGGCCGCCCTCCCGGCGGTCGTGGTCTCCCCGCACCCGGCGAGACCGGTGACCGCGAACACGGCGGACACGGCGAGCCCGGCCGCGCCGAGCGCGGCCCGAATCCGTGTTGAGTCCTCCATCACGACCGAACGCTATCCGGCTGGGCGGGCGTCACGCCTCCCGGACGCTGATCGCGGCGCGGTGGTGGCGAGGTGTCTCGAGCTCGTCCAGCAGCGCGATCGCGAAGTCCGCGTAGGTGATCCGGCTGACCGGGTCGCCGTGATCCGCGACCCGGTAGCGGCCGATGCGCGTGCCGTCATGGTCGAAGTCGCCCGCGGGTGCCACGTACACCCAGTCGAGGTCGCACGCCTGAAGCTCGTCGAGGCCTGCGGCGTGGCCGAGGTAGAAGGCGCGGTACTCGTCGGGGTAGCCGGGCTCGTCCATCAAGGGAACACCGGACGCCCCGGGCATGATCGATGCGAGACCGACCACCACCAGGCGGGGCACGCCCGCCTTCGCCAGGCCGCCGGTCAGGGCGCGGGCCGACGCGGTGAAGAAGTCGTGCGGTGACACGGACAGGTCCACGGCGGCGCTGATCGCGGCGTCATGCCCGGCGGCCGCATGCTCGACGCTCACCGGGTCGGTGACGTCGCCCGCCACCACCCGCACGTCGTTCAAGCCGCTGTGACCTGCCGGGTCGCGCACCACGGCGGTGACCTGGTGGCCGCGCCGACGCGCCTCCGCGACCGCCCGCCGGCCGGCCCGGCCACCCGCGCCGAAGACCACGATGTTCATGACGAACCGCCTTTCACCAGGGCCGGAACCCATGCGCCCAGCCGGTTCCAGGACGCTATCCGGGGCCGCGGTTACCACTGGGATACCGGCTATCGTGAGGCCATGAGCGTCCCCCTGCCCGACGACATGTTCGACGAGCTGTGTCCGTCCTCGCTCAATCCGATCCGATTCGGCGACAAGTGGGCGCCGCTCATCATCCGCTGCCTCGAGCACGGGCCGCGCCGGTTCTCCGAGCTACGCGTGCCCCTGAAGCGCGTCTCGCCCAAGGTCCTCACCCAGTCGCTGCGGTCCCTCGAACGTGACGGTCTGGTCAAGCGCACCGTCTATGCCGAGGCCACCCCGCACGTCGAGTACGAACTGACCCCGCTCGGCCGCAGCATCCTCAAACCGATGGCGATCGCCTGCGCCTGGGCGGCGGAGCACTGGGACGAACTGCTCGACGCCCGCGAGTCGTACGACAACGGCGGCCACCTCGACCGCGCCGGCTGACGAGACGTAGCCACGCCCGAACCTGACATCACCGGGCACAGCATGTCGGGTTCGCCGGGGCGCGGCTGCCTAGCGTTGGTGGTCGGAAGGAAGGTGGCAGGGTGCTGGAGCGGCTGAACCACGCCATGGACTACATCGAAGAGCGTCTCGACCAGCAGATCGAGGTCGCCGAGCTCGCGCGGATAGCCGTCACATCGGAGTACCACTTCCGCCGGCTGTTCTCCGCCCTGGCGGGCCTCCCGCTGTCGGAGTACATCCGGCGCAGGCGGCTCACCGTCGCGGGCGCCCAGGTGCTCGCCGGCGAGGGGACGCTGCTCGACGTCGCCGTTCGTTACGGCTACGGCTCGGCCGAGGCGTTCGCTCGCGCGTTCCGCGCCGTACACGGCGTCGGTCCGGGCGAGGCCAGGCGGACCGGTGCGGCCCTCTACTCCCAGCCACGGATGTCCTTCCGCCTCATCGTCGAAGGGAGCAGCAGCATGCGATATCGGATCGTGGAGAAGGGGGAGTTCCAGGTTGTCGGCAGGAAGGTACGGGTTCCTCTCGTGCACGAGGGGATGAACCCCGCGATCGTGGCGTTGATCCGGAGCATGGATCAGGAGACCGTACGGCGCATGGAGAGCCTCTCCGACCAGGAGCCGCGGGGAATCGTCAACGTCGCGGACCGCGTCGCCGACGGCCGGGAGGAGGGCACCGAGTTCGACTACTACCACGCCGTGGTGACCAACGCCGCCGCGCCGGACGACATGGAGTCTCTGCTCGTCCCCGAGGGGACGTGGGCGGTTTTCGAATGCTCGGGGCCGGTCCCGCAGGCGCTGCAGTACCTGTGGCGCGACGTGTTCACGCAGTGGTTTCCCTCCAACCCCTACCGGAGCAGGCCGGGTCCTGAGATCTCACTCACCCGGCTGTCGGAGGACCCGGCGGAGGCCGGCGCCGAGTTGTGGATCCCGGTGGAGCGGACCACCGGCTGAACCGGCTCGCGCCCGAACGCCCGGCACCGTGACCGGGCCGCGGAGCGGGTGACGAGAGACCGATGTGAGTGAATGGGACTACCGACGGTCATGCCGGAGCCCGGCACCGTCCGGCGCAGCGGCTCTCTCGGAGGAGAAGCGTCGTGCCCCATCGCCAGCACGTGCCAGCGCCGGATGACGAGTCCCCGTCGCGGGCCTCGCAGGGGCCGCCGACGGCACATGGCACGAGCGGGTACGACGCGGTCCGGCTCGCATTGGTGATCGGCGCTCTCGGCGTGGTGTTCGGCGACATCGGGACCAGCCCGATCTACACCCTCCAGACGGTGTTCAACCCGAGCGACCCGCATCCCGTCCCGGTCAGCACGGAGAACGTGTTCGGGGTGGTGTCGCTGGTGTTCTGGTCCGTGATGATCATCGTCACGGTCACCTACGTACTGCTGGCGATGCGCGCCGACAACGACGGCGAGGGCGGCATCATGGCGCTGATCACGCTGTTGCGGCGGTGGACCGCACAGCGTGGTCGGCGGGCCGCCGTCGTGCTGGCGGCGCTGGGCATCTTCGGGGCTTCGCTGTTCTTCGGCGACAGCATGATCACGCCGGCGATCTCGGTGCTGTCGGCGGTCGAGGGGATCAAAGTCCTCGGGCCGTCGCTCGGAGAGGTGGTCGTACCGATCACCGCAGTGATCATCGTGGTGCTGTTCGTGGTGCAGCGCCGGGGAACGGCGGCGGTGGGCCGGATGTTCGGGCCCGTGATGATCGTCTGGTTCGTGACGATCGGGGCGTGCGGAGTGTCCGGCATCGCCGGACGCCCGGAGATCCTCAAGGCGTTGTCGCCGACCTACGCGGTGACCTTCCTCACCGGACATCTCGGCACCGCGTTCTTCGCCTTGGCCGCGATCGTGCTCGCGGTCACCGGCGCCGAGGCGTTGTACGCCGACATGGGGCACTTCGGCCGCCGGTCGATCAGCCGCGCCTGGCTGATTCTCGTGCTTCCCGCGTGCGTTCTCAGCTACCTGGGCCAGGGAGCGCTGATCCTCGCCGAGCCGGCCAACATCAGCAGCCCGTTCTTCCTGCTCGTGCCCGGCTGGGGGCGGCTGCCGATGGTCCTGCTGGCCACGGCGGCGACCGTGATCGCGTCCCAGGCTGTGATCACGGGCGCGTACTCGGTGGCGTCCCAGGCCGCGCAGCTCGGCTACCTGCCCAGGCTGCGGATCGCGTACACCTCGGAGTCCACCATGGGGCAGATTTACGTCCCGTGGATCAACTGGCTGCTGATGGTCTCGGTCCTCACTCTGGTTTTCGCCTTCCGCAGCTCCACGGCACTGGCCTACGCCTTCGGCATGGCGGTGACCGGGACGATCACCATCACCACCCTGCTGTTTTTCTACGTGGCCCGCGCGAAGTGGGGCACACCGCTGTGGATCGTCGTCCTCGGCGCGACCGTGCTGCTGGCGGTCGACCTGCTGTTCGTCGCGGCCAACCTGACCAAGCTCGTCCACGGCGCGTGGCTGCCTCTTCTGATCGGGCTCACCGCGTTCACCGTCATGACCACATGGCAACGGGGCCGCGCGATCGTCACGGCGGAGCGGAGACGACGCGAAGGGTCGCTGAGCGAGTTCATCGAGCGGATACGCACGGGGAAGGCGGCGACGACACGTGTCCCCGGCATCGCCGTCTTCCTCAACCGCGGTAAGCAGACCGCGCCGCTGGCCATGCGCGCCAACGTCGAGCACAACCACGTGCGGCACGAGCACGTCGTGATCATGTCGATCGAGACCGAGCCGGTGCCCCGCGTCCCGGCCGCCCGGCGCATCGTCGTGGACGACCTCGGCTACGCCGACGACGGGATCATCCATGTGATCGCCCGGTTCGGCTACATGGAGACACCGGACGTGCCCGGCGCGCTGGCGATGCTCGACCCGGCCGCGACCGAGGGGCGGCTGCGGCTCGACCAGGCGTCCTACTTCCTGTCGAAGATCGAGCTTCGGCGGGGCAAGGAGCCGACAATGGCGCTCTGGCGCAAGCGCCTGTTCATCGCCACCTCCTACATCACCGCCGACGCCGCCGAATACTTCGGCCTGCCCCGCGACCGCACCGTCATCATGGGCTCGCACATCGAGGTGTAGCCGCGCGGCCGGGATATCACGGCGCGGCCCAGCCCTGCTCGTCATTCCAGCAGGTGCCATCGCCTAACCCCCACACAGCACGAATCGTGGCGTCCGAATGACGTCACGTAGGTGGCACTATCAGATTGATATGACGCCATTATGATGTCATGATGGCGTCATGGACCTTGCGCCTTATGTCGATCACCTCCGGCGCGAGCTCGCGGTGGCCGCCGGGGCGGGCGGCGAGGAAGCTCGGGCACTGGCCGAGCGCCTCGCCGTGACGCTCGAATCGGCCACCCGGCTCACGCTGCTGGAGGCCCTGTCCGCCGCGGCGGACGAGATCACCCAGGACCTCGCACCGGGCTCTGTCGAGGTGCGGCTGCGCGGGCGCGATCCCGGTTTCGTCGTGACGCCGCCGCCGCGGAGCCCCCGCCCGCTCCGGGAGGAGGATGAGGTCGGGCAGGCCGAGAGACCCCCCGCCCAGCCACCGTTCCCCGACTCCGACGAGGGCGGGACGTCCCGGATCTCGCTCCGGGTCCCCGAGCACCTCAAGCCGCGCATCGAGGAGGCGGCCGCACGCGAGGGGCTGTCGGTCAACTCCTGGCTGGTCCGCGCGGTCGGCGCCGCGCTCGACCCCGGCGACGCCGGCCGCCGCTCCGGTCGAGGCCAGACGCGGCAGACCGGTAATCGCTACAGCGGCTGGGTGCGCTGATGTCCGCGTCAACCCACGATGAGAGAACCGGAATGCCGACCTTCGACACCCCGCGCCCCATCCTGGCCGTCCTCGACATGGCGACCGCCACCGTCCGCGTCAACGCGAGCGACCGCGCCGACACCGTCGTCGAGGTCCGCCCGAGCGACGAACATAACGACGCGGACGTCCAGGCGGCCCGGCACACCCAGGTCGGCTACTCCGACGGCAGGCTCCTGGTGCGGACCGACAAGGAGTACACGGGCTCGGCCTCCGGCTGGGGCCTCTCGCTTGGCAAGCTCGTCGAGTCGCCCGCGAGCTGGGCGCGTTCGCTCCTGCGCGGCCCGGGCTCGGTCGACGTGACGATCGGCCTGCCGGCCGGCTCCCGCCTCGACGTCAAGACGGCGGGAACCGTCCTGTGCGAGGGACCGCTCGGCGAGCTGACGCTCACCAGTTCCTACGGCGACATTCGGATCGAGCGGTCCGCCGGTCGGCTGCGGGCGAAGAGCACCCACGGCGACGTCTCGGTCACCCGTGCGTCCGGGCACGCCGAGGTGACCACGACCCACGGCAGCATCCACATGGGCGAGATTCACGGCACCGCCGCGGTCACGACTTCACACGGCGCCGTCCGCATCCGCGAGGTGACCGGCGAACTGCGGCTGAACAGCGCCCACGGCGACATCGCCGTCGACCGTGCCCTGGCCGGCGTCGCCGCCACGACCGCGTACGCCAGCGTGCGGATCGGCGAGGTGATGTCCGGCTCGATCGTCATGGAGACCACCGGCGGCGGCCTGGATCTCGGCATCCGGGAGGGCACCGCCACCTGGCTGGACGTGAGCTCCACGTACGGCACCGTGGACGTCTCCCTCGAACCCGGTGACGAACCCGGCCGGACGGATCGGATCGTCGAGGTGCGGGCCCACACCACCCACGGCGACATCGTCATTCACCGTTCCTGACAACCAAGGAGATCTCGCATGTCTGACGCGATCGTGGCCGAGGGGCTGGTCAAGAAGTACGGCGACGTGACCGCCCTCGACGGGATGGACCTGGCCGTCCCCCAGGGGACGGTGTTCGGACTGCTCGGCCCGAACGGCGCCGGTAAGACCACCACTGTGCGAATCCTCACCACGCTGCTCAAGCCGGACGCCGGCCGCGCCACGGTCGCCGGGTTCGACGTCGTCCGTGACGCCCACCGGCTGCGTGCGCACATCGGCGCCTCCGGCCAGTACGCCGCCGTGGACGACCACCTCACCGGCGCCGAGAACCTGGAGATGGTCGGCCGCCTCTACCACCTGGGCACCAGGCACAGCAGGCGGCGCGCCCGCGAGCTGCTGGACAGCTTCGACCTGACCGACGCGGCCGATCGCCCCGTGCGGGGCTACTCCGGCGGCATGCGACGCCGGCTCGACCTCGCCGGTGCGCTGGTCGCCAAGCCGCCAGTGCTGTTCCTCGACGAGCCCACGACCGGCCTGGACCCCCGGGCCAGGATCGGGTTGTGGGAGGTCATCGCCGGCCTCGTCGCGGGGGGCACGACGGTGCTGCTCACCACTCAATACCTGGAGGAAGCCGACCGGCTCGCCGACCGCATCGCGGTGGTCGGCCACGGACGTGTGATCGCGCTCGGCACGGCCGACGAGCTGAAGGACCAGGTCGGCGGCGACCGGATCGAGCTGTCGGTGACGAGCGCGGCGAACCTGGAGAGCGCTGTCCGGACGCTGGCGCCGCTGGCGGTCGGAGACGTGCGGGTCGACGGCGCGGCCCTGCGGATGACGATCCCCGTGGCCGGCGGCGCGGCCACCCTGACCAAGGCGCTCGGCCGGCTGGCGGACGAACGGATCACCGTACGCGACGCCGGTCTGCGCCGGCCGACCCTGGACGACGTGTTTCTGAGCCTCACGGGACACGAGACCGACGAAAAGATCAAGGAGACCGCCCGATGAACACCCTGCGGCTGGCCGTCGCCGACGGTGTGACGATCACCAAGCGCAACGCCTTGAAGATCCGGAGAGCCCCCGACCTGTTGGGCGGCGTGGTCATGCTCCCGATCGTGTTCGTGCTGCTGTTCACCTACGTCTTCGGCAGCATGATCAGCCTGCCCGGCATGTCGTACGGGGAATACCTGCTGCCCGGGATCTTCGTCATGACGATCGTCTCAAGCGCCCAGATCACCGGCTACACGTTGACGCAGGACCTGCAGAAGGGCGTCTTCGACCGCTTCCGTACCCTGCCGATGTCGCCCTCGGCGGTGCTGACCGGCCAGACCTTCAGCGACGTGATTATGAACCTGACGAGCATCGTCACCATGGCACTCGTCGGGCTGCTCGTCGGATGGCGCATCCACAGCTCGCCGTTCGAAGCCGCCCTCGGGTTCGTGATGCTGCTGCTGTTCGCGTACGCCTTCTCCTGGGTGACGGCCACGGTCGCGCTGGCGCTGCGCACGCCCGAGGTCTTCAACAACATCGCCACCATCATGTCGTTCCCGCTGATCTTTCTGTCCAATGCCTTCGTCGACAGCACGCGGCTGCCCGGGGCGCTGAAGCCGATAGCCGAATGGAACCCGGTCTCCACGCTCGTCCAGGCCGCACGCGATCTGTTCGGCAACACCAGCCCGGCCCTCCCATTGCCCGGCGCCTGGCCGCTGCGGCACGCGGTGCCGGTGTCTCTGCTGTGGTCGGTCCTGCTCCTGGTGGTGTTCGTACCGCTGGCCACGCGGCTGTACACGCGGGCGGTCAGTCGATGAGTCACGTGACGGCACGCGTCTCGGAAGGCGAGCGCGACAGGGCGGTGGAGCTGGTCCAGCAGGCGTACGCGGACGGCCTACTCGCCCCGGCCGAGCTGGAGCGACGGCTCGAACGCGCGCTCACCGCCGTCTCCGCCCACGAACTGGAGCCGGTGGTCGCCGACCTGCCGGACCAAGTGGTCCACATCGCCTCCACCGGCGGGCGCGTCACGCGGACGGGCGACTGGCATGTCCCGCGCCGGCTACGCATCGACTCCGAATACGGCAGAGTACGGCTCGACCTGTCCCGGGCCCACGTCCCATATTCGCGGATCGACATCGAGCTCCGGCTCGCCTACGGCGGCGGCACGATCATCCTGCCGGCCGGCGCGAGTGCGAACGCCGATGGAATGCGCACCGAATGGGGCAAAGTGATCTGTAAGGCACCCGGCCGCCAGAGCCCGGGCAGGCTGCACGTCCAGGTCACCGGTGAGCTCCCTTACGGCCGCCTGACCATCCGACGGAAGTGACGCGGCCCCACGCTCATGCGGCGTCAGGCCTCGTGTTGCGAGGCCGGCACCACGATCTCTTCGACGTCCTTATCACGGTTACGGGTCGCCCACAGATAGACCAGCGCGCCGATGAACAGGACGATCGAGGTCCACTGGTTGATCCGGAGTCCCAGGAGCGTGACCGCGTGGTCCACTCCGCCCACCGGGTCGATTCGCAGCCCCTCGATCCAGAACCGCCCGAACGTGTAGCCGGCGACGTAGAGAGCGAACAGGCGGCCATGGCGCAACGTGAACCGCCGGCCGGCCAGAATCAGTGCGAAACCGAGCGCCGCGTCCCACAGCGACTCGTACAGGAACGTCGGATGGTAGAGCACGCCGGGCTCGCCGCCGTGCGCCTGGTCGATGTGCAGGCCCCATGGCAACGTGGTCGGACCGCCGTACAGCTCCTGGTTGAACCAGTTGCCCCAGCGGGCGATCGCCTGCCCGAACGCGATGCTGGGCGCGATCGTGTCGGCCACGGCGGCCAGAGACAGCCCGCGGCGGCGGCAGGCCAGCCACACGCCCACGCCTCCCAGGGCGACCGCGCCCCAGATGCTGAGCCCGCCCTCCCAGACGAACAGCGCCCGGTAGGGCTCCTTGATCGCGCGTGGGCCGAAGTAGGTCTGCCAGTCGGTGATGACGTGGTAAAGGCGAGCGCCGATCAGGCCGGCGATCACCCCGGGGACCGCGATGTCGCTGATCGCGCCCTTCTCGCCGCCGCGGGCGCGCCAGCGGCGCTCGCCGAGCCAGATGCCGAAGCCGATCGCGACGATGAAGCACAATGCATAGGCCCGGATCGGGATGAATCCGAGATACCAGACCCCCTCGGCAGGGCTCGGGATCGAGGCAAGGGGCATGCCGGTGAGGCTAGTCAACGCGAAGCCGCTCGGCCGCCTTCGTGACCTGATCGCAAGCATGCGAAAGTCATCGAGCAGCGTCCTCGACGGTGACCTGCGGTGCCTTGAGCGGTCTGTCAGCGCCCGCACAGATCCGTGCCACCGGCGTGCGGCCGGCAGAGCCGGAGCCGGTCGCGCAGAAAACGACGCTCGGCGTCGGTGGGCGCGAGGCCGAGCGCCTCGCGGTAGCTGTCAGCCGCCTCCCGCGTGCGGCCCATGCGCCGCAGCAGGTCGGCGCGTGTGGCGTGCAACAGGTAGTAGTCGTCGAGCTGTCCGGTCCCGGCGATCGCCTCGACGAGTGACAGCGCCGCCTCGGGACCGTCGGCCATGCCGATCGCCACGGCACGGTTGAGATCCACGATCGGGCTCGGTGCGATGCGCGCGAGCTCCGTGTACAGCCCGACGATCTGTGGCCAGTCCGTGTCGGCCGCCGCCGGCGCGGTGGCATGGCACGCGGCGATGGCCGCCTGCAGCTGGAACGGGCCGGCGCGGCGCCGGCGTAGCGCTCGTTCGCAGATCTCGGCGCCCTCCGCGATCCGCGTCCGATCCCAGAGCGAGCGATCCTGCTCGGCCAGGGTGACCACGTCGCCGGCGGCGTCCGTGCGCGCCGGCCGCCGGGCATCGTGCAACAGCATCAGCGCGAGCATGCCCTGAGCTTCCGGCTCGTCGGACATCAACGCCGTCACCACCCGGGCGAGACGGATGGCCTCCTCGCACAGCCGGGCCTTCCGCGCGTCTCCGTATCCCTCGTTGAACAGCAGATAGAGCACGTGAAGCACGGCCGGAAGGCGGTCCGGCAGCAGGTGCGGGGGCGGCACCCGAAACGGGATGCCCGCGTGCGCGACCTTCTGCTTGGCGCGGAACAGGCGCTGGCCCATGGTGCGTTCCGGCACCAGGAACGCACGCGCGATCTCGGCGGTGCTCATGCCTGCCAGGCTGCGCAGGGTCAACGCCACCTGGGCGTCGAGACTCAGGGCCGGATGGCAGCAGGTGAACATGAGCTCCAGGCGTTCGTCGGGGATCTCGCTGTCGCTCGGGTAAGACGGCGGCTCCACGTCCATAGCGGCCACCTTTCGCAGCTTCGCCGCCTCGGTCGACGCGCGACGCATCCGGTCGATCGCGCGGTGGCGTGCCGTGGTGGTCAGCCACGCCAGTGGCTGTTCCGGCACGCCTGATTCCGGCCACCTCTGGAGCGCCTGCGCGAACGCGTCCTGCGCGCACTCTTCGGCCAGATCCCAGTCGCCGCCGGTGGACCGGATCATGGTGGCCACGATCCGGCTCCACCCCTCGGCGTAGATCCCGGCGATCCGGTCCTGCACGTCGGCTGTCACCGGCGTCATCCGTCTCGCGGCTAGTCCTCGTCCGGCCAGAACGGACGCAGCTCGATCATCCCGGCCCAGGCCATCGGGTGCCTGGACGCGACGTCGATGGCCTCGTCGAGGTCGGCGCACTCGAGGATGTCGAAGCCGGCTATCTGGTCCTTGGTCTCCGCGTACGGGCCGTCGGTCAGCAGCACCTCACGGTTGCGGACGCGGACCGTGGTCGCGTCGCTCGCCGGCCGGACGCGGCTGCCCATCAGCCGGATCCCCTTGCCGTCGGTCTCCGTGACCCAGTCTTCGACATCGGGGGCGCCGTCGTCTTGGCCGGGCGTGTAGTTCGGGTCGGTGCACACCAGCATCAGATACTTCATCGGGCTGCTCCTGTTCGTGGGATTCGTCAGCTGGATGACGAACGGGAAAGCCCCTCCACTACACCTCACCTCAAAGATCTTTTTCGCACGTGAATGTCGCGCGCGCATCGCATCACCACGCGGAAGGTCAGCCGCGCACTGTGGTGACGCGGAGTCGGGGGTCGGCTTTGATCTCCGCGTCGCTGAAGCGTTCGGTCACCCACTGGCCGCGTGAGAACAGCAGGGTCTGGTCGGCGTGGTGGGGGGACAGCGGGTTGGCGGACAGGGAGTAGGTGAGGACAGTGCGGGCGCGGGGGCCGTCCGGGGTGATCTCCACGGCCATCATGAAGGTGGAGCCGGTGTTGACGTCCGGGTAGCGCCCGTCCGGGCCGAGCGGGCCGCCCGTGCGCACCCGGTCGAAGCAGCCCTCGGCTTCGGTGCAGCCGGGCAGCGGGATCGAGGAGTAGTGCTGAGCCTGGCCCGGGGTGAGGGTCAGGGGGATGTGGCCGGCCTGGAAGAACAGCACGGTGTCGGCCAGCGCCCGCCACACCGCCGGGTCGTCCCGCTTGAGCCCGCTCGGCGTGGTGAGCGGATGCGCGGGGTCGAACGGCACCCGCCACCAGCTGACCGGGGGCTCTCCCACCTTGGTGGGACGTCCGAGCCGGCCGTGGAACTCCCGCCACAGGATGGCCCCCCGGCCGTCCAGCGTGGCGTGCCCGTCCCAGGCCGCGAGCACCTTGCACGCCTCGCGCACGTCCACGTGTTCGCCTCCGGACGCCGTCATCTCATGGTGGGCACGGCACATCTTCCGCACGTCCGCGCGCATGATCTCGAAGGTGTGGTTGCGCTTGGACCGGCTGGTGGCCTGCAGCGTCTCCAGCGTGAAGCCGGGCGCGCCGAGCCCGTCGGCACCGGCCAGCCGCTGGGCGATCATGTCGAGGCTTACCCGGGGACGCGGCTCCAGCTCGGTGCCGGTGTGACCCCAGATCCGCGGATACCCGGTCAGCGGCGCGGCCGGGTTCGCCAGCCAGAGGCTGTTGTTGGAGTTGGCCACATAGTCGGTGCGGATCAGCTTCGGCTGGCTCGCCGGGCCGAAGACGCCGGGCACGACGGCGTCGGGGTCCTTGCCCCACAGACACCTGGAAGTCGAGCCGTCCAGCACGAGGGCGTCCAGCGACGGATCGGGTGAGGGCTTGGCACAGCGGCCCGCCTGGGCGTCGGTGACGTGCGGGACAAGCGAGGCGTCGGAGAAGTAGACGGTCCCGCTCGCGTCGGTGGCGAGCGTGTAGATGAACGGCAGGCCCTGGTAGGTGTCCTGGGCGGCACGCAGCTGGGTGAGGTTCCGCGCCCTGCCCATCGCCAGCCACTCGTCGGCCGCGCGCAGGTTGGCGGCGTTGACGTCGGCGATCGCGTACGCGACCTCGTCGCTCCGCGCCGCGGCGAGCACCGGCCCATACCGCGAGGTGTAGAGCACGTCGCGGAAGAGAGAGCCGTCCTGCTGGACGACCTCGATCTCCTGGCGGCCCATCGGCTCAGCCCTGCCGTCCACCAGGTAGCTGGTGGGGTCGCCGGGGACGAGCTGGAGCCGGTACAGGGTGAAACGCTGCGCGTGGGAGACCGTGTGGGTCCAGGCGACGCCCGCGGTGTGGCCGATCTCGACGACCGGCGTGCCGTACAGGCTGGCGCCGGAGACGTCGAGCACGCCGGGGATGGTCAGCTGCACCTGGTAGAAGCGGCGGATCCCGTTCCATGGGAAGTGCGGGTCGGCCAGGAGCATGCCGTCGCCGGCTCGGGTCGCGTCCTTCCCCAGGGCCCAGCCGTTGCTGCCCGGGGCGGACCTCGTGACCGGTGCCGCCGGCCCATCGCCGCCGTTCTCGCCGCCCCCGACGAGGACGTCCTTGAGCTGGGTGATCCCGGACATGCGGTCGGTGTCGAGGATGTTGTTCCAGATGTCGGTGGCCGTGATGGGGGTCACCCACGCCTTGCCCCGGCAGGTGGGGTCGGGCAGGTTCGCCACCCCGGTCTCCGCCAGGTAGCGGTTGTATCCGGCGACGTAGCCGTCGACCATCCGGCGGAGGTCGGCGCTCGGGCCCAGCGGCGCCGGCTGAGCCAGCAGCCGCGGCACGACGCCGGACTCCGCGACGCTCTTGTAGTACACGTCGCTGACGAGGTTTCGGACCGGTCTCGTCGAGTCGTCCGACATCGCCTTGGCACCGAAGTAGCGGGAACGCTCCCCCCGTAACGTCACTGCCCACGACGCGAGCACGCACAGGTTGTCCTGTGCGAAGGCGTATCCGTACCCGAACCCGAGGCCGCCGTAGTCCTTGGCGGACACGTGCGGGATGCCGAACTCGGTGCGCCGGATCTCGGCGGAATAGCGGCCGTCGCTCGCCATCGACGGCGCGGACGTGCGCACCCCCACCACGGCGCTAACGCTCAGGACCAACGCGAGCACCACGGCGAGCCGCGGTCTGAGTTTCATCTGGACTCCTATTCGAAACGCGCGTTGTCCGGCGCGGTCATGCGCCTGAGCAGGGGGAGGACCGAGAGGATGACCAGCAGGGAGGCGGCGAGGCCGCCGCCGACGGTCGAGAAGTAGACGGGCCCCGGCATCGCCATCGAGGTGTGCTTCATCGCGAGGTGATCGACGAACGGCTCCGCCACGCCGAAGCCGGCGCCGGCGGCGATCACCGCGGCCAGCACGAGCGGCAGCGCCGACTCCAGCAGCACGACCCTGATGAGGGTGCGGGCGTGCGTGCCGGCCAGTCGCAGCAAGGTGAACGACTGCCTGCGCTCGATCAGCCCTCCTGCGACCGCCACCATGAGGCTGCAGCCTCCGGCGACCAGGGTCACCGCGACCATGGCCAGCGCGACGTTCTCCGCCATCCCGTACACGTCCGCCCGGACCTGGGCGACCTCGGCGAAGGTCATCGGCGCGTCCACGGCGTACCCCGCCAGCACCGTACGGAGCCGCTCCAGCGTGGCGGTGTCCTCCGTCGTGACCAGGACGGAATGCAGGGTGAGCCCCGCAGCGAGGGCGGGCTGACTGGCGGGGCCGGCGAGGGGGAGGATCTTGTCGATGGTGAGCGGGTTGTCGGCGCTGACCAGGCGCTGGTAGTCGCCGGTCACGGCCTGCGCGCCCGCGGGGCACCGCCCGAGTACGGGGAAGCGGGTCAGGCTCGCGCACGTCACGATGGTCAGCGGGGGCGGCGGGCCGTTCTCGCGCACGAAGACATCCGGAGCGTCAGGGTTGTCGTAGATCGGCAGCACGACAGCGCCCGGGTAGGCGTTCAGCCGGGCGAGCAGGTCCGCCCCCGCCTGCGGCGAAAGCCCCGGTATGCCGGGCTTGGTGAGCGGGACGCGCAGCACGTCGTTCAGAACGCCGCCGGCCACGGCCTTCTGGCCGGAGACCACCGCCGGGACGATCCCCGCTATCGCCGTCCCGATGAACACCGCAAGCACGAGCCCGCTGACGGAACGGAACGCGGCCTTCGGGTCCGCGGCCAGCCGTTGCGCGGCCAGCAGCGTCGCCGCGCCCCCGGTCCGCCAGGCGGCGAGATGTGCCGCCAGCATCGTCAGCCAGGGCCCGGCCAGCATGAGACCGACCATGATCAGTGTGAGCCCGATGTCGGCCAGCAGGGCATGTGGCTCCTTGCCGTTCCAGAACACCGGGCCGGCGAACAGCCCCAGCCCGGCCAGCAGCGGGAGCAACCGCCACGCCCGCGGCGGAGGCGCGGCGGCCTTCCTGGCCGTGCCGAGCGGCGAGATCCGCACCCTGCGCAGCGACCACAGGGCTGCACAGGCCGCGGCCACCGGCACGCAGGCGACCACCGCTCCGTACTGCCATGGGCTCGGGGCGACCAGCTCGGGGAAGAAGCGCGAACCGGTGATCCGCACGTCGGTCAGGAACGGCCGCGCGAGGTGGAAGAGCGCGATGCCGGCCAGCGCGCCGAGCAGCGCGCCCAGCGCGGCGTCCACCGCGGCCAGCACGTTGACCTGCCGGGACGTGGCGCCCACCAGCCGGATCGCGGCGAAACGCGCCTCGCGACGCGCGGCGGCGAGCCGGGTGGCGGTGCCGACGAGCACCAGCAGCGGGACGACCAGCCCGACGGCGGCGACGCCGAACCCGAGCTGGTAGAAGGCCGTGTCGTCATCGATGGCGGGCACGGCGGCGACCGTGTCGACCTGCCTGGTGCCGGTCATGGCGGCCACCTGCTGGGGCGTTCGCCCCACGACGACGGCCAGCTCGTCCGGCCCGGACAGCGCCGCCTGGCCGATCAGCCCGGCTCGTGTGCCGGGGAAGCGGCCGGCGAGCTGCTCGCGCGGCACCGAGTCCAGCAGCCGGGCCAGTGCTGGGGAGACGTAGTACTGGCCGGGACCGGGCATACCGGACAGGCCGGGGATGACGGGCGCTCGATCGCCGAGAGCGGCGGCGTCCAGCCGTTCGATCGTCTGGCCCGCGTAGTAGTCCTCGTGGTAGTTCCACAGCGCGCCGTCGTTGGCGGCGTCCAGCGCCCAGCCGTTGGGCGCCGCGCCGATGGTGCACTCCCAGCAGACGCGGTCGTTGGTGGCCTGGAAGGCGTTGAAGAGCGAGAGCGTCGCCAGCAGCACCGCGACGCCGATCGCCACACCGGCGACGATCAGAGCCAGCCGGGCCACCGCCTCCCTGCCGCTGCGCAGCGACAGCCGCAGGCCCAGCGCGATCACCGAACGCCCTTGTCGGCGTGTGAACCGGTGACGTGGACGTCCCGGACGGCGTAAGAGCCGGCGGCGTGGTCGTCGTCGATGGCGTAGGTCACGTGGGAGTCTGGGACTCCGTAGGGGTCGGTGAGGCGGCCGTCACAGACCATGACCTCCCGGTCGGCGCAGGCGGCGACGCGGGCGTCGTGGGTCACCACGATCACGGTCGTGCCCTCCTCGCGGGCCAGGCCCACCAGGAGCTCCATCACCTGCTCGCCGGTGAGCGAGTCGAGCGAGCCGGTCGGCTCGTCGGCGAACAGCACCCGGGGCCCCGTCACCAGCGCCCTGGCGATCGCCACCCGCTGCGCCTGGCCGCCGGACAGCTCCCCGGTACGCCTGCCGCCCACCTCCGCCAGCCCCAGCCGCTCCAGCCAGCCCGCCGCCTGCTTGTAGGCGTCCTTGCGCTTGGTCCGGCCGAGCAGCAGCGGCAGGGCGACGTTGTCGGTCACGGTCAGCTCCGGCACCAACTGCCCGAACTGGAAGACGAAGCCGAAGGCGGTGCGGCGCAGCCGTGTGCGCGGATCGTCGCCCATCGTGTCCAGCCGCCGCCCGTCGAACCACACCTCTCCGCTGTCGGGCGTGAAGATCCCGGCGAGGCAGTGCAGCAGCGTCGACTTTCCCGAACCGCTCGGGCCCATCACGGCCAGGATCTCGCCGGCGGTCACCGACAGGCTGGCGTCCCGCAGCGCGGGAGTGCGCCCGTAGGAACGGCTGATCTTCCGCGCCTCGATGATCACGACGCACGCACCATGGTGGCCAGCGCGCCGAGCCGCGCCTGGGTGAGGTCGATCCAGCGCAGGTCGGCCTCCAGATAGAACATGCCGTGGTCGGCCAGCAGCGCGTCGACCAGGGACCCGCCGCGCTTGATTTCGGCGAGCTCCCGCATGCGCCGCATGTGCGTGGCACGCTGCATGTCGAGGTAGGCGGCCGCGTCACGTCCCAGCATCAGCGCGAGGACGACCTTGGTGAAGAGCACGGTCTGCAAGTAGGGCTCGGGCGCGACCGGCTCCGACAGCCATACCGCGACCTCCCTCCTGCCTTGCGAGGTGATGGCGTAGCGCTTGCGGTCCGGCCCGTCACCCGGCTCGCTCTGCCCGGCCGTGACCTTGCCGTCCCTGGCCAGGCGGCCGAGCGTGGAGTACACCTGCCCGAAGGGCAGAGATCTGCCCCCGCCGAAGTAGGTGTCGTAGTCGCGTTTCAGGTCGTAGCCGTGGCTCGGCTCCCGCTCCAGCAGGCCGAGCAGCGCAAGAGGGACGCTCATAAGGGTGACTATATACTCAAGGTATATACCCGGCGTATACATAGGGGAGAGGCCGTTTGGAGCGCCGCCGAACTCGGGTTCACCGATCGCCGGGCGGAACGGATTCCGCCCGGCGATCAGCTCGTTCAGGTGAGGATCATCTGACGGTGACCCGGTCGCCGGCTGGTGCGCTGACCGGCGAGTTCTTCACCAGATAGGTGGCGAGGGCCCCTCTGTCGTCCGGGCCACCGTGATAGACGCTGGTGACTCCCGGCCAGCGGGAGAAACCTTCGTAGCCGCCCACCAGGATGTAGTTGGCTGCGATCTTGATGACCTGGTCGTCGGCCACCGGAACGCCGTTCAACGTCATCTCGGTGACAGCGCCGCCCTCCAAGGTGTAGCGGAGCGAGGACGACGGCGTGAGCACCCAGCCCTGCGCATTCGGGTAGGCGAGGACGGACTTCAGCGCGGCGCCGGTGATCGCCCACACGTCCACCGCGAACCCGGCCGGCAGCGTGGCGAACACCTCCTCGTAGGTGACCGGGCCCGCGTCGAGATCGAGGTGGAATCCGTATCTGCTGACCAGGGCGGCCTCCGCGCCCGACCGGGCCTGCACCGCGTCGAGGTTGGCATCGGCGACCAGTTCGGCCAACGGGCCGCCGCTCGGCGTCCGAACGATGGGCTCGGAGGTCTCGCCGAACGTGTCGTCCGCGTCGGCCATGCCGCACTCGAAGTAGTAGATCGTGTTGGACCTGAGACCGTCGGGCTGCCTGAGCTCGATTTGGACCGACGTCTGACCTGATGTCGATGTCTCGACGTCCCATTCCCAGTCGAGCGTCGCGAGCAGGGCGGTGAAACTGCCGTTGTGCTTGGTGGGGGATTTGAGGCTCTTCCATTGCTCGGTGCCGACGATGCGGTATTGGATGAGTTGCAGGCCCGGAGGGAGCCCTTCGAAGGTCCCGTAGACCTTGAAGGTCACCGGGCATTTCGACGCAGTGGTTCGCTCGAATGAGAGGGTGAGTTTCTGCACCGGGTTTCCGGCCGATGCGAGTGGGGCGGAAGCCGTACCGGAAAAGAATCGCTGCGGTGCGGCCTGCGCGGCGGGAACGAAAGCACCGGACGCCAGGACCGCGACGCCCGCCAGCCCTCCGATCCGACGCCCAGCCCTACTGGGTAATCCCACATTCTTCCCATCTGTCGATGACGACAAGGACGAGCAGAGACTAGCCACGCCGACCGACAATTCCGCGCGCCGAATGCGTGCGGACGGCCCGCACCTGTCCGTGGGACGTCCGCCGCGGGCACCCCCTCGCCCGGGTCCGTACTCTCACCGACGCATACCACAGGATCTTTCACCGAGAGCTGCGACGCACCCGCTCATAGGGGGCGGGTAGGGGATTCACTCGGCGCCGGAGACCGGCATGCTGATCCTGAAGAAGTAATGCGTTATCGCAGCCGGCTATCGGTATGCGTTACGCACTAGAAAGGCGAGTACGCGAAATGGGACTGAAGAGCTTCGCCAGATCGGCCGTCGTCGCGACGGCAGTGGCCGCGGCAGGTGTGAGTATCGTCGCACAGCCCGCTTCGGCCGGGACGACTCTCAACTACGCCGGAGCCTCGGGCCAGTTCGACAACAACCCGGGTAACGGTGCGGCGAGCTGGGTCTGGATCTGGGCTGGGTGGGACAATTCTTCGGCCAGGACCGAATACCAGTACTACGACGGCTCCACCGGTGCCGTTTGGGCCAATACGGGCCAGTCCAACACCGCAAACCTGGGTAAGGACGTCTGGCGAATCCGCGTCTGCGTGAGCCGGTGGGACAACACCATAACCTGGTGCTCGAGCTGGACCTGATTCAGCTTGATCGCTTTGAATTTCCTGGGCCCCGCCGACGCCAACCCGCGTCGGCGGGGCTCTGCTTGTCACTTCCAGACGGCGTGCGACGAGGCCGCCGGAGTTGCCGAAGTCTTCGAAAGCCGTCGACGACGTCATGCGTCAGGCGCCGCAAGCCGTGCCGCGGGTCACCGACGCCAGAGGCCCCTCCCGATCATGGGCGGGGGCCTCTGCGCTGGAGCCATACCGGCGCGGCGTCAGTGGTCAAGGCCGGCGTTCCGAAGCTGCTCGGCCAGCTGGCTGAAGGTTTCGATATCGATGGTCTGGTCTTTTTCGATGACTACGCTCGACGCATCGACTTCCTTGGCCGGCGTGATGATCGACTGCTTCACGTTTTCGGAGCTGTTGCGATTGGCCGGATAGAACCCGGCCACGAGCGTCAATATCAAGCTCGAAACAAGCATCAAGCAGAGGTACCGCACCCATTTGGGCTTGGTCCTGAGCACATCTTCCTCGATCATCCGTGTCCCCTCAGGCAAAGTATGGCAGGTGATGAAGGTGATTCTGAAGGGCACATACCGCCACGCCCCGCGTTGGTATGCGAAATCGAAGATGAACGTTGCGACGCTTCGAGAGGCCGTCACCTTCGCGGTATCCCCAGAGACGGCGACGTCCGTGATCTCGAACCGCAGCCCGGATACCGGCGACAAGCACTCCTTGAACCGGCGCATGTAATCGCGCCGCGAGACGAGCTCTTGGGCGCCGCTCGACCAGCGGTCCCTGAATCGGCCGTACTGGCCGGAGCTGTACAGGTCGAACGCCTTCTGGGCAGCCATGCGGACACCGGCGCGGGTCCGCGGCTGCGTTGGGGAAGGGGACGGCTGCGGCGGCTCCGTGGTCTGCTCGGCGGCGGCCGAGGTGCTCGCCTTCGCTACCTGGGCCACGGTGTCAGGGTCGACCTGGCCGCTGGACTGGCGACGCTGCGAGGTGGTGTCGTACTGAGTCATACAACTCCCAATCGCCCGGTCTGTGAAAGGGAGACGCCCGCGCCGGGCACGTCGGCGCCGGCGGCTCCGACCCCATCGTCGTGGTCGGCACAACCAACGACCCGGCCACGCCGTACAAGTGGGCGCCGCGCCTCGCCGCCCAGCTGCGCACCGGGGTGCCGCTCCCACTGAACGGCGAGGGGCACGGCGCCTACGGTCAGAACGCGTGCATTGACGACAAGGTCAACGCGTACCTGCTGGAGGGGACGGTCCCGCCCAAGGGCACGTGCTGCGGCTGATCAGGCAGGGGTCACAGGCCGTAGGACGGGAACAGGTTCGTCGACGGCCAGGAGTCGGGGCCGACGCTGTCGGCGGCCTGGTGCATCAGGTTGTCGATCTCGTTGTCGTACTCCAGGCCCGAGGGGTCGTCGCGCTGGTCGAACAGCACCACCCAGCTCAGGCCGTCCCACCGCCGGACCATGAGCGTGGTGGTACCGGCGATCGACCCGTTGTGCCAGGTGCTGCGGCTGCCGTTGACGGGGCGGACCGACCAGCCCATGCCGTACCACGAGGGGTCGGTCTGGTTGTAGTTGGAGGGCGGGGCGAACATCGCGTCGAGGCTCGGCGAGGTGAGCAGGCCGGGAGCGTCGAAGATCGTGGTGAACTTCGCCATGTCGACGGCCGTGGAGAGCCATGCGCCGTGCGCGGCCATGTTCTCGAGGTTGAACACCCCGTACGGCGCCGGCACCGGCGGCGTCGTTGGGTCGGTGTTGTACAGCACGGTCGTCCCGCTGTACTGCGAGTAGTAGGGAACCTCCGAGGACCGCCGCAGGCTCTGCGCCGTGCGACCCTGCACCATCCGGGTGATCTTCATCGGGGAGAGCACGGACTGCTGGACATATGTCGCGTACGGGAGACCGGTGACCTTCTCGATGACCTTGCCGAGCACCAGGTAGCCGTAGTTCGAGTAGGCGAACTCGCTCCCCGGGTAGAAGTCGAGCGTGCGCCTCGAGGTGTAGTCCATGATGTCCGCCTGCGTCACAGGCAGCGGCAGACCGAGCGTTCTCGCGATGTCGAAGTCCGAGAACATCGGGTCGGGCAGGGCGTCGGGCGTCTCCGGGGTCCAGACCTTCCAGCCGCCCCGGTGCTGCAGCAGGTTCAGCACAGTGACCTCACCGAGACGGGAGTCGGCGGCCGTGCTGAGCCCCAGCATCGGCGCCACCTTGGCCGACAGGCTGAGCCTGCCGTCCTGGACAAGCTTCATGATGGCGGTGGCGGTGACCGGCTTGCTGAGGCTGGCCAGGCGGAACAGCGACGTCGGCTGGGCCTGGAATGTGTCCGTCGTCCAGTTGTATCCCCGCGCCAATACCAGCTTGCCCTGCCGGAGCACGGCCAGCGATCCGTACGGGATGTTGCGCGCCTGCATGTAGCTCTTCAGCTTGTCGTCGAAGGGCTGCAGCGACGACGAACTCTGGCCGGTGACCGTCCAGACGCGATTCGCGGCGGCCGCCGGGCGGGCGGGCAGTGCGGCGGCTCCCACGACGGCGCCCGCGAGCAGGCGTAGCGAGTCCCTGCGAGTCAGCATTACTCGATCCCCATCTCTGTTGGATGACCATGGATGACTACAAGAGTGAAGATCGCGCTTGGATGTGACATCCGCGTCGGTGCCTGTCAAACTCCGTGAGACAAGTCAGGCTGCTTGATCTGGCAAGGAGTTCTCTATCTCCTTGGACGGCTCGTTGATCCACACTGCGGTGGGAAGTTGTGGCGGAGTGGGCTGGCGGCGGAAGCGTGTGGGGTTGGCGTCGTAGGTCGCGTGTACCGCCGTGGGTGCCAGAGGACCTTGCTGTATTCCGCTGCTGTACGGAGATACAAAAGGCCCCCTGCGATGATCGCAAGGGGCCTTTGACCTTGGAGCCGCCTTGGGGAATCGAACCCCAGACCTTCTGTTTACAAGACAGATGCTCTGCCGATTGAGCTAAGGCGGCCTGCTCCGACGAGTTTAGTGGGCCGGAGGCCGAGCCGTCACGGCGGAATCACCGACGGCGGTGACGAGCCACCTCGTAGAGGGCGATTCCGGCGGCCACACCCGCGTTCAGCGACTCGGCGGCGGCGTTCATGGGGATCCGCGCGACCTGATCGCACGACTCCCGGACCAGGCGCGACAGCCCCTTTCCCTCGGAGCCGACGACCACGACGAGCGGCTCCGTCGCGAGGTCGACGTCGGCCACGTCGACGCTCGCGGCGCCGTCGAGCCCGACCACGAACAGGCCCTGCTCGCGGTACGCCTGGAGCGTCTGGGTGAGGTTCGACGCGCGTGCCACCGGAAGGTTGGCCAGCGTCCCGGCGGAGGTCTTCCAGGCCCCGGCGGTGACCCCGGCGGACCTGCGGGACGGCACGAGGAGCCCGTGAGCGCCGAACGCGGTCGCCGAGCGCGCGATGGCGCCCAGGTTGCGCGGGTCGGTCACGCTGTCCAGCGCGACGATCAGCGGCACTTCGGCGGCGTCACGTGCCCGCTCGACGAGCTGATCAGGGTGGGCGTACTCGTACGGCGGGATCTGCAGCCCGATGCCCTGGTGCACCGTGCTCTCGGTGAGCCGGTCGAGCCGTTCGCGGCTGACCTCCAGCAGGGCGATGCCCCGGTCGGCCGCGATCTTGATGGACTCCTTGACCCGGTCGTCGTTGTCGATCCGCTGGGCAATGTACAGCGCGTTGGCCGGGACCCCCGCGCGCAGCGCCTCCAGCACCGGGTTACGCCCGCCGATCACCTCGGGGGCGTCGTCCTTCCGGGTGCGCACGGCGGGACGCGCCGATCGGGGCGCACCGGCGGCCTCCCGCTCGATGCGTTCGGCGCGGGCCTTGTCCTTGTACCAGTGCCGCATGTGCGCCGGTGGCGTCGCTCCCTTGCCCTCCAGGGAACGCCTGACCTTGCCACCCGTCCCCTTAGTGGGGCCCTGCTTCTTCGACGGCTTCCCTGAAGCCCTACCCGCCATGGTCTCTAGGGTACGGCCCCGCCTACCGTGCCAGCTCCCAACGAGGCCCCTGCGGGGTGTCCTCGACCATCACACCGGCGGCGGCGAGCTGCTCGCGGATCGCGTCGGCCGCCGCGTAATCCTTGCGGGCCCGGGCGGCCTGCCGCTGCTCCAGTGCCACCGCGACCAGCGCGTCCACGACCTCTCGCAGCCCCGAGTCACCCGTGGTCCGCCACTGCTCGGAACGGGGGTCGAGGCCGAGAACGTCGAGCATGTTCTGCGTCTCGGCCAGCAGCCGGGCGACCTGCTCCTTGTTGCCCTGGGCGAGCGCCACGTTGCCCTCGCGGACGACCTCGTGGATCACGGCCAGGGCCTGGGAGACGTTGAGGTCGTCCTCCATGGCGTCCGTGAACGCCTGCGGCAGCGGAGCCGCGGCGTCCACGTCGTGGATCACCTCCGCCGCACGCGTGACGAAGCCCTCGATGCGCCGGTAGCCGGCGGCGGCCTCCTGCAGCGCCTCGTCGGAGTAGTCGATGGCCGAGCGGTAGTGGGCGGCCACCAGGTAGTAGCGCAGCTCGACCGGCCGCACCTTGCGCAGCATCGCCGGGATCAGCAGCGAGTTGCCGAGCGACTTACTCATCTTCTCGCCGCCCAGCGTCAGCAGGCCGTTGTGCAGCCAGTAGCGGGCGAAGCCGTCACCGGCGGCCTGCGACTGGGCGATCTCGTTCTCGTGGTGCGGGAAGATCAGGTCGACGCCGCCGCCGTGGATGTCGAACGTGCCGCCGAGATATTTGGTGGCCATCGCCGAGCACTCGAGGTGCCATCCGGGCCGTCCGCGGCCCCACGGCGTCGGCCAGGTCGGCTCCCCGGGCTTGGCGCCCTTCCAGAGGGCGAAGTCGCGAGCGTCGTGCTTGAGCGAGTCGGTGTCGGTGTCGGCGGCCGCCCGCATGTTCTCCAGCTTCTGGTTGGAGAGCTTGCCGTACCGGTCGGCGTAGGAGACCACGTCGAAGTAGACGTCGCCGCCTGCGGCGTAGGCGTGGCCCTTGTCGATGAGCCGCCGCATCAGCTCGATCATCTCGGGGACGTGGCCCATCGCGCGCGGCTCGACGGTCGGCGGCAGGCAGCCCAACTGGTCGTACGCCCAGGTGAAGGCACGCTGGTTGCGCTCGGACACGACGAACCACGGAACGCCCTCGTCCGCCGCGACCCGGATGATCTTGTCATCGAGATCGGTGACGTTGCGGCAGAAGGTCACGTCGTAGCCCTGCCGCGTCAGCCACCGCCGCAGCACGTCGAAGTTAACGCCGGAACGGATGTGGCCGATGTGCGGCGGAGCCTGGACGGTCGCACCACACAGGTAGATCGAGACCCGGCCGGGCTCGACCGGTACGAATTCACGGACCGTGCGTGTGCTGGTGTCGTAGAGGTGCAGGCTCACAAACGCAAGGCTAACGCCTACCGGCGCAGCACAGGCCTACTTGTCGAGCCGTGAAGGCGTCGGCGCGGCTTTTACGCCCTCTATGGGGCGAACTTCCCGGTCCGAAAGCCCCGCCCTCGAACGACCGGCCGTTTACCGCAATTACCCCTTCTCTGGACTGATCCCGACAATGACCTTCTCGTTGCCGGGATGATCCCGTCGCCGCGACCCACCGCGTAGGTGAGCGAGAGCCCGTCGATCGGCCGTTCGACGGGCCGTCATGGCCGCGGAAACAGGGCCGGGACACGGCCGTGCGGCGCGATCGTTCCGACGACCCGATTCTGTAGGCTCGAAAACGCCATGGACGTGACTCCCCCCGGCGCGGTTGGCATGGCCTCCCGCCCGTCCTCATCTGTGCCCCCCGGAATCCCGCTGGTGCTGCGCCGCCTGGCCATCGGCCTCGCGGCGCTCGCCCTCGCGGTGCTTGCCGGGGCCGCATGCGCTCTGTCGTTCGACAACCTGCGGGCCCTGGCGATCGCCGGCCACGCCGAGCCGCGCCTCGCCTACCTGTATCCGACGGCGTTCGACGTGTTGCTCGTGGTCGCCCTGATCACGGTCCCCCTGCTGCGGGGCGGCCGCCTCTTCGTACGGCTGCAGGCGGGCCTCGTGCTGCTCGTGCTGCTGGTCGCGGCCGCCGCGGCGGCGGTCACGACCGCCGCCGGCACGACCATCGACTCCAGGAGCTCCGCGGTCGGCGTGGCGCTGGTTCCCTGGGTCATGCTGGCCGTCGGCCTGTGGCTGCTGCTGATCCTCCTCAAACACGCCCGGGCGTCCAGGGCCGACCTGGACGACGACTCCGACGCGGACGACCTCGTCCCCTTCCGGGGAGAGCGGGAACGGCACACGCCCGCACCAGCGGCCCCGGCGGTCTCGCCGGGTACACCGGTTACGCCCACTGCGGCGCGACTTCCCATGGAGCTCGCCCGGCCTGCCGAGGACACGCAGCCCATCACGGACGAGCCCATCACGGACGACCTCCAGTCCACGCCGGACGCCCAGCCTGTCGCCGGGGCCCAGCCCGTGCAGGACAACACCCAGCCGGTCCCGGACGTGTCGCCAACTCCGGGCTTCCGGGCCGACCAGGAGAGCCTGGACGTCACGCCCGTTCCGGATGTCCCGGACGTCCAGGAGTCCCACGAGATTCGGCCCGTCCGGGGTCTCCAGGGCGCCGAGACCGACGTCCCCAGCATGCCGCACCGGACCGAGGCGCCTCCCCTGCTCCCGGCCCCCACCGCGCCGCCCGAGACCCCCACGTTCCCGGAGACCCCCGCGTTCCCTGAGGCCGCACTCCCTCAGGACACCGCGCTCTCAGAAGCCGCGTCTCCGGAGGTGGCGTCTCCGGAGGTCGCGTCTCCCGCACCGCAGGAGCCGGACGCTCAACCGGCGACGCCGGAGCCGGAGACACCCCCCACGACCACGTCCGCCGAGACCGCTCCCGCCGCCGCCACCCCTCCTGCCATGTCCCCTGCCGCGCCCGTCACACCGCGCCCCACACGGCCGGGGGCTCCGCGCCGTGACCGTCCCGTCCGCTGGGGGGATCTCGTACGACCCAACGTGGGCGACGTGCTGGTGCACCCGAAGCCCGCTCCTCCGGGGGTCCACATCCCGCCTGTCCCCGAGCCCGCCGCCGCGGACCCCGTGCGCACGGCCGACTCCCCAGGCGCCGATTCCCCAGGCGCAGGCTCCCCAGGCGCAGGCTCCCCAGGCTCGGGCTCCCCGGGCTCGGGCTCCCCGGACATGGACTCCCGGGACGCCCACTCCGACGAATCCGGGATCGACACCAAGCCCATGCGCCAGCTGACGGATCCGGCCGCCGAGGCCGACCCCGCATCCGGCGGGACGCCCGACCCGGCCCACACGGCGGACGTAGCCGACCCGGAGGAGCAGCGGGCGCGGCGCGAGCCGCACGACCAACACGCCCCGGACGCGGCCGAACACGGAAACGGGGAGGGGAAGCGAGATGTACCGCTCGCGCCACCCTCCGGCCGGATGCGCAGCACGCCCCGCCCGCCCTCCTGACGCGGGTCGCGACAGGGCGAAGGCCCGTCCGGGGGTCACCCCGGACGGGCCTTCGTTCGCTTACCGGGCGAGGCCGGATGAGGCCGGCGTGGCCGGGTGGCCCGCGGCCGTCCTCATCGCCGCGTCACAGCCGCGTCACACGCGCGAGCGTCCGCGGATGCCGGCGACGACGCCCACACCGATGACCGCGAGCACGACCTGCATGATCAGCTCGATCCAGTCGATCCCCGGCGTCGTCTCCACTCCCATGACCTGCGCGATGGCCGTCCCGATCAGCGCCGCGACGATTCCGACGACGATCGTCAGGATCCAGCCGATGGGCTGGCGACCCGGCAGGAACAGACGCCCAAGAGCGCCGATGACCGCACCGATGACGATGGCGCCGAGAATGGACTCGATTGTCATATCGACCTCCCGTTGAGGGTGACCCTTTCACTCTCGAACAGGTGGCTACCCCATGCCGGGGAAATATGCGTCCCATGAAAGAAAAAAGAGGACGGCGGCTCGACTCCGCGCCTGGTTCGAGCCGCCGTCCACGTGCTAGTGAGACGCCGCTGGCCGCATTCCGGTTGCCATGTCCGGTGCGAACGGCTCAATCACCGGCTGAACACGATGGCGGTGGCGATGGCGGCGACACCCTCGCCGCGCCCGGTGAGGCCCAAGCCGTCCGTTGTGGTGGCGCTCACGCTCACCGGAGCACCCGCGGCGGCCCCCAGCGCCTTCTCCGCCTCCGCGCGCCGGGGAGCGAGCTTCGGACGGTTTCCGATGATCTGGACGGCGATGTTGCCGACCTCGAAGCCGGCGGCGCGCACGCGCCGCGCGGTCTCCTCAAGCAGTGCGACGCCGGCGGCGCCGGCCCACCGGGGATCGGAGGTGCCGAACACGGCGCCGAGGTCGCCGAGCCCCGCCGCGGAAAGCAGGGCGTCACAGCACGCGTGGGCCGCCGCGTCGCCGTCAGAATGCCCGGCGAGGCCGGTCTCGCCCGGCCAGTGCAGCCCGGCCAGGTGAAGTTCCCGGCCCGAAGCGAAAGGGTGGACGTCGACACCGACGCCCACCCTTGGCAATGTCACGCTCAGGAGTTCAGCACCTCGTCGAGGAGAGCCTCGGCCTTGTCCTCGTTCGTCTTCTCGGCGAGCGCGAGCTCGCTCACGAGGATCTGCCGCGCCTTGGCCAGCATGCGCTTCTCACCGGCGGACAGGCCGCGCTCCTTGTCGCGCCGCCACAGGTCCCTGACGACCTCGGCCACCTTGTTGACGTCGCCGGACGCCAGCTTCTCAAGATTGGCCTTATAGCGGCGGGACCAGTTGGTGGGCTCTTCCGTGTGAGGCATGCGCAACACGTCGAAGACGCGCTCAAGCCCCTCTTGACCGACGACGTCGCGCACACCCACGAGCTCGGCGTTCTCCGCTGGCACCTGTACGGTCAGGTCGCCCTTGTCGACCTTCAGCACCAGGTAGGTCTTTTCCTCACCCTTGATGGTTCGGGTCGTGATGGCCTCGATACGAGCAGCCCCATGGTGGGGGTAGACGACAGTGTCGCCGACCTGGAAAGTCATGTGACGAGTACCCCTTCCGCTGTACTCCAGGGTACCACGCGGTTCCTGCCTCCCGGAACAGTGAAAGGAACATAACTGCAGGTCAAAGCCTCGTTTTGGGACTTGACAACCGGTCGACTATGTGAATCGACATATTTCACATACCGGGTGACCTGCATGCCTGCCCCCTCACACCGGGAGCCGACGCGGGACCGCGGAGCGGCGCGGATAAGGTGATGCCTGCCCATACACGTGCGCACCAAGGAGAGCTCGAACCGTGACCAGCAGCAGCCGTCGCAGGGCGATCGCCATTGCCGCGCTCCTCGCCGCCGCCATCCCTGCACTGGCCGCGTGCGGCGCGGGTTTCGGCGCCAACACCAACACACCGTACGCCCCGAACGAGGCCGGTGTCCTCATCAAGGACGACGGCTCGGGCGGCAAGAGCTACGGCGAGAACGGCGTCATGATCCCGCAGGCGTTCATCCTCGGGCCTGAGCCCGGCAGCCAGATCGCCGCCGGCGGGTCGGCCGCCGTCTACCTCACGATGCTGAACAGCACGGGGACGCCCGACACGCTGACCGGGATCGTCGCCGACCAGCAGCAGGCCGCGTCGGCCAAGGTCCCGGCCCCCGTCGCGCTGGAGCCCGGCACGCTCGCCAAGACCCCCGGCGTCACCGTGGACGGCATCAAGCAGCCGCTGCGCGGCGGTGAGACCCTGCGCCTCACCCTCCAGTTCAAGAACGCCGGTGACATCTCCCTGGCGGTGCCCGTGATCGCCCGCAGCCGCGAGTACGCCACCCTGTCCCCGGCGCCCTCTCCGGCGGCCACGCCGACCGGCGACCCGTTCGCCTCGCTGTCGCCCACGGGGACCGCGACCGACGCCACTGCGACGGCCGAGACCGGGACGGGCACCGAGAGCGCAGGCGGCGCGGAGGCCCCGCCGAGCCCCGCCGCCCAGTAGAGGCGCAGTAGAGGACCAGGAGAGGCCCCGTAGAGCCAGTGGGCCCAGCAGGGCCCGGGTAAGAGGCCCGCGAGCCAGAAGAGGGCCCGCGAAGCCCACAGGGCACCTGCGAGGCGTTCGCGGGCCCTACGTGACGAAGGCCCCCGCCCTTTCCCGGGGCGGGGGCCTTCGTCACGCGTACGGGGACGTCACTCCTCCGTGGGGTCGAACTTGTAGCCGAGCCCTCGGACGGTGAGGATGCACCGGGGGTTGGACGGGTCAGCCTCGACCTTGGCCCGCAGGCGCTTCACGTGCACGTCGAGCGTCTTGGTGTCCCCCACGTAGTCGGCTCCCCAGACGCGGTCGATCAGCTGGCCCCGGGTCAGCACCCGGCCCGCGTTGCGGAGCAGCACCTCCAGCAGCTCGAACTCCTTCAGCGGGAGCTGCACCTGGTTGCCGCGCACCGCCACGATGTGCCGGTCGACGTCCATGCGGACCGGGCCCGCGGCGAGCACCGCCGACTCGATCTCCTCGATGTCGCCCTGACGACGCAGCACGGCGCGGATGCGGGCGACCAGTTCGCGGGAGGAGAACGGCTTGGTGACGTAGTCGTCGGCGCCGAGCTCCAGCCCCACGACCTTGTCGATCTCGCTGTCCTTCGCGGTCAGCATGATCACTGGCACCTTGGACCGCTGGCGCAGCGAGCGGCACACCTCCGTGCCGGGGAGCCCCGGAAGCATCAGGTCCAGCAGCACCAGGTCGGCGCCGTTCCGGTCGAATGTGTCGAGCGCCTCGGGACCGGTGGCCGCCACCGCGACCTCGAACCCTTCCTTCCTGAGCATGTACGACAAGGCGTCGGAGAACGACTCCTCGTCCTCCACCACGAGCACCCGAGTCACTGAGCGGCCTCCAGAGGGATTGTTGTGCGGGGTACGGGGACCGCCTGACCGCCGAACGCGGGTAGGCGAAGAGTGAAGGTGGATCCGGAGCCTTCCTTGCTCCACACCGTGACCTCGCCGCCGTGGGCGACGGCCACATGCTTGACGATCGCGAGCCCGAGCCCGGTGCCGCCGGTGGCCCGGGACCTCGCGGCGTCGACCCGGAAGAACCGCTCGAAGATGCGCTCCTGCGCGCCCTCCGGGATGCCGATGCCCTGGTCGCTCACGCTGACCTCGACGCAGTCGCCTGCGGGCCTGGCGCTCACCACCACCCGGGTGTGCTCCGGGCTGTACGCGACGGCGTTGTCGATCAGATTGCGCAGCGCGGTGACCAGGAGCTCGTCGTCGCCGAAGATGCTGAGGCCCTCGGTGCCGCCGGCCACGAGCGTGATGTCCTTGGCCGAGGCCTTGGTGTTGCACCGGTCGATGGCCTCGTGCATGGCCTCGTCGACGGGCACGGGTCCCGGCGCGGGCACCGGCTCCCCGCCCTGGATGCGGGACAGCGTGATCAGGTCCTGTACGAGATAGGTCAGCCGGGCGGCCTCGTGCTGCATGCGCCCGGCGAAGCGCCGTACGGCCTCGGGGTCGTCGGCGGCGTCCTGGATGGTCTCGGCCAGCAGGCTCAGCGCGCCGACGGGGGTCTTGAGCTCGTGGCTGACGTTCGCCACGAAGTCCCGTCGTACGGCCTCCACCCGGCGGCGTTCCGTCTGATCCTCGGCGAGCACGAGCACCTGCCCGTGGGATCCGAGCGGCGCCACCCGGACGGCGAAGGTCGTGGACTCCTGGCCGAACTTCCGGCCGGCCGTCTCGATCTCGCTCTCGCGGATCTCGCCGTCCCTGCGCACCTTCCTGGCCATGGCGAGCAGCTCGGCCGCCATCAGGGACTCGCCCCGTACCAGCCCGAACGCGCGGGCGGCGGAGCTGGCCCGCAGCACCCGGTCCTCCCGGTCGAGCACCACGGCCGAGGAGGGCAGCACCGCGAGAACCGAGGCGACGCCCGGTGGCAGGCCCTCGTCCACCGCTTCCGAGGGCGTTTCCCGCTTCTCGGTCTGCCGGCGGATCGCGAGCATGACGAAGGAGCCCAGGACGAACCCGCCCATAGCCACAAGGCTCGCCAGTAACTCGTTCACATAAGAAATGCTAGGTGGCGTTTCAGGCCGTCGGTCTGCTCCTACCAGCGACGACCATGCTCTTTCCGAAAATGTTCATCCGACGGTAGAGGTTCGTTCATGATTGCGCGCGTAGCGTTGCGGCCATGCGCGACGCCTACCACGAACAGTTGGCCGCCCTCACGGATCGCCTGGTCGAGATGACCCGTCTCGTCCGATCCGCCATGTCCCGCGGGACCACGGCCCTGCTCGACGCCGACCTGCAGCTCGCGGAGAGCGTGATCTCGCAGGACGCCGAGGTCGACCGCCTCTACGGCGAGATCGAGTCCTCGATATACGAGCTGATGGCGCTCCAGCAGCCCGTCGCGGTCGACCTGCGCACGGTCGTGACCGCCCTCCGGATGGCCGCCGACCTCGAACGCATGGGCGACCTGGCCGAGCACATCGCGAAGATCGCCAGGATGCGCCACCCGGAATCCGCCATCCCCGCCGAGCTCCGCGGCACCGTGGTGGAGATGGGTGCGATCGCGGAGAACCTGATCACCAAGACCGGCAGCTGCATCGCGTCGCGCGACACCGAGCTGGCCAAGGAGCTGGAGAAGGACGACGACGACATGGACCGGCTGCACCGGCGGCTGTTCCGCGTCCTGCTCTCCAAGAACTGGCAGCACGGCATCGAGGCGGCCATCGACATCACGCTCGCGGGCCGCTACTACGAGCGCTACGCCGACCACGCCGTCCGCGTCGCCGGTGACGTCGTCTACCTCGTCACCGGCACCCGCGAAGAAGACCTCACCACCGGCTGACCAAGCCGCCAAGGGGGCGCGAAAGCCCCGGTCCTCGGGGGGCCGGGGCTTTCGTCGTTCTCGGATGAGGGGGTTACTTCTTGCCCTGGTTGGCGACGGCCTCGATGGCGGCCGCGGCGGCCTCGGGGTCGAGGTACTCGCCCTTGCCCAGGGGCCGGAATTCGGCGTCCAGCTCGTAGCGCAGCGGGATGCCGGTCGGGATGTTCAGGCCCGCGATGTCCTCGTCGCCGATGCCCTCCAGGTGCTTGACCAGGGCGCGCAGGGAGTTGCCGTGCGCCACCACGAGCACCGTACGGCCGCCGGCGAGGTCGGGGACGATCTCGTCGTACCAGTACGGCAGCATGCGCTGGACGACGTCCTTGAGGCACTCGGTCCGGGGCAGCAGCTCCGGCGGGAGCACTTCGTAGCGGCCGTCGCCGCGCTGGGAGTACTCGTCGTCGTCGGCGATCGGCGGCGGCGGGACGTCGTACGACCGGCGCCACAGCATGAACTGCTCGTCGCCGAACTCGGCCCGGGTCTGCGCCTTGTCCTTGCCCTGCAGGGCGCCGTAGTGACGCTCGTTCAGCCGCCAGGAACGCCGCACCGGGAGCCACAGCAGGTCGGCCGCCTCAAGCGCGAGGTTCGCCGTCTTGATCGCCCGGGTGAGCACGGACGTGTGCACCACGTCAGGGCGGATGCCCGCCTCCAGCAGCAGCGCCCCGCCGCGCCGGGCCTCCTCCTCACCCGTCGGCGAGAGGGTGACGTCCACCCAGCCCGTGAACAGGCCCTTTACATTCCATTCGCTCTCGCCATGCCTCAGCAGCACCAAAGTCGCCATGGCGCCAATCCTAACGGCGATCGGCTTTTCACCTGGATGCGCCGGGTGCCCGGACCTGCCTTTACGAATCGATGAGCCGGGCGAACGCCTGCAGATTGGCCAGCGACTCGCCCCGCTTGACCCGCCATTCCCATTCCCTGCGGATGGAGGAGGCGAAGCCGATCTCCAACGCCCGGTCGAACGACTCGTCGGAGTAGGTGAGGACGCACCCGAGGACGCGGTCGATCTCCTCCTCCGTGACCGCCGTGAGCGGGATCCGGCCGACGAGGTGGACGTCGCCCACGGCGTCGACCGCGAAGTGCACCCCGTACATGGAGCCGTTCTTGTGGAGCAGCCACCGGTAGAACTCGCCGTCGTTCTCGTCCGGCTGCCGGCAGAAGAACGCCTCGACGTTCAGGGCCTGGTCACCGATGACGAGCCAGGTCAGCGTGGCGAGCTTGTGCTGGCCCGGCAGCCGCACCAGGAACGCGCCGGGCCGGGGCCGCTCGTAGGACAGCTCCGCTGACGTGAGCGCGGACTCGACCACGCCTTCCAGATCGGCTCTCATAGGCCCAGCCTACGAGCCGGCCCGGTCTACGAGATGACGGCGATCGGGGTGTGGTGCAGCTGGGCCATGGCGCCGGCGTACACCTCGACCAGGCGGGCCGCGGTGCCGGACCAGCCGAACGCGGTGGCGTGGGTGACGGCGTTGGCGGCGAGCGCGCGGAGGCGGCCGGGATGCTCGATCAGCCCGTCCAGGGCCCGGGCCCAGTCGTGCGGGTCGTGCCCCTCGACCAGCAGGCCCGACACGCCGTCCTGCACGGCCGTGCGGAGCCCGCCGACCGACGCCGCGACCACGGGGGTGCCGCAGGCCTGCGACTCCAGGGCGACCAGTCCGAAGGACTCGTTGTGCGAGGGAACCACGGTGATGTCGGCGGCGCGGTACCAGTCGGCCAGCTCGTGTTGCGGCGACGGCGGCGCCAGCCGTACGACGTCGGAGATGCCGAGCTCGGCGGCGAGGTCGGTGAGCATGGAGGGGTGGGCCAGGCCGTTGCCGCTCGGCCCGCCCACACAGGCGACGACCAGCCGCGAGCGCAGCTCGGGCCGGTCGTCCAGCATCCTGGCGGCGGCCCGCAACAGCACGTCGGGCCCCTTGAGCGGCTGGATCCTGCCCACGAACAGCAGCACGTGGGCGTCATCCGGCAGCCGCAGACGGGTCCGGGCGGCGGCCTTGGAGCCGGGCTGGAAGACGGTGAGGTTGACCCCGGGGTTCACGACGGCCACCCGGTCGGGCGGCGCGGCGTAGAGCTGGATCAGTTCCTCCGCCTCGGCCCTCGTGTTGGCCACCAGCCGGTCGGCGACCTCGACCACCTGCTCCTCGCCCAGCACCCGGCTGGCCGGCTCGGGCCGGTCGCCCTCGGCCAGCAGCAGGTTCTTGACCTTGGCCATCGTGTGCATGGTGTGGACGAGCGGCACCCCCCAGCGTTCCTTGGCGAGCCAGCCGACCTGCCCGGAGAGCCAGTAGTGCGAGTGGATGACGTCGTAGCGGCCGGGGTCGTACATCGCCTCGGTGCGCAGGACCCCCGAGAGGAAGGCGCACAACTGGGCGGGGAGATCAGCCCGGTCGAGCTCCTCGTACGGCCCGGCGGTGACATGCCGCACCAGGACGCCGGGGGACAGCTCCACCACGGGGGGCAGATCCCTGGCGGTGCGTCTGGTGAAGATCTCCACCTCGATGCCGAGGGCGGCGAGCCGCTTCACCACCTCGAGGATGTAGACGTTCATGCCGCCCGCGTCTCCGGTGCCCGCTTGGTCAAGCGGGGACGTATGCACGCTGATCGTCGCGACGCGGTTGATCCCACGTCGTTTGAACGCCACCCGAACCACCTCCGAGAGGGTTATAACCTAAAGATCGCTTAAACGATTCCCCGACCCCCGTCAGGCGCGGCCCAGCGAGGGTGCTGAGAGGATGTCGCCTGCCCCGAAACGAAGGGACGACGACCGTGACGACGAACAAGATCGCGGTGGTTACCGGCGCGAGCAGCGGCATCGGCGAGGCCACGGCCCGCCGGCTCGCGGCGGAGGGATTTCAGGTCGTCGCGGCGGCGCGGCGCCGCGACCGCCTCGACAAGCTGGCCGCGGAGATTCCGGCCATCCGGCCGGTGACGCTCGACGTGACCTCTCAGGAGTCCGTGGACGCCCTGGCCGCCTCGCTCGACCGGTGCGACGTGCTCGTCAACAACGCCGGAGGCGCCGTCGGCCTTGAGCCGGTCTCCTCGGGACGGGTCGACGACTGGCAGCGCATGTACGAGGTGAACGTCCTGGGCACCCTGCGGATGACCAGGGCGCTGCTGCCCAAGCTGATCGAGTCGGGCGACGGCGTCCTCGTGATGCTCACGTCGGTGGCCGGGCTGGTCTCGTACGAGGGCGGCGGGGGCTACTGCGCCGCCAAGCACGCGCAGACGTCGATGACCGAGACGCTCCGCCTGGAGCTGTGCGGCGAGCCGGTGCGCGTGGTCGAGGTCGCGCCTGGGATGGTCATGACGGAGGAGTTCTCCCTCACCCGCTTCCGCGGCGACGCGACGGCGGCCGCCAAGGTCTACGAGGGGGTGCCCGGTCCGCTGACCGCCGACGACGTCGCCGATGTGATCGTGTTCGCCGTGACGCGGCCGTCCCACGTGAACATCGACCGGCTCGTGGTCCGGCCGCGCGCGCAGGCCGCGCAGTACAAGCTCCACCGCGTGACGACCGGCGCCTGACGCGCGGGCGGCGGGGTACGGGTGAGAACGACGCCGGACGGGAGACGGTCCGCCCGGCCGATCGGGACGATCACCCGGGGCACCACCGGTCACAACCGCCTGCGGCGGTCCGACCGGTGGATCGCGACCGTGTACGGCCCGCTGCTGCGGTCCGCCGCCCTTCCGGCCGGCGGGCCGCCCCCGCTCGTCGTCGACCTCGGGTACGGCGCCTCGCACGTCACCACGCACGAGCTGTTCACCCGGCTGCGCCGGGTGTGCCGGACGGTCGAGGTCGCCGGCGTGGAGATCGACCCCGCCCGGGTCGCCGCGGCGAAGCCGTACGAGCGGGAGGGCCTGTCGTTCGCCCGCGGCGGCTTCGAGCTGCCGGTGGCCCGCCCGCCGCTGCTGGTCCGCGCCTTCAACGTGCTCAGGCAGTACGGCGAGGACGAGGCGTGGGAGCACTGGGCCACGCTGCGCGCCCGGATCGCCCCGGACGGGGTCGTGGTGGAGGGCACCTGCTCGGAGGTCGGGCATCGGGCGGTGTGGGCGGCGCTCGGCGCGGAGGGCCCCCGCACCATCACGTTCGCCGCGCGCTTCACCGGCTTCGAGCGGCCCTCCTCCCTGGCGGAGCGGCTGCCCAAGACCCTGATCCACCGCAATGTGCCGGGCGAGCCGGTGCACGCGTTCCTGGCCGACTGGGACCGCGCCTGGGCCACCTGCGCCCCGCTCGCGGGATTCGGCGCCCGGCAGCGGTGGATCGCCGCCGCCGGGCTGCTGGCCCGGGACTGGCCGGTGACGACCGCCCCGCCCACCGGCGGTCCGGCCCGCTGGCGTCTCGGGGAGCTCACCCTGCCCTGGCCGGCCGTCGCACCGCGCGGAACGGCCCACGGAGGGTGAACCGGCCTCGCCCGAGCGGCCACCGGGCGGACATCGGCCGTTCCGAAGCGGTTGATAGCGTCGGGATCATGCGTTTTGTCGTCAATCCGCGGATGACTCCCCCGTTCTTCGAGGAGATCCTCGCCTGCTGGGCCGAGGTGACCAACGCGGGCGGGGCGGTGGGGTTCGTGCCGCCCGTGGAGCCGGACGACATCAGGCCGACCGCCGAGCGCGCCCTCGCGCGGACCGGCTCCGGCCTGCCCGGCTCCGGCGGCTCACCGGACGCCGCCGACACGCTGCTCGCCGGCCTCGACGACGACGGCGGGGTGGCCTCCCTGCTGATCCTCGCGGACAACGGGTCGGGGCTGCGGGCGCACTGGCGCTGGGTGCTGCGGGTCATGGTCCACCCCAAGCACCAGGGCAGGGGGTACGGCCGGGAGCTGATGCTGGCCGCGGACGACGCGGCCCGCTCGCTCGGCCTTGAGGCGCTGCAGCTCACCTGCCGGGGCGGCACCGGGGTCGACGGCTTCTACGCGAGCGTCGGCTACCGGGAGGTCGGCCGGGTGCCCCGCTCGATCCGGGTCGCCCCCGGTGACGAGCGGGACGAGATCTACATGATCAAATGGCTCTGAGCCCGCGGACTTGGCCGAATGCTTATCCCAAGTCCCTCAGGGTCCGCTCGAACACCGCGTAGGCTGCGGAACTGAACAGCACGAAACGGGCTTCGACGACGGAGGCCGCGGTCCGCCCCCGTACCGCTGACAGCGCGATGCGGGCGGCGTCCTCGACGGGCCACCGGTAGACGCCGGTGGAGACGGCGGGGAACGCCACGGTGGCGGCGCCCAGCTCGTCCGCGACCCGCAACGACTCCCGATAGCAGGAGGCGAGCAGATGGGATCGGTCCTCGCTGCGCGAGTACACCGGCCCGACCGTGTGGATCACCCATCGGGCGGGCAGGCGGCCCGCGGTCGTGGCCACGGCCTGCCCGGTCGGCAGCCCTCCCCCGTATCGCGACGCCCGCAGCTCCCGGCACTCCTCCAGGATCTCCGGGCCGCCCCGCCGGTGGATCGCGCCGTCGACCCCGCCACCGCCGAGCAGGGACGAGTTGGCCGCGTTGACGATCGCGTCCACGCGCTGTTCCGTGATGTCCCCCTCCACGAGGACGATCTCCATGGCTCTCACCTCTCTACAGCTCGTAGTACTACTACGGGTAGGCTGAATGGCGTGAAGGGACTAGGCGAACTCGAACGCACCATCATGGACATCCTGTGGGCTCAGAACAGCCCGCTGACCGCCCGCGAGGTGGGCCGGCTGATCGAGGATCGCGATCTGGCCCCCACCACTGTGATGACCGTGCTCGACCGGCTGTCCCGCAAGGGGTTCCTCGACCGCACCCGGGACGGCCGCGCCTGGCGTTACCAGCCCGCCGCGAGCCGCGACGCGTACGTCGCCGAGCTCATGCTCGAAGCCCTCGATATGACCGGCGACCGCGACGCGGCGCTGACCCGGTTCGCCCGGGCCGTCTCCGGATCCGAGGCCGAGATCCTGCGAAAAGCCCTCACGGAGCTGGAGGAGCAGTGATCGCGGCGGCTGTCCTCGCTGCACTCGCCGCGGCCTGCGCGGCGGGCGCCTGGCGGCTCACCTCCGCGCGATGGACGTGGCGCGCCCCCCGCACGGCGATCCTGCTGTGGCAGTCCCTCGGCGTGACCTGGGGACTCGCCTCCACCGGCGCGCTCCTCGCGTACGCGCTTGAGCCGTACCGGCGTGGAGTCGTGCACGGGCTCGCCTCCTTCCTCGTGACCTTCGAGTACGGCGTGCGCGCACCGCAGGACCTGGTGCGGGTGGGCGCCCTGGTCGCGGGCCTCGCGCTGCTGGCGGTGCTGGTGACACTGCCGCTCGCCGCCACCGTCCAGACCGTGCGTGCCCGTCACCGGCACCGCGTGCTGCTCGCGCTGATCTCGCGCGACGAGCCGGCCGTGCCCGGCGTCCGCGTGGTCGACTTCCCCGGGGCCGCGGCGTACTGCGTACCCGGGCTGAGGTCCCAGGTCGTGATCAGCGACGGCACGCTGAGCCTGCTGTCCAGCGACGAACTGGACGCCGTCCTGGCGCACGAGGCGGCGCACGTGCGCGAACGCCACGACCTCGTGCTGTTGCCGTTCGCCGCGCTCCGCCGGGCGCTGCCGTGGTCGAAGCTGGTCAGGGACGCGCAGGCGTCGGTCGAGTTGCTGATCGAGATGGCGGCCGACGACCGGGCCCGCCGGCACTGCTGCCCGCGCCGTCTGGCGACCGCGCTGCTGCGGTTCGGCACCGCGGCGGCGCTGCCGACCCCGCAGGGCGCGCTCGGCGCGTCCGCGAGCGCCAACGTGATGGCCCGGGTCAACCGGCTCGTCCGGCCCGACGCCGCGCTCCCGGCGTACCACCGTTTCCTGATCCTGGCCGTGTCGGTCCTGCTGGCGACCTCCGCCCCGCTTCTGTGGGTGATTCCCGGCTGAGCCTTGGTGCTAGCTTGAGTTGTCTGCCGTGTTTGCAATTGCAAGCACGAGGAGGCAGACTGGGGCTATGGAACTGCCCAAGGTCGGCCCGCTCGGCGAGTACATCCGCCAGCAGCGGCAGCAGGCGAAGATCTCATTGCGCCAACTGGCCGCTCAGGCCGGCGTGTCCAACCCGTACCTGAGCCAGGTCGAGCGAGGGCTGCGCAAGCCGAGCGCGGAGATCCTGAACCAGATCGCCAAGGGGCTGCACATCTCGGCCCAGGCGCTCTACGTGCAGGCCGGGCTGATCGACGACCGCGAGCCCGGCAGCGACGTGCTGGCCGCGATCCGCGGCGACGTGACGCTCACCGGGCGGCAGCGCCAGGTGCTCATCGACATCTACGAATCGTTCCGTAAGGAGAACCGGGCCGACACCGCTCAGCCGACGCAACCGGCTGAGCCTCTCGGGGACGGCCCGGTCCCCTCACGCGACGGCATCACACCGCAAACGAGGGAAGGATAACCCATGCCCATCACCACAGAGGTGAAGAAGATCACGGAGTCGAAGCCGTTCTACGCGCTGACCGGCGCGGGCGACTACGCCGTGGAGAAGGCCCGCGTCTACGCGTCCTCCGTCCAGGGCGCGGCCGAGTCCGTCGCCAAGGACCTGCCGGAGAAGGCCCGCGAGTACGCCGACGCCGCCGCCGCGCGCCTGAACAAGGTCTACGAGGAGCTGGCCGACCGGGGACGCAAGGTCGTCAGCCGGGTGAGCGGCGACGCCGCGCTTGAGCTCACCGAGGTCTCCAGGAGCGCCGAGCCCACGCCGTCCACCGCCCGCCGTACGGCGGCGGCCCGCAGCCGCGGCACGACCACCGCGAGCCGTAGCTGACCTTCGCACGGCCGCGCCGGGATCGGCGCCGACGGCCCGCCCCCACACCCGGGGACGGGCCGTCGCGCGTGCCGGGCCCGGCTCCCACGGGTTCCGGCCCGGTGGGTCGGGCAGCGGCGGGCGCGATCGCGGTCGCCGCACCTGTCGGTCCGGCCCACTAGTCTGGGGACGTCAGCGATCGTGACCGCCTGGGAGAGTCCATGTTCGGGCCCGTGAACAGCGTCCTGAGTCTCGTCTTCTGGTTGCTCTCGATTGCGGCCTTCCTGCTGTCCGTCTGGGCGCTCGTCCACGCCATACGGATCCCCTCGCGGGCCTTCCAGGCGGCGGGCAAGCAGACGAAGCAGCTCTGGCTGATCATCTTGGGCTTCGCGACCCTGTTCACGTTCGCGGCGGCGGTCAACTACCTCGGCATGGGCATGGGCCTGCCCAACATCTTCACGATCGCCGCGGTCATCGCGGCCGGCATCTACCTCGCCGACGTGAAGCCGGCCGTCACCGAGTATCGCGGTGGAGGCAACGCCGGGCCGTACGGGCCCTGGTAGGTCTCCCCCACAGGTCAGAGCCAGTCGCGGGACCGGAATACCCGGTAGAACACGACGGACACGACGACGATGAGCGCGGTCGACGTCCAGAATCCGGCCGTGTGGCCGAACCCGGGAAACGGGATGTTCTGGCCGTAGAACCCCGTGATCAGTGTGGGCACCGCGATGATCGCGGCCCAGCTGGTCACCCGCTTCATGATCAGGTTCATCCGGTTACCCTGCATGGTCAGGTGCGTCTCGCGGATGTTGCCGAGCAGGTCACGCAGCGAATCCGTCCACTCCTCGGCCCGCAGCACCTGGTCGTACACGTCCTGGAAGTACGGCGCCATCTCGCTGTCGCCGATCTTCCCGTTCCGGCGGATCAGCGTGTTGACGACCTCGCGCATCGGCATCACGATCCGCCTGAGCGTGACCAGGCTCTTGCGTAACTCGAAGGTGCGGCGCTGGTCTCCGGCGCCCAGCGGGTGGTCGCCGAAGACGGCCTCCTCCAGCGTCTCGACCTGCTCGTCGGCCGCCTCGACGGCCTCGAAGTGGTTGTCGACGACGTAGTCGAGCAGGCCGTGCACCAGGAAGGCCACCCCATGCCCCGTCAGACTCGGCTCGTCGTCCCAGCGCCGCATCACCTCGTCGATCGAGAACCCGTCGGAGCCGCGCACCGTGACGAGGGCGTTGGCGGTGATGAACGCGGCGGCGTGGAAGGCCTCAAGGCGTCCCGTGTCCCGGTCGAACGCGACCGAGTAGACGCTCATGAACATGTGGCTGTCGTAGACGTCGAGCTTGGGACGCTGCCTGCGCTGGAGTGCGTCCTCGACGGCGAGCCGGTGGAGCCCCAGCTCCTCGCTGATGGCGAGCAGGTCGTCCTCGGTCGGCGCGCACATGTCGAACCAGACCACGGCGGACGGATCCCGGATGTGATCCGACACCTCGGAGACCGGGAAGCCCTCCTTCTCGAGCCTCCCGTTCCGGTACAGACGGGTGCGTCCCATGACGGGCAAGCCTACCCAGGCTTCCGATTCACTCACCCGGGCGGCCGATCCTTCCTCCGGACGCGCCCTCGAGGCGGCTCAGGCGGGCCGCACCCGGATCTCTCCCACCGGCTCACCACCGCCGAACAGGACCCTGGTGGCCAGGCCCGACAGCTCGGGGGCGTCGAGACCCGCGGCGCGCAGCGCCGCCACGGTTACCGGAACCCGGGCCCGGTCGCCACCGTCCACGATCTTCACCACGCCCGTCCGGCCGTCGGAGTACGCGAAGGCGTCGAACGCCTCCGCGCCCGCCTTCACCATCAGGCCGGGGATCGCCCGCATCAGCAGCGCCTCAGGGCGGGTCGTCCCGCTCGTCCAGTCGGGGAAGGCTCGCATGGCGTCGGCGACGCGCCGCTCCGGAGTGCCCGGCTCGGCCGTCGGGAAGCGGCGGAAGGCCCGCACGACCCCGGCCATCGACACGAAGAACAGCGGCGCTCCACAGCCGTCCACGCCGGTGGCCGCGACGCGCTCGCCGGTCGTCTCCTCGACGGTGGCGCGGATCGCCCGCTGGAGCGGATGACCGGGATGACGGTAGTCGTCGAGAGGCCAGCCGTTCACCACGCAGGTCGCCAGCATGGCGGCGTGCTTGCCTGAACAGTTCATGTAGATCCGGGCGGGCCCGCCCTGCTCGCGGATCACCTGGTGCGCGGCCGCGGTGTCGAGCGGCAGGTCCTCCGGGCAGCGCAGCGCGCTCTCGTCCAGCCCCGCCCCCGCGAGGATCTTCCGTACGCCGTCGAGGTGGAACGGCTCGCCGCTGTGGCTGGCGCAGGCGAGCGCGAGCAGCTCGTCTTCCAGCCCCAGCCCGGCGCGGACCATGGCGAGCGCCTGCACCGGCTTCAGCGACGACCGCGGCGACGCCAGGCTTCCCGTGTCTCCGTGGACCAGGATCGGACGGCCCTCGGCGTCGACCACGTGCACGCGGGCCCGATGGACCGACTCCACGAACCCGGAACGGACCACTTCCACCACCATCTCGGACATGACGGGCAGTCTATGAGGGGCGGAACGTGGCAGAATTCGGGGCCATGCGTGCGGTTGTGCAACGGGTGAGCTCGGCGTCGGTGACCGTGGACGGCCGGGTCGTGGGGGCGATCGACGAGCCGGGCCTCCTCGTCCTCGTGGGCGTCACGCACACCGACGGGCAGCCGGAGGCGGCCAGGCTCGCCGCCAAGTTGTGGGGCCTGCGCATCCTGCACGGCGAGAAGTCCTGCTCAGACGTCGGGGCGCCGCTGCTCGTGATCAGTCAGTTCACCCTGTACGGCGACGCCCGCAGGGGCCGCCGGCCCACCTGGCAGGCGGCCGCCCCCGGGCCGGTCGCCGAGCCGCTGGTGGAGACCGTCATCGCCGAGCTGCGGACCCTCGGCGCCCGCGTGGAGACCGGCGTCTTCGGCGCCGACATGCAGGTGGCGCTCGTGAACGACGGCCCCATCACCCTCGTGCTCGACGTCTGAGCCCGGCCGAACCCCGGCGTCCCAGGGCAGGCGGCGCGACGTCAGCGGACGCGCCGCCGCAGCGCGGGGTCGATGGCGACGTTGCGACCGGCGTCCGGCGGCACCACGACCTCCTGCGCGGCGGCGACACCGCCCGCGAGCAGGCCGGCATCGACCGGCACGGTCCGCTTGACGACGGCGAGCGCGATCGGGCCCAGCTCGTAGTGGCGGGCCGAGGAGCCGACGAACCCGATCCGTCCCGGCTCGGCGGCGCCCTCCTCCGGGCCCTGCTCCGGACCGTCGGGCACGGCTCGCGCCGGCGATCCCGGTCCGAGCGTCACCGGTGCGCCGTGCGGCGGCAGGACGTCGACGCTGCCGTCGAGGTGCAGGAAGACCAGCCGGCGCGGCGGATGACCCAGATTGTGGACCCGGGCGACGGTCTCCTGGCCCCGGTAGCACCCCTTGCTCAGGTGGACCGCCTCGCCGATCCAGCCCACCTCGTGGGGGATCGTCTTGTGGTCGGTCTCGAAGCCCAGCCGGGGCAGGTGGGCCGCGATGCGCAGCGCCTCGTACGCCCACAGACCGGCCGGGCGCAGGCCCAGCTCCTCGGGGAGCGACGCGAGCCGCTCCCGGGGCACGATCAGGTCACCGCCCACGGCCACGGCCCCGTCGGGCGGCGTGAGCCGTACGGGCGGCCCGTCGGGGGACGCGACCGGCGCGGCCACGGTCACCACGGCGTAGGCGGAGGTGACGTCGGCCACCTCGACGCGCAGCATGAAGCGCATCTTGTCGAGGAAGGCGACGAGGGAGCCCGCCGTGCCGGGCTCGACGTGCGCCCACACGGCCTCGCCATCGTCGACCAGCGTCAGGTGGTGCTCCACCCTGCCCTGGGGATCGAGCAGCAGGGTCTGCGTGGGCGTGCCCGGCGTGAGGGCGTCGAGCTTCTGTGAGCTGAGGCTGTTGAGCCAGCTCAGCCGGTCGGCGCCGGTGATCCGGACGACCTCCCGGTTGCTCCGGTCGACCAGGGCCTCGCCGCGGACCAGGGCGCGCTGCTCGGCGTAGGGATCGCCGTAGTGCGCCGCGACGGAGTCGTCCGGCGTTTGCCCCGCGACGGCGCCCGGGGTGTCCAGCAATGGGCTGCGCATGGCTCAAGGCTATTCGGTCACGTACGGCTCGCGCGGCGGGGCCCGTCGGGCCTGTGGACAACGGGGCCGCGCCGGACCGCGCCGGGCGAGCGGACCAGTGGCTGGTTCAGGGCGCGGGTCATGACATGTTCAGGGCCTGGTTCAGGGCGCGGGTCACGAAGTGGTTCAGGGCGCGGTTCAGGGCCTGGGTGAGCGGCAGTTGCGGCAGATGCCGAACACCGTGAGGTGGCGGACGTCGGTCGCGAACCCCAGCGCCGTGTCGAGCTTGGCGACCAGGTCTTCGACCAGCTCGGGAGCCACCTCGCTCACCTCTCCGCAGTCGCGGCACACGAGGTGGACGTGGTCGGCCTCGGAGGCGAGGTGATAGGTGGGCGCGCCGTGGCCGAGGTGGGTGTGCGTGACCAGGCCGAGCTCTTCGAGCAGTTCCAGCGTCCGGTAGACGGTCGAGATGTTGACGCCCCTGGCCGTCTCCTGGACCCGGCAGCAGATGTCCTCCGGGGTGGCGTGCCCGAGCTCGGTGACCGCCTCCAGCACCAGCTGGCGCTGGGGGGTGATCCGGTAACCGCGGGCCCGAAGCTCCTCGTGCCATGTCTCGGCCATGCTCAGATTTTAGGAGCCGGGGGCCGGTCCCGGGCGGGAGCCGGTGAGCATTCGCCGTCCGCATAATCAATTGCGCCGCGGGAGCCCCTCACATAGCGTGAAACCACGCAGAAGGGAGGTGGTCCAAACAATGGTTGATCATTCTTGGGCTAGCGAGGTGGCTGTCCGCTAGGACTCGTCCATCTGGACCTTCCGTCTGGATGTCGAACGACGTCCCGGCGAATCCTCGACAGACACCGAAACCCCGGGCAGCCGGTGGGTGAGGACTCCCCGTCCTCTCCCTTGGTCCAACCGGCCCGCTGACCACAGCGGAGCACGCCCGGGGTTTTTCCATGTCCGGCCCCCGTTATTCGGGAACGAAGTCGGCGACCTTCTTCAGCTCCGCCGAGGCGTGCGACTGAAGGGGATGCCCCACGGCCGCCATGTCGTAGGCGTACATCAGACTGCCGTTGACCAGCCCGTAGAGGCGCTGACCCGCGTTGTACTCCTTGGCCGTGGAGGTGCGGGCGACGACGTCCGTGTGCAGCTCGATCTTGTGGAAGACGACCTCGCCGACGTAGATCTCCACGATGCCGGTCGGGTGGGCCAGGCACACCTCAAGGCGGCGTTCCGGCTGGATCCGCCAGTAGCCGGACTCCTGTGACAGCGGGCGCACCTTGGTCCCGTCGGCGTCGAGCAGCCAGGTGCGGCTGCGGTAGGTCAGGAACGGCTTGCCCACGTGCCCGAAGTCCACCTCCTGACCGAAGTTGGCGCTCTCCATCGTGGGATAACCGATCACACCGGCCCCTTCCCAGTGGCCCAGGAGGAAGGCGATCGGCTCGAGGTCGGGATGTACGTCCATGCAGACGAGCTTAGAACCGTCACGGGACCGGCCGGCCGCCTCCGGGCCAGGCCCCGGTCAGGCGAAGACGGACCCGGTCTCCGTGAAGAGCTCGTTGAGCACGCGAAGAGCGCGCCAGGCCCGGGTCATGCCGAACAGAGCGGAGAAACGCACGACGGCGCGGACCTCGTCGGGTCTGGCGCCGGCCTTGAGGGCGCGGCTCACATGGGCGCGGAAGCTCTCTTCCAGCGTCATGTAGAGGACGTCGACGGTCATGGTGACGAAGGCGCGCTCACGGCCGCTCAGTCGCCGCATGCCGGCCCGCATCCGGGACTGCAGCTCCATGTAGTCCGCGAAGGGCGCGTCGAGATCGCGGACGGACTGCCGCATCGGGCCGGGGAGCGGGCTGCCCGATCCGTCCGCGTTCACCTCGTGGCCCTCTCCCGGCGGACCCGTCACTCCCAGCCGCCGCTCGATCTCCATGAGGCGCTCCAGCGCCGCGAGCGCGGCGGGATACCCGCTGTCGTAGGAGACGAAGCGCAGCAGTTCTCGCAGGTCATCACCGGAGACGCCGTGCTCCAGCGCCATCGTCGCATGCCGCTCGAACGGCAGGCCGAGGGTCTGCTGACAGACGTCGGCGACGAGGCACAGCAGAACCTTCTCCCGATCGGTCAGCTCGGGGATCCCCTCCCATAGCGCGCGGTCGGTGGCCGCGCCCATCTCCGCGAACACCGGGTCCCACGCCTTGATCTGCCCGTCGAAGGGAAACTCCATGATCACTCCTTGTGTGAACGGCTGTAGCGCTACAACTGTAGGGCAATGGGTGTCTCGATACAATGGCGGATCATGGACGCGATCTCCTCCACCGGGCGTGGGACACCAGAGACCGAGGAGGCCGTCCAGCGGCCCGCCAGAGAACGCAACCCCCGCGGCCAGGGCGAACGGCTGCGTGACGAGATCGTCTCCGCGACCCTTCGGCTGCTGGACGAGCTCGCCGACGACCAGGCGCTGTCGCTCCGCGCGGTGGCGCGAGAGGTCGGCGTCGCGGCGACCTCCGTCTACATCCACTTCGCCGACCGGGACGCCCTCGTGTTCGCCGCTCTGGAGCGGTGCCACCGCGACCTCTCGCTCGCCCTGGACGAGGCGGAGAACGCGCCCGGCGATCCCGTCACCCGGCTCCGCGCCCGGCTGCTGGTCCTCGCCACCTGGGTCCGCCGCCATCCCGGGCTGTACAAGGTGCTCCACGAGAGCACGCTCAACCAGCGGACGCACCTGGCGTTCAAGGACGAACTCACCCAGCGGGCCACGGCCGCGGTGCGGCGCTGCATGGACGCCGGACTGGCGCCGGTCGACGACGACGCCGCCGTGGCGATGGACCTGCGCATGGCGGTCCACGGCGCCGTGTCGATGCGCGTGAACGAGCCCGACGCGGCATGGCCGCCGCTGGAGGAGCAGATCGACCGGTTTCTCACCAAGCTCGTCGGAGTACGCCTCTGAGCGGTCGCCCCCGGCGCAATAATCAGGCGCCAGTCAACGAATCCGCATTATCCGGACTTATACGAGATGCGACGCGGCGGGCGATCCAGCGGACGACTAGGCTGCCAACATGGCACGATCACTTGTGATCAAGGTGACGGCCGGCGCGGACGCGCCGGAGCGGTGCAACCAGGCGTTCACCGTCGCGGCGGCCGCCCTGGCCAGCGGAGTCCCGGTCTCGCTGTGGCTGACCGGGGAGTCGGCGTGGTTCTCGCTTCCCGGCCGGGCGAAGGAGTTCGCCCTGGCGGAGGCGGCGCCGCTGGAGGATCTTCTGGACGCCGTGCTGGCGGCCGGCCGGGTGACGCTCTGCACCCAGTGCGCCGCCCGGCGGGGCATCACCGTCGACGATGTGATCGACGGGGTGCGCATCGCGGGCGCCCCCACCTTCGTGGAGGAGGTCCTGGGCGACGGCGTCCAGGCCCTCGTCTACTGAGCTCGCGCCGACCCACACAGGCCACCGTCGACCCAGACAGGTCGCCGCCGGCCCCGTGGCGGCCCCTGACGGCGCCGCGCCGCCGGCCCGGGCGACCGGCGGAGACGGGGCCCGGGCGGTCAGCGGGGCAGCACGGCCGCCAGGCGCTCGTCGCGCAGCCGCTGGTACCAGCTGTCGTCGATCGGCGGAAGCTGCCCGACGATGGAGGAGAGCAGCAGGTCGGCGAGGGCGGGGTTGCGGGCCAGCGCCGGGCCGTGCAGGTAGGTGCCGATGACCTTGCCCGCGTAGCAGCCTTCGGTGCCGTCGCCGTTGCCGGTCCCGACGACGGTGCGGGACAGCGGCCGGACGCCGGGCCCGAGCCGGGTCACACCCATGTGGTTCTCGAATCCGGTCAGCATGGGCAGGCCGAGCGCGGGATCCACCTCTCCGGCGAGCTCACCCACCGAGCGCCGCTCGCCGCGGCCCGAGCTGATGTCGAGCAGGCCGATGCCGGGCACCGGCTGACCCTCCTCACCGCCGAACACCGACCCCATGATCTGGTAGCCGGCGCAGACGGCGAGCAGCGCGGCTCCCCGCTCGATGGCGGCGTGCAGGCCGCCGTCCCGGCGCAGCCGCTCCGCGCCGAGGATCTGCGGGCGGTCCTCGCCGCCGCCGATCAGGTAGATGTGCCCGTCGCGGGGCACCGGGTCGGAGGAGCGCACGTGGACGGTCCGGGTGACGATGCCCCGGGCGCGGGCCCGCTGTTCGAGCACCAGCACGTTGCCCTGGTCCCCGTATGTGCTGAGCAGGTCGGGGTAGATCCAGACGATCGACAATTCAGACTGCACGGCCGAACTCCGCTCGGATCTGCTGGAACGCGGTGTAGTTGGCGATGACGTCGATCCGGCCCGGCGGCAGCGTGCCCACGGCCTGTTCGAACGTCTCGCAGAGCTGGAAGGGCACTCCCGCCACGTCGAGCCGGAGCGCCAGGTCGAGGCGGCGCTCGCCGACCACGAGGACGGGACGGCCCTTGAGGATCCGGTAGTCCACGTCCCACAGCCAGGAGGTGTCGCGGCCGTCGGGGCCCTGGGCGTTCACCGAGAGAATGATCGGCAGCGCCGGATCGGCGACGTCGAAGGCCTCAAGCCAGCCGGCCGGGTTCTTCGCGAGCAGCAGGCGCATCGCCCGGCCGTCGCGCTCCACGGTGGTGTAGCGCCCGGCGACGGACGCGACCATGCGGAGCCGGCCGAGCGAACGGCCCGGGTCGAGCCCCATCGCCTCCGCGGTGGCCATCGCCATGGCCGCGTTGGCCCGGTTGGCCTGGCCGGGGAGCTGGATCTCCAGCCGCCAGCGGACGCCACGCGGATCGATGACGTCCTCCCCGTCGAGCACCCAGTTGGGCTGCGGGCGGCGGAAGCCGCACTCGCGGCAGGCCCAGCCGGCGTCCACGGGCGCGGCCGCTCCCTGCCCGATGCCGCCCCCGTCGGCGCGGTCGAGCGGGCCGCCGCACTCGGGGCAGCACCAGGAGTCCTCCCGCCACCGCTGCCCTGCGGCCACCCAGGTGACCCACTGCGCGGTGGAGGCGCCCCAGGTCACGAGCGGGTCGTCGCAGTTGGCGATCACGTGCACCGGCTTGCCGGCCAGCGCCCGGCGCCACCGCTGCGCGAGCAGCCAGATCTCGCCGGCCCGGTCCATCTGGTCACGGCTGAGGTTCATCAGGCAGACGACGCCGGCGTGGGTCGTGTCGAGGACCTCGGGAAGGTACTTCTCGTCGACCTCCAGCACGCCGTACGGCGCGTCCTTGGCGGAGGCGAGCGCGGACACGTGTCCGGCGGGCATGTTCGCGCCGAAGGCGTTGGTCGCCACCTCGCCGAGCTCCTGCAGGGCCGAGGTGATGAGACGGGTCGTCGTGGTCTTGCCGTTGGTCGCGCTCACCAGGACGAGCCTGCGGTCGGCCGCGAGCTTGCGCAGCAGGTCGGGCTCCAGCATCAGCCCGACCCGGCCGCCGATGACCGATCCGTCACCACGCCCGGTGGCCCTGGACAGCGTCGCGGCCGTGCGGCCGAGGGCACTGGCGAGCTGCGCCCGCAGCGGAAGCTGACTCATGTCCGTGATCCTAGCCGCGTCCGCGCACGTCGGCCGACCAGCGCCGCCCGCCCAGTGGACAACTCCCCGCCTGGGGGCGGTCAGCCGCCCAGCGAGTCGGGGAACGACAGCTCGGCGGGGGTGTCGCCGTCGAACGGCAGGACGAACCTGCGCGGCCAGGACAGCACGGTCTCCAGCCAGCCCGCCGCCATGGTCTGCGCCACGTACCGCACCCGCTCGCGCGGCTCGACGCCGATCGCCACCGTGGTGACGTCCCGCTGGATGCCCTCGTGCTCGTCGTCGCCGAGGATGACCCGCCAGGCCAGCGCCCGGTTGCGGTCGACCTCCATCGACAGCGGGTGGTGCCGCAGCGCCTTGGCCCGGTGGCCGAGCAGCTCGGTGCGCACCCCCACCGCGACCGCGCCGTCTCCCCCGGCGGCGGGCGCGGAGCCGTTCACCCCCTGATGCGGGTACGGCCGGCCAGCCGGATCGGTCCCGAACAGCGGATACTCCATCGCCGGGGCGGGGCTGCGCAGATTGGGCGCGGGATGCCCGAAGGGGAACAGCCTGTCCACCTCGTGCAGCCACCTCACCTGCGGGATCACCCACGCCTGGCCGGGCCGCTCGCCCGCCTGCATCGGCGCCTCGCCCTCCCCCGGGCCGAGCAGACCGGCGGAGACCTCGGCGGCCTTCTCGGTCAGCAGGGCGGGGTCGAACCAGGTGCGCAGCGACCACGCCCGGCGGGACACGGCCCGCTCGACCAGCGTGGCGAGCAGGCACTCGCGGCGCTTGGGCGGCAGCTCGCCCCAGATGTCGGCGAGCACCCGGGGCACCCCGGGCAGCGACCGGTTGGTGACGAACGCCAGGACCACGGTGTCGGTCCAGATCCGCAGCCAGGCCCACTCGGGGGCCACCGCGAGCAGGTCGGCCTCGCGCAGCTCGACCAGGGTGCAGGCCTTCCCGGTGCGGCACTCGCGCCCGCAGGCGGCCGAACGCCGGCCGCAGATGGGCGGCACCGGCCCGAGGGTGGCCCGCTCGCGGTCCTCTCCCAGCGGCACCTGGACGCGCAGCGGCCGGTCCATGCCGTCGGCGAAGACCGCCGCGTAGCCGGGCGGCAGCGAGACGACCTGGCGTGACTGGTCGTCGCTCAGGTTCATCGCCGCGCCCACGAGCTGGCGGTCGTCCTCCGCGGGAAGACGGTGGAGCACCTTGAGCGCCGTGTTCTTGACCACATCGGAGACCAGCTTGGTGGGGATCTGCTCGGCCACGATGATGCCCTCGCCGTACGCCCTGATCTCGGCGAGCATCCCGGCGAGCAGTTCGACGGCGTGGGTGGAGGCCCGCTGGGAGCCGCGGTCGCGCAGCAGCCGGTGCGCCTCCTCGATGACGATGACGTGCCGCAGGCCGCCGGCCCCGTCCTCGCCCCGCGGCTCCTGCCGTGCGCGCATCCGCAGGTGCTCGACGATCCGGATGATCAGCGTGCCCATGAGGAACGCCTTGTCCTCGTCGTTGGCGACGTCCTCGATCGCCAGCACGACGTTGCGCTGCAGCAGGCCGCCGATGTCGGCCGGGTGCCCGCCCTCGAAGAACCGCCCGGCGCTGCCCACCCGCAGGCTCCGCAGCCGCAGGCTGATGAAGCCCTCGACGTCGGCCTGCACCTCGTTGCCGTACCCGATCTCCTGGATGACCTCCAGGGCGTGCTGCTGGAGCTGTTCGAGGGTGGGGACCGCGGGCTGGACCGCCGCCCCGGGGATGCCGCCGCCGGTCACCACGTCCCAGCCGTTGGCCTCGTAGACCCGCTGCAGCGCCAGCGACATGATCTGCGGGAACGGCTCCTCGGCGTCGAACGCGGCCATGAACAGGGCCCTGACCATGTCGATGTGGGCCTGCACCGGATAGCCGGGCTCTGGCGCGAGCGGGTTGACGCTGATCGGCACGTTGTCAGGGGCCGACGGGTTGATGACGGTCAGCGGGGCCAGGTGCTCGACCCGGCCCGCCATCGCGGCATATTCCGACTTGGCCGGCTCGATGGCCAGCCAGGGGATCCCCGCCTTGGTGAGCTGCTCAAGCAGGTGACGCACGGTCTGCGACTTGCCGGAGCCGGTGGCCCCGGTGACGAAGGCGTGCCGGTTCAGCGTCGCGAGCGGCACCCGGAACGTGCCGACGGCCCGGTCCTGGGCGTCCACGATGTCGCCGAGGTCGACGAGCTCGGCCGCCCCGTCGGTCTCGGCCTCGCTGGTCACGTCGAAGAAACCGGCGTCGAGGACCCGCACCCCGGGCACCTCGCGGCGCGGCAGCCCGGCCAGCGCGGCGAGCGCGCCCGCCGTGGCGGCGAACGGCGCCGCCGCGCCGTCTGCCGAGTCTTCCAGGTTGACCGAGAGCGCCTCGGCGAAGCCGTACACCGTGTCGCTTCCTGCCCCGGACAGGACGGGCAGCGACATCGCGCTGCGCAGCCGGTAGGGGTGATGGCTCATCTCGACCGAGCCGACCAGCACCGGGGCGATCTGCCGCAGCTCGTCGGAGCCCGCGGCCCCGGCCAGCACGCGGACGTTCCACAGCCCGGCCTCGCGGAACGCGTCGAGCTCCTGCATCCGCCGCTCGGCCCGTTCGGCGTCGAAGCGGGACCGCTCGGAGGCGTCGCCGTACTGCCTCAGCACGTTGAGCTGGGTGCGCAGGTGGGCGACCTCGGTGTCGAGCAGATCGGTCGGCTCCGCCACCACCACCCACCCGAACGGCCGGGACATCAGGGTGACCAGCGTGGACTCGAAGAGCGTCGGCCGCTTGGTCTCGTCGGGCTCGGGCTCGCGCCTGCCGTACAGAGGCGGGGCCTGCCGGCCGGGGCAGGGCGTCCAGACCAGGTCGGCCAGGTCGGCGAGCCACTCCTCGCCGATCTCGACGCCGCGGGCGCCGCCGGGGAACAGCAGCGGCTGGGGCCCCGACACTGGCGTCTCGGCCGTGGTGGCGGCGCGGCGCGGGGGACGTGGCGGCGTGAGCGGGCCGGCGTTCGTGATGAGCTCCAGCGGCGCCCCCGAGCCACGCGACAGCCAGCCGATGACGAACGGCCGGTTGCGCTGCGCGGCGGACAGAACCGCGGGCAGAACCGTGACGAAGTCCCACTCCGCGGATGAGCTACGCGACGGGGCGGTGATCGCCTGGATCCGGTACCACGGCCCGCTCAGGGGGAACGGCTGCATGAGACCCCTCAGTTGACGACGAACAGGGGAGAGACTCCTTCATGGAGCACGCCCGCACCCCCCGGTTGACGATGCCCTTACCCGGCGTGGACGGTGTCATGGACGGTGTCATGGCCGCTTGCGCCAGTCGAGGCGGGGCGGCGGGGGGCCGATGTTGGGCGGCAGGTCCTGCGGGATGCCCGCCTCGTCCCGCTCGTCCGGCTCGCCGGTCTCGCTCGTCTCGTCCTGCCCCTCCCGCGGCCGGGGCGGCTCCGGCTCGTCGGCGCGCAACGCCGCCCGCCGGACCTCCTCGAACTGCCCCAGCGTGGTCTTGGGGAAGGTGAGGATCGCCGGGTTGGCGTCGGCCAGCCGCACCTGGCGGCCCTCGGCGGTGGCGTGGGTGACGATGACCGACGTGGTCGGGAGTTGCTGGAGCTGGTGGGGCTCGACCAGGAACTCCCGCGACCGCTGCAGCATGCCGTCGGCGACCGTCGTGGCGCTGCGGCCCCACTCCGTCGACTCCGTGATGCCCTCCCGCAGGTCGCCCTCGCCGGGCGCGGCGGTGCCGGTGCGTCCGGCGCCGACCGTGGAGGTGTAGAAGCCGCTCGGGCCGTCCACGGCCGAGCTGATGGTCTCGGTGAGCTGGGCGAGCTCGAGCCGGTGCTCGGTGCCGACGTGTTCACTCGCCACCCGGGCGTCCTCCGCGTTGCCGAGCCGCATGAACGCCACCGCGGCGTGCCCCCTGCCCAGGCGCTCCCTCACGGTCGGGGTGAGGCTGCGATAGGTGAGCACCAGGCCGGTGCGGGAGGTCTCACAGGCGTCCATGAGCCGGTCGAGCACGTCGCCGCGGAGCTTGTCCGCGCCCGCGACGATGATCGTGTGGTACCAGGGCCGGTCACTCGCCGGCGACTGCCGCAGGATGTGCGTGAGCGCGGTCGCGACGTAGGTCCCCAAAACGCGGTTGCCGAAGACGCCGGCCTGCCGGTCCATGCTGACCACCCGCAGGCGGGCGGGCGGCAGCCGTACGGCCTCGGTGCCGAGCGTCTCCAGCTTGCGCAGCTGCGACTCCAGGGCCCAGGCCCGCTCGATGACCACCCGGTCGGCCACGCCGCGGCCGAACAGCATGCCGATGCGCTCGAGCTGCGACGCCGTCAGCAGGCCGAAGCGCATGTCGTCGCGCGGGTCGCCCACCTGCGCCAGCGCCCGCAGCGCCGCGGTGACCTGGCTGATCGTGGCGTTCTCGCCGAGGACCTCCAGGACCCGCTCCAGGATGGCGTTGTCGAAACCGATGTCGCGGCTGGTCTCCTCGCTGACGCTCACGACGTGGGCCAGGACGTCGGCGAACGCCTCCGGCTTCAGGGTCGCGCCGAGGTCGAGCCGGGGCAGGTCCACCGGGAGCACCCACACGAGCGGGTCGTCGCCGCCCCTCCTGGCCAGCTCGATCAGGTCCTTGGCGATCGCGCCCTCGGACAGGTCGAGCACGGTCAGGTGGCCCCCGCTGTAGAGGCGGGTCGCGCCGATCAGCGTGACCAGGGCCGACCACCCGGTCAGCGTGCCGCCGGCCACGTCGATCCGGTCGATCTCGTCGGGCACGGCAACGGCGTACCAGGTGATCTGCCGGTCGAACCGGCTCTTCTTCTCGGCCCAGTCGCGGTATTTGGCGGCGTGCTCCTCCTGCGCCGTGACGATCTCCCGCTGGCGGCGCTCCTGCTCGCGCCTGACCTTCTCCCTGCGGTCGTTGATCCGTTCGTTGACCGTCCGGTCGCCCTGCCGGATCGCGTAGCCGCAGATCGCCGCGACCCCGCCCGCCGCGATCAGGCCGAGCAGGACGAACGACCACGTCAGCAGCTCGGTGACGCCGAGGACGAGGATGCCCGCCGCCACGACGGCCATGAAGGCGCGGAAGAGCCGTACCGGCCGGTTGAGCAGGTCTTTCTGGAGCCGCTCGCGCTGGGCCCAGCCGTCGTCCGGCGGAGGCGCAACGGCCACGTCCTCCCGGGCCGGGCGTTTCGGAGGCGGGCCGGGATCCGGGTACAGCAGAGCGTACTGCCAGCCCAGGTAGATCCGATCCGCCTGAAGCTGAGCATGATCAGGGTGCGGGTCGCCCACGAGCCCTCCATGTCCGCCTCCGTGACAGCGTAGGAGCTGGAAGGCCTGTCAGGGCGGGCTTCTCGCCATTCGGACGCATTTCCGCATCGAGGACGGTGCCGATGCGGCGGATGGTTTCCGTGGGGTCGTACTACCATCGCTTGCCATGACGTCATCCCCCCGTGGCGCCCGCCGCCGACGCGCGGTGCTGGTCCCGGTCGCCTGCGCGGTCGGAGTCGTGGGGCTCGGCGTCACCGCGTTCACCGGCGGGCTGCGGGACGCGCCGCAGGACCCGCCGCCCACGGTGGCCCCGGGGGACATCATCGACCAGGGGCAGTTCCGCACCCAGTTCATCAAGGCGGTCGACACCAACGAGAAGGACGACTTCGGCGGCACGCGGCGTGCCCTGGAGCTGGTCGTGAAGGTCACCAACATGGGCGACGAGACGGCCGGCGTGGGCGTCGTCCCCAAGCCGGGGACCCAGGTCAGCCGGGTCAGCGGCTTCGCCGGGTCGATCCTGCGGGTGACGCCCCCCATCCCCAGCACGTACGGCCCCGACGTGTCCGTGGTCAGCTACGGGATCAAGAGCCAGCAACTCCAGCCGGGGATCACGACGACGGTCGTGATCTCGTATCGGCTGGAGCCGTCCGCGCGGGCCCCCGAGAAGGTCACGGTCGACCTGGGCGGTTTCGTCCACGAGAAGATCAGCGACCGCGACCAGCGGATGTACTGGCAGATCGCCCCCGAGGGTGAGCTGCCCACCGACGCGGGCAGCGAGATGAAGCCGATCACACCGGCCGTACAGGCCCGGGTGACCCTTCCGGTACGGCAGGAGAGCGGCTGATGGCGGTGACGCACCCGGGGATCCATCCGGAGACCCGCCCGGCGGGCCGGGCGGGCGAGCGCCCGCGCCGGAAGCGGAGAAGCGTGACGGCCCGGATCGCCGCGGCCGTCGCCGGTCTCGCCTTCGCGGCGGGCGCCGTCTACGTGCAGACCCTCGCGATGCCGGTCGAGCAGTCCGACTCGTTCCTCACCCACCGCGGCACGATCGGGCAGGCGGTCGTCACCGACCGCTTCACGGTCAAGGTCGCCTCGGTCGGCGCGGCCCGTGCCGTGGACACCGTCGACTTCCGCGGCAAGGTGGCCAAGGTTGCGACCAGCAACCTGTTCCTCCTGGTGAACGTCGTCGCGACCACCCCGCGGGAGCCCATGCAGCTCATCCCGTCCGGCCCCTTCCTGCTGACCGAGGACGGCCGCCGCTACCAGCCGACGGACAAGGTCGACAAGACGCTCACCGTCTTCAACAAGTGGATCCAGCCGGGGCTGTGGTCCAGTGGAGTGCTCGTGTTCGAGGTGCCCACGGAGGCGGTCGAGGGAGCCCGGCTCGTCGTCGTGCCGCCGGTCGCCGCCGTCGTCGTCGACGATTTCGCGCCCGAGGCGGAGATCGACCTGGGGCTGTCGAAGACGGCGACCGAGCGGCTGCTGTCGCGCACGGAGGACTATCACCCACTGGCGGGCAAGACGTCATGACACACACGCCGAACGACGGGATGCCGCAACCGGACGAGACCGGCCAGCGGGACTGGTTCGCGCCACCGCCGAGCCAGCCCTCCGACATCACCCTCAGCGCCCCCGTCCCCCGCCCGGCGGTGCCGATCCCGGGCACGCTCCTTCCCCCGCGCGACGTGCTGGTCTGGCCGCCGCCGCCCCCGGACGAGGACCGGTCGACCCAGCCGTTCCCCGCACTGCGCGAGAACCGGTCCATGCCGCTGCCCCCGCGCCCGGCCGCCGCACCCCAGGCGGCGCCCACGCCGGCCGTTCCCGGCCCCGCAACGCCCGAGCCTTCCGATCCGGCGCCTTCCGGAGACGCGGCCCCGTCGGCGTCGACCGGCCGGCCGCGCCGCACCCTCATGCTCGGCGCGGGCGCCGTGCTCTCCATCGCCCTCGCCATCGGCCTGCCGGGCTGGTTCGCGTACGGGGTCTACCAATACGGCCGGCCGAGCGATCAGGTCCAGCCGGTGCCGTCCGGCCAGGCGGGGATCTACCAGCACGTGTCGTGGCGCGTCACGGTCGAGCGCGTCGCCGATCCCAGCGGAAAGGCCGAAGCGGCCGACCGCCAGTGGCTGAAAGTCGTCGCCACCCGGATCGCGCTCGACGCGGAGGGCGCGATCCGGCACGGCGCCCCCGAGGTCCGGCTCACCGACCGGTACGGCAGGGTGTGGATGTTGCAGGAGGTCAGCAACGACACCCCGCCCGACACCATGGACAACAAGGTGGGCACGCCCTACAACATCCAGCTCTACGGGGTGGTCCCGCCGTCCGTCGCCGACCAGGTCGAGGTCGTGCTCCGCCCCAGCACCTACCGCAGCGTGCCGGGGCAGTCGGTGAGCGACATGGTCGGCGACGCGATCGACCGGGACGAGCGGCAGGATCACGTGCTGCGGTTCACCCGCTGAGCCGCCACGGGCGCGGCGGGGGGCTAGCGCCCCGCCCGGCCCCGGCTCGCGGCGAGGTCGAAGGTGGCGGCGATCAGGCACATCGTGAGCGTCGTCACCAGCAGGTCGACGACGAAGCTCACGGGCACCCCGGTGACGAACCAGAAGTAGGGCCGGTCGCTCTCCGTCAGGTAGCGGCCCGCCCGGTAGAGGTAGTCCTGTCCCACGTGCAGGCCCACGTAGCAGAGGGCGAACAGGCCGAAGAGCGGCGCTCCGCCCCGCACGGTCAGCCGCAGCGAGTTGAGCAGCGGGATCCATCGCCCGGTCCAGCCGCCGGTCAGCTTCGCCAGGGCGCGCCTGGTGAGGTTGTGAGTGCGCTCCAGCGAGGCGGCGGCCGCCTCCAGCGGGGTACCCCTGATCGTGGTCTGGGTGTCCTCCGCGTAGGCGCCGTAGACCAGGATGCCGACGGTCAGCCACGCCAGCGGCAGGGCGAGCCCCTCGATGACGTACGGCCAGATCTCCCCGACGAACCCCCAGAACGCCTCCCAGCCGGGGATCCGCGCCTTGGCCCCGTCGAGCCATCCGTGCCACCACGTCACGGCGGCCCGGTCGGAGATCCAGTCGGAGCGCGCCCCCAGGGCGGCCGCGGTCGCGTTCACGCCGTAGAAGCCGAACGCCAGCTCGGAGAAGGTCGCGAGGATGCCGGAGAACCTGCCCTCGTTCGCCTCGTGGCGGCGCCCGAAGAACGTCTTCAGGAGATACGCCACGGCCATCGCGCCGAGCGAGACCCGGACGTCGAGTCCGGTCAGCCCCTGGGCCACGGTGCTCGGCACCCCGGCGAACCCGTCGACCAGCCACTTGTCCGGCTGCCGGAACATGTCGATGTTCTCGAAGTCGCGCATGTCCTGGTCGACGAAGCCCCAGGTGAGGTAGATGCCGGAGAAGACGAGCGCGGTCCGGTTGAACGCGTTGAGCAGCCGCTCGCGGCCCTCTCCCCTGGCTCGCCGCTCCCTGGTCTCCATCAGGGCGTCGCGGACCACGTACAGCATGCCCGCGGTGGTGGCGAGCGAGGTCATGACGACGAGGGTGAACAGGAACAGCACCGCGACCAGCCGCGCCTGGTACCACGACCCGTGCGACAACGTCGCCGCGAGCAGGAGCAGCCCCCAGCGGACCACCCGTCCGAGGGAGAACCACAGGATCAGCGGCAGCGCGCACCGCGCGGCGATGCGCAGGGTGTGCAGCGGCAGCGCGTACGGCGACAGCGTCCAGGCGCGCCTGGGGGAAACGCTGGTCTGGCGGGGGGCGACGATCGCGGACGTTCCGGACACCTGCCGCATGTTATCGGTTCGGTTCCCGCCTGAAGGAAGACCTGTGGAGGCCGAGTGGGGACTCCGGAAACGCAGCGGGGCCGGCGCGTCCGGATGGACACGCCGGCCCCGCTGCGGAAGTGGAGCGATCAGACGGCGACCGAGAGCTGGGCGACCTCGCCCAGCTTCGCCTCGACGGGGACGTCCTTGGTGACGCCGCCGCCGGCGATGATGCGGACGGTCCACTGGCCCGGCGCCGCGAAGAAGCGGAAGATCCCCTCGTCGGAGACGACGACCTCGCCGGTGAACTCACCGGAGTGGTCGAGCAGGCGGGCGTAGGCGGTGCCGGTGCCCGACACCACGCCCTGGATCACGGCCTGCTTCGACAGGTCGATCCCCGCGGGCAACGCCACGGTCTGCTCCGGAGCTGCGCAACCCTGAACAGCGGTCATCAGCGGGCCTCCCCAAGCTCGATCGGCACGCCCACGAGCGAGCCGTATTCGGTCCATGAACCGTCGTAGTTCTTGACGTTGGCCTGGTCGAGCAGCTCGTGCAGCACGAACCAGGTGTGCGCCGACCGCTCGCCGATGCGGCAGTAGGCGATGGTGTCCTTGCCGAAGTCGACTCCGGCGCCGGCGTAGAGCTCGCTGAGCTCCGAGTCGGAGCGGAAGGTCCCGTCGTCGTTGGCGGCCTTCGACCACGGGATGTTGCGGGCGGTGGGCACGTGGCCCGCGCGCTGCGCCTGCTCCTGCGGGAGGTGGGCCGGCGCGAGCAGCTTGCCGGTGAACTCGTCGGGCGAGCGCACGTCGACCAGGTTCTGCTTGCCGATCGCGGCCACCACGTCGTCGCGGAAGGCGCGGATGGAGGTGTCGGGCTCGGAGGCGGAGTACTGCGTGGCCGGGCGCTCGGTCACGTCCTTGACCAGCTCGCGGGAGTCGAGCTCCCACTTCTTGCGGCCGCCGTCGAGCAGCTTCACGTTCTCGTGGCCGTAGAGCTTGAAGTACCAGTAGGCGTAGGCGGCGAACCAGTTGTTGTTGCCGCCGTAGAGGACGACCGTGTCGTCGTTGGCGATGCCCCGGGCCGAGAGCAGGGCCTCGAAGCCGGCCCTGTCGACGAAGTCACGGCGGACCGGGTCCTGCAGATCGGTACGCCAGTCGATCTTGACGGCCCCGCGGATGTGGCCCGTGTCGTAGGCGCTGGTGTCCTCGTCGACCTCGACGAGGACGACACCCGGCGTGTCGAGGTTGGCCTCGACCCAGTCGGCGTCCACCAGTACGGCGGAGCGGCTCATTGCGTTCTCCCAGGTTGTAGACGGCGAATCATCAAATACATTTCGCAGCCGAGGCAGAATCCGAAGGCTGCGTTGAGGAAGGCGGCCAGCAGCGCCACCGCTGTCGCACCGAGAGCCAGGGGTGTGATCCCCGCCGCGAAACCGATCAGTCCCACTGTCGCGAACACCAGCCCGACACCCTGGGCGAACCGGGGTGGCCGGGGGTCCTCCAGCTCGCGCGGCGGGCCCAGCCTCGGCCGTACGTACCTGCGGTAGACCGCGACGTACGGTGAGGAGTGGAACGCGCCGAGCGAGAAGACGATCGTCTGGACCGCCAGCAGCCAGGGACTGCCGGTGACCAGGACGGCCGCGAGGAGCAGAGTCGTTATGGCCGCGCCGAAACGAGGGCCACGAGGGTCGATGTGCATCACGGGATGCTCCTGAAGGATTCTCGGCAGGCGGCTCAAGCCGCGGGAATCACCCTCAGGCCATGCGACAGAGCGAGGTGGCGACGCGGCAGAAGTCGACCGCGCGCCGCTTCGTGAGCAGCTCTGTCGTGGGAGTCATGGGCACGACAGTACTCGCCGTCTCGACATCTGTCACACCTTGTCCGATGGCTGAGACGATCGGTGAGACGGCCGGTCGACGGCGGCACCGAGCGCGGCGATCACGTCGGCCTTACGCGGCTGGCCGGACGCCCTCGTCACGATGTCGCCGGAACCGTCCAGGACCAGGACCGTCGGCGTGCGCAGCACGTCGAACCGCCGGACCAGGTCGAGGCGCGCCTCTGCGTCGATCTCGACGTGACGCACGCCGGGCACCATTGCGGCCACCTCGCCGAGGATCCGGCGGGTCGCCCGGCAGGGCTGGCAGAAGGCGGTGGAGAACTGCACAAGCGTGGCCCGCTCGCCCAGCTCCGCGCCGAGATCGTCACCTGTCACCGGCGCGCGCTCCTTCCGCTCGCTCCGCGGCCTCCCGTTCCGGTGCCGCATGACCACGCCGGCGACCACACCCGCGACGAGTGTGGCGACGAGCACGGCGATTCCAGTCATCGTGAGGTGCGAACCGCGACGCGCCGCCGATGATTCCCGGCGCGCGATTCCCCGCGCCTGTTTCCGGGATGCGTGTTTCCGGCGCGGGCCCGCCGAGCGGCCGGGTCACACGTCGACGGCCGCCAGCGTCCGCCCGTCCTGGTCGCGCAGCTCGAACCGGCTGATCTGGTGGGCCCGCAGGGCCGTGGAGCTCTCGTAGGTGCTCGTGCCGTCCGCGCCGTACGACGCGGGATCCACCGACCAGCTCGCGACCTCGGTCACCGTCCCGTCGACGCCGACGGCGTGCAGCGTGCACGCGGTGCCCACCGGCACTCCGGAGACCTCCGCGGCGACGCGGGTGCCGTCCTTCGTGGGCGTCATCTTGATCGCCAGACGCACGCTCGCGGCGGTGGCCGCCTGACGGTCGGGGGCGACCTTCGACCTGGCGTCCGCGCCCGGCGTGACGGGCGCCATCAGGACGTTGTCCTGCGGCGCCTGCGCCGACCCCTCCGCGGCCGCGGACGCGGCCGCGGCCGACGTGACCTGTCCCCCGCCGTCCCCGGCGAGGCCCAGCCAGGTCGTCCCGCCGAGGGCGGCGACCACGATGGAGGCGGCCAGCGTCAGCAGCGCCCGCGAGCGGCGTCTGCGCCGGACGGAGTCGGCGAGCAGCCGGTCGAGCACGGCCCTGGGCGGCTCCGACGCGTGCGCGATCTCGTCGGCGGACACGCGGGCGAGCAGCGGCGGCAGGCCCGACAGCTCGGCGAGCTCGGCCCGGCAGTCCGGGCAGCCGTCCAGATGGGCCTCCACCCGAGCGGTCTCCTCGTCGTCGAGGGCCCCCAGGACGTAGACGCCCAGGGAGATGCGCACCTCGTCACACGTCATGGCGCGAGCCCCCGTTCCTCCAGGGCGAGCTTCAGTGCCCGGAGCGCGTAGTAGGTCCGCGACTTCACCGTGCCCGGCGGAATGCCGAGGACCTCCGACGCCTCCTTCACCGATCTCCCCCGGTAGTACGTCTCCAGGAGCACCTCCCGGTGCTCCGGCCTGAGCGAGGCCAGCGCCTCGGCGACGCCCCACGACTCCAGCGCCCGGTCCAGTTCGTCGTCGGCGGGCAGGACGGCGAGCGCCTCGTCCCCGGTCTCCTGCGGCCGGGCCATTCTGGCCCGGTGCTGGTCGACGACGAGGTTGCGGGCCACGGTGAACAGCCAGGCGCGCACGGGGCGCCCCTCCTGCACCGAGGGGTGCCGCCAAGCTCGCAGCAAGGTCTCCTGCACCACGTCCTCCGCCCTTCCCGGATCTCCGGTCAGCCGCAGCACGTATCCGTACAGCGGCCCCCCGTGATCTTCGAAGAGTGCGCGTATGAGCTCCTCGTCGGCGGTTCCGGCTGGCCTCACGCCCTCATCACGTACGGCGGGACTGTCCGGTTCATCGGAGTGACCGAGGTCACTTGAGTCGGACATGGGTCGCGGTGCCCTCAACAGTGAGGCCCTGGGGCGTGGTCCTCACCTGGGTGATCTTCAGGTTCAACGGCAGGTTCTTCACGGGGACAGTGAACGTCATCAGCTTCTCGGGGTTGGGCACCGGGATGCCTCCCGCGAGCTTGACGTCCACCGGCGTCAGCCGGATCGCGCCCTTGACGACCTCGATTTTCATGTCCGCCGTCGCGGGCACCTCACGGCCGAGCACGCTGATGTTCCCCGAGACCGCGAGGGTGTCGCCGCGACCCCCGGTCAGCCGGATCCCCTTGGGCGCGCGGGCGGCGAGCGCCTTCAGCGGGATCACCACCGATCCGGTCACCTGGTCGACCGTGATGGAGGTGCCGGCGGCGTACTGGATGAGCTGGGCCAGCGGCGCGTTCACCCCGTGCAGGGTCGCCCGGGCGTCCGACAGCTCGACGCCCTGCCGGGTGAGCGAGCCGAGCGCGATGTCGATCTCCTCGTACTTGCCGGAGAGCGCCTGGGTGAGGAACGGGATGCCCTTGATCTCCACGGACGGCGGCTCTTCCAGGTCGTAGGTCGCCTGCACCTGCCGCGCGATCTCGTTCTGGGCGCCCGCGGCGGCGACACGGTCGACGACCACGAGCACGATGACGAGCAGGATCAGCGAAACGACGAACTTGCGCATCCGTCTCCTCCGGGAGCTCCGCCCAGGTGATCAACGTAGCCGCTCATCCCCCGGCGAAGGGCGGCAAAACCTCGACCACGGCGCCGTCGGGCAGGGTGATTGAATGGGGATCACGGGTCCCGGCGGGGGCCGCGTCGACCAGGAACGACGAGCGGCGCAGCACACGGGCCAGCTCGGGGTTACGGGAGATCTGCGCGAGCAGGTCGCCGAGGGTGTCGGCCGCGAACGGCTCCTCCGCGACGCCCGCGGCGTCCTTGGCCGCGGCCCAGTAGCGGACCGTACCGGTGGCCATCCTCCGGGCTCCTCTCCGTCACCTTCGTGACCGCTCAGCGCCACCGTCACGTTACGCGGAATAGCCACGTGACGTGTTGTTCACACGTAGGACGCACATTGGACCCAAACTTCCTGTGGGCTACCCTACGAAGTAATGGACCTGGGCGATGTGGCCCCCGGGTCCTTACGCGTTTGTACGGCCGTCGCGGTTTCCAGTGCTGCAAACAGCGCGAGCCCATGAGGTGCAAGGAGGCGCATGTGAGCAACCTGCTCCTGCTGACCAACGCCCTGGAGCCCTCAGCGGAGGTGTTGCCGGCACTTGGGCTTCTCCTCCACTCGGTGCGGGTGGCTCCCGCCGAGGCTTCCGCGCTGATCGAGACCCAGCCCGCCGACGCCATCCTCGTCGACGCACGCCGGGAGCTCGTGCAGGCCAAGAGCCTGTGCCGGCTGCTCCGGACCACCGGAATCGCCTGCCCGCTCATGGCGATCGTGACCGAGGGCGGTCTGGCGGCGATGACCGCCGAGTGGGGCATCGACGACGTGATCCTCGACACGGCCGGCCCGGCGGAGGTCGAGGCGCGGCTGCGCATGGCGACGGGACGACTGTCGCTGGCGGCCGCGGAGGAGGTGCCCGACGAGATCCGCAGCGGCGATCTCGCGATCGACGAGGCCACCTACACGGCGCGGCTGCGCGGCCGGGCGCTCGACCTGACCTTCAAGGAGTTCGAGCTGCTCAAATACCTGGCGCAGCACCCCGGCCGGGTGTTCACCCGCGCCCAGCTGCTGCAGGAGGTCTGGGGCTACGACTACTTCGGCGGCACCCGGACGGTCGACGTGCACGTGCGGCGACTGCGGGCCAAGCTCGGCGCCGAGTACGAGGCGCTGATCGGGACCGTCCGCAACGTCGGTTACCGGTTCGTCCCGGACCGCGGCGGCGAGCAGCCGAGCGAGGCCGAGCCCGCCCGGCGGTAGCCGTACCGGGTGCTCCGGGAGACCGGCCCGCCACGACCTACGGGAAAGGCCCGTCCCCCACTGGGGGACGGGCCTTCCGTGTGTGACTGGAGGGGCGTTACTGGACGAACGTGATGCGGTTGGTCGCGGGCGGCGCGATCGGCGAGTGCGCGCCGAGGTAGGCCACGAACGCGTCGATGTCGAGCGGGCCGCTCCACAGGTCGGTGCCCTGGGTGAAGACGGTGAAGCCGTCGCCCCCGCCGACCAGGAAGTTGTTGGCCGCGACCCTGATCTGCTGGGCGTCGGTCACCGCGGTGCCGTTGATCTTGATGTCGGAGACCCGGGAGCCGATCGGCTTGGTGAGGTCCGCCGTGTAGGTCAGCGACGCCGACGGCAGCAGGACCTTGGTGCCCGAGGCCGTCCACTGCTGCTCAAGCACCGCCTTGAGCTGGGCGCCGGTGAGCGTGACGACCTGCATCAGGTTGTTGAACGGCTGGACCGTGAAGGCCTCGCCGTACGTCACGACGCCGTCGCCCTCGGAGCCGCTCTGGGCGTAGGTCAGGTCGGCCCGGACGCCGCCGGGGTTCATCAGCGCGATCTCGGCGTTTCCGCCGCTCTTGGTGGCCTCGAGCTGCGCGTCGGCGATGAGGTCGCCCAGCGCGGACTCCCCGGTGCCGCCGGAGTCCCTGCCGATGTTCGCAGTGATCTTGCCGACGGCCTTGTTGGCGACGGTCGAGACCCGGTCCTTCCAGGTCTGCACGTACGCCGCGGTCTCGGGGTCGGGGGTGACCGTACGGGTGACCACGTGGTTGTCGGCGACCACGCTGGAGCGGATCACGTCGTGGGTCTTCTTGTCCACCTGGAAGTCGATCTGCGTGATGACGCGGCCGAACGACGAGCCCTGGGTGTAGTAGCGCACCTGGCCCGCCGGGTCGGTGGTCTTGCAGATGTACGCCTGGTGGGAGTGGCCACTGACGACGAGGTCGATCTGCGGGTCGAGTCCCGCGGCGATGCGGGAGCCGGCGCCGGGGACGACCGGGCAGGCGTCGGGGCTCTGGCCGGGCGTGACGTTGTCACCCTCGTGGACGAGCACGACCTGGGCCTTCACGCCGGCGCGGGCGAGCAGCCTCGACACCTTGTTGGCCGCGCCGACCTCCTCGGTGAACTTCAGGCCCTTGATCCCGGCGGCCGTGACGATGCTCGGCGTCGTCTGGGTGACGAGGCCGATGAAGCCGACCTTCACACCGTTGATCTTCTTCACGTAGAAGGGCGGCAGGGCGTACGCGCCGTTGCTCTCCTTCAGCACGTTCGCCCCGAGGAAGTCGAAGCTCGTGCCCTTCCACCGGCCGGCCGGGGAGCAGCCGTCGACCGGGTGGCAGCCGCCCTTCATGATGCGGTTGAGCTCGGTGATGCCCTCGTCGAACTCGTGGTTGCCGGCGGAGGAGGCCTTCAGGCCGAGCTTGTCGAGCAGGGCGACGGTCGGCTCGTCGTGGTAGGCGGCGGAGAGCAGCGGCGAGGCCCCGATCAGGTCTCCGGCGGCCACCATCAGCGTGTTCTTGTCGGTGAGCTGCTTGAGGTGGGTGGCCAGATAGGCCGCCCCGCCCGCGTCGACGGTCTGGCCCGTCTCGTCGACGATGCGGCCGCCGGAGCCGGTCGGCGGCTCCAGGTTGCCGTGCAAATCGTTGATGGTCAGCAGCCGCACCGGCACCGACGCCGCGGGCTTGCCCGGCTTGCCGGGCTTGTGGTGGGAACTGGGCACGAGAGCCGCGCCGGCCGTACCGGCGGACATGGCCGCGATTCCGATCACGGCGATGCCGGCGACGGCCAGCCGGGGGAGGAGAGCTCGGGTCATGGTCCCCGACAGTAAAGGGACCACCTAATCGGCATATGGCGCAAAGGTAACGATTTAAACTGGCAGTAAAGGGCTGTTTTTGCCGAAGCCCTCCGTTCGCCAAGCGTTCCCGCTCGCCTAATGTGCGGTACATGAACACGCGTGTGGAAATCCACGACCGGCTGAGCGACACAGATGTGGCCGCCGTGCTCGCAGTGGCCGATGCCGCCACGGACGCGGACGGCGTCCGGCCGCTGAACGAGCAGGCGATGCTCCACCTCCGGCACGGCGGGGGCCCGGGGGTGCGGGCCCTGGTGCTGCGGGACGACGGTGCCGCAGTGGGGTTCGCCCAGCTGGGCGCCTCGGCGGACGGTCCGAGCGGGGAACTGGTGATCCACCCCGGCTACCGCCGGCGGGGACTGGGCAGACGCCTGCTGGAGGCGGTGCTGGAGGAGAGCGGCGGGCACGTCCGGCTGTGGGCCCACGGCGACCACCCGGGCGCGGCCGGCCTCGCCCGCGCCCTCGGCCTCGACCGGGCCAGGGCCCTCTGGCGGATGCGCCGCCCCCTCACTGACCCGCTGCCCGCGGCCCCGCTCCCGGGCGGCGTACGGCTGCGCGCGTTCGAACCCGGCCGCGACGAGGAGGCGTGGCTCACGCTGAACGCCCTCGCCTTCGCCACCCACCCCGAACAGGGCGCCTGGACGATCGACGACCTGAAGCAGCGGGAGCGGGAGCCGTGGTTCGACTCCGCCGGCTTCCTCCTCGCCGTACGCGGCGACGCCCTGGCGGGGTTCCACTGGACGAAGGTGCACGAGGGCGAGGCCGGCGGCCCGATCGGCGAGGTCTACGTGGTGGGGGTTGCGCCCGGCGAGCGTGGCTCGGGCCTGGGCCGCGCGCTGACGCTCGCCGGGCTGGCCCATCTGCGCTCGCGCGGCCTCGCCCAGGTCATGCTCTACGTGGACGAGGAGAACACACCGGCGATCCGGCTGTACGAGTCACTGGGGTTCACCCATTGGGACACGGACGTGATGTATCGCCGGTGAGTCCCGGCCCGGCTAACCGATGACCAGGTTGAGGAGGAAGTAGGCCAGCGCCGCGACCAGCGCGGCGGCGGGGATGGTGAGCACCCAGGCGGTGATGATGTTGCCCGCGATCCCCCAGCGCACGGCGGACAGGCGGCGGGTCGCGCCCACCCCCATGATCGCGCTGGTGATGGTGTGCGTCGTCGAGATCGGCGCGCCGAAGCCGATGGCCGCCGTGTAGAGGACGGAGGCCGCCGCCGCCTCCGCGGCGAAGCCCCTGGGCGGGTCGAGGTGGATGATGCGGCGGCCCAGCGTCCGCATGATCCGCCAGCCGCCGGCGTACGTGCCCAGAGAGATCGCCAGCGCCGACGCCGTGATGACCCACTCGGGGATGTGGGCATCCGGCGAGGCGTATCCCCCGACGGTGAGCGCGAGGAAGATGACGCCCATCGTCTTCTGGGCGTCCTGGAGGCCGTGGCCGAGTGCCATGGCCGCGGCCGACAGAGTCTGGGCGTACCGGAATCCCTTGCTGGCCTTGTGGGGGTTGGACCTGCGGAAGATCCACAGGATGGCGATCATGATGATGCCGCCCAGCGTGAAGCCGACCACAGGTGAGAGCACCATGGGGATGACGACCTTCTCGATCACGCCGTTCCAGTGCACCGCCGCACTGGCCGCCATGGCGGAGCCCACCAGGCCGCCGATCAGGGCGTGGCTGCTGGACGAGGGCAGGCCGAAGTACCAGGTGATGAGGTTCCACACGATGGCGCCGATCAGCGCCCCGCCGACGATGACCAGCCCGTGCCGGCCGCCCGGGGCGTCGATGATGCCCTTCCCCACGGTCAGCGCCACGGACTCGCCCAGGTGCGCGCCGATGAAGTTCATCACCGCGGCCATGAGCAGGGCCACCCTGGGGGTCAGGGCTCTGGTCGAGACGGAGGTGGCGATGGCGTTCGCCGCATCGTGAAAGCCGTTGGTGTAGTCGAACGCCAGCGCGATGACGATCACGCCGACGACAAGCGCGAGCTCCACTTAGCTTTCCTTGACCGCGATCGTCTCGACGGTGTTGGCCACATGCTCGAAGGCGTCCGCCGCCGCCTCGAGCTGCTCGATCACTTCGCGCATCTTCATCACCGTGAGAGCGTCGTACTCACCGTTGAAAAGCTTGGCGAGCAGGTGACGGTAGATCTGGTCGGCCTGGTTCTCCAGGCGGTTGACCTCGATCCAGTACTCGTTGAGGTGCTGCATCGAGCGCAGCCGCGGCATCGCCTCGGCGGTCAGCTCGGCTGCCCGCTCCAGGACCTCCACCTGCCGCACGACCTCCTTGGGAAGGTGGTCGATCTGGTAGAGGACGATCAGATCGGCCGCGGCCTCCATGAAGTCCATCACGTCGTCGAGATTCGACGCCAGGCGGTAGATGTCCTCGCGGTCGAAAGGCGTGATGAAGCTCTCGTTCAGACGATTCATGATCGCGTGAGTGCGCTCGTCGCCCGCGTGTTCGCAGGCGCGCATCTTCTCGGCCAGAGCATCCCGGTCCGAACCGTCGCTGATGATCTCGACCAGCAGACGCGATGCGGTGACGAGGTTGTTCGCTGAGTCGGCGAACAAGTCGTAGTAGCTGTCCTCACGGGGTGTGAGACGCAGGCGCACGTCATTTCTCCAGATGTGCGGGGATGGTCCGCAGAGAAGAGTACGGCTTACCAGATGAAATGCGAAGTTCAAGCTGCGCTCGCATGCTTGTAACCTTCCCTTCTCCTTGTGGTTGCCCGGACCCTCTGCGGTGACACTTTTAGATCTTGGTTCGATGGAAGTTGAGGTACGAACGACTCGGCGTGGGTCCCCGCTGCCCTTGGTAGCGAGAGCCGTACCTCTCCGAGCCGTACGGGAACTCGGCCGGGGAGCTGAGCCGGAACATGCACAGCTGCCCGATCTTCATGCCCGGCCACAGTTTGATCGGCAGCGTCGCGACGTTGGACAACTCAAGTGTGACGTGCCCATCGAAGCCGGGGTCGATGAACCCCGCCGTCGAGTGCGTGAGCAGGCCAAGCCTACCCAGGCTCGATTTCCCCTCCAGACGGGAGGCGATGTCGTCCGGAAGGCTGATCACCTCGTACGTACTGGCCAGCACGAACTCCCCCGGATGCAGGATGAACGGCTCATCGCCGTCGGGCTCCACGAGCCGGGTGAGGTCGGGCTGCTCCGTCGCCGGGTCGATGTGCGGGTATCGATGGTTCTCGAACACGCGGAAGTAACGATCGAGCCGTATGTCGACACTGGACGGCTGGATCATCGCCGGATCGTAGGGAGCGAGCCGCACCCTGCCTGAGTCGATCTCGGCCCGGATATCGCGATCGGATAGCAGCACGGGTGCAAGGCTAACCGGCCCTGACCGGGGCAGAAGCATCGATGTCGGGGATCTTCCTCTGGAGGACTGCAGCAGCACGCCCGCGATCCGCTACAGTAGGGACGCGGCAGGCTTCCAGGCCGGTCACGCGGGTGTAGTTCAATGGCAGAACATCAGCTTCCCAAGCTGACAGCGCGGGTTCGATTCCCGTCACCCGCTCCACGCACTGAGGCCCAGGTCAGAGGCTGATTCCCGACCTGGTTCCTTGATCTTTCTTGGGCCTGTTTCTCACTCGCGTGCCAGATCAGTCGATCTTGGCTCCGATGTAGGGCGAATCATCGCCACCGTCCTTCGCGCCAAGTCTCTGTTTGACGATCTATCCCATGGCTGTAGCGTCCTGGCTTGATGTGGAGCGAAGTACGACCGCCGACGACGGCTCAGGTCCGCGACGCCTTCGGTGTTGAGGTGGGCGAATTGCGGCCGCATCCGGGCGGGTTCGAAGCGGATGCCTTCACCGACGGGCGCTGGTTCATGAAACTTTGGCGTCAGCAGCCCGACAGTGACGCCAGCCTGGCGCTGACCGCTGAGTTGGCCACTCGGGGCATCCCCGTTCCCGCGGCGGAGCGAGCACTTGACGGCTCTTACACCTCCGAACACCTTGGCCGGCGCTACGCGCTGTTCCCGTTCGTCGACGGCCGCCAGGGAACGTGGAACGATGCCGACGCGATCGCGCGGGCGATGCGCTCCGTGCACGAAGTAACTGACCTCGTCCTGCCCCGCACCGAAATGGACGAGTGGTGCATCGAGGTGCTGCGCGACCGGCACGACCACCCTTGGCTCGTCGACCGCCGCGACGAGGTCATGGGCAACGTCGACCGACTCGAAACGGTGATCGAACGGGCACGCGCGATCGACGTGCCCCACGTCGTGTGCCACCACGACCTATTCCCTCACAACGTCCTCATTGATCGCGATGGCCGCATCGCGACGCTGCTCGACTGGGGTCACGCGATGCTGGCGCCGCGCGAGCACGATGTGTTCGCCGCCTTGTGCGGGCCCGATCCTGTGCGCTTCCTGCGCGCCTACGGCGCGGAGGGACTCGACTTCACCCACCTCGAGTACGCCCGGCTCGCCCGCTCGCTGCGCGACCTTGCTGTTCGCATTCACAACGAGGTCGACCTGCAGGGCGTCAACACTTGGGGTTTCGACGGGTTGCGCCGAGTGGACGCCGATCTCGAACTCTCCCGACCTTTTTGCGATCGCTGAGGTCACCCAATACGTACCCTGCGCGATCGACGAGAATGCAGCGCGATCGACGCCGGATCACAGGTTCAGCCGAGGCAGACAAGATCGAATCGGCACCGCCTCGCTCGTCCTTGAATGTCGGCTATGACCGGCAGCTTGCCTACGCGGGTGGTCCGGAGGGGCACACGACACCGTGGCGTGCCCGTTGCGTGCCCGTACGCCATTTCGATCGGCCGTTCGATTCGCGTGCAATTAGGGTCGTGGTGCGATCATGGCCGCGTGGTTGACGTCACCTTGGATGATTCCGATGACTCCGTGGTCGTGGTGAAGCTCCAGGCCGAGACGTGGGAGCTCAACATCTGGGCACCCGTAGCGGACTTGGCACGCCTCCACGAAATCAGGCAGGCGGACTGGAATTCTCGCCGCTCCCTCGCCGTGGGCATCTGCGCTGGCTCTCCCGTGTTCTGGGCAAGGAGCGAGGAGCAGGCGACCATCCTCATCGGTCGCGACGACGAGACGTGGGACATCGGGATCAGCATGCCGATCGGAACCGTAGATGAGATCGCCCGTCTCGCTGGCGAACGCATGTGACGACGCCGGCCTTTCGCTACGTGCGATCAACCTTCGAGAACGACGAGACCAGGCGCGTCGCCCTCTTCATCCGCCCCACTGATGTGCTTGTCGATCGCATCCGCGATCGCCCTGTCGGCGCCCCGGACCGCGTGCTGATAGATCATCGCCGCCCGGACGTTGTCGTGCCCCATCCTGGTCATCAGGTCCTTGAGACCCGCGCCGGACTCGGCGGCGAGCATGTTGCCCGTGTGTCGCAGATCGTGGAAGTGCAGGCCGGGCAGGTCCATGTCCTTGACCACATCCACCCAGCGCGTACGGGTGTTGAAGCCGCTCCGTCGCAAGGCACCGCCTTTGGCCCCGGGGAAGAGCAGCGCTCCGGGCTCGTCCTGAACGTAGGTGTTCAGATGCTCTCTTAGTACTGCAACGGCAGTTGTACAGTCGGGCTGCTTTTGTGAGCATCTGTATCTCGTGGCGGCGATGGACCTTGAGGTGTGGTCTGCAGGGCCGGCGGAGCTACATCAGCGGATCGCGGGCCGGTTCGCTCGCTCCGAGCCGCGCGAGCGGGTGCTTCCTCAAGAAGGGCACGCGCTCGGCCGGTGTTCAACGGCAATACTCCGGTACGGCCGGACGGACAGAGAACTGCCAGATCGGTGTGTTCCTGGCTCATGCCTCCTCGCGGGGGCGGACGTTGGCGCTCCAGCGTCAGCGCGGCGGGAGCGGCGGATCCACCGCCCCCGCCGCGTTAACGGGTCAGCGGCGGTTGAGGTTCTGCATCCACTCCCGCAGCTCGCGCGCCTGCCGCGCGAGCTCGGAACGCGCCGCAGCGTCGCCGGATGCCTTGTTGTTAGCCAGGGCGACGATCGAGTTCAGCGCCGGGATGGCGCTGGTGTACTTGGTCGCCAGGTAGCTGTCCCGCGCGATGCCCAGGGCGGCACCGGCGGCGTCCGCGGCGTCCGCGGTCAGCAGCCCGGCCGCTCGGTCAGCCTCGATCAGCAGGCTGGTCTCGCGGTAGGACGAGCAGTTGGCGCTCTTCCGGCCGGCGGTCGTCTCGATCCCGCCGAGGATCATCCGCATGAACGAGTCGTCGTAGTACTGCGTCCGGAAGTGGCCGAGGATGAGCGAGAACGCCTTGCCACCGTCCCAGTTCTGGCACCACGCGATCGGGTGGTCGCCGTTCATCAGCCGCAGCGGGTTGGTGGCCGCGTTGCCGCTGTTGAGGCTGCGCTGGTAGCTGTCCTCGTTGAGGCTCAGCAGCGTGTGCACGTCGGCCCGCATGTTGCGGTCGAAGTTGTAGAGCTCGTCGACCGTCATCCACCGGGCAGGGAGATGCGCGGTCGCCGGGTGCGTGTTGTCCTCGGTCACCACCTCGGTGTGGATGCAGCTACCGCACTGGCCGAACCCGTTCTGGCCGTTCGGATGGCCGGTGAAGAACCCACCGACGAGGTCGCCGTACCACGGCCAGGTACCGATCTCGAACGAGTCGGCGGCGCCGTGGATACCGACATAGCCACCGCCCTGCTTCATGTAGGCCTCGAAGTTCGGCTGCTCGGTGATCGCATCGAGCGGGCCCGGGTGCCCGACGTTGGACTCGAAGACGATCGTGTCGTACTGCTTGAGCGTGTCGAGGCTCAGGAACGGGCTCGTGGGCAGCGTGACGGTCGGGAGTTGCGGGTCGTAGACGTCGACGTTGAAGTGGTGCGCGATGCCGAGCTTCTGGATCGCGGCCACGGTGTGCGGGATGTGGTCGTGCCGGAATCCTGTCGTCTTGGAGAAGACCAGGACGTTGTAGTCGGCGTCCGGGTTGTGCGGGAGCGGGGCGAGCACCGGGTCCGGGATGAACTTCGGGCCCTCCGCGGGCTCAGACTTGAGGCCCGTCGCGGGCTCCGGCGCGAGCCGGCCGTTGAGCTGGTCGATCAGGTAACGCGCATCGCCCACGAGTGTGCTGCGGGCCGAGCCGGGCTTGATCCGGCTGTTGGCGATCGAGACGAACTCGTGCAGGACCTGGCTCGCGCGCTTGGCCGAACCGGCGTCGGCGAGCGCCTTCGCCTGGTCGAGCTTGGCTTGGAGCGCCGCGCCGACCTCCGCCGGGACGCTGCCGGCGGTCACGAACCGGGCGATCAGCGTGCCGGCGTCCGCGAACGATGTCGTCACGATGAACGTCTGCGTGTACTTCGCGCTGTTGGAAGCAGCGTCAGAGAGATGCACCGCAAGCGTGTGCACGCCGAGCGACAGGTCGGAGGTCTGCACCGGCAACGGCGGGACCAGCTTGCCGTCGAGGTACATGTTCAGCACAGCCACTCCGCCCGAGCCGGGGGCGGGGTCCGTGCGCGTCGGGATAAGTGTGGCGACGTGACCGACGTGACCGTCGGTGATCACCGGGTACGATGCAGCCGGCGCGCGCGTGTCGATCCGGACCGAGATCGAGCGGAACGCCGCGACGTTTCCGGCCGTGTCGACCGCGCGGTATCGGACGCTGGTGTTGCCCTCCTGCGTGATCACCGCCGACGCCGTGGCCGACGCCGGCGCCCCCGCGACGGGCACGTCGATGTAGGCGGCGCCGCCGTTGAGCGAGTACTGGAACTTGTCGATGCCGACGTCGTCGGTCGCCGACATGTTCAGCGTCACCGGGCCGCGGTACCAGTTGTTCTGGCCGGTCGGCGCAGAGGGCGACAGCGTCGCCACGTTGATCGTCGGCGGTGTCGTTTCCTCTGCCCACGACGGTGCCGCGGGGATGAGTGCGGCCGCCGTCACGCAGGCGGCCACTACCGATGTGCGAAATCTTCTCCGCATGAGTGTCTTCTCTCTCTTGCCGCTATACGGGCGGGTTCGCTAGGTGCCGATGCCCGTGCCGACGAACTCGGCCCAGTTGAGGTTGAACAGGTTGCCGCCCGTGGCGCCACTCGTGACCGAGCGGAACACCAGGAACAGCTCATGCGTCCCGGACATCGAGACCGGGAACGTCTGGCTCGTCCAGGTTCCCGTCCCGCCGGTGGACACGAGGTTGGCCGTCGTCAGGATCGGCCCGGTGATCGAATCCTGACGGACCTCGATTGCCGCCAGCGGCGACCCGGGCGTGCGGCCGGTCGTCGCATCCGCCACGCGGAACGTGATCGAGTCGATGTTGGTCAGGTTGAATGGGCCGTTGAGCTGGAGCCAGTCGCCCGAGCCCAGGCTGCCGCGGTGCACGCCGGCGCCGCCGTCGGTGTTGGTCGCCGTGTTGGTGCCGGACTGGTTGACGACGAACTCCACCTCCTGGTGCTTCTGGCGGATCTGGTGCTGGCCGGTTGTGGTCAGCGGTGGGACGCCGCCCGGACCTCCGTGGTCGGTGTAGCGCGCCTGGACCACGCCGGAGACGGTGCCGCCGTGTGAGACGTCGTCGGCCTCCGTGTGGAGCACGCCCGAGCAGCCGTTGACGGACTCCTCGGCGTGGCCGTGCGCGTCGTGGCCGAGCACGAACGTCACCTGCACCTCGGAGCAATTCACCGTCCCGTCCTCGGGGTCGGTGACCGTGACCGAGAACGGGATGTCGTCGCCGAACGCGAACGTCCCGCCCTCCACCGGCGTATTCACGACCACCGTCGGGCTCGTGTTGCCCACGGTGATCACGGTGCTGGTCGAGGTTTGCTTGCCGGACGAGTCGAGCACGGTCAGCACGGCCGTGTAGCGGCCGGACTGCGTGTAGGTGTGGGTCGGGTTCGGGTCGGTCTCGATCGCCGAGCCGTCGCCGAAGTTCCACTCGTAGCGGATCGAGTCGCCGGGATCCTCATCCAGCGAGCCGGCGCTGGAGAAGTTCACCGTCAGCGGCGTTGAGCCGTCGGTGCGGTCCGTGGTGAGCACGGCCTTCGGCGCGCGCTTGCCCTTGACGTACTCCCACTTGTACATGCCCGCGTCGGGGCTGATGACGTTGAACCCGTTGCCGTAGGTCAGCAGGTAGAACGCGCCGTCAGAACCGAACTGCAAGTCCATCGGGTTGTCGCACTCGAACCGGAACCTGCCTGCCCCGGCGTTCGCACGGCTGCCGCAATCCAGGAAGTTGTTGATCTTCTGGACGTGGTTGTTCTGCTTGTCGAGCTTGACCTCGCGCAGCGTGTCCTGCGTCCACTCGCTGATGATCACCGAGTCGTCGTAGTACGGCGGGAACTTGTGAGGGTTCGGGTTCTCCGGGTCGTAGTGGTACTTCGTGACCCCGTGCGGACCGACGCCGCCGGTGTAGAGCTCGGGGAACAGCCGCGGGCATTCGGTCGTCGAGCCGAGCGCGATCGGGCCCGGGGTCGGCGCGTAGTAGGCCTCGCACGGGGTGCCGAGCGGCGCGCTCGGGTTGTTGTCGCGGTAGGAGTACCAGATGTCCGGGTCGGTGACCGGCGGGACGTCCCTCAGGCCCGGCTCGACCGTCGGACCGCCCTCAATGTTCCACAGCGAGTCGTTGCGCTGCGTCGGCCCGTCGCAGTCGAACTTCTGCGGCGGGTTGTTCAGCGGCGTGCCCGCGGTGGTGGTGCCGGGCGCGAACTCGTGGAAGTTCCACTGGTAGTGCGCGAGGTCGCGCTTGTAGCACGTCGGCCAGCCGTAGTTGGACGGCTTGCGCACGATCTCGTAGCGGCCGGTGCCCGCCGGGCCGTGTGAGCGCTGCGGTGTCTGGGCGTCGGGCGAGTAGTCGCCGATGTAGGCCACGTCGTTCTCGTCGACCTGGATCCGGAACGGGTTGCGGAAACCCATCGCGTAGACCTCCGGCCGCGTCTTGTCCTGCGGCGCGCCCGCGACCAGCGGGAAAAGGTTGCCCGACGGGATCGAGTAGGCGCCCGTGCCGGAGCCGAAGTCGACCTTGTTGGCGTCGGCGGCGGAGATGTTCCCATCCTTGACCTTGATCCGCAGCACCTTGCCGCGCAGGTCGTTGGTGTTCAGCGCGCTGCGGCGCGAGTCACCGGTGAGCCGCTGATACCAGCCGCCCGCCTGCGCCGTGTTGGTGGCGATCGCCGGCGTGGCGGTGCCGGTCAGGCCGGCGCCGTCGGCGGTGATCTGCGGCTGATCGGACTGCTGCTTGCCGCGGCGGAAGAACACGTTGACGTTCGACGTGTTGACCGGGCCGCCGCTGGTCTGGATCTCATCCGCCTCGATGTTCGAGAGCGCCTCGAGCGCCGCGTCGATCGCATCGCGATCCGCGTTCCACGCGATCGGCTCCGTCGTCTGGCCCTCGAAGGTCAGCGTGAACGTGCCACCCGTCGCGTCGGTGACGCGCACGGTCTGCTGCTCGTCGGTCTTCTGCGAGTTGTACGGCCCGTAGCCGCCGCCGTTGATGCCGCCCGCGGGCGTGTCATCGCCGGTGACCATCCAGAGGTTGCCGTGCTTGTCGAAGTCGATGTCGCCCCCGACGTGGCAGCACTCCTGGCGGTTGACCGGCACGCGCATGATCTGCTGCTCGGAGCCCATGTCGAGGTGCGCCGGCGTGCTGTCGGTGGCGTCGACGAACTTGAAGCGGCTGAGCTGGAAATAGCCCACGTACGGATCCCACGCGGTCTTGGACGCCGCCACGTTCGGCGGGGTGGTATTCGGCGTGATCTGGGTGACGACCGATCCGTCGCTCAGCTTGACGTCGGTGACCTCCTTCGGCGAGTAGTAGAGGTAGACCCACTTGTTGGTCGCGAAGTTGGCGTCGACCGCGGGGCCATAGAGCCCGTCCTCGCCCGCGGAGTAGATCTGCTGCGTCATCGGCAGGCTCGGATCGGCGAAGTTGGCGACGACCGTGGTGACGCCCGTGGTCGAGTCGTGCATGCGCAGCGAACCGAGGCGGTCCGTCTGCAGAACGCGGCCATCCGGCAGCTGATCGAAGCCGATCGGCTCCTGCAGGTTCGGCGGCGAGCCGATCTTCGTCTGCTGGTAGTTGGCCAGCACGGTCGCGCCGCAATCGCTGTAGACCGGGTCGGCCTGGCCCGCGGCCCAGCCGATCGCGCCCTTGATGTGCTTGGTGAGGCCGGCGTCGAAGCTCGCGGCCGTGTTGCCCAGGCCGGTGTAGAACGAGCGGCCGCCCTGGAAGTCCTTGCACCACGAGACCGGATGATCGGCGCCCATCGTGCCCCCGGCGATCCCGTCGAGGTCGGCGCCCTGCGGCTGCGGCCCGAACGGGTCCTCGACGACGGTGGCGAGGACGTGTGACAGACCGCGGACGTTCTTCGTGAAGTTGTACCAGTTGTCGGTCCGCGACCAGAACTGCGGCAGATCCTTGCTCGCGTCGTGGACGCGGTCGGCGACCTTCACGTCACCCGATTGCACGTCGGTCCTGCCGGACGCACGCGTCCCCAGGATGTCAGTCAGGAACGACCAGGACTCGTCGGTCTCGACCGCCGAGCCGACGCCGACGAAGCCGCCGCCGTCGCGGAAGTAGCTCTCGAAGTTCGCGCGTTGCGCGTCCGTGAGCGGGCTCGCGAGACCCGTGTCCAAGAACACGACCGCGCGGTACTGCTCCAGCTTCTTCTCCGTGAAATGGTCGCCCACGTCAGCGGGCCCGGGCGCCACGACCGTGAAATGACCGGTTCTGGCCGCATCCCGGATCGCGGCCAGGCCGGCCGACGACACCGCGTCCTGGGTGCTGCGCACCACGAGCACCTTGAAAGCGGGCTCAGCCGCCGTGGCGGCCTCGCCGCTCACCGGCGTCGCGAGGAGCGTGATGAAAGGGGCGATGAGAGCTAAGGCCATCGTGGTCGCGGTGCGACGTCTCGGGCGTCGTCCGTTTTCTGGCAGGGCTGCGTCGAGCAGCCTGGCCCACGTTCGATGACGTGGTGACATGTAAAAGCCTTCCTGACTGGGGGGATGTCAGGCAAGGCGCGCGCCGCCGCGCTTATTGCCACTTGGTGGTAGCGGATATTGCGGTTGCTGAAGGTTGCCGTCTCCAGGTCTGTGGGGCCGTCAGTAAGGTGTCGGCCTGGGTAAATCCATGATCGTGGTCGGGTCGTCGATGATGTGGTTGATCACCATGCTCGCCGCGCCAGCCACCGCCATCGTCACACGCCGGTCGCCAGAGGCCAGGCCTCTGGCGATGTCGGCAATGAGGTTGGAGACGGTGGCCCGATGCAGCCCGGTCGCCTGGGCGATGTCGGCACGGGACAGGGATGCGCGCTCGCGCAGCACCAGCGAGAGGTTCGCCCGGCGCAGCGTGGCGGGACCCGTCGGCGGGGCGCCGCCCGAGGCGCGGGTAAAGGGCGGTTTGTACGCCATCCGCACCTCCTGCCCTCTTTGTCTCCCAGATCAACTAATCAGGAGTTGTAACACGGCAATGTCGGGCCGTGTACCCCTCAACTCCGTAACGAGTTGGCATCCCTCACATCTGTGCAGTTCAGCCACCTTCTCGCTCTGGTTACCGGAACGTTACGTATTGTGCGAACGATTTAACGCACCGCGGCATGGATCTTGCCGCTCAGCCCGCCTCGGGATCGGCCGAGCCCGGCAGCCTTCGCCCCGGCCTTACGGCGTCGCCGTGCAGCGGCGCGGTCCTGGCCCGACGACGCGTCGGTGTCGTCGGTGTCGTCTGCGCCGGTCGCGGCCACCGGCAAATGCGGCTCGATCAACGCCCACTCGGCATCGGTCACATCAAAGCGCGCCACATCCGACTTCTATCAGCCATGACCAGTCCGCCACCGGACCCCACCAAGATCCGAACATCAAACAGCTCCTAACGTAGCGAGCCAAGAGACGGCTTCACGCGTCAGAGTCGCGAAGAGTGGTTCGCCTCTATGCCTTGTGGTCCGCTACATATGGCGTCAGCGCAAGCATGCCCGTTCCTCGCACCTGCGTCTTGTGGGCCAAGGTGAACGGACTGACGCCGTACGCGGCGGCGATCTCAGGGGCCAATTCGAAGGCGACCCATTTCGCCCGGAGCATCGTCGTGTCGAATGATTTATGGTCTCAGCCGCATTGACTCCACCCACCTGTTAGGACGTCCGTCGAAGTGGTCCCGCAGGCGGTCCTCCACATGCACGACACCCCAGACCGCAGCTCTCTCCAGGCCTTGGCACTCTTCGAGCGAAGCGGGTGTCTCCCCATATGTGCCAGAGACGGGATCGGTGGTATAGATGCTGAGCCTGCGGCTGATGGCGTCTTGCTTGGCGAAGCGGTACGTCCGCGATGCTTCTTCCTGGCTCAATGTGACCGCATCGAGCAACTCCCAGCCGCCAGACCGGCGAAAGGCTCTGTCAGCGACCCAGATGGTGAACGCGACCGGCGCCGTCACGAGCTCAAGCAGATCGACCAATTCGCCGGCCGCTCCCACTCGGTCGAAGAACTCAACGGCAACACCGGTGAGCTGCCGACCATAGGCACATCGGCCATCCCCCAGATCGATACGGACCACACGGCCAGCAGCCCTGTTGGACCGAGCCTTGGTTACTCTCCGACCGTCGCTTACGGGGTGGCCCATGTGCGTCACCGTACAATCTGGGCCTCCGGCGGGCGTGGCATGAATTCGCCGACTGCGTTGTCTCGGACCTCACCGCTGCTGGCCTACCCGTGACGCTGATTCGAACATCTGACGAGCTGCGTCCAGAGGAAGGTGTCAGCGTGGAGATAGATCCATTCGGAGACGCGGCGGGAGGGGTTTTCGCCAGGTGGCATGCATCACCGGCGCTCACCCGAGCAGCGACAGAGGCCCTCGAACGCGCTGATCATCAGGCCCATGCGTTGCAACATCTGGGGGTAATCGTCGAGGCGATGCGCAACGCTATGAGAGCCATCTTGATCTCGGCAGGGTATGAGGTCCGCGATGAGGACGACATCCGTGTTCTGGAACTCCGGATTGTCGCCGGTCCCGTAAGCCAAACAGAGCACGGATGACCAGCACCGCAGCCTTGATCGTCGTGCAATCAGCGTGCAATTAGACAGGGTGGCGAGGGGGCAACCACGGTCACTCACGACCGGCCGAATACCCAGGTCGGCCGTCCCACAAGGCGTGATCCATGCAATTCCCAAGCTGACAGCGCGGGTTCGATTCCCGTCACCCGCTCCACGTACGAAGGCCCCGGTCAGGACACACACTCAGCCCCGGGCCTTGATCTTTTCCGCGCCATTTCGATCTTCCGTGCCCGTTAGCGCCCGATCCATCTTGATCATGCTTGTTCAGCGCCTCAGTGGCGAGCCTGCCCAGCGCGTCAGCGATGGCCCAGTCGCGCTCCATGGCGATGTGCTGGTAGATGGGGTCGGTGAAGTTCGCCACTTCGCTACCGTGCCAGGCGTCGGTGAGGCCTGCGAGTTATCTCAGTCCAGCGCTGCCACGACCTCGGCCGTCGTGCAGACGGTAGCTATACGCGGGAAGATGTAGTCGAAGGCGAACTCATGGGCGCGCGCGTCGAGTGCCGTGACCGCGTCCTCGGGCAGGATCACCTTGAAGCCGAACTCGTCGGCGAAACGCGCGGTCTGCTCGACGCCGAAGTTCGTGGCGATCCCGGTGATGATCAGGGTGTCGATGGCGTGCTTACGCAGCGCCTCCTCCAGCCCGGTGTTGTGGAATGCACCCCAGGTGCGCTTCACGATCTCCAGGTCGCCGAGTACCCCTTCCACCAGCTCGCTGCCCGGTGGCTGCTCCGCAACGCCTGGCCGCTCGACGCGCACGGAGACGACGAGACCGCCCGCCTTTCGCACTGCGTCGGCCAGAGCGAGGGAGCGGGCGACCACGGCAGGTCCGGAATGTGGTGCCGTGGGCTGCTCAACGATGCGCGTCATCAGGTCGATAAGGAGCAATGCGGTGCGGCGGGGATCCAATCTTTCCATGATCGGCATCGTAGCGATCCAAGTCGGCCGTCGACCCTGTGGACCTGGACCTGGACCTGGAACTGGACCACGATCGCCATCGCTTGGTGGCGGGCCGGCGAGGCGGCAGCGTCGGGCTGAACGCGGCAGGCCGACGACTCGTGGGCGAGTGTCCAACTGGGTGACTTCCGGGGTGCCTAGTCTCGCCCTCCCCAGTTCCATTCCAGTTCCGTCCGAGGCCGTAAAACGTCAGAAGTAGACGGGAGACATTGAGAGCTGTATTGCCTAATCAGAGCACCACTCGTTGCCGTCGGCGCAGGTGGGAATTAGCAGGTGAGAGTTCGAGCTTTACTGCGGCAGCCGAGACCCCGGCGTGCCCGCTGCGTGCCCGTACGGTCGGCGAGCAGCGGGGAATCACGGGGACTCACGGTCACCCGACCGGCATACGCCCAGCTCAGTGTTTCCGCAGCTCAGACCGCATGATGTGGAAAGACTTCCCAAGCTGACAGCGCGGGTTCGATTCGCGTCACCCGCTCCACCCACGAAGGCCCAGGTCAGGAGCAGATTCCCGACCAGGCCTCCGGCGGCCACGGTGATGCCGAGGGGGTCGCTGGCAGGGGTGGGCACCGCAAAGTGCGTCAGCTTCCCTCGCCGCGTGATCCGGCCGATTCGGTTGACGGCCCGCTCGGTGAACCACAGGTTCCCGTCCGGACCGGTGGCGATGCCCTCCGGACGGCTGTTGCGGGGTTACCGGTCAGCTCGGTGAACCACATGGTGCCGTCCGTGCCAGCCGCGATGAAGGTCGGGCCGGAGCCGGGCGTGACGGGGTATTCGGTCACGACCGGGGTGTGATACGTCCCAGCGTGCGCTGGATCGGTCAAGACGGTGGACAGCGCGACGGCGACGCCAACTCCGGCGATCGTCCTCAGGGCTCGCCCCCTGAGTGGTCTGCAACGCATAAATAGTTCTCCTTTGTCGGTTCCGCTGGAAGAGGCCCACGGCACAGCGGCTGTCCGCCGGCCCGCGTAGCGGACCCGCGAGGGATGGTGCCGCCTGACGTCGCGTCAGGTGCAAGCAGGAGAAATGGCCGATGTCGGGTCTTGTACCTGACGTCGCGTCAGGCAATAGCGTCTATTCGGGTGATCACATGGACGAGCAATCTTGGAAGATCGGTGACCTGGCCGCGGCGACGGGCCTCACTGTCCGCGCTTTGCATCATTTCGATCGGATCGGGCTGCTGGTGCCCATGCTGCGCACGCACGCCGGGCACCGGCTGTACACGGACAGCGACGTCCGCCGGCTGTACCGGATCCTCGCGTTACGCCAGCTGGGGATGCCGCTGGCCCATATCGCCGATTCGCTCGACGGCGACCTTCAGGACTTCGGCTCGGCGGTACGCGCCCAGCTCGCCCACGTCGAGCGAACCATCGAGACACATCGGCACCTGCGTACCCGGCTCACGGCCTTGCTTCAAGCCACCCTGCTGGCCACCGAGCCGTCCATCGACCAACTCATCCAAGCCATGGAGGCACTGGTGCAGGCGAACGACTTCACGCCCGAGCAATTGGCGCAAGCGAAAAGGCGACACCTGGAGCCCGGATTCCCCGACAGGTTCGCCGGATGGCGGCGACAGGGAACGAAGATCGTCGCCGATCTCCAGGCCCATATCGACGGCGGAACGGACCCGGCCGATCCCGCTGTACAGGAGTTGGCACGGCGATGGACCTCGGTGATTCGGGACATGGCGGCCGGGGAATCCGCCATGATGTCGTCGATCTACGCCCGCATCGAGCGAAAAGGGCCCGAGGTCGCCACCCGCGGTGTACTGACCGCGCAGGTCTGGGACTATCTCCAGCGGGCGTTCGCAGTTGGCTTCGGCACCTGACCCGCTCTGGCGAGTCAGGAGATCAGGCACTCGCGTGCCCCTTGCGTGTACGTTCGGTTGGCGATCAGCGGTAAGCAGCGGGAACTCACGCTGACTCGACCGCCATACGTCCAGGTGATGTCCAGGCCGAGGATCTCCCGGTTGCCGTTGGCGTTGACCGCGGTGGCGATCAGGGCGTGCACGTTGACGATCCGCCCGCCCTCGCGGACCTTCTGCGTCAACGCGTCCAGCCAGACGAAGGAGTAGGGGCCGCCGTCCAACGCGCGGGTGCGAAACGCCTCCACCTGCGCATCCAAGCTCTTGGCCATCTGCGAGACCTGGCTCTTGGAGATGCCGATGATGCCGAGCTGCTCGACCAGCTTGTCGACCCGCCGGGTCGAGACACCGAGCAGGTAGGAGGTGGCCACGACGCTGACCAGGGCTTGTTCGGCCTGTCGGCGGCGTTCCAGCAGCCACTCGGGGAAGTAGGAGCCTTGCCGTGGTTTCGGGATGGCCAGCTCGACCGTGCCGGCGCGGGTGTCCCACTCCCTCGTGCGGTAGCCGTTGCGGGAGTTGGTCCGCTCGCTGCTGCGCTCACCGTACGACGCGCCACATACGGTGTCTGCTTCGGCAGACATCAACGCCTCGGCCATGGTCTTCACCATGGATCGCAACAGATCCGGATCCCCGGCCTCGATCTGCCGCGCCAGCCACGCGCCAGGGTCCACACTGTCGTTCACGGCCATCGCTTTCTTCTCCTTCGATCTGATGTCGCAATCACGAAGGATCACGCGATGGCCGTACTCATTTCACGACGCCACGCCTCTACCAGCGGAAACTCTTACACCACACCCGTGGACGCAACCCCGCCTCCCGGCCTCTGCTGCTCTCTCCTGCGCCAAAGCCAGATCCGCGGCCGACGTGGGTGCCGTGGAACCCGGTCAGCGGTGGCGCAGGGCTCGGCGTGCCAGCCGCCCGATCCCGTGGGCGGCGCCGTGCACGCCCAGGATGGCCACGGGAACCAGCGCGGCGGAGGACGCCAGGTCCACGCGCGTCGATCTCGCGCACCAAATCCTCTCGGCGCAGGCGGTGCCAGGCCCAGAGCGAAAAGGCACCGACGAGGTCACCACACCGGGGGTGTAGCCACGCAGCGCCACGCTCTCCCCCAGGTGCGCCACCCCGTGCAGGCCGAATCCGACCACCACTCTCTGGTAGAAGCTGGGGCCGCCGGTCCGTGCGCCGTCGGTCGCCGCCAGACCTAGCAACATCACCCCAGCGAACGCGCTGGAATTAACCCCTGAGGTCTCCACCGAAGCCAGGGCGATTCACAATGACGCGGGCCTGGCTCAGGTGGAGACAGGAGTGCGGGAGAGGGCGGTACGCAGCGCGAAGGCGCCGAGCAGGCCACCTGCCGTGAACCGCTGGGCGGCCATGGCGCGGGGCCGGGCGGCCAGGAACCCCGACACCCGCGCTGCGCCCAGCATGACCAGAGCGTTCACGGAGAGTCCCACGATGATCTGCACACCACCGAGCTGGAGCAGTTGCCCCCAGGCCGGACCTGCCTGCGGGTCCAGGAACTGGGGCAGCAGGGCGGCATACATAAAAGCGATCTTGGGGTTGAGGAGGTTGGTCAGCAACCCCATCGAGAACAGGCGGGCGTCGGAGACCGGGGTCAGGTCCTGGGCCGGGGCGAAGGGCGAGCGGCCGCCGGGCTTGAGCATGCCCCAGGCGAGGTAGGCCAGGTAGGCGGCCCCGGCAAGCTTGACCACCATGAACGCCACTGGAACGGCGGCGAACAATGCGGACAGGCCCGCAGCCGCGGCCAGCAGGTAGCACACGAATCCCACGGCGGTCCCACTGAGGCTGACCAGGCCCGCCCTGCGGCCTTGAGTGATCGCGCGGGAGGCGAGGTGGATCATGTTCGGACCCGGAGTCAGGGCCATGCCCAGTTCGACCAGGGCCACTCCTCCGACTGCGGTCAGAGTGATCACCGGTCAACCTCCTGTCGTTCGTCGGGCACCTGATGCGGAATGGGTGGCCCAGTTGCAGCGGACGGCTACGACGCATCAGCAGCACCCGTCTCGCCTGCTGCAGAATACGTTCTTGCTGCTCGGTGTCCTCATGCGCCCCCATCCCTGTTCTCGGTCCGCGCACGACAGGAACAACGTGGAGTCTCGGCAAGCCTCCCGAGAATGCGCAGGTCAACGTCTCAACAGGTCAGGCCCCCTCCGCATACGCTGTCTTCCAAACTAGGCTCGCGTTCACGGCTCGTGACAAACTCCGGCGCATGAAACTCGACCAGACGCTTGTAGACGCGGCCGTAGAACTCATGAACCAACGCTGGCCCACGGGTGAACCTGGCGGTGCAGCCGCTGTGCGGCTCGCTGACGGTGGCATCCTGACCAGCGTCGGCCTCGACAACATGAACGGCTCGGTCGCACTCTGCCATGAGACCGGTGCGTTCATCCAGGCCTACACCCAGGACCGAACCATCACTGCCTCCGTCTGCGTCTGCCGTGACCTGGAGCGCGGCAGGATTCTGATCCTGCCGCCCTGCGGCGTCTGCCAGGAACGGCTCGCGCTCTGGGGGCCGTCCGTCGAAGTCGCCGTCCCGCAGGAAGACGACGCAACCCGTTGGGAGGCGCGCACCCTCGCGGAAGTGAACCCCTACTACTGGGGCCTGCAGTTCGCGGAGGGGCAGTGGCCTTCCGAAGCACAGCACTCCAAGTGACCGCGCCCATGGCGGTACAGCAGCGAAGTACAGCAACCAGAGCAACCGACTGACCCGATGGTGACCGAGGTGGCCATGCGCAGGCTCAGGGCACCGGGAACGGCGCCACTACAGTGACCGACTCCCCCGCCGGTGGGTGGACACGGTGTGCGGCGAGAGGAACATCCGCTGGGCGATCTGGCGGTTGGTCATCCCCTTGGCGATCAAGCCGGCGACGGCGCGTTCTGTGTCGGTGAGGCTGTCCCATCCGAAGGTCGGCCGCTGGGATTGACTCCAGTGGCGGCGCCGTACGCCAAGCGCCCGCAGCCGGGCTCGCACGCGGGCCGCGTCCAAGAGGGCACCGATGCGTTCGTAGCCGTCGAGCGCCTGGTCCAGGCTGTCGACGGGCTGTGCGGCGAGCACGGTCAGGCCGAGGTCGTTGATCTCCTCCTCGGCGGCCTGGATGGCGATGTCGGCCGCATCGAACTGTCGCATGGCTCGCAGGCGCGTATATGGGCGCTGGATGGCTTCGGCGGTGCCGCTGTCCGTGATTCGCAGGGCTTCGCGTAGATGCGTGAACGAGTCGGCGCCCCGCCCGTCGACCATCGCGAACCGAGCGAGCAGCAGGAGTGCTCCGACAACGGCGGCATCGGTGTGCCGCTCGCGGTCGGCGAGAACGGCTTCCGCTCGTTGTCGTCCTTTCCGGAAGTCGTTCAGCCAGATGAGCCCCCAGAACATCGCCCATTCGGCGATGCCGCGAAGGTCATTTGGAATGTCCTGCTGGGCGAGCAGGCTTTCGGCCTCGGATATCGCATCCGCCGGTCGGCCGCTCAGGAGCAGGATGTGCGCCAGCGCGCAGCGCAGGCGAGGGGCGTGGAGAGGTGGGGCCCTGCCGAGTGCGGCACGGGCGAGATCGGCCGCCTCGGACAGCCGTCCGATGACCGTCAGGGCGTCGACCGCGGTGGCGGCGCGACCGAACCAGTCAGGGTCGGTGGAGTCGCTGAGTTCGAGCGCGCGCAGGGCGAGGTCGGCGGCGGTCTGAGGTGAGGACCGCAGCACCTCGCGCGCCGCTTGGTCGAGTCTGAGTAGTGCGGACGTATCACCGCGACTGGCATCGTGAATGAGGTGCGCGGCGGCATGAACAGCCGACCCGCTTCGCTTGAGCAGCATCTTTCCTGCATCGTGGTGCAGGGCCCGGCGTACGGAGTCGGGGATGGTTTTGACCACCGCCTGCCACAGGAGATCGTGCCGGAAGGTGAGCTCATGCCCTACAGGTTCGACGATGCCCGCCGACATCGCCTCCTCCAGCATCGGCAACAGGCCATTGGTCGATTCGCCGAGCATTTCAGCCAGATCCTTCACCGAGAACGAACGACCTAAGATTCCGGCGCACTGCAGCAGATACCTGGTCCGTGCGGACAACTCCTCCAGGCGTTCCTGCATGATCGCCTGAGCATGGGGCGGGGACGCCGCCATCCGCGCGCGACCATCGGCGATCTGGAAGACGCCCTCGCCTTTGAACTTCTCAAGGAGATCGACGAGCAGGAAGGGATTGCCGTCCACTATGCCGGCCAGGGCCAGCACATCCGGCTCGGGCGCCGCCCCGAGGACGTCGGTGACGACGTCCGCCACAGCTCGCCGGTCAAGCGCCCCCAGCGTGATCCGAATCGCGCCGTCACGTTCCAGCAGGTCGAACAGGCGGTTGAGGCGGGGGCAGTCGCCGCTGCCTGTCGTACGGGTCAGCATCCAGACGAGTGGAGAGGCGACATCTCTGGTCATCGACCGCAGCGCCGGCAGAGTTATCGGATCAGCCCAGTGCAGATCATCCAACGCGAGGAACATCGGTTCCTGAGCCACCCGCTGCCGCCAGAACCGGGGGTACGGCTCGGGCATGGCCTGCTGGCGACGGCTCGCCGAGTGGCAGAAGGCCGGCGTTTGGCAACGTCTGCACGAGGTCCTGCTCGACGGAGAGAATCTCATCCCGAGCAGGTCGTGACCCTTCTGGTACGGCCCCGCAGCCGACCCGAACCCACGCGAAAAAAGGGCGCGCAGGCTCGAACCGGGGAGTGCCACCATGTCGCGGGTGACGTCAACCGAACCGACCTCCCTCCGTGTCGCCGCCGCCCGCAACAACGCCGACTGGTGTGCCTCGGTCTGCCGGTCCCACGGCAACACCAGCGCCTTCGGAGAGAAGGCCTGGTGGAGTGTCCGCCGTACGCCCGTGTACTATCCTGACGCCATCACACTGCTCGACGACGTGGTGCCTGCCGACTTCCTCACGGAGATCGACATGGCGTCACCCGGGTGTTCGGTCAAGGACAGTTTCGTCACACTCGACCTCGCGCCAATGGGGTTCTCCGAACTTTTCGCGGCCCAGTGGATCCACCGGCCGCCGGGCCCCGCCGTACCGGCGACTCTGCGCACGGAGCGAGTGTCCACAGCCTCCCGGCTTCGCGACTGGCAGGCCGCCTGGCACGGCGATGACGACGTACCCGATGTCTTCCGTCCGGCGCTGCTCGACGACCCGTCCGTGCTGGTGCTGGCCTTTCACGACGGCGGAGGCCTCCACGGCGGTGCGGTCCTGAACCACAGCGCGGGTCTGGTCGGCCTGTCGAACCTGTTCGCGGTCGAGGGCTGCGACGTCGCCGATATCTGGGCATCAGCGATCAGCGCGGCCGCCGGCCACTTCCCCGAGGTTCCCCTCGTCGGCTACGAGCACGGCGACGACCTCGCGCCCGCGCTCGCCAATGGCTTCGGCGTGCTCGGCACACTGCGCGTCTGGCTGCACAGTTGACGTGCCGCGGGTGGACCACGAGCTCACGCCCCCGATCCATTCACTTCCCAAGCTGACGACGCATGGACCACAGGTGAAGACGTCGGTGCCCTCTGCAATGATCCCGCGATACGTCCCAACGGAAGGCATACGGGATGAGCGGGGCTCTGACCCTGACCGGCTCCACAGCGACGTTGAGGACCTTGGCATGAACGTCGACGGTGATCGGTTGGGATTTCCCGAGAACCCCCTCCGTCGCCGGCATCGACCACTGCTCACGAAATCGCGGACCCTGCAACCCGGAACGTCAGGTGGGTGGCGGCCGGCGACTCGACCACCCTCGTCTGCTCCAGCTCGACACGGCCTCCGTCGAAGAGCCGGGTGCCCGCGCCGAGAAGGATCGGCACCAGGTGGATGCGCACCTCGTCGACGAGCCCGGCCCTGAGATACTGCCGGGCGACCTCCGCCCCGCCCATCACGACGACGTCCTTGTTACCCGCTGCCGCCCTGGCCTGCTTGAGGGCGCTTTCGACGCCGTCGGTGACGAAGGTGAAGGTCGTGGGGCCCTTGACCAGCTTCTCTCGGGTCCGGCTCGTGAGAACGAAGCACGGCATGCCGAAGGCGCCGTCGTCTCCCCACGGACCTTCACCCACGTCGAAGGTCCGTCTGCCGAGGATGAACGCACCTGTCTCCGCGAACATCTCAGCGGAGATCTCACGGTCGATCTCGCTTACCGGGTTGCCATCAATGCCGAGCCAGCGGTGCAGACGCTCACCGTTCTCACCCAGGGGTTGGTCGACGCCGACATTCGGCGCCGCGGTGAAGCCGTCCAGCGACATGGTCATTTCCAGCAGTACTCTTCCCATGGACCCTCCTCGATTGCGTCAGCGGATTCGATGATGTCAGTCGGTTACGACAATTCGAGAAGAATCGTTCCGGGGCCTCGTTCCTCACCGGGCACCGTAGATTGCCGTGCATTAGACAGGGTGACGAGGGGTCGGTCACGGTCACTCCGACCGGCCCGAAGCCAGCTCAGCGCCCCTGAAAGCCGCCTTCCCAAGCCGGCAGCATGGGCTCGATTCCCGTCGCCCGCTTCGCAAACGAAGACCCAGACCCGGAATCCGACCCGACTCACGTACCTGTTGCTCTTCACCACATAGGGGTCGGAGTGGGAGTCTTCTATGACTACTACCGGGCAGATAGCCGTGACGCAGCCGTCGCCAAGCCACTGGATCCTCGCGCAGTTCAAGAGCCCGCGCATCCCCCGTTCGACGCCGTGGACGCCAAGTGGATTGATCCGCACCCGAAGCTGGGCACGCTCATCGCTCTGATGGCAGGTGTTCCGTACACTGTCGATCTCGTCGAGAGCGTGTCCGTCTACCCGCCTCCACAGGGCGCTCCTGAAGGCATGGAGGAATGGGAGTCACTAGCAGGGGATTCGCCATACGCCGAGCGACCATGGATCGAGGAACTGCCTGTGTTGGTAAGTGATGCACTGGCCGACATCGATGATTCCCGTCTCCCGGAAATCGCGAGGCAGTGGGCGCGGCACGATGAGTTCCAGGACTGGAGCCCATCTGGCTCAGGAGTGGTCGCCTCCGGCCACTTGGACAAGATCATTGCCGCCGACAACGAAACGCACCTTGACGTCTTTGGAGTAGGTCGTGCCTTCGATCGCGCCAGCGACTCCGCGCACCTCCAGCGGCCCGGTGCCGCCGTTGATGACAATGTCGGCGCCGAACACCTTGGCGAAGACGCCTGTGTCCTCCGGCACGTCGAGGATCAGGTCGATGCGGCTTTTTTGGAGGAAGTAGCGTAGGGCGGATGACGAGGTGATGTGCAGAACGTCGCTCTGAACGCTGGCCTTGGCGGCCAGCGTCGCGACATCACCGAGTGCCGTGACGGTCACCGTATCGGTGTCGATGGCGTTGATCCTGATGTTGCCGCCCACGATGCGGATCTCGACCCGCTTGATCTGGCCGGCCTGGGTCGAGCGAAATACTTCCACCCTGCGGTCGGACATCGTGGTCTCCTCGTGGACGGATGAGGGAGGATCCGCACTCTTGATAGTCCCATCATGATTCACCTAAGGCGCATATGTCCTGACCCAACCGCGAACAAATATCTCGTCCGCCTGTCTGAAACGGCCGTGTCCGCGCCCGGCCAACACCTAGCCTGACAGCCAGTCCGCGCGGTCGCGGCAGGGGTGGGTCACCCAGCGCAGAGCTGGGAGCTCAGCGTCTCGTGCGTCCAGCGCTCCCACTGGTCGGGCGTCCAGCCGCGGTCGCGGACGAACACTAGGTACAGCTCCGGGCTGAGCAGGCCGAACAGCAGGTCAGCGGCCTGCTCAGCCGTCACCCCGGTTCTGGCCCCCGGTTTGGTCACCAGTGATCGGGCGGCCGTGGCGTGGACGGTGAACCGCGGGTCGGCGTCGTGGGCCCAGAGCTCGGCGATCCCCGAGTCGGTCAGAGCGGCAGCCCGCAGCATCTCGGTGATCGGAGCCACCCGCTCCAGGATCCCCCGCGTCTCACGCACGTGGAGCCGCAGCTGCGCGTCGGCGGTCTCGGTGGCGAGGGCCTCGCGGAACCAGGGGCGATCCATCGTGCCGATCGCCTCGTGGTCGCCGGCGATCGACACGTCCACCAGCTCCTTGAGCAGCGCGCGCTTATTGCCGAACGTGAAGTAGATCGTCTGGACGGCCACACCGGCCCGGTCGGCGATCTCCTGGAGCGCCGTCGCGCCGTATCCATGCTGGACGAACAGGTCTCGCGCCGCGTCCAGGATGCGCCTGCGCGTCTCCTTGGGCCTGCGGGTCCGCTTGTCCTCGCTCTTGACCTGGCTCATGGCTGTAGCCTATCTCTAGAGTTGAACTCTAGAGACCACCTCTAGTTACGGGAGGATTCATGCAGGCCATCGCGAACCGAGAGCACGCGGAAGCATGGAACGGCTGGGAGGGCGTCAACTGGGCGAACGACGCCGCCCGCTACAACGCGATAGCCGCCGGCTTCACCGACGACTTCTTCCGCATCGCGGCGATTGTGGAGGACGACCGCGTCCTCGACGTCGGCTGTGGCACCGGCGAGATCACGCTGCGCACCGCACGTCTGGCGTCCCGAGGGCACGTCGTAGGCGTCGACATCTCGGCGCCGATGCTGGAGCGCGCCCGCGCCGACGCCGCGGAGCAGTGCGCCGGCAACGTCACGTTCGAGCAGGGGGACGCCCAGGTCCACGCGTTCCCCGCCGGCGGTTTCGACGTCGCGATCAGCCGTGGTGGGGTGATGTTCTTCGGGGACCTGGTCGCCGGCTTCGCCAACATACGGCGGGGGCTTCGGCCGGGTGGGCGGCTCGTCTTCATGGGTCCGCAGCCCGGCGGGCCGGACAGCGACTACGCCCGCGCCACCGCGGCGCTGAAGCCGCTGATGCGCGTACCGTCCCCGGCCGCACGGGGCATGGGATCGCTGGTCGATCCGGCCCGCATCCGCGAGGTGCTCGCTGCGGCCGGGTTCGCCGAGGTGGTCGTCAGGCCGGTCGAAGCGCCGATGGACTACGGCCGCGACGCGGCCGACGCCGCCGGCTTCATCCTCAGCCAGGGGCCGGTCCGCTTCAACCTCGACGGGGTCGACCCGTCCGTCGTCGAGCGGACGCGGGAGGAACTGCGGGCCGGACTCCTCGCCTACGAGACCCCGGAGGGCGTCCGCATCCCCGGCGCGGTGTGGCTGGTAAGCGCCGTCCGGCCCTGAGCACGGGGACGGCGTCCGGCCGCAGTATCGGTCAGTGGGTCGAGGTGGCCACACGCAGGCCCAGGGCAATGAGAACGGCGCCGCTCACAGCTTCCAGGCGACGACGGATCACCGGTCGGCGGAACCAAGCTCCGGCACGGCCCACCGCGGCCGCCAGGGTGAGATAAAGAGTGGTCTCGATCGCCACCTGCGCCAGTCCCAGCAGAGCGGTGGTGGCGAACAGCGGCCGGTTCGATGGCACGAACTGCGGATAGAAAGCGATCATGAACACTGCCGCTTTCGGGTTCGCGAGCATCACTACAATGCCCTCGCCGAAGGCCGTCCACCAGCCCCGCGCGCTGCGCGACGGCGCCTCTTCAACGACCTCCGATGCCACTTCGGCCCCACGGCTGTGCCAGGCCGTACGCCAAGCCTTCACCCCGAGATACAGCAGAATCAGCCCACCGACCACGCGGAGAACGACGAAGGCCACCTCCGAGGCCGCGACCAGGGCTGCCAGGCCGCCCGCGGCACACAGCGCCCAGACGTACAGACCCGCCTCCAACCCCAGCACCGTGGGCACCGCTCCGGTAAAGCCACGCAGCGCGGCACGACGGAAGATCAATGCCATCGCAGGTCCCGGCGAGGCCGTGATCAGCACGACGGCGACCATGAAGGCCGGCAAGGAGGCGACCAGATCCATATGGTGATCGTGCCAGCGCGCTTTGCGCGAGCTCAACTTGTTTCCCTACGTGGAAGTCGAGCCGGAGACATGAGCCCTACAGGGCATGATCGATTGTTTCTCCGGCCTTTTCGCTCTTCCGCGCAGCACCTCGGCGCACCTCCACCGAGCCGTGACCCGTCAGTCGTTCCGGATGTCGTGTTTCCTGAGCGGGGATCTGTCGCCGACGAGCCACAGATGGCCGAACGGGTCGATGAAGCCGCCTTGCCGGTGGACGCCCCATGGCGCCTCGTGGTCGCGAATCTCGTCAACACTGCCGTCCGCTCCGGCCGCTACGGCGCGCTCAATGAAGCTGTCGGGATCATCCACGAAGACCTCGACGCGTACCGTTCTGGAACCGAGGACGGCAGGGGTGTCCCATTTGTTGTTCGTCGGTTCACCGAGAAAGAACGGGGCGCCCTCGACGGTCAGTCCCACCACGCCGCCAAGGTTCCACAGTTCGTTGGCCCCGAGCGCCTGTGCGTACCATCGCGCCGCGGCTGAGGCGTCAGGCACCGCGAGCATCAGCGAAATCACGGGAGGTCGAGCGTCGTCTGCCATAGGGTGTCCTGCCTTTGTCGGTAAGGCGCCCTGATCGCGCCCGTTGAGCCTGACACGGTCCGATCCACCGTGCAGCGGAATTCCCATGCTGCACGGCCGGCGCCTATCCCGCGTTTGGAAGAGAGCAGCCGTTCTAAGGAACCTCTAAAGGCGGCTGAAACCACACCAGAGGCCGCGATGTTTGTGTTGTCCCCACGACGCCGGTCTCGTCCGGCGCTCAGCGGACGGAAGGGCATCACGATGATGAAACGCACACGGCTGGTCGTGGCCACGGCCACACTCGCCACGCTGGCCGCGACCGGTACGGCGGCAGCGGCCGGTCCGGCCCCGACACCCGGCGACGCGAAGTCCGATTCCGCGACGGTCAAGGTAGACCGGACGTCCAAAGGGGCCGCGGACGCCGAGTTGGCCGCGATCGCAGCGAAGCTCGGAGTGACAACCGATCGGCTCACCGCCGCGCTGATGGCGGCGAAAACGTCACTGGCCAACTCGACCGGCATCACGCCGGACGCCTTCGCCGCCGCGGTCGCGAACAACCTCGGACTACCGATCCCCCAGGTCCAAGACGCCCTGCAACCAATGGTCGCCGAGCCCGCTCCGGCCGGAGACAACCAGGGCAAGCCGGACGGCATGGACAAGAAGGGCATGGACGGCCCACAGAAGCCGCCGGATGGGAAGTCCAAAGGGGCCGCGGACGCCGAGTTGGCCGCGATCGCAGCGAAGCTCGGAGTGACAACCGATCGGCTCACCGCCGCGCTGATGGCGGCGAAAACGTCACTGGCCAACTCGGCCGGCATCACGCCGGACGCCTTCGCCGCCGCGGTCGCGGACAACCTCGGACTACCGATCCCCCAGGTCCAAGACGCCCTGCAACCGACGGTCGCCGAGCCCGCTCCGGCCGGAGACAACCAGGGCAAGCTGGACGGCATGGACAAGAAGGGCGTGGACGGCCCGCAGAACTCGCCGTTCACCACCGATGCCGCAGCGGCGTCCGTGGCCGCGGCGCTCGGCGTCGATCAAGCCAAGGCCAAGGCCGCCCTGGCCGCTGTGGTGGCGTTGGGCTCGGATTCCGGCAGGGTCGATCCGACGTCCACGGCCTTCGGTGACATCGCCGCCTCGCTCGGAGTCACCTCCGACCAGCTCAACACCGCGTTGAGCGATCTGAAGCGGTCACTGAGCGGGGGCTGACAACGCGTCTCATACGGCTTCAGGATTGACGGTGAGGATGGGCGAATGCGAATACTTGTGGTGGACGACGACCCGGCTGTGCGGCGGTCCTTGGAGCATGCGTTGCGCCGGGACGGCTACGACGTTTCGTCCGCCGCTGACGGGGCGTCCGCCCTCGCCGAGCACGGCGTGTTCCGCCCGGACGCGGTGGTCCTCGACGTCCTCATGCCCGAACCAAATGGGCTGGAGGTGTGCCGGACGCTACGTTCGGGCGGGCACGACACGCCGATCCTGATGCTCACGGCCCGGGATCTGGTCATCGACCGGGTCGCCGGGCTCGACGCGGGAGCCGACGATTACTTGGCCAAGCCCTTCGCCTTGGAGGAGTTGCGGGCCCGACTCAGAGCCCTGCTTCGGCGCAGCGGCGCCAGGGCCGAGGTGCTGCGCTTCGCCGACGTCGGCCTGAACTTGAGCGGCTGCACGGCCGAGCGTGCCGGCCGGCGCCTGGACCTGACCAAGACGGAGTTATCCCTGCTGGAGTTGTTCCTGCGCAATCCTGGCCGGGTGCTGAGCCGGACCCAGATCTTCGAGTCCGTCTGGGGCTACGACTTCGGTCCGGAATCGAACGCACTGTGGGTCTACATCAGCTACCTGCGAAGCAAGCTCGAGGCGGACGGCGGCAGCAGATTGATCCAGACGGTGCGCGGCCTGGGATATGTCCTGCGCGAGGAGCCATGAACCTGCGCACGCGGCTGGCCATCGCCGGCGGTTCCGTGGTCGCGGGCGCCCTGGTGCTCGTGTCGGTGGTCCTGTATCCGGCGGTGAACGCCAACCTCCGTAACCAGATGGACAAGGCGCTGATCGCGGCCGCCGACCAGGCACCGAGCGTGGCCGCGGCCATCAAGGCCAAGTTCAGGGATCTCGACGGGGAGCCGGACTTCCCGACTGTTCCGCTGGGGATCGGAAACACCCAGCTGCAAATCGTTCCGGGCCCGGTCGAGATCGGGCCGTCGACGCGGTTCGTCGACATCACCGCCCGCGACGTCGCCGTCGCGGACGGCACCGCCGGCGCCTACTTCCGTGACGCGGTCTACAACGGGGTCGTCTACCGCGTCTACACGGCCCAACTCCCCGAAGCATCGGGGACGCTCGTGCGCACGGCCATCCCGGAATCCGATCCCGCACCCACGCTACGCGAACTCGCCTGGCTGCTCGCCGGCTCGACGGTGGCCGCCGGACTGCTGGCGGCACTGGCCGCACGCCTGGCAGCACGCCGCGTCCTACGCCCGGTACACCAGCTCACCGAGACCGTCGAACTGATCCGCACGACCGGCGACCTGGCCATCCCGATTCCCGCGGACAGCCGGGATGAGATCGGCCGGCTCGGCTCCGCGTTCGCAGCGATGACCGCCGCCCTGGACGAATCGGTCGGCGCCCAGCGCCGTCTGGTCGCCGACGCATCGCACGAACTGCGCACACCACTGACGAGCCTGACGGTGAACCTCGAGCTGCTGTCGGAGAACCCGGCCGACGCGCAGGCCCCACTCCTCGCAGCCGAAGCGCTCGGCCAGGCCGGCGAACTCACGACACTGGTCAACGACCTGGTCGACCTGGCCCGCTACGGCCAGGCCCCGTTCCATACAGAAGACGTCCGCCTCGACCTCGTCGCCGAACGCGTCGCGGCCCGCGCGGCGCGTCGGGCGCCACAGATCGAATTCGAGCTGGCCTGCGCGCCCACTCTCGTCCACGGCGATCCCGACGCCCTGGAACGCGCCGTCGCGAACCTTGTCGACAACGCCGTGAAATGGAGCCCGTCCGACGGCCGGGTCACGATCAGCGTCGAGGCGGGCATCCTCGAGGTCGCAGACACTGGGCCAGGGATCCCCGACAGCGACCTCGAATTCGTCTTCGACCGCTTCTACCGATCACCCGCGGCCCGCGCGCACCCTGGCTCCGGACTGGGCCTGGCCATCGTCCGGCAGGTCGCCGAGGCTCATGGCGGAACTGCCGAAGCCGTGCCGTGTCAAAGCGGCGCGTTACTGCGGCTGGAACTGCCGACGTGTGTAGACCACACGGAATCCTAACTGATCTTGATCACGGCTCGTGAACAGCTTGCGGACTACCAAGTCACTGCGAGTTCGCCCGCGAGGAACTTACGCGCGTTCCTGATCTGCGCCTGATTTATGATCTTTATACGGTCACTCATGGCCTATAAGAGTACTTACCCCCTACTTGCCGATGACGACGCGGCCTACAACAATGCGGATCATGATGTCCGGGGTTCGAAGCAATCGCGGCGGCTTGGCCTTATTCTGGATTACGGCGATCTGGCTGGTCGGCACGCTCATCCTGGCACGCCTTACCCTTGCCCAGCTTCTGAGTGGATCGGATTGGAACGACCCGCCGAAGAACCCAACACTGGCCTTGGCCTTGGTCGTAGCCACCGCAGCCATCGCTTTTGGGATGCCCCTGATCGGCTTCTTCGTCGCCTTGGCGACGAGAAAACACATAGCCGCCGGACTGTTCGCGGCAGTCGTGGTAGCGCTCATGGTCGCCGCCGCACGCGCCGGGCTACTGCCGATCGACCAAATCTTTTCGTCTCAGACGTCCAACGAACCCGAGGTGTGCACGGCACCACCCACCGCCATGGAAGGCGTTCCCGGCTGTTAGCCCGCTACCGTAGCGGCTTTTCGGGAAGCTGCCAAAAATGCCACGAATCCAATCCCGAGGAAAACAGCCGCTCTGTTGGCAGCGTGGCTTCGATTCCCGTCGCCTGCGCGATCAGGTCGCAGTCAGTGGTGTGCCGATCTGGATGTCCAGATACGCCACCAGGTCGTCTCCGTCGACGGCGCCCCGGCTCGCGTCGATTATCACGACCGTTCCGGCCACGATGCCGGCGAAGCTGGTGCCGGATCGGCGGGATTGCTCGATGCGCTCGGTGACCGGTCGGCGGACCGCCTCGGTAAGAAAGGTGAGGCCGTGCGGGAACTCCTGGCTGAGCGGGTGTCGTTGCCGCCCCGACTCGATCAGGCTGCCGATGCCGAACTGGGCCGAGACGATCTGATCACCACGGAGGGTCACGCGGAAGTAGCCGTTCGACTGAGTGCGGTTGCAGCTCTGCTGGGGTGGATAGAAGCAGTCGTAACCACCGGCCCGAAGATCATCGACAGCGGAGCTCATCGTGGTCGCGTAGTGCTCGGAGCCGAACGGCCAGCGCCGCACGGAGGCGTCCCTGGCGATGGCGATCAGACCGTTGTGTTCGTCGTAGGTGTAGTCCGCGTGCGTGTCGCGCCACCCCGTCCGGGGGATATCCTCGCTCCGCCACGTCGTGTGTCTGGTGAGATCGTGATCGAAGTCGTCGATCTCCTGCCGCACGCGATCACCGGCGCCGGGCCAGATCGCGGTCAGCGCCGGCGCGGCGGCCGCCGCGACGTGATCGTCATCATGGTCCGAGTAGGTGAGCGGGAACCATGCCCAGGCGAGCCGGTCGTCGCGGTCGAGCAGGAATTGCGCCACCTGCGGATCGACCGCGTCGCCCTCGTCGCGGTGGCCGATCCGGCACCACACGGCACGGCCGTCGGCATTGGATCGGACCTGCGCGCAGAACCAACCGGCCGCCCTCAACGGCCGGGTGAGAGCTTCTGCCGTACCGTCGGTGGGGGCCGATTCGGCCTGCGAGTTCTCACCAGCCGCGGCATGCTCGTAGACGCCGGCGGGCGGCAGCGACGGCGGCTCGTCCGATCGGGTGCAGCCCGTCAGCGCGAGCGGACCGAGGCACATGATCACCAAGATGGCAAGCGCTCGACGGCCCGGCCGATGCCGGCATGCGGGCGCTGAAAACGGGCGAGACATGGACTTCATCGAAGCCGCCGGCCTCTGAGTCGGCAACTTGGGCCATCAGGGGCGACTACGCGGTGACATCGGGCAGCCGGCCCCGGGACGTCACCAGAGCGTCACGATCCCCGGGCATGCCAGGGATCGTGACGCGAGAAGGGCTGGGCGAGCGCGGCGCCGGCTCAGTTGAAGGGATTGTCGTAAGTGCCGCTGCTCTTGGTGCGCGTCATGTACTGATACCCGTGGCTGCTGCTGAACCAGCCGGCCGTCACGTCGAAGCGGAGGTTGTAGACGGGGCCGCCGAAGGAAGCCTCGGCGCTGTACAGCGCCACCTGCTGGCATCCCGCGGCCGAGGTGGTACCGGTCCAGACCGGGGAGTTCGTGGCCGAGCCGTTGACGTTGATGAGGAAGGACGGCTGGGGGTAGGCGCCGCTCTGCCAGCAGAGGCTCAGCGAGTAGCGGTACTTCGTGTTGGAGTCATCGAACGCGACGGTCCCTTCCAGGCGGGCCAGCTGCATCCCGGAACCGTCGTTGGCGATCACCTGCACATAGACCGGCTGGTCCGGGCCGTACGCGGCATGCGCGGGAGTACCGAGCAGGAAGGTGAAGGCCGATGCCGTGATGGCGAGCGCGATCGACGTCGCCAGGCGACGTCCCCACGAGCGTTTTGTCAACTCACACTCCAATGGTCCATAAGTGCGGGAACGCCCGGAGGTTATATACCGGATCTCGAAACGTCCAGCATGGCGATTTCGGAGAGTCAGTCTCACGGGCACCTCAGGCATCGCCGGTCACGCCATTCTTGTGACGACCAGGGAATCGGAGGAGATGCGTTCCAGGTAAATCGAACTCGACGGCTGAAAATTTCAGCCACATTGATCTTTTATCACTGAGTTTCAGGTAACCGGGTGGTGTTCGAACTGGAGCAGCGTTCGTGTCGGTGCCGCCCGCGGCAGCGGTCAGAAGGTGGCCAGATTGTGGCAGCGCGCGTAGTCCGCCGCCGCGGCCCGATCGGTGACGTTCACTTTGGCGAAGGCACGGTTGATGTGCGACTTCACCGTCGCCGGCGAGATGCGCATGCGGAGCGCGATCTGCGCGTTCGTCAGCCCGGCGGCGATGAGAGCGAGTACCTGCGCCTCACGGGGTGTCAACCCGTCGGGCGGAGACGGCGGCACATGCCCGAGCCGCGCCGTACTGACGATTCGGGACTGCACCGTCGGATCCATGGGTGACAGTCCCGCCGCCGCGGCGAAGATCGCCTGGGAGATCTCCCGGCGACCTGCGCTCTTCGTCAGGAAGCCGCGGGCTCCGGCGGCGAGCGCGGCGAACACGGTCTCGTCATCGGCGTGACTGGTCAGCACGACGACAGCGGTCGATGGATACGTCCGCGCCACCTCCGCCGTCGCGGCGACCCCGTCCGTGCCCGGCATCCGTACGTCCATGAGAACGACGTCCGGGGCGTGCCGGGCGACGGCGTCCACCGCGGATCGGCCGTCGGCCGCCTCCGCGACCACCTCGATCCCCGGGAGCATTCCGAGTAGGGCGACCAGGCCCTCGCGTACGGTCGCCTGATCCTCCACGACGACCACGCGTACCGGATTCATGCGCCGACCCGCGCGTGGACCCGCCACTGCGCGCCCACACGGCCGACGGTGAGCGTGCCTCCTACTGCCGCGATGCGTTCACGCATGCCGACGAGGCCGTTGCCGCCACTCACCGGCGTCGCCGCAGCGGCCACGGCGTCGTTGGTGACCGAGACGGCGAGCCCGTCGTCGGTGAACGAGAAATGCACATCGACAGGGGCGCCGGGGGCGTGCTTCGCGGCGTTCGTCAGCGCTTCCTGCACCAGCCGGTAGACCGCCAGCCCGTGGGGTGCGGGCAGGGGCGGCACCAATCCGGTCACACGCAGCGTCACCTGCCCTCCCGTCTCGCGGAAGGCGTCGACCAGTCTTTCCACCATCGCCTGCGCCGCGACGTCGCCTTCGCGAAGGGCCCGGACCGCCGCGATCGCCTCCTCCTGACCGCCTCGGACGAGCCTTCCCGCCTGCTCCAGGTGGGACAGCGCACGCTGCAGGTCGCCGGTGGTCTCCAGCGCCGCCGAGGCCGCTTCGACCTGCAACGACAGGCTGGTCAGCGAATGCGCGAGAACATCGTGGAGTTCCCTGGCGATGCGCGCCCGTTCGGCGAGCGCCGCCGCCCGCTCACGGTCGTCGGCGGCCCGTAACGCCTGGCGTGCCATGTCCACGTACAACTTGCGGTTGCGGCCGAGGAGATACGCCACGAACGCCACCGCGGCATACCCGGCGAGCGCATTACCGCGGTGCTCCAGATATCCCACCAGCAGGATGCAACAGGAGCCGATCACCACGGTGGCGCCCGCCCGTGGAGGAAAGTCGGCTCCGGCGCCCACACAGGCCCAGAACGTGAACCAGAAGACGGCAAGCGTGGGATGGAGCACCAGCAACACGCTGCCGGCCAGGCCGGTGGCCAGGACGAGGATCAGCAACGTCCGTGACCCGCCACGCGGCCCCACGAACGTCACGGCCACCCAACTCGCCGACGCGACCACCAGCGCTGCCGAAACCCCCGGCCCGGCGCTATGGAGGCCGGCGGCGCCCGGTCGGGCGATCTCTCCCCAGAGTATGAGGGCGAGACCAGCGGACATCACCGCACGCAGCCCCCACGTGCCGCGGACGCCGCTCTCCCCCATCCGACGCTTCCCTTCAGGTGGGTGGACGGAGCCAGGCCCGCCTGCAACCTGATCTCAGCCCATCAGGTTGAGGACCTCCACCGGGACCCCAGCTTAGTTTGATCCGAAACTCACTATTTCGGAGGTCCCATGTCCGCCGCCCTCACCCTCGCCAGCCTCGCGATCGTCGCGGCCGTACTGATCAAGGACTGGGGTCATCGAAAGGTGACCCCGCTGGGGCTCCTCAGACCCCTGCTGGTAGCGGCGGTCGTCGTGCCGTTCGTCATGCCAGGTTGGGACATGTCCGGCAGCGGCCTTGTGCTGGAGATCGTCGGACTGCTGGCCGGCGCTGCGATCGGCGTGCTGGCGTCTTCGTTCCTCAAGGTCAGCGTCGACGAGAACGGCCAGGCGTGGACCGACGCCGGATACGCGTACGCCGCCGTCTGGATCGTCTACACCGCGGCCCGGCAGGTCTTCATCTATGGCTGCGAACACTGGTATTCACGGTCACTCGGCATGTTTCTGATCGACAACCACATCAGCGTGGCGGCCTTCGCCGACTCGATCATGTTCCTCAGTCTCGCGCCGGTCGTGAGCAACCGCCTGGCCATCCTGATCCGCAGCCGCAGGCGGGCCGCCGCCCACCCGTCCGCCCGGGCGACGGCTGGAAGCGGCCACGCCGATGACAGAGCCGTGAGCGACGGCCGATCGCTCAGAGGGCGGTGAACCCGCCTTGCTGGTGACCCCGTTCTGGGAGCACCTGCCAGCCCCCAAGGAGCTCGACGAGGTACGCAATCTGACCGCGGCGGCCACCGCGACCCAGCCGACGCTCTGTTCCCCAAGTCGGGAACCGGCGAGCAGAATGCCGTTTCCTTGCCCCGGCATCGGGACCAGGTCGAGGTCTAGCCGCCCGAATACCGTCGCTGTGACGGTCATCTGACGGACGCCGACCGTCGCCGTTCTCCCGAACATGGTTGGCGTCGACACGAACGGATCCCTCATGGAGGAAGCCATGTCAGAGCAGACCAAACCCACTGCCGTCCTGGTGCACGGCGCGTTCGCCGAGTCGGGCGGCTGGGGGCCGATCGCCGAACGGCTGCGGCGCGAGGGCCACCGCGTGATCGCCGCGCCGAATCCGCTGCGCTCGGTCGCCTACGACGCCGCCCAGGTCCGCGCCCTGCTCGATTCGATCGACGGGCCGGTCGTACTGGTCGGTCACTCCTATGGCGGCATGGTGATCAGCAAGGCCGCCGCCGGCGCCGGCAACGTCACGTCGCTGGTGTACGTGGCCGGGTTCGCCCCCGAGTCCGGTGACAGCGCCGCCACCCTGTCGAGCAAGTACCCCGGCAGTACGCTCGCGGAGACGCTGCGCCCGGTCGAGCTGCCGGACGGCAACCAGGACATGTATGTCGCGCAGGAGCTCTACCACGGGCAGTTCGCGGCCGACGTGCCCGAGGAGGCCGCCCGTACGATGGCGGCCACCCAGCGACCGATCGCCCTGGCCGCGCTGGGGGAACCGGCCGAGGGTGAGCAGGCGTGGCAGACGCTGCCGAGCTTCTTCCTGTTCGGTGAGGCGGACAAGAACATCCCGCCCGCCTCGCAGCACTTCATGGCCGAGCGCGCCAGGGCCAAGGAGATCGTCGCCATCGACGGCGGCTCCCACGCGGTGTTCGCCTCCCGCCCGGCCGAGGTCGCCGAGCTCGTCCTCCGCGCCGCCGGCGCCTGATCAAGCCTTGACCGGCACCGCGGAACAGGCGCGGTGCCGGGGAGGCTCCCTTGGTGGAGTGGCGCGGGCTCACGCCGGATTCCGAACGTTTCAGAGCGGGGACCGCACCCCGGTGACGGCATTCGTTGGGCTGACCTGAAACGAAACGCCTTCCCCTTCACGTCGGCTGGATATGACGTCAGAGGATGTTTGACGCATCTACGTCGCATTTCTAGCGTCTCGTGATATCCGGGCCCACCGGCACCCCACCAGATCGGACGTTCCATGAAACGTGCAATCTGGCCGTCGGCCCGCCTCGCGGCGGCCGTCGGCACCGTCATCGCCGCCGTGGTGGCTGCGGTCGTGGCTGCGCTCGCGATGCCGCCCGGAGCCCAGGCCGCCGCCGGGGATGGGACGCCCACCGATCCCAACATCCGTTTCGTCGGACGCTGGGACACCCGCGACAGCGGCGCCTACGTACCCGGCTGGGCCGGGGCCTACTTCACCACCGGGTTCACCGGGACCACCGTCAAGCTCAAGCAGCGCGACACCATCGACCTCTACTACAGCATCGACGGCCGCCCCGACGTCTACCTGCAGAACGTGCGGGGCACGGTCAACCTCACCCCCACCCCTCTACAGTCCGGCAACCACACCCTGCGCGTGTCGTACCGGGTGGTCGCCGGCTCCTACCACGGCGACGCGGTGTTCCAAGGGCTGGTGCTCGACTCGGGCGCACGTACCCGGCCCGCCCAACCGGCCCGCGGCATGGTCGAGTTCGTCGGCGACTCCATCACGGTCGGCACCACCACCTCGAAGAACGCCCTCACCGCCTACGGCTGGCTGGTCGGCGAGCAGCTCGGACTGGACCACATGCAGGTCGCCGAGGGGGGCGCCTGCCTGGTCAGCACCGCTGACGGCTGTGTCGGCCTGGACCGCCGCTTCGTCAAGGTCAGCGCCGCCGACGGGGCCGTCGACCACGACTTCACCCGATACCAGGCGGACGTCGTCGTCATCAACCTTGGCACCAACGACGCCGGCCACGGGGTGTCCACCACGCAGTTCCAGAACGCCTACGTCGATCTCCTGCGCACGATCCGCGGCAAGTATCCGAAGGCCGCGATCCTCGCCCTGCAGACCTTCCGCGGGCGGTTCGTCCCGCAGACCCAGGCCGCGGTGCAGACCGTCAACAACGCCGGCGACCACAACGTCTTCTTCGTCAACACCGACGGATGGGTGCCGTCCGACGGCCTGTCCGACAGCGTCCACCCCAATGACGCCGGACACCGCGCGATCGCGGCCAAACTCGCGCCGATCGTGGCCGCCCACCTCACTCCGTCCGCCAGCCCCACGCCGACACCATCCGTGTCGGCCGGCGTCACGCCCTCGGCGTCGCCCAGCCCCAGTCCGACGCCCTCGGTGTCGCCCAGCCCGACACCGAGCAGCCCGGCCGGCGGTTGCGCCGTGCACTACACCGTGAGCAACCAGTGGCCCGGCGGTTTCCAGGGTGAGGTGCAGGCGACCAACACCGGCAGCGGCACGCTGAACGGGTGGACGCTGCGCTGGACCTTCGCCGACGGCCAGCAGGTCACCCAGGGCTGGAACGGCACGTTCACCCAGACCGGCGCCACGGTCTCCGCCACCAACCCCGCGTGGAGCCCGGCCCTGGCCCCGGGCGCCTCGGCGACGGTCGGCTTCACCGGCACCTGGAACGGCGCCAACACCACGCCGGCCTCCTTCACTCTCAACGGCGTCGCATGCGCGCTTTCCTGACCCCGCGCGGCCGGTCGTGAGGCAGCCGTACGCCCCGAGGACGCGAAGCACCCCGCCCGAGAAGGAGAGGACCGCAGAATGAACGGGTTCCGACGGCGCGCCGCCACGGCGATCACAGCCGTGGTCGCGGCACTGACCGGGGCGCTGACCGTTACGGCGGCGCCGAGCGCGGGCGCCGCCACCGGGTGCGCCGTCACCTACCGGATCACCAACCAGTGGACCGGTGGTTTCGGCGCGGACGTCACCGTGACCAATCTCGGAGACCCGATCAACGACTGGACGTTGACCTGGGCCTTCTCCGCAGGCCAGAGCGTCACCCAGGCCTGGAACGCGACGGTCACCCAAACCGGGGCGAACGTCACCGCCAAGAATGTCGACTACAACCGCACCATCCCGGCCAACGGGTCGGTGAACTTCGGCTTCAACGGCTCGTGGAGCTCGGCCAACCCGGCACCCACGAGCTTCGCGCTCAACGGCGCCACCTGCACCGGCGAGCTCACCGGCAGCCCCAGCGCCTCCCCGACCCGAACGCCCAGCCCCAGCCCGAGCGCCTCCCCGACCCGATCGCCCAGCCCGAGCCCGTCGCCGAGCACCTCCCCGGCACCAGGCAACATCACGGTCTGGCTGGCCGGCGACTCCACCGTCGCCAACAGCTCCGGCGCCCCCATCGTCGGCTGGGGACATGAGCTCGGCCAGTACCTCACCACCAACGCCACCGTGGCAAACAACGCCGTCGGCGGCCGCAGCATCCAGACCTGGCTGTACGAGTCGGCCGTCACCAGCACCAAGAACTCCAACGGCGAATGCGTGCTCAGCTCGAACACCTACGCCGCCCGCTGGCAGTCCATGCTCAACGCGTCCAGCGGAATGAAGGCCGGAGACTACCTTTTCATCCAGTTCGGCATCAACGACGGCGACACCGCCTGTCCTCGCCACGTCGGCTCCGCGCGATTCCGCGAGCTGCTCACCACCATGGTCCGGACCGCCCAGCAGCGCGGCGCCAACCCCGTGCTGGTGACGCCCGTGGCCGCCCTCACCTGCAGCGGGAGCACCGCCACGCCCAACCGCGGCTACGTGACCGAGACCTTCGACGTAGGCGCCGCCACCGGAGCCCCGGTCATCGACCTGCACAAGCTCAGCTACACCCTCTACAACAGCCTGCACTTCTGCCCGTACAGCGGTGACTACACCTCCGGCCCGGTCGGCGCGTTCTTCGCCAACGACCACACCCACTTCGAGACGACCGGCGCCCGGCAGATCGCCGGCCTCGTCGCCGGGGCCGTACGCGACCAGCGTCTCGGCCTCGCGGCCTACCTGCGCTGACGGCCCGGAACCTGGCTGACGCTCTGGAGGTCCGCCGCGAGGACGGCGAACTCGCCGATCAAGGGGTTCCGGCGGGTGCTGTCCCAGGCCAGGCACACCTGGTTCGGCGGGATGTCGGTGATGGGAACGTACGTGACGTCCGGACGGGTGTAGAAGGCCATCACCGACAGCGGCACGACGACGACTCCATGACCCGCGGCGACGTGTTCGAGCTTCTCTTCCACGGCGTGGAAGAGAAGCTCGGCGCGACGTCTTCCCGGCCGCCGCAGCTCGGTGGCGATGTCGCGCCATTCGGGAACGGCGTAAGGATCTTGGAGGAGGTGCTCATCGGCGAGGTCGGCGATGCCGATCACGTCCTTACCCGCGAGGCGATGGCCGGTGGGCAGCACGGCGACGCGCGGCTCGCTCATCAGTGGCCGGACTCGCAGCCCGCGCTGGTCGATCGGCAGGCGCACGTAGCCGATGTCCACCCGGGCATCGTGGATGGTCTCGGTCTGGTCGTTCCATGTCGTGCGTACCACCTCCACGGTCAGCTCTGGGTGGCGCTCGCGCAGCGCCTGGACCGCCGGAGTGACGATCAGCCCCGGCATGAATCCGACGGTGAAGACGTCGGCGCCGCGTGCGGCCCGACCGACGCGGCGGCGCAGCGCCTCGGCCGAAGCTAGCAGGGGGCGGGCGTCCGCGAGTAGTTGCTCGCCCGCGGGGGTGAGTTCGGTGGCACGCCTGGTGCGTACGAACAGCTGGACCTTCAGCTCCTCCTCAAGCGCCCGGATCTGGCGGGAGAGCACGGGTTGCGCGATGTGCAGCGCCTCGGCCGCCCGGCCGAAATGCAGCCGCTCGGCCACCGCGACGAAGTAGCGCAGCTTCCGCAAATCGACGTCCATCAGCTCCCCCTTCCTGCCTTGATACCCGAAGGGTATTACAGGCGGAGCAGAGGGTCTTGGACGGCGGCGACGGACCGGCCCCATCGTGAAGGAGTCGAAATCCCCGTACAAGAAGGACCGATCATGGATCTGCAGGGTCAACGCGTCGTCGTCCTCGGCGGCACCTCGGGTATCGGGCTGGCCACCGCGGAGGCGGCAGCGCGACAGGGCGCCGTGGTCACGGTCGCCTCCAGCCGCCGGGCCGGCGTCGACCACGCGCTCACCCGGCTGCCCGACCTCTGCGACGGCCGCGTCGCCGACCTCACCGATCCGGCGGCGGTGGGCCGGCTCTTCGACGAGGTCGGCGAGTTCGCTCACCTGGTCTACACCGCCGGTGAACCGCTGACGCTGATGCCGCTGGACACGCTCGACCTCGCCGCGGCCGGCGGCTTCTTCGGCCTGCGCTACTTCGGTGCGCTGGGGGCGGTCCGCGCCGCACTGCCGTACCTGCGCAAGGACGGTTCGATCACGCTCACCACCGGCGTCGCAAAGGATCGGCCGGGACCCGGCTGGGCCGTCGCCGCAAGCGTCTGCGGCGCCGTGGAGGCGCTGACCAAGGCCCTGGCCGTCGAGCTCGCCCCCGTCAGGGTGAACGCCGTGTCACCCGGCGTCGTCCGGTCTCCGCTGTGGACGGCGATGGGAGAAGCGGAACGTGAGCGGATGTACGCCGAGGTCGGCGCCGCGATCCCGATGGGGCGGGTGGGCGAGGTCGAGGACATCGCCCGGGCGTACGTGTTCCTGATGACAGAGCGGTTCGCCACCGGAACCGTCCTGACCGTGGACGGCGGAAGCATCCTCGTCTGATCAGGATCGCGCCCATCCTGAGGACGAGTGCTCTCGAACGCCAGACGTGCCGGGCTCCTCAGACGGCTTCGAGTACGCGCTTCAACCGAGTGAGGTCGGCCTGCACGAGGCCCGCGTCCCGGGCGAAGTCCTCATCGCTCATGTCCGGGAGGCGGCGGAGGGTGAACACGACCTCACAGCCGTCGCCATCGGGGATGACCCGCATGGGGTTATAGACGACCGCGCCGGACGGCAGTGTGACGTTGTGGTCAAGGACGCCGTACTCGTTGGGTTCCACGAAGGCGAAGCCGACCCGTCCCGACGGGGTCTCCACGAACCACTGCCCCTCGACGTTCTCCACGGAATCGCCGAGTCCCGGAGCCCACTTCGGCAGGTTGGCCGGGCTGGACACGTACTCGTAGACGTCAGTCGCGTTCCGGTTGATCCACTCGCTGATGTGCCTCGACTCTGAAGCCATGCGCGCCATTATCCCCACCGGTCCTCCCGGCCCGCAGAGCCGGCTTGGCCTATTCGCGTAGCCAGGGCCTCAGTACGGCGGCCGTCGCCTCCTGCAGGCGGCGGCTCACGGCCGCGGGGTCGTCTCCCGCCGTCTCCAGCAACACGTCCAGAGCTCCGGTTACCGCCCCGACGAACGCTCCGACGAGTGCCGCAGCCCCGACCTCGTCCAGCTCATCGGGGTAGGCCGCGCACAGGTGGCGGGCGATCTCCCGCTGCGCGTCGAACTGGAGCTGCAGGCCGCGCCCCCGCACCGCGGGCACGCTCCGGACGAGCCGCATCCGGAGCGCGGCCATCCTGCTCACCATCTCGTCGCTGTCACGGTTCACGTCGCGCAGCGCACGTAGGAGCACGTCGGCCGGCCGGTCCTCGGGCCCGCGCGCGGCGATGGCGTCGAGGGCGGCCGCGAGCCGCGAGTCGCTCTCCGGGAAGAGCAGTTCCTCCTTGCTGGCGAAGTAGCTGAAGAAGGTACGTGTGCCGATTTCGGCCGCCTCGGCGATGTCGGCGACGGTCGTGCCCTCGTAGCCATGCTCCTCGAACAGCCCCACGGCAGCCTCGACGATCGCCTGGCGGGTCCGCCGCCGCTTCCGTTCGCGCAGAGTGAGCTCAGCCATGCCGCGGATGATACCGCATTAAATGTCATACGACACTCATTGCAAATCTGCACTGAGTGCGGTTATCGTCCACCATATGCAGACCGTGCTGATCTCAGGAGCCGGCATCGCCGGAAGCACCCTCGCCTACTGGCTCACCCATCACGGGTTCGAGCCCACCGTCGTGGAGCGCGCCCACGGCCAGCGTTCCAGCGGCAACCCCGTCGACGTACGCGGTCCCGCCCGCGAGGTCGTCGCGCGCATGGGTCTCCTGCCGCAACTGCGCGCCGCGGCGACACGCGTGACCCGGCTGACCTTCGTCGACGACCGCGGCAAGCGGATCGGCGGCATCCCGATGCCGTCCGACGACATCGAACTTCCCCGTGCCGACCTGGCCCGCATCCTCTCCTCCACCGTGGCCGCCGACTATCTCTACGACGACACCGTCACCGCCCTGCACCAGGATCCCGGCGGCGTGGACGTCACCTTCGAAAACGCCGCGCCCCGCCGCTTCGACCTGGTCATCGGCACCGACGGGCTGCACTCGGCGGTCCGCCGGCTGGCCTTCGGCCCGGAGCGGCGGTTCATCGACCATCTGGGCATGTATGTGGCCACTCTGCCCCTGCCCGAGCTCGCCCTCGACCCGCACGAGGTGCTTCTGCACAACACCCCGGGCCGGGCCGTCGCCCTGCACCCCGGCACCGGGCAGGGCGGGGCCGCCTTCTTCTTCCGCAGCCCCGCCGTGCCCGGTTTCGACCACCGCGACACCGCCCAGCACAAGCGGCTGATCGCCGACGCCTTCGCCGGGGGTTCCTGGCGGATCCCCGAACTCCTCGATGAGGTCCGGCAGGCGGACGACCTCTTCTTCGACTCCGTCAGCAGGGTGCGCCTCGACGGCTGGTCGGCCGGGCGGGTCGCGCTGCTCGGCGACGCGGCCTCCTCTGTCTCACTGTTCGGCGACGGATCCACTCTGGCCATCGCCGGCGCCGCCACCCTCGCCGACGCACTGGCCGCGCACCGGGGCGATCACTCGGCGGCGTTCCGTGCCTACGAGTCCCGCCACCGCCTGCGGACCAATCCGAAGCAGCGCTTCGTCTCCCCGGCGTCCCGGCTGCTCATCCCGGCCACCGGCTACGGCATCGCCGCCCGGAACGCCGGGGCGCGCCTGATTTCGGCGGTCTCACGCGCCCGCGCCGCCTGATCCGGCCATCACTGGGCGATCCGGGCGCGGACCGCGGTGCGGTCGACGCCCATGTGGTCGAGCAGTTCCGCCACCGGGTCCGGCCGCTGTTGCGTGAGCAGCGCGAGCAGGAGCTGCACCGGGGCCTGGGTATTCCTGTCCTTACGGGTCGTCATCTTGATCGCGTGAGTGACCGCGGCTCTGGCGCTCGTGGTGAGTGCTGCGGGCGACACCACGGGATGCCTGCGCGCCCCGGCCTGCGGCGCCTGGCCGACATCCAGCCCGATCGCACGCAGTGCCGCCGCGTCCAATTCGGCGAGGGCGGCGCGCGCGGTCGGCAGGTCCGTACCGAGGGCGCTGACACCGACCGAGTCGGGGCCGCGTAGCAGGCCGAGCAACAGATGCTCGGTGCCGACGCGGCGGTCGCCGCGCGCTCTGGCCTCGTCGGCCGCCGCCTTCACAGCCACGGCGAACAGGCTCTTCTCACTACCGAACATCGAGATGCCTCACTTTCCGTATTTGGCGTGCACCGACTGCCGTGACATGCCGAGAGCGTCACCGATCTGCGCCCACGTCCATCCCTGCTCCCGGGCCAGCGCGACCGAGACGGCCTCGACCTGCTCGGCCAGCCGATGCAGCGCGCCCACCGCACGCAGTCCCAGCGCGGGGTCGTTCGACTTGATGCGCTCGGACAGTTCCTCCAGGTCCATGCTGTCAGTCTGGATTGACACGGGGCCCGTGTCAACCCAGACTGACAACCATGCGAACCGGCCCGTTCTCAGGGCCGCCGATCGCAGGATTGCCGTACGCAAAGACCGTCGGCGACGAGGCCGAGGACGCTCTCCGGTTCGGCGGAGCCCGCGAGCAGGAGGCGCAGCAGGAGGCGTTCGTCCGGATATTCACGCAGTTCGCCCCGGGCCAGCGCCCGGGAAAGCATCTCGTGGAGAGTGCGGCGCAGAGCCTCGAAGAGTGCGGAAACCCGCGCCGCCGTGGCCGGGCCGCGATTTTCCAGATACGGAAGGACGAGCAGCAGTCCGCCGATGGGCCGCAGGGAGGTCAGGAGGTCAAGCAGTTCCTGCCGGAGAGAGTCACGCGGAGACGCTGGTCGTGGTTCGAACGTGGCGACGGCGTCGGCGAGCAGGACGTCCACGCTCGGCCAGCGGCGGTAGATGGCGCTCTTGGCCACCCCGGCCCGTTCGGCCACGGCCTCGATGGGGATGGACGCGACGCCGTCGTCGACGAGCATCTCGACGACCGCGGCGATGACCGCTCTGTCGATCGCCGGGTCGCGTGGACGACCCATGTCACTGCTGTCCGGTAGCCATCGCCGCACCCACCGTGCCGCCGGTCGCCTCGTCGATGAGGATGAATCCGCCGGTCATGCGGTTGCGGGCGTAGTCGTCGACGAACAGCGGCTGGGTGGTCCGCAGCGAGACCCGGCCGATCTCGTTGAGCCCGAGAGCGGTGGCCGACTCAT
>NZ_JAFCNB010000007.1 GCF_017896165.1 Microbispora oryzae
GTTCGCGGTCACATCACGTTCGCGGCCGGCTTCAACAACGAGGCGCCGCTGATGCTGCTGACGGCCGCGCAGCGGCTGGAGCCGTTCGACATGGACCTCGCCCGGGAGACGTATCTCATCGCCTGGGGTGCGGCCTCCTTCGGCGCCGGCAACCGCGAGAGCCTCCTGGCCGTCTCCCAGGCGATGCGGCGGCTTCCCTCTCCAGAAGCAGGCGCGGATGTCCTCGATCTCGTGCTCGAAAGCTATGCGCTGCTCGTCACTGACGGCCGCAGGGCCGCGCTTCCCGCATTGCGAAGAACGCAGGACGCGCTCACGGACTATCCCGTACGAGACCTCCTGAAGGTGGGATGGGCGGCCTGTGCCGTGGGTTCGTACATCTGGGAGGACCGCCTCATGTTCGAGACGCCTGCCAGGGTGCTCGAGGAGGTGCGTTCGGCCGGCGCCCTGTCCGAGCTGCCCATCTACCTCCACGCGTTGGGCGTGCCGGTCTTGCTGAGCGGTGATTTCGCCACCGGAGCCACGCTCGTCGCCCAAGCGGGGGCCGTCGCGGAGGCGACGGGGGTGCCCATGACGCAGCACACCCGGCTTCTGCTGAGGGCGATGCAGGGCAAGGAGGACGAGGCTTCGGCGCTGATCGCCGCGACGGTCCAGGAGGCCGGTGCCAGTGGCCAGTTGGGGGGCGTGGTGTCCGCCCACTGGGCGGCCTCGGTGCTCTACAACGGCCTCGCCCGCTACGAGCTCGCGCTGCCGGCGGCGCAGGCCACCATCGGAAGCGCCAACCTGCTTGTCTACCAATTCGCACTCCCCGAGCTCGTGGAGGCGGCGGCGCGCGTCGGGAACGACGCGGCCGCCCACGGGGCGCTCGGGGACCTGGTGGATTTGGCGGAGTCGTGCGACACGGACTGGGCCCAGGGCATTCTGGCTCGCTGCCGGGCGCTGCTGATCGACGCCGCCGCCGCGGACGACCTGTACCGGGAGGCGATCGAGCGGCTGGGCCGGACGCTGCTGCGGCCCGAACTGGCGCGTGCTCGCCTGCTGTACGGCGAGTGGTTACGCCGGAACCGCCGGCGGGCCGAGGCGCGGGTCCACTTGCGGACCGCGTACGAGATGTTCGTCTCGATCGGGATGGAGGCGTTCGCCGAGCGTGCCCGGCGCGAGCTTCTCGCCACGGGAGAGAGCGTCCGCCGCAAGCGCAGGGACGAGGCGTCGTCGAGCGAGGAGTTGACGGTGCAGGAGCGACAGATCGCCCTGCTCGTGCGGGACGGCCTGTCCAACCCGGAGGTCGCGGCCCGTCTCTTCGTGAGCCCGCGCACCGTCGAATGGCACCTCCGCAAGATCTTCATCAAGCTCGGGATCAGCTCCCGGACGCAGCTTCGCGGTGTCCTGTCCCGCGACGAAAGCGAGTCCGCCCCGCAGTAGAGGTGAGCGGCCGGCTGCCGGCCGCTCTGACATCGCAGGTCGCGCAGGCGAGCGCGACCTGTTTCGCGCGCACGCCCGCCCACCGGCCATCCCTGGCCCGTGTAGACCAGTGAGACACCCTGGTGCGATCCGGTGACCGGCCGCCGAGGCTGGTCGTGTCGGCATTTCGCTTTCCACGACGACGTCGCGTCATCGTGGGCCACAAGAGAATGAGGCAGCCATGTCCGAACAGCCGCTGGACGGAGCCGTCGCGCTCGTCACCGGCGCCAGCAGCGGAATCGGCGCCGCGACCGCGCGCCGTCTCGCCCGTGAGGGCGCGGCCGTGGCCCTGGTCGCCCGTCGCGGCGACCGCCTGGAGCAGGTCGCGCGCGACATCGCCGGGCTGGGCGGGCAGGCGGCCGTGATCGCGGCGGACATCACCGAGCCGGAACGCGCCGAGGACGCCGTGCAGGACACGCTGGACCAGCTCGGGCGCCTCGACATCCTGGTCAACAACGCCGGGATCATGCTGCTCAACCCGGCACTGCACAGCACCGTCGCGGAGTGGGATCGGATGATCTCGCTCAACGTGGCCGCGCTGTTGCACGTCACGCACGCCGCCGTCCCGCACCTGATCTACGCGGCGTCGACGTCGCCGCGGCAGGTCGCCGATGTGGTGAACGTCGGCTCGACGGCCGGGCGAGTCGCCCAGCCGGGGAGCAGCGTCTACAGCCTCACCAAGTTCGGCCTGAACGGGTTCACCGAATCACTCCGCCAGGAGTTGCTCGGCGAACGGGTCCGGGTCGGCGTGGTGGAGCCCGGCGTCGTGGACACCGAGCTGATGAACCACCTCAGCGACACCGTCCGCGACGCGGCCCGCCGGCGGATCGCCGGAATCGAAGCGCTGCGGCCGGAGGACGTCGCGGACGCGATCAGCTACATCGTCACCCGAGACCGGCGGGTCGCCGTCAACGAGATGCTGGTCCGCGCCGGCGACCAGACGTGGTAGTCGCGCCTGCCGATCAGCATCGTGATCACAGTGGCACCACCAAACCGCTGGTGAAGGAGGGGAAATCGTGATCATGAGCGTGTCGCGGTCGTGCGGAGACGGCGCGGCGCGGATCAGCGCGTGGCCCCGCGCCGGCCGTGACATCGACTCCGGCGCGCCCGCCGGGTGGTGCTGATGGCCGGCGGCGAACCCCGGTTGCGGCTGCACGGCCGGCAGGTGGAGCGCGAGAGACTGGATCAACTCGTGGCGACGGTGCAGGCCGGCCACAGTTCGGTCCTGGTCCTGCGTGGCGAGGCCGGCATCGGCAAGACGGCGCTGTTGGAATACGCGCGACGCGGCGCGTCCGGCTGCCGGATCGTCCGGGCCTCGGGTATAGAGCCGGAGACGGAGCTCGCCTTCGGGGGACTGCATCAACTGTGCGTCCCGTTCCTGGATAACCTCTGCCGCCTGCCGGACCCGCAGCGTGACGCGCTCGGGACCGCGTTCGGGCTGACCGCGGGAACTCCGCCGGACCGCTTCCTGGTCGGGCTCGCGGCGCTCGGCCTGCTCGGCGACGCGGCCGGTGAAGAGCCGGTGCTCTGCCTCGTCGACGACGCCCAGTGGCTGGACCAGGTCTCCGCGCAGACCATCTCCTTCGTCGCGCGGCGCCTGTCCGCCGAGCCGATCGGACTGGTGCTCGCGGTGCGCGAACACCATTTCGAACCCGACCTGACAGGGCTGCGGCAGCTCGAGGTGGGGCGCTTGAACGACGACGACGCCCGCGCCCTGCTGGAGTCCGTGACTCCCGGCCGGCTGGATGAGCGGGTCCGGGACCGGATCGTCGCCGAGGCCCACGGCAATCCGCTGGCCCTGCTCGAGCTGCCTTTGGGACTGACGCCTGCCGAACTGGCCGGAGGGTTCGGAAGGCCTGACGCGGGGCCGCCGTCCGGCCAGAACGAGCGGAGCTTCCTCCATCGGGTCCGGGCGCTCCCGGCCCAGACACAACAGCTTCTGCTCATCGCGGCGGCCGAGCCGATGGGCGATGTGACCGTGCTGACCCGCGCGGCAGAGCGGCTGGGCATCGACGCGGCCGCCGCGACGCCAGCCGAAGCGGCGGGACTGATCAGCATCGGCACCCGGGCGCGGTTTCGTCATCCCCTGGTGCGTTCGGCGGCCTACCAGGTGGTGACCCCGCAGGACCGGCAGCGGGTGCACCGCGCACTCGCCGAAGCCACCGATCCGCACGCCGATCCAGAACGACGAGTGTGGCATCTGGCCAACGCGACGGCCGGTCCCGATGAGACGGTGGCTGCCGAGCTGGAGCGTTCGGCGGATCGGGCGCGGCTGCGCGGCGGGGTCGCCGCGGCGGCCGCGTTTCTGGAGCGTGCGGCCGAGCTGAGCCCCGACGCCGCCCGCCGCGCCGCCAGAGCGTTGGCCGCGGCCCGGGCCAAGTACCTGGCCGGCGGGTACGACGCCGCGCTGGAACTGCTGGACGCGGCCGAGCTCAGCCCGCTGGACGAACGCGGCTCCGCTGAGGCCGACCTGCTGCGTGGCCAGGTCGTCTTCTCCTCAACCAGTGCCGGCGCCGGCCTGCCGCTGCTGCTCAAGGCCGCGGCACGGCTCGAGTCGCTGGACGCCGGGCTCGCCCGCGAGGCCTATCGTGACGCGATGTTCGCGGTCATCACAGCCGGCCATCTGCCTAACGGCGCTCGCCTGGCGGACGTCGCGAGGGCGATACTTGCCGCACCGCCGGGGCCGGCCTCCGAGCGCACCAATCTGTTCCTGAACGGCGTGGCAGTGATGGCCGTTGAGGGCTATACGGCGGGCACGCCGATGGTGCTGCGGGCCCTGGAGTCCTTCCGCGACGACGGGGTCTCCAGGGAGGAGGGGCTGGGCTGGCTCCCGTTCGCGTGCCGCGTCGCTCATAACGTCCTGGACTTCGACAGCTGGTCGGTGCTCTCGACGAGGCTGGTCGACCTGGCTCGTGAGACGGGTGCCCTGTCGGTGCTGCCGTCGGCTCTCCACATGCTCGTGTCCAATCGGGCCCTTGCCGGCGAACTCGCCATCGCCGAAGAGTTGCTCGCCGAGGCGGTCGACATCGGTGAGGTGACGGGCAGCCGCTTCTTCGCCCGATACGCCGCTTTGGTGCTCGAGCCGTGGCGAGGCCGGGAAGCCGCGACGCAGCAGGTGATCAGTGCGGTCACACGTGAGGCGGCCCTTCAGGGGGAAGGCAAGGTGGTGACCGCCACCCACTGGGCGAAGGCGGTGCTCTACAACGGCCTGGGACGCTACGAAGCGGCATACCTCGCGGCCGCGCGAGGCTCTGAGCATCCGCCGGAGTTCGGCGGAGCGTTCATCAGGTCCCTGATCGAGCTCGTCGAGGCCGCCGTCCGCAGCGGACGACCGGCCCGCGCCGCCGAAGCCGCCCGGAAGCTCGAACAGCTCGCTCAGGCCAGTGGCACCGACTGGGCTCTCGGCACCTCAGCGAGCGCTCGTGCCCAGGTGAGCGACGGTGAAGCCGCCGAGGCTTCATACCGTGAGGCGATCGAGCGGCTCAGCCGCACCGGTGTCCGGGTGACGCTCGCTCGCGCCCGGCTGCTCTACGGCGAGTGGCTGCGCCGGGAGGACCGCGGCGTCGACGCGCGCGAGCACCTGGGCATCGCCTACGAAATGCTCACCCAGATGGGGGCCGAGGCGTTCGCCGAACGTGCGCGGCGCGAGCTGCAAGCCGCCGGCGAGACGGTACGCAGGCGCCCCAAGGGACGCGCCATCCTCACCCCTCAGGAGGCGCAGATCGCACGCCTGGCCTGTGACGGGCTGACGAACCCTGAGATCGGCGCGCAGCTCCTCATCAGCCCGCATACCGTCGAATGGCACTTGCGCAAGGTCTTCCAGAAGCTCGGCATCGTCTCCCGTACCCAGATCAGCGCCACACTCCTCGGAGGCACGGCGGTCACCGCCTGATGCTCCGTGTTCGGAGTTCATGGGCGGAAGTCAGCACACGACCCCGAGCCGGGGCATCAAGCCGTGATGGCTCGACGCCCCGGCCGGATCTCTTCAACACGGCCCGTTAGTGAACGGTCGCCCTCGCCGCCCGCTCGATCACGCGCGTGACGGTTGTGGGATCCGTCATCAGACCGACGTGTCCCGCGTCGTACTCGATGATGGTGGAACCGGCACGCTCGGCCATGGCCCGTTGGGCGCTCTGCGGGATGATCCGGTCCTTGGTGCCGATGAGGTTCCAGGACGGGATCGTCCGCCAGGCGGGAGTTCCGGACGGCTCGTTGAGCGCCCCGACCGTGGCCGATCGCTGTGAAGCCGCCACGATTGCCTTCTCATCCGCGCTCAGCCCGTTCGCGAACGACGTGAAGACGGTCGAGTCCTTGAGATACAGCTCGGTGTCCGCGGTGGGCGGAAGGGTGTCGGGAACGAGGTCGAACACGGTCGTCGGGTCCGGGGCTGAGAGAGCGGAGTCCGGCCCCGCGAGTGATGTCGCCGACTCGCCGGCGTCGGGCGCGAAGGCGTTGACATAGACAAGTGCCTTGATATTGGGGTTTCCGGTGGCCGCGTTGGTGATCACAGCTCCGCCGTAGGAGTGGCCGACGAGAACGATCGGTCCCGTCAGCGTTTTGAGGAAGGCCTTCACGGACGCGGCGTCGCCCGACAGCGATCGCAGCGGATTTGCGATCGCCCTCACCGTGTAGCCGTCGTCCTGGAGCCTGGCGACGACACGGCTCCAGCTCGAGGCGTCCGCCCAGGCTCCGTGTACAAGCACGATGACGGGCTTCGCCGTCCGTGATCGGCTGTCCTGCGCGGCGGCGCTGTGCGCCGGGTTGAGTGCCGCCAGGATGAAGACGACCGCCGTGAGGAGGGGCACCACGGCGAAGGGTCCTCTTTTGGCGTGGAGGGATGCGTTGGCTGGGGGACTGGTCATGGCTCTGTCCTGTTCCGCGTGGGATGGCGGCTCCGGGGGGCCGGCGGACCCGAGACGGTTCGCGCGCCGAAGACGTCGCCGTCGGCGTCATAGCCGTCTGTCATAGCCGGAGCCGGAGTCGAGCGCGTGATCGCCGACTCGTCTGTAAGACCGGACACCAGGACGCCGCGTGACGCCTGTCGCTTGCCCCCGTGTGTGGCCCGGTGCCCCGGGGGTCGCGGTCGGCCGGTGACCCCCGGACCCGGCTCCCGCTAGGGACCCGCGCCAGGTATCTCCCTGGTGCGGCCATGGCATGTGCCCGGCCAGAGTCCATGGTGGCCGCGCGACTCCGTGTCGCTGGCGGGCACCGCGAGAAACCCGTTTACCCACCGCGGCGAAGGCCGCCGGATCACCGGTTCGGACTGTGACTCGACAGCGTCCATCGAAGGTGTGAGTGAGCATGGATCCCGAAACGCAAAGCCAGACGACTTCCCTGGAACAGGCCGCCGCCACCTTCGTCAAAGTACGTCCGAGCCTCTACCGCATCGCTTGCGGCGTGCTCGCCCGCTCGGCGGAAGCCGAGGACATCGTCCAGGAGGCCTGGCTCCGCTGGCAGAAGACCGAACGCTCGGCCATCGCCAAACCGACGGCGTTCCTGACCCTGGTCACGACGCGGCTGTCCATCAACGCCACGCAGTCCGCCCGGGTCCGCCGTGAGATCTACGTAGGCCCGTGTCTGCCCGAGCCCATCGATACCAGCACCGATCCCGCCGTCGGGGTCGAGCGGCGTGAGGCACTCGCAGTAGCTTTGCGGCTGCTACTCGAGAAGCTCACCCCGGCCCAGCGGGCCGCCTACGTCCTCCGTGAAGCCTTCGTCTACCCCTACGAGCGGATCGCCGAGATCATCGGGCTCAGCCCGGCCAACGTCCGCCAGCTGGTGAGCCGGGCCCGTAAGCACCTGAGCTCCGGCCGGCGCCAGTCGATCGACAGTCATGAGCACCGGCGCCTTCTGACGATCTTCCTCGACGCCGCTCGGGAGGGGAACATGAGAGCCCTGGAAGATCTCCTCGCCGCGGACGTGATCAGCTCCGGCGACCATGCCGAGGGGTCGCCTTGATCGTTACCATCCGGGGGTGGCATTCTGGCGAACGCCTGACGTCACTGACTCAGCCGCGTCGGCGAAGTCGCCGCTGAACGGAAGCCGGCGCTGAACGGGGGACGGAGACGGGCATGCGGACGTTAGCAGAGCCGACGCCGCCACTGTTGAACCGACAGCGAGAGCGTGCGGCGCTTGACGGCTTGCTGGGGGATCTGCGGTCCGGACGCGGGCGAGCGCTGGTGCTGCGGGGTGAGGCCGGGGTGGGCAAGTCCGCGCTGCTGCAGCATGTGGTGGAGGCCGCCGCGGACATGCGAGTGGTCCGGGCGGCAGGCGTGGAATCGGAGATGGAGCTGGCGTTCGCCGGCCTGCATCTGCTCTGCGCGCCGCTGTTGGATCGGCTCGAGGCCCTGCCCGGTCCGCAGCGTGACGCGCTGGGCGTCGCATTCGGGTTGCGCAAGGGGGACGCGCCGGACCGCTTCCTGGTCGGGCTGGCGGTGCTGACCTTGCTGTCGGAGACAGCCGAGGAACGCGCGCTCTTATGTGTGGTTGATGACGCGCAATGGCTGGACCAGTCGTCGGCGCAGGTGCTCACCTTCGTGGCGCGGCGGTTGTTCGCCGAGCCGGTCGGGCTGATCTTCGCGGCCCGTGAGCCGGGGGAGCAGTTCCGTGGGCTGGCCGATCTCGAGGTGCGTGGCCTGCCGAAGCAGGACGCCCATACCCTGTTGCGCTCGGTGGTCCGGTTTCCGCTGGACGAACGGGTCAGGGACCGGATTCTGGACGAGACCAACGGCAACCCCCTGGCACTCCTGGAGTTGCCACGCGGACTGAGCCCCACGCAGCTGGCGGGCGGGTTCGGGCTGGTCGAGGCGCAGGCGGTCCCTACGCGTATCGAGGAGGGCTTCCGGCGCCGGCTGGAGGCTCTGCCGGCCGAGACACGGTCGCTGATGCTGGTCGCGGCAGCCGAGCCGACCGTCGACCCGGCGCTGATCTGGCGGGCGGCCGGGCGGCTCGGGATTCCCGCCTCCGCGGCGGGAGCCGCTCAGGCCAACGGGCTGCTGGAGCCTGGGACGCGGGTGCGGTTCCGGCATCCGCTTGTGCGGTCGGCGGTGTACTCGGCGGCGTCGCCGTCCGAGCGGCGGGCGGCGCATCATGCGCTGGCCGAGGCGACCGATCGCGACCGTGACCCGGATCGGCGGGCATGGCATCTGGCCTCGGCGACATCGGGACCCGACGACGAAGTGGCCGCGGAACTGGAGCGGTCCGCGGAGCGGGCGCAGGCCCGCGGGGGCATGGCCGCGGCCGCGGCGTTCATGCAACGCGCGGCCGAGTTGACGGGCGAATCCCGATCGCGGTCCGAGCGGGCCCTGGCGGCCGCGCAGGCGAATGTCTGGGCAGGCGCTTTCGACATGGCGGCCGAACTGCTCGCTATGGCGGCGGCGGGCCCGCTGGACGAACTCCAGCAGGTCCGCGTCGAGCTCATACGCGGACAGATCGCGTTCGCCTCCAACTTGGGCGGCGACGCTCCCGCGCTGCTGGCAGGGGCGGCCAAACGACTGGAGCCGCTGGACGCCGACCTAGCGCGGCAGACATACCTGGAGGCATGGTACGCCGCGTTGTTCGCCGGGCAGTTCGCGGGAGCCGATGCCCTGTACGAAGTCTCCCAGGCCGCCAGGTCAGCCCCACCGCCCACTGGCAGGCCCCGGCCGTCGGATCTCCTGCTGGACGGCCTGTCGGCCCTGATCACTGAGGGAAGCGCCCAGGCGGCACCGTTGCTGAGACGATCGGCTCGGTCTTTCGCCGAAGACGACATCCCCATGGCGGAGCGCCTGCGATGGAGCCCGGTGGCAGTGGTCGCCGCGGCGAGAGTGTGGGACGAGGAGTGCTGGTACGCGATCCAGACTCGCGAGATCCAGTCCTGCCGCGAGTCGGGCCTGCTCGGCACGCTGGTGATCTGGGTGCAGTCGATGGCCGTCTTCTCGGCCTGGCGCGGTGACTTCGCGGAGGCCGCTTCACTGGTCGCCGAGGGGGAGGCGATCGCGGCGGCGACAGGAACCCGTCACGCCCCAACCGGAGCCGTGATGCTCGCGGGGTTCCGGGGAGTGGAAGCCGAGGCCGTCCCGATGATCGAGGCCGTGATCGCGGATGCCCGAGCCGCCAATCAGGGGGTCGGCGTGCAGTTCCCGCAGTGGGTGGCCGCCATCCTCTATAACGGACTCGGCCATTACGAGAAGGCCCTCGCCGAGGCGCAAGCCGCCCAGGAGGCACCCCTGCACATATCCATGTGGGCGCTTCCTGATCTGATCGAGGCGGCCCACAGAACCGGGCAGACCGTGCTGGCCGCCGACGCTCTCGGCCGGCTGGCCGAGGCGACCGGCATCGGCCAGACCGACTGGGGGCAGGGAATCTACGCGCGTTCCCGAGCGCTGCTCAGCGAGGGCGAGGACGCCGAGCGCTGGTATCGCGAGGCGGTCAACCGGCTGGGCCGGACCGGCTTCCGGCCCGAACTCGGCCGCGCGCATCTGCTTTACGGCGAGTGGCTACGCCATGAGGGGCGGCGGGCAGACGCGCGAACGCAACTGCGCACCGCCCACGACATCTTCACCGCGATCGGCATGCAGGCGTTCGCCGGACGGGCCCGTCGCGAGCTGCTGGCCACCGGAGAGAGCGTCCGCAGGCGCACCGCCGTCACGCGCGACCAGCTCACGCCCCAAGAGAGCCAGATCGCCGGTCTGGCCCGGGCGGGCCTGTCGAACCCGGAGATCGCGGCCCAGCTGTTCCTCAGCCCGCGTACCGTCGAGTACCACCTGAGCAAGGTGTTCGCCAAGCTCGACATCACCTCTCGCCGCCAACTTCCGCAGGCCCTGACCGGCAACGGCGGCAAGAGGCCGATGACGTGACATGGAGACCGGAGCGGATGGGATACCCGCAGGTCAGAGCGGTGCATCAGCAAGACAGGCCTCAATCAGCTCCCCGCATCGGACGCGGCCGGCCCTTGGCGGGCGCGTAACCGGCGGCGCTCGTCCGGGGTGGTTCCACCCCACATGCCGTCCGCTTCGCCGGTGCGCAGGGCCCAGTCGAGACAGGCCGCCTGCACGGGGCAGGTCGTGCAGATGCGCCGTGCCCGCTCTTCGGGATGATCGGGATGCTCATCCCATGTGATCGGGAAGAACAGGCCGGGGTCCGCGTCCAGGCAGGCGGCGCGGGCGGCCCAGTCCAGAGGGCGGCGGGGCTTATGGTGCTGGTGAATCTGCTGAACGGTCATGATGTTCACCTTGTTAAGGACAGGCCGGCCAGGTCGAGGACCACGTGGTCCCCGGGCCGACGGATGCGGGAGAGGTAGCGGGCCAGTTGACCGCCGGTGACGAGGTCGATCTCACCCCCGACCGCGACCAGGCTCTTTCCGACGGAAGACGCCGTCCGGGTCGTAGCGGTTCCACAGGCGGGTGACCCGCTGGCCGGTCGCGCCGGGGTAGATTCGCGCGAAGGCGTCCGGGCCGGGCCGGCTCTCGAAGCCGCCGTAGGCTCCGTCGGACCGTCCGGCCAGCGGCTGCCAGACCGCGTCCAGTTCCGCGCCGCGCCGCGGAGGGAACACCGAGGCGATGACCAGCGTGTCCTGATGCCGATGCGGGTACGCGGTCGCGCCGGCGGGCACGTCGTTGACCGCCCCGCCCACCGAACGAAGCTGGATCGAGGGCTGTTGAGGCATGGTCGCGGCCGCCATGATCGCCGTCGCGTCGTCGTCGGTCATGGCCCGGAGCAGGCCGTTGGTGGTGGCGCCGGCCTGCTGCCCGGAGCCGGGGTACAGGTGAGGAGTGGCGAGCAGGGCGTGGTACGGGGTGAGCCGCACGTTCAGGTCGAGCAGCCTGGTGCCGATAAGGAGCAGCGGTTCGACCGCGGCCCGCAGGTGATGCCTGTCTGTGCCGGCGACCACGGCGGTGATGGAGGCGACCAGCGCGGAGCCGCAGGACTGCACGCTGACGGTGGTGGTCAGCCCACGTGTGGCGGAGGCCATGTGGTCGGCCCACTGCCGCAGCGCGCGGCCGTCCCGCTTGATCTCCACGGCGATCTGCACATATCCGACGTCGCACACCTCCATCGCCTCGATCTCGAACTCCACCACGATGCCCACCCCGGCTCCGGCGCCTCGTACGGCCCACAGCATGTCAGGGTCGTGTTCGGCGTCGGCGCGGGCGATCGTTCCATCGGCCAGGACGACGTCGGCGGCGCGGATGCGGTCGATGGTCAGTCCGTAGTCGCGTACCAGCCAGCCGATCCCGCCGCCCGTGGCCAGGCCGCCGACGCCGAGATCGCCGTGGTCATCGGAGCCGATCGCAAGTCCGTACGGGGCGAGGGACTGCCCGACGGCCGCCCAGCGGGCGCCGGCCTGCACCCGGACCAGCCTTTTGCGTCGGTCGAGCACCTCGACCCGGTTCAGCGCCGACAGGTCGATGACCACGCCGCCGTCATGGGTGGCGTGCCCGGACACGCCGTGCCCCCCGCTGCGCACGGTCACGGGCAGGTCCCTGTCGCGGGCGAAGCGCAGCGCGGCGACCACCTCGGTGGTGCTCTCGGGAAGCAGGACGAGCGCGGGTTCGGCCACTCCCGTGTGCGTGGAGCGCAGCAGGAGATACCGCGGGTCCACAGGAGTGACGATCTTGCCTTCCAGTTCGGGCGGGGCGGCGGACAGGTGCGGCGTCACGGCTGCTCCCGCATCAGGCCCCGGCCGATGGAGGGCCGGAACGGAGAGCCGTTCTGCAATTCCGTGATCGCGGCGAGAATGCCGAGTGCCCCCACCCGCGCGCGCTCGGTCTCGACGGGATCGAGCAACCAATCGCTGACCGGCACGTCACGATCGTCCTGCGACTGACTCACCTCGGCCATGGTCAGTTCGACCGTGACCACGGCCTTGAGCTCGTGGAGAAAGTCGTTCTCACTGATGGGACCGCTCATCATTCCTCCGAATCTCGTTTCTCCGCCCGGACCTCGCGAACCCCGCTGATCCGGTCGGTGGCTCGACTCGCCAATTTGGACCGGGCGAGCCTGCGGATCTGTGACACCACGGATCGAGAGGCGGACGCTGTCACGACCCGTGCGGTCGTCCGGTCTTCAGAGGGAGAGCGGGACGGCTCCGCCGGCTGGCGGTGGGAGCTGATGAGGCTGCGCCGTCGGCGGGAGACCGCGGATCCCGCCCAGCGGTGTAGGGGCCGTCTGCGGATTCGGGGATACACCGGCGCCAGGAAGGGCGCGGCTCGTAGTGTCGGAGCCGTCATGAGGGACTCCGCGTCATACCTGGCCTACGTCGCCTCCGTACCGCGCCTTCGTGCCGGGGCGGGCGCATTGCTCCGAGACAACGAGGGGCGGGTGCTTGTCGTGCACCCGGTCTACAAGGACGACTGGGAGATCCCCGGCGGGATCGTGGAGGCGGGGGAGTCCCCCGTCAGTGCTCTGCTACGGGAACTGCAGGAGGAGCTGGGCATCGCGCCGCCGGTGGGTCGGCTCGCCTGCGTCGACTGGGTGCCACCCGCGCCGCCGTGGGACGCAGGGCTGATGTTCGTCTTCAATGCGGGCGTGCTCGCTGATTCCCAAATCGCGGCGCTACGTCTCCAGCCCGAGGAGCTCGACGAATATGTGTTCGCCGAGCCCGCGGAGCTCGGCGAGCTCTTGCCGCCGGGCCTGGCACGGCGGATGAACGCGGCGATCTCGGCGGTGGACGCAGGCCGGACCGCCTATTTGGAGGACGGTTATGTGGAGGACGGCCTCATTCGCCGTCTCCCTTAGCCTGCCCGTCCCAATCCTCGACATGGAAGTCGCTCGTGATCGGTCCCTCTCAGTAGACGAACGGCCAGCCGGCCGAGTCGTAGCCGATCTTGTTGATCCCCAGCAGGGACGCACCGTTGTCGGCGTAGTAGTGATAGAAGAGCACGTCACCGTCGCTGTCGTTGATGACCGCCTGATGGCCGGGGCCGTGGATGGAGCCATGACCGGCGAGCACCTGGGTGCCTCCGCCGGATGTCATCGCCACGCCGTCGCGGTCCACGTACGGGCCGGTGACGCTCGCCGAGCGGCCGACCATGATCCGGTAGGTGCTGGAAGCGCCCCGGCAGCACAGGTCGAAGGAGGCCCACAGGTAGTAGTAGTTGCCGCGTTTGACGATGAAGGGTGCTTCGATCGCGGTACTGCCCGGACGCTGCGCGATGCTCCGGAGGGTGCTGTCGAGCCGCTTGCCGGTGCCCGGGTCGAGCTGGACGAGCTTGATGCCGCTCCAGAACGAGCCGAAGGTCAGCCACCATCTACCCTGGTCGTCGATGACGAGGTTGGGGTCGATCGCGTTGTAGCCGCTGGACGAGTTCGTCGAAATGATCATTCCTTGGTTCGTCCACGAGCCCGAGGCCCCGCTGGAGCTGGTGGCCAGGAAAATGGCGGAGTTGCTCGACCCGAAGGACGAGGCCGAGTAATACAGGTAGTACTTGCCGTTGTGATAGGAGATGTCCGGCGCCCACAAGCTCCTGCTGCCACCGGTGTAGGAGGTGGTCCACGGAGCGCCGCCAGGGAAGACCGCTCCGGCATTGCGCCAGGCCACTCGGTCGGAGGACGTCTTGAGGACGATGTCGTCGCCGGTGTGGGCCAGGAGGTAGCCCCCGTCGGGGCGCTTCACCACGCTGGGGTCGTGGACCCCGATGTCGCCGGTCACGCGGCCGGGGTTGGGGTAGGACGCCGGCGGGGTCGTAGGACCGCCCGATGATGCCGAGGGGCTCGGCGAGACCGTCGGTGAAGGCGGAGGCGAGGGGCTGGGACTCGCGCTCGGTGAGCCGGGAGCGCCCGTGCACGGTACGCCGTTCAGTGAGAAAGAGGCCGGGTCGGGGTTGGTGCCGTTCCAGGAACCGTTGAACCCGAATGAAGTGGTGCCTCCGGAGGGGATCGCGGCGTTGTACCCCGCGTCGACGGCGGTCACACTGCCACCGGCCTGGGTCACGGTGGCGTTCCACGCCTGGGTCACCTGTTGTCCGGCTCCGAACGACCAGGTCAGCCGCCAGCCGGTGACCGCGTCGCCGAGGTTGTGTATCGCCACGTTGGCGCCGAAGCCGCCTTGCCACTGGTTGGTGACCGCGTACTCGACGCGACAGGAGACCTCGGCCATGGCCGGCGCCTGAGCGGTCATCGTCCCTGCGATCGCCGACGCGAGAACGCCGGCGATGGCCCCCACTCGTGCCGTCCATCCGATCGAACGTCGCATGTCCAACCCCATCCGAGTCGGTTGCCTGCAGGGGTTCAGACGGTAGGAAACGGCAGTTTGTCCGTCAATCAGGCGATGAGGGGCATGAATGCCATGAATGACATCCCGCGGCAACGCCACAGCTCAGAGGGTGTTGGTCCGCCGTGAGCCCGATGAAACTTTGCACCGTTCATGCTCGGCGGCATAAGACGGGAGGGGGCGGGGCGAACGGCGAGCGCTGAAGGTAAAGTCCACCCGCATCCGCATGACGGCTGCGAGGAGAGCGTTCCGTCCGATAGCGCCGACCACCCGCATCAGGAGGACGGGCACGGGGACGGCCACGTGGCTCAGGCGGAGTCGCGGACGACCAGCCTGCTCGGGATCATGTGGACTCCCGGTGCGGGGTTGTTGTCGATGGCGTCCAGGAGGCGCAGGGCGGCGATGCGGCCGATCTCGGTCAGATTGACGTCGATCGTGGTGAGCGGGGGACGGGCGGCGAGCGTCATGGTCTCCCAGTTGTCGTAGCCGACGACGGCGACCGCCCCCGGGACCGGGATGCCGCGTTCGCGAAGCGTGTCGGTCACGCCGCGGGCGATCTGGTCGTTGCCGCAGAAGAAGGCGTCGGTGTCCGGCGCCGTGCGCAGCACCATCTCCGCGGCGCGCCGCCCCCAGGCCTCGCTCCAGTCGCCGAAGTGCGGCTTGCCGGTGACCAGTTGAAGGGAGGCGTCCGCGAGGAACCGTTCGGTGTGGCGGGCGCGATCGACGGCGGCGGCGTGGTGGGCCGGTCCCGTGACGTGCGCGATACGGGTGTGCCCCGCCGTCAGCAGGTGGTCGACGGCCAGCCGGCAACCCTGCGCGTCATCCGACACCACCGAGATGTCGGCGGGGTCGGTCGAGGGAGAGAGCGCGTAGACCACGGGTACGCCGCCGTGGACGCCGTCGAGCGGGGGACGAGGGTCGGTGCGACGGCCGGTCACGATGATGCCGTCGACGCGGCGGTCCATCAGGTTCCGCAGGTGGTGCTGCTCGCGGATCACGTCGCCACGGGTGTCGCACAGGAGAACGGAGATCTTGCCGGCGCCCAGCGCGTCCTCGGCGCCGAGGAGGACCGGGGTGCTGAACCGGCCGATGCCGTCCGTGGTCATCAGGCCCACCGTCCAGCTGCGGCCGGCGTACAGGCTCTGCGCCTGCTGGTTGGGGCGGAAGTCCAGGGCCTGGACGGCGTCGATGACGCGCTGGCGGGTCTCGGGTCGCATGCGCCCGGTTCCGCTGAGAGCCCTCGACGCCGTTCCCACACTGACGCCGGCCAGTGCGGCGACGTCGCTGAGCGTGGCCCTCGCCTTTGTGACCGTACGACCCGACTCCGACACACACAATCCTTTGCTCTCACCACCGCTGCGGTCATGGTCCCACCGCTTTCCCGTCTTGGCCAGTTGTGCGCAAACGTTTCCCACTCTTGGTCAGTTGTGCGCAAGCGAAAACTGGCAGCGCTAGCAGTCTTGACGCACGGGCGGGTTCACCATACGTTTCCGGCTTGAAAACTTTTGCGCAGTTGCTCAACGTGTGTTGCGCACTGCGTCGTCGTGACCGCCGTACAGGCACTGATATGGGGAACTCCATGTCCCGCGAGTCTTCCGCCCTCTCCGCGACCGGCCCGGTGCGGCTCGGCGCGTATCCACGAGCCGCTCAGCGGCCCACGGCCGCGCTGCCGGCCCCGCGTCATACGGCCGCCGGCGTCGCCGCCGGCGCGGTCGAGGGCTGAGACCCGTGGCCACGCGGCCGGCGTCATGCCGTGGGCGTGGTCCCCCAGCCGAGCACACGTCGAGGCCCTGAAACTTTCATCTCCTGCCGCCGACGTCCGCGGTTTCGCTCCGCACACCTCCACCCCCCAACCCATCAGGAGAGCTCGCAGTGAAGACAGTCAAATCCAGAGCAGGGCAGGCCGCTGCCCTGGTCACATCGCTCGCACTCGCAGCGGTCGGCACCGGACTCGCCGAGGCTCCCGCCCAGGCCGCCGCCACCCCCTCCACCACCCTGGTGGTCAGCGCGAACCAGTCGTTCCGTCCGGTGACGCACGTGGCCTCCGGCTCGCTGTACGGCCTGGCGGACGCGACGAACCCGTCGGACAGCCTGGCCCAGGCAATCAAGCCGAACACCTTCGTCCAGAAGCCCCAGGGCGGCAAGCAGCAGGGGACCGGCGACATCCTGACCGTGGCCCCCAAGGCGGCCAGGGTCGGCGCGAAGGTCGTGAACCGGCTGTCCGACGTCTACGCGGGCTGGCCGTACCAGTTCAGCTGGAACGACTGGTTCACCCTGGTCGACCAGCAGATCGCGCAGACCAAGTCGTCGGGGATCACCAACCTGGCCGCCTGGGAGCTGTGGAACGAGTCGGACAACACCTGGAAGTCGTCCAACGGAACATACGAGGACTTCTGGACCAGGACCTACCGGGAGGTGCGGGCCAAGGACCCGACGACCCCGATCCAGGGTCCGAGCTTCTCGGACAACATCAGCGACATGGACAACTTCCTGCGGAACGCGGTCGCGACCAACACCGTCCCCGACATCATCGCCTGGCACGAGCTGACCAGGGCCTCCAAGATCGCCGGTGACGTCGCCACGGTCGTCGGCCTCGAGCAGAAGTACGGCATCAGCCCGCGTCCGATCGCCATCGAGGAGTACGCCGCCCCGTCCGAGGTCGGCGTTCCGGGCGCCCTCGTGAGTTACATCGCCAAGTTCGAGCGGTTGGGCATCCACGACGCCGAGCTGGCGTTCTGGAACCAGTCCGGCACGCTCGGCGACCTGCTCACCAGCCGGGGCGGCTCGCCCAACGGCGCCTACTGGCTCTACAAGTGGTACGGCGACATGAGCGGCACCATGGTGACGACCACCCCGCCCGCGCAGACCGGCATCGACGGCGCCGCGGCGATGAACAGCGCGGGCAACCAGCTCAGCGTCATCTTCGGCGGCGGCTCCGGCGACAGCGCCGTCACCGTCAACGGGCTCGGCTCGTTCGGCGGCACCGTCCACGTGAAGCTCGAGTACACCCCCTCGCCCGGCCGTACGGTGGCCGTCTCCGGGCCGTCCACGCTGAGCGAGTCGAACTACACCGTGTCCAACGGCTCCATCACCGTGCCCGTCTCGGGGATGAACTCCACCTACGGGTACCACCTGGTCGTCACCCCGGGCAGCGGCGGCGGGACCTCGCTGGCCGGCACCTACCAGATCAAGAACGTGAACAGCGGCCTCGCCCTGGACACCACCAACTCCGGCACCGCCCAGGGCACCCTGGTCGACCAGGCCACGCCCTCGTCCAGCAACACCCAGACCTGGACGCTGACCGACGCCGGCTCCGGCCTCTTCAAGATCGTCAACAAGGCCAGCGGACTGCTCCTCGGCATCACCAACATGAGCACCAGCAACGGCGGGACCGCCCTGATCTGGGGCGACAACGGCACCGCCGACCACCTGTGGCAGGTCATCTCCGACGGGAGCGGCCACTACAAGCTCCGCAACAACAACAGCGGCAAGGTGCTCGGCGTCACGAACATGAGCACCTCCTCCGGCGCTCAGGTCCTCCAGTGGGACGACAACGGCACCGCCGACCACCTCTGGACCCTCACCGCCCGCTAGTCCGAAGACCGGGCCGTTGATGTAAGTACGGCTTGATCTGAGTACGGCCTGATTTGAGCGCGTCTCCCGCCGCCGGCACCCCTGATCGGTACCGGCGGCGGGAGACGCGCGTCGCCAGACCCGCATCGACGGTCAGGGCCGAGGGACGTCCGTCAGCTCACGCAGACGGCGTACCGGGGAGAGCAGGGCCACGACCGTCCCGGCGAGCATCAGACAGGAACCCGCCACCAGGGTCGCCCGCGACCCGAGAGCCGTCCCGGCCGCGCCTCCGGCGAGGGCCCCGATCGACTGCCCGCCGAACGCGAGGAACCGCCAGGTGGCGTTGACGCGGGACAACAACTCCGCGGGGATCAACGCCTGGCGGAACGTCTGCTGGTTGATGCCGTAGAGCGAGGGCCCGGCGCCACGCAGGAGCTGCGCGACGGCCAGAACTGCGAAGACCGCGACAAAGGGTCCGGTCGCGGCGGCCAGCACCAGGCCCGAGACCGAGGCGAAGGACATCCCCGCGATGAAGGCCGGGCCCGGGCCCAGACGGCGGGTGATCCGAGGCGCTGTCAGCGCGCCCACGACGCCGGCGACACCGCTGAGCGCGACGAGCGCCCCCACCTGGCCGGCCGGCAGACCGATATCGCGCACCAGGTAGAGCATCAGCACGACGGCCTGCGTCTGACCGGCGAACGCGCCGACCGTGGCGGCCGTCACGACCGCGCGCATGACGGGGTGGGCGAACACCGCGCGCCATCCCTCGACGATGCCGGCGCGCAGGTGCGTGGGCTGCCGCTCCTCCGCCGCCGCGGTCTCTGCCGCGGGCGTGTCCACCCGTCCTGAAGCCTGGATGCGCATCTTGAACAAGGAGGAGACGAGGAACGAGACCGCGTCGACGACCATGGCGATCGGCGCCGTGAGCGCGGCGACCAGCAGACCGCCCAGCGCGGAGCCGGTGGTGTTGACGGTGGCGTTGCTGAGCATCAGCGCGCTGTTCGCCGGAAGGAGCTGGTCGCGCGGAACCAGTTGCGGCGTGAGGGATTGCGCCGCCACCGTGGCGAAGAGATTGGCGACACCCGCGAGAAGCATCACCACATACAGGTGCCACATTCGCAGCAGGCCCAGGGCGGCCAACGCGGGAATCGCCCCGATCAGCAGCATCTGTGAAACGTCGCCGATTATCAGAACGCGCCGGTACGGCATCCTGCCGACCCACACCCCAGCGGGCAGGCCGAGCACCAGATGGGGCAACCACATCACCGCGCTCAGCACGCCCATCTCCGTGGCCGACGCGTGGAGACAGACCACACTGGTCAGCGGCAGCGCCACCGTCGTGACGCTCGATCCGAACAGCGAGACGGTGCTGCCGGCGAAGAGGCGGCGGAAGTCGGCGTGGCGGACGAGTACCGTCCGCAGGCCCCAGGGTCGCCCGGAGTCCTCACCCGCGTCATATGCCGATGCCGCGGATGCGTCGCCGCCGGAGCGCATGGTGCGACCTTACCCGGGCACGACGATTCGTCGGGAATCTCGCCATTCAGCCGGTCGCGACCATCGACGCGAGGCGGCGGACGAGCCGGGCGGCGGCCTCCCGTAATTCCGGGGGCTCCAGCACCTCCGCCTCGAAGCCCAGCCCGGCCACGCGTACGGCGAGCCAGTCCAGGTCGTCGCCGCCGACGACGAGCACGCACCATCCGTCGCGGTCGTCCTCGACCCGTCCCACCTGGGGCGGCACCAGCTCGCGCACCCGGCCGGGAGGCGCGTGCAGCCGCACCCGGGCGAGATGTCGGTACGGCGCCTCGGCCACGGACCGCCGCACGTAGGCCACCGGATCAGGATGCTCCCGCGCCCGGAAGCGCCAGGTCGTCGCCACGGCATCCCGCATGCGGTCCAGCCGGAAGGTGCGCCAGCCGTCGCGGTCGACGTCCCAGGCCATCAGATACCAGCGGCGGCCGGTGGCGACCATCCGCGCCGGCTCCACCGTGCGCTCCGGTTCCCCGCCGTCGCGGCCGGCGTACCGGAACCGCACCCGTACGGCGTCGCGGCATGCCCGTGCGAGCGTCACCAGCAGCTCGGGATCGATTTCGACCCCCGGGCCGACGAGTGTCTCGGTGGCGTCGTGTACCGCGCGCACCTCGGCACGCAGCCGAGGCGGCATCACCTGGTCGAGCTTCGCGAGCGCGCGCAGCGCCGCCTCGCCCGCCCCGGCGACCGTGCCTCCCGCCGCCAGCCGCAGGGACACCGCCGTCGCGATCGCCTCGTCGTCGTCGAAGAGCAGCGGCGGAAGCCGGGCGCCCGCGCCGAGGTGATAGCCGCCGCCGAGGCCGGCCGTCGCGTGCACCGGATAGCCGAGCGCGCGCAGCCGCGCCACGTCGCGGCGCACCGAGCGGTCGGTGACGCCCAACTCGGCGGCGAGCTCGGCCGCGGTCCAGGACGGACGGCGCTGCAGCAGCATCAGCAGCCGCAGCACCCGCTCGGTCGTCGCCTCGACGGTCACCCGCTCATCGTTCCACCGCTCATCGCTCCATGCTCATCGCTCCATGCTCATCGCTCCATGGTCATCGCTCCATGCTCATCGCTCCATGCTCATCGCTCAATGGTCATCGTTGATCGCGGAACGATGCTGTCCGCTATATGCGGGAGCGTGGAGCACAGCCGACCGAACCCGGATCGGCAGGCGAACGGAAGGCGAGCGGAAATGGCGCGCGACGTCCAGATCACCATCGATTGCGCGGACCCGGCAGGATTGGCGGTGTTCTGGGCCGAGGTACTCGGCTATCGGACGCAGGACCCGCCCGCCGGCTTCGAGTCGTGGGAGCAGGCCCTGGAGGCGATGGGCGTGCCGCCCGAGCGCCGTAACGACGCCTCCGCGGTGGTCGACCCCGGTGGCTCCGGGCCACGGATCTTCTTCCAGCGGGTGCCCGAGCACAAACAGGTCAAGAACCGTGTGCACGTCGATGTGCGAGCGGCCCCGGGGCTCACGGGCGACGCGCGGATGGCGGCCCTGGAGGCGGAGGCCGAGCGGCTCGCCGCCCACGGCGCCACCCGGCTCCACCGTTATGAGCCCGCACCTCCGCTCGGCGCCGGCCACATCACGATGGCCGACCCCGAGGGCAACGAGTTCTGCCTCGACTGATCGGCGAGAGGCCGGGCCGGCATCGTCCGGCCCGGCCGTCCCACCGTCTCACCGTCTCAGGGACGCTCTCTCAGCGCAGGACGATCGTCGTCACGGCGCGCGGCGCGATCGTCACGCTCTTGCCGTGCAGGGGGATGGAGGCCACCGCGTTGTTCTCGTCGGTCACGTAGGCCTCGGCCCGGCCGTGGCCCTTGATCTTGTCCCATGTGGCGGAGCTGGTGCCGGTGTTGAGGATCTCGATGACGCGGGAGCCGTCGGAGTTGCGGAACGCGGAGACCTTCAGGTTGGGATCCGAGGCGGTCGCCCCGAGCCGCACCGCGCCGGGCCGGATGAACCTGCTGTACGCGGCCATCGCCCAGAGCCGCTTCGACACCCGGTACGTCTTGGCCGTGGTGTCGATGCTGATGAGCGCCCTGGTTGAGCCGCTGGAAGCGCCCAGCCAGAAGATGTAGGCGGAGGCGTCGCCGAGGGTGAGGGCGTCGTTGACGGCCTGCGCGACCGTCATGCCGTCCTGGCCGCTGCCGTCGTCCCAGTTCCCGTCCCACGTGTTGCCGCCGGGGCCCCACTCCGACATCCAGGTGTTCCGGTCGGTGGGCAGCGGGGAGGTCGGGGGGCTGGCGTAGGAGTGCCCGGTGTGGACCGTCACCCAGCGGCGCGCCTCGGGGTCGGCCTCGATCGCCTGGGTGTACGCCTTGGCCTGGTCCCAGCCGAAGGAGTCGCAGCACACCACGTTCACCCCGGCGGCCGTGGCCACCGGGCCGAGCACCTTGACGAACTGGGCGGCCTCCTCGGGCGTGAAGCGCATGGACTCGTACCCGGCCGTCCAGTCGGGCTCGTTGGTGAAGCCCAGGTCCGTTATCTTGATGCCCTCCTGCTTGTAGAACTTCGCGTACTGCACGAGGTAGTTCGCGTAGGCCTGCTGCCACTCCGGCAGGAGCTTGCCGCCGTTCCTGGCGTCGCCGTTGTCCTTCATGTAGCCGGGGGCGCTCCAGGCGTCGGCGTAGAAGCGCGTCACCCCGTACTTCTTGGCCTCCTTGACCATCCAGACCTGGCTGTTGTCGTCACCGTTCCAGACATACTTGGGCGGCGCGGTCGGGCCGCCCGGGTCCTCCGGCTGGATCGACTCCATCTGGTCGTACGGGCTGCCGGTCGGCCGCGCTCCGATGCCGAGGCGGAGCATGCTGAGCCCGGCCCCCTTCGTGCGGCTGAACCACAGATCGAGGATCTCCCGCTGTTCGTCCTCCGGCAGGGCCTTGATCAGTTCGTTCCGCCGGAACGCCGTGGAGACGCCGAATCCGTCGATCTTCTGGTATTTGGCGCTGTTGTCGACGGTGATGGTGACCGTCGAGGCGGCCGCCGGCTGTGCCTGCCCGACCAGCGGGACGACGAGCAGTGCGGCCGCGAGAACGTGTTTGCGCATGGCTACTCCGGTGTTCGGATGTCGGGGGGTTACCCGTGCCTGAACAGGCGTCTCAGGAGCTTTTTCACCAGGATCGGGGAATGGTTCTTCGTGGTCGGGCTGATAGCGCTAACAATTCATGTCGGGAGCCGCGCGAATGGAAATCGGGGCATGCCTGGAATCGTGGCGGTCCGGCACGTCCGGTGCGGCGCACGAACGATACGTGATCTGGACACCCATAGTGGTAGCACGCCGGGCTGTCCGACTCAATATGCCAGATCGAATTACCGAAAATTTCGACTCATTCGTTCGGTGTGGGGAAGTGCGGGCGGCCTTCGGTCGTGGGTGTCCCGGCGTGCCCGGCGGCCGGCGCGGAGAGGTCTCCCTCGCCGTGCGCCTCCGGACGGCCGTCCGCGGCTGCTGGAGTCGACGCTCCCGGGGGTCATAGTCGCAGCTCAGGGCGGTTCGGGTCGCCGGGTGTGGGCGCGCCGCCGGTTTGGGCGGTCGTCGTGGGCGCACTCCCGGCTCTTGACTGCTGTTAGCGACGCGCCTACGATCCAGAACTAAAATTATCGAATTGGTACCGAAACTTTCTGTCCCGTCCGTAAGTCGCGACACACGTGCCGTGTCGTCGAAGAGCCAGAGCCGGGTAACCGACGGTTACGCGGCGCCGGAGTTCCCGATGGCGTGCGCGCCGTTTGCCTTGGTGGCTTCTCCGACGACTTCTCCAACGAGCCCTCTAATAACTTCTCTCCTCGGCGCTGATGGCTGCGCCCGCTCAGTGAATTGTCGAATTCTCCCCGTGAATGGAACGTATGGGTCTCCCACATGTACGGCCGGTGCCGCGCGGCCGCTCGAATTCGCGGTGAGCGCGCGCCGAAGGGCCACACAGGTGATCACGCCGGTCGGCTGTTCGAACACGTCCAGCGCCTCTCCACAGGTCATGGAAAGTCAAGATTGGAGCCGCTGATCCCCAGTGACAGCCGGTAACGAGACAGGTCAGCAGAACCGCCGCGCCCTTGTGGTGCGGGGCGGCTGGGAAGGGCACGTCCCGGTTCCGGCGACGGAACTCTTCATCCCCTTCCTGGAAAAGCAGGGCTTCGATGTGGTCCGGGCCGACTCCCCGGCGCCGTACGCGGACTCCGCGTTCATGTCGGGGGTCGACCTCGTGGTGCAGTGCTACACGATGGGCACGATCGAACCGGCGGAGGTCAGGGGGCTGGAGGCCGCGATCCGCGCGGGCACCGGAATGGCGGGGTGGCACGGCGGCATCGCCGACTCCTTCCGGAGCTCGTCGGAGTATCTGCACCTCATCGGCGGGCAGTTCGCCTGCCATCCCGGCAAGGCCGAGGAGCCCGACGGATCCGAAGGCCACTACTTCGTGCCGTACACGGTGAACATGCTCCCCGAGGCGAGCGCGCACCCCATCACGGCGGGCATCGGGGACTTCAGCCTCGTGACCGAGCAGTACTGGGTCCTGACCGACGACTACGTCGACGTGCTGGCGACCACGACCCAGCGGGTCCGGCCGTGGGATCCCTGGCAGCGGGAGGTCACCTCGCCCGCGATATGGACCCGGAGATGGGGGACCGGGAAGATCTTCGTCACCACTCCGGGTCACAACCTCGACGTCCTGCGCAACGACAACGTGCGGACGATCATTGAGAGAGGAATGCTGTGGGCGAGCCGGTGAACGTCGGAGTCGTCGGCTGCGGGGCCATCTCCGCGCAGTATCTCCCCACCATCGACCGGCTGCCGCGGCTGCGGCTGGTGGCCGTGGCCGATCTGGACCTCGACCGGGCACGGGAGGCGGTGCGGCCGTACCCGGGGGTCGACGTGATGACTGTGCCGGAACTGATGGCCGATCCGCGGGTCGACGTCGTGCTCAACCTCACCGTCCCGGCCGCGCACGCCGAGATCGCGCTGCAGGCCATGGCGGCGGGCAAGGACGTCTACTGCGAGAAGCCCCTCGCCGTGACGGCGGCCGACGCCGAACGGATGCTGCGGGCGGCCGGCGCCGCGGGGGTCCGGGTGGGCTGCGCGCCGGACACGGTGCTGGGCACCGGTACGCAGACGGCGCGCAAGGCGATCGACGACGGCCTGATCGGCAGGCCGGTCGCGGCGACCGCCACGATGATGACGCCCGGCCACGAACGCTGGCACCCCAACCCGGATTTCTACTACCTCCCCGGTGGCGGCCCGCTGATGGACATGGGCCCCTACTACATCACCAGCCTGGTGACGTTGCTCGGGCCGGTGACGTCGGTCGTCGGCGCGGCCGGCCGCACGAGGGCCAAGCGCACGATCGGCTCGGGCCCGCGCCGGGGCGAGGAGATCCCCGTCGCCGTCGACACCCACGTCACGGGGGTGCTCGTGCACGCCTCCGGAGCGATGTCCACGCTCGTCATGAGCTTCGACGGCGCGGCGACCACCGCGCCCAACATGGAGGTGCACGGCGAGGAGGGCTCGCTGGTCGTCCCCGACCCCAACCACTTCGACGGGCCCGTACGGCTCTCGCGGGTGGGGGAGGACGGCTGGCGTGCCCTGCCCGCCTCGGCCGGCTACGTCGAGGCGGCCCGCGGAGTGGGCCTCGCCGACTTCCTGTCGACCCCGGACGGCGAGGAACCCCGGACGAGCGGGACCGTGGCCTTCCACGTGCTCGACGTCATGGAGTCGCTGCTGTCCTCGGCGGGCTCAGGTGCGGCGGTGACCGTCACCAGCACCTGCGCGCGCCCCAGGCCCGTGGCGCTGGGCCCGGCCGGCGGGGCCGATCACTTGTCCTGACACTCCGGCTCGGGGAAACCGGCGGGTGTGGCGCGCAGCCTGCCGGCCAGTCGCCGCCCGGTGACGGCCGCGGCGGCGAGCGTGGCGGCGGCCAGGGCGATGCCGGTCCGGTCGGGCCGCCGTACGACCTCGGCGATCACGAGCGTCGCGGCCATGACGACCAGGGCGAGGGCGATCCCGCGATGGAAGCGCCCCGCCTCGGAGTGCGGCCAGGGCGGCGTTTCGAGGCGGGACTCCTCGCCCGAGCCGGGCGGCCGCGCGACGCGGCCGGCCAGGCGGTCCAGCGCGCGGGCGACGACGAGCAGCCCGGCGGCGTAGCCGTCCACCAGGACCGCCTCCGCGGTGAAGGGGCCGATCACGACGCGTCCACCGGCTCGCGAACGTCCGACAGCCGGGGCGCGGGGGTGGCGCCGGTGACCGGATCCGGCGCGGCCTCGCGTCCCCGGTGGCGTACGCCGAGCCAGGCGATCCAGCAGAGTGGCAGGACGCCGCCCACGATGAAGAGCAGGTCGCCGGGCAGCCGAAGCCATTCGAGCATGGTGACGGCGCGGCCGGTGAGGTAGGCCAGCGAGCGCGCCTCGAAGTAGCCCGCGGACACCGCTTCGTAGAGCTGCATCAGGCCGAGCGGCAGCAGGGTGGCGAAGCACATCCAGGCCAGGCCGACGTTCAGCGACCAGAACGAGACCTTCGCCCATTTGTCCGGCCAGCGCGACGAAGGGATGAGGTACCGCAGCGCGAACAGGCAGAACGCGACCGCGAGCATGCCGTACACGCCCATCATCGAGGCGTGGGCGTGGTTGGCGGTCAGGCCGGTGCCGATCTCGTAGTACGACACGACCGGCAGGTTGATCAGGAAGCCGAAGACGCCCGCGCCCAGGAAGTTCCAGAAGCCGACGGCGACCAGGAACATCACCGCCCACCGGTGCGGGAACGGGGTGCGCGACTCCGCCTGCTGCCGCGCCCCGAGCCGTACGAACGACCAGGCCTCCACGGTCAGGAAGGTCAGCGGCACGACCTCCATCGCGGAGAAGAACGCCCCCAGCGCCAGGTGCTCGACGGGCTCGCCGCTGAAGTACACGTGGTGCATGGTGCCGATCACGCCGCCCGCGGAGTAGAGGATCACGTCCAGGTAGACGACCACCAGGGCGACCCGCTCCCGCACCACGCCGAGCTGGACGAACATGTAGGCGACCATGACGGTCGTGAACAGCTCAAGGAAGTCCTCCACCCACAGGTGAACCACCCAGAACCGCCAGAAGTCGGTGACGGTGAACACGTCTCCCGGACGGGCCAGCAGGCCGACCGCGTAGACCCCGGGGATCGCCAGGCCGGAGAGGAAGAACATCGAGGGCAGGTTGCCGCGGCTGTCGCTCCGCAGGGTCGTGCGCAGCACCCGCCACATCATCACGGCCCACAACGTCATGCCGCCGGTCAGCAGGATCTGCCAGACGCGGGGCAGATCGAGCCACTCGAACTGCTGGCTGCCCCAGAAGTTTCCCGGCGCGACGAGCCCGTGGATGCTCAGCCCCTCGGCGATGAGAGAGCCGCACGCCACGACGGCCAGGGCGGCCAGCAGCGTCCAGGCGAGCGCCTTCTGGCCGCGCGGCTCGCGCCCGGCCATGAGGGGGGCGAGGAAGACGCCGGCCCCGAGGAAGGCCGCCACCACCCAGAACAGCGACAGCTGCAGATGCCAGGTGCGGGCCAGATTGAACGGGAGCAACTCGGCCAGGTTGAGACCGAAGAAGCTCGCGAGATCGGCCCGGTAGTGCTCGGTCGCGCCGCCGAGGAGCGTCTGGGCGAGGAAGAGCAGCACGACGACCAGGAAGAAGTACGCGGTGGCGCGCTGCGCCGGGGTGAGCGCCACCTCGTCGGGGGAGCGGAAGTCGACCGACGCCGCCTGGCGGCCCCGCCAGCCCAGGTGGCCGCCCCATCGGCCGACCGCCCCGAACAGGGCCCCGATGCCGGCCAGCAGCGCGATCAGCGACACCACGCTCCACACCACCGTGTCCGCGGTGGGGGTGTTACCGACGAGCGGCTCGGCCGGCCAGTCGTTCGTGTACGAGTAGGTCTCGCCGGGGCGTTCGGCCGAGGCGATCCAGGCCGTCCACGACAGGAACGCGGTCAGCCGGTGGATCCGCGCCGGGTCCGTGATCGCGCGCGGGCGCAGCCCCCGGTCCGTACGGGGATCGGCGAAATAGGCGCGGTAGTGCTCGGTGAGGGCGGCGAAGGCGTCCGCCTGGGCGCGGGTGTAGGTGAGCACGCCCGAGCGCGGGTCGTAGCGATTGGCCCGGAACTCCTGCCTGACCTGCTCGCGTGCCCCGTCGCCGCCGCCGTGGGCCCGGAGGGCGAAGGCCGCGGCCCGGCGCAGGTAGTCGGCCGTGTAGTCCGGCCCCAGGTAGCCGCCGTGCCCGAGCACCGATCCGTACTGCATCAGGCCGGCGGCCAGGAAGACCCGCTGCCCTTCCGCGACGTCGCGGCCGGTGAAGAGCGGCCGTCCGGCGTCGTCGGCCACCAGGCGCGGCACCGGCGGATGGGCCGTGTAGGTGCGGACCGCGAGCAGCCCCATGACGAAGAAACCGAACACGGCCACCAGCAGCGCCGCCTGGATCCACCGCCTGGAGACGAGCAGGCCCCGGTGCGTCCCCGTCCCTGTCCCTGTCCCTGTCCCTGTCCGCGCCCCCGGCCCCGGCCCTGTCCCCGGCCCCGTTCCCGGAATCATCCGTACTCGCTCTCGCGATCGTGATTGGGGAGAGCCTCCCCATTCCTACCGGTGCGGGCGCGGCGGGTCGAGCGGACACGCCCGCCCCGGCCTCGTACGGCTTCCCGGGTCGCCGCGCTGCTCAGGGCGGGAATCTGGGTACGGATGACGCAGGACGGGCGACGGGCCCGGGGCCGCGGACGCGGCGGCGGGCCCGAGGGCGTTCCGGGGGGTGGACGTCATGTTCCTTGATCGTCATGATGCCGGGGTGCGGCTCGCGGAGGAGGTGAGCCGGCGTGTCCCAGCCGGGGACGCGGTCGTCCTGGGCCTGCCCAGGGGCGGCGTTCCAGTGGCCTTCGAGGTGGCACAGGTGCTCGGCGCGCCGCTTGACGTGATCGTGGTGCGCAAGCTCGGCGTGCCGTACCAGCCGGAGCTGGGGTTCGGCGCCGTCGGAGAGGGCGGGGTGCGCGTCGTCAACCCCGACGTCGTAGCGCTGGCGAGACTCACCCCGGACGAGATGGCGGCCGTGGAGGAGCGCGAGACGGCCGAGGTCGAGCTGCGGGCGCGCCGGTTCCGGGGACCGCGCCCGCCGGTTGATCTCGCCGGCCGCACGGTGATCGTGGTCGACGACGGGATCGCCACCGGGGGCACGGCCCGCGCCGCCTGCCAGGTGGCCAGGGCGCGCGGCGCCGCACGGGTGGTGCTGGCGGTGCCCGTCGCGGCGCCCGACATCGTGGAGAGCCTGCGCGAGGACGCCGACGAGGTGATCTGCCTGGATATGCCGGAGCAGCTCTACGCGATCGGCTTCTGGTATCACGACTTCTCCCAGACCACGGACGGGCAGGTCGTCGAGCTGCTGCGCCGCGCCGCGTCCCGGTGGGAGCGGGACACCACCCGGGCGGACCCACCGGGAATCGACGAGGACGTCGACGTGGACGCCGCCCCGGTCCGGCTGCCCGGCCGGCTGGTCGTACCCGAGGGGGCGGCCGGTGTGGTGGTGTTCGTCCACGGCAGCGGCAGCAGCAGGCACAGCCCGCGCAACCGGTACGTCGCGGCGGCGCTCAACCACGCGGGGCTCGGCACGCTGCTGTTCGACCTGCTCACCGCCGAGGAGGAGATCGACCGTGGGAACGTGTTCGACATCGGGCTGCTGGCCAGGAGGCTCGTCCAGGTGACAGGCTGGCTGGCGCGTCAGCCGGGGGTCGCGGGGCTGCCGATCGGCTACTTCGGCGCGAGCACCGGGGCCGCCGCCGCGCTGTGGGCCGCCGCCGAGTCGGCCGCCGCACCAGGTGCCCCGCACCGTGCCGCGCCGGGTACTGAGCCGTCTGCTGCGCCGTCTGTTGCGCCGTCTGCTGTGCCGTTCGCCGCGCCGTTCGCCGCGCCGTTCGCCCTGCCGGGCGGTGGGATCGCGGCCGTCGTGTCGCGCGGCGGCCGGCCCGATCTCGCCGCGCCGCGCCTGGGCGAGGTACGCGCGCCCACCCTGCTGATCGTGGGGGGCCGCGACGACATCGTGCTCGACCTCAACCGGGCGGCGCGGGAGCGGCTGCGCTGCGAGAACGCGCTGGAGATCGTCCCCGGCGCCACTCACCTGTTCGAGGAACCCGGGGCACTGGAGACGGTGGCCGCCCTCGCCTGCGACTGGTTCGCCGACCACTTCGCGCCCCAGGCCGCATGACAGGCCCGGGCGACGGGGAGGCTGCGACGGCCTACCCGGTCATCCGCAAGACCGAAGAGGAGATCGCCCGGGCGAACCTGACGGACTACGCGCGGGCGCGCCGCGAGTTCTCCTGGACGGCGGCGCGGCGAGCGCTGTCCGGCCTGCCGGAGGGCCGGGGGCTGAACATCGCCCACGAGGCCGTGGACCGCCACGCGGACTCCCCGCGGGGTGGACACGTGGCGCTGCGGTGCGTCGGCAGGGACGACAGCGTCACCGAGATGACCTACGCGGATCTCCGGGCGGCCTCCAACCGCTTCGCCAATGTCCTGCGCGGAATGGGCGTGGGCAAGGGCGAGCGGGTGTTCACACTGCTCGGACGGGTGCCCGACCTCTACGTGGCCGTCCTCGGCACCCTGAAAAACCTGAGCGTGCTGTGCCCGCTGTTCTCCGCCTTCGGCCCCGAGCCCGTCCGCGAGCGGCTGCGCCTCGGCGGCGGCCGGGTCCTGGTGACCACCCCCGAGCTCTACACCCGCAAGGTCGCGGCGATCCGCGACTCGCTGCCGGGGCTGACGCACGTGCTGGTCAGCGGGGACGGCCCACCGCCTCCGGGTACCCTGCCCCTGCGGCGGCTCATGGCCGGCGCGCCGGCGGAGTTCGAGATCCCCGCCACCGACCCCGGGGACATGGCGCTGCTCCACTTCACCAGCGGGACCACGGGCACCCCGAAGGGCGCCGTGCACGTCCATGAGGCCGTGGTCGCGCACCACGCCACCGCCGTCCAGGCCCTCGACCTGCGTCCGTCCGACGTCTTCTGGTGCACCGCCGACCCTGGCTGGGTCACCGGCATGTCGTACGGCGTCGTCGCGCCGCTCACCCTGGGCGCCACCCTCGTGACCGACGCGGGAGAGTTCGACGCGCGGCGCTGGTGCCGGGTGCTCCAGGACCAGCGGGTCACCGTCTGGTACACGGCGCCGACGGCGCTGCGCATGCTCATGCGGCACGGCGACGCCCTTCCGCGCGAGTACGACCTGTCACGCCTGCGTTTCGTGGCAAGCGTGGGGGAGCCGCTGAACGCCGAGGTGGTGGTGTGGGGATCACGCGCCCTCGGACTGCCGATCCACGACAACTGGTGGCAGACCGAGACCGGCGCCATCATGATCGGCAACTTGGCGGCGATGGACGTCAAGCCGGGATCGATGGGCCGTCCACTGCCCGGCGTCGAGGCGGCGGTACTGGAGCGGGGCGCCGACGGCCGGGCCCGCGTCGCCGGCGGGGCGGTGCGGGTGATCGAGGAACCCGACGTCGAGGGCGAGCTCGCGCTCCGTCCCGGATGGCCCTCGATGTTCCGCGCCTACGTGGGTGACCCTGACCGGTACCGCCAGGCGTTCGCAGGGGACTGGTACCTGAGCGGTGACGTCGTCCGCCGGGACCGGGACGGGTACTTCTGGTTCGTCGGCAGGTCGGACGACGTGATCAAATCGGCCGGACATCTCGTCGGGCCGTTCGAGGTGGAGAGCGTCCTGATGGAGCACCCCGCCGTGGCCGAGGCCGGTGTGATCGGCAAGCCCGATCCGGTGGCCGGGGAGCTGGTGAAGGCGTTCGTCACGCTCAACACCGGTTTCGAGCCGACGGAGCGGCTCCGCCTGGAACTGATTGCCTTCGGCAGACGCCGTCTGGGCGCGGTAGCGCCGAGGGAAGTGGTCTTCGACCAGAACCTGCCGCACACCCGCAGCGGAAAGGTCATGCGCCGCCTCCTCAAGGCCAGAGAGCTCGGTCTCCCCGAAGGGGACCTCTCCACTCTGGAACCTCGGCCCGGCGCCGCGCCCTGACGGCGCACCGTCTTCCGGGCGCGGCCCCACCCTGTGCTGCTAGGCAAGGACGCATGGACGTACGGACCCTGCGGCAGACGACCGTCCTGCTGCCCACCATCCACGAGGACGACCTGACAGAGATCGGCTCACTCGACGGCGAAAATGTCACGGGGTTCGTCTACGGCGGCACCCGCCTGCGCGAGTTGTCCTTATCAGGCACGCATCTGGTTGACGGCCGCATCACCGGCCTGGCCGCCGACCGGGTGCGGCTGACCGGCCTCGCCCAAGCGGTCGCGGCGGACCTCGGCTTCCTCATCGAGGATCTCGACTGACCCGGGAATCGGGCCCAAAACCAGTTTTCACGTGTCGCCGAGAGACGCTCCGCCATACCGATAGCGGCATGGCGGCCCGGCGGCGTAGGTGACGCGGCCCCGGCGGCATGCGGGGTGCCCGCCACCCGGGCACGTTAAGCAAGGCGCGTCTCAGCAAGGCGCCTTTCAGCGGGCTGACGAGGTCGGCGAGCGTGCTTCAGCGGGCTGACGAGGTCGGCGGGCATGGGTCGGCGGGCATGGGTCGGCGGGCATGGGTCGGCGGGCATGGTCAGGGGACCGCGAGGTAGGCATTCTTCGCGGCCCGGCGTCGCGCCCTGCCTGCACACCTGGCATCGCGCCTGACTTGTGCCGGGCGGCCGTCTATCCCGGGTGTCTTGTTCCCGGCTCCTACCCTCGGGGCTGCCCTATCCCAGGTTCCTATCGCTGGGCGTCTACCCCGGGGGCCTTGTCCCGGGGGCTTTCATCCCCGGATGTCTATCCCGGGCGTTGGCGGGTGCCGGGTTCGTGGCTGCTGCGTTCGTATCTTCGGCGGTTGGGGTGGTGGGTGAGGGTCCAGGTGCCGTTGGGGTTGCGGTGGGTGGTGTAGCGGTGGGGGTGGGTGAATTTGTCGCGGTTGTGGAAGGTGCAGGCGGGGGCGAGCAGGTCGAGGTTGGTGACGCCGTCGTCGATCCAGCCGTGGACGTGGTCGACTTCGGCCATGTCGGCGGGGATGGGGCAGCCCTGGCAGTAGCAGGTGGCGTACTGCGCGAGCAGGGCTTTGCGCTGGGCTGGGGTGGCCAGCCGCACCGAACGCCCCATGTCCAGAACCTGGCCCTTGGCGTCCATCACCATCCGGGTCAGGCGTGAGGTCCGCGCCAGGCGGTGGACGTCGCTGACGGGCAGCAGGTGCCCGGTGGCGACCAGCAGCCCGGGGGCCAGCCGGTCGGGGGCATGCCCACACGTCCGGCACGCGTCCATACGCACGCCGTCGCCCTCACCGTTGACGCCGTCCTGACGGCCTGCGTCGTGAGAGTCCGCGGCCTGCTCCGAGCGCGCGGCGTGGCCGCGCTCTGCGGCTTCGTCAGGACCGACCTCGTCGCCCGGACCGTCTCGCCCCGGACCGTCTCGCCCCGGACCGTCTCTGCCCACGTCGGCCATGCCACCCGCCTCGCCGGCGCGCCCACCTGCCGCGCCGGGCATGCCGCTCGCATCCGGTGACGTGTCCGGACTGGGATTCTGTGTGCCGGTGGGGGCGAGGATGTCGTCGGGGATGGATTCGGCGCGGACCATGACGATGAGTTCGGTGGAGACCTTCTCACTCAGCAGGGCCGAGAACGCGTCGGCCTGGCGCACGCGTAGCGGCCGGTCGTCGTCCTTGTCCTTCGGGCGGGCATAGGAAGTCAAAAACGCCCGTAGCCGAGCCGCGGCCTCCCGTGGCAGGCGGAACTCGCCTTCCACGCCGCCGGTGCTGGACGGGCGGACCAGCAGGAACCGGGACGCGTAGTCGTCCTCGCACTCCTCGACCAGCGCGCCGGGGTCGAGGATCTCCCGGATGTAGCGGCCGGCTTTTGCCACCTCCGCGCAGGACGCGCTGTCGGACAGCTGCAGCAGGATCGGCTCGGCCTCTTCCGCCTGCTTGTCGGTCAGTTTGGTCGTCACCGTGGTGATGGCGTCCACCGCTCCGCCGGACAGGGACCCGGCCCGGTAGCGGGCCTTCACCTCCGGCAGGCGGGCCACCTCACCGGAGATCCGCAACCACCGCGACGCCTGCGCACCCGTCATCCCCGGACCACGCCGCGCCACAACCGGCGCCTCCTGCGCGCCAGGCGTTCCGGGCGCCTCCGCGCCGCTCTCCGCCGCCCCCGACGCAGACGCGCCCGAGGCAGACGCGCCCGGGGCAGACGCGCCCGGTGCCGGAGCACTCGGATCGGGGGTGCTTGGTCTGTCCGAGCGGAGCCATGAAGCGGTGGAGGCTGCCCATACGCTTTGGCCTCACCGGTGACGCTCACCCGGTGCAGCAGCATCACCATCGCCGAATTCAGCAGATCCACCGCCTGAATCAGCGTCTCGGCCCGCTGCAGGCACACCGCCGAACTGTCCGGCACCTCCGCGGCCGCCCACCTGGCCGCCACCCGCAGCAACTCCGCTTCCGACAAGCACGGTTCTGGGCCTGGAGCGGCGCCGTCGACAGCACCACCGTCGACAGCACCACCGTCGACAGCACCGGCCTCCCATGGCTCAGCGGTACCCGAGCCCGATGCTTCGCGCTCCCCATCGCCGTGCCGGTCGTCAGCGCGCCCCTCGCCCGCGCGCCCCTCATTCGCGGGTCCGTCGCCGACGGGCCGCATCGGCGGGGCGGCACGAGAAGCTCCACCAGGCCTCGCACGAGAATCGGCGCGGGAGTCCGCGCGGGAGTCCAGGTGCGGGTCCAGGCACGTGCCCTCAAGCACCGGGGGCACCGACCGCGCTGAAACGTCTCCGGCGGAACCGGGAGGGACAGCGCCAGGGCGTGAGCCTTCGGGCAGGACCACGGGTCGAGGGAAGGCCTGGCCGATGACCGACTGGCCCGAGGCCGGGCGATCACCGCGGTCGTCGACAGCAGGATCATTGAACGCTGGCACCAAGGCACCTCCTCCCACACGGCTCGCTCACGTAACTGCAATGCTACAGAAAGTCACCGACAAACCGCTAGCCTGTTCGAAAAACTGTGGAGAACTGAATAACGGCATCAACGTCACTGGAACCAATGGCGCCACAAGCCGCGAACCCGCCGACACGAAGCCACGCCCTCCCGCCATCAGAAGGGCTCGCCGGTCAGCGCCGGATCGCAGCGCAGCTCTCTGGGCCAGATCACGGTGCTGGCCCCCAGGGCCGGATCACAGGGCCGGATCACGGTGCTGGTCCCCAGGGCCGGATCACAGGGCCGGATCACAGAGCCAGCTCGCGGGGCCGGATCGCGGGGCCTGATTACGGCGCCGAGGCGTGGGCGACGAGGAAGTCCGCTCCGCCGGCGACGGTGGTGAAGGCCGGGTAGTCGTCTTCCTCGATCCGGCATCCACTGGACTCGCTCAGGGTCTCCACGTAGGTCAGGAAGTCGAGCGAGTCCAGTTCCAGCGCCTCGCGGATGTCGGCGTCCGGGGCCAGCGCCGCCAAATCGGCGTCCGGTGCCACCCGGGTCAGCGCGGCCTCGACGAGTTCTCTGGCTCGCTGCGGCGTCATAGCGTCTCCGGGTGGTTGAGCAGCCGGTCGACCGTGCACAGGAACCGGGCGCCCGTGTAGCCGTCGGTCGCCCGATGGTCGGCGGCAAGGGTGACGGTCACCACCGGACGGACGCCCAGGAGCCCGTCGACGGCCCACGGCCGGTCGAGGATCTTCCCGAAGCCCACCAGGGCCACCTGCGGCGGGTAGATGACCCCGTGCACCGACTCGACCCCCTGGTCGCCGAGGTTTGTGACGGTGATGGTCGCCTCGGTCATCTCGGCGCTGCGCAGTCGTCCCGTACGCGCCCGGGAGACCAGGTCTTTCAGGGCGGCCATGAGATCGTCGAGCTCGCGGCACGCGGCGTCGTGCAGGGCGGGCGCGATCAGACCTCCGTCCTTGAGCGAGACGGCCACCCCCAGATGCACCGCCTCACCGGGCACGAAGGCGTCGTCGACCCAGAACCCGTTCAGCCGCGGCACCTCGGTCGCCGCGCGGGCGGCCGCCTTGAGCAGCACGGCCGCGGGAAGCAGCCGGCCCGACACGGGCAGGTCCCGGTTGCGCTCGCGCAGCCAGGAAAGGGCGGCGCTCATGTCCACGGTGGTGCTCAGGTAGTAGTGCGGGATCTCCCGCTTCGATCGGGCCATCGCCCGCGCGATCGCCTGCCGCATCGTCTCCTGGCGGCGTTCCCAATCGTGGTCTGGTTGGGGGCGTGCCTCCGCAGGCCCGGGGGCCGTCCGCCTCGGCCTTTCGCGTGGTCGTGGCTCTACTCCCCGTGCCGCCGTCTCCCGTGTTGTCGTTTCGCGCTCGGCCGCCTCCCGCACGTCTTCGGCCCGGATCGTGCCGGCCCGGCCCGTGCCGTGGACGGCGGAGAGGTCGACGCCGAGCCGCGCGGCGAGCGTGCGCGCCAGGGGAGAGGCGACCCGGGCGCGTGGCCCCGCGGCGTGCGGCGGTACGGCGGCGATGACGGCGAGCGGGGTGCCGACGGGCACCCGGTGGCCGGTTTCCACCAACAGGCTCTCGACCGTGCCGGTATGGAACGACTCCGCCTCGATCATCGCCTTGTCCGTGTCGATCACGGCGATGGCGTCGCCTCTGCGGATCTGATCACCGGGCTTGACCAGCCATTCCGCGACGGTGCCCGACTCCATGTCCGCGCCGAGCGAGGGCATCAGGAACTCGCCGCGCTCGGTGCCCTTCACGAGGTGACCGTCTCGCGCGCGGCCGCGACGATCGACGGCACCTGGGGGAGGGCGGCCTCCTCCAGATGCCGGGCGTAGGGGATGGGCACCTCGGCCGCGCAGACGCGCTGGATCGGCGCGTCGAGCTCGTAGAACGCGTGCTCCGCGATCCGGGCGCCGATCTCGGCGGACAGGCCGCCCGACCGCCACCCCTCGTCCACGATCACAGCCCGATGGGTACGGCCGACCGATTCCATGATCGTGGCGTCGTCGAGCGGGCGGAGCACCCGCAGGTCGATCACGTCCGCCTCGACGCCCTCGGCGGCCAAAGCGTCGGCCGCCGCCAGGGCCTTCGGGGTCGTCCCGCCGTAGGCGATCAGCGTGACGTCCGCGCCGGAACGCCGGAGCGCGGCGGAGGTGATGTCCACCGGCCCGGAGCCGAGCGGGCCGGGCACGCCGTACAGCGAGCCGTGCTCGAAGATCAGGACGGGGTCGGGATCCTCCAGGGCGGGCCACAGCATGCCTCGGGCGTCCTCGGTCGTCGCCGGTGCGAGGATCCGCAGGCCCGGAATGTGCGCGTACCAGCCCTCGAAGCTGTGCGAATGCTGCGCGGCGAGCTGCCGCCCGGCCCCCGTGGTCATCCGGATCACCAACGGGACGTTGAACTGCCCGCCCGACATGTGCAGCAGCGTCGCGGCGTTGTTGACGATCTGGTCGAGGGCCAGCAGGCTGAAGTTGACCGTCATGATCTCGACGATGGGCCGCATGCCGCCCAGCGCGGCGCCGATGCCCGCGCCGACGAACCCCGCCTCCGACAGCGGCGTGTCGCGGACGCGTTCGGGGCCGAACTCCTCCAGCAGCCCCAGGCTCACCGCGAAGCAGCCCCCGTACGCGCCGACGTCCTCACCCATCAGGAAGACCCGGTCGTCACGGCGCAGCGCCTCGCGGATCGCCTCCCGCATCGCCTCGCGATAGGTCGCCGTGGCAGCGTTTCCGGGGGCAGCGTTTTCAGGGGCCGCGTGCTCATGGGCCGCGTGCTCATGGGTCACGTGCTCATGGGTCACGTGCTCAGGGGCGACCTTCCCGGCAGCCGTCGAGGCGTCCCCGGGAGCGGCCTTCGACGCGGCCCTCGACGCCGCCGTCCCCGCGCTCACAAGATCGCCTCCACGCGCCGCGCCGGCTTGCCGCCCGGCCCGGGCTCACTGCAGACGAACCGGGTGAGGTCTTCCACCGGCTCGACGGGCGCCTGCTCGGCGAAGGCCACGGCCTGCTCGATCTCCGCCGATATCTCCTTCTCCAGTACGGCGAGATCGGCGTCCGTGATCTCCCGCTCCGCCTTCATCGTGGCGACGAGGGCGTCGATCGGGTCGCGTTTCCTCCACTGCTCGATCTCCGCCTTGCTGCGGTAGCGGTCCGGGTCGTACATCGAGTGAGCGCGGAAGCGGTAGGTGCGCAGCTCCAGGAAGTGCGGGCCGGCCCCGGCGCGGATCGCCCCGGCCGCCCGGCCCGCGGCGTCGGCGACCGCGAGGACGTCCATCCCGTCCACCGGCCACGCGGCGACGCCGTAGGACGCGGCGCGGAGGGCCAGGTCGGTCTGGGCGTGAGATCTGGCCAGCGCCGTGCCCATCGCGTACAGGTTGTTCTCGCAGGCGAACAGCACCGGCAGCCGCCAGAGCGCGGCGAGGTTGAGGCATTCGTGGAACTCGCCCTCGGCCATCGCGCCGTCCCCGAAGAAGCACACCGTCATCCGGTTCCGGCCTCGCATCCGGTCGGCGAGGGCGAGCCCGGCCGCCACGGGGAGCCCGCCGCCGACGATCGCGTTGCCGCCGTAGAAGCGGTGCGCGGCGTCGAAGATGTGCATGGAGCCGCCCCGGCCGCGGCTGCATCCGGCGGCCCTGCCGTACATCTCCGCCATGATCGACGTGGCGGGCACGCCGCGGATGAGGGCGTGGCCGTGCTCGCGGTAGGTGGAGACGACCACGTCGTCCGGGGTCAGCGCGTCACAGACGCCGACGGCCACGGCCTCCTCGCCGATGTAGAGGTGCATGAAGCCGCGGATCTTCTCGCCGCTGTACAGCTCGACGCAGCGTTCCTCGAATCGCCGGATGCGCAGCATCTGGCGCAGCAGCTCCCGGTGCGAGCCGCTCCCCGCGCTGTTCTTCACCGACATGGGTCTCCCCTCCCGTCAGGGCCGCGCCGGCGGCACCACGGCCACGGGACAGGGCGCCTCGTGCAGCGCGGTCTGGGTCACGGGCCCCAGCAGCAGCTTGGGGGACGAGCCGATGCCCCGGCTGCCGACCACCAGCAGGTCCGCGTCCTTCGCGGCGTCCAGCAGGGCCCGCCGGGGCGTCTCGACGACGAACCTGGTCTCGATCGGCACCTTGGGATGCTCAGCCTTCCATCCGGCCACGGCGTGTTCGAAGCGCTCGATCGCCTCCGCCCGCAGCGTCTCCGGCCGGACGAACGGCAGCCGTTCCGGACCGGGCAGGACACCGGGGTCCCACCAGCCGCACACGGCCTCCACCCGTCCGTCGCGCAGCTCGGCCTCCGCGAGGGCGAACCCGAGCGCCGCCTCACTCGCCGGTGACCCGTCCACACCGACGACGACCCGCGCGCCGCGCCGCTCACCCTGACCCTCACTCGGGCCCTCGCCCCGGCTTCCGCGGGTCTCGACCGGCTGTCGCTCGGCGGACCGGACGACGACCACCGGGCGGTCGCCGCGGGCGGGCACCTGCACGGCGGTCGAACCCACCATGACGTCGTCGAACCCGGCGTGCCCCCGTGAGCCGAGCACCACGAGATCGGCGTCCCGGGACGCTTCGAGGAGCACGGCGGCGGGCCATCCCCGCTTGAGGTGCCAGCGGACCTCCAAGCCCTCGGCGAAGGAGTGCGCCTTGCGCACGCCCTCGTCGGCCACCATCGCGCCGAGGCACCGCAGCACCTCGAGCGTCTTCTCGTCCGGCGGCCGGAAGGGATAGGACCAGCACCAGGCGTGGCAGACGGTGAGGGGCGCGCCGCGCAGGCGGGCCTCCTCCACCGCCCAGCGCAGCGCGGCCTCGCCGGCGGGTGATCCGTCGTATCCCACCAGGACCGGGCGGACTTGATCGCGCCCCTGGTCAAGGGCCTGCTCGTGGTCGCTCATTCGCCCCCCTTTGCGCGGAAATCGCCGGAATACACGTGACACACGGGGCACACAGGGCACACATCCACACAGGGCACACAGGACGCGCGCGGCCCGCGTGAACGGCACCAGCCAGGACGCGTCGTGACGTGTCAGGGCGTGTCAGGGCGATCCAGGCGTGTGGAATTCCTCGATCAGGCCGAGGGTGTCCTGCTCATGCCGGCGTTCGATCACCTGATTGATCAACTTGATCATCTGCCGCCGGGTGTAGCCGCCCTCCGGGATCTCGTTGAGGTGCGCGAGCATATCGGCGGTCAGCCGCAGGCGCGCCGACGCGCTGGAGTAGACGTCCCGGACCGCCGCCGTCTCCCGATCCCGGTACACCTCGTCCAGGACCTGCCGCATCTCGTCGAGAAACACGTGATCAGGCATCTTCGCAGGTCACCCCCACCCGATTTACGCCGGTGTCGCGACTTCCGTGGTTATCGGCGTCCAGCGGTGGCCGAGGCGCCGGGTCAGTTCGGACATCGTGGTGTACTCCAGGTCTTCGAGCGGCAGCCGGTGCGGTTCGAACGGCCCGTGGCGGCGGAAGTAGTCCGCCATCTCGTTCGCCTGCGCGCGGGCCCGGTCGAAGGCCGGGTCGTCGAACAGGTCGCGCGGGCCGACGAGCCGGCCCTCGTGCACCTGGAATCCCAGGGCGACGACCCTCGGCGGCCCGTCGAACCGGGTGGTGTGCGCGTCCGCGACCGCCACCGGCAGCAGCGGCATATGGTGCGAGCCGCGCATGGCCCCGGCCACCGTGTGCGGGAAGGCGAACGGTTCGAGCACCTCGCCGACGGCCGGCAGCCCCGACTGGCAGCGGACGATCATCACCGGATCGTCCTTGCCCACGTATTTCCCGGCGATGAGCGACAGCCGCTGGGTGCTCGTGGCGGCCGCCGGATGACCCAGGGTCTTGGAATGGACGCCGTGCACCACGTAACGGGCCGGAGCCCCGATGTACATCAGCATGTCGTAGAGGTCGGCCGGGCAGTCGAAGACGATCCGCTTGTCCTCGAACAGGTCGTAGACCTCGAACGCGAACCCCGCGTGCATCTTCTCGTCGATCACCAGCCCCGCCGTGTTGAAGGGATCGGCGAAGATCTTGTACAGCGGCAGGTTCCACGCCCCAGGCTCGGTCTTGTCGGCCAGGAAGCAGATGACCGGCTCGGACGGCCGTTCCTCGAACTCCAGCTCCGCGTAGCCCGGCCCCATGCCCCGCAGATTGCCGGAGAAGGCGTCCGACAGCAGGTCCTGCCCCGCGCCGTACAGCCCGAGCTCCCTGGCGATCCTGGTGGTGGCCTGGAACGTGTCCCAGGCGAAGGAGTGGATGAGCCCCGCGTCGGGGCCGTAGACGTGGGTCATGATGAGCGACACGTCGTCTCCGCAGGAGGCCACCCGTCCATCGATGATCAGGCTCGATCCCTTGGCCCGCTCGATCTCGCGCCGGGCCTCGGCCATCATCGCCGGGTGGACCGCGGAGTGACCGACATATCCGCCGGTGTCGGCCTTGATGATACTCAGCGTGATCACTGGGATCACCCCCCGTTATCCCTACTCTCACTGTAGACGGGGGTCGCCCGTCCGCCACGGTGAGCCTCCTGCCGCCACCATCGCGCCGGGCGACACGCGGCCGGTAGGGAACTTCGTCCCGCCGGGCGGCGGACCAACGTCCCGGCCGGAGTGGGTACAACCAGGCAGAAGACCGATCCGGGAGGTGGCATGAGCCCTCATACGGCCAACGCGCTCGATCCCGCCGACGTCCAGGTGGAGATCCGCGGGCCGGTGCCGTCCGACGCGGCCGACGAGGCGCGCGAGCGGGTGGCCGCCGTCACGTCGTTCGCGCACGTGCCCGTGCTCTACGCCCGGGTGAAGCTCAACGTCTCCGCCGACCCGGCGGTCGCCCTCCGGTGCACCGCGCAGGCCAACATCGACGTGAACGGCCGGATCATCCGGGGCCAGGCGGTCGGCGAGCACATGAGCCAGGCCGTGCACCTGCTCGTGGACCGGCTCCGGGTGCGGCTGCGCCGTTCGTCGCGTGACTGGGAGGCGCTGCGCGGGCGGCTTCCCGCGCAGGTCGAGCAGGAGTGGCGGGGGGCCAGCCCCCCGCGCCGCCCGCTGCCCTGCTTTCCCCGTCCCGCCGGTGAACGGCAGATCGTCCGGCACAAGGCGTACGAACTGGGGTGGGCCACCCCGGACGAGGCGGCCTTCGACATGGAGCAGCTCGACTACGACTTCCACCTGTTCAGGGAGGTCGGCACCGGGGAGGACAGCGTCATCTACCGTGCCGGGGACGGTTATCGGCTCGCGCAGGTCACCCCTCGGCCCGACCGCCTGGGGCCGGTGAGCGTGCCCCTCACGGTCAGCCCCGTGCCCGCGCCCGCCCACACGGTGGCCGAGGCGACAGAACGGCTGGAGACCAGCGATCTGCCCTTCGTGTTCTTCGCCGACGCCCGCACCGGTCGGGGAGCCGTCGTCTATCACCGCTACGACGGCCACTACGGGCTCATCACGCCCAGCGACTGACGTGGCTCGGGGTCATCCGCCGCTCTCGCCCTCGTCGCCGCCGTAGGCCAGCACCCCCATGAGGTCGCGGCGGCTGACGATGCCCACCAGGGTGTCGTCGCGGACGACGGGGACGCTCTTCACGCCCAGGCTGATCATCAGGTCGACGAGCTCCTCGATCTCGGCGTCCTCTCCGACGGTCCTGACGTTCGGCGTCATGACCTCCTCGACCCCCATGTCCGGCCCCGCGTCCGGTCCCACATCGGGCCGCTCGTCCGGCGGGGTGGCGAGGCGGAGGTGGGCGCGCGGGTCGGCCTCGAACTCGCCTCGCAGCAGGTCCATCTCGCTGACGATGCCCACGATCCGGCCCGCCTCGTCGACGACCGGCGCGGCGCTGACGTCCCGCTCGTAGAGGAGGCGGACGGCCTGCCGCACGGTCCAGTCGCGGGGCACGGTCAGCACGGGGGTCGTCATCACCTCTCCGGCGAGCATCGCGATCATCGCTTCTCCCGGCCCGGCCGGCGGCCGTTCCGCCGGCCGTCACCCTGACCATCACGCCGACCGGCCCGGTCATTACGCCGGCCGGCCTGGTCTTCGGGGAAGGCGCCGATGTCGTCCCCGCGCCGGGCGGCGGCCAGCACCTCGGCCAGGTGCAGCGCCCGGCGGCCGACCCCGGACTGTTCGATCTGGGTACGGCAGCTGAACCCGTCGGCCAGGACCAGGGTGCCGGGGCCGGCGGCCCGTACGGCGGGCAGGAGCTCCTGCTCGGCGCAGGCCATCGAGACGTCGTGGTGGCCCGCGGTGAAGCCGAAGTCACCGGCCAGCCCGCAGCAGCCGCCCACCGCGTCGAGGCGCACCCCGGCGCGGGACAGCAGCTCGCGGTCGGTGTCGTAGCCGAGCACGGCGTGGTGGTGGCAGTGCGGCTGCGAGACGGCGGCGCGGTCGATCCGCGGCGGCCGCCACCCGTCGGTGTCCGACAGCAGCTCGGCCAGCGTGCGCGTCTGCTCGCTCAGCCGGGCCACGTCCTTGTCGCGCGGGAACAGGTTGGGCGCGTCGTCCCGGAACACGGCGGTGCAGCTGGGCTCCAGTCCGACGATGGGAATGCCGCGGCGCAGGACCGGCCCGAGGGTCCGCAGCGTGCGGCTCAGCACCCGCTTGGCCATTCCGGGCTGCCCGGTGGAGATCCAGGTCAGCCCGCAGCACAGGGTGCCGGGCGGGATGATCACGCGGTAGCCGGCCTCCTCCAGGACCTCGACCGCGGCCCGCCCGACGCGCGGGCTGAGGTTGTTCGTGAACGTGTCGGGCCAGAGCACAACCGGGCCGCGCCGGCCGTCGCCGCGCGGGCCGCGGGCCCGGTACCAGTCGGTGAAGCGGGTCGCGGCGAAGTACGGCAGTGACCGGGCCGGATCGATCCCGCCCAGCCGCTTGAGCGCGGCGGACAGCCCGGGGGCGTGCGCGAGCGCGTCGACCGTGCCGGGCGCGAGCGCCGCGAGCCGCGCCCACAGCGGGAGCCATCCCATCGAGTAGTGCGCGGCGGGCCGGAGCCTGTGGGCGTAGTGGTGGGACAGGAACTCGGACTTGTAGGTCGCCATGTCGACCTGCATCGGGCAGTCGTGCTTGCAGCCCTTGCACGCGAGGCACAGGTCGAGGGCGTCCCGGACGGCCGTCGAGCGCCAGCCGTCGCCGATCGGGGAGTCGGAGTGGCCGCCGAGCATCTCGAACAGCAGCCGGGCGCGTCCGCGGGTGGAGTGCTCCTCGTCGCGCGTGGCGCGGTAGGAGGGGCACATGACGCCTCCGGTGTGCCTGCGGCACTGGCCGACGCCGACGCAGCGCATGACGGCGCGCTGGAAGCTGCCGTCGTCCTCCGGGTAGCCGAAGTGGGTCGACGGCGAGCCGGGCGTCCAGGCCGGGCCGAGGCGCAGGTTCTCCGCCATGCCGTACGGCGCGACGACCTTGCCGGGGTTCATCCGGTCGTCGGGGTCGAAGACGGCCTTGACCTGCTCGAACGCCTTAATGACGTCGGGCCCGAACATCTTGGGCAGCAGGCCGCCGCGGGCCTGCCCGTCGCCGTGTTCCCCCGACAGCGACCCGCCGTACGAGACGACCAGGTCGGCGGCCCGGTCGAGGAACGCGAGGTAGGCGGCGACGCCGTCGGCGGTGACGAGGTCGAACGGGATCCGGGTGTGCACGCAGCCCTGACCGAAGTGCCCGTAGAGCGACGCCTGGCCGTACCCGAACTCGCGGAGCAGGGCGCGCAGGTCGCGCAGGTAGTCGCCGAGCCGGTCCGGCGGCACGGCGGAGTCCTCCCAGCCTTCCCACGTCTCGGGCAGGCCGGGGACGCGGGCCGTGGCCCCCAGGCCCGACTCGCGGACCTCCCACAGGTGCTTTTCGATCTGCTCGTCGTCGAAGAAGGCGATGTGCGGGGCGTGCTCCGTACGGCGGAGGTCGTCGGTCAGCGTCCGCGCCCGTTCGTCGGCCTCCCGCTGGGAGTCTCCGCCGAACGAGACCATCAGCCATCCGCCGCCCTCGGGGAGCCTCTTGAGGGCGTCCGGGTGCATCCCCTTGGCCCGCTCGAAGCCGACGAGCCGGTCGTCCACGCCTTCGAGCTGGAGCGGGCGGTGCCGGGCGATGCGCGGCACGGCGTCGGCGGCCGCGGCGATGTCGTGATAGCCGAGCAGGACGAGGCTCTCGGCCGCGGGCGAGGGCACGAGGTGCAACTCGGCCCGCAGCACGACGACCAGCGTGCCCTCGGAACCGACCAGCGCCCTGGCCAGGTCGAACGGGCCGCCGGGCACAAGCTGGTCGAGGTTGTAGCCCGACACCCGCCGCGGGATGTCGGGGAAGCGGTCGCGGATCGCGCCCGCGTGGTCGTCGGCGATCAGCCGCAGCTCGCGGTAGATCCGGGCGCGCGGGCCGCCCTCGGCCAGGATCTCGGCGTACTCCTCCTCGGTCGTGGGGCCCACCCACATCCGCAGGCCGTCGTAGGTGAGGATCTCCAGCCGGGACACGTTGTCGGCGGTCTTGCCGTAGGCCTGCGCGGTGGACCCGCAGGAGTTGTTGCCGATCATGCCGCCGAGCGTGCACTGGGAGTGGGTCGACGGGCGCGGCCCGAACATCAGCCCGGTCTCGGCCAGCCTCCGGTTGAGCACGTCGAGCACGATCCCCGGCTCCACGACGCAGGTCCGCGCCGCGACGTCGACCGAGACCAGCCGGTCGCAGTGCGCGGACCAGTCGATCACCACGGCGGTGTTGCAGGTCTGCCCCGCGAGGCTGGTGCCACCGCCCCGCGAGGTCACCGGGGCCCCGTGCCGCCGGCAGACCGCGACCGCCTCGACGGCCGCGTCCACGGTGCGCGGGACGACCACGCCCAGCGGCACCTGCCGGTAGTTGGATCCGTCGGTGGAGTAGGCGCCCCGGGTGCCGGGGTCGAACCGCACCTCGCCGTCCACCCGTTCGGCCAGGTCGCGCTCGAGGTCGCGCACGCGGACGTACGGCTGCCGCGGGCGCGTGGTCACCGGCTCGGGAACGAAGACCCGCTGGCTCATGCGATCACGACCCCAATTGCGAGATCTTGTCCTTGAACAGGGTGGAGGCGATGGCGGCCCGGTGCGGCTGTCCTCTGAGGAACGCCTCGGCGAACTTCACCGCCTGTTCGTAGGCCACCTTGCCGGGCAGCGGCGGCTCGTCCGGGTTGACGTCCACGTCCACGAGGGCCGGCCCGTCGTGGGCGAGCGCCTGCCGCACGGCCTCGTCGACGTCGGCCGGGTCGTTCACCTTGCGGCCGTACGCGCCGCACGAGCGCGCCCAGGCGGAGAAGTCCGAGGCCGGGCTGGGGAAGCGCACCCCGTGCTCGGGATAGCCGAGCACCATCTGCTCCCACAAAATCTGGCCGAGGGCGTTGTTGTTGTTGATCACCACCTTGATCGGGAGCCCATGCTGGGCGGCGGTGAGGAACTCGGCCATGAGCATCGCGAACCCGCCGTCGCCGACGAACGCGATCACCTGACGGCCGGGGAAGGCGTGCTGGATCGCGATCGCGTACGGCAGGCCGGGCGCCATCGTGGCCAGGTTGCCCGACAGGTAGAACCGCCGGTCGCCGCAGATGGTCCAGTGCCGCGCCGCCCAGGTCGCGATCGTGCCGGAATCACAGGTCAGCACCGCGTCGCCGGCCGCGGCCCGGTTGACGCAGGCCATCAGGTACTGCGGAGCGATGGGGCTGCGCTTCGGCGACTCGAGCGCCGCCATCTTCTCCCGCCACCGGCGCATGGCGTCGCGGTATTTGTTCAGATGGGAGCGGTCGTCCTTGTGGACGAGCAGCGGCAGCAGCGCGGCGAGGCCCTCCTTCGCGTCGCCGATCATGGGCACCTCGGTCGGCAGGCGCACCCCCGCCCGGGACGGGTCGGCCTCGATCTGCACCACCTTGACCTTGCCCGGCTCCGGCAGGTGCTTGGTGTAGGGGAAGTTGGTCCCCACCATCAGCAGGGTGTCGCAGTCCTCGACGAGTTCCTCGCCCGGCCGGGTGCCGAGCAGGCCGATCCCGCCGACGGCGTAGGGGGAGTCGTCCGGGATGACGGCCTTCCCGGGCAGGGTCTTGATGACCGGCGCGCCCAGAGTCTCGGCCACGGCCAGGACCTCGTCGCGGGCGTGCAGCGCCCCCGCCCCGGCCAGGATCGCGATCCTGCGTCCGGCGTTGAGCACCTCGGCGGCGGCCCGCAGGTCCTCCTGCCGGGGCGTGCCGGGCGCGCTCAGGTAGATCGGCGCCGTGGCCGGCGGCCGGGCCGGGGCGACGTGCTGGTAGGGGTCGGCGTCGGCGGGGGCCACCTGCACGTCGTTGGGCAGAGACAGGTGGGCCACACCGCGCCGGGCGTAGGCGGTGCGGATCGCGATGTCCACGACACCCGGCAGCTGCGCGGGGTTGTCGACGACGAGGTTGTACTCGGCGACGTCGGCGTAGAGCCGGTCCAGGTGCACTTCCTGCTGATATCCGGTGCCGAGGACGCTCGTCTCCTGCATGCCGGTGATGGCAAGCACGGGCTGGTGGTCGAGCTTGGCGTCGTAGAGCCCGTTGAGGAGGTGGATGCCGCCGGGGCCGGAGGTGGCCAGGCAGACCCCGATCCGCCCGGTGGCCTTGGCATGGGCGGTGGCCATGAACGCGGCCGCCTCCTCGTGGTGGACCAGGACGAACTTCACCCGGTCCGAGTGGCGGCGCAGGCCCTCCATGATCCCGTTGATTCCGTCGCCCGGCAGTCCGTAGACGGTGTCGACACCCCAGGCGGCCAGTCGTTCGATGAGTACTTCCGAGGCGATGTCAGACATACCTGCGGGGTGCCCCATCCTGACGACGTAAACGTTGGGCGAGGGGAAACCGCCGACTTTTTACGCGATCTCCCCTTGGGTCGCCCGTTCACGGGTAGGACGATGCACCGTGACCGCGATCCGCGAGGTGCGCGCGACGGCCTACCGGGTTCTCACCGACCGGCCGGAGGCCGACGGCACCCTGGCCTGGGACGCGACGACGCTGGTGGTGGCCGAGGCCGACGCCGGCGGGACGACCGGAACGGGCTGGACGTACGCCCCGGCCGCCGCCGCGTCGGTCGTCGCGGAGACGCTCGCCGCGGTGGTCGCCGGCGCCGATCCGATGGACATCCCGGCGACGTGGACGGCCATGGTCCGCCGGGCGCGGAACGCGGGCCGGCCCGGGATCGCCGGATACGCGATCTCCGCGCTCGACGTCGCCCTGTGGGACCTCAAGGCGCGGCTGATGGAGGTCCCGCTGGTGCGGCTGTTCGGCACCGCCCACGCCGCCGTGCCGGTCTACGGATCGGGGGGCTTCACCACGTACGACGACGACACCACCGCCGCGCAGCTCCGGCACTGGGCGCACGAGCAGGGCATCCCCCGGGTCAAAATCAAGATCGGCGAATCCTTCGGCTCGGCCGTCCCGCGTGACCTGCACCGGGTCGCGCTGGCCCGCGAGGTCGTCGGGCCCGGCGTCGAGCTGTACGTCGACGCCAACGGGGGCTACACGGCCAAGCAGGCCGTCCGGGTGGAACGCCGGCTGCGCGACCACGACGTGCGCTGGTTCGAGGAGCCGGTCTCCTCCGACGACCTGGCCGGGCTGCGCCTCGTGCGCGAGCGGAGCGACGCCGACGTGGCCGCCGGCGAGTACGGGTCCGACCTGGCCTACTTCACCCGGATGTGCCGGGCGGGCGCCGTCGACTGCCTCCAGGTGGACGCCACCCGCTGCGGCGGCTACACGGGGTGGTTCGGCGCCGCGGCCGTCGCCGCGGGGCACAACCTCCAGGTCTCGGCGCACTGCGCCCCCAACCTCCATCTGCCGGCCGCCGCCGCGACCCCGGCGCTGCGCCACATCGAGTGGTTCCACGACCACGTCCGCATCGAGTCGGAGCTGTTCGACGGCGCGGCCCGGCCCGTCGGCGGCGTCGCCCACCCCTCGGACGGCGCCCCCGGTCACGGCCTGGTCCTCAGGCCGGACGTCGCGGCGCGGTATCGGGTGGCATGAGGGTCTCTCGATATATGAGACAAAATTGCTCACATATCGAGAAATATGGGAAGGTGCCGACATGAAGCACGAGACCGCCGTGTACACCCACGGCCACCACGAATCCGTCCTGCGCTCTCACCGCTGGCGCACGGCCGCCAACTCCGCCGCGTACCTCGTGGGCGAGCTGCTGCCGCACATGCGGATCCTGGACGTCGGATGCGGCCCCGGCACCATCACCGCCGGCCTGGCGGAGCTCGTGCCGCAGGGCGAGGTGGTCGGCGTCGACAGCGAGCCGGGCGTCGTCGACCAGGCGCGCGGCGAGGCGGAGCGGCGCGGTCTGCGCAACGTCGCGTTCGCGACGGCGGACGTGCACGCTCTCGACTACCCCGACGCGTCCTTCTGCGTCGTGCACGCCCATCAGGTGCTGCAGCACGTGGGCGATCCCGTGGGGGCGCTGCGGGAGATGCGGCGGGTGACCAAGCCGGGCGGGATCGTCGCCGCGCGCGACGCCGACTTCGGCGGCATGGTGTGGTATCCGGACGTCCCCGGCATGGACGACTGGCTGGACCTCTACCGCAGGGTCGCCCGCGCCAACGGCGGCGCCCCCGACGCCGGCCGCCGCCTGCACGCCTGGGCGAGGGAGGCGGGCTTCACCGACGTCAGGTCGTCGTCCTCCACCTGGTGCTACGCCTCTCCCGAGGATCGCGCGTGGTGGAGCGGGCTGTGGGCCGACCGCACTCTGCACTCCTCCTACGCGCGCCTCGCCGTCGACGGCGGGCACGCCACGCAGGCGGACCTCGAGCGGATCGCCGGGGCCTGGCGGGAGTGGGGCGCCCGCGACGACGGGTGGTTCAGCGTGCTCCACGGCGAGATCCTCTGCCGGGTGCCCCGGGTGCCCTGAAAGAGTGACATCACCGTCACGGGGGGCGAATCAGCCGAGGCTGGGTCTTGTCGCCTTCGAGGGCCGCCCCCATGCTTGGGAGGCCCTCACCCCCCCGGCGGAAGGACGTGGCGTGCTCACGCTCAGAGGCAAGTTCGGTGTGGAGGACAGCGACTACGCCAAGGCGTGGAAGACGTTCCAGCCCATCTCGAACACCGACGCGATCATCGCCGACAGGCTGACCACTCTGGACCTGGTCACGGAGGACGCGGGACGCCAGGGAGAGACCTACCTGATCATCGACGGGCGGGACATCGACCACACGGTCCCGAGCGTGGTGCTGGTCGACGGCGTCTGGGACGCGAAGGTCGTCGTCCGCATCCGCCTGCATGGCGGCCTCACGTACCCGGAGATCCTGGAGAGCCTCGCGCACGAATGGGGCATCCACGCGGAGAAGGGCTGGACGTTCGCGTCCTACATCCGCAAGACGACGAAACTCGAGGCCATGCGTAAGTACTACACCGAGCTCTTCCCTCCCGCGAAGAGCGCGGTCGACCTGCCGGACCACCGCCTGCTGGCCGAGGGCGTCCACGAACGGCATCGTGAGCTGATGTTCGCCCCGCGGAAGCTGGAGCCGAACCTCGCGGACGCCCTGCTGGCGGCGTGGCAGGACGACATCGACAACTACGCCCAGAGCGCGAGGACGGGCAGGAAGGCCACCGCGTCCTGGAAAGTGCCACACGCCTCGAGCGAGACCACGACCACGACCACGACCACTCAGACGACCGCTCAGGACACCGGGGACGACGACGCTCCGCTGACGGACGAGAACGACCGGAAGGCCTTCGACGACTGGCTCGGCGAGGGCGAGGGCGAGGGCGAGGGCACCGGCCGGCAGGACGGGGACGACGACGACACCTGAGTGGTGCCGAAGCCGGCCCCGTCACTGCCGGGAGGCTGTCAGCGGTCGGCCACGTTGGCGGCGACGATCTTCGGGGTGAACTCGAAGAGGTTGGGGTCATGCGGGTCGACGGTGGCCGACACCCAGTGGGTGTTGCCGTCACCGAACGTCTCGACCCGCGTGAACTTCGCCACGACCTGGCCGTTGTCGTACTTCATCGGCTTGTCGAGCTTGAAGTAGTGGCTGTCGCCGTGCACCAGCGCCGACTGGCCGGGGAACGCGAGGACCTGCTTGCGAAGCTCGGGAAGGATCTCGTTGTAGCCGTCGTACTGCGCGGGCTGCAGTTTCTGCTCGTTGTTGAAGTTGGGGTCGGCCTGCCAGGCGACCATCACGCCCTTCAGTCCCTGCTTCGCGGCCAGCGCGTACGACTCCGACAGCCAGTGGATGTTGGCCCGCTCGCGCTCCTGGTGCTCGGCCGTCATGCGCGCGATCTCGCTGTCGGGACGGTTCTCGCCGTCGACGCCGGCGTGCGGCAGGTTGTCGTTGGAGCCCTGGACGTTGAGGCCGATGTACATCACGGGACCGTACACCCAGCGGACGTTCTCCCGGTACTTCTCGTAACCGGGCTCGGAGCTCTCCCGCTGCACGGTCATCGTGTGCCGGCCGAGGGTCTGGTCGGTCGGGTAGAAGACCTGGCGCTCGTGGTCGAGCCGCTCCAGGGCGTCGAAGCCGCCGGTGCCCGCGCCGTACCGGCCCCAGCAGTCCGTCCAGTCGTTGTCGCCGGGGAGGACGACCACGGGGCGCTTGAGCGTGTTGAACGAGGCGAGCGAGGTGCTGTACAGCGCGTCGTCGCAGGTGCCGTCGCCGCCCGCCTTGAGGTCGCCGTCGAAGATGGAGAACTCGATGTCCGACGTGTTCATGTCGGCCAGCAGGCGCGGGTACTCCACGCGGCCCTGCGGGCCGTATGGCATGTCGCCGAAGAGCCCGACGGTGTACGGCCGGCCCTTGGCGTTGCCGGGCCCGTCACCGTGCCGGTCGTTGGCGGCGTTCGCGCTGCCCGCGCCGACGGTCAGGGCCGCGATCGCGGTCGCGGCGGCCGCGATGGCCGCACGTCGCGTGATGCTCCACATGGCAGAAGCTCCGTTTCACGGGGGAAGATCGGCGGCAGACTACTGAGCCTGGAGTGCACTCCCGTGACATGACGCGTTGCTGCGCAATGGCCTTTCGGGAAACTTCCGCCTGATCGACGGCGGTGCGCGGACGGCTCGTCCGCGTCAGCACGCGTCAGTACGCCGTGGGACGGAGCGGGCCGGATGTCACGGCTTGCGGGCGACCGCGCCCACGTAGCCGCTGCGGCTCGGGTCGCCCGGATACTGGTCGTCTCGGGGACGCCAGCTCTCGACCGGCACGATTCCGGGCTCCAGCAGCTCCATGCCGTCGAAGTGGGGGGCGAGCGCCGCCGGCCCGCGGTGCACGATGCCGTCCGCCGAGGTCTTGCTGTAGATGGAGCGGACCTCGTCGGCCTTGTCCTCGTCGATCGTCGCGGAGTAGGCGTGCGAGACGACCAGGTAGCCGCCGGAGGGCAGCGCGTCCCGCAGCGTCGCCGTGATGCCGCGGACGGAGTCCTCGTCGGTGAAGAAGTGGAGGAGGGCGAGCACCAGGATCGCGATCGGCTGGGTGAAGTCGAAGTGGTCCCTGATCCGGGGATCGTCCAGGATCTCCTTCGGCCGGCGCAGGTCGCCCTCCAGCACGATCGTCTCGGGGGAGTCGGCGAGCAGGGCGCGGGCGTGGACCAGCACGATCGGGTCGTTGTCCACGTAGGCGACGCGCGCGTCCGGGGCGATCTCCTTGACGACCTGGTGGACGTTCTCCTGGGTCGGCAACCCTGTCCCGATGTCGAGGAACTGCCGGACGCCGGCCTCCGCGAGCTCGCGCACCGCCCGGACGAGGAACGCCCGGTTAGCCCGAGCCAGTTCCCTGATGTCGTATCCCGACTCGCGGCCGATCCGGATGACCTCCTCCGCCGCGGCGCGGTCGGAGGGGAAGTTGTCCTTGCCCCCGAGGAAGTAGTCGTAGATACGGGCCATGCTCGGAACCGTCGGATCGATGCCGGCCGGGGCCTGTTCCATATCTGACATCCGTCGCCCTTCACATCGGGTCTACACATTGTAGAAGTACGCCGGTCGCCAACGATCTTCACCCCCCCGGCTTGTGCGGCTGACGACGCGGCTGACAGTGCGACGCGGCACGGCTCCGGCGGATGCGATCACGCCGTGCCGATGTTGCATTCGGCATGGGAGACCGTTTCGCGGATCAAAATGTCATCAAACGGCTGTTGAGTGAGTCCCGCACCTGGGCGTTCGTCGGGCTGACCGACAACCCCGAGCGCACCGCGTACGACCAGGCGCGGCTGCTCCAGACGCGTGGAAAGCGGATCGTGCCCGTCAACCCGGCGGGCGAGACGGTCCTGGGTGAGCCCGGCTACGCCTCGCTCGCGCAGGTGCCGTCCCCGGTGGACGTGGTCGGCATCTACCGCAGGGCGGAGTTCGCCGGAGCGGTGGTCGACGAGGCGATCGCCGCCGGCATGGGCGCGGTGTGGCTGCCGCTGGGCGTCGTCGACGAGGCCGCGGCGCAGCGCGCGCTGGACGCGGGTCTCGACGTCGTCATGAACCGCTGCCCCGGAGTGGAGTGGGCGTTGCGGCGGTGACTGGCGGCGGTGACTGGCGGCGGTGACTGGCGGCGTCCCTGCCTCGTCGGTCCCTCGCCGCAGGCGAACGGTCGGTGAGCAGTTCGTGAACGACGCCGACGTCCACCATGCCCACCGGGTTTAGCCGCCTAAGGTGCCTCTAGTCGCTGTTGTGAACTTTGGGGGGTTTCGGTGGGGGCGCGGCGGGCGGACGTCACGACGGGCGCGGTGCGCCTCCCGGTGGTTCCCGCCGTGGTTCGAAGTGTGGTTCCCGCCGTGGTCCTCGTGGCGGTCCTGCTCGCGACCGGATGCGCCGGACCCTCGGACGCGCGGGCCGGAGCGAGCCCCCGGCCCGCCGCGCCCTCGGCGCCCGCGGGCACGTCCGCGCCGATCCAGGTGTCCACCAGCCACTGCGGCGAGGGCTGGATCCGTCCCCGGGCCGGCGACCAGACGCTGTCGCTGTCCAACACCGGCAACGTGCCCGCAGAGGCGTACATCGTCGGGGTGCCGGACGGAGCCGTCCACGCCGAGCTGGAGGAGCTCGCGCCGGGCGTGACGCGCACCCTCCGGGTGAGCCTCGGCGCGGGCACGTACGCCGTCCGCTGCCTGGCCGACGGCTCCGACCCGGTCGACGGGCCGCGGGTGCGGATAACCGGGACGGCGACAGGGGCCGGCCCGGCCGTCGTTCCCGTCACCGACAACGACCTCTACGCCCCGGCGAAGAAGTACGCGGCGTACGTGACGCGCGGACTGAAGACGCTGGCGAAGCGGACCGCGACGCTGCGGGACGCGGTGGACCGGGGCGATCTGGCCGCCGCCCGCGCCGCCTGGCTCCCCGCGCACCTGGCGTACGAGCGGCTGGGCGCGGCCTACGGCACCTTCGGCGACCTCGGCGACGCCATCGACGGACGCCCGGCGGGGCTGCCCGGCGGCGTGCGCGACAAGGACTTCACCGGATTCCATCGGCTGGAGCATGGCCTGTGGCACGGAGAGTCCGCGACGTCGCTGCGCGGGCCGGCCGACCGGCTCGACCGGGACGTCAGGGCGCTGCGCCGGGACTTCCCCGATGAGCGGCTCGACCCGGCGGACCTGCCGCTGCGCGCCCACGAGATCATGGAGGACGCCTTGGAGTTCGAGCTCACCGGGCGTGCGGACGAGGGCAGCGGCACCACGCTCGCCACCGTCTCGGCCAACCTGGAGGGCACCCGCGAGGCGGTGGACGTGCTGCGGCCGCTGCTGCGGTCGCGATACCCGGATCTGCCCGAGGCCGACCGGCTGCTCGCCCGCGTACGCGACCAGGTGGAGGCCCAGCGGCACGGCGACCGGTGGACGTCCGTCGCGGACCTCGACCGGCGCGCACGCGAGGCGCTGAACGGCTCCGTCGGTGAGCTGCTCGAACGGCTGGCCCCGATCGCGGTCGTCGGCTTCCCGAGGCGGACGTCGTGAGCGGCTACGACCGGAGGGCGTTCCTGCGCGGCGCCCTCGCCACCGGCATCGCCGGGACCGTCGCGGCGGGCACCCCCGGCGTGGTCGCTCCGCGCGACGCGGCGTCGCCGGGTGCCCCCGCCGCCTTCCCCGCCGCCTTCCACGGCCCGCACCAGGCCGGCGTCCTGGAGCCGCCCGCGCGGCGCACCGCCGTGGCCGCCTTCGACGTGGTCGCCGGGAAGCGCGACGAACTGCGCGACCTGCTCCGCGCCCTCACCGACCGGGCGCGGGCGCTGACGTCGGGCGGCCCGCCGCCCGACCCGGGCATCACCGCGCCGCCCGCGGACTCCGGCATCCTCGGGCCGGACGTGCCGCCGGGGGCGCTGCGGGTCACGCTCGGCGTGGGCGCGTCGCTGTTCGACGACCGGTACGGCCTGGCCGGGCGGAAGCCGTCCGGGCTCACGGCGATGCCGACGTTCCCCAACGACGACCTCGACCCCCACTGGTGTCACGGCGACCTCAGCCTGCAACTGTCGGCGGACGACGACGACACCGTCCTGCACGCGTTGCGCGACATCGCCCGGCACACCAGGGGAGCCATGCAGCTCCGCTGGCGGATGAACGGGTTCTCCAGCCCGCCGCGCCCGGCCGGGACCCAGCGCAACCTCATGGGCTTCAAGGACGGCATCGCCAACCCCGACACCGCCGACGCGGCCGAGATGGACCGGCTGGTGTGGGTGCGCGGCGAGACGCCGGAGACCGCCTGGACCACGGGCGGCAGTTACGCCGTCATAAGGCTCATCCGCATGCGGGTGGAGTTCTGGGACCGGGTCTCGCTGAGCGAGCAGGAGCAGATGTTCGGCCGCGCCAAGGACACCGGCGCCCCGCTCGACGGCCTCCGGGAGCAGGACGTCCCCCGCTACGAGCTGGATCCCGAGGGGGCGGTGATCCCGCTGACCAGCCACATCCGCAGGGCCAACCCGCGCACGCCCCAGGCGGACGGCAGCCGCATCCTGCGCCGGGGCTACAACTACGACCGCGGCACCGACGCCGTGGGCGACCTCGACGTCGGTCTCGTCTTCACCTGCTACCAGCGTGATGTCCGGCGGCAGTTCGAGACCGTCCAGCACCGGCTCGAGGACGAGCCCCTCGTCGACTACATCACGCCGTTCGGCGGAGGCTACTTCTTCGTGCTTCCCGGCGTACGCGATGCCGCGGATTCTTACGCCCGCTTTATGCAGGTTTGATGTTGTTCGAGGGGTGTTTGAATCCCCGTCACCTTCCTGGAGGAAAGCCGTCGTACGGAAACGGTTTGCTCGGCTAAGCACCGTGGGGCTCCTGCTTCCGGTGTGACCCGAGTGATTCCGAGCTCGGCTTTCCGACAGGAGGCATCATGGGCGTAGGCCCGATCAACAAGACAGCAGCGCGCTGGGGCGCCGCCGCGACCGCCGTGATGGCCGCCGGCGTCCTGGCGGTCACCACGGTGTCGCCGAGCTCGGCCGCCGCACTGAGCGCCGGTCACGGGAACCCCAACCCAGGGAACCCTGGCCACGGCGACCCCGGCCACGAGCAGCCGGTCCGCACCTCGACCCCCATCAAGCACCTCGTCGTCATCTTCAACGAGAACGTGTCGTTCGATCACTACTTCGGCACCTACCCGAAGGCGGCGAACACCGACGGCACCCCCTTCAAGGCGGCCAAGGGCACGCCGAAGGTCGATGGGCTGACCAAGAAGCTGCTGACGAAGAACCCCAACCAGTACAACCCGAAGCGGCTGTCCCACGAGCAGGCGCTCACCTGCAGCCAGGACCACGGGTACGGTCACGAGCAGCTCGCCTACGACGGCGGCAAGATGGACCAGTTCGTCGAGCACACCGAGCACAACACCTGCGGCGGCAACGGGATCTTCACCCAGCCCGGCATCGTCATGGACTACTACGACGGCAACACCGTCACGGCGATGTGGAACTACGCCCAGCACTACGCGATGAGCGACAACTCGTACAACACCGGCTTCGGTCCCTCCACGCCGGGTGCGATCAACCTCATCTCCGGCAACACCCACGGCATCGTCGCGGTCGACCCGGTCACCCACGCGAAGGTGAACGACACCAGCGTCGCCGCGTCGCCCGACGCCAACGGCGTCGGCACGGTCATCAACGACCCCGACCCGGCGTTCGACGACTGCTCGGACAACAACCACACCTCGAAGAACAACCTCGCCATGGCGACCGGCCGCAACGTCGGCGACCTGCTGAACGCGAAGGGCGTGAACTGGGGCTGGTTCCAGGGCGGTTTCCGGCCCACCGGCACGGCAGGCGACTACTCGGTCTGCGGCTCCACCCACCAGAACATCGGCGGCAACTCGGTCGTCGACTACAGCCCGCACCACTCGCCGTTCGAGTACTACAAGTCGACCTCGAACCCGAAGCACCTGGCGCCGTCGTCGGTCGCCGCGATCGGCCGCACCGACCAGGCCAACCACAACTATGACATGAGCGACTTCGACGCCGCTCTCGCAGCCGGCAACCTGCCCTCGGTGAGCTTCCTCAAGGCCCCCGCCTACCAGGACGGCCACCCCGGCAACTCCGACCCGCTGGACGAGCAGACCTTCACGGTCAACACCATCAACAAGATCCAGAAGTCGAAGTTCTGGGACGACACCGCGATCGTCGTCGCGTACGACGACTCCGACGGCTGGTACGACCACAAGAAGTCGCCGATCGTGAACGGCTCCGCCGACCCGGCCCAGGACAGCGCGGCCCTGTGCGGCAAGGCCCACGAGGCCGGCGGCTACCAGGACCGCTGCGGGTACGGCCCGCGCACCCCGCTCCTGGTGATCTCCCCCTATAGCAGGGTCAACCACGTCGACCACACCCTGACCGACCAGACCTCGATCCTGCGCTTCATCGAGGACAACTGGGGTCTCGGCCGGATCGGCGACACCTCGTTCGACGAGCGCGCGGGCTCCCTCGCGGGCCTGTTCGACTTCCACAAGGCCAAGGCGGGCCAGGTCATCCTCAACCCCGCTTCCGGCGCGGTGGTCTCGGTCTCCCGCCACTGAGCGATCGACCTGCCACTCACCGGGTCCGTGCCCATCAGGGCGCGGACCCGGCGTGTTTCCGTTGCCTCCCGTCGCCTCCCGTTGCCTCCGGCTCCGCTGTCTCCGGTCGTTACCGGCGGACGCCGTTAGGGCTTGCGGCCGACGGCGCAGAACTCGTCGACCTCGCGGAGCGAGCCGACCTCCGGTGTGCCGGGACGCCACAGCGGGCAGGAGACGACGCCCGGCTCGACCAGTTCGAGGCCGTCGAAGTAGCGTTCGATCTGCTCCGGCTTGCGCAGGGTGTAGGGCAGCGAGCCGCTCGCGTTCCACACCGCGATAGCCTCGTCGAACTCCGCGCCGCGCACGACGTTGGTGCCGTCGGCGACCGCGAGATGGCTCCCGGAGGGCAGGCCGTCGAGCAGCCTGGCCACGATGGAGCGCGCCTCGTCGTGTTCGGGGATGTGGCCGAGGATGTTCAGGAGCATGAGGCCGACCGGCTGGGTCAGGTCGAGCGTCGACCGCCCGGCCGCGTCGAGGATCTTCTCGGGCTCCCGCAGGTCGGCGTCGATGTACTCGGTCGTCCCCTCCGGACCGCTGACCAGCAGGGCGCGGGCGTGTGCCAGCACCATCGGGTCGTTGTCGACGTAGACCACCCGCGAGCCGGGGGCGGCACGGTGGGCGACCTGGTGGGTGTTGTCGACCGTCGGCAGCCCGGTGCCGATGTCCAGGAACTGGCGGATCCCCGCCTCGTGGACCATGTACTCCACCGACCGCTTCAGGAACCCGCGGGAGCTGCGGGCGATGTCGACGATGTCGGGGAAGATGCCGCGGAACTGGTCGCCGATGAACCGATCGATCTCGTAGTTGTCCTTGCCGCCCAGCCAGTAATTCCAGATGCGGGGTGAGTGGGACACCTCCGTGTCGACCCCCGGTGGCGTGCCGGGCACGGGACTCTCAGGCACGCTGCCGGGCATACGACCGTCGGAGGCGGAACTGTCTGGCACGGAACTGTCTGGCACGGGCCCACTCCTCACCACGAAGAAGTTCGGTTCCCCGCAATCCTGACAAACGCCGCGGCCCGCGCTGGTGATCCGTGAAGATGATCGACAATCGTGATGTTCCGCGCGTCAGGGGCGCAGCGCGGCGAGTTGCTGCTCGAACGGGACCACCTCGTCCGTGCTCGCCGTGCCCGCCGTGCCCGCCGCGGCGGGCTGCTCCGCCGCGGACGGCATCAGGGCGGCCAGCTCGGCGCCCGCGCGGTCGATCCGGCCGGCGAGCCCTTCGGTGTAGCCGTCGGCGCGGACGTCCCGGCCGCCGCCCCAGTCCTCGGAGGCCGCGTAGACGGCGGTCGGGGCGACGATCGCCCGGAGGTAGGCGAACATCGGGCGTAGCGCGTGCTCCAGGGCCAGGCTGTGCCGCGCCGTGCCACCGGTCGCCGCGACGACCACCGGCGTGCCCGTGAGCGCGGTCGCGTCGATGACGTCGAAGAACGACTTGAACAGGCCGCTGTACGACGCGGTGAAGATCGGCGTGACGGCGACGAGCCCGTCCGCCCCGGTCACCGCGTCGATCGCCGCGCTCAGGCCGGGGCTGGGGAAACCGGTGACGAGGTTGTTGGCGATGTCCACCGCGAGCCCGCGCAGCTCGATCACCAGGGTCTCCACCTCGCGCTCGGGGGGAAGGTGGCGCCGGGTGGCCTCGACGAGGCGGTCGGCGAGCAGGCGGGTGGAGGAGGGCTGGCTGAGCCCGGCCGAGACGGCGACCAGTCGCAGGGCGGTCATGGCAGGTCCTTCCAACGGTTCCAACGGTTCCAACGGTTCAGTCGCGCGCGGCGACGAGGGCGGCGTGGGTGGGGGCGTCCGGCACGGTGTCGGGCCTGTCCTTGGCGAACTCCGCGCGCAGCACCGGCACGACCTCCTCGCCGAGGATGTCGAGCTGTTCCAGGACGGTCTTCAGCGGGAGTCCCGCGTGGTCCATCAGGAAGAGCTGCCGCTGGTAGTCGCCGAAGTGCTCACGGAAGGTCAGCGTCCTGTCGATGACCTGCTGGGGGCTGCCCACGGTCAGCGGCGTCTGCTCCATGAAGTCCTCCAGCGACGGGCCGTGGCCGTACACCGGGGCGTTGTCGAAGTAGGGGCGGAACTCCCGCACGGCGTCCTGCGAGTTCTTCCGCATGAACACCTGGCCGCCGAGGCCCACGATGGCCTGTTCCGGCGTGCCGTGCCCGTAGTGCGCGTACCGCTGCCGATAAAGGGCGATCAGCCGCTGGTAGTGCTCCTTGGGCCAGAAGATGTTGTTGGCGAAGAACCCGTCGCCGTAGTAGGCCGCCTGCTCCGCGATCTCGGGGGAGCGGATGGAGCCGTGCCAGACGAACGGCGGGACGCCGTCGAGCGGCCTGGGCGTGGAGGTGAAGCCCTGGAGCGGGGTGCGGAACCGGCCCTCCCAGTCGACGACGTCCTCCCGCCACAGCCGGTGCAGCAGGGCGTAGTTCTCGACGGCCAGCGGGATGCCCATGCGGATGTCCTGGCCGAACCAGGGATAGACCGGGCCGGTGTTGCCGCGGCCCATGATCAGGTCCACCCGCCCGCCGGACAGGTGCTGCAGCATCGCGTAGTCCTCGGCGATCTTCACCGGGTCGTTCGTGGTGATGAGCGTGGTGGCCGTCGAGAGGATCAGGCGCTCGGTCCGCGCGGCGATGTAACCGAGCATCGTGGTCGGGGACGACGGGACGAACGGCGGGTTGTGGTGCTCGCCGGTCGCGAAGACGTCGAGGCCCACCTCCTCCGCCTTCAACGCGATCGTCACCATCGCCTTGATGCGCTCACCCTCGGTGGGGGTCCTGCCCGTGGTCGGGTCCGGGGTGACGTCTCCAACTGTGAAGATGCCGAACTGCATCGCGCTCACTCGCCCTTCTTGGTTGAAGTTTCAAGCGCATTCGGCCTCACAGCTTATTCCGGGTCGCCCCCCGGACGTCGCCGGGGGGTGACGCGCAGTGCGGCGCGTGTTCCTCAGGCACGCGGTGGCTGGGTGCGGTGGCTGGGTGCGGTGGCTAGGTCATGCGGGGGCTGGGTCATGCGGGGGCTGGGTCATGCGGGGGCTGGGTCATGCGGTGGCGCAGGTGGTGCCGTTCAGGGTGAAGGCCGCTGGGCGGGTGTTGGCGCCCGTGTAGGCGCCGTTGAAGCCGATCTGGACCGACTGCCCGGGGGCGATCGACCGGTTCCAGTCGAGGTTTGTGGCGGTGACCGCGCCGCCGGACTGCGCCCAGGTCGCCGACCAGCCGGGAGGGGAGATCCGCTGGTCTCCGGGGAAGGCGAAGCCGAGCGTCCATCCGCTGATCCCGGTGGCGCCGGTGTTGGTGACGGTCACGGTCGCGGTGAAGCCGCCGCCCCAGTCGTTCACCGCGTACCCGACCCGGCAGGCCGACCCGGCGGAGGGAGAGGTGCGGGGTGAAGGTGAGGGCGAAGGAGAGGGACTCCACGTGGGCAGGCCCTGCTGGGCGGTGGCCGTGAGGGGCGCGGAGGGGGCGCTGGTGTGTCCGGCCGCGTCCCTGGCCACCACGTAGAACGTGTAGCTGTGGCCGGCGACCAGGTTGTTCGCCACGTACAACGTGCCGGTCGTCGAGCCGATCTTGGCGAAGGCGTCGCCCTGCAGCATGTAGACGTCATAACCGGCGACGCCGACGTCGTCCGTCGCGGCCGTCCAGCACATCGGCACCGCGTTGGTGAAGTCGGCCCCGCACACCCACAGCCCGGTCGGGACGCTCGGCGGAGCGTCGTCCGGCACGGAGGATGGCGCAGGGGATGGCACGGGGGACGGCACGGGCGACGGAGCGGCCGAGGGGGCCGCGGTGGCCAGCGCCGCGCAGGCCAGGGCGGCCGCCGCGCCGACGTTCAGGAGTCTTCTGGGCAGCCGTCTGGAAATTCGCATCGGATGCTCCCGCCGAGGGTACGGATCGGCGCCCCGGGGCCGGGGCGCCTCGGTTCGGGCCTCGCCGCAGGCCTCGCCGGGATCGTGCGGTGGCCCAGGCGGCCCGGTCCATCGGGACGCTGCCCCTCAGGCCGTGCCCGCAGGTGGGGCGGCCCGGGAGGTGAAAGTTTCAGCCGCCGCCGGCGGACTGTGAGCCGTACGGCACCGGGGTTTAACAGCGTCCGGCATCCGGCGAAACCCGGCGAACCTAGCGTCCTCGTCGTGGATGCAGAGCTGTATACGAAACCGGATACGAGGACCGGCCTCCGCCGTGACCAGGTGTACGGCGAGCTCCGCCGGCGGCTGATGCTCGGCGAGTTCGCGCTCAGGTCACGACTGGTCGAGGAGCGGCTCGCCACGTTGCTGCGGGTCTCCAGGACGCCGGTGCGCGAGGCGCTCGTCCGCCTCCTCGCCGACGGCCTGGTGGAGCGGGGGGAGGACGGCGGCTACTACGTCGCCCAGCCCGACCTCACGGACCTGCGGGATCTGTACGAGCTGCGGATAACGCTGGAGCTGCGGGGCATCAGCCGGGCCCTGGAGCCGGGGGTGCGGGGGCACGACCCCGCCCTGCTCGAACCGCTGCGTGACCAGTGGCGCTCGCTGCGGGACGACCAGCCCGAGCCCGACCCGCAGTTCGTGCTGATGGACGAGGACTTCCACGTCACCATGAGCCGCGCCTCGGGGAACGCGGCGCTGACCGGCACCCTCGCCTCCGTGAACGCGCGGATCCGGGCGGTGCGCATGTACGACTTCCTGACCGCCGACCGCATCACCCTGACGATCCTGCAGCACATGGAGATCGTCGAGGAGGTCCTGGCGGGGCGTCTGGAGGACGCCCTCCGGGCGATGCGCCGGCACGTCGGGGAGTCCATGGACGTCGTCGAGCGCAGAGCCGCTCGCGCGATCACTCAGATGGCCCTCAACCGAGGCAGGCGCCATGACGTTGACCGAGGCTCCCACTAGACATCCCCTGCTCGCCGCCCGCGGGCTGACCCGGGCGTTCGGCGACGTCGTCGCCAACGACGGCGTCGACTTCGACGTCCTTCCCGGCGAGGTGCACGCCCTCGTCGGGGAGAACGGAGCGGGCAAGAGCACCCTTCTCAAGCTCATCTACGGCGTGCACCGGCCCGACTCGGGCCGGCTCACCGTCGACGGCGCGGCCGTCAGCATCGCCGGTCCCGCCGACGCCCTGTCTCTCGGGATCGGCATGGTGTTCCAGGACCTGAGGCTCGTTCCCGCCCTGACCGTGGCGGAGAACGTCGCCCTCGCCCTGCCCGGCAGGCTCCGCCTCGACGCCATGGCCCGGCGCGTCGCGGCGGCGGCCGAGGACTACGGCCTGGCCGTCGACCCGCTGACCCGCGTGGGCCACCTGTCCATCGGCGAACGCCAGCGGGCGGAGATCCTCAAGGTGCTGATCAGCGGCTCCCGGGTCGTCATCCTCGACGAGCCGACGAGCGTGCTCGCGCCGCAGGAGGTCGCCGCGCTCTTCGACGTCCTGCGGCGGCTGCGCGGCCTCGGCTACGGCGTCGTCATCGTCACCCACAAGCTGAACGAGGTGCGTGCGATCGCCGATCGGGTGACCGTGCTGCGCGGCGGCCGGGTGGTGCTCGGCGGGGCCGACCCGCGGGCGCACAGCGACGCCGAACTGGTCGAGGCGATGGTGGGCCGGGCCGTCCCGCCGCTGCCCGCGGACCGTCCCGCCCCGCCGCCCGGCCGGGCCCCGGCCGTGTCGCTCCGCGGGGTTGGCGCGTACGGCGAGGGCGGCGCGCTCCGCCTGCGGAACGTCACCCTCGACGTCATGCCCGGCGAGATCGTCGGTGTCGCCGGGGTCGCGGGCAGCGGGCAGCGCGAGCTCTGCGAGGTCGTCTGCGGGCTTCGACCGGTGGCCGCCGGCGTCGTCACGGCCGCCGGAGCGGTCGCCGAGGTGCCGGAGGATCCGCTGGCCGACGCCGTGGTGCCGGGGCTGACCGTGGTCGAGCACATCGCGCTGGGCCTGCCCGGTGTGCCGCGCAGGCGGTTCAACGTCGACTGGCGCCGGGTCGCCGGGCTCGCCCGCGAGCTGGACGCCGCGGTGGGGCTGGAGATGGCCCCGGGGCACCGCCGGGTGGCAGAACTGTCCGGCGGCAACGTCCAGCGGGTCATGCTCACCCGCGCGCTCGGCCGCGACGACACGGCCCTGGTGGTGGCCGCCTACCCGAGCCGCGGCCTCGACGTCGCCACCACGCGGCGCACCCAGGAGCTGCTGCTCGCCCGCGCCGCCGCCGGAGCGGGGGTGCTCGTCGTCTCGGAGGACCTCGACGAGCTGATCTCGATCAGCGACCGGATCGCCGTGATGCGGGGCGGCGAGCTGGCGGGGGTCGTCGACGCGCGCGGCGCCGACCGGCAGGAGATCGGCCGCCTGATGCTGGGCGGTGCGAGATGACCGCCACGCTTGCCTCGCCCGTCGAGAGCGCGGCGCCCCGCAGGACCGCGGCGCGCACGGCGGCCCGCCTGCTGGGCGCGCTCGCCGGGGCGCTCGCGATCTTCTGCGTGCTCCTGCTGGCCAAGGGCGCCGATCCGGTGACGGCGCTTGGCGACATGGTCGCCTCCGTCTTCACCGCGGAGAGCCTTGAGCAGATCGTCATCAAGGCGACCCCGTTGATCCTCGCGGCGATGGCCGTCGTGGTGCCCGCCCGGGCCGGGCTCACCAACGTCGGCGGCGAGGGACAGGTCGTCATCGGCGCGGTGGCCGGAGCCGGGGTGGGGCTCGCCGTCCCCGGACCGGCGGCGCTGCCGCTGACGCTGCTCGCCGGAGCCGTGGGAGGGGCCCTGTGGGCGGGCGTCGCCGCCGCGCTCCGGCTGGTCGTCGGGGTCAACGAGGCGGTCACGACGCTGCTGCTCAACTACGTCGCGCTCGACGTCATGCTCTACCTGATCTACGAGCCGTGGAAGGACCCGCACGGGTCGGGCCAGCCGGCCAGCCGCCCGCTGGACCTGGCCGCCCGATTGCCCCTGCTCAGCGGCACCGCGATCCACATGGGCATCGTCGTCGCGCTGGTCGCGGCCGTCGCCGTCTGGCTCGTGCTGCGCGGCACGTCGTTCGGGTTCCGCGTCTCCGTCGTCGGCGGCAATCCGGAGGCGGCGCGGCGGGCCGGGCTCCCCGTGGCCCGGCTGATCCTGCTGGCGATGCTGCTCGGCGGCGCCCTCGCGGGTCTCGCCGGGGCCGTCCACCTGGCGGGCGTCGAGTTCAAGCTGCGGCCCGGCCTCACCACGAACATCGGCTACATCGCGTTCCTCGCGGCCTGGCTCGCCCGCCACCGGCCGCTGCCCACCGTGGGCGCGGCGCTGCTGCTCGCCGCCGTGACCGTGGCCGGCGACAGCCTGCAACTCGACAGCGGGCTGCCGGCGGCGACCGTCAACATCCTGATGGGCCTCGTCCTGCTCGCCGTACTCGGATGGAGTCGCCGTGCTCGTCGTTGACATTCTCACCGGAGGGGTGCGCGGCGGGACGGCCATCATGTTCGCCGCGCTGGGGGAGACGCTGGCCGAGCGCGCCGGCGTCGTGAACCTCGGCACCGAGGGCTGCATGCTCGTCGGCGCCCTCGGCGGATACGCGGTGGCGGCCGAGACCGGCAACCCCTGGCTCGGCCTGCTCGCCGGGGCGCTCGCCGGCGCGGCACTGGGGCTGGTCCACGCCGTGGCGGTCGTGTGGCGCCGGGCCGACCAGTTCGCCACCGGCCTGACCCTGATGTTCCTCGGTCTCGGGCTGACCTCGCTCTTCGGGGCGGCCTACGTGGGAAAGGCCGCGCCCGGCTTCGACCCCGTCCCGCTGCCGCTCCTCGGCGACATCCCGATCGCCGGGGAGATCCTCTTCCGGCACGACCCGGTGACGTACCTGACCTTCGTCGTGGCCCCGCTGCTGTGGTTCACGCTGAACCGGACGAAGGCCGGACTACTCGTGCGGGCGGCCGGCGAGCGCGCCGACGTGCTCCACGTGCACGGGCACTCCGCCGATCTGGTCCGGACCGCCGCCGTCACCGCCGGGGCGGCGCTCGCCGGGCTCGGCGGGGCCCAGCTGTCCACGGCGTACGCCCACGCCTGGTTCGAGGGCATGACCGCGGGCCGCGGCTTCATCGCCGTCGCGCTCGTCATCTTCGCCGCCTGGCGCCCGCTGTGGGTGATGGCCGGGTCGTACCTCTTCGGCGCCGCGCTCGCGGTCGCGCCCGCCCTGCAGGCCCGCGGTCACGCGCTCAACCAGTTCGCGCTCGACGCGCTGCCCTTCGTCATCACGCTCGTGTTCCTCGCGGTCCTCGGCCGGCGCACGCTGCGCGCCGCCCCCGAGGAACTGCGCCGCGTCTTCGCCCGCTAGGGCCCGCACAACCTGGAGACCCCCCATGCGTAAGATCATCGCCGGCGCGGCGCTCGCCGCCCTGGCCACCGCCTGCTCCGCGAACACCGGCGGGACGGCCGCCTCCTCCTCGGGCGGGACGTCCGTACCGGGCAAGGGTTCGGCGGCCGTCGGCTTCATCTTCGTCGGCCCCAAGGACGACTACGGCTACAACCAGGCCGCCTACCAGGGCAGCCAGGCGGTTGCCAAGGCGTTCCCGCAGCTCAAGGTGCTCACGGCGGAGAACGTGCCGGAGGACGACAACGCCGCCCGGGTGATGAACAGCATGATCGCCAAGGGTGCGAAGATCGTCTTCGCCACGTCGTACGGCCACCTCGACGCCGCGCTCAAGGTCGCGGCCGAGCACCCTGACGTGGTGGTGGTCCAGCAGGGCAACCTCATCACCGGCACGACCCCGCGCAACGCCGGGACGTTCTTCGGCACCGTCTACGAACCCGTCTACCTCGCCGGCATCGCCGCGGGCAAGGCGACCAAGACCGGGAAGCTCGGCTACGTCTACGCCTTCCCGATCAGCCAGACGATCGACAACATCGACGCGTTCGAGCTGGGCGCCCAGTCGGTGAACCCGTCGGTCAGGACGTTCGCCGTGAGCACGTCGAGCTGGTGCGACCCGGCCAAGCAGGCCGAGGCCGCCGCGAACCTCCTCGAGCAGGGCGTCGACGTCATCACCCAGCACCAGGACTGCACGGCGACCGTCGTCAAGGCCACCGAGGCCGCAGGGAAGATGACCGTCGGCTATCACGCGGACGCCTCGTCGATCGCGCCCAAGGGCTGGCTCACCGGCTCGGAGTGGAACTGGGGACCGCTCTACTCCGACATCGTCCGCACCGCCCTCGACGGCGGATTCACCGGGTCCAAGTACAACGGCAACTTCCGCGTCGGCTACAAGACCGGCGACAACCCGTTCGTCCAGTCGGCGTACGGGCCGGCGGTCGGCGCCGAGACGCGCTCGCTCATCGAGGCGGCGAAGGAGAAGCTGAAGACCGGCTCGCCGTTCGCCGGTCCGGTCCGCGACCAGGAGGGCAAGGTCCGCGTCCCCGACGGCACGATCCCCGACTACGAGACGATCGAGAAGATCGACTACTTCGTGCAGGGGGTCGTCGGAAGCCTGCCCAAGTCATGATGTCGACCCCCTACCCCTGGCCGTGGCACGGGTGCCTCGATCCCCGGCGCCTGGCCGTCCTCGTGGTCGGCTGCGCGTCCCCGTACGAGGAGCTCCCCGGCTCCCCGCCGGTCGCGCTGCCGGTCGCGCTGCCGGGTTCCCTGCCGGAGATCGAGGCGGTCCGCGCGGCGCGCGTGGCGGGGCGGGTCGCGGGGGCGGCGCGGAAGGCGGGCGGCCTCGTCGTACGCGTGCGGGTCAGGCCGCCGCTGCGGCCCGGCCCCCCGCTCCCGCCGTACGCGTGGGGCGGCGGGAGCCCGGCGTTCCCGCTCGCGACGATCGGCCGGGAGGCGGCCCCGCAGGACACCGCGGACGCCGAGGTGCACGCGCCGGGATGGGACGGGTTCCACGGCAGCCCCCTCGACGAACTGCTCCGGGCGGCGGGCCGTGACCTGCTCGTCCTCGCCGGATGCTGCCTGGAGCTCGGCGTCCACTCGACCATGCGGTCGGCCAACGACCGGGGCTACGAATGCCTGCTGCTGGCCGACGCCTGCGCCGCCGCCGACCCGTCCCTGGCCGCCGGCGCCCTGTCCACGATCGAGATGTCCGGCGGCATCTTCGGCGCCGTCGGTTCGAGTGCCGACCTGCTTAAGGAGCTGTCATGAGATTTCCGGTTATCGAGGCCGAGCCGTACGGCTGGCCGTACGACGGCGGGCTGGATCCGGCGACGACCGCGCTGATCTGCGTCGACTGGCAGGTGGACTTCTGCGGCCCCGGCGGCTACGTCGACATGATGGGCTACGACCTGTCTCTCACGAGGGCCGGGCTCGAACCGACCACCCGCGTCCTGCGAGCCTGCCGCGACCTCGGCATGCTCGTCGTCCACACCAGGGAGGGACACCGGCCCGACCTCGCCGACTGCCCGCCCAACAAGCTGTGGCGGTCGGAACGGATCGGCGCGGGCATCGGGACCACGGGCCCCTGCGGGCGCATTCTGGTGCGCGGCGAACCCGGATGGGAGATCGTGCCCGAGGTCGCGCCGGCCGCGGGCGAACTCGTCGTCGACAAGCCGGGCAAGGGGGCGTTCTACGCCACCGACCTCGACCTGCTGCTGCGGACCCGGGGTATCACCCATCTGATCCTCACCGGCATCACCACCGACGTCTGCGTCCACACGACGATGCGGGAGGCCAACGACCGGGGCTACGAGTGCCTGCTGCTGTCCGACTGCACCGGCGCGACCGACCCGGGCAACTACGAGGCGGCGCTCAAGATGGTGACGATGCAGGGCGGCGTGTTCGGGGCGGTGGCGCCGTCGGCCGCCCTGCTGACGTCGCTGGGGGCCGGCGCCGGTGTTCGCTGAGCTGCGGGCCGGATACCGCACCGGCGCCCTCACCCCGCGCGACGTCGTCGCCGACGTCTTCAGCAAGATCAAGGAGCGTGGGGACGACGGCGTCTGGATCAGCCTCAGGCAAGAGGCGGAGGTCCTCGCGGACCTCGACGGGCTGGACCCGGAGCTGCCGCTCTACGGCCTGCCGTTCGCGGTCAAGGACAACATCGACGTGGCCGGTCTGCCCACCACCGCCGCCTGCCCCGCGTTCGCCTACCGGCCGGCGGCGACGGCTCCGGTGGTGGAGCGGCTGCTGGCGGCGGGCGCGGTGCTCGTCGGCAAGACGAACCTGGACCAGTTCGCCACCGGCCTGTCCGGGATGCGCAGCCCGTACGGGTCCTGCGAGTCGCCCCTGGTCCCCGGCCTCATCTCGGGCGGCTCGTCCTCCGGCTCCGCGGTCGCCGTGGCGGCGGGGCTCGTGCCGTTCGCGCTGGGCACCGACACCGCCGGGTCAGGACGTGTCCCGGCCGCGCTGACCGGGACGGTGGGCGTCAAGCCGTCGCGCGGGCTGGTGCCGGGCCTCGGCATCCTGCCGGCGTGCGCCTCGCTCGACTGCCCGAGCGTGTTCGCCGCCACGGTCGGCGACGCGGTGGAGGTGCTCCGGGTGATCGCGGGGCCGCATCCCGGCGACCCCTGGGCGCGCGTGCCGCCCGTGCCGCCTCTACCGCTGTCTTCCGGGTCACCGGTTTCCGGGCCGCCGCCTTCGGGGCCGCCTTCCGGCTCGCCCGGGTCGGCGTCGGCGGGGAGTGGCCCGCGCCGGATCGGCGTCCCGCTCGCCGCCCGCTTCTTCGGCGACGAGGCGGCCGAGTCGGCCTTCGCGGCGGCCGTCGAGCGGCTGGCCGCCCTCGGACACGTCCTCGTACCGGTCGACCTTGAGCCGTTCCTGGCCGCGGGGTCCCTGCTGTACGAGGGGCCGTGGGTGGCCGAGCGGCTCGCGAGCGTCGGAGACTTCGTCCACCGGCATCCGGAGCACCTCCACCCCGTCACCCGCGACGTCCTGGCCACCGGGCGCGCGGTGACCGGTGTCGACGTCTTCACCGGCATGCACCGGCTGCGGGAGCTGCGCGCGTCGACCCGTCCCGTCTGGGAACGCGTCGACGTGCTGGTGGTCCCCACCGTGCCCACCACGTTCACCCTGCGGGAGATGGCCGAGGATCCCATCGCCCGCAACTCCGTCCTCGGCCACTACACGACGTTCGCCAACCTGCTCGACCTGGCCGCCGTGGCCGTACCGGCCGGGTTCACCGCCAGGGGCAGGCCGCACGGCGTGACCTTCCTGGCCCCGGCGGGCTCGGACGGCGCGCTCCTGACGCTCGCGGCCGGCTTCACCGGCGATCCCTTCAGCGGCTCTGCCGGCATCGGAACCACTGGCGTCGGCCGCACCGGCGAGGGCGGGGCGGGCGCCGGAGCGTCCGGCCGGGTGACCCTGGCCGTGGTGGGCGCGCACCGCACGGGTCAGCCGCTCCATCACCACCTGATCGCGCTCGGTGCGGTGCCGGCCGGGATCGCCCGGACGGCCGCCGCCTACCGGCTCTACGACCTGGGCGATCGCCCCGGCCTGGTGAGGGAGACGGGCGGCGGCTCGGTGGAGGTCGAGCTGCACGAGCTCGCTCCGGCCGCGCTGGGGGAACTGCTCGTGACCATTCCCGAGCCGCTGGGCCTCGGGACCGTCGAGCTGCGGGACGGACGGCGTGTCCACGGGTTCCTGTGCGAGGCCTACGCGGCGGAGCGGGCGAGGGACATCACGTCCTACGCGAACTGGCCCGCCTACCTTCTGTCCCGCTCCGGGTGACGGCCCGTCCTGGCGTCGCCCCGGTCGTCGCACTGGTTTCGCGCTGGTTTCGCACTGGGTTCGCACTGTGCGAGCCGTCCGGACGAGGCACCCTCCATGCCTCGTCCGGACGGCGGTCATCGGCTATCCGGCCTCCGGGGGCCGCTCAGGTGCTCTGCAGCTTCGGCTGGGCCGGGGCCGCGTCGTACTCGCCGGCGCTTCCGCCTCCGCCCCGGGCGCGGCTGATCACCGTGTCGAGCGCCCAGGTGCCGGGGCCGAGCACGGCGATGAGGAAGAACGACCAGCAGAACAGCGCCGCCAGCTCACCGCCGTTGAGCAGGGGCAGGAAACCGTGGGGCAGGTGCACGACGAAGTACGCGTACGCCATCGATCCTGATGCGATCAGCGCCGAGACGCGGGTGAGGAGACCGATGAGCACGAGCGCGCCGAAGACCAGCTGGATGAGGGCGGCCCACCAGCCGGGCCAGGTGCCGAAGGGGATGGACTGCCCGGTGCCCCGATTGCCGCCGAAGACGCCGAAGATCGAGGACATGCCGTGGCAGACGAACAGTAGACCGGTCACGATCCGGAACAGCGACAGGATGGGTCCGCGGACCTGGTCGAATTTCATGTGAATCACCTCATGGGCTTTCGTGTGGTGCCGTACGCCCCGCACAGCGGTGCCTGCGTGCGGGGTCCGGCGTGAGGCACGGCGGAAATCAGAACGGTGCCGTTGCCGGTGAACAATGGGCGGGCGATGCGGTAAACCGAGGCGGTGGACCTGCGGAAACCTCTTCCGGTCCGGCTGTGCATGAAATGAGGAGAAACGGATTGGTTCCGGATCTCAGGCGGCCCGTGGTAACGCCATGGTCGTTCCCGTCGTATCGCTGTTCGCCCTGCAGATTCGGCCCGGCGGGCGCCGGGTCGATGCCGCCGAAGGCGCGTGACCTGCACACGCCGAGCGGGTTGAGTCGTGGCAAGCGTCGTCGCTGCCGTGCCGATTTCCGTACAGGTGAAACGCCCGGGCGATCGTCGGCGAATGGGGATCCGCCGACGCCCACCAAGGGTGCTCCCGGCGATATTCCCAGTCAAGGACGATTGTCATTCGCCGGTGAACGCGCACCGCATGCCTGCGCCGGCGGCGGCGCATCGCTATCTTCACCTGCTGCTTCTACCCCTGAGGGCGTGCGTCGCCTGATCCGGTATCCACATGACGGGTGAAAGTTTCTGTCAGGGATTGTGGTGATGCCGCAACTGTCGCCGGTTCAGGGTCCCGCGGGACGGTCTATCGGGTCCACAGCGATTCCTGTACGGCCTGGACGAGGGCGACCAGTTCCGGCGCCATCCGGCCGGCGGGCCAGGCGAGCGCGAAGGTCAGGCGCAGGTCGTCCACCCCGAGAGGCACGAACCGGATATCGTCTCGTCTGACCGTGCCGACGAGCAGCAGCGGGGTGGGGAGCAGGCCGACGCCCGCCGCGACGAGGTCGAGCGCCGGGGTGAAGTCGTCGATCTCGTCGCCGACGATGTGGTGGCGGTGCGCGCCGGGCACCCGGGCGGCCAGTCGCGCCCACGCTCCGCCGGGCGGCCGGTCACCCGGCAGCAGGATGCGATGACGGGCGAGCCGTTCGGGCTGGATACGCGGCAGGGACGCGAGCGGGTCGTGCGCGGGCACGGCCAGATGGGCCACCGGAACGTGAAACCGGGCGGCGGTGTCGAACTCCACGGGAAACGGCGCACCCATGATCGCGGCGGTCCCCTCGCCCGCCGTCAGAGCCGCCACGGCGGCGGCGCGGCCGGAGGTACGCAGCTCCACGTCCATGGCGGGGTCGCGCCGGGCCAGCCGGCGCGCCGTACGCGCGGCGAGCGGGCCGACGAGCGGGGGATAGAGCAGCCGAACGGCCGGCCCGGCCGCCGTCGTGATCCGCACCGCCTCGGCCGAGAAGGCGGCGGCCGACTCCAGGAGCCTCTCGGCGTACGGCAGCAGCGCCTTGCCCGCGGTCGAGAGCAGGACCTCCCGGCTCGTGCGTTCGAACAGTCGCATCCCCAGGCCGCGCTCCAGTCGCTTGACGGCGAGGCTCACGGCAGGCTGGGAGACGCCCATCTCCTCGGCGGCGCGCGAGAAGCTGAGATGGCGGGCGACGAGGACGAAACAACCGACGTCGCGCAGCGGAGGGCCCGGGTCCACGTTCCAGTATGCGCAGGCCGCCGGCCCCGTCCGCCCGGCAGGCGGCGATACCCGTTCGGCGGCGAGAAGTTCTGCTATCCGGCTGCCTGGAACGCCAAGGGTCTTATAAGCGCCGAATATATGTACTCGTTGTGATGCGATCGCAGGAGGCGACGACCGGCCTGTCGAGCCGCCCAATCAGCTGGTGCCGGCGGCGCTGTGCGTCTGTTCGCGGGTCAGATGCTGCGGTGGTTGCGCACAGCGGATTCGAGCTGAGGCAGCTGGGGCCCGAGCGCGGCGTCGACGGCGAGCGGGTCACTGACGTGCAGCCGCTGCATGGCTCGCCGGGTGGACAGACTGGTGTTGATCTCGTGCTCGCCGCGGCCGAGCGCGTCGAGCAGGTCGGTCACCACCTCTTCGACCGGGCGGCGGCCGAAACCCAGGTCCTCCCCCGCGGCCGAACTGTCCATCATCGCCGTGGCTGTGGCCCCGGGATACCAGGTGGCGACGTGCACGCCGGTGCCCTGAAGCTCCCGGCGCAGCGCGTGACCAAACGCGGCCAGGCCCGCCTTGGTCGCCGCATAGGTCGCGTAGAAGGGCAGCGGGAGCAGTGCCATGCCGCTGGCGATACCCAGCACGACGCTGTCGCGTCGCCGGCCGAGGCCGTCCACGTCGGCGGAGCGCTCGGATTGGGCGGCCGCGCGCAGATCGGGCAGCAAGGCGCGAGTGAGCAGGATCGGCGCGGTCAAGTTGAGATCCACCATCGCCCGCACATCCGCTACATCGCACTCTTCCAGCCGCCCCGCGCGCACGTTGCCGGCATTGTTGATCAATAAATCGACCTTGCCCAGCACCGTGCGCGCAGTGTCGGCGACCTTCTCCTCGGCCCCCTCGGCGGTGATGTCGGCGGCCAGCACCTCGGCTGCGCCGCCGGCCCGCGCCACCGCCGAGGCGGTCTCCCGCAACGCCTGCTCGCGGCGCCCCACCAGCAGCAACCGGGCTCCGCGCCGGCCGAACTGTTCGGCCAGCGCGCGGCCGATCCCGCTCCCCGCCCCGGTAATCACCCCAGACCGCTCGGTCATGTCAATAGGCGGCGGTGTTTCGGTCATGTGCGCTCCTTGGCATTGTGCGGGCCCGTTTTCACTTCTGGTCGGAGCCCGGGAAAACGTCAGCTAGTCGCCGGCTACGGCCGCTGCCTGGCACGCCGCGAATCGGGATCGGTGACCCGCCCCGTCGGCCACCGGCTAGGCGACCGCCGCCGGCGGCGTGCAGGCGGCTGAGTAACCGCAGTCCCCTAGCCGCATGTTCGGATGGCCGGAACATAGCACATGTTCGGGCTGGGCGAACATGTGCGGCTACCATGGCAGTGTGGCAAGCCGAACAGCGACCGATCTTGTGCATCCTGATCGAGAGGAACTGGTCTTCGCTCGCGTCATGGGGGCGCTGAGCGATCCGGTGCGCCTCGGCGTGGTCGCTCGCCTGGCAGAGGCCGGTGGCGAGCTGGCGTGCGGGACCATCACCACGCCGGTGAGCAAGTCCACCCAGAGCGCTCATTTCAAGATCCTCCGAGAAGCCGGAGTGATACATCAGCGAGACCAGGGAACCCGGCGCCTGAACCGGCTACGCCGAGACGACCTAGACGCTCGCTTCCCGGGCCTGCTTGACCTCGCCATCACCCACGGACGCGACGTGATCGCCGAGTGGGCGCGCCGGCCGCAGGCGACCGGAAGATCGGGTTGACCATCGTCCGGCCCCTGCCCGCCGGATGGACACGTCCTGAGCCCTCCGCGTGTCCAGTCCATGACGACGGCGTACAGCGAGAAGCCGGACGAAGTGATCCATAAGGAGGGTGAATGGATCCGGCTCTGTCAGGTTCGGCGCGGGGAGGATGCGTGGCGTCCTGTTGACCTGGCGAACGAGGAGCCGGCATGACATCGTCCTTTCCCGCATCGACCGTGCTCGGGTATCCGAGGATCGGGCCGCGCCGGGAGTTGAAGCGGGCGCTGGAGTCGTACTGGGAGGGCCGGTCGAGCCGGGAGGAGCTGGAGGACGCGGGACGGCGGTTGCGGGCGGACACCTGGCGGCGGCTCGCCGCGCTCGGACTGAAGGGCCTGCCGTCGAACACCTTCTCCTATTACGACCACGTGCTCGACACGGCGGTGCTGCTGGGGGCGGTGCCCGAGCGGTATCGGCGGGACGACGACCTGGCGACCTACTTCGCGATGGCGCGTGGCGCGGATGGCGTCGCCCCGCTGCGCATGACGAAGTGGTTCGACACGAACTACCACTACATCGTGCCCGAGGTGGGGCCGGACACCGCGTTCTCCCTCGACTCCCGGGCGCCCGTGGCCGAGTTGCGGGAGGCGCGCGAGCTGGGGCTGGAGATCCGGCCGGTGCTCGTCGGGCCCGTCACGTTCCTCCTGCTGGCGCAGGCGGCGCCGGGGAGCCCGCCCGGTTTCCGCCCGATCGACCGGCTGGACGAGGTCGTCGAGGTGTACTCCGAACTGCTGGCGGAGCTGGCCGCCGAGGGCGCCCGCTGGGTGCAGATCGACGAGCCCGCCCTGGTGGCCGACCGCACGGAGGCGGAGCTGGACGCCGTCGCTGCGGCGTACGGACGGCTCGGCGGCCTGGCCGAGCGGCCGGGACTGTTCGTGGCCTCCTACTTCGGTGATCTGGGAGACGCCCTGCCCGTTCTCGCGGCGACGCCGGTCGAGGCCGTCGGCCTGGACCTGGTCCGGGGACGCGGGCCCAAGCCGGGGCAGCGGCCAGGGGAGCGGGACCCACGGTGGGACGTGCTCGCGGGCACGACGGTGGTCGCGGGAGTCGTGTCCGGCCGGGACGTCTGGCGCGTGGACCGCGAGCGGGCGCTGGCCGCGCTGCTGACCGTGCGGGAGCACGCGGAGCATGTGGTGGTGAGCACGTCGTGCTCACTGCTGCATGTGCCGTACGACGTGGGGGCGGAGACGCACCTCGACCCGGAGCTGCGGCGGCGCCTGGCCTTCGCCGACCAGAAGGTGGGGGAGGTGGTCGCTCTCGCGGAGCTGCTCGCGGCCACCCCCGAGGGCCACGTCCCGGCTCCGGCGCCCGAGCCGGCGCCGGTCGCGCCGCCTCTGCCGGCGCCGTCCCGGCGGAGCCCCTACCCGGTGCGGGCGGCGGCGCAGGCGGGGCATCTGCGGCTGCCGCCTCTCCCGGTGACCACGATCGGCTCGTTCCCGCAGACCGGCGAGCTGCGCCGGGCCCGGGCGGCGCTGACGGCGGGCGAGCTCAGCGAGGAGGCGTACGAGGCGCTGGTGCGGGCGGAGATCGAGCGGGTCGTCGCGCTGCAGGAGCGGCTCGGGGTGGACGTACTCGTCCACGGCGAGCCGGAGCGCAACGACATGGTGCAGTACTTCGCCGAGCACCTCGACGGCTTCGCCGTCACCCGTCACGGCTGGGTCCAGTCGTACGGCTCGCGCTGCACCCGGCCGCCCATCCTGTACGCCGACGTCAAGCGGCCGGAGCCCATCACGGTCCGGTGGGCCCGGTACGCGCGGTCCCTCACCGACAAACCGGTCAAGGGCATGCTCACGGGTCCGGTGACCATCGTCGCGTGGTCGTTCGTCCGCGACGATCTGCCGCTGCGCGACGTGGTGTTCCAGGTGGCGGACGCCGTACGGGAGGAGGTGGGTGACCTCGAGGCCGCCGGCGTGCCGGTCATCCAGGTGGACGAACCGGCCCTGCGTGAGCTGATGCCGCTACGACGGCGCGACCAGGACGCGTACCTGGAATGGGCGGTGGAGGCCTATCGGCGGGCGACCTCAGCCGCCGCCGATCACACCCAGATCCACACGCACCTGTGCTATTCGGACGCCGACCAGATCCTGGCCGCGATCGACGGCCTCGACGCCGACGTCACCACGATCGAGTCGGCGCGGTCGCGGGGGCGGATCCTGCCGGCCGTGGGCGGGTTCTCCCGGGGGCTGGGCCCGGGGGTCTACGACATCCACTCGCCGCGCGTGCCCACGGAGGAGGAGGTGGCGGAGTCGCTGGCGGAGATCCTGCGGGTCCTGCCGGTCGAGCGGGTCTGGGTCAACCCCGACTGTGGCCTGAAGACCAGGACGTACGAGCAGGTCGAGGCGGCGCTGGCCAACGTCGTCCGGGCGGCGGCCCGGCTCAGGGGCACCGTGTCCTGAGCGGCGGGCGGGGCGGCGGCCAGGCCTCCGGAAAGCCGGGCAGGCCTCCGGAAAGCCGGGCAGGACGCCGGGAAACGTGGGGGGACGCCGGGGAACGCCGGGGAACGCCGCCCCGTCACGCTGTCGTCACCACGCGGTCTCAGAGAATTCCCCGAATCGACGGGTAGCGTCGAGCGGCATGACCTGGCAGCGCAAGATGAACGGCGCGCTCGTCAAGTTCGCGGGCGTGCGCCTCACCCGGGTCGGCGGACCTTCGCCGGCCGATTCCTCCCCGGCCGCCGCGCCGGAGGAACTGGTCCGCCCGCCCGCGGATCCGGCGGCCGATCGGCTGCTGGAGGCCCCCGTCTTCATCCTCTCCCCGGTGAGATCGGGCTCCACTCTGCTGCGCGCCGTGCTCAACGCCCATTCCGAATTACACGCCCCGCACGAGCTGCACGTCCGCCGCCTGACGGTCGGATTCGGCACTCCACTGGCCAGGAAGGCGATGGGGGCCCTCGGGCACAACCAGGCCGACCTCGAACACCTGTTATGGGATCGGGTGCTCCACCGCGAGCTGGTGCGGAGCGGCAAACGGACGATCGTCGACAAGACCCCCGCGAACGCCTTCGCGTACAAGCGCATTTCCACCTGCTGGCCGGACGCGCGGTTCGTGTTCCTGCTGCGGCACCCCGCGTCCATCGCCGCCTCCTGGTACGAGGCCGCGCCGGACCGGCGGACGCGGGAGGAGGCCGCCGCCGACGCGCTGCGCTACATGAAGGCGGTGCAGCGCGCCAGGAAGGCGCTGCACGGCCTGACCGTGCGGTACGAGGACCTGACGGCGGATCCGGAGCGGGTGACCCGTTCCGTCTGCGACTTCCTCGGCGTGGTCTGGGAGCCGGGCATGCTCGGCTACGGCGCGCAGGACGTGGTGCAGAAGGGCCTGGGCGACTGGAAGGACAAGATCCGCTCGGGCGCCGTCCAGCCGGGCCGCGAGCTGCCCGCGGCGGAGGAGATACCGGAGATCCTCAGACCCATGTGCCGCACGTGGGGCTACCTGCCCGGAAAGGAGGGCGACGCCTCGTGAGGATCCGCTATGTGCTCCTCCACGCCTACGGCATGGGCGGAACCATTCGCACGGTGGTCAACCAGGCGAACGCGATGGCGGCGATCGGCCACGACGTGGAGATCGTCAGTGTCGTACGGCGGCGGGAGGAGCCGCAGTTCGCCCTCGACCCCGCCGTGTCGCTCGTGCCGCTGGTCGACCAGCGGGAGGGCGTGCGGCCAGACGGGGTGGGGCGCAAGGTGTGGCGCCGGCTCCGCGGCAAGATCGTCCCGCACGGCGAGTTCGCGGCGTCCTACTTCACCGAGCGGGTGGAGAAGGCCGTGATCGACTACGTCTCCTCCGTGGACGAGGGCATCCTGGTGACCACCCGGCCCGCGTTGAACCTGATCGCGGCGCGGCGGGGCAGGCCGTCCGTGGTGCGGGTGGCGCAGGAGCACATGAATCTGGCGGCCTATCCGGAGACCATCCGTCAGGAGATCGCCCGCCACTACGACGCCTTCGACGCGGTCGCCGTGCTGACCGGGACCGACCGCGAGGAGTATCAGCGGCTGCTGCCGCGCACCCCGATCGTCCGCATCCCCAATGCCGTCGAGACGGTGGGGCGGGAGCCGTCCCGGCAGCGTAACCCTGTGATCGTGGCCGCCGGGCGGCTCGTCGCGCAGAAGGGGTTCGACCTGCTGATCCCGGCGTTCGCCCAGGTCGTGCGGCGGCATCCGGAGTGGCGGCTGCGCATCTTCGGCACCGGGCCCAAGACGGCCGAGTTACGCGGACTGATCAGCGAGCACGGGCTGAGCGCGCAGGTGTCGCTCAAGGGGCGCACCTCCCGGCTGCCCGAGGAACTCGCCCGCGCCTCCGTGTACGCGTTGAGCTCCCGCTTCGAGGGGCTCCCCATGGTCATGATCGAGGCGATGAGCCACGCGCTGCCGGTGGCCGCCTTCGACTGCCCGACCGGCCCGGGTGACGTGCTGACCCACGAGGTCGACGGCCTGCTCGTGCCGCAGCGGGACGTCGACGCCCTCGCCGCCGCGCTCGACCGGCTCGTGTCGGACCGGGAGCTGCGGCTGCGGCTGGGCGGCGCGGCGGCCGTCACCGCCCGCGGTTACGCGCCGGAGGCCGTCATGCCGATGTGGGAGGAGCTGTTCCTCGACCTCACCGGCGGCAAGCCGCTGGGTGACGGCTACCGGGCCGTCTCACGCGGGGTGACCAGCCCGGACTCGTAGGCGAAGACGACGAGCTGGGCCCGGTCGCGCGCGCCCAGCTTCGTCATCGCCCGGCTGACGTGCGTCTTGGCGGTCAGCGGGCTGATCACCATGTGCCGGGCGATCTCCGCGTTGGACAGGCCCCGCGCCACCAGGGCGACGACCTCGCGCTCGCGCTGCGTCAGCGCGCCGAGCGCGGTCACCGGCACGCCCTCGGGCGGCCGGGAGACATACTCGCTGATCAGTCTGCGGGTGATGCCCGGCGACAGCAGCGCGTCGCCCCGCGCCGCGACGCGGATCGCCTGGAGCAGCTCCGCGGGCTCGGTGTCCTTCAGCAGGAAGCCGCTCGCGCCCGCGCGCAGGGCGCTGAACACGTACTCGTCCAGCCCGAAGTTGGTCAGGATCACCACGTGGACGGCGGCCAGCCGCGGGTCGGCGCAGATGAGGCGGGTGGCCTCGATCCCGTCCAGGTCCGGCATCTGGATGTCCACGAGCGCCACGTCGGGCACCAGCCGCCGGGCGAGGGACACGCCGTCTTCGCCGTTCCCGGCCTCCCCGACCACCTCGATCCCGTCCTCGGAGTTGAGCAGCGCCCGGAATCCCGCGCGGATCAGCGCCTGGTCGTCGACGAGCAGCACCCTGATCACGCGGCCCCCCTGGCGTCTTCACCCGCGGAGACGTCCGCCCGTCCCGATGCCGTCAGGGGCAGCTCGGCCCGTACGGCGAAACCCCCTTCGGGCCGCGGACCGGCGAGCAGTTGCCCGCCGAGGGCGCTCACCCGCTCCCGCATGCCCGTCAGGCCCACGCCGGGCCGGTGCGAGCCCCCGGTCGCGAACTCGGAGACGACGGACGCCCGACGTCCGTCGTCGTCCACCCGGACGACCAGCGCGTCCGGCTCGTAGGCGACGCGGACGGTGGCCTGGGAGCCGGGGGCGTGCCGGGCGACGTTGGTGAGCGACTCCTGCACGATGCGGTAGGCGGCCCAGTCGACCTCGGGCGGCAGCGGGCGTACGGCGCCGCCCGTCGACAGGGTCGCCCGCACCCCCACAGACCTGGCCCGCTCGACCAGCTCGCCCAGCCGGTCGACGCGGGTCTCGGGCTGCTCGCCGGGGTCGCGGAGCAGCTCCAGGGTCGCCCGCAGCTCGCGCATCGCCTCGCCGCTCGCCTCCTCGATGGCCAGCAGCGCCGGCGGCACGTCCTCTCCGCGCTTGCGCGAGAGATGTACGGCGACACCGGCCTGGACCTTGACGATCGAGATCGTGTGGGTGAGGGAGTCGTGCAGCTCACGCGCGATCCGCAGCCGTTCCTCGCCCGCCCGGCGCAGCGCCGTCTCCTCGCGGGTGCGCTCGGCGTCCAGGGCGCGCTGCTCGGCGTGCTCCAGGTGGGCCCGGCGCTGCCGGGTGACGGTCCCCGCGATGTTGGCCGCGACGAACCATCCGACCAGCAGACCGGTCCGATCCACGATCTCGCCCGGCGGCCGGACACCCGGGTCGGCGAGCTGGATCAGCAGCGCGCCGAGCAGGAAGACGCCGCTGCCCCCCGCGGCGACCACCGTGCGGCCCGTCACGGCCACGGCGTAGACCGTGATCAGCACGGGGAACGCGGAGGACGTCTGTGCGGGGACCGACAACGTGTAGGCCAGCATGCAGGCGGTGGCCACGGTCAGGGCGGCGACGGGCGTCCGCCGGGTCGCGAGCAGGGCGAGGGAGCCGCCGGCCATGGCGAGATATCCCGGCAGGCCGACCGTCCCCCGTACGGCCGGTGCCAGCGCGCCGGCGACCAGCAGCACGGCGACCCCGGCCGCGAGGGCAGGCAGGGCCAGGTGCGCCCGCCAGGCGCGATCACCCCTCATGCGGGCAGCGTAGACCGCCCGCGCGTCCCGGCACATCCTCCCTCGATACGCATCCGGCGCTACTCCCCGGGGAGTACGCCGCGCCCCCGGCGGCCCGGCACGGGTCAGGCCGCCTCGACGTCGGCGACGATGCAGGTGATGTTGTCGGGGCCGCCGCCCTCGTTGGCGAGGTCGATGAGCTGCCGCACCACGTCCTGCGGGTCGTTCACGGTGGTCATCACCTGGTGGAGCGTCTCCGGCTCCACGACCGTGGTCAGCCCGTCCGAGCACAGCAGGTAGCGGTCGCCGGGGTAGGCGTCCCGCAGGGAGAGGTCGGGGATGGCCGGCCCGGTGGTCTCCAGGGCCCGGAGCAGCAGCGACCGGTTCGGGTGCCGGGCCGCCTGGTCGGGGCTCATCCGCCCGTCGTCCACCAGCGACTGGACCAGCGTGTGGTCCCGGGTGATCTGGTAGAGGGCGCCGTCGCGGAGCATGTACGCCCGGGAGTCGCCGACGTGCGCCACCGCGAACCGGCTCTCGCCGTCCCACAGCATGGCGGTGATCGTCGTGCCCATGCGCTCAAGCGAGGGGTCCTGGTCGGCCAGGTCGCTCAGCCGGCGGCCGGCCTCCAGGACGGCCGCGTCGAGCGCGGCGACCGGGTCGTCCGGCAGCGGCCCCGACTCCAGCGCGGCCAGGGAGGCGATCGCGGCCGCGCTGGCGACCTCTCCGTGGCCGTGCCCGCCCATTCCGTCGGCGATGGCGATCAGGCGCTCGCCGACGTGGAACGAGTCCTCGTTCTTGCTGCGTGAACGCCCCACGTCCGTTCCGGCGGCGTGACGAATGCGGTTGTGCGTCATGGTTTTGAGTAAATCATTGGTTGAGTGACTTCACAAGCATGGCGTGTATCCTCGGGTCCATGAGCCAGGACGCCACCGTGAACGCCGGGGACATCGCCCGGCTGGCCGAGGTCGGGCGGGCCGCGGTCAGCAACTGGCGCCGCAGATACGAGGACTTCCCCCAGCCGGTCGGCGGCACCGCGTCCAGCCCGCTCTTCTCGTTGCCCGAGGTGGAGGCGTGGCTCCGCCGCTACGGCAAGTCGTACGCGGTGTCGCCGGGCGACCGGGTGTGGCAGCGGCTCCGGCAGATCGCGGACGACCTGCGGCTCGGCGAGGTGCTCGGGCACGTGGGGGCGTTCCTGCTCTACCGGCGGCGTGACCCGGATGGCTGGGCGCGGCTCTCGCAGGCGCCCGACCTCGCCGAACGGCTGCCGGACGCCGTGGCCGCCGCGACCACGGGCCTGCCCCGGCCACCCGGTGACGATCCCGCCGACCCGGAGCTGTTCCGCCAGGTCGCCGCGATGACCGAGCGGTACGGCGACGCCGGGACGTTCGAGTTCCTCTGCGAGCGCTACGTCGAGGTGCACAGCCGCAGGCTCTCCCTCACCCGGCCGGACGTGGCGGCCCTCATGACGCGGCTGGTCTGCCCGGGAGCGTCCTCGGTGCTCGACCCGGCCTGCGGGCTCGGCACTCTGCTGATCAGCGCCGCCGAGGCCGGTGGCGGCCCTCGCCTGCTCGGCCAGGACGCGGGTGAGGTGCCGGCGGTGCTCGCCGCCCTGCGGCTGCTGCTGCGCGGCCGGGACGCCGTGGTCGCCGCAGGAGACGCCCTGCGGCACGACGCCTTCCCCGGCGGGCAGGCCGACGCGGTCGTCTGCGACCCGCCCTTCAACGAGCGCGCCTGGGGTCACGAGGAACTGGTCGGCGACCCCCGCTGGCAGTACGGCATGCCGCCGCGGGGCGAGCCCGAGCTGGCCTGGGTGCAGCACTGCCTGGCCCATGTGCGGCCTGGTGGCCTGGTGGCCGTCCTGATGCCGTCGGCCGCCGCGAGCCGCCGGCCGGGCCGGCGGATCCGGGCCAACCTCCTGCGCGCGGGCGCGTTGCGGGCCGTCGCGACGCTCTCGGCGGGCGGGCCCGACCTGTGGCTGCTCCGCCGCCCCGAGCAGGGCGGACGCCGGCCGGGCACGCTGCTCGTCGCCGACGCCTCCGACGCGGAGGCGGGCCTGGAGCTGGTCGAGGCGGCCTGGCACGCCTCCCTGTCCGGCCGTGACCAGCCGGGCGGCAGCCGTAGCGTGCCGATCATCGACCTCCTGGACGACGAGGTCGACCTCAGCCCCGCGCGGCACCTGACGCCCCACAGCGACGCCCGTCGCTACCCCGCGGCCCGCGACCGGTTCGAACAGGCGGCCGGGGCGCTGCTGGCGGCGATCCCCGACCTGGAGGTGCTCGCCGACGGCGGGCCGGATTGGGACGGGTCGCAGACCTCGGTGGCGGAGCTCGCCAAGGCGGGCCTGCTGGCCGTGCACCACTCGGCGCTGCGCGAGGTGGGGGAGCGCGACCGGGACGACGCCGTGCCCGTGCTCACGGTCGACGACCTGCTGTCCGCGGGCCCGCCGAGCGGCTGGACGGCCCCGGCCCCCGGGCTGGTCCGCGTGCGGGCCGGTGACGTCGTCGCCTCCCCCGTCACGGCCAGGGTGGCGGACACCGGAGGAGCGGTCCTCGGGCCGCAGCTCAGCCTGCTCCGGCCGGACCCCGAGCGGCTCGACCCCGAGTTCCTGGCCGGTTTCCTGCGGTTCACGCTCGGCGGGGCCCGGCCGCACCTCGGGTCGAGCCGGGCCGATCTGCGCCGGGCCCGCGTCCCTCGGCTGCCCCTACCCGGCCAGCGGACGTACGGCGGGGCGTTCCGGCGGCTGCTCGCGGTGGAGGACGGGCTGCGGGAGGCGGCCGCGCTGGGCGACGAGCTGGCCCGGATCGGCCTGGCCGGGCTGGCCGACGGACGTCTACGCCCCCGAGGTTGAAGGTGTAGCTTTTTGCGCGAATGGTCGACGGGAGGGGTGCATTGGTCATCGGCGACCGGTATGAGCTGGACGACCTGCCCCTGGGCCAGGGAGGCATGGGCGCGGTCTACGGCGGGCACGACCGGCGCCTCGACCGCAAGGTGGCGGTGAAGTTCCTCCGGTTCCCCGACGGGCCCGACGAGGAACTGGAGCGCCGGTTCATCCGGGAGGCCCGGATCCTGGCCCGGCTCGAGCACCCGGGCGCGCCCGTCCTCTACGACTTCGGCACCCACGAGCAGCGTCTCTTCCAGGTCATGCAGTTCATCGAGGGCGTCACCGTGGCCGACCTGCTCAGCGAGCACGGGCCGCTGCCGGTGCCGTGGGCGGCCGCGATCACCGCCCAGGCGTGCGCCGTGCTCACGGCCGCGCACGCGCTGTCGATCTGCCACCGCGACCTCAAGCCCACCAACCTGATGCTCTGCCCGGACGGCAGCGTGAAGGTGCTCGACTTCGGGCTCGCCATGCTGCGCGAGGCCGACGTCGTCCAGTTCACCAGGGTCGGCCAGATCCTCGGCACCCCGGCGTACATGTCTCCCGAGCAGATCAAGCGCGGGGTCGCCGGCCCGGAGAGCGACCTCTACTCGCTCGGCTGCGTCCTGCACGAGATGCTGACCGGGCGGCAGCTGTTCACCGGGCCGACGGAGTACGCCGTCTTCGACAAGCAGGTCAAGGAGCGGCCCCCGCGCGTGCCGGGGGTGCCCGCCGAGCTCGACGGCCTGATCGCCCAGCTGCTGGAGAAGGATCCGGCCGACCGGCCCTCGGACGCCTGCGAGCTGTACGAACGGCTGCAGCCGTTCGCCGTCGACCTGCCCATGCTTCCCGGCTTCCTCCACCCGGCGTCCGTGCCGAGCCCCGGCCGCATGTACGCCCGCATGGTCGGCCGGGCACGCTGACGGAGCGATCGGGTCAGCGCCAGGACGCCAGCACCTCGTCGACGCGCGGACGGATCCGCTCACGGGCCGTCCCGCGTGGCACGCCCGACATCAGCAGGCCGTCGTAGTCGGTGTCGAGATGCCGCACGCTCGCCACCACGGCCAGGGTGACCGCGTTCTCGTCGAAGGCCCGCGCCGCGGCCGTGCGGCCCACCCGGCCGCTGCCGCGCGAGGCGGCGTGCCCGGCGATCGCGGCGGCGCGCTCCCCGGGGCAGCGCGGGAACAGCCGGAGGATCTCCTCCGTCAGCCGCGCCTCGAACACGACGTCCTGCCCGGCCCGCCGCTCCCGGTCGCGCTCGCGGCGGCGCAACCGCACCTCCTCGTCGACGAGGCAGCTCTCCTCGGCGCGCGCCAGCGCGTCCTCCTCGACGAGGACGCCGAGCCGTTCGTAGCGCTTGCGCCTGCGGTTGAACCGGACGACCACCGCCGACAGGCCGCTCTCCTTCTTGGCGCGGCGGCTGAGGGCCGCGTTGCCGGCCGGCAGCAACACCAGATGGTCGAGGTCGGTGCAGGTCAGGCAGTGCGGCCGGTCGTCCTCCATGATCAGGTACGGCCCGGTCCCGCCGCAGCCGGCGCAGGCCCACGGGTCGCCGGAGGCGACGGCCACGAGGTCGGGGGCGCGGTCGAGCCGCTCGGCGATCCGCTGCCTGCGCGCCTCACCCACGTCGGGGGAGACCCAGCGCACCCGGAACAGGCGCTCCACCTCGTCGTCCCCGGTCGCCGTGAAGCGCAGCGGGCGGCGGTCCCTGCTCGCCGCCGCGTACGCCGTCTCGCTGGGCAGCAGGCCGCGCCCGGCGGCCCACTCGCCGAGATGGCAGACGGCCTCGGCCATCCGCGCGGCGTCGACGGCGGCCAGCCGTTCCAGGGCGTCGGCGCGACCCTGCCGCCAGGTCTCAACGTGACGGGAGTGCAGCCACCGCAGGCCGGTGAGGACGTCGATCGCGGTCACGTATCCGCGGGCCGCCAGGGCGATCTCCGCCGACTGGGCCACCCGGCCGCCGAGCTTGCTGTGCATTCCCCCAAGACTGCCCTATCGGAGCGTGCTCCGCCGCCCGGCCGCCGCGAGCAGCCCCACGGCCGCGAAGACGGAGATCGTCGCCGAGCCGCCGTACGAGACGAAGGGGAGCGGCAGTCCGGCGATCGGCAGCAGGCCCATCGTCATGCCCGCGTTGACGAACGTCTGGAACGCCAGCCAGCACACGACCCCGCCCGCCAGCACCGTCCCGAACGGCGAGGGTGCGGTCGCCGCGATCCGCAGCCCCCGCCAGAGCAGCACCAGCATGAGCACGATCACGCAGGCCGCGCCGGCGAACCCCAGCTCCTCTCCGGCGACGGTGAAGATGAAGTCGGTGTGCTGTTCCGGCACGAAGTGACCGGCCGTCTGCTCCCCGTGGAAGAGGCCCTTGCCCAGCAACCCGCCGGAGCCGATGGCGATCCGCGCCTGGGTCGCGTTGTAGCCGACGCCCAGCGGGTCGGCGTCCGGGTCGGCCAGCACCATCACCCGCTGAAGCTGGTAGGGGCGGATCAGGTCGAGCCGCCACACCAGCAGCAGCGCCAGCGCGGCGATCCCCGCGAGCCCGGCGAACCAGCGCTTCGGCGCCCCGCCGGCCAGGAGCATCCCGGCCACGATCGTGGCGAAGACGAGCATCGTGCCGTAGTCGGGCTCCAGCATGATCAGCCCGATCGGGACGGCGGCCAGCCCCAGCGCGAGCAGCACCGCCCCCGCGGGCGGGCGGCGCTCCCCGTCTCTGAGCTCGCCGAGCGCCGCCGCGACCGCGAGGACGGTCCCCACCTTGGCGAACTCCGACGGCTGGAACTGCAGCCCGGGGCCGAGCACGATCCACGCGTGCGAGCCGTTCACCGTACGGCCCAGCGGAGTGAGCACCGCCACGAGCCCGGCCAGCCCGCCGAGATAGACGACCGGCACGTACGCCCGCAGCACCCGCGCGTCGCACCGCGACAGCAGCCACATCAGGGCGAAGCCGACGAGCACGCTCAGCGTCTGCCGTTCCGGCAGGGTCGAGCCGGGGTCGTTGCGGGTGGCCGACCACACGAGCAGCAGCCCGATGCCCGACAGGGCGGCGGCGGGCAGCGCCACGCCCCACGGGAAGCCGCCCGCTCGCGCCCCCGCCCGCGACGTGGACCGCGACGTGGACCGCGCTCCCGGCGGACGCGCGGGCGGGAACGCGGTCATCGCGCCCTCTTGTGCTTCTCGCCGGACTTCTTCCCGGTCTTTTTCTTCCCCGCGTCCTTCTTCTTCTTGGCCGGGTGGAGGTCGTAGACGCCCTCCCAGATCTCGCGCGCCGCGGGCGCGGCCGCCGTCGCGCCGGTGCCGCCCTGCGACACCACCACGACCACCACGTACTTGGGGTGGGCGGCCGGGGCGAAGGACGCGAACCAGGAGGTGTCATGCCGGCCGTACGCCTCGGCCGTACCGGTCTTCCCGGCGACGGAGAGCCGTTTGAACGGGAAGCCCTTGAACGCGGCGGCGGCCGTGCCCTCGCGGGGCACCCCCTTCAGCGAGTCGCGGATGTACCGCAGGGTCTTGCGGGGCACGTCGATCCGGCCCACGACGGGCGGCGTGACGGTCCTGACGACCTTTCCGCCGGGCCCGACGACGGCCTTGCCGATCCGCGGGCTGAAGACCGTGCCGCCGTTGGCGAGCGCGGCGTAGCCCCGGGCGAGCTGGAGGGGGGTCACCAGGACGTCGCCCTGGCCGATGGCGAAGTTGGCCGCGTCGCCGGCCCGCCAGACGCCGCCGCTCCGGCAGTTCTCGTCCGCGAGTCTCTTGAGGTAGGCGGCCCGCGCCCGGTCGGGCACGTCCGGGTAGCCCGTGCGGGCCCGGCGGCAGTTCGCGGTGCGCGTCGCCGCCCAGCTCGCCTTCTTCCAGGCCCGGTCGGGCACCCGGCCGGCCGCCTCGTGGGGCAGGTCCACCCCGGTCGGGACGCCGAAGCCGAACTGCCCGGCCATGGCCTGCATCGGGTCCCTCGGCCGCCGGACCGGCTTGAGCCCGCCGTCGTGCCGCCACATCTTGTCCGCCAGCCGGTAGAAGATCGTGTCGCAGGAGACGACCAGCGCCCGGCGCATGTCCATGCGGCCGAGCGCGATGCCGTCGAAGTTGTGGAACGCCCGGCCGCCGACGGTGTACGCCCCCGGGCAGTCGTAGGTGTCGCGCAGCGCGTACCCGGCCGTCGCCGCGGCCGCCGCCGACGTCACCTTCCACGTCGAGCCGGGGGCCCACTGGCCCAGCACGGCCCCGGAGACCAGCGGCAGGGTCTCGTAGTCGTGCTGCGAGACGCCGCCGGTCCACACCTCGGGATCGTAGCTCGGGTAGTCGGCCAGCGCCGTGACCCGGCCGGTCGCCGCCTCCAGCACGACCGCGGCGCCGGCGTCCGCGGGCTCGCCGCGCTTCCTGGCCCCCTCGACGGCCCTGGTCAGCGCCCTGTGCGCGATCCGCTGGATCCGGGCGTCGATGCTCGTCACCAGGGAGTCGCCCGGCCGGGGATCCTCCTCGCGGATCAACCCGGTGACCTTGCCCGTGCTGTCGACCGCCATCTGCCGCACGCCGCTGCGTCCCGCCAGCTCCCGGTCGTACTCCGACTCGAGGCCGTCGCGCCCCACCAGCTCGGGACCGCCCGGCGGGTCGTCCGGCGACGGCGGCTGGAGATACCCCAGCAGATGGGCCGCCGCCGCGCCGAGCGGGTAGGTCCTGACCGGCCGCAGCGCCGTGCTCACCCCGGGGAACTCGTCCTGCCGCTCGGCGATCCACAGGGCGGTCCGCACGTCCACGTCGTCGGCCACCGTGATCGGCTGGTACGGCGAGCCCGGCCAGCACGGGCGGGGGACGTCCGCGGCGCACAGCCGCGCCCGGTCCGCGATCTCCCGGTACGGCCGGCCGAGCGCCCCGGCGAGCCGTTCCAGCACGGCACGGCCGCCGTCCGGCTGATGGATGAGGGCCATGTAGTCGACCGAGACCTGCGGCCGGGTCTGGTTGGCGACCAGCGGCTCGCCGTGCACGTCGAGGATCCGCCCGCGGACCGGCGGCAGGGCGACCGTGCGCACCCGCGACTGGGTGGCGGCCCTGGCGTAGTCGGGCCCGGTCGTCACCTGCAGGTACCACAGGCGGCCGAGCAGCGTCAGCATCAGCGCCGTCACGGTCACGTACAGCACCGCGATCCGTCCCAGGGACGGGCGTCTACGCACCGTACCTCCACGGCCGGTGCCGCCGTAGCGTCCGGTCGTAGCCCCGGCCGTACCTTCGTCCGTACCCCTGCCGGCGTCCCCGCGCGCGGGGCAGGCGGGCGGCCGCGTACGCGACCAGGGCGGCGGCGGGGACGGTCCAGCAGAGGACGCCGGGCGTCCGGTGCAGGACGGCGTCCCACGAGGCGTCCCCCAGGACGAGCGCGAGCGCGGCCTGCAGCGGTGTCGCGACCGCCGCGACCGCCGCCGCGGTCCCCGCGGCCAGCCGTGTGGTCTCCTCGGGGGACCGGCCGTCCAACCGGCCGTTCAACCGGCTGGGGGACCGAGCCGGAATCCGCGCGCAGGCCCACGCGGCCAGGCACAGGACGAGGGCCGTACGCCCGATCGTGTGGTCGGCCGGGGGAGCGACGTCGGCGGCGAGCCCGGCGGCGAACCCGAGCAGGGCGGCCACCGGCGGCCGCGGTCGCGACGCCAGGGCCACCACCGCGACGAGCACGACGTCGGGGCCGCCGCCGGGCAGGCCGAGGCCGTTCACCACCATGACCTGGAACACGGGCGCCAGGACGACGACCGCCACCGTGAGCAGGGCGGCTCTCACCCGGGCCCCTCCTCGCCGCCGGGGAGCGGATCGGGCCCGGAGAGCACGACCGTGACCAGGTCGAGCGCGGTGAAGCGAGCGAACGGCCGGACGAGGGCGGTCCGCGTCAGCGCGCCCGGCGTGCCCTCGACCTTGATCACCACGCCGACGGGCACGTCCGGGACGTAGGGCCGCATCCCCTGCGACCCCAGCGTGACGACCCGGTCGCCGGCCCGCACGGCGGCGTCGGAGTTGAGCAGGCTGAGCCGTAGCAGACCCTTCTCGGGCACACCGGTCACCAGCCCGACCTCGCGCGACCCCTCCAGCCGGGCGCCGACCGAGGCGGACGCCGCGGTGGGCAGCCGCACCGTCGACGTCGTGGGCCCGGCGCGGACCACCCGGCCCACCAGGCCGTCGCGGTCCACGACGGTCATGTCCCCGGCCACCCCGGCACCCGTCCCCACGTCGAGGGTGACCGTCTGGTCGGAGCCGAAGCCGATCGCGTGCGCCGCCACCACCCGGTAGCCGGCCAGGCCCGCTGTGGGCCCCGGTCCCGTCGCTGTGCCTGTCGCTGGGCCTGTCACTGGGGCTGCGGCGTTCCGGCGGGCGGCCAGCAGCTCCCCCCTCAGCCGGGCGTTCTCCGCTTCGAGGCGCTCCCGCGCGCCGCCGCCCGAGGCCCAGCGGGCGACGGCCGACGACGCGTCCTCGATCGGGCCGTACACGACCGACCCGAACGACCGCAGCGGAGTCAGCGGCCACCACCGGTCGGCCGCGACGAGCAGGAGGGACAGCAGGACCAGCAGCACCGGAACCCGGCGGCCGGCGCTCCTCATCGGCGGTTGTCCGGGAGGAACACGTCCCGCATCTCGTCGATGCGCTCCACGCACCGGCCCGCGCCGAGGACGACCGACCGGAGGGGCTCGTCCACGAGGTGGATCGGCATGCCGATCGCGCGGCCGAGCCGTTCCGCCAGGCCGTCGAGGAGCGCGCCGCCTCCGGTGAGCACGATGCCGTTGTCGAGCAGGTCGCCCGCCAGCTCGGCGGGGCACTGGTCGAGCGTGGTCTGGACGGCGTCGACGATGGTCTGCACCTGGTCCTCGATCGCCTCCCTGACCTCGCCGCGGGTGATGGTCGCGGTCTTGGGCAGCCCCGTCACAAGGTCGCGTCCCCGGATCGGCGTCGACGCCCTCTCGTCGCCGCCCGGCCGGGCGGCCCCTAGCGTGATCTTGATGTGCTCGGCGGTGCGCTCGCCCAGGAGGAGCCCGTGCTCCTTCTTCACGTAGGCGACGACGGCCTCGTCGAGCTCGTCGCCGCCGACCCGGACCGACTTGGCCACGACGACCCCGCCCAGGGAGACGATCGCCACCTCCGTCGTGCCGCCGCCGATGTCGACGACCATGTTGCCGCTGGTGTCGCCGACGTTCAGGCCCGCGCCGATCGCCGCCGCCATCGGCTCCTCGATGATGTGCACCCGCCGGGCGCCCGCCTCGTACGCCGCCTCGCGGACCGCGCGCTGCTCGACGCCCGTGGTGCCGCTCGGCACGGCGACGACGACGCGGGGCCGGGCGAGGAAGCGGTTGGGGTGGGCGCGCTGGATGAAGTGCCGCAGCATCCGCTCGGCCGCGTCGAGGTCGGCGATCACTCCGTCCTTCAGCGGCCGCATCGTGACGATGTGCGGCGGTGTCCGCCCGATCATCTCCTTGGCGGCCGTCCCGACCGCCATGACGCGGTCGGTGTGCATGTTGACCGCCACCACGGACGGCTCGTCCAGGACGACGCCCCTGCCGCGCGCGTAGACCAGCGTGTTCGCCGTACCGAGATCCACCGCGAGGTCCCGGCCGAGCAGTCCAAACGGGAAACCCATCGCCGACCTAGCTTTCAGACAGGGAGAGCACGGCGTGGCCGCCGAGTTCGTGAAAGGACGCGCCCGGGGGCTGGAGGACGCGCGGCACCGTGATCAGCCGGTGGCCGATCACGCCAGTAGTTTGGTGCACCGGCTCGGTCTAAATCAACCGGATCGGATGTTTCCTGGAACGTGCCCATCTCGTACGAGGCGAGTGGGAAGTGCGGAAGAAGCACAGAAGAAGTGCAGAAGAAGTGCAGGCGAGGCGCGCTTCGGCCTCCGGACCTGGCGCTCGCGTCTCGTTCTGCGTGTTTGTCGAAATCTAATGACATAGGCCGTCAAATCCATTAATTTCAACCGTCCTGATCCCTCCTCGATGGAGCTTGGCATGACCACGGCGATCCGCGCGGCTCTGGCGTTCGGCCTGCTGGCCGGGTTTTACGTACTGGTGGCCGCGTTGCTCGGGGCCACCGTGCTCGTCGACGTCGTCGCCGTACGGAACCACGGCGCCGGCCCCCTGCGTGACGCGGTCGTGCTCACCCTGGCCGCGCTGGCGCTGCTGCGCGGGCTCGTCCTGGTCAACCGGCGGCGTGAGGAGGAGGAGACGGGCGTCGCGGTGGGACGCGAGCACGAGCCTCTCCTCTGGCAGACCGTCGAGGAGCTGGCCGCCCGGGTGGGCACCCGCCCGCCGGACGAGATCCGCCTGGTCGCCGAGGTGAACGCGGCGGTGGGCGAGGACACGAGCTGGCTGGGGCTGCGAGCCGGCCGCCGGCGGATGTACATCGGCATGCCGCTGCTGATGACGCTGACCGTCGACGAGACGCGCGCGGTGCTCGGTCACGAGCTCGGCCACTACAGCGGCGCGCACACGCGCCTCGGCGCGCCGGTCTACCGGGGGCGGGTGGCGGTGATCGCGGCGGTCCGCTCCCTCGGCAACCACGCCTTCGTGCAGCGGATCTTCTACTACTACGCGAAGCTCTTCCTCCGCGTCTCGCTGGCCGTCTCCCGCAGGCAGGAACTGGAGGCCGACCGGTTCGCGGTGGCCATCACGAGCCGCGAGGCCGCCGGGACCGCCCTGCGGAAGGTGCACGGCACCGCCACGGTCTGGCGGCTCTTCCTGGACCGGTACGTCGCCATGACCGGCATGGCGGGCGGCCGCCCGGCCGATCTGTTCGGCGGCTTCCACGCGCTCGCCGGCGTCCACCGCGGCGAGATCGTCCAGGCGGACGGCGACGAGGAGGCCGGGCCGTACGACTCCCATCCGAGCCTGGGGGAGCGGCTGGCCGCGATCGCGGCCCTGCCGGAGGCCGCGCACGGGTACGACCCGAGGCCGGGACTGGCGCTGCTGCGCGACCCGGCGGTCGCCGCCGGCGCGGTCGAGCGGAGCTTCTGGACGGAGGACGCGCTCCGGCTGCGTCCGCTGCCCTGGGACGAGCTGGTGGCCCGGGGACTCTTCGCGAGCGTCAACGAGGAGGCCATGTGTGACCTGGCGGTCGCCGGTCACCGGGTCGTCGGCGGCCCCGGGCCGAGCGTCGACGCCGCACTGGAGGCGCTCGCCCGCGGGCAGGCCCCGGCCCTCCACGACGAGCTGCTCCGGCTCGGCTGGCAGCCGGCGCCCGATCTGCTGCCCAGTGTCGTCGCCCGCGCGATCCAGGGCGTGCTGATCACACAGGGCAGGGCCCGCTGGACGCTGTCCTGGGCGGGTCCCGCCCGGCTGCTCGACCTCACCACCGGTGCCGAGGTCGACCTCGGCGACTACACGGCGCGGCTGGTGGCCGACCCGCCGGCGGTGGCCGGTCTGCGGGCGTGGTTCGCCCAGGTCGGGATCTCCGCCACCCGCCCCGTCGCGGTGCCCGCCGCCTGACCGTCCCCCATCCGTCCCCGATCCGGCTCTATCCGGCTTTATCCGTGGGTCCCCGGTTCGTATCCGTGGTCCGTATCCGTCATCCCTGCCCCAGAGGGGCGGCAGGCGCCGGCCCGGCGGAGACGGCGCCGGGAGCCGTGCCGGGAGCGGGAACGAGGAAGGGGTCGAGGAGCCCCGGCGAGCCCTGCGTGGCGAGCCGCAGCGCCTCGGGCAGCTCGACGTCCTGGACGGCGTAACCCTGGCGGCCGGCGGCGGTGGTCGCGGTGAGCGTGACCAGGCCCGCCCGCCGCTGGAAGAACGACCGCTCGACCGTCCAGCCGATGACGCCGTCGCACTCCAGCGCCACCCGCCGCCGGACCAGGGAGCCCCACCGGGACACCAGGTGACCGGAGGCGATCGCGTGACCGAGGCCTCGGTACCGGTCGGCGGCGATCACCGCGGTCAGGGGCAGCACGGCGACGGCGGTCAGCCAGGGCCACGCCGCCAGATCGGACCACTCCCACGGGATGAAGAAGATCGCGACGATGAGGGCGTGCACGCCGAGCGCCCGGGTGAACCGCCGGCGCAGGGCCGCCCGCCCGTGCGACCGGAGCGGGGCGGTCACCGGCGACGGCTCGGGGGCGCCGCGCAGCACCGTGCGGGCGACCGCCTCCGCGGCGGCCCGGGGCGCCGGCGGCAGCAGCATCGATCCGCCGCGCTGGGCCCCCTGGCCGACCCGCAGGCCGGTGGTTATCGCGATCACCCGGGCGCCGCGTACCGCGCGCAGCAGCAGGGGCTCGCTCAGCTCGACGCCGCGCATGCGCCGTTCCTCGATGGTGGTCGCCCTCGTGGTGACCAGCCCGCGGGTCACGTGCAGGGTGCCGCCGGTGTGCCGGGTCAGCCGGAAGCCCCAGAAGGCGAGCAGATAGCCGATGGTCGAGGCGAGGCCGACGAAGAGCGCGAGCACGACGACGACCGTCGCGACGGCCAGCGCCGGAGACTGCGCGCCGAGCCAGTCCCAGCTGTGGCGGACCGGCCCCAGCTTCCGCAGGTCGACGTTGCCCTCCGACGCGAGGCGGGAGACGAAGCCCGCGATGACGCCGACGGCCACCAGCCCCGACAGGGTGAACGGGCCGAACGCGATCCAGCTGGGCCGCAGCACGGCCAGCTCGGTCTCCTCCCCGCCCGTCCCGACCGCGGCGGCGGCCCCGGGGAACTCGGCGGCCCCGGGGGACGCGGAGGAGAGGACCGGCGAGGCGGTGGCGCCGGCGTCCCGCCGGTGCAGCAGCTCGACCCGCAGGCCGGCCGCCTCCGCCGCGGTGAGCGCGTCGAGCCGCAGCTCGCCGCCCCGCTTGCGGTCGGACCTGCCGGTCCCCACCTCGACCCGGGCCAGGCCGAACACGCGGTGGAGGATGTTGGAGGTGACGTCGACCGTGCGGACCCGGTCGCGAGGCACGGTCACCACCTTCCGGTGGAGCAGCCCCTTGCGGACCTGAACGTGTTCCGGGGTCACGCGATAGGTCGTCGTGAACCACCTCAGCATGCCCAGCAGCACGACGACGGCGACCGCGCCGAGGCTCCACAAGTGGCCCCCTCCGCCGCCGCTCGACCCGGCGAACAGCAGGCCGATCAGGGCGGGGGCGGCCCGCACGACCTCCTGGAACGGGTGGATCACCAGCATGCGGGCGCTGAGCCGCCGCCAGCCCGCCTCTTCGGGGACGCTCATGTGGCGTCTCCGGCGGTGGCCTGTGCCGAGGCGGTCAGCTCGCCGACCAGATGCCGGGCGGTGTCGCGGTCGAGGCCCTCGACCTTGATCGGACCTGCCGCCGAGGCCGTCGTGACGGTGACGTTGGCCAGCCGGAAGAGCTGTTCGAGCGGCCCCCGCTGGCTGTCGACCGTCTGGATGCGGGAGATCGGGGCGATCCGCCACTCCTGTTTGAACCAGCCCGACTGGGTGTAGACGGCCGCCGGGGAGATCTCCCATCGGTGCACCCGGTAGCGCCACTGCGGCATGATCGTGGCATGCGCCGCGCCCAGGACGACGGTCGCGACGATGCCGGCGATCCGGAGGGGGCGGTCACCGTCGGCCATCGACATCCAGGCGATCTGGGCGGCGAGAATGATCAGCCAGCCGACGGCGGCGCGCGTCGCCCAGTAGCGGATGGCGGCGCGGCTCACGCGGTGACTCGGGGGGCGAAGGGTCATGCTGTCCACATCTCAACTCTGCCCGACCAGGCTGATATGTCGCAGTGTTGGCCATCCTGATTCTGGTGGGACGAATGTCATATGACTCGTCATACAGATGCGGGGAGTTGCCGGACGGCGGGTGGCGGGCGGCGGGCCGGGCCCGGGGCGGCGAGGCGGGCCCGGCCGTCAGATCACGGCCGCCACGGCGGCGCACCCGCGCCGCGCACGGCCAGGTCGATCAGGGTGTGGCGGGGGTGCCGCTCGGGTCGGAATCGCGCCCGGCCTTCTTGGCCTGCTTGGCGCTCCTGGCTTCCTTGATGGCCGTCCGCTTCGCCTTGCCGGTGGATTTCACCGGCTTCTTCTTCTGATCCTCAGCCATGATTTCCCCCGTTTGTAGGAAGATGCGCTCTACGTGCGCATCTGCGGGGGTTGATACCCGTTCAGTGGTATTGGTTATCACTGTCCGGTACGGGCGGGCCGGTCGGCGCTACTCCGCACCGGTGGATGCCGGCGCCCGCCTCAGGCCGGCTGCGGTTCCTGCGCGCTCAGCGGTTGCGCGATGTCCTCCAGGGAACGGCGCGCCGCCTCGACCCCCATGAACCACTCGACGAGCCCGGCGGCGATCATCAGCACGGCGCCGACCACGTACCCCAATACGACGTTGCCGACGTTCTGGCTCTCCACCAGGCGGCCGAACAACACCGGCCCGATGATGCCGCCCAGCCCCGTGCCCACCGCGTAGAACAGCGCGATGGCCAGCGCCCGCGTCTCCATCGGGAAGATCTCGGAGACCGTCAGGTACGCGGAGCTGGCGCCCGCGGACGCGAAGAAGAAGACGGCCATCCAGCAGGCCGTGAGCGTCACCGGGCTCAGGACGTGGGCGTCGAACAGCAGGGCGGTGCCGATCAGCAGCAGGCCCGCCAGGACGTATGTCCCGCCGATCATGACGCGCCGCCCGACCGTGTCGAAGAACCTGCCGAGCAGCACCGGGCCGAGGAAGTTGCCGACCGCGATCGGGATCAGGTACCAGGCCGTGCCGCTGTCGGGGACCTTAAAGAACGTCGACAGCACCAGCGCGTACGTGAAGAAGATCGAGTTGTAGAGGAACGCCTGGCCCACGAACAGCGCGAGACCGACCGTGGTCCGCTTGGGGTAGCGGCGCAGCAGGGTCGCCGCCACCTCGGTGAGCGGGGTGTGCTCCCGCTGCTTGATCGTGATCGATCCTCGGGCCGGGCCGAGGTCGCGGCCGCTCTCCTCCCGGACCAGGCGCTCGATGCCCGAGACGATGTCCTCGGCCTCGCGGTCCCGGCCGTGGATGAACAGCCAGCGCGGACTCTCCGGCACCAGTCGTCTGACCAGCAGGATGCCGACGCCCAGCACGGCGCCGAGGCCGAACAGCAGCCGCCACCCGAGGTCGGCCGGGAACAGGGCCGTGTTGAGCGCCGGGATCGCCACCAGGGCGCCCAGCGCCGTGCCGAGCCAGAAGGAGCCGTTCACGACCAGGTCGACCGTGCCCCGCACCCGGGCCGGGATCAGCTCGTCGATGGCGGAGTTGATGGCCGCGTACTCACCGCCGATGCCGGAGCCGGTGAAGAACCGGCACAGGAAGAAGTACCAGGCGTCGTGCGAGAACGCGGTGGCCACGGTGGCGGCCAGATAGAGCGCGAGGGTGGCGATGAACAGCTTCTTGCGGCCGAATCTGTCGGTCAGGTGACCGAAGAAGAGGGCGCCGAGACACGCGCCGGCGACGTAGACGCCGGCGGCGATCCCCACCTCGCTGTCCGTCAGCCCGAGCCCGCTGCCGCTGTCGGTGATGCGGGGGCCGATGACCCCCACGATGGTCACCTCGAGACCGTCGAGGATCCAGACGGTGCCGAGGCCGACGAGCACCATCCAGTGCCAGCGGGCCCACGGAAGCCGGTCCAGCCGTGCGGGAATATCCGTGCTGATTTGCGGCATATCGTTCCCTTCTCGGAAGATATGCCGCCCGAACTACCCCGTCTGGCCGGGAAAATGCGGGCCGCCCGATCGGGCGTTCACCGCGTCGTGTGGATCGCCCTGGCACTCCTTCTCCAGGAGCGGCCCGGCGACGGCGTCCTCGCCGGGGCCGGCCTGCGCCGTCTCGAGTCCCAGCTCGAACCACACGCAGACGCCGGTCCTGCTGGCGGACACGCCCCAATGGTGCGTGAACAGGTGCACCAGGTGCACCCCCCGGCCCGGGGTGAGCTGGGGTGACGTCCAGCATCCGCAGGCCCGCGTGGACAGGGTCACCCGGGCCGAGGCCGGGGTGGAGGTGACGGCCACGGTGTAGTCGGGGCGGCTCCCGCACGTGGCCGCGTGGCGCAGAGACTCGGCCACCAGCTCGCCGGTGAGCTGGACCGCGTCGTCGAGGCAGGGATGGTCCTTGCCCAGGTGGGCGGCCACGAACCGGCGGGCCGCGCGCGCCTGCGACGGGTCCCCGGAGAAGGGCCGTGAGATCGCGATTCTCCCCGAGAGGTTGAGAATTGTCATCCTGCGATAACTCCCTGTGCACCCGCCTGAAGATGCCGAGTCGAGGTCCGTGCCAGACTGCGTTCATCCTGCACTTTGGAATTCCGCCACGCAATACGGCGAATGCACGAATGCGTAGTTCCTTTTGATAGGAGGGATATCGTCTCATGCGTACGGGTGGGGGACCGACCGTCCGGCTCAGGCGGCTTTCCGCTGAGTTGACCCGCCTGCGACGTGAGGCCGGATATACCCGGGAGGACGTTGCGCAGCGCCTGCGAATGGCGGCTTCCACCGTGTATCGGATCGAGACCGGACAAGCCCGGCCACAGGGCCGGACCATGCGCGACCTACTGGACCTCTACGAAGTGGACGGGTCGGAGCGGGAGGCCCTGCTGGGGCTCGCCCGCGAGGCCGGAAGACGGGGCTGGTGGCACGCCTACGGGGATGTGCTCCCCGGGCCGTACGTCGGACTGGAGGCGGAGGCCGCCTCGGTCCGGAACTACGAGCCGTTGCTCGTGCCGGGACTCCTGGAGACCGAGTCCTACGCCCGCGCCGTCGTCGGCGCCGCTCTGGTCAACGACCCCGCGGAGGTCGAGCGGCGGATCGCGGTCCGGATGGAGCGGCAGCGCCGCCTCACCGGCCCGGACGCCCTTGAGCTCTGGGTCGTCCTCGACGAGGCCGCGCTCCGGCGGCCCGTCGGCGGCCCGCCCGTCATGGCGGAGCAGTTGCGCAGGCTGCGGGAGGCGGCCGTCCAGCCGAACGTCACCCTCCAGGTGCTTCCGTTCGACTCCGGCGCCTACCTGGGCATGGGCACGCCGCTCGCCATCCTCGCCTTCCCCGACGCGCGGGATCCGGACGTCGTGTTCCTGGAGAACATGGGCGGCGAGCTCTACCTGGAGGCCCCTGACGAGGTCAACGCGTACGTCCAGGTCTTCGATCACCTTCGTGCCGCCGCGCTCGGCCCGGAGAAATCCCTGGAGAAGATCGATTCGGTCGAGAAGGAGATGTCAGGACGATGAGGGGAACCGGAACGACGGCCGCCCTGCCTGGAGCCGTGTGGCGCAAGGCGGCGCGCTCCAACACGGTCGGCAACCAGTGCGTCGAGGTCGCCCTGCTCCACGGGGGTGTCGCCGTACGCGACTCGAAGGACCCGGAAGGCCCGCGACTGCTGTTCACTCCCACGGAGTGGGAGGCCTTCATCGACGGCGTCAAGGGCGGTGAGTTCGACCTGACCTGACGTCACGTGCCGGTACGGCCCGCACACCGGGGTGCGGGCCGTACCTCCGCCCGTGGGCCGATGAATGCCCGGTCCGTCAGCGGGCAGAGGGAACCGTATGCGGAGGGAAGAAGACGGTCGTTATATCGACACCGAGGACGAACCGGATTTCGCCGACGAGCACGCTCCCTCGGCGACGGATCCGCCGAACGCGCGACCGGACGACGGCAACCCGGACGAGCGATGGGACAACCCGACCGACGCGTGAGGAGGACGCGATGACGATGGGAGTCGACCCTGCCGAGCTGGGCGACGAGGACCTGATCCGGGAGCTGCGCCGGCTGCACGACACCCGGACCGAGACCCTCTTCCACGGGTCGGACGACGCGCTGGAGCGGCACACGTCGCGGACCCAGGAGCTTGAGGGGGAGTATCTCAAGCGCTTCCCCGACCGGCAGGTCGACCCGGGTCGCCTGCGTGAGGGGGCGAGGCTGCGCAACGCCTGAGGGCGGGAGCACGCGGTCCGGGACGGCCGCGGCCGGCCGCCTCAGGGGCAGAGGCGGCCGGCCGGGTGGAGGGGTGCGGAAGAAAGCTGAGGAACCCGGGGAAGCCGACGAAGGCTACGAGCAGGCGGAGGCGAGCTGCCGGGTGGCCTCGGTCGCCTTCGTGGCGAACTCGGTGAGCTTGCCGGCCGCGGCGGGGTCCGAGACATCGATCTTGAAGGCCGCCCACGAGTCGGCCATACCGGTCAGCGCGGTCTTGAGGTCGCCGTCGGCCTTGCCCGACAGGTCCTTGAGCGTGGCCGCGAGATCGGCGGTCGCGGAGTTGATGCCGTCGATGTTCCCCGCCGAGGCGCCCGCCTTGGTGCTGTAGTCGGTGAACGCCTTGGTCGCCTCCTGGCACACCGACGCCTGGTCGGAGCCTCCGCACGCGGTCAGGGGAAGAATGGCGGCCACGGCGGCGACGGCGAGGGTGTTCTTGAGGATGTTCATGATGCCTTCCTGGTGATTTCTGACAGGGCCAAGACTAGGGATCTTCGCTTGCGGATCACTTACATCGCGCTTACACGGCCCACATCGGCATGACGCGCCCGGTCGCGAGCACTGTCGATCAAGCGCCGGTGTCCGGCCCGCGCGCCGTCGTATGCTTGCGGCCATGACGCGACGGCTCGCCGAGGTTGCGAAGAAGGTCGGGGTCAGCGAGGCCACTGTCAGTCGCGTCCTGAACGGCAAGGCGGGGGTCTCCGAGGCGACCCGCGAGGCCGTCCTGACCGCGCTCGACGTGCTGGGATACGAGCGGCCCACCCAGCTGCGGGGCGAGCGGGCCCGCCTGGTGGGCCTCGTGCTGCCCGAGCTGCAAAACCCCATCTTCCCCGCGTTCGCCGAGGTCGTCGGGGGCGCGCTGGCCCAGCAGGGGTTCACGCCGGTGCTCTGCACCCGGACCGTCGGCGGCATCTCGGAGGCCGACTACGTCGACCTGCTGCTGCAGCAGCAGGTGTCGGGCGTGGTGTTCGCGGGCGGGCTGTACACCCAGGCAGGGGTCGTCCACGAGCACTACCTGAGACTGGTGGAGCGCCGCCTGCCGACCGTGCTGGTGAACGCCGCCGCCGGCCATTGGGACTTCCCCCGGGTCTCCTGCGACGACAAGATCGCGGTGGAGCAGGCCCTCGGCCACCTGCGGGCGCTCGGGCACCGGCGGATCGGGTTGATCGTCGGCCCGCAGGATCACATGCCGTCCGTCCGCAAGCTGGAGGCGTTCCGGGCGGCCGGCGGCGAACTGGTCGAGCACACCATGCACTCCCTGGAGGGCGGCCACGCGGCGGCGCTGAGACTCGTCCGGCAGGACGTGACCGGCATCGTCTGCGGCAGCGACCCGCTCGCGCTCGGCGTGATCCGGGCCGCCCGGCGGGCCGGGCTGCGGGTCCCCGACGACGTGTCGGTGGTGGGATACGACGACTCCGCGCTGATGACGTGCGTCGACCCGCCGCTGACCACGGTTCGTCAGCCCATCGAGGCGATGGGCCGAGCCGTGGTCGAGGTGCTGGTCGGCCAGATGGAGGGCGCCGCCGTCGCCACGGACGAGCTGCTCTTCGAGCCCGAGCTCGTCGTCCGGTCGTCCACCGCCCGTCCGGGGGTCCCGTACGCGGTCGCCGCGCACGAATAGCCGCGCACGGATAACCGCGAACGCCGGCAACCAAGGCAGACCCCATGATGCCCGTACTGGGACGGTCGTCGGCGCGTGCGCGCCGACGGCGCCGCGCGCTCTCGCCCCGACTGAACTTGTGCAAGCGAACGAAATCTCTTGCATTAATTGTCGTATAGTTGCGGCCATGACACGACGGCTTGCGGAAGTAGCCAGGAAAGTGGGCGTGAGTGAGGCGACGGTGAGCCGCGTCCTGAACGGCAAGCCGGGCGTCTCCGACGCCACCCGCGAGGCCGTCCTGACCGCGCTCGACGTGCTGGGATACGAGCGGCCCACCCAGCTGCGCGGCGACCGCGGCCGGCTGGTCGGCCTGGTGCTGCCCGAGCTGCAAAATCCCATCTTCCCCGCGTTCGCCGAGGTCGTCGGGGGCGCGCTGGCCCAGCAGGGGTTCACCTCCGTGCTCTGCACCCGCACCGTCGGAGGGGTCTCCGAGGCCGACTACGTCGACCTGCTCCTGCAGCAGCACGTCTCCGGCATGGTCTTCGCGGGCGGCCTGTACGCCCAGGCCGACGCCTCGCACGCCCACTACGAGCGGGTGCGTGAGCGCAAGCTGCCGATCGTGCTCGTCAACGCTGCGGTGGAGCGGCTCGGCTTCCCCCAGGTGTCGTGCGACGACGTGGCCGCGGCCGAGATAGCGCTGGCCCACCTGCTCGCCCTCGGGCACACCCGGGTCGCCATGCTGCTCGGGCCGCCCGACCACGTGCCGTCGCGCCGGAAGCTCGCCGCGTTCCGCGCACACGCCGCCGCGCGCGGGGTGGAACTGCCCGCCGAGCACGTCGAGCACACGATGTTCTCGCTGGAAGGAGGGCATGCCGCCGCCGCCCGGATGGTCCGGCACGGGATCACGGGCATCATCTGCGCGAGCGACGTGCTCGCGCTCGGGGCGATCCGGGCGGCCCGCCGGGCCGGGCTGTCGGTGCCGGGGGACGTCTCGGTCATCGGATACGACGACTCCGCCCTGATGAACTGCACCGACCCGCCGCTGACGACTGTCCGCCAGCCGATCGACGCCATGGGACGGGCCGCGGTCGAGCTGCTGGTGGCGCAGATCGAGGCCGCCGCCGTTCCGGGAGACGAGCTGCTGTTCGAGCCCGAGCTCGTCGTCCGGGCCTCCACCGCGCCCGCGCCCAGGACCGCGGCCTGACCGCGCCCGCGCCCCGCGCGGCTGGGTAAACGTGGCCTGGGCGGTGGCCCGGACGGCTGCCTGATGCCGGCTCCCCAGGGCGGTTGAGCCCCATGTCGGTTACACACTCGTAACTGTCGCCTTTTTGCAGAGTGCGTGCCGGAGTATTGCTACGGCCTGCATGCCTCTGTATGTTTCTCGCAACCGAGCGGATCGGGGCGCTCCAGCCGGCCCCGGACGCGTGCTCCAGACGGGTCGTGGTGCGCGGTTCCAGAAGGGAACGATGATGAAACCCCACAACCTCTCGATACTGCTGGTCTCGGGGCTCGCGCTGACGGCCGCGGCCGCGTGCGGTTCCGGGGACGGCGGTAGCGGCGGCGACAAGGCGGCGGCCCCCGGCGCGGGGGCCAAGGTGACCATCACGGTGGGCTGTCAGCCCCCGAAGACCAATCCCGTCCAGCGCGACGAATGGAACGAGGACGTCGCGGCCTTCCAGAAGCTTCACCCGGACATCACGATCGACAGCAAGGACGGGTTCCCCTGTCACGACGTCAAGACGTACGACGCGAAGCTGGCCGGCGGCCAGATGGAGAACGTCTTCTACGGCTACGTGGGTGACGTCCAGACGGCGATCAAGGCTGGTCAGGCCGCCGACATCACCGACTACGTGAAGGACGTCGCGACGTTCGCCGACCTCGACCCCAGCGTCATGGCCGCCTTCACGGTCAACGGCAGGATCTACGGCCTGCCCAGGACGACGTACAAGGTCGGCCTGGTCTACAACCGCAAGCTGTTCACCCAGGCTGGGCTCGACCCCGACAACCCGCCGAAGACATGGGCGGAGCTCCGCGAGGCCGCCAAGAAGATCAGCGGCCTCGGCCCCGGCTACATCGGTTACGGCGAGTACAGCGCGGGCAACACCGGCGGCTGGCACTTCACCCAGGAGATCTACGGCCGCGGCGGCTCGATCGTCTCCGACGACGGCAAGAAGGCGACCTTCAACAGCGCCGAGGGCAAGGCGGTCCTGCAGAACCTCAAGGACATGCGCTGGACCGACAACAGCATGGGCACCAAGCAGCTCTACCAGTGGGACGACCTCATGCGGCTGATGGGCGCCGGCAAGATGGGCATGATCCTCGGCGCGCCCGACGTCATCACCGAGCTGCACGACAACCGCCACGCAAAGTATGAGGACTTCGGCCTCGGCGCCTTCCCCGAGGCGACGGCGACGCTGGGCGGCGGCGACGGCTACCTGTTCAACGTCAAGGACACCCCGGAGCAGATCAGGGCCGGCATCGCCTGGCTGAGCTACTACAACCTCACCCCCGGCCAGGGGCAGTTCAACTACGAGCGCCAGAAGGCCAAGGGCCGCGCGGTCGGCCTGCCCGACAACAACCCGTGGGGCGGCAGCGCGTCCGGGCAGAAGCTCGTCCAGCTGCGGACGCAGTTCTCCACGCTTCCCGCGCAGAACTACAAGGCGTATGAGGACGGGTCGGCCGCGCTCCCGCTCAAGCTGGAGCCGCCGAACACCCAGCAGCTCTACCAGATCCTCGACACCCCGATGTCCGCGGTGCTGACCCGGCAGGACGCCGATGTCGACAGCCTGCTCGCCGACGCGGAGAAGAAGGTCGACGACCTGCTCGCCAGGTCGGGGTGATCCCGCCGGACGGACGCCGGGCGGCGTGACCCGCCGGCCGGCTCCGGCGCCCTCGGCCAACCGACGAGACCAGAACCGGGAGAGACACAAGCGATGAACGTCGTGGCCATCGGGGCGGGCCGGCGGCGGGCGCCGACCGCCCGCGGGCGGTTCGTACGGCGGAACCTGACCGCCTACGGGTTCCTGTGCGGAGCGCTGATCTGCTTCGCGTTCTTCTCGTGGTACCCGATGATCCGCGAGGTCTTCCTCAGCTTCCAGAAGAACAACTTCGTCAGCGCTCCGAAGTGGGTGGGTTTCGACAACTTCCGGGCCGTCTTCGCCGACTCGGCGTTCTGGCCGGCCTGGATCAACACCGCCGAGTTCACCCTGCTGGCGCTGGTCATCGGTTACGTCGTGCCGTTCGCCTCGGCGGTCGTCCTGAACGAGTTGCGGCACGCCAGGGCGTATCTCCGGTTCGTCGTCTACCTGCCCGTCATGCTGCCGCCGGCGGTGTCGGTGCTGCTCTTCAAGTGGTTCTACGACCCGGGGCAGGGCCTGTTCAACCAGATCCTCGCGTTCTTCCACCTTCCCGCGCTGAGCTGGCTGGACAGTGGGAGCACGGCGCTCGTCTCGCTGGTGATCGTTTCGACCTGGATGAACCTGGGCAGCGGCACGCTCATCTATCTCGCCGCCCTGCAGACCATCCCGGGCGAGCTGTACGAGGCCGCCGAGCTGGACGGAGCGGGGATCGTCAAACGGCTCCGGCACGTGACGATCCCACAGACGAAGCTGATCCTCTTCGTGATGCTGCTGCTGCAGATCATCGCGACCATGCAGGTCTTCATCGAGCCGTTCATGCTGACCGGCGGCGGGCCGGAGAACGCCACGGTCACCGTGGCCTACCTCATGTACCAGTACGCGTTCAACTTCGGGAACTTCGGCGGCGGCGGGGCCCTCGGCCTGATGCTCATGATCGTCCTGATGGTGTTCTCGGTCGCGTACCTGCGCGTCGCCAGGGAGGACCCCCGCTGATGCAGAACGCCCCCCGGGTCCGCACCCTGGTGTCGCCACACCGGCTGAACAGCCGCCGCGGCCGGATCGTCTACTGGTCGGTCCTGGTGTTCATGCTGGTCACGTTCACCCTGGTCTTCGTGTTCCCGCTGTACTGGATGGTCACGGGCGCACTGAAGTCCCCCGAGGAGCTGTCCCAGATCCCGCCGACGCCCTTCCCCACCGGCGGGTTCAACTGGGACGCGTACGCGGAGGCGTGGGATCTGCTCGACCTCGGCACCCTGCTCAAGAACACCGTCCTGTACGCCGTGGGCGCCTGGCTGTTCACCATGGCCGTCGACGTCACGGCGGCGTACGCGCTGTCGAAGCTGCGGCCGGTGTTCGGCGGGGCGATCCTCGGCGGGATGCTCGCCACGCTGATGATCCCGCCGATGGTGCTGCTGCTCCCGACGTACGTCACCGTGCTCGACCTGCCGATCCTGCACGTGAACCTGCTGAACACCCCGTGGGCGATCTGGCTGCCCGCCGCCGCCAACGGGTTCAACATCTTCCTGCTGAAGCGGTTCTTCGACTCCATCCCCCGGGAGCTGCTCGAGGCGGCGGAGATGGACGGGGCCTCCCCGGTGCGCGTCCTGTGGTCGATCGTCCTGCCGATCTCCCGGCCGATCCTGGGCGTGGTCTCCATCTTCACGGTGATCAACGTCTGGCGCGACTTCGTCTGGCCGCTGCTGGTGCTGCCGGACACCGAGAAGATGACGGTGAGCGTCGCCATCAACTCCCTGTCGCAGACGATGCCGCAGAACGCGCTCACCGCGGCCCTGGTGATCGCGAGCCTCCCGACCATCATCGTGTTCTTCCTGTTCCAGCGGCACATCATGGCGGGACTCACCGCCGGAAGCCTCAAGGGCTGACGCCTCCACCTCGTAAGGAGTTGCATTCCGCATGCCCGGCAGCACGCCCCCGGGGACGTCCCCGGACCCAGCATGGTGGCGAAGCGCCGCGATCTACCAGGTCTACCTGCGCAGCTTCGCGGACGGGAACGGCGACGGCACGGGAGACCTGGCGGGCCTGCGGTCGCGCCTGCCGTACCTGGCCGAGCTCGGCGCCGACGCCATCTGGCTGAACCCCTGGTATCCCTCGCCCATGGCCGACGGCGGCTACGACGTGGCCGACTACCGCAGCATCGAGCCGGTCTTCGGCACCCTGGCCGAGGCCGAGAAGCTGATCGAGGAGGCCCACGACCTCGGCATCCGCACGATCATCGACGTCGTCCCCAACCACGCCTCCGACCAGCACGCCTGGTTCAGGGAGGCGCTGGCGGCCGGTCCCGGTTCGGAGGCCAGGGAGCGGTTCTGGTTCCGTCCCGGCGACGGCGACGGGCCGCCGAACGGCTGGCACTCCATCTTCGGTGGGCCCGCCTGGACGCGGGTCCCCGACGGAGAGTGGTACCTGCACCTGTTCGCCCCCGAGCAGCCCGACTTCAACTGGAACGACCCCGCCGTCCGCGAGGAGTTCCTGGAGGTCCTGCGGTTCTGGTTCGACCGCGGAGTGGACGGCGTGCGCATCGACTCGGCGGCCGTGATCGTGAAGGACCTGGCCAGCGCCGAGGAGTCGTACACCGATCACGACGGCGTCCACGACGTCTACCGCGAGTGGCGGCGCGTGGCCGACTCCTACGGCGGGCGGATCCTGATCGGCGAGGTGTGGCTGCCCGACCAGGAGCGGTTCGCGAAATACCTGCGCCCCGACGAGCTGCACACCGCCTTCAACTTCGACTTCCTGTCCAGCGCCTGGGAGCCGGCCGCGCTGCGCGCGAGCATCGACCTCACCCTCGCCACCCATGTGCCGCTCGGCGCGCCCGCGACCTGGGTGCTGTCCAACCACGACGTGGCCCGTCCGGTCACCCGCTACGGCCGGGCCGACACCTCCTGGAGCAACGCCGAGCGCAGGGACGGCGCTCCCTCCGACCTGGAGCTCGGCCGCCGTCGCGCCCGGGCCGCCGCGCTGCTCGCGATGGCGCTCCCCGGCAGCGTGTACGTCTACCAGGGGGAGGAGCTCGGCCTGAACGAGGTGGAGGACATCCCGGAGGAACTGCTCGACGACCCCATGTGGGAGCGGTCGGCCCACACCGTCCGCGGCCGGGACGGCTGCCGGGTGCCGCTGCCCTGGTCGGGTGCGCAGCCGCCGTTCGGCTACAGCGCCGGCACTCCCTGGCTGCCCCAGCCCACTGCGTGGCGCGACCTCACCGTGGAGGCGCAGCGCGGCGACCCGGACTCCATGCTCCGCCTCTACCGGGACGCGCTGCGGATCCGCCGCGAGCTGCTCGGGGACGGCACACTGTCCTGGCTGCCCTCCCGCGACGACGTCCTGGCCTTCACCCGCGACTCCGGGCTCGTCTGCGTGGTCAACCTCGGCGCGGCGCCCGTCGTCCTGCCGGCGCATGACGCCGTCCTGCTGGCCAGCGGTCCGCTCGTGGAGGGGCGGCTCCCCTCCGACACCGCCGTCTGGCTCGCCCCGCGCGTCTGACCTCGCCGCGAGCGGGGGCCCGAACGCGGGGCCGGGGATCAGGGCGTCTCGAAACGGCCGTCCTTGATCCCGCGGACGAAGGCGTCCCACTCGTCGGCGGTGAAGGTCAGCACCGGCCCCAGGTCTCCCTGTTTGCCGTCGCGGAGACCGACCCAGCCGCCGTGGAACGCGACCTCGACGCAGGCGCCGCCGTTGCACGCGGCTCGCCAGTGAGCGTCGGCGAACAATGGTCGATCCGTCATCGGCTCTCCCGGGAATGAGCTCGTGGTGATGCGTGTATCGCCCGGAACGATTTTAGTGGACGACGTTTTCCGGCGGAATCTTCCGGCGGAGAACGGGGGGCGGGACATCGGCGTCCGGCCCCCCGTCTTTCTATTCGCCGCCTGAGTGAGCTCCCGCCTTCACGGATTCGACGAACTCTCTCCACTGCTCCCGGGTGTATACCAGAACCCCGGCCTCGGGATTCTTGGAGTCCCGGAGGGCGACGACATCAGACGCAAAGGCAACCTGTACGCAGTTGCCTCCCGTGCAACGGGAGGATCTGCGCCACTTCAACGTCGAAGTGGTCAGGCCTTGCGGTGATTCCATTGCGCCTCCTGGTCCTGTTGCGAAATACTCCGACCAGTGCGTGTGGCGCGCTCTGCGGGTCTGATGTGTTTCACGTGGTTTCTGTCTGGTTGATCCTGATTTATTGCGGGTCGCCGTTACAGCGCGTATTCCTGGTTGACCTCCTGGACGAGTTCCAGCGACGCCTCGGGATGCAGCGCGGCGGCCCGGATCCGGTCCACGGCCTCCCGATAGCTCGCCAGTTCCGACTCCTTCTCCAGATATTCGGCCCGCTCCAGCGACTCCAGATAGACCACTTCGGGCATCGTGGGATCGCCGATCGTGAAGAAGACGAAGGGGTTGTCCGAGGACATGTAGGCGCCCACGTCGAAGGGGACGACCTGCACGGTGACGTTGGGCAGGTCGGCGACCTCGAGGAGGTGGTCGAGCTGCGCTTTCATGATCTTCACGCTGCCCACCCGGCGGCGCAGGGCGGCCTCGTCGATGAAGGCCCAGTAGCGCAGGGGCTCGGGCTCGGTGAGGCGGAGCTGCCGTTGGATGCGGATGTCCACCCGCTGGTCGAGGACCTCGGGCCGGATCCGGGGAAGCATGCCGCGGACGAGGGCCCGGGCGTAGTCGGCGGTCTGCAGCAGGGCCGGCACGTACGCCGTCTGGAACTCGACGACCGAGACGGCCGCCGCCTCAAGGTCGACGTAGGTGTAGAGGGCGTCGTTCAGCTCGCCCCACTCCTGCTTCAGCCCCGGCTGCCGTGACTCGCGCGCCAGCGTCATGAGCTCGGCGACGACTCTCTCGTCCGGCACGCCGTAGATCTGGCACAGATCGCGTACATCCCGCAGGCTGACGCCGCGCTGGCCGGTCTCCATCCGGCTGATCTTCGCCGGGCTGCACAGCAGTCGCTGGGCCACCTGCTCGACCGTCATGCCGCTGGCACGGCGCATCTGCCGGAGGCGGCCTGCCAGCTGGCGTCGCCGGAGCGTCAGGTTCGTCCCGGCCATCAGGGTGACCACCTCGGTGTACACGACATGGAGCTCCAGAAAGGGCAGCGTAGCACCGGGTGGATCACCATCGCACGCAATGTCCAATGGCAATTGCCAAATGTAGGTTGCCTGAGGCAAAGGCCGGGGTAGGAACGCGACATAAGCCTCAACGTGGCGGCTTGTCCGGCCGGTTCCGAAAGGAGGCGATGTGTTACCGGCCCGGAATTCCGGCCCTGCCCGGTCGGCGAATCCCCATCCGACCTGCTCCTCAGTGAGGGATGACTCATGCAGTTCGACGACATCGGTGTCCGTAATCTACCCGCCGCCGGATTACGGACACGCGCGATAACTCTCATGTGGAAGCTGGGCGAGGCGGCGTTCGCGGAGGTCGACACCTTCGCCTGGGTCCAGCGGTGGCAGATCAGCCGGCAGTGGTACGTCCACAACTATCGGGATCGGCGGTTCAACGCCCTGATCGCCTGCCGGCTCTGCACGGCGACCGGGCGCGGGAACGCCGGGAAGCCGTGCGGCGAGTGCGACGGGACGGGCCGCGTCAACCTGCTGGAGCCGCCGGTGCGGCGCCCCGAGCAGTCGTCCGGCGGCCGTCCCTGACCGGGGTGGGGGAGATCACGCCGGAGGAGTCCCCTGTACGGGGACGGTGGGCAGCTCGGCCGTGCAGAAGGCGCAACGGCGGGCGGCGATCGGGATGTCGCTCAGGCACTCGGGGCACTTCTTCTCGGACGCCTTCTTCTTGGTCTCGAAGAGGCTGAGGAACCGGGCCATCGGGAGCACGACCAGCCAGTAGACCACGGCCGCCACGATCAGGAACGACAGCAGGTGGTTGACGAAGTCGCCGTACGGGAAGTGCGCGCCGTTCAGGGTGAAGGAGTAGTCCGAGAAGTCGGGCTGATGGCCCCCGGTGACGGCGGCGACGAGAGGTGTGACCAAGTCGGTGACCAACGCCTGGATCAGCTGGCTGAACAGGGCGCCGACGACCACCGCCACGGCGAGCTCGACCAGGTTGCCGCGCATCAGGAATTTCTTGAATCCGCTCATGGGGCAACGCCTTACCATGTTTGCTTCCGCGTCGCAGTCACTTGACATGAATGAGGGCGGCCTCCGCGATCTTGTCGCGGGGAGGCCGCCCGGGCGTGGTGCGGAGCGGGACCCAAGGTCAGGACGTCACGCGTAACAATGTTTCCATTTACCCGTTGGGAGCGCTCCCACTTTAGGTGCCACTCGCCTGCGCCCGAGCGCTTTCTATCTTCACCAGGGCTCTTTCCAGATCCTGCCGGACCTCGTCGGGCAGCCGCCCCTCGCGGGCGCGGACGGCCAGCTTCTCCTGGACGACCTCGGTCCCGTGGCCGCTGTCGATCTCGTTGCGCAGCACCTGCTTGAGGTCGAGCGCGACGTCGGGGTCGATCTCGTGGCTCGCCTCGGCGGCGTCGACGAGGTCGCCGAACGCCCGTACGGCGCCGGCCACGCGGAGCGGAGCGGCCGTGGTGGCCAGCGGCAGGGTGGAGACCTCTTGATTCGCGGCCAGGGAGCCGGGATCCCCGGCGGTCCGGTGACCTGAGGTCGGGGACACCCGCAGGGCGTGGTGCTGCGGCGGCGCCGTTGTGGATACCGGGACGTTGACCTGCTCGATCGTGGGCCCGTCCACCGTCGCGGCGGCCGACGGCGTCTGCCGGGGGGCCGGCGGGGTGAGCGGGGCCCCGGTCGAGGCGCCGCCCCGCAGGGGGAGCATCTGGGAGAACACCAGGGCCACGCCGAGGGCGGCGGCGCCGGCCACGGCGGCGCCCCACCCTGGTCCGCCTCCACGCGGGGCGGGCCGCTTCTTCACCGCCGCGTCCAGCGCGTCGGCGACCGCCCGCGCGCTGGGCCGGTCTTCGGGGCAACTCGACAGGCAGCGCTGGCAGACGTCCGCGACCTCAGGCGGCAGGCCGGTTCCGGACGGGCGAGGCGCCGGACCCTCCCGGCAGGCCGCCTCGACGGCCTCCCAGGTGGTCTCCGGATAGGGCGGCCGGCCGGTGAGCATCTCGAACAGCAGGACACCGAGGGCGTAGACGTCGACGGCCGGGTCGGCCGTGGCCCCGCGGAGCCGTTCCGGGGCCACGTACGGCGGGGTGCCGAAGTCCGCGACCAGCTGGTCGTCCGACTCGCCGATGAAGGCGGCGATCCCGAAATCGAGCAGTTTCGGCCCGTCGGGGGCGAGCAGTACGTTCTCCGGGGTCACGTCGCGGTGGACGATGCCCCGGTCGTGCGCCTCGGCGAGCACGCGGGCCACGGCGGAGGCGACGGCGGCCGCCTCCGCCCAGGGCAGCGGCCCCTCGGCGATCCGGTCCGACAGCGGCCGGCCCTCCATCAGGCGCATCACCACGTAGGCGGCAAGCCTGCCGCCGTTCGTGACGGTCTCTCCGTAGTCGTAGACCTCGGTGGCGTCGGGATGGATGAGCCGCGCCGTCGCCCGTGCCTCCCTGCGCATGAGTTCGCGGCCGGGATGGTCGCCGTCAAGGGTGCCGTCCAGCACCTTGATGGCGACCACCCGCTGGAGCGCCTGGTCGAAGGCGCGCCAGATGACGGCCATCCCGCCTGTCGCGATCCGCTCGGTGAGCTGATAGCGACGGGTCAGGACGTCGCCCTCCTTGAGCTCAGGCCGATTCACGAACCACCAGTTCCGTGGGCAGCACGGGATTGCCCTTGGGTTTGTCCTCCGAGCTCAGCGCCATGAGCAGGAGCCGGGCGGCGAGGGTGGCCATCTCCTCCACGGGTTGGCGGACCGTGGTAAGCGACGGTGAGGTGTGGCGGGCCACCGGCGCGTCGTCGTAGCCGACGACCGCGACGTCGTCGGGCACCTTGCGCCCGGCCCGCCGCAGGGTCTGCATGGCCCCCGCGGCCATCACGTCGGAGGCCGCGAAGACCGCGTCGAGGTGGGGCGCCCGCTGCAGCAGCCACTGCATCGCGTGGGCCCCGGAGGCGTGCGTGAAGTCGCCGTACGCCACCGGGATGTCGACGACGCCGGCGTCGCGCAGGGTCTGGCGGAAGCCCTCCAACCGGTCGCGGGCGGCCGGCAGGGTGGGCGGGCCCGCGATGGTGGCGATCGCCCGGCGGTTGGTGAGCAGCAGGTGCTCCGCCGCCTGGCGTCCCCCGTCGATGTTGTCCATGTCGACGAACGGCAGGTCGATGCCGTCCGGCGGCCGGCCCGCGCAGCGGACCGGGATACCGGATGCCGCCAGCGTGACCGCGAGGGGATGCCGGGCGCGCGCCCCGACCAGGAGGACCGCGTCCGCGGCGCCGGCGACCAGGGGTGGCGCGGCGATGGAGGCGGTGGCGGGGGTCGCTGTCATCAGGACCAGGGGGACCCCGTGACTGGCGAGCACCTCCTCGCAGGCCGAAAGCAGCCGGGCGTAGAAGGGCTCACTGAACAGACGTGGACTGTGCTCGCAGACAACGGCGGCGATGATCTGCTCGGCCCGCCTGCCCGCCGAACCCCTGGGGGCTCGCCTGCGGACATAGCCCAGGCGCGACATCGCGTCATGGACCTGTTGGCGGGTCGACGTCGTCACCCGTACCGAGCCGGTCAGGACCCGGGACGCTGTTGCCGGGGAGACGCCGGCTGCGGCGGCTACCTCTGCGAGGGTGGGAAGATCGGCCATCCGGTCTCCTCGGCCCGAAGGTTCACACGGCTTGGGAGCGCTCCCAAGCGAAAGTATCACTGTTTCGCTCGTGTCAACAGAGGTTTCCTCGGTGTGAAACCTTTCGTTGAGTTCCATGGCGGTAGCGCATGGTGTGAGGCTAGGGCACTGAGTGAACGGTCGGAACTCCCGCAGGGAAATGGGCGACATTAATCCCCTATGTCCGAAATTATTGGCCAGGGGAGATTGTGCGCTTATGCAGTGGTTTGACGTTTGGATCGCGCCCCCTCGGCGGCCCGGCGAGGGTAGGGTCCTGCGGAGGAGATCTCGCGGAGACCTCCGGACCCGTCACCGGCTTCACCCCCTCCTACCTGGGTCCCCGTCGCGTATGGCAGGTGGCCCCAGGCCGGGTCCGCCCGCCCCGCGAGCCGGTCCGGCCGCGCCCGGTTCCCCGGAACGGGCGGTGCCGACGGTCTTCCGCACCGAGCCGAGAACCGAAAGGTTAAAGAAAGTGACGACCATCTTCCGCCGGACCCCCTCGCCCGTTGTGACGGGCACGTTAACCGGCGTGATCGCGATGGCCCTGCTCACCGGGTGCGGCGGGACGGCTGACCGGAACGGCGCGGCCCCCGCCTCGGCGGCCGCATCCGCCCCTGTCTCCGCCCCGGCGTCGGCTGCCGCGTCCCCTTCGGAACCGGCCGCCGTGGGTACGGCGACCGCCGACGGCCAGGGCTCGCCGGGGGCGGATCCGGCGGCCTCCGCCCCCGCGGACGCCGCCGCCGGGCCCAACGCCGCGGACGTCTCCTTCGCCCGGAAGATGATCCCCCATCACCTGCAGGCCCTCGACATGGCGTCCCTCGCGCGGACCAACGCCGGCGACCAGTGGGTCCGCGACCTGGCGAGCCGCCTGGCCGAGACCCGGGACGCCCAGGTCCGCGAGCTCAAGGGGTGGCTCGACGCCTGGGGTGAGGAGCCGCTGCCGCGTGATCAGCCCATGCCGGGCATGCAGTCGGCGGCCAAGATCGCCGCGCTCGCCAAGGCGTCCGGCGGCGCGTTCGACCGGATGTTCATCACCATGATGATCGAGCATCACAAGGGCGCCGTCGCGCTCGCCAGGTCGGAACGGAACGGCGGCGCATTCGACGGGACGAAGGCGATGGCCGATTCGATCGCCACGACCGGCGCCGCCGAGATCGCGGAGATGAAGGCGTATCTCGCCAAGCTGAAGTGACCAAACGCGGCTGACCCAGTTCGGATAACACGGGGCGGCCGCGACCGGTACGCGGAGGGGTGGACGCCCATTTGCCCATCGATGGCGCGTTCGCCCCTTCGCCATACTCGCCGTTAACGTGGCGGGACTGTCGAAGGCCTTTTCGGGCAGGCACCATGTCTTGTGAACGAGAGCCACATGATCGCGTACGCGGACGGGCGCCCGGGGGGCGGGCCGTCCGGGAACGACCATAGAGCCGGTGGGCGGCGGGGCCTTCCCGCACGGGCCGCCGAGCCGGAAGGCGAAGGGGTCCGATGAGGGAGATCTGGCCGGGGGATCCCTATCCCCTCGGGGCCACCTACGACGGCGCGGGGACGAACTTCTCGCTGTTCAGCGAGGTGGCCGAGGGCGTCGAGCTGTGCCTGTTCGACGACGAGGGCCACGAGGAGCGGGTGCCGCTGATCGAGGTCGACGGCTTCGTGTGGCACGGCTATCTGCCCGGGATCGGGCCGGGCCAGCGGTACGGCTACCGGGTGCACGGGCCCTACTCGCCGGGCGACGGCCAGCGGTGCAACCCCGGCAAGCTGTTGCTCGACCCGTACGCCAAGGCCATCGAGGGCGCGGTGCGGTGGGACCAGGCCGTGTACGGCTACCGCTTCGGCGACCCCGACAGCCGCGACGACAGCGACTCCGCGCCCTACATGCCGCGCTCGATCGTCGTCAATCCCTTCTTCGGCTGGGGACACGACCGGCCGCCGGCCACGCCGTACCACGACACGGTGATCTACGAGGCGCACGTCCGCGGCCTGACCATCAACCACCCGAAGATCCCGGACCGGATCCGCGGCACCTACGCGGCGCTCGGTCACCCCGAGATCGTCGACCATCTCACCGGGCTCGGGGTGACGGCGATCGAGCTCATGCCGGTGCACCAGTTCGTCACCGACGACGTGCTGCACAAGCGGGGCCTGTCCAACTACTGGGGCTACAACACGATCGGTTTCTTCGCGCCGCACAACGCCTACTCCAGCTCGGGGGAGCGCGGCGGGCAGGTGCTGGAGTTCAAGGCCATGGTCAAGGCCCTGCACGAGGCCGGGATCGAGGTCATCCTCGACGTGGTCTACAACCACACCGCCGAGGGCAACCATCTGGGCCCGACCCTGTCCATGCGCGGCATCGACAACGCGAACTACTACCGGCTGGTCGAGGACGACCGCCGCTACTACATGGACACCACGGGCACCGGCAACAGCCTGCTCATGCGGAGCCCCCACGCGCTGCAGCTGATCATGGACTCGCTGCGCTACTGGGTCAGCGACATGCACGTCGACGGGTTCCGCTTCGACCTCGCCGCCTCGCTGGCGCGTGAGCTGCACGACGTCGACCGGCTGAGCGCGTTCTTCGACCTCGTCCAGCAGGACCCGGTGCTGTCGCAGGTGAAGCTGATCGCCGAGCCGTGGGACGTCGGGCCCGGGGGATACCAGGTGGGCAACTTCCCCGCCCGCTGGACCGAGTGGAACGGCCGCTACCGCGACACCATCCGCGACCTGTGGCGCGGCGAGCCGGCCGCGCTGCCCGAGTTCGCCTCCCGGCTCACCGGGTCGAGCGACCTCTACCAGGACGACAGCCGCCGCCCCGCCGCCTCGATCAACTTCGTCACCTGCCACGACGGCTTCACGCTGCAGGACCTCGTGTCGTACGACGAGAAGCACAACGAGGCGAACGGCGAGGACAACCGCGACGGCGCCGACGACAACCGCTCCTGGAACTGCGGGGTCGAGGGCCCGGCGACCGGCCCGGTGGCGCAGCTGCGGGAGCGGCAGAAGCGCAACTTCCTGACCACGCTGTTCCTGTCGCAGGGCGTGCCCATGCTGTCGCACGGCGACGAGATCGGCCGGACCCAGGGCGGCAACAACAACTCCTACTGCCAGGACAACGAGATCAGCTGGGTCGACTGGTCAGCGATCTTCGGGGACGGCGGCTCGGCGGCGGAGGACGCCGAGATCCTGGACCGGCGGCAACTGCTGGAGTTCACCCGGCGGCTGGCCCGGCTGCGCCGCGACCATCCCGTCTTCCGCCGCCGCCGGTTCTTCTACGGCAGGGCCGTACGAGGCTCCCACGACGAGCTGAGCGACATCGCCTGGCTCACCCCTGGAGGGACGGAGATGACCGACGCCGACTGGAAGACCGGTTACGCGCGGGCGCTCGCCGTCTTCCTGAACGGCGACGCGATCACCGAGCCCGACCGCCGGGGCAGGAGGATCAGCGACGACTCGTTCCTGCTGCTCTTCAACGCGCACTCCGAGGTCATCCGGTTCACCGTCCCGAAGGACTACGGCGAGCTGTGGACGACCGAGATCGACACCGCCGTCCCCGGGCCAGGCACGCCGAGCCTCGCGCGGGCGGGAGAGGCCGTGCCGGTCTCCGGCCGTTCCGTCCGCGTGCTGCGCCGGGTGCGGTGACCCTGGGCGACCAGCCTGGTCGGGGCGTGCACGCTTCGCGCCGCCCGGCGCTTCGTGATGTTCTCGTGTGTCGTCGTGCGGCCGGATGGGAAAGGGGGGATCCGTGACCTCCACCTACCGCGTGCAACTGACGCCCGACTTCGGCTTCGCGCGGGCCGCGGAGCTCGTGGGCTACCTGCGGGAGCTGGGCGTCGGCAACCTCTACCTGTCGCCCATCCTGCAGGCCGTGCCGGAGTCCCTCCACGGCTACGACGTGGTGGACCACGGCCGGATCCGGGCGGAGTTCGGGGGCGAGGAGGGGCTCCGCGCGCTGGCCGCGGCGGGGCTGCCGCTGATCTCCGACATCGTGCCGAACCACATGACGGTGCCGGTGCCGGAGTCGGGCAACGCCCAGCTGTGGGCCGCGCTCCGTGACGGCCCGGGGTCGCCGGAGGCCAAGTGGTTCGACTTCCAGTGGCCGGTCGCCCTTCCGGTCCTGGGCGACGAGCCGGGCGGGCTCCGCGTCGACGGGCCGATCCTGCGCTATCACGATCACGAGTTCCCCATCCGCCCCGGCACGGAGCACCTCCCTCTGCCCGAGCTGCTGGAGGCGCAGCACTACCGGCTGGTCGGCTGGCGGGAGAGCCCCGGATACCGGCGCTTCTTCGACGTCTCCTCCCTGGTGGGCCTCCGGGTGGAGGACCCGGAGGTGTTCGCGGCCACCCACGCGGTGACGTTCCGCCTGATCGAGGAGGGCCTGATCCACGGCCTGCGGGTCGACCACCCCGACGGCCTGGCCGACCCCGGCGGCTACGTCCGGCGCCTGCGGCCCCACGTGTCCGGCCCGCTGTGGGTCGAGAAGATCCTCGTCGACGGTGAGCGGCTGCCCGCCGACTGGCCGTGCGACGGCACCACCGGCTACGAGACGCTCAACATGATCACCCGGCTGTTCGTCGACCCCTCCTCGCGCGAGTCGCTGATCGAGACGTTCGCCCGGCACACCGGGGTGCGCGACGACTACGAGACCGTCACGTACCAGTCGAAGAAGCAGGTCATCGAGCGCTTCCTCCGTGGCGAGGTCGACCGGCTCACCGCAGCCCTGGGCGACCCCGCGCTGCGCGACGCCGTCGTCGAACTGCTCGCCGCCATGCCGGTCTACCGGGCGTACGCGAACCCGGGGGAGCGGCCGCCCGAGGAGTCCGTGCGGATCGTCGCCGACGCCGCCCGGCTGGCCGCCACGCGCGCCGACCCCGACGCCGTGGCGAAGACGGCCGACCTCGTCCTGTACGGCCCGCCCGAGGCGGTCGTCCGGTTCCAGCAGACCTGCGGGCCGGTCATGGCGAAGGGCGTGGAGGACACCGCGCTCTACCGCTGGTATCCGCTGGCCGCGCTCAACGAGGTGGGCGGCGAACCCGACCGCTTCGGCGTCTCGCCCGCCGAGTTCCACGCGTTCGCCGCCGGCCTGCCGCCGCGCACGATGACCACGCTGTCCACCCACGACACCAAGCGCTCGGAGGACGTGCGGGCGCGGCTGGCCGTGCTGTCGGAGCTGCCGCGGGAGTGGGCGATGGCCGTCGACTCCTGGGCCTCCGTCGTGTCGTTCGACCCCAGGCTCGACTACCTCGCCTGGCAGAACCTGATGGCCGCCTGGCCGATCACGGTCGAGCGCTTCACCGACTACCTGCTCAAGGCCGCCCGCGAGGCCAAGACCGCGATCTCCTGGATGGACCCCGACCCCACGTACGAACGGGGCGTCAGGGAGTTCGCCCGGCGGGCCGTCGAGGAGTGCGGCTACTCGGTCGCCGCGTTCACCGAGGTCGTGGACCGGTACGCGCGGGCCGGCTCGCTGGGGCAGAAGGTCGTGCAGCTCCTCATGCCGGGCGTGCCCGACGTCTACCAGGGCACCGAGATCACCGACTTCTCCCTGGTCGACCCGGACAACCGGCGGCCCGTCGACTTCGACCGGCGGCGCCGGCTGCTCGCGGACCCCGACGACAGCTGGGACGGGCAGAAGATGCTTGTCACGACGACCGCGCTCGGGCTGCGGCGGCGGATCGACCCCGAGGCGCCGTACGTACCGATCGAGGCGGGGAAGCACGCCGTGGCGTTCGCGCGCGGTGACCGGGCGGTCGCCGTGGTCACCCGGCTCCCCGTCGGGCTGGAACGGCGTGGCGGCTGGCGGAGCGACACGATCACGCTGCCGCACGGCCGCTGGCGCGACCTGCTGACCGGCTGCGCGTACACCGGGAGGGTGCCGCTGGCCCACCTCCTCGCCCGCCATCCGGTCGCGATCCTCGAAGGATGACTGCCGGCGCGTGGCGGGGCAGAGTGGGGTCGTGCGGTCGACGACGGGAGAGGGCATGTTCGAGGTCTGGGCACCCCAGGCGACGGAACTGGACGTGGAGTACCTGGGTGGCAGGCACCCCATGACCCGGCGGGAGGGCGGCTGGTGGACCGTCCCCGGCGGGGAGCACGGGCTCGACTACGCCTTCCACGTCGACGGCCACGGCCCCTTCCCCGACCCCCGCACCCGCTGGCAGCCGTACGGCGTGCGCGGGGTGAGCCGTGTCTACGACCACGGCAGGTACACCTGGGGCGACCAGGACTGGCACGGCCGCGACCTGCGCGGGTCGGTGATCTACGAGCTGCACGTCGGCACGTTCAGCCCGGAGGGCACCTTCCGGGGCGCGGCCAGGAAACTCGACCACCTCGTCGACCTGGGCGTCGACTTCGTGGAGATCATGCCGGTCGCGCCCGTGCCCGGGACCCGCAACTGGGGATACGACGGCGTCGATCTCTACGCCGTCTTCGAGGAGTACGGCGGCCCGGACGGGCTGAAGAGCTTCGTCGACACCTGTCACCAGGCGGGGCTCGGGGTGATCCTCGACGTGGTCTACAACCATCTCGGGCCGTCCGGCAACCACCTGGCCAGGTTCGGGCCGTACTTCAAGGACTTCAGGGGGTCCTACTGGGGCGACGCGGTCAACCTCGACGGCCCCGGCTCGGACGAGGTGCGGAGCTACTTCATCGGCAACGCCCTGCAGTGGCTGCGCGACTACCACGTCGACGGGCTCCGACTGGACGCCGTGCACGCGCTGCACGACTCCCGGGCGGTGCACTTCCTGGAGGAGTTGTCGGCCGAGGCCGACGCCCTGTCGGCGACGGTCGGCCGGCCGCTCCACCTGATCGCCGAGTCCGACCTGAACGACCCCCGACTGATCACCCCGCGTGACGCGGGCGGCCTCGGCCTGCACGCCTCCTGGAACGACGACGTGCACCACGCCGTCCACGCGGCGGTGACCGGCGAGACCCAGGCGTACTACTGCGACTTCGGCTCGCTGGAGGCCCTGGTCAAGGTCCTCACCAGGGGTTACTTCCACGACGGCACCTACTCGACGTTCCGGGGGCGCGGCCACGGCCGCCCGGCGACCGGCGTCCCGGGCTACCGGTTCGTGTGCTGCGTGCAGAACCACGACCAGATCGGCAACCGCCCGGAGGGCGATCGCATGTCGCCCGAGCAGCTGTGGATCGCCTCGGGCCTGCTGCTGACGTCGCCGTTCACGCCGATGCTGTTCATGGGTGAGGAGTGGGGAGCGAGCACCCCGTTCTACTTCTTCACCGACCACTTCGAGCCCCATCTGGCCGAGGGCGAGGCCGAGCGTCGGGCCAGGGAGTTCGAGGGCTTCGGCTACGACTGGAAGGCGCCCGAGCCCGGCGACGAGGAGACGTTCCTGCGGTCCAAGCTCGACTGGGCCGAGCTGGCGGACGACGAGCACGCCTCCCTGCTCGGCTGGTACCGCGACCTGATCGCGCTGCGCAAGTCGCACCCCGATCTGGCCGACCCCCGGCTCGACCGGGTGCGCGCGTGGGCCGACGAGGACCGCCACTTCATCGTCGTCGAACGCGGCCGGCTGCGGGTCGTGGCGAACGTCGGGGAACGCCCGGTCCCGGTGCGGCTGTCGCCCGGGGCCACGAGCGTCCTGCTCGCCTCCGACGAGGGCACGAGACTGATCGACGGCGACGTCTATCTCCCGCCGCGGTCTCTGGCGATCGTCCGGGTCTGACCCTCTCAGGCGGAGGTGCCGACCGAGTCAGGTGGAGTCCGGCGGAGTCCAGGGGGGAGTCAGGCCGAGCGGCGGGCCTGGGCGGCCCGTGTCCGCGACTGGCCGAAGGACACGCCGTCGCCCGCGGCGATCGTGCCCAGCAGAGCCAGCCCCTCGACCGCCGACGGACGCTCCGGATGGAGGACGACGAGCTGCTGGCCGGGAGCGGCGTTGACGGTGAACATCTGCAGGCGGAGGTCGAGGTCGCCCACTTCCGGGTGATGGAACGCCAGGATCGCGGTCCCCTTGGGCGGAGCGCTGGGGCGGCACCACAACTGGCGGAAGTGACCGCTCCTGATGGACAGCTCGCCGACCAGCTCGGCCAGCCGCGTGTCGTGCGGGGACTGTTCCGCCGCCGCCCGCAGCAGCACGATCGTGTGCTGCGCGACGCGGTTCACGTCACGGTAGAAGTCCGTGGCGACGGGATCAAGGAAGACCATGCGGGCCAGGTTGTCGGGTGGGGAGAAGCACTGGAGAAGCGCCTCCGTGAGCCGGTTGCGGGCGAGGATGTCGAGCCTGATCCCGATCACGAAGGCGGGCGTGTCGGGCCAGGCCTCCATGAGGCGTACCAGGTGATCGCTGACCTTCTCCGCTGAACGCGGACGACGACGGCGGCGCGTGGACGGCCGGGCGAGCCGGTCCAGAAGAGCCCGCGACTGCTCGTCCAGCTGCAGCACGCGGCACACCGCGTCGAGGACCTGCGCGGACGGGTGCCGCTCCCGGCCCTGCTCCAGCCGGGTGTAGTAGTCGGTGCTCACTCCGGCCAGCAGGGCGACCTCCTCACGCCGAAGACCGCTCACCCGGCGACGGCCGCCGGACACCAGCCCGGTCTGCTCAGGCCGGAGCAGCTCCCGGCGGGCGCGCAGGAAGTCGCCGAGCGGATTGTCGCCGCCGACGGCCTTGGGTGTGTCCATAAAAAGAGGTTAGGTCGGCCCGGGCCGGGACGAACGCGGTGAGGGAGGGTGCGTTGCACCCAGGAAGATTCCCTGGCGAGTGATCTTTCCTCGCCGAGCGTACGTTTCGCTGCTGTTCAGGGCTTTCCGATCAGTGGACGGGCGTTGCGGTGAGCTGGGGATATCCACAGAACGGCGTTCGGGTGAGCTGGGGTCGAGGGTGGCCGCGCAGGCTGGAGCCGTCCAGCGATGGGAGGAAGCCCATGAACATCAGCTACCCCGTGCCGCGCACGACCACGTCCGCCTTCGTCGTCGCGGTGGACCGCGCGCCGACCGAGCTGTCGTCGATCGTCCCCTGGCGGGTGAGCGGTCCCCACCGGCGGAACGCCGTGGCGCTGCTCGGCTCGTCCGTGTTGGAGCTGGAGGCGTACCGCACGGCCCAGTCGCCCTGGCGGCGGATGGATCTGGACGCCGATCACCTCAAACAGGTCCGGAAGGCCCGTCATCACGTCGTGATCCACAGCACGGCTCCCGTCTACGGCCAGCCCGAGGTGGCGCAGGCGGTCAGGGCGGTCGCGCGCGGGGTGGCCGAGGCGTACCAGGGTACGATCGCCGACCCGCTGACCGGCGGGGTCGTCGACCACTGTCCCGGCTGCCCGGGGGAGCGGCGTCTCTTCAGGATCGGCGACGACTGGCTCGGCTGGGCCGTGGAGTCCCACGACGGGGAGACGGCCTGCGACGCCTCGGGCACGGGCAGGTGCACCTGCCTGCGGGTGACCAGCCGGGGCCTGCGGCGGTTCGGCATGCCCGAGATCGTCTTTGCCGGCGGCGCCTGTGCCCACAGCCTGTGCGCGGTCACCGTGGTGCGGGCCGTCGCCGAGAAGCTCCTCGCCGGGCATCTGAAGTGGGTCGCGGCCAACCCGGGGTCGTGGCTGCGGACCCTGCCCGACCGGCTGACGATCGACCGCACGGAGATCGCCATCGTCTCCGGCGCGTCCGGTTCCGGGGCCTCCGGCGCGGGGGTTTCAGGTGCGGGGGCTTCGGTGGCGGGGGGCGCGGGTGACGGCGAGCCCCTGCGGGTACGCCTGTCGCGCCGGGCCGCCGACAACGGCTGTCTCCGGGTCGGCCTCCGGGGCGGGGTCCGTAACGGTCTCGAGGCCGGCCTCCGTGCCGGTCGCCGCCCGGGAACCGGCCCCGGCGACCGGCCCGTCCGCCGGGGCTCCGGACCGCTGGTGGCCTGAGTGAGGGGGCCCACGCGGGTCATCCCGCGCCGCGCGAGGGGGCCGGACCCGGCGTCGGTGGGCCCCGCCTGCTCGGAAAGACTGAGGTCGAGACGCCGCGTACCGAAGGGGATCCATGATGAAACCGTCCAGCCGGTCGCCGCTCGCCGTCGGCGCCTCCCCGTGATGGGGGGCCGCAGGGCGCGATCGCGGGGCGGCGGAGGCCGTTCGACGATCTCGTGGCCCGGCGCGGTCGTCTCCGGGCCCCCGCTGGTCGTGGCCGCGAGGATCATCCCCGTCGTGGCGATCCTGGTGCTGCTGGGGGTGTGGGGGCGCGAGCTCCCGATCCTCGTCGAGGTCGTGGTGGTCGGGTTGCTGGCCGCCTCGGTGCTGGCCGCGGTGCACCACGCCGAGGTGGTCGCCCACCGTGTCGGTGACCTGTTCGGCTCGTTGATCCTCGCCGTGGCCGTCACCGTCATCGAGGTCGGCCTGATCATCACCTTGATGATCTCCGGCGGCCCCGCCACCGGGTCGCTGGCCCGCGACACGGTCTTCGCCGCCGTCATGATCACCTGTAACGGCATCGTCGGCCTGGCGCTGCTGCTCAGCGCCCTGCGCAGGCACGTCGCGGAGTTCAACCCCGAGGGCACGGGCGCCGCCCTGGCCACGGTGATCACACTGGCCACGCTGAGCCTGGTGATCCCCAGCTTCACCACCAGCGCCCCTGGCCCGGAGTTCTCCGGTCCGCAGCTGGCGTTCGCCGCCACGGCCTCGCTGGTCCTGTACGCGCTGTTCGTGTTCGTCCAGAACGTGCGTCACCGCGAATCCTTCCTGTCCGTTCCCGTGCCCGGACGGGCCGAGGTAGCCCGCCGTGAAAGCACCGCTCAGCACGACGCCGCCCGGGACGCCGCCGCCCGCGGCGACATGGGCCGGGATGACACGGGCCGGGATGACACGGGCCGGGATGACACGGGCCGGGATGACACGGGCCGGGATGACACGGGCCGGGATGACGCCGGTCTGGGCGACATCGGCGGGGACGCGGTGGCGCCGTCGGCCCGCACCGCACTGACGGGCCTCGCCCTGCTGGTGACCGCGCTCATCGCCGTCGTCGGCCTGGCCAAGACGGAGTCGAAGACCATCGAGCAGGCCGTCACCGCGGCCGGGCTGCCCCAGTCCGTCGTCGGTGTCGTCATCGCCCTGCTGGTGCTGCTTCCCGAGACTCTCGCCGCCGCCCGCAACGCCCGCCGCGACCGCACCCAGATCAGCCTCAATCTCGCTCTCGGCTCGGCCATGGCCAGCATCGGGCTGACCATCCCGGTCATCGCGGTGGCGTCGGTCTGGTTCACGGGTCCGTTGCTGCTCGGGCTCGGCCCCAACCAGATCGTGCTGCTGGCCCTCACCGCCGTCGTCGGCACCCTCACCGTGATGCCCGGCCGCGCCACCCTGCTCCAGGCGGCGGTCCACCTCGCCCTCTGCGCCGGCTATCTCTTCCTCGCCGCGAACCCCTAGCCGGCACCGGCCGGCCCCGGGGAACGTTCCCGTAATGCCGTACGTCTGGCGGTATGTGACTGATTTCGCCGCGATCGACGAGGAGATCCGCCAGGCACGGGATCGGGCTCGCCGCATGGAGCGGCTGACCCGGCAGCGCGGCACCCTCCAGGGGCAGATCGACCAGGTCCGGAGCGTCCTCGTCGATCTCGAACGCGAGCTCGCCAAGGAAGACGACGACGTGGCGAGACTGGAGCGGGGCAGCTTCGCCGGATTCCTGGCCGGCGTGATGGGGAGCAGGGAGGAGCGGCTGGCGCGGGAGCGGGCCGAGGCGGCCGCCGCCCGGCAGCGGGTGACCGGTCAGCGGTCCCGGCTGGAGTGGCTGATCTCCGACCTCAGGCAGACGGACCGTGAGCTGGCCACGATCGGCTCTCCCCGTCAGGAGCTGGAGGTCCTGCTGGCCCGCAAGGAGCGGATGCTGCAGGAGTCAGGCGATCCGCGGGGCCGTGACCTCGCGGCCATCGCCACCCTGATCGCCGGCGTCACGGCCGACCTGCGGGAGCACGAGGAGGCCCGCGAGGCGGGGGTGGCCGCCGGCCAGGCCGTCGGCCACGTCCTGCGCCACCTCGGCGGCGCCCACGGCGCCTCGACGTTCGACATGTTGGGGTTCGGCGGCAGCATCGCCGACATGATGGAGCACGGTCACCTGCGTCAGGCGGACCAGGCGGCCTGGCACGCGCAGCGCGAGCTCGACCGGTTCTCACGGGAGCTGGCCGACATCGGCGTCGTCGTGGCGCCCCGGCTTCCCAAGGTCGACACCCGCTGGTTCGCCGACGTCTTCTTCGACAACATCATCACCGATGCCATCAAGCACCAGCGGATCAACCGTACGGCGGCGGCGGTGCGGGAGATCGCCGAGTGGCTGGGCCGGACGGTGAACCAGCTGGGCGACCGGTGCGCAGAACTGACCCGCGACCATGAGTCCCTGCTGAAGCGCCGCGAAGACCTGCTGAGCTCCTGAGCGGGCCGCGCCGCGGCTTGGGGAAAGCCGCGGCCGTCGCCCGCCGGAGGCCCACGCCGGATTCACTTCAGGTGGGCGGGCCCGTCATGATCGTGATCGTGGTCGTGGTCGTGGTCGTCCTCTTCCTCGTCGAGGACGCCGTCGGACGGCTCGACGCCGAGCATCGCCTCGCGCGGCTCGACCTCGCTGACGTGCTCGACCAGGCCGAGGACATGATCGGGTTCGATGAGCCACTGCAGGGCTGCGGCTCCGGTCTCGTCGGAGTTGACCAGCTCGATCTGCTCCTGGCGCTCTCCGTCTTCCAGCTCGGTCTGGGGGTCGCGGATCTCCGCGAGCGCCGCCGCCTGCAGCGCGCCGACGTCGAGGACTTCGACCACCAGGTCGACGGTGAGGCGCAGGTAGCGAGCCGTGTCCGTTCCATTGCTCATGGTGGTGATCCTATCGGCACTCGTCACGGCAGCTTCCACTCGACCGGCGCGGCGCCCTGCTCCTCCAGGAGCTGATTGGCCCGGCTGAACGGGCGGGAGCGGAAGAAGCCGCTGCGGGCCGACAGCGGGCTCGGATGCGCCGACTCGACACAGGGCACGTCGCCGAGCAGCGGGCGCAGGTTGCGGGCGTCGCGGCCCCACAGGATCGCCACGAGCGGGCCGCCCCGGGCCACCAGGGCCTTGATGGCCTGCTCGGTGACCTCCTCCCAGCCCTTGCCGCGGTGTGAGGCGGGCTTGCCCGGCATGACGGTCAGCACCCGGTTGAGCAGCAGGACGCCCTGCTCGGTCCAGGGGGTGAGATCGCCGTTGGACGGAGGGGGATAGCCGAGGTCCTCCATGTACTCCTTGAAGATGTTCACGAGGCTTCCCGGCAGCGGCCGCACGTCCGGGGCCACCGAGAAACTCAGGCCCACGGGGTGGCCCGGGGTGGGATAGGGGTCCTGACCGACGATCAGGATCCGTACGTCGGAGAGGGGCTGCTGGAACGCGCGGAGCACGTTGGGCCCGGCCGGGAGGTACTGCCGGCCTTCCGCGATCTCCTGCCGGAGGAAGTCGCCCATCGCGGTGATCCGCTCGGCGACCGGTGCGAGGGCCTCCGCCCATCCGGCTTCCACGACTTCGTGCAAGGGACGTCCTGCCATGGTCGCGCACTCTATCGGCTTTTCCAGAATGGCACGGCGTGGCGTGACGAAAATGTCGGATGCCCGCCTACCCCCGTGAAGGCGGGCATCCGACGTCATTTCCCCCTGTTGCCGGCCAGGGCTACTTCACCGATCCGGCGAGCAGGCCCTGGACGAAGTACCGCTGGAAGGCGAAGAACAGGACCAGCGGGATGATCAGTGACAGAAAGGCACCCGGCGCGAGAATATCCACATTGGTGCCGAATTGCCGCATCTGGGATTGCAGTGCCTTCGTCATCGGCTGGTTATCGGTGTCGGCGAAGACCAGGGCGACGAGCAGGTCGTTCCAGACCCAGAGGAACTGGAAGATCCCGAGTGAGGCGATGGCGGGTTTCGCCAGCGGGAACACCACGGTCGCGAAGATCCGCCACTCCGGCGCGCCGTCCATGCGCGCCGCCTCCAGCAGCTCCCGGGGGATGCCGGCGAAGAAGTTGCGCAGCAGGAAGATCGCGAACGGCAGGCCGAAGGCCACGTGGAACAGCACGACGCTCAGGATCGAGCCGAAGATCCCGATGGCGCCGTACAGCTTGGCGATGGGGATCAGCGCGATCTGGACCGGCACCACGAGCAGGGCGACCACGATGAGGAAGACGGTGTCCCTGCCGGGGAACTCGATCCACGCGAACGCGTACGCCGCCATCGCGGCGAAGCCGATCACCAGCGCCGTCGCCGGTACGGTGATCAGCACGGTGTTCCAGAACGACGAGCCGAATCCCGAAGCGAGCAGGTTGGAGTAGTTCCGGAAGGTCAGCTCGGCTGGCTTGGCGAAGAGGGACCACCAGCCCGACGAGTTGTTGGCGGTCTCGCTGCGCAGCGACACCACGAGCAGGCCCAGGGTGGGGATCAGCCAGAAGAGCGCGACGAGGATCAGGAAGACCTGGATCACTCCCGAGCCGATCCGGTCGATCACCCGGCCCGCGATCCCGCGCTCGACGGCCCCGGCGGTCCGGGGCTCGGCCAGGGTCGTCATCGCTCGTCCCTCCTGAACCGGCGGATGTTGAAGATCATGAACGGCACCACCAGAACGAGCAGGAAGATGGACAGGGCACTGCCCAGGCCCTGGTTGCCCCCTCCGCCGAACGACACCCGCCACATCTCCAGCGCGATCACGTTGGCCTGCGGCTGCACCGAGCCGGGGGCGATGATGAAGACCAGGTCGAAGACCTTCAGCACATTGATGATCATGGTCACGAAGACCACGAGAAGCACGGGCGCGAGCAGCGGAACGGTGATCCGGCGGAACACCTGCCACTCGGTCGCGCCGTCGATCCTGGCCGCCTCCAGCGCGTCTCGCGGGATGGCGGACAGACCGGCGGCGATGAGCACCATGGCGAAGCCGGCCCACACCCAGATGTACGCCCCGATGATCGCAGGGGTGATCAGCGACGGCCCCAGCCAGGTGACGCCGTTGAACGGCGCCGTGAAGTTCGACGCGGGCAGCCGGATGACGTAGGAGCCCGCGGGCAGGCCCTCGAACCGGAACGTGCCGTCCGCCGCGGTCTCGGTGGTCGCCGCGACCGAGCCGCCGGAGACCGCCTCCACCGTGATCCCGGCGAGGCCCCTCTCCTGCGGGTCGACCTGGTTGAGCGTCCCGCCGCCGCCCCGGACGACGTCGAGCCACACGGTGCCGCCGACGCCCTCAGCGGGGGCGGTCGCGGCCGGCGCGGCGTCCTTGACCGCGTCCTGCGGCAGGCCGACCAGCGGGATCAGCACCGGACTGCCGGGCTGGGCCTGCTGCCTGGCCACCACGGCGCCGCCCTGCACGGTGGCGGGGGCCTGGTCGTTCTCCCTCGGCCGGGCACCGGGATAGCCGTGATCGGAGGAGAAGACATCGTGGACGCTCGTGATGACGGCGTTGGCCACGCCCTTGTCGGGGTCCTGCTCGTAGACGAGGCGGAAGATGACCCCGGCCGCGAGCAGCGACACGGCCATCGGCATGAACAGGACGAGCTTGAAGGCCGTCGCCCAGCGGATCCGCTCGGTCAGCACCGCGAAGACCAGGCCGAGGGCCGTCACGAAGATCGGGGCCACCACGACCCAGATGACGTTGTTCTTGATCGTGGTGAGGGCCGACGAGTCCGTGAAGATCGACACGTAGTTGCCGAGCCCCACGAAGCGGCCGCCGGTGGCGTCGTACAGGCTCCGGCCGATCGACCAGATGACCGGATAGATCATCCAGGCGGCCAGCAGCAGGAACGCCGGCAGGAGGAAGATCCCCGCCATCGCCGGCGAGGGGCCGAGCCGCGCCCGGACGGCGGCCGAGCCGGATGCCGGGGCGGATGCCGGGGGGGTGGAAGAGGCGGCGGACGACGCGGGGGCGGGAGACGACGCGGGGGACGGGGCGTCGTCGGGGGGTGTGGCGCGCGGGCCGGGGGCGGCCCCGGCGGCCTGGTCGCCGCCGGGGTCCCTCTGGCCGTCCAACCGATCGGTCACGGCCGTCTTCCCTACTTGTTGAACGCCTTGGCGGCGTCGGCCTCGAGCTTCTTCTGGGCGCCCTTGACGTCGGACGGGTTGCGGAGGAAGTCCTGCAGGTCCTTCCACTCGCCCTTGCCGTCGGTGCCGCCGAAGGCGCTCGGCGCGAGGTCGGACATGTCGTACCGCACCGACTCACCCGCGGAGATGATCGTCTGCGCGAGCTGCTTGGTCAGATTGTCCGGGTAGTTGTCGGGCGAGACGTTGCGGTTGGGCGAGAGGTAGCCGGGCTGCTTGGCCCACACCTCGCCGCCCTCCTTGGAGGCCAGGAACTCAAGGAGCGCCTGCGCGCCCTTGGAGTCCTTCATCACCACGCCGACGTCGCCGCCGAGGACGACGGGCGCGGCGTCGCCGACCTTCGGGAACGGCATGATCTGCGCCTCCTCGCCGACCTTCGCGCCCGACTGGCCCACGGAGGCGGCCACGAAGTCGGCCTCGATGACCATCGCGGCCTTCTTCTCGCCGTAGACCTGGGTGACGCAGGTCGGGAAGTCGGTCTGCAGGGCGCCGGACGCGCCGCCGAGCACGAACTCCTTCTTGCCGAAGATCTGCGCCATCTTCTCCAGAGCGGTGGCCACCGTGGCGTCGGTCCACGGGATCTCGTGCTTGGCGAGCTTGTCGTAGTTGTCCGGCCCGGCCGACGAGAGGTAGACGTTCTCGAACAGGTCGGTGAGCGTCCAGCCGGAGGCGGCGCACAGCGCGAAGGGCGTGGTGCCGGAGTCGGACAGCGACTGCGCCGTCTTGCCGATCAGGTCGTCCCAGGTGGTGGCGGGCTGCGCGCCGGCGTCGTCGAAGGCCGACTGGCGGTACCAGATGAGCGACTTGTGCGCCGCCTTGACGAGCACGCCGTAGACCTGGCCCTTGGCGGAGCCCAGCTCCTTCCAGTACGGCGTGTAGTTCTGGTCGATCTGCGCCTGCACCTCGGGCGCCAGCGGCTTCAGCGCGCCCTGGTCGGCGTACTGCTGGACGAGACCGGGCTGGGGCAGGATCGCGACGTCCGGAGGGTTGCCGCCCTCGATGCGCGGGCCGAGGTAGGCGCCGGTGTCCTCGCCGGTGGAGGCGTAGGTGACGGTGGCGCCGGTCTTCTCCTCGAAGGCCTTGAGCACCTTCTCGAAGTTGGCCTGCTCGTCGCCGGTCCACTTCGCGGCGACCTCGATCTTCTGGCCGGCCAGTGGCTTGTCGCCGCCGCCCGAGGCGGGCGCGCTGCTCGCGCCGCCCTCCGAGCCGCCGGACGAGCCGGTGCCGCAGGCCGCGGCGGCGAGGCCGAGGAGCGCGACGACGATGGGGAGTTTGCGCATATCTATCCTCCGGACTGGATCACCTCGCCGAGCTGTTGCCTCAGCTCGGCGACGGTTTCGTCTGTGGGTCTGCCGAGATCGAGGGCGCCGGACACCGCACTGGAGATCACCAGGCTGACCTGGTTGTAGTCAGGGGTGACCGGCCGGGGCCGCGCCGAGAGGATGGTCTCCTTCAGCACGGGCAGGTAGGGGAACCGCTTGATCAGGGCCGGGTCGTCGTACAGCTCGGCCCAGACCGGGGGGAACGATCCCTCGGTGAGCACCAGCCGCTGGATCTCCGGCCCGGTGAAGTAGCGGATGAAGTCGAGTGCGGTCTTCTGCCGCTTGGAGAAGGCGCTGACGGCGAGGTTGACCCCGCCGAGCGAGCTGGACCCCGGGCCGTCAGGCCCGGGCAGGCGGGTGACCGCGAACTTCCCGGCAAGCCGGGAGTGGGCGGCCGGTCCGTACGCGGGCGGCCAGTTGCGGGCGAACAGCAGCCTGCCCTCCTGGAAGGCGAGCCGCGACTCCTCCTCCTTGTACGACAGGGCCTCCCGGGGGATCCACCCCTCGCGGACCCCGCCGACGAGGAAGTCGAGCGCCCTGCGGGCCGGCCCGAGGTCCATCGTCACCCGGCGCGCGTCGGGGCTGAGGATCGACCCGCCCGCCGACTGGACCGCCTCGGCGAAGTTGACGGTCAGTCCCTCGTATGGCAGGAACTGCCCGGCGTAGCCCCCGATCCGATACTTCGCCCCGAGTCGCATGGCGTCGTCGCGGAGCTCGGCCCAGGTCCTGGGCGGCTTGAGGTGCTCCTTGGCGAGCAGGTCGGACCGGTAGTAGAGCAGCCCCGCGTTGGTGACGTACGGGACGGCCCACAGGCGGTCCCGGTAGATCGCGGTGGCGGCGACCCCGGGGAACACCTTGTCGAGGGGGAACAGGCTGCGGTCGAGCGGCGCGATCCAGCCGGCGTCGGCGAACTCCGCCGTCCAGACCACGTCGAGCCCCAGCACGTCGTACACGTCGCTGTGGGCCTGCAGGTTGGCGACCATCTGGGCGCGCTGCTCGTCGGACGCCTCGGGCAGTTCGAGGAGCGTCACCCGCTCGGCCGGATGGGACCGGTTCCAGCGGTCGATCAGCGGGCCGAGATAGGCCGTGGTGTCCCGGCCGATCGCGAACGTGATGGGGCCGGTGCCGCCGGTGTCCGCGGCCGGGGGGCCGGCGGAGTCCGCGAGCCCTCCGCACGCCGCCACCAGGAAGGTGGTCAGCAGGGCGACGGCTCGGCGTATCACGTGGCCTCCGCATTAATGGCCGGTTACATACGTGTTAGGTAAGTGCATGCATGTTATGCATAGCGATAATGTGGCAGTCAACGGCGGAGCCGGTAACGCTCCGATAACTGCTCAAGGGCTGGGGGTGAGCGGTGCGGCAGCCGCTGCTGGCGCTCCTCGCGAAGGAACCTGCCCATGGCTACGAACTCAAACAGGCCCTGGAAGCCATATTCGGCAGCGCCTACCCGTCGCCCAACATCGGGCAGATCTACGTCACCCTGGGCCGGCTGGAGAAGGACGGCTACGTCAGGTCGGTCGACGTGGAGCAGTCGAACCGGCCGAACAAGAAGGTCTACTACATCACCGCCGCCGGCCGCGAGGCGCTGGAGAGCTGGGTCGACGAGCCGACGGAGGGCCCCCGGGTCCGCGACGAGTTCTTCATGAAGCTCGTGCTGGCCCCGATGACCGGTCTCGCCGACCGGATGGCCCTGGTCAACCGGCAGCGGCGGCACTACCTGTCACTGATGCGCGACCTGCGTGAGCTGGCCGAACGCACCGATCCCGGCAACCGGGTCGCCCTGCTGCTGATCGAGGGGGCCATGCTGCACCTGCAGGCCGATCTCGACTGGCTGGAGCGCTGCCAGGAAGATCTCCCCTGACGCGCTGTTGCGGCACGGGCCGCGACTTGGGACGATGCGGGGCGTGACCAGGCTTACGGGACCGACCGCATGAGCGGGACGCCCGTGGTCAAGGCGGTCAACCTGGTCAAGGTCTACCAGACCGGCGGATTGCCGGTGCCCGCCGTACGCGGTGTGGACCTGACCGTCCGGGCGGGCGAGTTCGTCGCCATCACCGGGCCGTCGGGGTCGGGCAAGTCCACGCTGATCCACATGCTCGGCGGGCTCGACACGCGCACGAGCGGGGAGATCTGGCTCGACGGCAAACGGGCCGACACGCTCTCGGAGAGCGGCTGGGCCCTGCTGCGCCGCCGGAAGGTGGGCTTCGTCTTTCAGTTCTTCAACCTCGTGGCCAACATGACGGTTGCCGACAACGTCGAGCTGCCCGCTCTGCTCGGGGGCGCGTCCCCCCGCCAGGCCAGGGAACGGCGCGAGTACCTGCTCGGTGAGCTCGGCCTCGCCGACCGGGCCGGCGCCGCCCCGGCGCGGCTCTCCGGCGGCGAACAGCAGCGGGTGGCCCTGGCCCGCGCGCTCGCCAACCAGCCGACGCTGCTGCTCGCGGACGAGCCGACGGGCAACCTCGACAGCCGCAACACCCGCGACGTCCTGCGGCTGCTCGGCCGGGTCCACGGGCAGGGCCAGACGATCGTGCTGGTCACCCACGACGCCCGGGCGGCGAGCATGGCCGACCGGGTGGTGAGCCTGCTCGACGGCCAGATCGTCGACGACGGCGCGATCGGCTCCGCGCGGCGGCGGCCGGGCGGCACGGCCGGCGACGTCGTCGAGCTGCGGGGCTGACGGCGAGCCGCTCCGATGAACGTCTGGCAGAGCGCCGAGGGCAGATGGGTGCGGGCCGACCTGCGGGCCCGGCGCGGGCAGGCCGCGCTGACCGTCCTCGCCGTGGCCGGCATCGTCACCGCGTTGATCGTCGCGGCCACCCTGCTCGAGGACGGCACCAACCCCTGGCGGGGACTGTTCGAGCGCAGCCACGGGGCGCACATCTGGATCCACACCAAGGACGTGCCCGACGTGCCGGCCCTCCGGGCCCTGAACGGCGTGACCGAGGTGGCCGGGCCGTACCGCAGCGCCCCCGCGACCCTGGTCGACCACGGCCGCAGGGTGCCCATCGCGCTCCAGGAGACGCCGCCGGTGCTCCCGTCCGTCGCCCGTCCGCTGCTGCGCGAGGGACACTGGCTGAACGCCGGACGGCAGAACGAGATCGTCGTCGAGTGGTCGTTCGCCCGGGCGCTCGGGCTGCGGCCGGGCGACCCGTTCACGGTCACCGGGCTGAACGGCGCGACCCACACGCTGACCGTGGCCGGGCTCGCGGAGAGCGGCGACCAGGGGTTCTATCCCGAATGGACGCCTGGCCTCGCGTGGGCCCAGGGCCCCACGCTGACGCTCGTGGAGCCCGCGCCGGGCCGTACCGAGACGGTGACGGGCCTGCGGCTCGCCGATCCCGCGGCCACCGACCTCGTCGTGCAGCGAGCCGTGTTCACACTGCGCAACCAGGTGCAGCGGGTCAGCACCTGGCGGGAGGTCCGGGCGTCGATGGAGCTCGACAATCGCCTGCTCGGGCTGCTGCTCGCGCTCTTCGGCGTCGCCGGGCTGGTCGCCGCGGCGCTCGCCGTGGCCAACGCCACGGGCGGGCGGGTGCTCACCCAGGTCCGCGACCTCGCCACGCTGAAGTCGCTCGGCTTCACCGCGGGCCAGATCACCCGCATGCTCGTCGTCGAGCACGGCGCCCTCGGCCTGGCCGGGATCGTCCTCGGCCTGGTCGCGGGCGGCCTGATCAACGCGTTCGCGCTGCCGGACACCGTGGTGGCGCCGCTCGCGCCGGGGCCGCTCGTCGCGATCGTGCTCGGCACGGGGCTGACGGTCCTGCTGGCGGTCTGGCTCCCCGCCTGGCGCGGCGGGCGCACCCCGCCTCTCCCCACGGCGCCCGCCACGCCGCCGCGCGGGCATCTGTCCCGGCTCGCCCGGGTCGCCTTCCTCGTACGGCTCCCGCCCGCGCTCGTGCTGGGCGCCAGGGACGCCTTCACCCGGCGTACCCCCGCGGCGCTGACCGTGTGCGGGGTGGCCATCCCCATGATGATGATCACGATCGGGCTGGGCTGCTGGGCCACGCTCGACGACTTCATCCGGCATCCCGAGAGCGTCGGGCAGGCCGCCCCCCTCTCCGTACGGCCCGGCGACCTGACGGCGGCGGAGGTGTACGAGCGGGCGATGGCCGATCCCGACGTGGTGGCCGCCTATCCCGGCACGGAGCTCGACGCGCTCGTCCCCGGGCAGACGCGGACGGTGCGGACCAGGGCGCTGGGCACGGCCGGGGATCCCTACCCCTTCCCCGTGGCGGAGGGCCGGATGTTCCGCGACCAGGGGGAGGCGGTCGCCGGTCAGGGGCTGCTCGACCTGCTCGGCGTGCGCATCGGCGACCGGGTGCGGATCACCATCGGCGGCACTCCGCTCATCGTCCGGATCGTCGGCCGGGTGGTCGAGCCCGAGCAGGACGGCGAGGTCCTGTCGATGGGCATCGACAGTCTCGCGGCGAAGGACGCCGTGCCACCGGGCTTCTACGCCCTGGCCCTGCGTCCCGGCGCGGATCCCGGCCAGACGCGGGCCCGGCTGCAGGGGCAGGGCCTCGAAGTCGCCCAGGCGGTGAACCCGGCCGACCGGCTGTCGGTGATCCGTGTGATCATCGTGGCGCTCGTGACCGTGCTCGCCCTGATCGGCCTGGCCAACCTGCTGACCGCCATCGGGCTCGGGCTCCGCGACCACGTGTTCGACCTGGCCGTGCTCAAGGCGATGGGCCTCACGCCGCGGCAGGTCATGGCGACGCTCGTCACCGGGACCGGGCTGCTCGTGGTCGCCGGCGTGCTGGTGGGCGCCTCCGCCGGGGCGCTCTGGTCGCGCGGCCTCATCGACATGGAGGGGCGCGACAGCGGCGTCGGCGCCGGCATCGGCCGTCCCCCGACTCCCGGTATGTTCGCCGCCGCCGTCCTGATCGCGGTCGGCGCGGCCCTGCTGGTGGCGCTGATCCCCGCCCGCCGGGCCGCGCGCGCCCAGGTGCCGGTCACCCCGCGGCTGCCGGGCTGATCACCGGCCCGGCAGCCGCCGGGCCGGTGATCACGGAGCCGGGGTCAGCCGCGCAGGGACAGCCAGTAGAAGCCGTACGCCGGGAGGGTGAGCAGATAGGGCAGCTCGCCGATGGTGGGGAACGGCACCCCGCCCCGGCACTCCACGGGCGTGACCCCGCCGAAGCGGCGCAGGTCGAGCTCGACCGGCTGGGCGAAGCGGGACAGGTTGTTCACGCACAACACCCGGTCGTCGCCCTCTTCCCGCAGGTAGGCGAGCACGCTCGGGTTGTGCGACCACAGCTCGGTGTAGTCGCCGGTGCCGAAGATCGGGTGCTCCCGCCGGATCTGCAGCATCCGGCGGGTGAAGTGCAGCAGCGACGACTCGCTCTTCATCTGCGCCTCGACGTTGACCGCCTGGTAGCCGTAGACGGGGTCCATCACCACGGGCAGGTACAGCCGGCCGGGGTCCGCGTCGGAGAAACCGGCGTTCCTGTCAGGGCTCCACTGCATCGGGGTGCGGACCGCGTCGCGGTCCTCCAGCCAGATGTTGTCGCCCATGCCGATCTCGTCGCCGTAGTACATGACGGGTGAGCCCGGCATGCTGAGCAACAGCGCGGTGAACAGCTCGATCTGGTCCCTGTCGTTGTCGAGCAGGGGCGCGAGCCGCCGCCGGATGCCGAGGTAGGCCCGCATCCGCGGGTCCTTGGCGTACTCGGCGTGCATGTAGTCGCGCTCTTCCTCCGTCACCGTCTCAAGCGTGAGCTCGTCGTGGTTGCGCAGGAAGATACCCCACTGGGCGGTGTCCGGCAGCTTCGGGGTGCGGGACATGATCTCGGAGATCGGCTCCCGGTTCTGCCGCCGCACGGCCATGAAGATGCGCGGCATCAGCGGGAAGTGGAACGCCATGTGGCACTCGTCGCCGCCGGTCATCGGGTCGCCGAAGTATTCGACCACGTCCTCGGGCCAGCCGTTGGCCTCGGCGAGCAGCACCCGGTCGGGGTAGAGCCGGTCGACCTCCGCCCGGATCCGCTTGAGGTAGTCGTGGGTCTCCGGCAGGCCCGCGCACGAGGTGCCCTCGCGCTCGAAGAGGTACGGCACCGCGTCGAGCCGGAAGCCGTCCACGCCGAGGTCGAGCCAGAAGCGGATGACCTCCATCATCGCTTCCTGGACGGCCGGGTTGTCGTAGTTGAGGTCCGGCTGGTGGGAGAAGAACCGGTGCCAGTAGTACTGGCGGCGCACCGGGTCGTACGTCCAGTTGGACTCTTCGGTGCCCACGAAGACCACCGGGACTCCGGCGTACTTCGTGGGGTCGTCGGACCAGACGTAGAAGTCGCCGTACGGGCCGTCGGGATCCTCGCGGGAGGCCTGGAACCAGGGGTGTTTGTCGCTGGTGTGGTTCATCACCATGTCGGTGATGATCCGCAGTCCGCGCTCGTGGGCGGCCTCGACCAGCTTCACGAGATCGCCCAGGTCGCCGAACTCCGGGAGGATCTTGAGGTAGTCGGAGACGTCGTACCCCCCGTCGCGCAGCGGCGACTGCTGCAACGGCAGCAGCCAGAGGCAGTCGACCCCGAGCCACGTGAGGTAGTCGAGCTTCTCGATCAGGCCGCGCAGGTCGCCGGTGCCGTCACCGTTCGAGTCGCGGAAGCCCCGGACGAGCACCTCGTAGAAGACCGCGCGCTTGTACCACTCGGGGTCCTGCGAGGTGAAGTCGGTGACTTCCGGAAGATCACCCAAGGCCGGCGGAACCGGGTCAGGGCAGGGCGCAGCAGCGTTCATCTGTACTCGCTTGAGGAAGAGAGGGCGCGTGGTCAGGTCACACCCGAGCGTTGACGCTCACGCCAAATCGTTTGGCTCTACTTGACCGAAATTACCACCCGACCAGGGCTGACTGAAAACCCTGACCGGCTTTTTACAGGCAGTTTTTACCTGATTTCAGGTGATCACCTACGGTCACCGTACGGGTGTGGCGACCGTCCGGGCGGCCCAGGGCGGCGTCAGGTCGCCGAGCAGGTCTTCGTAGTCTCCGAGCCAGGCGCCGAAGACCGCCAGACCGCGCAGCCAGAACCGCGAGTTCCACGACCCGAACGCCGTCAGCGCGTCCGGTCCGCCGGCCACGGCGTCGAGCATCTGGGGCGAGAGCAGGCCGGGGATCGCGGCGGCCCGGACGAGCATGCGGTGGTTCCACTCCCGGGCCACGGGACCCGCGGAGCGCAGCGGCACCCGGCGGTGGGGCAGGGCGCCGTTGGTCGACGGAAGCGCCGCCACCCGGGGATTGGCGGCGTGGAGGATCTCCCGGTAGAACCGGCCGCCCTCCTTGCGGTCCACCGGCACCGACAGGGCCGCGTCGAAGAACGGCGGATGGAGGAACGGGAAGACGGGCGCGGTCTCGGGCCCGACGAGGTTGACGGGGGAGCGGGCGATGCCACGGACCGTCCGGGTGTGGAGGACGCTGAGCGGCAGCTCCGCCCGGTGGCCGTGGAGCATCGAGGTGGCCGCCGTGAAGACCTCGCGCACCTGGTCGTCCATCCACGCCCCGGCCGGCTCGCCGAGGACGGGGATGTGCGCCTCGCCCGTGGTCAGCGACCCGAGCAGGGCCGTGCGCCGGGACGCGCCGGTGCCCGCCGCGACGGCGTCCGACGTGATCAGGAAGTTCTTCATCAGCGGGCCGCCGGCCAGGCCGTCCACGACGGGCCGTCCGGCGGCGTGCACCTCGCGGGCGAAGGGGGAGTACCAGGCGTGGTGGCTGGTCAGGTACTCCAGCCGGCGGGCCGCCCAGAGCGCCTCGTCCGGGAACCGCGCCGCGTCCTGCGGGATGATCCGGTGGGGAATGCCCAGCTCGCGAGTGATGTAGCGGGCGAAGTCGATGTCGTTGTCGAGGCCGTCGTCCGGGCTCGTCGTCCACGACTCGACGTCGATTCCCCGGGACGTCGCCACACTGGCCAGCAGCCGCGAGTCGTATCCCCCGCTGACCGGCACCAGCAGCCGGTCGTACGGCGCGAGGGCCTCGTGCAGCAGCTCCACCAGGTCGGCCCCGGTCACCCCACGGTCGACCGGCTCCTCCCGCACCCACCGCGGCGCCCGCCGGTCGAGCCTGAGCCGGCGCTCGTCCCGCGACCAGGTCAGCGCGGTCGCGCCCGGCAGCCGCTTGACCTCGGCGTACGGAGTGTCCTCAAGCAGGGGATAGGTCAGCGTCAGGATGGCCGCCCAGGCCCGCCAGTTCACCTCGTACGGCCGCCGGGCCAGCGCCAGCAGCGGCTCGATCAGACCGGAGAAGTAGACGGCGTCCCCGTCGGCCAGGTAGTAGACGTCGACCAGCCCGAACCCGCCGGTGTGCAACGTGACCGCGTCGGGCTCGTCGACGAGACCCGGGGTCTCGTACGCCTCCGCGATCGCCACCCACTCGACGGCGTCCCCGGGCGCCGTCGCGGCCGGCCGGCGGTCTCCCCAGGCGAACGCGCGCGTCACGCCGTCGCCGGGAACACCGGCGAAGCCGCCTGTCTCGGGCGAGCCGGCCGAGCCTGGCCGGGCGGCCGCCTGGGCCTCGCCTCCCGGGCTGTACGGCGCCAGCGGGGCCGAGGCGAGCAGCGCGACGCCGGCGCCGGTGTGCACCGGTCGCACCGCCGGGCCTGACCTCGCCAGCAGGTCGAGCCTCGCCTCGTCGAACGGCCCGATCGCGCCGCAGACGTACGGCCTGGCCTGGAAACGCGGCCACTCACCCTTGCGCACGGTTTGCCCTCCCTTGGACCGCAGCCGAGTCTACGGACCGCCGCCCCCGCTCGTGGGCGCGTACGGGCCGAGAAGAAGAGGCGGGCCGCGTTGGCTGACGCGGTGGACGCTGGTCACCTGACACGCTGGCCGCTTCGTTGCTGACACGTTGGTCGCATGATCGCTGACACGCTGGTCGCGACGCGCGTGAGGATTCCGTCACTCGGCCATGGGTCGCCGGTCGCTCTTCCGGGCGGCGCGGCGGCGCGGCGGCGCGGCGAATGTGGCTGGAGGGACCCCCGAGGTGCGGACTCCGCCTGAGATCGATCAGGGTGTTCTGCGAATATTGTGACTCTCGTCCCTTCGGTCTAGCCCCGCGGAGTCATCCCTATGAGCGAGCGAAACGAGCCGGCATCCCTGCGGCAGGCGCTGGCCCGGGCCGTCGAGCAGGCGGCGGGGGCGGCCGAGCTGGCCCGGCTCCTCACGGAGTATCGGCGGCGGCTCGACGAGGTGGCCCGCTCGGAGGCCGAGGCTCTGACGCGGATGCGCGAGGTCGAGGCCCGGCTGAAGACGGTCGAGCGGCAGAACGCCCAGCTGGCCAAGAACCTGGCCGAGCAGCGCTACCAGACCGAGGTGGCCAACTGGCGGCTCGCGTCGGTCCAGGAGAGCCGCTGGATCAAGCTCGGCGACGCCCTCCACACCAAGAACCCCGGCGCGGTGGCCAAGACCCTCAAGGCGCCGGTGAAGAAGTCTCCGGCGCCCAAGCGGTCGGAGTTCGCCCCCGAACTGCCCGCCGTGCCCGAGGACAGGGCCGTCGCCGCCGTGCCCGACCCGAAGGCGCCGCAGGTCTCCGCGCCGCTCGCCGAGGGTTTCACCGTGCCGAAGGGGCCGCTGGCCCGGCCCTACCTCACCGTCGCCGGGATCGTCGACCGGCAGACCGAGGCGCTGCTGCGCTACGAGTGGCGGCTGGTGACGAACTTCGGGCCGGACAACTGGGAGGCGATGCTCGACCAGCAGGCGCCGCACGTGCTGTTCGTCGAGTCGGTACGGCCCGGCCCCCGGCAGGGCAACGGCGGCCGGTGGCTGGAGGCGCTGGCCGGGGAGTCGCGGGCGCTGCGCGATCTCGTCGGCGCCTGCCGCAAGCGGGGCATCAAGACGGTGTTCTGGCATTCCGGCGGAGCCGTCTCGCGCGCCGTCCCGGCCGCGGAGCACTTCGAGTACGTCCTCGCCACGACCGAGTCCCGGGCGCGGGAGTGGCGGGCGGCCCTGCGGCACGACCGGGTCGGCGTGCTCCCGCACGCGATCCAGCCGCGGGTGCACAACCCCCTCCCCCCGGCGGGCGGCCGTACCGGCGAGGTCGTCACGCTGGGCACGGTGAGCCCCCCGCCGGCTCCCGAGCCGGGACCTGAAGGGCCGGCCGCGCCCCACCGGCCCTGGGCCGCGCTCGTGGGGCAGGGCGACGACAAGACCTCGTACGACGACGTGCTGACGGCGTACCGCAGGCCCGCGCTGGTGGTCGCCGGAGCCGACGCGGAGCCGCGGGTGATCGCCGAGGTCGCCGCCTGCGGGACGCCGGTGCTCCAGGTCAGGGCCGGGGCCAAGGGCGAGGAGATCGTCGCGGCGGCCCGGATCCTGATGGCCGATCCCGAGCGGCTGGCCAGGGAGGCGCACCTCGCCTGGCGGGCCAGGACGTCGGTGACTCCGCTGCTCGACCCGATCCTCGACACTCTGGGCGTGCCGAGCGTGCGCAACCTCGGGACGATCACCGCCGTGACCGCCGTCGCCGGCCAGGCCGAGCTCGATCACCTGCTCGCCCAGGTCGCCCGGCAGGTCCACCGGCCCGGTCAGCTCGTGATCGTGGCCGAGGGGCTCGACGCCGGCCTGGTCGAGAAGACCGCGCGGCAGGCCCTGCCCGGCGACGTGGCCGATCTCGTGGTCAGGTCGGCGAGCGAGCCGATCACCCGCGGGGCGGCCCTCGACCGGGCGCTGCGGCTGGCCGACGGCGACCACGTGGCCGTCCTCGACCCCCGCGACCTGTACGGCGAGCACTACCTGTCCGACCTGGTCAGGCACTTCGGGTCCACCGACGCCGAGGTGCTGGGCAAGGCGTCGTTCTACGCGCACCTGCCCGGCGCGGGGGCGACGCTGCTGCGCCAGCCCGAGGCCGAGCACCGTTTCCTGCCGGAGGTGGCCGGGGGCACCCTGCTGGCCCGCCGCCAGACCCTGACCGACCTGGGCATCGCCGACGTCTCCGAGGAGTGGGGCGAGGTCGTGATGCGGCAGTGCCGTACGGACGGCGTGCGGGTCTACTCGGCCGACCGCTTCTCCTACGTGTGCGTCCGCCCGTCCGCGGAGGGCCGTCTGCTCGGTTCGGCCCGGCTGGAGGGCTACTTCCCGGCCGAGCCGCTCGCCCTCCTGTGAGCCCCGCGACGGGCCGTGTGACCGGCCGCGCGACGGGCCGTCCGGCCGGCCGCGCGTAGGGTTGGCCCGTGACGCCCGCTCGGCTCGGCCGGTTGCTCGGCGCCGCGCCGGTCCCGCGCGGCTCGTGGGCGGCGGAGGCGCTGCTGGTCTCGGCCGCCGCCCTGGGCTCCCCGGGCGGGGCCCTCGCGGCGGCGGAGGAGATCGCCACCCGGCTCCGTGAGGACGACGGGATCGCCGAGGTGCGGGTGCGTCCCGACGGCTTCCTCCTCATCGTGCCGGCCCGTCCCGGCGAGATCGTCCGGGAGATCGTGGAGCGGGGTCCGGAGCGGGCGGGCGCGCCCGGCTCGCCCCGCGTCCCGGCGGCGGCCTGGCCGGACTTCCCCCGCACCTGGGCCAATCCGGGCTTCGCCGTCCGGTTCGCGCACACGCGCTCCGTTTCTGCGGAGAGGTGGGCCGCCGACCTGGGGGTCCCCATGGGCGGGTTCCGGCCGGAGACGCTCGATCATCCCGCCGAGCTGGGCGTCCTGCGGCTGCTCGCCGAGCTGCCGAGCCGTTCCGCCGGCCGGGATCCGGCGTGGGCGGCGTACGTCGAGCGGCTGGCGCTGGCCTACCACACCGCCCACGAGCACGCCCCCGCGGCGCCGGCCGGGGACGGCCCGCCTACGGCGCTCCACACGGCCCGCGTGTGGCTGGCCCGGGCCGTGAGGGCGGTCTTGGTCGCGATTGTGGGGGACGGACTGCCACAAAGGATGTGAAATGCCCCCTGGGTTCGTCTCGCCACGTGGGCGGGCGTCTCAAGAGGGGGCACCGTTCGGATAGCCTCGTTCGGGTGAGTCGATTCGCCCATCCCGCCGGAGATCTGCATGCCGCCGCGGTCGTCGCGGGCGCGCTGCCCGAGGAGCGCCCGTCGCACACGGCCGGCGACCTGAACGCGCTCGAACCGGCGATCTGGCCGCGGACGTCCGTCCGGTCCGGCGGTGCCGTCACGATCGGCGGCGTCGACGTCAGGGACCTGGCGCGAGAGTACGGCACGCCGCTCTACGTCGTCGACGAGGAGGACTTCCGCTCCCGCTGCCGCGACTACCGGTCGGCCTTCTCCGACGGCGAGGTCCACTACGCGGGCAAGGCGTTCCTGTGCCGCGAGGTGGCCCGGTGGATCCATCAGGAGGGGCTCGGCCTCGACGTGTGCAGCGCCGGTGAGCTGGCCGTCGCGCTGAGCGTCGGCTTCCCGCCCGAGCGGATCACGATGCACGGCAACAACAAGTCGCTCGGCGAGCTGGAGAAGGCCGTCGAGGCCGGCGTCGGCCACATCGTGGTCGACTCGTTCGAGGAGATCGCCCGGCTCGGGTTCCTCGCCGACAAGCACGGCGTCCGGCCCAAGGTCATGGTCAGGGTGACGGTCGGCGTGGAGGCCCACACTCACGAGTTCATCGCCACCGCCCACGACGACCAGAAGTTCGGCCTGTCGCTGAGCTCCGGTGCCGCCGCCGAGGCCGTGCGCCGCATCCTGGCGTTGCCGCAGCTCGAACTGGTGGGGCTGCACTCCCACATCGGCTCCCAGATCACCGACACGGGCGGGTTCGAGGTCGCCGCGAGCCGCCTCGCCCGGCTGCTGGTCGAGATCAAGGACGAGCACGGGGTGGTCCTGCCCGAGCTCGACCTCGGCGGGGGCTACGGCATCCCGTACGTCGAGGGCGACGAGGCGCCGGACATCAAGATCATCGCCGACGGTCTGCACGAGATCGTCACCAAGGTCTGCGCGGCGGCCGGGCTGCCGGTGCCCCACCTCACGGTGGAGCCCGGCCGGTCGATCGCGGGACCGGCCGGCATGACGATCTACGAGGCCGGTACCGTCAAGGACGTGGAGGGCCTGCGCACCTACGTCAGCGTCGACGGCGGCATGAGCGACAACATCCGCACGGCCCTCTACGGCGCGGACTACACGGCCGTCCTGGCCTCCAGGTCAAGCGCCGCGGAGCCCATGCGCTCCCGCCTGGTCGGCAAGCACTGCGAGAGCGGCGACATGGTCGTGCGCGACCTGTGGCTGCCGGCCGACCTGGCCCCGGGCGACCTGATCGCCGTCGCGGCCACCGGCGCCTACTGCCGGTCGCTCGCGAACAACTACAACTACCTGCCGAAGCCGGCCGTGGTCGCGGTCTCCCGGGGCGAGTCCCGGGTGATCATGCACGCGGAGACCGTCGAGGACCTGCTGCGAGGCCAGCCGTGAGGCGCCCTGGCCGCCGGCGCGTGCATGACCGAACCGAGGAGGGGTCGTGAGCGAAGGGGCGCTCAAGGTCGCGCTGCTGGGATGCGGCGTCGTCGGGTCGCAGGTGGTGCGGCTGCTCGGCGAGCAGGCCGACGACCTGGCGGCCAGGGTCGGCGCCCCCGTGGAGCTGGCCGGCGTGGCCGTGCGGAGGCTGGGGCGCAGGCGTGACGCGGAGATCGATCCGGCGCTGCTGACCACCGACGCCGAGGCCCTCGTCACCCGCGACGACGTGGACATCGTCGTCGAGGTCATCGGCGGGATCGAGCCGGCGAGATCGCTGATCCTCAGCGCGATGGCGCACGGCAAGTCCGTGGTGACGGCCAACAAGGCGCTGCTCGCGGAGGACGGCGCGACGGTCCACGGGGCCGCCCGGACCCACGGCTCCGACCTCTACTTCGAGGCGAGCGTGGCGGGCGCGATCCCGCTGCTCCGGCCGCTGCGGGAGTCGATGGCGGGCGACCACGTCCGCCGGGTGCTCGGCATCGTGAACGGCACGACCAACTACATCCTCGACAAGATGGACTCGACCGGGGCGTCCTTCGCCGACGCGCTGGAGGAGGCCCAGGCGCTGGGCTACGCGGAGGCCGACCCCACCGCCGACGTCGAGGGCTTCGACGCCGCCGCGAAGGCCGCCATCCTCGCCGGCATCGCGTTCCACAGCCGGGTGACGGCCGCCGACGTCCACCGCGAGGGCATCACCGAGATCAGCGCCGCGGACGTCGCCTCGGCCAGGGCGATGGGCTACGTGATCAAGCTGCTGGCCATCTGCGCCCGATCAGACGACGGCAGGTCGATCGGCGTCCGCGTGCATCCCGCCATGATCCCGAGGTCCCACCCGCTCGCGGGGGTCCGGGAGGCGTACAACGCGGTGTTCGTGGAGGCGCGGTCGGCCGGCCGGCTGATGTTCTACGGCGCGGGCGCGGGCGGCGCCCCCACGGCCTCCGCCGTGCTCGGTGACATCGTGGCCGTGGGCCGCAACCGCCTCGCCCGCACCCGTGGGCCGGAGGAGTCGACGTACGCGGACCTGCGGGTCCACCCGATGGGCGACACGGTCACCCGCTACCACGTGTCGCTCGACGTGGCCGACAAACCGGGTGTGCTCGCCCGGGTCGCCGAGACGTTCGCCCGCCACGACGTGTCGATCCAGACCGTCCAGCAGGAGGGGCGGGGCGACGACGCCCGGCTCGTGCTCGTCACCCACCGGGCCAGCGACGCCGCCCTCTCCGCCACCATCGAGGAGCTGCGTGACCTCGACATCGTCCGCGCCGTCGCCGGATTGATGCGCGTGGAGGGCGATGACACCCCATGACCTGTCCACGGCGCCGCTGCCGAGAGGCCCGTCCGGAGCACCCGGGGCATCCGGATTAGACGCGGAGCGGCCGCGCCCCGGCCTCCGGCGGCCCGAGGTCGTCCTCGCGCTGATCGCGGTCGCCTACGCCGTGATCCAGCTGGTCGTGCTGCCGCACACCATGTCCCTGGAGTGGGACGAGGCGGTCTACACGAGCCAGGTGGCCCCGATGGTGCCCGACGCCGACTTCAGCGCGCCCCGCGCGCGGGGCATCACCTGGCTGGTCGCGCCCGTCGCGCACTTCACCGTGGATCCCACGGCGATCAGGCTCTGGCTGACGCTGGTGTCGGCCGCCGGACTGTTCCTGGCGTTCCTGCCGTGGTGCTCCCTGCTCCGCGGGCGGGTGCTCGCGCTCGCCGCGGGCCTGTTCGCCACCCTGTGGGTCACGATCTGGTACGGCGACCAGGTGATGCCCAACCTCTATGTCGCGTACGGCTGCCTGCTGGCGGCCGGCTGCTCCGTCCTGACGGCCCGGGATCGGCGGTCCGGGAGCCGGTCGTCCGGGAGCCGGCGGTCCGGGAGCTGGTGGGCGTGGGCCGGGTTGGCCGCCGGAGTCGCCGGAGTCGCCCTGCTGCGGCCGGGGGACGCCCTCTGGCTGGCCCTGCCGCTGGGCGTCACCGCCCTGGTCCGGCGGGACGTCCGGGCGCTCGCCGTCGTCTCGGCCGCCGTGGCCGCGGGCTTCCTGCCCTGGGTGATCGAGGGGTTCCAGCGTTTCGGCGGGCCGCTCGAGCGCTGGCGCGCGGCCGGCGAGGTCCAGGGAGGCATCGCCCCCGCGCCGGGCTTCCTCTACGAGTTCAAGACGGCCAACGGGCCCGCCTTCTGCCGCCCGTGCACGACGACCCTCGACGACCCGCAGTGGGCCCTGTGGTGGCTGGTGCTCCCGCTGCTGGCGATCTGCGGTGCGGTGGTCGCGCGGTCCGCGGCGCACGCGGTCGCCGCGGTGACCGGGCTCTGCGTCGCCGTGCCGTACCTCTTCCTGGTGGACTACAGCGCCCCCCGTTTCCTGCTCCCCGCCTACGCGCTCCTGGCGATCCCGGCCGCCGAGGCCCTGGTGCGGGTGGCGGGCCGAAGACCCGTACCGCTCGCCTCGGCCCTGGTGAGGATCACGGTGGCGATCGTGCTGGCGGCCCACGTCGCCGTGCAGGCGTACGCGCTGCGCGACGTGTCGGCGGGGGAGACCAAGGAGCGGGGCTACCAGGCCGGAATCGTGAAGGACATGGTCAAGCTCGGCGTCCACGCGCCCTGCACGCTCGTCGGCCGCCAGGTGAACCCGGCGATGGCGCTGATCGCCCGATGCGACGCGCTCTCGCTCGGTGCGGGGCGGCCGGTGCCCGACCTCTCCCACGCCCCCGAGGGCCACGTCTTCGCCGTACTCACCAAGGACGTCCCGCCGCCCGGCGCGGAGAAGTGGAAGCGGCACGTGCTGCGCCGCAGCGGCTCCCGGCCGACATGGGTCGCCTACATTCGTCCCTGACAGCGTTTGGACGGTCAAGTTACGGCAAAATGGGGAACGCCTGGACCGGTCCGAACGAAGGGGACACCTGATCGTGAAGAGAGCTCTATGGACGGCCCTCCTGGCGACGATGCTCGTCCCGCTCGCTTCTCCCGCCGCTCCGGCACAGGCGGACGCGGAAGCGGCCCGCCCGAAGACCATCGTGACGCTGACCTTCGACGACGGCGACGCCAGTCACGCCAAGGTCGCACGCATCTTGGAAAAGCACCACATGCGGGGCACGTTCTACGTCAACAGCGGCACCCTCGGCACGAAGGGCAAGCTGAGCCGCAAGCAGGTCGTGGCGATCCAGAAGGCGGGTCACGAGATCGGCGGCCACACGCTCACCCATCCGTACCTGACCCAGCTGAGCTTCGAGCAGCAGCGCGCCGAGATCTGCGACGACAGGGCGGCCCTGCTCAAGATGGGACTTCGGGTCCGCACCTTCGCCTACCCCTACGGCGCGCTCGACGCGGGCGCGAAGCAGGCGGCCCGCCAGTGCGGCTACAACGCGGCCAGGACGGTGGGCGGGCTGTCCAACCGGCGCTGCAAGACCTGCGTCGTGGCGGAGCCCATGCGGCCCGAGACGCTCTACTCGGTGCGCACCCCCGGCTCGGTGCTGGTCGACGCCACGCCGGCGCAGATCGAGCAGCTCGTGGTCAACGCGGAGCGCAGCGGCGGCGGCGTGCTCCCGCTGGTCTTCCACCACATGTGCGACAAGTGCGACACCTACTCGGTGAGCGAGCGGACCCTGACCCGCTTCCTCGACTGGCTCGCCAAGCGGAAGTCCCACGGCACGGTGGTGCGGCGCTTCGGCGACGTCATCGGCGGCAAGATGCGCCCCGTCCCCACGGAGGACTGACGGGGGACTGACGGGGGACTGGCTGGAGGACTGCCCCGGGGACTGACCGGGCGTCCGTCCTGACGGCCGGCCGGCCGTCAGGACCCCGGGCCGGGCTTCGCGGGCGGCAGGATGCGCCGCACGGCCCGGGTCAGGACCGCGCGGGGCAGGGCCCGCCGCAGCCGGACGACCTCGCGGCGATTGGCCTCGGCCTTCTCCCGCCAGCGTGAGGCGTCCCGTTCGGCCTTGGCCCCGTCCCTGCGCAGGACCCTGACCTCCTCCTTGAGCGCGGCCGCCGCCGCCTTGAGGCGCTCGATCTCGGCCTCGTGCCGCTCGGCGTTCCGCCGCCACAGCGCCGCCTCGGTGTTGCGGTTGCCGCGCCGCCCGAGCCGCACCGAGGCGCCGGGTACGACGCCCCAGGTCTCCGCGTCCAGCCATTCGAGCCCGAACACCTCGTGGACGACGTCGTCGAGATCCTCGCCGTCCTTGGCCACCCGTACGGCCCGGGCCAGGGCGGAGGTGCGGTCGAACACCGCGGTGACGACGCCGTCGGCCCGTTCCTCCAGGGCGAGCCGCAGCCGGCCGAGCTCGTACTCCTCGGCGTGCTGGGTGAGCCGGTCGAGCGTCTCAGCGCCGATCGCCCAGCCGGGCGGGCACGACAGCCGGAAGGGGCCGGGGGTCCGGATGTCGGCCGCGCTCTCGGTGAAGGCCACCCGCCCGTCGTGGGCGTAGGCCGCCCTCATCAGGCGCAGGTCGATCAGCGGGTCGTCGAGCGGGGCCCGCCGCTCGTCGTCCCGGATCCGGCGCCACGGCCCGGCCAGGGTCACATGGACGTCGGGCAGCGTGCTGGCGAGCGCGGAGTCGACGGTGAACCTGACATCCTCGAAACCGGCGTCCCCCACCTCCACGACGACCTCGACGTACGGCACGAGCCACTGCCGCCCGGCCTCGGTCCGCAGCGCCCGCCGGTAGGGCACCCGGTCGGCGATGTAGGGCCGGTTGTGCCGCCGGACCTCGTCGCCGCGTTTCATGGCCGTGGGCCGGCCCACGTGCCAGCTCCGGGCCGCGCGGTCGGGCACGAAGACGGCGCCCTCCTGGGTGAGCCGGTAGCCGAGCTCGGTGTCCTCGGCGAGCCGCAGGGACGTGTCGAGGCCCCCGGCGGCGCGCAGCAGGGCGGCGGGGGCCGACGCCGTGGCCCCGACGTGGATCCGGTGCAGCATCGCGCTGGGCGCCCGGCGGAACCCGTCGTGCTCGTCCACCAGCCGTTCCCACCAGTCGTGGGTCTCACTGCTCGCCATGTCGAACAGGCCGTCCTCGGCGCCGGCCGCGACGGCCGCCCGCACCTCGGCGGGCGCGGGCAGGCCGCCGCCCGCGCCGGTGAAGCGCACCGTGCCGAGGACCACCAGGTAGTCGGCGAGGTGGTGCCAGCGCAGATGCGACTCCACATGAGTCCGGTACGGCACGATGTCGGCGTCCAGGCGGTGGATCACGTCGCCCTCGGCGGCCTCCACCCCGCACTGCACGGCCCAGGCGATGCCCCATCCGCCGGGCGCGGCCCGGATCACCCGTGTGCGCTCGGGGGCGATCTCCGGCAGCACGAGCGGCGGCGTGCCGTCGTCGTCGACCACCACGACTTCGAGGAGGTGCGCGGGATAGCTCTGCGCGGCCAGCGCGGCCAGCGTGAGGTCGAGCGTCTGCTGGCACTGCCGGGCCGGGATGACGACGCTCACCGACAGCCGGGGCTCCCACTCTCCGGGCTCCGGCGGCTCCAGGACGCCGAAGTCGTTGCGCCTGACGCGCGGGCCGGGGACGGTCATCGCACTCCCTCTGCCACGGCGGCGCCCTCCGGCAGCTCCATCAGGGCGTTGGGCCGGAACCCGCGCCACTGCCTCCGGTTGCGCTTGAGGAAGGTGCCGATCGGCTCGCGCCAGGTGTGCGAGGCGGCCGGCCCCCTGCGCAGGATGTAGCCGAGGCCGTGGGCGCGGTAGATCTGCCCGCCGGCGATCTGGATCGCGTGCTGGAACTGGGTGTCCACCGTGCTGGGGATCGGGCGGAAGCCGCCCACCGCCTCGAACGCCGAGCGGGTGGCCAGGATCGTGCCGCCCGCGATGAAGTTCGTGATCTGCTCGGTGATCTGCTCCCGGTGCACGGTCACGTCGATCGAGGCGAGGTAGACGAACTCCGGGGCCGTCCCGACGACGTCCGCCCCCGAGTACGACTGGGCGAGCAGGAGATCGGCGAGGAAGTCCGGGCCGTACCAGTCGTCGTCGTCCATCTTGAGCAGGAACGAGCCGGAGGCGCGGGCGGCCGCCTGGTTGAGCACCTCGCCGAACACCGTCCCGGCCCCGATCTCCAGCACGGTGATCGGCCGGTCGAACCCGGCGAGGGCCGAGGCCACGCTCGGGTGCTCGCGCGGGATCCCGTGGAGCGCGAGGATCACCTCGAGGTCGGCGTCGCGCTGGCGGGAGATCTGGCCGAGCGCGAAGCCCAGCATGTCCGGGCGCCGGGTGGGCAGCAGCACCGACGTGAGGGGACGCCGCCCCGCCGGTGCGCCCATCTGCTCCCAGCGCGCCCGCACGCCGTGGTCGCGCAGGGCCCGGCGGCGCAGCCGGATGCTGTACTCCTCGCGGCGCAGATCGTCGGCCAGGTCGTCCTCGGTCACCGAGCCGAGCAGCCCGGCCAGCTCCGGGCCGAGGGCCCCCGCCCATTTCGGCAGCTCGCCGCCGATCAGCGGGACGCCCGCCGCGGCCAGCGACGCCACGGCCCGTACGGCGGCCAGCGGGCCGCTGTGGCCGCGCCGCCAGTCGATCCTCAGGCCGCGCAGCTGCCTGATGCGGGACACGTCGACGACGGTCACGCAGCCCGAGGGCGCGATGCGGGTCATGACCTCGCCCTCGTGCGTGACCGCCCAGCGGTCCCCCTCGGTGACCAGGTCGCCGACGCCGCGCCGAGGGGTGGTGACGAAGTTGATCGGGTTCACCGAGCGGTCGTCGACGGGAGGCACGAGCCGCGGGTCGGACAGGTCCCGTGCGAGCAGCGCCCCGCCGCCCGGACGGCCGATGCGCTCCCAGCTCAGCTCCTCCGGCGGCGTCAGGTCGACCGGGGGCCGCGGACCGTCCCACTCGGGGGGATCGGCGACCGTCCGCACCACCACGTCGCCGCCTGGCGCCCCGATCCGTAGCGGGAGCGGCCCGGCCGGAGGGGTCACCGACGCGTTCGGGTCACCGGGCCGCCAGGCGGCGGCGCCGGGGCCGGCCAGCGCGGCGACGGGCGAGGAGTCCACCGTGTCCAGCCGGTTGCCCGCGAAGGCCCGGGCGGTCGCGGCGAGCACGCGGCCCGCGGGCGCGTGCGCGGAGAACCGGGCCTCCACCGCCCAGGCGGCGCCCGCGGGCTTGTGCACCCGCAGCTCGGTGAGGGTGCGCCAGCGGTGGGCGGGCGTGAGCGAGGGCGCCGGGGCCGGATACCAGTGCGGCGCCTCGGCCACCATCACCACGACGGCCCTGGCCATGGACAGCGACGCCTGCAGGCTCGCCGCGCGGCGCAGGTCGGTCGGCGTCCCGGCGAGGACGAGCACCTCCACGACCTCGAACTCCGGGGACGGAGCCCTGGAAAGGGCGCCGTCGAGATCCACGGTCGCCCGCACGCCCTCGACCTCGGGAGGCGTCTCCAGCCCCACGTGGTAGACGATCACGTACCGGCTTCTGCGCACGGCCTCCGTCACCACCTGCTCGAACATCAGCCGCGCCTCCGGCCGGGCACGAGCGTCCGGACCCGGCTCAGGCCGGGGGAGTGCTCCGCGGGGGCGGACTCCGCCGCCGCCCGCAGCCTTTCGACCTCGGCGCGGAGCTTCTCGGCCTCCGCCTGCCACTTGGCCGCGGCGGCCCGCCACTTGGCGGCGTCGCCACCGGTCTCCTGGGCCTGGTCCATGGGGACCACCTGGTAGTCGCTCCCGGCCACCCACATCGTGCCGAACATCGCGTCCACCGCTTTCTCGGGGTCACCGTGCTTCCCTGGATCACCGTGCTTCTCTGGATCACCGTGCGCGCCGGTCAGGGCGGCCCGGGCGAAGGCGGCCGTGCGCTCCAGGCGCAGGGCGGCCACCCCGGCGGGGGTCTCGTCCAGGGCGACGGACACCAGGCCGAGGCCGTCGCGCTCGGCCAGACCGATCAGCTTCTTCAGCGCGTCGGCGCCGAGGACCCAGCCTGGCGGGCAGATCACCCGGAACGGCGCGGGCGCGGCGCTCGCGGGGACGGACCCGGCGAAGGTCACCCGCGGCTCGTTCCCGTAGAGGTTGCGCATCAGCCGGTAGTCGAGCATCGGATCGTCGAGGGACGAGCGGCGGCCCTCGGTGAGCGCGCTCCACGGCCCGGCCAGGACGACGGCCACGTCCGCCACGGTTCCGGCCAGCGCCGCGTCGACGCTCGCCCGCACCTGCTCGTACGTCGCGCCGGTCGCGTCGACGACCACCTGCACGTACGGCACGGCCCACTGGCGGCGCTGATGGCCGCGCAGCCAGCGGAGCACCGGGATGCGGTCGCCGAGGAGCGACCAGTTGTGCCGGTGCACCTCCTTCTCCCGCAGCATGACCGTGGACTTGCCGATGTGCCAGCTCACCGCCTCGCGGTCGGGGACGAACACGGCCCCGGCCTGGGCGAGCCGGAACCCGAGGTCGGTGTCCTCGCCCATGTTGAGCGAGGTGTCGAGCCCCCCGGCGGCCCGCAGCAGGTGGGCCGGGACGGACGTCGTCGCCCCCGTGTGCAGCAGGTAGGCGTCGCCGCCCGCGTCGAGCAGGTCGCGGGTCTTGGCCAGCGTGTCCGCCGTGTACTTGTGCGGCAGGCCGGGCCCGAGGTCGACGTCGCCGGAGGAGAGCCGCGCCGGCGACGGCGGCTCGGCGTCGTCGGCGACGAACCTGATCGAGCCGAGGACCACCAGGTAGTCGGCCAGGTGGTGCCAGCGCATGTGGGCCTCGACGTGCGCCCGGTCGAGGATCATGTCGGCGTCGACCCAGTGGACGATCTCACCGCCGGCGACCGACGCTCCCGTCTGCCGGGCCCAGCCGCGTCCCCATCGACCGTCGGGGACGCGGACGATCCGGGTGGACGCGGGGGCGTGCTCGGGGATCCGCATGGCGGGCTCGCTGCCGTCGTCGGCGACGACGACCTCCATGAGATGGGCGGGGTAGGTCTGCGCCGCGAGGGCCGCGAGGGTCCGGTCGAGGGCGGGCTGGCAGTTGTAGGCGGGGACGACCACGGTGACCGTGCGGGTGGGCCGCCACGCGCCGAGCGCGGGCGGCCGCAGGGAGGAGTAGTCGTTGTGCTTGATGAGGGGAGTGGGGGTCATGGATTCGCGATCGTGAGGATGGCGAGGCCCTTCTCGGCCTCGCGCCGGGTCAGCTCCAGGGAGTGCTCACGGCGCCAGCGGGCGACGACGGCGCGCTCGTCGTCCCGGGAGGCGTCGTCGAGGAAGATCCGTACGTCGGCCGAGCAGTGGGGCAGCAGCAGCGGGACCGCCGGGTAGCGCGCCTGCGGGCCGGTCGCGGCGGGTGGCCCGTCCACGTGCAGCAGGCCGATCTCGTCGAGGTCGCGCAGCGCCTCCCGGTCGTACCACTGCCAGCTCTCGCCGCCCTCCTCCCAGGTCCGCAGCGGCGCGTGCCTGATCTCGACGACGTGGGTGAGCCCGTGCGCGGCCACCAGGCTCCGCGACAGCTCCAGGTAGCGCTCGTCGTGCTCCAGGCACACGACGCGGCCGCCGCCGAAGTGTTCCATGACGTAGCCGAGCCACACGCTGGAGGAGCCGCTGCCGCACTCGACGACCAGCTTGGGCCGGCGGGCGCAGACGTCCTCGATCAGACAGCGCAGCGCGTCGGGGGAGGCCGCCCACCCGCGCAGCTCCGGCAGCGGCGCCCGGGGACTGATCAAGGACCGCAGATCCACGTACGCCTCGAGCTGCCGATAGGTCTGCCTGATCTGGCCGGACAGGTCGTCCCGTACGGCGTCGAGCCGGTCGGGCAACTCCGCCAGCCGGTCGAGCTCACGCCGCAGGGCGTCGACGCGGCCGTCGATCTCCCGCAGGCCGAGCGTGGCGTTCACCCGGTCCTCACCGAGCGAGGACAGGACGGCCTGCAGGTCCTCGGAGCGTCCGGTGCGGTCCTTGGCGACGGCGGCAACGGAGGACAGCCGCTCGTCCATCTTGCGCAGCAGGGTCTCCACGCGGACCAGGGTGGCCTCCTGCTTCTTCACCCGGGTGTCGATCCGCAGCGCCTTGCCGTCGACCCTGCGGAGGCTCACCACCACCAGGGCCAGGGCCGCCAGCGCGTACGGCAGGCCGCCAAGGATCACCGCTGCGAGGGGGTCGACGACCTCCAGGAGGATCAGCACGGCGAGCGCCGCCGCGGCGACCGCGCCGAGAGCCATGCCGACGAGGGCCAGGGTGCGGGGCGTGGGCATCGATGTTCCTCCGTCGTGTTGGCGGCCCGATGGCAAGGGGGCACGACAGGCACATCCGAACCGGCGGTCCAAACCTCAACCCGAGCGGGTCCGTGCACGGCCGCGATGTCAGGTACCGGTGACGACCGTAGTCATATGCCACGATTCTGCCAATTGCTTCACGGATCTTGAGAAGTTCCTGGGAAAAGACTGATAGAAGGTCAAGATTGCGAGGTCACAGCCCTGTCGCCGCCGTTGTGAGGGCCGCCGGGGCCGTCGGCGGGGTGCCCGAGGGCGTCGCCGGGGTGCCGGCCGGGTGTCCGCGGGCGGCGGAGCCGTCAGGCGCACGGCCAGAAGCGCGAAGGATCGGTCCGCTCCACACCGTGAGTCTGCCGGATCACATCGGTGAGTGGTTCGTCCGGTGCGGCGAGTAGCAGGGCGCGGGAGACGGCCTCGGTCCGTTCGAGCCGGGCCCGCCCGCCGTCCGGGAGGGCGATCTCCAGCAGGCCGAGGCGTTCGTCGGCGACGTGCCCGACCATCCGCTCCAGCGAGCGCGCGCCGAGCGGCGTCCCGGCCGGCCCCACATATCGGAACGGCGCCGGCGCGGCGGTCGGGGACGGTGCGTCGGCCAGGCGGACGCGCGGGTCGTGGCGGTATTCCTCGCGCAGCATGCGCAGGCCGAACGCCGGATCGCGCAGCACCGAGTGGCGTCCGGAGGGCAGGGCGGACCACGGGGCCACGAGGGTGACTCGTACATCCTGGAGCGTTCCGGACAGGGCGCACGCTACCGCCCGGCGAGCCTCCTCCTCGGACGCGTCTCCCACGTCGAGCACCACCTCGACGTACGGCACGAGCCAGCCGCGGCCCGGCTCCTTGCGCAGATCGCGGCGGAGCGGGATCCGGTGCGCCAGATAGGGCTGCACCGCCCGGATCGCCGCCTCCCGGTCGCGCCGCTGCGACGGCAGCCCCAGGTGCGCGGAGACGGCCTCCATGTCGGGGACGAATACGGCCCCCGCCTGCGCCAGCCGATAGCCGAACTCGGTGTCCTCGCCCCTGATCACGTCGGGGTCGAAACCCCCGACGGCCTCGAACAGGGACCGGTGGAGGCTCAGCGTCGGCCCCGTGCAGTTGTGGTACGGGTTCCTGCTCCGGCGCAGCCCGTCGAGCCGGATGATCGTCCGTTCCGTCGAACTGGGGACGGAGTGGGACAGGTCGACGACCGCGTCCAGGGCGTCGGCCAGCACCGCCCGGCGTACCTGGGCGGGAGTCGCCTCCGGCTCCTCGACGAACCGCTTGGACCCGATCGCGACGACGTAGTCGGTCAGGTGGTGCCATCGCATCATCGACTCCAGGTGCGCCCGGTGCAGCACCATGTCGGCGTCCAGTCGCTGAACGACGGCGCCGTCACTCACCCGCACGCCGCTGTTCACCGCGTGGCCGGGCCCCCAGCCGCCGGGGCCGGCGGCGACGATCCTGGTGCCGGCCGGGCGGATCTCCGGCAGTCTCAGCGGCGGCTCGCTGCCGTCGTCCACGACGACGACCTCGGTCAGCGCCGCGGGATAGGTCTGGGCGGACAGCGCGGCGAGCGTCAGATCGAGCTTCCGCTGACCGCCGTGCGCGGGGACGACCACGCTGACGGTGAGGCGGGGGTCCCAGGCGCCGAGGGCGGGGGGCGTCAGCGGAGAGTAGTCGTTGTGCCGGATCCTCGGTCGTTCCTCGCCCACGCCACACACTCCTCACGGCCTCACAAGTCTCCTGAGAACCGGTCAACCCTAGCGAAAGGGCCTGAGTTTCCCCTGAGAGAACGGCATCCGTCGATGCCTGTCCAGTTGCTGGACATTCGGATCCCGTATCTCAGGCACATGGCCGTAGACTCGGTGCTCAGCGCGCAGGCGGGCGCTCACCGCCGCGGGAGGAGCGATCATGTTCAGGGCTTGGCGAGGCCTCATCGAGGAGTACCGCGACCGTCTCCCGGTCTCCGAGACGACGCCCGTGGTGACCCTGCTCGAAGGCGGCACGCCTCTCATCCCGGCCCGGCGCGTCTCCCGGCTCACGGGTTGTGACGTCCACCTCAAGGTCGAGGGGCTCAACCCGACGGGCAGCTTCAAGGACCGCGGCATGACCGTGGCCATCAGCAAGGCCGTCGAAGAGGGCGCCAAGGCGGTGATCTGCGCCTCCACCGGCAACACCAGCGCGTCGGCGGCGGCCTACGCCGTACGGGCCGGCCTCGCGTGCGCGGTCCTGGTGCCGCGCGGGAAGATCGCGATGGGCAAGCTGGCCCAGGCTCTGGTCCACGGCGCCCGGCTGCTGCAGGTCGAGGGCTCGTTCGACGACTGCCTGGAGATGACCAGGAAGCTCGCGGAGAACTACCCGATCGCGCTGGTCAACTCGGTGAACCCGCACCGCCTGCAGGGGCAGAAGACCGCGGCGTTCGAGATCGTCGACGCCCTCGGCGACGCCCCCGACGTCCACTGCATCCCCGTCGGCAACGCCGGCAACATCTCGGCGTACTGGATGGGCTACAAGGAATACGCGGACGACGGCGTGGCCACGAGGCGGCCGAGGATGCTCGGCTTCCAGGCCAGCGGCGCGGCGCCGCTGGTGGGCGGCGCGCCGGTCACCCACCCGCAGACCATCGCCACCGCGATCAGGATCGGAAACCCGGCCTCCTGGCGGCTCGCCGAGGCGGCGCGGGACGAGTCCGGCGGGGACATCCAGGCCGTGACCGACCGGCAGATCGCCGCCGCCTACAAGCTGCTCGCGCAGGAGGAGGGCGTCTTCGTCGAGCTCGCCTCAGCGGCGAGCGTCGCGGGCCTGCTCCAGGCGCACAAGCAGGGCCTGCTCACGCCGGGGCAGCGGGTGGTCTGCACCGTCACGGGCAACGGCCTCAAGGATCCCGACTGGGCGATCTCCGGCGCCCCGTCTCCCATGACGATCCCCGTGGACGCCTTCGCCGCGGCGTCCGCCCTCGAACTGGCCTGACGCCCAGGCCCCGGGGAGGGCCGCGACCGGACCGTGAACCAGGTGACACATGACGGACAGTGACGTGGTTGTCGTACGCGTACCGGCGACCAGCGCCAATCTCGGTCCGGGCTTCGACAGCCTCGGCCTCGCCCTCGACCTGTACGACGAGGTGGAGGCGTCCCTCACGACGAGCGCCGGTGTGCGCATCGAGGTCGAGGGACAGGGCGCAGGAGAGCTCGACGACGGCGAGGGCCACCTGATCGTGCGGACGATGCGCGCCGCCTTCACCCGGATGGGGGCTCCACAGCCCGCCGGCGTCCGGCTGCGCTGCCGCAACCGGATCCCGCACGCCCGCGGCCTCGGCTCGTCGTCGGCGGCGATCTGCGCGGGCATCCTCGCCGCGCGAGCCCTGGCGGCGGGGCCGGACGCGGCCGCCGGGGCCCGGATCCTGCCCGACTCGGAGGCGTTCGCGCTGGCCACGGAGCTGGAGGGCCACCCCGACAACGTGGCGCCGTGTCTCGCGGGCGGGCTCACCATCTCCTGGACCGACCCCTCGGGGGTGGCGAGTATGGTGAAACTGACGCCGCACGACGACGTCAGGCCGGTGGCGCTGATCCCGGATTTCCGTTTGTCCACGGAGGAGGCGCGCGGGCTGCTGCCGCGCGACGTGCCGCATCGCGACGCTTCCGCCAACGCGGCCCGGGCCGCGTTGCTGGTCGCGGCGCTCACCGGCAGGCCCGAGCCGGCTCTGCTGCTCGCGGCGACCGAGGATCGCCTGCATCAGGACTACCGCGCGCCCGCGATGCCGCGGACCGCGGAGCTCATACGCAGGCTGAGGTCGGCGGGGGTGGCGGCCGTCGTCTCCGGCGCCGGTCCCACCGTCCTCGCGTTGACGACCAAGGAAACCCAGGATTTGATCGCACCAGAAGTGGGTAATGACTGGCACATCCAGCCAATGAACGTCGACCCGTCTGGTGCGTACGTTCGGTTTCCCGAGACACGCTGATGTTTCTTCGACCTTCAGGGAATAGCTGTGCGCTCTGGTGATGTTAGGCTGATAGCCGCACCAGGTGCCCCCGTGTTGGGTGCGTGCTTGTCATTCGCACATCGCTGCACTTCGTTCCGTGTCGTCCGACACGGACGTGGCGATTTCCCCGAAACCGTTACCTCCAGTCGTCCCACCGCAGGGTGGCGTGGCCGGGGGCGACGTTATCGGAGACATGCGCGTTCGAACCACCAAGACGTCTGGCCGGTGGCGGCGATTCGGGGGCTGCACCCTGAATGTCAACCGCTCGTGAGTCCCGATGGTCATCGACACATGAGACTCGCGAAGCCCGACCCGGTCTGTCCTGCCGGGTCGCACCACCGGGACGCCTGGACGCACGATTCCGGCGCCCGACCCCTGGGAAGGACCCTTAGTTGAGCGACACCACCGAACTCCTCTCCGACGGCCAGGCCGCCGGCGACACCCCCACTGCCCCGGCCCGACCGCGTCGTCGCTCCGGCACCGGCCTGGCCGGCATGGTGCTCCCTGAGCTGCAGGCAATGGCGACCGGCCTCGGTATCACCGGGACCGGCCGGATGCGCAAGAGCCAGCTGATCGCCGCGATCCAGGAGAAGCAGGGCGGGTCAGGGGAAGCCTCCGCCGAGCCGAAGGCGGCCGTCGTCGAGGCCCCCGCCTCCGTCGAACGCCCTGCCCGTGGCCGTAGGGAACGTTCCCGGGCCGCCGCCACCTCGACCGCCCCCGCCGCCACGCCCTCCGCCGCCGAGCCGGCCGCCTCTGACGCGGCCGTCGTGCGCGAGGAGCGGCCCGCCGCGGAGCCCGCCGCACCCGTGGCCGCCTCCGACGCGGTCGCCGGCGTCGCGGCCGACGTCCAGTCCGACGCCGCGCACGGCGAGAGCCGCGCCGAGGGCCGTCCGGAGCGTGGTGAGCGCAGGGAGCGCCGTTCGCGCGGCGAGCGTGGAGAGAGGGGCGACCGCCGCGAGCGCGCCGAGCAGCGGGCCGCGGACACCGGTGACGGCCCCGGCCGGGGCCAGCAGGGCCGTGACCAGCAGGGACGCGGCGACAGCCGCACCGAGTCCCGCTCTGAGAGCCGCGGTGACAACCGCGACAGCCGTGACAACCGTGACAGCCGCGGTGACCAGCGTGGCGACCAGCGCGGTGACGGCAAGGGCGACCAGCAGACCGAGGACGGCCGCGGCCGCCGTGGCCGCTTCCGCGAGCGCAACCGCCGCGGGCGCGACCGGTTCGACAGCAACGAGCCCGTGATCGGCGAGGACGACGTTCTCATCCCGATCGCCGGCATCCTCGACATCCTGGACAACTACGCGTTCGTCCGGACCAGCGGCTACCTGCCCGGCTCCAACGACGTCTACGTCGCGCTGGCCCAGATCCGCCGCAACGGGCTGCGCAAGGGCGACGTCATCACCGGCGCCGTCCGACAGCCGCGCGAGGGCGAGCGGCGCGAGAAGTTCAACGCGCTGGTCCGCCTCGACACGGTCAACGGCATGGACCCGGAGCAGGCCCGCCAGCGGCCCGACTTCAACAAGCTGACGCCGCTCTACCCGCAGGAGCGGCTGCGCCTGGAGACCGAGCCGAACGTCCTGACCACCCGGATCATCGACCTCGTCTCGCCGATCGGCAAGGGGCAGCGCGGCCTCATCGTGTCGCCGCCCAAGGCCGGCAAGACGATGGTGCTCCAGGCGATCGCGAACGCGATCACGCACAACAACCCGGAGTGCCACCTGATGGTCGTCCTGGTGGATGAGCGTCCGGAAGAGGTCACCGACATGCAGCGGTCGGTCAAGGGCGAGGTCATCCACTCGACCTTCGACCGTCCCGCCGAGGACCACACGACCGTCGCCGAGCTGGCCATCGAGCGGGCGAAGCGGCTGGTCGAGCTGGGTCACGACGTCGTCGTCCTGCTCGACTCGATCACCCGTCTCGGCCGGGCGTACAACCTCGCGGCGCCCGCGAGCGGACGCATCCTGTCCGGTGGTGTCGACTCGACCGCGCTCTACCCGCCGAAGCGGTTCTTCGGCGCGGCGCGCAACATCGAGAACGGCGGCTCGCTGACCATCCTCGCCACCGCGCTGGTCGAGACCGGCTCGAAGATGGACGAGGTGATCTTCGAGGAGTTCAAGGGCACCGGCAACATGGAGCTCAAGCTCAACCGGTCCCTGGCCGACAAGCGGATCTTCCCCGCGGTGGACGTCGACGCGTCCGGCACCCGCAAGGAGGAGATCCTCATGGCCAAGGAGGAGCTGTCCATCGTCTGGAAGCTCCGGCGGGTCCTCCACGCCCTCGACATGCAGCAGGCGCTGGAGCTCCTTCTCGAGAAGATGAAGGAGACCAAGTCCAACGCCGAGTTCCTGCTCCAGGTGCAGAAGACGACGGTCAGCAACGACCGCGACTGACGACACCCCTCCGGCCCCCGGTCGCCGGCGGCCAGGGCGACGGAACGGAGAAGGGCCCGCGCGGAGCGATCCGCGCGGGCCCTTCACTTTTCCGTCTCCGTACGGGCTGCGCCAGGGGTTGGTGACGCGGCCCGTGCGGAGATGACTACCTGACGTCGACTACTTGACGTCGACGAACTTGATGTTCGACAGCGAGCCGTACGTCGCGCTCGTGGCCGCCGCGGTGGTGCGCCAGTAGCCGTCGTACTTGGGCTTGACGGTCTTGGCGTACTTACCGGTGGAGGTCGCGCCGACGTAGCCGACGAACTTCCACTTCGAGGTGCCCTTCTTCTTGAAGTACAGCTTCAGGATCTTCTTGCTCCAGGCCTTCGAGCCCCGGTAGACCTTGCCGTAGAGCTTCGTCGTCTTGCCCTTCTTCACCTTCGTGGGAGAGGCGTAAAGGGTGATCTTCGACTTGCTCTTCGAGCTGCTCTTCTTGACCTCGAAGTTGCTGACGAAGCTGTACTTCTTGGTGCCGCGCGAGACGCCGATCTTCAACTGCCAGGAACCCGCGGAGGTGCTGTAGTCGAAGGCCGTGGAGTCGTGGTAGGAGTCGTCCGCCTCCAGGCCCGTGGTGAGGGCGTAGTAGTCGTCCGAGTCCCGCGACTCCAGCCGCACGTCGGTGATCTTCTCCTCACCGTCCGCGCCGCCGCGCTCCAGCTTGAAGGCGGCGTAGACGTCCACCTCCTTGCCCGACTTCAGGTAGACCGGGTCGGGGTCGACGTTGGCGCCCGTGACCCGCGTCGCCTTGGCGACGGCGAGGGTCACCCAGCCGGTGTACGTCGGCGTGGTGGTGGACGGCGCGTCGCCCTGCGTGACGCCGACCTGGTACTTCCAGTCGCCGGGCTTGTCGCCGGACGAGACCGGGATGGAGCCGGACACGTCGGCCTTGCCGTCCGTGGGAACGGTGGTGACGCTGCCGAGCTGGGTGACGTCCGCGGTGTGCGCCGACGCCTCGGTCTCGTCGACCTTCAGGAACCGGACGGTGACCTTCGCGGGCTTGTCCTTGTCCACGTAGGCGTTGTTCAGATGCACCTTGAAGGGAATCTTGTCGCTTCCCGTCGGCGGGATGAACTTGTCGCTGAAATCGATGCTGCCGAAAGTGGCGGCGGCCGCCCTGGCGGCCGCGGAGACAGTCGCGTTCGCGGACGAGGCCAAGGTGATGGCCTCGCCCGAGACGAGGACGGCCGCCCCCGTCGCGGCTGCCAGAGCAAGCCGCAGGCTCTTCCTCATAGATACCCCTAACCGTGGTTAAATTGAGGCAAAAGTCGGGTTTGGACACCGGAGCCTAGTGGGGCCTGTGTGACTCGTCCACCTGGATGTAAACTCGTGCCCGAGTTTCGGAGGGCGTTCCACAGCCGTTCTCGTCCACGCCCAGCCGGGGCTTCCTTCTGATCGTTTCGCTTTTCGATCAAAGGCCGTGGCGTACCGGGATCGCTCCGCACGGACGGCGAGATCCTCCGGCCGCGCCCCGCAGGGGCGCGAAGGAATAGCGCACGGCCGGGGAAGGTTCCAGGATCTGGCACACTGGTAGCCGAACCGCAGCGGTACCGGTTCCCGCGGCGCGCGTCAGGTGTGCCGACGCGCGCGGGCCGATCAGGCGACAAGCGACCCGGCGACCGCACACGAGCGTTAGGACTGAAGACATGAAGCCCGACATCCACCCGGAGTACGTCGTCACCGAGGTGACCTGCACGTGTGGTAACACCTTCACCACCCGCAGCACCGCGAAGAGTGGCGTCATCCACGCCGACGTGTGCTCCGCCTGCCACCCCTTCTACACGGGCAAGCAGAAGATCCTCGACACCGGTGGCCGGGTGGCGCGGTTCGAGGCGCGTTTCGGCAAGAAGGCCCAGAGCAAGTAGCTCCTCCAGGACGCCGGCTCGGAGGCGCCCCTCGGCAGAGGCGGCGCTACCGGGTCGGCGTCCTTGGTGATTAGGCCGGATTTCCGAAAGAAAAGGAGCGTGGGGTGAACCTCGACGAGATTTTGGCCGAGTACGCGGATCTTGAGCTGCGGCTCGCGGACCCCGCCGTGCACGCCGACCAGTCGAAGGCGCGCACGTACGGCAAGCGGTACGCGGTGCTCACACCCATCGTCGCGACCTACCGGGAGCTGGACGGCGTCCGCCAGGACCTCGCGACCGCGCGGGAGCTCGCGGCGGAGGACCCCGCGTTCGCGGAGGAGGCCGCCGATCTGGAGGCCCGCATCCCCGGTCTGGAGGAGCGGCTGACGCACCTGCTGGTGCCGCGCGACCCGAACGACGACAAGGACATCATCATGGAGATCAAGGCGGGTGAGGGCGGCCAGGAGTCGGCCCTGTTCGCCGGCGACCTCCTGCGGATGTACCTGCGCTACTCCGAGCGGGCCGGCTACAAGACCGAGATCATCGACGCGCAGCACTCCGACCTCGGCGGCTACAAGGACGTCACGGTCGCGATCAAGGGCAAGGAGGGCGCCTGGTCCCGGCTGAAGTTCGAGGGCGGCGTCCACCGCGTCCAGCGCGTGCCGGTGACCGAGTCGCAGGGACGCATCCACACCTCGGCGGCCGGAGTCCTCGTCTATCCCGAGGCGGAGGACGTCGACGTCCAGATCGACCCCAACGACCTGCGGATCGACGTGTTCCGGTCCAGCGGCCCCGGCGGGCAGAGCGTTAACACCACCGACTCCGCCGTACGGATCACCCACCTGCCGACCGGCGTCGTGGTCTCGTGCCAGAACGAGAAGAGCCAGCTCCAGAACAAGGAGTCGGCTCTGCGCATCCTGCGGGCCCGGCTGCTCGCGGTGGCCCAGGAGGAGGCGGACGCGGCGGCGATGGCGGAACGGAAGTCACAGGTCCGCACCGTCGACCGGTCCGAGCGGGTCCGCACGTACAACTTCCCGGAGAACCGCATCTCCGATCACCGGGTCGGCTACAAGGCCTACAACCTCGACCAAGTGCTGGACGGCGATCTCGACGCGGTGATACAGGCATTGCTCGACGCCGAACTCGCGGAGAAGCTCGCCGCCCACACGTGAGCCGGACGTCGCCGGAGGAGTTCCGTACGATTCCGTTGTTCCGCCGCTCCGTGACCACGAGACTGTTTCCGCACCCCGAGACGACCGCCCGAGACAACCGCCCGACACGACATCAGATCCAGAGCGTCAGCCGCGACACCCGTGCCGTAAGAGACCGATGACCTTCCTGCTCGACGAGATCGCCCATGCGACCGCCCGGCTTGCCGAGGCGGGCGTTCCGTCGCCGCGCACGGACGCCGAGGAAATCGCGTCCTTTGTCCACGGTGTCCCCCGGTCCAGGCTCCACACGGTGAAGGACGCCGACTTCGACGCCCGCTTCTGGGAGGGCGTCGCGCGCCGGGAGGCCCGAGAGCCACTGCAGCACATCACCGGCCGGGCCTACTTCAGATACCTGTCGCTGGAGGTGGGCTCCGGGGTCTTCGTACCGCGCCCCGAGACCGAGGTGGTCGCGGGCTGGGCGATCGACCGCCTTCGCGAGATGGACGTCGCGCAGCCCGTCGTCGTCGACCTCGGCACGGGATCCGGCGCGATCGCGCTGTCCATCGCGCAGGAGGTCGCCCTGGCCCAGGTACACGCCGTCGAGGTGGACCCCGTGGCGTACGGCTGGGCCCGGCGGAACGTGCTGGAGCACGGCCAGGGCCGGACCACCCTGCACCCGGAAGACCTCGCCGACTGCCTGCCCGAGCTGAACGGGCAGGTCGACCTGGTCGTCTCCAACCCGCCGTACATCCCGCCCGGGGCGATCCCCCGGGACCCCGAGGTGCGCGACTACGACCCCTCACGGGCCCTGTACGGGTCGGGGGACGACGGGCTCGACGAGATCAGGGCCGTCGAGCGTACGGCACGGCGGCTGCTCAGACCGGGCGGATACGTCGCCGTGGAACACGCGGACCAGCAGGGCACGGCGGTGTACTGGCTGTTCCCCGAGGAGAAGGGCTGGCGCGACGTCCGCCTCAGGCAGGATCTGACCGGCCGCGACCGGTTCGTCACCGCCCGCCTCGGCCAGGACTGAGCCAGGGGACCGAGCGAGCACCGGCCAGTACCGAGACAGCACCGAGTGAGACATACGATCAGCCCCGTCGTCCGGCACGGTGCGAGGCCGGAGGGGGCGCATGGAAGGATGGCCCCTGTGAGTCGACGGTTTGACTGTTCCAACCCGGACGAGCGCACCACCGGCCTGGCCGAGGCCGCCGCGGCGGTGCGAGGCGGCGAGCTCGTCGTGCTGCCCACCGACACCGTCTACGGCATCGGCGCCGACGCTTTCACGCACTCGGCGGTCAACGCCCTCCTTGAGGCCAAGGGGCGCGGCAGGGACATGCCGGTCCCCGTCCTCGTGGGCACCGTACGGGCCGCGAGCGCCCTCGTGGAGAGCCTCGGGACGCAGGGGCAGGACCTGGTGGACAACTTCTGGCCCGGCCCGCTCACGTTGATCCTGCGGGCCAACCGGTCCCTGTCGTGGGACCTCGGCGAGACGAAGGGGACCGTGGCCGTCCGCATGCCGCTGCACCCCGTGGCGCTCGATCTGCTGAAGGAGACCGGTCCCATGGCCGTCTCCAGTGCCAACCGGTCCGGGAACCCTCCCGCGACCACGGTGGATGGGGCGCAGGAGCAGCTGGGTGAGACGGTGTCCGTCTATCTCGACGGCGGCCCGTGCAACGACAATGTGCCGTCCACGATCATCGACCTCACCACCGCGGTGCCGAGGGTTCTGCGCAAGGGTGCGATCCCCGTCGACAAGATCCGCGGCATCGTCGGCTACCTCGCCACCGAGGAGTGAGCCGGGGCCCGATCCGGCCGTACGGCTCCGATCAGGGCTGATCCATGCCGTCTGGCTATCGGGCTTCTCGGGAGGCTTCGCCGGGGCTACCGTGAAGTGCGCCGATATCTCTGTGGAGGCGCGCCCATGGCCAAGCTCGACGGGATGGACCCGAAGCTCGTCCGCGAACTCCTCTCGGAGGTCCAGAACGCCGCCAGGCAGATGGAGAGCGTCGAGACACGTGTCGCCCAGTTGACGCGTACGGCCGGTGTGTCCGTGCATGTCACCCACCGGCCGTCCCAGGTGGCGGACGACTGCTCGACGATGGTCAGAGACGTCGGGAAGCGGCTCGAACTCCTGGAGAAGAGGGAGAAGCAGCAGGGCGGCGGCACGGTCTCGACCGCCAAGCCTGCCGTCTTCTCGGCGGAGACGGACACATCCAAGCCCGCCGACGGCCATCAGGGCACTCCGGATCAGCACAAGGCTGAGCACAAGGCTGAGCACAAGGCCGAGCACAAGCCGGATCACCACAAGCCGGACGAGAAGGCCGACGGGCACAAGGCCAACGACAAGTCCGACCACAAGTCCGACCACAAGGCGACGGACGGGAAGCCGGACAAGTCGGAGAAGTCTGACAAGTCGGTCGAGAACAAGTCCGCGGACGGCAAGTCGGCCGAGGGCAAGGACGCCTCCCAGCACAAGGCGGAGGCCAAGGCGCCTCAACAGGCCGAGCTGGACACCTCCCGGCCCGCCGACGATCCGGCGCCCGCGCCGGACAAGACCGACCACAAGCCCGACCACAAGGCCGACCACAAGGCCGACTCCAAGCCGGAGTCGAAACCGGAGCCCAAGCCCACGGCGGACCACAAGCCGGAACACCGGCCGGACGGTCAGACGCCCGGCGGCAGCGCGGGGGAGAAACAGGGGGACAAGGCGTCGTCCACGTCGTCCGGTGGGAACCACTCGGCCGGTCAGACGAGCGGCACGCCCCATTCCGAGCCCTCCGCCCAGCGGGGCGAGTCGACACAGCCAACGCGGTCGACACACGAGGTGCGCGCCGCGAGCGACGGCATCACCCACGCCGGCGGCGGCGACAAGACGCACGCGGTTGTCGAGGGCACGCTCGCCAACGCGTCCCATGGCGTCGTCGAGGGCACGGCCGCCACGGTGGACCACGGCACGGGTGCCACACCGCAGCAGCCCACCGGTTCTCCCCAGCCCACCGGTTCTCCCCAGCCCACCGGTTCCCCCCAGAACGCCGGAACACCACCGAATGCAGGAACCCCGCCGAACGCCGGTATCGGGCAGGGCACACCCGTCGGTACCGACTCGAACACCGGTGCCCAGGTGGGCGTCGGTAACGCGCCCGCCGACGGCACACATGCCAGTGCGGGTGCGGGTGCGGGATCTGGCGCAGGCGTTGGTGCTGGTGCGGGCTCCGGTGTGGTGGGCGGCGCGACCGACGGTGCGGTGAGCGGCGCGGCTGACGGTGCGGGCGGGGGTGCGGGCGGGGGTGCGGGCGGCGAGATCGGCCACGGCTCAGGCTCCGGCACCTGCCCTCCGGGGGCGATGAACGGCGGGGCCGGCGCGGCTCCGGGGCCGGTCGGGCCTGTCGGAGACGTCGGGAACGTGGGGAACGTCGGGCCTGCCGCGCCCGCCGGGCCAGTCGGGAACGTCGGGCCGGTCGGGCCGGTCGGAGATATCGGGAATGCCGGGAACGGGGTCGCAGCCGGTCATACGGGTGGTGTCGGTGATCCCACGGGCGCCGCAGGTGTCACGGGCAATGGTGCAGGTGTCACGGGCAACGTGGTGAACGCCGGGCCCTCGGGCACCACCGGCCACGCGGTCGCGGGCAATGGTGCAGGTGTCACCGGCAACGTGGTGAACGCCGGGCTGCCGGACGCTACCGGTCACGCGGTCACGGCAGGCACCTGGCCCGGCGCGAGCGGCACCGGCCACGACGCCACGACCGCCGGCGGCGCCGCTACCGGCGGCGCTGCTCCAGAAAACGCTGCTCCAGGAAACGCTGCTCCAGGAAACGCTGCTCCAGGAAACGCAGCTCCAGGAACCGTTGCTACCGGAGGCGCCGCCACAGGGGACGTCGCTGCGGGGCACGCTGCCACAGGGGGCGCTGCTCCTGGTGGAACCGCTGGCGGTGCCCATTCCGCCGGCGTCCCTTCCGCCGGCGCGCCTTCTCCAAACGCCCCTTCCGCTGGTGGCGGGGCCGTCGCGGCCGGCGATCAGGCTCCCGCCACAGGCCATGCCGCCACCGCGTCCGTCGGCCAGGCCCCCGTGACGCACGACACCACCGCCACGACCACCGGGAACGGGCATGGCGGACAGAGCGGGCAAGGTGGGCATGGCGGACAGAGCGGGCAGGGTGGGCAGAGCGGGCAGGGTGGGCAGAGCGGGCAGGCTGCGAGCCCGGCGCCGTCCGATCAGACCAAGGCGACCGGGGAGCAACCGCCGCCGCGTGACGACTCCCAGATCATCGACACGCCCGGCATCGATCATCCGGACGACGTCGATCTGACGCGCGGACGGCAGGTCATCGTGGTCGACGGCGTCAAGGTCGTCAGCACGCCCATGAACATGCCCAGCGCGGACGACATCGACTGGCTGAACCAGCACATGCAGGATGTTCCGCCCATGGACATGCCGAGCGTCGAGGTCCAGCCGGGCCACGTCCAGCCGGCTCAGGTTCAGCACGTGACCGGTCCGCACCCCGACGGTGCTCCCGGGTTCGTGGAGCCGCTGGAGCCGCACCACCCCGCCGACACCGCGTCCGGTGGCACGGCGTCCGGTCATGCCACACCCAGCGGCACGGCGTCCGGCGATCCCGCCGGTCACGCCGCCCCGGCCGGACAGCGGGCGGCCGACGCGCCGGGCGGCCACACACAGGCCACCGCCCAGGCCACCGCCCAGGCCGGCACCCAGGCCGGCACCCAGGCCGGCACCCAGCCCGGCACCCACGCCGCCACCCAGACCGGCGCCCATGCCGCTGCGGGCAACTCCGCGCCAGGCGCCTCACACGCGAACACGGGCACGCCCGCCGCGACGCAGAGCGCCGGTCACGCCACCACCGGCGGCTCGGGCGCGGGGTCCCACCCCGGCCTGGCGCCGGGCGATCCGATGGGCGACTACGTCGGAACGCCGGAGGACAACCTCACCGAGGATCCGTTCGCCACCGGCGGAGGCGAGGCGGTACGCGGGACGCCCACACACCACGCCCCCTTCCCACCCGCGCATGGGGGAACCGGTCATGCGGGAGACACCGCCGCGCCGGCCCCGGGCGGCCAGACGGCCGGGGCGACCGGCGACAGCGGGTCGAGCGGGTCGAGCGGGGCAAGTGGGTCGAGTGGGTCGGCCGGCGGGGCGGTGCCCGACCCGCGGGCGCTCGCGGCGGCCCAGCCCGGTGACGTGCTCTCCTATCCGGCCAGCCAGCCGGACGACGCCGTGCTGCGGACGCTCGTGGAGCACCACCGGGAGATCGAACCGATCGACATGCCGGCCGTCGGACTGTCCGGCGGCTCCGAGGCGGGGGACGCCGACCGGCCGGTCCCGCCCACGGGGAGCTGAGCCGTGCCGGGCCGCCGCCGTTCGCGTCCGTGGACTCTTTCCCGTCTGACCGGATCCGGCTTGGCTGAATCCCACGGGACGGAAACCGGCCTGATCGGGTCGGGCCTGACTGAAACCACATCCGGTCCGGCGGGGATCCTCCCGGCCGGTCCCACCTGGGAGGCGTGATCGTGACGTTCGTCGACCCGCCGGCGCCGCAGCCGCTGCAGCCTGGTGAGACGCCGCCCTCGCCGTCCGGCACCGACCTGCTCACTCCGGGAGGTCAGCCGACGGGCTGGGTGTTCAACCCGGAGTACCAGAAGCTCGTCGACCTGTGGCTGCGGGTGGTCCCGCTGATGGACCAGCTGACGCGGTCGCTGGACAGGCCGTTCGAGATGGCGCGCAGCAGGGACGTGTGGGACGCACCCGTCGCCGGACGGTACGTCGACGACCTGGCGGAGTGGCGCACCCGCCTGGGGATGTACCGCCAGGCGGTGCTCACCGCGATCAGCGACCAGGCCGCGGACACCCCGCGATGGGTGCCGAGCCGGGCGGGAGCGCCACACGCGTTCTCCTGAGATCACGCCCCCTCGTACGGCCGGGGGAGGGGTGTGCCCGAAATGAAGGAGATCGCGTCTCTCGTCCTGCAGGCGATCCGCAAGCCAAGTGCGATAGCGTCAGTCATCGAACGGGTAAAGGGGCTGACCGCGACACGTCCGGCCGGTGCCTGTGGCTGTCGCGACGCGCGCGAGGCCGCGGCGAACAGGACCGTCACGTCGGTGTCCCGTTACAACTGGTACGCCTAACCGGGAAGCTGGGTCCGTGCGGTTTTACTTCCTCTTGGCGCTCGTGGCGGCCGCGGTGACGTACCTGCTGGTGCCGCCGGTCAGGGTGTTCGCGCTGCGCATCGGGGCGGCGCCGGAGGTGCGGGACAGGGACGTGCACAAGGTCCCGATCCCCCGGCTGGGTGGTCTGGCGATGTTCGGGGGGATGGCCGCGGGGATTCTGGTCGCCACGCGCCTGCCGTACGTCGGCGACGCCTTCAGCAGCGGGCAGAGCGGCCAGACCGTGATCGCCCTGCTGTCGGCGGCCACGCTCATCGTGGTGACCGGCTTCCTCGACGACTGGCTGGGCATGGACGCGCTGGTGAAGCTCGGCGGCCAGGTCGGCGCGGGCGGGCTGCTCGTCTACTTCGGGATGTACCTGCCGTTTCTGCCGTTGCCGCAGTTCATGGGTGGGGCGACGGGCCTCGACAGCACCCTGCGAACCGTCATCACGATCCTCATCGTGGTCGTCGTCATCAACGCGGTGAACTTCGTGGACGGGCTCGACGGTCTCGCCGCCGGCATCGTCGGCATCGCGGCCATGGCGACGTTCGCCTACTCGATCGTGCTGTCGCAGACCAGCAGCGGCTCGCGGATCAACGTCACCGCGGCGATCGCCGCGATTCTGATCGGCATGTGCCTCGGTTTCCTGCCGCACAACTTCAACCCGGCCAAGATCTTCATGGGTGACACCGGCGCCATGCTGATCGGGCTCCTGCTCGCCACCTCGCTCATCACCATCACGTCGTCGGTCGAGCCCAACGCGAGCATCAACCGGTTCCCCGTCATCCTGCCGCTCCTCCTGCCGGTGGCCGTCATGGTGCTGCCCCTGGCCGACCTCATCATGGCGGTCGTACGCCGGACGTCGGCCGGTCTGTCGCCGTTCGCCCCCGACCGGGGACACCTGCACCACCGGCTGCTCGACATCGGGCACTCCCACCGACGCAGCGTGCTGATCATGTACGCGTGGACCTTCCTGTTCGCGTTCACGATCGTGGGCCTGTCGGTCAGCGGCGTGCCGCTCGTCCTGTTCCCGCTGACGATCCTGCTCGCCGTGGGCGTGCTGGTGGTGATGGCGCTGCCGCGGTGGCGCAGCCGCAGGGACGCCCTGCGCTACCGGAAGATCGGCGCACACGCCGCCGTCCCGGCGGCGCCGGTGGGAGACGCGGCGGCTTCGGAGATCCCGGCGCAGGCGCCCGCGCGCGCCTCGCTTCCGCGCCCCGCGATGCCGGGGGACAAGCACGTCGCAGGCCCGCGCCACGATCAGGTGGCCGGTCGAAAGACCAGGTAAAGCTCACACTTGGAAGCTTGTGATAGCTTTCACTAGCAGAGGCGGGCGCTCGTCGCGCCCGTAAAGGTAGCAATCGCTCGCTTGACAACCGATCACAGGAGTTCCGATGCAGGCCAACGACGTGCGCGTGCTCAAGGGCGCCGCCGTGCCGACTCTGATCGTCGGTCTGGTCGCCGTGGTCGTCGCGGCGTTCGCGATCGGTGCGAAGGGCGCGCTGGGCGCCGGCATCGGCCTGGTCCTCGTCGCCGCGTTCTTCACCGTCGGACTGGCGGTGGTCTCCTGGGCGGGCCGTGTGTCCCCGATGGCGATGATGGCGGCCGCCGTGGTCGGTTATGTCGTCAAGGTGCTGGCGCTCATGCTCCTGATGATCGCCATCGACGGGGTCAGCGCCTTCGACACCAAGTCACTCGCCCTGACGGTCGTCGCCTGCACGCTGGCGTGGACCGCGGGTGAGATGCGCGGCTTCATGAAGCTGAAGATGCTGTACGTCGAGCCCGACGTCCAGGTGCCCGGCCGGGGATCGCGGTGAGCCGACGCGTGGGGCAGCCCGATATGACTAGTCCGCGCCGCTCCTGCTATCGTCGTGCCCGCGATGAGCGAACAGAAGCGCACGCCGGAAAACGACGGTCGCGACTTCGCCAACGCTGCCTGGTCGGTCCCGAGCTACATTCTCTCCGGGATCCTGGTGTGGGGCGGCGCTGGCTGGTTGCTGAGCCGTTGGACAGGCGTGTACGCGTTCATCCCTATAGGCGTCATTCTTGGGGTCGGGCTCGCTGTCTACCTCGTCTATGTGAAGTACGGCCGCTGACAGCCCGGCCGGCTTCCCTCGCTCTTCTGTTGATCGATCACTCTGAAGGGAACGCCCGTGCGCGAGCGTAGCGAACGGACGAACAAGCACATGCTTCGGGCAATCGGCCCCAAGCGGGTAGCCGAGGTGGTCCTGTGACCCCGCTGGTGCTTGTGGCCGGGGACGAATTCCAGGCTCCCGGGCCGTCGATCTTCAACTTCCCGCCTCTCTACGAGGGCGCCCCGGCCTGGCTGACCAAGCCGGTGATCTTCGCGGTCGTGGGCGCGCTGCTGGTGTGCGCCTTCGCGTGGAGCGCGTTCGCGAAGCCGCAGCTCGTGCCGCGGGGCATGCAGAACATCGGCGAGAAGGGTTACGAGTTCGTCCGCGACCAGGTGGCCCGGCCCTTCCTGGGCAAGGACGCCGAGCGGTGGATGCCGCTGCTGATGAGCCTGTTCTTCCTCATCTTGCTGTGGAACCTCTTCGGCGTGGTGCCGCTGATCCAGATCCCGATCGCGTCGCACATCGCCTTCCCGATCGTCTTCGCGGTAGTGATCTACGCACTGCGGATCTACCTGGGCATCAAGCACCAGGGGCCGATCGGCTACTTCAAGAACATGATGTTCCCGCCGGGACTCCCGAAGCCGATCTACCTGCTGCTGTCCCCGATCGAGTTCCTCTCGAACATGATCATCGCGCCGTTCACGCACGCGGTCCGACTGTTCGCCAACATGTTCGCGGGCCACATGCTGCTCGCCTTCTTCAGCTCGGTCGGGTTCTGGTTCCTCTTCGAGAGGCTCACCCCGCTGGGATCCGGGCTCGGCGTGCTCGGTGCCGTGATGACCATCGCGATGACCGGCTTCGAGATGTTCATCGAGTTCCTGCAAGCGTTCCTCTTCACGCTGCTCGCCGCCATGTACATCGGCGGCGCGCTGCACGCAGACCACTGAGTCTCCCCCTCGAGACGAAGAACACCCACGACGTAGATCAGACCGGTGAGCCGTCACCGGCCGACCAGTAAAGGAAGCACCGTAATGAGCGTTCTCGCTGAGGTCTCCGGCAACGTCACCGCCATCGGTTACGGTCTCGCCGCCATCGGCCCCGGCATCGGCGTCGGCATCATCTTCGGTCAGGGCGTGCAGGCGATCGCCCGTCAGCCCGAGGCGTACGGCGTGATCCGCCAGAACATGCTCCTCGGCTTCGTCCTCACCGAGGCGCTGGCCCTCATCGGCCTCGTCGCCCCGTTCATCTTCCAAGGCATCAAGTAAGACGACCATTCCTAACGGAAGGCTGCACCAATGACTGAAGCAGCTGCGCTCCTGGCCGCGGAGGGAGCGGAGAACCCTCTCTTCCCGCAGGCCTACGAACTGGTCGTCGGCAGCTTCGCCTTCCTTGTCGTCTTCCTCGTCGTCGGAAAGATCCTCACCCCGCGCATCCAGAAGACGCTGGCCGAGCGGACCGAGGCGATCGAGGGCGGCATCAAGAAGGCCGAGGACGCGCAAGCCGAGGCCCAGCGCACTCTCGAGCAGTACCGGGCCCAGCTCGCGGAGGCCCGCCAGGAGGCGGCCCGGCTCCGCGAGGAGGCCCGCGAGCAGGGCGCCCAGATCAAGGCGGAGCTCCGCGAGGAGGCGCAGGCCGAGGCCCGGCGTCTCGTCGAGGCGGCACACGCCCAGATCGAGGCCGACCGGCAGCAGGCGTTCGCGCAGCTGCAGGGCGAGATCGGCCGGCTCTCCACCGAGCTCGCCTCCCGCATCGTGGGCGAGTCGCTTGAGGACGAGGCGCGTCAGCGCCGCATCGTCGACAGGTTCCTCGAGGAGCTCGAGGGCCGGCCGGAGGCGGTCCGCTGATGCGCGGCCTGAGCAGAACGGCCCTGGCCGAGGTCGAGCAGCGGTTCAACGCCGTCGCGGCGTCCGCCGACCTCGGCACGCTGGCCGACGAGCTGTTCGCCGTCGCCGATCTGCTGGACCGGGAACACGGGCTGCGGCGGGGCCTTTCCGACCCCGCCCGCCCGGCGGACCAGAAGGAGCAGGTCGTCCGCGGGCTGCTCGAAGGCAAGATCTCGGCGACCGCCCTTGAGGTCGCGGTCGCCGCGGTCCGGTCCCGGTGGTCACACGCCGGCGACCTGCCCGACTCGCTGGAGCGCGTCGGCGTCATGGCCGCCGCGGCCGAGGCCGAGTCGGACGGGCGTCTCGACGACGTCGAGGACGAGCTGTTCCGGTTCGGCCGCATCCTGTCGGCCAATCCCGACCTGCGCCGCGCGCTGAGCGACCCCGGGGTCCCGGCGGAGCGCAAGCGGGAGCTGCTCGCCGGGCTGCTCGGCGGCAAGGTCGCCCCCTCCACGCTCCGCCTGGTCACCCAGGTCGTGGTGCATCCGCGAGGACGTAGCCTTGAGACGGCCCTGGACCAGTACGGGTGGATCGTCGCCCGGGCGCGGGAGCGTCTGGTGGGCGTCGTGCGCACAGCCGTACCGCTGGGCGAGGAGCAGAAGCAGCGGCTCGCGGCATGGCTGCGGGCCACCTACGGGCGAGACGTCCACCTGAACGTCGAGGTGGATCCGAGGGTGCTCGGTGGGTTCTCCGTGAAGGTCGGAGACGACTACATCGACACCACGATCGCCGGACGTATCGAAGAAGTCCGCCGCCGGTTGGCCGGCTGAAGGCGAATAGGGAGACAGAGTAGAGATGGCGGAGCTTACGATCCGGCCGGACGAGATCCGGGACGCGCTTGAGCGCTTCGTCCAGGCGTACGAGCCGGAAGGCGCCGCGCGCGAGGAGATCGGGACCGTCGTCGACGCCGGCGACGGCATCGCCCATGTCTCCGGGCTGCCCTCGGCGATGGCGAACGAGCTGATCGAGTTCGAGAACGGCACGCGCGGCCTGGCGCTCAACCTCGACGTGCGCGAGATCGGCGCGGTCGTCCTGGGCGACTTCAGCGGCATCGAGGAGGGACAGCAGGTCCGCCGTACCGGCGAGGTCCTGTCCGTCCCGGTCGGTGACGCGTTCCTCGGCCGCGTGGTCGACCCCCTCGGCAACCCGCTGGACGGCAAGGGCTCCATCGAGGCGGAGGGCCGCCGCGCCCTCGAGCTTCAGGCCCCCTCCGTGGTCCAGCGCCAGCCGGTGAAGGAGCCGCTGCAGACGGGCCTCAAGGCGATCGACGCCATGACCCCGATCGGCCGCGGCCAGCGCCAGCTGATCATCGGTGACCGTGGCACCGGCAAGACCGCGATCGCGGTGGACACGATCCTCAACCAGAAGGAGAACTGGCTGTCCGGTGACCCGGCCCGCCAGGTCCGCTGCATCTACGTCGCCGTCGGCCAGAAGGGCTCCACGATCGCGCAGGTGCGCGGCCGTCTGGAGGAGGCCGGCGCGATGGAGTACACCACCATCGTGGCCGCCCCGGCGTCCGACCCCGCGGGCTTCAAGTACATCGCGCCGTACACCGGTTCGGCCCTCGGGCAGCACTGGATGTACCAGGGCAAGCACGTCCTGATCGTCTTCGACGACCTGACCAAGCAGGCCGACGCGTACCGCGCGGTGTCGCTGCTGCTGCGCCGCCCGCCGGGCCGTGAGGCGTTCCCCGGCGACGTCTTCTACTTGCACTCCCGGCTCCTGGAGCGCTGCGCCAAGCTGTCCAGCGAGATGGGCGGCGGCTCGATGACCGGTCTGCCGATCATCGAGACGAAGGGCAACGACGTCTCGGCGTTCATCCCGACCAACGTCATCTCGATCACCGACGGCCAGTGCTTCCTGGAGACCGACCTGTTCAACGCCGGCGTCCGCCCGGCGATCAACGTCGGTGTCTCGGTCTCCCGAGTCGGCGGATCCGCCCAGGTCAAGGCCATGCGCAAGGTGGCCGGTACGCTGCGGCTCTCGCTGTCGCAGTACCGCGACCTGGAGGCGTTCGCGGCCTTCGCGTCCGACCTGGACGCGGCCTCCCGCGCCCAGCTGGAGCGGGGCGCCCGCCTGGTCGAGCTGCTCAAGCAGCCGCAGTACAGCCCGTTCCCGGTCGAGAAGCAGGTCGTGTCGGTCTGGGCCGGCACCACCGGCGAGCTCGACGACGTGCCGATCGAGGACGTCCGGCGGTTCGAGAGCGAGTTCCTCGACCACCTGCAGACCACCCAGAAGGGTGTCTTCGACAGCATCCGGGAGACCAAGGAGCTGTCGGACGACACGGTGACCGCCCTCAAGGACGCCATCACGGAGTTCAAGAAGGGCTTCACCACCTCCAGCGGCGAGCTGCTCGTCAAGGACGAGCCGGTCGAGGCCCTGGACGCCTCCGAGGTCGGCCAGGAGAAGGTCGTCCGGCACGTGCGCAAGCCCGAGGCGAAGTAACCGATGGGTGCTCAGCTGAGGCAGCTGCGACGGCGGATCCGGTCGGTGCGCTCCACCGCGAAGATCACGCGCGCGCAGGAGCTGATCGCCTCGTCGCGCATCGTCAAGGCGCAGCAGCGGATGCAGGCGGCCGTGCCCTACGAGCGTGAGATCACGCACGCGGTGTCGGCCGTCCTGTCCAACACCGCGACGGTGGACCACCCGCTGACCGTGGCGAAGGAGCAGCCGGCCACGGCCGGCGTCCTGATCGTCACCAGCGACCGCGGCTTCGCCGGCGGCTACAACGCCAACGTGCTGCGCGAGGCCGAGGCCCTGAAGGCCCACCTGGTCTCGCGTGGGATCACGGCGAAGCCGTACGTCGTGGGCCGCAAGGGCATCACCTGGCACCGCTTCCGCGGCCGGGAGCTGTTCGGCGAGTGGGACGGGTTCTCCGACAACCCGTCGTACGCCCAGGCCAAGGACATCGCCGGCGCGCTGATCGAGGCGTTCAAGGAGGACAACGGGATCGACGAGATCCACGTCGTCTACACCGAGTTCGTCTCGATGCTGACCCAGAACGTGATCGTCAAGCGGATCCTGCCGCTGGAGGTCGAGGAGTCTGAGGCGCCGCCGGACGGCCCGATGCCTTACTACGAGTTCGAGCCGGCCGCGGGTGAGGTGCTCGACCAGCTCCTGCCGCGCTACATCGAGTCGCGTGTGTTCAACGCGCTGCTCCAGTCGGCCGCGTCGGAGCACGCGGCCCGGCGGCGGGCCATGAAGTCGGCCACCGACAACGCCAACGAGCTGATCGGCGTGTTCACCCGCCAGATGAACCAGGCACGCCAGGCCGAGATCACCCAGGAAATCAGCGAGATCGTCGGTGGCGCCAACGCGCTGGCTGACGCCGCAGCGGGGAAAGAGTGAAATGACCGCACAGACTGTTGAGACCACCACGCTGGGCCGTGTCGCCCGCGTCACCGGTCCGGTCGTCGACGTGGAGTTCCCCGTCGAGGCCATGCCGGACATCTACGCCGCGCTCACCGTCGACGTCACGCTCGGCGAGGAGACCAAGACCCTGACGCTCGAGGTCGCCCAGCACCTGGGTGACAACATCGTCCGGGCCATCTCCATGCAGCCCACCGACGGCCTGGTGCGTGGCGCCGCCGTCACCGACACCGGCGCGCCGATCTCGGTGCCGGTCGGCGACTCGGTCAAGGGCCACGTGTGGAACGCCCTGGGCGAGCCGCTGGACGCACCCAAGGCGTCCATCCAGGTCAATGAGCGGTGGCCGATCCACCGTCCGGCCCCGGCCTTCGACCAGCTCGAGGCGCGCACCGAGATGCTGCCCACCGGCATCAAGGTCATCGACCTGCTCACGCCGTACGTCAAGGGCGGCAAGATCGGTCTGTTCGGCGGCGCGGGCGTCGGCAAGACCGTTCTGATCCAGGAGATGATCCGCCGTGTCGCGCTGAAGTTCTCGGGCACCTCGGTGTTCGCGGGCGTCGGCGAGCGCACCCGTGAGGGCAACGACCTGTGGCTGGAGATGGAGGAGGCGGACGTCCTCAAGGACACCGCGCTCGTCTTCGGCCAGATGGACGAGCCGCCGGGCACCCGTCTGCGGGTGGCGCTGTCGGCGCTGACCATGGCGGAGTACTTCCGCGACGTCCAGAAGCAGGACGTGCTGCTCTTCATCGACAACATCTTCCGCTTCACCCAGGCGGGTTCCGAGGTGTCCACGCTGCTCGGCCGCATGCCGTCCGCCGTGGGTTACCAGCCGACCCTCGCGGACGAGATGGGTGTGCTCCAGGAGCGCATCACCTCGACCCGCGGTCACTCGATCACCTCGATGCAGGCGATCTACGTGCCCGCCGACGACATCACCGACCCGGCGCCGCACAACGCGTTCGCGCACCTCGACGCGCAGACCGTGCTCTCGCGGCCGATCTCGGAGAAGGGCATCTACCCCGCGGTGGACCCGCTCGACTCCTCCTCGCGGATCCTCGACCCGCAGATCATCGGTGACGAGCACTACGCGGTCGCCCAGGAGACCAAGCGGATCCTGCAGAAGTACAAGGAACTGCAGGACATCATCGCCATCCTGGGCATCGACGAGCTCTCCGAAGAGGACAAGGTCACCGTTCAGCGGGCGCGCCGCATCGAGCGTTTCCTGTCCCACCCGATGTACGCCGCCGAGGCGTTCACCGGCCAGCCGGGCGAGTTCGTCCCGCTGGACGAGACCATCGCGTCCTTCAAGGGCCTGTGCGCCGGCGAGTACGACCACCTGCCCGAGCAGGCGTTCTTCATGGTCGGCGGCATCGACCAGGCCATCGCCAAGGCGAAGGAACTCGAGCGCTAGTCGCCCCACGCGCCCGTACGGCCCGGCTGCGGACCGTACGGGCGCCTGTGGCGGCTCCTTGAAGGGGGAGCTGAGAAAAGTGGCAACGCTTCGCGTTGGCGTGGTTTCGCCGGAACGCGAGATCTGGTCCGGCGACGCCGACATGGTCATAGCCAAGACCGTGGACGGCGAGATCGGTATTATGCCGGGACACGCTCCTGTTCTCGGTGTGCTCGTCGAGGGCGGCGTGCTGCGGGTCAAGCGTGGTGACGGGGGAGACCTCGTGGCCGCGGTGCACGGCGGGTTCATCTCCGTCGCCGACAACGACGTGTCCGTCCTGGCGGAGACGGCGGAGCTCGGCTCCGAGGTGGACGTGGCCCGGGCGAAGGACGCGCTGCAGCGCGCCCAGGCCTCGATCGAGGCCGACCAGGAGGACGCCGACGCGCGGCTCGACGCCAAGCGTGCGGCGGCCCGGCTGCGTGCGGCCGGCGAAGAGCTCTGAGTCTGAGGTCTGACTCTGTAGAAGGAGGGCGGCGGTGGTGGCGCTTGACATATTCACGGGCGTCGTCGCCGTGGCCGTCTTTCTCTGTATCCGCGGGTTCGCCCTGGCCCGCAGGCGCGGCACGGTCATGTGCCGGGTACGCCACGGCCAGGGGGGCTGGCGCAGCGGGGTGGCCCGCTACACCGGGGGAGAGCTCCACTGGATCCCCTTCCTGGGACTGCGACTGAGGCCGCGCCACGCGATCGCGAGGCGCGGCCTCACCGTTTCCAGCCGCAGGCGGCTGACCACCGGAGAGGGCCCGGCCGGCTACTGGACCGTCGTCTGCTCCGCGGAGCGCGGGCCCCTGGTCCTGGCCATGAGCGAGGACGCGCTGACCGGCTTTCTCGCCTGGCTGGAGTCGGCCCCGCCCAGCGCCCACCTCGACGCGGCCTGACGACCGCGGGGCGCCTCAGCGGGTGGCGCCGGGCTTCCAGAGGATCTCCTGGCCGTCGGACGCGACCCGGCACAGGATGAACATCAGGTCGGACAGCCGGTTCAGGTAGGTGGCCGTCAGCCGGTTCACGTCGTCGTGCGCCTCCAGGGCGGCCCAGACCGTCCGCTCGGCCCGCCGCACGATCGTCCGGGCGAGATGCAGCGACGCGACCGCCGGGGCGCCGCCGGGCAGGATGAAGCTGCGCAGCGGCTTCAGCCCGGCGTTGAAGGCGTCGCACCGCTCCTCCAGCCAGGTGACGTACGACTCCTCCACCCGCAGCGGGGGGAACTCCGCATCATCCGTGACCGGGGCGCACAGGTCGGCCCCGACGTCGAACAGCTCGTTCTGCACCCGTCCGAGCACCGCCACGACGTCCGCCGGAAGCCCGCCCGTGGCGAGAGCGACCCCGATGGCGGCGTTGGCCTCCTCGACGTCGGCGTACGCCGCCAGGCGGGGATCGGTCTTGCGGGTGCGGCTCATGTCGCCGAGAGCGGTCGTGCCGTCGTCACCGGTCCTGGTGTAGATCTTGGACAGGACGACCGGCTTGTCGTTGTCAGCTCGGGTCATGACGCCCAGCGTAGTGGCCGGAACCGGAGAGCTCAGGGGTGGTGAACGTCCGGCGGAAGATGTGCACCGACGCCTCGACCAGCTTCTCCGTGGGCGGGGGAGGGCTGGCCAGCACCCACTCGATGAGCAGCTCCGTCATGGCTCCGATGAGGCCGAGCGCCAGCAGGTGGAGCTCCGGCGCCGACGGGTCGGACCCGTCCCCGACCGAGCTCTCTATGATCTTGGTGAAGGCTCCGACGGTGTGCTGCCGGGCGCCGCTGAGCACGTCGCCCGCCCTGCGCACCTCTAAGTGCATCACCCGTGCCCGGCGGACATCCTTCGTGACGAAGCGGATGTACTCCGCAATGCCGGCCACGATGCGGTCGTCCAGGGTCGACGGGGCCTTGTCGATGGCCTGGGTGACCGACGCCAGCGTCTCTTCCACGCACCGCTCGTATACGGCGCGCATGAGATCCTCCCGGCTGGAGAAGCACTCGTAGAAGGCCCGGTTGGAGATGCGGGCCGTCGCGCAGAGCCGCTCGATCGTGGTGGCGTGGAAGCCGGGATGGGCGAAAAGGGAGTAAGCGGCGTTCAGTAGCCGCTCGCGTCGGTCGGCCAGCCTCTCAGCGGCCGACATCCCCCTGTAGTCCCGTCCTGCCACTATGCACCTCGCGTTGTCATGGCCCCCCAGAACTACTCATTATGAACCCAAGATCCTTTGACTGGAAGTGTCGTGAAAATCGCACTTCGCAGCTATGCCGAAGCCGGATGACAGCTTGACAAGGCGGTCAAATCGCCATCAAAGTGATGAGAGGACATTCGGTTTTCCGGATGCAATTGCATTTGCACGTACCCAGCCAAATCGGACTTTTTATCACAAAAGTCCGCGCTCCAGGGCTGTGGTGACGGCGGCCGTACGGTCGGAGACCCCCAGCTTGCCGAAGATCCGCAGCAGGTGGGTCTTGACCGTGGTCTCGCTGATGAACAGCGCCTTGCCGACCTCGGCGTTCGTCAGCCCCCGCGCCACCAGCGACAGCACCTCGGTCTCCCGCTTGGAGAGGGACGCCGGTGCGGGGGAGCGCAGGTGGCTGACGAGCCGGGTGGCCACGGACGGGGACAGGACGGTCTCGCCGCGCGCGGCGGCGGCGATGGCCCCGAGAAGATCGGCGCGCGAGGTGTCCTTCAGCAGGTAGCCGGCGGCTCCCGCCTCCACCGCCCGGATGATGTCCTGGTCGGTCTCGTAGGTCGTGAGCACGATGACCCGGCACTCGGGGCGGCCGGACAGGATCCGGGTCGTGGCGCTCACTCCGTCGCCGGCGGGCATCCGCAGGTCCATCAGCACGACGTCGGGCCGCAGCTCGGCCGCCCGCACCACCGCCTCGTCGCCCGAGCCGGCCTCCCCGGCCACCGACACCTCGGGCGCGGAGTCCAGCATCCCGCGCAGCCCCTCCCGTACGACGGGGTGGTCATCGACGATCAGTACGCGGATCACGGCTCACGCTCCTGTCCGGTTGGCTCGATGTCGCGGCCGGCCCCCGGGCTCGTGGGCAGCGCCACCCGCAGCGTCGTCCCGTGCCCGGGAGAACTCTCCACCGCGAACGTGCCGCCCTCCTGCTCGACTCTTCCGCGCATCGCGCGCAGGCCGTACCCCTGGGCGGAGCCGGCCCGGAACCCGGCGCCGTCGTCGCGCACCCGCAGCGACACCCGGTCGCCGCCGTATTCGAGAGTGACGGCGACCGAGTCGGCCGTCGCGTGCTTGCGGACGTTGGCCAGGCCCTCCTGCGCGGCCCTGAGGAGCACCACCTCGACGTTGGGCGGGAGCGGGCGCGACGCGCCCTCGGCGGCGAAGCTCGCCGTCGCACCGGTCTCCTCGCCGAGCCTCGCGGTGACCCGGCGCAGCGCCTCCTCCAGCGTCGACCCGTCCAGCGGGGGCGGGCTGAGCGCCGCGATGAGCGCCCGCGCCTCGGCCAGGTTCTCCCGTGCGGTCCGTACGGCGAGGTCGAGGTGGGTGGCGGGGTCGGCCCGCGCCTCCGCGGCCTGGAGGAGCATGATGATGCTGCTCAGCCCCTGGGCCAGCGTGTCGTGGATCTCACCGGCGAGCCGTTCCCGCTCGGCCAGCGCGCCGCGTTCCGCCGACAGCCGTGCGACCTCGCCGCGGCTCTCCTCCAGGTCCCTGATCAGCTTGGCCCGCTCGGCGCTCTGGTCGATGATCCGGGAGATCCACGGGCCGAAGACGAGCGTGAACGTCAAGATGATCGCCGTCGACCCGGCGAAGGACAGGAGGTCCCCGGTGTCGTCAGGCGGCCGGAACAGGAACCGCGCGGCGGGCAGGAGGTTGAAGATTAGGACGACGACGACCGCCGTGCGCAGGCGCAGCATCATGAACGCCTGAGAACACAGCGCGAACAGCACGAACGCGGACGTCCGGACCAGGATGACGGCCGGGATGAAGGCGACCGCGATCAACGCCCAGTAGAGCAGCGCGCGCGGGCTGTCGTGTTCGTCCTGCGTGAGGGCCCGGCGGCCCAGCAGCACGTAGCCGGCAGCGCCGACGGCGAGCAGTGCGAGAGTCGCCGCCTTCGCGGCCGGGGTGGCCTTCCCGTCCCCGGCGACGAACAGCACCGCCACCGCGAGCGTCAGGCCGAACAGCGTCTCCCAGCCCCGCAGGGCCTCCCAGGCGTGCGCGGGCCGGGGCCGGTCGCACGTGGCGTCCGGCCCCCCGCCGGGGGCCTTCCCGGCCCCGCGACGTCTCGTCATCCGTCCTTGCGGCCCTTCCAGCGGAACGTCGTCAGGCACAGAACCAGGCCGCCGACCAGCCAGGCGCCGAGCACCAGGGCCACCCGGCCGAGCTCGTACGACTTGGCGATCTCCAGGGCGGCCCCCGCGTCGCCCAGGAACACCGATCGGAAGCCCTGGCACATCCACTTCAGGGGAAAGAGGGACGCGATGTTGATCAGCCACGGCGGCAACTCCGTGAACGGGATGAACACCCCCGAGATGAACTGGAGCACCACGAACGGCATGCTGATCACCGCTGCCGCGCTCTTCGCGGACCGGGGCAGGCTGCTGGCCGCGATCCCCAGCAGGGCCGCCGCCGACACGCCCAGGACGAACACCCAGGCGAAGGTCACCCATCTGGACGGATCGGACGGCAGGTCGAGGTCGTACATCAGCACGCCGATGGTGAGCAGGATCGCCACCTCGAGGAACGCGACGACCAGGACGTTGACGACCTTGCCCACAAAGTAGGCGGCGGCCGGCATGGGCGTTCCGGCGAGCCGCTTCAGCGTGCCGTCGTCGCGGTCGGCGGCGATGCCGATGCCGAGGTTCTGGAAACCGGAGCCCATCACGCCCGCGCCGATCAGTCCGGCCGTGTAGAGCTGCGAGACGGTCAGCCCGGTGCCTTCCAGGCTGCCGGAGAAGATCGAGCCGAAGAGCACGAGCAGGATGATCGGGAAGGCGAAGGTGAAGACTACGGCGTCCTTCTCGCGGAAGAACATCTTGGTCTCGACGGCGCCGCGGGCCAGGCCGAGGCGGAGCGTCGACGGCAGGGAGACGGAGGAGGCGGCCGTCGAGGGGACGGCCGTGGCGGTATCGGTCATGCGAACGCCTCGTCAGGGGAGGGGGGGCGGGTCAGGCGGGATCGATGAGCCGGAGATAGACATCCTCCAGCGTGGGACGGGTGACGCTGAGCCCGGGGACCTCCCCGCCGTAGCGGGCGCTGAGCTCCAGCACGGTCTGCGTCGGGGTGTCGGTCTCGACCGATCCGTCCGACCAGGTCACCTTCGCCTTGGCGGTGGCCCGGCCGCCCAGGGTCGCCGGATCGCCGAGGGCGACGACGCGCCCGCGCGCCACGACGGCCACGCGGTCGGCCAGGGCCTCGGCCTCCTCCAGATAGTGGGTGGTCAGCACGATGGTCGTCCCGTCGTGGGCCAGGCCCTCGATCAGCTCCCAGAACTGGCGCCGCGCCTCCGGGTCGAAGCCGGTGGTCGGCTCGTCGAGGAACAGCAGCTCGGGGCGGCCGATCACGCCGAGGGCGACGTCGACGCGCCGGCGCTGCCCGCCGGATAGCTGGCGGACCCGCTTGGACGCGCTCTCGGTGAGCCCCACCAGCTCGATGAGCTCGTCGACGTTCCGCGAACGCGGGTAGTACTCCGCGAAGTGCCGCAGGGTCTCGCGGACGGAGAGCTCCGCCGCGTCGTTGGCGGTCTGCAGGACGATCCCGATGCGGGACCGCCACAGGCGGGTGGGCCGTCCGGGATCGCTCCCCAGTACGCTGACCTCTCCGGAGTCCCTGGTCCGGTATCCCTCCAGGATCTCCACGGTGGTCGACTTGCCGGCGCCGTTGGGGCCGAGGATGGCGAAGACCTCTCCCTGCCGCACGTCCAAGTCGATTCCGGCCACGGCGTGCACGTCGCCGTACCGCTTCGTCAGTCCGCGTACGCGAATCGCCGGTGTCACCGCTTCTGTCGCGGCGTTTGTCGCGGCTTGTGTCATGGCACAAGCATCTCCGCCACGGGCCTCCGGCGGCACCCCCGACTGGACGATCTCGGTGTCCTGCGAACGGTGGACACAGCTCAGAAAAGGGTCGGGTTCTCCGGCTCGATGCCCCGCAGCGCGTCGTAGTCGAGAGTGACGCAGTCGATGCCCCGGTCCTGGGCGAGGACGCGGGCCTGCGGCTTGATCTCCTGCGCCGCGAACATCCCCCGCACGGGGGCCAGGCGCGGGTCGCGGTTCAGCAGCTCCAGGTAGCGGGTGAGCTGCTCCACGCCGTCGATGTCGCCCCGCCGCTTGATCTCGACGGCGACCGTGCCGCCCGAATTGTCACGGCACAGGATGTCGACCGGCCCGATCGCGGTCATGTACTCCCGGCGGACCAGGCTCCATCCCTCGCCCAGAGTGGTGATGTGCTCGGCGAGCAGCTCCTGCAGGTGGGCCTCGACGCCGTCCTTGCGGAGCCCCGGGTCGACGCCCAGCTCGTGGCTGGAGTCGTGCAGGACCTCCTCGATGGTGAGGACGAGCTTCTCACCGGTCTTGCCGTGCACGATCGACCAGGTGAGGACGTCGTCGATCGTCTCCTCACGCACCTTGCACGGCGGGTTCATCCAGTTGAGCGGTTTGTACGCCCGGTCGTCGGCGTGAATCGACACCGAGCCGTCCGCCTTCATCAGGATGAGCCGGGGCGCCATGGGAAGATGAGCCGTCAGCCTGCCCACGTAATCCACGCTGCACCGCGCGATGACCAGCCGCATGTGGGCCAACCCTACCGGGGGTTGGAACGACCGGGGGACGCTCTGGGACACTGATACGTGACACTGACTCGTGACACTGACTCGTGACACCGGCTCGTGACACCGGCTCGTGAGGCTGACGCGTGACGCTGACGTCACCTGACGTCCGGAGGGCCGCCGATGCCGGCCGCCCGGGAGTACGTCCACCGACCATCCTTGGAAGAATGAGCCGTTCTCGCCCGTTCTGCCTGACATGAGCCCCCGGGAAGGATCGCCGCAGTGAGCCCCCGCCGCGCCAGGCGCCTCGATCCGTTCGACCGTCCGGATCGTCGCGGCGCCACGCGCCCCGTCACGTCCGTCCCCGGCGTGGACCGGCGCGAGAGCGCGTCCGACGGCGACTGGGTCGTCCGCAACGTGGGAGGGTCGGGGCCGGACAAGACCTACCGATGTCCGGGCTGCGAGCAGGACATCCGGTCGGGCGTGCCGCATATCGTGAGCTGGCCCGACTGGCCGGGCGGCGAGGACGAGCGCCGGCACTGGCACACCGCCTGCTGGCGCAACCGTCTCAACCGGGGCCCGGGGCGAAGCCGCTACTGACCGGCCCGAGGGTGGATCCGACAGAAGGAGTTCTAGGTGGGAACGGACATCAGGGCGTCCACGGTGCTGCCGGCCCGGCGCGAGGACATCGAGCTGCACACCGCGGACGGCCTGACCCTGGTCGGCGAGCTGGCGCTGCCTGAAGACCGGGCGCCGGAGGCGACGCTGGTCTGCCTGCACCCGCTGCCCACGCACGGCGGCATGATGGACAGCCACGTGCTGCGCAAGGCGTCGTACCGGCTGCCGGCCCTCGCCGGCCTCGCCGTGCTCCGCTTCAACACCCGCGGCACCACCTCCGACCGCGGCACGTCCCAGGGGGCCTTCGGGGACGGTGAGGGCGAGCGGTTCGACGTGGCCGCCGCGCTGGAGTACGCCGAGTTCCACGACCTGCCGCGGCCCTGGCTGGTGGGCTGGTCGTTCGGCACCGAGCTGGCGCTGAAGTGGGGCAGGGACCCGCTCGTCCAGGGCGCCGTCCTGCTGTCGCCGCCGCTGCACCGGGCGACCGACGACGACCTGGACGGCTGGGCCGCCTTCGGCCGGCCGCTGGTCGCGCTGGTGCCCGAGTTCGACGACTACCTGCGCCCCGAGGAGGCCGCGAAGCGGTTCTCCCGGGTGCCGCAGGCCGAGGTCGTCGGCGTCGAGGGAGCCAAGCACCTGTGGGTCGGCGAGCCGTACGTGCGGATCGTCCTCAACGAGATCGTCAAGCGGGTCAACCCGGCCGCCGCGCCGCTGCCCACCGCCGTGTGATGCGTCCTTGCGGGCCTCCGCCGGGGTGACATGCCGCGAATCGGCGGCGAACCCCGGCGCGGAGACGGCCACGGGTCTACGGTGACCTGATGCAGCTCTACTCGCGTTCCACCGGAAGTGGCGTGCCTGTCGTCCTGCTCCACGCCTTCCCTCTGTCGTCGGCCATGTGGCTCGCCCAGCGCGAGGGACTGGCGCCGTTCTGCCGGGTGATCACACCTGATCTCCGCGGGTTCGGCGGGTCCCGGCTGGGCGACGACGAGCCCTCGCTCGACGCCATGGCCGACGACGTCGTGAACCTGCTCGACCAGGAGGGCGTCGAGCGTGCCGTGATCGGCGGTCAGTCGATGGGCGGCTACGTGACCATGGCGGTGTGCCGCCGCCACCCCGAGCGGGTGCTCGGCGTCGTCCTGGCGGGCACGAAGGCCGGCGCCGACACGGAGGCGGCCCGGGCCAACCGGGAGCGGATCGCCACGGCCGTGCTGGAGAGCGGCACGGGCATCCTGGTCGAGGAGTCGATGCCGCCCATGCTGGGCGCGACCACGAAGCAGCGCAGGGGAATGGTTCTCGGCCGGGTGCGCGGGCTGGTGCAGGCCGCGCCGCCCCCGGCCGTCGCGTGGGCGCAGCGCGCCATGGCGGCCCGGCCGGACTCGTTCGACGTGCTGCGGGGGCTGCGGGTGCCCGCACTGATCATCGTGGGGGACGAGGACGAGCTGACCCCGGCGCCCGAGGCCCAGGCGATGGCCGAGGCGATGGCGGGGACCGTCGCGGGCGCGAGGACGGCCGTGGTCGAGCAGGCGGGGCATCTGGTCGCCATGGAACAGCCTGAGGCCTTCAACCGGCTGGTCGCCGAGTTTGTGAAGTCCCTCGGCTGAGCCCGTCCGAGCTCCTCCTGAATACCACCCGAACACCAGCGGACGCGGAACGGGGCCCGGCGGTGAACCGCCGGGCCCCGTCACAGTGCCGTCATTGACTCCCCGAACGCCTCGGTGGGGCTACTCCTGCCACCACTCCGCGTCGTCGTCGCTCTTCACCGGGGCCGGCTCGACCGGGGCGGCCGACACGACCGGCTTCTCGACCACGGGCGGAGCCGCGGGCGCGGACAACGCCGGCTTGGCCGGGGCCGCGGTGACCGGCGCGGGCTCCGGGTCCATGCCCGGCAGCGGGGCGCCGCCGAGCAGCTGCCGCAGCTGGGCGAGGTGGCTGGTGATGCTGTCGCGCTGACGGGTGAGCTCGTCCACCTGGCGCTGCATCGCCGTACGGGTGCGCTCCGCCTCGTTCTTGGCGTCGGTGACGATCGAGTCTGCGCTCGACTTGGCCTCCGCCACGAGCTGGTCGGCGTTCTTGCGCGCGTTGGCCAGCAACTGCTTGGCGTGGGTGTCGGCCTCGCGGCGGGTCTGCTCGGCCTGCTGCGTGGCCTTGGCGGCCCGCTGCTCGGCGGTGGCGGCCCGCTGCTCGGCCTCGGCGACCAGCTTCTGGGTGTTGGCCTGGGCGGTGGCGTGGCGCTCCGCCTCCTGGCGCTCCGCCTCCTCCCGGCGCGCGGCGAGCTGGATCTCGAACTCGGCCTCGTCCTGCGCCCGCTTGGCCTCGGACTCCTCCAGGATCCGCTGGGCCTGGGCGCGCATCTCGTCCGCCTGACGCTTCGCGGTGGTGAGCACCTCGTCGCGCTCGCGCTTGGTGGACGCCCGCAGCTGAGCGACCTCGCGCTCGGTCGTCGTGCGCAGCTTCGCGATCTCCCGCTCGGCGTCCGCCCGCTTCTCCGCGACCTCGTGGTCGGCGGTGGCCCGGATCTTGGCGACCTCGCGCTCGGTGGTGGCGGTCAGCTCGTCCGCCTCTCGGCGGGCGGTCGAGCGGATCTCCTCCGCGTCGCGATCGGCGCTGCTGCGCAGCTCCTCGGCCTCCCGCGTGGCGAGGGCCCGCTTCTCCGCCGCCTCGTTCTCCGCGGCGGCCCGCAGGTCGGCCGCGTCCACCTTGGCGGCGGCCCTGATCTCGTTCGCCTCGGACCTGGCGGCCTGGACGAGCTCGGTCGCCTGCTCCTCCGCCAGACGCAGCAGCTGCTCGATGCGTGCGCCGAGACCCGAGTACGTCGGACGCTCCTGCTCCTGCAGCTGACGCTGGGAGTCGGTCAGGTCGCGCTGAAGGGCGGAGACCTGCTCCTTGGCCTGACGCAGTTCGGTGTCGAGCGTCTTCAGATGGTCGTGGACCTGGTGCCGGTCATAGCCCCGGAGCACCACGTCGAATTCCCGAGATGGGGCGTCTTCGAAGAAGTTGTTTAGCTGGGCGTCGATGTCGGACTGCATGAGGCTCGATCCTGGTTGTCGAGACGGCTACAGGGGGGGCCGGACGGGGTCGGACTTCCGAGGCGAGGAAGCAAAATGGCATCCACGTCCGGTGGTACGCCAGCGTACTCCGGTACTGCCACGTTGGAGGCCCCCTCCGACTATCTGCGCGACTTGTTACGTATGAGTACCTTCCTTGCGCCCGGCTTCAGCGCCGGGGCGCCTCGACGAGCTCCGTCAGGACTCCTCCCACGTCCTTGGGGTGCAGGAAAGCGATCGACGCGCCCATCGATCCGTGCCTGGGCCGCTCGTCGACCAGCCGCACGCCCTTGGCCCCGATCTCCGCCAGGGCCGTGGTGACGTCCGCCACGCCGTACCCGATATGATGCACGCCCTCGCCCCGCTTGGCGAGGAACTTGCCCACGGCGGTGTCGGGACTCAGCGGTTCGAGGAGCTGCACGTAGGACGCGCCGCCGTCGCCGTCCGCCACGTGCAGCATGGCCTCGCGGACCCCCTGCTCCTCGTTCACCTCCCGGCTGACCACGGTCAGCCCGAACACGGACTCGTAGAACGAGATCTTCTCCTCCAGATCGTGGCAGGCGATGCCCACGTGATCGATCCTCAGCAGCATGCCGCTCCCTCGCTCTTCTGCTCGGCTCTCACTCGGTTCTCGCTCGGCTCTCCGGCGGCACCGGTCGCGGTCCCGCCCGGCTACCGATGGGTATCGTTGCACCGTCGCCCTGATCCAGTGATGGAGGCCCCAATGTCTGGTTCCGTCATCGTCGCCGGAGCACGCACCCCCATCGGACGCCTGCTCGGCTCGCTCGCCGACCTCACGGCTGCGGAGCTCGGCGGCATCGCCATCGAGGCCGCTCTCACCCGCGCCGGCGTCTCTCCCGACCAGGTCCAATACGTGATTATGGGACAGGTGCTGCAGGCGGGCGCCGGGCAGATCCCGTCCCGCCAGGCCGCGGTGCGGGCGGGCATCCCGATGTCCGTGCCGTCCCTGACGATCAACAAGGTCTGCCTGTCCGGCCTCGACGCCATCGCCCTCGCCGACCAGCTCATCCGGGCCGGCGAGTTCGACATCGTCGTCGCGGGCGGCATGGAGTCGATGACCAACGCGCCCCACCTGCTGCCGGGGTTGCGCAAGGGCGTGAAGTACGGCGACACGACGATCCTGGACTCCATGGCCCTCGACGGGCTGACCGACGCGTTCGACCAGATCGCGATGGGGGAGTCCACCGAGCGGCACAACGCGCGGCTGGGACTGACACGCGAGGAGCAGGACGAGTTCTCCGCCCGATCGCACCAGCTCGCCGCCAGGGCCACGAAGAACGGGCTGTTCGACGACGAGATCGTCGCGGTGCCGCTGCCCCAGGGCAGGGGGGCGGGACGGCGCGCCGGGGAGTCCCGGGGCGAGCCGATCATGTTCGGCGCCGACGAGGGCATCCGCCCGGACACGACCGCCGAGACGCTCGCCAGGCTGCGTCCCGCGTTCACCGCCGACGGCACGATCACGGCCGGTTCCTCGTCGCAGATCTCGGACGGCGCGGTGGCCGTGGTGGTGATGTCCCGGGCGAAGGCCGACGAGCTGGGCCTGGAGTGGCTCGCCGAGATCGGCGCGCACGGCAACGTGGCCGGGCCGGACAACTCGCTGCAGTCGCAGCCCGCCAACGCCATCAAGCACGCCCTCGGCAAGCAGGGTCTCACCGTCGACGACCTCGACCTGGTCGAGATCAACGAGGCGTTCGCCCAGGTCGTGCTGCAGTCGGCCAAGGAGCTCGGCATCGGGCTCGACAAGGTCAACGTGAACGGCGGGGGCATCGCCCTCGGCCACCCGATCGGCGCGTCCGGCGCCCGCATCGTGCTGACCCTCGCCCACGAGCTGCGGCGCCGGGGCGGCGGGCTGGGCGTGGCGGGCCTGTGCGGGGGCGGCGGGCAGGGCGACGCGCTGATCATCCGCGTGCCCGGGCGTTGAGCGGGGAGATGAGCGCCGCGGACCTCCGGGAGCTGGTCGGACAGGCGACGCGGGGCCAGGCGCGCGCGGTCGCCCGGCTGATCTCGCTGGTCGAGAACGCCGCCCTGACGCCGGCCGGTGCCGGGGCGCTGCGCGAGGTGGCGGCCGGGCTGGCCGCCTGCCCGCGCGGGCTCGGCACGGCGAGGGTGATCGGCCTGACCGGCTCCCCGGGCGTCGGGAAGTCGACCACCACGGGAATGCTGATCAAGGCGTTCCGCCGGCGCGGCGCCCGGGTGGGCGTGCTCGCGGTCGATCCGTCGAGCCCCTTCACGGGAGGAGCGCTGCTCGGCGACCGCGTGCGGATGCAGGACCACGCCACCGATCCCGAGGTCTTCATCCGCAGCATGTCGAGCCGGGGACACCTCGGCGGGCTGGCGTTCTCCACGCCGCAGGCCCTGCGGGTCCTCGACGCGGCGGGCTGCGACGCCGTGCTGATCGAGACCGTCGGCGTCGGCCAGGCGGAGGTGGAGGTCGCCCGGCTGGCCGACACGACGGTGGTCGTCCTCGCGCCCGGGATGGGGGACGGCGTCCAGGCCGCCAAGGCCGGCATCCTGGAGATCGCCGACGTCTTCGTCGTCAACAAGGCCGACCGGGAGGGCGTCCAGGCGACGGTACGCGAACTGCGCGCGGCGGCCGGGCTAGCGGAGACGCCCTGGCGGCCCCCGATCGTGACCACCGTCGCCGTGCGGGGCGAGGGCGCCGACGACCTGATGGCCGCCCTCGACAAGCATCTGGGCTACCTGGAGGAGTCGGGCGAGGCGCGGCGCCGGAGGCTCGCCAGGGCCCGCGACGAGATCGAGGCCATCGCCCTCACCCAGCTCCGGGCCCGGCTCGCCGACCTGCACGGGGAGCGGCTCGACGCGCTCGCGGAGCGGGTGCTCGCCGCCGAGACCGACCCCTACACCGCGGCCGACGACCTCGTCGCCGCGCTCGGCTGACGGCCGGCGCGGCGCTCAGGGCTCCGCGCCGTACGTGATGACGACCGTCGTGAAGCCCAGCGACTTCAGCATTCCCTCGAGCATCGCCTTGGTGTTCTGGTCGGCCCGATTACGCAGGTCGCTCGCGGCGGCCGCCTCGCCGATCTTCCGTTCGGCCAGCACGTAGAGCTCCTGCTGGTTCTCCGGAGACGACGACAGCAAGTCGGAGATGCGGTCGAAGATGCCGCGCTGCTGCGCGAACACGTACGACCTCTTGTTGTCGAGGTTGGGCTTCTCCAACTGGGCGTGCGGCAGCCGCACCGTCACCGTCTTGCGGTCGGCCGACACCGTGATGGCGTCCTTGGGCAGCGAGGAGAAGTCGACGTAGGCGTCCACGTTGCCGGCGCCCACGAACAGCGTCCGGCTGCCCTTGATGGCGTCGGGCAGGAACCGGGCGTCCTTCTCCAGGTCGACCACCACCTGGAAGTTGCCGGTCGCCGCCTCGAATCTGCTCAGGTTCTGCATCGACTGCAGCAGCACCGGGCCGCTGCGGTCGATCGTCTCCTCGCCCAGCGGGTTGAGCCATGACAGGGCCAGCCGCGCGCCTCCGACGAGGAGGATCGCGGCCACGAGCAGCCCGGCGAGCCAGCGCCAGGCCCGGCGGGGGCGTCGCCCGCCGGTCTCGGCGGGAGGGGACGTGGGGAGTGCGGTCTGGCGGTCCACGGGGGAAATCTTCCCCCGTTTCCGGCGATCTCACCTCACCTCACTTCACCTCACCTCGGCACCGGGGAGCCGGACCGGAGCCCTTCCTCCCGCCGGTCCCATCGCCGATCCGGCTGCTGATCCAGATGTCCATCCGACCGCCGATCCGATCGCCGATCCCAACCGTGGTCCCATCGGCCGTCCCACCTGCGGTGCCACCGGCCCGGACGCCGCGTGCCGGGACGCGCGCCCGGACGCATGCCGGTCGCGCCGGGCGGCCCCCACCCGGCCGGTGCGCCGGCCGGCCCCGAACCGGGGCCGGCCGAGCCGGGGAAGCCCGCCGGCGGGGCGGCGGACGGCAGGGTGCCGGGTCCCCCGGTCCCCGGAAGGGGGGCCGTGCCCGGCGCGCCCACCGGTACGTAACCCGTGCCCGGACCAGCACCCGGACCAGCACCCGGACCTGTGCCGGAGCCCGCGGCCGGACCCTCCGCGGGGTACGGCCCAGCGCCGGTCCCAGTGCCGGTCCCAGTGCCGGTCCCAGCGCCCGTCCCGGCGTCGCCGTCCGGTCCCGGCGCGGCCGCGATCGCGTCCGCGCGCGGCGTCGGCATCCCACCGGGAACGGCGGGTGGGGTGGCGCCGGGGAAGCCGGCCGGGGGCGCCATCGGCGGGGTGCGGACCGGCGTCGGAGCCACCGGGTAGACCGGGCCGAACGCCGCGGTGGGATTGACCGGATAACCGGACCCGCCGGGCTCGGCCGGCCGGAGGCCGCCGCCGAAGTGCCTGCTCTGCAGCCCGCAGGAGACGAAGTCGGAGTAGAACATGCGCAGCCAGTCGCGCCGCTGCGCCTCGGTCAGCTCGGAGAACCACACGGCGGCGTACCGGTGCTCGGGCAGCGGTCCCGTCGGCAGCGGGTCGCCGCGCAGCCAGGCGACCACGATGGCCCGGTATCCCGCGGCGGAGTTTCCCGCGCACGGCCTGGCCAGCCGGTTGAGGAACTCGGTGGCGGCCCGCTGGGCGAACCCGGGGCTCACGTCGTCGATGTGCACGACGACCGCGCCGGGCGTGGCCGTGTCGTCGCCGGGGCCGTGCTGCTCGACCCGGCGGAAGGCGGCGGGGGTGTCGGCCAGCCGCGCCGCCAGCGTGGTGAACACCCCGGCCAGCTCGGCCAGCCCGGCGCGGACGGCCGGATGGACGCACACGCTGATCGGCCACTCCTGGCACGTGTAGACGAGACGCTCGCTCGCGGCCATCGTCTGCGGCTCGGTGACCAGGCGGGCGGCGCCCGTCCCGGCGGCCAGCACCGCGATCGCGGCGGCGGCCAGGGCGAGGACGCGCCGCGTCACGAGAGCGACCCAGCCGAGCAGCAGGGCCCCGTTGAGGCCGAGCAGCCACAGTGTCTGGTCCGCGAACGCGGCCTCGTTCACGCCGCTGAGCAGGTCGTACGGCGCCCGAGTGGCGGGGGTGAGCCGGTCGGCCCAGGTCGAGCCGTCCGCCAGCCAGGTGAACAGCGCGTACGTGCCGAACGCGGCGAGCACCGGTGTGGCGGCGGCCGGCAGCAGCCAGCCGAGGATCCAGCCGACCATGACATAGAGCGCCAGCCCGGCGACCGACATGGCCAGGCCGCCCGGCAGCAGCGGACCCGACTGCCCGGTCAGCGCGGCGCGCAGCGCGAGCAGCAGCACCGTCGCCGTGAACGACCCGGTGACCACCGTGAGGATCGCGAGCGGCGCCTTCACGGCACGCCAGGCCGTCAGCGCGCGCCCGCGCTCGGCCCGGCGCCGCCGCGTCGCGACCCAGGCCGCGAACGCCGCCGCCAGCGGCCCGGTCAGCCGCAGCGAGCCGATGACGCCCAGCACGATGTCGTCCCAGTCGAGAAAACCGGGAATGAGGACGCTCCACGCGGTGACGAGGCCGAGCGCAAGCAGCACGATCACCGCGATGACCGCGCCGTGCCTCAGCTCCCCACGTGAATCGCCCCTGTGGTCACCCACAGCCGGGCGCGGCTTGCCGCCACGCCGTCGCCGATGTCCGGCGCGCATGCGGCGCCGGGACAGCAATGCTGCCCATGAGAACCCCCCGTGTCTCGCGTGAGCGGCGGTCACGGATCGCGCCGTTCCCCGTGGCGCTGATCCGCCGGCCGGCTCAGCCTCGTCCGCTGCTAGCAGACAAGGCTCCCCGTGCCGCCGGGTTTGCCGCCGCCTCACCTTTCGACGTGGCAACCATAACGGAGCGTGACCCTGGGGGAGGGAGTTCTGGGGTCAAGGAATGAATCCGGTTACGCAGGGTGCCCTTGCCGATCATCGCCGTGGCCGCGCTACCGTATATCGCTGTGTCCGTCCCGCCCAGTTCAGGCCCCATGCCCGCCGGTGGCCCAAGGCCCCTCAAGCTTCCTTTCGACCCGATCGAACAGGCCGCGCGAACCTGGCGCGAGACGTTCGGGCCCTCGTCCGCCATGGCGGCGGTCACCTCGATCATGCGTGCGCACCAGATCCTCATCGCGCAGCTCGACGGCCTGCTCCGTCCCTACGACCTCACGTTCGCCCGTTATGAGGCGTTGGTGCTGCTGACGTTCAGCCGGACGGGCGCCCTCCCGTTGTCGAAGATCGGCGAGCGGCTCATGGTGCACCCGACGAGCGTGACCAACACCGTCGACCGGCTGGAACGGGCCGGGCTGGTGCGGCGGATGCGCAACCCCAAGGACGGGCGCGGCGTGCTCGCGGAGATCACCGACCAGGGCCGCGAGGTCGTGCGGAGGGCGACGGCCGACCTCATGGACGCCGGCTTCTGCATGGGCATGTACGAGGACGACGAGCTCGGGGACATGTTCGACCTGCTCAGGACCCTGCGAGTCTCGGCGGGCGACTTCAGCGAGTGAGGCGGCCGGCGGCGCGCGGGGTGTCGGCGGCGAAGATTCCCGGCCTGGTCAAAGATCCGCACGGTTTCGGGATCAACGGGTGATCCGGCCCCGTGGTCGCGGAGATGTCAGTAACGGAGACGTCAGTGGAGAGGCGCTCGATAGCGGGAACTAGTAGGACGTCCTAGTATTTTGGGCGGAGCACCAGTCCGGGAGGGGACATGAACCGGGAACGCACGAGCGCCGAGGCTGTCGAGCCCGCCAAGCTCGCTGAGACTGTCGGGCCCGGCGAATCCGCCGAGGCGGGCCGGGCGCGGTGGCAGGCGCGGTACGACGCCGCCCTCAAGCGGCCCCGCGAGTTCCGTACGCTGTCCGGCGCGGAGGTCGAGCCCGTCTACGGGCCTCCCGGCGCCGACCCCCGGTTCGAGCGCATCGGGTGGCCGGGGGAGTTCCCCTTCACCCGCGGCCTCTACGCCACGGGCTACCGCGGCAGGCCCTGGACCATCCGGCAGTTCGCCGGATTCGGCAACGCCCGGCAGACCAACGAGCGTTACAAGATGATCCTGGGCGCGGGCGGCGGCGGGCTGTCGGTGGCGTTCGACATGCCGACGCTCATGGGCCGCGACTCCGACGACCCCCGCTCGCTCGGCGAGGTCGGCCACTGCGGTGTCGCCGTCGATTCGGCGCTCGACATGGACGCGCTGTTCGACGGCATCCCGCTCGGCGACGTCACCACGTCCATGACCATCAGCGGGCCGGCCGTACCGATCTTCTGCATGTACGTCGTGGCGGCCGAGCGGCAGGGCGTGCCGGCGAGCGCGCTCAACGGCACCCTGCAGACCGACATCTTCAAGGAGTACATCGCGCAGAAGGAGTGGATCTTCGCTCCGGAGCCGCACCTGCGGCTCATCGGCGACCTCATGGAGTTCTGCGCCGCCGAGGTGCCCGCCTACAAGCCGCTGTCGGTCTCCGGCTACCACATCAGGGAGGCCGGGGCCACCGCCGCGCAGGAGCTCGCCTTCACCCTGGCCGACGGCTTCGGCTACGTCGAGCTCGGCCTGTCGCGCGGCCTCGACGTGGACGTCTTCGCCCCCGGCCTGTCGTTCTTCTTCGACGCCCACATCGACTTCTTCGAGGAGATCGCCAAGTTCCGCGCGGCCCGGCGCGTCTGGGCCCGCTGGATGCGCGACGTCTACGGCGCCCGCACCGAGAAGGCCCAGTGGCTGCGCTTCCACACCCAGACGGCCGGGGTGTCGCTGACCGCCCAGCAGCCCGACAACAACATCGTCAGGACCGCGATCGAGGCCCTCGCCGCCGTCCTCGGCGGGACCAACTCCCTGCACACCAACGCGCTCGACGAGGTCCTCGCCCTGCCGTCGGAGAAGGCCGCCGAGATCGCGCTGAGGACCCAACAGGTGATCATGGAGGAGACCGAGGTCGTCAACGTGGTCGACCCGCTCGGCGGCTCCTGGTACGTCGAGGCGCTGACCGACCGGCTGGAGGCCGAGGCCGAGGCGATCTTCAAGCGGATCCGCGAGATGGGCACCGGGGACATGACGTCCGGCATCCTGCGCGGCATCGAGGACGGCTGGTTCACCTCCGAGATCGCCGAGTCGGCCTTCGACTACCAGCGCAAGCTGGAGAAGGGCGACAAGAAGATCGTCGGGGTCAACTGCCACACGAGCACCGTCGAGGAGCCCCTGGAGATCCTGCGGATCAGCCACGAGGTCGAGGCCGAGCAGCGCCGCGTCCTCGCCGGTCGCCGCGCCGCCCGCGACGAGCGGGCCGTGGACGCCGCGCTGGCCGATCTGGCCAGGGTCGCCGCGACCGACGAGAACATGATCCCGCCCATGCTCGCCGCCGTACGAGCCGAGGCCACCCTGGGCGAGATCTGCGACGTCCTGCGCGCCGAGTGGGGCACCTACTCCGAGCCCGCGCGGTTCTGACGGTTGATCACGCGGGGCCTCGAGTCGTCACGCGGGATCACAGCGGGGATCACAGCGGGGATCACAGCGGGGGTGACAGGGCCGGGACGCGGTCGAGGAGGGCTTCGAGGGTCTTGTCGTCGGTGGCGGGGGACATCACCGTGACGCGCAGGTGGCGGACCCCGCCGAGCTCCACGGACGTGAGATGGAAGGACCCCTCGGCCAGCATCCGCTCCCGGACCGCGGCCTGGTCGCCGGTGCCGTATCGGAAGCAGACGATGTTGCTCTCCGGCTCGTAGGGACAGTGGAATCCGGGCCGTTCCCGGGCCAGCTCCCAGAAGCGGTGCGCCGTCGCGTACCGCCCGGCCACGTGTTCGCCGAGGCCGCGCTCGCCGCGCCAGGCGAGGTTGAGGAAGATCTTCAGGCCCAGCTCGGCCTTGGCGCACTCGACGGTCCTGCCGATCAGGTCGAACTCCTGGTCGCCGTAGAACAGGTAGCTGGCCCTCTGCCGGAAGGCGGCGTCCAGATCCGCCTCACGCCGGACGAGCACGGCGGCGGCGAGGCTTGAGGTGCGCAGCATCTTGTGCGCGTCCCAGATGATCGAGTCGGCCAGCTCGACGCCGTCGAGCAGGTGCCGGTGCCCGTCACTGAGCAGCGCGGACGCCCCGTGCGCGCCGTCCACGTGGAACCACAGGCCGTGCCCGGCGCAGAACTCACCGACGCCGCGCAGGTCGTCGTAGAGACCCGTGGCGGTCGCGCCCGCCGCCGCGACGAGGGCCATCGGCCGCCGCCCCGCCCTCCTCGTCCGCTCCAGGGCGCCGGGCAGGCGCGCCACGTCGATCCGGCCCAGGTCGTCGACGTCCAGCGGGACCACGGCCCGCTCGCCCAGACCCAGGATCGCGGCGGCGCGGGTGATCGAGTAGTGCGCCGACGGCGGCGCGAGCAGGGCCAGGTCGCCGGGGACGCCGTCCGTCCACGCGTCCGGGGCGACGGAGGCACGCGCGGCGAGCAGCGCGGTCAGGTTGGCCAGCGAGCCGCCGTGGGTGAGCACGCCGCCCCCTTCGGGGAAGCCCACCTTGCCCAGCATCCAGCGCAGCACCTCGAGCTCCACCGTGGCCGCCGACGCGCCCATCTCGTAGACGGCCATGGTGCCGTTCGACGCCCCGTGCACGAAGTCGGCCAGCGCGGCCGGGAAGTCGGGCGCCGCGGTCTGGTGGCCGACGGAGGCGGGGTGATGCAGGCGTGTCCCCTCGGCCAGATAGGTGTCCAGGAAGGTCTCGTAGCTCTCGGCCGTCATCCCGCCGTCCCTGATCCAGCGGGCGAGCCCGAGCCGTTCGGCCAGCTCACGGGGCGGCGTACGGCGGATCACCGGGGTCTCGCCCCGCTGGCTCTCGCCGACGTAACGCGCGAGCCGGCGGACCGTCGCCTCGCCGGCCCGGACGAAGTCGTCGATGTCCCACGAGTGGTTCGCAGTCATGGCGGAATGATGGGCCGGAAGGCGGAATCATGCCACATCGCCCGAATGTCGGGCGGCGAAGACGGCGGGGGTGGCGCGGATCAGCCCCTCGCGTACGGCAGGATTGGGGGTATGGCAGCGGACTTCACTCGACCTGGATCGCTCTACGGCGCCGTGGACCTCGGCGCGCGCAAGCAGGCCCTCGATGCGCAGGCGCGGCGCGAGGCCGCGGGTCCCGGGGCGGCCGACGCGGCCGTCATCGAGGTCAACTCGGCCACCTTCAACACCGAGGTGGTGGAGCGCTCCCTCAGTGTTCCCGTCATCGTCGAGGCGACGGTGCCGAGGGCGGAGCAGGTGAGGGACTTCAGCGCGGCGATGGAGAAGCTGGCGGCCGAGGCGGCCGGCGGCTGGATCCTCGCCAGGGTCGACGTGGAGGCCGACCCGCAGCTCGCCCAGGCCCTGCGCATGCGGGCCGTCCCGACCGTCTACCTGGCCTTCCAGGGGCAGCTGATGCCGCTGTTCGAAGGGCCGCTGCCGGAGCAGCAGCTGCGTCAGGCGCTGGCGCAGGTGTTCGAGCAGCTCGGCGTCGAGCTCGCCGCGCCGCAGGAGGAGGAGGCCCTGGCGGAGCCGCCGCTCGACCCCGATCTCCTGGCGGCCGAGCAGGCGATGGACAAGGGAGACCTGGCGGCGGCGGCCGCCGCCTACGAACGCCTCCTCGCCCGGTCGCCCTCCGACGAAGGAGCGAAGATCGGGCTGGCCGGGGTGCGGCTGTTCACCCGCCTCCAGGGCGTCGACGCCGACGAGGTCCTGCGCCGGGCCGCCGCCGACCCGGCCGACGTGGACGCCCACATCGGGGCCGCCGACGTGGAGATGGCCAACGGCCAGGTGGACGAGGCGTTCGACCGGCTCGTCGGGCTGGTCCGGCGGACCGCGGCCGCGGACCGGGAGCGGGCCAGGGTCCATCTCCTCGGCCTATTCGAGACGCTGCCCGCCGACGACCCCTCGGTCTCGAAGGCCAGGCGCGCGCTGTCGAACGCGCTCTTCTGACCCTCCGGCACTTCTGACGCTCCGGCACGCGCTCCGCGGTCTGTCGTGCCGCGGGCCGAATCACCCCGGCGGGGATGGCACGATGGATAGCACCCACGGGGCCGTCCTGCCGGGGTGCGGGCGGTGTGTCACCAGGCCGCGGCGCCGCCAGGTCGCAGCGCCGCCGGGCCGAGGGCACGCCGCATGCCGGCCGGTACGGCCGAGACACCCGCAAAGGAGCGGATTGAGGTGGCCACCGTGCCCAGCGTTTCCTATTCGATCACCGTACGTCTTGAGGTGCCGGCGGGGGGCAGGGCGGTCAGCCTGCTCACCCACGCGGTGGAGAACGCCGGCGGGGTGGTGACCGCTCTCGACGTCACCAACGCCGGCCACGAGAAGCTCCGCATCGACGTGACCTGCGCGGCGAAGGACGCCGACCACGTCCAGTCGATCGTCGACAGCCTCGGCGCGGTGGAGGGCGTGGCCATCCACAAGGTCTCCGACCGGACCTTCCTGATGCACCTCGGCGGCAAGATCGAGATGCAGTCGAAGGTGCCGCTGCGCACCCGCGACGAGCTCTCCATGGCGTACACCCCGGGGGTGGCCCGCGTCAGCCTCGCCATCGCGCGCAACCCCGAGGACGCCCGGCGCCTGACGATCAAGCGCAACACCGTCGCCGTCGTCACCGACGGCTCGGCCGTCCTCGGGCTGGGCAACATCGGTCCGGCCGCGGCGCTGCCGGTGATGGAGGGCAAGGCCGCCCTCTTCAAACGGTTCGCCGGCATCGACGCCTGGCCGATCTGCCTGGACACCCAGGACGTCGACGAGATCGTGCGCACGGTCCAGGTGATCGCGCCGGGCTTCGGCGGCATCAACCTGGAGGACATCGGCGCGCCCCGCTGCTTCGAGGTCGAACGGCGGCTGCGCGAGCTGCTCGACATCCCCGTCTTCCACGACGACCAGCACGGCACCGCGATCTGCGTGCTCGCCGCGCTCACCAACGCGCTCAAGGTGGTCGGCAAACAGATCTCCGACGTGCGGATCGCGATGGCGGGCGCCGGGGCGGCCGGCACGGCCGTCCTTCGGCTGCTGCTGGCGGCGGGCGCGCGCAACGTCGTGGTGTGCGACTACCTCGGCGCCGTCCACAAGGGCCGCGACGACCTGGACGACTCACTGCGCTGGATCGCCGAGCACACCAACGCCGACGGCTACGGCGGCGACCTGCGCGGGGCGGTGAAGGGCGCCGACGTGTTCATCGGCGTGTCCGCGCCCGGCATCCTCACGGGCGACGACATCGCCACGATGGCCGCGGACGCCGTGGTGTTCGCGCTGGCCAACCCCGAGCCCGAGGTGTCGCCCGACGACGCCAGGGAGCACGCGGCGGTGGTGGCCACCGGGCGATCCGACTACCCGAACCAGATCAACAACGTCCTGGCGTTCCCCGGGGTCTTCCGCGGCCTGCTCGACGCCCAGGCCGACGGGGTCACCCAGGAGATGCTGCTCGCCGCGGCCCGCGCGCTGGCCGCCGTGGTGACCGCCGAGGAGCTCGGCCCCAACTACATCATCCCCAGCGTCTTCCACCCCGACGTCGCCAACGCCGTCGCCGCGGCCGTACGCGAGTCGGCCGGCGGGCGGCCCCGCGGCTTCACCGAGGCCTGATCGATCACCCATCGCGTTCCCCAAGACGCGTACCGTAATGTCGGATAGGTGAAGTCGTATAGGTGAACAGGGGGCGGCGTACCCGATTCGCCGTTCCTCCCTCATGATGGGATGTATGGCGGAAGCGATCTACGTCGGCGGGTTGCTCGTAGCGACGCCACTGCTCGACGACCCCAACTTCCGGCGTAGCGTCGTGCTCGTGCTTGAGCACGACGAGGACGGCGGCACACTCGGCGTGGTGCTCAACCGGCCCAGCGAGATCGCGGTGACCCAGGTCCTGCCGTCCTGGGATCCGCTGGTCACCGGTCCTCCCGTGCTGTTCGAGGGGGGGCCGGTGCAGACCGACAGCGCCCTCGCCCTGGCCGCCGTCCTCAGCGGGGAGGAACCCCTGGGCTGGCGGCGGCTGCGCGGGAAGGCGGCGGTCTCGCGGCTGGGCACGGTGGATCTCGACGCGCCCCCCGAGATCCTCGCCGGCGAGATCTCGCAGATGCGGATCTTCGCCGGATACGCCGGATGGACGGCCGGTCAGCTGGAGACCGAGCTGCGCGAGGGCGCCTGGTACGTCGTGGACTCCGAGCCGGGGGACACCTTCCACTCCGACCCCGAGACGCTGTGGCGCGGTGTGCTGCGCCGGCAGAACGGCGCGCTGGCGCTCGTCGCGAACTTCCCCGACGACCCGACGCTCAACTAGCCGCGTCATCGGGTGTGTCTGCCGGCGCGGGCATCAGGCCGTCCGCCGGCGTGTCTGTGGGCGTGTCTGTCGGTCCGTGTATCAGCGCGTGCAGCGGCGCATGTATCAGCGTGTGCAGTGGCGCGCCGGCTCGCGTGAGGGCCGGGCGCGCGGTCACGCGCCCGGCCCCGTCACCGCCCGATCAGGCGGCCGCGCAGCTCACGGACGGCACGCTGTTCGTGCTTCCGTAGCTGCCCAGGAAACCGAAGCTGGTGCTCGCCCCGGCTCCAAGCGTGCCGTTGTAGCTCACGTTGCGGGCCGTGACGGACGCCCCGCTGCTGGTGAGGGTGGCGTTCCACGACTGGGTGACCGTCTGGCCGTTGGCGTACGTCCAGGTCACCGTCCATCCGTTGACGCCGCCGCTGCCCGCGGTCACGACGACCTCGCCCTGGAAGCCGCCGCCCCACTGGTTCGTCACCCGGTACGTCGCCGAGCAGCCCCGGGATCCGCCGGGGGACGGCGAGACCGACGGGGATACAGAGGGAGACGCCGACGGAGAAGCGGACGGAGAAGCGGAGGGAGACACAGAGGGGGACGCCGACGGGCTCTGCGGCGGCTGCCCGCTGTAGATTGTCGCCTCCTTGGCGGTCGACTTGATGCCGTTGGCGCCGTTGAACAGCCGCTGTCCCCATGAGGTGAGCTGGTTGACGTTGAAGTTGGTGACCTGGTCGAGGTACTCGACGCCGCCGCTGTTGCCGCTCCACGACCACCCCATGTAGCCGATGCCGCGCGACTGGGCCTGGGCCATGATCGTGTCCTCGTCCGGGTCGCCGTCGGAGTGCATGTTGCCGAACTCGCCGATGACGAGCGGCAGACCCGCGGTCTGGAACGCCTGCAGGTAGGAGGTGATCTCGGCGGCCGTGTCGAACACGCCATACATGTGGATCGAGAAGACCGTGTTCTTCTGCGGGTCGCTGTTGAAGACGGCGGCGGCGTTGTCGCGCATCACGAACTGCCAGTCCTGGCCCCAGTTGGGCGCGTCGACCATCAGCATGTGCTGGAAGCCGTTGCTCCGCATCCGGGCGATCGCGGCGGTGGTCGCGCTGGTCCAGCCGGAGACGTTGTTGTTGCCGTACGGCTCGTTGCCCAGGTTGATGACGACGTAGTTCTCCTGGCCCGTCAGGACGCTCTTGAGGCCGATCCAGTAGTTGACCGCCTGGTCGAGCGTGTAGGCGCCGCTCTGCTCGCCGTACCCGGTGGTGTCGTGGTTTTCGAGCACGCAGATTAACCGGTTCTGCTTGCACAGTGAGATCACGTTGGCGACATCGGACGCCGAGTTGGCCGTCCAGCGGCCTCCGCTCAGAACCACCCGGACCGTGTTGGCGCCGAGCGACTTGATGTTGGCGAAGGAGCCGGTCTGGGACGGGAACCAGGTGTGGGCGTGGCTGGTGCCCCGCATGATGAACTGGTTGCCGTTCGCCTCGTAGATCTTGCCGCCGGTCACTCGGAGCCCGGCCGCGGCCTGGGCCGTCTGGCTCATCGCGACCAGTGACGCCAGGACGGCGAGGAGGGCCGCGCCCGCGGCGATCAGTCGTGTTCTCATGCTCTACCTCGGGTGGGGGACCGGGCGCGGCCGACAGCGCGCCGTTCCGCGCACCATAGGCGGGGGCGCACGACGCCGTACAGGACGAGGCGTGCCAGGCGGCCACGACCGGCGAGGCATCAACTGAACCGGTTCGGCTCGCCTGGCGCCAGACCAGCGGGATCGCCGGAAAGGGCCGTCACCTGCGGTGGGCCGGCCCCGATGAAACGTTCACCCTCAGCCGACGACGACCTTCGCGGCCTCTCCGGCCGGACGGTCGGCGACGGCCGGATCCGCGACGGCCGGATCGGGGCCTGCCTGGTCCGGGGCGGGCAGGTCCCAGCCGGGCCGCAGGGAGTCCTCCGCCAGCGCCAGCAGGCTCTCGTAGCGTCCGGCGAGGGCCGCCGGGTCCTGAGGGCAGTCGCCGTAGCAGGCCATGGTCATCGCCAGGAACACCGAGACCACCAGCTGGGCGCGCAGGTCCGCGGGGCAGCGGCCCTGGCGGCGCGCGACCTCCGCGAGCAGCCGCCGCTCGTTGTGGACGATCAGCCGCATCCGGCTGGCGACCAGGGCGGGAGTGGTCTGGATGAGCCGCTGCACCTTCAGCAGGCGGCTCGCGTCGGTCTCGTCCAGTTCGCGCAGGAGCGCCAGGCGCGCCCGTCCGGTCCTGACCAGGGCCGTGAACGGCGACTCCGACTCCGGCCGCTCGGCCAGCGCGGCCAGGAACGCCTCCTGCTCCTCGGCCGGGAGGCAGAGGGCGACCTCCTCCTTGGAGGAGAAGTACCGGAAGAACGTGCGGGTCGAGACGTCCACCTCGGCGGCGATCTGGTCGACCGTCGTCGCCTCGTAGCCCTGGGACAGGAAGAGGTCGATACCCGCGTCCAGCAGAGCGGTCTTGGTCCGCTCCTTCTTACGCTCCCGGAGACCCATGGCCGTCACCTCCTCGAAACGCTCGGTTCACGTACCGTCAGATGTCACCGTATGTCGGATAAAACAATTTGTCATCTGTCATCGCGTGACATAAATTGCAGAGCGTTGACCAGAGGTTTTGATAAGGGGGACCATCATGGCTCAGGCGCTCGCCGTCGACTCCGACGCACCTCCAGCTGAGGGGCGGCAACGCCCCGGGCTCACGCTACTCGCCGTCTCGCTCGGTGTGATCATGGTCATGCTCGACGCGACCGTGGTCTCCATCGCGAACCCCGTCATCGGCGTCGACCTGAAGGCGTCGCTGTCCGACCTGCAGTGGGTCACCAGCGGCTACCTGCTCGCGCTGGCGGTCTTCCTCATCACGGCGGGCAAGCTCGGCGACCTGTTCGGGCACAAGCGCGTTTTCCTCATCGGCGTGGCCGGCTTCGCGCTCACGTCGCTGGCGATCGGCCTGACGTCGTCCATCGGCATGCTCATCGCGTTCCGCGTGCTGCAGGGCCTGTTCGGCGCGCTGCTCCAGCCCGCCGCGCTCGCGCTGCTGCGCTCCGCCTTCCCCGGCGAGCGGCTCAACATGGCGATGGGCGCCTGGGGAGCGATCATCGGCCTCTCGAGCGCCGCGGGCCCGATCGTCGGCGGCCTCCTCGTGGAGAACGTGAGCTGGCAGTCCGTCTTCTTCATCAACGTTCCGGTCGGCGTGGCGGCCCTGGCGTTCGGCCTGTGGGCGCTGACGGAGAGCAGGGCCAAGACGCTGTCGAGGGTCGACTGGCTGGGCGTCGTGATGTTGTCAGGGGCGATGTTCGCCCTGGTGTGGGCCATCATCAAGGCTCCCGAGTGGGGCTGGGCCGACGCCCGGACCATCGGCTTCCTGGCCGCCGCCGTCCTCATCGGCGCGGGCTTCCTGTTCTGGCAGACGAGGGTGAGCGAGCCGCTGCTGCCGCTCAGCCTGTTCCGGAACGTCTCGGTCTCGGTCGGAACGCTGCTGATGATCCTCATGGCGTTCTCGATGTTCGGCGCGATGTTCTTCCTCACGTTCTTCTTCCAGGGCGTGCACGGCCTGAGCCCGCTCCAGTCCGGCCTGCGCATGCTCCCCATGAGCGCCGGCATGATCGTGGCGTCCCCCATCGCCGGCATGCTGATCGGCAAGCTGGGCGCGAAGTTCACCATCACGGGCGGCATGGTGATCACCGCGGTCGCGATGTTCCTGATGTCGCGGCTCAGCCTCGAAGCGACCTTCCAGGACAGCGCGATCCCGTTCGTGCTGCTGGCCTTCGGCCTCTCGCCGGTTTTCGTGGGGGCCACCGAGATCATCGTGGGCAACGCTCCCGAGGAGCTCAGCGGCGTCGCGGGCGGCGTGCAGAACTCCGCCATGCAGGTGGGCGGCGCACTCGGCACCGCCGTCCTCGGCGCGGTCGTGTCCGGCGAGGTGGCGAGCGTGCTGCCCGGCTACCTCGGCCCGGCCGCCGCGTCCGTCACCCCCGCCCAGATGGAGGGCCTGAAGGGGCTCGCCTCGGTGGGCATGGCCCCGCCCGGGCTCACCGGTCCGGCCGCGAAGATCATCACTGACGCCTCGCACCTGTCCTTCATGGACGGCCTGCACCTCGGCTTCATGGTGAGCACGGGCGTCGCCGTCGTGGCCGCCCTCCTGGCCCTGCTCGTCAAGGCGGGACGGAAGACGGAGGGTGTCGCGGTCCACATGGGTTGATACGGCGCGGGCCCATACAGCGTGCGCCCTTGCTTGTACGGGCCGTTGCTGTACGGGCCCAAGCTGTGTGGGCCCAAGCTGTGTAGCCCAAGCTGTGTAACCCAAGCTGTGTGGCCCCTGCCTGGGCCGCCCGGGAGAGCTGGGGAAGTTCGGGGGGCGCGGCAGCCGCGCGGGCCCGCCGCGCTCAGTAGACTCGGTGAGCGTGAGCAGCACGAAGACTCTTCCCGAGAGCGAAGTAACGCCGAGGCTGTCGCACGGCGACGGCGACCACGAGCGCTTCTCGCACTACGCCGACAAGAACAAGATCACGGAGAGCTACGTGACCGGCGCGCCGGTCCGTGCTCTGTGCGGCAAGGTGTGGGTGCCCAGCCGGGACCCGAAGAAATACCCGGTGTGTCCGGAGTGCAAGGAAATCTACGAGGGGCTGCCGAAGGGCGAACCCTCCGGCGAGTGAGTGTCGGTACGGGACGGTGATCCCTCGGGCGGCTAGCGTCAGGCTCCTGACCAGTCGTATCGGGGGAACGAATGGCCCGGCGCGCGCTCGCCGTCTTCCTTGCATGCCTGTTCGCGTACGGCGGCGCCGGCACTGTCGGCACCGCCGCGCGCGCGGCCACCCGCCCGTCGGGTGCCGCCTCGCAGCCCGCGTCGTCCATGTTGCCCGCGGGGCGCTGGGGAGCCCATTATCCCGGTGCGCCGTACGCCGATCCGGCCCCGCGCGCCGTCGTCGACGACCGGCGGAAGGCCGGTACAGGCCGGTCGCCCCGCGACGCCGCCTGCCTCGCGCCCGCCTCACGACTGCGAGCGGCAGATCCATCTCGCTCGGCCGCGCAGTCCCGCCCGTCCGAGCCGCACGACCGGCCGGCTGATCGGCCGGACGGGCAGGCATCAGCCGCCGAGCGGATCGTCGTCCGGGTGTGGGTGCACATCATCAAGGACGGCGCCCTCGGACTGCCGGACACCGCCGTGCCACGCCAGATCAGCACGCTCAACGCCGCCTACGGCGGCAGGTACGGAGGCGTGGACACCAAGGTCACGTTCTCCCTCGCCGGGGTCACCCACACGAACAACCGATCCTGGTTCCGTGATCCCCTGGGCAACGAGTCGGCGATGAAGACCAAGCTCCACGTCGGCGGCCCGGAGACGCTCAACCTCTACATCGCGCAGCTCGGGGAACTGGTCCTCGGTTACGCCACCTACCCCAACTGGTACCGGGAGCAGCCACTCCTGGACGGCGTCGTGATCGACTGGCGCAGCGTTCCGGGTGGCCCGCTGCGGTCGTTCGGGCGCGGCTTCACCGCGGTCCACGAGATCGGCCACTGGCTTGGCCTGCTCCACACCTTCGAGAACGGATGCCGCCCGCCGGGAGACTCCGTGGACGACACGCCCCCAGAGGCGTACGCCACGACGGGCTGCCCGGCCCGCAAGAACACCTGCGGCGCCGTCGGCGAGGATCCGACGCACAACTACATGGACTACGGCCAGGACCGGTGCATGCGCGAGTTCACGGCTGGCCAGGCGCTGCGAATCCAGCAGCTATGGGACATCTACCGCCGCCCCGGGACGGCCGCCCAGCCAACGCAACTAGACGCGACCGGGCCAGACGTAACCGGGCCTGACGCGACCGGGCTGGAGGGCACCAGTCCGCACACCACTACTGCCGACTCCGTCTAGATGTCCGTCTGGATGTCCGTCTAGATGATCGATGCCAGGGCGGCTGGTCGCGTTCGCCGGCTGTAGGTCGCTGGATCGGTTGGCCGCTAGCTGTCGTTGTGCTCGACTGCCGCAATGCCGAATAGCCGATGTGGGTGTCCTTCCTCGGGAAGCATCGTTCGGCGGGGTCGTGAGTTGAGCATGCTTCGCGGCCCGGCGTCGCGCTCTGGCCTCGCACTGCCTCCGCCTGGGCGTTCGTCTATTCCGGGTGCCTTGTCCCGGCGTCTTCCCGCGGTGTCTCCCCTCGGTGTCTGTCCTGGGCGCCTGTCCCGGATGCCTGTCCCGGGTGCCTGGCCCGGTGTTCTGCTCGGGGTGTTCACCCCGGGCGTTGGCGAGTGCCGGGTTCGTGGCTGCTGCGTTCGTATCTTCGGCGGTTGGGGTGGTGGGTGAGGGTCCAGGTGCCGTTGGGGTTGCGGTGGGTGGTGTAGCGGTCGGGGTGGGTGAATTTGTCGCGGTTGTGGAAGGTGCAGGCGGGGGCCAGGAGGTCGAGGTTGGTGACGCCGTCGTCGATCCAGCCGTGGACGTGGTCGACTTCGGCCATGGTGGCGGGGATCGGGCAGCCCTGGCAGTAGCAGGTGGCGTACTGCGCCAGCAGGGCTTTGCGCTGAGCCGGGGTGGCCAGCCGCACCGAACGCCCCATGTCCAGAACCTGGCCCTTGGCGTCCATCACCATCCGAGTCAGGCGCGAGGTCCGCGCCAGGCGGTGGACGTCGCTGACCGGCAGCAACTGCCCGGTCGCCACCAGCAGCCCGGGAGCCAACCGGTTGGGGGCATGCCCGCAGGTGCGGCACGCGTCAGCGCGCGTTCCGCCGCTGGACTGTGGCCGCCCCTGCGCCCGCCCATCCGCGCCCGCGCCCGCGCCCGCGCCCGCACCTGCGTCTGCGGCAGTGGCAGCGGCGGCGGGCATGCCGTCCCTGCGGTCGCCGGAACGCGGGCCGTCGGCAGGCCACGCGGCATCGTCAGAACCCGCACTATGGTCGGGCTCTGCGGCGTGGGCAGGTCCCCGGGCATGGCCAGGACCCACGTGCTCGATAGCGGCCTCGGGTGGACCCTCCTCGGGAGGAGCCGCCTCCTCGTGTGGACCCTCCTCGGGAGGAGCCGCCTCCTCGTGTGGACCGTCTCGGCCCACACCGGCCGTGGGAGGCGCCACATCATCGCCGCGCGTACGCGCCGCACTGGTGGAGCTGCGTGCGCCCGTCGTCCGGCTGGCGCCCGCTGCGGTGTTCTGGGTCGTGGGATCGGTTGTGCCGATCGTTGTGCCGGGGCCGGGGCCAGGGCCAGGGCCAGGGTCGGAGGCGGGATCCTGGTCCGTGCCGGGCATGCCGCTCGCACCTGGTGACGTGTCCGGACCGGGGTTCCGTGTGCCGGTGGGGGCGAGGATGTCGTCGGGGATGGATTCGGCGCGGACCATGACGATGAGTTCGGTGGAGACCTTCTCACTCAGCAGGGCCGAGAACGCGTCGGCCTGGCGCACGCGTAGCGGCCGGTCGTCGTCCTTGTCCTTCGGGCGGGCATAGGAAGTCAAAAACGCCCGTAGCCGAGCCGCGGCCTCTCGTGGCAGGCGGAACTCGCCTTCCACGCCACCGGTGCTGGACGGGCGGACCAGCAGGAACCGGGACGCGTAGTCGTCCTCGCACTCCTCGACCAGCGCGCCGGGGTCGAGGATCTCCCGGATGTAGCGGCCGGCCTTGGCCACCTCCGCGCAGGACGCGCTGTCGGACAGCTGCAGCAGGATCGGCTCGGCTTCGGTCGCCTGCGTGTCGGTCAGTTTGGTCGTCACCGTGGTGATGGCGTCCACCGCTCCGCCGGACAGGGACCCGGCCCGGTAGCGGGCCTTCACCTGCGGGAGGCGGGCCACCTCGCCGGAGATCCGCAACCACCGCGACGCCTGCGCACCCGTCATCCCCGGACCACGCCGCACCACCACCGGCACCCCCTGCGCGCCAGGCGTTCCCGGCGCCTCCGCGCCGCTCTCCGCCGACGCAGACGCGCCCGGGGCAGACGCGCCGGGTGCGGGAGTGTCCAGCGCAGACGCGCCCGGTGCAGGGGTTCTCGGTGGGGGAGTGCTCGGTCTGTCCGAGCGGAGCCATGAGGCGGTGGAGGCGTGCCCGTACGCCTTTGCCTCACCGGTGATATGCACCTGATGCAACAGCGCCGCGAACACCGAACCCAACAGGTCTATCGCTTGGATCACCTTCTCGGCCCGTTCCAAGCACACCGCCGCGCTGTCCGGTCGCCCGGCACGCGCCAACCGGGCGGCCAGTTCCACCAAGGTGTCCGCGACATCGTCTTCAGTGTCACGGGTAACAAGGCCGGGTTCCGTGGCTGCCGGAGCTGCCGTCGGCTGCGTCGCCGTTTCCGGAGCCGATTCCGCATCGCTCCGGGCGTCCCCCTGATGCGCGTCGCCCGCATCCGGCTCGGCCCCGCCCCGCTCTGCGCCCGGCGGCCCGGCCGGCCGTCCCTGCGAGGGGAAGCGAGGATCCAGACAGGTGCCCGCGAGCAGGGGCGGGACCGGCATCCCGTCCGCAGGGACACGAGCATCAGGGACACGAGCATCAGGGACACGAGCATCAGGGACACGAGCATCAGAGACAGATGAGCCGAGGAGTCCGGCATCGCGCTCGGCCTCGGGGGCCACGGGCATCGTGACGACGTCCGTGTCGCTGGAGCCGGTGACGCCACCGAAGCCGGAGTCGTGAGCCGCCGTCACAGAGGCACCTCCTGCCCACCGTTGGTCCGATCATGTGTTCGATACATTACCGACCGTGGCCGATAGGAGTCAGAGAAACCCTCAACTAGAGCTCCAACCAGTTCGGGGTCATGGCTGATGACTGCCGAGGGATTCGGCCCGGCGCAGAACCATGGATGACCACCAGACCGGCAGACAAGACCTGCACACCGGGCCGGGACCACCGGCACCGCCTCCCGGCCCCGCGAGGGCGAATCCGAACTGGTCGCAGCGCGGTTGGACGGCACGGGTTGACTGGCATGTCGCGGATGTGGCTAACTCCACAGCAGCGCTCGCGGCCCCCGGCGCCCGCCGGCCGCGTCGCGCGCCTGGCGGGACGGCCCGGGAGGCTTCGTGGACGATCAGTGGACCCGCCGGGTCTGGCCCCCACCGGGGAGCGAGACGTGGGAGGCGGCAGGGGAGGACCTGCCTCCCTCCGCCCATCGTTACGGCGCGCCCGCTCCGCCGCCGCGGCGGCGGCCGAGCCTGCTTCGGCGGCTGCTCGTCGCCCTGCTCGCACTGGTCGCGTCGGCGTCCGTGATCGGCGCGATCGTCGTCACGGTCCTGCGGGGCGCCGAGGATCCGCCACCCACCGTCGTCTCGGACCGGCTGGCCGGGGTGACCTATCCGCTCCCGCCCGGCTGGGCCGAAGGCGTGGTGGCCCCCGTCACCGGCTTCACATCCGTCGCGGCCCACGGCGACCTGGCGACGGTCATGGCGCGCCCCGGTGAGGGTGTGGACCCGCCCAACCTGCGCTCGGCCGTCATCGACCTGAGCGAGCTGTACGCCCGGCTGCTGCTCCAGGGCGACGACGTCGAGGTGGTCGACGATCGGGCGGTCACCGTGAACGGCCGGCCGGGCCACACACGGGCCGTACGGGCGACCTACAGCGACGTGGTGAACGAACCGGCGTTCATGCGGGTGACCCTGCTCACCCGTCCGGACGGCCGGAGCACGGTCATGCTGGGGCTCGCCCATCCCGACGATCAGCGGGCGCGGGCCGACATCGTCGCGGTGATCTCGGGCGCGACCTGAGCCGCGCACCGGGTGGGACATCGGGTCGCGCACCGGGTCGCGCACTGGGCCGCGCACTGGGCCGCGCACTGGGCCGCGCACTGGGCCGCGCACCGCGCCCCGCATCGAGTCGGGCACCGGGTGACGCACCGGCTCGGACATCGAGCCGCGTACTGAGTCGCGCCCCGTGGACATGGCCCGCCGCGGATGCTTCGCTGTCGATCGGGGCGTACCGCGCCGAGACGATGAGGGAGACGGCCCGTGTCGCTGAAGTCCTATGGAGTGCTGACGGGAGTCGTGGCCGACACCCGGCGGGAGGGGGCCACGGACACCCCGCACTACCAGATCCACGTGGTCGACGACGCCGGCACCCACTATCGGGTGGCGGTCAACGTGAAGTCCGCCGAGTCGCCGTCCGAGCTGCTCTATCTGGTGGCCGACGACTTCCGGCATCCGCTGCTCGACCGGCTGCCGGCCGCGGGATCCGGCTGGACGCCGCTGCCGCCGGGGCCGGACACGGCGAGCGTCGACTACATCCGGGGCAACCTGTTCGACCCGTCGGGCATGCGGCCGCTGCCGCCGGAGGTGACGGGGCCGGACAACGATCTCGCCGATCTGCTGGACCACTACGTGCAGAAGGCCCGGAACGACCCGCGGGCCACGCTCTACGCGTTCGGTGAGCGGTGGGGACCGGAGACCGGCGTGCCCGACAAGGTCTTCGGGTTCCGGCCGGGCAACGGCGTGCACGACGTGCACATGAACCAGGGCAACGTCCCCAGTTTCGCGCGCGACGACGGCGTGTGGCAGGACGGGGCCCTGCTGATCCACTTCGCCGCCGAGTCTCGCTGGGTCGCGGTCTTCCTGGCCTTCCAGAGTCAGGCCTGGCACACCGACGACGTGACCGGCCACAGCCTCGACGCCCTCGGAAAGGGCGTCGGCATGCGTCCCGAGACGGGGGGCGAGGAGCCGGTCCGGATCGTGGCCGCGCTGGTCAACCCGATCGGGCCCGCGCCGGAGGTGGAGACGGTCACACTGATCAACACCACCGCCGGGCCGATCGACCTGACCGGCTGGCGGCTGGCCGACCGCGGGAAACACAGCTGTCCGCTGCCCGCCGTCGTCCTCGCTCCGGGCGCGACCCTGGCGACGACCCTCACCGACGGAGTCGTCCTCGGCAACGGCGGCGGCATCGTCACCCTGCTCGATGCCCAGGGGCTCAAGGTGCACGGCGTGTCCTACTCGGCCGACCAGGCCCGCGCCGAAGGACGCACCATCGTCTTCTGACAACAGCGTCTTCTGACAACAGGCCACGGCCTTCTCTTCCGTCGTTTCGGAAAACAGGCCATTATCCGACTACGGCGCCATCGTCCCGATAATGCCGGAAAATATGGCAGCAAAGGGATAGGTCGCCATTTGGCGCTGCGCTTTGAGATAGGCGGGGCATCTGTTTGCCGTCCTCCGGCAGGTGTCGTGCCGCCCATGATTTCCCCGGCGGGTAATTTCGGGCTCGCATCGCACGAAACCGCGGTGACCCGGAAAGACCAATTCTCATCATTGGGGGGAAATCAAGTGATTTCTCGTAAGTGCAGCTCGGCATCAGGCTCGCGTACGGCCGGTCGCCTGCTGGCGTGGGGTGCCGCGGCGACGGTCGCGTGCGCGACCATGGGCCTGGGCTCGGCCGCGGCCGGAGCGGCCACCGAGAACACGGCCGCCGTCAACCACCAGGTCCAGGCGCAGCCGCAGTGGCTGGACTCGACGTTCATGGTCATTCCCGCCACCAACGCGAACACTCCGGGACGCGTCTTCCGGGTGTCGGCCAACGGCGGCATTCCGTGGATCCTGGACCCCAACACCGGCGTGTGGCAGAACCTCCGCGGGATCCAGGGCAGCCAGGGCGCCACGGTGGTGAACATCACCGTGGCGAACAGGACGCCCATGGCGAGCGAGGTGGGCGTCGACGCGTCCCTGGTGATCACCGCGCGGACGTCGGACTCCCAGATCTGGCAGACCACCTGCAGGTGGGGCACCGCCACGGGCACGTCGCCGCTCCCGGCCACCACCACGGCCACGTTCTTCCCGAACTCGCCGAACCTGACGCCGCCGTGCGGCCCCAACTGGGTGCCCGCCGGCTCCGTCTGAGCCGCTGTCCAGATCTCTTCCAGGCAGTGTCCAGGCAGCGTCCAGGCAGCGTCCAGGCAGCGTCCAGGCAGCGTCTAGGCAGCGTCTAGGCGGCGCCTAGGCGACATCCGGACGGCGTCCAGGCGCCTCCGGGCAACCGTCCGGACGCGCCGGTCTGGGCGCTGTCCGGCACCGCCGGACCACCACCAGGGCGGACGCCCCCCGATGCCTTACGGTGTCGGCGGGTGTTCCGCCCTGGTCGGCGTCCGGCCCCTGTCCGCTCCTAGCGCAACGGGCCGTCCGTGGCCAGGATCATGGTCGAACGGCATGTCTTGTCAGCCGGTCGGGCTACTCTGAGGTCACTGTGAGGGACCGAACCGATAGAGACAGCAGTGTTCCGGGGAGCCAGGGGAGGCGTCGTTGAGCGTTTCGGCCGCGTCCCACCTTTCCCCCTCCTATCCCGACCGGGCCGCCTGGGGCACCGCGCCCAAGCTGCGCGCGTGGCAGCAGGAGGCGTTCGACCTCTACATCCAGCGTGAGCCGAGAGACTTCCTCACGGTCGCGACGCCCGGGGCGGGCAAGACGACATACGCGCTGCGTATCGCCAGCGAGCTGCTCAGCCGGGGGGTCATCCGCGCCGTGACGATCGTCACGCCCACCGAGCACCTGAAGCGGCAGTGGGCCGACGCGGCGGCGAGGGTCGGCATCGGCATCGACCCCGAGTTCAAGAACAGCCAGGGCACCACCTCGCGCGACTTCACCGGCGTGGCCGTGACGTATGCCCAGGTCGCCATGCATCCGGCGCTGCACCGTGCCCGCACCGAGGTGCGCAAGACTCTGGTGATCTTCGACGAGATCCACCACGCGGGCGACGCGAAGTCGTGGGGCGACGGCGTCCGCGAGGCGTTCGAGCCCGCGACGCGGCGACTGGCGCTGACCGGCACGCCGTTCCGGTCCGACGACAGCCCGATCCCCTTCGTCTCGTACGTGGAGGACGCCGAGGGCGCGCTGCGCAGCGTCTCCGACTACTCCTACGGCTACGGTCCGGCCCTGGCCGACGGCGTCGTGCGGCCGGTCATCTTCCTGGCGTACTCGGGCGAGATGAAGTGGCGCACCCGCGCGGGCGACGAGATCACCGCGACGCTGGGCACGCCGCTGACCAAGGACCAGCTCTCCCAGGCCTGGCGGGCCGCCCTCGACCCGAAGGGCGACTGGATCCGGCAGGTCATCCACGCGGCCGACCGGCGGCTGACCGAGGTGCGCAGGGGAGTCCCCGACGCGGGGGGCCTCGTCATCGCCTCCGATCACGAGTCGGCCCGCGCCTACGCCCGCCACATCCGGGCGGTCACCGGAGAGGGCGCGCAGGTCGTGCTCTCCGACGACCCCGGGGCGTCCAAGAAGATCAAGGATTTCGCCTCCTCCGAGGCCAGATGGCTGGTCGCGGTCCGGATGGTCTCCGAGGGCGTCGACATCCCCAGGTTGGCAGTCGGCGTGTACGCCACCAGCACGTCGACCCCTCTGTTCTTCGCCCAGGCCGTGGGCCGTTTCGTCCGGGCCAGGAAGCGGGGGGAGACGGCGTCGGTGTTCCTGCCGTCCGTTCCCATCCTGATGGGCCTGGCCGGCGAGATGGAGGCCGAGCGCGACCACGTCCTCGGCCGGCGACGCGACGAGGACGGGCTCGACGATCTGCTTCTGGAGCAGGCGCAGCAGGAGAAGAAGCAGCCGGACGCGCTCGGCGAGGAGTTGCCCTTCCAGACTCTGGAGGCCAGCGCCACGTTCGACCGGGTGCTGTTCGACGGCGGCGAGTTCGGCACCGCGGCGGCCCCGGGGTCGCCGGAGGAGGAGGACTTCCTCGGCCTGCCCGGCCTGCTCGAACCCGACCAGGTGGCGTCGCTGCTGCGCAAGCGGCAGGCCGACCAGCAGGCCGCCCGGCGCCGGGCCAAGCCCGAGGCGCAGGAGCCGGAGGCGCTCGCCCCGCACGAGCAGATCCAGGAGCTGCGCAAGGAGCTCAACGGGCTCGTCGGCGCGTGGAACCACCGCACCGGCCAGCCGCACGGCGTGATCCACGCGGAGCTGCGCCGCGTCTGCGGCGGCCCGGCCATCGCGCAGGCCACGGCCGAGCAGGTGCGGGATCGGATCAACATGATCCGGAAGTGGGCGGCCCAGCGGCGGTAGCCGCGCGCGCCCACTGGGCCTACATGCCGGCGGGCCTGGGCTTCTGCCGGATCACCCGGCCGGTGTGCCCGTTGACCGCGACAAGGTGGGCGTGATGCCTGATCGGCCGGGTGAGGCGGACGTCGAGTGAGGCCGTGTCGCCCGTCACCCGGACGGGCAGGGTCCGCGCCCCCTTCCGGTGGTGTCCGGGCGTGCCCTCGTGCACCCACAGCCGGAGCCGTCCCCCGGCGTGCCGCAGGGCGACCGCCGCCACGTCGCACTCGCCGACGGCGGCGGGCCAGTAGACCGTCACTCCGGTGAGTATCCGGCCGCGCAGCGAGAGCCGTACGGCCTCGGGGACGGGCACCCGGGAGGCGCAGCCCGAGGCGGCGTCGGTGGCGTCCTGGGGCGAGAGGGGAGCGGCCGGCGCGGCGTCCGGCCCGGCGGAGCCTCCCGCGCCCGCGACGGTCTCCGGCGTGGTGGCGGCGCCGGAGCGCGCGAGGACGGACGGCGCCGGGCGCGGCGCCTGCTCGGCGAAGCCGAGGACCATGGTGGTGGCCTGCAGCGACGTCAGCACGAACACGGCGAGGCCGCGCAGGGGCCTCGACCGGTGCGGGCCGAACAGCAGCCACACGCAGACCGGGGTCAGAACGAGCCAGGACAGGCCGAGCATGATCGCGAGCATCGGGACGCCAATCGACGGACATCAGTCGCTCTAGGTAATACACCAGTTACGCGCTGTGGTGAAGCCTTGGCGTGCCGCGCGTCGGGCCGAGATCGCGGAAGGCGCCCGGCGCCGCCTGGACCCCACCCCGCCTGAGGAACGGGAGGACGGCGGGTCAGGAGCGGACGACGGGTGCGCCGGAAAGCTCCACTCCGGCCGCGGCGAGCTCGGTGAGGGCGGCGTCCGTGGTCGCCCGGGACACCCCGGCGGTCAGGTCGAGCAGGACCCGGGTGCGGAAGCCCGCGCGGGCCGCGTCGAGGGCGGTCGCCCGTACGCAGTGGTCTGTGGCGATCCCGACCACGTCGAGCGCCTCGACGCCGCGCTCGCGCAGCCAGCCGGCGAGCCCGGTGCCGTCACCGGCCGCGCCCTCGAAGCCGCTGTAGGCCGCCTGGCGCTCGCCCTTGCTGAAGACCTCCTCGATCTTCGCGGTGTCGAGGCCGGGATGGAACGCGGCCCCGGGCGTGCCGACGCGGCAGTGGACCGGCCAGGTGTTCACGTAGTCGGGCTCGTCGGAGAAGTGGGTGCCTGGGTCGACGTGGTAGTCGCGGGTGGCCACGACGTGGTCGTACTCCCGGGTCAGCAGGTGACGGCCGATGTCCGCGGCGACGGCCGAGCCGCCCGCGACCGGCAGGCCGCCGCCCTCGCAGAAGTCGTTCTGGACGTCGACGACGACGAGCGCTGTCTTCATGGCATCCCCTCGGGCGCGATCGTGGAAGACCGGCGTCGTCCTCATGCGCCGGTCTCCCACGATCAATTGAAGATAGTAGGGACTGCGGGGTCTCCAGGGGAGAGGCTGCGCGCCTCCATTGGCAATTCGGTCAGGGCCGACCGGTGTCGTTCGCGGGCGGCGTCGAGGGGTTCGCGGCCGATCACGCGGCCGTCGCGCACGAGTTCGGCCAGCAGCGGGCGGTCGTCGCCGTCCACCGGGGCGGTCGTGACGATCTCCCCGGTGGCACGGCCGTTCTCCGTCCGGCGATAGGCCCATTTGCGCCCGCCCTTGCTCGGCTTGCCCACCGAACGTTTGGCGACCGGGGTCATCTCGCCCGCCGCGTTCTCGCGGGCGACGAGCTTGTAGACGAGGCTGGCCGTGGGGTGGCCCGAGCCCGTCGCGAGAGCCGTCCCCACGCCGTACGCGTCGACGGGGGCGGCCGCGAGGGCCGCGATGGCGAACTCGTCGAGGTCGCCGGTGACGACGATGCCGGTGCGCCGCGCGCCGTACTCGTCGAGCCGCCGCCGCACGTCGACGGCGACGGCGGCCAGGTCGCCCGAGTCGATCCGCACCGCCCCCAGTTCGTCGCCGGCCACTTCGACGGCGGTCCGTACGGCCGCGGCGACGTCGTAGGTGTCCACGAGCAGGGTCGTGCCGAGCCCCTGGGAGTCGAGCTGGGCCCGGAACGCCTCCTTCTCGGAATCGTGGAGCAGCACGAACGCGTGCGCGGCCGTCCCCGCGGTCGGCACGCCGTACCGGCGCCCGGCCATGAGGTTGGACGTGGAGGAGAAGCCGCACAGGTAGGCCGCCCGGGCGGCGGCGACGGCGGCGGCCTCATGGGTGCGGCGCGAGCCCATCTCGATCAGCGGGCGGCCGCCGGCCGCCCCGGCCATCCGGGAGGCCGCCGCGGCGATCGCGCAGTCGTGATTGAGGATCGACAGGATCACCGTCTCCAGCAGCACGGCCTCCGCGAAGGTGCCCTCCACCACGAGGATGGGCGATCCGGGGAAGAAGACCTCGCCCTCGCGGTAACCGTGGACGTTTCCGGAAAACCGGTAATCGGCGAGAAACGCCAGAGTGCGGTCGTCGACGATCCCCTCCGCGGCCAGGAACTCCAGATCGTCGTCCTCGAATCGGAACGCCTCCAGTGCGTCGAGCACGCGGTCGGTACCCGCGATCACCCCATATCGCCGCCCTCCGGGCAGCCTACGGGCGAAGACCTCGAAGACGGCCCCGCGGTGGGCCGTGCCCGCGGCCAGCGCGGCCTGCAGCATGGTCAGCTCGTATCGGTCCGTCAGCAGCGCGGTGGCGTAGGTCTGCGGCGCGTTCTGCGGCACGTTCTGAGACACGTGTCGAAGACTACGACCGGCGTGGTGCAGGATGGTGACGTGGGTAGTACCGCTCCAGTGGAGATCGAACGCCCGGCGTCGGACGTCCGTCCCGACGTGCCGTGGGTCACGATCGTGTGGAACGACCCGGTCAACCTGATGTCGTACGTCACCTATGTCTTCCAGACGGTGTTCGGCTATCCCCGGTCCAGGGCCGAGAAGCTGATGATGGACGTCCACCAGACGGGGAAGGCCGTGGTCGCGAACGGCACCCGGGAGGAGATGGAGCGCGACGTCCAGATCCTCCACTCCTACGGCCTCTGGGCCACCGTCCAGCGGGACTCGTAGCCGGGAAAGGGCACATGAGCACCGGTTTCAAGGCGACGCGCCAGGGCGTCTCGGTTCACCTCGACGCGGGCGAGGTGTCGATCCTGCGCAATCTCGTCACCCAGGTCCTCGGTCTGGTCGAGCCCGGGTCGACCGGCGACGATCCGCTCGAGCGCGCGCTCGGCATCGGCTCGGTGGCCCCGCCGATCGACCCGGTGCTCGCGCGCCTGTTCCCCTCGGCGTACAGCGACGACGAGGAGGCGTCGGACGAGTTCCGCCGCTACACCGAGGCGACCCTGCGGGACGGCAAGCGGGCCGACGCGACCACGGTGCTGGAGACGGCCGCGCCGGGACGGCTGGAGCTCACCGCCGAGCAGGGGCAGGCGTGGCTGCGGGCGATCAACGACATCCGGCTCGCGCTGGGTGTGCGCCTGGAGGTCACTGAGGCGATTCACGAGGAGATCGCGGAGATGTCCGAGGACGATCCGCGCTATCCGGCGCTGGTGACGTACGACTGGCTGACCTACCTGCAGGACACCCTGGTCCGAGCGCTTTGGTAGTTTTCCCGCATGCTGACGATCTCGCGCGAACTGGTCGACAAGGTCGTGGCCCACGCACGGGCCGACCACCCCGACGAGGCCTGCGGCGTCATCGCCGGGCCGGTCGGGTCCGACCGTCCTGAACGCTTCGTCCAGATGGAGAACGCCGAGCGGTCCCCGACGTTCTACCGGTTCGACTCGCTGGAGCAACTGCGGGTCTGGCGGGAGATGGACGACCGCGACGAGGTGCCCGTGGTGATCTACCACTCCCACACGGCCACCGAGGCGTACCCCTCACGCACCGACATCAGTTACGCCTCCGAGCCGGACGCCCACTACGTGCTGGTGTCCACCGCGTTCGACGAGCCGCAGTTCCGTTCCTTCCGGATCCTCGACGGCGTCGTCACCGAGGAGGAAGTCAAGATCGTTGAGGTGTACGGCTAAACTGGCCGCATGCCCAACGATGACGCTCGTCCCGTGTCGTCACCGGCTGTCCCGCGTCGCCGGGGTCGTCCCGGATCTCCTGTTCAGCTGTTCCTTTTCGCGCACACGCCGTCCGTCGTCGTTTACGACTGTCGCTGAGCGTCCCGCGCCGGAATCCCCGCCCACCTGACCCCGTTCAACTCAGGTGGACGCTCACAATCATGACGACCACTGATCAAGGAGATTGAGCCGCGATGGCCATCGAGGTCCGCATTCCGACCATCCTGCGCAACTACACCGACGGCGCCAAGGCGGTCAACGCCACGGGAGCCACCCTTGAGGAGCTGATCGGCGACCTGGAGGCGCGCCACCCCGGCCTGCGTGACCGGCTGGTCGACGCCGCGGGTCTGCGCCGGTTCGTCAACGTCTACCTCAACGACGAGGACGTCCGCTTCCTGGGCGGGCTCGGCACTCCCGTCTCCGACGGCGACACGGTGACCGTGCTGCCCGCCGTGGCCGGTGGAGCGCGCTAGATGCGCTTCGACTCACTGATCGACTCGGTCGGCCGGACGCCGCTGGTGGGCCTGCCGCGGCTGTCGCCCTCGGCGGAGGTACGGATCTGGGCCAAGCTGGAGGACCGGAACCCGACCGGGTCGATCAAGGATCGGCCGGCCCTCTGGATGATCGAGCAGGCCGAGAAGGACGGGCTGCTCACGCCCGGCTGCACGATCCTGGAGCCGACCTCCGGCAACACCGGCATCTCGCTGGCCATGTCGGCGCGGCTCAAGGGTTACCACTTGATCTGCGTGATGCCGGAGAACACCTCGGAGGAGCGCAGGCAACTCCTGCGCATGTGGGGTGCGGAGATCATCTCCTCGCCGGCGGCGGGCGGGTCGAACGAGGCCGTCCGGGTCGCGAAGGGGCTGGCCGCCGAGCACCCCGACTGGGTGATGCTCTACCAGTACGGCAACCCGGCCAACTGGCGGTCGCACTACGAGTCCACCGGGCCGGAGATCCTCGCCGACCTGCCGACCGTGACCCACTTCGTCGCGGGTCTCGGCACCACGGGCACCCTCATGGGCGTCGGCCGGTTCCTGCGCGAGCGGGTGCCGGGCGTGAAGATCGTCGCCGCCGAGCCCCGGTACGGCGAGCTGGTCTACGGGCTGCGCAACGTCGACGAGGGATTCGTCCCGGAGCTGTACGACGAGTCCGTGCTCACCACGAGATATTCGGTCACCTCGGCCGACGCCCTGCGCCGCACCCGGGAGCTGCTGGCGACCGAGGGCATCTTCGCCGGGATCTCCACCGGTTGCGCGCTTCACGCCGCGCTCGGCATGGCCCGCAAGGCCGTCGAGGCGGGGGAGCGGGCGGACATCGTCTTCGTCGTCGCCGACGGCGGCTGGAAATACCTCTCGACGGGTGCGTACGAGGGAACCCTCGGCGAGGCCGAGGACCGCCTGGAGGGCCAGCTCTGGGCCTGATCCCGATCACGCCGATCGCGACCCGGACAGGACCCCGGACAGAACTACCAGTACGACGCGCCGACGGCGCCGTCCCGCTGCGGGGACGGCGCCGTCGGCATGTCGGCCCGGGTCTGCCCGGTCCGGACAGGCTCAGTTGAACACGACGCGCAGGGAGAAGGTCGTCTCGTCGGGAGACTGCCGGCCGCTCAGTCCCACGGCCCGCAGGGTCTGCACGTCCGCCCGCTCGCTCTCCGGAACGTCGGACAGGTAGAACTTCTCCACCTTGTCGAGGTCCGCGTAGGCGGCGTAGGTGGCGTCGCCGGCGTCGGGGACGGCCAGCCGGAACGTGTCGCCGTCGCCCAGCGTGCCGGCCTTGGTCAGGGTGTCGGCGTACTCCTGCGTGCTCGCCACGACGAGCCGGTCGTCGCCGTTGGCGCGGGCGAACTTCATCGGCGTGCCGGAGTCGGCGAGGAACTTCTCCACCTTGTCGAGCACCGCCCCGGCCTTGGCGGGGTCGGTGTCGAGGACGGCGCCGACGTTGGGCTGCTCACCGCTCAGGCCCTGCTCGTCGAGGGCGACGCTGACGCCCTTGCCGAGGAAGGTCACGAGGTCGTCCGGGAGCGACAGGCCGTACCGCTGCCTGGCCTCCTGGACGAACCGGGTGAAGCCCTCGCCGCTCACGCCGGAGGCGGCCTTCTCGATCTGCGGCCACTGCTGCGAGACAACGTCGCCGAGGCCGGAGACCGCGACCGCGCCCACGGTCGAGGCGGGCAGTTCGCCGATCTTCACCGGCTCCGGCTGGGCGCGGGACGCCGCGCTCCCGCCGCGGGCGAGACCGGCGAGCTCCGCGTAGCTCCCGTCGAAGCGCAGTGCGCCGGCGACGTGGACGCCGCGGACGGCGTCGAGCACGGCGGCGTCGGCGTCGGCGGTCGATCCGGCCGCCGCGCCGACCTTCTCCAGGTCGGTCCAGAAGGACAGCACGCCCTGCTCTCCGAGGGCCGCCACATCGTCGGCGAAGGCCGGGGTGTCGGTGAGCGGCGTGGCCTTGGCGTAGGTGTCGGCCAGGTTCTGCGCCTGCGCGACGATCGCGTAACCGTCGCGGAACGCGACGCCGATGTCCTTCGCGCCGCCGGCCAGCTTGGCGAGGCCCTCGCGGGCGGCGTTCTCGTCCTTCACCTGGACGGCCACGGCGACGCCGGGCTCCTCGCCCTTGGCGGCCGGGGCGAGCACGGCGACGCCGATCCGGTCGCCCAGCCAGGGCTCCACGTCCTTGGCGTAGTCGACCTTCGACAGCTCGCCGTCGTTCTGCCTGAGCAGGTTGAAGAGCGCCTGGCGGGGGTCGTCGCCCGTGAAGGACCGCTTGGTGACGGAGAACTTCCTGGCGATCTGGAACAGCGCGATCTTCTGGCCGGCGGACGGGTCGAGGTCGAGCCGGACGTAGGCGATGGCGTTCCCCGGCAGGACGTCCTGCGGCTGCGAGCCGCCGCCGCTGAGCAGGGACACGGCGTAGACGCCGCCTCCTCCCACGACGGCCACGAGGATGGCGGCCACGATGGCGATGATCCAGCCGCGGCTCCCGCGGCGGGGGGGCGGGGCGGGCTCGCCGGGGACCGTGCCGTATCCGATCACCTCGGGCTGGTCCCACTCGGGCATGCGCTGGGTCCGCAGGGCGTCCGCGCCCGGCGCGGGCTGCGCACGGGGGCCGCGGTACGCGATGGTGCGGTCGAAGTCCTGATTGCCCGAGAATGGGTCGTCCGGTGCGGAATTGCCCGGAAAGGGAGGGCCGGCGGGCGGCATGTCGGAGGGCATGTCTCACTCACTTGGGGGGATTCGTTGAGGACGTCCCGACTTTACGGTCACTTACTAGCGATCCGCTTGCATACGGCTTGATCCGCTTAAATCCGGGTCGCCGGGCTAAAGTGACAACAGAACATCATTCCGGAGAAGCGGGGGAACGCGTGACCAAGTTCGACGAGGCGACCCAGGTGATCCGCGTCGACGAGCGGACCTACGACGTGTGCCTCGACGACGGCTACTCGCTCGGCGGCCCGCTCAACGGGGGCTACCTGCTGGCGACCGTGCTGCGGGCGGTGGTCGACTCCTCGCCCCACGACCATCCCGTCTCGACGAGCGCCCAGTTCCTCCGCGCGCCCCGGCCGGGGCCGGCCCGGGTGGAGGTGGAGGAGCTCAGATCCGGCGGCACCGTGACCGTGACCCGGGCGCGGCTCGTCCGGGACGGCACGGCGTTCGTGGAGACGCTGGTCACCACGGCGAGCCTGGACGGGGACGCCGAGCCCGCGTGGACCGGGCGGCCGCGGGTGCGCATGCCCCCGCCGGAGGAGTGCGTACGCCTCCCCGGCCCTCGCCCAGACTCGAACATGAACTTCGGCGCCCAGGTGGACCTGCTGTTCGACCCCGCCACGATCGGCTGGGTCTCCGGCGCCCCCAGCGGCCGGCCGGAGTCGCGGGCCTACTTCCGGCTGGCGCAGCCCCAGGACCCCGACCCGTACGTGCTGGCGCTGGCGGTGGACTCGCTCCCACCGGTCGTGTTCTCCTCCGGCGCGCGGGGGTGGGCGCCGACCGTGGAACTCACCTGGCACCTGCGGGCCCTGCCCGCGCCGGGCCCGCTCACGCTGCTCGGCAGCGGGCGGCTCGTCAGCGACGGCTGGTTCGACGAGGACGTCGAGGTGTGGGACTCCGCCGGACGGCTGGTCGCGCAGTCACGCCAGCTCGCCCTGGTGGGCCGGCGGGGCGCCTGATCGGGCCCGTCCCGGGCGGCTGGGCGCGGAGCCCGGCGGCATGGCACACTTACCCCCCGTGTCGGATCAGAACGTGACGGACCCCCCGGAAAGCCCCCACTTCATGGACGAAGAAGACCGCCGGCACGTCCGCGACCGGGTGATCTTCTTCTCCGACGCGGTGATCGCCATCGCGATGACCCTGCTCGCGCTGGAACTCCCCGTGCCCCACGGGGAGACGAACACCGAGGTCTGGCACGCGTTCCTGGACCTGCTCCCGGACGACTACCTGAACTTCCTGATCAGCTTCGGGGTCATCGGCGCGTTCTGGATGGCCCACCACCAGTACTTCCGCAAGATCCATGTGGTGGACGCCACCCTGCGGCGGCTCAACCTCTGCTGGCTCTTCCTCGTCGTGGTCGTGCCCTTCGCCACCCGCGTGAACAGTGAGGACGGGCGGTTCGTGCTGGGCCCGGTCCTCTACGCCCTCGTCATCAGCGGGATCGCGCTGCTCCTGGTGCAGATGGCGCGGCACGCCGTCCACGCCGGGCTGCTGCGCGCCGACGCGTCCGCGCACCCGATGCTCAGGCTGCTGGCCGGCGCGGGCGCGGCGGCCGGGGTGTTCCTCGTCTCGATCCCGGTGAGCTTCTTCAGCCCTTCGCTGGGCAAATACTCCTGGCTCCTCACGATCGTCGTGTCGCGCGCCGCGTACCAGGTCGCGTACCGCGTGTCCCGGCGGCACGAGGCCTGACCGCGCCCCGGCGCGTGTTGTGAGGATTCTTACCGTGAGCGCCGGAGATCCGTCCCCTAACCTTGGGAACCGTGCCGAACAACAGCAGCGCCATCGGGATCTTCGACAGCGGGGTGGGCGGGCTCACCGTCGCCCGCGCGATCATCGATCAGCTCCCGCACGAGTCGGTCCTCTACGTGGCCGACACGGCGCACCAGCCGTACGGGCCGAAGAGCATCGCCCAGCTCCGCGCGTACGCCCTCGAGGTGATGGACCACCTCGTCGAGCATGACGTCAAGATGCTCGTGATCGCCTGCAACAGCGCGAGCGCCGCGGTGCTGCACGACGCCAGGGAACGCTACTCCGTCCCGGTCGTCGAGGTCATCCAGCCCGCCACCCGCCGCGCGGTCAAGGCGACCAGGAACGGCAAGGTCGGCGTGATCGGCACCCGCGCCACCGTCGAGTCCATGGCGTACCACGACGCGTTCGCGGCCGCCCCCCACGTCGAGCTGGTGGCCGTCGCCGCGCCGCTGCTGGTGGAGTTCGTGGAGCGCGGTGAGACGATGAGTGACGACCTCATCGAGGTGATCAGGGGCTACCTCAAACCCGTGCGGGACGCCGGCTGCGACACCCTGATCCTCGGCTGCACCCACTACCCGCTGCTGACCGGCCCGCTGTCGTACGTCGCGGGCGACGGGGTGACGCTGGTGTCGAGCGCCGAGGAGACCGCCAAGGACGTCTACCGGATCCTGCACGACCGGGGCCTGTCCAACGGAGTCACCACGCCCCGGCACACCTTCCGGGCCACCGGGGACACCGTGCTCTTCGAGCGGCTCGGCCGCCGGTTCCTCGGTCCGGAGATCGCCGACGTCGAGCCGGTGCCGAGGCCGGAGAACGAGACGGACGGATCCGGCATTGGGGGTTCGCTGTGAAAGTGACCATCGTCGGCTGCTCCGGGAGCTTCCCCGGGCCGGACAGCCCGGCCTCCTGCTACCTGGTTGAGGCCGAGGGCTTCCGGCTCCTCCTCGACCTCGGCAGCGGCGCGCTCGGGGCGCTGCAGCGGCACACCGGCCTCTACGACGTCGACGCCGTCCTGCTCTCGCACCTGCACGCCGATCACTGCCTCGACCTGTGCGCTTACCACGTGGTTCGCACCTACACGCCCGAAGGGCCGCTGCCCAAGGTGCCCGTGCACGCCCCGGCAGGGGCCTCCGCCCGGCTCAACGCGGCGTACGCCATGCCGGACGAGCCGGTGCTGGAGAACTCCTTCGACTTCCACCGGCTCTCGCCCGGGGTGCGCCACATCGGCCCGTTCGAGGTGACCGCGGCGCCGATGAACCATCCCGTCGAGACGTACGGCTTCCGCGTGTCCCACCGGGGCCGCTCGGTCGCCTACTCCGCGGACACCGGCGAGTCGGCCGAGCTGGTGAAGCTGGCCCACCAGGCCGACCTTCTGCTGTGCGAGGCGTCCTTCGTCGAGGGCCCGGGACTGCCCTCCGGGCTCCACCTGACCGGTCGCCAGGCGGCCGAGCACGGCGCCATGGCCGGGGCGGGCACGCTGGTCCTCACGCACCTCGTTCCCTGGTACGACCGGGCGCGGGTGCTGGAGGAGGCCTCGGGCGGCGGGTTCCGCGGCAGGCTGGAGCTGGCGCGGAGCGGGGCCGTCTATGACCTAGGGTGACCCCTATGGCTCGTACCAACGGTCGCCGACCGGATCAGCTTCGTCCCGTCACCATCACCAGGAACTGGCTCGCGCACGCCGAGGGGTCGGTCCTGGTCGAGTTCGGCGCAACCAAGGTGCTGTGCGCCGCGACCGTGGAGAGCGGGGTGCCCCGGTGGCGCAAGGGCAGCGGCCTCGGCTGGGTGACCGCCGAGTACGCGATGCTGCCGCGTTCGACGAACACCCGCAGTGACCGCGAGTCGGTCCGCGGCAAGATCGGCGGGCGCACCCATGAGATCTCCCGGCTGATCGGCCGGTCGCTGCGGGCCTGTGTGGACTACAAGGCCCTCGGCGAGAACTCGATCCTGCTCGACTGCGACGTGCTGCAGGCCGACGGCGGCACCCGCACCGCCGCCATCACCGGCGCGTACGTCGCCCTCGCCGACGCCGTCGCCTGGATGCGCGGACGCCGGATGTGCCCGGGAGACCCCCTGGTGAACTCGGTCGCCGCCGTCTCGGTCGGCGTGGTCGGCGCCGAGCAGCTGCTCGACCTCGACTACAGCGAGGACGTGAAGGCAGAGACCGACATGAACGTGGTGATGACCGGCCGCGGCGAGTTCGTCGAGGTGCAGGGCACCGCCGAGGGCGCGCCGTTCGACCGGGAGGCGTTGAACGCCCTGCTCGACCTCGCCGCCGGCGGCTGCGCCGACCTGACCCGCCTGCAGGCCGAGTCCCTCGCCGGGGCCGGGAAGGACGGGAAGGGCGGATCGGCATGACACGGGTGGTCCTGGCCACGCGGAACACCGGGAAGATCGTCGAGCTGCGCCGCATCCTGGCCGACGCCGGGGTGCCGGTCGAGCTGCTTGGCCTGGAGGACTTCCCGCACATCGGCGAGGTGGCCGAGACGGGCCTCACCTTCGCGGAGAACTCGCTGCTCAAGGCGCACGCCGTCGCGTCGGGGAGCGGACTGCCCGCCGTCGCGGACGACTCCGGCCTGTGCGTCGACGCGCTGAACGGCATGCCGGGGATCTTCTCCGCCCGGTGGGCCGGAGCGCACGGCGACGACAAGGCCAACCTCGACCTGCTGCTCGCGCAGATCTCCGACGTGCCCGACGGACGCCGCCAGGCGCACTTCGCCTGCACGGCCGCGCTCGCGCTGCCCTCGGGCGAGGAGCACGTCGTGGATGGCTCGGTGCACGGATTTCTCATCCGCGAGCCCCGGGGCGTCAACGGGTTCGGGTACGACCCGATCTTCGTGCCCGAGGGTGAGACCCGGACGACGGCGGAGATGTCCTCTGAGGAGAAGGACGCCATCAGCCACCGGGGCAGGGCGTTCCGCGCCCTCGCCCTGATCATGGCTGAGGTCCTGTCGTAATCCGCCCGTAAGACCTTCGTTCCGGCGCCCGGCGTAGCGTTCCACATGTGAACCGAGAAGGCTTCCGGGCGCCGGCATGGGCGGCCGCGCTGATGGGATTCGTCGCGGGCGCCGTCGCGCTCGGCGTCGCGCAGCTCGTCGCCGCCGTGGTGAACCAGGGCGCGTCGCCCGTCGTCGCCGTGAGCGGCGCCGTGGTCGACGCCACTCCGGCGGGCCTGAAGGAATGGGGCATTCAGACGTTCGGCTCCAACGACAAGCCGCTGCTGGTCACCGGCATCGTCGTGGTGCTGGCGTTCGTCGCCGGCGGATTCGGCCTGCTCGCCCGGTCGCGGGTCGCGTACGGCGCCGCCGGCCTGGCGGTCTTCGGGCTGGTCGGCGCGGTGGCCGCACTCACACGGCCGGAGTCGGGCGTGCTTGACGTCCTGCCGTCGCTGCTCGGCGCGGGCGCCGGGGCGTGGACGCTGTCGCGGCTGGTCCGTCGCTCCCGCCATGACGCCGGAGAGTTCCACTCCGGCGGGGCCGCACGGGAGAACGTCGCCGCCTGGACGACGGTCGCCGACGGCGCGGGGGACCGGGAGGATTCCCGGACCTCGCCGGGACCCCGCGCCGACGCGCCCGCACGTCCGCCGGTCATGCTCGCCGGGGCCGCCCTGCACGAGTTCGACCGGCGCCGCCTGCTGACCGGGGCGGTGGTGGGCCTTGGGGTGGCCGGGGCCACCGGCCTGGGGGCGCGGGTGCTGTCGGGTGGCACGAACGTCGTGCAGGCCAGGCAGGACGTCATGAAGGCGCTGCCCCGGCCGGCCGTGCCCGCCAGGCCCATCCCGGCCGGTGCCGACCTGCGCATCCCCGGGCTGGCGCCGTTCGTCACGCCGAACGCGGACTTCTACCGGGTTGACACGGCCTTCGTCGTGCCCGCCATCGACCCCGCCACCTGGACTCTCAAAATCCACGGCCTGGTCGACCGGCCCGTCGAGCTGACCTTCGCCGATCTGCTCAAACGCCCGCTCGTCGAGACGGACACCACGCTGACCTGCGTGTCCAACGACGTGGGCGGCCACTACATCGGCAACGCCCGCTGGCTCGGCGCCCGCCTCGCGGACGTGTTGCGCGAGGCCGGCCTGCGGCGGGACGCCGACATGCTGCTCAGCGTGTCGCGGGACGGCTGGACCTGCGGCACGCCCGTCGACGTCGTCATGGACGGCCGGGACGCGCTGCTCGCGGTCGCGATGAACGGCCAGGCGCTGCCCGCCGCCCACGGGTTCCCGGTGCGGCAGGTCGTTCCCGGCCTCTACGGGTACGTGTCGGCGACCAAGTGGGTGACGGAGATCAGGGTCACCCGCTTCGACCAGGACGTGGCCTACTGGACCGGGGAAGGGTGGGCGCCCAAGGGCCCGATCAAGACGCAGTCGCGGATCGACGTGCCCGGTGAGGGAGACAATGTCTCCGTGGGTCCCACGACCGTCGCGGGGGTGGCCTGGGCCCAGCACAAGGGCATCGACGCCGTCGAGGTCAGGGTGGACGGCGGAGCCTGGCGGGAGGCCAAGCTGGCCGCCGTACCGGGCCCGGACACCTGGCGGCAGTGGTCGGCGGAGGTCGATCTCGCCCAGGGACGGCACAAGATCGAGGTCCGCGCGACCGACGCGACCGGATACACGCAGACCCCGGTCGAGGAGCCGCCCGCCCCCGATGGGGCCACCGGATACCACTCGATCACCGTCCGGGCGGGGTGAATTCCCGGCATCGCGGGCTAATCCCCACGCTGGTCCGGGGCGTGGGTCTGGAGTTGGAAAAACCCGCTGTCCGCCTGACGGGCCCCATCTAGCATCGGCTCCCGAATGTGCGCGAGGGAGGGGGCCGCAGCGCGTGAACCAGGACAGGGCCCGCCGGCATGCCAGGTGGCGGTTGCCGGCGGGTGTGTACAACCCGGTCGTGACGGCGGACGGCCGGCGCTGGCGCGACTACGAGCTGGCGGCCGAGGCGCCGGCTCCGTCGCTTGAGGACCGCCGTATCGACCGCTGTATCGACCTCCGCGTGCCGTCGGTGCCGAGCCTGACGGAGGCGGCGCTTCCCGCCGCCCTGCACGGTCTGGTCAACGGCGCCGACCGGGGATGGAGGATCCCGCCTCCAGCCCAGGCCGTCGAGCAGATGACAGGCGCCGAGCTCTCCGAGACCAGCAGCTCGGATGTGAGCTCGGAGACTGTGATCTCGGAGACATCCGATCCCGGAACCGTCGATGTAGAGACCGGAGATCCCGAGACCGGCGATGTCGTAAGCGACGGCCCCGACAGCGACGAGGCCGATGATGCGGTGCTTGGTGATGCGGTGCTTGGCGACGCCGAGCCCGATGACCCTGAGCCCGATGACCCTGAGCCCGATGACCCTGAGCCCGATGACCCTGAGCGCGACGACGCGGGGCGACTCGACAACGCGGGGGAGGCCGACGCCGGGAAGTTGGCCGCCGGAGAGGCCGGCGAGTTCCGCGACGGCGCGCCCGGTGACGGGGGCCCGGCTTCGGCCCGCCAGGATGACCGGGAGCTCCTGGACGACTCGGAGCTCTCGGATGAGCTGGACCACACGGATGAGCTGGACCACGCGGATGATCTGGGTCAGACGGGAGAACCGGATCAACCGGACGACCTGGTGGATCCGGACGCTCATACCCGGCCATTCGCTGCCGGTAGCACTGCCGGTAGCACTTCCGACAGCACCGCCGACGGCCCTGTAGAGAGTCCCGCAGAAGGTCCCGCAGGATGTCGCGCAGAGAGCCCCGCAGAGAGCCCCGCAGAGAGCCCCGCCGGCGGCCGGGCTGAGGTCACCGGCGCGGTGGCCGCCGACGTCACCGCTGAGGTCACCGCTGAGGTCACCGCCGACGTCACCACTGAGGTCGCCGCGGGGGACGTCGCCGAGGTTCCCGCAGACAGCCCGGTCGACAGCCCGGTCGACGGGCCGGTCGACGGGCCGCTCGACGGCTACGCGGCCGGACACCAGGAGGACAGCCGCCTCTGGAGCATCGGCCGTCCGCGTGACGCGGCCTACCCGCGGCATTCCGAGCGCACGGGGCACGGCTTGCCTCCCGGCGACGAGGACGGCCGGGCGACCGGCTTCCGGGACGCCCCGGAGGCGTACCGGGCCGACCTGGGCCGCCTCAGGGAGCCGCAGACGGGCCCACAGAAGGGGCCGCAGAACGGATCACAGAACGGATCACAGAACGGATCACAGAAGGGATCGCAGAGAGGACCGCGGAAGGGACCGGGGAGGGAGCCGCGGAAGGGCCCGGGGACGGGCCCGGCGAGTCCGCCGCCGCCCTGGTCGGAGCGGCGGGAGTGGCAGGGGAGCGGAATCGCCGGCGGGAGGGCGTGGACCGCGGTCACCGAGGAGGAGACCGGCCTCGACTGGCTCGACCGGCCCAGCCGTCCTCCGCGCCTGGAGTACACGCGGCCGTACCGGAGGCCGGGTGGGCTCTCCGAGCCGGCGCCGCACCTGCAGGCAGGTCTGATCCAGGCGGTGCGCGGGCGCTTCCCCGACCCGAGGGGCACCTGGATCAGACTGATCAACGCGGAGGGACCGTCGGAGGATCCGTTCCGGTCGAACAACGCGGTCGACTGCGCGCTCGCCGTCATCTCCACCTGGCACGGCGAGCCGGTGGTGGCGGCGCGCCGGAATCCCGAGTTCGACCCGGGCGGCCGGCCCCTGCTGACCGGGGAGACCGGCGGGGTGACCCGGGCAGAGGAGTGGCTGGGGTATCGCTTCGAGTACGTGGGCCACGGCCGCCGGGCCTACGTCGCCATCGCCCAGCGGCTGATTTTCGGCGGGCACGGGGCCTCGGCCGTCCTCATCACCCGATGGGCCGGCGGAGGCAGCCACGCCTGGAACGCCGTCAACTGCCGGGGGGAGGTCCTCTGGATCGACGCCCAGCGCGGCCACATGGCGCTGGAGCCGCCCTACGAGGACGTGACGGGCGTCTTCAGCGTGGTGATCGATCGGCACGGCCAGCGGCTGTGAGCCGGCGGGAGGGGCGGGGTCCGCGCCCGCCCCTCCCGCCGTCCGGTCAGCTGCTCGCCAGCGACCCGACGATGGACGCGCGGGCCGCCCGCCGGGCGGGGAGCACGGCGGCCAGCACCCCGGCGAGACCCGACGCCGCGATGAAGAGCAGGATCTGCCCGACGGGGAGCCGGAAAGAGACGGGGTCGCGCAGGGTCTGGCCGGCCACATAGCCGTACGCGACTCCGAGCGCGACGCCGACCAGCGCTCCGACGAGACCGAGCACCAGCGCCTCGATCGACAGCATGCCGCGCAGCTGCGGCCGGGTCAGCCCGAGGGCCCGCAGCAGCGCCGACTCGCGGGTCCGCTCGTGGACCGACAGCGACAGCGTGTTGGCGATGCCGAGCAGCGAGATGAGGATGGCGAGCCCGAGCAGGCCGGTGACGACCATCAGCATCGTCGACAGGGAGTCGTCGAGCTGGGTGCGGACCTCGGTGGTGCTGCCCACCTTCACCGACGGGTACGCCTTCGTCGCGTCGTCCACGAGGGCGCGGGCGGTGGCGGCGGGAACGCCCGGCGCCCGGTCGGCGAGGATCATGCTGTCGTCGACGTCGCCGAAGTACCGCCGGAAGGTCGGCTCCGCCACGGTGATCCGGGGGAGCAGGGAGCTCTGCCCGTCCGTCAGGGCGATCACCCGGAGCTTGCCGCCGCTCTTGGCACCGCCGACCGTGACGGTGTCGCCGACGCCCACGCCCAGGTCCTTGGCCAGGCTCTGTTCCAGCGCGACCGTCGTGTCGTTCAGATCGGACATCGTGCCCGCCACCGCCTCCGGTTTGATCGCGGTGCCGAGCGACGACTGGGTCAGGGTGCCGATCGAGTGGTCCGTGCCGTTGATCGTGCCGTCCTTGCCACGGAATTCCGTGATCGAGGTGAGCTGGGGCCGGGCCCGCAGGGCGTCCGCCACCGCACGGGGAACCGTCCCCGACTGAGTGTGGATGAGGTAGTCCGCCGGATACTGCCGGTCGAGTTCGTCGCTCACCGTCGCCCGTACGGTGGCCGTGAGCACCGACATGAACGTCATGAGGGTGACGCCGACGGTCAGCGCGATCGTGGTGGTGGCGGCCCGCCGGGGGTTGCGCCGGGAGTTGTCGACGGCGAGCCGTCCGGGCACGCCGAACAGTCGCCGGGGCAGCCAGCCCGCCAGGCCGCTGAGGGGGCGGACGATGACCGGCCCGAGGACCAGCACCGCGAGGAAGACGAGCACCCCGCCCGCCATGGCGGCGAGTAGCCCGTTCTGGCCAGGCCCCATCAGGAGGGCAGCGGCCGTCAGGGCGGCTCCGATCAGCCCGATCAGGCAGGCGACGACGATCCGGACGACGCCGGCGCGGTAGGTCTGCTCCTCCACCTGGGTGCGCAGGGCCGCGATGGGAGCCACGCGGGTCGCCGACCGCGCGGGCAGCAGGGCCGCGCCGACGGTGACGAGGACGCCGGTGCCGAGGCCGAGGGCGATGGTGGACGCGGACAGCGAGACGGTGCCGGTGGGGAGGTCGGCCCCGGTGCGCCGCATGATCAGTACCGCCGCCCCGGCGAGTCCCAGGCCGACGGCCAGGCCGAGCACCGACGAGATCAGGCCGACCACCGCCGACTCCAGCACGATCGAACCGAAGACCTGGCGGCGGGTGGCGCCGATGCAGCGCAGCAGCGCCATCTCCCGCGTCCGCTGGGCGACCAGGATGTTGAACGTGTTGTAGATGACGAGTGTGGCCACGAGAAGCGCGATCACGCCGAACATGAGCAGGCCGAGTGTCAGGAACCGCAGGTCCGCCCCCGCGTTGTGCGCGAGGTCTTCGGCGCGCTGCTGCCCCGTCCGCACCTTGCCGCCCGCGCCGACCGCGCCCGCGACCGTGGCGCTGAGCTGTTCGGGGGTGGGCCCGGCGCTGAGCACGTCGATCTCACGGTAGCCCTGCTCACCCGTCATCCGCTGCGCGGTCGCGGAGGTGAAGCCCACCGCGCCCCGGTAGGCGAGGTCCCGGTCGACGCCCACGTCGAACAGGCCGACGAGCCGGAACTCGTGGCGGGCGTCGCCATGGTCGAGCACGGTGATCGTGCCGCCGACGGTGAAGTGCTGCGCCTGCGCCGTCGTGCGGTCGAGCACGGCCTCGCCGTCGGCGCCGGGGGCCCTGCCGGAGACGAGGTGGAGCCGCCCGGCCGGGATGTACACCCCGGCCGTGGGGACGTCCCCGACGACCTTGCCGTCCGCGCCGACCAGCGCGGCGTCGCCGGCGACGAGGCCCTGGACGTCCCGCACCCCGGGCAGGCCGCGGACGGCGGTCAGCGTCTGGGCGGAGAGCTCGTCGTCCTTGGGGAGGACGATGACGTCGATCTTGCCGGCGTCCGCCGTGAACATCTGTGAGAAGCCGGCCTGGATGGTGTCGGTGAGGATGAACGTGCCGGCGATGAAGCCGACGCCGAGGGTGATGGCCAGCGAGGTGAGCACCAGCCGCAGCCGGTGGGCCAGCAGGCCGGCGAGAGTGGTGCGGAACACGGCTCAGGCCTCCAGCGCCACGAGCGTGTCGAGCACCGTCTGCGGCGTCGGGTTGTGGAGCTCGCTCACCAGCGACCCGTCGCGCAGGAACACCACGCGGTCGGCGTAGGAGGCGGCGACCGGGTCGTGGGTGACCATGACGATCGTCTGGCCGAGCTCCCGGACCGACCGGCGGAGGAAGTCCAGCACCTCCGCGCCGCTACGCGAGTCGAGGTTGCCGGTCGGCTCGTCCGCGAAGATCACCTGCGGCTTGCCGATGAGCGCCCGAGCCACCGCCACCCGCTGCTGCTGGCCGCCGGACAGCTCGCCCGGCCGGTGCTTCAGCCGGTCGCGCAGGCCGACGGTCTCGATCACCCGGTCGAAGAGCACCTGGTCGGCCTGGCGGCTGGCGATCTCCAGCGGGAGCCGGATGTTCTGCTCGGCCGTCAGCGTCGGAAGCAGGTTGAACGCCTGGAAGATGAAGCCCACCCGGTCGCGCCGCAGCAGCGTGAGCTGCTTGTCGGTCAGCCGGGTGATCTCGACGTCGCCGATCCGCACCTCGCCGTCCGTCACCGAGTCGAGCCCGGCGAGGCAGTGCATGAGGGTCGACTTGCCGGATCCCGACGGGCCCATGATCGCCGTGAACGCGCCCGTGGCGAACGCCACGTCGATTCCGCGCAGGGCGCGCACCGCCGCGTCGCCCTCGCCGTACACCTTGGTCAGCCCTCTCGCGACGACGGCGGTACGGACATCGGTTGTTGTGGTCATGCCGTCGACGTTATTGCCGGGAAACCGGCGATTCCTCGCCCTCCCGGACGGATCTCGGCTGCCCCTGGAGACGGTGTCCGCGCGGCGGGTGCGACTGCTGAGGTAGGCGCGGGTCAGCCCTGGGGACGATCGGGCGCGACGATCCCGGTCTCGTACGCGAAGACGACGGCCTGGGCCCGGTCGCGCAGCTCCAGCTTGGCCAGGACACGGCCGAGATGGGTCTTGACGGTGGCCTCGGCGAGGTGCAGCCGCTGGGCGATCTCGGCGTTCGAGAGGCCGCGGGCCACGTGGTAGAGCACCTCCCGCTCGCGGGCGGTGAGCACGTCGGCGGCGTGCGCGCGGGCCGCGCCGTCGGGAAGCAGCACGGCGAACCGGTCGAGCAGCCTTCTGGTGGTGCTTGGGGCGACGACCGCGTCACCGGAGTGGACCGACCTGATCGCGTTCACCAGTTCCTCCGGCGGCACGTCCTTGAGCAGGAAGCCCGCCGCCCCCGCCTTGATCGCGGCGAACGCGTACTCGTCCAGGTCGAACGTGGTGAGGATCAGCACCTTGGGCGCGTCGGCGGCCGAGCAGATGAGCCGGGCGGCCTCGACCCCGTCCATGCGAGGCATGCGCACGTCCATCAGCACCACGTCGGCGTCGAGCGACCGCAGGGTGTCGACGGCCGCCCTGCCGTCCGCGGCCTCTCCCACGACCTCGATGTCCGGCTGCGCCCCGAGGACCATCCGGAACCCCGTGCGCACCAGCTCCTGGTCGTCGACCAGCATCACGCGTATCACTGCCGCCTCACCGTTCTTACCTGCCCGTGGCCGCCGGATCCGGTCACGCCGCCGCCCCCAGGGGGATGCGGGCACGCACCCGGAAGCCGCCGCCGGGACGCGGCGCGGCCTCCACAACGCCACCGTACATGGCGGCCCTCTCCCGCATGCCGATCAGTCCGTGGCCGCCCTCGCCTCTCGGCGCGGCGGCGCCGCGGCCGTCGTCGGAGATCTCGAGCTCGACCTCGCCGTACGTGTACCGCACGTCGACGTTCGCCCGGGCGCCCGGTCCGCCGTGCTTGAGAGCGTTGGTCAGCGCCTCCTGGACGATCCGGTAGATGGCGAGCTGCTCGCCCTCCGGCAGAGCGCGGGGCGTCCCCGACACCTCGAACCGGGTCGGCAAGCCCGACGCGGTGACCTGTTTGATCAGCTCGTCGAGCTGCGCGACTCCCGGTTGCGGGGCGTACTCCTCGGCCGGGCTGCCCGCGTCCTGCCGCAGCACGCCCACCAGCCTGCGCATCTCCGCCAGCGCCTGCCGGCCTGTCGACGAGATCGCCTGTACGGCCCGGCGGGCCTGCTCGGGTTCGCGGTCGATGGCGTACGCGGCCCCGTCCGCCTGGACGACCATCACGCTCACGTTGTGCGCGACGACGTCGTGCAGCTCCCTGGCGATCCGGGCCCGTTCCGCCGCGGCGGCGATCCTGGCCTGCTGGTCGCGCTCCCGCTCGGCCCGCTCGGCCCGTTCGACCAGGCTCTCGACGTATCTGCGGCGCGTGTTGAGGTAGATGCCGGCGATCCAGATGGCGATCACGAACACCGACGACGACGGGAAGGCCCTCGCGACGTCGGGGCTCCACCTGAGCATGGCGAGAAGGAGTCCCAGCTCGGCGATCAGCCCCGCGGCCACCGCCCAGCGGGTCGAGCAGCGGGAGGCCACCGCGAACATCGCGACCAGCACCGCGAAGTCGCCGAGGATGACCGGGAAGGCGGCGAGCCACTGCGCGAACGCCGCCAGTGCCACGATCGCGAACACCTGCACCGGATACCTGCGACGCCAGAGCAGCGGCACTACCAGGACCGCCGACACCAGCAGGACCAGGCACCGCTGCGGGAACCCGTCCGGCGCCAGGCGACTCGCGGTGAGCATGGGAGCGGTCACCACGCAGAGAAGCGCCAGCGGGGACGCGGTGAGCGCGTCCATGACCATGCTGTGGCGCCGAGCCCACGCGCGCGCTTTGCCGAACACGCCTACCACCATATGTAGCCGCTGATCAGGCCTGTTCCCTCTTGCGGCGGATACCGCCATACGACTCAGGTCGCAGTCGTGACGACCTTTACTGCCTTCTTACAGATATGGGGGCATTCTTTCTCCCGGGAGTGCTTCGCGGGAGCGAGGTAAAGGGAGATCTGTGATGGCGGATCACGAGGAAGGGCCGCGCGGCACCGAGGACATGTCGCGCGGCCCGGGGCCTGGAGAGGGGACCGGGCCGCTTCCCCCCGGGGCTGCTTCCACCAGCGATGCCCCGGCGGGCGGCGGACGTCGGGGGAACGCTGGTCCGGCCGGGGAGGGCGGCTCGGCGGCCGCCACCCCGGCCGCGAGGGCGTACGCGCCCATCGGCGCAGGGCCTTCGCCCAGTGCCGGTGCCGGAAGCGGAAGCGGAAACACGCTGCGCGAGCCGGGTGGTTACGCGTTCGGGCCCGGCGGAGCGGGCTGGAGGGCGCCCGGCTGGGGCCCGTCATCGGGCTCACCACCGGGATCGCGGCCGGGATTCCAGTCAGGCTCACAGTCAGTTTCACAGCCGGGTTCACAGCCGGGTTCACAGCCGGGCTCACACTCAGGGCCGCGACCGTGGTCGCAGCCGGGAGCATGGTCGGCAGCGCAGCCGGGTCCACAGCCGGGATGGTCGTCGGGATCGCCGTTCGAACCCCGCTTTTCCGGGCCGGGTGCTTTCCCGGCCGCCACTCCGCCCGGCGGGCGCGGGTTCGCCGGGCGCGGGCCGCTGGTCGCGGCGGCTCTGGCGGGAATGCTGGCCGGGATCCTGATCGGCGGCGGGGCGGTCGCCGTCGGCGGAGCCGTGTGGCATCGGCTCCATCCGGACGACTACGGGATGAGCTGGGACAACAGAGGCCCGGCCGTTCCGGGCCCCTACGGCGGGCCGTTCGAGCGGCGCCCCGGCGACGCGCGGGTCGGGCCGCCCTCGTCCTGAACCGGGCGTGGCGTTCCTGACGACATCACACACTGGGGGTCGGTGGTGGGGTCGGTGGGATTCGAACCCACACTGTACGGCACCTAAAGCCGGTGTCTCTGCCGTTGGACTACGACCCCTGTCCGCGCTCCGCCGCCTGCTCGGTCTCCGTACCGGAGACGACGTGCGGGCGGCGGTGACGAAGATCCTCCTGCCGCGCGGCCGCCGAATATGGGCCGACGTTCGCGGGGCGGGAGGCCGCCCTGCCGGGCGCGACCATCCTACAGTTCGGCCGGCGGCGGGGGCTCCCGGTTATCGTTCCGTCCCCGCGAACGACGCGTTCGCCTCCGGCGGGGTCAGGAGAGGCCGAGCTCCTTGATGAGCCGGGCGACGTGGCCGGTGGCCTTCACGTTGTAGAGGGCCTTCTCGATCCGGCCGTCCTGGTCGACGACGAACGTCGAGCGGATGACGCCCATGATGGTCTTCCCGTAGTTCAGCTTCTCGCCGTAAGCGCCGTAGGCCTTGTGTACCTCAAGGCTGGGGTCGGACAGGAGCGGGAACGTGAGGGCGTCCCGCTCGCGGAACTTGCGCAGCTTCTCCGGCGTGTCCTTGGAGACCCCGAGCACGACGAAGCCCTCGGCGGTGAGCGAGCCCAGGTTGTCGCGGAAGTCGCACGCCTGCTTGGTGCAGCCGGGGGTCATGGCGGCGGGGTAGAAGTAGAGGATGACCCGCTTGCCGCGCAGGGACTTCAGGGACACCTCCTTCCCGTCGGCGTCGCTCAGGGTGAAGTCCGGCGCGGCGTCGCCCGGCTGCAACTTGCTCATGACGTCCTCCTGACAGGTGACCCGCGGCGATGGGCGGGCAAGCGTGCACCAAACTACCGGCTCGCCGCTGCGCGACCGGCCCTTCGCACCTGGCAGACTGATCGCACACCGACACCACAGGAGGGGGATCGCATGGCGGACACCGATCCCGAGGCGCTGGAACGGCAGATCGAGCGGACGCGGGCGGAGCTGGCCCGCACGGTCGACGCCATCGCCGACCGGATGAGCCCGAAGCGGGTCGCCGAGCGCGGCGTGGAGCGGGTCAGGGCCAACGCCAGGCAGTTCGTCGCGTCCGTCCACGACGCGGTCACGGGTCCGCCGCGTGGTCCCGCCGCCTACGGCCCCGCCGCGACCGAGCCCCGTGCGGGCGCATCCGGTGTGGACGAGTTCGGCGGGGACGAGTTCGGTGCGGGCGAGTTCGGTGCGGGCGAGGAGCCGGCGCCGAGCCTCGCGCCCGTGCTGATCGGGATCGGAGTGGTGGTCGTGGTCGGCGCCGCGATCGTGCTGCTGCGCCGCCGCGGCAGATGACGCCTCCCTGAGGCTGACGGCACGCACTCACCTGGCCCGGGGCGGCCTCAGTCGTCGCGCCCGCCACCGCGATCGGGCGCGGTCATGTCCCCCGTCCCGGGCGTGCCGCCGGCGAGTCCGTAGCGCAGGTACACGGTGCCCTTCGGACTGGCTGCCGGCGGTTCGAGGAGTGTGACGTTCGTGGGCACCGCGCCACCGTCGAACACCTTCTTCCCGACGCCGAGCACGATCGGGTACACCCAGAGGTCGAGACGGTCGAAGAGCTTCTCGCGCAGGAGGGTCTGCACCAGGTCCAGGCTCCCGACGACCTTCACGTGCTCGTGCCGGTCACGGATCTCGCGCACCGCGCCGGCCAGATCCGGGCCGAGCTGCGTGGACCCGGCCCATGAGAGGTCGGCCCTGCCGCGGGAGGCCACATACTTCGGGACGCCGTTGAAGAGCGCGGCGATCTGGTTGTCCTCACCGTCCTGGTACGGCCAGTAGGCGGCGAAGATGTCGTACGTCCGCCGGCCGAGCAGGAGGGCGTCCGTGCCCTCGTACGCGGCGGCGACCTGCGCCCCGGCGACCTCGTCCAGCAGGGGGGCCTGCCAGCCGCCGAACGGGAACCCCACCGGGTCCTCGTCGGGGCCGCCGGGCGCCTGCCCGACGAGGTCGAGGGTCGCGAACATTTCGATGTGGATGAGGCCCATCACTTACTCCCCATGAGTCGGTTGTTCTCGGTCGGGAGGTAGACCTGTGGGCGCCCGCAGACTCATCGCCGCGACGGCATCCGGTTCCGTCCAGACTGCCGTCAGAGGGCTGTGGCGCTAGAGGAAGGTCCTGCCCTCGCCCCGATAGGTCGGGACCTCCTCCACCACCCGGTCGCCCTCGACGACCAGGAGCGACGCGAAGCGCTCGCACAGCTCCCCGGCCTTGGCGTGGCGGAACCACACGCGGTCGCCCACCCGCAGCTCCGCCGCCGCGGGGCCGAGCAGCGGCGTCTGCACCTCGCCGGCGCCCTCGTCACGGTGATAGCGCAGCCCCGCGGGCAGGTACGGCTGGGGCAGCCGGCTCGGGCCGGGGGCGCCCGAGGCGGGATAGCCACCCCCGAGGACGGTCGCCACGCCGGGCGACGGCCGCCGCACGACCGGCAGGGCGAACAGGGCGGCCGGGCGGCCGGTGAAGTCGCGGTAGAAGTCGAACAGCCGGGGATGGAACAGTCCGGAACCCGCCGCGACCTCGGTCACCGCCCGCTCCGCCGCCGTCTTCTCGATGCTGCCGGTGCCGCCCCCGTTGACGAACTCCAGGTCCGCCACCTCCCGTACGGCTCGCACCACGTTGCCGCGCCGGACGGCCAGCTCGCGCCGGGACCGGTCCTGCATGAGGCGCACCATCCGGCCGTACACGCCGGGAACCCGGTCGCCGACCCCCGCGATCTGCGCCTCGTACGCCATGAGCCCGACCAGGCGGAGCCCGGGACGCCCGGCGACGGCCGCCGCGAACGCGGCGGCGTGCTCGGGCGTGCGGATCGGCGACCGCAGCGCCCCCGCCCGGAACCTGCCGCCGAGCGCCACATAACCGGCGTCCAGGTCGAGACAGATCCGGATCGGGTGGGGCAGGGCCAGGCCCTCGATGAGGTCCAGGTGCTCGGGGGAGTCGGTCATGACGGTGATCTCGCGCGCGGCCGTGGGGTCGGAGCCGAGGGCGCGCAGCGCGTCCCGGTCCGCCGTGGGGTAGGCGACCAGCACGTCCCGTATCCCGGCCGACACGAGCCAGAGCGCCTCGGGCAGGGTGAAGGCCATCACCCCGGCGAACCCGTCCATGGCCAGCACCCGTTCGAGGACGGCCCGGCAGCGGATCGACTTGCTTGCCACCCTGATCGGCTTGCCGCCCGCCCGGCGCGTCATGTCGGCCGCGTTCGCGCGCAGGGCGTCCATGTCGACGACGGCGAAGGGGGGCTCCACACCGGCGGTGGCCCGATCGAGTCGCTGACGGTCGTCCATGGCCGCAGCCTAGCGCCGGGACCCCGGCCAACGTGAGTGTCGGTCATGTTATCCGCGAGATCGGCAAAATCTCCGCCCATCGCCGCCCATGATCGAGCAAGGAGGCGGGTGATCCGCTCGGAGAGCGCCGCCGGGGTGTACCCATGTGCGGGTGAATACCGAGCTGATCACGCGCGGTGCGCGGGAAGGGTGAACGGCGGATGAGTGTCGTGCAGGAGATCCTCGCCGGCTCGTCGGCGCCGGGTGTCCCGAGTCACCGGGCCCCGAGACGGGCGGCCTCCCGCGTACTCCTGCCAGGACGCACACCCGCCGCCGTCGCCGTCGCCGCCGCGCTCACCGTCGTGGGCTGGGCCGTCACCGCCGAGATCGTCGCGGCGATGCTCGGGGGGTCGCTGCTGCCGTCGCCGCTGCGCCGCCTGCTCGCCGTGACCTTCGGCCATCCCGCCCTTCCCGGCGCCGCGGCAGCCATGATTATCACGGGCGCCGGGCTGGTCGCCCTCGCCGTCCTGCCGGGACGGCCGCGGCTCGTGCCGCTGGAGACAGACGACCCGCTGCTGGTCATGGGCCTCACGCACGGCGGGCTGCGCAGGACCGTGGCCGCGGCGGCGCGCGAGGTGGACGGCGTGCAGCGCGTCCACGTGCGCATCCTGCGGGGACGGATCGAGGTCACCGTCGTCACCGACGCGCAGCGGGTCGGCGACCTGCTGCGCGAGGTCGGCGCGGCGGTCGGCGACAGGCTGTCCGGTCTGCGGGCGCAGTGCCGCCACGAGGTCGTGGTACGGCTGCGCGCGGGGAGGGGGTGAGCATGCGACCGCACCTGGGCAATCGCGTCGGGATCGGCGTCGTGGGTCTCGTCCTCGTGGCCGGAGCCGTGTGGGCGCTCGCCGTGCGCGACGCGCGGCCGGCGGCCCGGATCGTCGACCTCGGGCTCGTCGACCCCGGCTTCTTCGTCAGGAACGCCTGGGCGCCGCCGCTCGCCGCGGGCGTGGCGATGCTGGTGGCTCTCACCGCGACGCGCTGGCTCGCGGTCGCCCTTGGCTGGGGGCGGTGCGGGAGCCGCACCGGCGCGGGCACCGCGATGCTCGGCGTGGCGCTGAAGGGCGTCGAAGGGGTCGGCAGGATCCAGGTCAGGCTCGTGGCCGGCCGCAGGATCCGGGCGTCGGTGTCGCTGCGCCCGGAGGCCGACCTCCACGAGGTGATCAGGCGGCTTGACGAGTCGGCGGCCTCACGCGTTCGCCGCGCTGTTGAGGGCGACACTCTTCCTGCGCTCGTCCGGCTGCACGTTCGCCGCCGCTGACCGCCAGGGCGGCGCGGAGGCGGGCGCGCCCAGCGCCAGCCCGGCCGCCAGGCACGCGAGCGGCACCACGGGCACGACGTACCGATGGTCGAACGCCGCGATCAGCGGCGGCAGGAAGAGCAGCGTGACGGCGAACGCCCACGGCAGCAGCGCCGCCCACCGGCGTGCCACCACCCCGCCGAGCCCGATGAGCAGCAGGACGGCCAGCAGCGGCCCGCGCAGGAAGCCCTGCTGCTGGTAGAGGCGCAGCAGCCCGGCCCACGGCTCGGCCACCTTCGTGGCCCCCGGCGACCCCTGATAGGCCGTGGTCAGCTGCGTCGCCGTACGGCCGGCCGAGGCGACCTTCGGCGTGAACGGCCGGACGGAGTCGGGGAAGACGTAGGCGCTCTGCGGCCCGGGTGAGGGATAGACCCGTCGATCCCACTCGAACGCCCACACGGCGTCGTGCAGACCGGTGAGCAGGAAGTCGACCGGCTGGCTGCGGATCGCGAGGGAGGCGAACCGCCCGGCCAGCTCCTCCCGGTCCCCTTTCACCTTCTGGATCGGCGAACCGGGATCCCAGATGTAGGCGGGCGCGGCCAGCCGGGGCCCGGACGGGCACAGCACGGCCAGCTCGCGCGGCGGGTCCATCTTCGCGCAGTCCGCGAAGGTCATCGTCCGCGACCACAGCCACACGCTGCTGCCGCCCATGCCGTACGACCCGTACGTGCCGTGGAACCAGACGGCGTAGCCGCCGAGCACGGCTCCGGCGGCGAGCAGCCCCGTGAGCGCGGCCCGCCGGCCGGGCCAGGCGAGCACCAGGGCGACCGCGATCAGCGGCAGCCCGACGGTGCGCGTGACGGTCGCCAGAGCGAGCAGCGCCAGCGCCGCGATAACCCGCCACGGCTGCGGGCGGGGACGCCACAGGACGAGCGTGACCGCGGCGACGATCAGGGCGGTGAAGAGCAGATCCGCCATGACCAGGTGTTCCAGCTGGATCTGATGGACGTCCAGCAGCACCGGCGCGGCCGCCAGCGCCGCCCCCCACTCCGGCAGCCGGGTGCGCCGGCGCAGCAGGACGTACACGCAGACGCCCATGCCGAGCCCGATCAGGTGTTGCGCGATCGTGACGGCCGCGAGGCTGTGCAGCGGGAAGAGGGCACGCAGGAACAGCGAGTAACCCGACGGCCGGGACTCCAGCGGGCGCAGGTCGAGCCCCGAGCTGAGGTAGGAGAACGAGTCGGCCCAGAACCACAGCGCCGGCCGATATCCCAGCACGGCGAGGCCGCGCAGCGCCACACCCAGGGCCAGCACGATCAGGAACGCCCGGTGCGACCGTACGTTCACGACACCTCCTCGCGGCGGGACGGGACACCACCTTATTGGCGTCTCCGGCGCGCCTGGCCGGGGGTGTGGACAACGCCGCGGAGCCGGGCGGGCGAGTGGCGCGGCGCCCGGCTCAGCACTCGATGACGTTGACGGCCAGCCCGCCCCTGGAGGTCTCCTTGTACTTGTCCAGCATGTCCCTGCCGGTGTCGCGCATCGTCTTGATGGCCTTGTCCAGCGGCACGAAGTGGCGTCCGTCCCCGCGCAGCGCGATCCGGGCCGCCGTGATCGCCTTGATGGAGGCCACCGCGTTGCGTTCGATGCAGGGGATCTGCACGAGCCCGCCGATCGGGTCGCAGGTGAGGCCGAGGTTGTGCTCGATGCCGATCTCGGCCGCGTTCTCGACCTGCTCGGGGGTGCCGCCGAGCGCCTCGGTGAGGCCGGCGGCCGCCATCGAACAGGCCGAGCCCACCTCGCCCTGGCAGCCGACCTCCGCGCCGGAGATCGAGGCGTTCTCCTTGAACAGCACGCCGATCGCCCCGGCCGTCAGCAGGAAACGGACGATTCCGTCGTCGTCCGCGCCCGCCAGGAAGCGGGTGTAGTACGACAGGACCGCCGGGATGATCCCGGCCGCGCCGTTGGTCGGGGCCGTCACGATCCGGCCCCCGGCCGCGTTCTCCTCGTTCACGGCGAGGGCGAAGAGCGTCACCCAGTCCATGACCCGCAGCGGGTCGCCGCCGTCCGGCTCGTTCCGCAGCCGCCGCAGCAGCTGGTTGGCCCGGCGGCGGACCTTCAGCCCGCCCGGCAGCACGCCCTCGCGGGTGCTGCCGCGCCGGACGCACTCGGCCATGACCGACCACAGGTACAGCAGGTCCTCGCGGATCCGCTCCGCGCTACGGCCGAAGGCCTTCTCGTTCTCCAGCATCAGCGCGGAGATCGACAGCCCCGTCTCGGCGCAGCGGGCCAGCAGTTCCGCCCCGGTGGTGAAGGGGTACGGCACCACCGTGTCGTCGGGCTTGATCCGGTCCGCGCCGGTGGCGTTCTCGTCCACGACGAAACCGCCGCCGACCGAGTAGTAGATCTTCTCCCGGAGCACGGCGCCGTCCGCGAAGGCCGTGAAGCGCATCCCGTTGGGGTGATGGGGCAGCGAGACCTTCCGCTCGAACACGAGGTCCTCGCCCACGACGAAGGGGATCTCATGTGAGCCGTAGAGGCGCACCGTGCCGGCGGTCCGCATGGCGTCCAGGCGCTCGTCCACCGTGTCGACGTCGACGAGCTCGGGCTTCTCCCCGGACAGGCCCAGCAGGACGGCTTTGTCGCTGCCGTGGCCCTTGCCGGTCAGGCCGAGCGAGCCGTAGAGGATCGCCTCGACCCGGGTGACCTTCTCCAGCAGCCCGTCCTGGTGCAGCCCCCGGGCGAACCTGTGCGCCGCGGCCATCGGCCCGCCGGTGTGCGAGCTCGACGGCCCGATCCCGACCTTGAACAGGTCGAAGACGCTGATCGCCATTGATCGGTGCCTTTCGGGGGATCGCTCAGGACGCGGCGGAGGTGAGCGCGGCGTACTCCGCGGCCGACAGCAGGTCGTCCGGCTCCTCCGAGATGCGGACCTGGAACAACCAGCCGTCGCCGTACGGGTCGGAGTTGATGAGCGACGGGTCGTCCACGACGGACGGGTTGGTCGCCACGACCTCGCCGCTGACGGGCGCGAAGATGTCGCTCACCGACTTGGTCGACTCGACCTCGCCCACGGCGTCGCCCGCGGCGACCGTCGCCCCGATCTCGGGCACCTGCACGAAGACCACGTCACCGAGCTGCTCGGCGGCGTAGGCGGTGACACCCACGGTGACCGTCAGGCCGTCGTCGAGCCCGCCGATCCACTCGTGCTCCTTGGTGTAGCTCAGCTCGTCGGGAATGCTGCTCACTTGGTCCTCCTGTAGAAGGGCAGGTCGACGATGTCGACCGGTTCGTGACTGCCGCGGATGTCCACGGCGAGACCGGCGGCGTCGAGGGCGCCGGTGGACACGTAGGCCATCGCGACGGGCTTGCCGAGCGACTGCGAGGGCGCGCCGCTGGTGATCTCCCCGACGACCGCGCCGTCCAGGGTGACCGGGTAACCGTGCCGGGGCACCCGGCGGCCGCGCGCCACCAGGCCGACCAGCCTGCGGGCGGGCTCGCCGGCCTCGGCCGCCTTGGCGAGGGCGGCCCTGCCCACGAAGTCGCCGGGCTTGTCGAAACGGACCACGCGGCCGAGACCCGCGTCGAACGGGGTGGTCCGCGCGCTCAGCTCGTTGCCGTACAGCGGCATGCCGGCCTCCAGGCGCAGCGTGTCGCGGGCGGACAGGCCGGCCGGGACCAGGCCCAGCCCGGCTCCCGCCGCCGACAGCGCGTTCCACAGCGGCACGGCGTCGTCGTTCCCGACGAACAGCTCGAAGCCGTCCTCGCCGGTGTATCCCGTCCGGGCGACGAGGGCGCGTGCCCCGGCGACCTCGGCGGACAGCACGGCGTAGTACTTGAGGCCGTCCAGGTCGGCGTCGGTGAGCGTTCTGAGGATCTCGGCGGCGCGCGGCCCCTGGACCGCGACCAGCGCGTACTCGCCGGACCTGTCCTCCACCCGGGCGTCGTACGCATCGGCGCGCGCGGTCAGCTCACGGGCGACCAGCTCGTAGTTGGAGGCGTTGGCGACGACCATGAACTCCTCGTCGCCCAGCCGGTAGACGATGAGGTCGTCGAGGATGCCGCCCTCGTCGTTCACGATCATCGTGTAGCGGGCCCGGCCGTCGGCCAGCGCGCTCAGGTGGCCCACAAGGGCGTAGTCGAGGGCCTCGGCCGCCTGCGGCCCGGTGACGAAGATCTCGCCCATGTGCGACAGATCGAACAGGCCCGCCGCGGTCCGCACGGCGTTGTGCTCGGCCGACTCGCTGCCGTACCGCAGCGGCATCTGCCAGCCGGCGAAATCGGTCAGGGTCGCGCCCAGGCTTTCGTGGACCCCGCGCAGCGGGGTGCTTCGGGACATGATCGCACCTCGGAAAGGACGGATGAGTGCATCCTCCCCCTCTGTCATCGGTGCCTGAGAGCTTCGTCCGTTCTTTGCCGGACTTTCACCTTCGGCGAGGCCGGACGGCCTTCTTTCCAGAGGACACCTGGCCCGCGCGGTCCTTTGCCTTGAGAGGTTCGCGGGGAGGGCTTGCTCCTTCAGGGATCCTGACCGGATGCCAGGACGCTCTCCCGCACGGGATCACCGGTGTACGGCCAGCCTAGTGGCTCCCGCCTGTCCCGTCACCCGCCGGGTACGGCCCGGTCCATCGCCGCGAACAGGTCGTCGATCGAGTCGAAGACACTGATCCGCCCCTCACGGATGCCGGCGTCCGCCCCGGCCTCCGCGGACTGCCATCCAGGCGTCCAGTACCAGGCTTCGTCAGCTACACCTACCCGTTGGTCCGGCGGGCGGCGTGGACGAGGGCGCGGAAGAGGGGACCGTCCTCGTCGGCCTCGGGATGCCACTGGACGGCCAGGGCGAACGGGTGCCCGGTCACCTCGACGGCCTCGATCGTGCCGTCATCGGCGCGGGCGGTGACCTCAAGCCGGCCGGCCAGGCGGTCGACGGCCTGGTGGTGATAGTGGGCGGGGGTGAGATCGTCGCCCTGATAGATCTTGGCGAGCGAGGGCGCGAGCCGTACCGGGAGACGGCCGAACGTGCCGGGGGCGGGGGAGTGGCCGGGGTGGCCGACGACGTCGGGGAGGTGCTGGTGGAGCGTGCCGCCGAGGGCCACGTTGAGCACCTGGAGGCCCCGGCAGATCCCGAGGAACGGCAGCGCCGACTCCAGGGCCGCCGTCATCAGCCCAAACTCCGCCTCATCACGAAATTTCCGGACGTATCCGGTCTCGGGGGCCGGGGCGGCGCCGTACCGGGCGGGGTCGACGTCGCCCCCGCCCGCGACGATGAGCCCGTCCAGCCGTCCGGCGAGGTCGCGGGGCTCCCCGGCGGGCGGCAGGATGACCGGCTGGCCTGCCGCCCGCGCGATGTGCTCGACGTACATGTACGGCAGCAGCGCCGCCGGCATGTCCCAGACGGTGAACTTCGCCGGCTCGACGTAGCACGTCACGCCGATCACGGGACGGGCCATGGCATACCCCTTACAGCGGAGTGACGTACGCGCCGGAGATGCCGCCGTCCACGAGGAACTCGGAGGCGGTGATGAACGACGCGTCGTCAGAGGCGAGGAACGCGACGGCGGCGGCGATCTCCTCGGCCCGCGCGAACCGGCCGATGGGCACGTGGACGAGCCGCCGCTGCGCCCGCTCGGGGTCCTTGGCGAACAGCTCGCGCAGCAGCGGGGTGTCGACCGGGCCGGGGCAGAGGGCGTTCACCCGGATGCCCTCCCGGGCGAACTGCACGCCCAGCTCGCGGCTCATCGCCAGCACGCCGCCCTTGGAGGCGGTGTAGGAGATCTGCGAGGTGGCCGAGCCCATCACCGCGACGAACGACGCCGTGTTGACGATCGAGCCCCTGCCCTGCCGCCGCATGTACGGGATGACGTGCTTGCAGCACAGATAGACGCTGGTGAGGTTGACCTCCTGGACGCGCCGCCAGGCGTCGATCCCCGTCTCCAGGATCGAGTCGTCGTCCGGCGGGGAGATGCCCGCGTTGTTGAACGCGATGTCCACACTGCCGTACGTCTCGAAGGCGGTGGCGTACATCCGGACGACGTCGTCCTCGTTCGCCACGTCGGCCCGGACGAACAGGCCGCCGACCTCGTCGGCGGCCTTGGCTCCGGCGGTCTCGTCGAGGTCCGCCACCACCACCCGGGCGCCCTCCTCGGCGAACCGCCGGGCGGTGGCCAGCCCGATGCCACTGGCCGCGCCCGTGATGACGGCGACGCGGTCCTGCAAACGCTGCATGTGTCTACTCCGTGGAAATGAAGACGTTCTTGGTCTCGGTGAACGCGGCCAGCGCGTCGGGTCCGAGCTCGCGGCCGAGGCCGGACTGCTTGAATCCGCCGAAGGGCGTCCAGTAGCGGACGCTGGAGTGGGAGTTCACCGACAGGTTGCCCGCCTCGACCGCGCGGGACACCCGGAGCGCCCGGCCGACGTCGCGGGTCCAGATCGACCCCGACAGCCCGTACGGCGTCTCGTTGGCGATCCGCACCGCGTGCGCCTCGTCGTCGAACGGGACGACGGTGACGACGGGCCCGAAGATCTCCTCGGTGTGGGCCCGGTGGAAGGCCCCCGATCCCGCCGCGAGCGGGTCGAACCCGGCAGGGGCGGCCAGCACCGTCGGGGCGAACCAGTAGCCGGGGCCGTCCGGGCACGATCCCGTGGCGTACGGCTCCAGCCCGGCGACGTACGACGCCACGCGTTCGCGGTGCTCCGCGCTGATCAGCGGGCCCATCTGGGTGGCCTCGTCGCGGGGGTCGCCCACCCTGAGCGCGCGCACGGCCCCGGCGAGCCGTTCGAGGAACTCGTCGTGGACGGAACGCTCCACCAGGATGCGGGAGCGGGCGCAGCAGTCCTGGCCCGAGTTGTCGAAGACGGCCATCGGGGCCGAGGCGGCCGCCTTCTCCAGGTCGGAGTCGGCGAAGACGATGTTGGCGCTCTTGCCGCCAAGCTCCAGCGTCACCCGCTTCACCTGGGCGGCGGCCGTGGCCCCGATGAGCCTGCCGACCTCGGTCGAGCCGGTGAACACGATCTTCCGCACGTCGGGGTGCTCGACCAGCCGGGCGCCGGCCACCTCTCCCTCACCGGGCACGACCTGCAGCACGCCCTCGGGGAGGCCGGCCGCGAGGGCCAGCTCGGCCAGGCGCAGGGCGGTCAGCGGCGTCCACTCGGCGGGCTTGACGATCACCGTGTTGCCGGCGGCCAGCGCGGGGGCCACCCCCCACGTCATGATCATCATGGGGAAGTTCCACGGCACGATGATCGCCACGACGCCCAGCGGCTCGGAGAACGTCAGGTCGACGCCGCCGGGCACCGGGATCTGCCTGCCGTGGTCGCGCTCGGGGGCGCCGGCATAGAAGTCGAGCACGTCGCGGACGTTGCCCGCCTCCCAGCGGGCGTTGCCGATCGTGTGACCCGCGTTCGCGATCTCCAGCCCGGCCAGTTCATCGGCGTGGTCGTCCACGAGCCGGGCGAACCGCCGCAGCAGCCGGGCCCGGTCGCCGGGGGAGACCTCCCGCCAGGCGGGACCTGCCCTGCGGGCCCGCTCGACCGCGCGGTCGACCTCGGCCACGCCGGCCATCTCGACCTCGGCGATCACGGTCGCGGTCGCCGGATTGACTATCTTCACAGCCTCTCGAACCCCCGATAGAGCTCCCAGTCGGTGACCGCCGCGTCGAAGGCGGCCAGCTCGACCCTCGCACAGTTCGCATAGTGCTCGACGACATCCGCGCCGAAGACGTCCCTGGCCGGCGTCGAACCCTCCCACAGCGTCAGGGCGTCGCGCAGCGTACCCGGCACCCGCTCGGCGTCGGCGGCGTACGCGTTGCCGGTGAACGGGTCGCCGAGCGGCAGCTCCGCCTCGATGCCGTGCAGGCCCGCCGCGATCATCCCCGCCACCGCGAGGTAGGGGTTGACGTCGCCGCCGGGCACCCGGTTCTCCACCCGGAGGGAGGGGCCGTGGCCGACCAGCCGCAACGAGCAGGTCCGGTTGTCGACGCCCCACTTCACCGCCGTGGGGGCGAAGCTGCCCGGCACGAACCGCTTGTAGGAGTTGATGTTGGGCGCGTAGAGCAGGGTGAGCTCGCGCAGGAAGGCGAGCTGGCCCGCGATGAAGCGCCGTCCCGTCTCCGACAGGCCGTGCGGCCCGTCGCCGGCCATCACCGGCTCCCCGTCCTGGCCGCGCAGCGAGAGGTGGATGTGGCACGAGTTGCCCTCGCGCTGGTTCGGCTTGGCCATGAAGGTGATCGACCGGCCCTCCTGGGCGGCGATCTCCTTGGCGCCGTTCTTGTAGATGACGTGGTTGTCGCAGGTGGTGAGCGCGTCGGCGTACCGGAAGGCGATCTCGTGCTGACCGAGGTTGCACTCGCCCTTGGCCGACTCGACGTACAGGCCCGCGCCCTCCATGCCGAGCCTGATCTTCCGCAGCAGCGGCTCGATCCGCGCCGTGCCGAGCAGGGAGTAGTCGACGTTGTAGAGGTTGGCGGGCGTGAGGTCTCGATAGCCCCGCCGCCACGCCTGCTCGTAGCCGTCCTCGTAGACGCAGAACTCCAGCTCGGTGCCGACGTACGCGGTCCACCCGCGCTCGGCCAGGCGGTCGATCTGCCGGCGCAGGATCTGGCGCGGGGACGCGACGACGTCGGAGCCGTCCTGCCACACCAGGTCGGCCAGCAGCATGACGGTGCCCTCGTGCCACGGCACCGGGCGGAGAGTGGACAGGTCGGGCCTCATGACGAAGTCGCCGTACCCGCGCTCCCACGACGACATGGCGTAGCCGTCCACGGTGTTCATGTCGACGTCGACGGCGAGCAGGTAGTTGCACCCCTCCGCGGCGTGGTGGAGCACCTCGTCGAGGAAGTACCGGGCCGACAGCCGCTTGCCCTGCAGCCGTCCCTGCATGTCGGTGACGGCGAGGAGCACGGTGTCCACCCGTCCCGCGTCCACCTCGCCGCGTAGCCGGTCCACGCTCAGCACGGCGCCTCCTGTCCAAAAGTCTGGAACCAGACCAATGAGGGGCATGCAAGCACCATGACACCGGCTGAGTCAACAGCACACGGTGGGTTAACCTCGGCCGTGGGGCGGGAGATCGGAGCGGGAGGGACGGCAGTCATGGGCGGCGCGCCGACGGGCCTGGGGGTCACGGGGAGCCTCGCGCTGCTGCGGCCGGTCCGCTCGGGCAACGCCTTCGAGGAGACGGTCGAGCGGCTGCTCCAGGCGATCAAGCTCGGCGTCGTCCCGTACGGCGGCAAGCTGCCTCCCGAGCGCGAGCTCGCCGCTCAGCTCGGCATCAGCAGAGTCACCCTCCGGGAGGCCATCCGGGCCCTGCAGGACGCCGGCTACCTCGACGTCCGGCGCGGCCGTTACGGCGGCGCGTTCGTGGTCTACCGGCCGCCTCACCCGCGCATGGGCGATCTGCGCAGAGCGGTCAACGAGATGGGCCAGTCGGACCTCGAGGACGCGCTGACCTTCCGCATGGCGGTCGAGTGCGGCGCGGCCCAGGTGCTCGCCGGCGCCCGGCTGACCGACGCGCAGCGCGAGACCCTGACCGCGACACTCGACGGGGTGAACGAGGCGGCGCCGGACGACTACCGCCGGAAGGACATCGCGTTCCATCTGGCCATCGCCGAGCTGTCCGGCTCTCCGCTGCTGGCCGCCGCCTGCGCGGACGCCCGCCTGCGGGTGACCGGCCTGCTCAACGCGATTCCGGTGCTCCGTCCCAACATCGAGCACGCGGCGGCGCAGCACGCCGCCATCGCCGCGGCGATCCTGGCCGGCGACCCCGAGGCCGCCCGCCGTGCGGTCGCCGAGCATCTGGAGGGTACGGCGGCGCTGTTGCGCGGCTTCCTCGCCTGATGGGCGAAATGGCCTGTTTGCGCTCCTTGATTTTTAAATCCGTCCTGAGGGTATTTATCCGCTCGTACGTAATCCGGGGTGGGAGGTCGGGCAAATGGAGTCGCGGGCGCGTTTCAGGTTCCAGAAAATGGCGGCCGAGCTGAAACAGGAGGCGGCCCAATTGACCGGAGACCGGCTGATGGCCGCCGAGGCCCGCACCGAGGAGGCCGAGGCCCGTCTCTGCCTGACCTGGTACGAGATCACGGACGCGACCCGGGAGATGCGCCTCCTCTACGGCGTCCCGGGATGACGGCGCCCCCCGGGGATGTCCCGGGGCGGCTCCGCTGAGATGGCGAAGCCGTGAGCAGCCTTTACACCGGCCCACAGCTTGTCCCTACCGGAGATCGGGAACTCCCGGTGATGCGTAACCTCTCCTTCACCACCGCCCGGTCTCCGGGGTGACGCGCGTGCGGGCGCGTCGGCGGCCGGGCACGAGGCGGGGCGTCCCCTCCCGGGGCCGCCCCGCCTCACGCACGCCGGGCTCAACCGGTCAGATGGCGCATGGATCGGACCGACCAGCGCAGCGTGATCAGCGCCAGCGCGAGCATCAGGGCGAACGCGACGGCGACGTGCGCGGTCGCCAGGTGCCCGGCGAACAGCTCCCGGCCCGCCTCGACCGTGTGGTAGAGCGGATTGACCTTCGCCACCGCCTGCATCCAGGCCGGCGCCAGCGACATCGGCAGCAGGATCCCGGTGAAGAGGATCAGCGGCAGGGCGAAGAACTGCATGATCTGCGACATGCCGTTCTCGTCGCGCAGCGCCAGGGCCAGGCCGTACGACAGGCCGGAGGCGAAGACGCCGGTGAGGGCCATGAGCACGAGCATGATCGCCACGCCGGGGAGGCTGGGCCGCATCCCCATCAGCAGGGCCACAGCCACGATGACCAGGGCCTGGACCACCAGCACGATCATGTCTCGCAGCGTGCGGCCGAGGACGATGGCGGGCCGCGCCGCCGGGCTCGCGGCGAGCCGTTCGAGCACGCCGCCCCGGATCTCGGCGATCATCCCGAAGCCCACGAAGAGCGAGCCGAACAGGGCGATCATCACCATCACGCCGGGGGTGAACTGCCGGAGCGTCTCGGCGGTGGGCACGCCCGGAGTCGTGTTGGCCAGCAGGGGTGCGAACAGCAGCAGGTAGAGGATCGGCTGGAGGATGCCGAACAGCGGCCAGACGGGGTTGCGGAGGGTGTTCCTCAGCTCGTACGCGAGGAACAACCCGGTGTGCTTTATCACGTCATCACCTCGGGGGGAGGACACCGGCCGGGACGTTCAGGCCGGTTCGGGGACGGGAGACGGGGACGGGAGACGGGGACGGGAGACGGGGCCGGAGACGGGAGATCAGGCGGCGTCGCGGAGAGAGCGGCCGGTCCGGTGGAGGAACACGTCGTCGAGCGTCGCCCGTTCGAGGGCGACGCCGGTCAGCGCCACGCCACTCTCGGCGAGCCGGCCAAGCAGGCGGGGCAGCGCGGCCTCGCCGTCGTCCACGTAGACCCGCAGCGGCTCGCCCGGCCGGATCTCCCGCACGTACGGCAGGCCGGCCAGCGCGCGCTCCGCCGCGCTCCCGTCGTCCGTCCGCAGGGTGACGACGTCGGCGGCGACCTCGCGCTTCAGCTCCGCCGGGGTGCCCTCGGCCACCACGACGCCGTGATCGATGATCGCGAGCCGGTCGCACAGGGCGTCGGCCTCGTCCAGGTAGTGGGTGCTGAGCAGCACACTGGTGCCCTGCTCGCGCAGCCCTCTGATCTGGTCCCACAGGTTGGCCCGGTTCTGCGGGTCGAGACCGGTCGTCGGCTCGTCCAGGAACAGCAGCGGCGGCCGATGGACCAGGCCGAGCGCGAGCGCCACCCGACGCTTCTGGCCGCCGGACAGCGTCCTGGCCGGGCGGTCGGCTAAGCCCGTCAGGTCGAAGGCCGCCAGCATCTCCTCGGTCCGGGCGGCGGCGTCCCGAGGGGACAGCCCGTTGACGCGCGCGGCCAGCATCAGGCCGGCCCGCGCGCCGTTGTTCTCGTCCACGCCGCCCGCCTGGCCGACGTATCCGATGTTCTCCCGCACCCGCTCCGGCGCGGTCAGCAGGTCGTGCCCGGCCACCGTCGCGGTGCCCCCTGTGGGGACCACGAGCGTGGCGAGCATCCGGATGGTCGTGGTCTTGCCCGCGCCGTTCGGGCCGAGGACGCCGAAGATCTCGCCGTCGCGTACGGCGAGGTCGACTCCTCTGACGGCCTCGACGTCGGCGGGGGCGGAGCCGCGCCGGCCCTTCGTGCGATAGGTCTTGCGCAGTCCGTGCGCATCGATGATCACTTGGTCCTCCTGGTGAGGGGGGTCAGGGGAGGTCGCCGTCCTCGATCAGCGCGGTGGCGCGCTCCACCCAGTCGAGCTGGGCCTGATATTCGGCGGCCGTCAGCCGCAGGCACTCGTCGATGTGCCGGGGGGCGTTCGCGGCGTGCTTGGCCCGCAGGGCCCGTTCGATCTGGGCGAAGCCCTCGCGGAGCCGTCCGGCCCGCTCGGCGGCGGCGGCCAGCAGGTCGGCCCTGGGCAGGCGGTCCATGAAGGTCACCGCGACCAGGAACGGGTCCACGATCGGCATGATCTCCGACCAGTGCTCCCGCAGCCGCCGGTCGAACTCCTCGCGCCCGGCCGGGGTGATCCCGTAGACGGTCCGGCCACCTCGGGACCGCGTTCCGGCGTCGACCACCTCGAGCAGGCCTTCCTTCGCCATCGCGGCCAGCGCGTGATAGATCGACCCGAACGCCACGTTCGCCCAGTTGGCCGTGCCCCACAGCTCCAGCTTCCTGCGCACCTCGTAGCCGTGGAGCGGCCCGTCAAGAAGCACGCCCAGGATCAGCACCCGCGTCGATGACATATTCAAATTTATATACAAATTTGCATAGCCAGGCAACACCCGAGTCGGGCCCTCCTGGTGTTCGGCTCCCCTCGTGGCGGGAATGGGCCGTACGAGCAGGTGGAGCAGGCGTGCGCGCCCGGCACGGGCACGGCGGGCCGGAAGAGCGGAGATCACGATCTAAGGTGAGTTCCATGTCCGAACGACCGACAGCGCTCGTGACGGGCGCCTCCCGAGGGGTGGGTGCGGCCGTCGCCCGGGCCCTCGCGCCGACCCACGACCTGTTCCTCGGCGGGCGCGACGGCACGGCGCTTGACGCCCTGTGCGCCGAGCTTCCCGGCGCGCGGCCCTGGGCCGTCGAACTGATCGGCGTCATCGAGGAGGACGTCGAGGGGATCGACCGGCTCGACCTGCTCGTCCACAGCGCCGGCGTCGCCCGGATCGGGCCCCTCGCCGACACCTCCGTCGACGTCTGGCGTCGCACCATGGAGGTGAACGTGATCGCCGTGGCCGAGCTGACCCGTCTGCTGCTGCCCGCGCTCCGGGTCGCCCGCGGCCACGTCGTGCTGGTCAACTCCGGGGCCGGGCAGCGGGCCAACCCCGACTGGGGGGCCTACGCCGCCAGCAAGTTCGCCCTGCGGGCCTACGCCGACGTGCTGCGCGAGGAGGAGAGCGCGCACGGCGTCCGGGTCACCACGGTCTACCCGGGGCGGATCGACACCGACATGCAGCGGGACGTCCGCGAACAGGAGGGCGGGCCGTACGAACCGCACCGCTACCTGCGCGCGGAGTCCGTGGCGAGCGCCGTGATGACCGCCGTGACCGCGACGCCCGACGCGCACATCACCGAGATCACCGTACGACCCTCGGCCGGTCCGAGCCGATGAACGCGCCCACGGCCTACTGGTGCGAGATGGCGTGGCTGCCACCCGGCGAGGCCGTGGAGAGCGTGTACGTCGCCGTCGACGGCCGGCGCCTTGGGGAGATCCGCACGGGGGTGCCCGCGCCGCCCGGCGCCGTACGGCTGGCCGGCCTGACCCTGCCTGGGCTGGCCGACTGCCACTCCCACGCCTTCCACCGGGCGCTGCGCGGGCACACCCAGACCGAGCGGGGCAGTTTCTGGACCTGGCGCCGGCAGATGTACGGCGTCGCCGCGGCGCTCGACCCGGACGGCTACGAGGAGCTGGCCACCGCCGCGTACGCGGAGATGGCGCTCGCCGGCGTCACGTGCGTGGGCGAGTTCCACTACCTGCACCACCAGAACGGCGGGGCGCGGTACGGCGACCCCAACGCGATGGGCCACGCGCTGGTGCGGGCGGCCGGCCGGGCCGGGCTGCGGATCTGCCTGCTCGACGCCTGCTACCTCACGGGCGGAATCGGCGAGGCACTCAGCGGGGTTCAGCTCCGCTTCGGCGACGGGGACGCGGACCGGTGGGCCGAACGGGCCGAGCGGCTGGCCCTCGCCTACCAGGACGACGAGGACGTCCAGATCGGCGCCGCCATCCACTCCGTGCGGGCGGTGCCGCCGGAGCAGATGCGGGTCCCGGCCGAGTTCGCCCACCGGTACACGGCGCCCCTGCACGCCCACGTGTCCGAGCAGCGGGCCGAGAACGAGGCGTGTGTGGAGGCGTATTCGGCGACGCCGGTCCAGGTGCTGCACGAGCACGGCGTGCTCGGACCGCGCTCCACCGCCGTGCACGCCACGCACCTGTCGGACGTCGACGTGGCCCTGCTCGGCGGCTCCACCACGCATGTGTGCATGTGCCCGACCACCGAGCGCGACCTCGGCGACGGCATCGGCCCGGCCCGCCGGCTGCTGGAGGCCGGCGCCCCGATCACCCTCGGGTCCGACAGCCAGGCCGTCGTCGACCTGTTCGAGGAGGCCCGCGCGGTCGAGCTGCACGAGCGGCTGGCCACCGCGGAGCGCGGCCACTGGCAGGCCGCCGAGCTGCTGCACGCCGCGACCGCCGCCGGCCACGCCTCGGTGGGCTTCCCGGACGCCGGATGCCTGGTCCCGGGGGCACGCGCCGACCTCGTCTCCGTGCGCCTCGACTCCGTCCGCACGGCCGGGGCCACCAGGAGGACCGCGGCCGAGTGCGTCGTGTTCGCGGCGACCGCCTCCGACGTCCACTCGGTGGTGTCCGGGGGCCGCAGGGTGGTCGTGGACGGCCGTCACGCGCTCGGCGACGTGGGCGCGCTGCTCGCCACCGCGATCGCCCGGGTGCGCCCCTGACCCGCTGGGCGGGAACGTTGTCGCCGGGAGGGTTTGCGCCGGGCGCGCCCCGGCGATGATCAGTAATCGTGGAATCACGCGGCATGACATCGACGGTCTTCATCGGCATCGGACAGCTGTTCACCGCGGATCCCGAGTGCGCGGAGATCGAGGACGCCGCGCTCGTGGCGGAGGGCGGGCTCGTCCGCTGGATCGGCCGGTCCGCGGACGCCCCCGCCGCGGACGAGCGGATCGACGTCGAGGGGCGTGCCGTCATCCCGGGCTTCGTCGACAGCCACGCGCATCTGGTCTTCGCCGGCGACCGCACGGCCGAGTTCGCCGCCCGGATGGCGGGCGAGCCCTACACGGCCGGGGGAATCGCCGCCACCGTCGCCGCCACCCGCAGGGCCGGCGTCCCGCGGCTGGTCACCACCACCGCCCGCCTGGTCGCCGAGATGCTCATGCAGGGCACCACGACGGTCGAGATCAAGAGCGGCTACGGCCTCACGGTCACGACGGAGCGGGAAAGTCTGGAGATCGCCGCCCAGTTCACCCCCGAGACCACGTTCCTCGGCGCCCACGTGGTGCCGCCCGGCGCCGGCGCCGACGACTACGTCCGCCTCGTCAGCGGCCCCATGCTGGAGGCGTGCGCGCCGTTCGCCAAGTGGGTGGACGTGTTCTGCGAGCGCGGCGCGTTCGACGAGGACCAGAGCAGGCACGTGCTGACGCAGGGCATCAAGGCCGGGCTTGCGCCCCGGGTCCACGCCAACCAGCTCGGCCCCGGGCCGGGGGTCCGGCTGGCCTGCGAGCTCGGCGCCGCGTCGGCCGACCACTGCACCCACCTGACGGACGGAGACGTGGCGGCGCTGGCGGGCAGCGGGGTGGTCGCCACCCTGCTGCCGGGGGCCGAGTTCTCCACCCGTTCGCCGTACCCGGACGCCCGGAGGCTGCTGGACGCGGGCGTCACGGTCGCGCTGGCCACCGACTGCAATCCCGGCTCGTCGTTCACCAGTTCGATGCCGTTCTGCGTCGCGCTGGCCGTGCGCGAGATGCGGATGACGCCGCGCGAGGCGATGTGGGCGGCGACCGCGGGCGGCGCCCGGGCCCTGCGCCGGACCGACGTCGGGACGCTGCGGGTGGGCGCCCGCGCCGACCTCGTGGTGCTCGACGCGCCGTCGTACGTCCACCTCGCCTACCGGCCGGGGGTGCCCCTCGTCGCCCAGGTGTGGCGTGGCGGTCGCCAGGTCGTCTGAGCGGGTCCCCGGGCAGGCCGGAACATTTTCCGCGCGTGCGCATCCTCCCTGGGGAGGAACCGGAAACCATTCTGCGGTCGTATTAATTGAGGGAATCTTTGCCCAGGGTGAGCCGTTCTTTGGGTAAGGACCGGGGAGCCGGGATTGGCCGCGCCGAAGGGGGCGGGCGCGCCCGGATAACCGGTTCCGCAACGGGCATATCGCGGCGCGGCGGAACGAGGTGCCATCGAATGGCGACGGGGAATCGGACGCAGGAACAGTACGTTGCCGAGCGGGATCTGCTGGGGACGTACCTGGCCGAGATCGGACGGGTTCCACTCCTGACCGCGGAGCAGGAGGTGGAGCTCGCCAAGCGCATCGAGGCCGGCCTGTTCGCCGAGCAGCTCCTCGACGGCGGGCGGCCCGAGCCGAAGACCGCGGACGCGACGGACGAGGAGCTGGAGCGCATCGCGGTGTCCGGCCGGCGGGCCAAGGACGAGTTCATCCAGGCCAACCTGCGTCTTGTGGTGGCGGTGGCCCGGAAGTACTCCGGGCGGGGGATGCCGCTGATCGACCTGGTCCAGGAGGGGAACCTGGGCCTGGTCCGGGCCGTGGAGAAGTTCGACTACCGGCGGGGGTACAAGTTCTCGACGTACGCCACCTGGTGGATCCGGCAGTCGGTGGGGCGTTCGATCCACGAGCAGGCGCGCCCGGTCCGGCTGCCCACCCACGCGGGCGAGCAGATGACCCGGCTGATGCGCGTGCGCAGGGACATGCTGGCGGAGCTCGACGTGGAGCCGACCGACGCCGACCTGGCCGAGGTGCTCGACCTGCCGATCGAGCGGGTGCAGGAGCTGCGCCGCTGGGCGTCCGACCCGGTGTCGCTTCAGCTGGGCGTCGGCGAGGAGGACGAGACCGAGCTCGGCGACATGATCGCGGACGAGACTTGGGCCGACCCCGAGCAGCAGGCGATGGCGACGCTGGAGAAGGAGCGCCTGGAGGAGTGGCTCACCGGCCTCGAAGGTCAGATGCAGGAGATGCTGCGCTGGCGTTACGGCCTGGTCGACGGACGCGAGCACACGCTGACCGAGGTGGGGGAGCGTTACGGCATCGGCCGTGACCGGGCCCGCCGCCTGGAGCGGGACGCCCTCGTCCGCCTGCGGAAGATGGCCTCCGCGGCGGCCTGATCACGAATTGGCCGGCCCTTCACCGAACGCGCACCTCTAGCGGGTGCGCGTTTTTCCCTCCCAAGCCCTGTCCGAAACCTGGCCGAAACAAGCATCACATGGGTTTCACACATGTGAAACACGCAGAGTCCCGGCCTGAAACGGCAGAAGAACACGCTGTCGCCAACGTCAGTGCGCCAGCCGGTCGACGGTGCCCGGGAGGAAGTCACTGAGGGAAGTGATAAAGGGCCACACGCCAAATTGTAAGGAGGGCCGCGTCGGTGAAGATCGATACCGGCACCACCGCCTGGATGATCACAGCCACTGCGCTCGTGCTGCTGATGACCCCCGGGCTCGCGTTCTTCTATGGGGGCATGACCAGGGCCAAGAGCGTCCTGAACATGATGATGATGTCGTTCGTGAGCATCATCACTGTGACCATCGCGTGGGTGCTGTACGGGCACTCGCTGGCGTTCGACGCCTTCGGCGACGGTGACAACTTCATCAACAAGCTCATCGGCGGCGGGGACGCCTTCGGGCTGCAGAGCCTGGTCGACACGGCCACCAAGGACGACGGCACGGGCATGCCGAGCCTGGTGTTCTCGGCCTTCCAGCTGACCTTCGCCATCATCACCGTCGCGCTCATCAGCGGCGCCATCGCCGACCGGGCGAAGTTCGGCGCGTGGGTCGTCTTCGGCATCGCGTGGGCGACGCTTGTCTACTTCCCGGTGGCCCACTGGGTGTGGGGCGGCGGCTGGCTGGCCGGTCTCGGCATCGAGGACTTCGCCGGAGGCACGGTCGTCCACGTCAACGCCGGTGCCGCGGGCCTCGCGCTCGCGTTCGTGCTCGGCAAGCGCACCGGCTGGCGCAAGGACCCGATGCGCCCGCACAACCTCACGCTGGTCCTGCTCGGCGTCGGCCTGCTGTGGTTCGGCTGGTTTGGCTTCAACGCGGGCTCGGAGCTGGCCGTCGACGGCACCGCCGGTCTCGCGTTCATGAACACCCAGGTCGCCACGGCCGCCGCGGCCGGGGCGTGGATCCTCGTGGAGAAGCTGCGCGACGGTCACTCCACCACGCTCGGCGTCGCCTCCGGCGCGGTCGCCGGCCTGGTCGCCATCACTCCCGCCTGTGGCTTCATCGACCCCTGGGCCGCGGTCCTGCTTGGCGCCATCGCCGGCGCGGTCTGCGCCTACGCCGTGGGCATGAAGTACCGCTTCGGCTTCGACGACTCGCTCGACGTGGTCGGCGTCCACCTGGTCGGCGGCGCGATCGGCGCCGTCTCGCTCGGCATCCTCGCCCGCTACCCCTTCGCCCCCGGCCAGAACAAGGGTCTCCTCTACGGCGGCCCGATCTCCCAGCTCGGCGTGCAGGCCCTCGGCCCTGTCGCGGTCGGCCTCTACTCCTTCATCATGGCGTATGTCATCGGGAAGATCATCGACAAGACGATGGGCTTCCGCATCGAGCAGGAGGACGAGGTCACCGGCATCGACATCACCACCCACGCCGAGACCGGCTACGACCTCGGCACCGTTCACTCCTCGGGAGTGGCGTCCGTCAACGGCCCCGTCCCCGCTGAGGCGAAGAAGGTCGACGCATGAAACTCATCACGGCAGTCATCAAGCCGTTCAAGCTCGACGACGTGAAAGCGGCGCTGGAGCAGTTCGGCATCAAGGGCATGACGGTCTCCGAGGCCAGCGGCTACGGCCGGCAGCGGGGCCACACCGAGGTCTACCGCGGCGCCGAGTACCAGGTCGACCTGGTGCCCAAGGTCCGTCTCGAGGTCCTCGCCGAGGAGGACGACGCGGAGGACGTCATCGACGTCATCGTGAAGGCCGCGCAGACCGGCAAGATCGGTGACGGCAAGGTCTGGTCCGTGCCGGTGGACACGGTTGTCCGGGTCCGGACCGGGGAGCGCGGACCCGAGGCGCTGTAACCGGATGATGAGAGGGGAGACTCGCTCTTTCGCCTCCGCGCGGAAGGACCGCGTCGCGGACATCGACAGGTGGCTGACCGACCTGTTCCGCACGGCCGCCACCCGTCCGTACGCCCAGGACGGGCGGAGCGGACCGGGAGGGAAGGGCGGGTTTCCCGACGACCGCGGCTCCGCCGGCCCCCACGGGATCGGCGGGGTCGCACTGGTCGCGGTCGGCAGCCTGGGGCGGGGCGAGCTCGCCCCGGGCAGCGACCTCGACCTGGTCCTGCTGCACGACGGCCGGGGTGACGTGGCCCGTGTCGCCGACCGGATCTGGTACCCGATCTGGGACTCCGGAGTCGGTCTCGACCACTCCGTCCGCACGGTCGAAGAGGCCGTGAAGGTGGCGCGCGAGGACATGAAGGCCGTGCTCGGCCTGATCCAGGCACGGCACATCGTCGGCGACCCCGAGCTCACGCGGGCGGCCCGCGAGGCCGTTCTCGCCGAATGGCGGGCCGACTCCCGCCGCCGGCTGGGCGAGCTGCGAGCCGCGGCGGACAAGCGCGCGGAGGCCGCCGGCGAGCTGGCCTTCCTCCTCGAACCCGACCTCAAGGACTCCAGGGGCGGCATCCGCGACGTACAGGCGATGCAGGCCGTGGCCGCCGCCTGGGTCGCGTCGGCGCCAGGACCCCGCGTCCGCGAGGCGTACGAACTGCTGCTGGACATCCGGCACGGGCTCCACCTGGTCACGGCGCGCGGGACCGACCGCCTGGTCCTGCAGGAGCAGGACGCCGTCGCCGGCACGCTCGGCCTGCTCGACGCGGAGGCGCTGATGCGCCGTCTCGCCGAGGCCGGCCGCACCATCTCGCACGCCTTCGACGCCACGTGGCGCACGGTCGACCGGCTGCTCACCGGCCCCGCGCCGCGCGGCAGGCGGCCGCTCGCCGACGGCGTGGTCGAGCACGGCGGCGAGGTCGTCCTGGCCAGGGGCGTCAACCCGCGGACCGACCCGACGCTCGTGCTGCGCGCGGCGGCAGCGGCGGCGGAGGCGGGCCTGCCGCTCGCACCGGCCACCGTGTCGGCTCTCGCGGCCCAGTCGCCGCCGATGCCGGTCCCCTGGCCCGAGGAGGCGAGGGGAGCTCTCGTCGCGCTGCTCGGCGCCGGTCGTGCCGCCGTCCCGGTGTGGGAGGAGCTCGACCAGGCCGGATTCCTCGTCCGGCTCATCCCCGACTGGGAGCGGGTGCGGCACCGCCCGCAGCGCAACCCGGTGCACCGCTACACCGTCGACCGGCACCTCATCGAGACCGCGGCGGGGGCGGCCTCCTACACCCGCGAGGTGTCCCGCCCCGACCTGCTGCTCATCTCCGCGCTGCTGCACGACGTCGGCAAGGGCTGGCCGGGCGACCACTCGACGACCGGCGAGGTCGTGGCGCGCGACATCGGCACGCGGATGGGCCTGCCGCCCGCGGACGTCGAGGTGCTGGCCACCGTGGTCCGTCACCATCTGCTGCTGCCCGAGACCGCCACGCGCCGTGACCTGGAAGACCCCGTCACCATCGAGAGGGTCGCCGAGGCGGTCGGCTCACGCGAGGTCCTCGAACTGCTGGCCGCGCTCGCCGTCGCCGACGGGAACGCCACGGGTCCGGCCGCGTGGAACGCCTGGAAGGCGTCCCTCGTCGCCGACCTGGTCAGACGGGTCAGGTCCGTGCTGTCCGGCACGCCGCCGGCGCCCGCTCCCGTCCTGTCCGAGGAGCAGGCCGCGCTGGCCCGGCACGGCGGCGGCGCCATACGGGTGAACGGGAGCGCGGTCACGGTCGTCGCCCCCGACCGTCCGGGCCTGCTCTGGCGCGCCGCCGGCGTGCTCGCCGCGCACCGGATGGTCGTCAGGTCCGCGTCCGCGGCCTCAGCCGGAGCCACCGCGGTCATCGAGTTCGTCGTGGTGCCCGAGTACGGCACGCCGCCCGACCCCGCGACGCTGGAGGCCGACCTTCGGCTGGTCCTCGCCGGTCGCCTCGACATCGAGCAGCGGCTGGCCCGGCGGACGAGTTCGATGCGCCCGCCCCGGGTTCCGGTGGCGCCGCCGCGGGTGACGCTCGTCGACGACGCCTCCACCACGGCCACCGTCGTCGAGGTGCGCGCGCACGACCGGCCGGGTCTGTTGTGGCGCATCGGGCGCGCGTTCGGCGAGTGCGGCGTCGACGTGCGCGCCGCCCGGGTCGAAACCCTGGGCGCGGAGGCGGTCGACGTGTTCTACGTCGCCGATCGCGCAGGTCAGCCGCTTACGGACGAGCGCCAGCGGCAGCAGGTGCGTGAATACGTCCTCGCCGCACTTCGCTAGAGAGATGAGACGATCTTCTCACCTCTTGGTAACAATTGAGATGCTCCGCTGGGGGTAAGGCCCCGAGCCATCATGACCTTGTGGTCGAATTGTCCCCGCTTATATAGCTGTGTCACTTCATGCCGTCCAGACGCGTGAAGGCAGCGGAAAGATGGCGGGGCCGGTGAGCATGAGGCAGTCCACAACCGATAACCGCAGGCGGGGGAGTCGTCTGTCGCCGCGGCGATGGCGGGTCCCGACCCGTCTGACCGCCCTGATCGTCGCCCCCACACTGGTCGCGGTGCTGCTCGCGGGCGTCAGGGTCGTCGGCTCGATCGACAGCCTCAACGGTTATCAGAGGACCAGGTCGGCGGCCGAATACTCGCTGCACCTGCGAGACCTCGCGCAGCAGCTCGGCCTGGAACGCGACCTGGCGGTGTGGAGCGCGGGCAACCGCACGCGGAAGTTCAACATCGACGGGCAGACGGAGATCACCCGGGCGCAGCAGCGCGCGGTGGTCGACCCGCTGGTCGAGCAGGTGCGGGCGGACCTCGCGAACATCGACCTCGCGTTCGGCGCCCGCGCGGTGGAGCAGGCGCAGCAGGCGGCCAGCCGTCTCGACAGCCTCAAGAACAACCGCGTCAACGGCGCTCCGGAGAACTACAACTTCATCATCGCCAACCTCCTCCGTCTGCACGACGACCTCAGCGAGAACGACGACGACGCCCAGATCGTCGGCAACGAGCAGGCGCTGAGCGGCATCGCGCACGCCAAGGAGGAGGTGTCCCTCCAGCGGGCCATGCTCAGCCGGGAGCTGCTCGAACGGCACCAGACGTTCACGACCGTCGAGCTGCAGGACTTCCTCGCCTCGCAGTCGCGGCAGCAGGGCTACCTCGCCACGTTCTATTCGGAGGCGCCGTCGTCGGAGAGCACCCGCCTGGTGACACTCCTCGGCGACAAGGACGTGGTCACCAGCGAGCTCACCAAGTCATGGGCGATCACCCTGGGTCTGCGGAACCAGTCCATGAGCACCTACCGCGGCAGGGACGTGACCCTCCAGCGGTGGTTCCAGGAGAGCACGAAGACCATCACGCAGATGCACACGGTCGAGCAGCGCGTCTCGGCCGTGGTGCTCGCCCGCGCCCGCGACCTGCAGTCCGCCGAGCAGCGCAACGCGCTCATCGCCGGTGGTCTCATCCTCGCCCTGCTGCTCCTCGTCCTCGCCACCACCGTGCTCATCGCGCGGTCGATGGTGACGCCGCTGCGCCGGCTGCGCGCCGAGGCGCTCGACATCGCCGGACGGCGGCTGCCCGACACGGTACGCAGCATGCGTGAGTCCGACGACACGGGCAACGCACCCCAGGTCGAGCCCATCGCCGTCGGCACCGAGGACGAGATCGGCGAAGTCGCGCAGGCGTTCGACGAGGTCCACGCCCAGGCCGTGCGCCTCGCGGCCGAGGAGTCGCGCCTGCGCGCGAACGTCAACGCCATGTTCGTCAACCTGTCGCGCCGTACGCAGACGCTCGTGGAGCGGCAGATCTCACTGATCGACGGCCTGGAGCGCGGCGAGGAGGACGGCAACCGCCTGTCCGACCTGTTCAAGCTCGACCACCTCGCCACCCGCATGCGCCGCAACAGTGAGAACCTCCTGGTCCTCGCGGGTCACGAAGCGCCGCGCAAGCGCAGCCAGCCCGCCCGGCTGGTCGACGTCGTGCGGGCCTCCCTGTCGGAGGTCGAGGACTACGAGCGCGTCGTCGTCCGGGTCCACCGCAACATCGCGCTCGCCGGCCACGCGGCCAACGACGTCGTCCACCTGCTCGCCGAGCTGGTGGAGAACGCCATCGCCTTTTCACCGCGCAACACCAAGGTCGTCGTGTCGAGCAGCCCGGTGGAGGGCGGGGCCGTGATGCTCGGGGTGACGGACGCCGGCATCGGCATGTCGCCGGAGGAGATGGCCGAGATCAACCGGCGGCTCGCCGAGCCACCCACGATCGACGTGTCCGTCTCCCGGCGCATGGGCCTCTTCGTGGTCGGCCGCCTGGCGCTCCGCCACGGCATCCGGGTCCAGCTCCGGCGCGGCGACGGCGCGGGTGTCATCGCCATGGTGCTGTTCCCCGCCCAGCTCGTCAGCAGCGCCGACCAGGCCGCGGCACCCGGACAGCCCGCGGTGCCCGAACAGGTCGTGGCGGCCGCGCAGCCGGCGGGCGGCCCTCCGGTACGGCAGGCCTTCGGCGACCCCGGGCCCGGCGGTCCCGCCGGCGGCTTCGAGCCGTGGGCCGCGGGACGCGGACGCGGCGGGCTCCCGGTCCGCCGCCCGGCGGCGCCGGCCGAGGACGGGCCCTTCGGGCCGGTTCCGGCGCAGCCCGGCTTGTCCGGCACGACGCCCGCGGACCGGCACGGCGACGGCGAGACTCCGCCCGGCGCCTTCGGCCCCTTCACTCCCTTCGGCGCGTCGCCGGCCCAGCCCTCTCAGCCTCCGCAGCCCGCGTCACCGCTCTCCGCGCCCGCGCCGGGCGGCCTCGACCAGTTCGGCCAGTTCGGGCAGCTCGGCCAGCCCTCCGGCCCGCACGCGATGCCGGGTCAAGGCGCGGTCTCGCCGGGGGTTCCGGCGTTCGGTGAGCCGTCCGGCCCCCACACGCTGCCGGGTCGCGGCGCGCCCTCGCCCGGAGTGCCGGCGTTCGGCGAGCCGTCCGGCCCGCACGCGATGCCCGGACCGTTCGGCGAGCCGTCCGGAACCGACGACCAGCCGGAGGAGCCGCCGCTGTTCGGCCGCCGCCCCGGCAGGGCCGCCGCCGCCTTCACCGAGCACTCGGGGGCGTTCACCGAGCACTCCGGGGCTTTCACCGTGGCCGACGCCGGCTCCGTCACCGGGCCGCTGCCCAAGATCGACGACTCGCCCCTGGAGCAGGGCGACGAGTTCCTGCCGATCTTCGCCTCCGTCGAGTCGGCCTGGTTCCGGCGGCCGGTCCCCGGAGAGGCGGTAGTTCCGCCACGTCCCGACGGCGCGCCGCCGTCCGCACCGCCGTCCGCGCAGGCTCCGTCCGGGCCGCCGTCCGCGCAGGCCCCGCGACGCCCGGCCTCCGCGCCCACCGCGGACGGCGGCGGCGCCGGTCAGGGCGGCGCCGGTCAGGGCGGCGCCGGTCAGGGCGGGCCCGAGGGCGGGTGGCGGTCGCAGGCCGACACCGGCTTCCAGGCGGCCGCGAGCGCCAGGGACCCCCAGCTGGGAGGCGTCACCTCGGCGGGCCTGCCCAAGCGGACCCCCAAGGCCAACCTGGTGCCGGGATCCGTGGGAGCGCCGGGGCCCGCGGCGGCCCCTCCGCGACCGCCGATGTCGGCCGACGCGGTACGCAACCGTCTTTCCAGCTTCCAGCAGGGCGTACGGCGGGGCCGGGCCGAAGCGGCCGACGGCCTCACCCAAGGGTCGGGAAATGAGGAGGAGAGCTCGTGAGTGAGCTGAGCGTGGAAGCACGCAGGTTCGACTGGCTGATCACCGAGTTCGTGGGCAGCACGCCGGGTGTGGCGCACGCCGTGGTGGTGTCGTCGGACGGGCTGCGGCTGGCGCAATCGGACGGCTTCCCGCCGGACCGCGCCGACCAGCTCGCGGCGGTCGCCGCCGGCCTGCTCAGTCTCACCGTCGGCGCCTCGCGGGTGTTCGAGGGCGGCTCGGTGACCCAGACGGTCGTCGAGATGCAGCGGGGGCTGCTGCTGGTCATGGCGATCAGCGACGGCTCCTGCCTCGCCGTGCTGGCGGCCCCCGACTGCGACATGGGCCTGGTGGCCTACCAGATGACCCTGCTCGTCGAGCGGGCCGGTCAGGTACTCACCCCGGCGCTGCGCGCCGAGCTCCAGACGTCGCGTCGATGACAGGGCCGGGTGAGGGGCGTGCGGCCAGGTGACGGGACAGAGGACGAGCCTCTGTTCCGTCCGTATGCCGTCACCGGTGGGCGATCCGAGCCGCGTTACCACATGGCGATGGAAACCCTCGTATCATCGGTGACCTTGAAGAGCGATGACTATTCCATGCTCACCCCGGAGCAGGAATCGATCATGATGCTATGTCGTTCTGTACGATCGGTCGCGGAGATCTCGGCGCTGCTGCGGGTCCCGCTCGGCGTGGCCCGTGTGCTCATCGCCGACATGGCCGACGAGGGTCTGGTCCGCCTGCACGTGCCGCAGCTCAACAAGGGACAGCCAGACCTCAACCTGCTCGAAAGGGTGCTCAGTGGACTACGCAGGCTCTAGTCGTGGTCTTACCTCGACGAAGATCGTCGTGGCGGGTGGGTTCGGCGTCGGCAAGACGACCTTCGTCGGGGCCGTCTCCGAGATCCTGCCCCTCACCACGGAGGCGGTGATGACCGACGCCAGCGCGGGCATCGACGACCTCGGCCTCACACCGAACAAGACGACGACGACCGTCGCCATGGACTTCGGCCGGCTCTCGCTGGACCAGGACCTGATCCTGTATCTGTTTGGCACACCGGGCCAGCACCGCTTCTGGTTCATGTGGGACGACCTCGTCCGAGGCGCCATCGGCGCCGTCGTGCTGGTGGACAGCAGGCGGCTGGCCGACTGCTTCCCGGCCATCGACTACTTCGAGGAGGCCCAGCTTCCCTTCCTGGTGGCCATGAACGGCTGGGAGGGGCAGTTCCTCCACTCGGAGGAGGAGGTCCGCGAGGCGCTCTCCCTGCCGCCCCACGTTCCCGTCGTGCGGACCGACGCCCGCTCCCGGGATGCGGTGAAGTCCACGCTCATCAGCCTGGTCGAGTATGTGCTCACCGTCCGGGCGGCGTACGGGAGGTCGTTCTGACGTATGTGCGGACAACAGGGGTGGCACCAGTAGGTGTCGCCCCTTCGTTGTTATCTGGACATCTCACGCTTGCTTCCAGGGAACAATTTGGTAATGAACCTGACCGGATATTTACCCAATTAAGGTCATCCCTGTGCCTTTCTGCGCGATTTGTGCACGGGTGTTCGGTTGGCCTCCCTGGTGCCGGTGTGCTGCAATTACCCACGCCCGCAGGATGTCTCTTGTGTCACGACAGCCCCAACCGTGGTGAGACACTTTCCCTGCGCGCGGATACGGCGAGAGGTTGCGAAGCCTGTGACGACACAAGACCCCCGGACTGACGAGGACCGCGGGACCGAGGTGCCGCCCGAGCAGGAGCCAGACGAGGGAAGCAGGCTTCTGCTGCGCAACTGGCGGGTGCGTTCCCGGCTGGTCGCGCTCATCCTCATTCCGACCCTGGCGGCGCTGCTGCTCGGCGGGCTCCGTGTCGTGACCTCAGTCAACACCGCCGCCGAGTACCAGCAGACCAACGACCTGGCGCGGCTGGTCGACCGGGTCGCCGGGCTGACCCACGAGCTGCAGGCCGAGCGCGACCGGGCCGCCTGGAACGCGACGATCGGCAGGCCGCAGAAGGCGACCGCCGCGGTCAACGCGCAGATCGTGCTCGCGGACAAGGCGGTCACCCCGGTCAGGGATCTGGCCGACGAGGTGCACTCCGCCATCGGTAGCCGTGCCGCCGACGAGCTCGACCACATCCTCACCAAGCTGGACAGCCTCAAGCCGCTCCGCCAGCAGGCGGTGCAGGGGAGGCTGCTGCCGAGCGCGGTGCTCCAGCAGTACTCACTGGTGATCGAGAACCTGCTCGCCCTCCAGGAGGAGCTCGCCAAGGGCACCCAGGACGACCAGCTGGCCGCGATGTCGGTGACCCTCTCGGCGCTCGCCAAGGAGAAGGAGGCCGCCTCCGTGCAGCGCGGCCTGCTCACGACGGTGCTGCCGGTGGGCCGGTTCGAGCAGGCCCAGCTCCAGGACTTCCTGGGCGCGGTCTCCGACCAGACCAACGAGCAGCGCACCTTCCGCAAGAACGCCACCCGGGACGAGCGGGCCGCCTATGACAACACGGTCACCGGCGGCCAGGTCGACCAGGCGGAGTTCCTCCGCACGCTGGTGCTCGACCGCGCCAACGCCGGTTTCTCGCTCGACCATCTCGACCAGACGTCCCGCGACGACACCCGCGAGTGGTACGACGCGATGACGCAGCCGATCGACCGGATACGCACCGTCGAGGCGAAGCTGACGGCCGCCATCGTGGCCCGCAGCCAGGTCCTCAAGGACGACGAGCAGCGCCGCGCGATCATCGTCGCGGTGGCCGTCGGTGCGCTGCTGATCGCGGTCCTGCTCATCACGACCGGCGTCGCGCAGTCTCTCGTCCGCCCCCTGCGCCGGCTGCGCCGCGAGGCACTGGAGGTCGCCGGTCACCGGCTGCCCGACACGGTCCAGCGGCTACGCGAGGCCGGCGACGGCGCGGAGATCCCGGCGATCGCGCCCATCGGCGTCGTCGCGAGAGACGAGATCGGGGAAGTGGCCCGGGCCTTCGACGAGGTCCACCGCGAGGCCGTACGGCTCGCCGGTGACGAGGCCCGGCTGCGCAGCAACGTCAACGCGATGTTCGTGAACCTGTCCCGCCGCACGCAGACCCTGGTGGAACGGCAGCTTTCGCTGATCGACGGCCTGGAGCAGGGTGAGCAGGACGAGCAGCGGCTCGGAAACCTGTTCAAGCTCGACCACCTGGCGACGCGCATGCGCCGCAACAGTGAGAACCTCCTGGTCCTCGCCGGCCAGGAGCCCACCCGGCGCTGGGGTCAGCCGGTACCGATCGTCGACGTCGTCCGCGCCTCGCTGTCGGAGGTCGAGAACTACGAGAGGGTGAACCTCCAGGTCCAGCCCGGGGCGGCGGTCGTCGGCCAGTCGGTCAACGACGTCGTCCACCTCGTGGCCGAGCTGGTGGAGAACGCCATCTCGTTCTCCCCGCGGGAGACCAAGGTCACGGTGTCGAGCAACCGGATCGACGGCGGCGGCCTCATCATCTCGGTCAGCGACCAGGGCATCGGCATGACCCCCGACGAGCTGGCGCAGACGAACTACCGGCTGGCCAACCCGCCGGTCGTGGACGTGTCGGTGTCCCGGCGCATGGGCCTGTTCGTGGTCGGTCGTCTGGCGCTGCGGCACGGCATCCGGGTGCAGCTGCGTCAGCAGGACACCGGCGGCCTGACCGCCATGGTGCTGCTGCCCGAGTCGCTGCTCGCCCAGAGCGGTCCCGCTTTCCCGGGTGTGCCGGGCATGCCGCAGCCCGAGCTCACCAGCCCGATGCCCGCCATCGGCGCGGGGGCGCAGTTCGGCGCGCCGGCGCTGGCCAGCCCGACACCGGGAGATGGCCCTCCGCGCACCCCGGTGTTCGGCGCCGACGCCCCGGGCGTGGGCACGCCGAACGCCGACCCGTTCGAGCGGGGGCCGTTCGAGAAGTTCCCCCGGCAGACCGCGGGCGGGCAGTCCGACCCGTTCTCCCGTAACACCTTCGGCACTGGGGCGTTCGAGCGTCCCTCCGCGGACGCCGATCCGTTCGCTCGCAGCCCCTTCGGTACGGGTGGTGACCGGCCGGGATCGCCGGACGCTCCGGCCGACCCCTTCGGAAGCCCGTTCGGCGGCGGCCCGGCGGCCGAATCCGATCCGTTCGCGCGCAATCCCTTCGCCGGCGGGGGTCAAGGGCCCTCGCAGATGGATCCCTTCGGAAGCGGGGCGTTCGGCATGCCCGCGGGAGACCTTGCCAGCCCGTCGGACCCCTTCGCGCGGAGCCCGTTCGATTCCGGCCCCATCTCGGGACCCGTCCCGGGGCGTCCCGCCTCTGGTCCCGCCGAGAGGGATCCCTTCGAGACGACCACCTTCGACGTGTCGCCGTTCGACACGAACCCCTTCAGCCGGGGCCGTGCGGGTGAGGCGCCGGTCGACACGCCGTGGCCGGGGCATCTGCCTCCGCCGGGCGGCGGCACGGGCGCCGCGCCGAGCCAGGAGAACACCGGCGGCTGGCCGGGACGCGGGTCGTTCGAGGGAGAGGACAACACCGGTCCGCTTCCCGTCGTGCGCACCTCGCCGCTCGAAGCGGAGGAGGAGTTCTTGCCGATCTTCGCCGCCGTGGAGTCCGACTGGTTCAAGAAGGTGGACCTTCCGGCGGAGAAGGGCGAGTCGGACGCCGAGGAGCCGGAGGCGCGGTCGTGGACGTCCCCCGCGGACGCGGGCTGGCAGGCCGCCAAGGCCGCGAGTGAGCCCACCCTCGGCGGGGTCACCTCCTCGGGCCTGCCGAAGCGGGTGCCCAAGGCCAACCTCGTGCCCGGCTCCGCCACGGCTCCCGCCCCCTCGAAGGAGCCCGCCGCCCCGGCGGCGCCGGCTTCTCCGCCGCCCTCGCTCTCTCCTGAGCGGGTGCGCAACAGGCTCTCCAGCTTCCAGCAGGGCATCCGGCAGGGCCGGGCCGTCGCCCGCGGGGAAGCCGGTGAGGACCAGGGCTATCCCGGGGCGGCGCCCCTGGGCGACCCACATGCCCAGGACACCGAGAAGGAGGACACATGAGGGAGATGAGCCAGGCCGCCCGCGGCATTAATTGGCTGATAACGGACTTCGTGAACAACGTGCCCGGGGTGGCGCACACGGTGGTGGTGTCGTCGGACGGGTTGCCGTTGGCGTTCTCCGACGGGTTTCCCAAGGATCGTGCTGATCAGTTGGCGGCGGTCGCGGCGGGTTTGATCAGTTTGACGCAGGGTGCCTCCCGGGTGTTCGAGGGGGGTCCGGTGACGCAGACGGTGGTGGAGATGCAGCGGGGGCTGTTGCTGATCATGTCGATCAGCGACGGGTCCTGTCTCGCGGTGCTGGCCTCCGCCGACTCGGACATGGGCCTCATCGCGTACCAGATGACCTTGCTGGTCGAGCGTGCCGGGCAGGTGCTGACCCCGGCGGTCCGCGCCGAGCTGCAGTCGGCACACCCGCGCTGACCGGCGTCTCCCGTCGGAGCCCCGCTCCGGTGGCGGCACGGCACACCTGAGGACGCTCAGCTGAGCGGACGGCCTTGGGAACGGAGCGGCCGGGGGCCGCTCAAGTCCCGCAGCGAGCACGAAAAGGTCAGGAGGACGTTGTGGCAGGCGGCTGGAACGGTGAGCCCTATCCGCCGGTGGACGACGCCCACCGGCACTACGGCGGTACGAATCCGGGCGCCGCCGCGTCGCCCGCGCCGGCGGAGCAGAGCTCCCTGGTACGGCCGTACGCGGTGACCGGGGGACGTACGGCGCCGCGGATGCAGCTGGCCATGGAGGCACTCGTGTCCTCCGCGACATCGGTCCACCAGGACCTGTCCATCCTCACCCCGGAGCGTCAGGCGATCTGCCAGCTGTGCCGTCAGGTGCGGTCGGTGGCGGAGATCTCGGCATTGCTGCGGGTTCCGCTCGGCGTGGTGCGGGTGGTCATCGCGGACATGGCGGCCGAGGGGTTGGTGCAGGTGCATCAGCCGCAGCTGGACGCGGGCAAGCCGGATCTGAACTTGCTGGAAAGGGTGCTCAGTGGACTTCGCAGGCTCTAGTCGTGGCCTGACCTCGACGAAGATTGTCGTGGCCGGGGGTTTCGGCGTGGGGAAGACCACGTTTGTGGGGGCGGTTTCGGAGATCGTGCCGTTGACGACGGAGGCGGTGATGACCGACGCGTCGGCGGGGATCGACGATGTGGGGTTGACGCCGCACAAGACGACGACGACGGTGGCGATGGATTTCGGTCGTGTGTCGTTGGACCGGGATTTGATTTTGTATCTGTTCGGGACGCCGGGTCAGCATCGGTTCTGGTTTATGTGGGATGACCTGGTGCGTGGGGCGATCGGTGCGGTGGTGCTGGTCGACACGCGCCGGTTGGCGGACAGTTTCCCGGCGGTGGACTACTTCGAGGAGGCCCGCCTCCCCTTCGTGGTCGGCATGAACGGATTCGACGGTCGCCATGCGCACGGGGAGGAGGAGATCCGCGAGGCCCTCACCCTCGGTTCCCACGTCCCCATCGTCCGCACCGACGCCCGTGACCGGGAGGCCGTCAAAAGCACCCTGATCACCCTCGTCGAGCACGCCCTGACCATGCGGGTCGCCGTCCCCGGCGTCGGCGGCTGAACCCGCCCTCCCGGCCGGCCCGTTTCCGGGCACGACCGGGATGGTCTGCCGGGACAGCGTGAACAGGACCGGTCAGACCGGTCGCGCCTCGATGACGCTCGCCCCGCCCGGCACGGTCACGACACCGGTCATCCGCAGCCCGGCCTTCTCCAGCAGCGCCGCGTACTCGGCGGCGGTGCGCTCGGTGCCGCCCGCGAGCAGCGCGAGCATCCGCATGTCGATGTCCTTCGCGAAGTGCGGCTCGTCGTCCTCGGGAATCACCAGTTCCAGCAGGAGCACCCGCCCTCCCGGCGCCAGGGCGGTACGCACGTTGGTGAGGATCCGCACGGCGTCATCGTCGTCCCAGTTGTGGATGACGCTCGCCAGCAAATACGCGTCGCCGCCCGCGGGGACCTGCGCGAAGAAGTCACCGGAGACGACGTCGCACCGGTCGCCGAGCTCGGCCAGGGCCGTCCGCGCACCCGGAGTCACGTGCTCCTGGTCGAACAGGATCCCCCGCAGCTCCGGGTTGACGGTCATGATGGCGGCGAGGTTGTGGCCCTTGCCCCCGCCCACGTCGACGAGGGTCCGCACGCCCGAGAAGTCGTAGGCCGTGGCGGCCTCGATGAAGGGCGCGGACCTGGAGGTCATGTAGTCGTCGAACAGCCGGCCGGTCTCGGGGTTCGCGGCGAGGTACTGGTAGACGGGCCCGAACCGCTCCACCATCGCCGGGCGTCCCCGGCGCACGGTGCTCGGCAGGTTGCCCAGGGCGTACCAGAAGCTCTCCTCACCCACCATGCGGATGGAGGAGCGCAGCGAGCCGGGCACGTCGCTGCGCAGGGCCGCGCCGTCCTCCGTCAGGGCGTACACGCCCGGATCGACCGTGCGCACGAGCCCGAGGGCGGCGAGCTGCCGCAGCACGCGTCCGAGGGCGACCGGCTGGGCACCGCAGCGCAGGGCGAGCTCGTCGACTCCGAGAGGACCTTCGGCCAGATGGTCGGCGCAGCCCAGTTCGGCCATGGTGTGGATCGCCGCGAACCGGGAGATTCCGGAGATGGCCTGGTTGATTACTTCGGACAACTATGTCTCCTGGGGGGATAGTTGGTTGCCGCGGATGAGGCGTCCGACCTCGGCGCGGAGCCGTACGAAGGTCTCGTGTTCCCGCGTGGCGATCTGGTCGCGCGGGGAGGGAAGCGAGACCTGGAGGTCACCTGCGACGGTGCCGGGGGAGCGGCTCAGGACGACGACGCGGTCTCCCAGGTACACGCTCTCGTCGATGTCGTGGGTGACCAGCATGATCGTCATACCGTGGTGGGCGCAGACGCGCAGGACGAGATCCTCCAGGTCCTCCCTGGTCTGCGCGTCGACGGAGCCGAACGGCTCGTCCATGAGCAGCAGGGAGGGCCGGTAGGCCAGCGCCCTGGCGATGGAGACCCGCTGCTGCATGCCGCCGGACATCTCCCACGGATACTTGCCGGCGGCCCCGGCCAGGCCCACCTGCTCCAGCGCCTCCATGGCGGCGGTGCGGCGGCTGGCCCGGTCCATGCCCTTGCGGCGCAGGGGGAGCGCCACGTTCGCGGCGGCCGACATCCACGGGAACAGCGACCGGCTGTAGTCCTGGAAGACGACCGCCAGGTTGTCGGGTGTCTGGGAGACGGGCACCCCGTCCAGCAGGATGCGGCCCCCGGTCGGCTGGACGAGGCCGGCCACGCAGCGCAGCAGCGTGGACTTGCCGCAGCCGGAGGGACCGACGACGCAGACCAGCTCCCCCTCAGCCAGGGTCAGTTTCACGCCGCCGAGCGCCTGGTAGGCGCCGTACGTGTGGGTCACATCGATGATCTCGAGCATGGCGTATTCCTATGCGTTCTGCCGGGCGCGGCTGTGCCAGCCGAGGATCCGGTTCTCCACGAGGAGGAACGAGGAGTTGAGCAGGTAGCCGAGGACGCCGAGCAGCACGATGCATCCCCACACGTCGGTGATGAGGAAGTTCTGCTGGGCCGTCATCAGCCGGTACCCGATGCCGCTGGTGCTCCCGACGAGCTCGGAGATCACCATCATGATCAGGGCCAGGGAGAGGCTCAGCCGCAGCCCGGCGACGATCTTCGGCATGGCGGACGGGACGATGATGCGCCCGATGACCTGCGGGCGCGACAGGCCGAAGACCTTGGCCGTCTCCAGGTGCTGGCGGTCGACGGTGGCGGCCCCGTCGACGGCGTTGATGAGCACCGGCCAGATCACGCCGAAGACGATCGTGGCGATCTGCGTCGGCGTGCCGATCCGGAACAGCGCGAAGAAGATGGGCACCAGCATGGGCGGCGGCACCGCCCGGCCGAAGTCGATCACCGGATCGAGGAAGTCGGACAGCACCCGCGAGCGGCCGATGGCCAGGCCCAGCACGATGCCGGCCAGGCTGGCGGCGACCCAGCCGACGAGCAGCCGGCCGAGGCTCGGCGGGAAGGTGTCGAGCGCGTCATCGGTGAGAAAGACGTGGGTCACGGGCCCGGAGAACCAGAGTTCGTACATGCGCGGGACGATGGTCGACGGCGCCGGGAAGTACGGCTGCGCGGCGAGCCTGGTCACCAGTTCCCACAGGGCCGCCGCCGCGGCCACGACGACGACGCGGGCGCCGACGACGCCTAACGAGCGTGCCGCCACCGGAACACCTTTCGCTCGACGGCCACGAAGGCCACGTTCACCAGCAGGCCGAACAGGCCGGTCAGCACGGTCGCGGCGATCATAAGATCGGTACGCCCACCGCCGCCCGCCTTGATGATGTAGACGCCGACGCCGTCGGTGCCGCCCGCGACCAGCTCGACGCTCACCGCGAGGACGATCGCGACGGAAGCGGCCAGCCGTATCCCCGTGGCGATGAACGGCGCGGCACTCGGCAGGGAGACCCGCACGAGTACGGCGAGGGGCCCGAACCCGAAGCTGCGCAGCGTCTCCTTGGCCACCGGGTCGACGTCCTTCAACCCATAGATGGTGTTGATGAGGACGGGCCAGCAGGCGGCGTAGATGACGATGGCGGCCCGCAGGTGGAGCTGCTCGGTGAACACGAGGATGGCGAGGGGGATGAGCGCCACGGACGGGATCGGGCGCAGGAATTCGATCAGAGGCCGGACGACCGCCTCTACCTTCGGCATCGCGCCGAGAAGCAGGCCGATCGGGATGCCGACCGCCACGGTCAGCGCGAGCCCGGCGGCCCAGGAGGCCAGGGTCGAGGCCGCCGCGCTGAGGAACTCGCCGTCGACGGTGAGCTCGGCGGCGCGCAGGAGAACGGTGGAGACGAGGGGGAGCAGGGTGACGTGGCCGGCGCGGAGCGCGAGCTCGGCCGCCACGAGCAGCCCCGCGACGCCGACGGCGCCGCGGAGCACGCGCGTGCTTCTGGTTCTCATCCCGCGGTGGACGGGGCGGCGATCAGCGGCTTCACGTCGAAGTGGCCCTTGAGATAACCGAGCTCCGTCATGAGGTCGGCGACCCGCTGCAGGCGCCCCTCGTTCAGGGTGGTCGGGTACTTCCCGAGGGTGATGACGGCCGCCGTGGCCGCGTCGATCTTCGAGTACTTGGGCAGTGCCGCCTCGACGACCTTGCGGTCGGTCGACGCGAGCTGCTGTGCCTTGGCGACCGCGCGCTGGAAGGCGGCGACGGTCTTGGGGTTCTTGTTGTAGAAGTCCTCGGAGACGCCCCAGCCCGCGACCGGGAAGTCGGCCGTCGGCCCGGCCATCGAGTCGACCAGCTTCTGGGCGCCCTGCTTCTGGTTGATCGAGATGAACGGCTCGGCCATCCAGGCGGCGTCGACGGTGCCGTTCTTGAGGGCGGCGGCCATGTCGGGGAGAGGCATCGGCACGAACTGGCTCGGGTTGACCGTGACGCCGCTGACCTTGAGCGTCTGCGTGACGGCCAGGGTGCCGATGTTGTTCAGCGTGTTGACCGCGATCTTCTTGCCGGCCAGGTCGGCGGGAGTCTTGATCGGGGAGTCCTTGGCCACCATGATCACGAACGTGTCGGGGGCGGCCTGGAAGCTGTCCGCGATGATCTTGAACTTGCCCAGCCCGGCCTGCTGGATGGAGAAGGCCGACACATAGTTCGCCAGGGTCACGTCGAGAGTGCCTCCCGCCACCTTCGGCAGGGCCTTCGCGGCACCCTCTTCGATGGACAGATCAATCGACAGCCCCTCTTCCTTGAAGAAACCCTTGTCGATCGCGATCTGAATGGGTGCGGCGTCCGGAATGGGGAGGATTCCAACCTTAAGGGTTGTTTTTTCGGGACCATTCGCATTTGTGCTGGTTGAGCCCGTGTCCGACCCGCTACATGCCGTGAGCGTAATTACGGACGCCATGAGAACCAGAAAAGTATGGCCCATAAGTGAGCGTCTCACCGAGTCTCCCTAGGTGAAGTGAGCTGGGGCGCCTTCATTGAAGGTGATCTCTCTTGAGGGCGAGAGCGTAGCGGAGCCGCCTCTGACTTAACACGAATCGGCGGTCTTTGTCACCAAATTAGTGAAGAAGTTGCCGTGTGCCCTGATCGTGGAGGATAGAGGGGAAATGGTGCTTTGGACCGATGGAACGCGGGAAGGTGGCGCGTCGGTGTCGGGCGCACCGTCGGCTGCCTCGCGCGGGGCCGCGCGAACGTCCTGGCGGGAGGCCCATTCCTGACTCTGGACCGTGCCAAAGTTTCGGTGCTATTGGTGTAGCTCTTAGGCTTATGCTCAAATTGCCCCGAACTTGTTAGAGACACCCATCCGTATTTCTTTGCCGGAACCGGCGCGAGGGGTTGCGACCAGTGAGTACGGCAACATATGCGAGCCGCGTCCAGCCGGAGGCCCTTCCGGCAGTGGGCCGCCCGGGGACGCCCGACGGTCCGGAGCCGGCCGCCGAACCAGCCTCATCGGGGGAGAGGCGTTTCAAGCTCGCCAATTGGCGGGTGAGGTCGCGGTTGATCGCGCTCATCCTGATTCCCACGCTCGCGGCGGTCGTACTGGGCGGATTGCGGGTGGCGACCTCGATCGGCAGCGCCGCCGAATATCAGCGTGTTCGAGAGGTCGCCGACCTCGTGTCCGGATTGAGTAATCTGGCGCACGAACTCCAGCTCGAACGCGACCTGTCGACCAGGTATATCGCCATGGGCCGCCCGGGAGGTCCGGCCCTCGACCTCATCCACAACCAGTACGACTCCGTGGACGCGGCGGCCGAGCAGGTGCGGGTGAAGGCGGGAGTGGCCGGGGACGCCTTCGGCGACCTCGGCCGGCAGCGCATCGGCCACCTCAAGGACCGCCTCAGCGAGCTCGACACCCTGCGGGACACGGCGCTCAAGTCGCAGATCCCCCCGCTGCCCGCGCACGACAAGTACTCCCAGCTCGTGGCCGACGTCCTGCGCCTCTACGACGAGACCGTCCAGGGCGGCGTGGACGAGCAGCTCACGGCGAGCATGACCGCGGTGGCGGCCCTCGCCCGGGCGGAGGAGGAGGCGTCGAAGCAGCGCTCGCTGCTCGGCGACGGCCTGGCGAAGGGGATGTTCGGCGACGCGGAGTTCGACGCCTTCCTCAGCGCCCAGTCGCGTGAGGCGAGCGAGTACGAGTCGTTCGTGGCGTCGGCGGGCCCCACCGAGCGGCAGCTCTACGACGACACAGTCACGGGCACCCTGGTCGACCGGTCCGAGTTCTACCGGCTGCGCGCCAACTACCTGCAGAAGCACGGACAGACGCTGCGGCGGCTGGAGAACCGCAGTGACGACACCGAGCGGTGGTTCACCGCGGTCAGCTCGAAGCTCGACAAGATGCACGAGGTCGAGAAGCAGCTGAGCTCGTCGATCATCTCCAGGAGCGCCGGCTTCCAGGAGTCGGACCGGAATCTGGCCGCCCTCAACGTCACCCTGGTCGTCATCGTCCTCCTGGTCGTCCTGCTCGTGACCGCCGCCGTGGCCCGGTCGCTGGTGACCCCGCTGCGGCGGCTGCGCACCGAGGCGCTGGAGATCGCCGGACACCGCCTGCCCGACCTGGTCCAGCGCATGCGCGAGTCCGACAGCACGAGCGGGCCGCCGGAGGTCCAGCCGATCGGGGTCGGCTCGACCGACGAGATCGGGGAAGTGGCCCGGGCCTTCGACGAGGTCCACCGCGAGGCCGTACGGCTCGCCGGTGACGAGGCCCAGCTCCGCAGCAACATCAGCGCCATGTTCGTGAACCTGTCCCGCCGCACGCAGACCCTGGTGGAACGGCAGATCACCCTGATCGACGGCCTGGAGCAGGGCGAGCAGGACGAGCAGCGGCTCGGAAACCTGTTCAAGCTCGACCACCTGGCGACGCGCATGCGCCGCAACAGTGAGAACCTCCTGGTCCTCGCCGGCCAGGAACCCGCCCGCCGATGGAGCCAGCCCGTCGAGATCACCGACGTGATCCGGGCGTCCCTCTCCGAGGTCGAGGGCTATGAGCGGGTGGTGCTGAACATCCCGGCCGACGTGTCGATCGCCGGGCAGGCCGTCAACGACGTCATCCACCTGCTGGCCGAGCTGGTCGAGAACGCGCTTGCCTTCTCCGCCCGCGACACCCGCGTCATCGTGTCGGGCAACCGGATCGACGGCGGCGGCGTGATGGTGTCGGTGACCGACTCCGGGATCGGGATGACTCCCGAGGAGATCGTCCAGGCCAACTGGCGGCTGTCCAACCCGCCGGTCGTGGACGTGTCGGTGTCCCGGCGCATGGGCCTCTTCGTGGTCGGCCGTCTCGCGCTGCGCAACGGCATCCGGGTGCAGCTCCGCCCGCACGACGGCGGTGGTCTGACCGCCATGGTGCTGCTGCCCGAGACGCTGATCGGAACGAGCCTGTCGCCGATCCCCTCCTCCATGGGCGGCTCGATGCCCGGCTCACTGTCCGGCTCGTACGCGCCGAGCTGGAGCCCTCAGGCGGAGCAGGCGAACTGGTCGCAGCCGATCGCGATGGGCCCGGGCGGCCTGTCGTCGATATCCGGCACGGGGCCGGTCGCGTTGCCGCCCGGCCTCCCGCCGTCGGCGAACTCTCTGGGCTCTATGGGCTCCCTGGGCTCTTCCGGCGGTCCCGGCTCTCCTGGCGGTCCGGGAGGCATGCCGGCCTCCGGCGGGCCGACGTCGGCCTGGCAGCCGCCACCGGCGCGGCGCCGACGCCACGACTACGACGACGCGGCCACCGGTCCCATGCCCGCCGTGAGCGCGACGCCGCCGATGTCGGCCCCGCCGGCCCCGTCGAGCACCGACGAGTTCCTGCCGATCTTCGCCTCGGTGGAGTCGGCGTGGTTCCGCAAGCCCCCGGTCGCCGAACCGGCGTCGCAGTGGCAGCAGGAGACGGCGGTCGACGCCGGATGGCAGGCGGCCGCCGCCGCGACCGAGAAGCCGTCGTGGGAGGGCAAGACCACCTCCGGCCTGCCGAAGCGGGTGCCCAAGGCCAACCTCGTGCCCGGCTCCGCCGACCCAAGCCCGCCTCCGGCTGCGCCCGCGCCCGCGCCCGCCCTGTCGCCCGACCGGGCCAGGAGCCGGCTGTCGAGCCTGCAGCAGGGCGTGCGGCAGGGCCGGGCCGTGGCCCGCGGCGAGATCAGTGAGGACCAGGGCTATCGGACGAGGAGTGGGGAGCAAGCATGAGGGAGATGAGCCAGGCCGCACGCGGCCTCAACTGGCTGATCAGTGATTTCGTCAGCTCCGTGCCCGGGGTGGCGCACACGGTGGTGGTGTCGTCGGACGGGTTGCCGTTGGCGTTCTCCGACGGGTTTCCCAAGGATCGTGCTGATCAGTTGGCGGCGGTCGCGGCGGGTTTGATCAGTTTGACGCAGGGTGCCTCCCGGGTGTTCGAGGGGGGCCCGGTGACGCAGACGGTGGTGGAGATGCAGCGGGGGCTGTTGCTGATCATGTCGATCAGCGACGGGTCCTGTCTCGCGGTCCTGGCCTCCGCCGACTCCGACCTCGGCCTCATCGCCTACCAGATGGCGCTCCTGGTCGACCGTGCCGGGCAGGTGCTCACCCCGGCACTCCGCGCCGAGCTCCAATCCTCGCACCCGAGGAGGTGACGGTGGATCCGTGGGGGCAGCCGCCCGGCGCCCCCCACTCCCAGGAGCCCGCGTCGCCCGTACGCCCGTTCACGGTCACCGGAGGACGGACCGCGCCCCGCATGCAGCTCGCGCTGGAGGCACTGGTCTCGTCGGCGACCACCATGCACCTCGACCTGTCCAACCGGCCGCCCGAATACCGCGCCATCAGCGCGCTGTGCCGTCAGGTGCGGTCGGTGGCGGAGGTGTCCGCCCTGCTGCGGGTTCCGCTCGGCGTCGCACGTGTGGTCATCGCGGACATGGCGGCCGAGGGACTGCTGCAGGTGCATCAGCCGCAGCTGGACGCGGGCAAGCCGGATCGCAACTTGCTGGAAAGGGTGCTCAGTGGACTTCGCAGGCTCTAGTCGTGGCCTGACCTCGACGAAGATTGTCGTGGCCGGGGGTTTCGGCGTGGGGAAGACCACGTTTGTGGGGGCGGTTTCGGAGATCGTGCCGTTGACGACGGAGGCGGTGATGACCGACGCGTCGGCGGGGATCGACGATGTGGGGTTGACGCCGCACAAGACGACGACGACGGTGGCGATGGATTTCGGTCGTGTGTCGTTGGACCGGGATTTGATTTTGTATCTGTTCGGGACGCCGGGTCAGCATCGGTTCTGGTTTATGTGGGATGACCTGGTGCGTGGGGCGATCGGTGCGGTGGTGCTGGTCGACACGCGCCGGTTGGCGGACAGTTTCCCGGCGGTGGACTACTTCGAGGAGGCCCGCCTCCCGTTCATCGTCGCGGTGAACGGGTTCGACGGCCAGTACTCCCACGGAGAGGACGAGTTGCGCGAGGCCCTCACCCTCGGTTCGCACGTCCCCGTCGTCCGCACCGACGCCCGTGACCGGGAGGCCGTCAAAAGCACCCTGATCACCCTCGTCGAGCACGCCCTGACCACTCATGTGGGGGCGCCCTGGTAAACGGCTCGGGCACGCACGCCGCGTGGGCGGCTAGGCTGGAGTCGCTGTTGGTTCACTGACCCCGTCCATTCGCTTCGAGGCTGGCCAAACACGTGTTCGAGACGCTTTCCGACCGGCTGACTTCGGTCTTCTCCTCGCTTCGGTCCAAGGGCAGGCTTTCCGACGCCGACATCGACGCGACCTGCCGAGAGATCCGCATCGCGCTCCTCGAGGCGGACGTCGCCCTGCCGGTCGTGAAGGACTTCGTGGCCCGGGTCAAGGAGCGCGCCCGCGGCGCCGAGGTGTCCCAGGCGCTCAACCCGGCGCAGCAGGTCGTGAAGATCGTCAATGACGAGCTCATCGAGATCCTCGGCGGGGAGACCCGCCGCCTGCGGTACGCCAAGACGCCGCCCACCGTGATCATGCTCGCGGGCCTCCAGGGATCGGGTAAGACGACACTCGCCGGCAAGCTCGCCAAGTGGCTCCGCGACCAGGGGCACGCGCCGCTGCTCGTCGCCTGCGACCTGCAGCGCCCCAACGCCGTCCAGCAGCTGGCGGTCATGGCCGAGCGGGCCGAGGTCGCCGTCTTCGCCCCCGAGCCGGGCAACGGCGTGGGCGACCCGGTGGCCGTGGCGCGGCAGTCGGTGGAGCACGCCCGCCGCCAGCAGCACGACGTCGTGATCGTCGACACCGCCGGCCGTCTCGGCATCGACCAGGAGCTGATGCGGCAGGCCGCGGACATCCGCGACGCCGTCAGCCCCGACGAGGTCCTGTTCGTGCTCGACGCCATGATCGGCCAGGACGCGGTCAGCACCGCCCAGGCGTTCATGGAGGGGGTCGGCTTCGACGGCGTCGTGCTGACCAAGCTCGACGGCGACGCCCGCGGCGGCGCCGCCCTGTCCGTACGGCACGTCACCGGCCGCCCGATCATGTTCGCCTCGACCGGTGAGAAGCTGGCGGACTTCGACGCCTTCCACCCCGACCGCATGGCGGGCCGGATCCTCGACATGGGTGACATCCTCACCCTGATCGAGCAGGCCCAGAAGACCTTCGACGAGCAGGAAGCCGCCAAGATGGCGGACAAGCTCGTCTCCGGCGACGGCTTCACCCTCGAGGACTTCCTCGAGCAGATGATGATGGTCCGCCGGATGGGCCCGATCAAGAATCTGCTCGGCATGATGCCCGGCATGGGGCAGATGCGCGACCAGCTCAACCAGGTCGACGACCGCGACCTCGACCGCATCGCCGCGATCATCCGGTCCATGACTCCGGCCGAACGCCAGGACCCCAAGGTCATCAACGGGTCGCGTCGCGCCCGCATCGCCCGCGGCTCCGGAGTCACGGTCACCGAGGTCGGCAACCTCGTCATCCGCTTCTTCGAGGCGCAGAAGATGATGCGCCGGATGACCCAGGGCATCGGCATCCCCGGCATGCCGGGCGGGCGCAAGCAGCAGAAGGCGCAGAAGGCCAAGAAGGGCCGCCGGGTCAGCGGCGACCCCCGCAAGTCCGCGCTCGGCAAGGCGGCGGGAGGAGCGGCCGACACGCCGAAGGCGCCCAAGGGTGTCCTCGGCAACCTCGGCGGCGGCCAGCTCCCGCCGGGCCTCAAGCTCCCGCCCGGGTTCGATCCCTCGAAGCTGGACCTGCCCGGCCAGAAGTAGCCACGCCGTCCGCCGCGCCGGACCAAGATGCGCCGGATCAGATGTGTGATCCGGGGGCCAGCGGCGTCACGTCGATCCGGCCGTCGTCGCAGGGGGCGGCCCGGAACGGGATCTCCAGATGCGCCGTCTCGTCCGGGGGGATGACCATGAGCCGGGCGGCGGACGGGCACCTGGTCTCGGCCCCGTTCGGCACGACGGTCCAGTGGAGCCGCGCGTGGGCGCTCGCGCGCGGCCGCAGCGTCACCCGGTGCGGCCGGGCGCTCTCCCTGCGGACGCGGGTGCGCAGCGCGTCTCCATGCGAGTCGATCATGATAAGGCCGGGGTAGCCGTAGACCCAGCAGGCCGACGACGAGGTGTTGGTCAGGACCAGCGCCGCGTAGCGCTGCCCCGCCCCCGCGTCCTGGCCGTCGATTTTGGCCTTGAGCGCGGTGGTGCGGCAGCGCCGTACGGCCGACGAGGTCGTCTGGGCGGCGCTCTCGGCGGCGGCCTTCGCCGTGACGCCGTTCAGGGAGGCGGAGGGGGCGGGGGTCGCGCAGGCGGCGGCGCCGAGCAGCAGCCCGGCGGCCGCGGCGAGTCGGATGGCGAGTCTGTTTCGTTCCATGCAGTGTTGGATGCGGAAAGCGGCGCTTTCGTTCGCGCCGGCGGGCGTCCGGGGCCGGACCGGCGGCCGCGGATGTCGCGGACCGTGGGAAAACCAGGCCGACTCGGTGCCGTCTCTTGGCCGAGCAGCCCGAATCATCTGGCAGAATGTCAGGCTGGAACATCGTGACCAGGCGGGTGCCCTCTCACCCCCGCCGGTCGCGCCTGTCCCTCGGGCGGGCTCCCATCGTGCCCCACTCGATGCGACACCGCTCACCCACGCTCTAATGCAGGAGAGACCACACCCGTGGCAGTCAAGATCAAGCTCAAGCGGCTCGGAATGATCCGCAACCCGCAGTACCGCATCGTCGTCGCCGACGCCCGCAACAAGCGTGACGGCCGTGCGATCGAGGAGATCGGCCTCTACCACCCGAAGGAGAACCCCTCGCGCATCGAGGTCGACTCCGAGCGGGCGCAGTACTGGCTCGGCGTCGGCGCCCAGCCGACCGACCCGGTCCTCAAGATCTTCAAGCTGACCGGCGACTGGCAGAAGTTCAAGGGCGAGCCGGCTCCGGCGACCCCGCTCCAGGTGGCCGAGCCCCGGCCCGACCGGCACGCCGCCTACGAGGCCGCCGCCCGCGAGACGCTGTCGAGCGACGCGAGCGCCGCCACCACTCCGAAGAAGAGCCGGAAGCCCGCCAAGGCCGACGAGACCGCCGAGGCCCCGGCCCCCGCTGAGGAGAAGTCGGAAGGCGAGGCCTGAGGTGCTCGAGGAGGCCCTCGAGCACCTGGTCAAGGGCATCGTCGAGCACCCCGGCGAGGTCCGGGTCCGGGCGCGGCGCGTCCGCACCGGGCGCGTCCTCGAGGTCCGGGTGCATCCCGAGGATCTCGGAAAGGTCATCGGCCGCGGCGGTCGTACCGCCAGGGCGCTGCGCACCGTCGTGAACGCCCTGTCGAACGGCAAGTACGTGCGGATCGACCTGGTTGACCTGGACGAGGCCCGCTGAGGAGAACCTCACGCCGGGGGACCTCGTTCTGAGGTCCCCCGGTTCGTTTTTTCGGTGCCGCACGGGGATGGATCCGGCGAGCGGTGTAGGAAGAGGGCGTCACGTGCAGCTTGTCGTTGGCAGGATCGGCCGACCGCACGGGGTGCGGGGAGAGGTCACGGTCGAGGTGCGGACCGACGATCCCGAGGCACGGTTCGCCGCGGGATCCGTCCTGGCGACCGAGCCGGCCTCCAGGGGCCCGTTAACGGTCGAGCGGGCGCGGTGGCACAGGGACATCCTGCTGCTGACGCTGGCGGGCGTGGCCGGCCGGGACGCCGCCGAGGCCCTGCGGGGCACCCTGCTCGTCATCGACTCCGCCGAGATCCCGCCGTCCGAGGACCCCGACGAGTTCCACGACCATCAGCTCATCGGCCTGGCCGTCGTCACGGCCGGGGGTGAGCGCGTGGGCGAGGTCGCCGACGTCCTCCACCACGGGCAGGACCTGCTGGTGATCGACCGGCCGGCCGGTGGAGAGGCGTACGTGCCGTTCGTCCGGCAGCTCGTGCCCGAGATCGACCTCGAACGGGGTGTGCTCGTCGTGGACGCCCCGCCCGGCCTGCTCGACTCCGGCGAGACGGAGTAGGGGCCGGTCATGCGGGTCGACATCATCTCGATCTTCCCGGAGTACTTCGCGCCCCTGGACGTCTCCCTCATGGGCAAGGCGCGCGAGCGCGGCATCCTCGACATCCACCTCCACCAGCTCCGCGACTGGGCGCATGACGTCCACAAGACCGTCGACGACACGCCGTACGGCGGCGGGCCCGGCATGGTCATGAAGCCCGAGATCTGGGGCGAGGCCGTCGACGCGGTCATCGACCTGGGCCGTTCGGCCGAGGGCGGGGAGCCGTCCGGATCGCCCCGGATGGTCGTCCCGACACCCAGCGGGCGGCCGTTCACCCAGGAGGTGGCCCTCGAGTACGCCAAGGAGCCCTGGCTGCTGTTCGCCCCGGCCCGCTATGAGGGCATCGACTCTCGGGTCGTGGCGGAGTACGGCACCCGGCTGCGCGTCGACGAGGTGAGCATCGGCGACTACGTGCTGGCCGGGGGAGAGGCCGCCGTGCTCGTGATGGTCGAGGCCGTGGGACGGCTGCTGCCCGGGGTCCTGGGCAACGTTCGCTCGGTGGCCGACGACTCCTTCGCGCCGGGGGCCATGGCCAACCTGCTTGAGGGCCCCGTTTACACGAAGCCGCCGGTGTGGCGCGGGCACGAGGTGCCCGACGTGCTGCTGTCGGGACACCACGGGAAGATCGCGCGGTGGCGCCGTGACGAGGCGCTGCGCCGCACCGCGGCGAACCGGCCCGACCTTCTCGCCGGGCCCGGCCGGGACGCCCTCGACGCGCGCGACCGGCAGGTGATCGAGGAGTTCGGGGAGCGGCGTCCCGCTCAGGACGACCCGGCGGGCGCCGAGGGATCCGCCCCGTCGTTTCGCCCCGGGCCCGAAGATATGGCAGACTGAGTCGCTGCTGCCCACTTTCCCGACCGCGAGGTACGGCGTCGGGCGGCACATCAGACGTATCAAGCCAAGCATGCGCGTCCGCTTCGCCGCCGAGCCACGGGTTCGGCCGGGCGGACCTCCGTGTGCCCCTGCCAACGAGGAACCGCTGCCATGCACACGCAGATCCAGGAGATCGAGAAGGCTGCCCTCCGCAGCGACGTACCGAGCTTCCGCCCGGGCGACACGCTGGAGGTCCACGTCCGCGTCATCGAGGGCAACCGGTCCCGTATCCAGGTGTTCAAGGGCTTCGTCCTGCGCCGCCAGGGCGGCGGCATCCGTGAGACGTTCACGGTCCGCAAGGTCAGTTACGGCGTCGGCGTCGAGCGCACCTTCCCGGTGCACAGCCCCGTGATCGAGAAGATCGTCGTGGTCACCCGTGGCGACGTCCGCCGCGCCAAGCTCTACTACATGCGTGACCTGCGCGGTAAGGCCGCCCGCATCCGCGAGAAGCGTGAGGCGCTGCCGGCCGGCAAGTAGGCGACAGAGGATGGTGGTCCGCGCCCGCAGGTGCGGACCACTTTCTTTTGCCGGACAGGCCGCGTCCGCGACGCGTGACGGGCATGGACATCATCTAGGCTCAGCAGCGATGGCTAGAGGAAGGTCGGGGACAGGCGTGTGTCCGTCCCCGCCAAGGACGGGGTGGACGTGGTCGCCGAAGACGTCAAGCAGACCGCCGAGGGTGGCGGCAAGAGGGGCTCGTTCTGGCGGGAGCTCCCCGTCCTCATCGTGGTCGCCCTCGCCCTGGCGTTGCTGATCAAATCCTTCGTCGTCCAGGCGTTCTACATCCCGTCCGAGTCGATGCAGAACACACTGCTCGTCAACGACCGGGTGCTGGTCAACAAGCTCGTCTACCACGTCAGAGACATCCATCGCGGCGACATCGTGGTGTTCTCCGGGCTCGACTCCTGGGACCCCGAGGTGCAGATCGAGCCTCCGTCCAACGTCGTCACCGGGGCCCTCCGCTGGGTCGGGACGGCGTTCGGGATGGTGCCCGGCGAGAAGGACTACATCAAGCGCGTCATCGGCGTGCCCGGTGACAAGGTCAAGTGCTGCGACGCCCAGGGCCGGGTCACGGTTAACGGCGTGCCGCTCGACGAGAAGTCGTACCTGTATCCGGGAGACGCCCCGTCGACGGACCAGTTCGAGGTCACGGTCCCGCCCGGCAGGCTCTGGGTGATGGGCGACCACCGCTCGGTGTCCTTCGACTCGCGCCGGCACCAGGGCGATCCAGGCGGCGGCACGATCCCGGCTGACAAGGTCGTCGGCCGTGCCTTCGTCATCGTCTGGCCGTTCGACCGGGCGACCGTGCTGTCGATCCCCGAGACGTTCTCCCAGCCCGCGCTGGCCCTCGCGGCGGGCGCGGCGCCCTTCGTCGGGGGATTCGCCGCGGCGCTCCCGTTGATGGCCGTGGGCAGACGGCTGGCCTTCAGGCGGCGGGCGTCGCGCGGCCGGGCGAGGCGGTAGCCCGATGACGACGGCCGGAAACAGCGTCGAGGAAGGCGGAGCGGACGGCGAGCCGTCACCCAAGAAGGGCTCCAGCCTGCGCGAGACCGCACTGTTCACGCTCGGCGGCATCGTCGTGGCGGTGCTCGTCCACATGTTCGTCCTGCAGTCGTTCTACATCCCGTCCGAGTCGATGGAGAACACGCTGCTGATCAACGATCGCGTGGTGGTCAACAAGCTCGCGTACAAGCTGGGCTCCGTCGACCGGGGCGACATCGTCGTCTTCCGGGGCTGGGACGGCGAGGACACGATCAAGCGGGTCATCGGGATCGGCGGCGACCACGTCGTGTGCTGTGACGCCCAGCGGCGGATCACCGTGAACGGCGTGCCCCTCGACGAGGAGAACAAGTACCTCTACCCCGGCGCCTACCCTTCGGGCCGCGACTTCGACGTCAAGGTCCCCCAGGGGCGGCTCTGGCTGATGGGTGACAACCGTTCCAACTCGGCCGACTCGCGGATGCACATGGACGACGGCCACGACGGCACGATCGCCGTGGACGACGTCATCGGGCGCGCCTTCGCCCGCTACTGGCCGCTGTCCCGCCTTTCGTGGCTGTCCGATCCCGCGACTTTCGGCCAGGTCCACTGATTTCAGCTGCGGCTTTGTCGTACGGGACGGTTGGTGCCGTATCGCGCGGGCCGAATGGGGCGTAATCTGCTAGTCGTCATGACAGCTGCCTATCGCCCGCGCCCCAGCGTCGTACGGCGGGATTCGGGACTCTACGGCTACGAGCGAGCCCTGGCCCGGCGGGGGTTCACCCCGGTCGCCGGAGTCGACGAGGCGGGACGGGGCGCCTGTGCCGGTCCGCTGGTGGTCGCGGCCGTCGTCCTCGGCCGGGACATCGAGGGGCTGACGGACTCCAAGCTCGTCGGCGAGGCCGTCCGCGAACGCCTGTACGAGCAGGTGACCGCCACGGCCCGCGCGGTCAGCGTGGTCGTCGTCCCACCAGAGGAGATCGACGCGCGGGGGCTGCACAAGTGCAACATCGCGGGGATGCGCAGGGCCGTCGCGGGGCTGGGGATCGACCCCGGCTACGTTCTCACGGACGGGTTCCCCGTGGCCGGTCTTCCCGCGCCGTCGCTGGCCGTGTGGAAGGGCGATCAGGTGGCCGCCTGTGTGGCCGCGGCCTCCATCGTGGCCAAGGTCACGAGAGACCGGATCATGCTCGGGCTGGAGGATCATCACCCGCAGTACGGCTTCGCCGCGCACAAGGGTTATGTGACGCCGGCCCATCGACGCGCTTTGGCCGTGCACGGACCGAGCCCCCATCATCGGTTCTCGTTCGTGACGGTGGCCAGGGTGACTCGTGGATCTGAGATCCCGGACGCGGACCCGTGGACGGGGCAGGATGGGGACATGCACGAGAATGGGGTCGGGGCCGGTGTCGTCTGATCGGGTGATCTCGACCGGGTGCGGAAGAGGAGGACCGGGATGAGCGCGGAAGATCTCGAAAAGTACGAGACCGAGATGGAGTTGCAGCTCTACCGGGAGTACCGCGACGTGGTGGGGCTCTTCACCTATGTCGTCGAGACGGAGCGCCGTTTCTATCTGACCAACTCGGTCGACCTCGACGTGCGCACGGCCGAGAACGGCGACGTCTTCTTCGACGTGAAGATGCAGGACGCCTGGGTGTGGGACATGTATCGCCCGGCGAGGTTTGTGAAGAACGTCCGGGTGGTGACCTTCAAGGACGTCAATGTCGAGGAGCTCGCCAAGCCAGATCTGGAGATGCCCAAGGAGGGCTTCTCCGGCTGAGGCCCGTCTCCCGGCTGAGTCCGTCCCTCGGCCAAGTTCCATCCGGCTGAGGCTCGCCTCCCGGTTGGGCCCCGCTTCCCTGTCCGCGGGTCCGTCCCGCCGGCTTTGTGCTTTTGAACCCGTCCCGCCTTCCCACCCGCCGCTGTCCACAGAACGGCGTTCGGGCGCGTCCCGGTGGCGGTGGGACGGAAGGCTTGGGGCATGCGCGCGTTCCTGGTCGTCCCTCTGGTCGCCGTCTTGATCGCCGGCGTCATCGACTTCGGGGTCGCACCGGCCGTCACCCCAGGCGTTCCGCGAGGGCCGGTGGCGGGCGTGGGAACCGCGCCGCGGATCCGAGCGGTGGGAGACCCCGGCGGGACGCCATGGCGGTGGCCGTTGCGGGGACGGCTGTCGCCAGGCCAGCCCCCAGGACGGCTCCTGCCGAGGCGGCCGCCAGGACAGCCCTTGCCGGGGCGGCCGCCCGTCATCCGGCCCTTCGACGCTCCGGCGCAGCGGTGGCTCCGCGGACATCGAGGTGTGGATCTCGCGGCACGTCCGGGGGAGGAGGTCCTGGCGGCGGGTCCCGGCACCGTGGGATACGCCGGTCTGCTGGCCGGGCGTGGAGTCGTGACCGTCGTCCATGCCGACGGGCTCCGCACGACCTACCTTCCGGTCCGGGCGTCGGTCCGCCCCGGGGACACGGTCACGGCCGGCGACGTGATCGGTGTCCTGGAGGACGACACGAGTCACTGCGCGCGATCGTGCCTCCACTGGGGCCTGCTACGCGGTGATCTCTACCTGGATCCGCTGCTCCTCTTCGGCCGGGGACAGGTGCGTCTTCTGCCCCACCGGCCGGACGCCGCGCTCCCGTCAGGCTCGGGGATGCGCCTGCCGATAGGCGGCCTGGAGCCGTTCGATGGAGACATGGGTGTAGATCTGCGTGGTGGCGAGCGACGCGTGGCCCAGCATCTCCTGCACCGAGCGCAGGTCCGCTCCGCCTTCCAGGAGATGCGTGGCGGCACTGTGGCGCAATCCGTGCGGACCCATGTCCGGGGCGCCCTCGACCCGGCCGAGCCGGGCGTGGACGACGCGACGCACGGTCCCCTGATCGATACGGCCGCCGCGGACGCCGAGGAAGAGGGCAGGCCCGCTGCCGTCGCGGAGCCACAGGGGCCGGCCGCGTACGCACCAGGCGTCGAGGGCCCGCAGGGCGGGAAAGCCGAAGGGAACCGTTCGCTCCTTTCCGCCCTTGCCGAGCACCCTCACTGTGTTCCGCTCGCGGTCGACGTCGTCCACGTCGAGGCCGCACAGTTCGCTCACCCGCATGCCGGTGGCGTAGAGCAGTTCCACCATCGCCTGGTTACGCAGGTCCCTGGGGTCACAGGTGCCGGGGCCGGTGCCGGTGCCGGTGCCGTCCAGCATGGCCACGGCCTCGGCCTGGTCGAGCACCGGTGGCAGGTCGCGGGTCGCCTTGGCGGTGCCGAGCAGCAGGCCCGGGTCGGCGGCCAGCCAGCCTCGGCGATGGCAGAAGGCGGTGAAGGTCTTGGCGCAGGCGGTCCGCCGCGCCAGCGTCGACCTGGATCGACCGGCCCGGTGCTGGTCCCCCAGCCACGCTCGAAGCGCCGCGACCCCCAGCCCCTCGGCCCCCAGGCTCTCCACGCTGTCGTGACCCGCCGCCGCCAGATGCGCCAGCAGCGACGTCACGTCGCCCATATACGCCCGGATCGTGTGCGCGGACAGACCGCGTTCCAGGCGAAGATGCCGCTCGAACGCCTCCCGGACGGAGTCGAATCCCGGCGCGGTCCGCCCAGCCGGTTCCGGAACCACGGCCGGTTCCGGAACCACGGCCGCTTCCGGAACCACGGCTGCCTCCGGAAGTTCATCCGGCTCCGGAACCGTAGCTGCCTCCGGAACCGCAGGCGGACCTGAACGACGGCCGGCCGGCCGGGGCGGACGAGGGGTCATGAGCGGCATGCTAGTGGGCTGCCCGAGGCGGCTCGGAGAGAACATGCCGCCCTACAGATCCATGGCCCTGCTCAGCTTCTCCCAGCGGTCCAGGTCGTTCCGGAGTTGCTCATGATGGCCGCGGATGTGGTCCACGGCGTCGCCGCCGAGAGCCAGGCGGAGCGGTGGCCGAGGGTCGTCGAGCACCCGCATGATCGCCTGGGCGGCCTTGGCGGGATCACCCGGCTGGCTGCCGTCCATGCGGTCCACGGCGGCCCTGGTCTCTCCCGTCGACACCTGGTAGTCGTCGAGGACGGTGGAGCGATGCATGCGCTCCCCGCCGAACTCGGTCCGGAACGCACCCGGTTCCACGATCAGCACGCGCACGCCGAATGGCGCCACCTCCGCCGCGAGCGCCTCCGACAGACCCTCCAGGGCGAACTTGGCCGCGCAGTACCCACCGAAGCCCGGCATGCTGAGCTGGCCGCCCATCGAACTCATCTGCACGATCGTCCCGCTCCGCCGGCGTCGCAGGTGCGGAAGGACCGCCTTGGTCACCGCCACCGCGCCGAAGAACATCACCTCCATGAGGGCGCGCAACTCCGCCAGAGTGAGCTCCTCGACGGCGCCCACCGACCCGTGTCCCGCGTTGTTGACCACGACGTCGACACGGCCGGAGGCGGACAGGGCTCGGTCTGGTCGCCGCCGGTGTCGGCGTCACCCGGCTCGCCCGTTCGGCCCACAGCCTGCGCAGAACGGGGGTCGTGTTCGTCCCCCTTCTCGACGATCAGGCGGAGACCGTGGTGGCGTGGAACCCGAGGCTCGACGTGCCGACCCTGCACAACCTCATCGACCTGGTCACCGAACTGGCCGCGAGTACCGACCTCACCGAGGCGGGCTGACCACCGGGACTTCCGCCGATCCCGGGCCACGAACGGGACGGCTGATCGCCGGTCAGCCCCGCCGTGCTCCACTGAGACGCCACCCCCGTTCGCCGGAGGCGACGAAACCCGCGGCGGCCAGACCGCCGAGGCAGGCGAGCGCGGTGGCGAGGTCCACTCCCGCGGCGACGGCGATCGCGGCCGGTCCTGCCGAACCCCGGGCGGGAATCGCCTCCAGTACCCGCCGTGTCTCGTCGTTCAGGGCATCGTGCGGGCGCGGCGGCCCTTTCCGCGGAGGCGCGAGGTCGTCACCGATGGCCCCGACCAGCTCGATGATCTCGTCGACCGCGGTGACGCAGACGGCCTTCCCCTCCCGGATCAGCGCGTGGCACCCGGCGGACACCTCGGTCGTGATCGGGCCTGGCACGGCCATCAGGTGCCGGTTCAGGCCGGACGCGTGCGTGGCGGTGTTCAGCGCGCCACTCCGGACGGCCGCCTGGACGACCACCGTCCCCCGGGACAGCGCGGCGATCACCCGGTTGCGCACCAGGAAGCGGAGCCGCGTGGGATGGGATCCCGGTGTCCACTCGCTGACCACCACGCCCTGGGCGCGTACGGCACGGAACAGGTCCTCATGGGCAGTCGGGTAGCAGACGTCGGAGCCGCAGGCGAGCACGGCCACCGTCGGCGCCCCCGCCGCCAGCGCCCCTCGGTGCGCCGCGCCGTCGATCCCGTACGCGCCGCCACTGACGACGCACCACCCGCGATCACCCAGGCTCGACGCCATCTCGGCGGCCACCGTGGTTCCGTACGGCGTCGCGGCCCTGGCGCCGACGATCGAGACGGACCGCAGGCAGGAGAGCCTGAGGTTCGCCCGGCCGTGCAGCCACAGCCCGAACGGTCGCGTGTCACCGAGATCGTCGAGCTGCGTCGGCCACTCAGGATCGCCTGGGATGACGAAGCGTGAGCCCCCTTCCCGGCCACGGGCCAGGTCGGCGGCAGGGTCGGCGTAACGGGCCGCCCAGGACGTGACGAGCCGGTCGAGATCCGTCCCCCGCCGGGAGGCAGGCACTCGCTCCCGCTCCCGTTCGACGAACTCCGGCGGCAGGACCCCGCGCCGCGCGTTCACGCACGCCCTGACGGCCCCGTGCTCGGCGATCAGACGGCCCATCACCGGGTCGCCCGCCTCGGCCATCCGCATGAGGGCCACCCGCGAGAGCCGCTCCTCCTCCCGTGGCAGGCCCTCGGCCGCCGGCTTCTCCTGTTCGGTCGTCTTGTCTGGTCTCATCACTCCGCCCCCAGCCACAGCGCCAGCGCGGCTGACGTCTCGGTTTCCGTCGGCCGGTCCTTCCCGGCCAGATCGCTGAGTGTCCAGGCCACCCGCAGGACACGGTCGAGCCCTCGGGCGCTGAGCGTGCCGAGATCGAGGCCGCGGTGTAGCGGGGCCATAACCTGCGGCGGCAGCCGGAACTCGTCGTGCAGGGCCGCGGACGAGACCTCCGCGTTGCTCTGCCACGGAGTTCGCGACAACCGTTTCGCCGCCCGCTCTCGGGCCTGCAGCACGCGCTCGGCCACCACGGCACTGGATTCGGCGAGCCGGCGGTCCGCCAGCAGTTCGGCCCGCGTGGCCCGGCCGACTCGGACCTTGACGTCGATCCGGTCGAGTAGTGGGCCGGAGAGCCGGGCGAGGTAACGCCGTCTCGCCGCCGGCGTGCACCTGCACGGGTGGCCGACCGTGCCCTGCAGCCCGCAGGGGCAGGGATTGGCCGCCAGGACGAGCATGAACCGGGCGGGGAATGTCACCGTGCCCACCGCCCGCGCGATGGTCACGGCACCTGACTCGAGAGGCTGCCGCAGCGACTCGAGCACGACCGTGCTGAACTCCGGTGCCTCGTCGAGGAACAGGACGCCTCGATGAGCGAGTGACACGGCGCCAGGCCGGACCACGCTGCCGCTGCCGCCGCCCACCACGGCCGCCATCGTCGCGCTGTGATGCGGGGCCATGAACGGCGGCCGCGTGAGCAGGGGGCGTCCCGGCGGCAGAGTGCCCGCGACGGAGTGGATCGCCGAGGCCTCCAGGGCGTGCTCGGCCGGGAGCGGGGGCAGGAGCGTCGTCAGCCGTTCGGCCAGCATCGTCTTGCCGCTGCCCGGCGGGCCGAGCATCCAAAGGTTGTGTCCACCGGCCGCGCACACCTCGAGTGCCTTGCGTCCCATAGGCTGACCGGCCACATCGCGCAAGTCGAGGCCGCGAAAGTCCTGCGTCTGTCCGCCCAGGATGAGGCGAGAGGAGCGGCCGCCAGACGTGGAGCTGTCTCCCGCCGCCTTGCCGCCTCCGGCCGCCTTGCCGCCTCCGGCCGCCTTGCCGCCGACGGCAACCTCGTCGTCCGGTTCTTCGCCGTCGTCGGGATCATCGAGCACATCAGGATCAGCTGGCAGGCCGGAGTCGTCGAGCGGTCCGGGGCCCTCGCGGTCGTCAGCGCCGTCGGCGAGGCAGGCCGCCTCCGCCACGACAGGCAGCCGGTGCAAGTCTCCGGCGCGCAGCCACTCCACCAGCTCTCCGACGCTCACGACGGGCACGACCGTGAGGCCCGGCACGAGCGCGGCCTCCGCCGCGTTCAGCGAGGGGACCACGATCATGGCCACGCCCGCCTCGGCGGCGGCGATCACGGCGGGCAGCACGCCCCTGACCGGTCGCACCCTGCCGTCGAGCCCGAGCTCTCCCAGGAACACCGGCTCCGCCACCCGCTGCGCGGGGATCACCCGAGCCGCGGCGAGCATCGCGACGGCGATCGCGAGGTCGAAGGTGGAGCCGCGCTTGGGCAGGCTCGCGGGGAACAGGCTGACGGTCACCCGCGAGTCGGGCCAGGGGAAGCCGCTGTTGATCAGAGCCGATCTAACCCGGTCGCGCGCCTCGCTGATCGCCGTGTCGAGAAGACCGATGAAATGCGTTCCGGCTACCCCGTGCCCGACATCGGCCTCGACCTCGACGACCCGGCCACGCACCCCGAGGAGCGCGACACAGCGGGTCCGTGCCACAGCCATGTCACACCACCCCCCGCTCGTGGCGGATGGCGAAGTCACCGGCGAAGCGCTCCAGTGCGATCACGTCCACCCGGACCGTTCCGAACCGGTCAGACTGCCCGGCCAGCCACCGACCGGCCAGACACTTCAGGCGCACCAGCTTGGTCTGGGTCACCGCTTCGAAGGCCGTGCCGTGCGAGCGGCCGGATCTGGTCTTCACCTCGACCACGACGAGCGCCTCCCCGTCACGGGCGATGATGTCGATCTCGCCCTGCGGACAGCGCCAGTTGCGCGCGAGGATACGCATGCCGTTCGCGCTCAGATAGTCGGCGGCGAGCTGTTCACCGTGCCTGCCCAGTCGGTCTTTCGCGCCCATGGGATCACCTCCGGCTCCGACGTTCGCCCACCGAGTCGAGGCCGCGACAAGCAGAACGCCATTCTGTGGATAACCGGAGAGCCGGTACGGCAGGCAATGGATACTGGCGCGGCCGGGGTGCGCGTCGCCTTCGGCAGGGAGGGGGTTCCGCGGGTGATCCAGACACTGATCAAGGAGCTCGCCGAGAGCGCCGGCGTGGAGGTGCCCGACGTCCATGTGACGGGCGGAGATCCTGTCCTGCCCTCCGTCTACCGGCTCGGCACTCTCGCCGCCGTCTCGGTAGGCGCCGTGACCGCCGCGGTCGCCGCGTACGGAGCCGCGGCCGGGCGGCTCCCGCCGGCTGACACCGCGGCCCGTGAGGATGGGGAAGCGCCACCACCCGGACCGCTCGGTGACGCGCCCGGCCCGGCCGCCGCGGTTTCCGTCGACGTACGGCATGCGGCGGTGGCCTTTCAGAGCGAACGGCATTTCCGCATCCACGGGGAACCGCTTGTCCTGTGGGCGCCGCTGTCCGGCGACTACCCGACCGCGGACGGCTGGGTCCGGCTCCACTGCAATTTCGACCACCATCGCGAGGCCGTCCTGCGTGCCCTGGGGCTTCCTCAGGACGCGGGGTGCGACGATCTCGCCCAGGCCTGCGCGAGCCGTACCGCCGTCGAGATCGAGGAGGCGGTCACCCGCGAGGACGGGTGCGCAGCGGCCATGCGCGGCAGGGCGGAGTGGCGGGCGCACCCTCACTACGAGGCCGTCGCCGCGTCGCCCCTGGTCGCCCTTCGCCGGATCGCGTCTCCAACCCACGGGAGCCGGACGGATCAGGCGCATCTCGCACGTCCGGCTGCCGGCGATCTCGCTCGCCTGGTTGAGGCGGACCCGCTGACGGTGGACCCGCTGACGGGGGATCGGCGGTCGCTGATCGCGGCCGGACGGCCGCTGAGCGGGGTGCGGGTGCTGGATCTCACGCGCGTGATCGCGGGACCTGTCGCGGCCCGGACGCTCGCCGCCCACGGCGCCGACGTGTTGCGGGTCGGCGCCGCGCACGTCCCGGAGGTGCCGGGACTGGTGGTGGAGACGGCGTTCGGCAAGCGGTCCTGCCACATCGATCTCCGTAAGGAGCCGGACGCGCTCAGGCGCCTGATCCGGACGGCCGATGTGGTGATCCAGGCTTACCGGCCCGGCGCCCTGAGCGGCCGGGGGCTCGGCCCGTCCGACATGGCCGAGCTCAATCCGGACATCGTGTGTGTCGACATCTCCGCGTACGGGTCCCACGGCCCCTGGGGTGGACGCCGCGGGTTCGACAGCCTCGTCCAGATGGTGACGGGGATCGCCCACGAGAACGCCGCGGCCGTCGGCCCCGCCGCGTCCCCGGGTCTCCCGGCCCGCGGAGCACCGGTGCTCAGGCCGATACCGCTGCCGGCTCAGGCGCTCGACCACGCCACCGGCTACCTCGCCGCTTTCGGCGCGGTCGCCGCGCTGCTCCGCCGTAGGGCGGAGGGAGGACCGTGGCGGATCGAGGTCTCCCTGGCCCGTACGGCGGCGTGGCTGGACGATCTCGGCAGGGCCGACGGCCGGGGCGTCGCGGAGCCCTCAGCCGACGGCCTGCTCGCCACAATGGACAGCGCGTTCGGCCGGCTCACCTACGTGACGCCGCCGGGCATGATCCGAGGTGCGCGCCCGTATTGGGCCGGCCCTCCGCCACGCCCCGGGGAACATCCACCTGACTGGTAGCTCCCGGCGAAGGCGCCGCTCGCGGCCTGGCGAGATACCCACGCCCGGACGGGCGTCGCGCCGGTCATCTGACGGGACGGTTCCGGGTAGACTGTTCGACGGCCTGTCAGGCAGGCCGAATTCGCACGCCCGATGACGAGTCGCCTTTCTCGGTCCGGATCCGATCCGGCGAAAGCGGCTCGGGGCGTCAGGGCGCGGGCGTCCGCCCGCGTGACCAACCGAGGCAGTGCCTCTCAGGCCCTCAGGGGCCGGTGGGGCACACAACCATGGAGGACCATCACGATGGCCCCTGTCGTCACCATGCGGCAGCTGCTCGAGAGCGGCGTTCACTTCGGCCACCAGACTCGCCGGTGGAACCCGAAGATGAAGCGCTTCATCTTCACCGAGCGCAACGGCATCTACATCATCGACCTGCAGAAGTCGCTGTCGTTCATCGACCGCGCCTACGACTTCGTGAAGGAGACCGTCGCGCACGGCGGCTCCATCATGTTCATCGGCACGAAGAAGCAGGCCCAGGAGTCGATCTCCGAGCAGGCGTCGCGGGTCGGCATGCCGTACGTGAACCAGCGCTGGCTGGGCGGCATGCTCACCAACTTCTCGACGGTCCACAAGAGGCTCCAGCGCCTGAAGGAGCTCGAGGAGCTCGACTTCGACAACGTGGCCGCGTCCGGGCTCACCAAGAAGGAGCTCCTGATGCGCCGCCGCGAGAAGGAGAAGCTGGAGCGCACCCTCGGCGGCATCCGGGACATGGCCCGCGTGCCGAGCGCCATCTGGGTGGTGGACACCAAGAAGGAGCACATCGCGATCAACGAGGCCAAGAAGCTTGGCATCCCCGTTGTCGCGATCCTCGACACCAACTGCGACCCGGACGAGGTCGACTACCCGATCCCGGGTAACGACGACGCGATCCGCGCCGTCAGCCTCCTCACCCGTGTGATCGCCGACGCGGTGGCCGACGGCCTCATGGCCCGTTCCGGCGCCGGCCGCGGCGACGAGAAGCCCGCGGGCGTGGCCGCCGCCGAGCCGCTGGCGGAGTGGGAGCGCGAGCTGCTGCAGCGCGCGGACGGCGAGGAGACGGCGGAGCCGGCTGCTACGGCGGAGGCTACGGAGACCGCTGAGGCCGGCGAGGCCGCGGTGGAGAGCGCCGCTCCGGCCGCCGAGAGCGTTGAGTCCACCCCGGCCGAGTCTCCCGCCGCCGAGTCTCCCGCCGAGTAAGGGCGAGCAGGCCTGGTCTCCGCCGGCCCGGAAGGGCGGCGGCACCCAGGCGGCACCACGGCTTCACCGGGCGGGCGCCGGCACTCGGCGCCCGCCCCCATGACGACCAGCATTCGGGTCCAGAGAATTCGGGTCCAGAAGAGGAACTTGGACAATGGCTTCCGTGAACATGGCCGACGTCAAGCGGCTTCGCGAGCTGACCGCCGCCGGCATGATGGACTGTAAGAAGGCGCTTGAGGAGTCTGAGGGCGACTTCGACAAGGCCGTCGACATCCTCCGCCTCAAGGGCGCCAAGGACGTCGGCAAGCGCGAGGCCCGGACCGCCTCGAACGGTCTCGTCGCCGTCAAGCACGAGGGCGACTCGCTCGCCGCGCTGCTCGAGCTCAACTGCGAGACCGACTTCGTCGCCAAGAACGAGCGCTTCCAGGAGCTCGCGGCCGAGATCGTCGGGCACATCGTGGCGACCAAGCCGGGCGACGTGCCGACGCTGCTCGAGTCGCAGGTCGGCGGCAAGACCGTCAAGGAACTGCTCGACGAGGCCAACGCGGCGCTCGGCGAGAAGATCGAGATCCGCCGGTTCTCGGTTCTTGAGGGCGGCTACATCGCGTCGTACATGCACAAGACCGACCCGCAGCTTCCGCCGGCCGTGGGCGTGCTCGTGCAGCTCGACAAGGAGAACGCCGAGATCGCCAAGGACATCGCCCAGCACATCGCCGCGATGGCGCCGAAGTACGTCAGCCCCGCCGACGTGCCCGCCGACGTCATCGAGAAGGAGCGGTCGCTGTTCGAGCAGATGACCCGCGAGGAGGGCAAGCCCGAGGCCGCCATCCCGAAGATCGTCGACGGCCGGGTCAACGGCTGGTACAAGGACTTCACGCTGCTGGAGCAGGCCTTCGTGAAGGACAACAAGAAGTCGATCACGAAGGTCGCGGATGAGGCGGGCGTGAAGGTCCTGGCCTTCACCCGGTACAAGGTGGGCCAGGCTTAGGCTGACAGCCAGGAGCTTTGACCCGCACTCATACGAGGAGGCCGCCGCCGTGCAGGAGAACACCCGACCCGCCACGCCGGCGGCTTCGTCGTACGACGGGCCGCTGCGCTGGAAGCGCGTAATGCTGAAGCTGTCCGGCGAGGCGTTCGCCGGCGGCGAGTCGCTGGGCATCGACCCCCTGGTCGTGGCCCAGCTCGCCGACTCGGTGGCCGAGGCGGTCCGCGAGGGCGTCCAGGTGGCCGTCGTCGTGGGCGGCGGCAACATGTTCCGCGGCGCGGCCCTGTCGCAGGGCGGAATGGACCGTGCCCGGGCCGACTACATGGGCATGCTCGGCACCGTCATCAACTGCCTCGCCCTGCAGGACTTCCTGGAGAAGCGCGGCATCGACACCCGCGTGCAGACCGCGATCACGATGCAGCAGGTCGCCGAGCCGTTCCTGCCGCGCCGGGCCATTCGTCATCTCGAGAAGGGGCGGGTCGTCATCTTCGGCGCCGGGCTCGGCTCCCCGTTCTTCTCGACGGACACGTGCGCGGCGCAGCGCGCGCTGGAGATCGGCGCGCAGGCACTGCTCAAGGGCACCCAGGTCGACGGCGTGTACGACTCGGACCCTCGCAAGAACCCGGACGCCGTGCGGTTCGACCAGTTGGACTACGGCGAGGTCCTGACGCGCGGTCTCGGGGTCATGGACGCCACCGCGATCAGCCTGTGCATGGACAACGGCCTGCCCATCGTGGTTTTCGATCTCATGGGCGAAGGCAACATCCTGCGGGCGGTCCGCGGTGAGAAGATCGGCACGCTGGTGAGTCCGGCAGGGAAATAGGGAGCCGCAGTGATCGACGAAACCCTCTTCGAGGCCGAGGAGAAGATGGACAAGGCGGTGACGGTCGCCAAGGACGATTTCGCGGGCATCCGCACCGGCCGCATCACCCCCTCCGTGTTCAACAAGATCAGCGTGGACTACTACGGGTCGCCCACGCCGATCCAGCAGCTCGCGTCCTTCCACGTGCCCGAGGCGCGCATGGTCCTTGTCCAGCCGTACGACAAGAGCTCTCTGAACACGATCGAGAAGGCCATCCGCGACAGCGACCTCGGAGTCAACCCCGGCAACGACGGTTCCGTGATCCGGGTGGTGTTCCCCGAGCTGTCGGAGGAACGCCGCAAGGAGTACATCAAGGTCGTCCGGAACAAGGCCGAGAATGGCCGCGTCGCGGTGCGTAACATCCGTCGCCACGCGAAGGAGGTCCTCGACAAGCTCGTCAAGGAAGGCGAGGCGGGCGAGGACGAGGTGCACCGCGCGGTGAAGGAGCTCGACGACCTCACCCAGAAGCATGTCGCGAAGATCGACGAGCTGCTGAAGCACAAGGAAGCCGAGCTGCTGGAGGTCTGAGGACCCGGTCCGGCGGGGCGACGCTCCGGCCAGGCCGAACGGCACGACCGTGATCCTTGTGCCGCACTGCGTGGAGCATGCGGCACAAGGATCACGCGTATACAGAGAGTGGGACGCTGTGGACGGAACGGCTGCCGCGGACGATCGAGACTCGTCCGAGGGCACGGCACACCCGTCGAGCAACGGGCGCGGACCGGCAGACCTGCCGGGCAAGGGCGACCCGCCGGGCAAGGGCGACGGGGGCCGGATCCGGACCGGGCGGAACCTGCCGGCCGCGGTCGCCGTCGGCGTCGCGCTCGGGGTGGTGGTCATCGGCTCCCTCTACGTCGTCAAGGTCGCCTTCCTCATCGTGGTCCTGGCGGCGGTCGGGCTTGGCGTGCACGAGCTGAGCAAGGCCCTGGGCAGCCGAGGGATCCGGGTGCCGCTGGTCCCGCTGCTCGCCGGCACGGCCTGCATGATCGTCGGACCGTACTGGGCGGGGACCACCTTCCTCGTCGGCGCGTTCGCCGTGACGGTGATGGTGCTGCTGGCCTGGCGCATGTTCCAAGGCGTCGAGGGTTACGTCAGAGACGCGACCGCCAGTCTGTTCATCGCGGTCTACCCGTCGCTGGTCGCCGGATTCGTACCGTTGCTCCTCGCCTCGGACGACGGCGCCGACCGGGTGATCATCTTCATCGCGGTTACGGTCTGCAGCGACATCGGGGGATACTTCGCCGGCATCCTGTTCGGCCGGAACCCGATGTCGCCCGTCATCAGCCCGAAGAAGACCTGGGAGGGCTTCGCCGGATCGGCACTCGCCTGCGTCGTGGGAGGGGCGTTACTTGTCCGGTTCCTGCTCGACGGCGAGCTCTGGCAGGGGGCGATCGTCGGCGCGGTCGCCGTCGTCTGCGCCACCCTGGGCGACCTGATCGAGTCGGTCATCAAGCGTGACCTCGGCATCAAGGACATGGGCACCCTGCTGCCCGGCCACGGCGGCGTGATGGACCGCCTGGACTCGCTGCTCTTCACGCTGGTCCCGGTCTGGCTGCTGCTGACGCTCCTGGTGCCCGCCTGACTCCGTCGCCCGCCGGTCTACGGGTCAGATCCTGGTGTGCACGGCGAGGCGTTCGCTGATCACCTCATGGCCTCTGTCCGCGACGAGGCGCAGCTCCACGTCGGTCAACGGGATCAGCCAGAGCCACCGCACGGCGTCACCCCCGAACATGAAGCCGTTCGTCTCCGGGACTCCGGGAGGGTCGGCCAGCATGATCACACCTTGTAGCTCCTGTTCGCCCTGCCCGAGGCTCAGGGGGAACGTTCCCGGCCGCTGGAACCAGCGGGCCGTATGGCCGTGCCCGAGCCAGGTGACCGACCGCCACGGGTACTGGCCCAGCCACGCGAACACCCGGGCGGCGACCCGAGGATCCTGCCGGGTGGCCAGCGCGAGCTCGACGCGGCTCGACGTGTCGTAGCGCTCGGCGGTCGGCATCCGCTGGCAGCTCATCCCCACCGTTGAGAGCACGGTGAATCCCCGGCCGTCCCGCGGAGGGCGTTCACTCACCCCCACCAAGGGCAGCCGGTCTCCGCTCACGTCCCAGTAACGCCCGGCCGGGCCCATCCTGCTGTCGAGATGGCCCATAACGAACTGCTGGAAGGATTCCCAGCTGCCCTCCGCGCGGCGCCAGTGCCAGTACGCCCGGGCCTTGGCCACCCTCGGCGACAGGCCCTCGAGCGCTTCGCTCAGGGACCAGGCGAACGGCGACTCCCCGGCGGCGTCCCGCGCGTACCCCGGCATCCCACGGGCCATGTCCGCCCAGCCGGGGATGATCGCGAGCAACTCCTGGCGCTCGTACAGGGCGACGCCGTCACCCTCCTCGAACCACAGCACCGAGATTGCGGCCGGATCCAGGAGCGGAGTCCCCTCGGGACGTTTCGTACCGCCCACGGGCATCAGAGGCGGGAGCCCGGTGTTGGCTCTCACCAGATCGATGGTCGCCGGCGCGGGCACGTGGTTGGCCAGCCAGACCGCTCCGTGGACCGTGCCTCGGGCGTCGCGAAGGTAAGCTACCGAAGACGCCCGGTCCGTTTCGACCGTCAGAGTGCGGCTCCCGTAAGGGTTGGGGCTGGTGAGCACCGCTTCGATGGTCACACCTGACCTCCGGGGTTCGCCGCCGGGATTTGACCGCCAGACCAGAATGTAGAGCCGCATCGGGCAGCCGTTAAGACCTCATCATCAGGAGTTTCGCGTGAGCGAGCAGCCGAAGGCCGGGCAGCTGACGTTGGTGGCGCCCCGCCGGGCCAAGCCCCAGCGCCATCTGGCCGACCTCACCATGGCCGAGCGCAGGGCAGCGGTGGTCGAACTGGGGGAGAAGCCCTTCCGAGCCGACCAGCTGTCGCGCCACTACTTCGCCAGGCTCACCGGCTCGCCCGAACAGATGACCGACCTGCCGGGTGACAGCCGCGACCGGCTGGTCGAGCAGCTCATGCCGTCTCTGCTCACCTCCGTACGCGAGATCACCTGTGACGACGGGATGACCCGCAAGACGTTGTGGAAGCTGTTCGACGGGTCTCTCGTCGAGTCGGTGCTGATGCGTTATCCCGACCGGGTCACCATGTGCGTCTCCTCCCAAGCCGGTTGTGGCATGAACTGCCCGTTCTGCGCGACGGGTCAGGCGGGGCTCACCAGGAACATGTCCACGGCCGAGATCGTCGAGCAGGTCGTGGCCGGCGCCCGCGCCCTCGCCCGAGGCGACGTCCCCGGCGGGCCCGGAAGGATCTCCAACATCGTCTTCATGGGGATGGGAGAACCGATGGCCAACTACAAGGCCGTCGTCGGCGCCGTCCACCGGCTCGTCGACCCGGCGCCCGAAGGCCTCGGCATCTCCGCCCGTGGCGTGACCGTCTCCACGGTCGGTCTGGTGCCCGCGATCGAGAAGCTGTCCCGTGAAGGTCTCCCCGTCACCCTGGCCGTCTCGCTGCACGCGCCCGACGACGAACTGCGGGACACCCTGGTGCCGATCAACACCAGGTGGAAGGTCGCCGAGGTGCTCGACGCGGCATGGAACTACGCGGCCATCACCAAGCGCCGCATCTCCATCGAGTACGCCCTGATCAAGGACATCAACGACCAGGAGTGGCGGGCCGACCTGCTGGGCCGCCTCCTCAAGGGCAAGCTCGTCCACGTGAACCTGATCCCGCTCAACCCCACGCCCGGCTCCAAGTGGACCGCCTCTCGCCCGGAGGACGAGCGGGCGTTCGTCCGGAGGCTGGAGTTCCATGGCGTCCCCGTCACCGTTCGGGACACCCGTGGCCGGGAGATCGACGGCGCCTGCGGCCAGCTCGCCGCCGCCACGCCTGTCTGAGGGGCCTTCAGGGGCGAGTGCGACGGAGCCACGCGTAGGCGGCGATTCCGACGACGGGCCAGAGCAGTGACTGAACGGAGAGCAACGGGAGCCGGTCGGTCAGCAGGCCATGATGGGCGTCCCGCATCCAGGCCATCACGGGGACGGCGAGCCACTGCCCGACTGAGGTGGAGGTGCTGACCATCAACGTCACCAGGTATCCGACGATCAAGGCGATGGTCGAGACGGCCGGTGACGGGAGGATCGGCCGGCTCGTCAGCGCTCCGAGCGCCACACCCGCCGTGATCGAAAACACGTGCAGGAGCACGCCGATCGCCAGCATGCCCGCGGTCGGATCCGCTGAGAGACGCGTCACCAGAGCGATCAGGGAGATCGACGCGAGCACGCCGGCGTACGCGTAAGCGGCGAGCAGGCCGCTGAAGAGCTCGCCGCGACCGGTGGCGACCAGGGAGATCATCCGCTGTTCGTCCGGTTCCCGGTCCAGGAGCCCGCGTGCGCCCCAGGCGAACACGGGGATCAGCATCCCGGCCGAGTCGGCCATCGCGCCCAGCTCCTGACCCGCCGGGACGGGCGTCGCGTACATGATCGCGAGTAGTGGCAGGAGCCCGATGAAGGGCTGGAGCGCCCGATGCGAGGCGATGTACCCCACAAGACGGAACCTGGCCAGTGCGATCATTCCGCCGCCTCGGGTAGGGGAGTGTCCTGGTTCGCCGGTCCGCCGGAGTCCATGTCGACCCGATATCCCTCCGCCCGGAGGCGGTCGGCCAGCCCCGTCGCTTCGGCCGCGGGCACCTCGACCCGCAGCACGGCCGCCCGCACCGTCGACGAGACCGCACGCCCGGCACCTGCGGGAGAGGCGCCCCCGGAGGAGGCGCCCGGGGACCCTACGAGGGTCTCCACACGCGTGGAATCCGTGGAATCCAAGGCGCGCACCGCCCCGTCGCGGACCTCGCAGCGGCGCAGGCCGGGGAAGGCGCGCAGATCTCCCTGGTGGTCGCTCACCACGACGATCCCGCCGCGGGCGGAGACCTCGCCGACGACGCGCGGCAATTCGGCGCGTGTGGCGGTGTCGAGACCGGCGAACGGCTCGTCGAGGATCAGCAGCCCCGGACGACACAGAAGCGCCTGGGCGAGGCCGACCTTGTGCGCGCTCCCCTTGGACAGATCGGGCAGCCGCTGGTCCAGCAGGTGGGCCATCCCGAGCCGCTCCGACCACTCGCCGACGACAGCCGGGTCCGCACGCCGGACGGCGGCCATGTGGCGCAGATAGGAGCTCACGGTGAACGGCTGGTCGGCGGGGAAGCGCTCGGGGGCGTAGCCCACGACGGGCGGCCGGTCCTCGATCGCGCCCCGCACCGGTCTGAGCAGCCCGGCCAGCAGGCGGAGCAGCGTCGACTTGCCCGTGCCGTTGGGCCCGACCACCTCGACGACGTCGCCCTCGGCGAGGGAGAGTTCCGCCCCGGACAACACCCACGGAGCCCGCCGCCCATAGCGGAAGGAGAGATTCGCGACCCGCATAGGTTTGTGAGCCTAGCCGCCGCACGCGTCGCCCGCGATCACGAGTTTCCCTGAGGCGGCACATCCCGAGACGGCCCTGAGCCGCAAACCGGAAAATCCCCAAATTACCCCCGCAATGCACCACGATAGGGGCATGTTTCCCCGATTGATCTCCCTCGCGGCGCTCGCCGCGGTCTCCCTTCCCCTGATCGCCCCGGCCGGCGCGTCCGCGGCCACCGCCCGGACCGAGACGTTCAAGCCGGGCTCGGCGGGCCTCGGCGACCCGTACTTCCCCCACGCCGGGAACGGCGGTTACGACGTCGGCCATTACGACATCAAGCTGCGCTTCACCCCGAAGTCGCACCACTTGACGGCCACCACCACGATCACGGCCACGGCGACCGCCGATCTCTCCCGGTTCAACCTCGACTACTCGGGCCCGAAGATCACCAAGGTCGAGGTGAACGGCACGCGGGCCTCCTACAGGCGCACGGGTCAGGAACTCGTCGTCACCCCGCGCCACGGTCTCGCCTCCGGCAGCCAATTCACCGTGGAGGTCTCCTACGCCGGGACGCCCAAGCCCATCAAGGACAAGGCGCTCGGCCTGGAGGGCTGGATCAACACCAAGGACGGCGCCACGGTCGTGTCCGAGCCGGACGGTGCCCGCAGCTGGTTCCCCGCGAACGACAACCCCCAGGACAAGGCGACCTTCACCTTCCACGTCTCGGTGCCCGTCGGCGTCACCGTCCTGGCGAACGGCGAGCCGAAGAACGCCGGCATCGTCGGCGTCCGCCATGGCTACACGACGTCGAAGTGGGAGATGAGTCACCCCATGGCGACCTACCTCGCCATGGTCGCCATCGGGAAGTTCAAGGTCACCGAGGGCATGGTCGCCGGAGTGCCCAGCATCACGGCCTACGACCCGGCCGTCGCCAAGAAGTCGAAGTACCTCCACCGGACGACGGAGAAGGCCGTCCAGTGGGAGTCCAAGGTGTTCGGCCCGTACCCGTTCTCCTCCACCGGCGGCATCGGCGACAAGCTCGGCGTGGGGTACGCGCTGGAGACCCAGGGCAGGCCGGTGTACGACGGCGGCCCCGGCGAGGATCTGGAGATCGTCCACGAGCTGGCCCACCAGTGGTTCGGCGACAGCGTGGGCCTGCGGAGCTGGAAGGACATCTGGCTCAACGAGGGCTTCGCGTCGTACGCCGAATGGCTCTACGAGGAGCAGCACGGCGGCCCGTCCGCCCAGAAGACCTTCGACAAGTACTACAAGCAGAAGGCCCACTTCTGGGACCTCAAGACGGGCAACCCGGGCCGGAAGGACATGTTCGACTGGAACGCCGTCTACCTGCGCGGCGCCATGACGCTGCACGCCCTGCGCGTGAAGATCGGTGACGACGTGTTCTTCCCGATGCTGAAGACGTGGACCGAGGAGCACAGGCACGGCACGGTGACCACGCGCGACTTCGTGGAGCTCGCGGAGCGGTCGTCGGGGCAGGACCTCGACCCGTTCTTCGACGCCTGGCTCTACACAGCGGCCAAGCCGAAGCTCTAGGCGCGCCGCCCGGTCCCGCTGAGAAGGTAGACAGGACGTCGAGAAGGGAGGCGCCGAACATGACGGAGCCCCGGGGGCCGGTGGACTCCTCGCGCGTTCCGCGCTTCGCCGGTCCGGCGACCTTCGCCCGGCTGCCGCGCCTCGACGAGGTGGGCCGCGCCGACGTCGCGGTGCTGGGCGTGCCGTTCGACAGCGGGGTGTCCTACCGGCCGGGCGCGCGCTTCGGCCCGGCCGCCGTGCGCGAGGCCAGCCGCCTGCTGCGGCCGTACAACCCGGGGCTGGACGTCTCGCCGTTCGCGGTCGCGCAGGTCGCCGACGCGGGGGACGTCGCGTGCAACCCCTTCGACATCGGGGAGGCCGTGGAGACCGTCGAGCGGGCGGCGGCGGATCTGATGGCGCCGGGCACCCGCCTGGTCGTCGTCGGTGGTGACCACACCATCGCGCTGCCGCTGCTGCGCGCCGCCGCCCGGCTCCACGGCCCTGTCGCGCTGCTCCACTTCGACGCCCACCTCGACACGTGGGACACCTACTTCGGCGCGGAGTACACCCACGGAACGCCGTTCCGGCGGGCCGTCGAGGAGGGCCTCCTCGACACCGAGGCGCTCAGCCACGTGGGCACCCGCGGCCCGCTCTACGGCAAGCAGGACCTCGACGACGACCGGCGCATGGGATTCGGCGTCGTGACCAGCGCCGACGTGATGCGCCGGGGGGTCGACGAGGTGACCGCCGCGCTGCGGGACCGGATCGGCGACCGGCCGCTCTACGTCTCGGTCGACATCGACGTGCTCGACCCGGCGCACGCGCCGGGCACCGGCACACCGGAGGCGGGCGGCCTGACGAGCCGCGAACTGCTGGAGATCCTGCGCGGGCTCGCCGGGTGCCGGCTCGTCGGCGGCGACGTCGTCGAGGTGGCCCCGGCGTACGACCACGCCGAGATCACCTCGGTGGCCGCCTCGCACGTGGCCTACGATCTGGTGAGCCTGCTCGCGCTCGGAGCGGCCGGTGATCCACCGCGGGAGAGAACGTGATCGTCGACCTGTCGGCGCCCGTCGAGACCGGGATGCCCGTCTACCCGGGGGACCCCGAGGTGGTCCTCACCCCGGCGCTGACGGCCGCGGCCGACGGCGTGAACGTCCTCGCCCTGCATCTCGGGTCGCAGTCGGGCACGCACGTGGACGCGCCGTACCACCTGGACGACGCGCTTCCCACGCTCGACGATCTCCCGCTCGAGCGCTTCGTCGGCCCGGCGGCGGTGGCCGACGCGCGGGGCCTGGCACCCCGCTCGCCCGTCCCGCCGGAGGCGGTCGCCCCGCATCTCGCCCCCGGCGTGATTTTGCTGATCGCCACGGGCTGGTCGGCGCACTGGGGAACCGATCACTACCTCGCGCACCCGTGGCTGGCGCCGGAGACGGCCGAGCTCATCGTCGCGGCCGGGGTGCGGACCGTCGGCGTCGACGCGCTCAGCGTGGACCCGACCCCGGCCGCGGACCTGCCTGCCCACCGGACGCTGTGCGGCGCGCACGCCGTCATCGCGGAGAACCTGCGCGACCTGGAGACGCTGCTCGACGCCCAGGCGGCCGGCCGGGCCATCGAGGCGTCGCTGCTGCCGATCCGGCTGCGCGGCGCCGACGGCGCCCCGGTGCGGGCGGTGGCCAGGATCGGCCCGCGCCAGTGCTCGCGTTAGTGGGTGCCCCAGGAGTACGTCTGCTTGTGGAGCTTGAGATAGACGAACGTCTCCGTCGCGCGGACGCTCGGGATGGCTCTGATCTTGCCGAGGATCTCCAGCAGGTGGCTGTCGCCCTCGCAGACGACCTCGACCATGATGTCGACCGAGCCCGCGGTCAGCACGACGTAGTCGATCTCCTCGATCGAGGCCAGCTCGTCGGCGACCGACTCCAGGTCGCCCTCGCACTTGATCGAGATCATCGCCTGCCGGGGGAAGCCGAGCGTCAGCGGGTCGGTCACCGCGACGATCTGCATCACGCCCGAGTCCAGCAGCCGCTGCACGCGCTGGCGGACCGCCGCCTCCGACAACCCCACCGCCTTGCCTATCGCGGCGTACGGCTTGCGGCCGTCGGTCTGGAGCTGCTCGATGATCTGCTTGGAGATCTCGTCGAGAACGATGGGCCCACCCTTGGCGGCCGCGCGTACCTTCTGCGGAGTCGTCATTCTAGGGGGGTGTCCTCTCTGGGCAGGGCGTGCCGGGGGAGCCCTGCCGGCCTCGTGTTACGCGGCTGTTCCTGACATGTTGCGGTTCGAGTCTGACACGTTGTCAGCTGAATCGCCCTTGTCAAGCGATTCCGTAGCAATTTGGTATCTTAGCCACGAAATCCCTTGTTCATGTTGTGTTTGTCTGCCAGAGTCGCGACAACTCAGCCACCTCACGAGGAGGCCAACGGTGACCACCCGTCTCCAGAACTTTGTGAACGGGAAGTTCGTCGACGCGTCGAGCGGCCGATTCTCCGACGTCGTAGACCCTACGACGGGCGAGACGTACGCGCAGGCGCCGGTGTCGGGTCAGGAGGACGTCGACGCGGCCTACGCCGCCGCGGCGGCCGCCTTCGAGACGTGGGGGCAGTCGACCCCGGGTGAGCGCGCCGCGCTGCTGCTCAAGGTGGCCGACGCCATCGAGGCGCGCGCCGACGAGATCAACGAAGCCGAGTGCCGCAACACCGGCAAGCCGCGCGCCCGGATGGCCGAGGACGAGACGCCCGTCGCCGCCGACCACTTCCGGTTCTTCGCCGGCGCCGCCCGGACGCTGGAGGGCCCGACCGCCGGCGAGTTCCTCGCCGACCACACCTCCGTCATCCGGCACGAGCCCATCGGGGTCGTCGGCCAGGTCACCCCCTGGAACTACCCGATGATGATGGCGGTCTGGAAGATCGCCCCGGCGCTCGCCGCAGGCAACACGGTCGTGCTCAAGCCGTCCGACACCACCCCGGCCTCCACGCTGAAGCTCGCCGAGATCTTGGGCGACGTGCTGCCGGCCGGCGTCTTCAACGTCGTCACGGGCGACCGCGAGACCGGCGCCCTTGTCGTGAGCCACCCGGCCGCGAGCATGGTCGCCATCACCGGCTCCATCGGCGCGGGCATGTCGGTCGCCAGGTCGGCCGCCGACGACCTCAAGCGCGTCCACCTGGAGCTGGGCGGCAAGGCCCCCGTCGTGATCTTCGAGGACGTCCGGGACATCGGGGCGGTGGCCCAGGCCGTCGCGGAGGCGGGCCTGTACAACGCGGGCCAGGACTGCACCGCCGCCTGCCGGGTCATCGTGCAGGAGAGCGTCCACGACGAGTTCGCCGCCGCGCTCGCGGAGGCGGCCGCCGCCACCAGGATGGGCGGGCTCGACGACGAGGAGGCCTACTTCGGCCCGCTGAACAACCCCAACCAGCTCGCCCGCGTCGAGGGCTTCCTGGAGCGGGTCCCGGCCCACGCCACGGTCCTCACCGGAGGCAAGCGGGCCGGTGACCGGGGATACTTCTTCGCCCCGACCGTGGTCGACGGTCTCCGGCAGGACGACGAGATGATCCAGGACGAGATCTTCGGCCCGGTGATCACCATCCAGACCTTCACCGACGAGGCCGACGCGCTCGCCAAGGCCAACGGCGTCCGGTACGGCCTGGCCGGCTCCGTGTGGACGTCCGATCACGGCCGGGCCATGCGGATGTCGAAGCGGCTCGACTTCGGCGTCGTGTGGGTCAACACCCACATCCCGTTCGTGTCCGAGATGCCGCACGGCGGCTTCAAACACTCGGGGTACGGCAAGGACCTGTCCGTCTTCGGGTTGCACGACTACACCCGCGTCAAGCACGTCATGCACTACATCGGCGAATAGGCCCCGACGGCAGAAGCCGACGACCTATTGATAAAGAGGGATAAGCCTGGAATGACAGAAACCCAGGCGGGCACGGGGGCGGACGTCGCGGCCGCCCCCACCTCCCAGACCGTGCCCGCCATCGAACTCGACAACGTGGTCAAGGAATACACCTCGCACGGCGAGGTCGTCAGGGCCGTCAAGGGCGTCAGCCTCACGATCACGGAGGGCGAGTTCTTCTCCCTCCTCGGCCCCTCGGGTTGTGGCAAGACCACCAGCATGCGAATGATCGCCGGGTTCGAGGACCCCACAGGGGGCGTGGTCAGACTCCACGGGGAGGACGTCACGGGGGTGCCCCCCAACAGACGCGACGTCAACATGGTCTTCCAGTCCTACGCGCTGTTCCCGCACATGAACGTGTGGGACAACATCGCGTTCGGGTTGAAGCGCAAGAAGGTCGCCGACGCCGAGATCCGGCGCCGCGTCGGCGAGACCCTGGAGGTCGTCGACCTCTTGGGCCGGGAGAAACGCCGTCCCAAGGAGATGTCCGGAGGCCAGCAGCAGCGCGTCGCGCTCGCCCGGGCGCTCGTCAACCGCCCCCGCGCCCTCCTGCTGGACGAGCCCCTCGGCGCGCTCGACCTCAAGCTCCGCCAGCACATGCAGATCGAGCTGAAGCGCATCCAGCGCGAGGTCGGCATCACGTTCGTCTACGTCACACACGACCAGGGCGAGGCGCTCACGATGAGCGACCGCATCGCCGTCATGAACGACGGACTGGTCGAGCAGCTCGCCGACCCGCGGGAGATCTACGAGCGGCCCGCCACCAAATTCGTCGCGGGGTTCATCGGCACATCCAATCTGCTCGGCGGCACCGTGCAGGAGGTCGCGGGAGACACCGCCGTCCTCGCGCTCGGCGCCGGCGACCGCGTTGTGATCCCGCGCGGCGGGACCGTCGCCGCCGGCGACGCCGTCGACCTCACGGTGCGCCCCGAGAAGATCACGATCTCGCGCGAGCAGCCGGCGGGCGACGTGAGCGTCGTGCGGGGCACGGTCTCCGAGGTCGTCTACCTCGGCACGTACAACAGCTACATGGTGGTGCTGGCCGACGGCGCCGAGATCACCGTGTTCGAACAGAACGCCCACGACAGCAGCACCACCGCGGAGCGCGGCGACACCGTCTGGCTCTCCTGGCAGCCCCGCCACTCCTTCGTCCTGCGGTGACGACCCGCGATACCCCCGGAGCACGAACCCATATGAACGACCTCAGCCGCGACCCCGCGTTCCTCCGTGGCATGACCCGGCGCCGTATCGGCCGCCGGGACGCCCTCCGCCTGGCCGGCATGTCGGCCGCCGGCCTCGCCCTGGCCGCCTGCGGCGTGCAGGGCAAGGGCGTGGCCAAGCCCACCACCTCGGCCCAGGCCCAGTCGGCCGTCGAGAAGTACTGGACGGGAAAGGTCAGGAACGGCCACGTCGACTTCGCCAACTGGCCCTACTACATGGACCCCAAGCACCCCGAGCTGAAGCAGTTCACCGCGGAGACCGGCATCACGGTGAACTACCGCGAGGTCATCCACGAGATGCCCTCGTGGTTCGCCAAGATCCAGCCGCAGCTCGCCGCCGGACAGTCCATCGGCTACGACATCATGGTCGTCACCAACGGCATCCAGTTCGGCCAGCTCGTGAAGCTCGGCTACCTGGTCCCGCTCGACCACGCCAAGCTGCCGAACTTCACCGCCAACGCCGGTGCGCGCTACAAGGCCGAGGACTTCGACCCCGGCAACGTCTACAGCATCCCGTGGACGTCCGGCATGACCGGCATCGCCTACAACCCGAAGTACGTCGACACCCCGCCGACGAGCGTCCTCGACCTGTGGAACCCGAAGTACAAGGGCAAGGTCGGCATGATGGCCGACTCCCAGGAGATCGCGAACTTCGGCATGTTCGCGCTGGGCATCGATCCCGGCAATTCAGGACAGGCCGACTGGGAGAAGGCCGCCGCCAAGCTCACCGAGCAGCGCGACGCCGGCATCGTGCGCAAGTATTACGACCAGTCGTACGTCGACCCGCTCAGCAGGGGCGACATCTGGCTGACGATGGCCTGGTCCGGCGACGTCTTCCAGAAGAACGTCTCCGACGGCACGGACCTCAAGTTCGTGATCCCGCAGGAGGGCGCCACGATCTGGACCGACAACATGATGATTCCGAAGTCCGCGGAGAACCCCGTCGACGCGATCACACTGATGGACTTCTTCTACCGGACCGACGTCGCCGCCCACCTCACCGAGTACATCAACTACGTCACTCCGGTGCCGGGGGCCCAGAGCGTCATCCAGGCCGACGTCGCCGAGGCGACCGGCGACCGAAAGAAGCTGCTCGACGCGGTCGCCGGCAGCTCGCTCGTGTTCCCCTCCGAGGACGACTACGCCAAGCTGCACACCTACGTCGGCTTCACCGACACGGCGCGGCAGAAGCAGTTCGAGAACCTGTTCCAGGCGATCACGACGTCATGAGCTCCAGGCTGAGGGCGGCGCTCACGCCGTACGCGCTGATCTTCCCGGGCGGGCTCTGGCTCGCGATCTTCTTCGTCGTCCCGACCGTCGTCATGCTGTCGCTCTCGCTCCAGTCGGGCGACGTCGTGAGCGGCTACGCGTTCACGTTCAACTGGCACAGCTACGTCGACGGGATCACCACCTACCACGACCAGATAGTCAGGTCCGTGATCTACGGCCTGGCGGCGACGCTGATCCAGATCGTCGTCGGCTTCCCGGTGGCGTACTGGATCGCGTTCAGGGGCGGCCGGCGCAAGTCCGTCTACCTGTTCCTGCTGCTGCTGCCGTTTCTCGTGTCGTTCGTGCTGCGGACGATCTCCTGGCAGTTCTTCCTCTCGGACAACGGGCTGCTGCTCGGCCCGCTCAAGAGCCTCGGCCTGCTCCCGCAGGACTTCCACATCCTGGCCACGAGCGTCGCCGTCGTCTGCGGCCTCGCCTACAACTACCTGCCGTTCATGGTCCTGCCCATGTACGTCGCCCTGGAGCGGATCGATCCCCGTCTCCTCGAGGCGGCCCAGGACCTGTACGCCGGCCGGACGCAGACGTTCCTGCGCGTCGTGCTGCCGCTGTCGCTGCCGGGCGTCTTCGCCGGGGTGCTGATGACGTTCGTCCCGGCCACCTCGGATTACGTCAACGCCTCCGTGCTCGGCGGCACCAGCAACACGATGATCGGCAACGTGATCCAGAACCAGTTCCTGGTCAACCAGGACTACCCGGTCGCCTCCGCCCTGTCGTTCACGCTGATGGCGCTGCTGCTCGCCGGCATCTACGCCTACGCGAGGGTGCTGGGCACGGAGGACGTGCTGGAGGTGGCCGCCCGATGAACCGGGGACTTCTGCGCGGCCGCGGCCTGCAGATCTACACCTGGCTGGTGATCGCCTGGCTCGCGCTGCCGATCGCCGTGATGATCCTGTTCGGCTTCAACGACACGCACGGCCGCTACAACACGTCGTGGCAGGGCTTCACGCTCAAGTGGTACGGCAAGCTGTTCGAGATCGGCGACCTTACCCAGGCCCTGGTGAACTCGATCGTCATCGCCGTGCTGACCATGGTCGTCGCCGGGGTGCTCGGTTCGCTCATCGGCCTCGCCCTCGGCCGCTACCGGTTCCGCGGCGCGGGCACGACGAACCTCGTCATGTTCGCGGCCATCTCCTGCGCCGAGATCGTGATGGGCGCGTCCCTGCTGTCGCTGTTCGTCACCCTCGCCGTGCCCCTGGGCTTCTGGACGATCGTGATCTCCCATGTCATGTTCTCGATCTCGTTCGTCGCCGTGACCGTGCGGGCGCGGGTCATGACCCTGGACCGCTCGCTTGAGGAGGCCGCGCGCGACCTGGGCGCCGGCACCTGGGCCACGTTCCGCCTCGTGACCCTGCCCATGATCTTCCCGGGGGTGCTGGCCGGGTCGATGCTGGCGTTCGCGCTGTCCATCGACGACTTCGTCATCACCAACTTCAACTCCGGCAGCACGCTGACGTTTCCGCTGTGGATCTGGGGCGCCACCCGGGTGGGCCTTCCGCCGCAGGTCAACGTCATGGGTACGCTCATCTTCGCGGCCGGTGTCCTGCTCGCCGTAGCCAATGCCCTGCTGGCACGCCGGCGCGCCTGACCCGCGAGGGAAGTGAACGCGCATGCACCCGCAGCGGGCGCTCGCCGACGCCGAGCGCAGGTCGTACTGGCTGGACCGCCCGGCCGCGCCGGAGCCGCTGCCGCGGCTCACCGGCCAGGTCACCGCCGGCCTCGCCGTGGTCGGAGGTGGCTTCACCGGGCTGTGGACGGCCCTGATGGCAAAGGAACGCGACCCGTCGCTCGACGTCGTCCTGCTGGAGGGCGGCAGGGTGGGATGGGCGGCGTCCGGGCGCAACGGCGGCTTCTGCGCGGCCAGCCTCACCCACGGCCTCGCCAACGGCCTCGACCGCTGGCCAGACGAGATCGCCACGCTGGAGCGGCTGGGCCGGGAGAACCTCGACGAGATCGAGGCGTCCCTGGTCCGGCACGGCGTCGACTGCTCCTTCGAACGGACCGGTGAGCTGCAGGCGGCCACCGAGGAGTGGCAGCTCGCCGGGCTGGACGAGACGGCCCGCGCCGCCCGGTCGCTCGGCCGGCCGCTGGTCCGGCTCGACCGCGAGGAGGTGCGCGCGGAGGTCGACTCCCCGACGTACGTCGGCGGCCTGTGGGACCGCGAGGGCGTCGCGATGGTCGACCCGGCGCGGCTGGCGTGGGGGCTGCGCGACGCGTGCGTCCGCCTCGGCGTCCGGGTGGCCGAGCAGACCCCGGTGCGGTCGCTGCGCGACGACGGGCCGCTGCTGGAGCTGCGCACTCCGCACGGGTCGGTGCGGGCCCGCCGGGTGGCCCTCGGCACCGGCGCGTTCCCGCCGCTGCTGCGCCGGCTGCGGCACTTCCTCGTCCCGGTGTACGACTACGTCCTGATGACCGAGCCGCTGAGCGCCGAGGCTCTGGCGGCGGTCGGCTGGCGCAACCGGCAGGGCGTGGGCGACTCGGCCAACCAGTTCCACTACTACCGGCTCACCGACGACAACCGGATCCTGTGGGGCGGGTACGACGCCGTCTACCACAACGGCGGGCTGGTCCGGCCCGAGTACGACCAGCGCGACGCCACGTTCGAGAAGCTGGCCGGGCACTTCTTCGACACCTTCCCCCAGCTGGAGGGGGTGCGCTTCACCCACAGGTGGGGCGGGGTCATCGACACCTGCAGCCGGTTCAGCGCGTTCTTCGGCACCGCGTACGACTCCCGGCTCGCCTACGCGGCCGGGTACACCGGCCTCGGCGTCGGCGCGACCCGGTTCGGCGCCAACGTGATGCTCGACCTGCTTTCGGGCCGGGAGACCGAACGGACCCGGCTCGGCATGGTCAGGCGCATGCCCGTGCCGTTCCCGCCCGAGCCGGTCAGATCGGCGGTCATCCAGCTCACCCGGTGGTCGATCGCCCGCGCGGACTCCCGGCAGGGCCGCCGCAACGTGTGGCTGCGGGCCCTCGACGCGATGGGCCTCGGCTTCGACTCCTAGTCTCCCGGCGGCTCAGCCGGCGAGCCAGCGCAGCGGGTTGGCGTGGGTGACGAGGGTGACGGTCTCCTCGTCGACCCCCGTGCGGAGCAGGGCCGGAATCACCTCGTCGAACATCCGGCCGTAGCCGGGCCCGCCGTACTCCGCGAGGTGGTCGCGGCGGCTGACGCCGCTGCTGAGCAGCACCCGTTCCGCGTGACCCGCGTCGAGCAGGGCGAGGACCGCCTCGGGATCGCTCACGCTCGCGTACGCCCCGGTCTCGGCGATCTTGCGCTGGGTCACGAGGTCGGCGGCCCGCGCGCTGATCCGCCCGGCCGGCACGTTCTGCGTGAGCAGCAGCTCCAGCACCTCCAGACCCCCGGCGGCCACCGGCAGATCGGTCCGGAGCGAGGCCCGCCCGGCGGCGGTGACGGCCCGTTCCTCGGCGGCCGTCGGCGTGTCGTCCCACGAGGTCGCCGTGATGAGCCCGGGACGCACTCCGGTGCCGTCGAGCCCGACGCCGATCTCGTGCAGCAGGTCGGACGTGAGGTCGTCCACGCCGTGGCGGCGGATCAGATCTCCCGCGAACGGCTCCGGCCCGAACCCGGTCGCCGCGACCACGGGGACCCGCCCCGCCATGGCCAGGCGGGCGAGCAGGGCGGGGTCGCGGGCCAGGCCCGCGCCGCTGTGCTCGACGACCAGGCCGAGGCCGCGTTCCCGGCCCAGGCTCCTGATCTCGGCGAGGACGTGCCGCTCCTCGTCGAGCCAGCGGTTCGGGTCGGAGTCCACGCCGATGCCCCAGCGCGTGTCGGTGCGCAGGTGCTCGTACGGGAGGATCGGGCCCTCGATTCCGGCGACGGGAAGAGCTCCGGTGACTGTCTGGATGCGGGGGAAATATGCGCCGGGCATGATCGGACATTAACCGATTTTTTGACTAATTCAGCTCCTGTTCCCATGATTCTTTGCCTTCGCTTTGCCGGAGAGTTCCGTATAGAGCTCCTCGAAGCGGGCGAACGAGCGTTCATGGTCGTGCTCGGCGGCGAGGGCGAGGCTCGCCCGCGACATCGACGCGCGCGACTCCGCAGACGACAGGATCGCCGTCAGGCATCGGGCCAGCTCCTTGACGTCGCCGGGCGGGTAGAGCAGGCCGTTGCCCGAGACGAGATGCGGCCGCCCCGGCAGACCGGCCGCCACCACGGGGAGCCCGCTGGCCATGGCCTCCAGGGTGGCGATGCTCTGCGATTCCGCGGCGCCCGGCATGGCGAAGACGTCGGCGGCCGGATAGAGGTGAGGCAGCTCGGCGTCGGGCACGAAGCCGAGGAACCGCACGCGGCCGCCCACCCCGATCCGCGTCGCGAGCCGCTCCAGATCACCCCGCAGCCCGCCGGCTCCGGCGACCACGACCTGCGCGTCGACGAGATTGAGCACGTGGGGGAGGGCGCGCACCAGGTCTCCCAGCCGCTTCACCTCGTGGAGGCGCCCCACGAACAGGATGGTCGGCCGGTCGTCGAGGCCGAACATCCGCCTGGCCCCCGCCTGCGGTCCCGGCCGGAAGCGGCGCAGGTCGACGCCGCAGGACACCGCCTCGACGGCCCGGGCGACGCCGCCGCCGGGGAACGGCCCGGCCGCGGGCGCCGGCGTGGTGACGTGGTCGGCGACGGCGAGCACCAGGGCGAGGTCGCGCCGGGCCAGCCGCCCGGCGGGGCCGCGCAGCCGGGCCGGCACCCGGCCGTACCTGGCGAGGTCGTCGGGGACGAAGCGGCTCGTCGCCACCACCGGCACGCCGGCCCGCCGCGCCGCCCGGACGGCCGCCCCGGCCACCACGAGGTGACCCTGGACGTGCACGACGCGCGGGCTGATCCGCTCGATCAGGCGGGACAGGCTGTGGCCGAGCCCCACAGGGAGGCCGACCCGCATCGCGGGGTGGCCGGCGAGCGGCACCGAGCGCAGGCGGTGGACCACCACACCGTCCGCGTTTTCGCCACCCGGCGGGCCGTCGGCGGACGCGCAGACCACGTGGACACGGTTCCCGCGCGCCGCGAGGCCGCTCGCGAGGCGGCGGGTGAAGTACGCCGCGCCGTTCACGTCCGGAGGATAGGTGTCGGTGGCGATCAGCACGGGCTCGGCCGGGCGGACGGCGGGCGGCGGACTGGACGCGAGGAGGTTCATCCGGCTCCGATCTCGTGGAGGGCGGACCGTACGGTCCGCCCTCCCTTCACCTGAATGAAGGCACGGCGTCGTTGCCGACGCGCCTCACCCGGGCGTCGGGAGGGGGAACGCGGGACTAATGCCCCGCCGTACGGCGGGCGGGAGGGCCGGCCGGGGATCGGTGCCGGATCAGTTTAGGGACAGTTCGGGATCAGTTCGGGGGTCAGCTCATCGTCCTGCCGCCGTTGACGGCGATCCGCTGACCGGTCAGGAAGCGCGCGCCGGGCGAGGCGAGGAACGCGACGGTCTCCGCGACGTCGACCGGCACGCCCATGTGGTCGAGGGGGAGGTGGCTCAGGTACTCGTCGTACTCCTCCTGGGTGACGCCGGCGTGCCGCTCGACGGGGATCCATCCGGGCTCGACCGTGTTGACCCTGATCCCGTACGGCCCGAGCTCCCTGGCCCACGAGCGGGTCAGCCCGTGCATCGCGGCCTTCGCCGCCACGTAGTGACCGAACTCGGGATTGCCCAGGTCGGTCACCTCGCTGCCGACGTTGACGATCCGCCCGGATCCGGCCTCGCGCATCGCCGGAAGCACCGCCTGCAGGATCAGCAGGGGCGCCTTGACGAAGAAGCGGAGCTGGTCGAGGTGGTCGGCCCAGGTCTGCTTGTCCGCGGGGATGTAGGGCTGCGGACCGGTGGCGTTGTTGACGACCACCTCGACGGGGCCGATCTCGGCGACGCCGCGCCGTACGGACTCCTCGTCGGTGACGTCGAAGCGGGCCAGGGCGGCGGAGCCGCCGGCGGCCCGGACCCGGTCGGCCACGGCCGACGCGCCCTCGGTGTCATGGGCGTAGTTGACGGCGACGTGCCATCCGTCGGCCCCGAGCCGCTCCGCGATCGCGGCGCCGAGACCGCGCGAGGCGCCGGTGACCAGTGCTGTTTTCATACCGGTTGCTTATCACGCGCCCGGCTCAGGCCGGTGCGTCCTGAAGCCGTCGCAGGACCCGGCGGAACGCCCAGGCGGAGCCGAGGAAGGCGACCCCGGTGACGGCGGCGACGGTCGGGGTGCGCACCAGCAGGTAGGTGGCGTCGGACTCGTGCAGCGCCAGCCAGATGCTCATCGACGAGTTGACGAGCAGCACGAACGCCCACAGGAGCGTGATGCGCGCGAAGAACCGGCGGACCCGCTCGTGGCGCAGCACGAACGAAGGGAGGTGGATGTAGTCGAGCGTGAGCCGCTCCACCAGCGGCCGGCGCATCCGCACCGAGGCGAGCAGCACCATGCTGACGCAGATGGTGCCGACCTCGGGCTGGATCCAGTAGATCCGCAGATCGCCGGTCCACAGGCCGACCGCGGTGCGGGCGGTGACCGCCAACGTCGCGAAGATCATGGTCCCGGGGATCCGGATGCGGCGGGCGATCCGCCACAGCAGGCCGAGATAGACCCACCCCAGGGTGGCGACCAGGGCGCCCTTCTGCCCGAGCAGGGCGTAGGCGCCGTAGAAGACGGCCAGCGGAGCGACCACCCCTTCGAGTAGCCGGGGCACCGCCTGCTTGATGAGCGCGGTGAGCCGCGGCATGGCGAAGGAGGAATGGGACATGACACTCCAACCGGCCGGTTGATTACCGACGTGCAGAAAGCTCGCTACCCGGACATGCATCGCGATAACGCCCGGGCAAGGTCCGTCGTCGGTCGCCTACCGTACCCGACCGGACCCCGGTTCGAGGCCGATCTGTGACATACATGGAATCGCCCATACCCGTACGGCATGGGTCATTGCGCATCGAGGCGACACGCGGATGGCGCGTTCCCGGGAGGGGCGGCCGGCGCGGGCTACGTTGGCCGAATGGACTCAGGATTCGGATACTTCGCCACTCATGACGCGGTTCGCCCGGCGGCGCTGGCCCGGCTCGTGGAGGAGCGGGGACACCAGGCGTTGCTGTTCACCGAGCACACCCACATCCCGGTCCCGCCGGAAGGCGGCGTGCCCAGGGACCAGATGGGCGGGGACCTCCCGCGCCGCTACTGGCACACATACGACCCCATCACCGCGTGCATGGCGGCCGGCATGGCCACCACCCGGCTGCGGGTGGGCACGGGCATCTGCCTCGTCCCGCAGCACGAGCCGATCGGCCTGGCCAAGTCCGTCGCCAGCGTGGACGACCTCACCGGCGGTCGTTTCGAGTTCGGCGTGGGGGCGGGCTGGAACGTCAGGGAGATCGCCAACCACGGTGTCGACCCCGCCCGCAGGTTCGCGGTGATGCGCGAGCACATGGACGCCATGCGGGCGATCTGGACCCAGGCGGAGGCGTCATATCACGGGGAGTTCGTGTCGTTCGACCCCATCTGGTCGTGGCCGAAGCCGGCCCAGCGGCCGTACCCGCCGATCCTGGTCGGCGGCGCGGGTAAGCGCGTGTTCGACCGGGTGCTCGCCTACGGCGACGCCTGGATGCCCAACTACGGCCCCGGCGTGCTGGAGCGGGCCGCCGAGCTGTTCCGGCTGGCGGAGGAGGCGGGCAGGCGGGTCGAGGTCATGCTGCTGTCCGTGCCGGCCGACCCCCGGGTGATGGAGGCGTGCGATCGGGCCGGGGTCCGCCGCGTCATGGCCTGGCTTCCGTCCGCCGGGCTCGACCGCGTCGAACGGGCGATGGACGCCTTCGAGGGCGCGCTGGCCGACTACCGGGGAGAGTGAGCTCAGCTGAGCGTGGCGGTGGCCAGCTTCGCGCCGAAGCCCAGGAACAGCGCGCCGACCCCGGTGGTGAGGCCGGCGGCCAGCGCCCGCCGCCGCCGGAAATGCGCGGACAGGAACGTGCCGCCGAAGATCAGCGTGCTCAGGTAGACGAAGCTGAACGCCTGCGCGATCAACGCGAGGATCAGGAACGACAGCGCGGGCATGCCGTACGAGGGATCCACGAACTGCACGAAGAACGCCACGAAGAACAGGATCGCCTTCGGGTTGAGCAGGCTGACGGCCAGGGCCTTGCGGAACGGGCTCCGCACGGCCCGGCCGGTCCCGCCCGCCGGACCGGCCTCCGGGGTGGCCTGTGCGGTGATCTCCGCGGTCACCTGTGCGGTGGCCGCCGCGCCGAGCTCGGCGTCGGGTGCCCGGTCAGCGGCGCGGTCGGCGGCACGGGACCGCAGGGAGGTCCAGGCCGCCCGCAGCATGCCGAGCCCGATCCAGGCCAGGTAGGCGGCGCCGGCGTACTTCACGATCGAGAACACGACGGGGGTCGACTTCAGCAGCGACGCGACCCCGGCCGCCGAGAGGACCATCAGCACGCTGTCGCCGAGGAAGACGCCGCAGGCGGCGCGGTAGCCGTCCCTGACCCCGCGGCGGGCGGCGGTCGACAGCACGAACAGCGAGTTCGGCCCGGGGAGCAGGATGATCAGAAATGTGCCGGCGACGTAGGTCCAGATGTTGGTGATCCCAAAGAACATGCCTGCTCCCGACTAAATGTGACATTGCAAGATATATCCGGTCGTACGTCGCCGGGGCAGCGGGTTATCGGGGGTCAAACCTATTGACCAGGTGGGTAATTCGGGAAGACTCTGGTGGCATGACGCTCTGGACGCCGGACCCCACGTTCTATCCGTCTCCCCGCGACGCCGCCGCGGCGGCTCCGGAGAAGCTCGCCTACGTCGCGGCCTTCGACCGTTCGGCCGAGCGCCCCGACGCGCTGGCCGTGCTCGACACCGACCCCGAGTCGTCGTCGTACGGCCAGGTGGTGGGCTGGACGGACCTGCCGTACACGGGCGACGAGCTGCATCACTTCGGATGGAACGCGTGCAGCAGCGCGCTCTGCCCCTCCGCGCCCCACCCGCACGTCGAACGGCGCTACCTGATCGTGCCGGGCCTGCGGTCGTCCCGGATCTACGTCTACGACACCAAAGGCCGCGTCAGCCCCGAGCTGGTCAAGGTCGTCGAGGCGGAGGACCTCGGCAAACGCGCGGGCTACTCCCGCCCCCACACCGTCCACTGCGGGCCCGAGGGCCTGTACGTCTCCGCCCTCGGTGGATACGGCGAGGAGGGCCCGGGCGGCATCGCGATCCTCGACCACACCTCGTTCGAGGTCCTCGGCCGGTGGGAGACCGACCGCGGCCCGCAGTACCTCGCCTACGACTTCTGGTGGCACATCAACCACGACGTGCTCGTGACGTCGGAGTGGGGCACCCCTTCCATGATCGAGGACGGGGTGGTGGGCGAACTGCTGCTCGGCCGCAAATACGGTCACCGCCTGCACTTCTGGGACCTGCGCAGGCGCCGCCACGTCCAGGAGGTCGACCTGGGCGACCAGTACCAGATGCCACTGGAGCTGCGGCCCGCCCACGACCCCACGAAGAAATACGGGTTCGTCGGCGTCGTCACCAGCGTCGAGGACCTGTCGGCCTCGGTCTGGCTCTGGTACGAGGAGGGCTCCCGCTGGGCGGTCCGGAAGGTCGTCGACATCCCGGCCGAACCGGCCTCGCCCGACGACCTGCCCGACGTCCTCAAGCCGTTCGGCGCCGTCCCGCCGCTCGTCACCGACATCGACCTGTCGGTGGACGACCAGCGGCTGTACGTCTCCTGCTGGGGCACCGGCGAGCTCAAGCAGTTCGATGTGTCCGACCCGTTCAAGCCGGTGGAGATCGGGTCGGTCCGCCTCGGCGGCATCGTCCGGCGCGCCGCCCATCCCGCGGCGCCCGGCGAGCCGCTCGCGGGCGGGCCGCAGATGGTGGAGGTCAGCCGCGACGGCCGCCGCGTCTATGTGACGAACTCCCTCTACGGCTCCTGGGACGACCAGTTCTATCCCGACGGCGTGGGCGCGTGGATGGCCAAGGTGGACGCCGAGTCCTTCACCCTGGACGAGCGGTTCTTCCCTCACGGCGACGACTTCCGCGGGCTGCGCGTGCACCAGACCCGGCTGCAGGGCGGCGACGCGTCCTCCGACTCCTACTGCTACCCGTGACCCTGGCGGCCGTCGTCCTGCTTGGGGCGTTCCACGGGATCAACCCCGCGATGGGCTGGCTCTTCGCGGTCGCCAGGGGACTGCAGGAGCGCAGCCGCGACCTGCTGCTGCAGTCCCTGCCGGTGATCGCGCTCGGGCATCTCGCGTCGGTGGCGCTGGTGGTGCTCGTCGTGGGCGCCACCGGCTCGATCGTGACGGGCGGCGCGCTGGCGATCGGATCGGGCGTGATACTCGTCGCCTTCGGCCTGTGGCATCTGCTCGCCCGGCGGCACTTCCGCTGGGTCGGCATGCGGCTGTCGCTGCCACAGCTCGCGGCCTGGTCGTTCCTGATGTCGTCGGTGCACGGCGCCGGTCTGATGCTGCTGCCGGTGCTGACCCGTATCCCCGCCGGGCACCACGGCCATCTGCTGTCCGGCGGGATGCTCGTGGCCGGCGTCCACACGCTGGCCATGTTCCTCACGGCGGCCGCGATCGCCCTGGTCGTCTACGAGTTCCTGGGCGTCGCCGTCCTGCGCCGCGCCTGGTTCAACCTCGACCGCATGTGGGCGTTCGCGCTCGTCGGAGCGGGCGTGTTCACGCTCGTCGGCGCGGCATGAGCCCGCCGGCTCGGCCGCCGCTCCCCGTGGGGGCCAGCAGGCCGATCAGCATGCCGACGAACACGGCGACGGCGAGGGTGATCCAGAGCCGAATCTTCATCGAGGTCTCCTGATGGTCACTGTCCGTAGTCAGAGTACCCCGTAGTGTGACGAAATACGACCGAAGCCTGGGAACTTCCCCTACCGGCTCGCCTGCTTCACGGTTCGTGAGGCAGTCTTGACACCGTCATGGACTACGCAATCCCCACAGCTCTCGTGCTCGTCGCCGGTGTGGCGGCCGCGATCGTGGCCCAGCGGAAAGGGTGGCAGCCCGCCCTCGCCGTCACGCTGGCCGTCGGCATCGCCGTCCGCGTGCTCATCCTGGTGCTCTCGGCCAGGGACACCTGGCAGCCCGTCGACTACGTCAGGAGCTTCCAGCCCGCGGGCCAGGCGATCCTCGATCACCGCGATCCCGTGCTGGAGAGCAACGGCGGCTGGCACTTCCTGCCCGCGATCCCGTACGTCTACGGGCTCCTGCTGTGGCTGCACATCCCGTGGAGCGTGGCCGGGCGGCTGGTGACCGTCGTGTCGGACATCGCGCTCATTCCGCTCGTCGGCAGGCTGGCCGGGGGCCAGAACGCGCGACTGCGGGCGTTCCAGTACGCGTGCAACCCGCTCGCCATCCTGGTGGCGAGCGTGCACGGCCAGGTCGAGCCCGTCTCCCTGGTGTTCGGCGTGGCCGCGTACGTCGTGGCCCGCGGCCCGGCCGGGTGGCGCCGTCCCGAGCCGCTGCCGTGGCTCCGCCCGGCCGAGATGGTGCGCCGTCTCACCCATCCGCTCGCCGAGGACCGCGCCGCGACCGGACGCGCGCTGTGGGCCGGTCTGCTGATGGGGCTCGCGCTCTGCGCCAAGAGCTGGCCCGTCATCCTGGTCCCCGCGCTGTTGATGCTGCTGCCCGGACTGCGCTCGCGCGCCGTCGCGGTGGTCGCGACCGGTGTCGCACCCGTGTTCTTCCTGCTGTCGCTCCCGGTCCTCGGCTTCACCGAGTGGGCCAAGCTCCCCGAGATCCTGAACACGATCGGCCTGCGACCGAGCGACGTCCGTCCCATCACCGGAGACTGGGGCTGGACGACCCTGGTGAGCGGCGGGAACTGGAACCTCGACCCCCTCCCGGCCAGGATCGGCCAGTACATGATCTACGCCGCGGTGCTCGCCTGCCTGATCTGGTGGCGCAAGGCCGATCCGATCGACGTCAGCATCGCGATCCTGCTGGCATTCATGATCTTCACCCCGCGCCTGGGCGCGCAGTACCTGCTGTGGTTCATGCCGTTCCTGGTGGCCCGGCCCACCCGCGCGGCCTGGCCGACGATCATTGGCTGCTCCCTTTGGGCGGCGGTCGGCTATATCGTGCTGACCCAGTTCGAGGGGGTTAAGTGGGGCGAGCTCCACGCGCCGTGGGCGCTGAGCTCGCTGCTGCTCTTCCCGATCCTCCTGGCCGCGCTCCCGTGGGCGCGCAGACAGGCCGCGGACCCCGGTCCGGTGCCCGCGGTCCCAGGAGCTTCGGTGCGGGTGTCCACAGGCTGACCGGTATCCGGCGACGCTAGGCGACGACGAGGCGCACCAGATGCCCGTGGCTCGCGAAGCCGGGCGCGTCGCCGTCCAGTACGCCGGTGACGCACTCGAACACGCCCGCCCCCGCCTGCCGGACGAAGAAGACGGGTTCGGCGATCGCCGACAGGAGGCGGATGGCGTCACGGTGCACGTGTACGCCCTCCTGGTCGCCGGCGAGGGAGACGTGCACCTCGTACACCCCGTCGTCGAGGAGGCGATCCCCGGTCAGCAGCCACTCCGCGCCGCAGGCCCGGCGCAGGTGGGGGAGCAGGTGCGCCTGCGGGTCCTCGGCGATCCAGCCGTCCCGGCGCATGGCGTCCAGCAGCCGGGTCACCGAAGGCTCCATCGCCGAGCCGTCGGCGATCCCGGTGAGGCGCTCGTCGTCATCCCATCGCCGCATGTTCCGACCCTACGTGCGCGATGTCGCGGGGTCCGAGACGCCGCGCCCAGCCGGCGCGGCAGGTGAGTGCGGCGGGTCAGGAGCGCTGATCGGGGGCGGGGGGCCGGTTCAGCTCGGCGGAGTCGTCCAGCTCGGCGGAACGGTCCGAGGTGGCGGAGCGGTCAGGGGCGGAGTGGTCAGGGGCGGAGGGAAGACCGTTGGGGCCAGGCGGCGGCCCTCCGGGAGTGGCCGGCTGATCCGGCGGAGCCGAGCCGCGTTCGGGTAGCCGCCCCGACACGAGGGCGGCGGCCCAGACCCCGTTGGGGTCACTGTCGATCAACAGGGCGCGGGCCAGCAGGCTTAGCGGGATCGCCAGCAGCGCCCCCAGCGGTCCGAGCACCCACGCCCAGATGATCAGCGACAGGAACGTCGCCGTGGTCGACAACCCGACGGCGTCACCGAGGAACTTCGGCTGGATGAACGACTGGATCACCACGTTGATGGCGATGTACGCGGCGATCACCAGCAGCATCGTCTTGGGACCGCCTTCCAGCAGTCCCAGCAGGGCGGGCGGGATCAGGCCCAGGATGAAGCCGATGTTCGGGATGTAGTTCGTGATGAGGGCCAGCACTCCCCACAGCAGGGGGAGCGGCACGGCCAGCACGTACAGCGCCGCCACGTCGAGGACCGAGCAGATCAGGCCGAAGACGGTCGAGACGATGAGATAGCGGCGGGTCTTCGCGGTGAACGTCATGAGAGCCTGCGCCAGGGCCGGCCGCTCCGCGGAGGCGGCGGCGAGGATGCGCGCGAACACCGGCGCGTCGAGGCTCATCGCCAGCAGCAGCACCACGATGAGGAACAGGCTCGACAGCACGCCGAGCAGGCTGGACAGCACACCCTGGGCCAGCCCGATCAGCTTGCCCGCGTCGAACGACGCCAGCGCCTTGTTCAACTGCTCGCTGCCGTAGCCGAGGCCGGCCGCCCAATGCTGGACCTGCGCGACCATCGTGTTGAACTGCGTGGTGTACGTCGGGGCCAGGATCGCGAGCTGGGCGGCGGCGAGGCTGAGGATCGCGACCATGCCGAGCAGTACCAGCAGCACCACCGCGAGCGGGGCCGCTACCTGCACCCACGTGGGAGCGTGATGCCGGGCCAGCCAGTTGCGCAGTGGGGAGACGGCGATGACCAGCGTCAGCGCGAGGACGACCGGGCCCACGATGGAGCCCACCGCCTGAATGCCCGCGAGGGTCACGACGGCTGCGGCGGCGCCAAGCAGAACAGCCAGGGTGCGAGGGATCCCCTGATGAGTCACAGTTCCGTTCCTACCCCTTCTCCGTGTGGCTCGGCTCTCCGTGTGGCTCGGCCCGCCTCCCGTGCCGAGGACGCTCCTCCATCTCCTTGGAAACGCGGTGCGAGTGGCATCAAGTCCTAGCACGCTCGGGCTCTCACGTCCCGGCTGGTTGTGGACGGCGGGGCCTGCGCCGTGCGCCGCCGTCCGGTGCGATTCCACGAGCGCCGCCGGCCCGCGGTGACGGGAGCACGGCGAGGGGATGCCCTGTCTCGCCGGGTCTTGTGGTGTTCGAGTGCTGGTAATCTTTCGTTGTCGGCGCGGTTCGGCGCGGCTCCTCTCGATCATCTCGGTGGTTGTGTGGTGCCTGCGTGTCCGTCGTCGGCATCTCCTCTGGATTTGATCGGCTAGGGATTTCGGTTTGTACCGGAGTCTGGAGTCGGGTAAGGTAGAGGGGTTGCCCCGGAGACGGGGCGTCGAATTCCTGTCGGTTGGCGGGTTTCGAGTCAAATGGATCTGAATCGGGTCGGTTTGACAGAAATCTTCCAGGCGGCGAGAATAGAGACACAACGAAATGAACGCCCCGGAGTTCGGGTCTCGCGGTTTGCGGGTTCGGGTGATGGTGATCGCGTCCGTTTCTTGAGAACTCAACAGCGTGTTAAAAGCCAGTGCATTTATGCATGAACCCCGTCTTTTATGACGGATTCCTTTGTGGCATTCCAATGTTGTGTTGGGGTGCTGCTGGGGTTGAATTTTTCAGGCATTGTTTGGAGAGTTTGATCCTGGCTCAGGACGAACGCTGGCGGCGTGCTTAACACATGCAAGTCGAGCGGAAAGGCCCTTCGGGGTACTCGAGCGGCGAACGGGTGAGTAACACGTGAGTGACC
>NZ_JAFCNB010000008.1 GCF_017896165.1 Microbispora oryzae
CCTTCTCCGCCACCCGCACCATCACAATGGAGTCCTTGCCGCCGGAAAACAGCAGACAGGGACGCTCGAACTCGGCCGCGACCTCACGCATGATGTGGATCGCCTCGGCTTCGAGCACGTCGAGCTGCGACGTGGTGTAGTCACGTTGAAGCATTGGGCTTCCTCTGGGGAGACTGGTGCAGGTCACGGATACAGGCGAGCAGCGTTGGCGCCAGATCCGGTAGGGAGACAAGGATATCCGGCAGCGACGGGTCCGACTGGTTGTAGGTCAGCGGCGAGCCGTCGATCCTGCTCGCGTGGGCTCCTGAGGCGAGCGCCACGGCGACCGGTGCGGCCGAATCCCATTCGTACTGGCCGCCCGCGTGCACATAGGCCTCGACCTCTCCGGTGAGCACGGCGGCGATCTTCGCGCCCGCGGAGCCGATCGGGACCGGCTCCGCGCCCAGCCGTTCCGCCAGATCCCGGACGAACTCCGGGGGGCGGGTGCGGCTGACCGCGACGCGGAAGGGCTCGCCCCGCGCCGGCGCCTTCGGCAGCTCGGGGGGCTCCACGGTCGTGAGCGTACGGCCCTGGGCCGGCAGGGCCACCGCCCCGGCGGTGAGCGCGCCGCGCTCCCACAGGGCGACGTGGACGGCCCAGTCGGACCGGCCGGCCTCGGAGAACTCACGGGTGCCGTCGAGCGGGTCGACGATCCACACGCGGGACGCCGACAGCCGTGCCGGATCGAGGCGCTCCTCGCGGGTGGCCTCCTCGGACAGGACGGCGTCCTCGGGCCGGAGCCGCCGGAGGGCGTCCATGAGATAGAGGTGTGAGGAGCGGTCGCCCGCGTCCTTCAGCGCCCGCTGGTCGGCGAAGCCGTGCCGGGCGCGCAACTCCAACAGCCGCGCCCCCGCCTCGGTCGCCAGTTCGCCGGCGAGAGCGTGGTCGTCCCTCATCGTCATCCTCAGTAGGCTCCCGCCCCGCTCATGACCGCGGACCATGTCTTCCACAGGATCTGAAGATCCAGCATGAGCGACCAGTTTTCGACATAACGCAGGTCTAACCGTACCGATTCCTCCCAGGAAAGATCAGACCGGCCGTTCACCTGCCACAGACCCGTCATTCCGGGTCGTACAACGAGCCTGCGCCGCACGTCGTCCCCATACCTGGCGACCTCCTCCGGCAGCGGCGGGCGCGGGCCGACCAGCGACATGTCGCCCCGCAGCACGTTGATGAGCTGGGGCAGCTCGTCGAGGGAGTAGCGCCGCAGCCGGGCGCCCAGCGGTGTGACCCGGGGATCGCACCGGATCTTGAAGAGCATCCCGTCCGCGTCGCTCGCCAGCTCGATCTTGCGCCGCTCCGCGTCCTGTCCCATCGTCCGGAACTTGAGGATGGTGAACTCCGCGCCGTCCCGGCCCACCCGGGTCTGCCGGAACAGCACGGGCCCCGGCCCGCCGGCCCGTACGGCGGCCGCGAGCACGGCCAGCAGCGGCGCCAGGGCGACCAGCACGACGGCGGCCACGATCCGGTCGAAGGCGTTCTTCATGAGCCGGCGCACCCCCGTCAGCTCCGGGTGCTCCACGTGCAGCAGCGGCAGCCCGGCCACCGGGCGGATCGCCGTACGCGGGCCCGCGACCTCCATCAGGGCCGGGGCCACCACCAGGTCGGTGCGGCTGCGCTCCAGCCGCCAGGCCAGCCTGCGCAGCGCCGGCCCGTCCAGCTCGGGGCAGGCGAGCACGGCGACGGTGTCCGCGCGCACCTGTTCGACCACGAGGGCGACGTCGGTGAAGTCGCCGAGCACCGGAACGTCCGCGATCGCCCCCTCGCCGTGGCCGGGCAGGCAGGCCGCGACCACCTCCATGCCGTGGTAGCGCTCCCGGCGGAACCGGGTGACGAGATCGGCGACCGCGCGCCGGTGCCCGACGGCCACCACGCGGCGCATGCACTCGCCCCGGCTCGCCCGCCGCCGGTGCAGCCGCCTGCGCAGGCCGTACCGGACGCCCAGCGTGAGCGCCCCGGTCAGCGGGAGCGTGATCACGACGTAACCCCGGGCGAGGTCGGTCCTGGTGACGTACGCCGCGATGGCGACTCCGGCCAGCAGTGTGAAGGCGCACTGCGCGATCCGGCGGAACTCCTCCTGCCCGACCCCGATCAGGCGGGCCTCGTAGGCGCGGTTCAGGCCGAGCGCCGCGACCCAGACCACCGGCAGGACCGCGCTCGCCGCGACGTACGGGGTCGTGTACGGGGTAACCTCACCAAACCGGACCACTACGGCGACGGCCCCGGCGAGGAGGGCGCACAGCATGTCGCAGACGGCGGCGCGGAACCGGTACCTGGCCGTCCAGACCGGAGTCACCCGCGCGGGAGCCGCCGCCCGGCCGCCCGGCCCGCCGGCGACGATCGCGAACATCTCGCCGTCGAGCACGCGGACCCCCTCGCTCGCCCATCCCGATCCCCCGGACCCGTGACGTGCGGTCACGCACGGTCACAGACAGTCATGGGATGGTAGCGGTCCTACGGCGGGGGCAGCAGGGAGATTCATGAAAGCCGAAACGTACATATCGGTCGACATCGAGGCGGACGGGCCGATACCCGGGCCGTACTCGATGATCAGCTTCGGCATGTGTGTCGCCGGGCGCATGACCGGGCGGCGGTTCGAGCGGATCGATCCGGAAACGGCCACCTTCTACGCGGAGCTGCGGCCGATCAGCGACGCGTACGCGCCGGAGTCCCTGGCGGTGAGCGGGCTCGACCGCGACCGGCTGCTGCGGGAGGGCCGCGACCCCGCCGAGGCGATGCCGGCCGCCGCGTCCTGGGTGGCGGAGGTCTGCGGCGGCACGGTGCCCGTGCTGGCCGCGTTCCCGCTCGCCTACGACTGGATGTGGATGTACTGGTACTTCCTGCGCTTCGCCGGTGAGTCGCCCTTCGGGCACTCCCGGTGCGTCGACATCAAGACGCTGTACGCCGCCAAGGCGGCCGTCCCGGTCATGTGGGCGACCAAACGGCAGATGCCGCGGGAGATCCGGTCCGGCCGGAACCACACCCACCACGCCCTCGACGACGCCCTTGAGCAGGCCGAGCTGCTCCAGAACCTCATGCTGTGGCCCGGCCCCCGCCGGGACACGCCGGAGCCCGCCGTGTACGACGGGCCGCTCAGCGGGGCGGCTTCGCCGGGTTGAGGTCGCCCGCGTGGAACCGGTTCTGGGTGGCTTCGAGCCCGGCCGTCATCAGCGACTCGACCATGTCGGCCGCCCGGTCGACCAGGAACGGCAGGTCCTTGCGCTCGGCCGTGGCGAAGTCGCGGAGCACGAACGCCGCCGGGTCCATCCGCCCGGGAGGACGCCCGATGCCGAACCTGATCCTGGGGTAGTCGCGCGTGCCCAGCGACTTGGTGATCGACTTCAGCCCGTTGTGGCCGTTGTCGCCGCCGCCCACCTTCGCGCGCAGCGCGCCGTACGGAACGTCGAGCTCGTCGTGGACGACGACGACCCGGTCGGGCGTCACCTTGAAGAAGTCGGCGAGCGCCTTCACCGGGCCGCCGGAAAGGTTCATGAACGACAGCGGCTTGGCGAGGACGGCGGGGAGCCCGGCCAGGCGCCCCTCCACGACCTCCGCCCGCGACCGATGCGCCTTGAAGCGTCCGCCGGCCCGCGCGGCCAGCTCGTCGAGCACCATGAAACCGGCGTTGTGCCGGTTTCCCTCGTACTCGGGGCCGGGATTGCCCAGGCCGACGACCAGCCACCGCTGCGCCGGCTCGGCGTTGGAAAGCATCACCGTCTCCTCACCACGGACTCCTCACACAGAGAAGTCCTCCACAGGCCATGCCGTGGAGGACTCTCTCATGAACGGGGCCTACTCGGCGGACTCGGCGCCCTCCGCGGCCTCGCCGGCCTCCTCCGGCAGCGCTGCCGACGGAGCCGCGATCACCTGGAGGACCAGGGCCTCGGGGTCGGTCGCGAGCGTCGCGCCCGAGGGCAGCCGCAGGTCGCTCGCGTGAACGGCGAAGCCCGCGTCCTGACCCCCGACCTCGACCTCGACACCGGTCGGGATGTGGGTCGCCTCAGCCTCGACCGCGATCGTCACGAGCTGCTGCTCGACGATGGCGCTGCCGATCGGGTCGCCGACGACCGTGATCGGGATCTCGACGGTGACCTTCTCGCCCCGCTTGACCAGCAGCAGGTCGACGTGCTCAAGGAAGCCCTTGATCGGGTCGCGCTGGACGCCCTTCGGCAGGGCGATCTCGTTGATACCCTCACCCTCCAGGCGGATCAGCACGTTCGCCGTGCGGAGCGCGAGCAGCAGCTCGTGGCCCGGCAGGGTCAGGTGCTTGGGCTCGGTGCCGTGACCGTACAGAACGGCGGGAACCTTGTTGGCGCGGCGGATCTTGCGCGCGGCGCCCTTGCCGAACTCGTTGCGGGGCTCGACGGCGATGCGTACTTCGGACACGGCACATCTCCTAGGGATGAACTCGGATGAATTCCACGGGTTGGCGCGCTCCCCCTCACCCGCCCTAGCGGAAGGCGTTACGAGCGCAACCTGAGCACTCTATCGTGCTTTCGCGCCTCGCCCGGACGGACCGGCGAGGCCGGGCGTCAGCTGTCGCCCTCGAAAAGGCTGGTCACGGAGCCGTCCGTGAAGACCTCCGTGATGGCCCGCGCGATCAGCGGCGCGATCGACATGACCGTGAGGCTGTCGAACTTCTTCTCCTCGGGGATGGGGAGGGTGTTGGTGACCACGACCTCGGAGATCCGGGAGTTCTTCAGCCGGTCGACCGCGGGGTCGGAGAAGACCGCGTGGGTCGCCGCCACGATGACGTCGGTCGCCCCGTGCTCGTAGAGCGCGTCGGCCGCCTTGCAGATCGAGCCGCCGGTGTCGATCATGTCGTCGATCAGCACGCAGGTCCGGCCCCGGACCTTGCCGACCACCTCGTGGACCTTCACCTGGTTGGCGACGTCCAGGTCGCGCCGCTTGTGGATGAACGCCACGGGGGTGCCCAGCGAGTCGGACCAGCGCTCCGCCAGCCGCACGCGGCCGGTGTCGGGCGAGACGATCGTGGTGGTGGCCGGATCGAGCTTCTCGCGAAGGTAGTTGATCAGCACGGGCATCGCGAACAGGTGGTCGACCGGGCCGTCGAAGAAACCCTGGATCTGCGAGGTGTGCAGGTCGATCGACATCAGCCGGTCGGCGCCCGCCTGCTTGAACAGGTCCGCCATGAGCCGCGCCGTGATCGGCTCGCGGCCGCGGCCCTTCTTGTCCTGCCGGGCGTACCCGAAGAACGGCATGATCACGGTGATGCGCTTGGCGGAGGCCCGCTTCAGGGCGTCCACCATGATGAGCTGCTCCATGATCCACTGATTGATCGGCGCCGTGTGGCTCTGGATCACGAAGGCGTCGCAGCCGCGCACCGACTCCAGGTAGCGCACATAGATCTCGCCGCTGGCGAAGTCGCGCAGCGCCGTCGGCGTGATCTCCACGCCGAGTTCGGCGGCGACCTCGTCGGCCAGCTCCGGGTGGGCGCGGCCGGCGAAGAACATCAGGTTCCGCTCGCCCGCCGTCTTCTTCCCGCTCATGCCGCGCTCCTCGCCCGGTCCTTGTGGTCGCTCACGGTGTCCTCCTGACCTGGCCCAACGGGCGTTACGCGGTGAGCCCGCGCCTCTTACAACTGCCTGTTACAACTGCCTGTTACAACTGCCTGTTACAACTACCGATGCCGCACGGCGGCGCCGCACGGCGTGCCCGTCCGGTCACGGGGCCGGGGCGGCGCCGTCGCTCCGCCCCGCGTCACCCGGCCGTCCGGCGTCCTCAGAGGGGCTGTTCGCGGCCTCCGCGGCCGCGCGTTCCGCCGCGGCGGCCGACGCGGTTCCCGGCCTGCGGCGGGAGACCCAGCCCTCGATGTTGCGCTGCTTGCCGCGCGCCACCGCCATCGCCCCAGGCGGCACGTTGGAGGTGATGACGGAGCCGGCGGCGGTGTAGGCGCCGTCGCCGATCGTCACCGGCGCCACGAGCATGTTGTCGCTGCCCACCCGGACGTGGTCGCCCACGATCGTCTGGTGCTTGGCCACGCCGTCGTAGTTCACGAAGACGCACGACGCCCCGATGTTCGAGCCGGTCCCGATCGTCGCGTCCCCGACGTAGGTCAGGTGCGGCACCTTGGAGCCCTCGCCGATCCGCGCGTTCTTCGTCTCCACGAAGGTGCCGATCTTGCCCTTCGCCGCCAGGACCGTACCCGGACGCAGGTAGGCGAAGGGGCCGACGGACGCGCCGGGACCGACCACCGCGCCGTCGGCGACGGTGTTGCGGACCACGGCGTCCTCGCCCACAGTCGTGTCGGTGAGCGTGGTGTCCGGGCCGATCTCGGCGCCCGGCCCGATGCTGGTGGCTCCCCGCAGGTGGGTGCCGGGGTGGATCACGGCGTCCGGCTCCAGCGTCACGCCGGCGTCGATCCAGGTGCCGGCGGGATCGACGATCGTGACCCCGGCCAGCATGTGCCCGGTGAGGATGCGTTCGTTGAGCACCCGGCGCGCAAAGGCGAGCTGGACGCGGTCGTTGACGCCCTCGACCTCCACATGGTCGCCGGCGACGTGGGCGCCCACGCGGTGCCCGTCCTCACGGAGGATGGCGAGCACGTCGGTGAGGTACTCCTCGCCCTGGGCGTTGGCCGCGCCGATCCGGCGCAGGGCGCTCGCCAGTAGGGCGCCGTCGAAGGCGTAGACGCCCGAGTTCATCTCGTCGATCGCCCGCTGCTCGGGGGTGGCGTCGCGTTCCTCGACGATCTCCAGGACCGCTCCGCCCGCGTCGCGGACGATCCGGCCGTACCCGGTCGGGTCGGGGACTCTCGCGGTGAGGACAGTGACCGCGTTGCCGTCGGCGGCGTGCCGTTCCAGCAGGGCCGCCATCGTCTCGGCCCGCAGCAGCGGCGTGTCACCGTACGTCACCAGGACGGTGCCGTCGACCGGGCCCTCGGCCTCGATCGCCGTGCGTACGGCATGCCCGGTGCCGTTCCGCTTCTCCTGGACGACGGTGCGGACCTCGGGGACCGTGGCCGCCAGGCGGGCGGTCACCCGCTCGCGCTCATGCCCCACCACCACGAGCAGCGACTCGGGGTCCAGCTCACGGGCGGCGGCGAGCACGTGCTCCACCAGGGCTCGGCCACAGATCTCGTGGAGGACCTTGGGGGTTTTCGACTTCATCCGGGTGCCCTCGCCCGCGGCGAGGACGATCACGGCTGCCGGGCGCGGCACACTCACGGACTGAGGCTCCCTCGGCGTCGCGGCTGATCTTTGATCGGTTTCGCGGCTTCCGTCCGGTCACTACCCGTGAACCGCACGGACATCCGCCCGACAAGGTGAGCTTACCTGGCAGTCGCCGAACCGGCCCCCCTACCCACCCTTGCCACCGCAAAGGGGCCGGTGAACGCACAGCTCCGGCGCCAGGGCTCGAACCTGGACAACGGACTCCAAAGGACCGCGGGCTGCCAATTACCCAACGCCGGAAAAACCCGACACCCGCCCATCAGGCGGATGCCCGGCTCCTCCACCTTACCGGTGCCGGGGCCGGATGGCCCGTAGTCAACGCAATCAAGAACGCCCGCGGAGCGGGCCCCCGTCAGGCACTGTGAGGCACGGTTAGGCGCTGTTAGGCCCTCGGGAAACCGGGCAGGGCCCCAGGAGTGATGCGCTGATAGCAGAAATCACCCGCCGGATGCAAGGCGTGGACCCGCCACCAGATCTGTACGGGAGCGTCACCTTCCACACATTCAGGGGTGGAGTCTCGTAACTTACGATGGCGTAGGTTACGGTTGCGTAGCCAACCAATCTCGTACGTGAGGTAGCCCATGACCATCCTGACCGAGCGCCCCTCGCCTCAACCGAAGCCGGAGTTCGAGCCCGAGAACAAGACCAGAGCCGAGCTGATCACGTTCGGCGTCGTGGTCGGAGCGCCCATTGTCGCTCTGATCGCCGCCATTCCGCTCGTGTGGGGATGGGGTCTCGGCTGGACGGACATCGCCATCGCCGCCGTTTTCTATGTTGTGTCGGGGCTCGGAGTCACGGTTGGTTTCCACCGGTACTTCACCCACGGGTCGTTCAAGACCAACCGCGCACTGAAGATCGTGCTGGGCATCGCGGGCAGCCTCTCGCTGGAGATGTCGGTGCTCGACTGGGTGGCCACGCACCGCAAGCACCACAAGTTCTCCGACAAGGAGGGCGACCCCCACTCCCCGTGGCGCTTCGGCACCGGGTTCAAGGCGCTGTCCAAGGGCCTGCTGTACGCGCACATGGGCTGGCTGTTCGAGGCCGAGCGGACCAACCGGGCCAAGTACGCGCCCGACCTGGTCAAGGACCCGGACATCATGAAGCTCCACAAGTGGTTCCCGGCCCTCGCCATCACCTCGCTGCTGCTTCCCGGCGTCCTCGGCGGCCTGCTCACCTGGTCGTGGCAGGGCATTCTCACCGCGCTCTTCTGGGGCACCATCATCCGCATCGGGCTGCTCCACCACGTGACCTGGTCGATCAACTCGATCTGCCACGTCTTCGGCGAGGAGGCGTTCGAGGTCCGCGACAAGTCGCGCAACGTGTGGTGGCTGGCCATCCCGTCCTTCGGCGAGTCGTGGCACAACCTGCACCACTCCGACCCCACCTGCGCCCGGCACGGCGCCCTGAAGGGGCAGATCGACCTCAGCGCCGGCGTCATCCGCTGGTTCGAGAAGGCCGGCTGGGCCTACGACGTGCGCTGGCCGACTCCCGAGCGTCTGGCGGCGAAGCGACTTGGCTGACCCCAACCCTCGTACGGCCGCCGGGGCGCCCGCCGAGGCGCCCGCGGCGGCCTTACCGTCCGTGTCCTCACCGGCCGGATCCACACCGGGCCCTGGTTCCACACCGAGCCCCCGTTCCACACCGAGCCGAACCGGCGGTGCCCGGCGCGTCATGATGGAACCTGTGAGCGAGTCCTCCCGAGCCCGAAGACGCATGACCGGCGCGGAGCGGCGTGAGCAGCTGATCCAGATCGGCCGGGCCCTCTTCGCCGAGAAGGGCTTCGACGGCACCTCCGTCGAAGAGATCGCGGCCACCGCCAAGGTGTCCAAGCCCGTCGTGTACGAGCACTTCGGGGGCAAGGAGGGCATCTACGCGGTCGTGATCGACCGGGAGATGCATCGGCTGCTCAGCCTGGTCACGCAGGCGTTGTCGGCCTCACACGCCCTGGTGAAGCTGGAGCGCGCCGCGCTGGCGCTGCTGCAGTACATCGAGGAGAGCAGCGAGGGGTTCCGCATCCTGGTCCGCGACTCCCACGCCGCGTCGGGCACCGGGACGTTCGCCAGCCTCATCTCCGACATCGCCAACCAGGTCGAGGACGTCCTGGCCGACGAGTTCAGGGAGCGCGGCTACGATCCCAAACTCGCGCCCATGTACGCGCAGATGCTCGTGGGGATGACCGCCCTGACCGGCCAGTGGTGGCTGGAGGAGCGCAAACCCCGCCGCGAGGAGGTCGCGGCCCATCTGGTCAATCTCTCCTGGAACGGGCTGACCGGCCTCGACCCGAGTCCCACCCTCACGGCGGCCAGCCGCGGGCTGATCCTGGCCCCCGAAACCCGGCCGGCACGGCCGAGCGAGCGGGAGCTCAAGGAGCTGGAGAAGGCCCGCGAACGCGAGCTCAAGGAGCAGGAGAAGCTCCGGCGCGAGCAGGAGAAGGCCCGCGAACGGGAGCAGCGCGAGCGGGAGAAGGCCAGGGAACGCGAGCTCAAGGAGCAGGAGAAGCTCCGGCGCGAGCAGGAGAAGGCCCGCGAACGCGAGGAGCGCGAGCGGGAGAAGGCCAGAGAACGCGAGGAGCGCGAGGAGCGGGAGAAGGCCAGGCAGCGCGAGCGGGAACGCGCCCGGCAGCGCGAACGCGAGGAGCGCGAGCGGGAGATGCTCGCCGCCCAGGAGCACGAACGGCTTCCGCTGGAGGAGCCCGGGCTCGCGGCCCGCACGGCCCACGCCGCCCAGACGAGCAGCCACCCAGGCCACCCAGGCCACCCAGCCGACGCGGCCCCCGGCGACCCGTCCCGACCAGGCCGGTTAGGAGCGGTCTGACGCCGTCTGACGGTTTCGTTGCTGCGACGTTAACGTTATCTTCAAGAAACTAGGGCATATTTCCTTATATGTCCGCCCAAAGCTCCCCTGCCGCTGACCCGGAGGTGGTCACGCTCCCCGAGCAGGCCCCCCTGCCCTTCGACCGATTCCTCAATCGCGAGGAAAGCTGGCTCCAGTTCAACGAGCGCGTACTCGAACTGGCGGAGGACCCCTCGGTCCCCCTCCTCGAACGCGTCCGGTTCCTGGCCATCTTCGCGAGCAATCTGGACGAGTTCTTCCGGGTCCGTGTCGCGGGGCTCAAACGCCGCATGGCGACGGGACTGTTACTGCGGACCACGAGCGGGCTCAAGCCGAGCGAGGCGCTGAGCAAGATAGCGACCGTCGCCGACGAGCTGGCCCGCAGGCACGCGACCGTGTTCCACGAACAGCTGTGCCCCCAGCTCGCCGAGGCGGGCATCGAGATCGTCCGATGGGACGACCTGGCGCGCGAGGAGCGGACCGCGCTGCGCAAGCTGTTCCGTGAGCGGATCAGGCCGGTGCTGACACCGCTGGCGGTCGACCCCGCTCACCCGTTCCCCTACATCTCGGGTCTCTCGCTGAACCTCGCGGTGACCGTGCGCAACCCCGCCACCAAGAACACCGTCTTCGCCCGGGTCAAGGTCCCGTCGCAGCTCCCCCGGTTCGTGACCGCGTCGAAGGACCGGTTCGTCCCCATGGAAGATGTGATCTCCGCGCACCTGGGCGAGCTGTTCAAGGGGATGGAGGTCCTCCAGCATCACGTCTTCCGCGTCACCAGGAACGAGGACCTGGAGATCGACGAGGACGTCACAGAGAACCTCATGAAGGCCCTGGAGCGGGAGCTGCTGCGGCGCCGCTTCGGCCCGCCGGTGCGGCTGGAGGTCGAGGACACGATCACCCCCGAGGTTCTCGACCTGCTCGTGGAGGAGCTGGGCGTCTCCGGCCACGAGATCTACCGGGTGCCCGGCCCGCTCGACCTGACCGGGCTGCACGCCATCGCCGACCTCGACCGTCCCGAGCTGAGCTTCCGCCCGTTCGTGCCGGGCGAGGCGGTGAGCGCCGAGGACGACCTGTTCTCCGTGCTGCGCGAGCGGGACGTCCTGGTGCATCACCCGTACGACTCGTTCGCCACGAGCGTGCAGCGGTTCGTCGAGGAGGCGGCGGCCGACCCCGACGTCCTGGCGATCAAGCAGACGCTCTACCGGACCAGCGGCGACTCCCCCATCGTCGACGCGCTGATCGACGCGGCCGAGGCCGGCAAGCAGGTCGTGGTCGTGGTGGAGATCAAGGCCAGGTTCGACGAGCACGCCAACATCTCCTGGGCGCGCAAGCTGGAGACGGCCGGCTGCCACGTCGTCTACGGCGTGGTCGGCCTGAAGACCCACTGCAAGCTCGCGATGGTCGTGCGGCAGGAGGCGGGCGGCGAACTGCGGCGCTACTGCCACATCGGCACCGGCAACTACAACCCCAAGACCGCGCGGCACTACGAGGACTTCGGGCTCCTCACGGCTGACCGGCAGGTCGGCGAGGACGTCACCGACCTGTTCATCCACCTGACCGGATACTCCCGCCAGTCGGAGTACCGCCGGCTGCTGGTCGCGCCCGACTCCCTCAGGCAGGGACTGCTGACCAGGATCGAGCAGGAGATCGCACACCGGCGGGCGGGCCGTCCCGCGCGGATCCGCATCAAGACCAACTCGCTGGTCGACGAGCCGATCATCGACGCGCTCTACCGGGCCTCCCAGGCGGGCGTGCCGGTCGACGCGTGGGTGCGCGGGATCTGCACGCTGCGGCCGGGCGTCCCCGGCCTGTCGGAGAACATCCGGGTCCGCAGCGTCCTCGGCCGGTTCCTGGAGCACTCGCGGATCTACGAGTTCGGCGCCGGGCGCCGTCCGGAGATCTGGATCGGCAGCGCCGACCTCATGCGGCGCAACCTCGACCGGCGGGTCGAGGCGCTGGTGAAGGTCTCCAGCCCGCAGCACCGCAAGTACCTCTCCGACCTGCTCGACCTCGCCATGAGAGACGACACCACGGCGTGGACGCTCGACTCCGAGGGCAAGTGGCTGCGCCACCGCGGGGAGATCGACCTGCAGCACCACCTGATCGGGAGCAGGCGGTGGCGCACCGTGGACGACTAGCGCGTGAGCGAGGCGGACGGGATGCCGACGAACATGATCCGGGCCGCTGGTGCCGTGGTCTGGCGGGGGGACGAGGCGGCCCCGGAGGTCGCCCTCGTCCACCGGCCCAGATATGACGACTGGAGCCTGCCGAAGGGCAAGCTCCAGCCGGGGGAGCACGTCGTCGCGGCCGCGCTGCGCGAGGTGGCCGAGGAGACCGGCCTCGACGTGGTGCTGGGCCGCGCGCTGCCGCCCGTCCACTACATGCGGGACGGGCGGCTGAAGCGGGTCGACTACTGGACCGCCCGCGTGGCGGACGACCCGTCCCGCGACGGCCCATCCAGGGACGCCGCCTCCCATGCGCCGGACGAGGTCGACGAGGTGGCCTGGTTCCCCGTGGAGGAGGCGCGGCGGCGGGTGACGTACCGGTGGGACGCCGACCTGCTGGGCACGCTCACCGCGGCGCCGCTCGTCACCACCCCGCTGATCTTCGTACGGCACGCGCTGGCCGGGTCACGGCAGGAGTGGCGGGGCGACGACGACCTCCGGCCGCTCGATCGCCGGGGACGGGCCCAGGCCCGGACGCTCGCGGACGTCCTCCGCGCTTACCGGCCCGGCGTCCTGGTGACCTCGCCCAGCCTGCGCTGCGTCCAGACCGTGGAGCCGTACGCGGACCTGACCGGCCGGGAGCCGCGCCGGGAGGCGGCCCTGTCGGAGAGCGGCTTCGACCCGGCCGAGGCCGACCGCGTCGTACGCGATCTGGCCGCCTCCGGAGAGGCGGCCGTCGTGTGCAGCCACGGCAAGGTCCTGCCGCATCTGCTCGCCCTCGCGTACGGCCGGCCGCCGGCCGACGCCAACCTCGCCAAGGGCGGCCTGGCAGTCTTCAACCGGGTGCCGAACCGGGCAGGCGGCCGGGTCGTCACCGTGGAGCGCTACCTCACGTGACCGAGGCCCAGACCGCGGGGAACTCGGTGTGGGCGCGGATCGCCTCCATCCGCTCGATCCCGGCGAGCACGCCGTAGGTGAAGGTGTCCTCCCCCGCCTGCCGCGCGGTCTCGGCCTCGCGCAGCAGCACCTCCTGGGCGACGACGCCGTCCTGGTGACGTCCCAGGACCTCCTGCACGGTCTCCGCCCGTCGCGCCTTCGCGTCCATGCCGACGGCCTCGGCCGTGTAGCGGGCCCGCTTCGCCGCCTTGCGCACCTCGTGCATCGCGGTCTCGCGCTCCTCCCCCTCCAGCGCCTGGGCGGTGTCGTACGCGCGGACGACCCGCGACCAGCCCTTGTCCACGATCTTCGGCAGCACCTTGGCGGCGTCCTTGACGGCGAGGGCGGTCAGCGGCGGATCGGCCACCAGCGCGTCGAGGGCGTCGAGCAGCGCGAAGTAGCGGTCGCCGCTGAGCGTCTCCCTGATGCGCCCGTACGCCTCCTGCTCGCGGGCCAGCAGGTCCTCCCCGAGCCGCCGGCGGACCGGCCCGGCGACCAGTGCGGGTTCGAGGCCGTCGAGCCGCTTCGCGAGGCGGGCGCGGATGACCTCCAGGTCGCGCGCCTCGCCGAGCACCTCGCCCAGCCACTTGAGCTCACCCTGGAGCTCCTCGGTGTCCGGCACCACGCGCCTGAACGCCTTGAGCGCGCTGCGCAGCCGCCGGGAGGCCACCCTGGCCTGGTGGACCGCGTCCTCCTCGGCCAGCCGCACCTGCGGGTCCTGCGCCGCCAGGGCGTTCACCTGGGACCGCAGGTAGCCGACGACGGCCTCGCCCGCGGAGCCGGGCTCCGGCCGCACCTGCGGCCGGATCGGAATCTCACCGAGCAGGCGCGCCAGCTTGCTGGCCGCCGGCGAGGGGGTGGCCCCGGCCTTGCGCAGGCGCTTGGACACGCGCCGCAGCACGTCCTCGCCGCCGTCCTTGAGCTCTGCCTCCACCTCACGCCAGCGCCGTACGACGGGCTCGTCGCCGAAGACGGTCCCCTTGACCCGGTCGTCGGCCACCTCGACCAGCACCGTCTCGTCCGAGCCGAGCAGCTTGGTGACTCCGCGGCGCGTCTCCAGCTGAGCCACCGGCGCCAGCGGAGCACCACGGGTGTACGCGAGGACGAGCTGCGCAAGCTCGGCGGGAACGATCTTGGCGCTCCTGGTCAGCGGGAACTGGATCTCCTTTCTGCCGCCCTTGGCCCTGGGCAGCTTGAGGTGCCAGCCCGCGTCCTCCCCGCCGCGGCGCCGGCGCAGCGTGACGCCGCGGGCGGCCAGCCGGAGGTCGGGAGTGTCGAAGTAGATGGCCACGAGCTGGCTGCTGAGCGCGTGGTAGACGTCGGCGCAGCCCTTCACGCCGGCCAGGTCGGGCACCGCGAACTCGGCCGGCACGTCGAACTTGTCCTCGATTTCGATCGGCACGAGTACTCCCTATCTGAACGGATTTCTACCTATTTATGGCCATAGTGCCACGCGAAGGTAAACAGATCCGGAGTCAATGATCAGCGGCGAAAGCCCTCGGTTGCCCGACGTCGTTCTGCATGGTCATTCGCACGTCATTCGCACGGTCATTCCGTACGCCTGGCGACCACGAAGATCCGCCGAAACGGGAACGGCGTGCCGTACGGGCGCTGCGGATACGCCTCGCGCAGGACCCGGGCGCAGTCCCCGAGGAACGCCTCACGGCGGCCGGGGGCCAGGCGGTCGAGCATCGGCCGCAGGGCGGTGCCCTTGATCCATCCGAGCACCGCGTCGCCTCCGGCCAGCACGTGGACGTAGGTGGTCTCCCACGCGTCGACCGCGCAGCCGAGCCCGGCGAGCAGTCCGACGTACTCGGCGGGGTCCCCGACCGGCGTCCCTCGCGGCAGGTCGCCGAGCTCGTCCCGCCAGGTGGTGCGGCACAGCTCCCGGATCGCGGCGTGACTCGGCGCCGCGAAGTTGCCGGGCACCTGGAAGGCGAGCCAGCCGCCCTCCGTCAGGTGACCGGCCCACCGGGACAGCAGCTCGCGGTGCTCCGGCAGCCACTGGAGAAGGGCGTTCGAGACGATGACGTCGACCGGCCGGGGCGGGCGCCAGTCGCGGACGTCCGCCACCTCGAAGGAGGGGCCGGCCGGCGGGGCGGCGAGCATGGCCGGGGAGGAGTCGACACCGTGCACCGCCGCCGTGGGCCAGCGCTCGCACAGGGTGGCGGTCAGTTCGCCCGTGCCGCAGCCGAGGTCGGCGACGTAGCCGGGAGACTCGGCGCGCACCCGGCTCACCAGCTCGAAGAACGGGCGCGACCGCTCCGCCGCGAAGTGGTTGTATACGGCCGGTTCCCAGAAGTCGGCGGCCATCCATCCCTCCAACTATCTTGACGTCAAGATAAGGCATATCGCCACAGATATCTCGATGTCAAGACAGCTAGACTCGGGGCATGACCCAATCACGACCCGTCGAGGACGAGGTGGACCGGCTGGTCGCGGCCTGGCGGCAGGAGCGTCCCGATCTGGACGTGACCCCACTGGAGGTACTGAGCCGGGTGTCCCGGCTCAGCAGGCACCTGGAGCGCGAGCGGCGCGCCGCGTTCGCCGACCACGGCGTCGAGTCGTGGGAGTTCGACGTCCTGACGGCCCTGCGCCGGTCGGGCGAGCCGTACGAACTGAGCCCCGGCGCCCTGCTGCGCGCGACGCTGGTCACCTCGGGCACGATGACGAACCGGATCGACCGCCTGACCGCCGCCGGGCTGGTGGTCCGGCGCCCCGATCCCGAGGACCGGCGCGGCGTGCTCGTCCGGCTCACCCCCACGGGCCTGGAGCGAGTGGACGCCGCGTTCGCCGACCTGTTGCGGCGCGAGCGGGAACTGCTCGCCGGTCTGGGACAGCATGAGCAGCAGGTCCTCGCCGACCTGCTGCGCACGCTGCTTGTCCCTTTTGACGCCTCCGACAGTGGAGTGCAGTAGCCTCTGCCCCGCGCGATCGCGTCCACACCCGATCCGCCGCCCCGATCACCCGGCCGGATCTGACGAGGTGACGGCCGCTTCCGGTTTCGGTCTCCCGTTGTGATTCGGCTCACACAGGAGAGAAAACGGTCCCTTACCCGCTGTCACGGCGCCCCGCCGGCGAGTGGTGTTGATCAGGGAGAACACCGGGACCAGGCCAGAGGCACACTCACAGGTTCACAGCCGTCTGCCCCAGAACGCTCAGGATTCTCCTACTTTCCAAGGTTTTTCTCAGATAACTTGCTTCACGTTCCTTTACTGACGCTTGAGGCGCAAGTGACGCCTCACGACAGACCAGGGAGATCCTGTTGAAGCGCTCGCTCGCTCTGGGCGGTATCGCGGCCGGCCTCCTGGCCTCCGCGGTGGTCGCCACCCCCGCTCACGCCTCTGACTCCATCCACTCCGTGGCCCTGGCCAACACGCCCTTCGCGGCGAAGCAGGTGGCCAGCTTCTGGTTCTCCGAGCACATGGCCAACCTGGTCAACGCGACGCCGTACGACGTCGAGACCAAGGTGAACGCCAAGCACGTGTCCGGAGGCGGCCCGGCGGCCAGCACCAAGCCGGGTACCGTGCCGGCGATCGGCGACGAGAAGAAGAGCACCTCGACGTCGAAGAACGTCAACCTGCCCAAGACCTCGGGCAAGGTGTTCTTCATCGGCGGCGACGGCCGTCCGCACTGGTGCACCGCCACCTCTGTGCAGTCGCAGTACCACAACCTCGTGGCGACCGCGGGACACTGCGTGTACGACACGGAGAGCAACCGCGAGACCCTCGACAAGTGGGTCTTCGTCCCCGGCTACTACCAGGGCAAGACCCCGTGGGGCATCTACGTCGGTAAGACGGCGTTCACGCACTACGACTACGACGTCTACGAGGACGGCGACCGCGACTACGCGTTCGTGACCGTCTACAACGGCGTCCTGCCGACCAGCGCGGGCGTCGACACCTACGAGAAGGTGTGGCAGACCAAGTCGCAGGCGTGGCGTGACAAGTTCCGCCTCGAGCACGACAAGACGACGGTCTGGTCGAAGGTCGAGATCACCCCCGTCCCCGGCAGGCGTCTCGTCCCGGTGGGCACCCCCGAGTCGAAGAAGTTCCAGATCTCGCTCTGGGACTTCAGCAAGGCCAACTTCGGCAAGGACCCGAAGGGCGACGGCCCGTTCGACGCGCGGACCGGCGTCGACACCCGCGAGATCCCGGCGTTCGTGTACCGCTCGAACCGCGACTCGTACTACGACGCCAAGACCCAGACGCTCTACTTCCGGACGAAGGTCGAGAACCAGCCTGCCCCGGTCGCGAGCCCGAGCCCGAGTGCGAGCGCCTCGCCCACCGCCAGCGCCTCGCCCACCGCGACGCCGACCGTCGAGAGCATCCCCAACCAGGGGCCCGCGTACAAGTACTTCAAGCGGACCTTCTGGGGCAACTACGACGTCGACTACAAGGTCAGCGGCAAGGTCTTCGGTATCGGTCTGAAGGACGTGGGTCGCCTCGGTGACAACGTCGGTGGTCAGGGTCTGGCCTACAACCAGAAGATCGGCAGCTCGGTCTTCGTGTTCGGCTACCCGAGCGGGTCGCACCCGGACGGCAACCACGCCTACACCGGCAAGACCCTCAAGTGGTCGTACGGCAAGACCTTCAAGGCCTCGTCCTCCGCGATCAAGGCCGAGGAACTCGTGGGCGTGAAGTCCTCCTTCACCGGTGAGGGCTCCATCGGTTCCTCGTGGCTGCTGCAGTACAAGACCTCGCGTCGTCTCGGCTACCTGAACGGCGTGACCATCGGTGTCTCCGACACCGACAAGAACGGCCGCATCGACACCAGCGTCTCCCCGTACTTCGACGGCGAGACCTACGGCGTCTACAAGTCGGCCGCGTCGCTCTGGTCCGGGAAGATCGTCTGATCTGACCGCTCGTAGCACCTGATTCACGGAAGGGCCCGGCATCCAGCCGGGCCCTTTCGCGTCTCGGGCGCTCTCCCCCGTCCCGGGCGTCCCGGCGTCTTGGGTGTCCCGGGCGTGCGAAATCTTTGGCATCGTGAGTGTCCGGGTGTCTCGGCGTCCCGGACGTGCGGGATCTTGGATCCCGGCGTGTCGCGGGCTGTCGGTCGCGGGCTGTCGTCAGTGCCTTCGGTGCTTCCTGCGTCTTCCGTGTGCTTGGGACTGCTGGTGAGTGACCACCTTCCCGGCCCCGCACGTCCCAGCCACCGCTCCCCGCTACCGCTACGGCTGCCGCAGTGGTCGTAATAGTCCTAGTGGCGGTCGCAGTGGTAGTCGCAGTGATCCCTGTGGGCTCTGGTACTCATCGGTCTCGACGTGCATGCCGCTCACGTAGCGGCGGCCAGAGCGGTCGACGGCCTCCCGTGCTGCTCGATTCACACATCGCACGTCGGCAGATGGCTCCCCGCCTGCGCCCGGGCCCGGACAGCCCACCCGCCGCCCGGGTCGCGCGTCGACGAGATCGCCGGCCTGGAGGCTCCACACGGGTCACGATCGGCGGTCTGTCCCACAAACGAGCTGTCCCACAAACAACGAAAAGGGCCCGGCCAAGAGGCCGAGCCCTTCCGTCAGGTCAAGAAAGATCAGACGATCTTGCCGGACCAGTTGGCCTTCGCCGCGCTGTAGACGCCGTAGGTCTCACCGTCGAAGTACGGGGAGACGCTGGTGTCGATGCGGCCGTTCTTGTCGGTGTCGGAGACACCGATGGTCACGCCGTTCAGGTAGCCGAGACGACGCGAGGACTTGTACTGCAGCAGCCACGAGGAACCGATGGAGCCCTCACCGGTGAAGGAGGACTTCACGCCCACGAGCTCCTCGGCCTTCATCGCGGAGGACGAGGCCTTGAAGGTCTTGCCGTACGACCACTTGAGGGTCTTGCCGGTGTAGGCGTGGTTGCCGTCCGGGTGCGACCCGCTCGGGTAGCCGAACACGAAGACCGAGCTGCCGATCTTCTGGTTGTAGGCCAGACCCTGACCACCGACGTTGTCACCGAGGCGACCCACGTCCTTCAGACCGATCTGGAAGGCCGGCCCGCTCAGCTTGTAGTCGAGGTCGACGTTCTTCCACGCGTTGGTCTGCTTCCAGACGTGGCGGTCGTCGCCGAACTTCTTGTCGTAGCGGGTCTTGCCGTCCTGCGTGACGTAGGGCAGCGGCTTGTTGGCGATCTCCGGAGCGTACTTCGAGATCTCGGTCTGGTCGAAGCCGACCTTGTGCATCGCAAGGTTGCCGCCGTTGAGGGCGCCACCCAGGTCCTTGAAGGTCGTGGCGACCTTCTTCGAGCCCGGGGTACCGAACGGCACGAGGTCGTTGGTCTCGATGGGCATGATCGAGAGGTGCGACCCGACCGTGGACGGGCTGCTCTCGATCTTCGCCTGCTCGGCCTTGGCCTCAGCCTCGGTCTCGAAGACCTGGGAGTAACCGCCCGACGCGCTGGTCGGCAGGACGCCGTTGTAGACCGTCACGAACGCGTAGTCGCGGTCGCCGTCCTCGTAGACGTCGTAGTCGTAGTGCGTGTAGGCGGTCTTACCAACGTAGATGCCCCACGGGGTCTTGCCCTGGTAGTAGCCCGGGACGAAGACCCAGCGGTCCAGCGTGGCCTTGTTCGACTCGGTGTCGTACACACAGTGGCCAGCGGTGGCAACCAGGTTGTGGTACGTGGACTGCACGGAGGTGGCGGTGCACCAGTGCGGCTTGTGGTCCGCGCCGACGAAGAACACCTTGCCCGTGGTCTTGGGCAGGTTCACGTTCTTCGACGTCGAGGTGCTCTTCTTCTCGTCGCCGATCGCGGGCACGATGCCGGGCTTGCTGTCCGGAGCCGCGCCACCCGTCGACACGTGCTTCGCGGCGACCTGGGTCTCCACGTTGTACGGCGTCGCGTTGATCAGGTTCGCCTTGGCCTGTCCGTACCAGAACGACGCGACCTCACGGGCAGCCATGTTGGTGCTGGCCAGGGGCACGGCCTTGGTGTCGGAGTCAGCGTGAGCGGGCGTGGCGACGACGGCGGCGGCGAGCAGGCCCGCCGAGATCCCGCCGAGGGCGAGGATGCGCTTCAAGGTTTTCTCCCTGGTCTGTCGTGAGGCGTCACTTGCGCCCCATCCGTCAGTAAAGGAACAGCCAGAAAGTTATACGAGAAATCAGGGGGATTGCTGCTTATCCCCGGTTTAGTTCTGCCAGGCCCCTCACCGCACCTCGCCGCCGCCGCCGAACCGTTCCTGAACGTCCGCTGTGTTTCCCCTGATCCCAAAGGGAACGGTGCAACGATCTTCACGGAGTGTGACGATCCGCATTCGATTTCAATGTGACGAAGGTCACACTCCACGGACGAAACCGTAAGGGCACCCGGCGACGTCTGAGATGCCCTCCAATGCGGGTCTGGGGCACCCCGCCGTACCGCTTGAGGGGCTCTGCCCATGGAGCCGGCGACCCCCAAAGCCCCCCAGCCCCACCGAATGAGAGCCCGCCCGACCGCGGGCCAACTATCCCTGGCGCGCCATCCGTGGGTCAGGGGTTGAGGGCCCCGGCAGCTGGGCCCCGTAGCTGGGAGGCCCGGCAAGTGGGAGGCACGGGGGCCCAGCAGCTGGAGGTCGAAACCGAGCCCTGGCAGCCGAGCGCCCCGCAGACCACCAGGGAACCGCGCCAACGGACACGCCGGCGCACCACTCGGCCGGGCCGATGCCACAGCTCATGGCCAGTCGCAACTCGTGGCCAGTCGCAACTCATGGCCTGCCCCGGCTCGTGGTCGGCCCCGGCGCCGCCGATACCCGCGCTCAGACGCGAGCAGCCCAGCTACCGCGCCGACGGGGGCACGGTAGCTCTGGCCGTGACGCGAAGCGGCCGTCGAGGGCCCGTGGAGAGGCTATGTCGGAGGTGACACGCCCTTGGAGTGCGAAGGGCCACGGCCCCGGAATCCGGGTTCATACCTGCGGCGATTGGGGTGGTGGAGGAGGGTCCAGGTGCCGTTGGGGTTGCGGCGAATGGTGTAGCGGTCAGGGTGGGAGAATTTGTCGCGGTTGTGGAAGGTGCAGGCGGGGGCGAGCAGGTCGAGGTTGGTGACGCCGTCGTCGATCCAGCCGTGGACGTGGTCGACCTCCGCCATGTCGGCCGGGATGGGGCAGCCCTGGCAGTAGCAGGTGGCGTACTGCGCGAGCAGGGCTTTGCGCTGAGCCGGGGTGGCCAGCCGCACCGAACGCCCCATGTCCAGAACCTGACCCTTGGCGTCCATCACCAGCCGGGTCAACCGTGACGTCCGCGCCAGGCGGTGGACGTCGCTGACCGGCAGCAACTGCCCGGTGGCGACGAGCAGCCCGGGAGCAAGCCGGTCCGGAGCGTGACCGCAGGTGCGACACGCGTCAGCCCGCCTCTCGGCATCGTCAGAACCCGCACCATGGTCGGGCTCTGCGGCACGGTTGGGACGCGCGTCGCCACGACCCGCCTGCTCGCGGGCGTCCTCGGGGGGAGCGCCCTCGGGGGGAGCGCCCTCGGGGGGAGCGGCCTCGGGGGGAGCGGCCTCGTCGCTTGGACCGTCTCGGCCCGCGCCGACCACGCCACTTGCCTCGCCAGCGCGCCCACCTGCCATGCCGGGCATGCCGCTTGCACCCGGTGACGTGTCCGGACCGGGGCTCTGCGTGCCGGTGGGTGCGAGGATGTCGTCGGGGATGGACTCGGCGCGGACCATGACGACGAGTTCGGTGGAGACCTTCTCGCTCAGCAGGGCCGAGAAGGCGTCTGCCTGCCGGACCCGTAGCGGCCGGTCGTCGTCCTTGTCCTTCGGGCGGGCGTAAGAGGTCAAGAACGCCCGCAACCGGGCCGCCGCCTCCCGCGGTAGGCGGAACTCCCCCTCCATCCCGCCGGTGCTGGACGGGCGGACCAGCAGGAACCGGGACGCGTAATCGTCCTCACACTCCTCGACCAGCGCGCCGGGGTCCAGGATCTCCCGGATGTACCGGCCTGCCTTGGCCACCTCCGCACACGACGCGCTGTCGGACAACTGCACCAGGATCGGCTCGGCCTCCGCCGCCTGCGCGTCGGTCAGCTTCGCCGTCACCGTCGTGATGGCGTCCACCGCTCCGCCGGACAGGGAACCATCCGCGTAGCGGCCCTTCACCAGAGGAAGACGCGCTACCTCACCGGAAATCCGCAACCACCGCGCCGCCTGCGCACCCGTCATCCCCGGACCACGCCGCACCACCACCGGCACCCCCTGCACGCCAGGCACCCCCTGCACGCCAGGCACTCCCGGCGTCCCCGGCGTTCCGGGCGTCTCGGCGCCCACCTCCGCCGCACCTGTCGGCGGCCCGGGAACGCCCGGCACCCCAGCGCCGACCTCCGCCGCCTCAGCCGCAGCGGCACCCCGTGCAGGCGTGCCCGGCGCGGGAGCGTCCAGCGGAGACGCAGCCGGTGCGGGCATGCTCGGACCAGGAATGCTCAGATCAGGGATGCTCGATCTGCCAGAGCGCAGCCATGAAGCGGTGGAGGCATGCCCATACGCCTTGGCCTCACCGGTGACATGCACCTGATGCAACTGCGCCACGAACACCGAACTCAACAGATCTATCGCTTGAATCAGCTTCTCAACCGACGGCAAACACACCGCCGCACCGTCTTGCCGTTGCCTACACGCCATCCGAGCGGCCAACTCCAGCACGACGTCCACATCACCGGCCACATCACCGTCCACATCACCGGCCATGTCACCGGCCATGTCACCACCCGTGCCACCGGCCGCAGCGCTGGCCGACTCACCGGCAGCGTCGCCGACAAAGCCGCCCACGCCACCGTCCGCGCCACCGCCCGCGCAGCCCGCAGGGGCATCGGCACCGCCACCCGAAGCACCGCTCAAAGCGCCGCCCGAAGGGTCAAGCTCCGGCACCGACGTGCTCACCGCCCGCTCCGCCCCGTCGCCCAACTGGCCCGCCGGCCGCCCACGAGAGGAAAAGCGAGGATCCAGACACGTCCCCGCAAGCAGCGGCGGGACCCCGCCCACCGGCACGCCCACTGGCACGCCCACTGGCACGCCCACTGGCACTCCATCCACCGGAACACGGCCAGCCGGTCCAGAAGAGGCGTCATCTCGCCCCGCACCGAGGCCCGCGGACACCGCGACGCCGTCAACGTCACCGGAGCCGCTGACTCTGACGGCACCAGCGCCATCAGCGCTGCCGGCTCCAGAGTCACGAACCGCCGACACTGGAACACCCCCTCCCCACCGCCAGTCCGATCGCGTGTTCGACACACTACCGACCGTCACCGACATTTTCCGGGGGGCCGTCCTGGCTGTGGAAAACCCTGGAGCCGTGTCTTCGGCGGAGGCGGCGGAAGAGCGCGGGCCGCGCCTTCTGGCCGTACAGGATCGCGGCCGTACAGGATCGCAGCCGTACAGGATCGGAGCCGTCCCGGACAGGTGCGTGAAATGCCGGGGTCGGGCGTGAAGTTCCAGTGAGGGAACCAGGAACACAGGGCCCAGGAACACGCCAGCCCAGGAACACCGGGGCCCAGAAACACCGGCCCAGGGACGCTATCAGGAAGACGGCGCCCCGGGAATCACAGCTTCTAGGACTCCAGGCGTTCGGCCAGAGTCATCCATTCGAGCTCGGCCGACTCCTTCTGGGACGCGATCTCCCGCAGCTCCCCGTCCAGCGTGGCCAGGCGTTCGAAGTCGCTCGCGGCCTCGGCCATCTGGGCGTGCAGCTTGGCCTCGCGCTCGCCGAACCGCTCGATCTGCCGCTCCAGGCGGTTGAGCTCCTTCTGCAGCTCCCGCAGTTCCTTGGCGGACGGGCCATTCCCACCGGACGCACCCGCGCCACCCTCAGAACCAGACGATGCCGGAACCGCAGCGGACGAAGACGACGAGGAAGACGAAGAGGCAGCGGCGGCTCGGGCCGACAGGGCGGCGCCGGCGGCCCGGCGGTCCAGATACTCGTCGACCCCGCCCGGCAACATGGAGAGCTTGCCGTCGCCGAGCAGCGCGACACAACGGTCGGCGACCCGTTCCAGGAAGTAGCGGTCGTGGCTGACGACCACGAGCGTGCCCGGCCACCCGTCGAGCAGGTCCTCCAGCTCGGTCAGGGTCTCGATGTCGAGGTCGTTGGTCGGCTCGTCGAGCAGCAGCACGTTCGGCTCGTCCATGATCAGCCTGAGGAACTGCAGTCGCCGGCGCTCTCCACCGGACAGGTCGCCGACGACCTTCCACTGCGCCTCACCCCGGAAGCCGAGGCGTTCGAGCAGCTGGGACGCCGACCACTCCTTCTTCCCCACCTGGACGTACTTGCGGATCTCCTCCACCGTCTCCAGCACCCGGCGGGTGGGGTCGAGCTCGCCGAGCTCCTGGGAGAGATGGGCGAGCCGCACCGTCCTGCCGCGCACGAGCTTGCCGGAGTCGGCGCCGACCGTGCCGGACAGCAGGCGCAGCACCGACGACTTGCCGGAACCGTTGACCCCGATCAGGCCGATACGGTCACCGGGCCCGAACTGGAAGGTGCAGTGGTCGAGCACGAGCGGCCCGGCGCCCGGCCCGCCCGCGTGAACGGTCACGTCCTCCAGGTCGAAGACCGTCTTGCCGAGCCGGGCCGAGGCGAACCCGAGCAACTCGACCGTCTCCCGCGCCGGCGGCTCGTTGGCGATCAGCGCCTCGGCGGCGTTGATCCGGAACTTCGGCTTGGAAGTGCGGGCCGGCGGGCCACGCCGCAGCCAGGCGATCTCCTTGCGCATCAGGTTCTGCCGGCGTTCCTCCGCGGCCTGCGCGATCCTGGCCCTCTCGGCCTTGGCGAGGACATAAGCGGCGTACCCGCCCTCGTAACGCTCGACCGCGCCGTCGACGACCTCCCAGGTGCGGGTGGAGACGGCGTCGAGGAACCAGCGGTCGTGGGTGACGACGAGCAGGGCCGACCTGCGCTGGGCCAGGTGCCCGGCGAGCCAGGCGATGGCCTCGATGTCGAGGTGGTTCGTCGGCTCGTCCAGGATGATCAGGTCGTGCTCGCCGATCAGCAGCTTCGCCAGCGCGGTGCGGCGGCGCTCGCCTCCGGACAGCGCACCGGCGGGAGACGACAGGTCGATGTCGCCGAGGAGATTGGCCAGGATCTCCCGGATCCCGGCGTCTCCGGCCCACTCGTGCTCGGCCCTGCCGTCCAGCACCAGGTCGCGTACGGCGGCCTCGGGGGCGAAGTCGTCCCGCTGGGACAGCACACCCACCCGCAGCCCCCGGTTGTGGGTGACGCGCCCGCCGTCGGGTTTCAGCTCGCCCGCGATGATCGAGACGAGGGTGGTCTTCCCACCGCCGTTGCGGCCGACCACCCCGATCCTGTCCCCCTGCTCCAGACCGAGGGAGACGTTCGTGAGCAGCGGCTTGGGCCCGAAGGCGTGGGAGACCGACTCCAGATTGACCAGGTTCATCGCGCGTAAAGCCTATCCGGCCGGTGCCGCCCCCGGGACGGGCCCGAACGCGGTGACGGCCCCCCGGCACCCCTCCGCGTCCTTCAGCCCGGCGGCCAGCGCGCCGGCGTGCTCGGCCGACTCGGCGAGGAACGCGCAGGTCGGCCCCGAGCCGGAGACGATGGCGCCAAGCGCCCCGGCGTCGCGCCCCACGCGCAGCGTCGCGGCCAGCGAGGGACGCAGCGCGAGCGCCGCAGGTTGCAGATCGTTCGAGAGCGTACGGCCGAGGGCCGGGGCGTCTCCCTCCCGGAGCGCCGCCAGCAGGGGCTCACTCACCCGCGGCCACGGCACGGCAGCCCCGGCCTCCGCCCGGAGGCGGTCGCACTCGCCGTACACCCGGGGGGTGGACAGACCGCCGTCCGCCAGCGCGAACACCCAGTGGAAGACCCCGGACGTCTCCAGCGCGGTGAGCCGCTCTCCCCGGCCGGTGCCGACCGCCGTGCCGCCGAGCAGCGCGAACGGCACGTCGCTGCCGATGTCGGCGCCGATCTCCATCAGATCGGGCAGCGGCAGGCCGAGCCCCCACAGCTCGTTGCAGGCGACGAGCGCGGCCGCGGCGTCGGCGCTGCCGCCGGCCATGCCTCCGGCCACCGGGATCGTCTTGCGGATCAGCAGGTCTGCCCGGTAGGAACGGCCGGCCCGTGCGGCCAGCGCCGCCGCCGCGCGGACGGCGAGGTTGTCGTCACTCGCCGGCACATCGGCGGCCCACTCCCCCTCGACCCGCACCCGGACCGGCCGGTCCGCCGCTCCCGCGCGATCGGGCTCGGCGGCGGTGACCTCGTCGAACAGCGAGACGGCGTGAAAGACGTTCACCAGGTCGTGGTAGCCGTCGTCGCGGAGGGGCCCCACCGCGAGCTGGAGGTTGACCTTCGCGGGGACCCGTACGGTGACGCCACCCATCACCGGCCCCCCCGCGGGCGCTCCGGCGGCTCGTCGCTCAACTCCAGCCATGGGACCCGAGCCTAACGGGGCCCGGGACCCCGCCCGCACCTTCGCGCCGGCCGGTGCGCGTCAGGCGTTCCCCTCGGAACGGCGCCAACGCCAGTTGAGCTCCCCGGGAGCCGGAGGCGGGCCAGGAAGGGATCCCGCGCCGGGGGCGGCCATGCCGTCGAGCAGCATCGCGAGGTGGCGCCTGCGCAGTTCCCTGGTGCGGCCTGGGTCGGGGACACGGATCGCCGCGCACGCTTCGAGGAGCAGGCCCACGTCGTCGGCGACGATGTCCCGCCGGAGGCGTCCGGTCGCGGCCGCGCGCTCGACCAGCGACGCGCTGAGAGCACCGGCCCTCTCGGCGTCCTGCCTCATCTCGGGGGTCGAGGTGAACGTGCCGGCGAGGTGGACAGTCAGCGAGTGCACGTCGGCCTCGACGATTCGCCCCAGAAACCGGGTGAACGCGGTCCATCCGTCCGGCTCCGCGTCCGCCGCCTCCGCTTCGGCGACGAAGCGGCGCAGTCCGTCGTGGCACAGGCGGCGGAGCAGGTCCTCCTTGCTCGCGTACCGGCGGTAGAGAGCGCTCATGCCGACCCCCGCCCGTTCCGCCACGGCCGCGACGGGAGCCGTCGGATCCCGCAGGAACACTTCCCGCGCGGCGTCGAGGATGAGTGAGTCGTTACGCGCGGCGCGTCCCCGGCGGGCCGGAGGGCCGCCCGCATCCGTGGTCTCGGTCTGCGTCATGTCGTCCAGATTAACAGTGGAACGGATTGTTCCGTTCTGCTAGAGTGAACGTAGAGAACGGAACATTCCGTTCCGCAATCTGATGCCACCAGAGACCGACGAGAGGGGCCGGACCATGAGCGAGAACACCGTGGCGAACTGGCGGGCGTTGCTGGACGGAGCCCACGAGGGGCTGCGCCGCGTCGTGGCAGGGATCGGTGTGGACGGATGGGACCTGCCCACCCCGTGTGAGAAGTGGTCGGTCACCCAGGTGCTGCAGCACGCCGCCGGCGACCAGGCGGCGTTCACCGCTGCGGTCACCGGGGGTGCGTGGCCGTCTGAGGACCCGTTCTCCCCGTCGGGCCACATCGACGGCGACCCGCTCGCCTACCTTGCGCGGATCCTGGAGACCTCCGCCGCGGCCTGGGCAGAGGTGGGCGACGAGGACGAGCAGGTGCCCACGCCGCTTCCCCAGGGCGTGCTGCCGGCGTGGCTCGCCTCCGGGGCGTGCGCGATGGACGCGGCCGTCCACGCCTGGGACATCGCGGTGGCCACCGGGCAGCCCTCGCCGCTGTCGGAGGATGCCGCCCGATCCCTCAGGACGGTCGCGATCGCCATCGTGGAGCCGCTGCGGGCGTACGGCGCGTACGCCCCGGCCCTGGACCCCGCACCCCAGGCCGGCGAAGTGGAGACCCTGCTCGGCTTCCTGGGGCGCCGCGCGGACTGGACCGCCGCGGAGTAGTTCCCGGGCGCGCGCGGCTGGCCCCCGCGCGTGGATCGTCGGCTCAGCGGGAGGACGGCGCGGCGGCCCGGCGGTGCTCGGCGATGCGGGCGAAGTCTTCGATGCCGAGCCGCTCCCCCCGGGCCGACGGGTCGATGCCCGCCCGGACCAGCGCCTCCTCCGCCGCCGCGGGCGTACCGGCCCAGGACGCGAGCGCGGCGCGGAGCGTCTTGCGACGCTGGGCGAAGGCCGCGTCGATCGCGGCGAACACCTCCTCGCGGCTCGCGGTCGTCGCGGGCGGATCACGGCGGACGAAGGAGACCAGCCCCGAGTCGACGTTCGGCGCGGGCCAGAAGACGTTGCGCCCGACCGGACCGGCCCGGCGGACGTCGGCATACCAGGCGGCCTTCACCGACGGCACGCCGTACACCCTGGAACCGGGGGCGGCGGCCAGCCGGTCGGCCACCTCGGCCTGCACCATCACCAGCCCCCGGCGCAGCGACGGCAGCACCTCCAGCAGGTGGAGCACGACCGGCACCGACACGTTGTACGGCAGGTTGGCCACGAGCACGGTGGGGGCGGCCCCGAGATCGTCCGGCCCGGTTCGCAGGGCGTCCGCGCGCAGCACCGTCAGCCGGTCCGCCAAATCGGGGGCGCGCTCGGCCACGGTCAGCGGCAGCTGGGCGGCCAGCACCGGGTCGATCTCCACGGCCACGACGCGCGCCACCTCGGGGAGCAACGCGAGCGTCAGCGAGCCGAGCCCCGGCCCGACTTCGAGGGCCACGTCGTCAGGGGTGACCTCAGAGAGGCGGACGATCCGGCGGACGGTGCCGCCGTCGATCACGAAGTTCTGCCCCAGCTTCTTCGTCGGCCTGAGGTTCAGCTTCTCCGCGAGCGCGCGCACTTCGACAGGCCCGAGCAGACTCATGCATCCAGTGTCGGGCATCCGAGCGGGTCGGCGTGCGCAGCGGCCTCGCCCTGTGGACAACGGACAACCTGTGCTCCGGCGTCACCAGGCGCCGAAGGCGGCCTCTCCGTTCGCGCCGATCGCGGCGGCAAGGGCGGCGACGTCCATGTCCTTGACCTCGGCCAGGCAGCGGAGCGTCAGCGGGATCAGGTAGGGGGCGTTCGGCTTGCCCCGGTGGGGCACGGGCGGCAGGTAGGGCGCGTCGGTCTCGACCAACATCAGCTCGACCGGGGCGATCCGCGCCGCCTCACGCAGGTATCCGGCGTTCTTGTACGTCACCGGGCCGGAGAACGACATGTAGTAACCGGCCGCCGCGCACCGCTTGGCCAGCTCCACGTCGCCCGAGAAACTGTGAAAAATCACGACCTCGGGGGCGCCCTGGTCGGCGAGTACGGCGAGAACGTCGTCGTGCGCGTCACGGTCGTGGATGACCAGTGCCTTCCCGGTGCGCTTGGCGATCTCGATGTGCGCCCGGAAACTCGCGTGCTGGTCGTCCTTGGACGCCCAGTCGCGGAAGTAGTCGAGGCCCGTCTCACCCACGGCGCGCACGTGCGGGAGCCGCGCCAGCTCCTCGATCTCGGCGAGCACCTCGGGCGTGGCGGCGTGCGCCTCGTTGGGGTGGATGGCCACGGCGGCGTAGACGTCGTCGTGCTCCCCGGCGGCGCGCGCGTTCCACCGGGACGAGGGGAGGTCGTAGCCGACCGTGACCAGCCGCGTCACGCCCACCGACTTCGCGTCGCGCAGGATCGACTCGACGGTCACGGCGGCGGCCTGCGCCGCCAGCGCCACGGGATCGCCCGAGGAGGCCTGCCGATGGCCCACCATGATGTCCAGGTGGCAGTGGCTGTCGAACACCTCCCCGGGCAGCGCCTCCGGCGCGGCGGGCGTGCTCCCTGGCACCTTCGCGGGCACGCCGTCAGCTCTTGGCGTCGTCGAGCCGCGGGAACAGGATCTCGCCCTTCACCACGGACGCGCCCGCGGGCAGCCGGCCCCACTTGGCGACGTCGGCGATGCGCTGGTCGGCCAGCGGGCCGAGGTGCGGCTCCGCGCCGAGCGACGCCCACAGTTTCTCGCAGGTGCCGGGCATGACCGGGTTGAGCAGGACGGCGACGGCGCGCAGCGACTCGGCGGCCGTGTAGAGGATCGTCGCGAGACGGGCCTGACCCTCCGGCGACTCGTCCTTGGCCACCTTCCAGGGAGCCTGGTCACTCAGGTAGCCGTTGACCTGCTTGACGAAGTCGAAGATCGCCCCGAGGCCGGTGGAGAAGTCGAGGTTGTCGCCGATCAGGCGATCGGCCTGGGCCGTCGCCGTGGCGAGGCCCTCGGCGATCGCCTGCTCCGCCGCTCCGGCGTCGCCGGGCTCCGGCAGCGTCCCGTCGAAGTACTTCCCGATCATCGCCGCGACCCGGGACGCCAGGTTTCCGAAGTCGTTCGCCAGCTCCGAGGTGTAGCGGGCGGAGAAGTCCTCCCAGGAGAACGAGCCGTCCTGGCCGAAGGGGATCGCCCGCAGGAAGTAGTAGCGGTAGGCGTCGACCCCGAAGTGCTCGGTCAGCTCCCGCGGCGAGATGCCGGTGAGGTTGGACTTGCTCATCTTCTCGCCGCCGACCATCAGCCAGCCGTTGGCGAAGACCCTCCCGGGCAGGGACAGACCGTTCGCCATGAGCATGGCGGGCCAGATCACCGCGTGGAACCGCAGGATGTCCTTGCCGACAAGGTGCACGTCGGCCGGCCAGGTGGTGTCGAACTTCGCCTGGTCGGAGCCGTATCCGACGGCGGTGGCGTAGTTGAGCAGCGCGTCGATCCAGACGTAGATGACGTGCTTGGGGTCCCACGGGATCGGGATGCCCCAGTCGAAGGTCGACCGGGAGATCGACAGGTCCTGCAGGCCCTGCCGGACGAACTGGACGACCTCGTTGCGGGCCGACGCGGGCTGGACGAAGTCGGGGTTGGCCTCGTAGAACTCGAGCAGCCGGGGGCCGTACTCGGAGAGCTTGAAGAAGTAGTTCTCCTCCTGGAGCCACTCGATCGGCTTCTTGTGGATGGGGCACAGGTCGCCTTCGAGCAGCTCGCCCGGCGACTTGAACTCCTCACAGTGGACGCAGTAGGGCCCTTCGTAGCCGCCCCGGTAGATCTCGCCCTTGTCGTAGAGATCCTGCACGAATTCCTGGACGCGCCGGGTGTGGCGCTCCTCGGTCGTGCGGATGAAGTCGTCGTTGGCGATCTGGAGGTGCTCCCAGAGCGGCTTCCACGCCTCCTCGACCAGTTTGTCGGCCCACTCCTGCGGCGTCACGCCGTGCGACTCGGCGGTGCGCATGACCTTCTGCCCGTGCTCGTCGGTGCCCGTGAGGTACCACACCTTCTCGCCACGCTGACGGTGCCAGCGGGTGAGGACGTCACCCGCGACCGTCGTGTAGGCGTGGCCCAGGTGCGGAGCGTCGTTCACGTAGTAGATCGGCGTCGAGACGTAGAACGCCGACTCGCCCGATGCAGTCGATCCGGTAGCCGCCATGCCGAAATCCTATCGGCCTGTGGCCGATGACTCCTTCCAATAACCCGGGGTCGCCGCGATGACCAGGGGCGACACCGACCAGCAGGGAGCGACGCCCGCTCAGGCCGTCGCGCTGGGCTCCCGTGTGACGGCCGCGGCCGCCTCCTCCGCCGCGCTGGCGGCGATGTCGACCGGGTTCTCCCGGGTGCGGCGGATGCCGAGGATGCTGATGAACAGCGAAGCGAAGATCGTCTGGAAGCTCATGACGAAGGCGGTGGCCGACGGCACGACCAGGCGGAGCGACTCGGCCGGGATCAGCTCGCCGAAGCCGCGGCCGCCCCAGTGGGCGAGCGAGGCCACCAGGCCGCCGATGCCGGCGACCGCGAGCAGGCCGCCCGCGAGCAGGCCCTTCTCCAGCGTGACGATGTCGACCAGCTTCCTGATCCTGCGGTCCTCCGGGAGGAAGCCCTCCTCCGCCGCGTACACCTTCGTGAAGAGCGCGAACAGCACGGCCTGGAAGCCGCTCACCACCATGGCCGACGCCCCGACGAGGGTGTCGACGTCGAAGGCGAGCTCGCCGATGTAGACCGGCCCGAACGTCAGCGCGGCGCCCGCGACCAGGCCGAGGGTCATGAGCACCAGGCCGGGGATGAAGAACAGCCAGCGGGGGCTGTAGAGGAGCAGGAAGCGCAGGTGGCGCCAGCCGTCCCGCCAGGAGCGCAGGTGAGGCGGGCGGGAGCGGCCGTCGGGCGACAGGGTCGTCGGCACCTCGCGGACGTCGAGCCCCTGCAGGGTCGCCTTGACGACCATCTCGGAGGCGAACTCCATGCCGCCGGTCTGCAGGCCGAGCCGGAGGATCGCGTCACGGCGGAAGCCGCGCAGGCCGCAGTGGAAGTCGCCGATCGCGCTGGGGAAGAACAGCCGGCCGATGAACGACAGGACCGGGTTGCCCAGGTAGCGGTGGAGCGGCGGCATGGCGCCCGGCGCGATTCCGCCCTTGAAACGGTTGCCCATCACGAGGTCGCCGCCGTCTCGGAGCTGCTCGACGAACGGCATCAGGCTCGTGAAGTCATACGAGTCGTCGGCGTCGCCCATGATGACGTACTTGCCGCGAGCCGCCCGGATGCCGCCGATCAGCGCGTTGCCGTACCCCTTCTCATCAATGTGGACGACACGGGCACCCGCGTCTCTGGCGAGCTGCTGGGAGCCGTCGGTGCTGCCGTTGTCGGCGATCACCACCTCGCCGTCGATCCCGTGCTCGCGCATGCAGTCAAGGGCTTTGCGCACACAGATCTCGACGGTCTCGGCCTCATTGAGGCATGGCATGACAACGGTCAGTTCCACGTCGCAACTCCTTGCATATGGCGGCAGGACACTAATGATGCCCGCTTCCCCGTAGGCCCCGAGTCAAGTCCACAAAACGGCTGGCATTCTGTAACCATGGTCGCGGTCGCGGATCCTCCGTCAGTGGACTCGTCCCCGGTCGGCCGCTGGAGGCGCGCCATCGCGCTCCTGCGCCGTCATCGGGTGTTCGCGGTCGCCCTGGCGGCCGGGGCCGTGCTGCGCGTCGTCACCATGCTGGGGTTCGGCCCGGCGATGTGGTTCAACGACTCGTACGACTACGTGTCGGTCGCGCTCAGACTGCGCCCGCATCCCATTCGCCCGGACGGCTACAGTTTCTGGCTGCTCATTCTCAAGCCGTTCCACAGTTTCGCGCTGGTCGTCTTCACCCAGCACCTCATGGGGCTTGCCACGGCAGTGCTGATCTATGCGCTGCTGACCAGGAAATTTGGGGTCCCTGCCTGGGGGGCCACCCTCGCGACGGTCCCCGTCCTGTTCGACGCGTACGAGATCCAGCTCGAACAGCTGATCATGTCGGACACGATGTTCATCCTGCTGGTGGTGGGCGTCGTCACACTGGTCCTGTGGCACCGGGCCATGTCGTGGAAGGCCGGCGCGGCCGTCGGGCTGCTGCTCGCGGTGACCGCGCTGACCCGCAGCATCGGCCTGCCGATTCTGGCCCTCGTCGTCGTCTATCTGCTCATCAAGCGGGCCGGCTGGCGTCCCATCGTGGCCATGGTGGCGGCGTGCGCCCTGCCCGTCGTCGCGTACATGGGCTGGTTCAAGGCGGTGAACGGCCAGTTCGCGATGACGAACAGCGACGGCGTCATCCTCTACATGCGCACGTCGCTGTTCGCCGACTGCCACAAGATGCACCTCGACCAGCGCAGGGAGCTGGAGCTCGCGCTGATGTGCATCAACACCCCGCCGAGCCAGCGGGCCCACTACGCGCAGGCGTACCTGTGGTGGGACGACCAGAACCAGCTGCACGTCTTCGGGTCGGGCATGAAGTTCACCCCGGAGATCAACGCGAACGCGAGCGCCTTCGCCAAGCGGGCGATCCTCTCCCAGCCCGGCGACTACCTCGCGGCCGTGACGAAGGACTTCTTCCGCGCGTTCCATTGGGGCCGTCCGCAGTTCCCCGACCCCAAGACCTACCTGCAGTACGAGTTCGGCAACGAGTACACCCGCAAGATCCCGAAGTGGAGCTCCTACCACAGCAGCACCGACAGGGACGCCGAGGCGTACGAGAACGGCCCGGCCGCCACCCACGTCGTCTCTCCGTGGTCCGACATCATGATCGGCTACCAGAAGGTGGTGCGGCTGCCGGGCATCGTGCTCGGACTGCTGCTGCTCGTCGGCCTGTACGGCGTCGTGGTGCGATGGCGCACCCTCGGCGGGCCCGTGCTGCTGCCCTGGCTGGCGGCGGCCGGGCTGATCCTCGCCCCGGCGGCCACGGCCGAGTTCGACTACCGCTACCTGCTGCCCGCCGCGCCGCTGGCCTGCCTGGCGGCGGCCATCGCGCTCGGCCGGATCCGGCGCGGCGGCCACGCCCCCGAGGAACGAGTGCCCGCCGTGGAGGCCGCCCCGGCCGCGGAGTGAGCCGGGCCTGAGCGAGCCGCGGGAAGACCGGCGGGAGCCGTCAGCGGGCGTGGACGGCGTTGTAGAGGTCGCGCCGGGAGACGCCCGCCGACTTGGCCACCTCGGCGATGGCCTCCTTGCGGGGCAGTCCGGTCGCCTCGCGCCGGGCCACCTCCGCCACCAGGTCCTCGATGGCGGGGGTCGCGAGATCGGGTTCGGCCCCCGACACCACGACGGTGATCTCCCCCCGCACCTCGCCCTCGGCCCAGGCGGCCAGCTCGGCCAGGCCGCCCCGCCGTACCTCCTCGTAGGTCTTGGTCAGCTCGCGGCACACCGCCGCAGGGCGGGCGGCGCCGAACGCCTCGGCCATCGCCTCAAGCGACGCGTGCAGGCGGTGCGGCGCCTCGAAGAACACCATCGTGCGTTCCTCGCCGGCCAGGGCGGCGAGGCGCCTGGCCCGCTCCCCCGCCTTGCGCGGCGGGAAGCCCTCGAAGCAGAACCGGTCGCTCGGCAGCCCGGAGAGGGCGAGCGCGGTGGTGACGGCCGACGGGCCGGGCACGGCGGTCACGGTGACGCCCGCGTCGACCGCGAGCCGGGTCAGCCGGTAGCCCGGGTCGGACACACCGGGCATCCCGGCGTCGGTGATCACCACCACCGTCTGACCCTGCAGCAGCGCCTCCAGCAACTCCTCGGCCCGCGCCGTCTCGTTGGCGTCGTAATAGGACACGACACGGCCGCCGAGGGTCACCCCGAGATCGGCGGCGAGCCGGCGCAGCCGCCGGGTGTCCTCGGCCGCGATCACATCGGCCGCGGCGATCGCCTCACGCAGTCGCGGCGACGCGTCCCCGGCCTGTCCGATCGGCGCTCCGGCGAGAATCAGCACCGGTCCACCCTATGGCTCCATGAAACGTTCACCCGCGAAGGGCCAGATGTTCCCAATCAGCGCGTAGGCCATGTTCGGCCCGCGGTCGCGACAGTACTCTGTCCGCGTGGCCGTGACCGACTTCTCACATCAGGCGTTCGAGCAGCCAGAGACAGGCCCGGAGGAGACTCCTCCGCCGTCACTGCGCGAACGGCTGGTGCCGTCCATGCCCAGCGACGCCCAGTGGGGCTGGCTCGGCCCGATATTCGTCGCCGTGTTCGGTGCCGTCCTGCGCTTCATGCACCTGGGCAGGCCCCACGACGTGGTCTTCGACGAGACCTACTACGCCAAGGACGCGTTCGCCACCATCAAGTACGGCGTGGAGCGGCAGTTCGTCGACGGCGCGGACAAGCTCCTGCTCGCGGGCAACTCGAACATCTTCAAGCAGTGCCCGCAGGTCGACCAGTGCTCGGCCTACGTGGTCCACCCGCCGCTCGGCAAGTGGCTCATCGGCCTCGGCGAACTGATCTTCGGCCCCAACCCCTTCGGGTGGCGTTTCGCGGCGGCCGTGGTCGGCTCGCTGTCCATCCTGATCCTGGCCAGGGTCGCCCGCCGGATGACGCGGTCGACGCTGCTGGGGTGCGTCGCCGGGTTCCTGCTTGCGCTCGACGGCCTCCACTTCGTGCTGTCCCGCACGGCCCTGCTCGACATCTTCCTGATGTTCTGGCTCCTCGCCGGGTTCGCCTGCCTGGTCGCCGACCGCGACTGGGCCCGTTCCCGGACGGCCACCTGGTACGAGAACGACCACTCGGACGGCTGGGGGGCGCGGCTGGGCTCGCGTCCCTGGCGGCTCGCGGCCGGTCTGTGCCTGGGGGCGGCGCTGGCCACCAAGTGGACCGCCGCCTTCTACATCCCCGCCTTCCTGATCATGTCCCTCGCCTGGGACCTCGGCGCGCGGCGGACGTCGGGCGCGCACCGGCCGTTCACGGCGGTCCTCCGGCGTGACCTGCCGCTGGCCGCGGCCTGGAGCTCGGTGGTCCCCGGCCTCGTGTACGTCGTCTCGTTCACCGGCTGGTTCGTCTCCGACAAGGGCTGGGGACGCAACTGGGTGTCGGCCACCTCGGCGGGCCCCATCCACTTCGTGACCGACTCGCTGGCCTCCTGGATCTCGTACCAGAAGCAGGTCCTCGGCTTCCACACCGGCCTGGAGCAGACCCACCCCTACCAGTCGTGGCCGTGGTCGTGGCCGCTGCTCACCCGGCCGGTGGCCTTCTTCTACCAGTCGCCCAAGACGTGCGGCGCGCCGTCCTGCTCGTGGGCGGTGCTCGGCACCGGCACCCCGGTCATCTGGTACGGCGGGCTGATCGCCCTGATCGCGATGGTCTCCTGGTATGTGGCGGTGCGCGACTGGCGGGCCGGGGCCGTCCTGCTCGGGTACGTCGTCGGCTGGCTGCCCTGGTTCTACTACGCCCTCTCCGACAACCGCACGATGTTCCTCTTCTACGCGATCCCGATGGTGCCGTTCATGATCTTGGCGATCGTGCTGGCGCTGGGGCTCCTGATGGGGCAGGCCGACACGGTCAATCCCCGCCGCCGTATCGTCGGCACCGTGGTCACGGGCGCGTTCGTTCTGTTCGCGCTGGTGAACTTCGGCTGGCTCTATCCCGTGATCGCGGCCGAGGTCATTCCCTACGACGCCTGGTGGCAGCGTATGCTCTTCCGGTCATGGGTCTGACCGGCCCGCATGCGGCGCGCGAGGGAGGCTTCCGGCGGTGACCGGCGGTCGTCGTCAACGATGGGGTCGATACGGCAGACTGCGGGTCATGCCCGCACCTGACGTCGCCGCGCTACTCGCAGAGCTGGAGCGCTCCGAACCGGATGTCGCCGAGTCCGCCCGGCTGGCCGTCGAGTGGCTGGCCGGCGGCGAGGCGCTGGAAACGATCAGCCAGCTCGACGTCTGCGAGTTCCTCTGGCACACGCTGCCGGTCAAGGTGCGGGGCGACCGGCACGCGATCGCGCGCGCCCTGGGCGAGCTGCTGCGGCTGGGCGGGATGAACCGCTACGCCGCCCTGTGCGACTCCGCCGCAACCGAACGCATCCTGCGGGTCTACGCCCGGGAGGGCGAGGAGGCCGGGAGCGCCGCCTATCACCAGGCGCTGGAGGCGACGGGCGTGCTGCCGCCCGACATCCCCGAGTTGTCCTGGAGCTCCATCATGGGGCCGGAGGAGATGGGGGCCCACGTCGCCTGCGCGGCGGCGCTCGAACTGGCCATCGTGGCCGGCGACCCGGTCGACCGCGAGGAGCTGACCCGGCGCTGGCTCACCGCAGAAAGGCCCGAGCTCGGCGGCGACTGCTGGCTCCACCGGGTGCAGGGCGAGCGGCTGAACCGCTGGGTGCTCGGGCGGGGCAGTGCCCGCCGCGAGCTGGCCCAGCCCTTCGAGGTACGGCTGCACGCGCCCATCCCGGCCCCGGACGGGCCCTGCCTGGAGCCGCTGCGCTGGCTGCTGGACCTGGCCCGCACCGGCATCCGCCTGACCGAGCGGCTCAACCTGGCCACGGCCGTCGTGCAGGAGGGCGCGGGCCGGTTCGCCTGGCCCCCGCCGCGGGGCCGTGTCGTGCGGGTTGAGGCCGACCTTCCCCCGCTGACCGCCCTCCGCGAGCTGGCGGTCGAACTGCGCGCGGTCCGCCGCAGCGGTCGCCGGCTGGTGCTCACCCCCACCGGCCGCGCGATGCTGGACGACCCCCGGCGGCTGTGGGAGGCGGCGACGTCCGCGCTGCTGGCCCCCGCCCAGGGCGAACGCGACCTTGACGTCTCCATCCGTGAGATCGCGATGATGATGCTGGTCGACGGGGGTGAGGTGGCCGAGGCGGAGCTCCGCGACCGGGTGGCCGAGGTGGTCAACGGCGAGGGCTGGCGATCGGCCGGCGGCGGCCGGGTCACCCCGGACGACCTGGCCCGGCCGATGGCCGAGTTGCGGCGGCGGCTTGACGCCCTCCACCTGCGGCGGACGGACGGCCTCGCCTCCCCGTCGGGCGCGCCCTGGCTGCTCACGGCCGCCGGGCGCTCCGCCGCCTTGGCCGCGCTGCGGGCCCAGGCCCTGCGCCCGCGTCAGTACGCCGGCCTGGGGTGACCTTCCTCACTCGGTGCGCAGGCCCTCCGGACGGGTCAGCCGCCACAGGGCCGGCAGGCTCAGGGCGGTGACGAGCAGGACCACCGCCGCGCCCAGCCCGGCCGACCCGCCGACAACAGGCCAGCTCACCGACAGCGGCAGCTGGACCATGCTCATCAGCACCGCGCCCAGCGCCAGCCCGAAGACCACCGCGAGCACCATGCCGATCAGCACCGGGACGGCGGTCTGCCACAGGACCGACCAGGAGAGCGTGCCGCGGCGGGTGCCGACCGCCACCAGCATGGCCAGCAGCCTGCGCCGTTCCCGCAGCTGCTCCAGGACGCCGATCAGCATGCTCGCGGCGATCAACAGCAGAGTGATCACGGCCCCGATGTAGAGGCCGCGCCGGATGCCGTCGAACTTCCGGTCCATCCGCACGGCGGACTGCACGCCGACCATGCTGAGCGGGTCGGCTCCCACCGCGGTGTTGCGCAGGCGCTCCAGCGCGTCCGGATCTCCGGGTGAGAGCCACACGTAGGCTTGGATCGTGCCGGCCGCCAGCTGGGACGGGCGGAGAACGCCGGGTGTCACCAGGACGGCGTCCTGCCGCACCGCGTCGTAGGTCTGGGTCCCCGTGACGACTCTGGTCCGCGCGGGCAGCGTCCAGCTCCCGCCCCCTCCGTCGTCCCCCAGGGTCAGCCGGGCGCCCGGCCGGTAGGCGGCGGTGACAGCAGAATCGCTCTCGGATGTGCGCACGAGGAACACGTCCCCGGGGGAGCATCGGCCGAGCCGCGCGTAGTGGGCCAGCGAGGCGCAGTCGGCCTCGCGCAGCTCCACGAGGGCCTCGCCGGCACGCGGAGGCCGGGCCGGCTGGGTGGTGAGCCGGACGCTCGCGTCGGCGGCGGTGACCCCCGGCGTGGAGCGCAGCCGGGACAGCAGGCCGGCCCGGTCCGTGAACGTGTGCGTCTGCACGATCACCTGGGGGCCCGCGGCGTCGTGGCCCGTCTCCGTGATCGACTGGCTCTGCGCGCCCGCGAACAGCATCTGCAGCCCGATCGTGCCCGCCACCGCGACCGTGATGCCGTTGACCAGCCGGACCGGGGTGCCGCTGTCGAACCGCAGCCGGCGTACGGCCAGCTGCCAGCCGACCGGACCGCCGCCCAGCCGCCGTACTACCAGGTCGATCAGCCAGGGCAGCAACGCCACCGCGCCGAGCAGCAGCAGAACGGCCCCCGCCGCGGCCTGATACTGACCGGCGGAGCCCTGGACGCCTCCGTCGCCGAGCATGGGCGCGAGCACGAGCAGGCCGGCCGCGGGCGGGATCAGCCGCCACCAGAGCCGGCGGCGGGTCACGGTCGCGCGGCGGGTCACGCCGAGCGGCTCGATGGCCACTCCACGCAGGGCGGCCAGGCCGGCCGCGACCGACACCACCGGCACCGCGACGACGATCAGCGCCGTCAGCGGAAGACCCGGCCGCACGTCGGCGGCGAACACGCTGACGTCCCAGACGGTGAAGAACGGCGCCACCTGGCGTCCGGCGAGGAACAGCAGGGCCCCGACGCCGAGGCCGAGCAGCGCCCCGGCCGTCGCCTCGCCCGCCGCGATGCGGCGGGTCATGCGCGGATCGGCTCCGATCAGCCGGAGCGCGGCCAGCCGCTGGTCGCGGCGCTCCCCGCCGAAGCGGACCGCCGAGGCGAGGAAGACCGCGATGGGCAGGAGCAGCACGACGAAGATGATCACCACGAGCAGCACGAGCAGCGGGCTCAGCCCCTCGTGCTCCAGGCCGGCCTGACCGAACCGGTCGATCCGCGCGGTCGCGCGCTCGGTCAGAGCGCCGTCGCCCAGGTAGAACGCCAGTTCTCCGGGACCGCTCAGACCCGCGTCCGCGATCGTCCCGATGACGCGGGCGCCGCGGAGGCGGGGGGCGAACAGGCGTCCGTCCGGCGAGTCGAGCAGCGCCTTCAGGGCGGGCGACACGACGACCTCGCCGGGCCCGGGGAACCGCGCGACACCGGGAGGCACCGGCGGTCGCGTCCCCTCCGCGCGCAGGAGCCGGCCGCGTACGGCGTCGCCCCTGAACTCGGTGTCGGTGTAACCGAGGAGCACCGTGTTCGCGCCGGGTGAGAGCTGCCCGCTGGACACGAGATCACTGCGGGCGTCGTCCCGGGCCTGGCGGGCGGCGAACGCCTGAGGCACCGAGGCGGCGAGCAGGAGCAGCGCCACCCCGACGCCGACGCCGACCGCGGTGAGCACGGCGCGGGTCCAGCCGTCCCGGCCGCCCGCGACGGCGAAACGCGCGCCGAGCAGCAGATCTTTCAGTGCCGCGCTCACGACGCCCTCGTCAGGTCACGCGTGCGGCCGTCGCGTACGACGACCTCCCGGTCGGAGTATCCGGCCACCCGGGCCTCGTGGGTCACCAGGACGACGGCGGCCGCCGTCTCGCGCGCCGCCTGTGTGAGCAGGCGCATCACCTTCTCGCCGTTCAGCGAGTCGAGCGCGCCGGTCGGCTCGTCGGCGAAGACGACGCGGGGGCGGGTGACCAGGGCCCGGGCGACGGCCACCCGCTGGGCCTGGCCGCCGGACGTCTCCCCCGGCCGCTTCCTCGCCAGGTCGGCCACCTCGAGCCGTTCCAGCCATTCGGCCGCCCGGCGCTCCGCCTCCCCGCGCCGGATCCGCTCCAGCCGCAGTGGAAGCGCCACATTCTCCAGGCAGGTGAGCTCCGGCACGAGCTGGCCGAACTGGAAGACGAACCCGAAGTCGGTCCGGCGCAGGGCGCTGCGCTCGGTCTCCGACATCGCCGAGAGGTCCCGCCCGCCGTAGGTCACCACGCCGGAGTCCGGCAGCAAGATCCCGGCCAGGCAGTGGAGCAGGGTGGACTTGCCCGACCCCGAGGATCCCATCACGGCGACCACCTCGCCGGGCCACACCCGCATCGTGGCGCCGTCGAGCGCGGGGGTCGCCCCGAACGACCTGTGGAGGTCGTCGGCCTCCAGGAGCGGCGCGGCCGTCATGTCAGCACTCTCTTCGTCAGCTCGTCGAGCCGGGCCGCGGTCAGCTCCAGCCAGCGCAGGTCGGCCTCCAGATGGAACAGGGCGTGGTCGCAGACGAGCTGGTCGGCCAGATCGCCGGACGCCTTGCGCCGGGTGAGCTCGCGCATGTGCCGCAGGTGCTCGGCCCGCTGCACGTCGAGCAGGTCGGCCGCCGACCGGCCGGACAGCAGCGCGAGCACCACCTTGGTGTAGAGCGTGTTCTGCAGGTAGAGCTCGGGCTTCTCGGCCGTCGACAGCCACCGGTCGACGTCGGTGACGCCGGCGGAGGTGACGGCGTACCGCTTGCGCTCGGGCCCGTCCACCTGCTCGACCCCGTCGAGCTCCACGAACCCGTCCTTGAGCAGGCGTGACAGCGTGGCGTACACCTGCCCGTAGTGCAGCGGGCGGACGTGTCCGAAGCGGTCGTCGTACGCGCGCTTGAGGTCGTATCCGTGGCGGGGGCCCGACTCGAGAAGCCCCAGGAAGACTTGTCCGATTGACATGCTCACAGACTATACACAGCATGTATACATGGGTTGTATAGCGGACGGGGAGGTAACCTGACCGGGGCCGGAAGGCGACCGGCGCTCCGTCCAGGGCGGGCCGCCGGGAAAAAATGCGCGGCGCGATGTCGATCCGGCCGTATCCCGTTCGTGTAGTCGGTGAGACGCCGGCCGCGGCGTCCCGACCGGCCCAGGAAGGGAGACCGGCATGACGCAGTACGCACTGCTCGTCCACCAGCCCGGCGGAGAGCCGCCGCCCCCGGACGTCCTCGACCCGATCATCCGGGACGTCGGCGCCGTCGACCAGGCGATGCGGGACGCCGGTGTCTGGGTCTTCACGGCCCGCCTCCATTCCGATGAGACGGCCACCGTGGTGCGGGCGAAGGACGGCGAGGCCCTGATGACCGACGGCCCGTACGCCGAGGGCAAGGAGTATCTGGGCGGGTTCACCGTCATCGACGTCCCCGACCTCGACGCCGCGCTCGACTGGGCGCGCAGGCTCGCGCTGGCCATCCGGTTCCTGCCGATCGAGGTGCGGCCGGTCCAGGGCGGGGCCGGCGGCTGAACGAGCGGGGGCCGGGCAGCCGCATGCCGGAGCTGGAACGGGTGTTCCGCGCCGAGTACGGCCGCGCGGTCGCCGTCCTGGTCCGCGTCCTCGGCGACATCGGCCTCGCCGAGGAGGCGGTCCAGGACGCCTTCGCCGAGGCGGTGCGGCGGTGGCCGTCCGACGGGACGCCGCCAAGCCCGGCCGGCTGGATCATCACGACCGCCCGCAACCGGGCGGTCGACCGCCTGCGGCGGGAGGCGTCCAGGGACGACCGGCACGCCCAGGCCGCCCTGGTCCACGCCGGCGCCGAACCGGCCGAGGAGGGCCCCGTGCGCGACGACCGGCTCCGACTGATCTTCACCTGCTGCCATCCGGCGCTGGCCCCGGCATCACGGGTGGCGCTGACGCTGCGGCTACTCGGCGGCCTGTCGACCGCGGAGATCGCCCGCGCGTTCCTCGTCCCCGAGCCGACGATGGCGCAGCGGATCGTCCGGGCCAAAGCCAAGATCCGCGACGCCCGCATTCCCTATCGCGTGCCGCGTGAGGCCGATCTGCCCGACCGGCTCCGCGCGGTGCTCGCCGTCGTCTACCTCGTCTTCAACGAGGGTTACACGGCCAGCTCGGGCGACCGGCTCGTCCGGGGAGAGCTGTGCGACGAGGCCGTCCGGCTGGGCCGGCTGCTGGCCGAACTCATGCCCGACGAGCCCGAGGTCATGGGGCTGCTCGCGCTCATGTTGCTCGTCGACGCCCGCCGCGCCGCCCGCACCACCCCGGACGGGGAGCTGGTGCGGCTGCCCGACCAGGACCGGAGCCGATGGGACGGGGCGCTCATCGCCGAGGGGCAGGCCATCGTCAGGCGGTGCCTGCGGCGCGGCATGCCGGGGCCGTACCAGATCCAGGCGGCGATCAACGCGGTGCACGGCGACGCGCCCACGGCGTCCGCCACCGACTGGCCGGCGATCCTGCGGCTGTACGACCAGCTTCTCGCGCTGACCCCGACCCCGGTCGTGGCGCTCAACCGGGCGGTTGCGGTCGCCGAGGTGGCCGGGCCGGCCGCCGCCCTCGACGTCGTCGACGGCCTCGACCTGGAGGGGTTCCACCTGTTCCACGCCGTACGCGCCGACCTGCTGCGGCGGCTCGGCCGCACGGACGAGGCGATCGAGGCGTACGACGCGGCCGTCACCCACGCCGGGAACGCGGCCGAGCGCGACTTCCTGCTAAGCGCCCGCGCCGGGCTCCGCCCGGCGGAGTGAGGCCGCCGCCGGGACTCAGTCTCCCTCGGGTGGCGGTCCGGTGGCCGCCTGGACCTTGCCCGCGATCCGGGCCGACTCGGCCTCCTGGGCGAGACGGCGCAGCGCGTCCAACGCCCGCCCGTACAGCACCTGCATGATCACCAGGGTCTCCACCGCGGTGTCGCGCGGGCCGTCGAGCCGGACCTTCCTGAGATCATGCTCTCTGGCCAGTTCGTCCGCCACCCGGGCGTATGGGAGCAGGTCGTCCCGCGTGGCGGGCATGCCCAGGCGTTTGAGCGAGACAAGGGTCTGGGCGAGCTCGGCCCGCGTCGGCGCGTCCGGGTAGATGACCCAGCCCATCTCCGTGATCATCTCGTCCACCAGCGCTCCCGCCTCCTGCCAATCCGGGTCGTCGGGCGCCGGCTCCACCGGCAGGCTCAGCGCGTAATGGGCGGCGCCGAGCATCTGGTGGACGCTCGTCTGCTCGTCCTCGACCGCCTCGATGATCTTGCGGATCGTCGCGAGCGGCAGCCTGCCGACGTCGACGAGGGCCCGGATGAGCCGGAGCCTGCGCACGTGCGACGCGTTGTACTCGGCCCGCGTGGCGGACGTCTGCTCGCCCGGCGGGAGCAGCCCCTCCCGTAGGTAGTACTTGATCGTCGCGATCGGCACCCCGGATTCCGCGCGGAGCTGGGACATGAGCATGAGTTGGATACTACCACTTTCCAATTTCATTGGAGAGTGCTACTCTCCAATGCATCAGATAGCCCCACTATCCAAGGAGATGGATCATGCGGAACAGCGCCCGCGTCGAGGGTGACTTCGTGGTCTTCCTGATCGGCATGCGGATCAACAGGCTGCGCGCCGTACGCACGTGGGTCGGCGTGATCAGGGCGATGGTCCCCATGATCAAGGAGCTCCGCACCGACCCCGCCCACGGCCTGCTCGGGGTCGAGAACTTCTTCAACGGCCGGACCACACTGATGGTCCAGTACTGGCGCAGCACCGAACACCTCCTCGCGTACGCCCACGACCGCGAGGCGAGTCACTGGCCGGCCTGGAAGCGCTTCTACCGGGAGGCGTTCCGGAGCGAGGCCGTGGGCGTCTGGCACGAGACCTACAGCGTCAGCGAGTACGAGACCGTCTACGTCAACATGCCGCCGTTCGGGCTGGGCCGGGCGGGAGAGCTCGTGCCCACCAGAGAGCTGGGCGACGACTCCGCCCGGCGCCTCAAGGCCTCGCACTGAACGCCCGGGGCCCGCGCCCAGGCGGGGAAACGGCCGCCTACGGCCCGCCACGGCGTGATGGAATGTCCGGCGTGACTCCTGACGTGCCCGGGTTCACCGGGGTAGCCACCGTTCGCGACGAACCGGACTACCTGGACTATTACGTGGTCCTCCACGACTCCTCCGAAAGGCCCCTCGGCATCCTCGTCGAGGAGTTCGCATGCGCCGCCGACGGCACCACGACAGGCCTGGACGGCGCCGGGTGGACCGCGGCGGACGGCCAATGGCGGAGCTCGGCCGGCTTCAGCCGCCGGCTGCGCCGGGACGTGGAGCCGCCCGTCCTCGCGGTCGACCGGCCCGAGGCCGCGGCCATCTACCGGCGGCTCGGCGGCGGCGAACTCCCCGGCGAGACCACGCTGCGCGGCCACTTCACCGAGCACCTGGCCCTCCCCTGGGCCGAGCCTCTTCGGTTCGCCCCGCCCGAGGTGCCCGAGGGATTCCACGACCGGCGGGTCTACCGCCTGCTGTTCGCCCGCGCGCCGCGGGAGGGCGCCGTCGACCGCCTGCGGGACCTCTGGCGGATGACAACCCCAGGCGCCGATCCCGCCGATCCACGGGGCAGGGTGGCCGGCAACGCCCGCCGGCGGGTGGCGGGAGACTCCTTCACCTGGGACCTGCGCCGGATCGGCCCCGGGATCTCCTGGTGCGTCGACCTCACGGCCTGCCTCGCCACCCCGTCCGGCGAGAGCGTCGGGCCCGTGCTGGGGGAGCTGACGGCGGCGATGCGGCGCGAGGGCCTTATCCCCGTGACCGTCGAGCGCTTCTCCTGAGAACGACCGGGCTTCTTTCATGCGACGGGGATCCGCCGCTGGCCTTTCCACGGGGCCGCGACGGACAATTCACGAGACGGACTGTGGAGGTCGGGCGTGATCACAATCAGACGCGGCGTCCGCGCCCTGGGCGCGCTCGTCCTGTTCACGACGGTATCGGCCGCCGGATGCACGGCTGGTAACACAGCGGGCGGCACGGCTGGTGGCACGACCGGTGGCGCAGCGGGCGGGAAGGCGGGCGGCTCGGAGTGCTCAACCGTCAGGCGGGACGCCCTGCCCACCTGGGCGCGAACCGGATTCAGTGACGACGGATCCGGCATTCGCCACGTGTTGGGCGATAACGGCGACATCCTCGCCGTGCTGTTCAACTATCCGCCCACGGCCTCGGCCGACCCCGATGACACGAACAAGATCCTCTGGGTCTCGCGGCTGCCGCAGGAGCCGATGCGACCTCTGACGATCACCGGCGTGCTCGACGGTACGACGACGTCGGTGACCCGCGAGATCGCCGGCGGCCCGGGCCCCTCGTCCGTCAACCTGCCGAAGGCGGGCTGCTGGCGGCTGACGCTGCGCTGGTCGGGTCACACCGACAGCATGTCCCTCGAATTCGCCCCACCCGGCACCGCCGCCGAATAGCCGGCAACGCGACAATCCGGTTCGGGCGGTGCTCACTTCTTCTTGCGGTAGACGATCTCCTTGTCGCCGCGCGCCGGGTACGCCATGATCAGCAGACGCTGGACGGGCCACTCCTTGTCCGTCCGCTCGTTGGGGAACCAGGCGTAGTGGACGCGGATGCGGTAGTGCCCCTTCCGTCCGTTGAGGGACAGATCGGGCAGCACGGTGCCGCTGAGGTCGTCCCGGAGCACGATTTCGCCCGTGGGGCTCTGGTATCCGACCTCCACGACCGTGTCCCAGCCCTTGATCTCGACGGGTGGGCGGCGCGTGTACGTCTCGAGGGTGACGCACAGGTCGAAGTCGGAGTGCGTCACCACGGTGAGGGTGCCGGATTGCGAGGAGACCAGCCCGTTGCGGGGGTCCAGGCCCGCGTCGTCCCACTCCTCGCCCTCGTAGGTCTGCAGGACGCCGTAGTCGGTCCACTGGGGTTCCCTGATCCGGATCGCCTTGGCGGGTTGGATGCGCGGGCGGTGACGCGGTGTCGCGTCGCACATCGCCTGCGCCTGCGCCTGCATCTCCGCGACTTCCCGCTCCTGCTTGGCCTGCCCGGCCCGGACGACGGCGGCCGCGCTTGGGCAGATGTCGGCGAGAGGGCCGGTCAGGGCGTCCCTGCTCAGCTTCAGCCGGGCCAGTTCCGGGCGGTCGTCGCGGGTGTAGAGGTCGCAGATCCAGCGTCCGTAGCCGAGCACCTCCTGGTCGGGCGTGTCGGCGGAGAACTGCCGGAGTCCGTTGTCCCGCCGGCGAGAGGAGCAGACGAATCTCTGCTCGGCGGTGAGCTCGGCGGGTTGCTCCTGTTCCGGCTGTTCCCACGCTTCGGGCGGGGAACACTGTTGAGCCGTGGTGATCGGGCCCCGATTCCGGTCCGCCGCCGGAACCAGGCAGAGCGTCACCGCCAAGGCGACAACTGCCACGAGCGCGCGCCCGCGGCTGCGCCGCTCGGGCGGAGCGGTGTACAGGAACAGCAGGAGCAGGGCGGAGGCGGTGAACGCGAAGGCGTACCAGAGCGGGGAGATGCCGGCGGAGACCAGTCTGCCGCCCTTGACGAACAGGCTGTCCGGATAGAACGGCAGTTCCCCTGGGAGGAAGGGGTCGGCATCGGTGAACGCGCTCACGACGCAGGCGGCGGCCAGCGAGAACAGTGTCGCGACCGTCGCACGCACGAGACGGCGGGTACGGCGCAGGACGACCGCGACGATCAGCAGCGCGGGGACACCGACGCCAGCGAGAAGGTCGAGAGCGAACCAGCAGGCGATGAGTTCGCCGTCGCCGACCTCGCGCACGGCGTCCCACAGCACGTTGTCCGGCCCGAGCGAGAACGGCGTTCCGTGCGCGAGGAGGTTGACCGCCGCCGGAAGCAGCGGCAGCACGATCGCCACCACGGGGAGCGGCCACCGCCTGGCGGGCGCCGGCGCGGGCCGCGAGCGGGGCGCCGGATGCCGGAGGCTGCCCAGGTCGTGCGCGGACCGCGCCGACCACACCATCCCGGCGCAGGCGCACACCGCGCCGAGAAGCTCGCCGAAGAGCAGTGGCCAGGGCACTTCGTTCGTGAAGCCGACCGTCACATATCCGGAGGGCTGGAAAAACGACAGGATCATCGAGGCCACGCCGAACCGCACGGTCGCCGGGCTCCAGCGTGGATCCCGCGCCTGGGCCGCCAGCAGTGACACCATCCACACCAGCCAGATCAGGATCCGCCCCCAGTACGCGGCGGACAACCAGGCGTACAGGTCCATATCCAGGCCCCACATGACGGAACTGACCGCAGCGTGCGCTGCGACGAGCGATCCCGCCACGAGGATGAGGACCCGCAGCCACCGGGGGGTGGTGCCGCGCAGTACGAGGAAGTACAGCCAGGCCAGGGCCAGTTGGACCGGGACGGAGACCAGCGACAGCCACCAGGCGTACGGGATCGGGACGAGCCAGAGCAGGCCGATCCCGATGTCGACGTAGAGCGTGACCCGCAGCAGGCGGACCGCCCGGCCGTTCCGCGCCGGTTCGCCGCTCTCGCGGCCGCGCAGCACCAGCCAGTACGCCCAGGACTGCCCGGCGGCGACCACGACCAGCAAGGGGCTGAGCCACCACCACGGCCGAATTGCGTCGGTCATGAAGCCGGACTGATCCACGACGACGGCCCAGAGGAGGGTGACATCGCCGGTGAACTCTGCGCGGACGGCGAGGGCGATCACGGCGGCCAGGTAGACCGCCGCGAGAGCGGCCGCGACGCGGCCGAAGCGGTGGCGGCGCATGGGGATACTCCCGGAGGGCGGGGGGGGCGAAGCACCCAACGCTAGCGAGCCTCCGCGAAGACGATCAAGCCTCGGTTGGGTATCGAGGCGTCGCCGGACCCCCTAGGACGTAACCGAAATCGCGTCCGCCGTCTCAGCACCTCGGTAGTAGTCGGCGAGGGCGGCGAACGCGGCCTTGGGCTCCCATGTCATGTCGGGGTAGGTGTCTCCATGGCGGTCTTCGAAGACCTTGACGATGCCGTAGCTGGCCAGGTCGAGATCGTCGCGGGGGTCGCCGTCCGGACGGTGCACATGGTCGCGGAGCGCGAAGGTGAACACGAAGACGCTGTCGATCCCTCCGGCGTCGAAGACCTCCAGCAGCTCACGCAGATACGCGGCCTGGCCGGCCTCGTCGCGGGCGTACTCACCCTTCAGCCGAACAGGCGCACGGTTCTCGTCGTACTCGACGATGTCCAGCCCGCGAGCGCCCATGTCGCCGGCACCCTGGAAACTGGCCGCACCGAACTCGGTGATCGCGACCGGCTTTCCCTGCGAGACGAGAGTGCGGACGCCTTCGGCGAGCTGGTCGGCGACCTCGGCCGACCGGTACAGATCCACGGACATGATGTCGAAGAGCGCCCAGTCGACGCGCTCAGGCGGTATCGAGGCGTAGGTCACCTTGCCGCCGAAACGCTCCCGGATCACCGCCACGGCCCTGCCGAGGAAGTCGTTGACGCGAGCGCTGACCTCGCCGAGCAGCTCGCGCAGGCGAGGTGAACTCAACAGCGACTCGACCCGCTCGCCGGTGTGGTCGCCGGGCAGGAATCCCTTGTTCATCAGGCTGAGCTCGGCGCCCGCCACGAACACGACCTCGGCTCCCCGCCGCCTCACCCGCTCCGCGCGTACGGCGCAGTCGGCGAACAGCGCCAGCGTCTCATCGGCGGTCAGTTCCAGCGGGTAGGGGGAGAACCAGACCTCGAGGCCGAGGTCGGCGGCGTGCGACGCCGTGAGCTCCATCCGTTCCGGATCGCCGCCGATCACGCGGACCGCGGTGCAGTGCAGGTCGTCACGGATGATGCGCAGCTCGCGCTCGACCACCTCCGGGCCGAAGTCCTCGCGTCCTATCCGTCCGTTGTAGACGAAACCGGTGTCGTAGGTGATGCCTCTGGCTCGCATGTCACACTCTCTCTCATTTACGGTACGGACCGTACCCTAAGTGCCGAGACGGGCGCGCGGCAACCCAGAATGGGAGGGTCCGATCGGTACGGATCGAGGGAAGGGCCATGGCGGGTGACCCCATGAGGCGGCCGGGCGCCGGGCAGACGCGGCGACGCGGAGCCGCCCTGGAGGAGGCGATCCTGCGCGCCGCGGCGGACGAACTCACCGAATCCGGGTACGGCGGGATGACCATCGACAAGGTCGCCGCCCGCGCCGGGACCAACAAGAACGCCATCTACCGCCGCTGGCCGAACCGCCTCGCGCTCGGCATCGCCGCCTATCGGCAGCTGTCCACGACAGTCCCGATCCCCGACACCGGCGAGCTGCGCGGCGACGTCCTGGAACTGCTACGCGGAGCGAACCGCCACTGGAGCTCCCCCCTTGGCGCGATCCTGCGCGACCTCGTCGCCGCGGCCGGCGGCGCGTCGGAACTTCTCGCACAGTTGCCGGAACAGTCCGGCGACGCCGCGGCGGCCCCCTGGCTGACCGTCCTCGGGCGCGCCGTCGCCCGCGGTGAGGCCTCCCCCGAAGCGCTCCATCCACGGGTCGCCACCGTGGCCGTCGTCCTGCTGCGCAACGAATTCGTCATGCGCGGGGCCCCCACCGCACCCGACGACGTCCTCGTCGAGATCGCCGACGAGGTGTACCTACCACTGGTGCGGAAACGCGCCACGACCCCCGGCTGATCCTTCGCGGGCGCGCCCCGCAAAGAAGAGACCGGTCCCGCCAGACGGAACCGGCCTCTGCCGTGGTGAAGCTATGGGGACCCCAGATCACTTCGATGGGAACGCGGGCAGCCGGACCCGTTGTTCACTCGCCGGTGGCCCCGTCGATGCGCTCGCGCAGCAGGTCGGCGTGCCCGTTGTGCCGGGCGTACTCCTCGATCATGTGGATGAGAATCCAGCGCAGCGAGTAGTGGACGCCCTCCCGGCCCGTCTTCGTAGTCGCGTCCAGGTCGGCACAGGCGGCCTCGGCCGCTCGCGCGTGCTCGATCTCCTCCCGCCAGGTGGCGAAGGCCTCCTCAGCGGAGGCGGTGCCTGCGTTGTCGAACTCGCCATCCGGGTCATCGTCGCTGAAATAGATCCTGCCGAGGCCCTCGCCGTTCAGTCGCCGCCGGAACCACGTCCGCTCGACGTCGGCCATATGGCGGACAAGGCCGAGGAGGGACAGGGTCGAGGGTGGCACGGAACGCGTGCGAAGCTGATCCTCGGTAAGCCCCGCGCACTTGACCGCGAGCGTCTCCCGGTGCCAGTCGAGCCAGGAGCGGAGCATCTCTCGCTCGCCCGCTACCACTGGTGGATCTGTACGGTTATCAGCCATCTCCGTATGCTGCCCCACCGCCCCTACTCGTCGCCATCCGAATTCCCGTGTCTGTCCGCCCTGCTGCACACCGAACGCCGCCGGCGCGGCCGTCGAAACTTGGCTGCTTCACACGCCCGGCCCCAACCTCCCGGCGGACATCGAGGGTCGCCGAATACGTGACACCGGTGGACACGTGAAGCCTCTGGTTGTGCAGTTGATCTGGGGCCTTTGACGTGCGAGCCGCTTTGGGTAAATCGAACCCCAGGCCCTCTGTTTACAAGAGACCCTCTTGCTGGTGGGCCGATTTCACTTCGCGGCGTACGCCGGTGGAGTTCCCTACTGTGCGGATGCCGAGCATCTGACAAGAGTCCTTATTTATGGTTCGGCGAACCGTAAGAAGCCGTAAGGAGCCGTAAGGAGCCCACAATCTCTCGGGCTGCGGATCATGGCACGATCTGCATGCGCTGCCGCAGTGCGTGACCGGTCACGGTTCACACGTAGAAAGGACAGTCCATGCGCAGCTACATTACGGAATTCATCGGAACGTACTTCCTGGTTCTCACGGTCGGTGCCACGGTCCTGACGAAGACACCCTTGGCGCCCGTGGCCATCGGCGCGATCCTGATGGTCATGGTGTACGCCGGAGGACATGTCTCCGGTGCCCACTACAACCCCGCCGTGACCTTGGCCGTGCTCCTCCGCGGCCGGATCAATCTGGCGGACGCCGTTCCCTACTGGATCGCCCAGCTGGCCGGCGGTGTTCTCGCCGCGCTTACCGCTACCTACATCGTCAACCCCCGCAGTGTGCCGACGCTGTCGCCCTCCGGGCGTGAGCTGGGGGTCGCGCTGCTGGCCGAGGCGCTGTTCACGTTCGCGCTCGCGTACGTGGTGCTGAACGCGGCCACCAGCAAGGACCACCCTGGTAACAGCTTCTACGGCCTGGCCATCGGATTCACCGTTATGGCCGGCGCATTCGCGGTCGGCGGCATTTCCGGTGGCGCCTTCAACCCGGCTGTCGCCGTCGGCGCCGCCTCCATGGGGCTTCTCGCCTGGTCCAAGATCTGGATCTGGCTCCTGGCCGACCTGGCCGGCGGCGCCCTGGCCGGAGTCGCCTTCCTCGCGCTCAACCCGAAGGAACGCGCCCCGCTGGAACTCTCCGCCGCCTGACCGCCTGGAGCCGACATGATCAGCGCTCGCGATGTCGTCGAGCAAGCAGGCGTCGATGTGAATGAACTGATCGACCGGCTCACCTCCGCCGCAACAGCGGAGCTGAGCGCCGTCTACCGCTACACAATCCTGACCGCTTATCCGCTCGGTTTCGCCGATGAGGAACTACGCCAGATCCTCAAAGACGTCCGCGATGAGGATCGCCACCACTTCGACGCACTCGTCAACCGCATCTACGAACTGGACGGCACGCTTCCCGAGGACATCCGGCAGTTCCTGGGAGGCGGGCATGCGTCGCCGTGGGGATTCCCCGGCGACGCGCGGGATCCGGTCACGACACTCATCGAAGACGTACGACGCGCCGTCCACCCCTACGGCGGCCTGTGCGACCTCACCGAAGGCAGAGATCAACGCACCTTCGTGCTGGCCCAGGCGATCCGCAACGAGAAGATCGAACACGTGGCCTGGCTGGAAGAGTTCCTCAGCGCAGGACCGCCTGCGCGCTTCCGCCCCGGCTTCCGCGGCCGTTCCCCCTTCCTCGCCCGTCTGGCTGTCGCCTCCGAGGGGACCGAACCAACAGCGTGACCTCATCACGCCGACACCGCGCCCGTGGCAGGGGTCGCTTCGCACGTCGGGCCCGTACTCCTGTACGGACGGCAGAGGCCCCCTCCTGATCACGGGAGGGGGCCTCTGAGCCGGAGCCACCTTGAGGAGACCCCAGAGCTTCTGTTCGATCGCCAGCGCCGTTCAGAGGCGTGTGCGCGACCTGACGGCCCAGCGAAGCCCTCACCCTCGCCCAGACCACGGCCCTGCTTATAGAGGGCCGCCAAGTCATCCTCCCCGCACGCGTACGTGCCGCTCAGTCTCACGACGGGCACCGCACCGAAGAAGGGCCGGGCCCGATCAGGAGAGGTTCGCCACAGGATCATGGCGACGACCCCAAGATCGGAAAAGGGGCCCCGGAGGAACCTCCGAGACCCCTTCTCACCTGCAAAATCGTTGTGGAGCTATGGGGATTTGAACCCCAGACCCCTTCGATGCGAAGCAAGTCAGGTGAGTCGATCTAGGTCGGGGTGAGTCGATCGGGGAGGCCCTCACCTGCATCAATGCCCTGAGGAGATCACGGTGAGTCCGGAAGCATCGGAACGCGCTGGCTCCCTGATTTGGCTCCCCTTCAGGAGGAAGCTCTTCTCGTGCATAAGCCGAAGTGAACCGACGGTCCCGAGCGAGAGCCGCTGTACAACGTACTGAGCTGCAACCATCCTCGTCGCACCTTTGAGCTGGGCCGTCCTCGCCACCTGACCGCTGCTCTTGAATCCGTAAATGCTTGGCTCTCGCAAGACGGCTCGGGGAAGATGTAGAGCATGGCAAACTCAGACGTCGAAGGTGTTGATCTTTCAGTCCTAGCGTGGGTACACGCTGCTGTAGGCGAGAAGCTGGTCGCCTATTTGCTCAGCTGCGAGCAGGACCGTGTCCACCAATTTCTATCGGGCGACGCGCCGTTCAGCCAAGAGCAGAGTGATGTCGTCGCCGCATTCGCCAATTTAAGACGAATGATACCTAACGATTTCGACCTAGCTCGCAGCCGGGAAGTAGTCACCGGCTGGCTTACTTTGGATAGGCAAAACGATCGCTCTGTAGCCAGAAATATGCATGAACACACAAGCGGAGGACAAGCGGACGTTCCAGCACGAGATGACCTACAAAGGTCCCTTATTTCTCTTGCCTTGGACGCCTACCCGGCCTTCCTCCTGCCTGCAGAACCCTCTCCCATTCCCCTGATGGACGAGACCAGCTTCCGAGTGACTCAAGCGATATACAGACACCCAGAGGCTGAGGCATTCTGTGAACTCTTCCTCCACGAACCCGCTCTTGAGACCGCCTTTCAAAGAGTGGAAGGTTCGGGGCATGTTGCGATGGTCTACCGAAGCACTGGCCAGGGAGGCACGCTCCAACTATTAATGATTCCACACATAATACTCAACTTGACTTGGCGGCATATAGAGGATAACGCCTCTTCCCCTGAAGCATTTGCTGTGCAAGCAGTAAGAGAGCTTCAGTTGATACGTGCAGCCCTCTCCGGACGCCCCCGCTCCATAAGCGCCAAGTTCGCATTCACTGGCATCATCTTACCGCCGGGGTCTCAGTTCGATATCGACGGCGGACAAGTACGGCCATTCACTGAAGCCGAGAAGCGGCTTGCGCCTCCTTCATTGGATGGCCAGGTAAGCTCAACGGATAGTTCAGGCAATACCACTGTAGCCAACTATGCGGGAGATGTTGTAGTCGAGTATAAGATTCCCTACAGAGTACGGATCGAGCGGCACGACGCAACCGAAGCTAATTCCTTCCCTGAGGATATGCGCCCACCCATTGCCTTGGGAAAAATGCTCACACGTCTGCGCTTCAGCCTAATGCTGGCCGTAGAGCGCGAATTCCGTGTTCAACTCATTCCAACGTGGACATACTTTGATGATCCGCTGAGCACTGGCATTAATCTCAGCTGGAACGACCCTCGCCAAGGTGCCGGCTTCGTACCGACTCAGCTCAGTGAAGAGGAAGTAAGAGCATGGAGCGAACTCTATAGACGGCTGAATGCGCCTGAGGTAGAAAGGATCGACCTTGCACTGTCCCGCATACTGCGGGCTGTTGCTGAGCGTCGGGACCCCGGTGATGTACTCATCGACTCCGTAATCGCGTGGGAGAACCTATTCGGCACCAGAGAGGGTGAACCTACGTTCCGCATAACGATGAGCCTTGCGACGCTCCTAGAGACCGAGCCAGCCGCACGAGAGAAACTGAGAAGCTCACTTAGCTCCATATACCGCCTACGAAGCAACGTCGTGCACGGCAGCGACGAACTCAAGGCAGATGACTATCCTCGATGCCAAGAAGCTCTCGATATCGCCATACGGTCGGTACGAGCGCTCATTATGCAGCGGCCCGATATTCTTCGGCTTCCCGATGGAGGAAGGCGGAGCACAGCGCTCCTGTTGGGGGTTACGTGAGGCGAGCGAGAGCATTGTTCCTTGCTCTCGCCCCATCCTGAGGAACTTAAATCTCACTGCTGCGTTAGGTTTGTAACGATGGCACCTCGGACCGCGACTAATAGACAGCGCCGCCAGAAGTGTCACCTATCGCGGAGAGTGGCTAGCTGTAGTGAGCACTACCGAGACCCCAGAGAACGATCAACGAGTATTCGAGGCACGCGCTCGACAGTGCTTGGAGGATCGGCGCGTGGTCAGGTACTTCGAGCTTGGCTTCGTTCAGCATGACGAAGTAGTTCGTCGTTTGATGCGCAGCAGAGCACTCTCGCGTGCTACCGCCACCAGCACTTATGCTAATTACGCCGCGATACGCAATGCTCATGCTGAAGTGGATGCGACAGCAGATAAGTTGATGCAGGATGGTGTTGTAAACCGAAGGACATTGCCAGCGCTGATGGCGCTAATAGCAACACCGGTTCTGCTGATTACTGAGATCTTCCGCCCCGCCGGCTTGGCCGCTTTCCTAAGCTTGGCCGCAGGCGGAGGAATCCTCTTCATGGCAGGCAAGCGCGCTTATTCAGCCCGGCAGAGTCATCAGTTGGGCGATTACTTCTTCTCGCTGTTTGTCCTGCTCGCTGGCGGGCTCGTAATCCTGGCCCCCTACCTCATCTACGATGTGGATTGGCGCCCCTATCGCATAGCCTTCGTGGCCCTACTAGCAGTTTCTGCTGGTTTTCTTCTACAGACGCCAGCCACCATGGAAGAATTTCTTCGGGCTATCACGATACCATCAGTCTGGCTAGATCAGCTCAAACTATCGGGCAACGAGCATAAGGCGCGAGACAGATGGCTCGATGAGGTTGCAGAAAGCATAATAATCCGGCATATCGAGCACATTATCCATAGCCTCATAGGCTTGGATTATCAAAAATATCTCGTTGAGGAGGATTCCGAAGGGCTCAGAAAACTTCGAGATCCCACTCTCACTGTATCGACAAAATCACTACAAAGAATCAAGCGCACCCTCTCAAGGGTAGACAGCGGTAGCATCGCCATCGCTGGACCGAGAGGAGCCGGCAAGTCCACCCTACTGCGGCTTATGTGCGAGTCGTCAAAGGACGACTTAGCAGTACAAATGAGTGCGCCAGCAGAGTACTTGCCGAGAGAGTTTCTCGCGGAACTATTCCAGCGCTTTTGCCTAGCTTATTTGGAGCAGCAAGATTACTCGCCTGGACCTTCACTTATCCCTAACCTAGCCACTAAAAAACGGGCTTTTAGGATCATCCGAGACACTACTTCAGCAACAATAAGGTCCATCCTTGCCCCGGCCCTTGTGGTCTTCGTGATCTGGTCGCTTGTGCAAGATTGGGGATCAGTAGTTACAAGCACGCTAGCCACTTCGAGTGAATGGTACCGGTCACTTTTCGAGGTGGCGCAGAAGTACTGGCGTGACTACCCACTGCCAACTCGAGCCTTGGTGCTTCTAATAGCGTTATGGGTACGGCCACGACGGCACAAATGGCGCTCGTTGCGGTGGCATCCCGAACCCCGCCTGGTCGTGCAGGCGCGGGAGCACTTGTTTAGGCTGCAAGTTGATAGAACTGTCTCATGGGGTTTCAATGCGGGAGTCTCAGGCCTATTCGGCGGTAGCGGAACGCTGAACAGAGGAACTTCCCTCAAACACCTCCCATGGAGCCTGCCCGAACTCGTCGGGGCTTTGCGGCACTTCATGGAGGACGTAGGCCGAGAGCAGAAAAGCGCTGGCGGTCGAGTGATCGTCGCTATAGACGAGATCGATCGCATCGGTTCAACGGAAAAGGCCGAACGTTTCATAAGTGAAATCAAGGCAGTGTTCGACGTTGATAATTGCTTCTTCCTTGTATCAGTAGCGGAAGATGTGGGCTCCATCTTTGGACAAAGAGCCCTTACTGGTAAGTCGGTTTTTGAAAATGCTTTCGACGATATCTTCATGGTAGAACCTCTGGACCTAAAGGAGTCGCGGATTCTATTACAGCAGCGCGTACCCGGATGCCAGGACCCATTTGTCCACCTAGTGCACTCCCTCTCCGGCGGACTTCCTCGTGAGCTGCTTAGAACAACTAGCCGACTTGTAGAGATGAACGAAGAGCTTAGGGTTCTCCATAAGCGTGCACCGCGACTGGAGACCTTGGTTATCACCCTGGTAAGGGATGAGATGGTAGAAGCGATGAAGGGCGCTCGAGACCACCTGTCCCGGACCCTATATAGAAGTTCCTTCGCATATGTCTTCGATCTGATGCGAATTTCGATGCATCGCATGCAAGGCGAGATCTTACCATCATTGACAGAATCCAAAAATATCCTAGAAGACCTCGCTAATCTCAACGACATGCATGCTATCGAACCCCCACAAAAGGAGGGAGAGTCCAATAAGGAACTACGAGAGATAACCGATATCATCGACAGACTCGCAGTCTTCGCGCTCTACAATTTAACTATCATAGAAATTTTCTCCGATAGTCATTACGACGCGGCAGTAGCACAGGCGCGAAATGGGAACACCTTGACCTCATTCGAGGAGCTCGCTGCAATTAGGCGAGAACTTAGCGTATCGCCTGAAAGCTCTCGAGTCGCCATGGACAGGTTTCGAAAGAAGTGGAGTCTACTATAATAGGATGCAGAGTTGATTCTTGCTTACAGAAGGAGCATCACACATGAGTCTGTTTGTGCAAGCCATGACAACCGTGGAGAGTCAAGAGCAAGCTGTGAGACTTGCGCAAGGCATCGTGGAAAGTCGGCTAGGGGCGGGGGTTCAAATCATCGGCCCCATACGCTCCCTATATTGGTGGCAGGGGGATTTACAAGATTCTCAGGAGTGGCAGATTCTGATAAAGACGACTGTCGAACACTACGCAGCGCTTGAGGCCCATATAAAGGCGAACCATCACTACGTCACGCCTGAGATTATTGCGACACCGATTGTTGAGGGCAGCAGTGACTACCTGCGGTGGATTAGCCAGGAAACTAGCCGACCTGACGTTTCGCAGTAGCGAGATCCTCAAGAAAGGCGCGTACTGCTGGCCTGTGTTGCCATCGTCGCAGGCCTTGGGCTAGCACTTCGAAGCGAGGGGTCCAAATGGCGGACCCTGTGTCTCGTGCTGCCGACAGTCCTTCTCGCGCCAATCGCGCGGCTTCGTTGATAGAGCCGTGGATGAGATGCGCAGTTGCGATGTCTCCTAGGATGATTGCGGCGCGCTTCTTGTCCAGCTCGGGAAGCCGGGCGATGACTGATCTCGCTACTTCTTCGGCTTCTTCAAGCTTTCCGATCTTTGAGTAGGTAGAGATGCGGAAGGAGTCGAACCGGTCGCTATCGAGGAACCTGGTCCAAACCCGGTCTTCCTCCGGGTCGGCAATGCTGAACGCTTCGGATGCCTGTTCCCACGACTGGAGAGCGCGCGCCTTGTCGCCCAGGGCTCCGCTCTCTTCCGCGTGGCGGGCCGCAAGCCATGCGGTCGTACCCGGCGACTCAGAAGGGGGAAGGAGTTCAAGGGCGCTCCCCAGGAGCGCACGAGCGCGGCCGTGGTTGCCTTTCCCGCTTGGGATGTAGCTCCGGTACCCGTAGGCGCACGCGACGATGCTCAGGTCGTTGGCTTCCTTGGCCGCTCGTTCCGCCGTGTCGTAGAAGTTCCGTGCGGTTGCCGAGCTTCCCATGTCGCTGGCTATCCAGCCGGCGAGTACGCAGCTTTCGCCGGCTGCGACGATGAGGCGTCTGCGGAGTTCGTCCTTGGGGTCGCTCGCCGCGCCATTGAGAAGGGTGCTTATCTCCTTGATGTGCGCCGCAAGACCTTTGAAGATGGCCTGAGCTGGCATCATCTCTTCGAGCTTGTGGAATCCCGCCGACCGGGCTTCCATCTCCCGGACGACCGCCTCGCTTAGCGAAGATGGCCTGACGAGAGCGTAGGCAAGCTGTTCCCATACTTCGCTCTGCACTGCGACGGTCGTGGCACCGATCTTCGCCGTCATACTCAGCATCTCGCGACGTTTCACGTCCTCGCCCCTTTTCCCGATTGCTTCGGCGAGTAGTTGCAGGTCGAACGTGTCGGTCGGGACGCCGAGGTCAGCTCTCTGGGCGGTGTCCGCATCACCCATTGGAGCCAGGCCCAGCGCGCGCCGGGCCTTCTCAGTCATGCCCAAACCGTCAGCGAACGCCTCGAATGTAGACGTTGCGGTCGGAACACGCTTGCCCGTCTTGTACTCGCTCAATCGCCCCTGGGCGATTCCGGTCAGGGTGGCGATTTGGCCTTGGGTGATGCCATGTCTGCCGAGGACCCGAATGATCGCGCCGATATCGCGCCGTCGGCATGCCTCGTCCATCTCTTGACCTGCGAAGACCTGGTCAATGATCTTCTGCACGTGCCGCTGGTCCATCGCCATGGAGCGCGTTCCGTTCCCCTGGTTGCGCGCCGGTAAAAGGGTGGTGACCTGATCAGTCCATCACATCGTGCGATATCACGGTGAGATTTTCCACAGGCTTCCTGACTGCCAATCTCACTCGCGAGCTAGTGGCAGCAAAAGTCACAAGCGGGGCCAGGGGAACGGCCGCCGCGCGGACTCACCTCATTGCGAGTGTGTGGAGGTCAGCGAGGCATGCCGGGAATCGTCGATGACACCATCGGCCCACCATCGATCCTCGGGTACGAGGTTCGGCACGAAGCGGACGGTTATCACGCCCGGTATTGCCAGGTGCTTGACGAGCACGCCCGCGCCTTCGGCTGCCTGCAACAGCTTCACGACGTCGATCCTCGCGTGCTGCTGCGACGCGCCGTCGCCAACCGGGTGCGTGTGTGGGTCTACCAGAGCCGGCCTGCCGATGATGGCGTCACACGTGATCGGCAGGCCAATCCGCAAGCGACTACGGATGTTGCGCCATGAAGGGGCCGCAGGTCGCGCGTCGGCCCTCGCCCGCGACGGTCGCGGCTGAGCGGCTACGTGCCGCCCTCGAAGGGCGCGGTGTCGCCGCCGACGTGCACGCGGGCGACGGCGTTGCGCTGGTGTCGGTGTGGGTCGACGTGGTCGTCTGGTGCGAATTCGGGCCGGATGGCTGGCGTTACCGCTGGTGGACCGGCCGAATCTCCCCGGGCACTGGCCGCTACGTCTACACCGGATGCCGTGCGGATGCCGTCGAGACGGCCGCGCGTCGAGTCGCTGACCGCTACGCCGAGGCGCGGCGCACGCATCCGCTCTCGCCCGTGGTGGCCGAACGCCTGGCATCTCTCCCCTCTCCGCACAGCACGGCCAGTAGGGAGCACTGATGCCTCGCTCTTCGGTTCGCGACGCTGACATGCGGCGTAGCCGCCCCTTGGTTATCTCCGCTGACGAGATCCGTGCCCGTATTCAGGCGGACTTTCAACGCGGCGGCAAGGCCGCGCTTGTCGATGAGGACTGTCCGGGGATCAGCGTGCATCCGGCTGCCCCCTTGCCGAAACATGAGGAATTGACCTGGTGTACGCGCCCGCGCGGTCCCTACCGCGTCCGCGAACACACCTGCCTCTGCCAGCCCGTCCATTACGAGTTGATCTCGTGCGGCGGCATCTACATGTTTCACCGAGTGATAGGGGTCGACCGGCCCAAACACAGCTACGCCGGAGGGTGGCGCGTGGCGGAAGCGCGCCTGTGGTGGCGTCGGCTGCTCGCCGGCCAGGTGTGCTGACGCCCCTTGCCCCGCATCCCCTCGGGGCCTAATGACCCCCGGCAGGGTTCGGTAGCGCCCGTAAGAGCGCTCGTTCCCACGGACCCTGTCGGGGCTTTTTTCTGCGATGAAATCGCAGGTAGAAGCGTGATCATCTCATGATGTGATTTCAATGTGTGATGGGTCGCCCCCATCGGCCGAACCTACCTTCCCATTCGTAAGGTTCCCGGTTCGACCGAAGGAGGGATGTCCTGATGACACACATCACCCCCGATCACCGGTCCGCGTTCATCGCCGACGTGCGGACGTTCGCGGACTTCCTGACGGCAACGCCGTACGTGCCCGTCCCTGCGCATCTCGACGTCACGGTCTTCCCTATGAACGGCGGCGACGAGGTGCGGCGCGCGGAGATCGACCGCATCGCCACCGTCCTCGGCACCACGACCGAATGCGACGCCGGCCACTACCGCACGAGTAGGGCCTTCGGGCGTGTCTCCTACCGTGCCGTGGCCGTCAGCGACGGCGCACGCGAGCGGTGGGACGCCCTGATGTCCTACGACGGCGCGATCACTCCCGACCCGTCCGCCCGCCACAAGGACGGGAGGTGATCATCACAATGCGCCGACTTCACATCCCCGGCACGCGCGGCCGTACCTGCGGCTGCGGCGCGCTGACCGATGAGGACATGTCCATCTGCGGCAAATGCGCCGCCCGGTTCCGCTGGCTGCGCCGCAAGGCTCCCCATCACATCGAAGGAGACGAGCCGTGTTCGTGATCGTCATCATCGCCGGAATCACCCTCAGCCTCGTTGCCCTGGTCGCACTGACCGCCGCAACCGTCGTCATGAAACGTGAGGACCGCTCTCCAGGCCTTTTGCACAGCAGGCCACGCAGCCTGCACGTGCGGCTGACTCGGCGGTTGTTCGGCGCGCACGCCGTCGACAGCCGCCGCACGAACCGCCCGCAGGCCACACCGACTACCTACGATCTTCGGTCCCTGGTTCCCGCGCCCCGGCGCGGTGAGGCACCCGTCAAAGGAGGTGAGAGGCGTTGGTGATCTCCGTGTCCCTGGTTGTCGTCCTGGGCGTGGCCGTCATCCTGGCCCTGCGTTACATGGGACTCCGGCTGTGGCAGGCCGCCCTGTGCGTGTTGTTCGGCTTCTACCTCAATCAGACGGCGGCGGCCCCGGAGGTAGGCCGCATGGTCTCCCTGATCGTCGCCGCCATCTCCAACGCGTCCTGACCTCGGCAGCAACCACCGATGCAGCACATTCGAGCACGTCACACAGCGACCCAGAGCGGTCCGCGGAGAGGAAGACGATCGTGACGCAGGAGCGAACCACACCCCTCGTTCATGATCGCGGCATCCGGAACCGTCATTCACTCACTCCCGGGGGTGGGCACTACCCACCCCCGGGCGAAAGGAGGTGGTCATCACGCAGACCACACCCCACACCCCCTTGATCGACCTTCAGGAGGCACACACCCACTACCGCCGCGCCCGGCACCTTCTCGCTTACGACACGCCCGCCCTCGCTGAGATCCTTGCCGCGCTGGACCACATTCCGGCGCTCTGCGCCGAGTCCGCGCGGCTGCGTGCCCAGCTCGCCCGCATCCGGATGGAGCGAGCGAACCTGATCGCCGCCGCCCACGCTACCCTCGCCGCCCACAACGACGGCGAAGCCGACCCTCTGTCCTACCTGCGTGACGAGCTGGCCGCACCCGACGCCGGCCTCCCGCGTCGGACTCGGGACCGCTACCGCCACCCCTACGGGGGTGAGGCCCGATGATGGGCCGCCGCCACATCTCCCGTCACCGGATGCGCCGCGACGCCCGCCGTATGCGCCGATCGGGAGTCGAGCCGGTCATGGTGATGACCGATGGGGTGCAGTTCGGCCCGATCGCGATCGTGGTCATCGGCACGTGGCTGTGGCGCTACCGCTCCGAACTCGCCCCTGTCGCCCTGGCCTCGTGCGCCGAGATCGCGGCCGTGGTGCTGCACATCGCCCATCCCACATGGTGGGCGGGCATTCTCGCCGCCGCAGCCGTCGCCGCGTGGCTGGTCGCCCTGTTCGGGCACATGGTCGGGCTCACCTGGGCACCCGAACGCGCCTACGCCGCCGCCCTCGTGCTGTTGGTTGGGGGGTGGGTCGCGGCGGGCACGGCGCTTGGCCCCGGCACACCGCCGCTTCCCGCGCTGATGATCATCGGTGGCGCGATCTGCGCGGTGCCGTGGTGGGCTCATCGCCGCCGCCGTGCCCGCGTCCGAGTCGAGCGCACGCTTGCCGCGTGGCCGGAGATCGCGCACGCGGTCGGTCTTGCCGGGTCCCGCATCCAATCCGCCGTGGTGGACCTGTGGGGCTACCGCGCCCGCGTGGCCCTGGCGCGCGGACAGACCGTCGAAGACGCGATGACCAAGCTGCCCGCGTTGGAATCCGCGCTCGGGACACGTCGCGGCGCCGCCCGCATCCAGCCCATTCCCGAGAAGGCGAACCGGCTCGAACTCCGCGTGATCGAAACCGACCCGCACGCGGATGCGATCACCTGGCCTGGCCCGTCCATCACCTCGATCGCCGAACCGGTCGAGCTGGGCGTCTTCGAAGACGGCTCTCCCGTACGGGTATCGCTACTGCGCCGTCACGCCCTCGTGGGCGGAGTCGCCGGCGCGGGCAAGAGCGGCGGCATGAACGTCATCATGGGCAACCTGTCGGCCTGCCCGGATGTCATCGTGTGGGGCATCGATCTCAAGCGCGGCATGGAACTTCTGCCTTGGGCGTCCTGCCTCGATCGGCTGGCCACCACGCCGAAGGAAGCCGCCGCCCTGCTGCGCGACGCGGTGACGATCCTCGACGGCCGCGCCGAAATGCTGGCCATGCGCGGCCTTCGCGTGTGGGAGCCCACCCCGGATGCGCCCGCGCTGGTCATCCTCGTTGACGAGTACGCCGAACTCGTCGACGACGCCCCCGCCGCCATCGGCGCGGCCGACTCCATCGCGCGGCGCGGACGCGCACCGGCCACCACGCTCCTGGTCGCCACCCAGCGCCCTTCCCAGAAGGCCATGGGACACGGCGCGGTCCGCTCCCAGATGGACGTACGGATCGGCTTCCGAGTCCGGGAACGGCGAGACACCGATCTCATCCTCGGACAGGGCATGCACAAGGCCGGATGGCACGCCGACCGGTTGGACGCACCCGGCAAATTCCTACTGAGCGCCCCAGAGCACGACATTCCACGCCGCGCCCGCGCCTACCTGCTCACCGATCAGATTGTGCAGGACACGACCACACGGCACGCCGAGCGTCGCCCGGCGCTCGACCCCGTGTCCTTGTCGGCCCTGAACGACGCCACCACCCGTACGCATACGGTCGTGCCAGCTTCGGTGGAGCCCACAGGCAGGCACGTCCGCAAGGACGCCCCGCAGAAGGCGGATGAGGCGCTGTGGGATGTGCTGACGGCCGCACCCGATGAGGGAGCCACCCTGAGCGACCTAATCGCCGCGACCGGCATGAGCCGGCCCACCGTCTACCGGCGACTCGGGCAACTCGAAGCAGACGGCCGGATCCATCAGGTCAGCCGGGGACGCTGGCGAGCACGCGGCGACGACCCAGCGTGACCGTCAACCGTGCGTAATCGTCTCAACGTCTCAGTCTCACGCGCGCCTGCACGTATAGCGCGCATCCCTCTCTGAGACGAGACGTTGAGACGAGCACGGACTGTAACCAAGGGAGCAGGTGCTCACCGAACAGACCGACCACTCCCTGAGGCAGCCCCGGGGGAAGGAGGTGATGTCTACCGTGCAGGCGTACACCGTCGAGCAGGTCGCGGAGATCCTCAATGTCGGACGTGACAAGGTCTACTTCTTGCTCCGTACGGGCCAGCTCAACAGCATCAAGATCGGAAAGCTTCGCCGTATCACCGATCGGCATCTTGCGGACTTCGTCGCCTCACTCGAAGAGAACCAAGCTAAAGCGTAGAACAGCGTGCTACGTTGTTCTACAGAGCGAGGAAGCCCCAGGAAGACGGGACTTCGGCTCACGCCTCTTGAAGACTCCATCGACGCGCACGCGCTCTCGGTCTTCAGTGTCGAGATCACGAAAGGAAAGGATTCGCTCCATGACGAGCGATCGAACCACCCTGCCCCCCGTACGGGTCGATGCGGCATTCAAGGAACGCCTCGCCCGCTACGCCGAATCGCAGGAGCGCGACGTGTCCTGGGTGATCAGGAAGGCGATCGAGGAGTATCTCAACCGTCACGAGGAGGGATCAGTTGGCAAAGATCCTGATCGGCAAGCATGAAGGGACCATTTACCCCGAGGGGGACGGCTTCACGGGAGCCATCTCCCTCGGGTTCGGTCCCGACGGCCGACGCCGTCGGCTCAAGCGCAAGGGCAAGACGAAAGCAGAGGTCAAGGACAAGCTCGTCCAGGCGGTGAAGGACCTGGAGACGGGGATCAAGAGCACGGACAACTACACAGTTCGCGACGCTGTCGAAGACTGGTTATCGAAGGGCCTCAAGGGGCGAGACGAGAGCACGATCACGACCCTGCGCATCCTCGCCACCAAGCACGTCATTCCTCTGATCGGCAAGGCCAAGATCAAGGAACTGCGCGCCGACGATGTGGACGCGTGGCTCGACGGCCTGACGGACAAGCTGTCCACACGCAGCCTGCAAACGGTTCACTCGATCCTCAAGCGAGCCATCCGGCAGGCTCAAGCACGCGACATGGTGCTGAGGAACGTCGCCGAGCTGGTCACCACGCCCAAGGGCAAGACTGGACGGCCTAGCAAAGCCCTCACCCTCGCCCAGGCCAAGTCCCTGCTGAGTGCCGCCGAGTCATCCTCTCTGCACGCCTACGTGCTGCTCAGTCTCATGACGGGCATCCGCACCGAGGAGGCTCGCGCCCTCCGCTGGGATCACGTCGTCGCCTGGGTCGAGAAGGCCGGCGCATGGCGGCCGGTCACCGAGGCCGGGTTCGATCACGAGAGGTTCGCCATCTACGTGTGGCGTGCGGACCGCGTCGGTGGCGACACGAAGACGCGGAAGTCCCGGCGCACGCTGGAACTCCCCCAGCAAGCCATCGACGAGCTACGTCAGCACCACGCACGGCAGGCCGCTCAGCGGCTCAAAGCGGGTGAGGCATGGCAGGATCACGGCCTGACCTTCTGCACCACGGTCGGCACTCCCCTGGACGCCCACAACGTTCGGCGATCCTTCCGGGCGATCACCAAGAAGGCCGGACTCGGGAAGGAGTGGACTCCTCGTGAGTTGCGCCACTCGTTCGTATCGATCATGAGCGACAACGGCGTACCTCTCGAAACCATCGCCGATCTCGTCGGGCACGCGGGCACCAGGGTCACCGAGCAGGTCTACCGGCACCAGCTCAAGCCGGTGATCACCGAGGGTGCCGGAACCATCGACACGATCTTCGGCGACAGCAAGAAGAAACAGAGGAAGAAGTTCACGGTCGGACGGGACTCCCAGATGAGCGCCCGCAGCCGTAGGCGGATCCAGGGACCGGGTAAGTCCGCCTGAGGTGGCTCCCCGTTTGGCTCCCCAGGACCCCAAGATCAGAAAAGGGGCCCCGGAGGAACCTCCGAGACCCCTTCTCACCTGCAAAATCGTGGTGGAGCTATGGGGATTTGAACCCCAGACCCCTTCGATGCGAACGAAGTGCGCTACCGGACTGCGCTATAGCCCCAACGACTCGACTAGATTAGCAAACTCTTGGGGCTCCTCGCGCCAACCGCTCAGTCTCCGACCGCGCGCCGGTCGTCGGCGTACTGGTCGAACACCTGGACCCGCCTGCGCGCCTCGAACTGGATGATCTCCGCCTCCCGCGCCATCGCGGCGAGGGCCCGGCGGCGCTCCCGCTGCCGGCGCAGGTGCTCGGCCCGCGCCCGGGCCGCCTTCTCCCGCTGCTCCCGGTCGGCTCGTACGGCGACACGGAGGATCAGGAAGTAGCCGGTGAGCAGCACGCCGGAGGGGGCCACGCCCCACCAGGGCACGACCCGTACGGCCGCCGTGACGACGGAGGCCAGCACCAGCAGGATGCTCCACACGAGCCTGCGGCGCCTGCGAGCCAGGATCCGGGCACGGCGACGGGCGGCCACCTTCCACGGCGCGACCTTCTGGGGCCCCGTCCGCTGGCCGGCCTCGGCGTCGCCGACCGCGGCGTCCCCAGCCACGCCGTGAGAGTCGTGAGAGTCCGCGGCGGTGGCGTCCGTACGCGGCGCCTCGGGCTCCGCCCCGCCATTGGAGCGGTCCTTCGCGGGCGCCTCGACGACCGTGTCCGCCTCGGCCACCTCGTCGGCGGCCTCCTCCGCGTCCTCCGCCGGGAACGCGGGATCGGAGAGAAGCTCGTCCTCGATGTCCTTGTCGCGGCGCAGCCACATGGGCAGCAGGACGCTGAGCCACATGACGACGATGGCCAGATAGAGGAAGGCGCTACCCATGGCGCCACCTGCGGGCATGCGGATGGGCGGTCAGGTGGGCATGGCGAACACATCCGGTGACGGGTGTCGGCGGAGAGGTGTTCACGTCACGCACCGTAGGACTGTGTGTCACTGATTGACGAGCATTCGGTCCGGTGTGTCGCGAGATCGTCAAAGCTGTTCATGTAATTCGATCCCATGTGCGACCTCGGCTCAGCCCGGACTCGGCTCGTTTCTCCGGGCCGCCTGCTCGGCCAGCGTCCTGCGCCATTGGACGAGCAGACCGCGCGGGGCGTCCTCGACCGTCAGCGCGTAGCAGATGTGGTCGCGCCAGGCGCCGTCGATGTGAAGCTGACGCCTGCGCACGCCCTCCTCGCGGAAGCCGAGTTTCTCCACGACCCTGCGGCTGGCCTGGTTCTCCGGCCGGATGTTGGCCTCCAGACGGTGTAAACCGGTGGTGAAGAAGCAGTGGTCGACGGCCATCGCCAGAGCGGTGGGGATGATCCCGCGGCCCGCGAGGGCGCCGTCGATCCAGTAACCCACCTGGGCGGACCTGGCCGAGCCCCACACGATGGCGCCGACCGTCAACTGGCCCGCGAACCGGCCCTCGTACGTGACGACCCAGGGCATGGCCAGCCCCTGCCGGGCCTCGCGGCGGAGCGTGCCCACCATCGAGACGTACGGCCCCAGCCCGGTCCTGAAGAGCGGGGTCTCCGGGTTGCTCGGCTCCCAGGGGCGCAACCACTCGGCGTTGCGCAGGCGGCAGTCACGCCAGTCCCTGACGTCTCGCAGGCGCAGCGGCCGGAGCGACACGGGTCCCTCCACCAGGGTCGCCGGCCAGCCGCGTAGTCGATCCATTCGACAATCATCCACCGGAAGAGGGGCAACGCGCCACGTGGGTGACGACGCGACCGGGATTTCGGCGGCCGGGGGTCAGGCGACGTGGTCGCCGCCGCCCATCTGGTCCACCACGTGGGCCAGGATCGGGGCGAGCACCCCCATGCCGTCGCGCACGCCGCCGGTCGAGCCCGGCAGGTTGACGATCAGCGTACGCCCGGCCTGACCGGCGAGGCCGCGGGACAGGATCGAGGTCGGCACCTTGTCACGGTTGACCTGCCGTACGGCCTCGGCGATGCCCGGGATCTCGCGGTCGATCACCCTTCGGGTCATCTCGGGGGTGAGGTCGAGCGGCGTCACTCCGGTGCCCCCCGTCGTGACGATCACGTCGTAGCCCTCGGCCACCCCCGCGCGCAGGGCCTCCTCGACGGGCTCTCCGTCCGGGACCACCCGCGGCCCGTCCACCTGATCGCAGCCCGCCTCCTGGAGCAGGCCGGCCAGCAGCGGCCCGGAGCGGTCCGCGTAGACACCGGCCGACGCCCGGTTTGAGACGGTTACCACCAGTGCCCGCAACGTCGCGTCCTCTCCCTCACCGCCACGACCGGAACCGTCCGGCCGGAACCAACCGATTACGGGTCACTCGCCGCCGGGGCGGGCCCAGCGCCCGGTCTTCCCGCCGGTCTTCTCCTCCACCCGGACCCCGGTGATCACCGCCGCCGGGTCGACCGCCTTGATCATGTCGACCAGGGCGAGCGCGGCCACGGTCACGGCCGTGAGCGCCTCCATCTCCACCCCGGTGCGGTCGGCCGTACGGACCCTGGCGCTGATGTCCACACCGTCGTCCGCCACGGACAACTCGACCTTCACCCCGTGCAGGGCGATCGGGTGGCACAGCGGCACCAGGTCGGGGGTGCGCTTGGCGCCCATGATCCCGGCGATCCGCGCCACCCCCAGAGCGTCGCCCTTCGGCACCTCGCCGGAGCGCAGCACGGCCACCGCCTCCGGCGACAGCAGCACGCGGCCGGTCGCGACCGCCGTACGGGCGCTGATCTCCTTCTCCGATACGTCGACCATCCGGGCCGCGCCCGACTCGTCGATGTGCGTCAGCTTCACAGCGGGATCACCTCCACTTCCGTCCCCACGGGCAGTTCCGTCGCGTCCTCGGGCACCACGGCGAGCGCGTTGGCCCCGGCCAGCGCCGCGAGCTGGTGGGAGCCCTGCCCGCGCACGGGCGTGACGGCGTCGCCGGTCAGCACCGCCCGAAGGTACGAGCGCCGGCCCGCCGGCGACCGCACCGGCGCGGTGATCGTCGCACGGACGGTCGCGGACGGCCCGTCCGGCAGGCCCTGCATCTTCCGCAGAGCCGGCCGGACGAACAGAACGAACGACACGAACGATGACACCGGGTTGCCAGGCAACGCGAAGATCGGCACCTGGTCCGGCCCGACCACGCCGAAGCCCTGCGGCATGCCCGGCTGCATGGCGACCTTCTCGAACGCGACCGTGCCCAGCGGCATGAGGGCCTCCTTCACTGGCTCGTACGCGCCCATGGACACGCCGCCACTGGTGATCACGGCGTCCGCCCGGATGAGCTGGGCGTCGAGCCGTTCCATGAACTCCTTGGGGTCGTCGGTCACCGCCCCGGCGCGGAACCCCTCTCCCCCGGCCTCCCGTACGGCGGCGGCCAGCATGAAGCTGTTGGACTCCCAGATCTGACCGCGGCCGAGCGGGCTGCCCGGCTCGGCCAGCTCGGCGCCGGTCGACAGCACCACCACCCGGGGCTTCGGCCGTACCGTGACCCGGCGGCGCCCGACTCCGGCGAGGATGCCGAGCTGGGCCGGGCCGATCATGGTGCCCTCGCGGAGCACGATCTCCCCGGCCCGCACGTCCTCGCCCGCCCGCCTGATCGCGTTGCCGGGGCCGGCCGGGCGGCCGACGCGCACGCGGGCGGTCCCGCCGTCCGTCCACTCGACCGGGACGACCGCGTCCGCGCCCGCGGGGACCGGCGCCCCGGTCATGATGCGGGTGACCAGCCCCGGACCGACGGCGTGTACTCCGCCGTCACCGGCGGCCACGTCGCCGACGACCGCCAGCGTGACGGGCGCCGCGGCGACGTCCTCGGCCCGTACGGCGTATCCGTCCATGGCCGAGTTGTCGAACGGCGGGAGCGCGACGGGCGAGGCGACGTCCTCGGCGAGCACGGTGCCGAGGGCGGCCTCGATCTCGACCTCGAGCGGGTCGAGCGGCCGTACCGTCGCGAGGATGTCGGCGAGGTGGCGGTCGACGGGCTTCATGTCCTTACGACCCGGCCTGGTCGAGGAAGTCGCGCAACCAGGGCAGGAAGTCGGGGGCGAGATCCTCCCGGTTGGCGGCGAACTGCACCACGGTCTGGAGATATTCGAGCTTGTTGCCGGTGTCGTAGCGGCGGCCGCGGAAGAGGACGCCGTGCACCGGGCCCCCCTCCTCGGTGCTCATCCCGGCCAGAGTCCGCAGGGCGTCGGTGAGCTGGATCTCGCCGCCGCGTCCCGGCGGCGTCTCCTCCAGCACGGAGAAGACGGCGGGGTCGATCACATAACGGCCGATGATCGCCCAGTTGGAGGGCGCCTCGTCGGCGGGCGGCTTCTCCACCAGGTCGGTCACCCGGACGACGTCGTCCTCCTCGGTCGGCTGGATCGCCGCCGCGCCGTACAGGGAGACGTGCTCGCGCGGCACCTCCATCAACGCGATCACGCTGCCGCCGTAGGTGGCCCGTACTTCGATCATGCGCTTGAGCAGCGGGTCGCGTGCGTCGATGATGTCGTCACCGAGGAGACAGGCGAACGGCTCGTGGCCGACGTGCTGCTTGGCGCACAGCACGGCGTGGCCGAGCCCCTTCGGCTCGCCCTGCCGGACGTAGTGCATGGTCGCGAGATCGACCGGCTCCTTCACCTGCGACAGCCGTTCCTCGTCGCCCTTGGCGCGGAGCGCGTCCTCAAGCTCGTACGCTACGTCGAAGTGATCCTCGATGGACCGCTTGTTGCGTCCGGTCACCATGAGCACGTCGAGCAGGCCGGCGGAGACCGCCTCCTCGACCACGTACTGGATGGCCGGCTTGTCGACGATCGGCAACATCTCCTTGGGGGTGGCCTTCGTCGCCGGCAGGAATCGAGTGCCGAGACCAGCCGCGGGGACGACGGCTTTGGTTACAGGATCGAAGTCAGCCATGGTTGAACACTAACGGAGCAGGCTGTGGACAAAGTGAACCTCCGGCGTCGGATCCTGCGGAGCCGTGCCGAGCTCGACGAGACCACGCTGAGGGAGTCGTCGGCGGCCGTCCGCGAACTGCTGCTCGACCAGCCGTGGGTCCAGATGGCGGGCCTGGTCGCCTGCTACTGGTCGTTCGGCGCCGAGCCGTCGACGCACGGACTGATCCTCGCCCTCTGGAAGCACGGCGCGACCGTGATCCTCCCGGTGCAGCGGGCCGACGCCGATCTCGACTGGGCGGTGTACGACGGCCCGGACTCGCTCGCCCCCGGGCCGGGGGGATATCTGGAGCCCGTGGACGTCCGCCGGGGCCCGGACGCGATCAGGACGGCCGCGCTCGTCCTGGTGCCGGCCCTCGCCGTCGACCGGACGACCGGAGTGCGGCTCGGCCGGGGCCGCGGACACTACGACCGCGCGCTGGCCCGGGTCGGACCGAACGTACCCACGGTGGCGCTGCTGCACGAGGGCGAACTGATCGAGGGCGTCCCCGCCGAGCCGCATGACCAGCCGGTACGCCTCGCCGTGCAGCCGAGCGGCATCACCCGGTTAGTGCAAATGTGACAGGATTACGACACTAGCGGCGAAAGGAGCGGGTGGGTCTGAACGTCTGGCTGCTCCTGTCCGCCGCCGTTGTCATCGCGGCCATCGCGTCCGTTCGGATCGCGCACCGCACCGGCCTTCCCAGCCTGCTCATCTACCTCGGTCTCGGTCTGCTGCTCGGCGAGTCGGGGGTGGGCGGCGTCCAGTTCGAGAACGCCCAGCTGGCCCAGCAGCTCGGTCTCGTCGCGCTCGCCGTCATCCTGGCCGAGGGCGGCCTGACCACCAACTGGAGCCACGTCCGCGACGCCGTGCCGTCCGCGCTGGTCCTGGCCACGGCGGGCGTGGCCGTCAGCATCCTGGTCATGGGCGCGGCCGTCCACGGCCTGATGGGCTTCGACTGGCGTACGGCGCTGCTGCTCGGTGCGGTGCTCGCGTCGACGGACGCGGCGGCCGTCTTCTCCGTGTTGCGGCGTCTCCCCCTGCCGCCCCGGATCGCCGGAATCCTGGAGGCCGAGTCGGGATTCAACGACGCCCCGACCGTCATCGTCGTGATGGTGCTGAGCCAGGTGTCCACGGTCACGCCCTCCGTGCCGAGCACCCTGCTGGAGACCGTGCTCGAACTGATCGTCGGGGCCGTCGTCGGAGCCGCCGTGGGACCGGCCGGCGCGTACGCGCTGCGCCGGGTCGCCCTGCCCGCCTCCGGTCTCTACCCGATCGCCGTCCTCGCGCTCGCGCTGGTGGCGTACAGCGGGGCGGCCCTGCTGCATGGCAGCGGCTTCCTCGCGGTGTACGTCGCGACGTTGATCCTGGGCAACGCCCGGCTTCCCCACCGGGCGGCCACCCGCGGCTTCGCGGAGGGTGCCGCCTGGCTCGCCCAGATCGGCCTGTTCGTCATGCTCGGCATGCTCGCGAGCCCGGCCGAACTGCCCGGCGCGATCATTCCGGGCCTGGTCGCGGGCGTGGCCCTGGTGTTGCTCGCCCGGCCGGCGTCGGTCGCGGTCTCGGCCTTCCTGTCCCGGATCCTGCGGCTCGGCGCGCTCTCCTGGCGCGATCAGGTGTTCCTGTCGTGGGCCGGGCTGCGCGGCGCCGTGCCCATCGTCCTGGCCACCATCCCCTGGGGCGGCGGGGTCGAGGGCGCCAAGGGACTGTTCAACGACGTCTTCGTCATCGTCATCGTGTTCACCCTCCTGCAGGGCCCCACCCTGCCGTACCTGGCCCGGGTGCTGGGGGTCTCCGCCGAGGGCGAGGCCCGCGACCTCGACGTGGAGGCGGCGCCCCTGGAGGAGCTCAAGGCCGACCTGCTGCAGGTGCGCATCCCGCCCGGCTCGCGGATGCAGGGCGTCGAGATCTTCGAGCTTCGGCTGCCTGCCGACACCATGGTCACCCTCGTCGTACGGGAGGGCCGGTCGTTCGTGCCGTCGCAGACGACGCAGCTCATGGCCGACGACCAGCTGCTCGTGGTCACCACGGCCGCGCAGCGGGAGACGGTGGAACGCCGGCTGCGCGCGGTGAGCCGGCGCGGCAAGCTGGCCGGTTGGTACGGCGAGCGCGGCGGCTGATCTCCCGGCCCCACCTGGGGCGGGACCGCTGTCCGCTTCGCGCGCCCCGTGCAATAAACCGGGCTGGAGTGGCGTTTGGGCTCCTAGATTGCCTACCATTAGCAATCGAACAGGTCGAGTGCCAGTCTCAGGAGGAGCGAGTGCCCACCTACCAGTACGCCTGTACCGCTTGCGGTGAGCAGCTGGAGGCCGTCCAGAAGTTCTCTGACGACCCGCTCACGGAGTGCCCGGCCTGCCAGGGCAAGCTGCGCAAGGTCTTCTCGGCGGTCGGCATCGTGTTCAAGGGCTCCGGTTTCTACCGCACCGACAGCCGTTCCTCGAGCTCGTCGACGTCGTCCACCAGCTCGTCGTCGGCCAAGCCGTCGGGTGACTCCGCGAAGAAGGAGCCGGCCGCGGCGTCGAGCTCGTCGTCCTCCCCCAGCACCTCCACGAGCTCCACGACCACGTCGTCCTCGTCTGGCTCGTCCGGCTCCACCGCCGCGGCCTGACTCGGGTTCACGCCCCGAGGGTTATCCACAGGCCGCCAACGGGGGCCCGAGACGAGCCGCTAAGGTCAGGCGCATGGTCAATCGCGCAGAGATCGGCGTCATCGGGGGCTCGGGCTTCTACTCCCTTCTCGACGACGCCGAGGAGATCGAAGTCGCCACGCCCTACGGGCCGCCCAGCGACACGATCACCGTGGGCCGCGTCGGGGACCGTTCCGTGGCGTTCGTCCCACGGCACGGCCGCGACCACGCGTACCCGCCCCATCGCATCCCCTACCGGGCGAACCTGTGGGCGCTGCGGTCACTCGGAGTGCGGCAGGTGCTCGCTCCCAGCGCCGTCGGATCGCTGCGGCCCGAGCTCGGTCCCGGCACCCTCGTCATCCCCGACCAGCTGGTCGACCGCACCACCGGACGGGCGCAGACCTACTACGACGCGGGCGGCGCCATCCACGTCTCCTTCGCCGATCCCTACTGCCCCACGGGGCGGAGTGTCAGCGTGGTCGCCGCCCTTGAGAACGGCTGGGAGACCGCCGACAGCGGCACCCTGGTCGTCGTCGAGGGCCCCCGGTTCTCGACCCGGGCCGAATCGCAGTGGTATCAGGCAGCGGGTTGGTCGATCATCGGCATGACCGGTCATCCCGAAGCGGTGCTCGCCCGTGAGCTGGCCCTCTGCTACACCACGCTCGCCCTGGTCACCGATCTCGACGCCGGCGTGGAGGCCGGAGACGGCGTGACCCACGAGGAGGTCCTCGCCTTCTTCGGCGCCAACGTCGAGCGCATGCGCACGCTCATTCAGGTGATCGTCGAAGCACTGCCCGACGAGCGCCCCTGCCCCTGCGGCAACGCCCTCGACGGCCTCAAGCTGCCCTTCGACCTCCCGTAGCCCGCCGTGCGAGCCGCGAACCGCATCCTCGCCCGGCACCGCCGCCCGATCGCCGCGATCCTCGCCGGCCTCGGGGTGGCGTGCGCGCTGCTGTCCGTCCGCCCGCCGGCCGGGGTCGCGGTCCTCGCCGCCGCCCGCGACCTGGCCGGAGGCCGGCTGTCGGCCCGTGACGTCACGGTCGTACGGCTCCCGCCCGACTCCGTTCCCGACGGGGCGCTGCATCCCGGCTACCCGGTGGCGGGGCGGGTGGCCGCCGGTCCGATGCGGCGAGGCGAGCCGATCACCGATGTCCGTCTGCTCGGCGGGGAGAGCCTCACCGCGCAGGGTCCCGGGCTCGTCGCCACGCCCGTTCGCATCGCCGACCCGGACGCCGCCCGGCTCCTTTCCGCCGGCGACGTCATCGACGTGCTGGCCTCCTTCGAGAGCGAGCCGCGCCCGGCGTACCCGGTCGCGCGGGAGGTGCGGGTGATGACGCGAGTGGCGACGCGGCCGTCGACCGGAGCGGAGGACGCGGGGGCGCTGCTCGTGCTGGCGACCACCTCCGACCAGGCCGCCCAGCTCGCCCAGGCGCAGTCGCAGGGCCGGCTCTCCGTGGCGATCCACCCACGCTGACCCCGTCCCACCGGCCGTGGGCGCCTGTCAGAGCAGCGAACCAAGCTTGGGGTCGTACTCCCAGTGCCACGGCTCGAAGGGGCTGTGATAGGCCCAGTCGGGGTGCATCCAGCCGAACCTCTTGCCGTTCGCCTCCAACCAGTTGAACTGGATCGAGCGGAATGCCTGCACCCCGCCGCACAGGTCGGCGGCCAGCCCGAGCCCGTGATTGCTCTTGCCGGGAGTGGCGGCGAACCCCGGCCGTTGGTAATACACGGCCTGCTGGTCGGCGAGGCTGCGGTAGCTGTCGGAGACGCAGATCGGCTTGCCGAACCGCTTCTGGTAGGCGATGTTGAGGTCGGCGAAGGCGATCGCCGCGTCCGCGCGCAGTTCCTCGCCAGACTGCGGCAGCGGGCACAGAATGCTCTTGGGCAGCAGACCGTTCGGATACTCCCCCGCCACGTTGACCCGCGTCGGGTCACAGGCTCCGGCACCCCGGTTGCCCTGGTTGACCTTGACGCCGAGCTTCGTCAGCGCCCGGGTGAGCGACTTGACGAGTGTCGAGGAGCGCTGACGCAGTTCCGTTATCTGCGCGTCAAGCTGGGCCTCCTGCAGGAGGTTCGCCGCGCGGAGCTCCTGCGCCTGGTTCGCCAGCTGCTGCTGCTGTCGCAGCGCCTTGGTCGCGTCCTCCAGGACGCTGTTGCGGCCGTCGACCAGGTAGTCCATGTCGCTCATCGCCCGCAGAGCCGTCGTACCGTCGCCGCCGGCGAGGAAGGGGCTGACTCCGGCCAGGGACGGATCCTGGTACACGGACGAAACGAGATCGGACAGGGGCTTGCGGATCCGGTTGAGCTGCCTGGTGGCGGACTCGAGCTGGGTCAGCTTGCCCGCCAGCTCGCGCTGTGAGGCGTCGAACTGCTTCTGCCGCGCCTGGAGGACCTTCGTCGCGTCCTCGATGCTCTTGTACGCCTGCTGGGCCTGGCGGCGCAGCTGGGTCAGCGTGCCGGGCTTGCCCACGTTGCCCGGTTTGGGGGCCGTCGTCGCCCGTGTCTCCGGCACCCGCTCCGTACCGGTCACCGAGCGCGGCGCGCGGGCCGCGGGGCCGGTGACCTGAGCGGCGGCCGGAGTCATCCCGTACGGCATGGCGCCGGTCAGCGAAGTCATCGCCGTGACAACCGCGATCAGACCCGCTGATCGGGGAGTGGGCACGATCGAGGCCTCCGTTTGCGAACTCGTGACCTGGGACAGGGACGCACGTTACTACACAGTCAAGACCGTCCGGACCCAGTTCGCCCAAGCGCTATCTCCCGATCACGTCCCTTTCGGGTGTTTCCCAGCCACGATTTCGGCCTGTCACGTCCCTACGACTGAGTGCCCTGGTCCCGGCACAGATCCCAGAGCCCGGCGTCCTTTAAGTCGAAGGAACACACGAGCGCCGGCTCCTGCGCCCCCGGCCGCGCCACGGGCGGCTTCGCCGCCGCGCGCCGTGGTGCCGCCATCGGCGCGGGTGCCTCCGGCTGGGAGAGCCTGATCAACCCGCCGTACATCCGGGCGGGCCCGAACGGCTCAGGCACCGCAGTAGGCTCCAGCACCCCCGACCCGGCGCCCGGTTCCGCGACCGCGGCCACCCGGCGCGGCGCCACGGCCGCACCGCCCGAGTGGCCCGTTCCCGTACCCGGTTGTGCGGCTGGTTGCGGAGCCGCACCCGGTTGCGCGGCCGCGGCTGGTTGCGGAGCCGCACCCGGTTGCGCGGCCGCGGCTGGTTTCGGGGCCGCGGCTGGACCGCCCGTGGCCACCTGACCGGCGAGTGTCACCGTCTCCGCGATGCCGGCGTGCAGCCCGGGGCCGCTCTCCGTCTCCGTCCCCGGCTCCGAGGCGCGCTCCGGGGCGGGCACGTCATGTCCAACCGGGCGGTCGTCGTCGCGATGGCCGGAGGCCTTCCGCTGGGGATGATTCGTCGTAGCCGCCCGGCCAGTGGGCACATCCGGCGCAACCTCATAAGGGACGACCGGCCCCACGACCGCCGGCGGCTGGACGAGGGGAGGCTCAGGCAGGGCCGGTTCCGGAACTTCGACCTCCGGAGCCTCCCGCGCCCCCGGAGCCGGCTTCACCGCACTCCCCCGGGCCATCTCCTCGTAGCCGCTGAACTGGGCCGCCAGCAAGCCCGAGGCCAGGATCGCGGGTGCGATCATCGCCGCGACAAGCACCATGGGACGTAGCCCGCGCAGATACCTGCGTCGCGTTGTGGTCACGGGCAGTGAGATAACCAGGCGGCACAAGCGGAGGCGCGCCGACTTGCCAGGCCTTTACCGCATGCCACCCCGTCGATGACCCCGGCAACCTCGGCCCGACACCCCGTCCAGAGGCGCGAACCGGGCCAACCTTTCGCTAGGCTTACAAGGCACGTGTGCAGCCTCCGTAGCTCAGGGGATAGAGCACCGCTCTCCTAAAGCGGGTGCCGCAGGTTCGAATCCTGCCGGGGGCACCTAGTTGACCTTGTCATCCGCCGCCCGACCTGGGGGCTATCCCTCACTACGGCTTCCGCCCATGTGCAGCCGTAGGCCACCGAGAGCAGCCCTGAATCGCCGCTCACGGAATATCCACGGGATGATCTTGAGTGCTTGGTTGACAGTCCATATGGCCGCCACCAGCCACTGCAGCCGATCACGCGCCTCGGCTCGCAGCTTCGGTAAGACCAGGCACTGCCGTAGGAGACGTGATACTCCCAGAATCACTGCCCTGAGAGTCCCTCGTGCCGCACAATGCGACTCATGTCCTGGATCAACGATAGTTTCTGGCAGCAACTCACAGTTGGCCTGGCCGGAGGTCTTCTCGGCGTCGCCGGCACCCTTCTAGCAGCTCAAGTCTCATCGAGAGGAAAGTCGAAATCGGAACTCTCCTACACGTTAGAAGTCCAGCGCGCCCTACCAGAGGTCAGCAAGGAGTTGACACCCTCGGTGGCCGTCAGCTACAAGGGCCAGCTTGTTCCAGCCCTCTACGCCATAAGTTGCACGGTCGAGAACACAGGAAACACCTTGGTCAGAGACCAGGAGATCCGCATTCAACTGTCTCCTGCCCCCTCTATTCTAGACAGGTATCTGGACCCGAAGCCTCAGCCTGAGTGGGCCGTCGACGCACTCCCCGACACGGAGGAGACCACCAGGCCGGGCTATCGATTCGGTCATCTGGCCCCAGGCCGGAAAGTAACTTTTAAGATCATCTGCGCGGCTTCGCAGGAACCGAAAGCGTTGCTTAGAGACCACAACCCCACGGAAGTCGTCACAGTACTTCCACGCGCGGTTACCGCTCAGGCCGATATTCGGGGTCGTACCCGAATCGCCCTTATGCTTCTTCTTGCATTACTGATTGCTCCTCAGGCCTTCTACGCTCTAGGCAGCTTCGGCGACCTCGCCGCATCCGTAGTACGGATCGGGCTTATTGCCGCCCTCATACCTGTCGCACCAAGCCTGGTCCGCACACTCGTCAACCTGCTCTTCCGACCGGAACCCCGCGTGGAGCTTGAGAGCGGATTAATCATGTACAGCAGCGAGATAACAGGTGGGGTCTATATCACTGGGGCTCCGTCCGACCGGCAGGTACCTACGAGGTCAGCCGCCAGAGAAGAAGACCGCGACGAGTAGCGGCCCTCTGAAAGTTCCCCGTCACGCCTTCAGCGCCTTCGCGATCTGCCCGTTGGCGCGAGCGCGTTGCCCTTCGATGCACTTCGCGTATACGCGTAGGAGCACGTCGACGCCATGACCGGCGCGCTGGGCTACCTCGGTCGGCGGGACGCCCGCGTTGAGCCACAGGGAGACCGCCGCGTGCCGCAGGTCGTAAGGCCGGGCCGCCAGCGGGGATGCGATCTGCTCAACGGTGAAGGCCAGCCGCCGGGCCTCCTGCCAGACGGCGGAGTACGCGGAGGAGGAGAAAGGCCGGCCCTTGCTCGTCCGGAAGAGCCGACCGTCTTGCGCCGTGCCGTGCGTCTCGATGTGCTCACGAAGGATCGCGACGAGAACCGGAGGGATCGGGATCTCCCGCGTGTCGTCCACGGCCCAGTGCTTGAGGCCGCGTTCGTCGTGGGTCTCCCCCGAGTTCGTCCACCGCTTGTTCGCCTGTGGCCACGCCTTCTCGAGTGTGATCATGCCCCACCCCTCGGCGGGGAGGTCGCAGCTCTGTCGGCACAGCCCCGAAGCCTCTTCGGGGCGGAGAGCCGCGTAGTACACGCAGGCGAACATGGCCATCATCCGAGGGCCGCGCGTACGGCCCACCTGGGTCACCGCGTCGAGCAACGCCCGCGCCTGAGCCGGGTTGACCACCGTTCGCGGGTCGACGGCTCCGGCGGCTTTCGGAGGCTTCCACTTCACCGCGTGCAGCGGGTTTGCGGACAGCTTCTTGAGTTCCACCGCGGATTCCATCATGTGATGGAGCGCGGCCCGCTTGCGCCGTACGGTATTGGCCGCCGGCTCGCCGTTGAAGCGGAGGGCGATGGCGTCGAGGGCCGAGCGGATCACGGCCGGTTCCATCAGGTCGACGAGGGGCAAGGACGCCGCTTCAGCCAGGCGAGCGCCGCCTTGTGCTCCGGCCGCAGCTCTCCACGCCGCTTGTCCGGCAGGAAGGCGTACTCTCGCAGCACCGTGCGGAGGTCCTCGTCCTCCGGCCTGCCCGGCAGATCCTTGACGAGGGCCGGGACGAGAGACAGTAGGGCGTACGTCATCGTCTCGCGAGTGCGGGCCGCCGAGTGGACCCAGCGGGCTGCCATGTACGACCGGGCGAAGCGAAGAATGTCGGCCCGGTATCGGCTGGCTTGATCATCGACTCGGGAAGCCCCGTGACCAGGTCGAAAGTCTCACCTCGCTTGGCCGCCTGCCGTAGGTCGGACACGAAGTTCTCGGCGAGTGCCTTCGTGCGGAAGGTCTTGGATCTCTCCTTGGGGCCGACCTTCCATCGCGTCACGTAGGAAGGCGTCTTGCTGGAGGGGTTACGGCGGATGTCCCAGAACTTCACGTCATAGCTGGTGTTCACGCGGCCTCCCTGAGGGAGTCCAGCCAGACCGCGAGGTCGCTCCGCCAGACGCGGATCTCTCCATTGGGCAGCTTGACGCACTTGGGCGCGTGGCCGAGTTCACGCCAGCGGTAGAAGGTACGGCGGGACACGCCACCCAGCTCGGCGAGCACCTCGGGAACCGTGAGGAGCTGATCGTTGCGCGCCATCAGCTGCCACCTCCGACGATGGATGACGAGGCGGTGAGGGAGGCCACGAGGGCGTCACCCGGGGAGTAGCCCTTTCCGGCGTACTCCCATTCGCTGATCACGAGGACGGCGCCCTCATCGAACAGGTGTAGCCATCCGGACGTGATCTGCTCGTCGCGGGCATGCTCCCTTCCTCGACGCCGACGCGCTCGCGTTCCTCGGCAGCCTCGGCACGCACGTGCTGCACGTGGTCCCGGCAGGGACGCGACCGGCGCACGGCGGCGCGGTGGTGGACGCCGAGGACGTCTATCTGCCGTACCTGGCCGAGGCGGACGTGCTCGGCATCCTGGTACGTCCGGATTTCTACGTGTTCGGCGGCTTCCGTGACGCCGCCGAGGCGAACGCCCTCGTGCACGACCTGCGCCGCCGGCTCGCGCCCCGGCGGCCACCGGCTGACCCGGCCGCGCTGACCCGGCCGCGCTGACCCGGCCGGGGAACGCCACGCCGGCCCCCGCACCACCGCGCCTCTGCACCGCCGCGTCAAGACGGGATCGCAACGAGCCCCGGAGAGTTATTGAGACCTCAATAGCTTTGCGCTAAGTTCATGAGTGCTCAATATATGAGCGCTCAACAACTTGGACCCACTGAAGGAGTCCCCCCATGAACACACCGGTCGCCCTGATCCCCGACTACGTCACGGGCACCTGGTCGATCGACCACGTGCACTCGGATGTGGCGTTCACCGTCCGTCACCTGGGTGTCGCGAAGGTGCGGGGCCGGTTCGATGCGTTCGAGGGGCAGATCGTCACCGCCGAGAACCCGCTGGAGTCCTCGGTCCAGGCCACGATCCAGTCCTCGTCCATCAGCACCGGCAGCGGCCAGCGTGACGACCACATCCGCACCGCGGACTTCCTGGACGTCGAGAACCACCCCACCCTCACGTTCGTGTCCACCGGCGTCCGCAGCGACGGCGAGGCCTATCTGCTGGACGGCGAGCTCACCATCCGCGGCATCACCAAGCCCGTCACGCTGAACCTCGAGATCAACGGGTTCGGCACGGGCTTCGACGGCAAGCCCGTCGTCGGCTTCTCCGCCACCACCGAGGTCAACCGCAGCGACTTCGAGATCACCGCCGGCCCGGCCGGGGCGATCGTCGGCGAGAAGGTCAAGATCACCCTCGAGGTCGAGGCCAACAAGCAGGACTGACCGATCCGGCCGCCCGGGGGCGGGCGCACCGCCCCGGCGGCACGACAGAAGGAGCGACCATGGCAACCGGACCACTGCTGTCCCGCGCCGTCGACACCCTGCTCGGCCTGGCGAACGACGAGACGCTCGCCGGCAAGGGCAAGCTACCCACACCCTGCGACGCCTACGACGTCCACGGCCTCTGCGAGCACGTGCTCCTCATGATGTCCATGGGCGAGTCCGCCGCCTGCCGGGAGCCGTGGAGCCCGGACAAGGCCGGCGACGCCGGCCGGGAACCCTGGGAGCGGATCTCCGCGCTCGCGCCCGGCTTCACCAAGGTCTGGGCCGACCCGCAGGTGTGGACCGGCACCACCCAGATCTTCCGGGGCACCCACCCCGCGCAGTTCGCGGGCGACGTGATGCTGATGGAGATCGTGATCCACGGCTGGGACCTCGCCCGCGCCGTCGGGACCGAGTTCGCCGTCGACGACGAGCTCGTCGCGCACGTGCTCGACACCGCCAAGCAGGTCGACGGCATGGGAGGGCGTCAGCACGGGTCCTTCGGGCCGGAGATCCCGGTCCTGCCGGACGCCTCCGCGCTGGACCGCCTGCTCGGGTTCACCGGACGCGACCCCCACTGGAAGGCATGACCGGCTCCCGCGTCGTGACCGCGAACGAGCAGGCACGACCTCCCCCCGGAGGGCGTGGCTGCTCTTTCGCGCTTTCTCCGTCCCGGTCGCGGCCGCCCACAGCGAAAGGACCGCGCAACAGTTGAACGGAAACGACACCATCGCCGACCCCTGGATACGCAGGTTCCGGCCCTCGCCGGACCCCGCCGTCCGGCTGGTGTGCCTCCCGCACGCCTGCGGCTATGCGTCCTTCTACTTCCCGCTGTCCAAAGTGCTGCCCGGACACGTCGAGATGCTCGGTCCAGTGCCCCGGCAGGCAGGATCGGCGCGACGAACCCCTCATCGGCGAGCTCGCCGACCGCCTGTTCGAGGTGCTCGCCGACGAGGAGACCCGGCGCATCTCCCTGCCGGTCATCCGCAACGACTACCGTGCCATCGAGACCTACCGGCACCGGCCACGCCCCCGGCGCACCCGGTCGGCGCTGATCCGCTCGCCGGCGATGCTGCGCACCAAGCACGCCGACCTGCCTTCCCGCAAGCACGGGAATCCCCCGGCATGACGGCGGGGGAGGGCCGGTTGCGGATCGTGCGCGGCAACCCGACCGGCGAGGAACCGGCGGTGCTCGTCGCCGCGCTGCTCGGCGGTGGAAGACGCGCCGCGGGCCACCTCCGGCGGGTCTCCCGCCCCGGTCGCGCGGGCCGGGTGAGGACGGGACCACCGCGTCCTGTACCGGCCGGCGAACTCCTGGCGGCGCGGGTGAGCGATGCGCGAAGCCGCCGAAGGGCAAGCTGTTGAGAGCTCAAACAATCAGTATGCTGAGGTCATGAGCGAGGTCCGTTGGTTGAACGCCGAAGAGCAGGAAATATGGCGCATCTACATGACGGCCTGCAATGAGCTGTCCGCCCACCTCGACCGGCAGCTCCGGCGCGACTCGGGCATGCCCGTCGCCTACTACGAGATCCTCGTCTGCCTCTCCGAGGCGCCCGGCCGGTCGATGAGAATGAGCCGGCTGGCCGAGCTGTGCCGGTCGTCGCCGAGCCGGCTGTCGCACGCGGTCGCGGCGCTGGAGAAGGCCGGCTGGGTGAGCCGCTGCCTGTCCGAGACCGACCGGCGCGGCTGGGTCGCCCAGCTCACCGACGCCGGCTTCGCCGCCCTGGAGAACGCCGCCCCCGGTCACGTGACCGCCGTCCGGGAGCATCTGTTCGACGTGCTCTCGCCTGGACAGCTCGAAGCCCTGCGCGAGATCAGCCAGGCCATCTTCGAGGGCCTGGATAAGGCCGGGCGGACGCCCGGTCCTTCGTGACCCTTTCCCCCGCCGAGTACCACTCGCATATACCCGCCCTGTCCGGTGAATGCCTACAAAGCCATATCTGCGGGCCATCTTCGCCACCGACGAGCGGTGCTTGTTGGCCAGAGTCTTCAGCAGCGAGGTCTCCATGACCCAGCCAAGTCGGTGGAGACGATGGACGTTCCCGGCCAGCAGGTAGTACTGGACGATGCCCCGCCACTCGGCCCCGTAGGTGTTGACGGTGGTCCAGCGCGAGTTCGTCGCGCAGGAACGCTGTCAGGCGCTGTTTGATCTCCTCGGCTTCAGCCTTGGGTCCGGTGAACCCGAGCAGGGTGTCGTCGCAGTACCGGACGTGCGCAGCCCGCCGGAAGCCGGGATCTCGGTGATCCCCGCTGGGCATGCTCCGCAACTGCCTGCGCAACTCCCGCGCCGCGGCGTGGTCTCCGCGCTTGTCGCCCGGTCTCTGGCGGCGCGCACCCTGGCATAGGCGGTGTCCTGCCTGTGGATCCGCCCTCGGGCGTAGTCCGGAATCAGAACTTTGACGAAGTCGCCCAGCCTGTGCAGGTAGATGTTCGCCAGGATCGGTCACCCAGCATGATCAGCGACACCCGCAGCCGAGCGCTGGAAGATCACAGAATTAGTACCAGAGCCGAAAAACGGTCAGGTCCTGGTCGCGGGCGGCACGCAACTCGGCGAGCACGGTGGCGATGAAGAGCAGGTTTGCGTAACCGAGGCCGGAGTCGGCGATATTCACCGGCCGGGTCGGGTCGCCTTTCGGGTGCTCCGGGTCGGCGACAGGCGCCCCTGACTCGGCGTAGGGCGACCTGGCCCCCTTCATCACTTACTCCGCCCGGCCGGACCGCGCGGAGGTCCGTTCACGGCGCAAGGATAACCGTCCGCCCGCGACGGCATTTGTACCTCCTCATCAAGGATCCGTCAGCGGCCGGACCGGCCTGGGATGTGCTGGGACGCGTGGCTGTCGCCGCACGCCGAATCCGCTCTGAAATATTCAGGAAAGCCCGCCTAGAAAGTTTCTCTGCTTACGGGCGTTTCAGATCGGCGTCGATGACAAAGGCGCTGGCCATAGGGGCGGCGGACCAGTCGGTGAGAGTGCGAGGCTGCCCGCGTAGCGGTGACGGTGCCGAGGGCGAGTGGACCGAGACACGCCTCATCTCTAGGTTATGTTTCGTGCTGCTCAGGTGGAAAGTTTCTGTTCTGAGATGGTTCGACGGGTCGGGCGGACCGCTCCTCATCAACGGAGAGTCCATGGTGCGCACGAGGCCCAGTACGCGCCGATCGTCTCCATATACCTGTCCACATACCTGGTCGTCCGATGCCGGTTCAGCAAGGAAGTACTGATCGGCGCCGTCAAGGTCGACATCGAGGGAGATCGATCGTGAAACCGCCCAGCTTACGAAAATCCGCCTGCGGATCGGCGCGGTCCTCGCCACGCTGACCCCGCTTGTGCCGACGGGGATGAGCTCGTCTTCAGCGAGTTAGAGGACATGTGGGGCATGGAGATCATCCACGGTGTCGAACGGGTGGCCCGTGAGCAACGCGTCGGAGTCATGCTGACGGAGTTCGGGCCGCGGCACGATCCGGTCGGACATCCGATCGGCGACACACCGGCCGAGGGCCATCATGTCGTTGTAGGCGATCACCGCGGTGACGGAGGCAGCGAGGAGGACATCGGCGACGGCGACGCCACCCACGAACGTGGGCGACACGGCACCGGCTTCGAAGATCGCCGTGGGTCGTTCCGGGCCGCGCAGCAGGCGGAGCGCGGCCACTCGTCCGTCATGTCTGGCCAGCTCGGCATGATCAGCCACATGACCGCGCGCGGCGTCCGCGTGCCGCAAGACGTCAGCGTGGTGGGGTTCGACAACATTCCCACGGCCGACCTCGTGACTCCTCCACTGACCACCGTCTGCCAGCCGAAACAGCAATGTGGCCGAACGGCCGTCGATCTTCTGGTCGACCTGCTCAACGAAGCGAACGGCCCGGCAACTCGCGCCGGATCGTGCCCATGCAACTCGTCGTGAGGAAACCAACCGCTCCCGGTCCGGTCCGGCCTGATGGGCAGGAAACGCACGTATTCACACCGCTGATCCGCTGGGATCAGCCCCTTTCGAGAGGAAGTGATCGACTACCGGTCGTGATGCCAGTCGCTCAGCACTTCATGCCCCCCCACAACAAGGAATCCCCGTGAAGATCAAACCTCTGGCGAAGCTATTAATCAGCACACTGCTTGCCGTTGGCGTTGGCGTCGGGACGACCGCCCTGGTGACGCCGGAGTACGGCGCGATTGCGGCGACCAGCCCTGCCGGCAACGACGCGGCCGCCCTGGCAGCCGGCGGCTGCGTCGCCGATCCCACACTGCCAGGTGCCACGAAGAGTTCCCTCTACACCGTCACGGCGGACGGCTCCCCGCTGTTCGTCGAGAAGATGACTAAGTTCGCTCCCGAGATGCAGGTGCACTACGCGCACTGCTCGATGGCGGCAGCGGGCACCGCCAGGTTCTCCGTCACCGTCGCCCAAAGCTTCAACTCCTACACCGTCAGCCCCAAGAGCCGGAAGCTGGCGGTCACCAGAAGCGGCAACACCATCACCTTCGACAGCGGCCCGAACTACTTGGTCGTCCAGTTCGACTCCGCAGAGCTGCTGTTCATCCTCATTGACGCACCCGAGACCGATACGCCGCACCTGGGGGACGCCAACGTCAAGAGCCTGGCTGACTACGGGGTCGACAACACTGGGGGGACTCTCGTCACGGCCAAGATCCAAAGTGCCATCAACGCCGCGTCGGGAGCGACCCGCAATATCCTGTATGTGCCGGCGGGCAAGTACCTGGTCGGCGAGCTCTGGCTGAAAAGCAACATGACGTTGTATCTGGCTGCCGGTGCGGTCCTCTACGGCTCGAACAACAAGGCGGACTTCAACACCGGCAGCGGCGGGGTGAACATCGAGGGCATGCAGCACGCCTCCCTGCGGGTGTACCAGGTCAGCAACGCGAAGGTGCTGGGCCGCGGTGTCATCGACGGTAACGGAAAGTCGCTGCGGGCGCAGGGCATGAATCTGGCGTTGCTGAAGATCGAGCAGAGCTCGAACATCCAGATCGACGGCCCGATCGTCCGTGACTCCAGCTACTGGAACACGCTCATCTACCGCAGCGACAAGGTCACCATCAAGAACTACAAGCTGATCAACTGTCGGCCCACGTCGGGTTACAACAACACCGACGGTGTGGATTTCGACGAGTCGACCAACGGCCTGTTGTCCAACGCCTTCCTCTACACCGGTGACGACAACATGGCGACCAAGAACGAGGACACCACCGCCGGTGCGATCGACACCAAGAACGTCGTCCACGAGCATATCGTCTGCTACAGCAATTCCGGCTGCGCGAAGATCGGCACCAAGACGGAAGGGCGGTCGATGGACGGGGTCACGTTCCGTGACATCGACGTGGTGAAGGCGGGACGCTCAATGGTGATCGACGCGGTCGACACGGCCGTTGTCTCGAACACCCGGTGGGAGAACATCAGGGTGGAGAACACCGACAGCCTGATCGACCTGGAGGAGGACCGGCCGCCGTCCTGGCGAACCGTGCAGAACACCGCGACGATCCGCGACGCCTACTTCACCAACGTCTCCTCCGACGTGAAGAAGGTCGTCAACCTGCACGGTCGTTCGTCGACCGTGAACATCAACGGCGTACATTTCACCAACTTCACCGTCCAGGGCAAACCCGTTACCAGTTCGACCGACGCGGACGCGAGCTGGAACATCAACTCCTACGTCTCCAACATCACCTTCTCCACGGCCCCGAGCCCCACGCCGTCGCCGACCCCCACGCCGTCACCGTCACCGACCCCCACGCCCTCACCGAGCCCCACGCCGTCACCGTCACCGACCTCCACGCCGTCTCCGAGCCCCACACCGTCTCCGAGCCAGGCCGGCGCCTGCGAGGTGGGCTACACGATGAACTCCTGGAACGACGGGTTCACCGCCAGCATCCACATCACCAACCGTGGCACATCAACGATCAACGGTTGGACTTTGGCGTTTACCCTTCCTGGCGGGCAGACCATCACCAACGGCTGGAACGCCACCTACTCCGGCTCCAGCGGTCAGATCTCCGCGAGCAACGTCTCGTACAACGGGACGCTGGCAGCAGGCGGATCCACCGACATCGGCTTCCAGGCCACCCATACCGGCAATACCGGCAAGCCTGACCAGTTCGCCCTCAACGGCGTCAGCTGCGCCATTTCCTAACGAGAACGTCGGGTAACCGGCGGGACCTCGGCCTGCCCTGAGGCAGGCCGAGGTCCCCCGGCAGAATGCCGATAAACGTGCGGGAGAACTCTCCCGGGGGAGTCCGAGCACGTCTGGCCGGGGACGCAGGTGATGGACACGGCCTTCGGCCCGGCGCCGCTGACGGTCAACTTCTCCTCCGCGGGCAGCTCCGACCCCGAGGGCGGCTCGCTGAGCTACTCCTGGGCGTTCGGAGACGGGACCATCTCCACGTCGGCCAACCCGAGCAAGACCTACACCACCAACGGCACCTACACCGCGACGCTGACCGTCCGTGACCCGCAGGGGCTGACCGGCACGGCGAGCGTGACCGTGAACGTGGGCAACACCGCGCCGTCGGTCACGCTCAACTCGCCGGTGGCGGGGCGGTTGTTCTCCTTCGGCGAGACGGTGCCCTTCCAGGTCACCGTGTCCGACCCCGAGGACGGGACGATCGGCTGCTCGGGGGTGACGGTCACCTACTTCCTCGGGCACGATGGCCACGCCACCAGATCACCTCGAAGTCCGGGTGTTCTGGGTCGATCGCGGCGCCGGTCGACGGTGAGCACGACTCTGCGGCCAACATCTACGGGGTGCTGCAGGCGACCTACACCGACAAGGGCGGCCTGACCACCACCGTCGTCCGGACGCTGCAGCCGCGTCACCGCCATCAGGGCCGGCAGCACCTGGTCGGCGATCGCGGCTACCGCCTTGCCGTCCAGCTTCATGTCCTTGGGGTACGTGGCGAGCACGTGCCCAACCAGCCCGTCGGTGGCTGGCGTCCGCCGAGGGAATTTCGCCCTCGGACGGCCGGCTGGGGGCCACCGGCGTGGGCTTGGTGTCAGTCGTCGAGCGCCTGGTAGAGCGTGGTCCAGAAGTCGTTCATCAGGTGCGCCGGGCTCGGCACGGTGTAGCCGAGCTGGCAGAGCAGGATGCCGGTGAGCTGGTTGGCCGGGTCGGCGTAGGCCGAGGTGCCGCTGCCGCCGTCCCAGCCGAACTGGCCGATCGGCGCGTAGTCGCCGCGGTAGGTGCGCACCGCCATTCCCATGCCCCAGCCGCCCTGCTGTCCCTGACCGAACGAGATGTGCACGTTGCGGGTGGCCAGGGCGGTGCGGGCGGCGTTCTGCTCGGGCGTGAGCCGGTTGGTGGTCATCAGTTCGACCGCGGCCCGGGACAGGATCCGCCTGCCCTGGTGGGTGCCACCGTTGAGCAGCATCTGGAAGTAGGCGTGGTAGTCGTCGGCGGTGGAGACCAGCCCGCCGCCGCCGCCCTGGAACGCCGGCGGCCGGCTCCACCGTCCACCCTTGGGCTCGTCCCAGGCGAGGAACTCGCCGGTGGCCGGGTCGGGGGCGTACAGGGTGGGCAGCCGGTCGATCTTGTCGGCGGGCACGTGGAAGCCGGTGTCCTTCATGCCCAGCGGCTCGAAGATGCGCTCGCGCAGGAATTCCTCGAACGACTGGCCACTGACCCGGGCCACCAGCACACCGACCAGGTCGCTGCTGATGTGGTACTGCCACTGCTCGCCGGGCTGGTACATCAGCGGCAGCTCGCCCAGGCGGCGCATCCACTCATCCGGCTCGGGCACCTCCACCGGCAGGTTGGGCGTGAGCCCCTGCTCGAAGACCGCGTTCATGATCGGCCGGCCCAGCGCCGTGAAGTCCATGCCGAGCCCGAAGGTGGAGGTCAGCACGTCCCGTACGGTGATCGGCCGCCGCGCCGGCACAGTGTCGTCCAGCGGGCCGTCGGGCCGCGTCAGCACCTGCCGGTCGGCAAGCTCCGGCAGCCACGCATCCACCACGTCATCCAGCCGCAGCCGACACTCATCCAGCAACACCATCGCCGCCGCGATCGAGACCGGCTTGGACGTGGAGGCCATCCGGAAGATCGTGTCCCGCCGCATCGGCGCGCCACCGTCATGCCGCATCGTGCCGAGCGCCTCGACATGCGTCTGACCGCCCCGGCTGACCAGGGCCACGGCTCCGGGGATCTTCCCGGACTCGACATGCCGCGCCAGCACCTCGCGCACTCTGCGCAGCCCCGCTGTGGAGAAGCCACCGTTGCCAGTTCCCATCGGAAATCTCCCTACCCACACTGTTCGATCTTGCGAAACCCCGTCCCGCACGAGGGCCGGGGTTATCTCGGCGTGGCCCGGTTCGCGACCCGAGGCCGCGATCGCTGGACCGTTCATGGGATCCACCATCGCCGACTGCTCTGATACCGGGCCGTCGCCGTCCTGACACGGCCGCTGACGTCGACGACGTCAGTGAGGGTCGCTTCTGAGGGACCGCAGCCGAAACGGGCTCTCCTCACGAGCTCGGGGGTCACCGGCCGGGCAAGAAGATCACCATGCTCGACACCGCGACACGTGTGCGAGGCCGTGCGACCGTCGCCGGTGTCATGTGGAGGCCGGTCGTACGATGAACGGCGCTGGGGTGCTCCTGCGCCGGTGACATCCAGATATTTCGTGTCACGGGGTAATCCGGGAGCCCGCGGAGGGACTACTGGGTGTGGACGATCCCCGACAACGATTCACCGGTCTGTACGACCGGCATTACCGGAACGTGCTGGGCTACGCCCTACTCCGTGCCGACGGTGGCACTGCTGAGGACGTGACCAGCGAGACGTTCCTGGTCGCATGGCGGCGTCTGGACAAGGTGCCGGATCCGCCGTTGCCCTGGCTGCTGGGCGTGGCGCGCAACCTGCTGGCCAAGCAGCGCACCTCACGCGACAGGCGGCAGGCGCTCGTCGATCGCATCCTGGCGCTCGGCGGGACCTTGGACCACGTCGGCCGGGACATCGCCGAGCAGGTAGTGAACAGGGAGAACGCGCTCGCCGCGCTGGCCTCCCTGTCCGACATGGACGCCGAGGCGATGGTTCTGGCCACCTGGTACGGCATGCCGCCCGAGCAGGCGGCCGTTGTCATGGGCTGCTCGACCCGGACGTACAACGTCAGGCTGCACCGTGCCCGCCAGCGCCTGGAGGCGGCGCTGCGCCAGGAAACCGCCGCCCGTTCTCCGGAGAAAGGCCTGTTCGGCCGTCTGGAGAAGGCGTGATGTCGTACCGCCCCTCTACCCCTCACCTGGAGGATGACATGTCCGACCAGCTCTTCTCCCAGCTCAAGCCCAAAGCCCTGGACGAGATGACTGCCGAGGCGTACCAGCGCCGGCGCGACGGGGACCTCGCTCAAGCCTTCGCGACGCCGGTATCGCGGGTCGCCTGGCGGGTCCCCCGCATGCCGCTGTTCCTGATCACGGGCACGGTCGCGGCGGGGCTCGGCATCGCCGCCGCGCTGGTTGTGTCCGGCGGCGTCCAGCCCGCCGCGCCCAAGCCCGGGGTCGCCGTCGCGCAGCCCTCGACGTCCCCGGCCCTGGACGCCCGGTCGTTCCTGCTGGCCGCGGCGGAGACCGCGGCGGGCGAGCCGGCCGGCTCCGGACGGTACTGGTACACCCGGCAGACCACCGCCCAGCGGGTGAACGTGGCGCCGGACGAGTACATAAAGAGAATTACGTCGCTGAAGATGGAGCTGGATCGGCGTTCCCAGAAGGCGGATTCCACCACCCTCGACAAGGAGGCGCTCCTGAAGGAGCTCGAACTGCCCTACGACGCCTACACGACGAGTACCACCGACACCTGGCGCGCGGTGCGCAAGGGGGACACCGGTGGGTCGGTGCGGCGGGCAGCGAAGATCACCTTTGGTTCGCCCGCCGATGAGGCGGCCTGGAAGGCCTCGGGGTCGCCGATTCTGAGCAGGGACAGGCCCGGCATGCGCAAAGACGACATCGAGCCCGTCCTGTCGATCGGCAATCCCGGGATCACCCTCGAGAACATCGCGGACCTGCCCACGGACAAGGAGGCTCTCAAGCGCCGCTTGACCGCCTCCTACGACAGTGCGCCCGCGGGCGGGGGCGGCCTGGCCACCCATCTTTGGCAGAGCGCCGTCGACCTCCTGACCGCTCCCACCACGCCCGGCACGCGTGCCGCCCTCTATCAGATGCTCGCCGACCAGCCGGGCATCGACGAGAAGGGCGAAGCCGCTGACGTGACAGGACGCACAGGGACCGCCCTGTCCACGACCGGCGCGGACGACGTCCGTTACGACCTGATCATCGACCCCAGGACGGCCGAGTTGCTGCAGTACGACGTCGTCCTGGCAGGCAAGACGGCGCCAACGCTGCGCGTGGTCATCGAGCAGGCCGGCTGGACGGACCGCTTGGGTGAGCGGCCGCGGGGCTGATTCCGGGCACGAGACCCGCCCCTCGGCTGGCCGGAAAGGATCGATGTATCCGCGGCGGGTCTCGTCCCTTCACTTACTGAGCTTGTCCCGCTTTGACGGACACCATTGGCGTGTGCCGGCAGCGCGATGGTCCAGACCTCGCTGATCAGCTGACCTTCGCGAAGAACGCGCGCATGTCGGCTGCGAGGGCATCGGGCCGGTCCATCGCGATGAAGTGGTGCCCCGAGGGGTTGTCCACCGGCCAGTGCACGATGGTGTTGCGCCGCTCGGCCAGCCGCCTGATGCCGGGCGGGCCGCTGTACACGCCGGTCGGCACCGCTTTCTGGCCCGCCGGCCAGGCCGACGCCGAACTGTCGTAGTACGGCCAGGACGACGAGCCGAACGTGCCGGTCAGCCAGTACAGGGTCACGTTGGTGAGCAGCAGGTCACGGTCGATCGCCTTCTCCAGCGGCCCCGCCGCCGAGAAGTCGTGGAACTTCTGCGTCATCCAGGCCAGCGCGGCCAGCGGGGAGTCGTGCCAGCCGTACGTGAAGGTCTGCGGCACGGACCGCAGCAGCGCGTGATGGTCCACGCCGTGCATCCAGTCGGCGGACATCAGCGCGGCGAAGGCCGCCCGCTCGTCCTCGTCCATCTCCGGCACGTCGGCCTCCGTCGGGAAGCCGAGCCCGCTGATCACGTAGACGCCGGCCACGTGCTCGGGGGCGAGCCTGGCGATCTCCGGCGCGACGTAGGCGCCGAGGTCGCCGCCCTGCGTGCCGTACCTGTCGTAGCCGAGGCGGCGCATCAGCTCGGCCCACATGCGGGCCACGCGCACGGTGTCCCAGCCGGGGCCGCTCGGCGCGGCGGAGAACCCGAAGCCGGGTACCGACGGCACGACCACGTGGAACGCCTGCCGCGGGTCACCGCCGTGCGCCGCCGGATCGGTGAGCGGACCGATGAGGCCGGCGAACTCCACGAACGAGTTCGGCCAGCCGTGGGTCAGGACCAGCGGCAGCGCGTCCGGCTCGGCCGAGCGCACATGCAGGAAGTGCACGTCGTGGCCGTCGATCTCGGTGACGAACTGCGGGAACTCGTTCAGCCTGGCCTCGTGCAGCCGCCAGTCGTAGCCGGTGCGCCAGTAGTCGGCCAGTTCCCTGAGCACGTCGGCGGGCACGCCGCGGCTCCAGCCCTCGCCGGGGAGCTGACGGGGCCAGCGGGCGCGGTCGAGCCGGTCGCGCAGGTCGTCCAGGCCGGCCTGGGAGATCTCGATACGGAACGGGTTCATGACTCTCCTCGTGTCGGTGGTGCGCCGCACACGCTAGGCATCATGTAGGCCGGTTCTTGTCCTAGATGCCCGGCATCCTGGACGGCATGACCGACACTGCGGCGCGACTGCTCACCCTGCTGTCCCTCCTGCAGACCCCACGTGAGTGGCCGGGCAGCGAACTCGCCGAGCGCCTGGCGGTCAGCGCTCGTACGATCCGGCGCGACATCGAGCGGCTGCGCCAGATGGGCTATCCCGTGGAGGCGGGCATGGGCGCGGCGGGCGGCTACCGGCTCGCCGCAGGCAGGGCCATGCCGCCGCTGCTGCTCGACGACGAGGAGGCGGTGGCCATCGCGGTCGGTCTGCGCATCGCGGCGGGCAACCCGGTCGAGGGCATCGAGGAGGCGTCCGTGCGGGCGCTGGCCAAGGTGATCCAGGTGCTCCCGGCGCGGCTGCGGCACCGGGTGAGCGCGCTCGGCTCAGCCGCGATCACCATGCTCGGCGTGACCGGTCCGACCGTGGACGCGCAGTCGCTCGTGACGCTCGCCGGGGCGGTCTCCGCCGGAGAACGGCTGCGGTTCCGCTACCGTGCGGCGGACGGCGCCGAGACCAGGCGGCTGGCCGAGCCGTACCGGCTGGTGGCCTCCGGCCGGCGGTGGTACCTCATGGCCTGGGACCTCGACCGAGACGACTGGCGGGTCTTCCGCGTCGACCGGATCGGCGACCCCCTGCCGACCGGCGCACGGGTGACTGGCCGCGAACCACCCGGCGAGGGCCCCGCCGCCTTCGTCACCCGGGTGCTGTACTCCGGCGTCCCCACTTACGAAGTGCGCGCCATCCTCCACCTGCCGGCCGACCAGGTGGTCGCCCGCCTCGGCGCCGACCCCGCCGACGTCAGCCCGATCGACGACCGCACCTGCTCGCTCCGCGGCCACGCCGACACTCTGGAATGGCTGGCGGCGAGGCTGCTCATGCTGGGATGCGAGTTCGAGGTCCACGACCCGCCCGAACTCCGCGCCCACCTGCGCGACCTGGCCGCCCGCGCATCCCGTGCAGCCGAACTCACCGATGCCACCGTGCAGGTCGCACGTAGCGCGTCATGAGTCTTGCCGGGGCGGGCCGCAGGCGGTACGCGTATGACCGCCTGCGGCCCGGTAGGACCTCACGTCAGCTGCGCAGGCTCCACTGCTGGTTCGTGCCGCCGTTGCACGACCACAGAATGAGCTTCGTGCCGTTGGCCGTGCCGGCGCCGTTGGCGTCCACGCACAACCCTGACTGCACACCGGTGATGGTGCCGTTGGAGTTGAGGTTCCACTGCTGGTTGGTCTGTCCGTTGCAGTCCCAGATGATCACCTGGGTGCCGTTCGAGGTTCCCTGGTTGTTCGCGTCCAGGCACTTGTTGCCGAACACCTGCAACTGCTTGCCCGACGTGTACGTCCACCGCTGGCTGGTGCCGCCGCCGCAGTCCCACAGCTGCGCCTGAGCGCCGTTGGTCGCCGTGCCGCCGGTGACGTCCATGCATCGACCCGACTGGCCGCCCACGATCGTGACGTTCTGCTGGCTGTTCCCGCCGCCGTTTCCTTGCCTCACGAGCGATTTCGACTCAGCCGAACGGTTGCCCTGTGCGTCCACGACGTAGAGCCGATAATCACCGGCCGACGTCGGAACGGCGATGGAGGTCGCGGTTCCGCCTGCCTTGGTCATCGTGTTGCCGACGGCGAAGGAAGTCGTACCCGAGGGAGCGAGCCAGACCGTCTTGTTCGCATCGCCGGCGCTCCGGATGGGAATCGATGTCACACCGGCGGCGACGAACGTGCTGGCAGGCAGGACGTAATCCGGCAGAGAAAGATTGCTCTGGGGGATGATGTTCCTGTACGCATCCTCGAGTCCGGAGTTCACGGCGATGCCATAGGCCTGCGACGGCCAGACATAGTCGGAATACACGAGAATATCCTGGATCGTGCTGTTCGGCAGGTTCTTGTTGGAGACCTTGTTGATAGGACCGTACGTCTGAGTGATGCTCAGGTCATGCTTACGCCCGAAGTCATCGGAGTTGATGAGCGCGGTGAGATTCTTGTCCACGCTCAGGATGTTGTCGCGGAAGGTGATGTACGCCGAGCCTTCGTCCGGGTGGAGTCCGTACTTGTGACCGGACGGGACGCCCTGCAGATAATTGTTGGTGATTGTGGTTCCCGGCTGGCTGCCCAGTGTGTAGATGGGAGCCGTGTCGCCCAGGCGTTGCACGGTGTCAATGATCTGGTTGTAGCTGATGTTGTTGTTCTTCGCCGTGGTGGTCGGCCGGTTGGGCGCGATCGAGCCTGACGATCCGTCGAAGTTCCACCACCCCCAGCCGAGCGTTATGCCGGACCACGGGGTTTTCTCGATGCGGTTGTGCTGGATGGTCAGGCCGTCGGCGAAGTACGCCGAGATGGGGCTGTGCCCGTTGAACAGCACGGCGCTGTCGTAAATGTAGTTGTTCTTGATCTCGATGTTCTTGGGCGCGCCTTCGACCTGGGCGGGATACTTCTCGTGGTTGGTCGAGGTGTAGTCCCCGATGTAGACATTCTGGGGATGGCCCACGGTGATGGCGGATCCGGCGATGTCGTTCGTGAAGTTTCCGATCAACTGCGTGTTCACCACGTCGTTGACCATGTTGATTCCGTCGACGCCGGTGTGCTGTATCCGGTTGTTCTGCAGGACGAGCCCGTCGGCGTTCTCGATCTGGATGATGCCGGGCGCCACGTCGACATTACGGTAGTAGTAGGCGTGGAAGTTCTGCTTGGCGTATACGAGCGCGCCGAGGTTGCCCTGCTGGGCCTGTTTGAACGACGACCCGGCCACGTTGAACAGGTTCCAGTCGGAGTGCTCGACCGTGAGGCCGGAGAAGGTGATGTTCCGGACGCGACTGCTCGTGGAGGTTCCGGCGACCCTGAGAAGGGTGGACACGTTGTTCGGTGCGAAGACCGTCGCGGTCGACATGTTCTCGGAGGCCGCTTTGTAGTAGTACAGCGTGTGGCTCGTCTTGTCGAAGTAGAATTCGCCCGGCGTGTCGAGGAACTCGTAGGCGTTCATGACCTTGTGGGTGCCGCCGACCTGGGCGTTCCCGTTGAAGGCGCCTTGCGCGATAGCCGCTCCCGGCTGCTGGAACAGGGCGACACGGTTCGAGCCGTCAGTGGTGACCTGCCGGACTCCCACGATGGCCGTGGTCCAGGTCGTCGCCGTCTCTATTTCGATGTCGTCCTGATTGGCGGCGATAGCGGGAAAATCGCTCTGGCTGTACTTCGCTCCCGCGCACTGCGAACCCGATTCCCACGCCCAGGGCGCCTGCCCCGCCGTGATGGTGTAGGTTCCGTAGCACCCGCCCGAGTTTATTGTCTTCGAAGCCATGTACGCTCGCTTGTCGTTGACGTAGAGCGCACGGAGCTTGTTGCTGCGATTCAGCGGGGCCTTCCAGATGTTGCCGCTGTGCTGGGTCCATCCGGTTACCTGGACGCCACCGTTGAGGATCGGCGTCTCGTTCTGGTACGCGGCGTAGATGACCCGGTAACCATTCGTGCCGGAGTCGGCCGGCGTGAAGTCGATGGTGCTGCTGACCGAATAGTCGCCCCCGCGGAGATACACATAGATGTCGCCTGACATGTTGCCGTTCACCGTGCGAACGACGTCCCTGGCGTGCTCCAGGGTTCTGAACGGTGACGCGATCGTGCCAGGGTTGGCGTCGTTGCCGTCGGGGGCGACGTAGTAGGTCGCCTGTACCGCCGCCGAGGCCGCGGTACTACCTGCGAAGGCCGGCAGCAACACAGCGGCGACGAACACCGCGAGCGCTGCTAACGCCTTCCCAGTAGTGGACAGGGCTGACTTCACGCTCTGTTCCTTTCGCTGGTTCCGAGCAAATGTGTTCACCACGCGATCACCCCGCCGCAGCAGAACTCATCGGGGTGTGGCGCCTGTCTTGCAGTAGAGGACATCGAGCGGAGGGCCGTGCGCCTTTTTCCGAGGCCGAGGGACCGGCCACCCTCACGCCATGCGCGGCGATCGCCGGTAGAGCGTGGGCTTTGGCAGGCTTATCGTCGGCGATGCCGAATGTCCGTGCCGCGGGATGAGCGATGCCGGCCGGTCGTGCGCACCGAGCATTCGCCAAAGGCGGGTCATGGGCCCTCCAGTACGCGAAGGACGAGCTCGCCGGTGCTGGAGTAGCCCTGGTGGTCTGCCCCGGCGCCACGCTGACGAGGGTCACCGCCGCCCGGGGGCGAGAGGTCTCCTCACCGCACGCCCCAAGAATCCGTGGCAGACGTGGCTACCATTTTGCGACCTCGTAACGTATAACGTATGCCGAATGATGCCTGGGGGTAATGTCGCATTAACAGGGGTGTCGTGCAAGAGTCGATGAAGCGGGAGAGGCGCACCTTCGCCCGCCCCAGCGCCGCGACGCCGGGCGATCTTCCGCGACATGGCGGACTACCCGTGGGTCGCGGTGGGACCCCGCCGTCCATACGGACGAGCAACCTGGCCACTCGTGGGTCCGATGTGCCAGCTCAGGGCCGGTGTCACCGTCGCCCCGCCGGCGCCCGGCAGCCTGGCGCCATCCTCCATGCGGTGCCCGCGGCCCGCCGGACCAGCCCGTCTTCCGGTGGGTTGAGGGAGGAAACCGCCTGCGTCAGCAGCGGTGAAACACATGTGCCGATGAAACTTTCATCGGCACGAGCAGGAGGCGGCGAGGCGCGCGGCATCTCCATCTGGATAGTGAGGTCGCCACCCAGCCTTCGCATAGCCGTCTCGGCGGATGATGGATGATGCGGGACACGCGCGGGATGATCACGCGAACGGCTTCCCGACGATCTCAGGAACGCTCTTGGGCCGATGAGGGGCGAGTCCGGGAGGGCTCAGGGCCATCCAAGAGCCTGTGACCGACCGCCTACTCAGCCTGCTCGGGAAGTTGTGAATTGCTCACTGTTTCCGCCGCCGCCTCTGGCGAAGGATCAAGGCGTGACAGCGATTCAGGTGCACCACATCAGCAAGAGCTACGGCAGATTCCAGGCGGTCAACGACATATCGTTCGAGGTCGAGGCGGGAACGGTCTTCGCCTTGCTCGGCCGCAACGGCGCGGGCAAGACCACGACGATCGAGTTGCTCACCGGGTTCCAGAAGCCGGACACCGGTTCGGTCAGTGTGCTGGGCCTCGACCCGATCAGGGACCGCGCCCAGGTGCGCGGCAACGTCGGCATCATGCTGCAGGAGGCCGGGTTCTTCCCCGACCTGACGGCCGGCCAGACGGTGGAGATCTGGCGTGACTTCACCCCCGCCGCGCGCCCCGCGAGCGAGGCGCTGGAGTTGGCGGGCCTGACCGCGAAGACGAAGACGAAGGTGCGGCAGTTGTCCGGCGGTGAGAAACGCCGTCTGGACCTGGCGCTGGCCCTGCTGGGCCGGCCCGACGTGCTGTTCCTGGACGAGCCGACAACCGGCATGGACCCCGAGGCCCGCCACAACACCTGGGAGGTCGTCCGCGACCTCGCCGCCCGGGGCACGACCGTGCTGCTGACCACCCACTACCTGGAGGAGGCCCAGCAACTGGCGACGAACCTGGCCATCATGGACAGGGGTGAGATCGTCGTCGGCGGCGAGATGGCGGAAACGCTCGCCGCGCGGGTGGGGCGGGTCTCGTTCGAGCTGCCGTCCATGATCTATCCCGGGGAACTTCCGCTGCCCGCGACCGTGCGGGGCAGGCTCGCCATGGTCCAGGCCGCCGATCCCGACCTGGTCGCCCAGACACTGCTGGGCTGGGCGAGCGAACGCGGCCTGCGCCTGCGCGGCCTGGAGGTCCGGACGGCCTCACTGGAAGACCTGTTCCTGGAACTGGCCCAAAACGACAAAACACCCGAAAGCGACCGCCCTGCCCAGGGTGGTGGCACCCGTGCGTGAGGTGCTGGCCGTGGCGCGGCTGGGCGGGCGGCTGTTCTGGGGCGACGGGCGGGCCGTCGGTGGCATCGCGGTGCTCAGCGTCTGCCTGGGCGCGGGCCTACCGTCGCTGATCGCCGCCTCCCTCAGGAGCCGCGACGTGGAGGTGGTGCTCGGCATGCATCTCGGCACGCTCGCCGTGGTCCTGACCATCGTCGCGACCACCCAGACGGCCGTGACGCTGTCGAGCAGGCGGGAGCTGCTGGTTCTCAAGCGGCTACGCGCCTCGGGCCTGCGCGGGCGGGCCATCATCGGCGGCGAGCTGGTCAACATCGTGACGCAGGCCGCTCTCCTGTCGGCCCTCGTCTCGGTGATTCTCTACACCTTCACCTACCTACCGCCACCGGCACTGCCGCTGCTGTTCGCGGCGTGCGTCGTCGCGGTGGCCGGGGTGCTGGCGCTGATCGGCGTCGTCTTCTCGATCGTGACCCGCCGCCCCGACCTGAACGCCCCCATCACGATCCCGTTCATGCTGGCCGGCGCGGTCGGGGCCGGAGCATTTGGGCCGTTCGTCACCGACCTCCTCCCCGGCTGGCTCCAGTGGACACTCGACCTGCTGCCGACCGGAGCAATGGTCGAGATCGCCAGACTCGCCTACCGGGGCGGCGAGCTCACGACACTGACCGGACCCGTCCTGAACCTGACCGTCTGGGCCCTCCTCGGCCTGGTCACCGTCCGCTTTCTCTTCCGGTGGGACCCACGCCGATGAGCCTCACGGCCACTTACAAGCTGAGCGCCCGGCTGTTCTGGGGCGACAAGGGCATGCTGCTCGTCTCCGTGATCACCCCGCTGGGGCTGGCGATCGGGATGCCGGCGCTGATGCGCAACGTTCAGGCCGACGGCGTCACGGCCGCGGCGCAGACGTTCGTGGGGGCGCTCGCGCTCATCCTGTCGGGGACCGCGTTTCTGAACATCACCGTCGCCCTGGCCATGCGCCGCGACCAACTCCTGCTCAAACGGCTGCGCACCACCCGGCTCACCGACCGGCAGATTCTCCTCGGCGAGATCGCTAACACCGTCACGCAGACGGTCGCCCTCATGATCGTGTCAGCCGTGGCCGTACGCCTCCTTGCCGATGTGCCGCTGCCGAGGAATCCGGTGCTGTTCGCGGCGTTCGCGGTCGCGGGTTCGGCGGTGCTGGCGACGCTGGGGGTGGCCTGGACGGCCGCGATCCCGCGCGGGGAGCTCGCGGCGGCCATGACGATGCCGTTCTTCTTCCTGGCCGGTCTCGCGTCCGGGGCAATGGGCCCGATCATGAACCTGCTGCCCTCCTGGCTGCACCCACTCCTCGCCGCCCTGCCCACCAGCGCGGTGGTGGACGCGGTCCGCGCCTCCTACGGGCCGGGAACACTCGGCTCCGACCTGGCGGCGGCAGCCGTACCGACTCTGGTTCTGGCGGTGTGGGCTGGGGTCGCGCTGTTATCGATCAGGAGGTGGTTCCGCTGGGAGCCCAGGAAGTCATAATGGGCCGATCATGAACTCCACGTCCGCGCGGCGGCTCGGAATCGCGCTGATCGTTCTGATCTCCGTCGGCTACACGATCATCCCCCTCGTGGTCTCCCTCGCGACCACCTCCGCGTCGCTCAACGCCCGACTGCTCATAGTGCTGACCGCTTTCTACTGGCCGCACTTTCTTCATGTACGGCAGGCGTTCGCGGGTACCCGATCCCGCCGGCTCCTCGCGACACTGGCAGTGCAGGTGGTCGCCACCTACCTGCCGGAGGCCCTCGGGTTCACCAGTTGGTCCGCCGGAACCGCGCCGCTCCTGGCCGGGCCGGTGCTCCTGCTGCTCCCGCTGCGCTGGGGCGGCGTCCTGGTGATGATGATGGCGGCGGTGGAGTTCTGGTGGCTTCAGGGCATCTTCCACAACGTGACCGGCTCGTTCTTCTACGCCCTCACCATCCTTATCACCGGCGCCATGATCTACGTCGTCGTGCGACTGGTCCGGGTCACCGCCGAATTGGAGCAAGCGCGGGCCGACCTGGCGGAGGCGGCGGTGCTTAAGGAGCGGTTGCGGATCTCCCGCGACCTGCACGACGGGCTGGGCCACAGCCTCACCGCGATCGCGTTGAAGGGCGACCTGGCCTCCCGGCTCATGGACCGCGATCTCCCCTCCGCGAAGACCGAGGTCGGCATGCTGGTCCAGGTAGCGAGGGAGGCCGCGCAGGAGGTGCGTCAGGTGGCTCGCGGCTACCGGCGGTTGTCGCTCGCCGGTGAGGTGCACCGGGCCGCGGCGATGCTGGAATCGGCCGGAATCGGCTGCCAGATCGATCTCGCCGAGACCACCCCTTCCCGCGAGCCGGACGAGGCTCTCGCCTGGGCCGTGCGCGAGGGTGTCACGAACATCCTGCGGCACAGCCGCGCCACCACCTGTTCGATCACCACCTCGAACCTTGCGGGACGCACCCACCTGGAGATCGTCAACAACGGCCTCCCACCTGATGACGCGCAAACCGCTACGGACCCGGTCGGTGATGGGCCTGTCGGTGCCCAGCCTCATGGTGGTGGGCTGGTCGGGCTGGTGGAGCGGGCTGCGCATGTGGGGGGCACGGTTGAGGCCGGGCGCACGTCCGAAGGCGGATTCCGGTTGACGATGGAGGTGCCGACGTGATCCGCGTCCTCCTGGCCGAGGACATGCTCATGATCCGGGCCGCGCTCACCGCCCTGCTGCGCCTGGAGTCCGACCTGGAGGTGGTGGCCGAGGTGACGCGCGGGGACGAGATCGTGCCCGCCGCGCTGCGGGTGCGGCCGGACGTGGCGATCGTCGACATCGACCTGCCCGTGCTGGACGGCATCAGCGCCGCCGCGCAACTGCGGGAGGTGCTCCCCTCCTGCCGCATCCTGGTGCTGACCGCGATGGGCCAGCCGGGTCAGGTACGGCGGGCATTGTCGGCGGGCATCGAGGCGTTCCTGGTCAAGGACGCCCCCGGCGACCGCCTGGCCGACGCGATCAGGCGCACGGCAGCCGGGCTGCGGGTGCTTGACGCGGAACTGGTGGCCTCGGCGATGGAGCACGGAGAGAGCCCTCTCACTCCGCGCGAAACCACAGTCCTCCGCGAAGCCGCCCGAGGGGCCTCCGCCGAGGAGATCGCCGCCCGGCTGCACCTGTCGGCGGGCACCGTACGCAACTACCTCACCGGCGCGATCACCAAGACCGGCGCCCGCAACAAGATCGACGCCATCCGCGTCGCCGAGGACGCGGGCTGGCTGTGATCCTCGGTCACGACACCACACAAAGACCAGCCACACCGACCGCGCCCCCGCAACCGCACCCCCCTCCACACAAAACTCCAGTGCAGGCCGCAGGCGCACTCTGGAATCCCGCCGGGTCACCTGTGCGATGTCACACGACATCACTCAGGAGGGGAGCCCAACACCGGCGGCGAGGCGGCCGAGGGTGTCGTGCAGGGCCGCCCGCTCGGATGCCGCCAGCGACGCGGTGATCTCGTCGTCGAGCTCGCCGGCGGCAGCGGCGCACCTGGTCAGGAGTGCGGCACCGTGCTCGGTCAGGGTCAGCGTCTGGCGGCGGCGGTCGCCGGGGTCGCGCACGCGCTCGACGGCGCCCAGGCGCTCCAGGTGATCCGCGAGGGCGACCACCAGGCTGGGCGCGACGCCGAGGCGGGCGGCCAGGTCCTGCTGGGAGGCGGCGACCGTGCCGCTCTTCAGCGCGGCCATGAGGCCCACGTGTTTCGGCTTCAGGTCGTAGGCCTCGATCTTGGAAGCGAAGCGCTCCTGCATGACCGCGCCGAGCGTGCCCAGCCGGAAGGCGATCGTCTGCTTGACATCGTTCATGGCCTGAATGATACAGTCAGGCCAATTGATTCAGGGCATGAACGATTCTTGAGGAGAATTAATGGATATCGTGCTCGTCGTACTCAACGTCCTCGCCTCCCTCGGAGCAGCGGGGTCCAGCGTGGCGGGCGTCATCAAGCCGGCCCTCGGGCTCAGGTCTGACGAGGAGACCACCGCCGGTGTGCACTTCTACACCCGGGCGTACGCCGCGCGGGCCCTCCCGCTGGGACTGGTCACCGCGTTCGTCCTCGTCTGGGGGCCCTCGGCCGCGGTGGTCCCCCTGCTCGTCGTCTCCGGGCTCGCCCAGGTGGGCGACTCCGTGCTCGGCATCATGCGCCGTGACCCCGGCATGGCTCTCGGCGCGGGAGCCTTCGCCGTCATCCACCTGCTCGCCGCCATCCTGTGGAGCTGACCGTGGATCTGATCTGGTTCGTCGCGGAGATGGCCGTCTACGTCTCCGTCGGCTACTGGGGCTTCGCCCGCACCACCTGGCCACGCCGCCTGGGCATGGCGATCGGCGGCATCGTCCTGTTCGCCACAGTCTGGGGCCTCTACTGCGCGCCCCTGGCCACCTTTCCGCTGGACGGAGCCGCCAAGGTCGCGGTCGAGGCCGCCTGGTTCGCCGCCGGAGCGGCGGCCCTCGTCGCCGCCCGCCGCACCCGAACGCGAGGGCGGCGGCCGACGGTCCGGCCGCCTGGCGCACCAGGGCGGTAAGCACCCTCAGCGGCCGTGGAACCGCCAGAAGCGCAGCGTGAACAGCTCTGTCCGGAAAATGTCACGCGGGGAGTCCGGTTCGAAGTCGTTTTCCACCGTCTCGCGTCCACGTCGACCGAGCGTTCGGCGACCGGGCCTTTTACGTGACAACGGCGGGCTCGGTGTTCACACCGAGCCCGCCGCTTCGACCTCACCGGGTCCTGATCAGGAACGCCCGATCGGGGTCCGGTCCGGGTCAGGCCATTAGCGCTGCAGGGTCAGCAGACCCGGCCGGTACGGCAGGAGGCCGTAGTCGACGCCGTTGGAGTTGGTGGCACGGCCCTGGTAGAGCAGCTGCAGGTTGCAGGGGTCAACCGTCTTGGTCTGGTCGGGGTTGTTGCGGACCAGGTCGCCGTGGCTGATGTCGTTGGTCCAGGTGGCGCCGCTGTTGGCCTTGCCGGCGAACGGGTTGCTCTCGGACGTGGCCTGCGGGGTCCACGAGCCGCTCAGGCTGGTGGCCGTGAACGAGCGGAAGTAGCGGCCCTGCGAGCCGATCGCCTCGACGATCATGAGGTACTTGGTCTGGCCCTGGAGCTTGTAGACCTCGACCGCTTCGAACAGGTTGTTCGTCGAGTCGCTCATGATCTGGGTGTAGTTGGAGCCGAAGCTGCCGGGGAAGTTCCCGATGGGCATGCTCTGCCGGTAGATCTTGCCGTTGTCGCCGGCGAAGAACAGGTACATGTTCTGGTCGTCGCCGATGAGCGTCTGGTCGATGGGGCCGGTGCCCGAGCCGGAGATGCTCGCGGTGGACAGGGTCTGCGCCGACGACCAGCCGTTGGGGTTGGTGGGGTCGCTCGACGTCCGGTAGGAGAAGGCCGTCCCGCCCCACTGGTAGGCGAGCACCCAGATGTTCTTGGGGGCGAAGTAGAACAGGGTCGGCGCGACGGTGCCGGAGTTCATCCCGGTCTGGGTGGCCGAGGCCATGTCGGACCAGTTCGTGAACGTGCTGAAGGCCATCGAGCCCCAGCTCGACCCGTTGTCGTGCGTCGTCGCGTAGACGAGGTGCTTGCCGTTGTAGACGACGTTGGTGAAGTCCTTGAGCGAAACCCAGCCCGACTTCGGAGTCGCCAGCGCGCCCGTCGAGGTCCAGCGGTACGTCGACGGAAGATCACACGTGCCGGTCGGCGGCGGCGACGAGGACGGGGACGCCGAGGGGCTGACCGGGGTTCCGGTGTTCCACTTCTGGTTGGTGCCGCCGTGGCAGGTCCAGATCTGCACCTTGGTGCCGTTGGCGGTGCCGGCGGCGGCGACGTCGAGGCACTTGTTCGCGCCCACCGCGGTGATGGTGCCGTCGGAGTTGAGGCGCCACTTCTGGTTGTTCTGCCCGTTGCAGTCCCAGATGATCACGCTGGCGCCGTCCGCGGTGCTGCCGCCGTTGACGTCGAGGCACTTGCTGCCGTAGACCCGCAGCTCACTGGCACTGGTGGTGGTCCACTGCTGGTTGGCCTGGCCGTTGCAGTCCCAGATCTGCGCCTGCGCGCCGTTGCTCTGCGAGACACCGGTGACGTCCAGGCACCGCCCCGATCCCACCCCCACCAGCGGCGTGGTCGCCGCCGAGGCCGGTGCCGACCACGTGAGAGCGGTAGCGAGGAGGGTCGCCAGCACGGCGGTCAAACGCACCGACATGGCGACCGGCGAACGCCATCGGCCGGTAGCGGAACGAAGGGGGGGTGAATCCATGGTTACTCCTGGGGGGTGGGTACGAGGCGGAGTGGTTCTGTGTTCATCCGGCAGGAGGCGGCAGGAGCTGGTACGTTTCGCTGAGTCGCTCCCTAACCTTCGGCGGTGGTCGAGGCAGCGGGCGAACCACCTGTCGTCACCTGGAGATCGTCGGTCTGGGTGACCGATGACACGCCGGTCCGGAGGCTCCGGTGTCCTACTGCCGGCAACGGTCCCGGGCCCGGGGCGTTCAGGGCGCCCCCTCCCGGTGTCGGCCACGCCCGGGACGCGTTTGCGGTGGTGCGCAACCGCGGACCGCCTCCAATCACGGAGACCCTCCTTCACGGGGCCGGGGCGTGTTATCGCTAACACATGTCCGCAGCACGAAGTTCGCGTCCGCGGGTGCCGATGCCGGTGGTAATGGCGGAGCAAACTAGGACCCGGCAGGGTGCGTCAAGAGGAGGATCGGGGGCTCCGGCGACGCCCCGACCTTCTGGAGCGCGCCCATCTGCGTTTACCGGCCTGGCCCTCACCGTGCGGGAGACGGCCCGTTATGAAACTTTCAACGAGCGCGTGCCGTCGGCCCATCGTGGCCCGCACACGGCCCGAAGTTGTCGTAGGCCGTCGTTACGCTGCCCGCGAGGAGGCGGTAATGGATCAGATCACCCCGGCGCGGGCGCTCACCCTGCGGATGGCCGGCCTGCTGTTGCGGGACCGGCATGACGGCACGGACCGGCCGGCTGACGTGGCCGACGTGGTGACCTGGCTCGGCGCGATGCAGGCGCAGGACCTGGCCAGCGGCCTGTGGTCGTTCGGCGTGCGTCTGCCTGGCCACACCGTCGGCGACGTGACCTCCGCGCTGGAGCGGCGTGAGGCGCTGCGCACCTGGCCCATGCGCGGCACCGTCCACTTCGTCCCGGCGCGGGACGCCCACTGGATGCTCGACCTGATGGGTTCGCGGGCCCTGGCCGGCGCGGCGAGGCGTCGCCAGTTCCTCGGCTTGAGTGACGAGGTCGCCGACCGGGCGGTGGAGGTGCTGGGCGCGGCGCTGGCCGGCGGCGGCCGCCTGACCCGGTCGCAGTGCATGGCCGTGCTCGCCGGCAAGGGCATCGAATCCGCCGGTCAGTTCGGTTACCACCTGCTGTGGTACGCCAGCCAGCGCGGTGTGCTGTGCATCGCCCCGAACATCGGCAACGAGCAGAGCTTCGTGCTGCTCGACGAGTGGGTTCCCGAGCCGCACCGGCCCGACCGCGACGAGGCGCTGGCCACCATCGCGGTGCGGTATTTCCGCGGCCACGGGCCGACCACGAGACAGGATTTCGCCGGCTGGACCGGGCTGACCATGGCAGACGTCAAGCGTGGCATCGCCGCGGCCGGCGACCGGCTGGCCGGCGTGACCGTCGACGGCGTCGAGATGTACCTGGATCCGGCGCTGCTCGACACCGCGCCGGCCGCGATGGACGGCTGCGAGGTCCTCGTGCTGCCGGGGTTCGACGAGTATCTGCTGGGCTACAAGGACCGTTCGCTCATGCTCGCCGATGAGCACAAGGCGGCCATCATCCCCGGCAACAACGGCATATTCCAGGCGACCGTGGTGTGTGACGGACGCGTCGTCGGGACCTGGAAGCGGTCACTCGCCAAGACCACGGTGCGGATCGTCGTCGATCCGCTCGTGCCGCTGGGCAGGGCGGAGCGGCTCAGGATCGAGCAGGCGTTTGACGAGTACGGGCGTTTTGTGGGCCTTACGCCGGAGGTGCGCCTGCCGTAAGCCGTCGACGCCCCGCCAAGCCGGTGAACCCGCCACCCAGCCGAGTCGCGAAACGGGTAGTCGCCGGCCAAACGCAGCCGTACGCTCGCCGGCATGGCGGACATCGGCTATCTCGACGCCTGGGCGATGTGGCTGTCGAGAGATCCCGCGCTGCGGGACGCCCACCTCATCGGCCTGAGCATGGAGTGGTGGGGCCGCCTTGGCAAGATCGGAGCCTTCCTCGGCGGAATGACGGTGGTCCTCGACATTCTCGGCCCTGAACGGATCCGGGAGTACGGCGGCCGTATCCGGCGGCTGCCCCGTTCTCCGGCGAAGGGAGTGCTCGCCGCGGCGGCGACCGCGGGCGTCGCGCTCCTCACCAGCCTTGTGGGGATGGCGGCCGACATCGCCACCGGTCCTTTCGGCGGACGGGTCGCCCTGGTGGGTCTTGTGCTCCTGGTGATCCTTGCCGTCGTCTGGATAGCGCTGGCCGCCGCCCGAGCGAAGCTTTTCGAGAGCGCGTTGAACGGAATCGCCTGGATCCTGGAGCATCCGAGATCTCTCGAATGGTGGCGCGGGCTGAGTCTTCTCCTCCTGATCGCCGGATTCCATTTCGACCTGCTCGCGTCGTAGGCAAGGACCCAGGCATCGCGGCCGGAGCGTAACGCGCTCTTTCCGGGCGCCGACAGACAAGGGACGGGAGGGCGATGGGATGCCGGATTCGTTGACTCTCGGAGCGCTGGGGGCGGTGGCGCTCAGCGAGGGGATCAAGTTCCTCTACGACGAGGCGCGGGAACTGCTGAAACGGTGGCGGGAGAGACGGGACCGCGACGTGGTCGAGGTGCCGGGCTCCGCTGCCGAGGTGCTGGACGCCCCGCTGGCCGCGGCGGAGGTCGCGGACTCCGTTGTCGCGGAGAACTCCGAGTCGTTGACGTCGCTCCGCCGCGAGCTGATCGAGTACGCCGAGGAGGGGCGCGTGCCCGACCCGGGCGACCGCGGCCTGCTGGAGACGGTCGACGCTTTACGGCGGGTGCTTGAAGTCGCCTACGGCCAGCGGATCACGTTCAGGGGTGAGCAGCGGGAACCGACGGGCACGGGGATCGACGTGACCGTCGAGGCCGACGTGGTCGAGGGGTATCTGGCCGGTCTCCGGGCGCGCGGCGGGCTCGGCCCCGGCACGGAGGTCCACTCCCGGATGAGGGTCGGGCGGGTGTCCGCGGGAGGCGAGGCGGTCGGGGTCGACCTGGACGGCCGGAGCGGTTGAGCGCCGTGCCGGCCGCGGTGCCCGGACGCTCCGTCGTTCCGGATATCGCCGAGCTCGTGCCCCGGCCGTGGATCCTGGCCCGGCTGGATCGGTGGCTGCGGGAAGAGGACGGCCGGATCTTCCTGATGACGGGGCCGCCCGGGACGGGGAAGACCTGGTTCGCCGCGCAGCTCGTACCGCCCGAGGACGAGCGCGAGGCGCAGGGCGGCCACGAGGGCCGGCCGGAGGTGGTGCTGGCCCACTTCTGCGACGCGAGCGACGAGCGCACGCTGGACGCGCTGGACTTCGTCCGGGCGCTGTCGGGAGCGCTCGCCCGCCGCATACCTCGGTTCGCGGACGCGCTGGCGGCCTCGGCCGCGAGCGCGTCCGCGGTCATCACGATCAACAGCACGCAGACCATCGGCACGGTGGAGGCCGGGGCGCGGGTCGCCAATGTGCAGATCCGCCTGCCGAGGGACGTTCCCACCCGGCAGGCCTTCGCGCACCTGGTTCGGCGCCCGCTTGAGGCCGCCGTGGCGGACGGGTGGGACCAGCGACTGCTGGTGGTCGTGGACGACCTGTCCGCCGGGTACCGCTACGACGCCGAGGACACGATCGCCCACCTGATAGGGGTGGCGACCGACAATCCGGCGGAGCTGCCCGAGGTGCTGCGCTTCGTCGTGACCAGCAGGCCGGATCCGTGGGTGCTGCGCGACCTGCCGCCGCCGGCTCTGGACCTGCGGTCGGACCGGCCTGCCGAGGAGGAGGACATCCTCCGATACGTACGACGCCGGTTGCCTGCCGCCGGAGCCGCATGGCGGCTGTGGGCCGATCGCATCGCGGCGGCGGCCGACGGCAACTTCCTCTACGCCCGGCATGTGGTCGAGCTCCTGCTGGCCCGGGACGAGGTCCTGCCGGAGGCGCCGGCCGACCTGCCCGAAGGGCTGATCGATCTCTACCGGACCTGGTTCAGGACGGACATCGCGCGTTCGCGCGATCTGTGGTGGAAGCTCTATGAGCCGGTGCTGGCCGCCCTCACCGTGGCTCGCGGCGCCGGACTCACCCACGATCAGTTGTGCGGCATCACCGGCTTGCCGCGCTCCCGCGTGCGCCGCGTGCTGGAGGAGTGCGCGCAGTTTCTGCTCGGCGCGCCGCGGTCGGGGCCCGTCCGGCTGTACCACGACTCCTTCCGCGACTACCTCGCGCAGGAGGAGGTGCAGGTCGAGGAGGCGCACCGCGCCGTGGTCGAGTACTTCGCCCGCCGTCAGGGCGACGGCTGGCTCGACGCACCCGCGTACGCGTGCGACCACCTCGCCACCCACGCCGCCGCGATCGGCGAGCTCGCGGGCCTGGTGAACCGTCCGGAGTTCCTCGTCGTCGCGGAGCCCGTCGGCGTGCTGCGCGGACTCTCCCAGCAGCGGATCGTCGGCGGGTACGCCGAGACTTACCGGCGGGCCGGCTGGCTGCTCGCGGACCGCGACCGGAGCGAACGGGCGTCCTACCTGCAGACGGCGGCCTACGAGCTGGGTGAGGCGGAGGCCGCGACGGCGTTCGCCGGGCTGCCGCTGGAACGCCGGTGGCAGCCGTTGTGGGCCTCGATGCTCCGCCACCGTCCGGGACGTGTCCTCGGCACGCACCCGGGCGGTGTGCTCGACCTGCTGCCGCTCACGCGTCCGGACGGTACGACGGTCGTGACCGTGAGCGGGGACGGCACGGTGCGGTTCAGAGACCTGCGCACCGGCACGGTGAACGGCGTCGTTTCACTGCCGTCGGCCACTCCGGCCGCCCGGCTCGCGCTCCTCGGCGCCGTAGACGAGACCGTCCTGCTGGTTACGGCGCTTGATCTGGTGTGGCTGATCGACCCGGTACGGATGGAGGTGACCGGTTCTGTGCCCGCGCGGGCCGAGTCGCCGGTGACCTCGATGACCCCGATCGTGCTGCGGGATCGGGACGCCATCGTGCTCGGGTACGCCGACGGTGTCCTCCAGGCGGTCGATCCGGGTGCCGGCGAGCCGCTCACGGAGGCGGTGCCCGCCCACGAGGGCCCGGTGCTGTCGTTGACGGGAGGCTTCGACGACGGCGTGCTGTCCTGCGGGGCCGACGGCGCGGTGGCCCTCTGGGGCCTGGACGGAGAGGCCACCTGCCAGCCCGTGATCCGTCCGCCGGATCCACCCACCTGGTGCGCGGCGAGCCGGTTACTGATCGACGACGAACGCTTCGTGATCGCGGCCGGTTACAGCGACGGCGTGACGGACGTGATAGTCGGCGGACACGACGCGCCGGACAGGACGATCGGCTTCGGCGGCCACGAGCCGGCGGCCTGGCGGCTCGAGGCCGACTTCGCCTCCTCGGGTCTGGTCTGGCATACGAGGATGCACGAGCAGGGCGTGAACGGTTATGGGGATGTCCTGCGGGAGGTGCGCGATTCGCACCTCGGCGACTTGGACCCCGGAGACGGTCCGCCCGAGTCACGCGAGATCATTCTGATGTCCGGCGGAGTGACCTCCGTCGACCTCGCGGAGGTGGAAGGTCGCCTTCACATGGTCACGGGCGGGCAGGACGGCAAGGTCACGCTGATCCACCACCCCGACGAGGACGGGTCCGTGGCGGAGTCGTTGGTGCCGTGGGGGGAACCGGTCTCCACGGTCAGGTTCACCGAGCTGGACGGACGGCTCGTGTTGTTGTCCGGGGAGTCCGCGGTGGGCGGCACCATCCGTCAGTGGCCGCTGCGATCGGGGGCGGATCCGCTGCCGCCTCCGGTCGGCGAGCTGGCGGCCCCGGTGATCGGCTTCGACGGAATGGTCGACGAGTCGGGCCGGCAGGTCGTCGCGGTCGCGCTCGCCGACGGCTCCGTCGAGCTGCGTGAGGAGGACGGCAGGCGGCCCCTGGAAGCGGGCGGACTGGAGCCGGTGGGCGTCCGCCTGTGGCGCTGGGGGCGGTCGGTCTGTGTGGCCGCCTTCGGGCGGCACGGATCGGAGGCGGCCCTGCGGTTGTGGACCCCCGGCTCCTCCGGCGAGACGGTCGTGACCGACGTCCGCCTCGGCCGTCCCGGCACCGTCCACGAGGTCACGGTGGTGGGGGACGGCGGCCGGTTGCTCGCCGCGGGCGACTGGGAGGAGCCCGTTCTCTGGACGCTGGCCGCGGACGACGACCGGTGGGAGGCCGGCCCGTTGCCGGTTCCCGACGTGCATCCCCTCGCGGCCGGTATGAGCAATGTCGTGCGGTGGATGACGCCGGTGGCCGGTTCGCAGGGCCGCGAGGTCTTCATCGGTGGTCAGGCGATCGTGCACCACCTCACCTCCCAGGGGCATCGGATCCGCGCACACCTGCTCCTTCCCCAGACGAACGCGGTCTCGATCCCTCACGAGGGCGGGCGAGCACTGTTCTTCGGAGGCGGGTCCTCGGCGCGGGTGGAGAACCTGGACGACTCCGATGCCTCGACGGATCTCGACGCCCCTCCCGACAGCGAGGTCCTGGCGGTCGGAGCGCTGGAGGACGGCTCACTTCTGGCCGCGGGCACCGGCGACGGCCGGTTGCTGGTGTGGTGCGGGCCGGACCACCCCGGCCACCCCGACCATGTCGTTCAGCTCGGCTCACCGATCCGTCAGATCGCCGTACCCGCCCCCGGCAGCCTGATCGTGCGCACCGACCTGGGGATCCAGGCCCTCCGGCTCAACGCCTGACGCGACACCGCAACGAGCATGTGAATCGCCTTCTCCTCTCCATCGGACGGACGGAGGTGGTGGTTGGGCCGGAGCAAACACGAGGCGGGACGCACTGTCAACGCGTCAGAAACCCAGCACCACGGGCGCGTGTCAGGCGAACCGCCGTCCATCTGGACCGTCGAGGTCGCCTCACCGAGGCGCATACCGCGCCGTGATGAAAGTTACATCGCCTATGCGCGTATGCCCCACCGGCCGCGCATCGCAATATTTCGAGCTGTCGGAGCACGTGCGAGCCGACGCCCCACGAGGGCGATCCGAAACTTTTCTTAAACGTCTTGACACATTTCTGCGGAATTCACACACTGAGTCCCCGAGACGGTTCCCCCGCTCGGTGGTGGTGCACTGCGGGGGCAACCGTCCCTGACGGCCGCGTAATCGGCGTCCAGTGATGGGACGCGGCGTCGCTTTCACGGGATCTCCCCCCGTGTGTCCTCTTCCCGTTCGTTCAGCTATGGAGGCTCAGGCATGGGCGCAAACGCCTTACCCCCGTCTGGAAGCCCGCGATCCATCAAAACCGTGCGCCGGGCCCTGGTGGCCGGCGCCGTCGGTGTGCTCGGCGCCGCCATGGCGCTGACCGTGTCGGTTCCCGCCGGCGCGGCGGCGAGCACGCTCGGCGCGGCCGCGGCGCAGAGCGGCCGCTATTTCGGCACCGCCATCGCCGCCGGCAAGCTCGGTGACTCGGCCTACACCACCATCGCGAACCGCGAGTTCAACATGGTGACGCCCGAGAACGAGATGAAGATCGACGCGACCGAGCCCAACCGCAACCAGTTCAACTTCACCAACGGCGACCGGGTCTACAACTGGGCCGTGCAGAACGGCAAGCGGGTCCGCGGGCACACCCTGGCCTGGCACAACCAGCAGCCGGGCTGGATGCAGTCGCTGTCGGGCAGCGACCTGCGCTCGGCGATGATCAACCACATCAACGGCGTGATGGCCCACTACAAGGGCAAGATCGCCTACTGGGACGTCGTCAACGAGGCCTACGCCGACGGCAACTCCGGCGGACGCCGCGACTCCAACCTGCAGCGGACCGGCAACGACTGGATCGAGGTGGCGTTCCGCACCGCGCGGGCCGCCGACCCCGCCGCCAAGCTCTGCTACAACGACTACAACATCGAGAACTGGACCTGGGCCAAGACGCAGGGCGTCTACAACATGGTCAAGGACTTCAAGTCGCGCGGCGTGCCGATCGACTGCGTCGGCTTCCAGTCCCACTTCAACAGCAACAGCGCCTACAACAGCAACTTCCGCACCACGCTGCAGAACTTCGCCGCCCTCGGCGTCGATGTGGCCATCACCGAACTGGACGTCCAGGGCGGATCCGCCTCGACGTACGCCAGCATCACCAACGACTGCCTGGCCGTGTCACGCTGCGTCGGCATCACGGTGTGGGGCGTGCGCGACAGTGACTCCTGGCTGGGCGCGAACACCAGCCCGCTGCTGTTCGACAGCTCCGGCAACAAGAAGGCCGCCTACACCTCGGTGCTGAACGCCCTCAACGCCGCCGGTCCGAGCACCTCGCCCAGCCCGAACCCGCCGACCAGCCCGAGCTCGAGCCCGACGCCGGGCGGCGGTGGCAACGGGGCGATCAAGAGCGCCGCGTCCGGCCGCTGCCTGGACGTGCCCAACGCGAGCACCACGGACGGCACGCAGGTGCAGATCTGGGACTGCAACGGCCAGAGCAACCAGACGTGGACCTACACCTCCGCCCAGGAGTTGCGGGTCTACGGCAACAAGTGCCTCGACGCCGCCGGCACCGGCAACGGCGTCAAGGTGCAGATCTACTCCTGCTGGGGCGGCGACAACCAGAAGTGGCGGCTCAACTCCGACGGCACCATTGTCGGCGTGCAGTCCGGGCTGTGCCTGGACGCCGCCGGACAGGGCACTGCCAACGGCACCCAGATCCAGATCTACTCCTGCTGGGGTGGCAACAACCAGAAGTGGACATGGACTAGCTGATCAGGCTATTCCCGGCCCTCCGGTGCGGCGCGCCCCGCCGCATCGGAGGGCATTTCTGCTTTTATCCGCATTACGCCGCACTTGTTACGCTCATATTTATTCGGCGTTAACGATCAAGGTGCCGGGCGGCAGCACTCGCGCGCGGCGAAGGCCGCCCGGCCGATGGACATCAGCGCGCACTTCACCTCTCCCCTTCCTGCCTCGGGTCCGCTCGCGTAGCCACCTGATCAGGCATTAATTCGGCGGCGACCCTCTTGGGCCCGCCACAGGGACAGTCCGCGCCGCCAGCCACAAATGCGACGTCTCACCAAATAAGACGCTCTTATTACGAAACCCACCAGAAACGTTGGCTGGCTAACGTCCCGACTGCACCACTTCTCACTCCTTTATCGGGAGAGCTTGTGAAAGTACCAACACGGAGGAGCGCCCGCGTGCTTCTCCGGGTGATCGCTGCCTCATTGACGGTCCCCGTAGCGCTGACCGCACTGACCGCGACGTCCCCCGCCACGGCCGCCACGACGAAGGCGCCCGCGCCGAAGCCCACCCCGACGACGCCGGCGACGCCTTCGGCCGCCCTGCCGGACCCCACGGCCCGCGGGCCGTTCGGGCAGCAGGTCATCGAAGAGGCCAAGTTCGGCCTGGCGACCATCGAGGAGCCCAACTCCGACGGAGCCGCCCCGACGGCGGGGACGGCGCAGGCGCCGGAGCAGGTCGAGATTCGCGGTCAGCTCTACATGCCGGACTGGAGCCGGCGTACCAAACCCTCGCCACTGATCGTCCTGGTGCACGGCAACCACGGCTCCTGCGACGCCGGCCAGGACAGCGCGCACGCCACCTGCTCGCAGTTCAAGCACAACGAGGACGGCTACGCGTACCTCGCGGAGAACCTCGCGACCTGGGGATACACGACGTTCTCCGTGTCGCAGGACCAGCTGATGATGCGGCAGGACAACAACAAGGGCAAGGGCATGCACAACCGGCGCATGCTCATCGCCGCCACCCTCGACGCGATCAGCGCGGCCAACCGGCCCAAGGGCCTGCCCGTCGACGACCACACGACGATCGGCACGACGCTCTCCGGCCACCTCGACATGAGCCGCATCGGCCTGATGGGGCACTCGCGGGGCGGCGACGCGGTCGCGAACTTCCTCGACTACAACCGCATCCGCACCGACGGTCCGCGTTATCCGATCCGCGGCGTCATCTCACTGGCGCCGGTCGACTACGAACGCAAGGCCCCGTACGGCATGCCGTTCATGGCGATCCTGCCGATGTGTGACGGCGACGTCTCCAATCTGCAGGGCGCCCGGCTGTTCGAGCGCAGCCAGTACGTCAACCCCGCCGACCCCTTCCCGCGGATCCAGGTGGAGCATCTGGGCGCGATCCACAACTGGTACAACACCGTCTGGTACGCCGACGGCGGCGCGGACGGCCAGGGCAACAACGACGCGGCGTGCGGAAACTCCGCGCCGTTCGCCACCAACAACATCCACCCGCACAACCTGCGGCTGAGCGGTGCGGCGAGCTACACCGACCCGAACCAGAACTACGTGGTCGACAACTCCGACCCGCTCAACCCCGCGGTGAACACCAAGATCTCGGGCGACGCGGCGCGCATGGGCGACCAGGAGAAGCTCGGACTGGCGACGATGGCCGCCTTCCTCCGTCGCTACGTCGGCGGCGAGGGCGCGTTCCAGCCGTACATGACGGGTCAGCTCTCGAACACCTCCACCGGGCTGCAGGTCCCGCCGGCGGCCTGCCCCACCAGCCCGTCCGGCACGGCGATCCCGTGCAACCAGCGGGTCAACACGAGCTACTTCGCCGCGCCGCAGGAGCGGGTCGACGTGATACGTCCCGAGGTGAAGAACCCGCTCACGCTCAACGCCCTCGGCGGCTCCCTGAGCGGCAGCGGCTTCGCGGACCCGTACGCGCAGGCCGCGGGCGTCACGCCCAAGCCGGCCTCGACCGCGGGCGGGTTCGACTGGTGCAACCCGGAGCCGCAGGACTTCGCGCCGTCGCAGCTCGGCAAGAGCGGGCTGCCGGCCGCGGCCAAGCCCTGCCCGATCCCCGCGGCGGGCGCGCTCGGCGGCCAGAACGGCACCCGCGAGAACAGCCCGATCAACCACTCCTACGGCCGTCAGCTCACGCTCGCGTGGGACCAGGGCTCGGCCGCCACGCTCACGGCCCAGATCCCGGCCGCGTCGAAGGACATGCGCGGCCTCAACGCCCTGGCCCTGGACGCCGCCGTCAACTTCTTCGACACCCGCAACCCGGGCGCCGACAACCGCGGCGACAGCACCAAGGACACCACGGTGAACGGCACCCCGGACAACCCGGCGTGGCCGAACGAGCGGCCGACGTCGTACGACCCGGCCTCGACGACCCAGCACTTCGTGATCGCGCTGAGCGACACGGCCGGTCACGAGGGCACCGCCGACGCCGGAGACCCGCGCTGGGGCAACGCCCTGCACATGTCGACCGGTACGAACACGCCGAACACGCACATCGTCCTCGACCAGATCCGGGTCCCGCTCAGCGAGTTCGCGGCGCAGGGCGTGGACGTCGGCTCCCTGTCGAAGCTGGAGTTCCGCTTCGGTGTGGGTGACATGCCGAAGTCGGGCTCGATCGAGATGGCCGATGTGCGCTTCCAGGAGAGCGAGGCCGGGTCGAAGCTCCTGTCGGACGGGGACAAGGCGAACGGCGCCGGCTACGGCCGGTCCGCCCTCGGCGGCCCGGACCCGGCGACCTACCTCGCCGGCTACGACAACACTCCGGGCGACGTCAAGCTCAACGACGTGGTCGCGAACCCGCAGGGGAACACCACCTGGACGGTCGACGACGACAGGAAGCAGTGCCCGGACGCCCAGTTCACCTCTGTCCAGGCGGCCGTCGACTACGCGGCGCCCTGGGACACGATCGTGGTTTGCGAGGGCGTCTACCAGGAGTCGTCGACCCCGCTGAACAGCGCGTCCAACCCGGTCCAGACCGGCGCGCGGAACGGCCTTACCATCAACAAGCCCTTGAAGATCAAGGGCGCGGGATCGGACAAGGTGATCATCGAGCCGGACCAGTCCCTGGGGACGCTGGCGGGCGACCAGCCCTACCTGCGTGACGGCGGCGGAAACGTGATCACGGTGTCCAGGCAGTCGCTCGGTTCGACCGACACCAACGAGCTGTTCGTCGACATCTCGGGCGTGACGGTGACCTCGGGCAAGGTCTGGGCCGAGGCGGGCATCGCGTACTTCGGCGCGGCCGGACGGGTCGCGGACAGCGTCGTCGGTCCGATGAAGGTCGCGGCCGACGCGCAGGAGCTGGCCGCGCACCCGCACGGCTGGGGCGTCGTCAAGACCGGCGTGATCCAGGGGGCGAGCTCCGGCACGGTCGAGAGCGAGCTCACCGTCGCCGACAGTGTGATCACCGGCTACCAGTCGGGCGGCATCCTGTTCGACGGCGCCCGCGGCAAGGACGGCAGCCCGGACAACACCGTCCGGACCGGCATCCGCTACCACGGTTACGTGACCGGCTCGGTCGTCACGAGCACGCCGAACGGCCTCTTCCCCCAGGTCGGCGTCAAGTACACGAGCGGTGTGACCGGCTTCGTGAAGAACAGCCGCATCACCGGCAACTACTACTCGCCCGCGCCGGCGCAGTCGTACGGCATCCTGCTGACCGACGCAGGCACGGATGCGGCCGGAGGGCTCACCGCCTCCGGTGACGTGCTCACCGGGAACGGATTCGCTGTGTACAACGCGAACGCCGGCAACACCGCGGTGCGCGACGGCGCCCCCTTCACCGTGTCGGACAGCTACTTCGGCACGGGCCATGTGGTCACGGACGGCCCCCGTCCGGGCTCCGAGGCCGTCTCCGGCTCCGACAGCACGGGCAAGCCCACGGTCGTCGTCACGGGTGCGCGCCGGACGTCGCCGCGGGACGCGCCGACCGGAGCGGGTCGCGTCGACGACCAGGCGCCGACAGCCGAACTGGCCGACCCGGGAAGCGGATCGGAGCTCCAGGTTGGATCGGAGGTGCGTCCGCTGATCCGGGCCGGCGACGACTTCGCCGTCCAGTCGGCGACCCTGCTCGTCAACGGCGAGAAGGCCGGCACTGTCACCACCGCGCCGTACCAGTTCAGCTGGACGCCGAGCTCGAAGTCGGGCAAGCACGTCACGTTCCAGGCACTGGTCGTCGACTCGTCCGGGAACGCGACCCGCTCGAAGGCGGTGAGCTACACGGTGGCCCCCGCGCCCCCGGCCCCGACGATCAAGATCGGCAAGGTGGAGACCAACGCCAAGACCGGCACGGCCACGATCAACGCCACCGTGAACACGGCCGGAACGGTCACCCTGTCCGGCGACAAGGTGACCCCGGCCACCTACCAGGTGCGCGAAGGGTGCTCTTTCACGATGACCGTGACCGCCGCGCCCGCGTACCTCGAAACCCTGACCAAGACGGGCAAGCTCCCCGTCGATGTCACGATCATGTTCAAGACCGCGAACGGTCAGAGCGTGAGCCAGTCGCTCAATGTGACGCTGACCAAGAAGAAGTGATGCGATAGTTCTCGCACTCACCCGGAAGGGCCTTCCGCAAGGGGGGCCCTTCCGCTGTGCGGGGGGGGGGGGGGTGATCCGGTCAGCTCTCGCGGTCGAGGAAGTCGACGGTGACCGCCGCGAAGAGCGGGGACCTGAAGATGTCGTAGTGGGTGAGACCGGGCAGGATCGCGAGCGCGTGACCGCCCTTGGGCCGGCCGTCGCCCTGCCAGCCACCGTCGCGCAGCCCGCCGTCGAGGAGTTTGAAGACCTCGATGTAGTGGCTCGGCGGCGCCATGTCGGCGTCGGCGGCGACCACGAGCGTCGGCATCCGCAGCCCGCGCACCTCTTCCGTGAAGTCGAAGTCCTCCGCCATCGCCGCACCGATCTTGTCGAGCAGCTTCGGGAAGTCCTCAGGACGGGGCGCCACCCGCTGGTAGAGCTCGTACATCGGGGTGTCCTTCATGAACTCGGCGGCCGCCGCGCTCACCTGGCCCTGCTGCTGGAGCAGCTCCGGATAGACGGCGTCGCGCCTGATGTTCGCCGACGCCGCGACCAGGCGGCCCACCTTCTCCGGGTGCCTGAACGCGACCTGCAGCGCCACCCCGCCGCCGAGGGAGTAGCCGACCACGTCCGGCTCGCGCAGGCCGAGGTGGTCGATGAGCGCGGCCACGTCGTCGGCCATCAGCCGGTAATCGAGCGGCCGGTCGATGTCGGCGGTCCGGCCGTGCCCCTGCAGGTCGACGGCGATGACCTGGTGGTGGTCGGTCAGGGCGGGCAGGATCGGCCCGAACATCTCCCCCGAGCCGAGACCCCCGTGCAGGAGGATCATCGGGCGCCCGTCCCCGTACGTCTCGTAGTAAAGGTTGATTCCGTTGACCTCGGCGTACTGGCCGGAGGCGGCGCTTTCGGCGGTCCAGGTCGTGGCGGTCATGATGTGTCCCTTCCGTGCTTCCAGTCGATGCTTCCAGCCGACGCTCTCGGCCGGCGTGATGACGGTGTAGACGAGGCGGTCACCGGAAACTCATCGCCGGCGGCGAAAGAATCTTCCGGCGCTCCCGAAGGAGATCCGCGTCACCGCTCCCCGCGAAAATGTCGTAGCCGGCCGCTAGGTTCGTCAGGGTGAGCGATGTGGCGACCAACGCACCGATCGAGTCGCGGCTGGAAGCGTACCGGCCCGAGCTGACCGGCTACTGCTACCGGATGCTGGGGTCCGTCTTCGAGGCCGAAGACGCCGTACAGGACACCTTCGTCCGCGCCTGGCGTGGTTTTGACCGGTTCGAAGGGCGCGCGGCGCTGCGGACCTGGCTGTACCGGATCGCGACGAACGTCTGTCTCGACATGCTCTCCAGCGCCCAACGGAAAGTCCGGCCCATGGATCTCGGCCCGGCAGGGTCCGGCCGCGCCACCGACCCGGGCGAGCCGCGTCCCGACCAGATCTGGGTGGGCCCGGCGCCGGACGGCCGGGTACTGCCCGAGGCCGCCGATCCGGCCGACGTGGTCGCCGGACGCGAGTCGATCCGGCTGGCGTTCGTCGCCGCGCTGCAACACCTGCCGCCGCGGCAGCGGGCCGTGCTGATCCTGCGGGAGGTGCTGGCCATGTCGGCCCAGGAGGTGGCCGACCTGCTCGGCACCTCGGTGGCCAGCGTCAACAGCGCCCTCCAGCGGGCCCGGGCCACCATCGCGGCCGCCGACACCGCCGCCGACGTGCGCGCGCCGCTGGACGCCGAGCAGAACGCGCTTCTCGCGCGTTATGTGAAGGCGTTCGAAGACTACGACCTCACGGCGCTGACCGCGCTGCTGCGTCACGACGCGACGCTGTCGATGCCGCCGCTGCCGCTGTGGCTGCGCGGCCACGACGACATCACCTCCTGGATGGCCGGCACGGGCAGCGGCTGCCGCGGCTCGCGCCTGGTGCCGGTGACGGCCAACGGCATGCCGGCGTTCGGCCAGTATCGGCCCAGCCTCAGCGGTTCCGGCCACGACCCGTGGGCGCTGATCGTCCTGGAGATCTCAGCCGGGCGAATCGGGGCCGTGAACAACTTCCTCGACACCGCCCGTCTCTTCCCGCTGTTCGGACTGCCGTCCCACCTGGAGTAGCACGCCGGTCAATCCGAGCAGGCGCACAAGCTCGCGCAGGTCGGGGCCGGCGCCGCTGACCACCAGACTCCAACCGTGCCGCCGCGCGGTCAGGCTGAGTCTGGCCAGCGCCTCGACCGTCACCACGCCGGGACGGGCCACCTCGGCCACGTCGCAGATCACCACGCCGCCGCCGCGGCCGCGCACCAGCGCGGCGAGGTCGGCGCACAGGGCCGGGATGTCCGCACGCGCGGGCTCCGGGCCGACGGTGAAGAAGATCGCAGAATCCGTCATGCGGATAGGACCGTCCGCGTCGCGGAAACTCATCGGATGACATGAAAGTCCCCGGCCGGGCGCCCGTCGATTACGGCCCAAGCGGAAATCCATAAATCCACATGAGCGCCGGACCTGTCAAATATTGAACAACAGGCGAAGCCTTGACCGGTTCCGACTCCGCGTGGTCAAATCAGCTGAGATTCGAGCTACCCAGCGGGGTCCGTTCATTGTGATGGGTAGCGGCCGCGATGCAGAGCCTACGAGCGTAATCACATGCTTGAAAGAGTAGGTCTACCATGTCGTTCACTGTCTCGGGTGGGGCCGTCGCGATCGTCGATTCCTACTCGACCGGTAGCGTTCTTGGGCGGGAGCTGAGTCAGCGGGGGGTGCGCTGCGTACACGTGCGGAGCACGACCGAAATACCTCTCTTCTTCAGCCGGACGTTCCGGCCGGAGAACTATGTGATTGACATCGACTCCCGTCATACGGATCTGCGCCTGGTGGTGGAACAGCTCGCCGCCCTGGATGTGCGGCACGTGATCTCGGGCTCGGAGGCCGGGGTGATCTGCGCGGACATCCTCAGCGATCGGCTCGGCCTCGACGGCAACGACATCGCGCTGGTCAACACCCGGCGGGACAAGTCCGAGATGGCACGGGTCGTACGGGCCGCCGGCCTGGCGACTCCGCTCGGAGAGGAATTCGGGACAGTCGACGCCGCCGTGTCCTGGTACCGGGAAACGCTAGGCGGAGAGGCGGTGGTCAAGCCGGTCGACAGCGCGGGTTCGGATCAGGTTCGCTTCTGCGGAAACGCGGCGGAAGTACGCGAGGCCTGCGCGCTGATTCTGGCCGGACGCAATATATACGACACACCGAATCGCACGGTTCTGGTCCAGGAGAGATTGTTCGGCACGGAGTTCTACATCAATTCGGTGTCCGAATCGGGTGTTCACCGGATGGCCGAGATCTGGCGATATACCAAGCGCCTTGGTCCGGCCGGCACTCCCGTCTATGACTATGAGGAGCCGGTGGATCTCTCCTCGCCCGAGGCGGCCGTGCTGCGCGAGTTCGTGTGCGAGGTTCTCGACGCGCTGGGAGTGCGTTATTACGCGGCGCACACCGAGGTCATGTTGACCGAGCGCGGGCCGGTCCTCATCGAGTGCGGCGTGCGACTGGGCGGAGGGACGATCCCGGACACCGTCGAGAAGCTGACCGGCATGTCCCAAACGGCGTTGCTGGCCCGCATTCTGCTGTCCCCCGGCTCACTGACGGAATTCGACGAACGACAGGTTGTCATCGACGCGGCGGTCAGGAACGTCGCGCTCATCAATCCGGCTCCAATCACGGAGCAGGCCGGCGACTGGGCGGATCGCATCGCCGAGCTTCCCACGGCGGTCGGGGTCGCCGGAGTCCCGGCGTCGGGCGAACCCCTGCCCCAGACGGTGGATCTGGTCACCTCACCGGGATTCGTATATCTGGCGTCCTCGGACCCGCTTGAGGTGCTGAGGGACTACCGGCGTCTGCGAGACCTCGAGGTGAACGGTCTGTACGGTCGCTGACCCGCCCCGGCTGGTTCAGGCGTCCCTTCAGCCGCCGCCGGTGTGGATCTTCTCAATCCTTGTGGAGTAACCGCATGTCTGCGTATCCCCCTGCGTCGCGCGAAAACCTGATCGGCTTTCCCGCGAACGGGCCGCTCATCCTGGACGTCACGCTCCGCGACGGCGGCTATGTGAACAAGCACAGCTGGACGCTCGCCGAGGCGGTCTCGATCGTGCGGGCCGTCGACGCCGCGCGTGTCCCCTATGTCGAGGTCGGCTATCTGGGCGCGGCCAACGGAGGCCGGCTGGCCCCGTCCAGCCGCTGTGAGCCCGACTACCTCGGCGCGCTGCGCGCCGAGGTCGCCCACACGCGCCTGGCGGTCATGGTGCGTCCCCCACAGGTGTCGCCCGAGCGGATCGTCGATCTGCGCGAGCACGGCGTCGAGATGCTCAGGATCGTCGTCCCGGGCGGCGATGTGACCGGGGTCCGGCACTACTTCGAGGCCGCGAGGGAGGCGGGCCTCGCGGTGGTGGCGAACCTCACCCACATCAGCAGGGTACGGCCGGAGGAGCTGGCCGAGCGCGCCCGCCTGTGCGCGGAGGCCGGCGCGGAGCTGGTGTACCTGGCCGACTCCAACGGCAGCCTCTATCCCTCCGACGTCAAGGAGCGGGTCGAGAAGACCGCGGCGGGCTGCCCGGTGCCGCTCGGCTTCCATCCCCACAACAACCTCGGCCTGGCGTTCATCAACTCCTGCGTCGCCGTCGACGCCGGGGTGAGCGCCGTCGACGCCTCCATCGGAGGCATCGGCAAGGGGGGCGGCAACCTGCCCCTTGAACTGGTCGTCGGCCATTACGTCCGCCAGGCCGGCGCCGACTATCGGGTGGAGCCCCTGCTGCAGGAGCGCAGCACCTACTCCGCCCGGCTGCGGATGCTCTCCGACGGGACCTCGCACTCGCTCGTGGCCGGGCTCCTCGACGTCAGCCTCGATCAGGCGGGCGCGCTCGAGGAGCAGGCCGCCCTCAACGGCTACGACGCCGTGCTGCGCAGCGGCATCTGAGAGGCCCGAGGCGGCACCCCCAAGATCTCCCCTCCGCTGGACACCCCGACAGAGAAGGAAGCTTCATGGCTGATTTCATCGCCACGCTCGACTCGATGATCTACGAGCGGCGGAAGATGACGAGCCCGCTCTACCAGACGATTCTGGCGGGCAAGGCGACGCGGCGCCTGCTGCAGGCGTTCGTGCTGCACCGCTGGCCGATCAAGAGCGTGTGGACCCGTCACATCCTTGGCATCGCCTCCAACATCGACGACTACGACCTGCGCAAACTGCTGGTGGAGAACATCTACGAGGAGGAGACCGGCACGCTGTCGCAGTCGCAGCGGCACCTGCAGACCTTCGCCGATTTCGGCGCCCGGGTCGGAGTGACGCCCGAGCAGCTGGAGAACGCGCCGATCGCCCCGGAGACCGCCGCCGTCATCGCGCACAACGTGGCCGCCTGCAACAGCGGCAAACTGCACTTCACCGCCGGAGCGGCGTCGGTGCTCCTGCTCATGGAGGGCCAGCCGCCCATCGTCAACAACGGCGGCGAGAGCATGCTGTCGGTCATGCGGGACGTCTACGGGCTGCCGCGGGAGGGATACGAGTTCTTCGTCCACCACGCGTCCGCCGAGTCGGAGTCGGAGGCGGTCAGCGAGCTGGAGGACGAGCACGCGGCGGCCGCCCGCGAGCTGCTGCGGCGCTACTGCTCGACCGATCTGCTGCGGGCGCAGGCCGTCGACGCCCTGGCGACAGCGCTGGAGCTGCGGCACCGCCACTTCGACATGATCCTGGCGACCGGCTACGACGCCTCCGAGCCGGTGTTCCGGTACGGGGCCGGCGCGTGAGCGTCGGTTACAGCGTCGTCTATCACGACGGGCACTACGTGCCCTCCGCGGCGGCCGTGCTGCCGGTGGGCTCCATCGCCCTGCGGTACGCGGTGTCGGTCTTCGAGGGCGTCCGGCTCTACGCCGGCGCCCACGGGGCCGTCACCGCGTGGCTGCTCGACCAGCACCTGGAACGGCTGCGCAACTCGTGCCGGATCATGGGGCTGGACGACGACGAGTGCGCCGAGGTCCCGCGGATCCTCCGCCATCTGGTGGAGGTCAACGAGGTCACCGGAGACAGCTACGTCCGGATCGCGGTGAGCGCCGGGAACGCCGGCGGGATCGACGCGGCCGCCGAGCCGGTGCTGACCGTCACCGTGACACCGTCCGGCCGCAAGCGCTGGCTGGCCGACGACACCGGGATGCGCCTCACGATCAGCGGGTGGAGCCGTCCCGGCCCGGCGACGTTCCCGAACGAGGCCAAGAACATCTCGGCGTACGCCGGTCCGCGCCTGGCGCTCGCCGAGGCCCGGCGGGACGGCTACGACAACTGCCTGCTCCTGACCGTGGACGGGCTGGTCAGCGAGGCGCCGACGGCCACGGTCTTCCTGGTGGAGGGCGACCGTCTGGTCACGCCGCGGCTCGCCGACGCCGTCCTGCCCAGCGTGACCCGCGCGTGGGTGCTGGCGACGGCGGCGGACCTCGGGCTGAGCGCGGCCGAGGAGGCGGTGACCCCCGACCGGGTACGCGCCGCGGACGAGGTGTTCCTGTGCGGCACCGGCATCGAGTTCGGGCCGGTCCGGGAGGTCGACGGCGCGGCGGTCGGGTCCTGGCCGCGGCGGCCGGTGACCGCGCGGCTGGTCGAGGAGCACTTCGCCCAGGCGCGCGGCCACAAACCCGCCACCCACGTCGTCCTCGGCCTGGAAGGAGTGCATCGGTGATCGCCTGGCCGGAGGCGATGGCCGAGGCGCACCGGCTGATCGCCGATCCCGCGGCCACCGACCGGGCCGTCAGCGAGGCGGTGGCCGCCGCTCCGGCGTTCCAGAACCGCGACTTCCCGCTCTCCCCGCTGCCACTGCTGGTCCGGCACGAGGAGGCCGAGCCGCTGCGGGACGACCTCGCCGGCTACGTCGCCCTCCTGGGCGAGGTGGTCCGGCTGTACCGCGAGCACGAGGAGGTGCAGGCCTGGTTCGGCCTCGGTGCCGGGGCGCACCGGCTGGTCATGGCCGACGCCGGGCCGGGTGACCGGCCCTGGGTGTGCCGGCTCGACGGCTACGTGGAACAGGAGACGGAGCGGCTGGTCATCCTGGAGAACAACGCCGACGCCCCGGCTGGGACGTTGTTCACCGCGCGGATCAACGACCTGGTCGCCGGACTGTCGTCCGGGCGCGGACGGCTGACGTCGCTGACGTACCGGGGTGGCGATCTCTTCCTGCGCGCCCTGCTGGAGGGGGCACGCCTGGCCGCGCGGGCGGACCCCGGCAGGTGCGGCGAGCCGGGCGCGCTGGCGATCCTGCAGCCCGCCGGCGCCGCCAACCGCGAAAGCGCCGAGATGGTCTCCGAGTTCAACGCGCGCGGGATCGACGCCTTCCTGGCCGATCCGCGCGAGCTGACCGTCGTCAGGGGCCGTGCCCGCTTCGGGGACCGTGGCGCCGACCTGTGCTGGAACAAGGTCAACACCGTGGCCTGGACCGGGATGATGGCGGACGCCGAGTTCGCGAAGGCGTGGGAGGCCGCGCTGCTGGAGACGCCGCTGGTGCACCTCAATCCGTTCGGCGCCCGGTATGTCGCGGAGAGCAAGCTGGCCCTGGCGTTCGTCCAGGAGCCCGGCTTCGCGTCGCTGTTCACCGCCGAACAGCGGCGGCTGGCCGACCGGCTGCTGCCGTGGACCCGCCGGGTCACCTCCGGCGAGCTCGTCGAGCGCCTGCTGGACGACCAGCGGTCGTACGTCGTCAAACAGCCGTACGACATCCGCGGAGACGGCGTGACGATCGGCCACGACGTGCCGCGCGCCGCCTGGCGGCAGGCCGTCGGCCAGGCCCTGCGTGAGGGTCACGTCGCCCAGCGGCTGGTCGCGCCGGCCGCCTACCCGGTGATCACGCCGGGGAGCGACCGGGTCTCCATGATGGCGTTCAGCCTCGACACGTACGTGCTGGGCGGCCAGGTCGCCGGATTCGGATCCAAGGCCAGCCACAACGCGCGGGTCAACATCTTCCAGGGCGGGCGGAAACTGGCCGTCCACGTTCTGACGAGGGACCGGGTGTGAGCGAAACTCTGAGTGTCCTGGCCGCCCGCTCGACGTCGACGATCAGTGACGCGCTCGACATCGCGGGACTGGCCGGCGCGGTGTTCGGGCTGCGCCGCATGTCGGGGTCCGCGGTGGTCGTGGGCCCCGCCTTCACCGTGATGTTCGAGCCGGTGGCGGAGGGACGCCCCGCGGCGGCCGCCGACTACATCGAGGACGTGCCCGCGGGCTCCGTCGTCGTCCTGGCCAACGAGGGCCGGGCCGTGACGGTCTGGGGCGACATCCTGACCTCGGTCGCGCTGGCGAACGGCATCGCCGGGACGGTCATCGACGGTTACTGCCGCGATGTCGACGGAATCCGCGAACTGGGCTACTCGGTGTGGGCCAGGGACGCGTTCATGCGTACGGGCAAGAACAGGGTGCGGATGCGGGCGGTCCAGGTGCCGGTCGTGATCGGGGACGAGGGCGTGGAGGTCCGCCCGGGAGACATCGTCTGCGCCGACGGGAACGGCGTGCTGCGGGTGCCCTCCGCGGCGGCCGACGACATCGCGGCGGAGGTGGTCCGCATCGGCGAGATGGAGGAGCGGGTTTTGCGCGACGTCCGGGCGGGCCTGTCGCTGCGCGACGCCCGGCTCGCGCACGGCTACAACAGGGCGGCCCTCCGCATCGCGGCGGACGCGCGGTGACCGGCATGATGCCCGCGATGTCCGCGACGCCGGAGATGTCCGTGCATCAGGCGGTGCGCAGCCGGTGCGGCGGCGGACGGCTGCTCGACGAGGCGCCCGGCGACGACGACCTGGTCCGGCTGACCGGTCTCGCCATGAACTCGCCCGACCACGCGGCGCTGCGTCCGTGGCGTCTGATCGCGCTGCGCGACGACGCGCGCAAGCTGCTCGGGGAGGCGATGGCCGAGGCGGGCGGCGACGCCGCGAAGCCGCTGCGCGCCCCGCTCCTCGTCGCCATCGTCCTGGTGCCGCGCGAGCACCCGAAGGTCCCGGAGTGGGAGCAGCTGGCCGCCGCCACGTGTGTCGTGGCCATGCTGAGTCTCCTGCTGCACGCCGAGGGCTGGGCCGCCAAGTGGCGGACCGGGCCGCTCCTCGACGCCGCCTCCGTACGCGCCGCGCTGCGGATCACCGGTTCGGAGCGGCTGCTCGGGTTCCTCTACGTGGGACGGCCGGATCCCGGCGCGCACCGGCCGCCGCGTCCCGTCACCGACCCTCTGGCGCACCTGGAGTTCGCGTGATGTCCGGACAGTCCAGCGTCACCACCCAGAACGCGGCCCCGGGGCAGCGCCTCGGCGGCGCGTACTCCCGCCTGTGGGTGGCCTCCAGCCTGTCGGCCGTCGGAGACGGCATGACGCTCACCGCCGGACCGCTGGTCGCCGCCTCCTTCACCAGCGACCCGCGGCTGGTCGCGGGGGTCACCATGGCGCTGACCCTGCCGTACGTGCTGCTCGGCCTTCCGGCGGGCGTGCTGGTGGACCGGGTCAGGCTCCGGCCGGCGATGGCGGGCATCGATTTCGTCCGGGCGGCGGCCGTCGGGACGCTGGCGGTGGTGCTGGTGACGGGCCACGCCAGCCTGGTGCTCCTCTACCTGGTCTTCTTCCTGATCGGTGCGGGCGAGACGTTCTTCCGCAACGCGTCGCAGGTGCTGGTGCCGTCCCTGGTGCCCGGGCCGCTGCTGGTCGAGGCGAACGCGCGGATGATGGCGGCGCAGACCGCGGGCAACCAGTTCGTCGGGCCGCTGGTCGGCTCGGCGTTCTTCGCCTTCGCCGCGGCCCTCCCCTTCGGGATCGACGCCACGACCTTCCTGCTGTCGGCGGTGCTGCTGACGTCGATCCGGCTGGCCTCCGCGCCGGGCGCCGTCGCGGCACCTGTGACCCCGGATCCCGCCCGGCGGCGGCCCAGCCTGCTGGCCGACCTGCCGACCGGAGCGCGCTGGCTGGCCCGGCACAGGCTGCTCCGCAACCTCGCCCTGGTGGCCGCGATGGCCAACCTCGCGCAGACCGGCGGGCTGGCGGTGCTCGTCGTGCACTCGCACGAGGTCCTGCATCTCGGCGACTTCGGGTACGGCGTCATCCTGGCCTGCCAGGCGGCGGGAGCCGTACTGGCGGCCCGGATCGCGCCGAGGTTCGTCCGGTGGATCGGCGGAGAGCGCGTGCTCGTCGGCGTCGCCTGCGCCATGGGCTGCGGCAACGTGCTGGCCTGGCTGATCCCCCAGGGGTGGGCCGTGGGACTGGCGCTGGCCCTCGTGGCCTGTGCCGGCGTGACGTGGGATGTCGTGGTGGTGGTGCTGCGTCAGACCCTCGTCCCCGTCGACCTGCAGGGACGGGTCAACAGCGTCTACCGCCTCGTCGCGTGGGGGGCCATGCCGCTCGGCGCCGGGCTCGCCGGGCTCGTGGCCCACGCCTGGGGCACGACCGCGGTCTTCGGGCTCAGCGCTCTCATCATGGCGGGCCTCGCCGTACGACTCGCGGCGGGCGCCCGTTCGTCCTGGTTCTCGGCCTATGGGGTGAGCGCGTGAACGCCGTACGGGAGGCCGCGGCGCGGCGGCGGGCGGTTCTGGACAGCGCCGACCTGGTGGAACTCACCCGCGCGCTGGTCGGGGTGCCGTCGGTGAGCGGCTCGGAAGGAGCCCTGGCCGACCTGGTCGAACGGAGGCTCCGGACCCGGGCTCCCTGGCTGCGGCTGTACCGGACCGGCAACAACATCGTGGCACGGACCGAGCCGGCGCCCGCCGAGCGGCGCCGGGTCGTCCTGGCCGGCCACCTGGACACCGTCCCGATGTCCGACCGGCAGGCGCCCGCGCCGGACGCCCCCGGCTCGGTGTCGGGGCTGGGGGCGGTCGACATGAAGGGCGGGGTGGCCGTGATGCTGGCGCTCGCCGAGCAGGAGCCGGGCGAGGGCCAGGGCCGGACGTTCGTCTTCTACGACCGCGAGGAGACCGGCTCTCACGGCAGCGGTATGCGGGTCCTCTTCGAGGAGCACCGTTCGCTGGTGGACGGCGACCTCGCCGTTCTGCTGGAGCCGACGAACGGACTCGTGGAGGCGGGCTGCCAGGGCAACCTGGTGGTGGAGCTCACCTTCACCGGATCGCGGGCGCATACGGCACGCCCGTGGAAAGGGCTCAACGCCATCCACAAGGCCGCACCCGCGCTCCATCGCATCGCCGGTTTCACGCCTGGGACGGCGACGATCGACGGGCTGGAGTATCGGCAGTCGATGTCGGTGGTCGCCGTGGAGGGCGGCGTTCAGGGGAACGTCGTTCCGGACCACTGCGTGCTCCGGGTCAACTACCGCCACTCCCCCGACGTGGACAGCGGCGCGGCCGAGAGGCTGGTGCTCGGGCTCGCCCCCGAGGCGGACGCCGCGCGGGTGCGCCTGGCGTCGCCACCGGCCCCGCCCGATCTGGGCAACCCGCTGATGGCCGGGTTGTGCGCGGCGGCGAGCACCGAGGTCCGCCCGAAGCTCGGCTGGACCGACGTCGGCAGGTTCGCCGCGCACGGCATCCCCGCGGTCAACTTCGGCCCGGGCGACTCGCAGCTGGCCCACACGCCGTTCGAGGTGGTCGGCCGCGCCGAGCTGGAGGCCTGTCACACCGCGCTATCCGCATTCCTGCGTTCGCTCTGAGAGGAGCACCTCACTGTGACGATGCACGACGTGCGTTCGGCTCGGTCTCGACTGGGCGCAGAATACATCGCCTATCTCGCGGAACTCGGCGTCGATCACCGGCAGCTCATCGAGCACGCCGACGCCTCCGACCTGCTGGCGGTCGCCTACCGCGGACGGTTCCTGCCGGCGCCGGTCTTCATCTCCGCGGCCGAGCGAGCGGGGCTCGCCGCCGACCTGCGCACGGTCTACGACCTCCTCAACGAACTGCCGGACCGGCTCTTCGGCGGCGAGATAGAGGGGCTGGCGCGGGCGGTCGGCATGAACGACGTCCAGACGTCGATCGTTCGCCGGGCCGCCGCGCTGGACGCGCCCCGCGTCCCGTTGGCCCGGTCTGACCTGTATCGGGATGAGACCGGGTTCAAGCTGCTTGAACTCAACATCACCAGCGCGCTCGGCGGTTTCGAGAACGCCGAGATCAACCGGACGATGCTCCGGCACCCCGCGCTGGCCTCCTTCGCCGACCGGCACGGCCTCGGATACGTCGACAGCCTCGTCCAGATCGCCACCTCGCTGCGGGCCGAGTGCGGGCCGTTCCTGACCGGCGACCGGCCGGTCCTGGCGCTGGCCGACTGGCCGGAGAGCTTCCTCACCTACGAGCCGCGGCTGCACGTGTGGGCGCGGGTCCTGGAAGAGCAGGGCTTCGAGGCCATCCCCTGCCATGTGGGCCAGATAACCGAACGCGGCGGCGACCTGTACGTCAAGGACCGGCGGATCGACGTGATCTACCGCTACTTCCTCGTGGAGGAGATCTTCTCGGACGACGACGCGGCGCTCGTCGAGCCTCTCCTCCGCGCGACGGAGCAGGGGCGGGTCGGTATGTTCAGCCGTCTGGACGCCGAGCTGTACGGCAACAAGGGGGCGTTGGCCCTGCTGTCGGACGAGCGGTACCGCTCCACGTTCAGCCCGCGTGAGCTGGACTGTGTCGACCGCTTCCTGCCGTGGACGCGGAAGGTGACTCCGGCGCTGGAGAGTCGCGCACTGGCGGAGCAGCACGACCTGATCCTCAAGCCGACCCTGCTCCACGGCGGCAACGGGATCGTCCCCGGATGGGAGGTCTCGGCCGCCGAGTGGGAGACCCGTGTGCGGGAGGCGATGAACGGTCCGTACGTCGTTCAGCGACGGATCCGGCCGGCGGCCGAGCCCTTCCCCGACCCCGACGGCGCGGGGGTGAACGATCTCTACCTCAACTGGGGTGTCTTCCTCACCAGCCCGGAGATCTGCGGAGGAGACGGCTACGGCGGCTGCATCGTGCGCGGCAGCCTCAACCCCGAAGTCGGGATCGTCAGCATGTCGGGCGGCGCCCGCGTCGGATGCTGCTTCGACGCCCCGGAAACCCGGTGAGGCTGTTCACGTGATCGCCGGCGGGCGGCCCCGGGGCGATCTCACCCCGGGGCACCCGCGGCACGCGGCCGCCGGTCAACAGAGATCAGATTCCCGGCGCGGCTCGTGGGCGCGCGCCGTCCTCAGGCACAGCCCGTGCTCCCCGCGTGGTGGTCGACGAGCCGGGTGAGCAGGCCGGTCAGCTGGTCGCGTTCCGGCCCGGTGAGTGGCGCGAGCACCTCGTCCTCCAGGGCCGCGAGCACCGCGTCGAGGCTCCGCAGCCGGTCGAGACCCTGCCGCGTCATCGTGATGACGTTGCGGCGGCGGTCGGCCGGGTCGGGCGCACGCTCCACCAGGCCGCGTCCGGCCAGCTCGTTGATGACGGCGACCACGTCGCTGCGGTAGATGCCGGTACGGCGGCTCAGCTCCGCCTGGCTCACCGGCCCCGCCTCCTCCAGCGTCGCGAGGACGGCGTAGTGCCACTTGCGGGCGTCCGCATGAGCCAGCCCTTCGTTCACCAGGCGGTCGGAGAGCATCGCGGCCAGCGACAGCAGCCGGGTGGGCAGGCGTCGCAGCCGGGCAGGGCTGCGCGTCACCTCCCCGTGGTGGGTCATGTCGGACGCGCTCCTGCTCATGCCGCCGATCCTAACCCCTATTGCGTTAGTGGCACTAACGATGTAGGTTCCGTTTGTGACACTAACGTTAGTTAGACGAACGAATTTGGAGAAGTCATGCCCGTGATCGACGTCCTCGACTCGACGATGTACTACGAGGAGACGGGGAGCGGCGTCCCCTTCGTCTTCCTGCACGGCAACCCGGCCTCATCCCATGTGTGGCGCGATGTCCTGCCCGGCATCGGCGGCCCCGCCCGCCTGCTCGCCCCCGACCTGATCGGCATGGGCCGCTCGGGCAAGCCGGACGTGCCGTACCGGTTCGCGGACCACGCCCGCTATCTCGACGCCTGGTTCGACCGGCTGGAACTGGAGGACGTCGTGCTCGTCGGGCACGACTGGGGCGGGGCGCTCGCCTTCGACTGGGCCGCCCGCCACCCCGGCCGCGCGCGCGGCGTCGCCTTCTTCGAGACCATCATCCGGCCGATGTCGTGGAGCGAGCTGGGTGACGCCCCACGCGCGCGCGCCGAGACCATACGCGGGCCGGAGGGCGAGACGCTCGTCCTCGATCAGAACTTCCTCGTGGAGACGGCGTTCACCGGAGGGGTGCTCACGCCGCTGAGCCGGGAGGAGATGGAGCCGTATCTGGCGCCGTATCCGACCAGGGAGAGCCGCCGCCCCCTGCTGGAGTGGGCGCGTTCACTGCCGGTCGACGGCGAACCCGCCGACGTGACGGAGCGGGTCGAACGCTACGACGAGTGGCTCGCGGCCAGCGGCGACGTCCCCAAGCTCCTGCTCACGTTCGACTCCTCACCGACCCTGGGCATCGGGGCGGACATGGCCGAATGGTGCGCGGCGAACATCGCGGCTCTGGAGATCGAGCACTGCGGCCCCGCGGGTCACCACGCGGCGGAGGACCAGCCCGAGGCCATCGCCGCGGCGATCACCGGATGGGCGAAGCGGCACGAACTGGGCTGAGGGGCGGATGCGGGGAGCTCCGCTCCGTACCGCCGGCGGGACGGAGCGGAGCTTCCGGCCGCCCCGGCTCGCCGGACGCCTTGTCCCCGGGTCGCCGCTACTTCTCGCCGGACGCCTCGCCGGACGCGCGGCCACGCCTCGCGGCGCGGACGGCCACGACCAGCGCGATCACGGAGATGACGACGGCGGTCAGTGTGCCCCACAACTGCAGTTGATCGACGAAGGAGGCCGAGTCGGGCGTGGTGGTGTAATGGTGCACGACCGCCCGTGTTTCGACTTCATAGGCGGGGTCGGGGATGGGGGTCATGGGTCCTCGTTGGGCTCGTTGGGAAAGTCGGCCGCCTCCGCGGCGGCGGGATCCGCCCGACCGATGCGATCAGATTCGGCCCGGCCGGGGCCGTGCGGGGAATTCTAAGCCGTAATCGCCGACAGCCTGGGGAGTAAATCCGCGAGAAAGTCGCGGGTGGCCGGATCGACGGCGTATATCACGGTGCCGCGCATCCCTCGGGTGAGCAGAACTTTGTATACGTTGCGAGCGAGCTTGTCGAAATCGGCGTCCGACACGGCTTTCCTGCTCGTGAAGGCCGGATCCCTGTTCTCGGAGCGGACCGTGACGAGAGAACCGTCTCGCGCTACGAGGTCGGGGCCGATGATGACGCCGGACCAGTCGTACTCGAACCCCTGGGCGGTGTAGACGCACCCGACCTGGCCGAAGCCGCTGGGCTCGGTCGCCCACAGCATGCTGGGCGGAGCGTCTCCCACTGCTCTGTCCTTCTTGACGTTCCAGGGCCGCGACCAGTCGCCGATGACGACGTCGTCGACGAGCGAGTCGTCCGGTCGCGGATCGCTCCACGGCCAGCAGTAGCCGGCGGTCATGCGCGCGCTGCCGGGCCTGGCGAGGAGGGCCGCCTCCAGTTCCTGGGGAGAGTGCGCGAGCCGTACCTCGAAGTCGTCGTCGCCGTCCCATGGCACCGGCCCCTCTCCGTCGAGCCCGAGCAGGCGCAGCACCCATTTCTCGTACTTGCGGCTGCCGCCACAGCGGAACTGCTCGTCCAGGGACACACGGGTGACCGCGTAGCCCTGTGACTCCGCGTACCGCTCGATCGCCTGGACGGTGCCCAGCTCGCCGGGCCGTACGACCTGGTGCTCGTCGAGCAGGAAGACCGGGACGCGGGCGGCGGACATCAACTCGTCGAGTTGGGGCCGGCCGGTGCGCTTGGCGGCCGGGGTGAAACGGCTGGTGGAGGTCTCGCGGATGCGGTGCGCCTCATCGCAGATCAGGACGTCGAGGCCGTTCCGCTCGGCGTCCATGAAGCTGTTGAAGTACATGAACAGGTTCTTGATCCGGGTGCTGCCCCGGCCGGGATACCGGCGCATGGTCTGGGTGAACGACTGCGAGCCCGTCGCGTGGAGCGCCGTTCTGCCCTGCCGGTAGAGCTCACCCAGCAGGGACAGGGCGATCACGCTCTTACCGCTTCCGGGGCCGCCGGTGACGACGACGACCTGCTTGAAATCGGCCCGGCGCGCCCCGTCGACGGCGCGCATGACCAGTTCGTAGGCGACCTGCTGCTCGTCGAGGAGGGTGAACTGCTCTCGCTCGCGAATCTCGCCGGCGGCGTACGCCATGAGCTGCTTGCTCGGCGCGACCGGGCTGCTCAGCAGCCGGTCCGCGGCCTCGGCGCCGGGCTTGTCGGCCAGCCGTTCGCGCAGGTATTTGTGGAAGTCGCCGCGACGCTGCTTGGTGAAGAGCCTGCTCCGCTCGTCCCGCACCTGGTCGTGCAGGCCATCGATGTCGAGGTCCATGGCATTGTGCAGGTACGCGGCACCGTGGACGGACTGCGGCCGGTCCTTGAGCACGCCCAGGAAGTCGGACATGTATTCGCAGTAGCGCCGGACCTGCTCGGCGGGGTTGAGCAGCTCCCTTCCCGGCACGCCGTCCACGATGACCAGGTGCTCGCCCTGGTCGGACGGCTCGGCACGACTCCACTGCTTGAGTTCTATGACGACGTAGGAGTCCTGACCGGTCCGCGGGTGCACCCCCGCCAGCACCACGTCGGCGCGCTTGCTGGTCAACGGGAGTTTGTACTCGACCAGCAGCTCGACCTGGCTGAGCCCCGCGTCGGCCAGGTCCCGGGCCAGCGCGGGCAGGCTCCGTTCCCATGACCTGGCCTCGGAGGGGGACGGACCGCGGCCCGTGGTCACCCGCAGATGCTCGCCGATCCGCTCGGCGAGCGCCTTTTCGTTGGGCGAGGCAATCAGGCTCTCCACGGACAGCCGTAACGCCGTCACAGGCTTCCCCCAGGCAGCACGAGAGAACTCGTGCGGGTGGGGGCGTATCCGCGCCGGCGCTAGCCGTACAAACGCGGAAGCCCGTCGGGCCGCATCACATGGTCATCACGAGGTTAGTGGAGGCGCTTTCCTCGCCGAACCCCGATAGAGATCGGAATCGTAACGACGCTCGTTTTCGAGAAGTTTGGCGTTGGCCGCCTCGATGAGGTCGACGTCGAGGAGATCGGCGAGACGGACGAGATAGGCGGTCACGTCGGCGAGTTCGGAGCGTACGCGGCCGAAGGCCGCCTCATCCAGGGCACGCGACTCGTCCGGCGTCAGCCATTGGAACTCCGCCACCAGCTCGCCGACCTCGCCCGCCAGGGCCATCGCCAAGTTCTTGGGCGTATGGAACTGCTCCCAGTCCCGGGCCCGGGCGAAGTCCCGCAGCCGTTCGGCCAGCCGTTCCACTTCGGTTGTCACGTCTCGGGACATTACCCGCGCCGTTCTCCGGCACGATGGTGGTCGCCACACAACGCACCGGCCAGGAGGAGACGCCATCCCATGACCGCCCCGCTTCTGGAGCCACCCGGCGGCCGGCCGCTCCGCATCGGCTCCCGTACCTCCCTCCTGGCCACCGTGCAGGCGCGGCACGTGGCCGAACTGATCCACGAGTACGCGCCGGGCGTCGCCACGGAAATCGTCCCGATCCGCGTCTCCGCCGACGTGTGGGACGGCGATCTGAGCCGGATCGGCGGCAAGGGGGCCTTCAGCAAGGAGATCGACAGAGCGCTCGTCGCCGGTGAGATCGACGTCGCGGTGCACTGCATGAAGGACGTGCCCGGGGACGTGCCGCTCGCCGAGGGGACCGCCTTCGGCGCCTACCTCGAACGCGGCGACGTCCACGACGTGGTCGTGACCCGGGACGGCACGCCGCTGGCGGACCTGCCGCCCGGTTCTGTCGTCGGCACCGGTTCCGTACGCCGCCGCGCCCAGCTCGGCATGTACCGGCCCGACCTGCGGACCGAGCGGATCCGGGGGAACGTCGACAGCCGCCTGGCCAGACTGAACGAGGACGGCAGCGGATACGCCGCCCTGATCCTCGCCCGCGTCGGTCTGGACCGCATCGGCGAGACCGCCCAGCCGCAGGAGGTCCTCCCCCTCGAATTCCACCAGGCGGACGAGGGCGTGGTGTCGATGGTCCCGGCCGTCGGGGCGGGAGTCATCGGCGTCCAGGCCCGGCAGCGCGACCTCGCCGTCATGAGCCTGCTCGGCGGGCTCAACCACGATCAGACCGCCCGGCACATCCTCGCCGAGCGGTCGATGCTGCACGAGCTGCGCGGCCACTGCAACTCCCCGATCGCCGGCTACGCCACCACGACGGCGGACGGCGCGATGAGCTTGCACGGGATGGTGTTCAATCGGGACGGCTCGGAGCTCGTCCGCTTTCACTGCTCAGGCTCGCCCGACGATCCCGCGGCCCTCGGCTCCGAAGTCGCCGCTGAGCTGCTGCGTCTCGGCGCGCGGCGCCTGATCGACGCCACCGGCGGGTGACGATCGTCGCGCCGGGCAGCCGTGGTAGGCCTCGACGAGCCAGCCGTCGCCGCCTCTGGACAACACCCAGGTCGCCAGCTCCCATCGCTCGGCCGGAGGTTCCGCCTCGCCGGGGAACACGGTCGCGCTGCGGGTGATCACGATGGCCGTGTCCGCGCCGACGAACCGGACGCTCCGGGCCTGGTGAACACGCTTGGAGCCTTTCAGCGGCAGGGCGAACGCCTCGCCCATCTGGGCGCGTATCTCGGCCTTCCCCCGCAGGTACGTCCCCGGGAGGATCACGGACGCGTCTTCGGCGTACCACCTGACGAACGTGTTCACGTCGCCGTCCGCCCACGCTCCGGACGTCGCGTCGAACACGGCGAGCACGGCACGCTCGTCGGCGTGAACCGGCGAGCCGCCGGCACCCGTCCCGGCCCGGCCGCTCAGATCGGAATCCATCTCATCCCTCTTTCCGGAACCGCCGCCCTTCGGCGGCCTCGTACGAAATCGAGCGGGTCGTTCAGGCCGGAGTGACGGCGTAACCGGTGACGCCGCGGAAGACGTCCGCGTTGCGACGGGCGAACGCCGCGAAGGTCGTCGGTTCGATCCCGAAGCGCTCGTGGCTGGTCAGGTCGACGGTCGAGCGGCCCAGCCGGCTCCGCTCCTGGAAGAGCTGCGCGAACGCGCTCGCTCGCGGCGGCGGATAACCGGCCTCGAGCCAGGCCAGCCGCTTCTCCTCCGGAGTCACGTCGCGGTAGCGGACCGGTCCGCCGACGGCGTCGGAGATGCGGGCGGCGATCTCGGCCATGGTGAGGGCCTCGGGGCCCGTCATCGCGTACGTCCTGCCTTCGTGACCGGATGTGGTGAGCACGGCGTAGGCGATCTTGGCGATGTCGTCGATGTCGATCGGGGCGAGCGTCGTGTCACCGAGCGGCAGGCGGATCTCGCCGTGGCGGACGATGTCGGGCGCCTCCTCGAAGTACACCTGCATGAACTGGCTCGGCCGCAGCACGGTCCACGGCGTGCCCGAGGCGACCAGGTAGCGCTGGATCTGCTCGTGGCTCCGGCTGGAGCGGAACCTCTCGGGGTCGAATCCGTCGACCGAGTCCTTCCCGGAGAGCTTCACGATGTGGCGGACTCCGGCCCTGGTCGCGGCGTCGATGAACGTGCACTGGGTTTCCAGCATGTCCGGCCCGGCGTTGCTGATCATCAGTACCCGCTCGACCCCGGCCAGCGCGGAATCCAGCGTCTCTGGCCAGAGCATGTCGCCGTGCGCGACGTCGACGCCGGGCAGCGCCCGCACGGCGTCCGCCTTCTCCGGGTTGCGCACGAGCGCGCGGACCGGCGTGCCGTGCCGTGCGAACTCGCGGACCACGGCCGATCCGGGGCGTCCGTTCGCCCCTGTGATGAGGATCATCGCTCCTTCTTCCTGCTCGGCGATGATCGATGCTTACATATTGGTACCGCTTAGTACAACTTCGATACCAAACAGATCCGTATCGGAATGACGGCTCGGTTAGACTCGACGGCGTGGGAAGCACGCGAACGTATGGCGACGCCTGTGCCGCCGCGCACGCCCTCGACCTGGTCGGGGAGCGCTGGGCCCTGCTGGTCGTACGCGAGCTGCTTCTCGGCCCCAAGCGCTTCACCGACCTGCGCGCCGGGCTGCCGAACGCCGGCCCGAACCGCCTGTCGCAACGGCTGCGCGAGCTGGAGGAGTCCGGCATCGTGCGCCGCCGCAAGCTCGGTCCGCCCGCGCGGACCTGGGTGTACGAGCTGACCGACTGGGGACGGCAGCTTCGGCCGGTCCTCGCCGCCCTCGGCGGCTGGGGCCGGCTGTCGCCGTTCCGCGACCTCAACGCGGACATCAGCGTGGACGCCCTCATGATGGCGCTCCAGGGAGACTTCGCCCCGGAGGCGGGCGACGGCCCGTCCACGACGTACCTGCTCGCCTTCGGCGACGACCGCGTCACCGTTCGCACCTCCGGCGGCGACATCGACATCACCCGTGACGAGGCGCCCACGCCGGACGCGACCGTCGCCACCGACGCCAGGACGTTCGCCGCCGTGCTGACCCGAAGGCGTCACCTGGACGAGGCCGTACGCGCGGGAGACGTCAGCGTGTCCGGCGACCTGGACGCGGTCCGGCGGCTGCTCGACTCCTTCCCCCGCCCGGAAACCGCCGAGACACCGCGCGCCTGAGCCGCACGCGAGGTTTCTGTCCAAAATTGGGGCGCATGGAACCGGAAGATATGGGGAAGGTCTCCCCAATCCATCGGAAGCGACACGGTTTGGCAACAAATATGCCGGTCACTTCAGCTGGATACCGGGGCAGAGCGCCCCGGTGGTACGTCCGCCGACCCCCTTCGGCGGACACCATCGGACAGAACGACATGGAGGAACGGTGCCGACCAACCCCCACCGCCCGAAGCCAGGACCATCGCCCGAACCGGGCAGGCCACGCCGGCGCGTCTACCAGCCCATGGTCCTCGCGACCACGTTCGTACTGACCGCGACGGGCGGCATCGGAGCGGCGGCGGCCGCGTCCGCCACGCCCATCGCGCCGACCGAACCTCCCGTGCCCGTCGTGACCGCGACGATCACGGTGACGCCCGGGGCCACCCCGGCCGAGACCGTCACCGAGCCCCCCGAGGCGACGCCCACCCCGGCTCCCCCCGCCGTCGAGGTGCCCCTGATGGGCCCGTTCCTCGGCGCGCTCCACGGCGAGGTGGTCGTGCCGACGAAAGACCGGTGCGGCGCGGTCACGGTGTTCACCCAGACCGGGCAGGCCGTCGCCGTGGCGCCTGACTCGATCACCGTTCGGAGCCAGGACGGCTTCGAACGGACGTACGCGATCGATGACTCCACGCGGGTCTACACGGCCCGCCGCGGCGGCGAGATCCGGCAGAACGCCTGGGTCTCGGTGACCGCGGCCGCCCAGGCCGGCACGCCGGCCCCCGGAAATCCCGCGCCCGAAAGCCCCGTACCCGAAAGCCCAGCGCCGGAGAGCCCGGCGCCCGGAACTTCCCTTCCCGAAAGCCCTGTCCCGCAGAGCCCCTCGCCCGAAACCCCGGCCCCGGCGCCCGAGAGCCCGGGTGCGAGCAGCACGCCGACGCCGCCCGAAGGGTCGCCGGCTCCGTCGGACACCCTGACTCCCTCTCCGGGCGACACCTCGACGACCCCCACTCCGCAGGGTGTCACCCCGCCGTCTCCCCTCGACCCGACCGAGACCGGCGCCGTCCCCTCGCCGATCGAGACGACGCCCGCCGCCCCTCAGGGGGAGACGGCGGCGGCCGCCTACGTCTTCGACCTGTCGAAGCCGAGCAAGAAGATGTGGCGCCTCGGCGAGAGCTCTCCATACGCCATGCGGTGGCACTTCGGCAAGCCCGTCTGGCACGCGCCCAAGCCCTGCCCGACTCCGACAATCACCCCCACCGAGCCGCCCACAGCGTCACCCGTGCCCACCCCGGACCCCGTTCCGACCGTGACCCCCACGCCTGAGCCGACGCTCACCGACGCCCCGACCCCGACCCCCGCGTCCTGACCACGACCCCGGCCGGCCCTTCCCTGTCGGGAGGGCCGGCCGGGACGGGTTTCGTCGGTGCCGTGTGCCAGGGTCGGGCCCATGAAGTACATGGTGCTGATGTACGCCGACCCCGCGGCCACCGAGGCGATGTCCGCCGCGGAGCGGGCCGACGTGTCCCGCAGGCACGAGGCACTCCACCGCGATCTGGCGGGAACCGGCGAGATGCTCAACGGAGCCGGGCTGGCCTACCCGAGAGACACGACGACGATCCGCCGCGACGGCGATGGATCCGTCACTGCGGAGGGGCCGTTCGCCGAGGCGGCCGAGCAGTTGACCGCCTACTACGTGGTCGACTGCGCGAGCCCGGAACGGGCCCGCGCGATCGCGGAACGCGTCGTCGACTTCCACGTCGTCGCGGTGGAGGTGCGGCCGATCCACGACTCGTTCGGCATGGGCGAGGGCTGATCCCCTCGGCCGGCGCACGCGCCACGGGAGACGGGCCCGGCGGAACGTCTCCCGATGCGGCGGGGAGGGCGCCGGCCGTTCGCCGTGCCCTCCCCGCGAGTCGGGTCAGATGTGGCCGGTGCCCGCGTTCGCCAGGACGGTCGTCTTGACGGTGCTGGGAGTGTCGACGCTGTAGGAGTAGGGGATGCTCGCCACGCTGCCGGAGGTCTGCGGCGTGCCCGAGTTCACGAAGTAGTTGTTGCGGGCCACGATCGAGCCGCCGGGCGAGGAGCCCTCCTTCGTGTGGGTGGGGTCGGAGACGTTCTCGAAGTAGTTGCCCTCGACCAGGACGCCCGCGCCGCAGGTGGCGGCGACCCCGTAGCTGTAGTCCGTGTACGACGGGTTCTTGTAGTAGTAGTTGTTGAACACGTGGACGGGGTTGCCGAAGCGGACCCGGGGGTTGCGCTGGGCGCAGGTCTGGAACGCGTTGTGGTGATAGGTCACCCGCAGGTGCCCGGTGTCCTCGGACGCGTTGTTGTCACTGTGGCCCACGAGCGAGCACTTCACGTGGTCGTGCAGCTTGTTCCAGGAGACCGTGACGTAGTCGGACGCGTGGGTGATGTCCAGCAGGCCGTCGTAGTAGTCCGTGCCGTGGCTGGTGTCGCTCGACAGGTCGTTGTGGTCGATCCACGCCCGCTTGGTGTTGTCGAGGTGGATCGCGTCGCCGTTGCCGTTGCTCGCGAGCACCTTGGAGATCTTCAGGTTGCGGACGATGACGTTGGTGGCGTCCGCCAGGTTGAGCCCGCAGCCGGTCAGGCCGGAGCTCGCCCCCACCCCGACCACGGTGGTGTTGGAGCCCACCCGCACGTCATCGGAGCAGCTGAAGTTGCCGTTGATCTGCACGGTCTTGGCGGCGGTGCCCTTCACCGCGGCGGTGAGCGCGCTCAGGGACGTGACGGTGGTGTTCGACCCGCCGGCGCCGCCGGTGGTGCCCCCGCCCTGGGTGGCCCAGCCGATCAGCCCGGTGGGCGGCGGTCCGGACGGCGACTGGCTCGGGCTCGGGCTGGGGCTCGGGCTGGGGCTGGGCGAGCGCGTCGGAGACGCGGACGGGGACGAGCTGGGCGAACGGGTCGGGCTCTGGGTGGGGCTGGGGCTGCCGCCGACGTCGCCGGTGCAGGTGACCCCGTTGAGGGTGAACGAGCCCGGCACCGGGTTGGCGGAGGTCCAGCTGCCCTGGAACCCGATCGAGGCGACGCCGCCCGTCGCGAGCGAGCCGTTGTAGGAGACGTTCGTCGCGGTGACGTTGCCGCCGCTCTGGGAGAAGGTGGCGTTCCAGCCGCTGGTGACCTGCTGGCCGGCGCTGAACGACCAGCCCAGGGTCCAGCCCGACAACGGGTCACCGAGGTTGGTGATGTCGACGTTGGCGGTGAACCCGCCCGGCCATTCCGAGGCGATGGTGTAGGTGACCTTGCAGCCGGTCGCGGCGTAGGCCTGGGAGGCCAGGGTGGCGAGCCCGGCGGCGGTCACGGCCACCGCCGTGGCCGCGTTGAGGAAGGCGAGGCGACGCCGTCGCGTCGGGGTCCGAGAGAGCAAGGAATGCTCCTTTGCATGGAGGGACGGTAGGACCTACGTACCGCTCCGACCGCCATCGAGCGGGGCCGGAACGTCGCCCGGAGACTCCGTGCAGGACCCTGACCGGGGCGGTGGCCGGGTGCCGCCGCCGATCCCGCTACGTGATTGCTGTTCACCTATGTGTACGAGATTCATGAAGGGGAACACGCGTCAAGCTACGGACGCCGCGACCGCCGGTCAACGCCCCCCGCCGCCCCGCCGGGACGGCGAACAGACGTCCGTCCTGGTGAGAAGAGGTGCGGGACCGGCGGGCCGGTGAAACATTCAGCAAGGAAGATCGCCGTCAACTCACGACGCCGTTACGCGTTCGCCGTCGTCGCCCTCCCCGCAGGTATTGCTTCAGTGGGCGGATGCGTCCGGCCAGATGCAGCGTATGACGCGTGAAAGGCGAGATTCATGGCCCATCGCGCGCTTGGCGACACCGGCGTCAAGCCGATATCGCCCCTGGCGAGCATTACCGGGTTGAGGTACCGCGCACACGGACTCAGAACAGTCCGAGATGATCAATCATCCTGTAAGCCGCCTCGAGGATTAGTCGGGCGGCGGTCAGCGCGTCCTCTGCTTCCTCGCAGTCGACAGTCTCATCGGGAAATACGGGGTATTCGAGCTCGTTTCTACGTCGTCGCATAACGCTGAACTGCTCGAAAGCGGCACCGAACTGGCGGATCACCGCCTGTTGGACGGCGTAGTGACCACCGGTGGTGGTAGCGCGCAGCCCCTGCTGAGCCAGTAGTCCCGTACAGGCGAATCTTGCCCCGTCGTAGGCCAGGGTGTATGCAGAGTTCGGGTCGGACTCAACCAGTTCTTGTGCGCTTGACAAGACAACCTTGGCCTTCTTCAGCCAGCCCGCTCCATCTGCGGCGTCGCCTTGGACGCGCTGGAGTTCCTTAGACGAAAGCATGCGCTCGATGTCGGCTTCGCCGCGCGTCCACCGCATCAGGGATCACGCTCCTTCCGGCCCGCCTCGATCGGGGTGAGATCGATTGTCGGGCTCGCCTTGATCTGGCGGATCAGAGCATCGGACGCCTCTTGCCACCGTCGGCGGGATGCGAGGACCGGGTTGACGGGGAGTCCGATGCGTACCTGGGCACGGTCAGCTGCGGCATAAACGTCGGCGCGCTTGGCCGAGCCGACCACGAGTACGTCGATGTCGTGTGGCGGAGGTCCCGGCTCACCGTTGTGGCGGGCGGCCCAGGAGCCGAAGATGAGAAGAAGTTCGATTTCCGATACGGGGCCGAACTCCTCGGCGATGATGACGCCTGGGCCGTAGAGGTAGTCCAGTATCTCCGTCAGGGGTTTCACGACGGGGTGAGTCTGATCGATACTCAGCACGCGCGATCGACCCACGGCCGTCGCGAGCAGAAGTCCGGCCTCTTCGAGACGGTGGATCTCCGGGTGCAGGCTCGATGGACTCACGCCCAACGATCGGGCGAGAGACGCCAGCGTCCAGGTCTGATCTGCGCGAAGACAGAGCGCCGCCAGGAGTCTTGCTTGCGTCTCCGTGCGGAAGATGGGGGCCCCTCGAGGCCCAACGCTTCGCATTTCCCGAATATATCTTCGCCCAAACCGAATGGTCAACTTAACGTACTCAGGCGAACGCATCGGGTGGCCGGTCTGGGGGCGGCCTAACCGGTGCAGCCGTCGCCGGCGGCCGACCTGCTCGCGTCGGCGTTGCCGAGGGAAGCCGCGGTGTTCCAGTCGGCGCAGGCGCCGCCCGTGTCACCGAGCCGGGATCGGGCCGCGCCACGCTGGTAGTAGGCGTCGGCATAACCGGGGAGCAACTGGATCGCCACGTCGAGATCGGACAGCGCACTCCGCGCGTTGCCCAGCTCGATGCCGGCGACGCCCCGGAAATAGTAGGCCTCCACCAGATTGGGGTCATAGGTGATGGCCGAGGAGAGGTCCGCGTACGCGCCCGCGTAGTCCTTCAGCGCGACCCTGGCCTTTCCGCGCTCGCTGTAGCCGGGCGCGAAGGTCGGCAGCCGCGACACCACGGTGTCGAGCTCGCGCAGCGAGCCCGCGTAGTCGCCCTGGGTGTACTTGATCATGCCGAGGTAGTGGTGGGCCAGCATGAAGTCGGGGTCGAGTTCGGCGGTGCGCGTGAAGTCCGCGGTGGCGCCCGTGTAGTCGCCGTCTCGGAAGCGGGCGATGCCCCGGCTGTTGTAGGTGAACGCCACACCGGGTTCCTTGGCGATGGCGTCACTCATGACGGTCTCGGTGTTCTTCCAGACCGCGTTCCGCGTGATCGTCAGCGTGGCGAACAGCACGACGACCACCGCCATCGCCCCGATGGTGGCGAACCGGACGACGCGGTGCGGGCGATCGAGTGCCTTCTCCGCGAAATGTCCCGCGATGAGGAAGAGGCCGAGGTACGGCAGATAGACGTACCTGTTCGCCTGGTAATTGTCGATGAGCAGCACGGACTGGGTCAGCGCGATGGTGATCACGAAGAACCCCAGCCCGAAGACGACGATCGTGCGGGCCGGCCTGATGAGCCACAGCGCCACCGCCCCGGCGACGAGCGCGAACGGGAAAAGGTACAGATACCAGGGCAGCGGCGTGCCGGGATATCGGTACGCCAGCGACAGGTGGAACGGCCAGACCAGCCGCACCACGTAGTCCACGAGCGCCGAGCAGGCCACGAGGATCCGGTCGAGCACGGTGTAGTCGTGCGGCGGCACCACGTCCTCGCGGACCTGGAGCGCGACCAGCCCAACCACCACGGCGACGACGAAGAACGGGATCTTCTCCACGAACAGGCGCCGGCTGAGCGGGCGCCCCCGGAGGTGGTCGACGAGGAACAACACCAGGGGGATCGCGACCGCGGTCGACTTGGACAGCGTGGCCAGCCCGAACAGGACCACCGACCACACCAGCGGCCGGACTCGCCGCGACTCGGCGTACCGCAGGTAGGCCAGGAGCGCGGCCAGCGAGAACAACGTGGCCAGCAGGGTGCTGCGGGTGGAGATCCAGGCGACCGTGTCGGCGTTCATCGGGTGGATCGCGAACGCGGCCGCCGTGAAGTAGGCCGGGAAGTCCCGCCCGGTCAGCCGGCGGATCAGCAGAAACGCCAGCACCACGTTGGCCAGGTGCAGCAGCACGTTGGTGAAGTGGTGGGCACCCATCGCGCCCCGGCCGAACAGGTAGTCGATCGCGTACGACACGTACACCAGCGGCGTGTACATCATCTGCAGCGGGGTGGTGAACCAGTGGCCGACGTTGGCGAGACTGAACTCCCGGATGGACACGTTGTCCACCACGCCCTCGGGGTCGTCGAAGTAGACGAAGCCGTTGCCGATGCCGTTGGCGTGCACGACGAAGGCCGCCACGACGATCCAGAACAGGATGTGCCGTCGCGGGAAACCGTTCCGCGTCCGTGCAGCGGGCCCGCGCGCGGCGGCTCCGCGCGCGGCGCGGCGAGCCGGGCGAGCGTGCGGACGGGCAGCCGGGCGAGCGGCCGGACGGGCTGGCGTCATCGCACTCATCTCCTGTGAGCGTCGGCGCTGTCGGGCATCACGGCGGGCGCTTCCAGGGCTGACGATTCCGGTGCGGATTCCCCGGCGGGCGATTCCGCGGTGTAGGACCCCGGGAGCCCTCGCGGGCCGTCCGCCCGGGCGGGATGCGCGGGCAGGCGGACCGTGAACGTCGCTCCGGCCCCGGGCCGGCCGTCCACGACGATCGAGCCGCCGTGCGCGTCGACCACCTCACTGACGAGGGCGAGGCCGAGACCGAGCCCCCCGCTGTGCTGTCCGCCCTCGTATCGGGCGAACAGACGGCCGGCATCTCTCGGATCCAGCCCCACGCCCTCGTCCCGCACGCTGAGCCCGACCAGCTCGGCACCCGAGCTGACGGTCACCTGGATGTGGCCGCCCGCGCGCGTGTGCCGGAGCGCGTTGTCGAGGAGCGCGGAGATCACGCGGCGCAGCGCGGACTCCGCTCCGCGCACGACGTGATCTCCGGGGCCCCGCCGTACGTCGACGATCACCCCGCGCTGCGCCGCGCGCGCGGCCTCGGCCGCGGCGACGTCGTCGGCGAGCGCGGCCAGGTCGACCGGGCCGAACGGCCGGTTCCGCCGGCTGAGCTGGGCCGACAGGAGCATGTCCTCGATCACCTCGCCGAGTTGCCCGATGCCGGCGACCAGATGCTCGACGTCGCCCGCGACGAGGTGCGGGTCGGATCCGCGCCGCAGCCGCCGCGCGGTGATCTGGGCGCGGACGTGCAGCCGGGTCAGCGGGGTGCGCAGCTCGTGGCTGACGTCGGAAGTGAACTGGCGCTGCCGGTCGAGCGCGTCGCCCAGCGGCGCGATCGCCCGGCGGGTGAGGACCTGGCCGATGACGAGCGCCACCAGCAGGGCGGCGAGCTCGGCGGCGGCGAGCGTGCGCAGCAGCCGCTGCCGCTCGGCGGTCTGGTAGGCCAGGTCCAACACGGCCTGCACCGGCACGCCGTCACGCCGCTGGGTGTGGATCAGATAGGACCGCCCGGCGACCTCGGCCAGGCCGACCAGGGTCCGCCCGTCGGCGGCGACCCGCTCCAGCGTCGCGCGTACGGGCAGGTCGGACGGCGCCCCCGGAGAGCGCTGTACGGTGCTCCCGCGCAGCTCGAACAGCCAGATGCAGGGCGGGGGCTGGGCGACCGGGGCGGAGTGGGCCGCCATGGCCAGGTCGCGCCGGGCGCCCACGTCCTGTTCGTTGACCATGATGCAGTAGACCAGCGTGCCCATCAGCGCGAGCACCACTGAGAACCCGCCCGCCATCTGCACGGTGATCCGGCGGCGGGCCCGGCTCAGCAGCCGCCGCTCCGGATCGACGCGCCGCCGGCCGCTCACAGCCCGCCCAGGCGGTACCCCACGCCCCGTACGGTGCGCACCACATCCGGCCCCAGCTTGTTCCGCAGGTAGTAGACGTAGGTGTCCACGATCGACTCGGCCCGGGCACCGTCGAAGACACGCTGTCTCAGGGAGGCCCGCGTGTGCACCTGCCGGGGGCGCACCGCCAGCGCGTGGAGCAGCCGGCACTCCTGGCCGGACAGCGTCACCTGGTCGCCGGACGGCAGCCGTACGACGTGTGACTCGGAGTCGAGCCAGCCGGCGCCCAGCGGCAGCAGGCCGGCCTGGTCCAGGTTCCTGCGGTGCAGGGCGCGCACCCTGGCCAGCAGTTCGTCGATCTCGAACGGTTTGACCAGATAATCCTCGGCACCCGCGTCGAGGCCGGTGACGCGGTCGGCGACCGTGCCGAACGCGGTGAGCACCAGCACCGGCACGGTGACGGCCCGGCTGCGCAGCCTCCGCAGCAGGTCGAGCCCGTCGACCACGGGCAGCCCGCGATCGATGATCATGACGTCGTAACCGCGGCTGAGCCCGAGGTGAAGGCCCTGCTGCCCCTCCCGCGCCAGGTCGACCGCGTAACCCTCGTCGGTGAAGAGGTCGACCAGCATGTTCCCGACATCGCGCTCGTCCTCGACGAGCAGCAGCCGGCGAGAGTGCGGTTCGGATGTCCCCGGGATCCGTGCCACCGGACCACGGTGGCACCTATATCGGGAAATTTCCAGGTTCCAGATGCCCCATCGGGCGGTCCTGCTCAGACGTGGCAGGCCAACCGGGCGATCACGTGAAATTAGTTGAAACTTGTTCCACGCCCTCCCGGTCCACGGCCGCGCTCGCCCGCTCGTGCCGGTCGGGCAACGCCAGTTTGTACAGCGGCAGGGCCGCCGCGGTGGTGAGCACGGCCACGAGGACGAGCATCGCGAAGAGCTCCTGCGTGATCATGCCTTGCGCCAGGCCGATGTTGATGAAGATGAGGATCATCAGGCCCCGGGCGTTCATGATGCCTCCCACCGCCCAGGACTCGCGCCAGCCGAACCCGAGGGCCCTCGTCGACAGCGCGCAGCCGAAGTACTTGCCGAAGAAGCCCGCGGCCAGGATCGCGGCGAAGGCCAGCAGCATGGGTCCGCCGGCGAGGCCCTGGAGATGGGTGTTCAGTCCGGAGAACGCGAAGAAGACGGGCAGCAGCAGCGTCGAGACGACGTCCATCATGCGGCCGTGCAGCGCCGCGCGGAACGCCGGTTCGCGGGGCATGCACAGCCCGGCGATGAAACCGCCGAACACCGAGTAGACGCCGATCCAGTCGGTGAGCCAGCCCGCGGTGAGCGGCACCAAAATGATCACGTAGATGGCGGAGGCGCCGAGCCGGCCGGTCTGTGCGACCCGGCGGCCGAGGGGGCGCAGCAGCGGCGCGACCACCGCGAGCATCACCACCGCGAAGACCGCCGACAGGCCGATGGTCCGCAGCGCGTCACCGGGTCCCGCCCCCAGATGCACCGCCGACAGCGTCGCGAGCAGGCACCAGGCCGCGGCGTCGTCGATGGAGGCCGCCACCAGGGTGAGCCGGCCGATCCGGCTGTTCTCCAGCCCGCGTTCGTACAGGATCCGGGCGAGCATGGGGAAGGCCGTCAGCGACAGCGCGCCGCCGACGAACAGGGCGAACTCGGCCGGGCCGACGTCCGGGCGGGACAGGCGGTCCCACAGCAGGAGACCGGCGCCCGCGCCCAGGGCGAGCGAGGGAAGTATGCCCGACGCGGCCAGCGCCGTCGCCCGGCGCAGCTCGCCCGGCGCGCCTGCACTGTGATCCAGCCCGGCTCCGACCAGGAACATGTACAGCGTCAGGCCGATGGTGCTGAGCACGTACAGCACCGGCCTGACCTCGGCGGGGAACACGGCCGCCTGCGCCTCGGGGAACAGCGCGCCGAACAGTGTCGGCCCCAGCAGCACACCCGCGATCATCTCGCCGACGACGCGTGGCTGCATCACGAGGAGCGCCAGGCGGCCGCACACCGCCGCGGCCACCAGGATGACGACCAGGGCCGGGAGCACCCTGAGGACCAACTGCAGGTGAGGATCCGTGGCGGGCGCCACGGCCAGGGGAAGTGACGCGACGAACATGGTGTGCGCCTCCGCTCGGGGCCGGAACTGACACAGGTACGGGAACGGGCACAGGTTCGGGAACGAGCCAGATCAGGACCGGCCGGGCACGACCGGTGGAGGGCCGCCGGCGAAGTGGCTCTCGCACATCCGCAGCCGCCGCGCGTCCCACACCATGTAGGTGCCGAGCACGAGCTGCACGAGGCTGCGCCACACGTCCTCCCAGCCGTCCCTGAACCGCATGTAGAGCAGCACCGGGCGGCGTCCCGGGCCGGGCAGGGCGTCGAGGGGGGTCAGGAGACACGGCCCCCGGTTGGGCAGGGACCGGGTGTGCGAGGCGGTCGACTCGAGCTCGTACGCCCGCAGGGTCTCCCGCACCGCGACCCGCAGGGTGATGGGCGCGAGCCGCCACGCCGGGCAGGGACGGTTGGCCGAGACGCCGAACGGGATGTGGTTGAGCTCGCGGACCGGCGGGTGACCCGGCGCGAACCGGCCGGGGTCGAAGCGGCCGGGATCGGCGAAGCCCGCGCGGTGGAACTCGGGGTAGTCGAAGCACAGCACCGAGCCGGCCGGGATCGTCACGCCGTCGCCCAGGGCGATGTCGCCGTCGGTGATGCGGTGGGCGACGCCGAAGAGCGGGTAGAGCCGCAGCGTCTCCGCGATCACCTGATCGAGGTAGCGGTCGTCGCCGGCCCGCGCCCTGGCCCGCACGTCCGGGTGCTGGGCGAGGGCCATCAGCACGTGGGCCGTGGCCTCCGACATCTGGACGACCGCGGTGTTGAAGAAGGCGCCCTGGAGGTAGAGCGCCCGCTCCCGCTCCGTGAGGCCCGCCGGAAGCTCGTGCCGCACCCGGGGCAGCCGCTCGACGAGATATCCGGTCAGCCGCTCGCGCCGGTCCATGTGCCGCAGCCCGCAGCACTTGAGCGCGGTGACGACGTCGTTCGCGTTGCCGACGATCAGTTCACGGGCGTCCGGCGGGCACGGATCGCCGAAGACGAGCTCGTAATAGAACTCGGCCCAGACCGGCATCATCAGGTCGCGCAGGCGGACCGTCCCCGGCCCGCGCCGCAGCGCCCGGGTGACGCAGCGGCGGGCGAGCTCCTCGGCCCGCTCCCGGGGCACGGACAGGACGCGGCGGGTGGCCAGGGCGACGGCGTCGTACCGCTCCCCCGGCTCCAGGTGCTCCTGGTGAATCTCGGGTCCCGGCGACAGCCAGTACCAGAACAGGTCGGAGAGGGCGGCTCCCCGGCTCCGCCCGCAGGCCGCCGGATGGGAGTAGACCTCCTTGAACCGGTCGACGCCGACCAGGTCGCCGGGGACCGTGATGCTCTCGTCGCCGTTGATCCCGGCGAAGACCCGCATGCGCAGCGCGACGACCCGGCCGGGCAGCCACCGGGGCAGGCTCAGCACGACGGCGGCCGCGCCCGCCAGCGCCACCACGGTCACGACAGTCCCGGCGGTCAGCACGGCCGCACCAGGCCGGGCCGCAGGTCGTGCACCGACGCGACGCCGAGCAGGGTCAGCGCGTGCTCGACCTCGTCGTGGAGCAGCCCGAGCACGCGGGCCACGCCGCGCTCGCCGTCCGCCGCCAGCCCCCAGATCACCGGGCGGCCGACCGCGACCGCCGACGCGCCCAGCGCCATCGCCTTCACCACGTCGGTGCCCCGCCGGATGCCGCCGTCCAGCAGCACCGGTACGGCTCCGCCCACGGCGGCCACGACCTCCGGCAGCAGATCGACGGCGGCGGGGACGGTGTCGAGCTGCCGTCCGCCGTGGTTGGAGACCCACACCGCGGCCACCCCGTGGTCGAGCGCGAGGCGGGCGTCGTCGGGATGCGTGACGCCCTTGAGCACCACCGGCAGCTCCGTCATCCGCCGGAGCAGGTCGACATGCCTCCACGAGATCTCCGGCGACATGACGATCGGCCGCACCCGGTCGCCGTCGCGCAGGTTCTCGCAGCACATGCCGTCGGGCAGGTCGTCGAAGCCGTTGTGCTGATCCCGGTCCCGCCGTCCCCGGGCCGGTGAGTCCACCGTGACGACCAGCGCCGTGCAGCCGGCGGCCTCGGCGCGCCGGACGATCGCCTCGGTGAAGGCGAGGTCCGGCTGGATGTAGAGCTGGAACCACAGGGTGCCTCCCGGCGCCGCCGCCGCGACGTCCTCGACGGCGACCGTGGCGGCCATGCTCACGACCATGACGGTCTCCGCGGCGGCCGCCGCACGTGCCGTGGCCCTCTCGCCCTCGGGGTGGGCGAGCCGGTGGAACGCGGTCGGCGCCACCAGCACCGGCATGGCCGCCCGGCCGCCGGGCAGGGTCACCCCGGTCTGGAGCTTCCCCGTCCCGCGCAGGACGCGCGGCAGCAGCGCGAGCCGCGCGAAGGCCGCCTCGTTGGCCCGTACGGTGATCTCCTCGCCGGCGCCGCCCGCGAAGTAGTCGTAGTGGGCGGGGAGCAGGCGGGCGCGGGCCGCCGCCTCGAACTCCCGGACCGCCGACGGGGCGCGCACGGGCGTCACGCCGGGATCGGAAGGGCCTGGCGCTGGAGGAAGTCCTGAAGCGGGCGCAGGTGCACCTGTTCCGACGTCCACTCGTTCTCCAGGTTCTCGGTGATGTGATGGACGGCCTCCACCACGCCGTTCCGGAAGCGGCGCACCACCGGGTGGAGATAGTGGCCCTCGTCCGCCCGCGCCGCGTCGCTCTGCCGGATCCGCCCCACCGCGATGTCGAACGGGTCGACCTGGTCGTGGCCGGGGCCGTACTCCAGCGTGACGGCGAAGTGGCCGCCGTCGCCGACGGGCGGACCGGCCAGGTCGATCGGCAGTTCCTCCAGGTAGCGGGCGCCGCCGTGCCCGTCGGGGACGATGACGTCGGCGAGGAAGCCGAACTGCTGCCACAGCCCGGAGCTGCGGTTGACCCGTTCGAGCACCGCCGCCGCCAGCGTGGCGTGGTCGGCCGCGAGCGTGCGGCCGTGCCACGGGACGTCGTGATATCTGGCCTCCAGGACGCGGTGCAGGGCGCGGACGCCGTATCGGAAGCCGTGGATGAATCCGTTGGTGCCCCGCTTGAAGTCGCGCGACTGGGTGATCGTCCCGGCGAAGTAGAGGCCCGGCACGTTCACCGACTCGTACGCGGGGGTCAGCGCGGGGAACCTGTCCTTGATCGTCAGCTCGGGACGGCACTCCGGAGCGAAGATCGAGGCGTCGAACCGGAACCCGGTGCAGACGATCACCCGGTCGTACGGGATGTCCTTGGTGACCTCGTCGGCGCGGACGAAGCTCACTGTCACCAGGTAGGAGCCGTCGGGCCGGCGCTCGACACGCGTGACGTCGCCGTCGAGCACCGCGTTCTGCGACTTGAGCTGATAGGTGTCGAGGAAGTTGTTGTTGACGGCGCGCAGGTGCCCGACGAAGTGGGTCCGCCAGGCCAGCCGGACCGAGTGGGGACCGGCGACATGGATGACCGCGGCCGTCTCGACCAGACTGTCGGCCGTCTCGAACGCCGAGTTGCCCTTGCCGATGACGAGGACCCGCATGCCGGTGAAGCCGGCGGGGTCGGTGGAGAAGGTGTCGTAGCCCTCGGCCGTCTCGATGCCGGGGATCTGCGGCGTGTTGAGCCGTGTGACGCCCGTGGCGACGACGACGCGCCGCGCGCGGTACGTGCGGCCCTGCTCGTCGGTCACCCGGAACGGACCCCCGGGTTCGGGGCGGGCGACCTCGGCGACCCGCGCGTCGTAGGTGATGTGCGGGGCCTGCGCCGCGGCGAAGTCGCCGAGATACCGCACGAAGTCGTCGGCGGCGGGGAAGTAGCGGTCGCTGTAGCGGGTGAACAGCAGGTCCGGGTCGTCCGTGAGCAGCGAGTTCCAGTCCACCCGGAGGTTGAGCTCGGGATCGTCCCATCCGGTGTGCTTCTTGTTGATGGAGATGAGCTGCCGATGGCGGGGGAAGGTCCGGAAGAACGTGCCGGGCGTGGGGCCCGCCTCCAGGATCCGGTACCTCCGCCCCGCCCGCTGTAGGAAGTGGCCCAGCTGCAGGCCCGCCGGCCCGGCGCCGATCACCAGATAGTCGAGGGTGTTGTCCGGCACTGACGCCTCCATCGCTGCGTGCGGTCGTACGGGATGGCATCAGTGTTGGCGCGCGATTCTCAGAGATCTCTCAGAGATCTGTCAGAGGAACCCGTCAGAGCCGGTCAGCGCGCCGCCGGGCCGTACCGCTCCAGCAGGGCCCTCTTGTCGGGCTTTCCGCTGGTCGCCATAGGGACGGCGGACACCGTCGTGATCGTCTGGGGGACGCTGTCCGCGCCGAGCTCGGCGCGGACCAGCTCGGTCAGCTCCTCCGGGTCGGGGGCGCGGCCGGCGGCCGGCACGACGAACGCGTGCACGGCCTCGCCGGTACGGTCGTCCGGCGCTCCGGCCACGTACGCCTCGGCCACGTCGGGGTGGGCGGCCAGGACGCGCTCGATCGGACCGGCGTACACCACGATCGCGTTGACGATGACGACGTCCCTGGTCCTGCCGGACAGATACAGCAGGCCGGTCTCGTCGAGGCGGCCCAGGTCGCGGGTGCGCAGCCAGCCGTCCCGCAGCACCTCCCCGGTCTCCTCCGGCTGGTCCCAGTAACCCGTCATCAGGTAGGGGCTCCGGGCGTGAATCTCCCCGGTCCGGCCCGGGGGGACCTCGCGTCCCTCCTCGTCGCGCACGCTGATCTCGACGGAGGACAACAGGCGGCCGACCGAGGCCGGCGCGCGGTCCGGGAAGCGGGCGAGGTCGGCGGGTGTGAGGATGGACATCGCCCCGGCCTCGGTCGCGCCGTACCCCTGGTAGACGACGGGGCCCAGCCGCTCCACCGCCTCCATCAGCCGGTTCGGGCTGAGCGGCGACCCGCTGACCATCAGCGCGCGCAGGCTGCCGACGTCGACCGGCTCGTCACGGAGCAGGTCGAGCATGTGGCACAGGCGTGGCACGGTGATGATGGAGCCGGTGATCCGGTAGCGCTCGAGCGCGTAGGGGAACAGCGGCTTGCCGTCCTCCTCGGGGATCACCGCCGTCCCGCCGCCGAGCAGGCACAGGCCCACGAACTCCAGGACCACCATGCTGGACAGCGTGCCGAACAGCAGATAGCGCCGGAAGGAGTCGGCGAGCGCGTGCGCCACCGGCGACCAGACGCGGGGTTGCCAGCTCCAGTGCGCCTCGCTCAAGGCCCGATAGGTGACCGCGCAGCCTTTGGGCTGTCCGGTGCTGCCGCTGGTGAAGGTCAGCAGGGCCACGTCGTCCGGGCGCGCCGTGACCGTGAGCGCACGACCGTCGTCGGGGAGGGCCAGCAGGTCGGCCCCTGGCCGTTCCGGGCAGGGGCCGAGCGAAAGCACGGCGGCCGGCCTGGCGGCGCCGAGCAGCTCCGCCGTCGCCGTCGACGGGTCGACGACGAGGACGTCGATCCCCGTCCCGAGCACGCGGGCGAGCTGCGCGGGCGTGTATCCGGGCCGCACCGCCACGACGCGGCAGCCCAGCGCGTGCGCGGCGATCTGGACGGCGAACGCCTCCGGCGTGACCGCCGTGTGGATGGCGACGCCCCGGCCGGGGCCCAGCCCGGCGTCGGCCAGCGCGGCGGCCAGGCGCCGGATGAGATCGAGCGCCTCGCTCCGTGAGACACGCCTGTCTCCCTGTTCGAAGGCCGTGCTGCCTGGCTCCTTCCGCAACGCTTCCAGCACGGCGTGCGGGAACAGCGGCTCGGTCGGCGCGGCGGTGGACCCGTCAGTGGACCCGTCAGTGGACCCGTCAGTGGACGCGGTGGAATCGTGCATGTCCGGCTCCTCTTCGTCCCAGGTCGCCGCGTTCAGGGCCGCGGTCGACGGCGGATGCGCCGGCGAATGACCGGCCTGTCTACCGGCGACGCTAGGAGGCGCGGATCAGAGGCGCATCAGAAGCGCATGCCGTCAGCTCTCACGCGAGGAGCGCAGCTCGACGCAGCACTCCCCGGGGCGGGGCGCCAGAACCGCCCGAGCCGGTGCGTCTGGCACGCCGTCTGGCCCGCCGACTCGCGGGACGTCCAGAAGACCGGCGAGCAGGCCGTCGAGGAACGCGAGGTTGATGCCGCAGACCAGCTCGGGGGCCCGCGCCGCGAGCGGGTGGAACGGGCAGTTGCCCAGCCGTACACACGTGGGTGACACCCGGATGGGCTCGAAGCCGTGCCTGGCCAGCACGCCCTCGGTGAGGGTGAGAGCCCGTTCGGCGCCGAGCCGCCCCGGTCTGGCCTGCGCCCGTTCGGCGGCGCCGAGCTCCACGCCCCGGCGCCCGGCCACCCTGACGGCGGCCTGGCGGGCGTTCTCGCCTGCGTTTTCCCCACGGCCCGCGTTTCCGCCCGCGCCTTCCGCTCTGCCCGTGTTTCCGCCCTCTCCCGCGCGTCCACCCTCGCCTTCGCTGAGAACGGCGTCCATGAGGATGTCGGCGAGCAGCTCGTGCCGGCGTTCGGGGATGGTGACGCGGAAGTCCGTATCCGCCGGTTCGTAGACCTTCGGGGTGCGCCCGGCCTTGCGGACTCCGCCGACCGCCTCGTAGCGGGCCCGCAGCAGACCCGCGTCGACCAGCTTGTCCAGGTGGAAGGCGGCGAGCTTGCGGGAGATCCCGACCGCGGCGGCGGCCTCGTCGCGGGTCACCGGACGGCGTGCCCTCCGGATGTGCACGTACATGCCCCGGCGCAGCTCGTCGTCGAGCGCGGCGACGGCGCTGATCGCGGGATCGATCGTCACCTGCCCACGATAACGCCAATGAGCATGGGTGGTATCCGGCCGAACCCGTATTGAGATACCCACTTGACCCATAGGGAGCAATAAGACCAATATTTGTTGGCGTAACTCAGACCGCAGGCGGAGGTCGTGATGATCGGCGAACCACACCAGACGACGACACCTGGATCGGCTTCACGCGTCCGAGCCGGGCGACGGCCGGCCGCGACAGCCGACACCCCGAGGGCCGACACCGCTCTGAGGGTGATCCACCAGCCCGACGCCGATGTGGATCTCGCCGCCGCCGAGCGGGCCGCGGGTGATTTCCTGCGCGCCCTGGGGATCTCCACCGAGTCGGAGAGCCTTCGGGAGACGCCGGCGCGGATGGCCCAGGCCTACGCCGAGCTGTTCACACCCCACCCGTTCGACCTGACCACGTTTCCCAACGAAGAGGGCTACGACGAACTCGTACTGGCCCGCGACATCCCGATCCGCTCGGTCTGCGAACACCACCTGCTGCCCTTCGTGGGGGTGGCGCACGTCGGCTACCTGCCCGGCGAGCGGATTCTCGGGTTGTCCAAGCTCGCCAGGGTCCTTGAGCATTTCGCCCGCCGGCCTCAGGTGCAGGAGCGGCTGACCAAGCAGGTGGCCGACTGGCTCACCGTCCAGTTGCGTCCCAAGGGGGTCGGCGTCGTGATCGCGGCCGAGCACACATGCATGACCCTGCGCGGCGTGCGGGCGACCGGCTCGACCACCGTCACCTCCACGCTGTCGGGCGCCCTGCGCGAGGACCCCCGATCCCGGCAGGAGTTCTTCGCCCTCACCGGCGTCCATTCCGCGGCAGGGCGTTGATCCGCGACCGAGAGCGCATTTTCCCGGAATTTCTCCGGCACGTTTTCCGGGACGCCCCGCCCGGAATTTTGCCGGGCGAAATCATTTCGAAAGATCTCGACCGGCGTCGGCGCGAGCGAAGGCCCCACTGAATACGTCACACGAATTACTGATGAAAGTTTCATCGTGACGCACCGGCGCCAGCCGTGGCTCCGCTCCTGGTCAGGAACGGAAGGGATGACATTTCCGGGGAAGCGTTCCGCGCGACAAAGGCAAGACCCTTGACATGCCTTATCGGCGTCATATTTGCTCCCCCGCACCGGCAAAACAGCGTCAGCCGGAAAGAGAGGAGCATTCGTCATACCTTTTGACGTCAGCGCCAACCCGACGACTCGACCGGCGCGAACATCCGCGAGCCGCTCCAGGTTTCGCTGGTCGTCGCGCCGCTCCGGGCCGGCTGACGGCGGGTTCAGCCAACGATTCGACTCCGCCTCGGGAGCCACGGCACCCGTCGTATGGGCCGCCTTCGACGAGGGCCACATCGCCGCACCCCAGGACGGCGCCACCGGCGACAGCGGCTCTCGCACCTGGGTCCCCGGCGAAGTGTGGAAGTTCTTCACCCAGTTCGACTCCACCACCCCGCCGACCTCCCCGTCTCCCTCGGCCACCCCGAGCCGTTCGCCGTCGGCTTCCCCGTCGGCGTCTCCCTCGGCGTCTCCGTCGGTTCCGGTGACAGGTGCGTGTTCGGCGACGATTGAGACGACGAACTCGTGGCCGGGTGGGTTCCAGTCGAATGTGACGGTCCGGGCGGGCGGTTCGGCGGTCAACGGCTGGACGGTGAAGTGGACGTGGCCAAGCGGTCAGACGATCAGCAGTCTGTGGAACGGCACGCAGAGCGTGTCCGGTTCGTCGGTGACGGTCCGCAACGCCGACTACAACGGGTCGATCGCGGCGGGCGGGTCGACCATGTTCGGCTTCACCGCCAACGGCATCGCGGCCACCCCAACCGCCACCTGCACCACCCCCTGACCCTCCAGTGAGGCGGAGGTGAGTCGGGCCGGGACTCCATCCCGGCCCGACTCGTTTCCACCCCCAGGCACGGACATATCGATGAGATCGAGACGCCTTCCTCATCGATATTCCGGTGTCCGACCACGGTCGGATCCGGCCGAGGAAACGTCCGGAATACGTGGCGCGAGGAAAAAACGCGAATAGCGCACGACTGTCGAATCGGTTCGACCACCATTCGGTCCCGAGTCGGCACGTATGAAGGGGGCATCGAACGGTTCGGCGACCTCGTCGCCGGACACACGGAGCCACGCGGGTGAAAATTTCACGACCACCCACGGTGAAACTTTCACCCCGGCGCATCGGCGATGACCGCGACCGTCTACCTGGTCAGAAACAGAGGAATGGCCTTTTTCGGCGATCGGTCCGCGCGGAGAAAAGCCGGATCCTTGACATTCCTCAGTGGCGTCCTATTTGCTCCGCTCCACTAGCGTCTCCCGCCAGTCGGAAGAGAGGAGCACTCGACACCCTCCACGATATTAGCGCCAACCCCTACGGCTCGACCAGCCGTGAACGCCAGTGCGGTCCAGTTCACCGGAGAGGCGGCATCCGCCGCATTCACCGGGCATTGCCGGATCAGAAGCCCGCTCCGACCCCTGCCTCCTTTTCCGCCTCGGGAGACGGGTGCCGGCGCCGGCCACACGCCTGAATCCGCCCTGCTCACCGGCGGCAGGGAAGGGCTGAGCATACGCACGCTGAAAGCGATGGCTGGTCGCCACGCCGTTCCGGGTCGGCCGACGGCGGGCGCAACCAAGGTTCGACTACATCTCGGGAGCGCCGGCCGGTCGAGGAGAAACAAATGGTCTCCCTATTTGAACGGCAGAGGAAATTGCATGATGTCAAGGAATAGATCTGTCTTCGCCGCCGTCGCGGCCTCGGTATTACTCGTCCTGGGCACGGCCCAGGCGGCGCTGAGCAGCATCGGCGAAAGCGCGTCGGTCGCGGCCGCGGCGACCGGCGGATGTGGCAAGGCCCCCGCGCTGGCGAGCGGTTCCCACACGATCACGAGCGGCGGCCAGAGCCGCAGCTACATCCTGCGGGTCCCGGCCGCCTACGACAACAACCACCCCTACCGGTTGATCTTCGGGTTCCACTGGAACGGCGGCACCGCCAACGACGTCGACTCGGGCGGGACCGACGGGTACAACTGGTCGTACTACGGCCTGCGGCGCCTGGCCGACAACGCCAACAACAGCACGATCTTCGTCGCGCCCCAGGGCATCGGCAACGGCTGGGCCAACTCCGGCGGCCGGGACGTGACCTTCGTCGACGACATGCTTCAGCAGATCGAGGCGGCCCTGTGCGTCGACACGGCGCAGATCTTCTCCTCGGGGTTCAGCTACGGCGGTGCGATGTCGTACGCGCTGGCCTGTGCCCGTCCGACGGTCTTCCGCGCGGTCGCGGTCTACTCCGGGGCGAACCTCAGCGGGTGCAGCGGCGGCACGCAGCCGGTCGGCTACATGGGCCTCCACGGCCTGCGGGACAACGTGCTGCCCATCTCCTCCGGGCGGTCGCTGCGTGACACGTTCGTCAGGAACAACGGCTGCACCCCGCAGAACCCGCCCGAGCCCGCGCAGGGCAGCCTGACCCACATCGTCACCTACTACTCCGGCTGCCGGGCCGGATATCCGGTCGTCTGGGCCGCCTTCGACGGAGCCGGTCACGACCCCGGCCCGCGGGACGGGTGCACCTGTGACGGCTGGCAGACCTGGACCTCGGGAGAGGTGTGGAAGTTCTTCACGCAGTTCCAGTCCACCCCGCCGATGTCGCCTTCTCCCTCCGCGACGCCGAGCCGGTCGCCGTCGGCGTCCCCGTCGGCTTCTCCGTCCGTGTCTCCGTCCGTGTCCCCGTCGGCCTCTCCGTCCACTCCGGTGACCGGTGCGTGCTCGGCGACGATCGAGACCACGAACTCGTGGCCGGGCGGGTTCCAGTCGAACGTGACCGTCCGTGCGGGCAGCTCGGCGATCAACGGCTGGACGGTGAAGTGGACCTGGACCGGCGGGCAGACGATCAGCCAGGCGTGGAGCGGTGACCTGAGCACCTCCGGCTCCGAGGTGACCGTCCGCAACGTGTCCTACAACGGCTCGATCGCGGCCGGCGGGTCCACCAGTTTCGGGTTCCTCGGCAACGGATCCGCGGCCACGCCGACCGTGACCTGCACCAGCCCCTGAGCCCTCCGGGAAGGCAGAAGTGAGATCGGGCCGGGACCTCCATCCCGGCCCGATCCGTCTCTTACCCCCAAACCGGGACGGTCCGGGAATGTATGAGAGCCGCGGTTGGTTCAAGGCGTCAGTGTTTTAACTTTCAATCAGGAGGGTGGCCATGCCAGCCGTCACCGCCGACACCCTGACGCTGCCGCGCGTCGTCGTACCCGATCCGGCCGTCGCCGGACCGCGCCCCGTGCGGTCGGTGACGACCGCGCCCAGCGGGCTCGAGGGTGAAGGCTTTCCCGTCCGCCGCGCGTTCGCCGGGGTCCCCCAGTCCGTGCTTGACCCGTTCATCCACATGGACCAGATGGGCGAGGTCGAGTACGCCCCCGGTGAGCCCAAGGGCACGCCCTGGCATCCGCACCGCGGATTCGAGACCGTCACCTACATGATCGACGGTGTCTTCGAGCACCAGGACTCCAACGGGGGCGGCGGCACGATCACCGACGGCGACACCCAGTGGATGACCGCCGGGGCGGGCCTGCTGCACATCGAGAAGCCGCCGGAGCACCTGGTGGTCTCGGGCGGCCTGTTCCACGGCATCCAGCTGTGGGTCAACCTCCCCCGGGCGCACAAGTTCCACCTGCCGCGCTACCAGGACATCCGGGCTCGCGAGGCGGCGCTGCTCGCCTCGTCCGACGGCGGCGCGCTGCTGCGGGTGATCGCCGGCGAACTGGACGGACACGCCGGTCCCGGCGTCACGTTCACGCCGATCACGATGGTGCACGCGACCATCGCCCCCGGCGCCCGGCTCGACCTGCCGTGGAACCCCGGCTTCAACGCTCTGGCCTACGTTCTGGCCGGTCAGGGGTTCGCGGGGGCCGAGCGGCGGCCGTTCCGCAAGGGCCAGCTGGCCACCTTCGGCGCGGGCGGGTCGCTGACCGTCGCCGCGGACACCGCCCAGCCCCAGGCGGAGCCCAACCTGGAGGTGCTGCTGCTCGGCGGGCAGCCGATCCGTGAGCCCGTCGTCCACTACGGCCCGTTCGTGATGAACACCCGCGACGAGATCATCCAGGCGATGGAGGACTACCAGGCGGGCCGCCTGGGCGTCATCCCCCCCGAGCGGGTCCCGCACACCGACGGCCCTCTGACAACCGGAACGGAGTGACACATGGAGACGCTGGCCGAGCGGTACGCGCGCGGCAGGCTGTTCTTCGAGCTGAAGGACTACATCGGGGCCGCGAGCATCCTGACGGAGGTCGTGGGCGAGGCCCCGGGTGATCTCGCGGCCCGGCTGCTGCTGGCCCGCGCCTACTACCACTCGGCCCAGCTCGGCCGGGCCGAGTCGGAGCTCCGGCTGATCCTGGAGCGCGATCCGGCCGAGGAGTACGCCTATCTGCTGCTCGGCCGCACCCTGGAGCGGCAGAACAGGTCCGCGGACGCCGCGCCATACCTGCGGCTCCACGCGGCGATGACCGGTTCGGTCTGACCGCCCACGGGGCCGGTGGTGATCCCACCGGCCCCGGCGGCCGCACCGTCTCTCCGGCGGCGTCGGCCGCCGGAGAGTGTTCGGGCGCTATGTCGCCAGAACGGCGTTTCCGCATAGGGTGGACCTTGGTGAGCCGGGAAGCCTGGTCGGCAGGTCCGTGTCCTCTATGCGAAGGATGTGCCGGTGCAGCCCCGTAATCTGCTCACCATCAACGGGACGCTGAGGGCATGAGCACCCTCGCCTGGCTCAGTGTCGCCGTCTTCCTGATCGCCTACGTCTTCATCGCCACGGAACGCATCCACCGGGTGGCCGCCGCCCTCGGCGGCGCGGGCATCATGCTGCTCATTCACGCGAGCGACGCCAAGGCGGCCTTCTTCTCGCCGCACGCGGGCATCGACTGGAACGTTATCTTCCTGCTGCTCGGCATGATGGTCATCGTCGGGGTGCTCAAGGAGACCGGTGTCTTCGAATACCTGGCCATCTGGGCGGCCAAACGGGCCCGGGGACGTCCGTTCCGGCTGATGGCGCTGCTCGTCGTCATCACCGCGATCGCCTCGGCGCTACTGGACAATGTCACCACGGTGCTGCTCATCGCGCCGGTCACGATCCTTGTGTGCGAACGGCTGGCTCTCGCGCCGGCGCCGTTCCTGATCGCGGAGGCGATGGCCTCGAACATCGGCGGCGCGGCCACCCTGGTGGGCGATCCGCCCAACATCATCATCGCCAGCCGCGGCGGCCTGACCTTCAACGACTTCCTCGTCCACATGGCGCCGATGATCGTCATTCTGATGGTGGTGTTCCTCGCCCTGTGCCGGCTGATCTTCGCGCGGTACCTCAAATACGACGCGGAGCTCGCGTCGGCGGTCATGTCCCTGGACGAGCGGGAGGCCCTCGCCGACCGGCGTCTCCTGGTGCAGAGCCTGGCCGTGCTCGCGCTCGTCATGGCGGCGTTCGTGCTGCACCCGGTACTGCACTACGAGCCGTCCGTGGTCGCCCTGCTCGGCGCCGGCGCCCTCGTCGCCGTTACCAAGATCACCACGACGCGGGCGCTGTCGGAGGTGGAGTGGCCGACTCTGGTGTTCTTCGCCGGACTGTTCGTCATGGTGGGCGGCCTGGTGGAGACCGGCGTCATCGACCGGTTGTCCCACGTCGCCGGGGACGCGACGGCCGGACGGCCGGAGGCGGCGATGTTCGGGCTGCTCGGGGTCTCCGCCGTGCTGTCGGCGATCGTGGACAACATCCCGTACGTGGCGACCATGAGTCCCGTCGTCGAAGAGGTGATCCAGGTCGAGGGCGCGCGGGGGCCGGCCCGCGCCCTGTGGTGGGCGCTGGCCTTCGGCGCCGACCTGGGCGGGAACGCGACGGCCGTGGGAGCGGCGGCCAACGTCGTGGTCCTCGGCGTCGCGGCCCGCAACCGCACACCGATCAGCTTCTGGCAGTTCACCCGTTACGGCCTGGTCGTCACCGTCGTCACGGTCGCCCTGGTCGTGCCGTACCTCTGGCTGCGCTACCTGGCGTGACAGCACGTGAAGTCGCGTGAAGCCGCGTGAAAGCGCGGCCCTCAGGCTCCGTGCCGGCGGAGCAGCAGCATCGCGGCGTCGTCCGGCACGGGGCCGCCGACGTGGTGCAGCAGGTCGGCGCGCAACTGGTCCAGGGCCTCCTGCGGATCGGGTCCGAGCAGCAGGTGCGTGCGTTCCTCGAGCGGATAGAACTCCCCGTCCCGGTTCCTGGCCTCGATGACGCCGTCGGTGTAGAAGAGGATCTGGTCGCCGTGGGCGAAGGGGACGTGATAGGGCTTCGGCAGCGACAGCCCGAGCTGTCCCAGTCCGAGCGGCGCCCCCTCCTCCGGCGGCTCCGCGTGGCGCACCTCGCCGTCCTGACTCAGGACGACAGGAGCGGGATGGCCGCAGTTGAGCAGGAGGATGTCGTCGCCGCGCACCTCCGCCAGGATGGCCGTGACGAATTTCTCCCCGCCCAGATGGCGGGCGAGGCTGGTCTCCAGCCGCTCGGCGACTCCGAGCAGCTCGGGCTGGTCGTAGGCGGACTCCCGGAACGCCCCGAGCACCCAGGCCGCCGTCTCCACGGCCTCCAGGCCCTTGCCCTGCACGTCGCCGATCAGCAGCCGCACACCGTCAGGCGTGGTCACGACCTCGTAGAGGTCGCCCCCGATCTGGGCCTCGGCCGCGGCGGAGGTGTAGGACAGGGCGATGCGCAGCTCTCCCGCGCGGCGCGGAACCGGCCGCAGCAGGACCCGCTGCGCGGCCTCCGCCACCATCCGCACGTTCGCCAGCTCGCGTTCGCGCCGGGTCCGCAACCAGCTCGCCAGCATGCTCGCGCAGGTGATGCCGGCGATCGTCGCGATGGTGAGGTTGTTCTGCGGCTTGCCGAGCAGGTGGCTGTAGGCGGCCAGGGGAATGCAGATGGTGACGGCGAGCGCCCCCACCGCCGCCGTACGGCGGACGCTCCCCGAGACCGAGGCGAACGTCGGCCCCAGCGTCAGCAGCGGCAGGAAGCCCAGGGACGGGCCGACGAGCACGTCGACCAGGGCCACAAGGCCCATAACGACGAACGGCAGACGGCGGAGAACCATCTGCGACCTCATCGGCACCCCATTGTCCGACCTATATGACTCGTTAGACCTTTCCCCAACCGGGGCGGAAATACCCATTGCCCATGAGGCCCGCGCATAATCGCCTCCACGAGTCACTCGCCGCCGTTATCGGTCCCCCTAATGGGAGGATCGGCGTGCTCCCTGTGACTTCGGTGGGAGAATCGCGAGAAGCGACTCCAATCATGACATCGAGCTATGGATTCGTCACCGCTTGTACGAAGGTAGCGGATTCTTCTCGCCCGTGCGGCGATCCGCACGGAGACGACGTCACCAGGAGCTGCTCAGCCCGCCGCCGTCGTACCGGCGCGGGCGGGCCGGCACGACGGCGGGGACGCTCAGGCGGGGAAGTTGGCCCGCCGTACGGCCAGGAGGGCGGCCAGGCAGCCGGCGATCGCGGCGGCGAGGAAGGCGAACTGGAAGCCCTGGTGCAGCGCGGACGTGTAGCCGATCGGCGACGGGCCGGTCATCAGCTGCGCGGTGTGCGCGGCGGCGAGTGCCACGAAGGCCGCGACCTCCGCGGACGACCCGGTCTGCTGAGCCGTGTACTGCAGGGCGGAGACCACGCCGCGCTCCGCGGGCCGGGCGGCTCCGGTGGCGGCCAGCGTGTTGGAGAGGTTGGCCAGCGTCGCGCCGAAGCCGATCAGCAGCTCCGGCCCGAGCCTGCTCGTCAGGAAGGAGAGCGACGGCGTGACCGCCAGCCAGAGGAAGCCGGCCGCCATGATCAGCGGCGCGGTCCGCGCCACCAGCCGGATGCCGAAGCGGCCGACGATGCGCGGGCCGATCCGGCCGAGGGCGAGGATCATCACGGCGGTCGGCAGGATGGTCAGGCCCGCCTGGGTGGGCGTGTGGCCGATCACCTGCTCGTCGTCGAGGGCGAGGAAGACCAGCGCGCACAGGAACGCCCCGGACACCAGTCCCGCCCGCAGGTTCGCCGTGTAGACGACCGGATTGCGCGGGATGTGCAGCGGTAGCAGCGGATCGGGGCTGCGCCGCTCGTTCAGCACGAAGGCGACGAGCAGCAGCAGGGCGCCCGCGACGCCGCCGAGCGTGGCGGTGCTCAGCCACCCCCGTTGCGCCGTCTCGGACAGGGTGTAGATCAGCAGGACCAGCGCCGCCGTGATGGTCACCGCGCCGAGCGCGTCGAACCTGCGGGCCCGGACCGCGGCCCTGACCTGCGTGGGGATGAACAACGGCGTCAGCGCGAGGATGAGGCCGCCGACGGGCACGTTGACCAGGAAGAGCCACCGCCAGCCGAAGGCGTCGGTGAGCACCCCGCCGAGCATCAGGCCGAAGCCGGCGCCCGAGCCGATCACCGCCTGGAACGCGCCCATCGCCCGGCGCCGCCGCGGGCCGTCCGGATAGAGGTCGAGGATGAGCGCGAGGGTGCACGGCGTCGTGATGGCGGCGCCCAGGCCCTGCACCGCCCGCGCCGCGATCAGCACCCCGCCGTTGGGGGCGATCGCGGAGACCAGCGACGCGGCGGTGAACAGGCCGATCCCGAGGACGAAGGAACGCCGGCGCCCGAACAGGTCGACCACGCGCCCGCCGAACATCATGAACCCGGCGTACGTCAGCGTGAACGACGTCGTGATCCACGAAAGCGCGCTGCCGGAGAAGTCGAGGCCCTTGCTGATGGCCGACATCGCGACGCTCACGATCGTCATGTCGAGCGCGATCATGAAATAGCCGACGACGGCGAGGGTGAAGGCGATCCCCGGATGACGCGCGACCCCGGCGTCCTCGGGTTCCGGCTGCCGGGTCTCCTGCCGGGCCTCCTGCGCGGCTTCCGGTGGAGGTGGCAACGGCTCTTCTCCGACGATGGCTTCCTGCCGGTCGGTCATGTGTGCTCCCAGGTCAGGTGAGGGAAATCCGAGGGCGCTCCGGACGCCGGCGGTCAGGAGGCGCGGCCGGCGTCCGTACGGGCACGGTCGAGCAGGGCCACGACGCCCACCATGGCCTGATCGAAGTAGGCGGGATCGTTCCCCGCCCTGGCCAGGACGTAGCCGCCCTGCATCACGGCGATGATGGTCGACGCCGTGGCGGCCGGATCCAGGGAGGCGTCCAGCTCGCCGTTGTTCTGGCCGTCGGTCAGCACCGCCGTGAGCAGGGCCTTGAGCCACGCGAACGTCTCGTCCACCGGACGGCGCAGGTCGGGGTTGGTCACGACGTCGGGGTCCTGGGTCAGCCGTCCGATGGGACAGCCCTTGAGGACGTCACGCTCGCGTCGCAGATAGGTGGTGATCCGATCGAGCGCGGGCCCCGGCCCCGCGAAGAGCTTGCCGACCTCGGTCCGCAGCTCCTGCGTGGTCCGCTCGATCGCCGCCTGGGCGAGGTCCGCCTTGCCGTCGAAGTGGTGGTACATGCTCCCCTGCCCCACCCCGGCCCGTTCGAGGATCGCCCGGGGGCTGGTGCCGGTGTAGCCGCGTTCCCAGAGGAGCTCGCGCGTGCTTTCAATCAGACGCTCTACCGTGTCCACGCCAGTACTGTACATACTAGTAGGTACAGAAACAACGGCAGTGAGGTCAGATCGTTCGTACGGGCTGTTCCCACACCACGAGCGTCAGGCATCCGCGCGGGCTGCGCGGGGCGTGCACGCTCCCGGGATGCATCACCAGAACGCTGCCCGCCGGGAAGACCCCGTCGTCCGTCTCCAGCTCGCCGCCGAGCACGTAGATCGTCTCGTAGCCCGGGTGCAGGTGCGGCTTGGCGGTCGCGCCCGGCAGGTACCGGACCAGGGCCGCAGCCGGGCCGTCGGGCCCCGTCTCCTCGGTCGTGTACAGCTCGTGGATCTCGGCTCCCACCCTCCCGTCGGACGCCAGCGGCCGGAACGAGAGGGGGCGGTGCTCGATCTTCTGGCCGGGCAGGGCCGCGAATACGGCCGGGATGACGTCCGCGGCTGACGGAATGGTCTCTGTCATGACATTTCCCCTAATCCCGCTGATTGGAGGGACGTCCCGCCCGGCGGGTGCGGACAGGACGCGAAATCGCGTGGAGGCTCGTTCCGGTCTGCCTGTCGCGCTAGTCGGTCGGCCGGGTGTCGATGACGGCCCGCAGCTTGCCGCTGCGGTTGTTGACCTCGAGATCGCCGTAGCGGCTCCACTCCACCCGCACCGGGTGAATCATTCCGGCGGACACGGTCTCGGCCAGCAGGGGGCGGCACTTGTCCAGCGTCGCGATCAGCTCGGCGGCGGTGGCGTCGGCGTCCGCGAAATCGGGCCGGGCCGCGAGCTTGATGAGGAGCCCGTCCAGCCCGTCGGAGCGATAGGCCACGAGCTGCATCCCGATGATCGCGTCGGCCGTGGAGAGACCGTCGACGACGCCCCGGACGTCCTCGGTGAACAGGGTCACCGGGCCGATCCTGAGGCCCTCGACGTGCCGGCCCTTCAGGCGGTAGAGACCGGACGCGGGATCCACCCACTCGGCCAGGTCGCCGACCGGATAACGCAGCACGGGCAGGAGCCGCCTGCGCAGATCCGTCTTGATCAGGCGCCCGGTCCGTCCCGGCTCGCGGATGGGCTCACCGGTGACCTCGTCGACGATCTCAAGTACCGCGTCGCGGTCGGGGCCGAGGAAGAGCCGCTGGTCTCTCCCGCGCATCGGGCGGCCGATCACCCCGGAGTCGACGCTGCCGTAGATGGCCGCGCAGATTTCGGCGTTGGGGAAGGCCGCGGCAAGCAGCCGCCGCTGGTCCTCGAAGATCGGCTCACCGGCGAAGAAGACGATCTCCATCGACGGAAGGGTGCGCCCCTGCTCCAGCAGGTGGTTCGCCACCCTGCAGATGGTGGTGGGCGTGGAGCAGGTGACCTGCACCTCGAAGTCGGACAGCACCGTGGAGATCGCCGCCGGTGAGGCCGCGCCGCCCATGGGGAGCAGGACGTTCTCGGTGGAGATCCGGATCAGCGCCTCGTGCCAGAGGACGAAGCTCGCGTACAGCTCTCCGCCGTAGAACAGGTTGGCCACCCGGTGCCCGTGGTGGAGGCCGTTCCGCACCATGGAGTGGCCGAGGTCGAGGACGAAGTCCTGCCACTCGCCGGACGAATAGGCGGCGAACTTGGGAGCTCCGGTGGTCCCTCCCGTCTTGAAAATGAGGGCGTCGGTGAGCGGCGCCGTGAGCACCCGGTTCTTCGCTGTCGTGTTCGCCTCCCAGAACGCCGTGTGGTCGACGATCGGGAGCGTGGTGATGTCGTCGATCCGGTCGGGCAACCCCTGGTAGAGCTCCCCGTAGAAAGGCGATTTCTCTCGGACGAACCGGACGAGCTCGTTGAGCTTTCGGTAATCCATTGCGGAGTCAACCTCTCCTGTTGATCGCAGAGACGATTCCCATCAAGGTCGCGGTGACGATGTTGTCGTCGATGCCCGCGCCCCATACGGCGACGCCGTCGACTTCGCACTCGACGTACGCCGCGGCGCGGGCGTCGCCGCCCGCGCCCAGCGCGTGCTCGGCGTAGGTCAGGACGCGCACGTCGATCCCGGCGGAGGTGAGCGCGTCCTCGAAGGCCGAGACCGGCCCGTTGCCGGCGCCCGTGATCTGGCGGATCTTGCCGTCGATCCGGACCACGCAGCTCAGCATGTCCTCCTCGCCCAGCTCGGAGGTCGCGCGGTGGGCGATCAGTTCCAGCCGCGGGCCGGCGACCAGGTACTCCCGCTGGAACATCCGCCACATGTCGGCGGCGGTGACCTCGCCGCCCTCGGCGTCGGTGTGGGCCTGGATCACGCGGGAGAACTCGATCTGCAGCCGCCGCGGCAGGTCGAGCTGGTGGTCGGCCTTCATGATGTAGGCCACGCCGCCCTTGCCCGACTGGCTGTTGACCCTGATCACGGCCTCGTACGTGCGGCCGATGTCCTTGGGGTCGATCGGCAGGTACGGCACCTCCCAGCCGAACTCACGCAGCCCGACCCCGGCCGCGGCGGCGTCCCGCTCCAGACGCTCCAGCCCCTTCTTGATGGCGTCCTGGTGGGAGCCGGAGAACGCCGTGTAGACCAGCTCGCCGCCCCACGGGTGGCGCGGATGCACCGGCAGCTGGTTGCAGTGCTCGACCACCCGGCGGATCTCGTCCATGTCCGAGAAGTCGATCTGCGGGTCGATCCCCTGGGAGAACAGGTTCATGCCCAGCGTGACCAGGCAGACGTTGCCGGTCCGCTCGCCGTTGCCGAACAGGCAGCCCTCGATGCGGTCCGCCCCGGCCATGTAGCCCAGCTCCGCCGCCGCCACCGCCGACCCCCGGTCGTTGTGCGGGTGCAGCGACAGCACCACCGAGTCGCGGTACGCCAGGTTGCGGTGCATCCACTCGATCTGGTCGGCGTACACGTTCGGCGTGGCCATCTCCACCGTCGCCGGCAAATTCAGGATCACCTTGTGGTCGGGGGTCGGCCGCCACACGTCGGTGACCGCGTCGCACACCTCGAGCGCGTAGTCGAGCTCGGTGCCGGTGAACGACTCGGGCGAGTACTGGAAGAACACGTCCGTGCCCGTCAGCTCCTCCGCCAGCTTCCGGCACAGCTTGGCGCCCTCCACCGCGATCGCGGTGATCCCCTCGCGATCGAGCCCGAACACCACCCGCCGCTGCAACGTCGAGGTGGAGTTGTACAGGTGGACGACGGCCGCCCGCGCTCCGCGCAGCGACTCGAAGGTCCGCTCGATCAGCTCCTCCCGCGCCTGCGTCAGCACCTGGATCACCACGCCGGAGGGGACTCGGTCCTCCTCGATGATCTGCCGGACGAAGTCGAAGTCGGTCTGCGACGCCGCGGGGAACCCGACCTCGATCTCCTTGAAGCCCATCCGTACCAGCAGGTCGAACATCTTCAGCTTGCGGTCGGCGTCCATCGGGTCGATCAGCGCCTGGTTGCCGTCGCGCAGGTCCACCGCGCACCACCGCGGCGCCTGCGTGATCATCTTGTCCGGCCAGGTCCGGCCGGTCAGCCGCACCGGCTCGAACGGCCGATAACGGTGGAACGGCATTCCGGAAGGTTGCTGTTGCGTGTACATCCCAGTGAGGTCCCTCCGGGCAGAGGAATTCGGGGTGACGCGCACGGCCGTACGCCTGGACTGCTCACAGACAGGGCGCCGGTTCGCTCACCGCATCTCGGGAGTTGAACGCCGGCCAACCGCGCGGCTTGACTTCCCTGTCAGTAAACGTGACTCGCAAAACTGGATCAACCCGGTCATCCTCATGCATCCGATCGATTGTGCTCACAGTCGGAAAACGCAGCTCCGCGCATTTCCATGAGCGGATCAGATGACAAACATGAACGCGGCCACCTTGATCGGCCCAATGGCAGAGATGACCCTGGGACAGAACGGACCAAAAACCCTAGATAACCCGGCAGGCGGCCCGGCGAACATCCGTGGCCGCTTGCCGCTCATATTTCCTGCCAGGCGGTCTGAGAGGACGAAAGTGAACGATACCGCCGCGTTTCGCCCTGCCGACGTCACGCCAGCGGAATCGCGTCAGGAATTCGAGAGGTCCGTACCCGTGGATTCACCGGAGAGAGCGGGCGGGAGCCCGCGCCGCATCGCGATCGTCGGAAGCGGCCCCAGGGGAATGGGCGTCCTGGAACGCCTCGCGGCCCGGCTCGCCGAAAATCCCCCCGTCGGCCCGGTCGACATCCACCTCATCGACTCCCACGAGGTCGGGTGCGGGCGCGTGTGGCGCAGCGACCAGCCCGACTGGTTCCTGATGAACACCGTTTCCGGAGAGGTGACGATGTTCTCCGGCCCGCCCGACGACGGTCCGGTACGGCCGGGCGCCGGGCCCTCCCTGGCCGAGTGGTGGGCCACCCAGGATCCCGCGTGCCCCGGCCCGAACGGCTACGCGCCGCGCGCGCTGCACGGCCGCTACATGCGCTTCCTGCTCGACGTGGTGGAGCGGACGCTCCCTCCGGGCGCGCGCCTGCACCGGGTCACCGACCTGGTCGAGGACCTGGAACGCACCACGGACGGCTACCGGCTGGCCCTCGCCCGCGGCGGCCATCTGACCGTCGACCGGGTAGTGCTCACCATCGGGCACGGCCTGCCGGATCTGACCGGCAGGGAGCAGGCCCTGGCCGCCTTCGCCCGCGAGCGCCCCCACCTGCGCTACATCCGCGGGGACAGCGCCTCGGAGATGCCGCTCGACGAGATCCCCGCGGGGTCGACGGTCGGCGTCATCGGGATCGGGCTGTCGTTCTACGACGTCATGTTCGCCCTCACGCTCGGACGGAACGGCAAGTTCCTGGAGATCGAGCCGAACAGGACCGTCTACCAGCCGAGCGGTGAGGAGCCCGTCCTGGTGGCCGGCTCCCGCAGCGGCGTCCCCCTGCCCGCCCGCGGCCGCAACCAGAAGAGCTCCACGTATTCGTACGAGCCGACGCTGTTCCGGCCGGAGCTGGTCCGGCGCAGGACGGCGCATCAGGGGCGGGAGCCGCTCGACTTCGGCACCGAGGTCCAGCCCTGGGTGATCGCCGAGATGGAGCTGGTCTACTACGCCACCACGCTGCGGACCGGCGCCGGCGAGGCGGTCTCGGCCGCGTTCACCGCGGAGGTGGCGGCCCGGGCCGAGCGCGGGGTGCCCGACGTCCGCGCGATCGCCGCGGAGTTCGGCGCCGGCGACGTCACGCCGTTCGACCTCGAAGCGCTCAGCCGTCCGTTCGACCGGGCGACGTTCTCCAGCCCTGAGGAGTTCCACGCCGCGCTGATCCGGGAGATGCATCACGATCTCGACCGCGCGGAGCGGGGAAACTACGACGATCCGCTCAAGGCCGCGCTCGACGTGATGCGCGACACCCGCTGGGTCATCCGGGAACTGGTCGACTTCGGCGGCCTGCACCCGCGATCACACCGGACCGACTTCCTCGAATGGTTCTCGCCGAGAAGCTCCTTCCTGGCGGCCGGGCCGCCGCGGATCCGCGTCCGGCACGCGCTGGCCCTGATCGAATGCGGGCTGCTGCGCGTCACCGGGCCCAACGCGCGTTTCGTCTGCGACGAGGAGAGCGGCATGTTCGCCGTGTCGTCGCCGAACGTGGCGGGGTCGCGGACCGAGCTCGACGTCGTGATCGACGCGCGCGTCCCCAACCCCAACATGCCGCGCGACCCATCCCGCCTGGTACGCCGGCTGCACGGCCGCGGCGTCTGGACCGAGTTCGTGAACGGCGAGGGCCCCGACGCGTTCGCCACCGGAGGCGTGGCCATCACCCGGTCGCCCTTCCACCCGATCGGCCGGGACGGCGTCCCGGACACCGGCGTCTACGTGCTCGGCATCCCCGCGGAGCACACCCGCTGGTTCACCCTCGTCGGCAGCGGACGTCCGGGGCCCTGGAACGAGTTCATCAGGGACGCCGACGCCATCGCCGCGCACGCGCTCACCCCGTGAGCCGCGGAAACCCACCGCACCCCCCACCTCTTCCAGGGAGTCGCCCATGAGCCTGGCCGACAGCACGGCACGCACCGTCTCCGTGCTGCGCAACCTCCTGTCGCCGGAGAGCCTCGACGCCGTCGAGTGGAAGGAATGGCGGCAGCCGGGACGAGCCGGAGTGGAGATCCACTCCCTCGCCAAGGGCCCGCGGGCCGAGGCGTTCCTCGTCCGGTACGGCCCCGGCGCCCACGGCGACCTGCATCGCCACCTCGGCTTCGAGGTGGTGTTCGTCCTCGACGGGGAAATGATCAACGACAACGGCGACCGGTACACGAGGGGTGACCTGGTCGTCGAGGACGCGGACAGCGTCCATCAGATCGAGACGGAGACCGGATTCACCGTCCTTGCCTTCCGCGAGGCGCCGACCGAGCCCGTCGCCGGAGCGAACGGCACGTGAGCGGAGGCGCGGCCACCGGCCGCGCCTCTCCGCGTCCGCGTCCGCGATCGCCCCCAACCGATCTCACCGACCGATCTCACCGAACCGATCTCGCACCAACCGAAACGGCACAACAGAGGGACCACGATGGATCGACACCGCCCCGCCCTGCTCGTCATGGATCTGATCAACGACGTCGTGCATCCGGAGGGAAAGTTCGCCGACCACGGTTACGCAGAGCAGGTGGCCCGTCGCGGCGTCCTGGAGAACGCCGCGACGGCGATCCAGCACGCGCGGAGCGCGGACATCCCCGTCATCTACGTCGTCGTCGGCTTCTCCCCCACCTTCGTGGAGTGCCCGGCCGACTCCATGATCTTCGCGGACGCGCCCAGGGAGCGGAAGCTCATCCTCGGCACGTGGGGGACGCAGGTCCACGACGCGGTGAAGCCGCAGGACAGCGAGGTGGTCATCGCCAAGCGGCGGCTCAGCCCGTTCTACGGCACCGAGCTCGACCTGCTGCTGCGCACCCAGCGGATCGACACCCTCCTGCTCTCGGGGGTCTCCACCGATCTGGTCGTCATGTCGACCGTACGGGAAGGCCATGATCGGGACTATCGTGTCCGGGTCCTGGAGGACGCGACGGCGGCGGCCGACGAACGGCTGCACGAGGCGGCGATCACGCTCATCCGGCGGACCGCCGAGGTCACCTCGGTGCGCCGGGCCCTGCCGGCGCCGTGAGCGCGTCCGTCCCGCATCTCCGGTCGCTTCGAACGAAGAAGGTGAGAACCTGATGGGCTCCACGCTGGCCCAGAAGATCTGGGAGGCGCATCGCGTACGGCGCGGCGGCGCCGACGACGATCTGATCTACATCGACCTCCACCTGATCCACGAGGTCAACAGCCCGCAGGCGTTCGCCGGTCTCCAGGCCAGGGGGCTCACCGTGCGCCGCCCCGACCTCACGATCGCCACCGAGGATCACAACACGCCGACGATCGCCGTGGACCGGCTGATCCAGGATCCCGCCGCGCGCAGGCAGACGGAGCTGCTCCGGGAGAACTGCGCCCGGCACGGCATCCCGCTGTTCCGGCTGGGCGACCCGCGTCAGGGCATCGTGCACGTGATCGGCCCCGAACTCGGGCTCACCCGGCCCGGAATGACCATCGTGTGCTGCGACTCGCACACCACCACCCAGGGCGCGTTCGGCTCTCTCGCCCTGGGCATCGGGACCAGCCAGGTCGAGCACGTCCTCGCCACGCAGACCCTCGTGATGAGGCGCATGAAGGACATGTCGGTCACGGTGACCGGCGAACTGGCCGAGGGCGTCACCGCCAAGGATCTCGTGCTGGCGCTCATCGCCCAGATCGGCACAGCGGGAGGCCAGGGCCACGTGGTCGAGTACCGCGGCCCCGCCATCCGGGCGCTGTCGATGGAGTCCCGGATGACGCTGTGCAACATGACGATCGAGGCCGGCTCCCGCGCGGGGATCGTCGCCCCCGACGACACCACGTTCGCCTACATGAAGGACCGGCCGCACATGCCGCAGGGCGCGGCGTGGGACGGGGAGGTCGCGTACTGGCGGACGCTCCGCAGCGACGACGACGCGACGTTCGACCGCGAGACCGTCATCGACGGGAGCCGGCTCACGCCCTACGTCTCCTGGGGCACCAATCCCGGCCAGAGCGTGCCGATCGAGGGCAGCGTCCCGTCCCCGGCCGACTTCGCCGATCCGCAGGAGCGCGCGGCGGCGGAAGAGGCCCTGACGTACATGGATCTCAAGCCGGGCACCCCGATGCGGGACATCTCGGTGGACACCGTGTTCCTCGGGTCGTGCACCAACAGCCGGATCGAGGACCTGCGGGCCGCGGCCGAGGTCCTGGACGGCCGCCGGATCGCCGACGGCGTACACATGATCATCGTCCCGGGGTCCGCCGAGGTGCGCCGGCAGGCCGTGGCCGAGGAGCTCGATCGGGTCTTCACGGCGGCCGGGGCCGACTTCCGCGCCGCGGCGGGGTGCTCGATGTGCGCGGCGCTGAACGAGGACCGGCTGCGGCCGGGGCAGCGCGCCGCCTCCACGTCCAACCGGAACTTCGAGGGCCGGCAGGGCAAGGGGTCGCGGACCCACCTCGTCTCACCGGCCGTCGCGGCGGCGACCGCGGTGGCGGGACGGCTGACGGCTCCGAGCGATTTGTGAGGTCCAGCGGATGAAGCAGTTCACGGTCCACACCGGGACGGGCGTGCCCCTGCGGCGCGGCAACGTCGACACCGACCAGATCATCCCGGTGCGTTTCCTCACCCACTCCAGCAGGACCGGGCACGCGGACGCCCTCTTCGCCGACTGGCGGGACGACCCGTCGTTCGTGCTCAACCGGCCCGAGCACCGGGGCGCGACGATCCTGGTCGCGGGCACCGAGTTCGGCACCGGGTCGTCCCGGGAGTACGCCGTGTGGGCGTTGCAGGACTACGGCTTCAGGTGCGTGATCGCGCCGCGGTTCGGCGACATCTTCCGTGAGAACGCCCTCATGAACGGCCTGCTCGCGCTGGTGCTGCCCGCCGCCGTGGTGGAGCGGCTCTGGGACCTCGTCGAGGACGACCCGCGGGTGCCGATCACGGTCGACCTCGAACGCCTCCGGGTGCGCTGCGCCGGCGTGGACGAGCCCTTCTCCCTGGACGAGGAGATCCGCGCCCGTCTGCTGAGCGGCCTCGACCCGGTCATGGAGACGCTGGGCCACCACGAGGAGATCAGCGACTACGAGCGCAGGAGGCGGCCCACACTGCCCACCACCACCGCCCTCCTGGACGGCCCCCTGCCCGCCTGAGCCGGGCAGGAGCGGCCACCCGCGCGGCCTCGGTTCCCCGCCCCCTGGGAGCCGGGGCCGCCGCCGTTTCCGGGGTCACGCCGCCGATCCGCTGCGCGAGCAGCTCGTGGCGAGCGCGTTCCGCATCATGAGGACGGCCTCCAGGCGGCTGCGCACGCCGAACTTCGTCATGATGTGGGAGACGTGGCTCTTGATGGTCGCCGGGGTCACCTTCAGCGAATCGGCCGCCTCGGCCGTGGACAGGCCCGCCGACAGCAGGGTGAGCACCTCACGCTCCCGTTCGGTGAGCGTGCGCAGGACGGCCGGGGCGGTGCGCCGGTCTCCCCTGACGTCCGCCAGGCAGCCGGGGGCCTGACCCGTGCGGCCGGGCGGATCGATGAGCTGCCACAGCATGGGTGAGAGCACCAGATGGCCGGCCGACATGGCGTGCACGGCGGAGCTCACCCCTCGTCCCTGCGCGTCCTTCACCAGGCATCCGCCGACACCCGCGACGAGCGCGTCGTTCAGGGTCCGCCTGGTCCAGCCGACGCTCACGACGAGGACGCGCAGCCGTCGCGAGGCCAGGTCGCGAATGACGTCGAGCAGCCGCTCCGTCACCTCGGCGGCGAGCACCACGGTGTCCACCCCGGTGAGGGGCCAGCCGTCCACCGGGCTCCGCCCGTCGACGCCGGCGACCAGCCTGATGTGCGGGGCCTCTCTCAGGGTGCTTTCGAGAACGTGCCGGGAGATCGGGTCGTGATCGACGAGCAGCACGGTGGTCAGAGGCCTCCGGCGGGTCCTGGTGACGAAGTCCTCCCGCCGAAAAGTGACATCACACATGCTTCGCTCCCCCTGTCGCGAGCTTCCCCTGGCATCGATGCACTTTCGCAGCGGTCAGATAATAGTCAATATCACCCAATTAACCAACACGTCGAAACTTTTTCGAAATAGATATCCCGAAATGCGAGATGCAATTGCACGGCGACGTGGGCGACGACCAGGCCACGGGGTTATGCCTGTCAGGAAAGACGGATCAAACAGTTCCACCCGGGAACCGGCGAACGTTCAACTGGATATCCGGATTTCCTTGACAGAAGTCGTAAGGTCACGAGACGCGGCTCCGGCCGATCACCGGCCGCCACGACGATCCCCGTCGTGGCGGCCGGGACCGCCCTCGCCACGCCGGTCGCCCGGCCGGTCGGGCGACCGGCGGGTCACCCTCGGGCGCAGACCAGCTCGACCAGGTCGAGGGTGCGCTCCGAGAAGCCGCGCTCGTTGTCGTACCAGCCGACGACCTTGACCAGCGAGCCGCTGCCCGGCCGGTCGGAGACCATGGTCAGGGAGGCGTCGAAGGTGCAGGACGCCGGGCTGCCCACGATGTCCGTGGAGACCAGGGGAGCCTCGGTGTAGACCAGCAGCCCCTTCAGCTCGTTGTCCGCGGCCTGCTTGAACGCCTGGTTGACCTCCTCGGCCGTCACCGTGGCCTCCAGCTCGACGGTCAGGTCGACGATCGAGCCGTCCGGCACCGGGACGCGCATGGCGAGGCCGTCCATCCGGCCCTGCAGCTCCGGCAGGACCACTCCGATGGCCCGCGCCGCGCCCGTGCTGGCGGGCACGATGTTCACCGCGGCGGCCCGGGCCCGCCGGTAGTCCCGGTGCGGCGCGTCGTGCAGGCGCTGGTCGCTGGTGTAGGCGTGCGCGGTGTTCATCAGTCCCCGCTGTACGCCGAAGGAGTCGGAGAGCACCTTGGCCAGCAACGCGACGCAGTTCGTGGTGCACGACGCGTTCGAGATGATCTTCTGCGTGCCGTCGTAGTCGCCGGCGTTCACTCCGATCACCACGGTGAGGTCCGGGCCCTTGGCCGGGGCGGAGATCAGGACGCGGCCCGCTCCCGCGCTCAGGTGCGCGGCGGCCTTGTCCGCGTCGGTGAACACGCCGGTCGACTCGATCACGACGTCGATCCCGAGCTCCCCCCACGGCAGCTCGGCCGGGTCCTTGACGTTCAGCACGCGCATGCGGCGGTCGCCGACGACGATGTGGTCGCCCTCCGCGTGGACCGGAACCTCCAGCCGGCCGTGCACGGAGTCGAACATCAGCAGATGGGCCAGCAGCTCGGGGTCGACGAGGTCGTTGACGGCGACGATCTCGATGTCCGGACGGCGGAGCGCCGCCCTGGCGATGGTCCGGCCGATCCGGCCGAAGCCGTTGATGGCCACACGGTGAGCCATGGTTCTCCTACTCTCGATGCGTTGGGCTCGATGCGTTGGGCTTCGTGCGTTCGCCTCGATGCGCCGGCCGCCCGCGGCGTCCGACGCGAGCGCCGTTCTCAGACGGGTGAGGCGACCCGCTGCCGCCCGGCGAACAGTGCGAGCAGGGCTCCGGCGAAGAAGGCCGCACACGCGATCAGCGCGGACGTGTGCAACCCGCCGATCAGCCCGGTCGTCGCGGCGAGGGCGCCGAACATGGCCACCCCGACCGCGTTGCCCACCTGACGTGCGACGTTGAAGACGGCGGTCGCCACGCCGGCGGCCTCGACCGGGGCCGACTCGATGATCGCGGCGGTGGCCGCCGGGACCGTCAGCGGCGTGGCCAGGCCGGTGACGATGAGCGCGAACAGCAGCAACGGATACGCGGTGTCCGGGCCGGCCACGAGCCAGCCCAGGAACCCGGCGGTGCCGGTCAGCAGGGCCACCGCCATCGGCCGGTAGGGACCGTAGCGGGCGGTCAGCCGGCCCGACAACGGCGCCGCCACCAGGGCCATGCACACCGACGGCAGCAGCACCAGCCCGGTCTTCAGCGCGTCGTAGCCGCGCCCCTGCTGGAAGTAGAGCGTGGAGAGGAACAGCATTCCGTAGTAGCCGAGGTTGAGCAGGACGCCGATCACGGCGGTGGCCGCGAACCCGCTGCGGCGGAACCACGACGGCGAGAGCATCGGGGGACGCCCGGTGGCGTCCGTCCTGGCCGCCACCTCCAGCCGCCGTTCCAGGACGACGAACACCGCCAGCGTGACCAGCCCCACGGCCAGGGCGACGAGGACCCGCGCGGACGTCCAGCCGTAGACGGCCGCCTCGTTCAGCGCGCCGGCCACGGCCGTCAGGCCCACCACGCCGAGGACCTGGCCGACCACGTCCACCCGGCGCGATCCGCCACGGGGCGCGGGCGCGGGCACGTGCCGCAGCGTGAGCAGGATGGCGGCCACCACGATGGGCACGTTCAGCCAGAACACCGCCCGCCAGTCGAGCCCCCACACCAGCAGCCCGCCGACCAGGGGCCCCGCAGCGAAGGCGACGCCCGCGATGCCGCCCCAGATGCCCAGGGCCCGGGCCCGTACCGCCCGGTCGGGGTAGGCCGCGGTCAGCAGTGCCAGGGACGCCGGGACGAGGAGGGCCGCCCCGGCGCCCTGGAGCAGCCGGGCGACGACGAGCTGGGTGGCGGTGGCCGCCAGCGCGCATCCGGCGGAGGCCGCGGCGAAGACCACCAGGCCCGCGAAGAACACCTTTCGGTATCCCCGCCGGTCGCCCAGGCCACCGCCGAACAGCAGCAGTCCGGCGAAGATGGTGCTGTACCCGTCCACGATCCACTGCATCGAGGAGGCGTCGGCGTTCAGCGAGTGGCGGATCTGCGGGACCGCCACGGTCACGACGGTGACGTCGAGCATCACCAGGAAGTAGCCGAGGCTGAGCGCGATCAGCGGCGCGGCGGCGAGGGACGTGCCGCGCGCGGCGCCTCCGTCCGATGCCGCGGAGACGGGGCCCGGCGCCACAGGGCCTGGCACCACGGGGCCTGGCACCACGGGGCCGGACGCCACAGGCCCAGACACCACAGGCCCGGACGCGGCGTCCGCCGTGAGCCGGCCCTTGCTGTGATCGGTTACGTCCATGACCTCATTCTCCGAGTCGGATACTTAGGCGCACGCCGAAGCGTCACCGGCGTAGCGTGGACACATGCGTTCCATTGGCACAGTCGAGCCGGGCCGCGACCGAACCGAGCGGAACGGCGAACCTGACATCGCCCGGGCGGCCGCGCTGATCGCCGACCCCTCGCGCGCCCGGATCCTCAAGGCGCTGGGCGACGGCCGCTCGCTGCCGTCCAGCCTGCTCGCCGCCGAGGCCGGCGTCAGCGCCGCCACCGTCAGCGGGCACCTCCGCAAACTCGTCGAGTCCGGCCTGGTCCTGGTCGAACAGCACGGGCGGCACCGCTACCACCGGCTGGCCGGGCCCGAGGTGAGCGCCGCCCTGGAGGCGCTGGCGGTCATCGCGCCGCCGTCGAAGATCAGGACCCTGCGGGACAGCAGCCGCACCAACGCGCTCAGCCGGTCGCGCACCTGCTACGACCACCTGGCGGGCCGGCTCGGCGTCGCACTCATGCAGGCCCTGCTGCACCGCGACGTCCTGACCGGCCACGACGGCACACACCGGGCCGGACAGGCGTTCCGCGACCGGCCCGCGGCGTACGGTCATGACCACAGTTACCAGGTGACCGACCACGGCCGGGCCGAGCTCGCCCGCTTCGGCGTGGACCTCGACCGGCTGCCGCCGCGCCGTCCCGCCGTGCGCTACTGCGTCGACTGGAGCGAGCATCGGCATCACCTCGCGGGCGCTCTCGGCGCGGCCATCACCGGCAGGCTGTTCGAGCTCGGCTGGCTGCAGCCCGGCACGGCCCCGCGCGTGGTCCACCTCACCGAGGCGGGGGCCGCCGGACTCCTCCGGGAGTTCGGACTCGTGGACTACTGACCGGCGGCTACGGGCCGTCGAGCGACACCCGCAGGGCCAGTTCGTCGCCGACGGCCGCGGGCGACCGGCCGGAGCGGGTCCCGTGCTCGTCGAGGTCGTTCAGCACCGCGGCCTCGACGCGGGCCGCCTCGGCCGCGCGTCCGGCGTGCTCCAGCGCCAGCGCGGCGGCCAGGGCGACGGCGCGCACGTCGGGGCCGCCGGTGACACCCGGCGGGCCGCTCGGGCGGAACAGCGACGGCACGCCGGCCTCCACCGCGATGTGGCCGCCGGCCGCCGGGCCTCCGCCGCTGACGGCGCCGCCCAGGCCGATCATCACATCGCCGAACAGCCCGTCCGTGACGACCACGTCGAACCGCTCGGGCTGGCTGACGACGAACATCGCCGCCGCGTCGACATGCAGATACTCCACCCTCACCGAGGGAAACTCGGGTGCGATCCGCGACACCGCCCGGTTCCAGACATGGGCCGCGTGCACGAGGATGTTGCTCTTGTGCACGAGCGTCAGCTTCCCGCGCGGCCGCGCCGCGGCGCGCCGGAAGGCGTACGCGACCACGGCGTCGACGCACCGCGCGGTCTGCACGGCGACCTCGCTGGCGATCTCCTGTGGGGTGCCCGTCCACAACGCCGCCCCGCGCCCGCCGTAGTTGCCCTCACCGACGTCCCGGACGACGACGAAGTCGACCTCCGGCTGCCCGGCGAGCGGCGAGAGCACCCCGGGCAGCCGTCTGACGTGGCGGACGTGGATGTGCTGCCCGAACTCCTCGATCAGCCGGCCGAGCCTGCCGTGCGCCGGGAGCGACCCGTCGCCGGACGACGTCGCCACGATGGCGTCGCAACGCGCGAGTTCGCCGGCGAGCTCACGAGGCGGATCGAGCGACGTGGACGAGCCCCACGAGCCGAGGTCGTACGTACGGATCGTCACGGCGTTCCCGTCTTCGTACGGCACCGCGTCGAGCACCTTGCGGGCGTGCCCCGCGGCCTGCCGCCCGGCCGCGTCCTCCGACACGACGGCCAGCGTCACGGATCGGGTCATCGCAGCACGCCCGCCATCCGGTCGATCGCTTCCTCCAGCACGTCTCGCGACGTGGCGAAGGAGAGCCGGATGTGCCCCTCTCCCCCGGGGCCGAACGCCGACCCCGGGGTGACGGCGACGCCCGCCTCGCGGAGCAGCCACTCGGTGAACGCCTGGGAGTCCGCGAAGCGCGTCCCGCGGATGTCGGGGAACACGTACAACGCGCCCTCCGGCGGCGCGCAGCGGATGCCGGGCAGCGAGTTGAGGCCGCCGACGATCAGGTCGCGCCGCGCCCGGTACTCCTCGGTCATCGCCCGGACGGGCTCCTGGTCGCCGGTGAGCGCCACCACACCGCCGTGCTGCACGAACGAGCCGGCGCAGCCGACCGTGTGCTGCTGCACCTTCAGCATCTCGGCCGCGATGTCGGCGGGAGCCGCCACGTATCCGAGACGCCAGCCGGTCATGGCGTACGCCTTGGAGAACCCGTTCACGGTGATCGTCCGGTCGGCGCAGCCGGGCATGCTCGCGACGCTGATGTGCTCGCCGCCGTCGAAACGGATCTTCTCGTAGATCTCGTCCGTGACGATCAGCAGATCGTGCTCGACGGCGAAGGCGGCGACGACCTCGGCCTCCGCCCTGCTCAGCACCCGGCCGGTCGGGTTGTTCGGGTTGTTCAGCAGGATCGCCTTGGTCCGGCCGGTGCGGCCGTGTTCGAGCGCCTCGCGGGTGATGCGGAAGCCCTCGTCGCCCCGCAACTCCACGGCGACCGGGCGGGCGCCCACCAGCCGGGCCATCGCGCCGTAACTCACCCAGCTGGGCGTGGGGACCAGCAGGTCGTCGTCAGGATCGAGGATCGTCGTGAGAGCGATGAACAGGGCGTGCTTCGCCGAGGGGGTGGCGATCAGGTTGACCGCCGGGTCGACCGTGAGGCCGTTCTCCTTGCCCAGTTTCTCGGCGACGGCGGTCAGGAGCTCCGGCAGGCCCCGGCTGGCCGTGTAGTGCGTCCGGCCCTCGCCGATCGCGCCGACGGCGGCGTCGGATATGTGCCGGGGGGTGGCGAAGTCAGGCTCTCCCCCTCCGAGGTCGAGCACCGACCGCCCCTCCGCCCTCAACCGTCGTACGAGGTCGAGGACGGCGTAGGTGGCCGATTTCTCGATGAGCCGGAAACGTTCCGCGGTGCGGCTCTTCATCACTCTCCTTCGAAGTCGCCCGGATTGACGCGGTCGCCCGCCGCGGGCCGGCGACCGCCGTGGGATAGGCGCGGGGAGGCGTCAGTCGGCGACGAGGCCCCGTACGCCGTCGATCCACTTGTCGGCGTGCCGGTCCGCCGTCTCCTCGTCGCGGAAGGCGTACGTCTTCAGCAGCCACCGCGAGCGGGCGCTGTCCGGATCGGTGATCTCGATCTTCTCCCGGCTGTGCAGGCCGTCCTGGTTGGCGAAGAGCAGCAGGTCGCGGGTGCGCATCCGGTGCCGTACGCGCTCGGCGCGCACGACCGCGTTCTTCATCGCGATCAGGGCGTCCTTGGCCTCCGGCGGGGCGTCGGGGGCCACGGTCGTCATGGTGTCGAGGTAACGGAAGCTCGCCCCGTTCTCCAAAATCGGATGCGTCTCCGACAGGCTCAGGTCCTTGTTGTGCGCCTTGGAGAAGACGTCGAAGTGCGTCACGAACAAGGGCCGGCGCAGGACCTCCTGCTCCTCGGCGGAGAGCTGGCGGAGCAGGGCCCGGCCGTCGATGTAGCCGGTGTAGATGAGCTCCCCGTCCGGGCAGCGCAGCCCCAGCAGCGAGGTGTAGTCGGCGCGTACGGCATGGGCCGTGCGGTCGTTGTGGAAGAACAGCTCGCTGTCGCTGTAGCCGGTGAGCATGCCGCTGTACCGGTTGATGGCGACGACGTCGGTGAAGAACGACCCCTTGTTGCGCGCGTACGCGAGCAGCGGGTTGCCCAGCAGGCGCGCGGACAGCTCCAGCAGCGCCTCGCCGACGAAGGTGGTCTTCTTCAGATGCCGGTCCGCCACCGGGTCGTCGTGGTCGAGCTCGGGAACGGACTCGTCGATGGGGCAGTTGCGGACGAGATGGATGGTGGCCGACTCGGATTCCCGCTCGGCGCGTATCCGTGCGCACACATCCACGAAGAACGCCGGCACCCTGCCGCTTTCCACGATCTCGGCTACGGCCTTGGAGAACGCGGAGTAATCCCGGTAGGGATGTTCTTCGATACCCGACAGAACGGCGTGCAGTTCCTCGTGTTCGGCTGAGGACAGTTCGTAATCAGGCTTCATGGCTCCGTCTCACCGTTCGGCGAATGGACGAAGCCAAGAATGAAGGAACGGTCCCGCCGATGTCATCCACCGATGGTCGAAAAGGCGGACGGGCATATCAACTCGGAGTTGAGTCGTGTCAACCAGAGTCGGAGATCACTTCAACCCGAGCGCAGATCAGGCCTTATCCGGCGGCAAACTATTGACCGCGCCGAGCGGACAGATGTATGCACAATGAGGCCTTTGCGGCCCGTACGCCTCCGGCCCCGCGGCTTCGAGGGCGAAGCCGTGGTGATCATGTTCACACAGGTAAGCGACCGCCCTTCGCCGGCGATTGCCGGTCAGTCATGAGATGGACTCCTATGAACCTGGCACAGTGCGCGGCCTTCGTCGCCGTGGTGGACACCGGAAGTTTCACCAAGGCCGCCGACGCACGGCAGATCAGCCAATCCGCCGTAAGCCACGCGATCGCGAGTCTCGAATCGGAGCTCGGCGTTCCGCTCATGAAACGTGACCGCAGCGGCGTGGAGTTGACCGCGATAGGCAGGCGATTGCTCGTCCACGCGCGTTCCGTGATCCGCCATGCCGAGTTGATGCGCATGGAGGCGGAGAAAGTCGGCGGCGATCATCTCACCGGCAGTCTGCGGATCGCCTGCACCGGCACCTTCGACCCCCATCTGCTGGCCCGGGCCCTGTCCCGTTTCGGCGCCCGTTTTCCCGGTTTCGATTCGAGTCTGCGTGAGGGGGACGACCGCCAGATATCGAATTGGCTGCACCGGCAGGAAATAGAGGTGGGGATATTCACCGGCCCGGAGCGGCATCTGGCGAGCACACCGCTGCTGGAGGAGGAGATCCGTCTCGTGCTCCCGGCCGGGCATCCGCTGGCGGCCGGACCCGTGGTGCGGGTGGCGCAGATCACGGACGAGTCGTTCGTCGTTCTGGCCGGGAGCGACCCGGACATCCTCCGGCTCGCGCTGCCTGATCGCGAGCACGGCCCCACGATCGCCTATCGCACGCACTGCCGTTCGACCCTGTTCGCGCTCGTGGGCGAGGGTCTCGGTCTCGCGCTGCTGCCGGAGACCACCCTGCGGTCCGTGCCGCCGGACCTGCGGGTGCTGCCCCTGTCGCCGCCCGTCACCCGCCGGCTGTCCGTCTGTCTCAGCTCGGCGGCGCGCACGTCTCCGGCCGCGCGCAGCTTCGTCTCCATCATGCAGGGGCTCGCCGGAGAAATTCGGGCGGCCGCCCCTCATCGGCTTCTGCGCACCGTGGAACCGGAGTCCTCGGCGGCCACCTGACCGTTCAATCGAAAATGCCGCGAAATTCGGCACACGGGGTCCCGTGGCGAGCGGGTCGGAGCCGGAGACGGCAGAGGTGAAATTTTCACCATCACCTCCTCACCGGCCGTATCAGGCGATCCCCGATAACACCAGATGAGCGCACCCGCCCGCGCGCACCCGCCCGCACGGCACCGGCCCGGAGCTTGACGGCGCCTCCCCGCCTCGGATTTGCTCCGGCCACTACCTCGAATTAGCCGACGAGAAGGGGAGCGGCACGGCCCGGGACAATGGCCGGCACCCCGCCGCCCGTCAGATCCGGCGACGTCCGGCCGCGTAGCCAGGCTGCGTCGCAATGTTCGTGGACGAGGAAGCCGATTGAAATGTTAACGCTAACAGGGGCTGTCGGCCGGGGCTTCGGGCTGCCGCCCGAGAGAGGTTGAGCATGCGTACGTGGAGAAAATGGGTGACCGCGGCGCTCCTTTCCGTGGCCGTAGCGGCGATGGGGACGGGCATCGCGGGTGCGGAGTCCAACGGCGGGGTGAAGGTCATGCCGCTGGGTGACTCGATCACCGAGGGCACCCAGGTGCCCGGCGGATACCGCATCGGGCTGTGGCAGCGCCTGGCCTCCGGCCGTTACACGATCGACTTCGTCGGATCGCAGTACAACGGCCCCTCCAACCTGGGCGACCACGACCACGAGGGGCACCCCGGCTGGCGCATCGACCAGATCGACGCCAACATCACCGGCTGGCTGCGCACCTACAACCCCCACACCGTCCTGCTGCACATCGGCACCAACGACGTGCTGCAGAACTACAACGTCTCCAGCGCCCCCACCCGCCTGTCCACGCTGATCGACCACATCACCACCACCGCGCCCAGCGCCGAGGTGTTCGTCGCCACCATCATCCCCCTGGCCAACTCCGGCCAGGAGTCGGCCGTCCGCACCTTCAACGCCGCCATCCCCGGCATCGTGCAGAGCAAGGTCAACAACGGCAAGCACGTCCACCTCGTCGACATGCACAGCAAGCTCACCGCGTCCGACCTCATCGACGGCATCCACCCCACCGCCAACGGCTACGACAAGATGGCCGCCGCCTGGTACGCCGCGCTCCAGTCCGTCCCCGGCAGCATCAGCCAGGGCTCCAGCCCGTCGCCGAGCCCCAGTCCCAGCCCGTCGTGGAGCGCCTCGCCGAGCCCCAGCCCAAGCCCGAGTGCCACCCCCAGCACGTCGCCGTCCGGCCCGCCTCCGGGTGGCGGCGCCTGCTCGGCCGCCTACTCGGTGACCAACCAGTGGCCCGGCGGGTTCCAGGCCACCGTCACGGTGACAGCCGGCAGCTCGGCGATCTCGTCGTGGACCGTCACCTGGCAGTTCGCGGGCGGCCAGACCGTCACCCAGGCCTGGAACGCCACCGTCACCTCCAGCGGATCCCAGGTCACCGCCGGCAACGTCAGCTACAACGGCAGCCTGGCCGCGGGCGCGAGCACCCAGTTCGGCTTCCTCGGCAGCGCGACCGGCACCCCCAGCACCCCCACGCTGACCTGCTCCGCAGCCTGACCCGCACATCTACGTAAGGAAGGAAACAGCGTGAAACGTAGGATCAGGACGCTGCTGGCGGCCGCCGCGCTTCCCCTGGTCATGGTGGGCATGTTCCTTGCCGCGCGCCCCGCCGCGGCCGCGACCATGACCCGGGTGACCAACTTCGGTAACAACCCGACCAACCTGAACATGTACATCTACGTGCCGAACAACGTGGCACCCCGCCCCGCCCTGCTCGTCCTGGTGCATTACTGCAGCGGGTCGGCCAGCGGCATCTTCAACGGCAACGGCCACGACTTCGTCACCGCCGCCGACCGCTACGGCTACATCATCGTGCTGCCCGAGGCCACCCGAAGCGGCTCCTGCTTCGACGTGTCCACCTCCGGCGCCCTCAAGCGCGACGGCGGCAGCGACTCCACCGGCATCATGTCGATGGTCTCCTACGCCCGCCAGCACTACAACATCGACTCCGGCCGCATCGTGGTCAGCGGATTCTCCTCCGGCGCCATGATGACCAACGTCCTGGCCGCCGAATATCCCGACGTGTTCTCCGCCGCCTCCGCCTACTCCGGCGTCCCGGCCGGCTGCTTCGCCACCACCGGCGGGTCGCTGTGGAACAGCCAGTGCTCCGGCGGCCAGCTCATCAAGACCGCCCAGCAGTGGGGCGACCAGGCCCGCGCCATGTACCCCGGCTACACCGGCCCCTACCCCCGCATCCAGCTGTGGCACGGCACCACCGACACCACCCTCGCCTACCCCAACTTCGGCGAGGAGATCAAGCAGTGGACCAACCTCCACGGCCTGAGCCAGACCCCCAGCTTCACCGATCACCCGCAGTCCACCTGGACCCGCACCCGCTACGGCGGCACCGGCAACCAGGCCCCCGTCGAGGGCATCAGCATCAGCGGCGTCGGCCACCAGCTCCCCATGACCGGCCAGCTCGCCTACGCCATCACCTTCCTCGGCCTCGACGGCACCACGACCGCCTCGCCCTCCCCGTCGGCCTCTCCGACGCGGTCGCCCTCTCCGTCTCCGTCCCCGTCTGCGTCGCCGTCTGCGTCGCCGTCGCGATCCCCGTCCCCGTCCCCGTCGCCGTCGTCCTCGCCCTCGTCGAGCCCGACACCTCAGGGCCCGGGCGGCTGCACCGCGACGTACCGGGCGATCAACAGCTGGCCGGGCGGCTTCCAGGCTGAGGTGACCGTGGCCAACGGCGGATCCACCGCCATCAACGGATGGACGGTTCGCATGACTCTGGCCTCCGGGCAGAGCATCAGCAGCCTGTGGAACGGGGTCGTGACCGGCTCCACGGGCACGGTCAGCGTCCAGAACGCGGCCTACAACGGCACCATCGCCGCAGGCGGCACCACCACGTTCGGCTTCACGGCCAACGGCGACGGCGCCGCCACTCCGACCGTCACCTGCTCCAGCATGTGACATTCCGCGACCCGCCGTCCGCCGATCTCCCTTCCGATCGGCGGGCGGCGGGTCGCCTCGTGTCTCAGACCACCTGGTCCGTCGGACGGAGCAGGATCTCGTTGACGGCCACGTGGCCGGGCTGGCTCACGGCGTAGAGCACGGCGTTCGCGACATCCTCCGGGCGCAGCGTGCGGATCGACTTCATCATGTCCCGGGCGGCGGCCCTGGTGACGGGGTCGGTGATGTGGTCGGCCAGCTCGGTGTCCACCATCCCCGGCTCGATCACCACGACGCGCACGCCCTGTGCCGTGACCTCCTGGCGCAGCGCTTCCGAGAATCCGTTGACCCCGAACTTGGTCGCCGCGTAAACGCCGCCGCCCGCCGACGCCGTACGCCCCGAGGTGGAGGAGATCTGCACGAGCGTTCCCCCGCGCTCCAGCAGATGAGGCAGGGCGGCGTGGGTGGTGTACATCGCCCCGAGCAGGTTGGTGTGCACCATCCTCGCCCACTCCGAGGTGTCCGCCCCGGGAATCGGGCCGGTCAACATGATCCCCGCGTTGTTCACCAGCACGTCGAGTCCGCCGAAGTGCCCGGCGGCGGCGGACACCGCGTCGCGGCACGACCCCTCGTCGGTCACGTCCAGTTCGAGCGCGAGCACCTCGCCCGCGGCCCGTTCGACGAGGCCGGCCAGCCGGTCGGTGCGGCGGGCCCCGGCCGCCACCTTCGCTCCGGCGGCGGAGAGCGCAAGCGCGGTCGCCTCGCCGATGCCCGACGAGGCCCCCGTCACCAGGACGACTTTTCCATCCAGCACGCGATCCACAGATCTTTCCCTTCCCCTGTGCGACACCGGCCACCTGCGCGACTCCGCGCCACAACAAACCGGACCGGTCGGTCAGGTTCAACATAGCACCCAACCGGACCAGCCGGTCATGTTCCGCTAGACTGGCGGGAGACGGGAGGACGATGACGAATCCGACGGCAAATCCCACGGCAAATCCGACGACGAACCCCATGACGGCCCCGCGGACGAGCCGGCAGGCGAGGGCCGACGCCCTGCGCAACCGGCGGCTGCTGTTGGGCGCCGCGGCCGACGTCTTCGCCGAGTACGGCACGGAGGCGTCTGTCACCCAGATCGCCCAGCGGGCCGGCATCGGGAAGGGAACGGTCTTCCGGCACTTCCCGACCAAGGAAGACCTGCTCGCCGCGATCGTGGGCGAACTGCTCGACGCGCTGGTCGACACCGGCGTCGCGCTCTCGGACGCCGACGATCCGGAGGCCGCCCTGCTCGCGTTCATGACGGCGGGGGTCGAGCTCCAGGTCAAGGACCGGGCGTTCTGCGAGGTCGTCGGACGCCCGTCGCTGCGGCACCCCGACGTCCAGGCGGGGATCGAGCGGCTGTGCGAGGTCGCGGAGACCCTGACCGACCGGGCCCGCCGGCAGGGGACCGTCCGCCAGGACATCACCGGCCGGGACATCGTGCTGCTGGTGGGGGGCGTGCACCAGACCGCCGCGCCGGCGATGGACGCCGACCCGGAGCTGTGGCGCCGATATCTGGGCCTGGTCTTCGACGGCATCCGAGCAGTGACGGCGGCGCCCCTGGCGCATCCCGCTCCGGATCACATGCGGCTCGGCTGAACCTCCGCCCCGGCGCCGTCGTCTCCGCCCTCGAACTCCGGAGTGATGGCGAAGTTACGGTTGAAGACGTTGTCCGGATCCCACTCCGCTTTGAGGCTGCGCAGACGAGTGAGGACCGGTTCGGGGAAGGCGTCGAGCAGCCGGGCCGGATCCGTGTCGGTCTCGAAGCTCAGGTACATGCCGTCCAAGTAAGGGCGGAGGCGGGCCCACTGGGCGTCCATGCGAGCGGCGAGAGCCGGGACCGACGCGGCGAGGACGGAGAACTCCTGGGTCCGGTGCGACCACGCCATGGCGTCCGCCGGGACGTCGTGCACCGCCCCGCCCATCGAGCGGAACTGCATGACCGTGATCGCTCCCGACTTGATCATCTGCTCCGCGACCTCGGCCGCCAGCCTGGTCACGTGGCCGATCAGCCCGCTGCGCGTGTCCGCGAGACCCTGGCCGCGATGCCGGTTCCCGGCCGGCGCGACGATCAGGTGATACGGCACGAGCTGCGCCTGCTGGTCGAGCACGGGGCCCACGCCGAGGAAGGGGGTGAGCGCGTTCTGCGCGGCCTCGACGTCGTCCCCGGCGTAGACCAGGGTGATCTGCCCGGTCACCGAGCCGCCCCCGCGGGCGGGAAAGAGCGACAGGAAGCTTGAGATCTCACGCGGGGCGGCCTCGACCAGCCGTCCCCACTCGACCAGGAAATCGGCCGTGTCGGTGGCGTCCACGACGATCGTCGCGTAGGCGACGTCCCCGACCTCGTCGGCCTCGAACTCGAACGCCGTCACGACGCCGAAGTTGCCGCCGGCGCCGCGGATCGCCCAGAACAGATCGGGGTGATGGCCGCCGTCGACGCGGAGCCTGCGGCCGTCCGCCACGACGATCTCGGCAGCGACCAGGTGGTCGATCGTGAGGCCGTGTTGGCGGACCAGATAGCCGATGCCGCCTGCCGTGGCGAGGCCCCCGACGCCAACGTCGCCGTAGTCTCCCGAGCTCAGCGCGAGGCCGTACGGCGCGAGCGCGCGGGCGACGTGCCCCCACCGCGCGCCCGGTTCGACCCTCACGCGCCCCGTGTCCCGGTCGATCACCTCGACCGCGTTCATCTTCGACAGGTCGATCACGATGCCGCCGTCGTTGGTGGACCGGCCGCTGATGCCGTGCCCACCGCTGCGTACGGATATGCCGGCGTTCTGGCCGCGCGCGTAGGCGAGCGCGGCCGCGACGTCGTCGGCCGTCTCGCACCGGATGACCAGCGCGGGCGATCCGGTGTGGCTGTAGCTGTGGCGCACCTCCTCGTAAGCCCGGTCGCCCGGCTCGACGACCTTCGCCGCGAGCGACTCAGGGACCGCGTCGTAGTCGAGGGTGTCGTGCCGCCTGGCGAGCACCGCCGCCGGGCGCTTCGGACCACCGCCCGGGACGTCCCCGGGACCGGCCTTCGCCCGCTCGCGCGCGACCTCCTCGCGGAGCGCGGGGGCCACCTCCTCGCCGAAGGTCCGGATCACCTCCGGATCGTCCTGCCCGATGAGGAACGCCGAGAAGCCCTGGTCGAGCACGAGGGTGAGCAACTCGTCCACCCACTGCTCGGGCGGCCCCTGGAGGAGGCCGCGGCTGACGGGAGAGAAGCCCACGTGCAGGATGTTGAGCAGGCGCCGGATCTCGCGGGGGTGGCGACCGGCGGCGAGGGCCGCCTCATCGATGATCTGGTTCGACTCCGCCATCCCGGGCGTCTCGATGTATTCGAGCGACGGGAGCCATCCGTCGGCCTTGCGGCCGGTGAGCCGCAGCATGCGCGGCTTGTAGGCCCCCAGCCAGATGCCGATGTCGTGTGCGGGACGCGGGCCGCGCCGCATGGAGGGTATCGAGTAGTGCGTGCCCTTGTGGCGGAGCGGCCCGGGCTCGCCGTCGTCCCAGACGCCCCGGATGATGTCGATCGCCTCGTCGAGCGCCTCGATGCTCTGCCCCGGCGTCAGACGCGGGCCGCCCATGCCGTGGACGGCGCCGGGGAAGGCGCCCGCGCCGAGGCCGAACTCGAACCGGCCCTCCGACAGGACGTCGAGCGTCGCCGTCGCCCGGCCGAGCACCGCGGGCGGCCGCAACGGCAGATTCATCACGTTCGCCGAGACGCGGATGCGCCGGGTCCTGGCCGCGACCCAGGTCAGCAGTGTGTACGTGTCGAGGTAGTCGGCGTTATAGGGATGGTCCTGGAACGTCGCGATATCCAGGCCGGCGTCCTCCGTAAGCTCCGCCAGCGCCACGGCCCGCGCCGGGTCGTGTGCGGTGGGAGTGATGAACGTGCCGAGCAGGAGCTCGTGACCGTAGTCAGGCATTGAATGGTCCCCATCAGATACGTTGCACAGAATTTTATCTGAGTCACAACCTATATGCCATGCAACTGATCTGCGCCCACACGTGTTCCTGATAGTCTTGAACGATGGCGGAAGAACGGGCCGACGACCTCCCGGCGACCGAGCGCGCCGCCGCGGGCAACCTGGGATGGTCGCTCGGCATGGTCCTGCGCGCCTGGCAGGAGGAGGTCGACGAGGCGCTCCGGGGCATGCCGGGCGGCAGCAGGGGCTACCACGTGCTCTCGGTCGTCGCACAGGGCGAGCCGCGGCGGCAGAAGGACCTGGCCGGCCAGGTCGCGCTCGACCGCACCGTGCTGGTCTATCTCATCGACGACCTGGTCGAGGCGGGCCTCGTCGAGAGACGGCCGGATCCCACAGACAGACGCGCCCGGCTGATCGCGGTCACCGAGCGCGGCGTGCGGGTGCTGGCCGAGGCGAAGAACCGCGTGGCGATGGCCGAGGAGCGGATGCTGGCCGGAATCAGCCCGGAAGAGCGGCTGATCCTCCGTAAGATCACGACGAAGGCGGCCTCGGCCATCCACGACACGCGCCCCAACACCGACCCCTGCGTCGCCGTCAGGTCGGTGCTCGACATCCCCTCCTGACCCGTCCCGCGGCGACGGCTACCTGGAGCCCCGGGCGGTGATCGGCTGATCCTGAACGGCGGAGCTCCCGGCCGGCTTCGCGGCGTCGGCGGCGGCGGGCAGTCGCAACACGAACCGCGCCCCACGCGGACTGTCCTCGATCCCGAGGGTGCCGCCGGCCATCTCCGCGATCTGCCGGGCGATCGGCAGGCCGAGTCCGCTGCCCCCGCGGTCGCGGGTGCGGGCGGCGTCCAGACGGGTGAAACGGCCGAAGACGTGTTCCCGCTGCTGCGGTTCGATCCCGGCGCCGTCGTCGAGCACCTCAAGCACGGCGACGCCGTTCGGGAAGCGTCCATCTTCCGGTCCGTCGCCGGGCTCCCGCCGTACGGTGATGGTGACCACGGATTCGGCGTGCCGCATGGCGTTGTCGACGAGGTTGGTCAGCAACCGGCACAGCCTGCCCCGGTCGATCTCGACCCGCACCCCGGGCTGGAGGCTGCACTCGATCGTCTTCTTCGGACGGCGGATGGCGCACTCGCCCACCACGAACTGCGCCAGGTCGACCCGCTCCGGCGGGAGTGAGACGCCGGAGTCCAGCGCCGCCATGATCAGCAGGTCGTGCACGATGCCGCCGAGCCGGTCGAGGCTGTGCAGGAGGTGCGAGCCGAGCTCGGTCACGTTGGTCTCCCCGGGGGCGGCCAGCGCGTCCTCCACCTCGGTCCGCATGGCGGTGATGGGGCTGCGCAGATCGTGAGAGGCGTCGGACACGAACTGGCGCTGCTGGCGCAGCGCCGCCTCCAGCCGGCTCAGCGTCTCGTTGACGCTGCCGGCCAGGTCGTGGATCTCGTCGGCGGAGGGCGGCACGGGCACCCGGCGGTCGGGACAGGTGGCGTTGATCGAATCCAGTTCCGCCCGCATGGCGGTGACCGGCCGGAGGGAGACCGCGGCCACTCGGTGGCCGAGCGCGGTGATCCCCACCGTGAGCAGCAGGGCGCCACCGATCATCGCCGCGGCGAGCTGTGCGTCAACCCACGGGGGGATGGCCGGGGACGCGCTGTAGACGATCCAGTCCGCCTGGCCGTGCCGGGCCCGCTGGGCCACCACCACATCGCAGTCGTCCCGGAACACCCCGCCGCACACCACGGAGGTGGTGGCTTGCCGGCCGCTGGGAGTGAAGGCCGCCATGGGCGGCCTGCCCTTCAGTTGCGGGGTCGAGGCGACGACCCTTCCCCGTTCGTCGACCACCTGGACGACGCGCGACGAGTGGCTGGCGAGCGGATCGGCCACCACGTCTCCATGCTCGATCTGGGTGACCACCCGGCGGCCCGCGGCGGCGACCTCCTCGCTGAGCCACCGTGTGGCCACGTGCTGCATGACGACCATGAGCAACAGGGCGAGCGACGTCGACAGCAGGGCGGCCACTGCTCCGGCGAACAGCGTGGTGCGCCTGATGATCGAGAGTTGCTGCCGCGTTCTCATCCTCCGTCCCCCAGCCAGTGGACCACACGAGCGGCGGCAGAGCGTCGGCGCCTCCCCCTCGAACGGGGCCGCGGCTCACGACTGGCAGCGTCTGAGGCCGCTCGGCGTGTAGCACGGCAGGTGACCGAAGGCCTTCAGCACCTCCTGGCCGTTTCCCCTGATCACGTAGTTGAGGAAGCTCGACGTCAGGGAGCCGGGGGCGGGCGCCCCGTTGGTGTAGGCGTACTCGATCTCGGTGAAACGGTAGGTGTCGTCGCCGATGGCCTGGATCGAGGGCGCGTGGCCGTCAATGGTCACGGGGTGCAGGCCCTTGGTGGCGACGGCGGCCCCGAGCTCGCTGTAGCCGATGGCGCCCGGCAGCCGGGCCACGGTCGTGAGCACCTCGGTCGTGCTGTCGAGCTCACATCGGATGATCTTGTCTTGCGGGGAGTTCCTGGTCTCGCAATCCCGGGAGGTGAAGGCGGGTTCGCCCTGTCCGCCGAGGATGCGCCGGCGGAGCAGGTCGCGGGTGCCGGAGTTGGCGTCCCGGCTGACGAGCCGGATGGGAAGGTCGGGGCCGCCGAGCTCGGCCCAGTTGACCACGTCGCCCTGGTAGATCCGGCGTACCTGATCGATCGTCAGGTTGCCGACGCCGACCTTGTCGTTGACGACGAGCGTGAAGGCCGCGATGGCGATCCGGTCCTCCCTCAGCTGGGTGAAGCTTGGCGGCTTGGGACCGTCCGAGACGGCGAGCAGGGCCGGGGCGGCGGTCAAGCCGCCGTCCGCCTCCATCAGCTCGCGCACGCCCTCGTTGCTGCCGTGCACGTCCACCCTGATCCGGGAGCCGGGGCACTCCCCCTCGTACCGCTCGGCCAGCTTCCGCATGGCGGGGGCGAAGGCCGTGGAGCCGACGACCTTGAGCTCCCCCGCGGCGCAGCCGATCGGCGGCGCGGGCTGCCGGAAGACGACGATGCCCGCCAGCGTGAGGAGGCAGACGGCGAGCACGACGGTGGTCCCCAGGGCGACCTTGCTGAAGAGCGGCGGCTTGTCGTCGACCGACATGCTGCGGGTGCGCTCCACCTTGCCGTCCTGGATGCCGCCCCTGACGTCGATCCGGCCTCCGGCGTGACCGCCGCTCAACAGCACGAGCAGCTTGAAGTGCTGGTCCTCGTTGAGCGGGACGCGGGGCAGGCGAATCGCGTTCCCGCCGTACTGCAGGCCGCCCTTGCCCTCGACCGGGACGAAATGTCCCAGCAGGTGCGGCGCCTTGGGGTCGGGGATGACCTCGACGCTGCGCACCCTCCGCCCCGAGAAGACGACGGTGAGGCCGTGATTCCTGTCGGGGTTGGTGTAGTCGGTGTCGGCGATGCCGGTCGTGCCGACGTTCTCGACGCGGAGCAGCACAAGAGTGGGATCGGACATGCCGAGCTGGTCGGTGAAGAGCCCCAGCGGCGCGTTCGGCGGCGCACCTCCGTCGTCGCCGGCGCCGTCGTCACCGGTGCCGCCGGTGCCGCCGATGGCGGTGTCCAGTTGCACGCGGTGGCCGACACGCTTGCCGCGTCGCGTCCGGAGCTGGTACGAGGCGCCGGCGGCGGGCACCAGGAGGCCGAGCAGCGCGGCGACCATGGCGACGATGTTCTCGGGGGTGAACCAGTCCACGCTCGACACGCTCCCCGTGAATGACCCGGATGCGCCGGCGGTCTATACGCTGCGGCCAACGCGCCTCACGCCTGGCCTTTTTCACGATATGCGGCGGCAATCGGAATACCGGCGTCTTAACGGAGCGGTTCCCCGATGTTCGCGCGGAATTCTTCATTCACCGAAGCTTCCGGAATATCCCGTGCGGTCGATATCGCCGCGATGCCGCCCGGACGGCCGCGTCCCCTGAGGTCTCCTGAGGTCCTATGAAGTCCCTTGAGGTCCTTTGAGGGGGCGCGGCCGGCGCGGCTCGTTCACGGCGGACGGCGCTACACCGCCACGTCGACCGGGGTCCAGAGAGCGTCGATCTCCTGCTCCGCCTGGGCGAGGCTCTTGGCGGCCATCGGGATCAGCTCCGCCATGGCGGGGTCGACCTCGGCCAGGGTGAGCTCGGCCGCGATGAACCGCGGCTCAAGCCCGGTGCCGGAGATGACGTGCGAAAGCCACGGCGACGCGTGGTCCCACCCCTCGCGCGGCGCTCCGGGCCCGTAACCGCCTCCGCGGGTCGCGACCACCACGAATTCACGTCCGCCGAGCAGCCCCTCCCTGGTGACGGGGTCGAACGCCAGCCCCGGCGCGATGAGGTGATCGACCCACGCCTTCACGGAGCTGGGCGCGCTGTAGTTGTAGAGCGGCAGCCCGAGAACGATCGTGTCGGCCTGCCGCACCTCCTCGGTCAGCCGTTCCGTCAGCGCCCAGGAGGCGGCCTGCGCCGGCGTGTGGTCCTGCGACGGCGTCATCCGCGCCAGTCCGCCGGCCTCATCGAGATGCGGCAGGGGGCTCCTGCCCAGGTCACGGTAGGTGACGGTGCCACCGGGATGCGCCTCCCGCCAGACGGCGGCGGCGCGTGCGGACAGCTTCCGGCTGACGGACCGGTCGCCCTGGATGCTCGAGTCGATGTGCAGCAGGTGTGACATCCCAGTTCATCCTTCATGGATAGTTTGTGGTTCACAAATGATTAGCGGCACGTCGACCACACGTCAAGTCGGCTAGACTTGGGGCATGAAGTCCCTGCCGGTCGTCAACCAGCCGGCGCACCGCTGCGGCGCCCTCCTCGACCACATCGCCCGCCGCATCCGGCTCCGTTCCGAGTCGGTCCTCGCCCCGCTCGGCCTGCGTCCCCGCCACCTCATCGCTCTCACAGTCCTGCGGGACGGCGGCGGCAGCACCCAGCAGGCGCTCGCCGGAACGCTGGAGATGGACGGGACCAACGTCGTGGGGCTGCTCAACGACCTCGAGTCCGAAGGGCTGATCGAGCGGCGGCGTTCACCCAAGGACCGTCGCCGCCATGTCGTCGAGCTCACCCCGGCCGGCGGTGAGAGACTGGCGAAGGCGGAGTTCGCACTGGCCGCGGTCGAGGACGAGGTGTTCGCGGGGCTCGACTTCGAGCAGCGCGAGACCCTCTACGAGTTGCTCCAGCAGGTCACGGGCGTGGATTCCGCCACCTGCGTCGAGGCGGCGAGGGAAGACGCCGCGGAGGCAGCCAAAACCGGCCGCTGATTCCGAACGGCCGCCCGTCGTCGCGCCCGTAGAGGCCCACGCCGTCCCGGCACGCCCATTCGGATGGATCCGAATTCGAATCGCCTTCCACACCCGGCTATCGGGCTCTGTCGTCTCGTCTACTTGCCCCGCCCCGGCATCACATGTTCTGTTCGAGCCGGACGCAGGAAGGAGAAGAGGTGGTCCCGCACCGGTTGCACGAATATCCGTTCCCGATCGCCTATCCGGCTCGCCTGTTCGAAATCGCCGACGGCCCGGCCGATCGGCTGGGAAAGGCGCAGCACTTTCTGGAACTGGTCGCCACGTTTCTCGGGGTGCTGGCGCTGGCCTGGTGCCGGGAGAATTCGGTCGAGCCGGGTGGCGTAAAACAGTGGCAGCGAAAACTCGAACCGTCCGGAATCACGCTCGGCGCCTGGAATGCGGCCGCGCGAGCGGCCGGCAAACTGATGGCCCGGGCCGAGCGCGATCCGGTGGCCCGTATCGTCTCCGCGGCGGCCGGCGCCGCCGCCGACGGCCTTGATCGGTACGGCGAGCGGCGCAACGTCTACGCCCATGGCGGGATGCCACGCCTCCGGCCGGACCAGGAGGAGGCCGTGGCGGAGATGGGCCGGACCGTCTCGGCTCTCCTCGACCGCGTCCAGCCGTTGACGGAGTTGCGCATCGGGGTCATCCGCTCCGGCCGCGCGGGCAGCGACGGATACATCGTCGAACTTGACGTGATGACGGGCTACGCCGAGCCGTTTCAGATATCGCGCATGCGCTCGTCCAGGGAATTCGAGAAAGGAACCGTGGTGGCGTACCACGACTCCACCCTCGACCACGCGATCGATCTCTCCCCGTACTCCATCTGGCACAAATGCCCGGAGTGCGGCCGGCCGGAACTTTTCTACCTGCACCAGCGCAGAAAAAACCGCAGCAGCTATCTGAGCTTCTCCACCGGACACCGGCTGACCATGCGTAAAGACGTGATCGCGGACGCCGGCACATCCATTACCGCGCTCCGGCTCGAACCAGTGGGGTCCACGCGGAGCAGGGCGTCCACGGGCTGGCGCGCGATCTGGGCCGATCTCGCTCCGCGTGGCCGCCGGATCTCCGCGCGAACGGCCGATCTGGTGATCGCGGTCGGCGTCGCCGTCGCACTGGCCCGGGGCGGTTCCCTGCTGGGGCTCACCGCGTGGCAGGCGACGCTCGCCGGGTTCGTGACACTGAACCTGTACGAGCCGCTGAGCACGCTCAGCGGGGGTAGCCCCGGCAAGCGTCTCGCTCGGATCGAGCCGATCTCGGTCTGGGACGCGCGGGCGCTGAACCACGCGGACGCCCTCAGGCGCGCGCTCCTCTTCGACCTGCAGTTCGTCTTTCCGCCGCTGGCGATACGCAATCTCGCCTGGCTGATCTGGGACCCCGCCCGGCAGTGCCTGCACGACCGCGGAGCCCGCGCCATCGTCGTCCGCGGCAGGTCGAGGCTGCCTCAGAAGCGTTAATCCTGCAGCATCCGCGGATTGCGGCAGCCGGGATATCCCGAGCAGCCGAGATAGGGCCGACCTGTGTCCCTCATCCGGGAGAACGTCCGGGGCTTCCCGCACTTCGCGCAGACCCGGCGGTCCAGCAGGTGGCGCCCGCCGAGAGTGGCGACCAGGCGGGGCGTCGGCCGCCGCCCGTGGTAGGGGCAGCGCCCCAGCAGCCCGTAGACGACCCTTTGACAGGCTTGGTACGGTGCCCGGCTTCGCGGACTGTGGCAGTTCATCCGTAGGCCGAAGGCGACCGTCAGCAGCACGGATCCGGCCAACAGTCCCGCTATGACCGCCATGGACGCCTCCCGACGACGTGTTCATCGTCGCCGGGAAGAACGCCGCGGACAACCCCCGGGTCTCAGGCCGGCCGTTTCCGCGCGGTGAGTGTTATGCCGCGCAGCAGGTCGGGGCGGTTGGTGATGATGCCGTCGACCCCCGCCGAGATCAGCCGCCGCATGGTCGCGGCGTCGTTCACGGTCCAGGCGAGCACGCGCATGTGGTTCGCGTGCACGCGCCGCACATATTGGGCCGTGACCGACGCGTACGGCGGGTTCACCTCGTCCGCGAAGCGGGAGAGCCCGGCCAGGCGGCCCGCCGAGGGGGCGCCGAGCAGGCCGATCGGGACGTTGGGCAGCAGCCGGTGGAAGGCCCGCGCCGAGTCCCAGTCGAACGACTGGACGGTGAGGCGTCCGGGGCGCAGCCACGCGGGCTCCGCCCGCAGCTCCCGCGCGATCCGGCCCTCGATGCCGGGGTGGCGCCTCGGCTCCTTGATCTCCAGGAGCAGGTCGAGCCCGCTTCCGCTCAGCTTCGTGAGCGTCTCTCCCAGCGTCGGCACCCGTTCGCCCTTGTAACGAGGCGCGAACCACGAGCCGGCGTCCAGCCGGCGGATCTCGGCGAGGGTGAAGTCGCCGACCCGCCAGGGCGCCCGGCGGGGGAACAGCTTCTCCACGTCGGTCGTGCGGGCCAGTGTGACGTCGTGCATCAGGACGAGCTGATGGTCCCTGGTCTGCTGAACGTCCAGCTCGAACGTGTCGGCGCGCAGTCGCCGGGCCTCCTCGAAGGCCGCGATCGTGTTCTCCGGGGCGTACGCGGACGCCCCGCGATGAGCGACGACGACGACCTGGGACGACTCGGCGGCGGCCGGACGCGCGGCGTGCGCGGGGAGCGCCGGGATCTGAGCCGCGAGGGCGCCGGAAACGGTGAGGACGAGCGGTCGGAGCATGGGGGTCTCCTCGAAGGCGGGAGGCGGCCTACGAGGAGGTATCTGACCAGGGTCCATGACGACAAGTTGAGGTGAAAGTGTCGATCTGATGCCGTGCGGATGAGCGTTCGCCGCTCCCGGCGGTTCGGGGCGATCCGTGGCCCGCGAGCGCCCCCGAGCAGGCTCAGCCGCGCAGGCCGGCGAACAGGTCGTCCTCGAGGTCGGGCGCGTCGACCCGTGACCAGGCCCGGGTGAAGAACTCGGCGGCGAAGAAGAGCTGCTGGGCTTCCGGCGGCATGGCCAGCAGCATCGCGCTGTCGCCCTGGCTCGCGTGGGCCCGGAGGGCCTTCAGCTTCCGCTCCGAGTGCGCCGACACGTCGATCTCCGCGGTGACCAGCTCGTCCGGGGTGCCGAAGTCGTCCGGCGGCTCGAAGTCCGGCCCCATCCCCATCGCCTTCATGTGCTCGACCATCGCGAGCATGCGGGAGCGCGGCGCGGCCGAGTAGTAGAACTTGTCCGGAATTCCGGTCATCTCGGCGGCCCTGACCGCGATCCGATGTGCCTGGATGTGGTCGGGATGCCCGTAGCCGCCGTTCTCGTCGTACGTGACGATCACGTGCGGCCGGTAGCGCTCGACGAGCTCGGCCAGCCGCGCCGCGGCCCCCTCCACCGGGGCGTTGAAAAACGCCTCGGGGTGGTCGTTCGCCGGCCAGCCGACCATGCCGGAGTCGCGGTAGCCGAGCAGTTCGACGTGGGTGACACCGAGATGGCCGACGGACTCACGCAGTTCGGCGAGGCGGCGTTCGGCCACCGCCGCCTCGTCGTGACCGGGCTCGCCCGGCTTCACCCCGTCAGGGCCGTCGCCCTGCCCGCCGTCCGTACAGGTGACGAGCACGGTCGTGATGCCCTCGTCGGCGTACGCCGACAGGATCCCGCCCGTCCCGATGACCTCGTCATCGGGATGGGCGTGAACCGCCATGAGGGTGAGTGGTCGCTGCATTCCGTCTCCCCGGGTCGCCGATCTCCTCGAAACACCGGTGACCCTACCTCCGCGCTACGACAAGTCGCGCGCGGAGGGGAGACGGCCGGCGCACCCGGGGCGCGTCAGGAGTCCGGCGTCTCGTCGGTCCACGAGGCCTTGATCGTGGCGGTCCAGTTGATCGGCGTGCCGGGCTTGGCCCAGGAGTACTCGCCGCGCGGCTCGACCGCGACGTACTGGTCGGTCAGCAGGGCCCCCGTGTCCGGGTCGATCAGGAGCTGACGCTCGAACCGGCCGGTGGGCCAGGTCTCGGTCCGCCCGACCCCGGTCGCCGTACGGCCGAGGGCGTCGGTCACCTGCCCGAGGTTGCGAACCCCGTCGATCCCGGCGAGCACCTTGTACGCGGCGGCCCGGGTCGCCGGCTTCACCGGCATGTCCTCGAGCAGCCCCGCGGTGACCTGGAACAGCCACGCGTCGGCGTCCATCGGCGTGTTCGCCTCGGTGCCGTGGCCCTGGTAGCCCTTGAGCAGATACCTCTTCAGGCCCTCCGCGGTCGTGGGCAGGGCGCGCAGCTCGGCCATGGAGGCGTTGTGCCCGGCCAGGTCGAACACCTTGCCGTTCACGTCGATTCGGTCCCTCGACGGCTTGCCCGAGCCGGCGTCGACGGTCACGCTCATCCGCTTGGTGCCGACCTGGATCTTCCAGTTCGTCGGCGAGCCGTCCTGCCGCCAGGCGTCCTCCTGTCCCTTGGCGGGCTTGGTGCCCAGGTTCTGCGACACCCAGTAGCTGGGCCGGTCGGGTGTGCTCGCGATCCAGAACTGGGCGCGGCCCAGGGTGTTCACCACGTACTTGACCTTGGTGCCCACCTGTTGGGCGACGCCCGAGGTCGACTCTCTGTGCCAGTAGGCCCCCTCGGCCACCGGCGTCTTGCGCGACGACTCGGCGGCGACCAGCAGAAGCTGCTTCGCCGACAGCCGGGCCACCTCCGGGGTGGCCGCGGCGCCGGGGGAGCCGAGGGCCGTGACACCCGTGCTCCCACCGCCGGCGCCGACGCCGACGCCCCCGCCGCCGGCGACGGACACGGTGACCGCCACGGCGGTGGCCGCCGCGGCCCCGGCCAGCCCGAGCCCCCAGACCGGCCGCCATGCCTTCCGGCTCTGAGTCCGCCGCGGCTGCGCCATCGCGTGGGCGAGCTCGCCGGCCCTGGTCGTCTCGTCCACCTGGGCGTCGTAGTACGCCGGGCGCGCGGCCCGCAACTCGTCCATCGGGTTCATGACCACTCCTTGTGCATACTTCGGACCCGGGGCCGGTTCACGATCGCCGGCGCCCCCTCCACGGCCTGGGCGAGCCGCTTGCGGGCTCGATGCAGGCGTACGCGGAAGGCGGCGGGCGAGCAGCCGACGACGCGGGCCGCGTCGCGGGGAGAGAGCCCCTGCCAGGCGACCAGGATGAGGATTTCCCGTTCGTCCTCGCTCAGGGTGGCCAGCGCCCGCACGACGGCGAACCGCTCGGCCACGCGCTCGGCGTGGTCTCCCTCGTTCCAGGTCTCAAGCTCCCTGGCCAGCGACTCCTGCTTGATCTCGGCGCGGATGTTGTCCCGCAAGACGTTGCGGGACACACCGAGCAACCACGGCAGGGCCGGCTCCGGCACGTCGTCGAACCGCCGCCAGGCGATCGCGAACGTCTCACTCACCACTTCGTCGGCGATCTGCCGACCGGCGCGGCTGACTACGTAGGCCCACACGCGCTGGCGGCACTCGTCGTACATGGCGGTGAACCGCTGAGAATCGTCCGTCACCACCTGCCCCCTTCGTCCCGGGTGTTGTTGCGACACGAGGAAGTGGTCAGGAAGGCCCGCGTGTTACAGATGACTTCTGATGATTTTTTGGGCGATGCCGTTTTCGCCGGTCAGGCGGCTACCAGTGTGCCTGCAGTCGGACAGTGAAACGCCGGGGGGAGCGGTTTCGCCCCACTCCCCCCGGCCCGCCTTCCTTGCCCTCCCTGCGTCCCCCGCCTCCCGGTCACACAGCCCAGGCGCGAGAGGAGACCTCACACCAGACGACCTTGCCGAGCCCGATACGGACCGCCCCCCACGACATGGACAGCAGGTCGACGAGGACAAGTCCGTGGCCGATTCGTCCCGGCCGCGAGGGGCGCAGGAAGGCGGGTTCGTCGTCGGCCACCTCGCAGCGCACCACGTCGCCGTGCTTCACGAGCGTGAGCACCGGCCGCCCCGCCGTGTGCCGCAGGGCGTTGCCGACGAGTTCGGTCACGACGAGTTCGACCACCTCTATCGGGCCACGCCACCCCCACTCGCCGAGCTGGGCGCGCACGTACCTCCGGGCCAGCGCGGCCGAGGCGAACTCCCGGCCGAGCGCCCAGGATGCCCGGCGCCCGAACGGCCGCAGCTCCCCGGGGACGTAGCCCCGGGCCCGTCTCACGGCTTCCCCGGCACACGCGGCCACCCCGCGCCAGAATGCGGCGGGCTCGGTCGTCCCGGTGGCGTGGATCCGAATCACGGCGGGCACCCCCTCTCAGCGTGCGGCCGGTCGATGCCGACTCCTCCACCATGCGGGGCCGAACCGGATAGAAACAGGCACCTACGAGACAACAACCCCACACATACGGTCACCGGCGGCGGCCCATCCCGCGCTCACCTGTCCCCCGGGGTGATCACCCGGACGCCCTCGAAGATGTCCAGGCCGATGGTGTCGTCCACCGTCGCCGCGGCGGGCGTCCGCTGTGCTCCGGCGGTGTACGGCGACGGGACCCCCTCGTCCTCCTCGCCGCGCTCGGTCCGTTCACCCCGCTCACCCCGCTCGGGCCGCTCGGGCTCAAGGGGTCCGATCCGGGCGCGGAGGTCGTCGAGCAACTCCTCCAGCAGGTCGGGGGAGCCGCCCAGGCCGGCCTTCAACCGGCCGCCGAAGTCGGCCACGAATGTCTGGAGCGACTCCAACCGGCGTTCCAGGGCGTCACGCTGCGCCCGGCCCGCCTCCCGCCGGAGCGCGTCGGCCCGCTCCGCCGCCTCCCGTTCCATCTCCTCCGCCTGGGCGCGGACCTGGGCCAGCACGGCCTCGGCCTCCTGGCACGCCATGTCGATCACCCGCTCGGCCGCCTCGTGGGCGATCTCCACGACCCGGCCGGCCTTCACGCTCGCGGGCGGTCGCGCCTGGCGGGAGAGCTGGACCACGGCCTTGAGCCGCCGGCGCAGATCGTCGTTGTCACGCAGCAGCGTGCTCAGGGTGATCTCCACGAGGCCGAGGAACGTGTCCACCTCCGCCAGGTCGTAGCCCTCGCGGAGCCGGACGACGGTGAAGACCTGGTTGCGCACGGCGGCCGGGCTCAGCACGCCCGTGCGGGCCTGGCCGCTGCCGACGTCCCCCAGCTCATCGAGCGCCTCCCTCCCGTGATGCCCGTGCCCGTGCCCGTGATGTCCCTGGTGCCCGTCACGTCCCTCGTCGCCCTCATGACCGTGGGCCTCGTACATGATCTGAACCTCCCCCATGGTTGTCGCTCGGTCGGCGCGGACGACTCCGCGCCTCAGGGCCGGCAGGCGGTCCTGGCCCACATCTGATAGGCGGGCGCCCGGTCCGTCACGACGCGGCTCACGCCGTAACTCGCGAGGCGGCGCCAGTCGGCGCGGTCGTTCGGCGTCCAGGCGTAGACCGCCACTCCCGCCGCGCGGTACGCCCGGACGCGGGCCGCGGTGAGCCGGTCGTACCGGACGCCGACGAAGTCGTATCCGCGGGCCACCCGCACAGACGGCGGTGAGGTCGCGAGCAGGCCCTTGTCCGCCGGGATCGCCCGCGCCGCGTGCAGCGCCGCGGGCGAGAACGACATGAGGCTCGCCCACCGGTACGCGCCGAGGCGCCGGTAGTCCGCCCGCAGCGACCGCAGGTCGCTCGCGTCCGGCACCTCCTTGAGCTCGACCAGCATGCGGGCCCCGGCGTCCCGGACCAGCCGCATGACGGTCGCCAGCGTGGGGGGCCGCTGACCGTCCGGTGTCCGTAGATCGCGGAACTTCCCGAGGGTCATGGCGGAGACCCGGCCGGTGCCCGTGGTCGTCCGGTCGACCGTCGAGTCGTGCATCAGGACGGGGTGGTGATCCTTCGTGAAGTGCACGTCGAGCTCCACCTGGCGCGCGCCTCCGGCGAGGACCTCGCGGAAGGCGCCGGAGGTGTTCTCCGTGTATCCCGCCCCGTCGCCCCGATGGGCCACGGCCGACGGCGCGGAGCACGTTCCTCGGGCCCGGTCGACGACCTGGCTCTCCGCCGGGCTCGCGGGCACGGCGACCGTCAGGGCCAGCATCGGGACCGCCGACGCGCGGGTGAGCCTCCTCACCGCGCCGCGCCGTGCCGTACGGGCGAGGACCTATCACCAGCGGTGCGTGTCATGTCGTCCCCCGTCTCGCCATCCGCCGCGTGTCGGCCGCATACAGCCACCGCTGGTAGTTCCTCGATTACCCTTCGTTTACACTCGCACCTCCGGAGAGGGGGACAATCTTTGCCGGACCGAGACCTGGGACCCGGGGACGTTGACAGGCCGCCTGGGGAACCTAAACTCCTACATATGAATAATCGTGCAAGTATTGTGGACATCGCTGGAGATTCCTGCGCCCTTCCGGACGTGGATCCAGGACGGGTGGAAAGCGTGAGAAACGCGCTGCCGGCGCAGGACGTGGTCGAGGACCTCGCGCAGATTTTCGGACTCCTGGCGGACCCCGGGCGACTGCGGCTGATCTCCGCCCTGCTCGAAGGCGGCGAGATGTGCGTGTGCGACCTCGCGGCGGCCACCGGGCACAGCATGTCGGCCGCGTCCCACGCCCTGCGGCTGCTGCGCGTTCACAATGTGGTGAAGGTCCGCAGATCCGGCCGCCAGGCGTACTACCGCCTCGCGGACTCACATGTACGGATGCTGTTCGACCTTGCGATCACCCACATCGGGCACGACGGGAGGGACCGGGGCGATGAGTGATCACGGCCACGGGCACGGGGCCGGGCACGGGCACGGGGTCGGCGCGGACACCGACCGGCGCCACCTGACCGCCGCGCTCGTCCTGATCTTGTGTTTCATGGCGGCCGAGGTCGTCGTGGGCGTGATCGCGCGGTCTCTCGCGCTGGTGTCCGACGCCGGTCACATGCTCACCGACGCGATCGCGATCGCCTTCGCGCTCATCGCCATGCGCATCGCCGCCCGGCCGCCGCAGGGCGGCTTCACCTACGGTCTCAAGCGCGCCGAGATCGTCTCCGCGCAGCTCAACGGCATCACGTTGCTGCTGCTCAGCGTCTTCTTCGTCTACGAGTCCGTCCGCCGCCTGATCACGCCGCCGGACGTCGAGGGCGCGTACGTCGTCGCGACCGGGCTCGCGGGCATCGTGGTCAACCTGGCCGCGACCTGGCTGCTCAGCCGGGCGAACCGGGCGAGCCTCAACGTCGAGGGGGCGTTCCAGCACATCCTGAACGACCTCTTCGCGTTCGTCGCCACCACGCTCGCCGGAGTCGTCGTCCTGCTCACGGGGTGGGCCAGGGCGGACGCCGTCGCCGCGCTGGTCGTCGCCGCGCTCATGCTCAAGGCGGGCTGGGGCCTCGTCCGGGAGTCCGGCCGGGTCTTCATGGAGGCCGCGCCCGCGGGGATGAACCCCGCCGAGATCGGCCACAAGACCGCCGGGCTGGAACACGTCGTCGAAGTGCACGACCTCCACATCTGGGAGGTCACCTCCGGCTACCCGGCCATGTCCGCGCACATCCTCGTCGCCCCCGGCGCCGACTGCCACGCCGTACGGGAGGCCGCCCAGCGACTGGTGCGCGACGAGTACGGTATCGAGCACACCACCCTCCAGGTCGACCACGCTCCCCCGGACCTCCTGGCGATCGGACGGCCCGCTCCGCACTGCGCCGACGCCCACGGCCCCGCCCACACCCCCGATCGGGTCGACGGCGAGCAGCCGGCCGCACCGGGCTCCTGCTCGGGGCGCCGCCGGATCCGTTTCTCCCGCCGTAGCTGACCCCGGTACGGTCCTGTGATCTGCGCTGTGCACACTCGCGTTCCGTACGAGTCGCACGAGGCGAAGGGACCGGACGTGGACGTCTGCCCGAAATGCTCCTCCGAGCACATCATGCGCGGCGTGGAGGTGCGCGACCGCGGGGAGCACAATCCGCAGCCACTGCAGGTGCACGTCACCGAGCCGGAGCCGCCCAAGCACGGCCTCATCTGGTTCCAGGGCGGCTCGTCCGGGACCGTACGGGCCTGGATCTGCGCGGCCTGCGGTTACACGGAGCTCTACACGGACAATCTGGCCGCTCTCTACGAGAGCTACCGCAAGTGGCCGCCGGGGGCCCGCGCGCAGTAGTGCGTCATCACGGCGGCTGACCCGCGAGAACGGGGCGTACTCCCCCGGTGGTAGGCGACGTGTCGCCGGACGGCGGACGACGACGGCGTGCGGTGTCGGACACGATCCCCCTGACCGCAACCACCGAAGGGAGTCCGCCGTGCGTAAGGTCTACGCCGTCATCGCGGGCGTTCTGCTGGCCGCCGCCGTGGCGCAGATGTACTTCGCCGCCGTCGGCGCGTTCGACAAGCCGCAGGACGACGGTTCGTTCGCCCTGCACAGCATGACCGGCATGCTGATCATCCCCGTACTGTCCCTGCTGGCCACGGCCGCCGCGGCGGCCGCCCGGGCCCCCGGCCCGCTGATCGGCCGCAGTCTCCTGCCCCTGGGTCTGGTGATCGTCCAGGTGCTGATCGTCGTCCTCGGGCGCGCGTTCGACGACGACTCGGGCAACTCCACCCCGCTGTCCCTCGCCATACTCGGCCTGCACGCGCTCAACGGCATGGCCGTCATCGGCGTCTCCGCTGCCGTCTTCCAGCGGGCCCGCAAGCTCGCGATGAGCGGCGACCCCGGCCGCGAGGACGGACCGGCGACGCAGGCCAGGCCGGACGGGCCTGCGGTGCCCGCCTCATGACGACCGACCGGCTCATGGTGCTCGACCTGCTCGTCGCGGTCGTGACCGCCGCGCTGTGGGCGGGCGCGGGGGTGACGGCCGCCGCCCGGCGCCCCCGGGCGGCGGCCGTCCTCTTCGCGGGAGCCGTGGCGGCGTCGCTCGCGCGCGCCTGGTCGGTGATCGCGCTAGCGGGCGCCGGATGGTGGTTCGTCCAGGAGAAGGTGACCTTCGCCCTGCCGCTGCTCCTGGTGGCGACCGTCGCCGCCGCCGCGGTGGCGGGCCCGCGACTGCTGTCCGCCGTACGGCGGGGGCGGCCCGGGGACGCCGGGGCGCCCGCCGTCGTCGTCCCGCTGCTGGCGGCCGCCTACGCGGGCGCGGCCGGCCCGATCCAGACCTTCCTCCTCGGCTACCCGGCCACCGTGAGCAGGTCGCTGATCCTCCTGGCCGTCGTCGCCGCCGCCGTCCTGGTCACCTGGCGCGCGGTCGCCGCCCGCGTGCCGCGACCGCGGACACTCACCGGCGCGACCACAGGGGTCGCCCTGCTGGGCGTGGTGCTGGCGGTCGTCCCCTCCGGGAGCCTGCCGGACCAGGGCCGGCCGGGCGACGTGGCCGCCGCGCATCAGATGAGCGGCATGGACATGACCGGCGGCCCGGCCCGCCCGGTCACCGGCTTCCGCGGCCCCACGACTCCCGCTCCCGGAGGCCGGGTGCGGGACTTCACCCTCACCGCCCGCACCGCCACCGTGACCCTCTCGTCGGGCAGACGGATCAGCGCCTGGACCTTCGACGGCCGGGTCCCCGGGCCCCCGCTCACCGCCGTCCAGGGCGATCTGATCGAGGTGCGGCTCCGCAACGCCGACATCGCGCAGGGCGTCACGCTGCACTGGCACGGGTACGACGTGCCGTCGGGCGAGGACGGGGTGCCCGGCCTGACCCAGGACGCGGTCATGCCGGGCCAGGAGTTCGTCTACCGCTTCCGGGCCGACCAGGCCGGGACCTTCTGGTATCACACCCACGAGGTCTCGAATCTCGGCGTCCGCATGGGTCTGTACGGGACGCTGGTGGTCGCGCCGCGCGCGGCGCCCGCCTCCGGCGTCGACCTCACCCTGCCCGTGCACACGTTCGCCGGCTCGACCGTCGTCGGCGACGCCGATCGACCCTTATTCCACCAGGTCGCTCCGGGAACGACCGTGCGGCTGCGGCTCATCAACACCGACAACACCCCGCACCGGTTCACGCTCGCGGGCACGCCGTACCGGCTGGTGGCCGTGGACGGCGCGGACCTGAACGGCCCGGGCGAGCTGTCGCGGACGGGGCTGCGGCTCCCGGCGGGCGGCCGGTACGACCTCGCCTTCACGACGCCCCCAGGGCAGCCGGGGCAGCCGGTCGTGCTCCGGGTGGACGACCGCACGGTCGCACTGCGGCTCGGCGAGCGGGACGCGCCGGACGACGGCACGGTCACCACGGACACCACGGCCTGGCCCGAACTCGACATCACCCGCTACGGCACGCCCGCGCCCACTCCCTTCTCCTCTGGCAGCCGCTTCGACCGGCGCTTCACCCTGGTGCTCGACCGAGGGGTCTCGCTGGCCGGCGGGCGGCTCCTCTACGCCTACACGGTCAACGGCGGCGCCTTCCCCGACATCCCCCCGCTGAGCGTCGCCGACGGCGACCTGGTCCGGTTCACCGTGGTCAACCGGGGCAACGAGACGCACCCCTGGCACCTGCACGGTCACCGCGTGCTCGTGCTCAGCCGGAACGGCCGGGCTCCCACTGGCGCCCCGCTGTGGCTCGACACCTTCGACGTACGGCCGGGCGAGGTGTGGGAGGTCGCGTTCCGCGCGGACAACCCCGGGCTGTGGATGAACCACTGCCACAACCTCAGCCACGCGGATCAGGGAATGGTGCTCCACCTGGAGTACGAAGGGGTGACCACGCCTTTCCACGGCGCCCACGGCGGCTGACCGGAGGGTAAAGAAATCCGCCGCGCCGCCGTGGAGAGTGTAAACGGAGAGTAATCGGTTAAGAACTTTCGGTGAATGCATCACCTGCCCGGTCCCCCGACCGGCCGACGGCGATGCGGACCGGAAGGAGACAACGTGACAGTCGCGGAGCGGCTCACCCCCCTGATCAGCGCCGGTGCCGCAGCGGGATGGCTCGTCCTCGCCGTCCCGCCGGCTCTGGCGGACGCCCCCGCCGCACCTCCCGCGCGGGCGGCCACTCTCGTCAGACCGGAGCCGGGCCCCGAGGGGCCCGCCCTCGCGTGCAGCTATCGCGTCCGCGGCATATCGCCGTGGAGTCATCTCAACGTCCGGGAAGGACCGGGCCGCATCCACGACGTGGTCGGCGCCCTGCGCCTGTCCGACGGCCGGTTCGCGGGGGCCTGCACGCCCTCCGCGGGATGGGTGACGGTCAGATACTCCGGCGGCAGGCTCGGCTGGGTCGCGACCCGCTACCTGCGCAAGCTGGATCTGGTGCCCCCGTCCGCCATCGTCCGGCCCAGCCTGTCCTGCACGTACCGGGTGGTGAACGTCCGCAGGGGCAGCTACCTCAACGTCCGGAGAGGGCCGGGCCTGCGCTATCGCCCCGTCGGCTCCCTCACCGCGACGGACGGCCGCTTCGCCGGCGGCTGCGGCCGGCTCCACGGATGGGTGGCCGTGGAGACGTCGTCCGGGAAGCCGGGCTGGGCGTCCGGCCACTACCTCCACAGGATCGACCCCGACTGATCCGGCCGGAGGACCCGACCTCCCCCATCCTCCCCCCAGCCTCCCCCCGACGGAGCCCCGCTCCCGGCGCCCACCGCCGGGAGCGGGGTCTGCCGCGCCGCGAGTTCTCCCACTGTTCGCCTGCGCCTGACGCCCGTTCACCCCGCCGCCCGCGTAGGGATGTTCCAGAAGGGGTAGCGGCGTGCGCGACCACGCGGCCGGCGAACGGGGAGATCGTGAGCGTCATCCATCATCCGGCCGAACGGCGCGGATCCCGATGGCGGGGGCAGCCGGATCACGCGTGGCGCGGGCGGCCGGTCCGCGCCGTCGCGGCTCTCGGCGTCCCTCCACTCGTCGCCCTGCTGGCCGGCGTGTGGGGCCTCGACCGCGGCTCGATGTGGCAGGACGAGGCCACCACCTATGCCGTGGCCGGTCGCTCACTGCCGGAGCTGTGGCGCACCCTCGGCCACGTCGACGCCGTTCACGGGTGCTACTACCTGCTCGTCCACGCCCTGCTGTCGGTCACCGGAGGGTTGCCTCCCGAGGTGGTGCTGCGCCTGCCGTCCCTGCTGGCGACGGCCGGGGCCGCCGCGGGAGTCGCGGCCATCGGACGGCGGCTCGCGTCGCCCCTCGCCGGGCTCATGGCCGGGCTGTTCTACGCCACCGCGCCGGTCGTCGGCTACTACGCCCAGGAGGCCCGGTCGTACGCGCTGGTCGCCGCCGGTGTCGTCCTGGCCTCTCTGCTGTTCGTCCGGGCGCTGGCGCGGCCCCGCCGGACGGGCGGATGGGCCTGGTACGCGGGGGCGGTCGCCGTGGCGTGCCTGCTCAACCTCTTCGCCGCCCTCGCCCTCGCCGCCCACGCGGTGACGCTCGTCTGGGCCCGGGCGGAGCGAGCCGCCTGGATCCGCTGGGCCGCGGCCTGCCTGTGCGCGCTGCTCGCGGTCGCTCCGGTGGCGGGGGCCGGCTTCACGCAGCGTGGGCAGGTGGCGTGGCTGGAGCCGCCCGGCTGGACCACCGTCTCCGACCTCGTCGCCCGCTTCGCCGGCACCGGCGTCCCGCTCGCGCTCACCGCCGTCCTCGTCGTGGTCGCGGTGGTCGCCGCGCTGATGGTCCGCTCAGGGCGATCAGAACGGCTGGAGCGCCACGCCGGCCTGCTCGCGCTGGCCCTGCCGCTCGCCGTCGTGCCGCCCGCCCTGCTGCTCGCCGTCTCGGCCTGGATCCAGCCCTTCTACCAGGACCGATACGTGCTCTACGCGGTCGCGGGGCTGGCACTGGCCGTCGGCGGAGGCATCGCGGCGGCCGTCCGGCCGCTGCGGTGGGGCGTCCTGCGGCTGGGCGTGGCCGGTGCGCTCGCGGCGCTGCTGACGGTGCCCGCCCTGCCCGTCCACGAGCGGGCGCGCGAGGTGGCGAGCCGTCCCGACGACCCGGCGGCCGTGGCGCGGATCATCGCCGCGGGCGCCCGTCCCGGCGACGCGGTGCTGTTCCTGCCGTCGGTGCGCCGCCTGGTGGCGGAGGCCTATCCGGCCGCGTTCCGGAACGTCCGCGACGTCGCGCTGCGGCGATCCGGCGCCGAGTCCGGCACGCTCGCGGGCCGGGAGCTGGGTGCCGAGCAGCTCCCGGGGTCCGTGGGCGACGCGCCCCGGGTCTGGGTGATCAGCCGTTCCCATCCCCGCGACGCCGACCTCGCCTCCCCGCAGGACACGGCCAAACGGCTGCTCCTGAAGGAGCGGTACAACCGCCGCATGTTCACCCGTGTGCTGGGCTACTCCGTACGGCTCTATGTGCGCAAGGGACTCACCCCTTCAGCGAGCCCGCGGTCAGGCCCCCGATGAGCTGGCGCTCCGCCACGGCGTAGAAGGCCAGCGCGGGCACCATCGCCATGACGATGTACGCGAGGATGCGCGCCGTGTCAGACGCGAACTGCCCCTGGAACTGCTGGACGCCCAGCGGGATGGTCCACATGCTGTCCTCGTTGAAGACCACGAGCGGCAGCAGGAAGTTGTTCCAGCTGGTCACGATGGCGAGGACAGACACGGTGGCGATCGCGGGCCGGGCCATCGGCAGCAGGACGCGCCAGAAGAAGCCGAAAGCGGTGCACCCGTCGAGCGTGGCGGCCTCCTCGATCTCCCCCGGGATGGCCCGGAAGAAGCCGCGCAGGATGATGATCGTCATCGGCAGCCCGAAGGCGGCCTGCGGGAGGATCACTCCCAGCGGGTTGCCCAGCAGCCCGAAGATCCGCAGCAGCACGAACAGCGGCAGGATCGCCACGGTGAACGGGAACATCAGGCCGGCCGCGAACAGCGTGAACAGCGCTTCGCGGCCCCTGAACGCGAAGCGCGCGAACACGAAGGCCGCCATGGCCGACACGCCGACGACGATCGCCGCTGTGGCGATCGCGATGAAGGTGCTGTTCCACAGCTGCCGCCAGAACGACCCCGAGCCCAGCACGTCGGTGTAGTTCTCCGGGACCCACGGGGACGGCAGGCCGAACGGGTTGGTCGACAGCTGCGACGTGGTCTTGAAGCCGCCGACCACCCCGTAGATCAGCGGGATCGCCACGAACGCGCCGACCACCACGGCGATCAGCTGCAGGATCAGGTGGTTCCTTCCGCGTCGGCCCTGGGAGGGCACCGCGGCCCGGCGGCTCATCTCTGGTCTCGCAGCACGGTGGTCGCTCCTTGGAGGTCGCGGCGCAGGACGAATCTCTGGTAGCCGAGCGCGAAGACGAGGCTGATGAGGAACATCACCACGCTGATCGCGCTGGCGTAGCCGACCTGGAAACGCTTGAAGCCGAACTGGACCATGGTCACGGCCATCGTCTCGGACGAATGGGTCGGACCGCCGTCCGTGATGATCCAGACCAGGTCGAACAGCTGGATCGCCCCGATGACGGACAGGAACACGCTGATCCGGATCGTGGGCCCGAGCAGCGGCAGCGTGACATGGCGGAACACCTTCCACCCGGTGGCGCCGTCGATCTGGGCCGCCTCGATCAGCTCGTTGGGGATGCCCTGGCGTCCCGCGATGTAGAGGATCATGTGGAAGCCGAAGTACTTCCAGAGCATGACCAGGAACAGCGAGAGCAGCACGGTCGACTGGTCGGCGAACCAGTCGAGCCCGCCGAGCCCCACGACCTGGAGGATCTGGTTGGCCAGCCCGGACTCCGGTTCGAGGATCATCATGAACAGCACGCCCGTGATGGCCTCGGACAGGACGTACGGCGCGAAGAACAGCAGCCGGTAAAACGCGCGCCCGCGCAGCTTCTGGTTGAGCAGCAGCGCGAGGCCGAGCGCGATGGGGAGCTGTACGACGAGCGACAAGGCGATCAGGACGGCGCCGTGCCACAGGTCGCCCTGGAACACCGGGTCGCCGAAGAGGCGCTCGAAGTTGCCCAAGCCCAGGAACTCGGTGGGCAGCCCCCCGAGGCCGTTCCACTTGAAGAAGCTGGTGTACATGGCGACCGCGATCGGGGCCACCACCAGCAGCAGGAACAGGACGAGGGCGGGGAGAAGGAACAGCAGAATGGTGGTGAACCCCCGGAGCGCGCGGCTCCGGGGATTCCTGCGACCCGAATTCACGCGGCACTTACTCCGACTTCGCCGTCTCCGTGATGGCCTGGGTCACCTGGTCGGGCGTCTTGGTCCCGGCGATGAGTTCGGCCACGCTGTCGTTGACCTCCTGCCCGACCGCCGGCGGGTACGCCTGGTCGAGGTAGAGCTGGAAGCCGGTCGCGGACGCGAGGTTCTTCGCCACCACCGACAGGTTGGGGTCGGTCGCCGCGTCCTCCTCGCCCTTCAGCACCGGCAGCACTCCGCCCGATCCCACGGCCTTGCGGTGCTCGGCGTCGCTGGTGAGGAACTTCAGGAACTCGACGGCCTCCGGCGGCGCGTCGGCGCCGAGCGCGAATCCGCCGCCACCGCCGAACGCCTCGGTGACCGTGCCCTTGCCGCCTTCCACCGCGGGGAAGGGGAAGAAGCCGAGGTCGTCGCCGATGCCCTTGCCCGACGACTTCTCGACCGCCGGAGCCCACTGGCCCATGAGTTCCATCGCGGCCTTGCCGTTGCCCATGGTCGCGGCCTGGCCGCCCGGCTTGTCGTAGTCGGCGCCGAGGAAGCCGCGCTGGAACGGCTGGAGGTCGGCGAGCTCCTTGACCTTCTGCCCCGCCGCCACGAAATCGGGCGTGTTGAAGTTCTTGTCGGTTCCTGCCTTCTGCAGAGCGGGCAGGCCGCCGATCCGCATCGCGAGGTACGCCCAGTAATAGTGGCCGGGCCACTTGGCCTTGCCGGCGAGGGCGATGGGGGTGATGCCCGCGGCCTTGAGCTTCTTCACGTCGTCGAGCAGCTGCGTCCAGGTGCCCGGCGGCTCCTCGATGCCGGCCTTCTTGAACAGCGCCTTGTTGTACCAGAAGCCGACCATTCCGATGTCGTACGGCACCGCGTAGGTCTTGCCGTCGAACTGGTAAGCGGCGAGCGAGGCGTCGGTGAACGTGCTCAGCCACGGCGCGGCCTCGGAGGAAATGTCCTTTACCAGCCCGGCGTCGACCTGCTGCTTGAGAACACCGCCACCCCAGGTGTGGAAGATTTGCGGCGCCTTACCTGACTGGGTGAGCGTGGTCAGCTTGGACTTGTAGGCGTCGTTCTCCGTCGCCACGTTCTTAATCGTGATATTCGGATGAAGAGCCTCGAAGTCCTTCACCGCGGTGGCGTAAACCGTCTTCAAGGGCTCGGTCGTCCCGATGTTCCACCACTCCACGGTGACTTTGCCGGCGGCCGAGCTTCCGCCTCCGCCGCCTTCACTTCCCGTGGAACTGCAACCCCCGAGGATCAATGCGGACACCGCCAGAAGCGCCGCACTTCGCCGACACACCGTCACGGTCGTTCCCTCCTCGATTTAGAAACTTTCGACATAGGGCCGATAGTTTCTGCGACGCCGCCGACGCTACCTGTGGGAGTTGGCTCAGATCAACGGCTGTTGTGTAGCTGTTACTCGCCAGCGTTCCGGGGCATGCTTCACCAGCGGTTCACGCAATTCAGGAATGCGGAAATCTGAAAGTTTCAGACCGAAAGGGCGGAGGCCGCCGAAATCCCTGGCGAGAATGATCAAGCGGGAGCAGGGAAACGGCCGCGCTCATCGGCGATGGGCATGCCGATGAGCGCGGCCGCGGGTTCCGGCGCGGGCGTCGCCGAGGGGTCAGGCCACGGCGTTGGGGCGCCGGCCGTACGCGTGCTGCACGAGAGTGATCAGCACTTCCTTGCCCGAGTCCCGGCGGCGCGCGTCGCACAGCAGGACCGGGACTTCGGGGCCGAGGTTCAGGGCGAGCTTCACCTCGTCGAGCTCGAACCGGGGCGCGCCGTCGAAGCAGTTGACGGCCACGATGAACGGCGTCCCGCGCCGCTCGAAGTAGTCGACGGACGGGAAGCAGTCGGCGAGCCTGCGGGTGTCGGCCAGCACGACCGCCCCGAGCGCTCCCCTCGCCAGCTCATCCCAGACGAACCAGAACCTCTCCTGGCCCGGGGTTCCGAAGAGGTACAGCATGAAGTCGTCGCCGATGCTGATGCGGCCGAAGTCCATGGCGACCGTCGTGGTCGACTTGGCCTCGACTCCGGACAGATCGTCGACGCCCACGCTGCGGTTGGTCAGCGTCTCCTCGGTGCGCAGCGGCCGGATCTCGGAGACCGATCCCACCATCGTCGTCTTGCCGACACCGAAGCCGCCGGCGATCAGAAGTTTGATCGCCGTGGGCATCTTGGGGTGGTCAGAGCGCCCTGAGACCATCGAGCACCGCCTTGTACATCCGTTCGTCGAGCACGTCCATCTCCGGCTGCGGTTGCTGCACGGCGACGAATCCACGGTCGAACAGGTCGTTGAGAAGCACCCGCACGATGCCGGCGGGCAGATCCATGTGGGCCGCGATCTCGGCCACCGACAGCGGCCTGCGGCACAGCCGCACGATCGCGACGTGCTCGGGATCGAGGCCGATCTCGTTCCCGGTCGCGGGCCTGATGGTCACCGCGAGCGAGATCAGGTCGAACCGGTCCGGGGCGTCGGTGCGCCCCCTGGCGATGACGTACGGGCGGACGGTGGGCGCGTCGAGGAGCCGCTCCTCGTCCGGGTTCCACTCGTTGCTCATCGATGCTCGCTTCCGGAGGTCCGGGCGGGAGAGGTCAGGTACTGTCCCACGCGGGCGACGAGCATGGCCATCTCGTACGCCACGAGGCCGACGTCGGCGTCTCCGCTGCACAGGACGGCCAGGCAGGCCCCCTGGCCGGCGACCGTGACGAGCAGGTACGCCGACTTCATCTCGACGATGGTCTGCCGTACGGCGCCGCCCTTGAAGCGCTCACCCACACCGCGGGCCAGGCTCTGCAGGCCGGAGGCCACGGCGGACAGGTGCTCGGCGTCCTCCTGCCGCAGCCCGCGCGAGGACGCGAGCAGCAGCCCGTCCGTGGACAGGACGATGCCGTGGTCGGCCTCGCGCACGCGCTCGACCAGGTCGTCCAGCAACCACGCGAGATCCGCGGACGCGCCCGTCTTCTGCGTCACTGGTCGTCGCTCCCTTCGTTCTGCAGCCTCGCCGCCTCAGACCTGCCTTTCCTTGTGCCCGACTGGAACGACCCCATGATCTTGCGGATGTCCTCGGGGCTGCGGTCGTCCTCGTCGTCCTCGTCGAGGTCGGCCGTGTTGTCCGCCAGCGCGGGCGCCAGGTTGGCCTGGGGCACCCGGAACGGCAGGCCCGACGGGGTGAACGACGCCGGAGGCGCTGGCCTCGGCGGTTCTGGCACGACGGGCACGGGAACCACCTCCTGGGCGGGTTCTGGGTCGGCGTCGGGTGCGCCGACAAGTGCGATCTTCCGTGGCCCCCGCTCCTGCTCGGGGAACGGCCCGGTCCCCTGGGACAGGTCGTCCCCGTCCTCGATGACCAGGTCGATGGGCAGCAGGACGACGGCCGTCGTGCCGCCGTACGGGGACGCCTTCAGGGACACCTTGATGCCGTGCCGCTCGGCCAGCCGGCTGACCACGTACAGACCGAGCCGCGCGGTGCTGGACAGGTTGAAGTCCGGGGGGTTGGCGATCCGCTCGTTGGCCGCGTCGACGTCCTCCGGGCTCATGCCGAGACCGCGGTCCTCGATTTCGAGGGCGTAGCCGCTGGCCACGACCTGGCCGCCCACCTGCACGGTCGTGTACGGCGGGGAGAAGGAGACGGCGTTCTCGATCAGCTCGGCCAGCAGGTGGATGACGTCGCCGACCGCCCGGCCGGTGAGGCCCGTCTGCCCCATCGGCATGACCGTCACCCGGGTGTAGTCCTCGACCTCCGCGAGGGCGCCGCGCACGACGTCCACCATCGGCACCGAACGGCGCCACGCGCGGGCCGGGGACGCGCCCGACAGAACGATGAGGTTCTCGGCGTTGCGGCGCATGCGGGTGGCGAGGTGGTCGATGCGGAACAGGTCCTTGAGTTCCTCGGCGTCCGACTCGCGCCGCTCCATGACGTCGAGGAGCGTGAGCTGGCGGTGCACCAGCGACTGCGTGCGCCGGGCCAGGCTGAGCAGGATGTCGCGGATGCTCTGCCGGAGCTGCGCCTCCTCGACGGCGGTGCGGATCGCGGTCTCCTGCACGGTGTTGAAGGCGGAGCCCACCTGGCCGATCAGGTCGGTGCCGAACTCCAGCGGCGGCGCCTCCACCCGCACGTCGACCTTCTCGCCCTGCGCGAGGCGGGCCACCACGCCGGGCAGCCGCTCGTTCGCCAGTTCCAGGGCCGCCGCGCGCAGCTTCTCCAGCTGCGCCACGAGCGCCCGGGCGGTCGTGATCGACAGGACGATCGACGCCACGACGGCGAGGAGGCCGAGACCGCCCGCGAGCACGAGGCGGACCACGATGCCCGCGCCCACGTCCCCGGCGCGCTGGATGAGGGCGTCGCCGGAGACCTGCAGGGTGCGGGCCCGGTCGGTCAGCACACCCTGCGCCACCTGCCGCCACTGTTCGGCCGTCACCGGTGGCGTACGCCGGGGCACCGCGTTCTGCGTCAGCATGTCTTCCATCTGGCGCAGCCGCTGGAACTTGGGCGTGGCCGCCAGGCTGCGGTACGCCTCCTGGTCGACGGTCGGCAGCTCCGCGACCGACTTGTCGGTGAACCACCGCTGGACGCCGACCAGCTGCGTGAACCGCGCCAGCTCGGCCGGGGCGAACTGTCCCGCGGCCAGGGCGCCCTGCGCGAGCGCGTCCTCCTGGGCGAGCTGCTCCCGCGCCCGGTTCATCGCGACGTTGCTCTGGGCGTCCCTGGCCACCTGCTCGTCGTCCAAGGACGTGAGCGAGTCGTACATCCGGTAGATCGAGTCGATGATCTGGGTGATCGCGTCACCCGTCTGCACCCGGTCCAGGGTGGTCGTGTCGATCGCCTTGCGTGCCTGCGTGAGCCCCTGGAGTTGCTGGAGCGCCTGGTTCAGCCGGGCCTTGAAGGCGGGGCTGGCCGCCAGGTCGACGTTCTTGCCGCCGGCGAGCCGCTCGAAGTCGGCGAGCACCGAGTCGGTGCGGGCGCGCTGCCGCTCCAGCTCCTGCCGGGCCCGCGGGCTCGGCGCGGCGACGCGGAGGACGGACAGGCGGCGCTCCTCCTGCAACTCCGTCAGCAGCGGCTGGCTGGGCTGGATCACGCCGGTGTTGAGGGTGGCGGTCCAGACAAGGGTGACGCCCTCCCGGAGAGTGACCCAGGCCGCGAACGCCCACAGCGCGGTGAGAGACACCAGCAGAGCCGCGACCTTGGTCCGTATTCGGGAATTGCGGAAACGCATCGACACCCACCCACCGCAAAATCAGGAAACCCCCGGCGGTAGACAGGCATAAACCCTGACAAACCCCGAGGGGCATAGCATTTCTATGCAGAGGCCGCGGAACACTCTAGCAACGGCGCAATTGTTTACTCAAGGTAACCGAAGTCAGTCACAGAGCAATATGGGCTTTTGTATAAATACATGCCGTTTAGTACTCATAAAACGCCAGTGATCATACCAGCGGCCCTGCGACGGGGACAACCACACCGGCGCCCTGCGCGAGGTGAACAGCCGCGAGCACGACGGCCCGAACGATGGCAATTGGGAGGTATAGGTCCTTGTCATGCCACATGGGCGGATTATCCACTACGCCCCATGAACGGTGCAGATAGTCATATCCGCGGGCCGCCGCCTCCCGCCCGGCGGGGTCCCACTTCGCATTCGTCATGAGCAGCACCTGCATGGCGTACGCGGTCTCCTCGGGCGTGCCGCCCCAGCGTCCCCAGGACCCGTCCTCCCGCTGCGAGTCGAGCACCCAGCGCGCGGCGCGGGCGACCGCCTCGGCCGATCCGTCGCCGCCGAACTCGTCGAGCGCCAGAGCACACCCCGCCGTCGCGTAGTAAGGCGAGGCGTGCCAGCGGTCCGACCAGCTCCCGTCCGGCTCCTGCCGGTCGAGCAGGAACCGGGTGGTCTTGGCCATCACCCTCTCGTACGACGCCCGCTCCGCGGGCCGGCAGATCGCGTACTGGCCGAAGGCGTCGAGGACGTGCGCGTTGACCGTGACCGAGGCGCCCTGCTCCCCCTGCCAGGTGCAGAAGTGGGTCTCCGTCTCGAACTCCAGGAGGCTGGCCGGGACCTGCGGCATGCCCAGCAGCGTCAGCGCGTGGAGCGCGACGGACGTCGTGTCCGCGTCGCAGGGCAGCCCAGGACCCGCCGGGGTGCCGGCCGGCCCGATCACGGCGCGCAGTTCGGCGACCAGCTCAGGCGGCACATCGACCGGCACACCCGCCCGCACCAGCCAGCTCAGCACCCAGCCCCGCTCGAAGACCGTGATGGGGAAGCCCACCGGCACCGGGCCGCCGTGCCGGACGACGACCGCCTCAAGGTGCCGCAGCACCGGATCGCCAGCGGCGCGTCCTGCGGGATCGCCCAGCCAGGCGGCCGAGGCGGCCGGCGAGGCGCCCACCGTGCCGATGGCGGTGGGAAGAACGGACGCCGCCCCGGCCGCGGCGTCGCCGGCGACCTCCAGCGCGTGCAGAAGCTTCTCCGGCACCTGCCGGCCTGAGCCGATCCGGTCGCGGACGATGTCGAGGAAGGTCGTGTCCATCCCGGCCGGCAGGCGCAGGCGCAGGCCGGGACAGCCCGCCTCGCCAAGGGCGTCGAGATGCCCGTTGATCCGGCCCACCATGTCGGGCACGGTGAGCTCGACGGCCGGCAGGTCGGGCAGGGACCGCGCGGTCAGCTCGGCCAGCCACCCGGACAGCAGCCGCAGCCCGCGTCCGGCCGCCTCCAGGAGCGTCGCGGACTCCTGCCGCGTTTCTGTGCCACGCCGCAGCTCCGCCAGGAGCGCCTCGGTCGCGCTCAGGGTCGGGACCAGCGCGTACGCCCCGGGTGCGCCCCAGCCGCCGTCGTCACGCTGGGCGGCGAGCAGGTAGGCCACCCGGTCCGCGTGCCGGGCCAGCCAGGGAGCGAGGGTCACGACCCGGCCGGTCTCGTAGACCGACGGTGTCACCTGCCCCCAGGGCCGGATCATCAGTTCGCGCACCAGCTCGTCCGAGGCGCCCGTCACGCCCGCCGGGCCGTCCCACGTCGCGGAATCCACACTCACTTCGCGCCCCAGTAGTCCGTGACCCCGTAGAAGCCGGTGTTGAAGCCGATCTGCCGTTCCAGATAGAGAGCCACGCGGGGGCTGCCCGCCGCGACGGTCTCCAGGAGGGGACCGCACTCGGCGGCGAGCCCGGCCATCCGGGCGGTCACCTCGTCGCGTCCCGCGCCCAGCGCCAGCGCGTTGACGTCGCCGGACTCCCGCTCGCGCCCGTGGGTCGCCAGGTCGTTGAGCAGGCGCAGGTAGCGCTGCACCACGCCGCTGACCTCGCGCAGCTCCTCCAGGTGCAGGCGGGTCCAGTCGTCGCCGGTCGCGATCCAGTGCGAGACGTTCACGAACGACGACCCGACGCTGTCGGCGTTGTCCAGATACTCCCCGAGCTCGATCCGGGCCTTCTCGCTCTTCCACCGCCACTCGGCGGCCATCGCCGACAGCACCCGCCCGACCTGGTCGGCCCAGATCGGGTGCGGCGCCGCCGACAGACTCCCGGTCAGCCCGTCCCTGATGTCCGCCAGCATCCCGGCGAGGGGAGAGCCGCCGCCGGGCGCCTCCCCGCGGGCCACCGCGAGACACTCCGCCACCAGGTCGTCGACCTCCGCCCGCGACTCGGCCACCACGTCGACCTGGTGGTCGAGGGCGCCGATCCACATCGACGCCCGGGTGACCGCGGTGAGCTCGTCCGGGGACGCCCAGGGCGACCCGAACGCGCTGACCATCGACAGCGCGGCGAAGAAGCCGGCGTCGAACTGCGCGGCGGAGAACAGGGCCGGGCGTCCGGCCGCGTACGCCCGCATCGCGCGCTGGAGCCGTACGGCGAGCGCGCAGGCCGCCCCCAGCTCGGCGCCGGGCATCGTCTCGTACCTATCGCTCATGTGTCCTCAACGTGACCGCAGGTTCAGCTCGATCTTCGGACTGGACGCCAGCGCCGCCGACGGCGTCGGGACATATGGACCGGTGCTCGCCACCCGCACGCGGTAGCGGGACAGGACGGCCGCGACGATCAACGGAGCCTGCACGTGGAACAGGTGGATCCCCAGGCACTGCCGCGGTCCCCCGCCGAACGGGATGTAGGACCAGCGGGACCGCCGCTCCTCGCGGCCGGGCGCGAACCGTTCGGGATCGAAGTCGAGAGGGCGATCCCAGAACTCGTCGAGCCGGTGCGTGACCATGGGGCTGACCAGCACCTGGGCCCCGGCGGGGATGCGGACGTCACCGAGCTGGTCGGGCTCAAGCGTCATCCGCGGCAGGAGCCAGCCGGACGGGTAGAGCCGCACGAGTTCCTGGAGGACCATCTTCGTGTAACGCAGCTCGGGCAGGCACGCGGGATCCACCGGCCCCGGCCCCACCACGTCGTCGATCTCCGCCTGCAGCCGGGCCGCCACCTCCGGGTGGTCCTCCAGCAGCGGCCACAGCCAGCTCAGCGCCGTACCCGTCGTCTCCGTCGCCGCCGCGTAGACGGCCACCAGGTCGTCGCGCATCTGCTGGTGACCCGCGGTCCCGCCCTCCGCGTGGGCCCTGGCCAGCGCCGAGAGGACGTCCTTGCCGTCGCCGGGCTCCAGCCTGGCCTGCCGGATCAGCGGGACCATGATGTCGTCGATCACCTTGGCCGACCGGTGGAAGGTCCGGTCCCCAGGCACCGGAACGGAGTTCGGCACGAACGGCATCAGCAGCCGGAGGGCGAACGACTTCGCCGCCAGGTGGTAGGCGGTGGTCAGCCGCCGGGCGTCCGAGTCGGGGATCTTGTCCCCGAACAGGACCCGCACGACCGCCCGGGTGACGATGTGGGTGAGCTCGGTCGGCGCGTCGAGGGCCTCCCCCGTCTTCGCGTGCATCTCCCAGTTCTCGACGCCCTCGGTGATCGTCTCGGCCATGCCGGCGCCGAGGGACGCGACGTATTTGGCCGTGAACAGCGGTTGCAGCACCGACCTGCTCGACTCCCAGGAGCCCTCGCTGAAGATGCTGTCGCCCATCAGGCGCTGCAGGGGCTTCCAGTAGGTGCCCTCACGGGCGTAGTTGCGCCAGTTGAGGCGCAGGACGCGCTGGACGTGGTCCGGATGGCTGACGAGATAGGGGCGGAAGGGCCCGAGATTGAGCCGGATCACCCGGCCGCGGTGCTCCCGGCCGAACTCCCACAACGCGTTGACCGGGTCTCGCAGGATACGGGGAAGGATGCGGCGGAGCGGAAGGCCGATCGCCTTTCCCGTGCCAGGACCGCCGGTTCCGGCAGACGTCACGCCTGTCTCCTCGTGCTGGTGTCGCTCGCGGTTCACGATGAGTGGCGGACAGTCAGCCGCAGCCCTCCCGGGCGATCGGTGACCGATTCGGCGTCCCGTCCGAGATCGGGCGTCTCCTGTGCATCACGGCCAAAGTGTCACATGATCCTTATCAAGTGATCAACAGTGCGGCTAAGTGACAGTTTTGTACTCACTAGGCCAGGTTGGCTGTGTTAGCGTTTTTGCCGGGATGCTACGCGGTTGACAACCGGGTCCAACCAGCAGAAAGGGCCGGATCGAAGCGATCCGGCCCTACTGAGACGGCTGTGTCAGGCGTGGCTGGTCACCATCAGCGCGAGGCCCACCAGGATGACGACGGGGATCAGCCACACCACGACCTCGCCGAGGAACTCCTTGTACATGGGCGGACCTCTCGGGACGTGCGGAAAACAGACCGCACGCAGCATATTCGCTCGCGCGACCTGGTGGAACCCGTGCCAGTATCAAACGGTGCGTTACATCATCATCGGGGCGGGAGCGATCGGCGGGACCATCGGCGGGCGCCTCTTCCAGAGCGGCCACGACGTTCTGCTCGTGGCGCGGGGCGCGCACCACGAGGCGCTCCGCGACCGGGGTCTGCGCCTGGTCGCCCCCGACGGCGAGGAGACCCTCCGGATCCCGGTGACCGACCGTCCCGTGCCGCTCGGCGACGGGGACGTGCTCGTCGTCGCCACGAAGACGCAGGACACGCGGGCCGCGCTCGACGGCTGGGACGACGTCCCGGTGGTCTGCGCGCAGAACGCCGTGGAGAACGAGCGCCTCGCACTGCGCCGTTTCTCCCAGGTGTACGGCATGTGCCTGTGGATGCCCGCCCTCCATCTCGAACCCGGGGTGGTGGCGTCGTACGGCACCCCGATGTCGGGCATGCTTCCCCTCGGGCGATATCCACAGGGTGTGGACGAGACGGCGGAGCGGATGGCCGGTGATCTTTCCAAGAGCCGGTTCGCCGCCTTCGCCGTGCCCGACGTCATGCGGTGGAAGTACGCCAAGCTGCTCGGCAACCTGGGCAACGCCGTCGAGGCGCTCTGCGGGCACGCCCCGGGCACAGGAGAGATCACCGAGCGCGCCCAGCGGGAGGCCCGGGCCGTGCTGGACGCCGCCGGCATCCCGTACGCCTCCGAGGAGGAGGAGCGGACCGCCCGGGGCGACCTGGTCGAGATCGCTCCCCTCGGCGGCGTCGAACGGCCGGGCGGATCGACCTGGCAGAGCCTCGCCAGGGGCAGCGGCTCGGTCGAGGTCGACTACCTCAACGGGGAGATCGTCCTGCTGGGCCGCCGGCACGGCGTGCCCACGCCGGTGAACCTCGTCCTGCAGCGGGAGGCCGACCGGTTCGCCCGGGAGAGAAGGGAGCCCGGCTCGCTGCCGATCGCGGACCTCGCCCGGCTCATCGGCTGACGGCGCTCCCGGGCTGACCTTCCCCGGCTGAACGGTACATCCGGCCGCGCAGGTCACCGCCCGTTCCGGCCGGGGAGGGCTGGGCGGCCCGCCGGGCGCGCTCCTACCATCGCGGCGAGCGGAGGCGGACAGAGCGGACGAGGCCGGACATGGCCGCCTGGCCGGACGAGGGAGGGCACGATGTCGAGGAAGAGCGCGCTCATGGCGGCGCTGGTCCTGCTGCTCGGGCTGCTGGTCGCCCGGCCCGCCCAGGCCGCCCCGGTGCGGATCATGCCGCTGGGCGACTCGATCACCGGATCTCCCGGCTGCTGGCGCGCCCTGCTCTGGAACAGACTGCAGAGCACCGGCTACACCAACGTCGACTTCGTCGGCACGCTGCCGCCCCAGGGGTGCGCCGTCGCGTACGACGGCGACAACGAGGGGCACGGCGGCTACCTCGCCACCAACGTCGCGGACCAGAACCTGCTCCCCGGATGGCTCGCCGCGACCCGCCCGGACATCGTCATGATGCACTTCGGCACCAACGACGTCTGGAACGGCAAGTCCCCCGCCACGATCACCGCGGCGTTCGGCAAGCTCGTGGACCAGATGCGGGCGAGCAACCCGAACATGAAGATCCTGGTCGCGAAGATCCTGCCGATGAACCCCGCCAACTGCGCCGACTGCGGTCAGCGGGTGGTGGCCCTGAACGACGCGATCCCCGGCTGGGCCGCCGCGAAGTCCACGGCGGCGTCGCCGATCACGGTGGTCGACCAGTGGACGGGTTTCAGCACCTCCGCCGACACCTACGACGGGGTGCACCCGAACGCGAGCGGCGACCAGAAGATGTCCGACCGGTGGTATCCGGCGCTGGCGGCGCTGCTGTCCGGCGGCACCCCCAGCCCCTCGCCGAGTCCTTCCCCGAGTCCGTCCACGAGCCCGAGCCGGACGCCGAGCCCCTCGCCCAGCTCGAGCCCTTCGCCGTCGTCCTCGCCGTCGTCCTCGCCGTCTTCCGGCCCGGCCGGCTGCTCGGCGACGTACACGGTCACCAACCAGTGGGGCGGGGGTTTCCAGGCGGACGTCACCGTGCGGAACACCGGGAGCGCCCGGATCGACGGGTGGACGGTCACCTGGACCTTCGCCGACGGACAGCGGGTCACCCAGACCTGGAACGGCACGCTGACCCAGACGGGCGAGAGCGTGACCGTGCGGAACGCCGGCTACAACGGCTCCCTCACCCCCGGCGCCACCACGTCGTTCGGCTTCCTCGGCTCCTGGAACGGCACGAACACCGCGCCGTCCGCCCGCTGCGCCGTCTCCTGAGCCGTCTCCTGAGCCGTCTCCTGAGCCGTCTGCTGAGCCGTCTCGCTGACGCGTGAGCGGACCTGGCGGCCCCACGTTTCCGCTTCCCGCCTGGGGGCAGCGCGTGATCGGCTAAGGTGCTGAGCGCGATCCGGGAGGAGTACGGCATGAGCGAATATGCGGTGACTTTTAATCTCATCGACGCCGACAAGGACGGGCGGATCTCCGCGGAGGAGCTGGTCCGCCTGATGGAGGTGCTCGGCGAGACGATCAGCGTCGACGGGGCGCAGGGCGCCATCGCGAAGGTCGACGGCGACGGCGACGGCCTGATCGACATCGACGAGTTCGGCGTCTGGCTGAGCAGGCGCTGAAAGCGGACGACGAGCTCTGGGGCGCGGTGCCTGCGGGCGTCGCGGCGCTGCTGCGCCCCCAGGTCGACGGCGTCGCCGACCTGCTGATCGACGAAATCCAGCGGCGGGTGCCCGAATACTCGCGCCCCGCCGACGAGACGTACCTCAAGGTCCTGCGCCTCGCGGTCAACGAGGCGCTGCGGGGCTTCCTCGACCGCATCGAGAGCCCCCGCGCGCCCTGGGACCTCGAGGTGTTCCGCACCATCGGACGTGGCGAGGCCGCGGAGGGCCGTGACCTGGAGTCGTTCCAGGCCGCGATGCGCCTGGGCGCCCGGGTGGCCTGGCGGCAGGTCGCCGAGCAGTCGGACGAGCTGGGACTCGACCCCAGGACGCTGTACGACCTGGGCGAGGCCATCTTCGTCTACCTCGACCAGCTCGCCGACGCGGCGGCCGAGGGATTCGCGGAGGCCAGGGCCCACGCGGCCGGCGAGCGGGAGCGGCGCCGGCGGCGGCTGCTCGACCTGCTGCTCAGCCGGCCCCCCGCCTCCGCCGACGCCATCGCCGACATGGCGAGGGCGGCCGGGTGGCCGCTGCCGAGGACCGTGGCCGGCGTCGCCGTCGAGGAGCACCGGGAGCGTGCGGAGGGGCCCCCGGCGTCGCTCCTGCCCCCGGACGTCCTGCCGGGCCTCGACAGGACCGCCCCCTGCCTCGTCCTGCCCGACCCCGGGGGACCGGGACGGATCCAGGCGCTGGAGCGCGCCCTGGGCGGGCGGCGCGCCGCGGTCGGGCCCGCGGTCGCCCCCGCGGACGCCGCGATCTCGCTGGGATGGGCCCGAGAGGCGCTCGACCTGGGCAGACGGGGCGTCCTGCCATGGGACGGCCTGCTGCGCTGCGCCGATCACATGGCGATGTTGGTCGTCTTCAAGGACGAGGGGCTGGTGGCGGCCCTCGCGGAGACGCGGCTGGCGCCCCTGGCCCATCTCCGGCCCGTCCAGCAGGACCGGCTCGCCGAGACCCTGCTGGCCTGGCTCCGGCACGGCCGGGGCGTCGCGGAGGTCGCCGCCGCGCTCCACGTGCACCCGCAGACCGTGCGTTATCGCCTGCGCCAGCTGGAGGAGCTCTACGGCGACCAGCTCGCCGACCCCGACGTCCGCTTCGAGCTGGAAATCGTGCTGCGGGCCCGGCAGGCTCTCGACGCAGCCCCGCGCTAGACGCGGCCCCGCGATAATCGAATCATGATGGCGGCCGAGTCAGCGCAGACTCTGGAGCGGGGTTTACGGCTGTTGCGCGTGCTGGCGCAGGACAACCGGGGCCGCACCCCGACCGAGCTGGCCCAGGAGCTCGGCCTGAGCCGCCCCGCCGTCTACCGGCTGGTCACCACTCTCATGGCGGAGGGGTTCGCCCGCAGGGACGCGAGCGGGCGGGTTCATCTGGGCTTCGGGGTTCTCGGGCTGGCCCGGTCGGTGCAGCCCCTGCTCCGCCTGGCCGCGCTGCCGTCGCTGCGCGCCCTGGCCGAGCGGGCCGGGGCGACCGCGCACCTGACGGTGGCGGAGGGCGACGAGGGCCTGGCCGTCGCGGTGGCCGAGCCGTCGTGGACCGACTTCCACGTCGCCTACCGGGAGGGGTCGCGCCATCCCCTGACCCGGGGCGCGGCCGGGCTCGCGCTCCTCGCGCTGCGGGCCGGCGCCGGCGAGCCCGCCCTGCACACCAGCAGCGGCCAGCTCCAGGAGGGCGCGAAGGGCATCGCCGCCCCGGTGCGCGGCCTCCCGTGGCTTGAGGCGTCCGTCGGCGTCGTCAGCTTCACCGATCTCGATCCCGACGAGGTGGGCCCGCTCGTCCTCGCGGCGGCGCGGGAGCTCACCGCGGCGCTCTCCCAGCCCGCCCCCGGTTGACAGCGGCACCGGCGGTGACGGAAGGTCGTACGTATAGAGGACAAAGACGTCCGCTATAAGGACACTTCCGGAGGATGGCCATGCCGCACTACCGCGTCGTCGGCGAGGTGCCGCGCAAGCGTCACATCCAGTTCCGCGGGCCGGACGGCGGCCTGTACAAGGAGGAGCTGATGGGCGAGGAGGGCTTCTCCTCCGACTCCTCGCTCCTCTACCACCGCCACGCGCCCACCGCGATCGTCAAGGCCGAGGCGGTGGACGCCGGCCCGGCCGCCCTGGTCCCGAACCTCCCGCTGTCGCCGCGCCACTTCCGCACCCGCGAGCTGTCGCCGGACGGCGACCTCGTCTCCGGCCGCCTGCTGCTGGCCGGCAACGCCGACGTCCGGATCTCGTACGCCGAGAGCGCCGCGCCGAGCGAGCTCTACCGCGACTCGAAGGGCGACGAGTGCGTCTACATCGCGAGCGGACGGGCGCGGTTCGAGTCCGCGTACGGCGCGCTGGACGTCGGCGAGGGCGACTACGTCGTGATCCCGACCGGCACGATCCACCGATGGGTGCCGGAGGGCCGGGTGACCGCGCTCGTCGTCGAGGCGGCCGGGCACATCCGGCCGCCGCGGCGGTACCTCTCGCAGTTCGGCCAGTTCCTCGAGCACGCGCCGTACAGCGAGCGCGACCTGCGGGCCCCGGCCGAGCCGCTGCTGGCCGACGGAGCGGAGGTGCCGGTCCTCGTCCGGACGAGGGGCGGGCTGACCCGGCTCACCTACGCCCGTCACCCGTTCGACGTGGTCGGCTGGGACGGCTGTCTCTATCCCTACGCCTTCAACATCCAGGACTTCGAGCCGATCGTGAAGCGCACCCACGCCCCGCCGCCGGTCCATCAGACGTTCGAGGGACCTGGCTTCGTCATCTGCTCGTTCTGCCCGCGGCCGCTCGACTTCGACCCGGAGGCCGTGCCGATCCCCTACAACCACCACAACGTCGACTCCGACGAGTTCATGTTCTACGCGGGCGGCGACTACACGGCCCGGCGGGGCTCCGGCATCGACGTCGGCTCGATCTCCCTGCATCCGGCGGGGTTCACCCACGGCCCGCAGCCGGGCGCGGTCGAGGCCGCCGTCGAGGCCGTACGGCAGGGCGCGACGCGCACGAGCGAGCTGGCGGTCATGCTCGACACCTTCCGCCCGCTCGACCTCGGCCCGGCCGCCCTCGCGTGCGAGGACCCGGCGTACGCCTGGACCTGGGCGGGCCGGGAGTGAGCTTCGGCCTGCCGTACGGGGTGTTCTCCCGCCCGGGCGAGCCTCGCCGGGTGGGTGTCCGGGTGGACGACCGGGTGCTCGACCTCGCGGCGGCCCTGGGCGACGAGGTCTTCGCCGCGCCCTCGCTCAACCCGTTCATGGCCCTCGGCCGTACGGCGTGGCGGGCGGCGCGGCGGCGCGTCGAGGCGGCCGTGAGAGAGAGCACGGCAGGCGATCTGATTCCGCTCGGCGAGGTGACCCCGCACCTGCCCGTCGACGTGGCCGACTACGTCGACTTCTACGCGTCGCTCGACCACGCGTCGGCGCTGGGCCGCATCCTGCGGCCGGGCGAGGAGCCGCTGAAGCCCAACTGGCGGCACCTGCCGGTCGGCTACCACGGCCGGGCGGGCACGGTCGTGGTCTCGGGCACGCCGATCAGGCGGCCGTGCGGGCAGCGGCCGCCGTCCGCGCCCGGCGGCCGCCCGTCCTTCGGGCCGTCCCTGCGCCTCGACATCGAGGCCGAGCTGGGCTTCGTCGTCGGGACGCCGACAGGGCCGGGCGAGCGTCCCGGGGCGTTCGAGGACCACGTCTTCGGCGTCGCCCTCGTGAACGACTGGAGCGCCAGGGACATCCAGGCCTGGGAGTACGTGCCCCTCGGGCCTTTCCTGGGCAAGTCGTTCGCCACCTCGATCTCGCCGTGGATCACCCCGCTCGACGCGCTGGAGGGCGCGCGGGTCGACGGCCCGGCGCAGGACCCGGAGCCGCTCCCCTACCTGCGCAGGAGCGCGCCCTGGGGCCTCGATCTCACGCTCACGGTCGAGCTCAACGGCGAGCCGGTCTCGGCCCCGCCCTACCGGGGCATGTACTGGACGCCCGACCAGATGCTCGCCCACATGACGGTGAACGGCGCCCGGCTGCGGACCGGCGACCTGTTCGCCAGCGGCACGGTCTCCGGCCCGGACGACCCCGGCTCGCTGATCGAGCTGACGCGCAACGGCGCCGAGCCGCTGACACTGGCGAACGGCGAGACCAGGACCTTCCTCGATGACGGCGACACGGTCACCGTCCACGCCGTCACCCGGGACGGGATCCGCCTGGCGGGGGTCTCCGGGACCATAGTTCCCGCGACTTAACGTGTCCGCGTCGTCACGTCTCGCTACTCTGGTGGCCCCGAGTAGCGAAGGCAGGCACACGCATGCGCTGGATCGCCTGGACCGCGGCCGTCCTCCTCTTCGTCGGGGGCTGCGCCGTCCACGTCCCGCCGGCCCCCCGGATCACCATGTCGCCGGCTTCGGGCACGGCCGGGGTGCGCCCCGACGCCCCGGTGGTCGTAAAAGCCGAGGGCGGCCGGCTGACCAGCGTGGTCGCGTTCGCCGGGCGGGAGCTCCTCGACGGCGACCTGGACGCCTCCCACACCGTGTGGCGGTCCCGCTGGACGCTCCGCCCCGGCACCGAGTTCACCGTGAACGCCGTCGCCACCGGAGCGCAGGGCGTCACGTCGCGCCTCGCCGGGAGGTTCCGCACCCTGCGGCCGAAGCGGGAGATCTCGGTCGCCTCGGTCACGCCCGACGACCGGGAGACCGTCGGCGTCGGCATGCCGATCATCGTGACGTTCACCGGCCCGGTGGAGGACCGGGCGGCCGTGGAGAAGGCGCTGGAGGTCCGGGGGCCGGGCGAGGGGGCCTGGCGCTGGGCCGGGCCGACGCAGGCGATCTACCGGCCGAGGAACATGTGGCCGTCCGGGAGCAGGGTCGCGTTCACCGCCCATCTCGCCGGGCTGCGCACCGGCCCCGGCACGTACGGCGCGGCCGACAGGTCACTCTCCTTCGGCGTGGGCCGGGCGACGATCAGCACGATCGACGCCCGCACCCATCAGATGGTGGTCCGGACGGACGGCCAGGTGGCCCAGCGCATGGCGATCAGCGCCGGCATGGGCACCACCAGGGAATACACCACGACCAGCGGCGTCCACCTGACCATGGACAAGGGAAACCCGGTGCGCATGGTCTCGCCCGGCCGCCGCGAGGGCGAGCCCGGTTACTACGACATGCTCATCGGCTACGCCGTGCGGATCTCCAACAGCGGCGAGTACGTCCACGCGATGGACAACGTGTGGGCCCAGGGCCGGGTCAACGTGAGCCACGGATGCGTGAACGCCCGGCCCAACCAGGCCCGGTGGTTCTACGACCACTCCCTGCGCGGCGACCCCGTCATCGTCACCGGCACCGCCCGCGAGCTGGAGTGGAACAACGGCTGGGGCTACTGGCAGCTCTCCTGGGCCGACTGGCTGGCGGGCAGCGCCCTCCACGCGCCCGTGCGGGAGGACCTGGCCGCCCGCGGCGGTCCCGTCCGCCGCTGAACCGCCGCGCCCGCGAATGACGCGGAGGCGACGACTACGGAGTTACCGTAAAGGGGAGGAACCTCCTGTGTTCCGGATCCGTTCATTGCTATGGAGGCGGCAATGGACTCGTGGATCGTCTGGCTGATCCTCGCGGCGGCCCTCGGCGTCGCGGAAATCTTCACGCTCACGGCCGCCCTGGGAATTCTGTCCGTCGCGGCCCTGCTGACCGCCGGGGTCGCGCTCGTCGGGCTCCCGCCGGGTCTCCAGCTCGCCCTCTTCGTCGTGGCGGCCGTCGCCGGGCTCGCCGGTGTCCGGCCGATCGCGTTGCGGCACATCAGGCAGCCGCCCCCGCGCCGGTTCGGCGTGGCCGCTCTGGTGGGCCGGCCGGCGTACGTGACCGAGGAGGTCACCGCCCGGGACGGGCGGGTCCGGATCGGGGGCGAGGAGTGGTCGGCGCGCGCCTACGACGACAGCCTGGTCATCCCCGCCGGCGCGACGGTCGACGTCATCGAGATCGAGGGCGCGACCGCCCTCGTCTACCCTCGGGAGTAGAGCATGGACGCAGCAGTGATCGCCGGCGTCGTCGTCGCCCTTGTCGTCGTCTTCACGGTGCTGCGCGCGGTACGCATCGTGCCGCAGGCGAGGGCGGGCAACGTCGAACGCCTGGGCCGCTACTACCGGACGCTCGCGCCCGGCCTCAACTTCGTGATCCCGTTCGTCGACCGGGTCCGCCCGCTGCTCGACCTGCGCGAGCAGGTCGTGTCGTTCAAGCCGCAGCCGGTCATTACCGAGGACAACCTGGTCGTCGACATCGACACCGTGCTGTACTTCCAGGTCACCGACCCGAGGGCGGCCGAGTACGAGATCGCCAACTTCATCCAGGGCGTCGAGCAGCTCACCGTGACCACCCTGCGCAACGTGGTGGGCGGCATGGACCTGGAGAAGACACTCACCTCCCGCGACACCATCAACAGCCAGCTCCGGGGGGTGCTCGACGACGCCACCGGAAAGTGGGGCATCCGGGTCAACCGGGTGGAGATCAAGGCCATCGACCCGCCGAAGACCATCAAGGAGGCGATGGAGAAGCAGATGCGCGCCGAGCGCGACAAGCGCGCGGCGATCCTCACCGCCGAGGGTCAGCGGCAGTCGCAGATTCTCACGGCGGAGGGCGAGAAGCAGAGCGCGATCCTGCGCGCCGAGGGCGAGCGGACCGCGCAGATCCTCAAGGCCGAGGGCCAGTCGCAGGCGATCGACGAGGTGTTCCAGGCGGTCCACCGCAACGACCCCGACCCCAAGCTGCTCGCCTATCAATACCTGCAGGTGCTGCCGCAGCTCGCGCAGGGAGAGGGCAACACGTTCTGGGTGATCCCGAGCGAGGTCACCTCGGCCCTGCAGGGGGTGTCGAAGGCGTTCACCGAGGCGCTGCCGATGTCGCCCGCCACCAGGGAACGCGACGGCCGGCGGACCGAGAGCGCGGCCGTCGCCGAGGCGGAGCGGGCCGCGGCGGAGGCCAGGGCGGCCGCCGAGGACAGCGAGCGCGGCCCCCGTCAGCTCTCCCCCGGCGCCGGTGACCAGGGCGGGCCGGGCGTCACCGCACTGGACGCGCTGACGGGCCGGCGTGACCCGGCCGCCGTCACCCGCCCCGAGGAGGAGCGGCCCGGCCGGACGCCGCCACAGTGAGGCACCGGGCGAACTGGGCGTACCGCGACAGCTCGTCGTTCACCGGAGCGATCACGAGGTCCCGGGCGACCCTCTCGACGCCGGCGCGGAGCCGCCTGGCGGCCCGGCGGGCCCGGCGGCGCCCGCCGATCCAGGCCGCCACCCGGCAGAGCAGGGCGACCACGACGCCCGCGAGCGCGCCCCCGGCCAGCAGGACGGTAGGCCACGGCACCCGGCCCACCGTCGGCGTCGGCGGCCTGGTCAGCAGCAGATAGTCGGTCGCGAAGAGCAGGAGCAGCCACAGCGCCCCGATCGCCATCGCCCCGACCGTGAGCCACTGGAGCGTGCCCGCCGCCCGCCACCAGCGCGGCGGCCGCGCCATCCCGGCCGACGTGGTGGCGACCGTCCGGTCCAGGGCGTCGGCCAGTTCGCCGGCCCGGGAGCGGGCCGCGTGCCGGACGGCGGTCGCCCAGGGCTCGGGCACCTCGCGCGCGGCCGCGTCGCCGACGTCCCGCAGGGCCGTGTCGACCGCGGAGACCTGTACGGCGGTCGCGGCCGGCAGGGAGGTGCGGGCGTCGCGCCGGCCGAGGTGGAGGCGGCGCAGCGGATCCGGGCGGAGCCGGCGCAGCCACCGCGTCACCGGCCATCCGGTGGCGGCCACCGCCCGGTGCCGGTGGGCCTTCGCCACGGCCTCCACCACCAGCGGAACCGCCGCCGCCTGCTCAAGCGCCCGAACCAGCGGCCGGTCCGGCGGCCGGTTCAGCCGCTCCGGGGACACGGCCGCGGCCCGCTCCCCGGACCGCGGAGCGTCGGCCACCGGCGCGTCGGGTCGCAGCGCGTCGGCGGCCGTGGCGACGTCCGCAGCGAGCCGGACCGCCCAGGCCCGCCGCTGGGACACCCGCCGTTCGAGGATGAGCCCGAGCTCCGCCACGCCCCGGCCGGTGCGGGCCGAGACCCCGACGACCGGCACGCCCGCCAGGCCGTCGGCAGCCAGCAGGCCGCGCAGGTCGTCCAGGCAGCGCGCCACCGATCCCGCGGGCAGCCGGTCGACCTGGTTGAGCACGACGACCATGACGTCCCGGTGACGGGCGAGCGGACGCAGGTAGCGTTCGTGCACGGCCGCGTCGGCGTACTTCTGCGGGTCGAGCACCCACACCAGCAGGTCGACCACGCCCACCAGCCGGTCGACCTCCAGCCGGTGCGACAGCTCGATCGAGTCGTGATCGGGCAGGTCGAGCAGGATCAGGCCGGTGGCCTCCAGCTGCTTCACGCCGCGGGGCGTTTCGCCCCCGACGACGTGCCGCACGGGCACGTCGAGCCAGTCCAGCAGCGGCCCGGCGCCGTCGGGTCCCCAGATCGCCGCCTGCGCCTTGGCGGTGGTGGGCCGGGTCACCCCGACGACGGCCAGATCGGCCCCCGCGAGGGCGTTGAACAGCGACGACTTCCCGCTGCCCGTCGCGCCGGCGAGGGCCGCGGCGGTGTGGTCCACCGACAGTCCGCACCGCGCGCCGGCCCGTTCGACGACGGCTCTGGCGTGCTCGACGTCCGCGCGGCCGGCCCGTCCCTCCGCCAGCTCGGCCGCCTCCGCGAGCGCGGTCAGCCGGTCGTCGAGCGGCGCCTCCGCCCGCCCGCCGAGGAGCTTCACAGCTCGCCCCTTTCCCGTACGGCCTTCGCCGCCTCCCTGAGCCGGGCCGCGGTCTCACCGCCGGGACCGAGCCCGTCGAGCAGCGAGGTGAAGCGCGACCGCTCCTCGCCCAGCAGGTCGCCGACCCGGCGGCGCAGGTCGTCGCGGGCGCTCTGGGTCAGCGTCCGCACGGCCTGGTCGCCGAATACGGCCTCAAGCAGCTTCTGGCTGAGCACGCCGGTGCCTCCGGCGATGCCGATCTCGATGCCGGTGATCCCTCCGGTCGAGGAGAACACGGCGAGCATGAGCAGGACGCCCAGGCTGTTGACGCCGAACGACGCCGCCCGGGCCAGCGACCGCCGGTCGGCGCCCTCCGACCGCACCAGGTCGAGGACGTGGCCCTGCCAGGCGCGCACCGCCGTGCCGGCCCGCCCGGGCAGCTCGGCGGACGCCCGGCCGAGCCGTCCCGTGACCACGACCCCGGCGCGTTCCAGCAGGTCGCGCCCGGCCGGGGTGGCGAGCCACGACTCGACGGCCCGCTCGGCGGAGGCGTCGGCGGCCGAGCGGATCAGCGACTCGACGCCGCTCTCCAGCGCCGTCCGCAGCTCGCGCCCCGGGGCGGGCCGCCCGCGGACCAGTGAGGCGAGACGGTCGCGGAGCCATCCCACGCGGGATTCCAGCGCCCGCATCAGGTCGCCGGTGCCGACGAAGTCCTGCCAGCGGGCGAGCACCTCGCCGCGCAGCAGCAGGCCGTCCCGCATGCCGTCGTCGAAGGCGGCCATCCCCGTGTCGTACGCCTTGTCCGCCATGGCACGCAGCTCCTCGATCCCGGCCCGCTGCCGGTCGACGGCGTCGGCCAGCCGGGGCACGCGGGTGGTGAGGCTGCCGAGCGCGCCGGTGAGGGTCCGCCTGACCACCGCCGCCCGGGACCGCGCGTCGACGGTCAGCTCCGCGAGCCAGGTGGCGATCGGCTGCACGGTCTCGGCGGGCAGCCGGGCCCGTTCCGACGGGAGCGCCAGCTCGGGGACCGTGAACAGCGGCGTCCCGGCCAGGCCGTTCTCGCCGAGCAACCGGACCAGGTCGGCCGTGACGGGGTCGTGGGCCTCCGCCGGGACGCGCTGCAGGATGACCGCGAGCGCGGTGCTGCGCTCGCGGGCCTGGCGGAGGAAGCCCCACGGGACCTCGTCGGCGTACCGGGCCGCCGTGGTGACGAACAGCCAGAGGTCGGCCGCGGCCAGGAGCTGCGCCGCGAGCTCGCGGTTGGCGGCGACGACCGAGTCGATGTCCGGGGCGTCGAGCAGGGCGAGCCCGGCGGGCAGGCTCTCGACGGTCGCGATCCGGAGCGTGCCCGGCTCGCCCCGGCCGTCTCCGGTCACCCTCGGCAGCGCGGGCAGCACCGTGGGCGAGGCGAACCACGGGGTGTCTGCGGGACCGGCGACCAGGGTGGGGGCGAGCGTGGTCGGGCGGAGCACACCCGGCTCGGTGACGGTCTCCCCGACCAGGGAGTTGACCAGCGTCGACTTGCCCGCCCCGGTCGAACCGCCGACGACGGCCAGCAATGGCGCGTCGATGGCGGCCAGCCGGGGCAGCAGGTAGTCGTCGAGCTGGCCGCTCAGCTCCCGCAGGGCACGCCGGTCGGCCGCGACGTCACCGACGGCCAGGGGGAACAGCTCCTGGTCGAGGTGGCGCCGCAGGTCCCGGAGGATGCCCAGGAGGCCCTCGTGCCCCGCCATACTCCGGCACTTTCCCGGAGGGACGCCGTCGAATCCGTCACGAGGCGTCGGCGGGCCGGCACGAGTCGGCGGGCCGGCACGAGCCGCCTCAGGCGCCCGGCGTGGGGCGCGCCGTGGGGAGCAGCACCTGGCACTTCTTCAGCGCCGCCGCCACCTTCGGGTCGTTCCGGTTCATCTGCCGGTAGCCACCCGACTCGGGCACCTCCGCCCCGTTGTCCTTCATGCAGTTGCGGAACGCCTGCATGGCGGCGGGGTCGCCGCCGAACCCGCGCCGGTTGCCCCCGCCGCCGAAACCGCCCTGCGGCATGAGCGAGCGGCACGCCTGAAACGCCTTCTGCATCTCGGGCGACATCGACGGGAACCCGCCGCCGAAACCGCCCGGGCCGCCACCCGGGCCTCGTCCCGTCCCGCCGCTGGGGCGCGCGGTGGGGCGGCCACTGGGACGACCACTGGGGCGTCCGCTCGGCAGCGTGACGCCGTTCTGCCGCAGACAGGCCGTGAACGCCTCGCGGGAACCGGCCCCCGGCGAGGCGGCGGGCGCGGCGGCGGACGAGCCGCCCGACCCGGTGCCCGATCCGCTCGCCGCGTCGTCGCCCCCGCAGCCGGTGGCCGACAGGGCCACGGCGGCCAGGACGCCGGCGGTCAGATAACGCGAAGGGATGAACCTAGTCATTGGTCTCATGGCCTTTCATCACGGGGCCTTTCACGGAAGTGCTTTTCACGACGCGGCCTGCTGGCTCTGGACGGACTCGGCGCGGATCTGCACCCGGAACACGGCGCCGTGGCCCGGCTCGTCGCGTGCGGTGATCGTGCCGCCGTGGGCCTGCACGAGGGCGGCGGCGATGGACAGCCCGAGGCCGGTGCCGCCGGAGTCCCGGCTGCGGGCGGGATCGGACCGGTAGAACCGTTCGAAGACCCGCTCGGTCTCCCCCGGTCCCAGCCCTGGGCCGTCGTCCGCGACCTCGATCACCGCGAGAGGTCCCGGGACGACTCCCACGCCCACCCGGAACGCCGTACCTGGAGGGGTGTGCCGCAGGGCGTTGCTCACCAGGGCGCCGATGACCTGGCGCAGCCGCGCCTCGTCGCCGAGCACCCGCACCGGGCCGTCGGAGGCGTCGATGCGGCGCAGCTCGATCTCCCGGTCCGGCGCGAGGATCTGCGCGTCGAGCACCGCGCCGGCCGCCAGGCTCAGCAGGTCGACCGGCCGGCTCTCCACGGGGCGGTGCTGGTCGAGCCGCGCGAGCAGCAGCAGGTCGTCGACGAGCAGGCCCATCCGCACCGCCTCGTCCTCGATCCTGCGCAGCAGCCGGGCCGGGTCCTGCGAACGTTGCTGCCGGGACAGCTCGGCGAACCCGCGGATGGAGGTCAGCGGGGTGCGCAGCTCGTGTGAGGCGTCGGCCATGAACCGGCGCATCCGCTCCTGCGACGCCTCCCGGTCGAGGAAGGCCGCCTCGATCTGGGCGAGCATGCCGTTGATGGCCCGGCCCAGTCTGCCCATCTCGGTCCGCGGGTGCCGGAGCGGGACCCGGCGCGACAGGTCGCCGGCGGCGATGGCCTCTGCGGTCCGCTCGATCTCCCCCAGCGGCCGCAGACTGCGCCGGACGAGCCAGTGGCAGGCGAGCCCGAGGGCCGCGAGCACGGCCACCCCCACGCAGGACACGATGACCGCCAGCCGTGACACGGTGCCGTCGATCTCGGTGAGGCTCATCGCGGCCACCCGGAAGCCGCCCTGGCCGTCGGCCGAGACTATGCCCCGCCAGAGCGCGCCCTTCGGCGACTCGGCGGTGAACAGCCGCGAACCGTGCCGGAGCACGGGCCGGGGCAGCGCGGGGAGCTCGCCGTTCGGCGGCTCCTGAAGAGTGCGGACGACCGCGCCGTCCGCGCTCAGCAGCACGACGTAGAACGAGCCGAACTCACGCTGCGGCCGGGCGGCGCCGGCCTGCGACGGCGCCGGCATGGACGGCAGCTCGTGCGCCCGGTGGTCCATGGCCAGGAGCTGGCCGTCGACCCGGTCGATCAGGTAGCCGCGCAGGAGCTGGACGGCGAAGCCGCCGGTGAGCGCGATGGCCAGCGCCACCAGCAGCAGCGTCCCGCCCACGAGCCTCAGCCACAGCGGCGTCCTGGCCGCGCGCCGTCTCAGCTCACGGGCGCGGAGCACGCAGGACATAACCCACACCGCGTAGCGTGTGGATGAGCTTCGACTCGCTCGAGTCGACCTTGCGCCTGAGATAGGAGACGTACGACTCGACCACGTTGCGGTCGCCGCCGAAGTCGTAGTTCCACACGTGGTCGAGGATCTGCGCCTTCGACAGCACCCGGCCCTGATTGATCATGAAGTAGTGCAGCAGCTTGAACTCCGTGGGCGACAGCCGCACCGCCTTGCCGCCGCGCCAGACCTCCCGGGATTCCTCGTCCATCTCCAGATCGGCCACCCGCAGGCGGGTGGGGGCCGGGTTCCCGCCGCGTGTACGGCGGAGCACGGCCCGGATCCGGGCGAGGACCTCCTCCAGGCTGAAGGGCTTGGTCACGTAGTCGTCGCCCCGGCGCAACCCGCTGATCTTGTCGTCGGCGGCGTCCCTGGCGGTCAGGAAGAGCACCGGGGTGCGGCGCCCGGCGGCGCGGAGCCGGTCGGTGACGGCGAAGCCGTCCATGTCGGGCAGCATCACGTCGAGCACGATGAGGTCCGGCCGCGTCCGTTCGGCGAGCGACACGGCCTCCCTGCCGTCGGCGGCCGTCACCACCTCGAACCCGGCGTATCGGAGGCTGACGGAGAGCAGCTCCCTGATGTTGGGCTCGTCGTCGACGACCAGGAGACGCGCCTCGGGGCTCATGACCCGGCCCCCCGGCCGCCCGCCCCCCGGCCGCCGGCCCCGCCCTGCGTGACCGACGTCGCCGCGACCGTCCCCTGGGCGTCCGCGGCGCCGTTCACCACGACGGTCGAGCCCGGCTTCAGGTCGCCGAGTTTGCCCGCCTTCGTCACGCTGACCTTGGTGTCGCGGCTGGTCTTCACGGTGACGAGGCCGCCGGTCGCCGTCTGCACGTAGAGCGTGCCGCCGTCGACGAGCTTGACCGTGCCGAAGGTCACGTTCCCGCCGCCCGCACCGCCGCCACCCGCTCCGCCGAAACCGCCGGCGCCCCCGGCACGGCCGCCGAAACCGCCTCCCGCGCCGCCGGCGCCGCCCGCCCGGGCGCCGAAGCCCCCGGCGCCGGCGGCAATCCCGGCGACGCCCCCGAAACGGCCCGGCGGCGAGCCGCCGAGCACCTTCTGCGCCTGCACGCCGACGAACATCCCGGCGACGAGCAGGACCGCCCCGGCGAGGCCGAGCGTGAGCTTCGACGCCTTCGCCCGGGCCGGGCCGGCCGCCAGCGCCTCATCGAGGTCGTCGTCGAACGGCGAGGACTCCAGCACGTCCTCTGGGGTGCCGTGCCTGCTCACATCCGTCTCCCTTGGGCTGTATCGGTGATCGTCATTGGTGGCCGTCACTCGAACCGGAGGGCTTCGATCGGCCGCAGCTTGGCGGCGCGGTTGGCGGGATAGCTGCCGAAGAAGAGCCCGATGGCGACGGAGACGCCGAGCGCCAGCACGATCGACATCGGCACGATCACCGGTTCGATTCCGGCGATCGTGAACTGCGCGCCCACGACCGCGATCAGAGTCCCGGCCAGGCCGCCGACGAGGCTGAGCATGGTGGCCTCGGCGAGGAACTGGCCGAGGATGGCCCCCCGCGGCGCGCCGATGGCCTTGCGGATGCCGATCTCGCGGGTCCGCTCGGTGACCGTGACGAGCATGATGTTGGTGATGCCGATGCCGCCCACGAGCAGGCTGATCGCGGCGACCGCGGCCAGCAGCACGGTGAACGTGCCGGTCGCGGCGCTGACGGTCTCCTGCAGCGTGGCCGGATTGAGGATGCGGTAGTCGGCGGAGGCCGTGCCGGTGATGCCGTGCCGCTGGTTCAGCACCTGCGTCGCCTCGGCCTGCGCGGCGTCGACGGCGTCGGCGGTCTTGGCCTCGACCAGGATCTGCCCGAGCGGCCCGAAGCCGGTGAGGCTCTGCTGCACGGCGGGCAGCGGCGCGATGGCGACGTCGTCGGCGTCCTGGAAGCCCGAGGACCCCGCCTCCTTGAGCACGCCCACCACCGTGAACGGCACACCGGCCACGTTGATCTGCTTGCCCAGCGGGCTGGCGGTGCCGAAGAGGTCCTGGGCGACCGTGTGCCCGATGACCACGACCTTCCGGGCGGACAGGACGTCGTCGTTGTAGAAGTACGTGCCCGAGACGACCGGCTTGTTGGACGCCTCGAAATAGCTGGGATAGGTGCCGACGAGCTGCGCGATCGAGTGGCTCGCGCCCTCGTACGTCGCCGCCTGGTTCTGGGCGGTCACCACCGGGGAGACGCTCTTCACCGACGGCGCGTTGGCCGGGTCGGCCAGCGCCCTTGCGTCGTCCACGGTCAGGTCCTTGGCCTGGGTGCGGGGACCGCTGTTCTGCTGGTCTCCCCGTCCACCGCCCTGGGCGATCCGGACGAAGCCGCCCCCGCCGCCCCCGCCGCCGAAGCCGCCCCCGGACGTGGACGGCGTGATCGTCAGCGAGTTGGCGCCGAGCCGCTGGATGTTGTCCTGGATCGACCGCGACGCGCCCTGCCCCACGGCGACCAACAGGATCACCGCGGCGACCCCGATGAGGATGCCGAGCATCGTGAGCGCGCTGCGCACCTTGTTGGCGGTCAGCCCGCGCAGGGCGAACCGCAGGACCTCGGCCGCGTTCACGACGCCACCTCGGCGAGCCGCGGCGGGAGGCCGCCGACCGGAGAGGTCCGTACGTCCTCGACGACGTGGCCGTCCATCAGCCGGATCACCCGTTTCGCGTGCGAGGCGACCTCCTCCTCGTGCGTGATGACGACGATGGTCCGGCCGCTCGCGCCGAGGCGGTCGAAGATGCCCATCACGTCCTGGCTGGACTTGCTGTCGAGCGCGCCGGTCGGCTCGTCCGCCAGCAGCAGGGTCGGGGCCGTCACGAGCGCCCGCGCCACCGCCACCCGCTGCTGCTGGCCGCCGGACAGCTCGTTCGGCTGGTGGCCCACCCTGGCGGCCAGCCCCACCTGGTCGAGCGCGGCCAGCGCCCGTCTGCGCCGCTCCCCCGCCTTCACCCCGCCGTACGCCAGGGGGAGCTCCACGTTGGACAGCGCGCTCATCCGGGGGATCAGGTTGAACGATTGGAAGACGAAGCCGAGTTTGCGGTTGCGGACGATCGCCTGCTGGTATTCGTCGAGCGCCCCCACATCGGTGCCGTCGAGCAGGTAGCGCCCCCCGGACGGGATGTCGAGGCAGCCCACGATGTTCATGAGCGTCGACTTGCCGGAGCCCGAGGCCCCCATGATGGCCACGTAGTCGCCGCGGTCCACCGTCAGCGAGACGCCGCGCAGCGCGTGTACGGCCGTCTCGCCCGAGCCGTACACCTTGGTGATGTCCCGCAGGTCGAGAACCGGCGGTTTCCCGTCCGTCATCGGCCCCTCCCTCCGCCACCGCCGCCGCCGCCGAACCCGCCGCCGAGGCCGCGGCCCAGACCGCCGCCGCCGATCGGGAAGCCTCCGCCCGTGCCGGCCGTGGTCGGAAGCGGCCGGACCACCTCGTCGCCCTCCTTCAGACCCGACTTGATCTCGGTGGTGAGGTCTCCCTTGAGGCCGACCTCCACCGGGCGCACGACCTGTTTGCCGTTCTCCAGCACGGTCACCACGCTCCGGCCGCCCACGGTCGTGACCGCCGCCGACGAGACGGTCAGCGCGTCGTCGGCCCGGCCCACCTCCACCTGGACGCTCGCCGTCTGGCCGAGCCGCACGGTGCGGGGCACGTCGGTGAGGGAGATCGTCGCCGCGTACTGGACGACGTTGTTGCTCGTCTGCGCCTGCGGATCGATCACGGCGACCTTGCCGGACGCGGTCACCCCGGTCAGCGCGTCGAACGTGATCGTGGCGGTCTGCCCCACCTTGAGCCGGGTGACGTCCGCCTCGGTGAAATCGCCGACGATCTGGAGGCGCGCCGGGTCGGCGATGTCGATGAAGCCGCCGGACGTGCCGCCCGACGAGCCCTGGGACCCCTGCGAACCGAGGGAACCGCCGCCCTGCCCCTGGGACGACCCGCCCGAACCGCTCGACGAGCCGGAGCTCCCCGAGCCGTTCGACGAGCCGCCCTCCGATCCGTTCACGGCGGTCACGATCGCGGCGTACGGCGCTTTGATCACCGTGCCGTCCAGGGCGCGCTGTGCCGCGCGGTAGGTGTTCCGCGCGCTGATGTACTGGGAGTATCCGGAGGCCGTCGAGGTGTCGCCGTCGCTGGCGGCGTCCAGGGCGGCCTTGGCGGCGTCGAGGCTCTCCCTGGCGGCCGTGTCGTCCAGCCGGGCCAGCACCTGCCCCTTCTTCACCTTGTCACCGGCCTGCACCTCGATCGACTCGACGGTGCCGCTCGTCCCGAAGTCGAGCGCCCTGGTGCGGGCGCTCTCGACCGAGCCGGACGCGGACACGGTGGCGATGACGCTCCCGCGCGTCACGCGGGTCGTCAGCGGCGACGTCTCAGCGGAGGAGTCTCCTTGCAGGGCCGCCCAGGTGGCGGCGATCCCGCCGAGCAGCAGCACCAGCAGCACGCCGTTGATGATCAGCGCTCTGCGCTTCGTCGACAGCTTCACGACGATGAACCCTGGCAAATCCCGCTTCGGGCAACCTCGGCCGATGCTGAGGGTTTCCTGACAGTCGCCACGGTGGTCCCCGCATCCACAGTGAACTCTCAGGTACGGCCAAGCCGGCGGTGACGTGGCATCAGCAGGATGTCCGCCATGAGACCGAGCACTCCTGTCCGCGTGGGGGGACTGGCCCTCGCCGGGATCGTCGTGGCGAGCGTCGCCGTGATCAGCGCCGCGGGCGGTTCGTCCGCCCCGCAACCGATCTCGCTCGCGTCCGCCAAGCGGGGGACCGTGTCGTCCTACGTCTCGGCGGCCGGGAGCACGGTGAACAACGGCGTCAACGACCTCGTGTTCGGCGCGGAGGGCACGGTCCAGAAGATCTACGTCAAGCTCGGCGACAAGGTGAAGCGGGGAGCGCTCCTCGCCCGCATCGACGACACGATCGCCAGGGAAGACTACGAGGCCGCCAAGGCCGCCCTCGCCGCCGCTCAGGAGACCCTCGACAACGTGCGGAACGGCGTGTCCGTCACGGCAGGGGCGTCTGGGGCCTCCGGAGCTTCTGGGGCTTCTGGGGGTTCTGGGGGCGGCGCCGGTTCGGGCGCGTCGGCCGGCGGCGCCACACGAGGCGGCGCCGGTTCCTCGGCTGGAGGCACGGGCGCGTCACGAGGCGGCACGGGTTCCTCGGCCGGGGGCACGGGCGCGTCACGAGGCGGCACGGGTTCCTCGGCCGGGGGCACGGGGGCTCCGGCCGGTGGGGCAGGAGGTTCCGCCGGCACCGGGGGCTCCGGAGCCGGGAGCTCCAGCGCAGGAGGCTCCGGCGGCGCTTCGGCTCCCTGCCCGCCAGGGTCGTCGCCGTCGCCCAGCCCGTCCGGGCAGGCCCAGCGCGGCGGGGGCGCCGTCACGGCGACAGGCATATCCCTTGCGGCCTATTCGACGACGGCCTACTCGACGGGTGCCGGCGGGCATCCGGCATCGCCGTCACCCGATCCCCGGCCGACCGCGGACCCACGGCCGACAGCCACCCCGGGGCCGACCGGCACGCCGAACCCGAAGCCCACCTGGTCGCACCGGCCGCATCATCACCCCACAGGGCATCCGGAGCCGACTCTCAGCATCTCGATCCCCCCGGCGGCCCCGACCCCGCAGCCGTCCCCGACCGGCGCCTCCCCGCAGGGATGCGGCCAGGGCGCCGGAAACCAGGGCGCAGGGGGCCAGGGCGCAGGCGGCCAGGGCGCAGGCGGGAGTGGCTCCGGCGGCGGAGCCGGGCAGGGGTTCTCCGGACGAGGCGGCCAGGGCGGCGGTGGCCAGGGTCAGAGCGGCGGCGGTCAGGGCGGCGGGCGGCAGCTCACGGAGGCGGAGGCCGAGGCCCAGGTCACCCAGGCGAGCGGCAAGCTGTCCGACGCCGCGAAGGCCCTCGCCGGAGTCAAGATAACCGCGCCCGCGAACGGCACCGTCCTGTCCATCGACGGCACCGTCGGCACCCACTACACGTCCGGGACCTTCATCACACTGGGCGATCTGAGCGATCTCCAGGTGGAGGCGATGGTCACCGAGTCGGACGTGGGCTCGCTCAAGGTCGGCCAGAAGGCGTCGGTCAGCCTCGCGACCCGGCCGGGCGAGCAGTACTCCGGCACCGTGGTCCACATCGACCCGACGGCGACCACGACCAACCGGCTCGTCCAGTACGGCGTCACGATCGGCCTCGACAACCGCCCGGCCCGGCTTCTTCTGGGCCAGAGCGCCAGCGTGCGGGTGACGACGGGTGAGGCCGCCGACGCCCTGTATGTGCCGTCCCAGGCCGTACGGACCCTCCCTGACGGCACCGCGACGGTCACGGTGGTCAACGGCGGGACGCAGATGCGGCGCACCGTGAAGCAGGGCGTCCGCGGCGACCAGTACGTCCAGATCCTCAGCGGGCTCTCGGACGGCGACCAGGTCGTGCTCCCCACGAGCACGGCGGGCGGCGGTTTCCCCGACGAGGGCTTCCCCGGAGCCGAGTAGGTCAGGGCAGGGCCTCGGACGCCAGGGGCAGGACGGTCCGGAAGGCGGCCCCCGCCCCGGGCTCCGACCGGACCGAGACCGTCCCTCCGTGGGCCCGGACGAGCGACTCGACGATCGCCAGCCCCAGCCCGCTGCCGCCCGTCGGACGCCTGCGGGACGGGTCGGCGCGGTAGAAGCGCTCGAAGACCCGGGCGGCCTGCTCCGGGGTGAGACCGGGGCCCTTGTCGGCGACCTCGACGAAGGCGTGCGACCGTTCGCGGCCCACCCGCACGGTGATGGGGGTGCCGGCCGGTGTGTGGGTGGTGGCGTTGCTCATCAGGTTGCCCACGACCTGGCGCAGCCGCACCTCGTCCCCCGTGACGATCAGTGCGGCGTCGCCCTCGATCGCGAGGGAGACGTCGCGGTCGGGGCAGAGCGTCCGCGCGTCCTGGACGGCGTCGGCGGCGAGAGCGAGCAGGTCGACGGGCTGCTGGAGCAGAGGACGCTGCTGGTCGAGGCGGGCGAGCAGCAGCAGGTCGTCGACGAGCAGGCCCATGCGGCCCGCCTCGCTCTCGATCCGGGAGAGGAGCCAGCCGGCGTCCTCGTCCGGCGCCTGCCGGTGGAACTCGGCGAATCCCCTGATCGACGTCAGCGGGGTCCGCAGCTCGTGGGAGGCGTCCGCGACGAACCGCCGCATCCGCGCCTCCGACTCGCGCGCCGCCGCCTCGGAGGCCGCCCGCGCCTGGAAGGCGGCCTCGATCTGGGCCAGCATGCCGTTGAGCGAGCGGGCCAGGCGGCCGACCTCGGTGCGAGGGTCCCAGTCGGGGATGCGGCTGCCGAGGTGTCCCTGGGCGATGGCCTCGGCCGTCGCCTCGATCTCGCCGAGCGGCCGCAGGCTCCGCCGAACGATGACGACTCCGACGACGGCGAGCGTGGCCATGACGGCGCCGCCACCGAGCAGTTCCACCAGGGCGAGCCGGGTGGTGATCTGCTGCACGGACTCCATGTCGACGGCGGCGACCACGCTGCCGAAGCCCTCGATCGGCACGGCTCTGACCCGCCAGAGCCCGTCGCCGTTCACCGCGGACACCGTCTGGGCGGACCCGGCCTGTGCCTCAGCCGCCGTGAGCGGTCCGGGGCCGGGACGGGTCTCGACGTCCATGCCCACCTGCATCGCCACGGTCTTGCCCGTGGCGTCGCGGATCTCCACCCGGCCCGTGGGCGGCACCCGCAGCCTGCCGAGGGCGAGCGGCCCCCGCTGCAGCCGCATGCCGAGATCGGCGACCACCATGCCGAGCTGCGCGTCGACCCGGCCGACGAGATAGGACCGCAGGACCGACACGCTGCCGACCCCGATCACGGCGAGCGCCACCGCGACGAGGGCGAGCATGGCCGCGCTGAGCCTGATGCGCAGCGGCGTGCGTCCCGGCACGGGTCACACGCCGGCGGGGGGCAATCGCATGACGTAGCCGACGCCGCGGAGGGTGTGGATGAGCCGCGGCTCCCTGCTGTCCAGCTTCCGCCTGAGCACGGATACGTACGACTCGACGATGCCGGCGTCGCCCCGGAAGTCGTAGTCCCACACCTGGTCGAGGATCTGGGCCTTCGACAGCACCCGGCCGACGTTGACCATGAAGTAGCGCAGCAGCTTGAACTCGGTGGGCGACAGAGGGACGGCCACGCCCGACCGCCAGACCTCGTGCGACTCCTCGTCGAGCTCGATGTCGGCGAACGTCAGCCGGGGAGGCGCCGTGAGCGGGTCGCCGGCCGTACGGCGGAGCACCGCCCGGATGCGGGCGATGACCTCCTCGAGGCTGAACGGCTTGGTCACGTAGTCGTCGCCCCCGAGGGTCAGGCCGCGGACCTTGTCCTCCGTGGCGTCCCTGGCGGTGAGGAACACGATCGGCGTGTGGAGGCCACCGCCGCGCAGGCGGCGGACGATGTCGAAGCCGTCGATGTCGGGCAGCATGACGTCGAGCACGATGAGGTCGGGCCGGTGCCGCTGGGCCGCGGCCACGGCCTCGATCCCGTTCGCGGCCGTGTGAACCTCGAACCCGGCGTACCTGAGACTGGCCGCCAGCAGTTCGAGGATGTTGGGCTCGTCCTCGACGATCAGCAGGCGGGCTTCGGCGGATTCGGCAACCATGGCGGACGTACTCTATGGCCCTTCCGTTAAGGGCACTGTTAAAGCGATATGTCGGGCGATGGCGAGGCTTGAGGTCGCGGCGGGCGACGGGGCGTTGCGCACCAGGACGATCCGGCCCCGGACGTCGATCGCGAAGTCGTCGACCAGCCCGCCGTCCCGCCCCACGGCCTGCGCCCGCACGCCGCCCTCGGTCCGCACCAGGTCGGCCGACGACAGCGCGGGGACGTACCGGCGGGCCGCGGCCACGAACGCGCCCTTCGCCACGGAGCCGTAGACCTCTCTCACTCCGGTCCGCCAGTGCTTGGCGGCCATCCGCCCGGTGCCGGGCCAGGTGAGGATGCGCCGGAGGTCTCGGGGCGACACGTCCCGCCACGAGTAGCCCTCGTACGCCAGGGCGAGCACGGCGTTGGGCCCGACGAGGACCTCGCCGTCGATCCGCCGGGTGAGATGGACGCCCAGGAAGGGGTAACGGGGGTCGGGCACCGGATAGACGAGGCCGCGCACCAGGTCCTTCGCCTTGGGCGTCAGCCGGTAGTACTCCCCGCGGAACGGGACGATCCGCACGGCCCCGGGCGCCTTCGCGAGCTCCGCCACCCGGTCGGTGCCGAGACCCGCGCAGGAGATCAGCCGGTCGAACCTGAAGCGCGACCGCCCCGCCAGCACATCGACGCCGCCCGATCTCTCCCTGATCGCCCGCACGGGATGCGAGAGCCGTACGGACCCGCCCGAAGCGGTCACCTCGTCGGCGAGGCACCGGGCGACGGCGGGGTAGTCGGTGATCGCGGTGCGCGGCGAGTGGACCGCGCCCACCCCGACCGCGGCGGGCTCGATCTCCCGAAGGCCGATGGCGTCGAGCTCCGCGACGTCGGGAACCCCGTTCTCCCTGGCTCGATCGGCGATGCGGCGCAGCCCGGCCATCTCGCCCCGGCCGGAGGCGATGACCAGCTTCCCCACCTCGTCGTACGGCAGCCCGTGCTCCGCGCAGTACTCCTTGAGCAGGGACACGCCGTCCCGGCAGAGCCGGGCCTTGAGCGAGCCGGGCGGGTAGTAGATCCCCGCGTGCACCACGCCGCTGTTGTGGCCGGTCTGGTGGGCCGCGACCCGGTCCTCCTTGTCGAGGACCGTCACCTCGGCCCCCGCTTGGGCGGCCTGCCTGGCCACGGCCAGGCCCAGGATCCCCGCGCCGATGATCCCGATCCTCATGCCGGCCCGGCCGGCGTCCGGTGGGTTGCCATGCCGACATTGTCGCGCAGCCGGGCTGGTTCTCGGTGATCGAACTGTTGTTCGGTATGCTGACCGGTGTGTACGTGCCACCAGGCTGGCCCGCCGAGGTGCGGCCGCCGGACAGCCCCGACTGGGCGATGTCGGCCGTGTCGTGGCTGCTCGACGCCGTCCCGCCGGACTATCGCGCGTACGGCGTGCTGCGCCGCCACCCGATCGCGCTCGCGCGGATGGCCCGCCAGCACGTGCGCGCGGCCATCGAGGCGGCCCGGACCGGCTATCGGGGCGCCGCCGTCGACCTGAGAGACCATCTGCCGCCACACGCGGTCGAGGAGGTGCTCGACGCGTATCGGCAGGAGGGACCTCGCCTCGTACGACTGGCCGAATCGATCGAACTCGTGGAGCGGGCGTTGCGAGGGGAGCATTTCGTCGAGAGATTCCGCTGAGCTGGGACTAACCGGGCATAGACCTATATAAGTCCAAGTTTCGGGAGGAAACGATGACTACCGGAGGAGCCGAGAAGCGAGCCCGGGACGTGATGCATCCGGGGGCCGCCTGCGTGGGCGAACACGAGAGCCTGCGCAGGGCTGCGGAGATGATGCGCGACATGAGCGTCGGCGCGCTGCCCATCTGCGGTGACGACGACCGCCTCAAGGGGATCATCACCGATCGCGACATCATCATCAAGTGCTGCGCCGAGGGCATGGACCTCGACCGGACGACCGCGGGCGAGCTCGCGCGCGGGCTGGTGTGGGTGGACGCCGACACCAGCGTCGACGACGCCATCACCCAGATGGAGGAGCACCAGATCAAGCGCGTACCGGTGATCGAAAACCGTCGCCTGGTCGGGATGATCAGCGAAGCCGACCTGGCCAAGGGGCTGCCGGACGACCAGCTGGCCGAGTTCGTCCACCGCATCTACGCCGGAGCCTGATCAGGGCTCCCGGCCGGCACCGGCCCCCGCCGTCATCGGCGGGGGCCGTCCCGTATGGGACGGGGCGCGATGGTGCGGGGCTCAGCGGCCGGTCCGGTAGGCGATCGTCGCGATCACTCCCATGACGCCCAGCGCGACGCCGACCCATAACAGCGTCATCAGTGCAGGAACGCCGCCGCCCGCGCTCTCGGACGCGGCCTCGGCGGCGCCGGTGCGAGCCGCCCTCCGGCCCGGGGACGGCGTCGGCCGGGGCGTCGGGCGGGACACGACGGGGGCCGCTCGCGCGCGGGCCCCGGCCGGCAACGGCACCAGGTAGACGGGGCTGTCTGCTCCCTCCGACCCGGTCATCAGGCCGGAGCCGTCCCGCGTATAGGTGATCGACTCGGCCTGGTCGAGCGGCGGCATGGTGACGTGGGCGAGGAGATCGCCCGGCGCCCGGTACACCGACGCGGAGAAGTACGTGCGGATGACGAAGGCCGACCCGTCGGGCGCGTACGCCGCGTCGGTCGCCATGATCGGCGCGGGCCCCACCTTGCGCAGCACGTTCACCCGGTCGGTACGGAGCCGCGCCGGAGCCTCGTACACCGACCCGCCGATCTCCTTGCTCACGACGTAGAGACGGCCGGTACGCGGGTTGACCATGACGCCCTCGGCGTTGCGGCTGCCGTCCTCGTAGCGGAACCGGTACCGGGTGGCCGGCAGCGTGGCGTCCCGTACGGTACGTGGCTCGGTCACCCGGTAGACGCTGATGTCACGGCGGTTGTTCTGGTTGTCGCCGATGTCGGCCAGCCACAGCACGCCGCGCCCCGAGGCCCGGTCGAGCGTGGCCGCCATGGCCTCCCAGTCCCAGGCGCCGGCCCCGCCGATCGTGAACGTCGCCCTGGTCCGGCCGTCGGACCCCACGGCGAAGACGCGGGGGCCGTCGCCGCTGTCGTTGTGCGTGTAGACGATGCCCGGATGCGTCGGCGAGACGGCCATGCCGCTCGACTCGTTGATCCGCTTGTCGTGAAACCGGAAGAGCAGCCGATCACCGTCGGCCCGGGCGGCACCGGGGACCAGCGGCACCGCGACGATCAGCAGGAACGCCGCCACGAGCCCCGCCACGCGACCGCTTCGCGGCCTCTCCCCCGATCTGCTCCCCATGCCGCCATCATTCCCGATATCCGCGCTCCGAGCGTGCCCTGGTCGGTCCCCGCCTAGCCGTCCCAGGCGATCCGGTAGTCGTGAATCCACGCGAGCGAGTTCCGCCGTTCCACCTGGCGCATGATCACGGGCAGCACCAGATCGCGTACGGCGGCGCCGAACCGGCCCGGCGCCTTGCCGTCGCCGTTGCGCTTGCCGTACGCGACGATCCGCTCCACCCGCTCGCGGCGCAGCCCCTCGTAGGCGCGGAACGCGGCGGAGGTCTCGGGCGTGTCGCGCAGGCACCGGGCGAGCACGACGGCGTCCTCGATCGCCATCGAGGCGCCCTGGCCCGAGGCCGGCGAGGTGGCGTGGGCGGCGTCGCCGATGAGCACCATGCCGTCCCGCGACCAGGTCGGGACCTTCGGGAGATCGTAGGTGTTCCATCCGGGCAGGATGTGCTCGGTCGCCGCGATGATCTGCCGCATCGGGCCGGCTTCGCCGTCGAACAGGTCCATCAGCCGCGCCCGCCACCGGTCCGGCGCGACGGCGGCGAGTTCCTCGGGCGACTGCTCCCGGCGGCTGGGCGGGTTGGCGAACCACCACACCTCTCCATCGGGGTGGATTATGTACCCGAAGAAGCATCGGCTGCCGAAGACGAAGTAGACGGTCCCCGGCACCCCCGGCACCGTCACGCCGGACGCGAAGCCGCCGGTGTTCAGCAGCCCGAGATAGCGGGCGGACGGAGCCGCCGGGTCGACGACCGTCCGCGTGCGCGAGCGGAGCCCGTCCGCGCCGATCAGCAGATCGCCCTCGGCGGCGCCGCCGTCGGCGAAGACGGCGCGTACCCCGCCCGCCGTGGGCGAGGCCGACACGAGGCGCTTGCCGTACCGGACGGTCGCGCCGCGCCGCACCGCCTCGTCGCGCAGCTCGCGGTAGAGGTCGGCCCGCTTCAGGGTGCGGCTCGGCTGCCGCACGGTGGCGAGCCCTCTGCCCCGCCCGTTGTGGATCTCCATGACCGGCGTGTCCATGCCCAGTCCTTCGACGAGGTCGTGCAGGCCGAGCACGCGCAGGGCCGCGAGACCGTTCACGGCCAGGGTGAGGAAGGCGCCCACCCCCTCGGCCCCCTTGTCGTACGCCTCGAAGATCTCGCTGTCGATGCCCGCCCGGCGCAGAGCCATGGCCGCCACCGGCCCGGCGATGCCGCCACCAATGATCAATGCTCTCTTGGTCATGTTATGACTATACATAAAATGACTATCGAGAAACAGGGCCGATACGATGTGCGGCATGGCGACCCGGCGTTCCCCTCTGGCCATGGCCGTGCTCTCCCTGGTCTGCGAGGCGCCCATGCACGCGTACCGGATGCAGCAACTGATCAAGGAGCGGCACAAGGACGACGTGGTCAACGTGGCCCAGCGCAACAGCGTGTACCAGACGATCGAGCGCCTCCTCCGGGACGGGCTCATCGCGGTCCGCGAGACCGCGCGGGAGGAGAACCGGCCGGAACGGACCGTCTACGAGCCCACCGACGCCGGGCGGGAGACGCTGCGGCAGTGGATGCGGGCGATGCTGTCCGCCCCGGCCAAGGAGTTTCCCGAGTTCCCCGCCGCGCTGGCCTTCCTGCCCGTGCTCCCTCCGGAGGAGGCCCTGGCCGCTCTCCGTGAGCGTGTCGCCGTCCTGGAGGCCGGGCTGGCGGCCGTACGAACCGAGCTGGCGGAGGGCGCCACGTTCCTCGCCCGCCTGTTCCTCGTGGAGACCGAGTATCGGCGGGACGTCATCGACGCCGAGCTCGCCTTCGTCCGCGGGCTCGTGGACGACCTGAGCCAGGGCACGCTGACCTGGGACTATCGCGTCTGACCCCCACCTCGTGACGATCGGCGGCCGGGCCTCGTCTACGATCCTGCCCAACCGCAGGTCAACGAGGTGGCACGTGCTTGAGGTGCTGGGGATCGACCAGTGGGGTGAGGAGGCTTACCTCGCGCTGGTCGACGGGACGCCGCTCACCGCGGAGGAGATCCTCAGCGTCACGACGATAGAGCGGGAACTGTTCGGCACGGTCGTGCAGCGCCTTGAGGACCGTGGCCTGATCTCCCGCCTGCCGGGCCGCCCGGTGCGCTACACGGCGCTTCCGCCGGAGAACGCCATCGAAGTGCTGCTGCTGGCCCGCGAACGCGACATCAAGCGCGTGCGGGCGCTGGCGCATCACCTCGGCGAACGGCACCGCAGGGCGCGGCCGGGACACGACGCGGCCGAGCTGATCGAGGTGATCTCGGGTCCTGACGCGGTGGCGCGGTCGGGCCAGCAGCTCATGCGCAGGGCCAGGAGCACCCTGCGCGGCATCGACGCCCCGCCGTACGCGCGGGCGATCGACGGGGAGCGGATCTCCTCCTCGGCGAACGTGCTGGAGCAGACGGTCCGGCGGCGTTTCATCCACGACCGCGACGCGCTGCTGCTGCCCGGCCAGGCCGACGAGCTCGCCCGGGGCACGGCCGCGGGCGAGGAGATCCGCGTCCTGGCGAGCGTCCCGATGAAGATGCTGCTGGTCGACGACGACCTCGGGCTGATCCCGCTGCGGGCGACGCCCCGCGTGCTCGACTCGTGCATCGTGGTGCACCCCTCGGCCCTGCTCGACGCGCTGTCGACGCTGTTCGAGATGCTGTGGCAGCAGGCGCAGCCCTACCCCGCGCGCCAGGGCCCGACCGGCGCCGCCGGCCCGGAACGGGCGGCGGACGACGAGCCGCCGTTGACGGACGAGGAGCGGCGCATCGTCTCGCTGCTCGCGCTCGGCCTGCCCGACGAGGCCATCGCCCGGCAGTTGGAGATCGGCCATCGCACGGTGCAGCGCCGCATCCACGACCTTATGGTCCGTCTCAACGCGACGAGCAGGTTCCAGGCCGGCGTCCTCGCCGCCAGCCGGGGATGGTGGACCCCGTAGGGGAAGGGGCCCGGCCGGAGGTCCCTCCGGCCGGGCCGCGGTGATCAGGCGTGGCCGGGGCGCGGCGGCTCGACGCGCATCGTCACCGGCACCTGCCGCGCCTGGTACGGCGTGTCGGTGTCGACGACCAGCCCGGCCGAGTATTCGGTGAGGACGGAAGTAGCGTCCTCGTCCGCGTCGAACCGGACCGTGATCTTGGCGCTGTGCCCCGGCTCAAGCCGGGACCCGCCGTTCCGCACCGACAACCACGCGACGTCCGCGTGCGGCTGCTCGTAGCCCGGCAGCTGCTCGACGGTGGCCACGGGCATACCGGTCGCGGGGTCGGACCCGCCGACGAGGTAGAACCCGGAGGCGCCCGCGGCTCCGGCCGTGGGCGCGGGGGCGTTGGGCAGCGGGCTCCACGTGTTCGTCGCCGGGTCGTAGGCGAAGCCCTCGTTGGTGACGACGCCCTGGCTGAGGCTGTAGCCGGTGGAGACGAGCAGCCGCCCGTTCGCCACGGCTGAGGCCGCGCTCATCAGGTCGAGCGGCATGTCCGCGACCCTGGACCACTTGTCGGTCTTCGGGTCGTAGGCGTACGCGTTGGCCGTCTGACCGCCCGCGCAGTAGACCTTGCCGTCGATCCCGCCGCACGCCAGGCGCGCGGTGCCGATGGGGTACGCCGCCGCCTTGCTCCAGCCGTCGGCCGACGGGTCGTAGACCATGACGTCCGCGTTGGCGCAGTATTCGTTGCCGAATCCCTCCATGTAGCACCCGCCGACGACGTAGAGCTTGCCGTCGAGCACGGCCGACCCCGACGACCCGAGAGGCCGCGGGTTCGGCGTGCCGGTGTGCCAGGTGCCGGTCCCGGTGTCGTAGATCTCGGTCGCGGCGACCGTGCCGCCCATGCTGTCCCGTCCCGAGGTGACGTAGAAGCGGTCGCCGATGAAGGCGCCCACCGCCGCCCACCGCCGGTACCAGGGGCTCTCCAGCGTCGTCCAGGTGCGCTTCTTCGGGTCGTACGAGGCGAACGTGTTGGAGAACAGGGTGCCGGTCGCCGGATTGCCGAGCCCGGCGTACAGCTTGCCCTTGTAGGTGCCCGCGACCATGCCGCTGGAGGGCTGGGCCAGATCGGCGATCGCGCGCCAGGCGTCGCCGACCGGCGGAGCCGGACGTGTGGCCGGGCTCCCCGACGGGGACGCCGGCGGAGACGGAACGGTGGCCGGGATCGCCTTGTCCATGGGGGTCTTCACCCGCTGCACGGGCGTGCGGCCCTTCGCCTCCTCCAGCGTGCCGTCGGACGATCCCTGCCCCGCCGTCTGCTGGAGGCTCACCGGCGCCCCGCCTTCCCGCTCGCCGAGCGTGAAGGAGGCCGGAGCCGTGCCGTCATTCTTCACGGTGACCGTGACGGTGCGGCTGCCGCCCCACGGCACGGACGCGCTGACGGACGCGGGAGCGACCGTGATCCGTCCGGCCTTGAGGGCGAAGTCGGCGGGGGTCACCCCCGACGTGAGCTTCAGCTTCCGGGTCAGCGCCGGATAGCCGAACGCCGCCTTCTCCGCCGTGATCCGCCGATCGCCCTTCTCCGGCGAGAACAGCCAGTACAGGCCGTCGCCGATCGCCTGGTCCTGCGGCGTCGCCACGCTGATCGCGCGCGCGGGCCCAAGGGATGCGGGCCCAAGGGACACGGTCGCGCCGACGACGCCCTCGCCGGTGTTGGCGTCGGTCACCCGGCCGACGACGAGTCCACCGGGCTGCGCCGCGAAGGTGCGGGTGCCCACGGCGACCCTGTCGACCTCCCAGATGTTGCCGAGGCCGCCCACGTAGTGGAACCGCACCCGCACGTCCTTGCGCCCGGCGAACGGCGTGAGCGAGACCGACACGTGGTCGGGGCCGGACAGGGCCGGGGGCGAGCGCCACAGGGTGTACCAGGTCGTGCCGCCGTCGACGCTGACGTCCATGTCGGCCTGCGGGACGTCGACCCGCTGCACCGGCGGGAAGTGGGTGTCGAACTCGACGACCGGGTTCTTCTCGGCCGACAGGTCGTACGACGGGCTGCGCAGTTCGGTGTCGAGCTGCGCCCAGCCCTCGTTGAAGTCGTCCACGATGGCGAAGCCACCGCCGCCGCCCGTCTGGTTGCTGCGTCCCAGCGGGTCGTCGAAGCGCCAGCCGCCGTTCTCGTTGTTGTTCTTGACGGTCCAGCCCGCCGGGGCGGACCGGGTGTCGAACGGCTGGACGCCGCCGCCGTGATAGGTCAGCGAATATCCGGGGGCCGCCGCCTTGGTGGTGTCCACGGGCACCGCGACGTCGGCGGTCGCCGGGCCCTCGCCGACGGCGACCTCCACCGTCTTGGGCAGGTAGCCGGGATATCCCGAGGTCACGGTGAGCGTGTACGTGCGTCCCTGCGGGAGCCGCACGCTGTACTTCCCGGTCAGCGGGTCGGTGAAGACCGGGGCGCCCGGCACTCCCTCGACCGCGACCTGCGCGTAGAGCGGCCAGCCGTGGCCGCCGCCGTCCGTGACGGTGCCCGACACGGTCTGCGCGGGCAGCGCCTGGAGCGCCACGTCTTTGGTGACGGTCTGGCCGTCGGCCAGGGCGAACGTCTCGATCACCGCCTGCCGGTACCCGTACACGTCGACCGTGCCGGAGTAGGTGCCGACCGGCACGGCGAGGCTGTACCGGCCGTCGCCCGCGGTGGTCGCGGTGTAGTCGCCCAATGTCACGAGCGCGCCGGATACGGGCTTGCCGGTGCCGGCGTCGGTCACCGTGCCGGCGACCGTTCCGTGCGGGGCGCCGCGGAACGCGGCCGGGCCGTTCGGCGTGCCGAGCCCGGTCGGCCCGTCGTAGCCGGCCTGCGCGGCGCAGAGGTAGGACGGCGCGCATTCCGGCGTGGTGCCGAACGGGCACAGCCCGGCCGGGCAGCTCGCGTCGTCACCCTTGGTGACGTCCCACAGCGCGCTCGCGCCGAGGTACGGATACGTGTTGGCCCGGGTGCCCTCGATCGGGGCACCGGCCACCGCGTAGACGCCGGTGACGATGGGGGTGGCGGCGCTGGTGCCGCCGTAGACGGCCCAGCCGTCGTCGGAGTAGCTGTTGTAGACGGCGACGCCGGTCACCGGGTCGGCCACGGCCGACACGTCCGCGACGGTGCGCCCGGGGCAGCCGGAGTCGTGCTGCGTCTCGGGCTTGGCCTCGAACCGGGAACATCCCGATCCCGGCGCGCCCCACCGCTGCTGACCGCCGCCGTCCGTCCAGGTGGAGTTCCACACCGTCTCCGACCAGCCGCGCGAGCTGGAGTCGCGGACCAGGGACGTGCCGCCGACCGAGGTGACGTACGGCGAGGCGGCCGGATAGGACACTCCGTAGCCGTAGTCGCCGGAGGCCGCCACGACCGCCACTCCCGGGTGGTCGTAGTGGACGTCCAGCGTCGCCTCGTCGGAGTACTCCTGGTCGGTGCCGTAGGAGTTGGACACGAAGCGCGCCCCCATCGCCACCGCCTGGTCGACGGCCGCGCCGAGGTCGTACGGGCTGTTGGAGTCGGCCTCGACGAGAAGGATGTGTGCGCGGGGCGCCACGGCCGAGACCATGTCGAGGTCGAGGGCCGCCTCTCCCGCCCAGCCGGGGTCGGGCGCGGGATAGTCGGTGCCGCCCCGCTGGTCGACCTTGCGGAAGCAGCCGTCGGCACCGGTGCACGCCGGGAGGCCGAACTGCGCGCGGTAGACGGCGAGGTCCGCCTCCGCCTCGGGCGCGTCGAAGGCGACGACGATCGCGACCGTCTGGCCCGCTCCGCCGTCCGACGGCAGCCCGTACGCTCCGGCGAGGTCGGCGGGGCCGTACCCGTCAGGGGCGGCTCCGGCCGCCAGCGGACCCGCGGCGTGGCGGGCGCCGCCCGCCTTCCGCAGCACGAAACAGCTGAACCGGCCCTCGGCGGGCGCCTCACACAGAGGCGCGTACGGCTCGGCCTGCCCGGCGCCTCCGGCCGCGTCCGGGGTGGAGGTGACAGCCGGGGTGGATGTGGCTGCCGGGGTGGGCGGTGCCGGCGAAGTGCCGGCCAGGGATGTTCCGGGAGAAACGGCCAGGGCTGCGAGCACCGCGGCGGTGGCGATCACCACTCTGGGGGCCCCGGCCCCGGGCCGGTTCCGGAAAAGCGGTTTCCGGATATGCAGTTTCCAAATACGCAATGGGGGATGCTCCTGCTTTCGGACCGCCGCCAGGCGTGCGCCGACGGTCGAGATCACGGAATATGGTCCGAAAATCCGGCATCCGGGACAATCTCGTCAACGTCACCGGGCGGCGGGATGCTGCCGTGACGCGTTCACGCCAGCGGGAAAGTAGTCCGAAATACCCCAATACAGACAGAAACGCCCCCCGCCTGTTTCCAGGACGAGGGGCAGGTCTGATCAGAGCCGGCTGGAGCCCCGGACCACGAGGGTGGTCGGCAGCACCTGCGGGGGCGGCGCGTCCGCGCCGTTGATCATGGCGACCACCGCCTCGGCCGCGGCGGCTCCTATACCGGCCTTGTCCTGCGCGACGGTGGTGAGGCCGGGGATGACCAGCCCGGCCAGCTCGATGTCGTCGAACCCGACGACGGCGATGTCCTCGGGCACCTTCAGGCCCGCCTCGGCGATCGCGCGCAACGCGCCCACGGCCATCTCGTCGCCCGCGACGAAGACGGCGTCGGGCTGCTCCGGCGCCCGCAGCAGCCGGCGCATCGCGGCCACGCCGCCGGAGAGATAGAAGTCGCCCTCGACAACGTGCTCGGGACGCTGCGACAGGCCGAGCGCGGCGAGCTCCTCGACGTATCCCCGCAGCCGATCGGTCCCAGGTCCTGTGCCCGCGGGGCCGCTGATGGTCGCGATGGACCTCCGCCCCTGCTCGTACAGGTGCCGGACGGCTTGCCGTGCGCCTCCCACATTGTCAGAGGTCACGTACGTGGTGCGGGGCCCTTCCAGTGGACGGTCGAGGGAGACGCAGGCGATGCCGGACTCGGCGAGGTATCCGAGCGAGGGGTCGCGGTTGCCACTGTCGATCATGACAACCCCGTCGAGATTGTGCCGCCGCACGGCGTGCACGTACGACTCCTCGGGCTTCTCCTCGCTCGTGGCGAGCAGCAGGAGATGGTAGCCGCGCCCGCTGAGCGCGGTCTTGAGCCCGATGAGGATCTCCTGGAAATAGGGATGCCGCCATCCGGGACGCCGATGATCGGTATCCCATACGAGACCGACCATCGACGACTTCTTGGTGGCCAATGTGCGGGCCGACGCGTTTGGTTGGTAGCCGATCTGCTGCGCGGCGCGTAACACCTCGTCACGCGTCCTGGCGTTCACCACCTCCGGGTTGTTGAACACACGGGAGACGGTCGCCGGCGACACCCCGCACAGGCGTGCCAGCTCTCTGATCGTTGCCACAATCGAACGTTATCGCATCTCGCTGAAACCGGTTTCATGTAACCGGTTTCACGCACGGTACGCGAGTATCGGGAAATGTGTCAAGCCGGATAGAACCAACCGGAATAGTTATCTTTCCGTGACTTGACATCTTCCCCTCTGATTATGTGTGATTACGGCGAACCGGCCGTTGCCGCTTGCCACAGGCGCGGCCGTCGCGTCTCGCAGCCACCCCTTCTCCAGATCGAGGAGCGTCAGGTGTCAGCTGCGAAACTTCGCCTGCCCACGAGTTGGAGATCGGGTTATTCCCTGGCCGCGCTGCCGGCCGCATCTCACATCACGCCCCCGAGGCCGCCTGACGCGCGGCACGGGGGCGTCGCGCATATCTGTTTGGAGCGTTCAAGGAATGACGGCGATCGAGGAACGCCTCGCCGGGGCGGGGTCCTTCCCCGCTGGGTTTGTGTGGGGGACGGCCACCGCCGCGTACCAGATCGAAGGGGCGGTGAGCGCCGATGGGCGCGGCCCGTCGATCTGGGACGCCTTCTGCCGGGTGCCCGGCGCGGTGGCGAGGGGCGAGTCCGGTGAGTTCGCCTGCGATCACTATTACCGCTGGCGGGAGGATGTCGATCTGATGAAGGAGCTGGGGGCGGGGGCCTACCGGTTCTCGGTGGCCTGGCCGCGGGTGTTCCCCGACGGGACCGGCCAGGTCAACAAGCGGGGGCTGGACTTCTATCGGCGCCTGGTCGAGGCGCTACGCGAGGGCGGCATCGAGCCGTTCGTCACTCTCTATCACTGGGACCTGCCGCAGGCGCTGGAAGAACGCGGCGGCTGGCGGGTCCGCGACACCGCCGAGCGGTTCGCCGACTACGCCGCCACCGTGCACGAGGCGCTGGGCGACGTGGTGGCCAACTGGATCACGCTCAACGAGCCGTACTGCTCGGCCATCGTCGGCTACGCCGAGGGCCGCCACGCTCCGGGCGTGCGGGAGGGTCACGGCGCGCTGGCCGCCGCCCATCACCTGCTGCTCGGCCACGGCCTGGCCACCGCCCGCCTGCGCGAGCAGGCCCGTCCCGGCCAGCGGATCGGGGTGACGCTCAACATGTCACCTACCGTCCCGGCCAGCCCTTCCCCGCAGGACGCCGCCGCGGCCAGCCGGATGGACCTGCTGGTCAACCGCCAGTTCACCGAACCGCTGTTCGGCGGCGCCTACCCCGCCGACATGGCCGAGGTGTTCGGCGGCGTCAGCGACTTCTCCTTCCGCCGCGACGGCGACCTGGACCTGATCGGCGCGCCGGTCGACTTCCTGGGGGTCAACTACTACTACCGGATCCATGTGGCCGACGCCCCGCACGTGGAGGGCGATCCGGCCTCCCGCTCGGCGTTCGACATCGGGGTGCGGGGCATCACGCCCGAACACGCCCGAACCAGCGGGCTGGGCTGGACGGTGGAGCCCGAGGGCCTGTACGACACCCTCGTCGGCCTGGCCGGGCGCTATCCCCACCTGCCCCCGATCTACGTCACCGAGAACGGCTACGGCGACGACGGCGTCCTGGAGGACACCGGCCGGATCGACTACCTGCGAGACCATGTGACCGCCACCCGTGACGCCATCTCCGACGGAGTCGACGTGCGGGGCTATTTCTGCTGGTCGCTGATGGACAACTTCGAATGGGCGCGCGGCTACGCCGCCAGGTTCGGCCTGGTGCACGTGGACTACCGCACCCAGGTTCGCACCCCCAAGGCCAGCTTCCACTGGTTCAGGGAGTTCATCGGCAGCCAGAGCTGACCACACGCTCGACTGGAGTCCACTCCAGGTTCCTAGTGTGGTCGTCATGGAATACGGACAGCTTGGCCGTACCGGCCTCAAGGTCAGCAGACTCTGCCTGGGCACGATGAACTTCGGTCCCACGACCAGCGAGGAGGACTCCTACACGATCATGGACCGCGCCCACGAGGTGGGCATCAACTTCTTCGACACGGCCAACGTCTACGGCCGCCAGATCGGCCCCGGGACCACCGAGCAGATCATCGGCCGCTGGTTCGCCAAGGGCGGCGAGCGCCGTGAGAAGACGGTCATCGCGACCAAGGTCTACGGGGACATGGGCGAGTGGCCCAACGTGAGCCGTCTGTCGGCGCTCAGCATCCGCCGCAACGCGGAGGCCTCGCTGAAGCGCCTGCAGACGGACTACATCGACATCTACCAGGCCCACCACGTCGACCGGAACACCCCGTTCGACGAGTTCTGGGAGGCCATGGAGGTGCTCCGGCAGCAGGGCAAGATCCTGTATGTCGGCTCGTCCAACTTCGCGGGGTGGCACCTCGCCAAGGCGCAGGAGACGGCGCGGCGGCGAGGTGACCTCGGCCTGGTCAGCGAGCAGTCCCACTACAACCTGCTCACCCGCGCACCCGAGCTGGAGGTGCTGCCCGCCGCCGAGGACTACGGCCTCGGGGTCATCCCCTGGAGCCCGCTCGCGGGTGGCCTGCTCGCCGGGATCCTGCGCAAGACCGACAAGCGCCGGTCCGCCACGGACCAGATGCAGGTCCAGCTCGAGAAGCACCGCGACAAGATCGAGCAGTACGAGGCGTTCTGCGACGAGCTCGGGGAGAACCCGGCCAACGTGGCGCTCGCCTGGCTGCTCCGGCAGCGCGCGGTGGTCGCGCCGATCATCGGTCCTCGCACCGTCGAACAGCTCGACGGCGCGCTGCGCGCCACGGAGATCGATCTGGACGAGAAGGCACTGGCCCGCCTCGATGAGATCTTCCCCGGCCACAGGACCGCGCCGGAGGACTACGCCTGGTGATCAGGTGCTGAGCAGCGTCCCCACGATGACGATGAGCACGAGCAGCGTGAGCACCGTGGGCAGCAGCCAGCGACGAGGACGATCCACGCCTTGGAGCCTAGCCGCGCCTGCCCAAGGGGTAGACATCGACGGTCTCGTAACGCACCTGCGGCCCGGTGTGGCTGCGGACGAGGTGAACCGCCTCCGCCTCCCAGCCGCGTCCCTCGAACGCGCCGAGTGCGCCGATCAGCCGCCGCAGGTCACCGCCGTCTCGTGACCGGGCCAGGGTCAGGTGGGGGTGGAACGGCTTGCCGTCCACCTCCCCGGCCCCGGCCCGGCGACCGGCCGCCGTGAGAGAACCGGCCAGCCTGGTCAGCGGCGGATCGGCCCGCAGCCCGAGCCAGATGATCCGCCCGCGGGCCGCCGACGGGAACGCCCCGGCCCCGGCCAGGCGCAGCGATGCCCGCGCGTGGCGTGCGGCCGCCCTGGCCACCCGTACCCGTAGATCCGGTAGGGCCCGGTCGGCCACCTCACCGAAGAAGGCCAAGGTCACGTGCCACAGCGCGGGATCGACCCAGCGCAGGCCGGGCCACTCGGCCCGTACCGCCTCGACGGCCAGGGTGGCCTCGTCCAACGCCTCCCCCGGGGGCAAAAGGCCCGCGAAAAGTCGGCTCACGACCCGATTGTCTCCCGTGGCACCTTCACCCGGAACGGCATACTCGGGTCAGCCCGCGCGACCCGGCGGCGTGCTCTTGGACGGGCCCTGGTCAGGCGGCGGGCTCTGGTCAGGCGGCGGGCGCGGCGTCAGGCGACGGCCACGGACGCCGGTCAGGCCACGGCTCCGGCCACGCCTGGGATGTCCACCGCGTCCGCGTCCGCCGTCCGGGCGGCGACCCGCACCGCCACAAGCCGGGTCACCAGTACGGCCAGCGCGACGCCCACCATGCTCAACGTCCCAGCTGCCACCACCGCGATCCGCGGCCCGGCCAGCTCGGCGAGCCAGCCCACGAGGGGCGCGCCGATCGGAGCGCCGCCGGTGAAGACGAGCACGTAGATGCCCATGACCCGGCCGCGCATCTCTGGGGACGCCCCGAGTTGCACGATCGTGTTGGCGGTCGTGTTCACAGTGATCATGGCCATGCCCGCGGGGACGAGCAGTAACAGGAACGCGGGATAGACCGGCGCGAGGCCCGACAGCACCTGGAACAACCCGAAGCTGAGCGCCCCCGCCAACAGGAACCGGCGGCTCGGCTTGACCCGCCGGGCCGCGAGCAGCGCCCCGCCGAAGGCCCCGACGGCGAACATGCTGGACGCGATCCCGAACGACGACGCGCCCGCGCCGTACACCTGCCGGGCCATGAGCGCGATGCTCGTCGAGAAGCTCTGCGCGAAGATCGCCATGAAGGCCACGATCAACAGCGGCAGCAGGAGGTCGGGACGGCCTCCCACGTAGCGCAGGCCCTCCCGCAGCTGGCCCTTCCCCCGCGGAACGGGCTGGGGCGAGCTCAACTCCGAGGCCCGCATGAGCGCCAGACCGGCGATCACGGCGATGAACGACGCCGAGTTCAGCAGGAAGATCGGCCCGGTACCCATCCACGAGATGAGCAGGCCGGCCACCGCCGGGCCGACGACCCGGGCGAGGTTGAACGTCGAGCTGTTCAGCGCGATGGCGTTCGGCAGGTCCGCCCGGCCGACCATCTCGACGACGAACGACTGCCTGGTCGGCACCTCGACGCAGGAGATGAGGCCCAGCGTGAACGCCATCGCGTACACGTGCCAGACCTGGGCCGAACCGGTCGTCACCAGAACGCCCATGGTCAGCGCCAGCAGACCCATCAGCGACTGAGCCACGATGAGCACGCGCCGCTTGCGGTAGCGGTCGGCCAGCATCCCGCCCATCAGCCCGAACAGCATCACCGGGAGGAACTGCAGCGCCACCGTCACACCGAGCGCCGAGCCGCTGCCATGAGTGAGATCCAGCACCAGCCAGTCCTGGGCAGTGCGCTGCATCCACGTGCCGCAGTTGGAGACGACCCCACCTGCCGCGAACAGCCGGTAGTTGTAGTTCCGCAGCGAACGGAACATCCCGCCTGCGGCTCCGGCTGCGTCCCCGCCTGCGGCTCCGGCTACATCCCCGGCTGCGTCCCCGCCTGCGGCTCCGGCTACATCCCCGGCTGCGTCCCCGCCTGCGGCTCCGGCTGCGTCCCCGCCTGCGTCCCCGCCTGCGTCCCCGCCTGCGGCTCCGGCTACATCCCCGCCTGCGTCCCCGCCTGCGGCTCCGGCTACATCCCCGGCTGCGTCCCCGCCTGCGGCTCCGGCTGCGTCCCCGCCTACATCTCCGCCTACATCTTCGAGAGCTTCTCCAGGATGGGGGCCGCCGCCCGCAGCGTCGCTCTCTCCTCCGGGGTGAGCTCCTTCAGCCTCTGGGCGAGCCAGGCCTCCTTCGCCCGGCGCTCCTCCTTCAGGAGCGTCGCCCCCTGCGGCGTCACGCTCACCGTCACCTGCCGCCGGTCGGTCGGATGGGGTGATCGGGTCAGCAGACCTCGCTCCTCCAGCTTGGCGACCACCCGGGTCATGGAGGGCGGCTGCACCTTCTCGTGTTCCGCGAGTTCGCTGGGCGTCATAGCCGTATGACGCTCGACGGCGGACAGAGTCGCGAGCTGGGTGGGCGTCAGCGAGTGATGGGCGGCCTGCCTGCGAAGCCGTCGCGTCAGACGTGCGAGCGACACGCGTAAGGCGGAGGCGAGCCCGGCGTCGCTGCGCAGATTCGGGATATTCGTTAGCATGAGTCATTACCTTCGCTAACTATATAGCTCATCGGGGTATTCCAGCATCGGTCATGGTGCCGCAGATCCTCTATAGATGATCTACGAGCCCTCGGTCCAACCCATCCCGCAAGCTCAGAACGGCGGGGCATCGAGACGCGGGAAGCCTCCGGCGCCTTCACTCCGGTCGTCACCAGCACCGTCACCACAGGCACCGTCACCACAGGCACCAGCGTGGGCGCAAGCACCAGCACCAGCTCCAGCGGCACCGTGATTCGACTGGAGATCGCGGCTCGCTTCCCTGCCTCCCCCAGGCGCCGGATCAGGCGGCCTTCTGCCTCCGTCGACCCGCATGAGCGGTTTCTGTTCGGCCTCGCCTCGATAAGGCATCGCCAGCGTGTTCGGCCAGTTCCGTGGAGCAGGCGCGAGTAGCTTGGCCATGATCGGCGGCAGCGGAACGGGGTAGACGTGCCCGAGAGGGCTGGTCCATACAACCACCCCTGATTCCGGCAGCGCGACACGCCAGCCGCCCTGATGCTTCGCACGGTGATCGTGGCGGCAGACCAGGTCGAGGTTTCTCTCTTCGGTTCGTCCTTTCGCCAGCCAGTCGACAGCGTGATCCTGGTCGGTGTTCGTCGCAGGCACGCGGCAGCCGGGCCAGGAACAGACCCTGCCCCGAATCTGTACATAGCGGCGTAAGATCGCACCAGCCCGGCGAGGTCCCGCACCATTGCCTGGAGATCCCACAATCGACCGCTCGGGACGGCCCGGCGGGCCGGTTACCCCGCCCGCGACCTGCCGGGCGAGGTCAGCCACCACCGTAGCCCAGGGCCCGGTGGTGTCGGGGTCGGCGGCCAATTCCCGCAGGGTAGCCAAGGAGATCTGGAGCTCCACGACAGCCGGGCGACGAACAGTTTCAGTGCTCCGCCGGGATACCTTGCCTCCATCAGCGGGACGGCGACGGGTGATCCCCGCGTGCAGGAGCCGCCCGTCCTCATCGCAGACGGCGAAGCGCCACTCCGCGCCGGTCATCTGCGTGAGGATCTGGCGGGCCAATGGGGCATGGATGAAGCCCCAGCCCGGCAGCTCGGCAGGATGCTCGTCCCGGCCCAGCAGTGATGTGACCTCGACCCGCAGCTCCCGTACCGGCCAGGCGCGACCGGTAACCGTGACGTCGCTCACCGGGCCGGCGTTGGTGTCGCGTCTGTCCTTATGCCCGCCCGCGCTGCTACTCGAGTGGGCCTCCCCACACGAGTCCGAGCGCGTGTCTTCGCACCTGTCCGGGAGCGTGCCCTCACACGAGTCCGGGAGCGTGTCCTCACACGAGTCCGGGAGCGTGTCCTCACACGAGTCCGGGCGCGTGTCCTCACCCGCGTTCTGACCTGCGTCGCCGGCCGCCCTCGGCTGGCGCCCGGGACCGACATGCGCAGGGGCAAGAACACGCGCGGGGGCAGGCTCAGCCGGTGGTTCGGCGACGGTAGCGGTACCGGGGTCGCCCGGCGCATCGTCGCCAGGCAGCGGCGGTTCGATGAAGGGATGCGTTAGCACCCACGCCACTATCTGCTCGTCGGAGAGCCCTTCAAAGGTGCCGTCGAGTGATCCGAGGAACAGATCGGCTCGAATGTGATCGATTGGGCGCCGATCTCCGGATCGCTTGCACGAACGGGCCATCTCGTCGATGCGGTCACAGCCCGCGGCCGCGCGGTCAATCGGTAGGTCTTGCCCGGACACGCTCGCCGTGCCGTCGTCGTTGCGTACCCCGACCACCCGGCGCCGGCGCACCGCCTCGGCGTAACGGCGACGCGCCCAGTCAGGATCGATGGCCAGAGCACGTCGTTGAATGTGGTCGATCAGTTCTCCGACCGTCCACGCCGCCGCCTGCCCGACCAACTGCTCGCAGATCAAGACAGCCTGCTCGTCGGTCAATCCGGCGGTCCATCGGATGAAGGCCGCTGCCCGCGGCTCGTCCAGGTCTCCCGCGAGCATCGCCTCGCCCAACACGGGCAATCGACGATGCACATTCCAGGCCAGTTCGAACGTGGAGTCGGCCCGGCGCCGCGACCATACCAACGCGGCCCGCGCCTCATCGGGCGCGAACTCGTCCGGCACACCAAGCCGACGGACCGCCGCCCCCGAGAACGGCTCCCGCAGCCCCGCCTCAAGCAAGGCGTACAGGAACCTCGCCCGATCATGACAACACTGCCGGTAGGCGGCCCTGACCACCTCCACCGTGTCGTATCCCGACACCGTTGCGACGTTGACGTCCGCCAAGATTCGCGCGAGCTCTGGGCCGGGTGGCATCACGGCGATGCCTTCGGGGATCGGTACAGGACCGCGGTCCACGCTGTCCCAGAGCCATCCGCCATGCGGCCCGCGGTCGCCCGGCTCATCCAGAGCCGGCCCGGTGTGGATGGTGGATGACTCATCGCCAGACGCGCGCGGGAGGCCACCGTGGTCCGACGGCAACGGCGACGCCAAATGCGCGGCCATGACGGGCACCCCCAAGGAAGCCGAAGTGAAACGGACAGACTGCCTGCCCGATCATCAGACCGGGCCCTTCTGCAGACTTGGCTACGTCGTCACTCGGCGCATGGCCCTACAGGCCCGCCAACTAGGCTCACCTCAACCGGCAAGCCCCACGCTATATCGAACACACGACCTAATCAAGGGCGACAATCCCCGACGCCCGACGTGGGCGCAAAGCGGACGGGGGCCAGCCGGCTCACCGCCGCGCCGGCGAACGACGCCAACCCGCCGCCCCGGGCGAACCCAGCGACTCAACCGGCCGACCCAACCGGCCGAGAATCCACCGACCCAGCCAGCCCACCACCGAACCCCCGGGCCCCGGACCAGCGCCCCCGAAACGAGGCCGCCTGGAACGGCCGGGGCCGCGGCCCCGGCCGTTCCAGGCGACGACGCAACGAAGGCGTCAGCTGAGCCCGAGCAGGCTCTTGATGGGCTCGAGCGCGAAGTAGACGACGAAGAGCGCCGCCACCAGCCACAGCAACGGGTGGATCTCCTTCGCCTTGCCGCGGAACGCCTTGATGAGGACGAAGCTCACGAACCCCGCGCCGATGCCGGCGGTGATCGAGTAGGTGAACGGCATCAGCACGATCGTCAGGAACGCGGGGATCGCGGTCTCGAGGTCGCTGAAGTCGATCTCCTTGACCTGCGTCATCATCAGGAACCCGACGATCACGAGAGCGGGAGTCGCGGCCTCGAACGGCACGATGTCGGTCAGCGGCGCGAAGAACATGGCGAGCAGGAAGAGCAGTCCGGTGACCACGCTGGCCAGGCCGGTCCTGGCGCCTTCGCTGACCCCGGCCGCCGACTCGATGTAGGTCGTGTTGGACGAGACGCTCGCGGCGCCACCGGCGGCGGCAGCCAGGGAGTCGACCAGCAGGATCTCGCGGGTCCGCTCGACGGTGCCGTCCTCCTTGACCAGTCCCGCCTGCCGGCCGACCCCGACGATCGTGCCCATCGTGTCGAAGAAGTCGGCCAGCATCAGGGTGAAGACGAACATGACCGCCGCGACGCCGCCGATCTTGCTGAAGCTCCCGAACAGGCTGAACTGCCCGAGCAACGACAGGTCCGGCATACCCAGCACCTTGGACGGCCAGGTGGGCACGGTCAGGCTCCACCCGTTCGGGTTGACCGGCTTGCCGTTCGCGACCTGGGGGCCGATCTTGCCGATGGCCTCCACGACGATGGCCAGGATGGTCGTCCCGACGATGCCGAGCAGGATGGCGCCCCTGACCTTGCGAGCGACCAGGAACGCGATCACGAGCAGGCCGGCGACGAAGACGAGCGTCGGCCAGCCGGTCAGCGAGCCGTTGCCCAGCACGCCGAGCTTGACCGGGACCGTCGTGTTGCTCGCGTCGGGCATCCGCCGGACGAACCCGGCGTCCACAAAGCCGATCAACGCGATGAACAGGCCGATTCCGACGCTGATCGCGGTCTTCAGCTGCTCCGGTATCGCATGGAAAACCGCCACGCGGAAGCCCGTCGCCACCAGGATGGCGATGACGATTCCTTCAAGGACCACCAGTCCCATGGCGTCCTCCCAGGACACCTGGCTGGCGATGCCGAAGGCCACGAACGCGTTCAACCCCAGACCGGTCGCGAGCGCGAAGGGCACCCGGCCGAAGACGCCCATGGCGATGGTCAGGATGCCCGCCACGAACGCGGTCGCCGCGGCGACGAGCGCCAGCTGCGGATGGTCCGAGTCCCCCAGGAACTGGCCGGTCTTGTCGGCGACCGTGCCGATGATGATGGGGTTGAGCACGACGATGTAGGCCATCGTGAAGAACGTGGCGAAGCCGCCGCGCACCTCCTGGCCCACGGTGGATCCGCGAGCCGAGATCGAGAAGTAACGATCGAGGAAACCGGGGGTCATGTCAGTCACGCGCGCAGAGTGACAGCCCGTCACCGGCGGCGAAAAGACCGCCGCAGCCAGCGTTGTCCTATTGTGACTGATTCGTCACAAATCTCCCACCGGGTAGGCTGTCGCTGTGACTGAGCCGCGTCGGCCCGACCCCGAACCCCTCAAGACGCAGGACGCCCTGACGGTCCTGATCGGTACGGCGCTGTGGGCCGTCGCCCTCGCGGTCACGGCACTGGTCATCCGCCCGGACGACTCCCAGCCGATCCTCACCTGCGCCGCGGGCGTGGGCCTCGGTCTGTTCGGCCTCCTCTACATCAGGCGCCGCAACTCCCGCCTCTGACCAGCAATCCGTGACCGGCCAGGTCAGACGGGCGTCACGGGGTCGAGATCGGCCTCTGCGAGCAGCAGCGGCACCCTGGCGGGCTCCCGCAGAAGGGCGGCGACCGCAAGCCGATCGGTCCACTGACCGGCGGCCCAGGCCAGGCCGCGGGCCAGCCCTTCGACCCCGGACGCGTGGACCTTGCCCTCGAAGAAGCGCCACGGCACGGGCCTGCCGTCCACCAGCAGCTCGTCGTGCTCGACGTACGTCAGCGGAGCGGACGGGAGCAGCGAGCGGACCTCGGCCGGGACGGGCTTCTCGGCTCCCGACGACGTCACGGCCCCGGCGACGATCTCCCCGACGAGCGGCAGGTCGAGCACCTCGGAGAGGGCCTCCGCCAGGTCGAACGGCGCGAGCACGAGCGGCCGGTCCTCGACCAGGGCCAGCAGGTCGGGCGCCTCCACGACGACCGGCCCGTCCTCCACGTCGGCCACGGTGACCTGCCCCTTCAGCACCGCCCGTACGGCCGTGGGAGGGCTCACCCGCGACGGGTCGACGCCGGCGATCGCCGTCCACAGCCCCCGCAGCTGCGCGCGGTCGACCTCGACGGACGCGTCCGCCAGCAGATCGAGCAGTTCCTCCGGCCCGCCACGCGAGGCGAGCAGCTCGTCGAGCGTCGACCGGACGCCGATCAGCTTCAGCGCCTCTTCGTCCACCGCGGCGGGGGCGTCGCCGTACAGGCCGAACAGCAGTGGGTCGCCCGAGGGGAGCCGCAGAGACGTGGGACGGCGGCCGTCGACCACGGGATGCCTTGACAGCCACCACGCCGTGTACGACGGGACCTCGACGGTCTCTCCGGACACGATCAGCCGCAACGGGCGCAGCGCGGCTCGCAGCGGCGGCCGGGACAGCAGGGCGAGCGCGGACGGCCAGTCGGCCACGTATTCGAGGTCGCGCACCGCCGTGAACTCCAGGGCGACGGGCGGCACGTCGAGGTCGGGCAGCAGGTCGAGGACGGCCTCGATCCACTCGTCCTCGAGGTCGAGCTCGTGGTCGCATTCGGCGGGATCGAGCAGCACGTCCGCGTCGTTGACCACGGCGAAGCCGTCGAGCACGCCGGTCGCGGCCAGCACGGCCGGGCCGTACCTGTCCACCAGATCGGGCGCCGCCACCCCGAACGGCACCTCCGGGTCGATCAGCCCGGCCAGCGACCCCTGGGCCAGCAGCAGCTCACCCGCGGGGTAGAGCTCGCCGTCGGCGCCGCGCAGGGCCAGCTCGGCCAGCCAGGGCGCCTCCCCCGCGGTCAGCCCGGCCGCGTCCACCAGGGCGAGGACGGCCTGGGCGACGGGCTCCGGATCCGCGCTGTCGAGCGACTCCGACACCGCCGCGTGGGTCAGCGGGTCTTCCAGGACCGTACGCGGGGTCGCCTCTGCCGCACCCAGCCGCAGCAGCAGCGGATGGACGGCGTCGGGGTGGACGATCCGCAGCCCGAGCGGGGCGAGCAGGGCGGGGTCGAGAGCGTGCGGAGTCGCGGACGGCCCGGCCGAATCCCCCGAAAAGGCCGAAGACCCTGAAGACTCCCCGGACAGGATGAGCGTGCCTCGCGGGCCCCTGACCAGGCGGCCGTCGGCGAGCGGCACGGGAATCGCCGCGATCGACTCCAGGTCGTCGGCGGGCAGCACGGCGTAGACCGACCGCCACCACGACGGGGTGGCGTCGGCGACGGCGTCGCCCGAGAGCATGTCGACGACGTCCGCGATCTCCACCCGGCGGACGCCCAGCGTGGCGAGGGCGGGATGCCGCGTCGCCCAGCCCGAGGGCAGCAGCCCCGGCACCATCTCGGCGATCGTGTCGAGGAACTCCTGCGAGCCGAGGACCGCCCTCGCCTCGCTGCCCGGCAGGACACCCGACATGGCCGGCAGCAGCGGTGTGCCGGGGAGCCGTTCGATGATCTCGCGCCGGATCGCCGCGTCGAGCCGTCCCTTGCCCATGAGGCCGGGGACGAGGTCGAGCAGGGCCGGGGTCTTCGGCAGCTCCCCCAGCAGCCGGACGTACGCCTCGGCCGCACGGGTCACGAGGAAGTCGGTGAGCGGTCCCGAGGCGACGTGCCTCCGGTCGGTCGTCATCGGGAACGTGGCGATGAGCAGCGCGGGCAGGTCGAGCGGCTCGTCGCTGGGCGTCGGCGCGTGCACCACGCGCGGCACGCCGGTGTCCCTGGCCCGGATCATCGGCTCGCCCGACCCGGCGTCGAGCTTGACGGCCCAGCGGACCTCCCAGTACGGCCGGGCGCGCTCCTCGGTGGGGCGGTCGGCGAACAGCTCGGCCACCTGCTCGGGAGTGTAGGCGCCCGACTCGGTGACGACGTGCCAGCCGCCGGCCGAGATGGTCCGCTCGCTCCCGCCGATCTCGATCTCGACGGCCTCCAGGGCCGGCAGGGCCAGCGGCAGCGCCGGCCCGGCCTCCTCCAGCATCCGCCGTACGGCGTCCACGGCGGCGGAGTCGCGCAGCGGGAGCCGTACGACGGTGTCGAAACCGTCGGGCACCCGCAGGGAGTCGTCGGGCAGGGGCAGGCGCAGCAGCGGCACGTGGCCGTCCCGGCCGGCCAGCTCGGCCGCGAGCTCGGGCCGGGACGCGACCAGAGCGGTGGTCTCCTCCCGCGACCAGCGCACACCACCGGTCTTCCGGGAGGCGACGGAGGGCGCGTCCGTCACGGACACCACGGCGGCGAAGCCGACGCCGAAGCGCCCGGCCGCGCCCGCCTCGTCCTTCTTCCCGCTGGCGCGCAGCGTGGACAGGCCCTCGACACCGGCGGTGTCGAGCGGGGCCCCGGTGTTGGCGGCGAGCAGGACGTCGCCGTCCAGCGTCAGCCGCAGCCGGCCCGGCACCCCCGCGCGCAGCGCGGCGTCCGCGGCGTTCTGGGCCAGCTCCACGACGAGCCGGTCACGGTAGCCGCCGAGGGCGAAGTCCTCCTCGGCGTTCGCGTCCTCGCGGAAGCGGGCGGGCGACGCCGCCCAGGCCGCGAGCACCGTCTCGCGCAGCCGCGCGGTCTCGAAGAAGTCACTCATGATCAGGAATGTCCGCCGCGACCGGCTCGACGACGTCGTAGCCCATGTCGTCGAGGATCGGAGGTGACGCGTCCACCACCATGGACGGCACGGCCGTCGCCTCCGAGTGGGCGCCGCAGCCGTGATCGGCCGAGACCACCCGGCCGTCGTCCGGCGCGTACTCGTTGGCGCAGACACCGAAGCCGACCCGCAGCGCGCCCGCGAGGGGCCAGTAGAAGCCACAGGTGGAGCACTGCGCGGGGGCGGCGTGCGCGATCGGGGCGTGCGGGCCGGCGTCACCCGCGTGCCAGCGGCGCACGGCGAGGTCGCGGCCGAGGGGCGACAGCACCCGGGCCCGGCCGAGGCCCAGCTCGAACACCATCTGCTGGTCGAGATCGTCTCCGGCCAGGGAGCCGGGAACCAGCCGGTCGTCGTCGGCCTCGACCGGCAGCAGGTCGCCCACGCCGAGATCGCCGGGAAGGAGTCGCTCGTTCCACGGCACCCATCGCGGCGCGAGCAGCGCGCCGGAGCCGGGCAGCAGCACGGTCTCGCTCACCGTGACGTTCCTGGCGCGGGAGGCCCGGTTGACGGTGACGGCCCAGCGCCAGCCCGTGTAGGCGCGATCCAGACACTCGAAGTAGTGGGTCACCACCCGGTCACCCTCGCCGTCGAAACCGAGATGCTCTCCCACCTCGCCGGGGCGAGCGATCTCGTCGGCGGCCTGGCGTGCCAGGTCGACCGCCGCGGCACAGGCCGGGTCGACTGGAGTGCTGCGGATTCGGGTACGACTCACACTCCATTTTCACCCACGACGCGAGCGGACCGCACCGGCTCGATGGGAATGCTGGAAGGACTGTCGGCGCCTATGGTGAATATTTGGACGAACGTTATCCATGCCGTGGGCGTGCCCGCGAGGGCTACCCGCAGGCTCACCCACGCGCACGGAGCGGGCCGCACCGGTCTCGGCCGGTTGATCGAGCTGACCGCCGCCCACTCGGCGGGGGACGCCTTGATCACCGTGGCCCTGGCGGGGGCGCTGCTCTTCCGGCTGCCGGTGGGCCAGGCCCGCGGCCAGGTGGCCCTCTATCTGCTGATCACGATGCTGCCGTTCGCGGTCGTCGCGCCCTTCGTCGGGCCGGTGCTCGACCGGCTGCGCTCGGGACGCCGCTACATCATGGCGGGCACGCTGCTCGCCCGGGGACTGCTGTGCTGGGGGATGGCCGGGGCGGTCCACTCCTCCGACGCCATCACGCTGTTTCCCTCGGCCCTGGCGGTGCTGGTTCTGTCGAAGGCCTACAACGTGTCACGGGCGGCGATCATGCCGAGCGTCCTGCCCGCCGACATCCCGCTCGTCACCGCGAACGCCCGGGTCGCGCTCTTCGCCCTGGTCGCGGCCGGGGCGGGCGCGGGCGCGGCATCGGGATTCGTGGCCCTCACCGGCCCCGACTGGCTGCTGCGCGTGGCCGTGCCGCTGTTCCTCACCTCCGGGGTCTTCGCAGTACGGCTCCCGCGGCACGTCGACGCGCCCGACCTGGAACTCGCGGGTCACGAGCCGCGACGCCTGGCGAGCATGCTCTCCACGGGACGGGCGGTCGGCGACGCGCTGATCGCCAACGCGGCCATCCGTGTGCAGTCGGGCTTCCTCGTGTTCTTCCTGCTGTTCCTCGTGCAGGACGGCCACCTGCGCGACACCGACCAGAAGGTGGCGCTTGGACTGCTCGCCGCGGCGGCGGGCGGCGGGGGCCTCGCCGGGGCCGCGCTGGGCTCGTGGACCCGGTCGCGATCACCACGGCTGACCGTGCTGGCGACGCTCGCCGCCGCGACCGTCACCACGGCCGCCGCAGCGGTCGCCTTCGACCTGTGGACGGCCGCCGTGGTCGCGCTCGTGGGAGCGTTCGCCCAGGGCCTCGGCAAGCTGGCCCTCGACGCCATCGTGCAGCGCGACGTCGGGGAGCACGTGCGCTCCTCGACCTTCGGCCTCGTGGAGACGCTGCTGCAGATCGCCTGGGTGGCCGGCGGCCTGCTCGGCCTGGTCATGTCGCTCTTCGTCGGAGGCCCGGCCGGGTTCGGGGTGGTCTCCGCCGGGCTCGTCGCCTGCCTGGCCTGGCTCGTCGCCACCCGGCGCCGCCGCAGGCCGCGTACGACGGGCCTGGAGGCCCGCCCCGACACGGCCTGACCGAGCCTGACCGAGCCTGACCGGGCCTGACCGGGCCTGACGCTGCCGGATCAGGCGTCGAGGTCGTCCGCGACGGCGCGCAGCACGGTCGCCACCTTCTTGGCGTGCGGCGCGTCGGGGTGCTTGCCCCTCTGATAGGAGTTGGAGACGTCGTCCAGGAGCTTGATCAAGTCCTCGACGATGACCACCATTTCGTCCGGCTTCTTCCGCTTCGCCTTCGGCCGGGCGGCCTTGGCCAGCGTAGGCGGCTGCTCAAGCACCCGGACCGACAGGGCCTGCTGCCCCCGGCGGCCCTCAGCCACACCGAACTCGACTTTCTGCCCGGGTTTAAGGGCCTCGATACCCTTCGGCAGAGCGGAGGAATGCACGAATACCTCACCGCCGTCGTCGCGCGTGAGGAAACCGAAACCCTTGTCGGCGTCGTACCACTTGACCTTGCCACTCGGCACAGGGGTGACCTCGTTCAGACTGTCGTGAAGGTGATGGATGTAGGTTATGCCCACACAGGCCCCACGTGGACCCACTCCTGAGGGAGTAAGCCGCTTCCCATCGGGATTCCACATCCGGCCTTCTCGTGAAACCGAGCCATACGATGGAAGCGATGACGGGCACGGAGTTCACCGAGTGGCTGCGCGGCCGCTCCGACGGCCAGTTGCGGACGCTCGTGGCGGCGCGGCCCGAACTCGTCACGCCCGTTCCCGCCCACATGGACGCCCTGGCGGCCCGGGCGAGCACCCCTTCGGCCGTCGGCCGGGCGCTCGACCGCCTCGACCGGTTCACGCTCTCCGTGCTGGAGACCCTGATCCTGCGGCCCCCGCCGGTCACCCGGGACGACCTGCGCGCTCCGCTCGCCCGTGCCGCCGCAGGGAAGGGCGCGGAGTCCGCGCTCGACCACGCGCTCGACGAGGCGCTCGAACGGCTCCGCACCCGGGCGCTGGTCCACGACAGCGGCCCGGCGCTGCGACCGGCTCCGGGGGTCGCCGAGGCCCTCGACCCGCCCGCCGCCCTCGGGCCGCCGGCCGCCGAGGTCTTCCGCCATCACCCGCCGGAGCGGATCGAGGCGATCCTCGCCGACGTCGCCGGCGCCCGCGGCGCGACCGGGGCGGCGGCGTCGGCACGAGACGGACAGGCGCCGAGAGATCGGCTGACCGCGCTCCTGGCCGACGACGCGACGGTCGCCCGGCTGGTCGGCGAGGTCTCGCCGCAGGCCAGGGCAGCGCTGGAGGAGCTCGCCTGGGGCCCGCCGACCGGACGGCTGCCCAACGCCCACCGCGAGGTGACGGCCGCCTCCGCCCAGTCGCCGATCGAGCAGCTCCTCGCTCGCGGCCTGCTCGGCGCGACCGGCGAGGAGACGGTGGCGCTCCCCCGCGAGGTCGCCCTCTTCCTCCGGGACGGCCGGATCCACCGTGACCTTTCCCCCTGTCCTCCTGAGCTCACCGGCACGGCCCGCGGCCCGGCGCTCGCCGACCGCACGGCGGCGGGGCAGGCGTTCGCGTTCGTCCGCGCCGTCGAGGAGCTGTGCGAGCTGTGGAGCGCCGACCCGCCCGGCGTGCTGCGCACGGGTGGTCTCGCCGTCCGCGATCTCAGGAGGACGGCGCAACTTCTGGACCTGCCCGAATGGGCGGCCGGGCTGATCGTGGAGGTGGCCCACGCGGCCGGGCTCGTCGCGGCGGGCGAGGGCGAGTGGCTGCCGACGAACGGATACGACTCCTGGCGGGTGCGGGCCACGGAGGACCGCTGGACCGTGCTCGCCACGGCGTGGCTGGCGATGGACCGCGTGCCCGGCCTGATCGGCGGCCGGGACGACCGCGACCGCCCGCTCAACGCCCTGCACGCCGACCTGCGCAGGCCGGGCGTCGCCCAGGTGCGGGCGCGCACGCTCGCCGTGCTCGCGGCCGCGCCCCCCGGGCTCGCCCCCGACCCCGGGTCCGTACTGGCGCGGCTGGCCTGGGAGCAGCCGCGCCGCCGGGCCGCCCTGCGCGATCAGCTGGCCGAGTTCGCCCTGCGCGAGGCCGAGCACATCGGGCTGACCGGGCTCGGCGTGCTGTCCGAGCACGGGCGCGCCCTCGCGCAGATCGACGGCCTCCCCGACGCGGACGGCCGCGCGTCCGCCCTGCTCGCGACGCTGCTGCCCGAGCCGGTCGACCACGTGCTGCTCCAGGCCGACCTCACGGCCGTCGCGCCGGGCCCGCTGACCACCGACCTCGGCCGCTGGCTCGCGCTGGCGGCCGATGTGGAGTCGAAGGGCGGCGCGACCGTTTATCGGTTCGGCGAGCGGTCGGTCCGGCGCGCGCTCGACGCCGGGCAGTCCGCCGACGACCTGCTCGCCATGCTGGAGAAGCACTCCGCCACAGGCGTCCCCCAGCCGCTGCGTTACCTCGTGACCGACGTGGCCCGCCGGCACGGCCGCATCCGGGTGGGCACCGCCTCGTCGTACGTCCGGTGCGACGACCCCGCGCTGCTCGACGAGGTGCTGGCCGACAAGCGGGCCGGCCTGCTGCGGCTGCGCAGGCTGGCGCCCACCGTGCTGGCGTCGAAGACGTCCCGGGCGGGTCTCGTCGACTCGCTGCGGGCCATGGGGTACGCGCCCGTCGCCGAGTCGCTTGAGGGCGATGTGGTGGTGGCGCGGGCCGACGCCCGGCGCACCGAGGGCCGGCTCCCGTCCCGGCCCGCGGGCGGGAGCGGCCCCGACGCCGACGTCGCCGCCGCCGCCGTGCGGGCGATGCGCGCGGGCGACGAGGCGCACCGGGCCCACCGGCGCCCGTCGGGCGCCCCCGACGGCCAGGTGCCGCGCACGCGGTCGACCGACGCGATCCAGGCGCTCCAGGAGGCGATCCGCCAGGGGTCACGGGTGTGGATCGGCTATCTCGACTCCCAGGGCCACGCGACCAGCCGCATCCTCGAACCGGCCCGGCTGGAGGGCGGCTATCTCACGGCGTACGACGAGACCAGGGCGACCGTCCACCGGTTCGCGCTGCACCGGATCACCGGGGTGACCGAATACGGCGGCTGAGCCGATCTCCCCTGGTCTGGGTAAAACCGGGACTGATTATGCTCGATCTCTTGTTTGATAAGCGGTAGCCGTACAAGGGAGTGGGCTGTGAATGACGGGCCGCTGATCGTTCAGTCGGACAAGACGCTGCTGCTGGAAGTCGACCACGAGAGGGCCGGCGAGTGCCGCAAGGCCATCGCGCCGTTCGCGGAGCTTGAGCGCGCGCCCGAGCACGTCCACACCTACCGCGTGACGCCCCTCGCGCTGTGGAACGCGCGGGCGGCCGGGCACGACGCGGAGCAGGTCGTCGACGCCCTGATCGGCTACAGCCGCTATCCCGTTCCGCACGCGCTGCTGGTGGACATCGCCGAGACCATGGCCAGGTACGGCCGGCTGCGGCTGGAGAAGCACCCGATCCAGGGGCTGACCCTCACCACCACCGACCGGGCCGTGCTGGAGGAGGTGCTGCGCTCCAAGAAAGTACGGCCGATGCTGGGCGAGCGGTTCAGCCCGGACGCGGTGGCCGTCCACCCCTCGGAGCGCGGCAACATCAAGCAGGCGCTGCTCAAGCTGGGCTGGCCGGCCGAAGACCTCGCCGGTTACGTGGACGGTGAGCACCACCCGATCGACCTGCGGGAGGACGGCTGGACGCTGCGGCCGTACCAGAAGGAGGCGGCCGACGCGTTCTGGCACGGCGGCTCGGGAGTGGTGGTGCTGCCCTGCGGCGCGGGCAAGACGATCGTCGGCGCCGCCGCGATGGCCCACGCCAAGGCGACGACCCTGATCCTGGTGACCAACACCGTCTCCGCCCACCAGTGGAAGCAGGAGCTGCTGCGCCGCACCTCGCTGACCGAGGACGAGATCGGCGAGTACACGGGCACCAAGAAGGAGATCCGCCCGGTCACCATCGCCACCTACCAGGTCATGACCACCCGGCGGCAGGGGACGTACCGGCACCTGGAGCTCTTCGACGCGCGCGACTGGGGCCTCGTGGTGTACGACGAGGTCCACCTGCTGCCCGCGCCGATCTTCCGGATGACCGCGGACCTGCAGGCCCGCCGCCGCGTCGGGCTCACCGCAACCCTGGTCAGGGAGGACGGCCGGGAGGGCGACGTGTTCTCCCTGATCGGGCCCAAGCGCTACGACGCGCCCTGGAAGGAGATGGAGAACCAGGGCTGGATCGCCCCCGCCGACTGCGTGGAGGTGCGGGTGACGCTGAGCGACGAGGAGCGTCTGGCCTACGCGATGGCCGAGAGCGAGGAGCGCTACCGGTTCTGCTCCACGACGCCGAGCAAGACCAGGGTCACCGAGGCTCTCGTACGGCGGCACGGGGACGAGCAGGTGCTGGTCATCGGGCAGTACATCGACCAGCTCGACGAGCTGGGCGAACACCTGGACGCGCCGGTGATCAAGGGGGAGACCCGGGTGCGCGAGCGGGAACGGCTCTTCCAGGCCTTCCGCGACAAGGAGATCAACGTCCTCGTGGTGTCGAAGGTGGCCAACTTCTCCATCGACCTGCCGGAGGCGTCCGTCGCGATCCAGGTCTCCGGCACGTTCGGCTCGCGGCAGGAGGAGGCGCAGCGGCTCGGCCGGGTGCTGCGTCCCAAAGCGGACGGCGGCGGCGCGCGCTTCTACTCGATCGTCAGCCGCGACACCGTCGACCAGGAGTTCGCCGCGCACCGGCAGCGGTTCCTGGCCGAGCAGGGCTACGCGTACCAGATCGTCGACGCCGACGACATCGGCGAGGAGGACCCCGCGCGGTAGCGTCCCTCCGGCGCCGAGAACCCACCGGCACCGAGAACCCGGCGAGACCGACCTCGCCGGGTGCGGCCGCTCCTGGCGGACTAGACCCAGGAGATTCCTTCGGGCCGGATCACCGGATCACCTCCTCGCGACATGCCCCCGCACCTCTGACCATGCTGGCGGACATACCCCATATGTCTGGATAAATCACTAAAAATTGCCCAGCTTTTGACGCGCGCCTGACCCTCCAGCCCTGACCCGGGAGCCGTCCACCGGTGGCGGGGCTACTGAACGGCGATGCCGCCGACGAACAGAACGCCCACCGCGACCAGCCACGCCGCCACGGCGACGCCCAGCAGGTCGTCCCGCCGCCCGATCCAGCCGGCCGCCGTCGTCATGCCGGCGAACAGCGCGACCCCGGCGGAGACCGTGCTCACCAGCGCCAGCCGGTCACCGCACTCCAGGGACGACGAGGCGCCCGAGCAGAAGGCGTTCTGCACCCAGCCGTCGAAGGTCGACATCCCCCACAGCCCGGCGAGCAGCAGGCACGCCACCATCGGCAGCGCGGGCGGAACCCAGGTGCGCGTCACCCGGATTCAGATACCCGGGCCGTGTCTCCACGACACGCGGAAGAAATACCGTTTCGGCATTCCACCGGCCATCGGTAGGCTCTTGTGTTTCCCGTTGCCTGCCGACAGGAGCTTCCGCATGCCCACAGACGTGCTTGGCGCCGAGCGCGCCCACCTGGCGGCGTCCCGCGCCGCGCTCCGGGCGATGCGCGAGCACGCCCGCTCGCTGTCCGCCGATGCCGCGGGCGACTGGGTGTCCCAGCAGGTGTTGCAGGGCCTGCTCGACCAGCGGGTGGCGGCGCTGGCCGATCACCCGGACACCCCGTTGTTCTTCGGCCGCCTCGACCGGGCGGCCGACGACGACCTGCCCCCGACCGTGTACGTCGGCCGGCGGCACGTGCACGACGACAGCAGCCGGCCGCTCGTCATCGACTGGCGGGCCCCGGTCTCCCGAGCCTTCTACCAGGCCAGCCCGGCCGATCCGATGGGCGTGGCGCTGCGCCGCCGGTTCGGATACCAGGGCGGTGACCTGACGGCGTACGAGGACGAGCCGCTCGACGGCCGCAGCCTCGGACAGAGCCGGCTCCTCACCGAGGAGATCGAGCGGCCCCGCACCGGGCCCATGCGCGACATCGTGGCGACGATCCAGCCCGACCAGGACGAGATCGTCCGATCCGGCCTCGGCGTCACGGTCTGCGTGCAGGGCGCGCCCGGCACCGGGAAGACCGCGGTCGGGCTCCACCGGGCGGCCTACCTGCTGTTCACCCACCGGGAGAAGCTGTCCCGCTCGGGCGTGATGATCGTCGGGCCGAACCGCGCCTTCCTGTCCTACATCTCCTCGGTGCTGCCCGCCCTCGGTGAGGTCAGGGTCGACCAGACCACGGTCGCCGGCATCCTCGGCGATCACGGGCACCCCGAGGATCCGGCGGTGGCGGCGGTCAAGGGCGACGCCCGGATGGCCGCCGTGCTGGAGCGCGCACTGTGGCTACACGTGACCAAGCCGGAGGAGGGCGTGCTGGTCACCAAGGGCGTGAACCGCTACCGGGTGCCGGACCACGAGGTCCGCGAGATCGTCGCCGGGCTCCGCGGCACCACCCGTTACGGCGCCGGCCGCGCGGCGCTGGCCCAGCGGCTCGCCCACGCCGTGCTGGTGCAGATGGAACGGCGCGGCGAGTCGCCCGACGACCGGGTGCAGGACTCGGTGGCCAGGTCGAAGCCGGTCAAGACCGTCGTCGACGCCGTATGGCCGAAGCTCACCCCCGAACAGGTGCTCTTCCGCCTGCTGTCCGACGCCGGCTTCCTCGCCAGGGCCGCGCGCGCGGATCTGTCCGCCGAGGAGCAGGAGTCGCTGCTCTGGCGCAAGCCCTACAAGTCCCACCGGTCGGCCAAGTGGTCGGCCGCCGACGCCGCCCTGCTCGACGAACTGGCCGATCTCATCGAACGGACCCCGTCCCACGGTCACATCGTCGTCGACGAGGCCCAGGACCTGTCCGCCATGCAGTTGCGGGCACTCGGCCGGCGGTGCCGTACCGGCTCGGCCACCGTGCTCGGCGATCTGGCGCAGGGGACCACGCCGTGGTCGGCGCGGTCGTGGAAGACCGTGCTCGACCACCTCGGCCAGCCGGCGGGCGAGGTCACCGAGCTAACCCTCGGCTTCCGCGTGCCGCGTGAGGTCCTCGACTACGCGGCGCGGCTGCTGCCGTCGGTCGCTCCTGACTTGGCCGCGCCCCGCTCGCTGCGGCCGGGCGCCGGCTCCCTGACCGTACGGCGGGTCACCGGCGCGGACCCCGCCGCCACAGGCGCCGCCGACACGGGCCCCGCCGTCGCCGAGGCCGTACGGGCCGTCCTCGGCCGCGAGGGCTCCATCGGGGTCATCGCCGCGGACGCGTCGGTCCCCGCCGTCTCGGCCGCCCTGGAGGGGGTCGCGCACGGCGTCCTCGGCCCCGACTCGACCGGGGAGGAGCGGGTGCTCGTCGTGCCCGCGAGCCTCGCCAAGGGCCTCGAGTACGATCACGTGATCGTCGTGGAACCGGCGGACATCGTGGCGGCCGAGGAGCGGGGACGCGCCCGGCTCTACGTCGTCCTCACCCGGGCCGTCACATCCCTGACCGTCGTGCACGCCCTGGACCTGCCCGAGGAACTGGCTTGAGCGCTTCCGACCCGCCCTATGGGCCGCCCTATCCACCTCCTGGAGAGGTGCCCCCGCCACCGCGCGTGAGCCGCCTGGCCGTCACGGCGCTCGTGGCGGGCGCTCTCAGCGCGGTGCCGCTCTCCGTCGCGTGCGGCGTCGCCGCGCTGGTACGGATCCGCCGTCACGGCGGCAGAGGGCGCGGCCTGGCCGTCGCCGGGCTGGTCCTGTCCGGCGTCTGGGTCGCGGCGGCCGCCGTCCTCTATGCGGGCTTCTACACGGGCCACGCCGGCTCCCCCCAGCCGGCCGCGGCGGCACCCGGCACACTGGCGCTCCGGATGCGCCCGCCCGCGCCGAGCCCCCCGCCAAAGGATCTGATCTCGATCCTGACCGTCAGAACGGGCGACTGCCTGTCCGAGTTGGTCGGCCGCCAGATGATTGGCGCCGTCCGGCTCGTGCCGTGCGGGAAGCCGCACGAGGCCGAGGTGGGCGACCAGTTCAGGCTGCCCGCCTCCGCGTGGCCGGGGAAGGAGAAGGTCATCCGCACGGCGATGCGGCAGTGCATCCAGCGGATGAGGGCGGCCCTGGCAGGCAACCCCGAGCTCAGCCATCTCGAGGTCCGCACGTTCACACCGCCGAGCAAGGCGGCCTGGGAGGTCAGCCGCACCGTCAGCTGCATGGTGACCGATCTCAACGGAGCGCCGCTCAGGTCGCGCCTGTCACGGTGACCCCGGCGGAACGGCGAAAGACGGACAGCGGAAGACGAGACGGCGAAGGGGCGGCCCCGGGTGAACCGGAACCGCCCCTCACGAAGACCGGCGACGGTGTCGCCGACGTGGCCCAGAAGATGGACCACGACGTGGACTAGAAGTCCATGTCGCCGCCGCCGGGCATGGCGGGGGCCTTCTCCTTCTCGGGCTTCTCGGCGATGACGGCCTCGGTGGTGAGGAACAGCGCCGCGATGGACGCCGCGTTCTGCAGCGCCGAGCGGGTCACCTTGGCCGGGTCGATGATGCCCGACTCGAACATGTTGACGTACTCGCCGGTCGCGGCGTTGAGGCCCTCGCCCGCGGGCAGGTTGCGGACCTTCTCCACCACGACGCCGCCCTCGAGGCCGGCGTTGACGGCGATCTGCTTCAGCGGCTCCTCAAGGGCCTTGCGGACGATCGCGGCACCGGTGGCCTCGTCGCCGTTGACCTCGAGCTTGTCGAACGCGTTGGCGCCCGCCTGCAGCAGGGCCACGCCACCGCCGGGGACGATGCCCTCCTCGACCGCGGCCTTCGCGTTGCGGACGGCGTCCTCGATGCGGTGCTTGCGCTCCTTCAGCTCGACCTCGGTGGCCGCGCCGGCCTTGATGACGGCCACGCCGCCGGCCAGCTTGGCGAGGCGCTCCTGGAGCTTCTCGCGGTCGTAGTCGGAGTCGGTGCGCTCGATCTCGGCGCGGATCTCGTTCACGCGGCCGGCGATCTGCTCGGCGTCACCGGCGCCGTCGACGATCGTGGTCTCGTCCTTGGTGACGACGACCTTGCGGGCGCGGCCGAGCAGGTCGAGGGTGGCGTTCTCGAGCTTGAGACCGACCTCCTCGGAGATGACCTGGCCACCGGTCAGGGTGGCGATGTCGCCCAGCATGGCCTTGCGGCGGTCGCCGAAGCCGGGGGCCTTGACGGCGACCGACTTGAACAGGCCACGGATCTTGTTCACGACCAGGGTCGCGAGGGCCTCGCCCTCGACGTCCTCGGCGATGATGACCAGCGGCTTGCCGGACTGCACGACCTTGTCGAGCAGCGGCAGCAGGTCCTTGTTGGCGGAGACCTTCGAGTTGACGATGAGGATGTAGGCGTCCTCGAAGACGGCCTCCATGCGCTCGGGGTCGGTGACGAAGTAACCGGAGACGTAGCCCTTGTCGAAGCGCATGCCCTCGGTGAGCTCAAGCTCCAGGCCGAAGGTGTTGCTCTCCTCGACGGTGATGACGCCTTCCTTGCCGACCTTGTCCATCGCCTCGGCGATGAGCGAGCCGATCTCGGAGTCGGCGGCGGAGATGGAGGCGGTGGAGGCGATCTGCTCCTTGGTCTCCACGTCCTTGGCGAGCTTGGACAGCTCCTCGCTGACCCGCTCGACAGCCGCCTCGATGCCCTTCTTCAGGGACATCGGGTTGGCGCCCGCGGCGACGTTCCGCAGACCCTCGCGCACCAGCGCCTGGGCGAGCACGGTGGCCGTGGTGGTGCCGTCACCGGCGACGTCGTCGGTCTTCTTCGCGACCTCCTTGACGAGCTCGGCGCCGATCTTCTCCCACGGGTCCTCGAGCTCGATCTCCTTGGCGATGGAGACACCGTCGTTGGTGATCGTGGGGGCGCCCCACTTCTTCTCCAGCACGACGTTCCGGCCCTTCGGGCCGAGGGTCACCTTCACGGCGTCGGCGAGCTGGTTCATGCCGCGCTCGAGACCGCGCCGGGCGTCCTCGTCAAACGCGATCATCTTGGCTGCCATAAGGCTAGACCTCCCAGTAGCAGGGTGGCGTGCAGCGGACCGAGCCGACGCCCGCGACGGCATGGGCCCGCCATCCCTTCGCGGGCCCCATCGCCTCGATCCGGTTGTTGTCACTCTCGACCTCAGAGTGCCAACCAACTATTTAGCACTCTACCCCTGCGAGTGCAAGCGGAAGCGCTTCTGACCAGCTTGGACGGTATGCCCCAGGTAAGCGTGAGGCCCGGCCCCGCGAGCCGCGGGCCGGGCCTCCTCATAGTCGTTGACGGGATCAGACGGCCCGGACCGCCTCCGCCTGCGGGCCCTTCTGACCCTGCGTGATGTCGAACTCCACACGCTGACCCTGCTCAAGGGCCTTGTAGCCGTCCATCATGATTGCCGAGTAATGGACGAACACATCCTTTCCACCGTCTACCGCGATGAAGCCGTAGCCCTTGTCCGCGTTAAACCATTTGACGGTGCCCTGCGCCACTTTCCGACTCCTCTTGCTGGGCTGGGGACCACGCACAAGAAGCCCCCGGTTTCGTCGATCGTCTTCGACCATACCCGTGTCAAGGCTTAGGACAACAGAGTCAATCCGCAAACTACTTCGCGGTGTTCGCTCAAAGCAGGATCCGAGATTATTAACTTTACTACTCGATAGTTGATTATTACACCACGTCCGACTGCGTCGAATGACTTCTACAACGATAGAAGTGCATGTCAGCTGTTCGGGGGGTGCGCTCGGCTCATCCTCCCGCCACGGCGGGAATGACCGAGACCTGTACGCCGTCGGGAGTCGCGGTGTCCAGACCCTCGGCGAATCGGACGTCCTCTTCACCAACGTAGACGTTGACAAAACGCCGGATCTTGCCCGTATCGTCCAGGATCCTGCCGCCGATGCCCGGGTAGTCGGTGTCCAGCTTCTGGAGGACCTCGCGCAGGGTTCCGCCTTCCGCGGATACCTCGGCCACTCCGTTGGTGTACGTCCGCAGAATCGTCGGAATCCGTACAGAAACGCTCATTGTTGACTCGCTTTCGTTGCTTCGGATGGGCCCGGGGAAACGCATTCAGTTGGCGAAAGCCGTACGGAATGCGGCCAGAGAGGGCCGGATGACCGCGCTGGGACGCGCGTGCTCGGCCACCGCGTCGAGCGTCTTGAGCCCGTCGCCGGTGTTCAGCACCACGGTTTCGGCCTCGGGATCGAGGCCGCCCTCGCGGACGAGCTTGGTGAGCACGCCCACGGTGACACCGCCGGCGGTCTCGGCGAAGACGCCCTCGGTCCGGGCGAGCAGCCGCATCGCGTCCACGATCTCGCGCTCGGTCACGTCCTCGACGGCTCCGCCCGTGCGCCGGGCGATGTCGAGCACGTACGGCCCGTCCGCCGGGTTGCCGATGGCCAGCGACTTGGCGATGGTGTCCGGCTTGACCGGCTGCACGACCTCCTGCCCGGCCTTGTACGCCCGGGAGACAGGAGAGCAGCCCTCGGCCTGCGCACCGAAGATCTTGTACGGCCGGTCCTCGACCAGCCCGAGCTTCACCAGCTCCCGGAAGCCCTTGTCCACCTTGGTCAGCTGCGATCCCGAGGCGACCGGGATGACGATCTGCTCGGGGAGCCGCCAGCCGAGCTGCTCGGCGATCTCGTACGCCAGGGTCTTGGACCCCTCGGCGTAGTAGGGACGGAGGTTCACGTTGACGAACCCCCACTTCTCGCCCAGCTCGTCGCCGATCAGTTCCGAGCAGAAGCGGTTCACCTCGTCGTAGGTGCCCTCGATGCCGACCAGGCGGCCACCGTAGACGGAGGCCATGGTGATCTTGGCCGCCTCGAGGTCGGCGGGGATGAACACGCAGGAGTCGAGTCCCGCCCGCGCCGCGGCGGCGCCGACAGCCCCGGCGAGGTTGCCGGTGGAGGAACACGAGAGGGTGTGGAAGCCGAAGGTCCGGGCGGCCTCCACGGCGATGGCGACGACCCGGTCCTTGAAGGAGTGGGTGGGGTTGCCCGAGTCGTCCTTGACGTAGAGCGACCGCATGCCGAGCTCGGCGGCCAGCCTGTCGGCCTTGACCAGCTTCGTCCAGCCAGGCTGGAGGTTCGGCTTGGTCTCGACGTCGACAGGGACGGGGAGCAGGGAACGGTACCGCCAGATGTTCGCCGGCCCGGATTCGATGTCCGCGCGCCGGACCGTACCGAAGTCGTACGCCACCTCAAGTGGCCCGAAACACTCCGTACAGGCGAAGCTCGGGCCGAGCTCATACAGGGCGCCGCACTCACGGCAGGACAGACCGGTCGCGGGGCCGAACTCTACAGCGTTGGGGTGCACCATGAAGCGAGGCCTTTCCCTCATCTTCGCTCGCGACCACCCTGGTCACGAGCCGGAATTGGCACCTGTCCCGGCCGGGCCTCGTGGACACGAGCGCAGCACCGGGAGGGTTGCCGGGGCTTCGCAGGGCCGGTCCCTCCACCCCTCTGGATGAGCATGTTCACTTGTCGACCCGCCGTGACGGGTCCCTAGCACTGTACCCCGGCGTCCCCGGTGTCCGATCCGCCGTCTCAGATTCCGGAACGGTTTGTATCACCCATAGGCGTCGCCGAGCGCGCTCTGCACGTACCTGCGTGCCTGGTGGATCCGCGACTTGACCGTCCCCAGAGGGATACCTAACTGCGCGGCTACCTCGCTGTAGTCGAGCTGGCAGATGTCGCGCAGCACCAGCGCCTGCGCGAGCTCGGGCCGCTCGGCCTCCAGCGCCTCCATCGCGTCCAGCAGGTCGAGCCGCGATCCCGCGATCACGCTGACCCGGCGGGGGTCGGGCCGCTGGTCGGTCAGCTCCTCGGCCTGCTCCGACGCGCGCCGCCTCAGCGTGCGGTATGTGGTGCGCGCGCAGTTGACCGTGACGATGTGCAGCCAGGTGCTGAACCTGGCCCGCCCCTCGAATCTGCCGATGTTGCGCGCCACGGCGAGCAGCGTGTCCTGCGCGGCCTCCTCCGCGTCCTGCCGGTACGGTAGGAGCCGCTCACAGTGCCGCAGCACGTCGGGCTCGATCCGGCGGAGCAGCTCGCCGAGCGAACGGTGATCACCTTTGGCTGCCGATCGGGCCAGTTCCTCGGTCGTCTCGTCCAGTGCCATCCCGAATCAGGCCCTTCCGCGATCGCTTGGCATCCTATTGATGGAGGTCGGCTTTTATTAATCTTCGGGCATGCGTGACCGTACAGTCCCGGGGGAGCGGAACATGAGCACGGTTCTGATCGCCTCCAACCGGGGTCCCCTGTCCTTCACCCGGTCGGACGACGGCGCGCTGACGATGCGCAGGGGCGGCGGCGGGCTGGTCTCGGGGCTGTCGGAGGTGGCCTCGGCCGGCGACATGCTGTGGGTGTGCGCCGCGCTGTCCGACGGCGACCGCGGCGCCGCGCGTCTCGCCCCCGCGGGCCGGCTGGACCGGGCGTTCGACACCCGGCCGGTCCGGATGCTCGACATGCCGCCCGCCGTCTTCCACCGCGCGTACAACGCGGTCGCCAACTCGACCCTGTGGTTCGTCAACCACCTGCTCTACGACACGCCCCTCTCCCCCGAGTTCGGCACCCGGTTCCGCCGCGAGTGGGAGTCGTACCGCGACTACAACGGGGCGTTCGCGCTCGCGCTGGCGGAGGAGGCCGCGCACGGCGCCCGGGTGATGGTGCAGGACTACCACCTCACCCTGACCCCGGCGATGCTCCGCGTCGAGCGTCCCGATCTGCGGATCGCGCACTTCTCCCACACCCCCTGGGCCCCGCCGGAGTACTTCTCGCTGCTCCCCGACGACGTGGCGGCCGAGGTCCTCGGCGGCATCCTCGGCGCCGACCACGCGGGTTTCCTGACCGCCCGGTGGGCGCGCGCCTTCATGGACTGCTGCGCGGCGTTCCTCGGGGCCGGGGTCGACCACGACGCCCGCACCGTGACGCACGAGGGCCGCACGACCCGCATCGGGGTACACCCGCTGGGCGTGAACGGCGACGCGCTGGTGGCCCGGGCGGCCGAGCCCGACGTCGAGTCGCACGTCGCGGCGCTGCGCGACCTGGTCGGCGACCGCAAGCTGATCGTCCGCATCGACCGGACCGAGCTGTCCAAGAACATCGTCCGCGGGCTGAACGCCTACCGCGAGTTCCTCGCCGCGCACCCCGAGTGGCACGGCCGGGTGGTCCACCTGGCGTTCGCCTATCCCTCCCGGCACGACCTGCCGGAGTACCGCGAGTACACGGCGGCGGTGCAGCGATGCGCCAAGGAGATCGAGGACGAGTACGGCACCGACGACTGGGACCCCCTGATCCTGAACGTCCACGACGACTATCCCCGGTCGCTGGCCGCCTACCGGCTGGCCGACGTGCTGCTGGTCAACCCCATCCGGGACGGCATGAACCTGGTGGCCAAGGAGGGCCCGATCCTGGCGCCGCGGTGCGCCCTCGTGCTCTCGCGCGAGGCCGGCGCCGCTGCCGAGCTCGGGCCCGAGTCCCTGCTGGTCAACCCGTTCGACATCTCGGGCACGGCCACCGCGCTGTATCTCGCCCTCACGATGCCGGAGGAGGAGCGGGCCCGCCGGGGCACTCGGCTGCGGGAGGCGGCCACCGCGCTGCCTCCGCACCGCTGGTTCGAGGACCAGCTCCACGCGCTCGGCTAGGCCCTTTCCGGGATCGGCGGGCCGAGTTAATCTTGGCTGGTTTTGGAGCCCACGACTGCGCTCAACCGCGATCGACCGACCTGGTTGATCTATCTCCAGCTCGCCACCTTCGCCACGTATCTCTACGGCCTTTCGGCCGCGCTCCCCCTGCTCAGGGCCGAGCTCGGCGTCTCGCAGACCGTCGCCGGCCTGCACGGCACCGCGATGGCGGCCGGCGGCGTCACCGGCGGGTTCGCCCTGACCACGCTCACCGCCCGGTTCGGCCGTCGTACGGCCGGGTGGGCCGGCCTGGCCGCGATGGACGCCGGCGTGCTGCTTGTCGCCTCCGGTCACGCCCTGCCGTTCACCCTGGCGGGATACCTGCTGGCGGGCGCCGCGAGCTGCGTCGTCCTGTTCACCGCGATGGCGGTGCTGAGCGACCATCACGGCCCGGCCGGACCGGCCGCGATCAGCGAGGCCAACGCCGTCGCCGTGGCCACGGGGATCGGCGTCACATATGTGTTCAGCCTCGCCGCCACGTCCGCGATCGGCTGGCGGCCGGCCCTGCTCATCCCGCTCGTGGCGACCGCGCTGCTGGCCGTGACCATGGGCAGGGTGTGGGTGCCGGTCAGTCCGGCCGCCGCCGGCACGGCCGCCGCGCCAGCCGGGGCCCGCGTCCCGTACGGATGGCGCTTCCACCTGACCTGCGCCGTCCTGCTGTGCTGCACCGCGCTGGAGTTCACGTTCAACCTGTGGGCCGCCGACCTGTTCGCGCAGCGGACCGGACTGTCCGCGGGAGCCGCGGCGACCGGCCTCACCGCCATGCTGGCGGGCATGGCCGCGGGCCGCCTCTGGGGCGCCAGGCTCGTCCTGCGCCTGCCGCCGTCCACGGTGCTGCTCGGCGCGCTCGCGCTCACGCTGATGGGCTGGGCGCTGTTCTGGACCGGCACGGCCGCGCCGGTCGGATACTCCGGCCTGTTCCTCAGCGGGATGGGCATCTCGGTCCACTTCCCCATGACGTTGGCGAGACTCATCCGGTTCAGCTCCGGCCGGCCCGACGCGGCCGCCGCGGCCGCCGCCGTCTGGGGCGGCGCGGGGGCCGCCGCGGGGCCGTTCCTGCTGGGGGCGCTGGGCGACGGCTTCGGCACCCACACCGCGTTCCTGCTGGCGCCCGTCCTGATCGGGCTGGCCGCCGGAGGGACGCTCAGCTCCAGGTCGCCCGCCTGAGGATGTCGCCGAGGCCCGGCGTCCGCCACTGGTCGATCACCAGGATCTTGGAGGTGGGCAGATACCATTCGCGCTGGTTGAAGTGCCCCTTGACCTTGAACGTCTGCTGGGTCACGCACTGGCCCGACCAGTCGCGGTAGTAGGCCTTGTGGCCCGGCCCGACCTGGCGCAGGCCCTTGGCCGCGAGCTTCAGGTGGCCGATGTAGAGCTTCTTGTCGTACGGGCACGGCCCGACGTCGGTCGCCGGGTAGAACGGGCCGTCCGGCGTGTACGCGTTGAAGAACTCGTGCCCCACCTTGATGGCCTTGGGGCCCATGATCCAGAAGCTGTGGCAGCCGGAGTCGCGGAAGCCGAACTCCTGGGTGCCCAGCGTGGGACAGGGGCCGGTCACCACCCGCACCCAGTCCTTCCACCGCTCGGTCACCTTCCACGACGACGGGATGGTGAGCGTGAGGCCCTTGCGCAGGTGCAGGGGCTTGGTGCCGCCGGTTTCGCCCGCGTACGCGGCCGCCGGCACCGTCAGGACGGCGAGCGCCGCCAACGCGACCGTGAAGGTCTTCTTCATCATGGGAGGAGGCTAGGAGGCGCCTCTTGCAGACCGCTTGCCGATCGCTTCACACAGATCGCCGAGGAGGGCGACCACCCCCGCCGGGCCGTCCACCACGACGTCGGCGCGTTCGGCGAGCGCGGTGACCTCGGCGGAGCCGCTGCACACCCGGACTCCCGGGAGGCCGGCCGCGTCCACCGCGTCGAAGGCGGCCAGATCGCCCAGGTCGTCGCCCACGAACATCACCGACCGGGCCCCGCGCTCGGTGAGGAACGCGGTCAGCGCCCGCCCCTTGTCCATGCCCGGAGGCCGCAGCTCCAGCACCATCCGGCCCGGCTCCACGGCCAGCCCCGCGTCCGCGGCGAGCCGGGCCACCGGCTCGCGCAGGGCGTCGAGCGCCGCCGCGGGGTCGGGCGAGCGGCGGGTGTGGACGGCGACCGCCCGTTCCTTGTCCTCGATGACGACCCCGTCCATGCCGCGGACCAGCTCGGGCAGACGCGCGCGGACCAGGTCGAGCCCGGCCGGCGGCGGCGGCGCGGTGATCCGGCCGCCCTCCCAGCGCTCCAGCCCGTAGTGCCCCAGAATCACGAGGCCGGGCACGTCCTCCAGGGACGGCCCCGCGGGCGCGGCGCCGAGGGCGAGGGCCGTGGCGGGCGGCCGGCCGGTGACGATCACGACGGCGCGGACGTGCCCGGCCAGCTCCGCGAGCACGGCGGGGGCCTCGGGATGCACGTACGCCTGGGCGGGGTCGGCGACTATCGGGGAGAGGGTTCCGTCGAAGTCGAGCCCGATCACCGCGCCGGCGGGGTCGGCCATGATCGCGTCGAGGCCGTCGTTGGTGGGGAGGGTCATCGCGAGCTCACGGCCTCACGGCCTCATTCCGAAGCGGCGGGCGGCCCTGTCGCGCCGACGGCTGGCCCGCATCCTGCGCAGGCGCTTGACGAGCATGGGATCGTGCTCCAGCGCCTCCGGCCGGTCGATCAGCTCCCCGAGTAACTGGTAGTACCGCGTGGCGGAGATGCCGAACGCCTCCCGGATCGCCTGTTCCTTGGCCCCCGCGTACCGCCACCACTGGCGTTCGAAGGCCAGAATCTCGCGATCACGGTCCGAGAGGGTGAACCCATCGTCGCCGGCCGGTTCGGTCTCCATCCGTTCCTCCTCGATGGGCTCCCGGGCCCGTCCTCATCGTAGTAGGCGAACCCGGGGTGTTCAGGCCGGATCGGCACACGTAATGTCACCAGGTGTGACCTGTGTAATCACGCTTCTGACCGACTACGGGCTGGAGGACGGCTTCGTCGCCGCCTGCCACGGCGTGATCCTCGGGATAGCGCCGGAGGCCCGGATCATCGACGTGGGCCACCTGGTCCCGGCGGGCGATGTGCGGCGTGGCGCCGCCATCCTCGCGCAGACCCTGCCCTACCTGCCCGCGGGCGTCCATCTCGCCGTCGTCGACCCCGTCGTGGGCGGCATCAGGCGGGGCGTCGTCGTCCAGGCGGGCGGGCGGACCTTCGTGGGGCCCGACAACGGCGTGCTCTCCTGGGCGGTGCACCAGGCGGGCGGCGCCGAGGCGGCGTACGAGATCGCCAACCGGGACCTGTGCCTGGAGAGCATCTCGCCGACGTTCCTCGGCCGTGACGTGTACGCCCCGGTGGCCGCGCACCTGCTCGCCGGACGTCCGCCGGCCGAGGTGGGGGCGGAGCTGCCGGTCGACCGTCTCGTGGCCCTGCCCGCGCCGACGTGCCGCCTGCGGGACGGCACCGCCGAGGGCGAGGTGCTCTCGATCGACCACGCCGGCAACGTGCAACTGTCGATCACCGCCGCGGACGTGGCGGAGCTCGGGGTCCGGCCGGGCGACACGCTCGCCGTCTGGATGGGGCGCCGGCAGCTCTCCATCCCTTATCGCGAGACATGTACGGCCGTGCCGCCGGGCGATCTGGTGGCGTTCACCGACTCCGCCGGGCTGGTCGCCGTGGCGATCAACGCCGGTGACGCCGCGGAGCGCCTGGGGCTTCCCCCGGGCGCCCACGTGCGGCTGTCGCCCGTACGCTGATCGCCACCTGGCGACCGGACGGATCAGTGTGTGCCCACCGCGTCGTTCACCTCGGCGAAGTGGCACGCGCTGGGGTGGGAGCTGCCCTCGCGGATCTGCAGCAGCGGCACCTGCTCGGCGCAGATGTCCTGCGCCTTCCAGCAACGGGTGCGGAACCGGCATCCGGACGGCGGGTTGGCCGGCGACGGCGGGTCGCCCTGCAGGATGATCCGCTCCCTCTGCTCGCGGCCCTCCGGGTTGGGCACCGGCACCGCCGACAGCAATGCCTGCGTGTACGGGTGGGTGGGCCGCTCGTAGATGTCCGCGTCCCGGCCCAGCTCGACAATCTTGCCCAGGTACATCACCGCGACCCGGTCGGAGATGTGGCGGACCACCGACAGGTCGTGGGCGATGAAGATGTACGCCAGGTTGAACTCGCTCTGCAGCCGCTCCAGCAGGTTCATGACCTGCGCCTGGATCGACACGTCGAGCGCCGAGACCGGCTCGTCGCAAATGATGATCTCAGGCTGGAGCGCCAGGCCCCGCGCGATGCCGATGCGCTGGCGCTGACCGCCGGAGAACTGGTGCGGGTAGCGGTTGATGTGGTCGGGGTTGAGGCCGACCACGTCCAGCAGTTCCTGGACCTTGCGCCGCCGGCCGCCCTTGGGCACCACGTCCTTGTGGATCTCGAAGGGCTCGCCCACGATGTCGCCGACGGTCATCCGCGGGTTCAGCGAGGTGTACGGGTCCTGCATCACCATCTGGATGTTGCGGCGCATCCGCTTGAGCTCGGCGCCTCTGGTCTTGGTGATGTCCTTGCCCTTGATCCGCACCGAGCCCGACGTCGGTTGCTCCAGCGCCATCAGCAGTTTGGCCAGCGTCGACTTGCCGCAGCCCGACTCCCCGACGACGCCGAGCGTCTCACCGCGGTGCAGGTCGAGGGAGACTCCGTCGACGGCCTTGATGGCGCCGACCTGCCGCTTGACGACGATGCCCTGGGTCAGCGGGAAGTGCTTGACCAGGTCGCGGACTTCGAGGATCGGCTCAGCTGGCGCTGTCATCGATGACCTCCCTCCAGTAGTGGCATGCGCTGCCGCGGGTGCCGCTGACGGTGTTGAGCGGGGGGACGTCGGTCACGCAGTTGTCCCGCTTGTAGGGGCAGCGGGGATGGAACGCGCAGCCGGTGGGCATGTCGAGCAGGTTCGGCGGCGTGCCCTTGATGGCGTACAGCTCCTGGCCCTTGAGGTCCACCCGGGGGATGGACTCCAGCAGCCCCTTCGAGTAGGGGTGGGCCGGGTTCCGGTACAGGTCGTGGACCGGGGCGTTCTCCACGATGCGGCCGCCGTACATGACCGCGATCTTGTCCGCGACGTCGGCGACGACGCCGAGGTCGTGGGTGATCAGGATCAGGCCCATGTTGCTGTCCCGCTGGAGTTCCGCGAGCAGTCCCATGATCTGCGCCTGGACGGTCACGTCGAGGGCCGTGGTGGGCTCGTCCGCGATCAGGATCTCGGGGTCGAGCGCGATGGCCATCGCGATCATGATGCGCTGACGCATGCCGCCGGAGAACTGGTGCGGGAAGTCGTTGACCCGGTCCTTGGCGCCCGGGATCCGGACGCGGTCCATCAGTTCGACGGCCTTCTTCTTGGCGTCCGACCGGGAGGCGCCGCGGTGCATGCGGAACATCTCCGCGATCTGCCAGCCCACCGGGAACACCGGGTTCAGCGCCGACAGCGCGTCCTGGAAGACCATGGAGATGCCCTCGCCGCGGATCTTCCGCCGCTGGTCCTCCGGCAGCTTCAGCAGGTCGGACCCGCGGAAGCGGATCTCCCCTCCGGTGATCTTCCCGGGCGGCATGTCGAGGATGCCCATGATGGTCTGGGCCGTGACGCTCTTGCCGGAACCCGACTCGCCCAGAACGGCGAGGGTCTCCCCCGCGTCCACCGTGTAGGTGACGCCGTTGACGGCCTTCGCCACGCCCGCCCTGGTGCGGAACTCGACGTGGAGGTTGTCGACCTCCAGCAGGGCGCCGCCGGTCGTGCCCCTGCTCCCTGGCTCGGAAAGCACTTCAACCACTTTCTGTGCCTCCTCTATCGAAGCTTGGGGTCGAGGGCGTCGCGCACGGCCTCGCCCAGCATGACGAAGGTGAGCACGCACAGGGACAGGAACAGCGCGGGGAACAGCATCGCGTGCGCGCCGGTCCGGATGTACCGCGTGTGGTCGGCGATCGCGATACCCCACGAGATCACCGGCGGCCGCAGGCCGATGCCGAGCAGCGACAGGGTCGCCTCGGCGCCGATGTAGCTGCCGATGGTGATCGTGGAGTACACGAGGATCGGCGCCAGCGAGTTCGGCAGCAGGTGCTTGAAGATGATCCGGATGGGACCGGCTCCGAGCGCCCTGGCGGCCTGAACGTAGTCCTGGTGCTTCGCCTGGATAACGGCCGAGCGGGCGATCCGCATGAGGATCGGCCAGCCCAGCACGGCCAGCACCAGCACGACGACCGCCATGATCATGACCTCGTTGGGGCTGGTCTGCGCGGGCGCGATCGTGCCGAGGATGATGATGCCACCCAGCACGTACGGAACGCCGAGGAACATCTCGCCGACCCGCGAGATGATCGCGTCGAGCCAGCGCGAGTAGTAGGCGGCGAGCACACCGGTGACTCCCCCGAGCAGCACGGTGAGCAGCGTCGCAGAGACGCCGACGACGATGGACGCGCGGGCGCCGTAGACGGTGCGCGCGAAGACGTCGCGGCCCTGCAGGTCGTAGCCGAACCAGGCCTCGGAGCTGGGCGGGTCCATGCCCTTGGCCAGCTGGGCGTAGCTGGGGTCCTTGTGCGTGAAGAGGCTCGGGAAGGCCGCCATCAGCAGGAACATCACGAGCAGCGCCAGCGAGATCCAGAAGATCGGGCGGCGCTTCAGGATGTCCCAGGTGTCCCGCCACAGACTGCGGGGACGGTTCGACCGGACGCCCGCGAGCGCCTCCGTCGGCTGCTCGGTGTGCTGGATCAGGTCCTGGGTGACTGTCGGTTCACTCATAGCGGATCCTCGGGTCGAGCACGCCGTAGAGGAGGTCGACGAGCAGGTTGGAGACCAGGTAGACGAGCACCAGCAGCGACGTCACCGGGACCACGATCGTGTAGTCCTGACCGGTGATGGCCCGCCACAGGATGCCGCCGATGCCGTTGATGTTGAAGATGCCCTCGGTGATGATGGCGCCCGACATGAGCGAGCCCACCTCCGTACCGAGGAAGGTCAGCACGGGAATCAGCGAGTTGCGCAGCAGGTGGATGCCGACGACCCGCCGGTTGGTGAGGCCCTTGGCCACTGCTGTGCGAACGTAGTCGGCGCGGAGATTCTCCACGATGCTCGTCCGGGTGAGCCGGGCGGTGAACGCCATGTTGAGGCTCGCGAGGACGAGGGCGGGCACGATCAGCTCGTCGATCGGCGCCTCGGGCGACACCGTGGGCTCGACGACGTGCAGCTGCACGCCGAGCATCCACTGCAGGAGATAGCCGGTGACGAAGACCGGGAGCGACAACAGGATCAGCGTGGAGATCGTCACGATGTTGTCGGTGAAGCCGCCGCGCTTGAGGCCGGACAGTACGCCCGCGCCGATGCCGATGACGGCCTCGAAGGCCACGGCCATCAGGGCCAGCCGGATGGTGATCGGCCAGGCCGCGCCGAGGGTGGTGGAGACCGGCACCTGGTTGAAGTCGACGCCCAGGTTGCCGGTGAGCATGTTTGTGAGGAAGTGCCAGTACTGGATGAGCACGGGCTGATCGAGCCCGAACTGCGACCGCATGGCGTTCACATAGGCGTCCGGGCAGGGGCGCTGGCCGCATCGGCCGGCGAACGGGTCGCCCGGGAGCTGCCAGACCATGTAGTTGATGAGAAACGTGGTGCCGAGCAGCACGGGTATGAGTTGCAGCAGGCGCCGGATCGCGTATCGGCCCATGTGCACCTCCAGTCTGACGCGGAAGGTCGTGTACGCCCCCCGCGGGTCGGCGCGGGAAGGCGATGTGGACGGCCACCGAGGCCGGTCCCTGCTGGGGATCCGGCCTCGGTGGGCAATGGAGCCTAGGCTTCCTTGATCGCGATGGACAGCGGGTCGAGCTCGCCGAACGGCGTAACCTTCACACCCGTCACCCACTTGGAGGTGCCGGCCTGCAGCCCGTAATACCACAGCGGAATCGCGGGCATGTCCTGCGCCAGCATAGTCTCGGCGGCCTGGTAGTTGGCGATGGCCTGCTGCGGGTCGGTCGAGGTGTCGGCCTCGTGCAGCTTCTCGTCAACCGCCTTGTTGCTGTACGCCGCGTCGTTCGAGGAGGCGCCCGTCTTGTACTGCGGGTTCAGGAAGTCCTCGATGTGCGGGTAGTCCATCTGCCAGCCCGTACGGAAAAGACCCTTGATCTTGTGCTGGACGATGGTGTCACGGAACTCGGCGAACGTCGGGATCGCCTTGCCGACGACCGTGAACCCGGCGTCGGGGCCGAAGGCCTGGTTGATGCTGTTGGCCGTGGCGTCCACCCACTCCTTGTGCGCGGAGTCGCCGTTGTACCAGATCGGGAATTCCTTCGGCGGGGTGTAGCCCGCGGCCTTCGCCTTGGCCAGGAAGTCCTTGGCCCGGGTCGGGTCGTAGTTGCACAGGTCGCCGCAGGTGCCTTCCTTGTAGCCCTCGACGATCGGGGCCGTCCAGGCGGCGATCGGCGAGCGGCCGCCGTTGAAGATCTTCTCGGTGATCGTCTTCCGGTCGATCGCCAGCGAGATCGCCTTACGGAAGTCGGCGTTGCCGCCGAACTCCTTGTCGTACAGCGGGAAGGTGATCGTCTGGACGGTGCCCTGCTTGCCCTCGATGGCGCGGTCGCCGAGGTCGCCCTTCCACTTGTCGCCGGCGAGCGCCGACGGCGGGATCAGCTCGGTGAAGTCGAGGTTGTTGGCCAGCAGGTCGGCGTAGGCCGCGTCGTCGTCCTTGTACATCTTGTAGACGATCTGCTTGACCTTGGGCTTCTCGGTGCCCGCGTAGTCGGGGTTCGCGGCCACGATGATCTGCGAGTTGTGGTCCCACTTCACGAACTTGAAGGGGCCGTTGGTCACGGGGTTGGACGCGAACGCCTTGGGGTCCTTGAAGAAGGACTCGGGCAGCGGAGCGAACGTGACGTAGCCCAGCTTGGTGCGGAACACCGCGACGGGCGAGTTCAGGGTGACCTTGAAGGTCAGGTCGTCCACGACCTCGAGACCGGACAGCTTGTCGGTCTCGGGCTGCGGAGCCTGCTTCGGGCCCTCGGGGCCGTCGGGGTCAGCCGTGTTGACCTTGTCGAAGCCCTTGATGTCGGCGAACCACGAGGAGCCGATCTGGCCGTTCGGCGAGTACGCGGTGTAGTTCCACGCGTCGACGTAGTTCTTCGCCGTGATCGGGGAACCGTCGGTCCACTTCAGGCCGGGCTTGAGCTTGATCGTCCAGACCTTGTTGTCGGTCGTCTCGATCGAGGCGGCCTCGTCCAGCTCCGGCGCCGCGGTGTCGGAGTTGAACTTGACGAGCTTGCTGTACACGAAGTCGTTGATCGTGCCACCGCAGGTCTCGTTGATGTTGCCGGGGACAAAGCCGGTCTGGGGCTCACAACCGCGGATGTAAACGGTCCCGGAGGCGGCGCGAGGGTTGTCGCTGCCACCTCCGCTGCCGCCGCTCGAGCCGCCGCTTCCCCCGCCGCACGCGGCGACCCCGAGCGCAAGTAGCGCGGTGCCGGCGGCGATCTTCGCGCCCTTAGTCACGCGCATAGTGGAATGGTCCTCCCTCTAAGGATGGGCGTTCGCGCTGGTCGACCCCCCGTTTTTCGGGTCACGGTCAAACCAGCTGACGTCCTGCCAGTCGTCCGCGAGCATCCCTTACGGGACGCACCAGAGGTGTCTCTGGCGCGTTGCAGTTCGGTCACACGCGCGTCAGTAGGGCGTCACACCGCATTCCAGCGAGGTGATCCCAAACTACCCTGGACAGTGCGAAAACTCCTATAAATGTACATCTAGCCTTAGGTCATACCTTCTTGACCCCTACTTGACCTTCGAACCCGTGCCGCAGTCCCCATACCAGGACGCCGTGGGCTACCTTTGACCAAGTCGAAGCCACGCCCGGTGCGACAGCCGTCTCACCGACCTCCATCCAATAGAGTCCATGCCATGAGCCAGCCGGAATCCGCGCTCGCGGACGCCCAGGCGGGCGGCCGAGCCCCGGAGTCGCTGGCCGCGCTCGCCCAGCGTTACGGGCTGCGACGCGCCATCGCACGCCCCAGCATGCCCGCCTACCTGCGCCAACTGTGGGACCGGCGGCACTTCATCCTGACGTACGCGACGTCGAGAAACGTCTCCAAGTATTCCGAGTCCGCTCTCGGACAGCTGTGGCAGGTGCTGACCCCCCTGCTCAACGCAGCGGTCTACTGGCTGATGTTCGGCATCATCCTCGACCAGCACAAAGGCATCGACAACTATCCGGCGTTCCTCATAACGGGTGTGATGGTCTTCACATTCACCCAGCGGACGGTGACCGGCGGCGCCAAGTCGATCTCCTCCAACCTGTCGCTCATCCGCGCGCTCCACTTTCCCCGGGCCTCGCTCCCGCTGGCGTACGCCATGCAGGAGCTGCAGCAGCTCGGCTGGTCGATGGGCGTGCTGCTCGCGCTGATCCTGGTGACCGGCGAGACCCCGACCCTGCTGTGGGTCCTCGTCCCCCTCTCGCTGCTGATGCAGTTGGTCTTCAACCTCGGCGTGAGCCTCTTCATGGCCCGCGTCGGCGCGTTCGCCCGGGACGTCAACCAGCTCCTGCCGTTCATCCTGCGCACGTGGCTCTACGCCTCGGGCGTGTTCTACATGATCAGCGACAAGACCAAGCACCTGCCGGACATCCTGCGGTGGGCCCTGGAGTTCAACCCGGCGGCGGCGTACATCGAGTTCATGCGGGACCTGCTCATCTACGACCGGTTCCCCGAGCGGTGGGCCTGGACGACCTGCATCTTCTGGGCGGTGTTCGCCCTGATCGCCGGCTTCTGGTATTTCTGGCGCGCCGAGGAGAGGTACGGCCGTGGCTGAGCTGACCGAGGAGCAGTCCCAGGTGGCCCAGGAGGAAGACAGTGAGATCGGATCCCCGACCGTCATCGTCGACGACCTCCACATCGTCTACAAGGTCTACGGCGCGGCCAGCGAGTCCGAGAAGGGCAACGCCGCCAACGCCCTGATGCGGGTTCTCCGCCGCCAGGGACGTCCCCAGATGAAGGAGGTCCACGCCGTCAAGGGCGTGTCCTTCGTCGCGCGGCACGGCGAGGCCATCGGCATCATCGGCCGCAACGGCTCCGGCAAGTCGACCCTGCTGCGCGCCATCGCGGGTCTCCTTCCCCCGCACAAGGGCGCGGTCTACACCGACGGCCAGCCGTCGCTCCTCGGCGTCAACGCGGCGCTGATGAAGGAGCTCACCGGCGAGCGCAACATCGTGCTGGGCTGCTACGCCATGGGCATGTCGCCGGCCGAGGTCCAGGCGAAGTACGACGAGATCGTCGACTTCTCCGGCATCGGGGAGTTCGTGCAGTTCCCCATGTCGACCTACTCCTCCGGCATGGGCGCCCGTCTGCGTTTCGCGATCTCCTCCGCCAAGACCCACGACGTGCTGCTGATCGACGAGGCGCTGGCCACCGGCGACCGCGACTTCAAGCGCAAGAGCCAGGAACGCATCATGCAGATGCGCGAATCCGCAGGCACCGTCTTCCTGGTCGCCCACAACCTCGACGTGATCGAGGAGACCTGCAACCGGGTCATCTGGCTGCACAAGGGCAAGATCAAGATGGAGGGCGACCCGCAGGAGGTCCTGGAGGCCTACAACAAGGCATGACCCACGATCGGGAGGACAGAACATGCGCACGCCGCCACCGATTCCGTACGACCATCTGCCCGCGGTTCCGCCGCTGACGGTCGAGAGCGACGACGTCCGCGACGGCGAGCGCAAGCCCGACGACCACGTGTTCGACGACTGGGGCATGACCGGGCGGAACCTCTCCCCGCACCTGCGGTGGTCGGGCGCCCCCGAGGGCACCAGGAGCTACGCGGTCACCTGCTACGACCCGGACGCCCCCACCGGAAGCGGCTTCTGGCACTGGGTGCTGTTCGACATCCCGGCCGACGTCACCGAGCTGCCCACGGGGGCCGGATCGGCCCCCGACTTCAAGGGCCTGCCCGAGGGCGCCCAGCACGCCCGCAACGACTTCGGGAACAAGAGATACGACGGAGCCGCCCCGCCGCCCGGATTCCCGCACCGTTATCTCTTCGCGGTGCACGCCCTCGGCGTCGAGAAGCTGGGCCTGGACGGCGACGCACCGCCGGCCGTGGTCGGCTTCAACGTCACCGCCAACACACTCGCCCGCGGCTACATCGCTCCGGTGTACGAAACCTGATACCACCGAGCCCGCCCTGCCACTATGCTTCGAACAGAGATTCGACACAGGGAGGGGCGGGATGAGCGACCTGGCGACGGCGATCGACAACCTGGCCGCCGAAGATCCCTCGGAGCTGCCGCTCGGGACCATCACCGAGCAGCTCATGGACCTGCACTGGCAGATGGCCCGGCTGCAGGCCCAGATAGCCAGGCGCACACACCTGCGCACCGCGGCGTCCCGGGTGAGAAAACCCCCTGTCGCCGTGAACACAACGAACTGACGGCCGGCGCCCTCGACGGGGCGCCGGCCGTTCAGCGTCTTCACGTGGTGTCCACGTCAGCTCCGGGGGTCAGCTCCCGGAGCCGGGAGCGCTCGCGCTCCTGGGGGCGAGGCCGGAGACCGTGGAGGGGAGGCTGGAGGTGACGCTCGACGCGTTGGCGTCGGCCGTGGCCGTCGAGGAGCTGGCGGTCTGGGCGGTCTGGCTGCCGGTCTGGGTCGCCGTGGTGACAGGACCAGACGCGGTGTTCGCGGCCGCGTCGGCCGCGCCGTGGACGCCCGCGTTCGCGTGGGCGGTGACGTCGGCCGCGGCGGTGACGGCCGCGGTGGCCGCCCCGTTGGCCGGAGTGTCGCAGGGCATCAGCGCGAGCAGGCCGCCGGCGCTGCTGCCCGTCGCCGCGACGGCGCCGTTCAGGTTGAGCAGCGCCCTGATGCGGGCGGTGAGGCCGAGACTCGCGTGCGCCGTGGCCCCCACCGCGGCGACGGCCGTCGCGGCCGCCTGCGCGGTGCTCGCCGCCTGACCGCTCGCGACGACGACCGGTGCGCCGGCCTGGGCGGCGGCGCCCGCGACGGCGTTCGCCTTGGCGCCGACGACGGCGTTCACGTTCGCGTTGACGTTCGCGGCGGCGACGAGGACGGCGCGGAGGTGCGCCTCCAGCCTGGCCACCACGTTCGCGCTGATGGTGGCGTTCGCCCTGGCGACGATGTCCGCGGCCAGGTCGGCGGCCGCGGCCAGCTGGACGTTGGCGTTCGCGGAGAGGTTCGCGGTCGTGGTGCCGGCGAGGTTGGCGACGGCGACGAGATCGGCCCTGAGGTCGGCGGTCAGGTTCACCGCCAGCCCGACGACGGCGGCCGCCTGCGCGTCGGCTCCGGCCGTGGCCCCCGCCACCGCGCCCGCCTGCAGATCGGCCAGAAGGTTGGCCACCGCCACGACCCTGCTGTCGGTGCACGCCTGGGCGCACACGTCGGCCTGAGCGGGCACGGCGAACATACCGGCGATGCCGATCGCGACGGCGACGACGGCTGTCCTAACCACTCGTTTCATTAACTTGCCCCCGGTTCATATTCCTTTTCACGAGAGTGGGAATGACGAACCCAAGAACCCCCGTGCGTCGGACGCATGCGCCGACAAAGACGACGGCATTTCTATCACCCCTTTGCCAGGCCCGATTGCCCGTCAGGGCCGGGCAACCCGACACTCAGGGATCGGGAAAGTCCGGATATCAGGCGCTGCAGCGCCACCCAGCGGTCACCCCACACCCCCTGCCGGAGAAAGGCACGGTAAACATGACGCCAGGTCGCGCCCGAGATTTTTCCGCTCGCTTTTAGCAACGCGCCGCCGAGGAGAACCCACCGGCCGCGCGCGGCGGGGGCGCCACCTCCGGCGGCCGCCCCACCCTTTCGCGACATATCGCATTCGGGCTACCCTGTCGGGGTGACTTCCCTCACGCCTTACGAGGGCGACGACCCCACCCAGCGCGCCTCCGACGCCGACCGCGACAACATCGCGGCGGTTCTCAGCGAGGCGCTGGCGACCGGCAGGCTGACCAGCGCCGAGCACGCGGACAGGCTCGACGCGACCTACTCCGCCGTGACACTCGGCGACCTGGTCCCCCTGGTCAAGGACCTGCCGGCGGTGAGCCGCCCCGCGTCCGTGCCGAGCATGGAGCGGCACCGGGTCGCGGCCGTCTTCAGCAAGATCATACGTAGGGGCCGCTGGGTCGTCGGGCGGCACACCGAGCTCAACTCCACGTTCGGAGCTCTGATCGTCGATCTGAGCGACGCCGTCCTTCCCGGCCGGGAGGTCACGCTCGAACTGAACGCCTTCTGCGGCAAGCTCATCGTGATGGTGCCGCCGTCGGTCAGGGTCGTCGACGAGGGCAGCGCCCTGTTCGCCAAGCGGTCAGTGACCGGCGGCAGTGACGGCGACGGCGCGACCGTCCGCATCACCGGGACGGCCCGTTTCAGCAAGGTCGTGGTCCACCGCGGAGACATCCCCGGGGGATTCGTCCACGGGCACATCGTCATCTGACCGCAGCCGCCCTGGCGTGAGCTGCGGTGGACACGACCTAGTATTCGGCCATGCAACCCGGCGGCCGTGCGCTGCCTGTGGCGCTCGACGCCATGGGCGGTGACAACGCGCCCGCCGAGATCGTGGCGGGAGCCGTACAGGCGGTCAGAGAACGAGGCGTGCCCGTCGTCCTGGTCGGGCAGCCACGGGTGTTGCAGCAGGCACTCGCCGCTCACGACGCGGGAGCTGAGATCCCCATCGTGCGGGCCGAGGAGGCGCTCGCCATGGACGAGGGCGCGCTGGCCAGCCTGCGCCGGCCGAAGTCGAGCATCGCCGTGGCCTGCCATCTCGTCCGGCGCGGCGACGCGGCCGCCGTGGTTTCCGCCGGTTCCACCGCCGGAGCCGTCACCACCGGGCGGCTGCGCCTGCGCGCCCAGCAGGGAGTGCTGCGCCCCGCGATCGCGGTGACCCTCCCCACCCGGCCCCGGCCCACGGTGCTGCTGGACGCGGGGGCGACGGCCGACGCCAAGCCGGAGATGCTCGTGCAGTTCGCCCATCTGGGCATCGCGTACGCCGAGGTGGGGCTGGGCATCGCGCAGCCCCGGGTGGGGCTGCTGACGATCGGATCCGAGGCGGAGAAGGGCAACAAGGTGGCCAAGCGGGCCCACGAGCTCATCGCCGCGGCCCCCGGCATCGACTTCGCCGGAAACGTCGAGGGCCACGACCTCCTCACCGGGAAGGTCGACGTCGTGGTCTCCGACGGTTTCACCGGAAACGTCGCCCTCAAGACCCTGGAGGGCACCGTCCGCTACACCTTCGGGCAGTTCAGGGAGGCCATCGGCGAGAGCCCGCTCGCACGGCTCGGCGGGCTGCTGCAGCGCGGCCGCCTGCGGGAACTGGCCGACCGGCTCGACCCCGAGGCGTACGGCGGGGCCGTGCTGCTCGGCCTCACCGGGACGCTGGTGATCGCGCACGGCTCGTCGCACGCCCGCGGGATCGCGGCGGCCTGCGATCTGGCCGCCCGCCTGTCGGCGCAGGGAATCGTGGCCAGGATCGGCGACCGGATCGCCGCTGCGCCGAAATCGCATCGCCTGTGGTGACGTTCGTGGATCTGTCGTGACGTTTTACCGAACGGCAGGCAGATGCGGCCGCCGATAAGCTTGGCGCATGACCGACCCGCAGCTCGTGCTCGCCGGGCGCGTCCAGCAGGCGCTGGCCGCCGCCTTCGGCGCTGAGTACGCCACCGAAGATCCGCTGATCAGGCCCTCACAGTTCGCCGACTATCAGGCGAACGTCGCGCTCAGCCTGGGCAAGCGGCTCCGACGTGCCCCGCGGGAGGTCGCCCAGGCGGTCGCCGACGCACTCGACACCGACGGCGTGTCGGTCGAGGTCAGCGGCCCCGGCTTCCTCAACCTCACACTCAGCGACGCCTGGATCGCCGATCAGGCGGCCCGGCAGCTGGGAGACGATCACCTGGGCGTGCCGCAGCGCGCGCCGCACACCGTCGTCATCGACTACTCCGCGCCGAACGCGGCGAAGGAGATGCACGTCGGCCACCTGCGCACCACGATCGTCGGCGACACCCTGGCCCGCACCCACGAGCGCCTGGGCGACCGGGTCATCCGGCAGAACCATCTCGGCGACTGGGGCACGCCGTTCGGCATGCTCATCGAGCACCTGATCGACATCGGCGAGGAGGAGGCCCTCGGCAGGCTGGCCGCCGGTGACGGCAACGCCTTCTACCAGGAGGCCCGCCACAAGTTCGACACCGACCCGAGCTTCGAGGAGCGGTCGCGCAGGCGGGTTCCGCTGCTGCAGGGCGGCGACCCCGGCACGCTCCGCCTGTGGCACGAGTTCATCGAGTACACCAAGCGTTACTTCAACCACGTATACACCATGCTCGGCGTCACCCTCGCCGACGACGACATCGCCGGCGAGAGCATGTACAACCCCATGCTGGCCGACGTCTGCGAGGAGCTGGAGCACGCGGGAGTCGCCGAGATCAGCGAGGGCGCGCTCTGCGTGTTCCCGCCCGGCTTCACCGGGCGCGACGACGAGCCGCTGCCGCTCATCATCCGCAAGAGCGACGGCGGGTACGGCTACGCCACCACCGACCTGGCCGCGATCCGCTACCGGGTGCGCGACCTCAAGGCCGACCGCATCCTCTACGTCGTTGGCGCGACCCAGTCACTCCACTTCCAGATGGTCTTCGCGGCCGCCCGGATGGCGGGCTGGCTCCACGACGACACCCGCGCCGAGCACGTCCAGATCGGCAGCGTCCTTGGCAGCGACGGCAAGATGTTCAAGACCCGGAGCGGGGCGTCGGTCAAGCTGACCGAGCTGCTGGAGGAGGCCGTCAGCCGAGCCGAGGCCGTCATCGCCGACCGCGGCTACGACCCGGCGGTCCGCAGGCAGATCGCGCGGCAGGTCGGCATGGGCGCGGTGAAGTACGCCGACCTGTCGGTCAGCCACGACAGTGAGTATGTCTTCGACTTCGACCGCATGCTCGCGCTGACCGGCAACACCGGGCCGTACCTGCAGTACGCCACGGCCCGCATCCGGTCGATCTTCCGCAACGGCTCGATCGACCCGGCGTCCGTGACGGGGCCGATCCTGCTGGGTCACGCGGCGGAGCGCGCGCTCGCGCTGCAGCTGCTCGGCTTCGGCGCCGTCGTCGGCGCCGTGGCCGACCTCTCCGAGCCGCACCGGCTGTGCAACTACCTGTTCGACCTCGCCCAGGCGTTCACCTCGTTCTACGAGAGCTGCCCGGTGCTGAAGGCCGACGACGAGTCCGTTCGGCAGTCGCGTCTCGCGTTGTCGGCGCTGACGCTGCGGGTGCTGCTGCAGGGCCTCGACCTGCTCGGCATCGAAGTCCCCGAGCGCATGTGAGCGGGTCCCGACCGGCGCGCCTGCGCCGCCCGGGCGGGACCAAGCCCCTAGGCTGGCGCGGTCAAGGGAGTGCCAGCCGATCCCTCGGGGAGCGTTCCGCGTGAGCATGGACCTGACCACCAGTCCGGAGCCTGGAGAACTGGCCGACGCGACGGAACTGCACCGCTACGCCGAGGCACTGCTCGTCAACCTGGCCGCCGAGGGCAGCCCGCCCGAGTTGCCGCCAGGTGTGACCGACGTGCCGGATTACTGGCTGGGGCCCGCCGTCGAGGCACTCGTGCTCATCCTGTCCGGCAGGGACGCGCTTGAGCCGCTGGCGCTCGCCGCCCAGCTCGACGAGCGCCGCACCGCGCTGTTCCTGTGCCTCGCGCTGGCCGTCTGCGGCCACGGTGACCGCATCCACGCCTCATGGCTCGGCACGGCGTTCGGCGAACTCGCCGAGGACGCCCCGGTGACGTCCGGGCAGCGCGCCCTGTGGCTCGCCGCGGCGCGGGGCGCGTACGGACCGGTGGGCAAGATCTTCGTGCTGCGGAAACTGGACGCGGTTGCCGTGCCGCCGCAGGACGACCAGTGGCTGAGGGCTCTCGTCTCCGATGTCCCCGCCGCCTCCGGCGACTCCGGCGTCCCGGGTTTTTCAAGCCCTTCCGGCGACTCCGGTCTTCCCGCGGAGACGGCGCCTCCGCCGCCGTCGCTGGAGCCGGTTCCCGAGTTGGCCGCGGTCCCCGAGATCCAGCGCTCGATCCTCGCCTCCGCCCAGCTCCGCCGGCTTCGCGAACGCTGCGAAGCGATCACCACCAGCCGTGCTCCGGGGCAGATCAGCGAGGTCGCCACGGGGAACATCTGGCCGGAGGCCGAGCCGCTGGCCGTCCTGCGGTCGCTGGTCGGCCAGGGCGGTCCTGAGGGGCCGCTCAGCTCGCTCAGCGCCCACCTCCTCCATGACGTTCGTCCGGAGGCCGACCCGCATCTCGCGGCGCTCGCGCTCCACGTGGCGGCGCCCGCCGTGAAGGCCGCGGCGGAGTCGCTCCTGGAGCTCGTACGGCAGGAGCCTCCGGACGAGGTGACCGTGCCGGTCCTGAGCTACCAGATCAAGCTGCGGCCGGAGGGCCCGGACCAGGCGTCCATGGCCGCCGCCGAACAGCGGATCGTCGCCGAGTGCGTGCCGCGACGCGGCCGTCCGTGGCTTGCCTACGTGCTGCTCGTCCTGGCGGTTGTGGTGTTCGGCGTCGGCTTCGTCACGTCCCTGCCGCTCGCTGTGGTGGGGCTGGCGGTGGGCGCATTCGGCGGGTTCCGGCTCTGGCAGCACCGCACGCAGGAGCACGCCGACGTCAGATTCGTGCAGTCGCGGGCCGGGCAACTGGCCGAGGAGGCGGAGAAGGCCGTCTGGGCGCTGCACGAGTACGCCAGAGAATCACATGAGCGCGCCAGGGCCGCCGAGGAGGACCTGACGGAGCTCACCCGGCTCCTGCGCCGCGGCCCCCGGGCCGCCTGACCAGGCTTTCCCTGAGCCGTCCTGAGAGAGTCTCCGACGCCACACTGATGGCGACAGTGGGGCTACGCGTCGGGCGACTGGCTGGGCAGAGCCGCGGTGCGACACGCTGACGACGCCAAAAAGCCGGGCCGGGCGTCCCGGACAGGACGGCTCGACCCGGCACGCGCTCGGCCTCAGGCCTGGGACACCTCGACACTCGCCGGTGTGATCAGGAAGACCTTGTCCGCGATGCGTTCGATTCGGCCTTCACAGCCGTAGGCCAGACCGGCGGCGAAGTCGACCATCCGGGTCGCCTCCGCAGTAGACATGCCGACCACGTCCATCACCACGGTGTGGCCCTCGCGGAAATGCCGGCCGATGGTGAGGGCGTCGTCGTACTTACGAGGTCGGACCATCACGATCCGAGCCGGCTCCCCAGAGTTCTGCCAGCGCTTCGCTGCTCGCTCCGCCGCCGGCATCCAGTCGTCTGTGTAGTCGTCGTCGCCGTAGTCCTCGTCGTACTGCTCGGCCCCGCTCAGGCCAAGGTAGCTCGCCACCTTGCGCACTGCCCCCATCGGCTCGTCCTTTTCCGGCTTGTCCTTGTCCGGGCGTGTCCCGATACGAGGGACCGTAATCGACGGCTCAGCCAGACCCAGACGACACGCCCGGCCATTTAATTGTTTTTGGCGCGTCAATGTCGAGGCGGAGCCCATGCATGGCCGTCGTCGATTTCGTGGAGCCCTTCCAAGGATAACTTTGAACGGCTTTACCCACTTTCCGCGTCAGCCAAACATAAATCGTGAAATCGGCCTCTTTCCGCTTCCGCGCCCCGGCCGTGGCCGCCCCACATCGGCTGTCGCCGCGGGCGTTGGCCACCGATGTTCACCCCCCGAGGAGGCCGCGAGAGGGGAGCGCCAGAGTGAAAGGTGCTCCACCTGGAGGTGAGGCAAGTCGCAGGGTCGAGGGTCGGAGGAGCTGCGCGAGGGAGACGAACCGGCCGTACACGAGCGTTCGACACACGAGTGGTCGACGACGAGCCCGCGCGACCAGCCGGCCGCTTCGCACGCGACTGCCTCTATGGCGCGCCGTTCCGATAAGGCGCGCCGTTCCAACAAAAAAGGGGGCCGCCAACCGGCGACCCCCACCACACGCACAAAAACCCCACACACAAAACATGAAGGGCCACCCCAAACAGGGTGGCCCCCCACAAAAATTGTCCGGCGGCGTCCTACTCTCCCACACCGTCCCCAGTGCAGTACCATCGGCGCTGGAAGGCTTAACTTCCGGGT
>NZ_JAFCNB010000009.1 GCF_017896165.1 Microbispora oryzae
CGCGCCGTGAGCGCCGAACCACCCATTGATCAATGGAGTAAGACATCGTGTCCCAGGGACCGATCCTGGAACTGCGCGGCATCAACAAGAGCTTCGGCCCCGTGCAGGTCCTTCACGACGTCGCCTTCTCGGTCTATCCGGGCGAGGTGACCGCACTTGTGGGCGACAACGGCGCCGGCAAGTCCACGCTGGTGAAGTGTGTCGGCGGCATTCATCCGATCGACTCGGGGGAGTACCTGTTCGAGGGCGAGCGGGTCCACGTGAACGGGCCGAGGGACGCGTCGGCGCTGGGCGTCGAGATCGTCTATCAGGACCTCGCGCTCTGCGACAACCTCGACATCGTGCAGAACATGTTCCTGGGCCGCGAGCGTAAGAGCGGGCTGGTCCTGGACGAGGCCACCATGGAGGAGATGGCGGCCAAGACGCTCGCCGGGCTGTCGGTGCGCACCGTCACGTCCCTGCGGCAGCACGTCTCCAGCCTGTCCGGCGGACAGCGCCAGACGGTGGCCATCGCCAAGGCCGTCCTGTGGAACAGCAAGGTCGTCATCCTCGACGAGCCCACCGCCGCGCTCGGCGTCGCGCAGACCGCGCAGGTCCTGGAACTGGTCCGGCGGCTGGCGGACAACGGCCTCGCCGTCGTGCTCATCTCCCACAACATGAACGACGTGTTCGCGGTCTCCGACCGGATCGCGGCGCTCTATCTCGGCCGGATGGCGGCCCAGGTCAAGGCCTCCGAGGTGACCCACTCGCAGGTCGTGGAACTCATCACGTCCGGGCGGAGCGGGGAGCTCGGGCTCGGGAACGGCAACGGAGCGGCGGCATCATGACAACTGAGACGCTCCCCAAGCAGAGCACCGCCGACTCGTCGGTCGGCGTCCACGTGAAGGGCTACCTCGAGCGGGTGCGCGGGGGCGAGCTCGGGGCGCTGCCCGCCGTGTTCGGTCTCGTCGTCCTCTGCGTGGTCTTCTCCGTCCTGCGGCCCGCCTTCCTGTCGGCGGTGAACTTCGCGAACCTCTTCACGCAGGGCGCGGCCGTCGCGGTCATCGCGATGGGCCTGATCTTCGTGCTGCTCCTCGGCGAGATCGACCTGTCGGCCGGTTTCGCCAGCGGCGTGTGCGCCGGCGTGCTCGCCGTGCTGCTCACCGAGCATCACTGGCCGTGGTACGCCGCGGTGCTCGCCGCGATGATCACCGGTACCGTCATCGGGTTCGTGCTGGGCTCGCTGGTGGCGAAGCTCGGCATCCCGTCCTTCGTCGTCACATTGGCCGCGTTCCTGGCCTTCCAGGGCGTGGTGCTGCTGCTGGTCAACAACGGGACGAACATCTCGATCCAGGACCCGACGATCCTGGCGATCGCGAACAACAACGTCACGCCGGTGCTCGGCTGGATCCTCGCGATCGCCGGCGTCGTCATCTACGGCGGCATCCAGTTCTGGCAGGCCCGCCGCCGCAGCGCGCGCGGCCTGGTCGCGGACCCGATGGCGGTCATCGGCGCGCGGGTGGCGGCGCTCGCGGTGATCGCGGTGATCGCGGTCTACGTCCTCAACCTGGAGCGCAGCCGCAACGCCCTGGTCGTCTCGCTCAAGGGCGTGCCGATCGTGGTGCCGCTGATCCTGGCCCTGCTCGTCATCTGGACGTTCGTGCTGCGCCGCACGCGGTACGGCCGGCACATCTACGCCGTCGGCGGCAACCCCGAGGCGGCCCGGCGCGCCGGTATCAACGTCGACCGGATCCGGATCTCGGCGTTCATGATCTCGTCGTTCATGGCGTCCATCGGCGGCATCATCGCGGCGTCCCGCGCCAACTCCGTCGACCCCAACACCGGTGGCAGCAACGTGCTGCTGTTCGCCGTGGGCGCGGCCGTCATCGGCGGCACGAGCCTCTTCGGCGGCAAGGGCCGGGCCCTCGACGCGGTGCTGGGCGGCGCCGTCGTCGCGGTCATCGACAACGGCATGGGCCTGATGGGCTACAGCGCGGGCGTCAAGTTCGTCGTCACCGGCCTGGTGCTCCTGCTGGCCGCCGGCGTGGACGCGCTGTCGAGGAAGCGGGCGGCGGCGAGCGGGCGAAGATGACGCCGGCAGGTTCAGTATCGTGATCGCCGAACGTCCCGCCCCCCCACGGAATTCGAGGCCGCCCGATGATGCGCGCAGGTCCCTCACAGGAGGAGATCCGCAAGCACAACCTCGGGACCCTGCTCCGGCACGTCCACGTCGGGGGTCCCAGATCCAGGGCCGAGCTGACCTCGCTGATGGGCCTGAACCGCAGCACGATCATGGCGCTCACCGCCGATCTGACGGCGGCGGGCCTGGTCAGGGAGGAACTCCCCAGGGACACCGGCAGGGCCGGCCGGCCCTCTCTCGTGGTGCGGCCGGAGACGGCCCGTGTCTACGTGCTCGCCTTCGACGTGGGGGTCGACCGGCTGGCCGCCGCCCGGATCGGTCTGGGCGGCGTCATCCTCGACCGGCGTGAGATCGTCAGGGCGCGGGAGCCGTTCGACCTCGGCCGGACCGTCGCGACGCTCGGCGCGTTCGCGCGGCAGATGCGGCGCAGGGCCCGCGCCGACGCGGTCTGCGTCGGCGCGGCCGCGGCGTTCTGCGGGACGGTGGACGCGTCCGCGGGACTGGTCCGCAGCGGCCCCAACATCGGCGCCGTGGACGCGCCGTTCGGCGAGGAGCTGACCCGCAGGCTAACGCTCGGATTCCCGGTGTCGGTGGGCAACGACGCCGACCTCGGCGCGCTGGCCGAGCACACCCGCGGCGCGGGCCGGGGCTGCCGCGACCTCATCTACCTGCACGGCGATGTCGGCATCGGCGGCGGGATCATCGTCAACGGCCAGCTGCTCGGGGGTCACGGAGGGTACGGCGGCGAGGTGGGCCACATGGTGGTCAACCCCGACGGCCGCCCCTGCGGCTGCGGGTCGCGGGGCTGCCTGGACGCCGAGGTGGGCGAGCGGGCCGTCCTCGAACACGCCGGCCGGTACGGCGAGGCCATCGGCAGGGACGGGGTCCGCGCCGTGGTGGACGCGGCGGACCGGGGGGACGTGATGGCCCAGGACGCCCTTCAGCGCGTCGGCGGCTGGCTCGGGGTGGGCGTCGCCAACCTCGTCAACATCTTCAACCCCGAGCTCGTGATCTTCGGCGGCATGCTGCGCGACATCTATCTGGGCACCGCGGCCCAGGTGCGCAGCCGGATCGCGACGCGCACCCTGTTCCCCTCCCGGGAGCACGCGCGGATGCGCACCTCCTGGCTGGGGGACGACGCCACGTTGATGGGGGCCGCCGAGCTGGCCTTCGCGCAGGTGCTCGCCGACCCCCTGGACGCGCTGTCCCGCGTCGCCCCCTGATCGCCGGACGCCGGCGTCAGGCCACCTTGGACGCGGGGGCGGTGAAGGTGTTGCACACCGCGGGGCCGTTGCCGTTCCAGCCGCGCTTCAGCCAGTAGACGATGCTCGCCCGCTTGCCGTGCAGCACGTCGCCGATCTTGTAGTCGAGCAGGTCGTCCCAGTCGAACTGGTCGCGGCCCAGGGAGTGCCACACGCTGCCGATGAAGGCGCCCGACAGGCACTCCGCCTGCAGCTCCAGCCTGCGGCTGTAGGCGTACCAGGTGGCCCGGCTCACGCGACGGGTGAGCCGGTCGACGGCGGGCAGGATTCCCGCGCGGTCCTGCACGAAATGCCCGTACTCATGGGCGATCACCTGGAAGAGCTCGAACTCGGAGGGATCCGCGAGCTGGTTCTTGTAAATGAGGATCCACATCGTCTTGTCGCGCTCGCAGTAGATCCCCGCGGCGTACGGCGCCGGGTACTTCCCGCAGCCCGTCTTCGCGGGCTTGGTGATGAAGCGGACCCTCGGCTTGGCGAAGGAGAGGCCGGCCTGCTTGAACTCCTCGGCCCACGACTGGTTCAGGCAGTCCATGAGGTGGTCCAGATAGAGCTTGTAGGAGTCCACGTCGTCGGGCCGGCGACCGAGTTCGGCGCACTCGGTGAAGTCGAACTCCCCGGTCCGGTAGATCGGGTTCCTGGTCAGCGCGGCCTTGCCCGTGGGCACCGGACGGGCCGCGGTGCCGGTCGAGGCGGCCGACGCGGCGCCGGCCGCGGTGCCGGACGCGGCCGCGGAGGCCGTTCCGGCCGCGCCGGTCAGGGAGAGGGCGACGACCCCCGCCGTGACCACGCGAATCACCGGGCGGAGGCTTATGCGAATCATGAGTGGGCATCCCCAGCGCACAGAGAGACGGGTGAGAGGTGACGGTTATCCCAGACAGTGAGTAATCAGGGTTTTCCGCACGGGACCAGGAGCGTAGGGCAGAAGTGACCTTAGGGTAAAGCGCGAATAAAGTGGATACTGAGAACATCTGTGAAGTTTCAGTGCAGTGCCGAGGAGGGCGAGGCACGCGCCAACTACACTCGATCTGTTCGACGGCGAGCGGGAGAGGATGAGCGGTGGCGATTCTGGAGACGATCAAGGACCCGCTCGACGTGCGGCGTCTGGACGCCGCGGATCTGCCGCGGCTGGCTGCCGAGGTCCGCGATCTGCTGGTCTCCTCCGTGGCCAGGACGGGTGGTCACCTCGGCCCCAACCTCGGCGTCGTCGAGCTCACCATCGCCCTGCACCGCGTCTTCGACTCGCCGCGCGACCGCATCCTGTTCGACACCGGCCACCAGGCGTACGTGCACAAGATGCTCACCGGGCGGGCCGGTGAGTTCGGCACGCTGCGCCAGGAGGGCGGCCTGTCCGGATACCCGAGCCAGGCCGAGTCCGACCACGACGTGATCGAGAACTCCCATGCGTCCACCGCGCTCTCCTACGCGGACGGGCTGGCCAAGGCGCTGACGCTGCGCGGGGAGACCGACCGCACCGTGGTCGCGGTGATCGGCGACGGGGCGCTCACGGGCGGCATGGCCTGGGAGGCGCTCAACAACATCGCCGGGCGCAAGGATCTGCCGCTGATCGTCGTCGTCAACGACAACGGCCGCTCCTACTCGCCGACCATCGGCGGCCTGGCGTACCACCTGTCGTCCCTGCGGATGACCCAGGGCTACGAGCACGCCCTGGAGTTCGTCAAGAACAACCTCGGCCGGGTGCCGCTCGTCGGCCCGCCCATCTACGACACGCTGCACGGCATGAAGAAGGGCCTGAAGGACATCCTCACGCCGCAGGCCATGTTCGAGGACCTGGGGCTGAAATACGTCGGCCCGATCGACGGCCACGACGAGGCGGCCGTCGAGGCGGCGCTGCGCCGGGCGCGCGCCTTCCGCGGCCCGGTGATCGTGCACGTCCTCACCCGCAAGGGGTACGGCTACTCGCCGGCGGAGAACCACGACGAGGACTGCTTCCACTCGCCCCAGCCGTTCGACCCGCTGACGGGGGAGGAGCGGCCCAAGCCGCACAGCTGGACGAACGTGTTCGGCGAGGAGATGGTGAAGCTCGGCGCCGAGCGGAGCGACGTGGTGGCCATCACCGCCGCCATGCTCCACCCGACGGGCCTGGCGGCCTTCGCCGAGGCGTACCCGGACCGCGTCTACGACGTCGGGATCGCCGAGCAGCACGCGATGACCAGCGCCGCCGGTCTCGCGCTCGGCGGCCTGCGCCCGGTCGTGGCCGTCTACGCGACGTTCCTGAACCGGGCCTTCGACCAGCTCCTCATGGACGTGGCGCTGCACCGGCTGCCTGTCACGGTCGTGCTCGACCGGGCGGGAGTCACCGGCGACGACGGCGCCAGCCACAACGGCATGTGGGACATGTCGATCCTCCAGGTCGTTCCCGGCCTGTCGCTGGCCGCGCCCCGCGACGGGATGCGGCTGCGCGAGCTGCTGGCCGAGGCGGTCGCGATCGAGGACGGCCCGTCGGTCGTGCGCTTCCCCAAGGGTGCCGTGCCGACGGAGATCGAGGCCGTCGGCCGGCTCGGCGAGATGGACGTGCTGCGGGCGGGCGACGGCGACGTCCTGCTCGTCGCGGTCGGTCCGATGGCCGAGGCGTGCCTGGAGGCGGCGACCTTACTCGACGCCCAGGGCATCTCGGCCACGGTCGTCGACCCGCGCTGGGTCAAACCGCTGGACCAGGCCCTGGTCCTGGCCGCGTCGGCGCACAAGCTCGTCGCGGTCGTCGAGGACAACGGCCGGGTCGGCGGCGTGGGCGACGCGGTGGCCAGGCTGCTGCGCGACGCGGACGTCGACGTGCCGGTGCGCACGTTCGGCATCCCCCAGCGCTTCCTCGACCACGCGAAGCGGGCCAAGATCCTCGGGACGTCCGGCCTCAACGGCCAGGATCTGGCCAGGAAGATCACCGAGGCGGTCGCCAGGCGCTCCCCGGTGCTGGAGAGCCACCCCGCGCGTCAGGTGCAGACGACGGATTGACGAACATGGAGTAAGCGCCGCTCGCGGGGGAAGTCTGCAGGTCGTCGGCCTCATCGATGAGGGAGCCTGTGGATGAGTCTTTTCCGGACGAAGTCGGTCGAGCAGTCCATCCAGGACGCCGAGGGCGGCGAACACCGGTTGACGCGCAGTCTGAGCGCGCTCGACCTCACGGTGTTCGGCATCGGCGTCATCGTGGGCACGGGCATCTTCGTACTGACCGGCGTCGCCGCCAAGAACACCGCGGGCCCGGCCGTCGCGATCTCGTTCGCGGTGGCCGGCGTCGTGTGCGCGCTCGCCGCCCTCTGCTACGCCGAGTTCGCCGCCACCGTCCCCGTGGCGGGATCCGCCTACACGTTCGCGTACGCCACGATCGGCGAGTTCCCCGCGTGGATCATCGGCTGGGACCTCATGCTGGAGATGGCCCTCGGCGCGGCGGTGGTCGCCTCCGGCTGGTCGGGCTACTTCGCCTCGCTGCTGAAGAACTTCGGCGTCTACCTGCCCGAGAGCCTCGCCGGCGACCAAGCCGTGTTCAACGTGCCCGCGGCGGTGATCGTGCTCGTCCTGACAGGGGTGCTCGTGGCGGGCATCAAGCTGTCGGCCCGGTTCAACGCGGTCATGGTGGCCATCAAAATGATCGTCGTCCTCCTCGTGATCGTGGCCGGGCTCTTCTTCATCAGGAGCGCCAACTACACGCCGTTCGTCCCGCCGTCTCACGTGATCGAGGGCAGGGGAGGGCTGCAGGCCCCGCTCATCCAGACGCTGTTCGGCGTCCCCCCGGTCGCCTACGGAGTGTTCGGCATCTTCGCCGGCGCCGCGCTGGTCTTCTTCGCCTACATCGGATTCGACGTGGTCGCCACGGCCGCCGAGGAGACCCGCAACCCCCAGCGCGACCTGCCGATCGGCATCATCGCCTCGCTCGTCGTCTGCACCGTCCTCTACGTCGTGGTGTCGCTCGTGGTCGTCGGCATGCAGCACTACTCGTCGCTCAGCGTCTCGGCGCCGCTGGCCGACGCGTTCCGGTCGGTCGGCGAGTCGTGGATCGCCACGCTGATCAGCGTGGGCGCCATCGCCGGGCTCACCACCGTCGTGATGGTGCTCATGCTCGGGCAGAGCCGGGTGCTGTTCGCCATGTGCCGCGACAACCTGCTCCCGCGGTCCCTCGCCGCGGTCCATCCCACGTACCGCACGCCCTACCGGATCACCGTCGTGATCGGGGTCGCCACCGCGCTCCTGGCCGCGTTCATCCCGCTCAGCGCGATCGCCGAGCTGGTGAACATCGGCACCCTGTTCGCGTTCGTCGTCGTGGCGATCGCCGTGCCGATCCTCCGCCGGACCCGGCCCGACCTGCACCGCTCGTTCCGCACGCCGTTCGTGCCGGTGGTGCCGGCGCTGTCGGTCCTGGCCTCGGTCTACCTGATGCTGAACCTGCCTGTCGAGACGTGGATCCGGTTCCTGGTGTGGATGATCGTGGGTGCCGGCGTCTACTTCATGTACGGCCACCGGCGCAGCAGGGTGGCGGCGGAACCGGAACCACTCCTCGAAGTGTGAGGACGAGCCCCACCCCCGCGAGCAGCACGCCGGTAGCGCCCAGGACCAGGCGGTAACCGCGCGGGGTCAGCCGATGGCGACCGGCGCCGATCGCCAGCGCCAGGGCGATCTTGGAACCGACGAGCACCAGATAGAACCCGCCGACGAACGCCAGAGCGGACGTCGGAGCCCGGTGCCAGGCGGACACGAACAGCGGCGCGCCCACCGCGATCCAGAACAGCCAGGGATGGGGGTTGAGCACGTTGACGACGACCCCGCGCAGCAGCTCTCCCCGGGAGGAGGGCGCGGTGCCGCCGGACCCCGGCGGGGCGGCCGTCCGGGCCTCCCGCACCGTGGTCACACCGAGGTACACCACGTAGAGGCCGCCCACCACGGAAAGGACCCGCACGACGGCGCCCGGCATCGCTCCCATGGCGGTCACCGCGAGGACGACGACCGGCAGGTCGGACAGCAGCGGCACGCAGGCGAGCCGCATCCCGGCGCGGAAGCCGCCGCGCAGGCTCGCGGTGATGATCAGCGTCAGCAGCGCGCCGGGGGTCACCCCGGCGCCCAGGCCGAGGCCCAGCCCCAGTAACAACTCCGGCAACACCGGTCAGCCTCCGTCGAATCCCGGCGAGGCTACCGGAACGACCGCCGAGGCGTTATCTGGCCGTGCAGGTGATGGGCGACGGAGTCCCGACAGTGCCGCCGGACCAGCCGATCGCGAATTGCACCGTCACCGAATCGCCCGGCAGCAGTACGCCGTTCTGGGTGACGGTCACCGGGGCTCCTGGCGGGTTGTAGCCGTTCCACTGCAGGTAGCTCAGCCCGTTGGGAACCTTGAAGGTGACGGTCCACGAGGTGATGGGCAACGTTCCCGTGTTGCGCACCGTCAGTTCGCCCCAGGAGGCCGTCGTCCACTGGAGAAAGAACCGGATCGTCGCTTCGCAGGAGCGCGTACCCAGCGAGGCCACGGGCTGGCTGACGGCGACGGGCTGGGTGACGGTGAGGAGCTGGGTGACGGCGACGGGCTGGGTGAGGGGCTGGGTGACGGTGAGGGGCTGGGCGTTGGCGAGGGGCACGGTGAAGCGCTGGGTGAGGGTGTGGGGCTGGGTGAGGGTGTGGGGCTGGGTGACGGTGTGGGGCTGGACGAGGGGGAGACGCTGGACGAGGGGGAGACGCTGGGCGAGGGGGAGACGCTGGGGGACACGGACGGGCTGGGTGTCGGCGACGGTGAAGGGCTGAACGAAGGGGAGGGGCACGGCGAGGGGCCGTCGGGCGACGAGGGCGACGGGCTGGCCGACGGGGTGACCCCCGGCCCGGATGGGCCCACGGGCGGGATCCGGATGATCAAATCGTCGCCGGGGCCCGCCGTCCCCCTGCCGTCGCGGTTGCTCGTCGCCACCCAGAGCCAGCCGTCCGGACCGACCGCCACGGTGCGCAGCCGGCCCGGCCTTTCCCGCAGCTCGGCCACCGGAGTGCCCACCCTGTTGCCGCCGCTGACCGGCACCGTCCACAGACGCTTACCGGCGAGGGCCGCGGCGAAGAGCGTGCTGTTGGCGTACGCCAGGCCGCTGGGGGACGCCTCGCTGTCGCTCCAGGTCACCAGGGGGTTCACGTAGCTCGGGTTGCCGCACATGCCCTCGCAGGCCGGCCAGCCGTAGTTGTGACCCGGCCGGATGTAGTTGATCTCATCTGTGGAGTTCTGACCGAGTTCCGTGGCGTACAGCAGGCCGGCCTTGTCCCAGGCGAGCCCCTGAACGTTGCTGTGGCCGTAGCTGTAGACCGGTGAGCCGGAGAACGGGTTGTCCGTGGGGACCGCGCCGTCGCGGGTGATGCGCAGGATCTTGCCGCCGAGGTTCGAGCTCTGGGCGTACGCGGGGTAGCCTGCGTCCCCCGTGGCCACGTACAGCATGCCGTCGGGGCCGAACGCGATGCGCCCGCCGTTGCGGAACTGGCCCCGCGGGATGCCGGCGAGGATCACCTGCTGGATCTGCGGAGCGCTGAGCCGGAACCGGACCACCCGGTTGTCGGAGACGGAGCTGATGTACGCGTAGACCAACTGGTCCTGCGCGAAGGTGGGGGAGAGCGCGATGCCGAGCAGGCCCCCATCACCTGCGGGGTACACGTTCGGGACCGCGGCCACCTGTACGGGCGAAGAGCCGGGATACACCCGGGCGATGGTCGCGGTGTCGCGTTCGGAGACGAGGGCGCTGCCGTCGGGGAGGAAAGCCATGCCCCAGGGCACCCGCAGCCCCACAGTGGCGACCTGTGCCCGGGTGAAGTCGAACCCGCCCGTCTCCGCGCCCGCGGCGGCGGGCCGGGTCACGACGAGCGCCGTGGCGGCGATCACGGAGCAAATGACGATGGAGAGTGCCGAGGACAGGTGCTTGGGCATCACACGCTCCGGGGCGGGATGGGGCTACCGGCTCGTCCCCATCGAAAGCGCCGGCCGCGCCCAGGGCAATCATCGGGCGGGCACCCGCTCGCCGATCTGCGCGTACGTCGCCGGCCGCGCCCCGGGACGGGAAACTTTCACGACGTGGGTCGGCGGGCCGCCGGCGGCGGGGTCGGCGGGTCTCTGGCAAGGCCGGTGTGGGCCATACCCAAGCCCACCGATCGGCCGTGACGCTACAAATTCACACGATTACACACACAACTCGGGCATGCCTCGCGAATCGCCCTCTCACATCCGGGAGAGCGGAAGCCGGAGCGTGAACCGGGCGCCCCCGGTGCCGGTGTTCTCCGCGGTCAGGGTGCCGTTGTGGGCGTGGGCGATCTCCCGGGCGATGGCCAGGCCGAGGCCGGTGCTCTCCCGGCCGCCGGTCCGTCCGTCGTCGGCTCCGGCGAACCGCTCGAAGATCCGCTCCAGGTCGTTCACGGGGATCCCGGCTCCGTCGTCGCACACGGCGAGCTCGGCGACCGCCCCCTGACCCTGCGCCGTCCGCACCTCCACCCGGACGGTGCGCGTCGCGTGCCGCTGGGCGTTGTCGAGCAGGTTGGTCAGCAGCCGGGCCAGCCGGATCCGGCAGCCCCGCACGAACGTGCCCCGTTCGAGGCACAGCCGTACGGGAAGCGGGTCGGCGCGCCGGGCGACCTCCTCCCTGGCCAGGTGAGACAGGTCGACCAGTTCGTCGCCGCCGGGCCTGCCCCCCTCCAGGGCCGCGAGCAGCAGCAGGTCGCCGATGATCGCCTGGAGCCGGTCGACGTCGCTCAGCGCCTTGTCGATCAAGCCGGGGAGCAGAGCGGGGTCCGGCCGCAGCCGCGCCTCCTCCAGGCGGACGCGCAGCCCCGCGAGAGGGGTGCGCAGCTCGTGGGAGACGTCGGCGGTGAAGCGGCGATGGCGGGCGAGCAGCCGTTCCGAGTGCCTCTTCGTTCTCTCCAGCGCTTCGAAGGTGTCGTTGATCGTGACGGCGAGGCGGGAGACCTCGTCGTCCCCCCGCGGCACGGGCACCCGCCCGCCGAGGTCGTCGCCGTCGACCGAGGCGAGCGCGGTGCGGACGGCGTCGATCCGCGCCTTCAGGCGGCCGGTGACCCGCCACACCGTCCACGCGGACAGACCCGCGAGCGCGCTCGCCTGGACGAGGGCGGGGCGTGGACTCCACCCGAAGGGGACCACGCCCGCTCGTGAGCAGGCGAGCGCGAGGAAGAGTGCCGCCGGTACGGCGATCAGCGGAGTCATCCACGGCCGGATCGACCGGGGTAGAAGCCGGGGACGGGGGATGGTGAGGATCTTGGCGCGCACGGGACCTCCTCGTCATTCGGGCCGGTTCGCGCGGGCCGCCGGCGCCGCTGCCGGCTCGCGCCCGCCTCCTCCGCGGGGCGGAGGGCGGCGGATGAACAGTCTGACCGGGGCGCGCGGCCGGGCACATCACACATCCGGAGGAGATCGGCCTGCGCGTTCCCGCCGGTCAACGGTGGCGGGGCGGGGGGATCGACAGGCCCGCCGCCTAGACTCGAAGGGTGGCGGACGCTTCTTCGCACGCATGGGCGGCCACGCGAGGGCTCGACTCCGAGGTGTCGTCCTGGCCGGGTTGGCGGGGGCGGGCGCGCGAGTGGAGTCTCGTCGTGGAGGCGCTGCGCGCCGCCCGCGACGGCCAGGGCTCCGTCGTGCTGGTGGAGGGATCGGCGGGGACGGGGAAGAGCGTCCTGCTCGCCCGGGCGGCCGACACTGCGACGTGCGCGGGATTTCCGACGGGCCGGGGCGCCGCCGACGAGCTCGACCTCGCCCCCCTCAGCCCGCTGAGAGACGCGATACGGCAGATCACCGGCGTGGTGGAGACCGATGTCGCGGAGCGGGGCCCGATGCCGGTCGATCTGCGGCTCGCCGCGGTGCGGCGGCTGACGGAGCCGCTGGAGAAGCGGGCGGCCGAAGGCCCGGTGCTGGTCGCCCTCGACGACCTGCAGTGGGCCGATCCGCTGACGTTGCTGGCGCTGCGGTGCATGACCCTGGATCTCGGGGCGTACCCGTGCGTGTGGGTCCTGTCGCGCGCCTCCGGCCCCGTTCCCGGCTCCACCCTCGACCGCCTGTACGGCCGCCTGGAGCGCGACGGCGCTCCGCGGATCACGCTGGGGGCGCTGGACGAGCGGGCGGTGGCCGAGGTCGTCGCCGACGTCCTGGGCGCCGAACCTGAGCCCGACCTCCTCGCGGTGGCGGCGCTGGCCGAGGGCAACCCGTTCCGGCTGGTGGAGATCCTCGACCGGGTGAAGTCGGACGGAGCGATCGAGGTGAGCGGCGGCCGTGCCCGGATGGCGTCGGAGCCGCGGACCGGCGTCCGGACGATCCTGCGGCGGCGCATCGACGGCCTCTCCCCGCCGGCGCGCGAGCTCGTCCAGGCGGCGGCGGTCCTGGGCCGGACGTTCGCCGTGGCGGATGTGGCGGCGCTGCTCGGCCGGCCGGCCGGCGCCCTGACGGGAGCGCTGGACGAGGCGGTGTCCGCGGGTCTCCTGCTCACCGGGCCGGACCAGATGTCCTTCAGGCACGAGCTGCTGCGCGGCGCGGTGACCGAGACGCTGTCGCCGCCGATCCGGCTGGCGCTGCACCGGGAGGCCGGGCAGATGCTGCTCGACAGCCGCGGCTCCGCCGTGCCGGCCGCCCCGCACCTCATCCTGAGCGCGCGCCCCGGTGACGTGCGGGCCATCAGGGGACTCGACCGGGCGGCCGCCGAGGTGCTCTCGTTCTCGCCGCAGACCGCCGTCGACCTGTCCACGCGCGCACTGGAGATCAGCGACCCAGCCGACCCCGACCGGTGGGAGCGCGTCGCCGTCGCGGTCCACGCCCTGACCGTCACCGGCCGGTCACCGGAGGCGATCCGGCTCGCCCACGAGTCGCTCGTGTCGGCCCCGCCCGCCGCGGCGCCGCGGCTGCGCTGCGCGCTCGCCTACGCGCTGCTGCTGAGCGGCCGGCCCTCCGAGGCCGTCGCAGAGGCGGAGCGCGTGCTCGCCGCCGGGGAGGGCGTTCCCGGCGAGCTGCGCGGGGTGGCCGAGTCGGCCCTCTACCTCGGGCTGCTCGCCCTCGGCCGGTTCTGGACCGGGCGGCGCCGGGCGGAGGCCGCCCTGGCCGATCCGGCGCGGTGCGGCGACACCGCCCTGGCCGGCGCCCACCTGCTGCTCGCGCAGTGCGCCCTGGCCGACGGGAAGGTCGCCGATTCGTTCGAACACGTGAACGAGGCCGTGCGGATCGCGAGCACCGGGTCGGTGGAACCCGTCGAACGGCCGTATCCGCGGATGCTGCTGTACAAGAACCACAAGTTCATGGGGCGGTACGACGAGGCGGAACTGGCCCTGCGGGCCTTCACCCAGGAGATCGAGCGGCTCGGGCAGTATGTCCACTCCCCGCAGCCGTCGTTCTTCCGCGCCGGCCTGAGCCTGGCCGCCGGGCGCCTCGACGACGCCGTGACGGAGGCGCAGGAAGGCCTGCTGTTCAGCGAGGAGCTGGGCGGGAACGGCTGCGACCTCGCGGGGCTCTACGTGCTGGCGGTCGTGGCGGTGCGCCGGGGCGATCTCGACACCGCGGCCCGGTATGTCGACCGGTGGCGCACCGCGCACACGGACCGGGAGATCCTGCACGGCGCGGCGTGGGGACGATGGGCCAGGGCGGTGGTCGCGGAGGCGAGAGGAGATCTCCACGGCGCGATGGACCTGCTCCATCCCGTCCACACCGACGCCAGGGAGCTGAGGTGGACCCTCGTCGTGGAGCCGCTCACCGCGGGATGGCTGACCAGGCTGGCGCTGGCCGCCGGCGACCGGCGCCGGGCGGAACAGGTGGCGCGCGCCGCCGAGGCCCTGGCGCGGGACAACGCGGCCTACCCGGCGCTCGCCGCCGCGGCGGACCACGCCCGCGGCCTGGTCGAGGCCGATCCGGAGGCGCTGGAGCGGGCCGCGGACGCGCACCCCGACCCGTGGGGCCGGGCCTCGGCCGCCGAGGACCTCGGGGTCGCGCTGATCGGGGACTGCGATCAACGGGCCGCCCGGGCGCTGGAGCGGGCGCTCGACGGTTACGAGGGGATGGGCGCCCTGCGGGACGCGGCCCGTGTCCGGGCGCGGCTGCGGGCGCTGGGCGTCCACCGCCGTCACTGGACCACGGCCGAACGGCCGAACGAGGGCTGGGAGAGCCTGACCGGCACCGAGCGCGCGGTCGCGGCCCTGGTCGCCGAGGGACTCACCAACCGGCAGGCGGCCGCCCGGATGTTCCTGTCGCCGCACACCGTGTCGACCCACCTGCGGCACATCTTCGCCAAGCTCGGCATCGCGTCGCGGGTGGAGCTGGCCCGGCTGGCCGCCGAGCGGCGGCTGGCCGAGCCCGGGGGAGACGGCGACGCGTAGCGCCGTCGCGGCGCCACGCGTCACCCGTGTCACACCAGGTCGCCCCGGGTCACCTGTCCGGGACGGCGGGTCAGCCGGCCGGTACGGACGCGACCCCGGGCTCCAGGAAGCGGGAGCCGGTGACCTCCGCCGAGATGCCGGTCCGGTCGAGGTACGGCGTGATGCCGCCCGTGTGGAACGGCCACCCGGCGCCGAGGATCATGCACAGGTCGATGTCCTGCGGCGCGGCCACCACGCCCTCGTCCAGCATGACGCGGACCTCCTGGGCCAGCGCCCGCAGCGCCCGCAGCCGGACCTCCTCGCCCGTGGAGGGGCTCGGCCCGCCCTCGAACAGCGCCCTCGCCTCGGGGTCGATCTGGAAGTCGGCCCCGTAGACGCCGGGCTTGCCGGCCGCGACCAGCTTCGCCAGGTTCTCCGAGACACCGAACCGGCCGGGGAACGCCGCGTGCAGCGTCTCCGCCACGTGCAGCGCGACGGCCGGGCCGACGAGCTGCAGCAGCGCGAACGGCGTCATCGGCAGCCCGAGCCCGTCGAGCGCGTGGTCGGCCACCTCCAGCGGGGTGCCCTCGTCGACCGCGGCCGTGACCTCGCCCATGAAGCGGGTGAGCAGCCGGTTGACCACGAAGGCGGGCGCGTCCTTGACCAGCACGCACGACTTCTTCAGCGTCGCGCCGACGGCGAAGGCGGTCGCCAGCGTCGCCTCGCCGGTCGCCGCGCCGCGGACGATCTCAAGCAGCGGGAGCACGGCGACGGGGTTGAAGAAGTGGAAGCCGACGACCCGCTCGGGATGCCGCAGCCCGGACGCCATCTCGGTCACCGACAGCGACGAGGTGTTGGTCGCGAGCACGCAGGTCTCCGGGACGACCTCCTCGACCTCGGCGAGGACCTTCCGCTTGACGTCCATGTCCTCGAAGACGGCCTCGATGACGAAGTCGGCGTCGGCGAACGCGTCCTTGGTCAGCGACCCCGTCACCAGCCCCTTGAGCCGGTTGGCCTGGTCTCCGGTGATCCGGCCCTTCGCCAGCAGCCGGTCGACCTCGCCGTGCACGTAGCCGACGCCCTTGTCCAGCCGGGCCCGGTCGAGGTCGGTCAGCACGACGGGCACCTCGAGCCGGCGCGCGAACAGCAGCGCGAGCTGCGAGGCCATCAGCCCGGCGCCCACCACGCCGACCTTGGTGACCGGGCGGGCCAGCGACCTGTCCGGCGCGCCCGCCGGCCGCTTGGCCCGGCGCTGCACCAGGTCGAACGCGTACAGACCGGCTCGCAGCTCGTCGCCCATCAGCAGGTCGGCCAGCGCCTCGTCCTCGGCGGCGAAGCCCTCGTCGCGCGAGGCGGTGCGGGCGAGGGCCACGAGGTCGAGCGCCCGGTACGGCGCGGGGGACGCGCCGCGCAGTTTCAGGTCGACGAGCGTCCGGGCCTGCCCGATCACCGCGTCCCAGTCGTCCGCGGTGTGGTCATGGCGCTCGACCGTCACCTCGCCGCGTATCACCCGGGCCGCCCAGCGCAGCGACTCCTCCAGGAAGTCGGCCGGCTCGAACGTCGCGTCCGCCACGCCCAGCTCGTACGCCTCCCGCCCTTTGATCATGCGGTTCTGCGACAGCGGGTTCTCGATGATGAGCTTGAGCGCCTTCTCCGGCCCGATCAGGCGGGGCAGCAGCTGGGTGCCGCCCCACCCGGGCACCAGGCCGAGGAAGCACTCCGGCAGCGCGACGGCCGGGACCCCCGACGAGATCGTCCGGTAGGTGCAGTGCAGCGCGATCTCCAGGCCGCCGCCCATCGCCGCGCCGTTGACGAACGCGAACGACGGCACAGGCAGCTCGCCCAGGCGGCGGAACACGTGGTGCCCGAGGGCCCCGATCGCCAGCGCCTCCTCGCGGGTGGCGACCGCGCCCACCCCCTTCAGGTCGGCGCCCACGGCGAAGATGAACGGCTTGCCGACCACGCCGACGGCGGCCAGGTCCGACCTCGCCGCGACGCCGTCGAGCGCCTCGTCGAGGGACAGCAGGCCGCTCGGGCCGAACGTGTTCGGCTTGGTGTGGTCGTGGCCGTTGTCCAGGGTGATCAAAGCCATGACGCCGGCGCCGTAGGGGAGCTCGACGTCCCGGACGAGGGCCTTCGTGACGACCTCGTCGGTGTGCCCGCCGGTCAGCGTCGACTTCAACGTCTCGATGTCGCTCATGCGAGGTTCTCCCAGATGACGGTGCCGCCCATGCCCATTCCGACGCACATCGTGGTGATCCCGTAGCGGACGTCAGGACGCTCGCCGAACTCCCTGGACAACTGGGTCATCAGCCGGACGCCGGAGGACGCCAGGGGATGGCCGAACGCGATCGCGCCGCCGTACGGGTTCACCCGGGAGTCGTCGTCGGCGATGCCGAAGTGCTCCAGGAAGGCGAGCACCTGGACGGCGAACGCCTCGTTGATCTCGATCAGCCCGATGTCGCCGATCGACAGCCCGGCGAGGCGGAGCGCCCGCTCCGTCGAGGGGATCGGCCCGACGCCCATGACCTCCGGGTCGACGCCCGCGAAGGCATAGGAGACCAGCCGCATGCGCGGGGTCAGGCCCAGCTCCGCGGCCACCTCCTCGGCGGCCACGACGCAGCCGGTGGCGCCGTCGTTGATGCCGGAGGCGTTGCCCGCGGTGACCCGGCCGTGCGCCCGGAACGGGGTCTTCAGCGCGCGCAGGCCCTCCATGCTGGTGCCGGGGCGCGGCGCCTCGTCGGCCGTGGCGAGCCCCCACCCCTCGGCGGCCTTGCGGGTCGCCGTCGGCACCAGGTCGCGCTGGATCCACCCGTCGGCGTACGCCTTGGCGGCCTTCTCCTGGGAGGCCACCGCGTAGGCGTCGGCCCGCTCCTTGGTGATGGTGGGGTAGCGGTCGTGCAGGTTTTCCGCCGTCATGCCCATGACCAGGGCCGATCCGTCGACCAGCCGCTCGGACAGGAAACGCGGGTTGGGGTCGACGCCCTCGCCCATCGGGTGACGGCCCATGTGCTCGACGCCGCCCGCGACGGCCACGTCGTACGCGCCGAAGGAGATGCCGCCCGCGACCGTCGTCACAGCGGTCATCGCGCCCGCGCACATGCGGTCGATCGCGTAGCCGGGCACCGACTTCGGCAGGCCGGCGAGCACGGCGGCGGACCGGCCGATGGTCAGGCCCTGGTCGCCGATCTGGGTGGTGGCGGCGATGGCCACCTCGTCCACCCGCTCCGGCGGGAGGCTCGGGTTGCGCCGCATCAACTCGCGGATGACGCGGACTACCAGGTCGTCGGCACGCGTCTCGGCGTACAGGCCCTTCGGGCCCGACTTGCCGAAAGGCGTCCGAACGCCGTCGACGAAGACGACTTCACGAGACGCAGGCACGGGTTCGCTCCTACTTGTCGGTAGCTTCCGGCTCTCTATGCTACTGGTCGGTAACCGGTCCTGCGATCAGCGGGCCCGCCGCGCTTTGTGAGTGATCGTTAACCGGTCGGCAACTGGGATGAATCAGTACATGTCCCCGGCGACGATCTCATTCGGGATGCAACCCCTCAAATCCCAAGAATCACTCCTCTAGCTCTCGCCAGCGGATTTCTTGGGGCATTGCACTCGGAGAAATAACCAATGCGCTCCCCTGTGCGCGCCTGGACCAAGGCGCTCGCCGCGGCCGTCACGGCCGCGACCCTGTCCGCCCCCCTCCTCGCGGGACCCGCGTACGCCGCGCCGCCCGGCTCGACCGGCTCGCCCGGCGAGGACGGCACCTGGACCGTCGAACCCGTCGGCGGCGGCCACCGGGTCACCCTCCACCTGAACAAGCCGCTGCCGGTCCGCGACGCCGTCCCCGAGCTCGCGGCGGACGGCCGCTCGCTCGGCCCGGCCGAGGAGTCGCCCGACGGCATGACGCTGACCCTCGTCACCCCCGACCCCGCCGTCGCCACGGCGTCGTCCGTCGACGTGGCCTGGAACGGCGAGGCGCCCGAGGCCGTCGCGGCGGCCGCCGGCAAGACCGCCCCGGCGCCCGCCGACCCGCCCGGTAAGCCCGGTAAGCCGGATCCCGCGCCGGTCGACCCCGCCGCGCCCGGTCCGCACGCCGTGACCCACGACGAGTACGACCTCGGTGACACCGCCATCACCCTGGAGGGGCTCGGCGGCCGTCAGGCCGAGATCCGGGCGAAGGTCTACCTGCCGGAGGGCGCCCGCGGCAGGCGCCCGCTGGTCGTCTTCCTGCACGGCCGCCATTCGGCCTGCTACAACCCGACGGCTTGGACCACGTCCAACACCCAGTGGCCCTGCCCGGCGGGGCAGCAGCCCATCGCCAGCTACCAGGGCTACGACGGCCCCGCCGACGTGCTCGCGAGCCACGGGTACGTCGTCGTGTCGGTCAGCGCGAACGGCGTCAACGCCGCCGACAATCCCTACAGCGAGGACCGGGGCGCGCTCGCCCGGGGCGAGGTGGTGATGCGCCACCTCGACCTGCTCGCCGACGCCGACCGGGGCGTGGGCGACGCGAAGCTGGTGAGCCTGTTCAAGGGCCGCCTCGACATGTCCGACGTCGGCCTGATGGGCCACTCGCGCGGAGGCGAGGGCGTCGTGAAGGCCGCGCTAATGAACGCGGGCCGGGCCAAGCCGTACGGGATCAGGGCGGTGCTCCCGCTCGCGCCGACGGACTTCGCGCGGGCGAGCCTGCCCGGCACGCCGATGGCCGTCATCCTGCCCTACTGCGACGGGGACGTCTCCAACCAGCAGGGCCAGCACTTCTACGACGACTCCCGATACGCCGAGGACGACGACCCGGCCTTCCGCTCCTCGCTGATGGTCATGGGCGCCGACCACAACTTCTTCAACACCGAGTGGACCCCGGGCGTGGCGCACGCGCCCGCGTCCGACGACTGGTCCAACCGCAACGACCCGGTCTGCGGCGGCACCGCGCCCTCGCGGCTGACCGCCGCCGAGCAGTACGCCGTCGGCACGGCGTACATCGCGGGGTTCTTCCGCCTGGTCCAGGGCGGTGAGCAGGGTCTGCTCCCGCTGTTCGACGGCAGTGGCGGCACCACCGCCTCCGCCGGGCGGGCCGTGGTGCACGCCGTCGCCCAGGCGCCCGCGGCCGAGCGCCTCGACGTGGCCTCCTTCACGTCGCTCGCGCCGTCCACCCGGGTCTCCGGCTCGGCCGCCGCGGTCGTCTGCGCCGGGATGCTCGACCGCTCGCCGCAGAGCGGCCTGCCGTCCTGCGCCTCCACGCTGACCACCGCGCAGGCGCCGTCCTGGACGCCCGCGACGTACGCGAACAACGTCGCCTCGACACCGGTGCTGCGGTTCTCCTGGAGCGACCCCACGGGCACGGTGACGGTGCCGCTCGCCAAGCGGGACCAGAACGTCTCCCGCTACGACGCGCTCACCTTCCGCACCGCGAGGGACGAGACGGCGACCGGCGACGTGGACCTCGCGGTCGAGATCGTCGACAAGCACGGCGCGTCCCACACGGTCAAGGCGTCCGAGGTCGGCGACGCGCTCACGGCGTTCCCCGGCACGGCCTCGCCGCTGCCCAAGACCTGGCTGCGCACGGTACGCGTCCCGATGAGCTCGCTCACCGGCGTCAAGCCGCAGCAGATCAGCGAGATCCGGATCTCGGGTGCGAGTCAGAAGGGCGCGGTCTACCTCGCGGACGTCGCGTTCACCACGGACGCCGTGGGTGAGGCCCGCACCGGCAGGCTGCCGCAGGTGTCGGTGGAGGGCGCCACGGTGGACGAGGGCGACGGCCCGGGCACGGCCACGATGACGGTGCGGCTGTCGGACAGGAGCGCCACGCCGGTGATGGTCCAGATCCAGACGATCGCGACGGGTGCCGCGCCGTTGATCGCCTCGGCGGCACAGGAGGTCGTCATCCCGGCCAGGTCCCTGCAGGCGACCTTCCAGGTGCCCGTCAACGGCGACACCGCGCCGGCGTCCGCGCCGCAGTCCTACCAGGTGGTCGCCTCGGCGCCGGTCAACGCGACGATCGGGAACGGCTTCGCCCGCCTCGTCGTGACCGACGACGACGCGGTCTGATCACAGGCGGCTCCCGGGGGTGCGACGGCCGCGCCTCCGGGAGTCTCCGCGTCCCGGCCGTCGCCCCGCGCGTCACACCTCGCCCTTGATCTCCAGCCGTTCGAGCGCCTTGGCCAGCGGGTGGACGGTCAGGCCGATCTGCCACTCCCGCGCGCCCAGTGCGCGCAGCCGCGCCGCCACGGTCTCCTCGCTGATCGGCATCGGCGGCTCCCAGGTCAGCCTGCGTACGGCATCGGGCTGGAGGAGGTTCTCCGTCGGCATGCGGTGCTCGTCGGCGAGTGCGGCGACGACGGCCCGCGCGGCCGCGAGCCGCTTGGCGGCGGCGGGGTCGCGGTCGGCCCACCGGTTGGCCGGGGGAGGGCCGTCGCCCGGCCCCACCGGCTGCGGCAGCGCGGAGTCCGGCAGCGTGCGGGCCCGGTTGACCGCGGCGAGCCAGCCGCGCAGGTGGCGGCGGGCGCTCCGGCCGGTGAACGAGGCGATCTCGGTCAGGGCCTTGGTCGTACGCGGCTGGTCGAGGGCGGCCTGCACGATCGCGGCGTCGGGGAGCACCCGGCCGGGAGCGAGGTCGGCCGTCCGGGCGATCTCGTCGCGCAGCGTCCAGAGCTCCCGGACCACCGCCAGCCCGCGCAGGTTGCGGACCCGGTGGATGCCGGAGGTGCGCCGCCACGGGTCGTTGCGGGGCGGAAGCGCCGGGGCGGCCAGGATCGCCGCGAACTCCTCGTGGGCCCAGTCGAGTTTTCCGCTCTCGGCGAGCTGCTCGTGCAGGACGTCGCGCAGCTCCACCAGCACCTCGACGTCGAGGGCGGCGTAGCGCAGCCACGCCTCCGGCAGGGGGCGGGTCGACCAGTCGGCCGCCGAGTGGCCCTTCTCCAGGCGCAGCCCGAGGACGATCTCCACCATGGTCCCGAGCCCGACCCGCTCGTAGCCGAGCAGCCGGCCGGCCAGCTCGGTGTCGAACAGGCGGCGCGGGCGGAACCCGAGCTCCGCGAGGCAGGGCAGGTCCTGGTTGGCCGCGTGCAGGACGATCTCGGCGTCCCCCAGCGCGGTGTCGAGGGCGCTCAGATCGGGGCAGGCGACGGGATCGATCAGCGCGCTGCCCGCGCCCTGCCGGCGCAGCTGCACCAGGTACGCCCGGCCGCTGTAGCGATAGCCGGAGGCGCGCTCGGCGTCCACGGCGACGGGGCCGGCGCCCCGGGCGAACGCCTCGACGGCGGCGGCGAGCTCCGCGGGGTCGTCGATGACCGGCGGTATCCCCTCACGCGGCTCCAACAGCGGCTGGACTTCGGGTTCTGACACGGGCTACGGGACTTTCGGATCTTCTCGGCGGGTGGGGCGCGGGTGCAGCGCCGCGACGTCGGGGGGCAGCGGCGGGATGCCCGCGGCCAGGCACATCAGGTCGCACCAGGCCGCCACGTGCGGCGTCAGGTCTTCCTCCAGCGGGGACCAGGAGGCGCGCAGCTCCAGCTCGGTGGTGACGGGGTCGTCCGCCTTCTGGCCGAACCCCTCGGACACGGCGCGGGTGACCGTGCCTCCCACGGCGGCGTACCGGGCGCCGTGCGCGTCGAGCGCCTCGGTGAGCCAGCTCCACGCCACCGGCCCGAGCAGCGGGTCCGTGGTGATCTCCGGCTCCATGTCGGCCCGCACGTACGCCACCAGGCGGAACGAGCCCTCCCAGCCGCGCTGGCCGTCGGGGTCGAACAGCACGATGAGGCGGCCGACCGCCAGCTCGTCGTCATCGCGGTAGACGGACGCCCCGACAGCCCCCGAGTACGGCGCGAGCCGCCGGGGCGCGGGGATGTCCTCCAGCTCGATCTCCGGCCGTACCTCGGCGGGGCGCAAGGTCTCCAGCGCGCGCCGGAAGGCGGCTGGAGGCGCCGGCGGTTCACCGAGGGTCATGACGGAAGCGTAGGTCGGATTCCGGACGGCCCGAAGCAGGGGGGTGGCTGTGGGGGGCATCGCTGGTCGTCAAGCCGTGGCCGTCACGGTCAGCGGCGGCGCGGCCGGCGCGGTCGCAGGAGGGGCGGCGGAAGCCGGCGCCGTCACAGTCGGCAGTAGCTCAGTGCGGCGTTCGGGGGAACTCCACATCGAAGTCATCGCTCCGGGGCCTCTCGTCGGATCCACGGTCGTGTCGGTAGCTCGGGACTGATCCGACGTTGGCACGTCCCGCCGACATTTCCCCGCATCGCGCTCGGCGTGTCTCGAAAGTGGCATTGGAATCGATGCCGGGTCGCCGATTGGCGAACACATTGCCGAGCTGTGAGGACACTCACAAGGAGGGGAGGGGTTCACCATACCGACAGGTAGCCCCTTCCCGCTCGTTTCGGGGGCTCCAGATCCCCGGTCGAGGTCACGACCGCCTTCCGGGCATGGCAGGCTGGGAACGTGAATCCCCAGGTGGCCGACTCCGCATTCGTCCGCGCCTGCCGGCGCGAGCCCGTCCCGCACACCCCGGTCTGGTACATGCGCCAGGCGGGCCGCTCGCTGCCCGAGTACCGGCGGGTCCGGGAGGGCGTCGAGATGCTCACCGCGTGCGCGACGCCCGACCTGGTCGTCGAGATCACCATGCAGCCCGTCCGCAGGTACGGCGTCGACGCGGCGATCTTCTTCAGCGACATCGTGGTGCCGCTCAAGGCCATCGGCGTCGACCTCGACATCAAGCCGGGGGTCGGCCCGGTCGTCGGCGCCCCCATCCGCGACCGCGCGGGCGCCGCCGTCCTGCGGCCGCTGGAGCCCGGCGACGTGCCGTACGTGACGGAGTCGGTCGAGGCGCTGGTCAAGGAGCTGGGAGGCGTCCCCCTCATCGGGTTCGCCGGCGGCCCGTTCACCCTCGCGTCCTACCTCATCGAGGGTGGCCCGTCCAAGAACCACGACCGGACCAAGGCCATGATGTACGGCGAGCCCGAGCTGTGGCACGAGCTGATGGAGCGGCTCGGCGCGATCACTCTGGCCTTCCTGCGCGTCCAGGTGGCCGCCGGCGCCTCGGCCGTGCAGCTGTTCGACTCGTGGGTGGGCGCGGTGGCGCCGCACGACTACCGCCGCTACGTGCTGCCCCACACGCGCCGGATCTTCGAGGGCCTCGCCGGTCTCGGCGTGCCGCGGATCCACTTCGGCGTCGGCACGGGCGAACTGCTCGGCCTCATGGGCGAGGCGGGGGCCGACGTCGTGGGCGTCGACTGGCGGGTGCCGCTCGACGAGGCCGCTCTGCGGGTCGGCGCGGGCAAGGCCCTGCAGGGCAACCTGGACCCGTCGATTCTGCTGGCCCCCTGGGAGGTCGTCGAGGAGCGCGCCCGCGACGTGCTGGAGCGCGGCCGGGTGGCCGAGGGTCACGTGTTCAACCTCGGCCACGGCGTGCTTCCCTCGACCGACCCCGACCAGCTCACCCGTCTCACCGAGCTCGTCCACGAGGTCTCTGCGCGCTGACCGCGCCGCCCGGCGCGGCGGGCCGGTCCGGCTCGGGGCGGCTCAGTCCGGCTCGGTGTGGCTCGGCGCCACGGGCACCACGGCCGGGGTGTCCGGGCGCGGGGTGTCCGCGTACGGGGTGTCCGCGGGCGCCGGGGCCGCGCGGCGGCGCAGCCGGCGCGTCGTCAGCAGGACGGCGAGCCAGACGACGCCGACGATGAGGAGCCAGGGGAGCAGCGCGCCCAGCACGGTCAGGGCGACCTCGGTGGAGTTCACCAGCGCCCGCCAGCCTCCGCGGAGCCCGGAGAGGAAACCGGAGGACGGCTGCTTCGGCTTCGGCGTGGCCGTGGCCTCGGGGAGCACGGTGAGCGTGACCGTCGCCAGGGCCGTCTGCGCGGCCAGCGACCGCTGCCGGGCCTGCAGGGCCTCCAGATCGGCCTCGCGGCCGCTGATCTCCCGTTCGATCTCCAGGATCTCCCCGATCTTGCCGGCCTTCGACAGCAGCGTCCGGAACTGGTCGAGCGTGGCCTTCGCGGACTTGACCCTGCTGTCGACGTCGGCCACCTCCTCGGTGACGTCCTGGGCGTCCTGGCGCACCGACTGCCGCTTGCCGAGGTCGCGCCCGAGCTGCGCGAGCACGTCCGGGTACCGCGCGGCCTCGACCTTGAAGGTGACGACGGCCTGCTCGCCGTGGGCGAACGAGGAGCTCCGCTCCTCCGAGACGTAGCCGCCCGCGCCGGTCACGATCGCCTTCGCCCGGTCCGCCGCGGCCGCCACATCCTTCGCGCGCACGGTCAGGGCGGCGGTGTAGATGACCGCTCGCTGGGCGGTCTCGGCCGGGATGGGGGCGCGCTGCCGCCCGGCGGCGTCCGTTCCCCCGCTCGTGCTCTTGCCGGCGCCCGCCGCCGCGTCCGCGACGGACTTCTCGTCCGGCCCGGCGGCCTGGGCCTCCGGGGGCGCGGCCTGGGCGACCTGCGCGGCACCCGAGTCCGCCGCGCCGCCCGTGGACGACAGGGAGCCGGAGCAGCCGGAGATCAGAATCGTGGCGGCCGCCAGGGCCGCGACGCCGTACCGTAATCGACTCATGTTCTTAACACGTGCCGCGGACGCGACGGGTTTCCACCGGACTGTCACGATGCCGTCACAGTGGGATCGCGGGGGGCCGCGCCGGACGGGTCAGCGAGGCGCCGCCGGGGGCGCCCGCGGGGGCGGGTAGCTTTACTAACCATGGAAGGGATCCGAGGTCGTCATGTCGTCGTCGTCGGTGCCGGCATCGCCGGTCTGGCCGCCGCGGCCCACCTGAACCGCGGGGGTGAGGGGCCGCGCGTCACCGTGATCGAGGGCGCGTCGCGCGTCGGCGGCAAGCTGCACACGTCCGAGGTCGCCGGCGTGCTGGTCGACGCCGGCGCCGAGGCCATGCTGGCCCGGCGGCCCGAAGGCAGCGACCTGGCCCGGCTGGCCGGGCTGGGCGACGACCTCGTGGACCCCGGGACCACGCGGGCGGCCGTCCTGTCCCGCGGGTCGCTGCGCGCGCTCCCCGCCGGCCACGTCATGGGCGTCCCCTCCGACCTGGCCGCGCTCGCCCGGTCAGGCGTGTTGTCGCCCGCAGGCGTCGCCAGGGCGTCGCTCGACCGTGTCCTGCCGGCCACGCCCGTCACCACCGACGTGTCCGTCGCGGCGTATGTGCGGGCCCGCCTGGGCGGCGAGGTCCTCGACCGGCTGATCGAGCCCATGCTCGGGGGCGTGTACGCGGGCCGTACCGACCGGCTCTCCCTGGAGGCCACGATGCCCGGCATCGCGGCGATCGCCCGGAGCGAGCGGTCGCTGCTGCGGGGCGCGGAGGAGATCGCGGGGGGCGCGTCCGCCGGTGCGGGACCTGTCTTCACCACGGTCAGGCAGGGCCTCGGGACGCTGCCCGAGGCGGTGGCCAAGGCGTCCGGCGCCGACGTGCGCACGAACCTGACGGTCCGCGACCTGATCCGCACCGCCGGCGGCTGGCGGCTGGTGGCCGGTCCCACCCGTGACGAGGAGATCGTCGAGGCGGACGCGGTGATCCTGGCCGTGCCCGCGCGTCCCGCGTCCCGACTCCTGGCGCGCGAGGCGCCGGAGGCCGCCGCCGAGCTCGCCGCAATCGAGTACGCCAGCATGGCGATCGTCACCCTCGCCTACCCGAGGACGGCGTTCCCGGGGCGCCCCGCGGGCAGCGGCTACCTGGTCCCGCCGGTCGAGCGCCGATCCGTCAAGGCCGTGACGTTCAGCAGCGTGAAGTGGCCCCACCTGGCCGAGGCGGACCGCGACCTGATCGTCGTGCGCTGCTCGATCGGCCGCCTGGGCGAGGAGACGGTGCTCCAGCGCGACGACGCCGAGCTGGTGGCGCTGGCGATGGAGGAGCTGACCGAGACCATGGGAGTGCACGGCCTGCCCAGGGACACCAGGGTCACCCGCTGGGGCGGCTCGCTCCCGCAGTACGACGTCGGCCACCTCGGCCGGGTGGCCAGGATCCGGGCGGGGGTCGCCGCGCTGCCCGGCCTCGCCGTCTGCGGCGCGGCCTACGAGGGGGTGGGCATCCCCGCCTGCGTCGCGACCGGGCGGGCGGCGGCGCTGCGCGTGATCGAGCACCTGGAAGAGGCCGGGCGCGCCGCCGGGTGACGGGCCGCCCCGGTGATCACGCCGGTGATCAGGGCCGGGGGCGGGACCGGCGGGCGGTGCGGGCAGAATGGAGCCATGACGGAGCACACCACCCGGCCGAAGGCACGCGATCTGAACCAGGTGATCAGGTACACGATGTGGTCGGTCTTCCGGCTGCGCGACCGGCTGCCGCAGGGCCGTGAGAGCGTGGCCGCCGAGGTCGAGGAGCTGCTCGCCCAGTCGGCGGGCAAGGACGTGGTGACCCGCGGCTGCTACGACGTGGGCGGCTTCCGCGCCGACGCCGACTACATGTTCTGGTGGCACGCCCCCTCCGCGGAGGACCTGCAGGAGATCTACGCCAGGTTCCGCCGTACGGCGCTTGGCCGGGCGAGCGAGCCGGTCTGGTCGGCGATGGCGCTGCACCGGCCCGCCGAGTTCAACAAGTCCCACATCCCGGCCTTCCTCGCGGAGGAGGAGCCGAGGGCGTTCGTGAGCGTCTATCCGTTCGTCCGCTCCCTGGAGTGGTACCTGCTGGACGACGCCGAGCGCAGGGCCATGCTCGCCGAGCACGGCCGGATGGCGCGCGACTATCCCGACGTCCGGGCCAACACCGTCGCCTGCTTCGCGCTGAACGACTACGAGTGGATGCTCGCCTTCGAGGCCGACGAGCTGCACCGCATCGTCGACCTGATGCGGCACCTGCGCGGGGCCGAGGCGCGCCGGCACACGAGGGTCGAGATCCCCTTCTACACCGGCAGCCGCAAGCCGGTGAGCGAGCTCGTCGCGGCGCTGCCGTAACGGCCCTGGCCCCCGAGGGCCCTCGGGACAGATGGGACGAATGCGTCGAACAAGCAGCGAAATGTCGGAAACGGCTTCCGTTGCTCCGGCTCTTTGCCATACTGTGACCAGGCATCCCTGGTCTTAGTGAGGCAGTGTGTCGTTCCGGCTGGCACGGTCCAGTGGTCGTCGCCGTAAGAGGCGGGCCCGTTCGCACGTCTTAGAGGTGTCCCTGGGAGTCGTGGCATTCGCCGGAGCGGCCGTCGCGGTGGCGGGCCCGCTGTCCCATCGAGGCTCGGCGCCGTCGCCGGCGGCCGCCGAGGCGCCCAGGCCCGCTCCGGCCGGCGAGCTGAACGTCGCGAGCGCCGGCAAGGGTGTCAAGGCCGGTGAGGCGGAGAAGAAGACCGACGCGAAGAAGGCGGCGGGGCCGTCGAAGTTCACCGACGAGGAGGCCGCGGCCTACTTCTCCAGCCGGTGGCGCGACCACGCGGCCAAGCGGGTGCGCGACATCCGCACCACCGGTCACTACCTGCGGATCTACACCAATCTCCCCGACGACGCGGACAACTCCAAGGACGCGATCACGCTGTGCCGCCGGGGGCTGGAGTACCTGACCGAGCGGGGTGAGGCCAACCCCGTGGTGTTCGTCCAGGCCAAGTTCGGCGAGAACGGGAACCCCGTTCTCGCCAACGTGCTCGGCCCGGACGACTCCGACTGCCGGGTCACCTACCCCAAGCCGAAGTGACCCGCGGGGGTCACTCCTCCGGCCGCAGCGTCAGGGAGACCGAGTTGATGCAGTAGCGGTCGTCGGTGGGGGTGGGGTAGCCCTCGCCGTGGAACACGTGCCCGAGATGGGAGTCGCAGCGGGCGCAGCGGACCTCGACCCGCCGCATGCCGAGCGATGTGTCCTCGACCAGCGTCACCGCCTCCGACTCGGACGGCTCGAAGAACGACGGCCATCCGCAGTGGGACTCGAACTTCGCGCCGGAGCGGAACAGCTCGGCGCCGCAGGCGCGACAGGAGTAGACGCCGACCGTCTTGGTGTCGACGTACTCGCCCGTGAAGGGCCGCTCCGTCCCGGCCTGCCGCAGGACGCGGAACTCCTCCGGCGACAGCCGGACCCGCCACTCCGCGTCGCTCCTGATCACCTTTTCCATGTTCACCAGCCTAAACACGTGCCGCCCCATCGGGGATCGCGTAGGCACAACCCCGCGGTCCGCCGGGATCTTCCCGCCCGTGCGCGGTCCGTCCCCGTCGCGTCCCGGTCCCGGGCCCCGGGACCGGGACGGACCCCGCCGGGGCGGGTAGGGTCCGTCGTATGGCTTCGCCCTACATCGAGCTGGAGGTGGGTGGCCGCGTCGTCAAGGTCACCAACCCGGACAAGGTCTACTTCCCCGGCATCGGCGCCACCAAGCGGGAGCTGGTGGAGTACTACGTCGCCGTGGGCGAGGGGGCGCTGCGCGCGATCCGGGATCGGCCCACCTATCTCAAGCGCCACCCGGACGGGATCGAGTCGGAGGCGATCTACCAGAAGCGGATCCCGCGGCATCCCGACTGGATCGAGACCGTCACGGTGCGCTTCCCCAGCGGCCGCACGGCCGACGCGTTCTGCCCCACGGAGGTCGCCGGCATCGCCTGGTGCGCCAACCTGGGCACCATCGACTTCCATCCGTGGCACGCCCGCAGGCCCGACCTGGAGCATCCCGACGAGCTGCGGATCGACGTCGACCCGCAGCCCGGCACCTCCTTCGACGACGCCAGGAAGGTGGCGTTCGTCGCCAGGGAGATCCTGGACGAGCTGGGCATGACGGGCTTCCCCAAGACCTCCGGCAACCGGGGCGTCCACATCACGGTCCGGATCGAGCCCCGCTGGACCTTCACCGAGGTCAGGTACGCGGCGATCGCGTTCGCCCGGGAGGTCGAGCGCCGCGCGGCCGGCCTCGCCACCAGCGCCTGGTGGAAGGAGGAGCGGGGGGAGAAGGTCTTCATCGACTACAACCAGAACGCCCGGGACCGCACGGTCGCGGCGGCCTACTCGGTGCGCGCCCGGCCGGAGGCCACCGTGTCCGCGCCCGTCACATGGGACGAGCTGGCCGACTGCGACACCCGCGACTTCGATCTCCGCACGATGCCCCGCCGCTTCGCGGAGGTGGGCGACGTGCAGCGGGCGATCGACGACCGCGCCTTCACCCTCGACACGCTGCTGGAGTGGTACGAGACCGACGGGCGGGGCGACATGCCGTATCCGCCCAACTACCCGAAGATGCCCGGCGAGCCGATGCGGGTCCAGCCGTCCAAGGCCCGCCACGTCACCGATTAGAGCCTCGCGACGATCGGCGGGGCGCGCACGCTCCTTCTTCCGGGAGGAGGATCCCCGTATGACGTCACGGGTCCTCGCCGGTTCCGTCGGGGCCGTGTGCGACTGTAGAGGGCGTGCGCCGCATACTTCCCGACGCGGAGGACGAGCCCGACCTCGTCGCCGCCTACGCCTGGCCCCGTGACCACTGGCTCCGCCTCAACATGGTGACGAGCACGGACGGGGCGGCCTGGTTGAAGGGCCGCTCAGGAGGACTGTCCGGATCCGGCGACAAGCGGATCTTCGCGCTGCTGCGCGGCGCCGCCGACGTGATCATGGCGGGCGCCGCGACGGTCCGGACCGAGGGGTACGGCCCGGTGGTCCCGCGCGAGTCGTGGGGGGCGCTGCGGGAGGGCCGCCCGCCCGCGCCGCCGATCGCCGTCGTCACCCGCAGGCTCGATCTCGACCTGTCCGGTCCGCTGTTCACCGAGTCGCAGCCGTACGCCCGGACCATCGTGATCACCACGGAGGCCGCGCCGAAGGATCGCCGCGAGGAGGCGGCCGCCGGCGCGGACGTGATCGTCGCGGGCGAGGAGCGGGTCGATCTGACCGCCGCGGTGGACGAGCTGCGCGCCCGTGGCCTGCGCCATATCCTCTGCGAGGGAGGCCCCCGCGTGAACGCGCAGCTCGCGGCGGCCGGGCTGGTCGACGAGCTGGCCCTGACCGTGAGCCCGGTGCTCGTCGGGGGCGACGCCGCCCGGATCCTGAACGGCGTCGCCTCGCGGACGCCGCTGGAGCTCGTCCAGGTGCTTGAGGAGGACGCTTTCCTCTTCTGCAGATATGTGAGAAAGGCGCGAGATGAACCTGCCGCCTGAGACCCCGCCGGTCGACACGCTGAACCTGCCGGTGCTGCCGCCGGTCGCGCCGATGCTGGCCAAGGCCGTCAAGACGATGCCCCGGCAGGACGGCTCACTGTTCTACGAGCCGAAGTGGGACGGCTTCCGCTGCGTGATCTTCCGCGACGGCGACGAGGTCTACCTCGGCAGCCGCAACGAGCGGCCGTTCACGCGCTACTTCCCCGAGCTGGTCGAGGCCGTCCGGGCCGAGCTGCCGCCGCGCTGCGTGGTGGACGGCGAGATCGTGCTGATCCGCGGCCAGTCGCTCGACTTCGACGCCCTGCAGCAGCGGATCCATCCGGCCGCCTCCCGGGTGCGGATGCTGTCGGAGCGGACGCCCGCGTCGTTCGTCGCCTTCGACCTGCTCGCGGTCGGCGACGAAGACCTGACGGAGGCGCCGTTCGCCGAGCGGAGGGCCCGCCTGGAGGGCGCCTTGGCCGGGGCAGGGAGGTCGATCCGGCTCACACCGGTCACCAGGGACGAGGACCGGGCGGCCGAGTGGTTCGAGATGTTCGAGGGGGCCGGGCTCGACGGGATCGTGGTCAAGCCGGGAGACCTGCCGTACACCCCCGACAAGCGGGTGATGTTCAAGGTCAAGCACGAGCGGACGGCCGACTGCGTGGTCGCGGGCTACCGGGAGCACAAGACCGGGCCGATCGTCGGCTCGCTGCTGCTCGGTCTCTACGCGCCGGACGGCCGCCTCCACCACGTCGGCGTGGCCGCGTCCTTCCCGATGAAGCGGCGCGAGGAGCTCGTGGCCGAGCTGGCGCCGTACCGGGTGGAGCGGCTCGGCGACCACCCGTGGGGCCACTGGGCCGAGGTCGCGGGCCTGGGACCGGGCGGCGGACAGGGCCAGCGCCTGCCGGGAGCGGTGTCCCGCTGGAACGCGAAGAAGGACCTCTCCTTCATCCCGCTCCGGCCCGAGCTGGTCGTCGAGGTCGCCTACGACCACATGGAGGGCGACCGGTTCCGGCACACCGCGCAGTTCCGGCGGTGGCGGCCCGACCGGGAGCCGTCGTCGTGCACCTACGAGCAGCTGGAGCGGCCGGTCGTCTTCGACCTCGACGACATCCTGGCCCGGTAGGCGCCCGTCACGCCGTCACTCCTCGGCCGGTTCCCGCGCGACGCAGCACAGGATGCGCATCGACCGGTCGGCCATCGTGATCTTCGCGCCGGCGGGCAGGATCTCCCCGGCGTCCGGGTCGCCGCCGGGCCCCTCGTCGGCCGTGTCGAGGACGAGCCGCCACCGCTCGCCGAACTCGGGGCCGGGGAGGGCGAAGGTCAGGTCCTCGTGGTGCGCGTTGATCAGCAGCAGGAACGAGTCGTCGCTGATCCGCTCACCGCGCGGCCCCGGCTCGCTGATGGCCTCGCCGTTGAGGAAGACCCCCAGCGACTTCGCGTAGCCGAGCTGCCAGTCGCCGTCGGTCATCTCCGCGCCCGAGGGGGTGAGCCAGACGATGTCCCGGGTGCCGTCCCGGCCCTTGCGGCCGTGGAAGAACCTGCGCCTGCGGAAGACCGGGTGACGGCGGCGCAGCTCAGCGAGGCGGCGGACGAAGCCGAGCAGCTCCCGCTCCTGCCGCACCAGCGACCAGTCGGTCCAGGAGATCTCGCTGTCCTGGCAGTACGCGTTGTTGTTGCCGTGCTGGGTGCGGCCGAACTCGTCGCCGGCCAGCAGCATCGGCACGCCCTGCGAGACGAACAGCGTGGTCAGGAAGTTGCGCCGCTGCCGCCCGCGCAGCCGGAGGATCCCGAGGTCCTCCACCGGGCCCTCGGCCCCGCAGTTCCACGAGCGGTTGTCGTCCGTGCCGTCGCGGTTGCCCTCGCCGTTGGCCTCGTTGTGCTTGCGGTTGTACGACACGAGGTCCGTGAGAGTGAAGCCGTCGTGGCAGGTGACGAAGTTGATGGAGGCGACGGGCCGGCGGCCGCTGGTGGCGTACAGGTCGCTCGACCCGGCGAGGCGGGAGGCGAACTCGGGGAGCGTCCGCGACGCGCCGCGCCAGAAGTCGCGGACGGAGTCGCGGTACTTGCCGTTCCACTCGGTCCACAGGGGCGGGAAGTTGCCGACCTGGTAGCCGCCGGGGCCGACGTCCCACGGCTCGGCGATCAGCTTCACCTGGGAGATCACCGGGTCCTGCTGGATCAGGTCGAAGAACGCGCTCAGCCGGTCGACGTCGTGCAGCTCGCGGGCGAGGGCCGACGCCAGGTCGAAGCGGAAGCCGTCCACGTGCATCTCCTGCACCCAGTAGCGCAGCGAGTCCATGATGAGCTGCAGGGCGTGCGGGGATCGCACGTTGAGGGAGTTGCCGCAGCCGGTGTAGTCGAGGTAGTAGCGCCGGTCCTCGTCGCGGAGCCGGTAGTAGTCGACGTTGTCGATGCCGCGGAAGCCGAGAGTCGGGCCCATGTGGTCGCCCTCGGCGGTGTGGTTGTAGACGACGTCGAGGATCACCTCGATCCCGGCCTCGTGCAGCGCCCGCACCATGCCCTTGAACTCCTGCACCTGCTCGCCCCGCTGGCCGGAGCTGGAGTAGGCGTTGTGCGGCGCGAGGTAGGCGATGGTGTTGTAGCCCCAGTAGTTGGTCAGCCCGCGGGCCACGAGGGCGTGCTCGGGCACGAACTGGTGGACGGGCATCAGCTCGACGGCCGTCACCCCGATCGACCGCAGGTGCTCGATCACGGCGGGGTGCGCGAGCCCGGCGTAGGTGCCGCGCTGCTCCTGCGGCACCTGGGGGTGGCGCATGGTCAGGCCCCGCACGTGCGCCTCGTAGATCACCGTCTCGTGATACGGGATGCGCGGCGGGCGGTCGTTGCCCCACTCGAAGAAGGGGTTGACGACCACGTTCTTCGGCATGTATGGAGCCGAGTCCGCCACGTTCAGCCGGCCGGGATCGGCGAAGTGGTAGGAGAACAGGGACTCGTTCCACCGCACGGACCCCTCGATCGCCTTGCCGTAGGGGTCGAGCAGGAGTTTCGCGGGGTTGCACCGGTGACCGCGGTCCGGCTCGTACGGCCCGTGCACGCGGAAGCCGTACCGCTGGCCGGGCATGACCCCCGGAAGGTAGCCATGCCAGACGAACCCGTCGACCTCCGGCAGGTCGAGCCGGGTCTCCGCGCCCTCGTCGTCGTACAGGCACAGCTCGACCCGCTCGGCCACCTCGGAGTACACCGAGAAGTTGGTTCCCACGCCATCCCAGGTGGCGCCGAGCGGGTAGGGCTCTCCAGGCCAAACTTCACGCATGTGACCTCATTGTCCACTGCCCGGGCGTTTCGTGCACCAGGGAAGGCGCGGACGGAGACGGGGAAGCCCCCGCCCGGCGACCGGACGGGGGCTCACGGAGACGTTCAGCCGACGAGCTCGGCGTTCAGGGTGATGGTCGTTCCCGCCAGCGCCTTGCTGACCGGGCAGTTGGCCTTGGCGTTCTCCGCGGCCTTCTGGAAGTCGTCGGCGCTGAGCCCCGGCACCTGGGCGCGGACCGAGAGCACGATCCCGGTGATGCCCTCGCCTGGCTGGAAGGTCACGTCCGCCCGGGTCTCCACCGACTGCGGCGGCGTGCCGGCCTGGGCGAGGCCGTGCGACAGGGCCATCGAGAAGCACGACGAGTGCGCGGCGGCGATCAGCTCCTCGGGGCTGGTCTTCCCGTTGGCCTGCTCCGCACGCGACGCCCAGCTGACGTCGAACGTCCCGACGCCGGAGGTGTCCAGCGTCACGACGCCCGAGCCGTCGAGCAGCGCGCCCTTCCACTGCGTCGTCGCGGTACGAGTGGTCGCCATGGCGATTTCCCTTCAGTAAGCAGCGGCTATCCACAGTGACCTTAACCCGGTGCGGCGGTGGACGTGGGGTCGGCCCGGCCGTGGCCGGTCAGGACGCCAGCCGGGCCTGGTGGGCGCGGTGCTCGGCGCGTACGAGATCTTCCACGGCGGCCTTGATCTCCAGGAAGGCGGGCGACCGCTTGATCTCCAGGGTCCGCGGCTCGGGCAGGTCGATGTCGATGTCCTGGCTGATCCTGCCGGGGTCGCTGGAGAGCACGAGCACCCGCCGGCCGAGGAACACCGCCTCCTCGACGTCGTGTGTCACCATGACGACGGTCGACCGCCGTTCCGGGCCGGCAGGCGAGGTCAGGGGCGCCGTCACGGGGGCGTCGCCGGCCGGGTCCGTGGCCACGTCCTGCCAGACCTGCCGGATGAACACCTGCATGTCCTCCTTGGTCTGCACGTCGAGCGCCCCGAACGGCTCGTCGAGCAGCAGGACGCGCGGCGCGCAGGCGAGGGCGCGGGCGATGGACACCCGTTGCTGCTGGCCGCCCGACAGGCGCCCGGGCAGTGCCCCGGCGAGGTGGCCGAGGCCCACCTCGTCGAGCAGCCATGCGACCCGCTCCTGCCGGACCGCCCGCGGCACGCCGAGCGCCTCCAGCCCGAACGCCACATTCCGGGCCACGGTCCGCCACGGATACAGGGAGGCCGTCTGGAACACCAGGCCGCGGTCGGGGCCGGGTCCGAGGACCTCGTGCCCGTCCAGCAGCACCCGGCCCGACGTGGGCCGCGTCAGGCCCGCGATCAGGCTCAGCAGGGTCGACTTGCCCGACCCGCTCGCGCCGACCACGCAGACGAACTCACCGGGGCCGACGGCGACGTCCACGCCGTCCAGAACCGGCCGTCCGGGGACGAACTCCTTGGTCAGCGACTCGATCCGCAGCCCGGCGGTCATCGCGCCCACCTCCCCACACGGCCGCGCAGCAGTCGCAGCGCGACGTCGATGGTCAGTCCGATCACGCCGATGAGGACGAGGATCGCGAAGATGCGGTCGGTCTGGAGGAAGCGCTGCGCCCGGGTGATGCGGTAGCCGAGGCCCGAGGTCGCCGCGACGAGTTCGGCCACCACCACGAAGTTCCACGCGGCGGCGGCGTTGACCCGCATCGCGTCGATGACGCCGGGCAGCGCGTGGGGAAGCACCACGTGGGTGGCCACCCGCCAGCGGCCCGCGCCGAGGGTGGCCGACACCTCCAGCAGCCGGTGCGGCACCTGCCGCACGGCGTCCGCCGTCATGAGCGTGTTGAAGAACACCACGCCGAGCACCAGCAGGGCGATCTTGGACGGCTCGCCGATGCCCAGCCAGATGATCAGCAGCGGGATGAACGCGGACGCCGGCAGGTAGCGCAGAATGCCGATGGCGGGCTCAAGCAGGGGCTGCGCCCACCCCAGTGTGCCCATGGCGAACCCGACCGGGACCGAGATCAGCACGGCCAGGCCGAAGCCCGCGCCGATCCGGCCCAGGCTCGCCAGCAGGTCGGACGGCAACTCGCCGCTGCGGGCCATGTCGATCCCGGCCGTCCACACCGCCGCGGGCGAGGGCAGGAACGCGGGGTCGACCGCCCCGGCGGCGCTCAGCGCCCACCAGGCGGCGAGCGGCCCAAGGATGGAGACGGCCCGCAGGATCCACGCCGTACGGGCCGGGACGGTCGTCGTGAGCAGCCGGACCCGGGCCGGCGGGGCCGCGGAAGGCCGGGGGACGGCCGTGGGGGGCGCGACCGCGCCCCCCTGGGTGGAACTCGTGGTCACCATCGTCGGATCACCTCTTCCTCTCCAGGGGGACGCCGGGTCACGGCTGGACGGCCGCCACGAACTGGGGCGCGAACAGCCCGTCGAGCGGCGGTGGAGCGTCCACGAGCTTGGCCGCGACCAGGAAGTCGGAGATCTCCTTGGCGCGGCCGGGCAGGTCGCCGGTGAAGGCCGACCGGTTCTGGTCCAGCGTGAAGATCGTGGTGCCCTTGTCGTACGTCTCGTAGTCGGGGACGTTCACGCCGGCCCGCTTCGCCATGATCTGCAGGGCCTCCTCACGGTGGTCCTTGATCCAGGCCAGCGTGTCGAACCAGGTCCTCACCAGGCCCTGGACGGCCTGGGGGTTGCCGTCGACCAGGGCGCGGGTCACCACGAGGTGGTCGGGGATCGCGCCGGGGAAGTCGGCCGACGTGGCGATGGCGCGGCTGCCCGGCCGTTTCAGCGCGGTGGTGGTGAACGGGGCGAACACCCCCACCGCGTCCACCCGGCCCGCCACGAAGGCCGCGGCGGCGGCGTCGGTGGGCAGCGGCTGGAACTTCACGTCGGCCTCGGTGAGCCCGGCCTTCCGCAGCGCGAGCAGCAGCAGGTAGTGGTCGACCGTGCCCTGCTCGGCCGCGACGGTCTTGCCCTTCAGGTCCGGCAGGGAGGTGATCCCCGGCTTGGCGATGATCTGGTCGTTCCCGGTCGAGTTGTCGTTGACCAGCACGACGCTCTGCTTGGCGCCGCCGGCCACCGAGGCGAGCGTGTCGTTGAGCGTCTGGCTGTTGGCGTCGATCTTGCCGGTGGCCAGGGCGTTCAGCGAGTCGGTGTAGCTGTCGAAGTACTTGAGCTCGACGTTCACGCCGTTCTTGCGGAACAGGCCCTCCTCCTCGGCCACCTGCCAGGGGAACCAGCCGGGCCAGGCGCTGAAACCGAGGGTGATCGTCCCTCCCGGGAACGGCTTCGCCTGGGAGGGCGGCTGGGCGCAGCCCGCGGCGAGGGCGAGCAGCAGCAGCACGGGGACGGCGGCGACGCGTAACGACCGCCGAGGGCGCAGTGGGTTCACGCGGCCCCCTTCTTCTTCGGCAGGTGGCCCGAGCGGACCAGGCATCCGAGGGTGTCGCAGATGACGCGGGTGGCGATCAGCGAGGTGATCTCCGCGTTGTCGTACGGCGGGGAGCACTCGACGACCTCGATCCCGGCCAGCGGCCGGGCGTCGGCGATGAGCTGGATGAACTTCAGCACCTCACGGGGGAGGAAACCACCCGGCTCCGGCCAGCCGGTTCCGGGCACGAAGGCCGCGTCGAGGCAGTCGACGTCGAATGACAGCCAGACGGCGTCGGCGCCGTCCCAGGCCACGTCAAGGGCCCGCTCGGCCGCCGCCTCGATGCCCATCTCGACGCAGTCGGTCACCGTCATGATCGTGGTGCCGCGCTCACGGCCGACCTTGACGCCCGGCCGGGGGGCCTGCCAGCCGCCGATGCCGATCTGCACCAGGTTCTTCGGCGGCACGTTGGGGATGTCCGTGGCGTGGAACCACGGCGTGGTGTGCATCCGCTCGTCGAGGTCGGTCTCCTGGGTGTCGACGTGGCGGTCGAAATGGATGATCCCGACGTTGCCCTGCACGTGCTGCGCCACGCCGCGCACGGTCGGGTATCCGATCGAGTGGTCGCCGCCGAGGACGACGGGGAACGCGCCGCTCTCGAAGACGTGCCCGACGCCCTTGCTGATCTGGTCGAACGTCTTCTCGATGTTCGCCGGGATGGTGAAGATGTCGCCCAGGTCGCAGATCGTGATCGACTCGCGGAGGTCCACCCCGAGCTCGAAGCTGTAGGGGCCGTAGAGCGCCGAGATCTTGCGGATGCCCTGCGGCCCGAACCGGGTGCCCGAGCGGTAGGTGGTCCCGCCGTCGAAGGGCGCGCCCAGCACCGCCACGTCGTACTCCCCGCAGCGTCGCACGTCCTCGACGTACGGGGCCTTGAGGAACGTGTTGATCCCGGCGAAGTGCGGCAGCTCGCCCCGGGAGAACGTGGGGATCGTCCGGTCGACGATCGAGTCGGCCCCCTGGAGGCCGAGCTCAAGCCCCCGTTCGATCTCCCGCTGGTGCATCGTGGTGGGCAGCTCGGCCTCGCGTTCGACGGCGAACCGAGCCTCAGGACCGTAGTTGTGATGCAGGTGTCCCATGGCGCTCCTAGGGAAAAGCCTCGGCCGGGGAGGCGTCCGTCTCTCGCCGTCCGCGCGGACGGCGGGAATGGCGTCTGCGGTGCGATCCCGTCACCGATCACCCGATCGCGGCCCTTCCGCGATCGCCGCCGGGTCTGAGACCGCGGCCTCCCGGGCTTTTGTCCCGCCGTGGAGCGGCTCGGGGCCGCCTGCACCTCTCGGACCAGCCGAACGGAACCCTAGGTGCGCCCCACCACCAGGCGGTGGGTCCCCTTCATGAGAGCGCCGGGCTGTTTCCTCCAGATTTCCCGGATGTCACCGTCGGGTGACCGCCTGTTCATCGCGGTTCCAGACCGGCGCCGGCGCGCTCGATCACGGCCTCCAGGTCGACGCCGGCGGGCAGGGTGCCGAAGGAGCGGCCCCAGTCGCCGGAGAGCCGGGACGCGCAGAAGGCGTCGGCGACGGCGGGCGGCGCGTGCCGGACGAGCAGGGACGCCTGGAGCGCCAGGGTCATCTCCTCCGCCACCCTGCGGGCGTCGGCCTCCCCGGCCGAGGCGAGCCGCTTGAGCACCCGCTCGGCCGCGTCGGCCACCCGGCGGTCGCCGGCCAGGGCCACCTCGGCGAAGAACGCGTTGACCGCGTCGGGCTCCCTGGTGAGCACCCGCATCAGGTCGAGCGCCGCCACGTTCCCCGAGCCCTCCCAGATGCCGTTCAGCGGCGACTCCCGGAAGAGCCGGGGCATCGGCGACTCCTCGACGTAGCCGTTGCCGCCCAGGCACTCCAGCGCCTCGGCCGCGTGGACGGGCGCGCGCTTGCACACCCAGTACTTCGCGGCGGCCAGCGCGGCCCGGCGGAACAGGCCCTCGCCCGCGTCGCCCGCGATGGCCCGGTCGGTCGACCCGGCCAGGCGCATCATGAGCGTGGTCGCCGCCTCCGCCTCCACCGCGAGGTCGGCCAGCACCACCCGCATGAGCGGCTGGTCGGCCAGCGCCCGGCCGAACGCCGCCCGGTGCCGCGCGTGGTGCAGGGCCTGCGCCAGGCCCTGCCGCATCCCGGCGGCCGACCCCACGACGCAGTCGAGCCGGGTCATGTTCACCATCTCGATGATCGTCCGTACGCCCCGGCCCTCCTCGCCGACCAGGAAGGCCGTGGCGCCGTCGTACTCGACCTCCGCCGACGCGTTCGACCGGTTGCCCAGCTTGTCCTTCAGCCGCATGATCCGCATGGCGTTGCGGGAGCCGTCCGGCAGCACCCGCGGCAGCAGGAAGCACGACAGCCCTCCGGGAGCCTGGGCCAGCACGAGGAAGACGTCGCACATCGGGGCCGAGTTGAACCACTTGTGCCCGGTCAGGGCGTAGCCGCCGTCCGTCAGCGGAACGGCCAGGGTCGTGTTGGCCCGGACGTCCGACCCGCCCTGCTTCTCCGTCATGGCCATCCCGGCCAGGACGCCGCGTTTCTCCAGGGGCGGGCGCAGCCCGGGGTCGTACGTCCGCGACGCCAGCAGCGGCTCCCACTCCGCCCGCAGCCTGGGGGAGTGACGCAGCGCCGCCACCGCCGCGTACGTCATGGAGACCGGGCAGCCGTGCCCGGCCTCGACCTGACTCCAGACGTAGAACTTCGCGACCCTGGCGACATGCGCCCCCGGCCGCGCGGACGTCCAGGGCGAGGCGTGCAGGCCGTTGCCGACGGCGACCGCCATCAGCTCGTGGTAGGCCGGATGGAACTCCACCTCGTCGATCCGGTGGCCGTACCGGTCATGGGTGCGCGCCACCGGGGGATGCTCATTGGCCAGCCGGCCCCACTCCTGCGCCCGGGCCGTGCCCGCCAGCCGCCCCAGGCGGCGCAGCTCGCCCGTCGCCCAGTCGGCGCCCTCCCTGACCAGGCCCTCCGCGAGCGGGGCGTCAGCGGAAACGTCGTGGCCGGTCAGCGGGGGAACCTGGTTGGTCACGTCGTGGGTCACGAGGGGCCTCCTGTCGAATCGCCGTACTTCATCTCAGCATTCGGGAGGCTCCGCCGGAACACCCCGTTCCTCCCTTCGGCCGGCCATGCCCGCTCATGCCCGCTCGTGCCGGCTCATGCCCTGCCGTGCTCGCGGTTCGTCAGGTGTCCGTGCCCAGTTCGATCCCCAGGTCCTGAGCGGCCTCCGCGGCCAGCTCCCGGGCGTAGTCGTCCCCGTCGCCCGACTCGCACAGCACCCGGTGGATGCCGGCGACGGCCCGCCGGTCGTGCCGCGTGCCGAGCCCGCGCGCGGCCTCGGCCACGGTGTCGAGATCGCGGTCGGCCAGCCGGGCGGCCAGCGCCTCCCGGACCTCAGGCGTGTCCGCGGGCAGCGACGCCAGGCCCATCGTGGCCCAGTCGCGCACCTCGCCGTCCGGGTGACGGGTGAGGCGGACGAGCGCGGCCAGGCCGTCCTCGTCGCCCGCGGGCACCACGGCGGCGAGCGCCATCGCGTCGTTCACCCCCGGCTCCCGGCCGGGCCGCCGCACGATCCGCAGGACCTGCGGCAGGGCCCGCTCGTCCGCGTGGTGTGCCAGCGCGCGCAGCAGCGCCTCCAGGACCCGGGGATCGTCCTCGTGAACGGCGGTCTCGCGCAGAATCGCCAGTGACCGCTCGTGCCAGGGGGCGTGCCAGGGGTCCCGCCCGAAGCCGGCGAGCACGTCGACGCCGAACTCCCGATCCACCGGATCGTCGGAGCCGGACAGCCGGGCCGCCGCCGCGAGAGCCTCGTCGTCGTGCCGCCGTTGCAGGGCGTGGACGGCCGCCCACCACGTCTCGTCGTCCTCGTCCACGTTCCGGTAGGGCAGGACGCGGGCGATCAGCTCCTCCGCCGGGGGCCGGACGCCTGTGGCGATCTCCAGGACCGTCACGACCGCCGCGTGACCGCACTGCCGCGCGGCGGCGAACCCGCCGTCCCGGTCGTGACCCTCCACGGTCACGAGCCGGGTGCCGTCCCGGGCCCGGCCCCTGCTGACCAGCACGACCCCGTCGTCGAGCTGGGCGGCGACCTCCTCGCGCAGGGCCGCCTCCAGGTCGGCCCCGGCCCACCGCCGGGCGATCTCCAGCGCGGACGCCCCGCCCGTGCCCCGCAGGTACGGGTCGGCGCCGTGCTCCAGCAGCGACCAGACGACGCCGTACGCGCCGAAGCGGGCCCCCAGCGTGAGCGGGGTGTCGCCCTCGTCGTTCGCCAGGTCGGGATCGGCGCCGAAGTCGAGCAGCTCGTCGGCGGACTCCAGGTTGCCCAGCGCGGCGGCCCACAGCAGGGCGGTCCACCCGCCGTCCTCCCGGGCATCCGGGTCGGCGCCGCCGTCGAGCAGGGCCCGCACGGTCTGGGCGTGGTCCCAGCACGCCGCCGCGCACAGCGGCAGGCCCTCCCCGGCCGCGTGGCTCGGCTGGTCCGGGTCGGCGCCGTACTCGATCAACATCCGGACGATCTCCGGGCAGCCGCCGACGGCCGCGCGGTAGAGCGGTGTGGTGCCATGAGCGGGATTGAGGGACGCACCCGGCCGCAGCATGGCCGACACCCGTGCCACGTCCTCACCCGCTATGGCGTTCATAATCTCGCTGCGGGCCACACCTCCATGCTCACACAGCCGCCCGTGGCCCCCCGCGGGGGTAGGGGGATCGTTCCCAGGGAGGATGGGAGCCGGGGCTCCGAAGGTTTACGGTTGACCTTGTGAACGATGCGGGTGGTATGCGTGCTTCCGACGCCGAGCGGGAGAGCGTGGTCGAACGGCTCCGCGAGGCCTCCGTCGAGGGGCGGCTGACCCTCGCCGAGCTCACCGAGCGGAGCGAGGCGGCCTACCTGGCCCAGACGAGGGCCGAGCTGGCCCAGCTCACCGCCGACCTGCCCGGCGCCGATTCGGTTCCCGCCCCGCGGCCCTTTCCGCAGGCCGTGCCCGCCCCCCAGGCCGCGCGTCCGCGGACGTGGGTCGTGGCCGTGATGGGCGACGCCAAGCGCGACGGCACCTGGCGGATCGACCAGGAGATCGGGGCCGTGTGCGTCATGGGCGACCTGACGCTCGACCTTCGGCAGGCAGAGGTGCGCACACGCGAGGTGGACATCGCCGCCACCTGCGTCATGGGCGACCTGAAGATCATCGTTCCGGACGGGGTGGACGTCCAGCTCAGCGGCGCCACCATCATGGGGGACAAGAAAGTCAAGGTGTTGGAGGCCCCTCTCGGACAGAACGCCCCGGTCATCCGGATCAAGGCGTTCGTCCTGATGGGCGATGTGAAGGTCATCGGCGACTCGCAGGCCAAGCCCATCAAGCGGTCGCTGAGGGACTGGAGTGAGTGGGCGGACCGGCGGCGGCTCCGCTCCCGCTCCCGCCTCGACGGCGACCTGGGCGCGATCGGAGACCGGATCGAGAGGCGGATCGAGAGGATCGAGGACCGCCGTCGCCGCCGCGACCCGCGCTGATCCAGGGCCGCGAGCGCCGTCAGGCGGTGGCCTCAGCCCCCCGCGGGTGACGCGCCTGCGCGTAGCGCTCCAGCACCACGTCGACGAGTTCGGGCGCGGGCCCGAGCACGTCCGCCACGGCCTCCGCGCCGGCCGCGCGGGTGTCCCGTTCGACCTTGTCCGCGAAGTGGCCCGGCGCCAGCAGGTACGGCGCGACGACCACCCGCGGCGCTCCCGCCCGCACGAGCCGCAGGACCTCCTGCTCCGGTGTGGGGGCGGCGGCGGAGGCGTATGCGGCGGTGACGGACCACCAGCGGCGGCTCCGCGCCCACTGCCGGGCGATCCGGCCCACGACACGGTTGGCCCTGGCGTCGCTCGAACCCGCCGACACGAGGACCACCGCCACGTCCGGATCCCCGATCGCCACGCCGGCCTCGGCGAGGCGCCGTTCCAGCGCCGCGGTCAGGAGGGGGTGGGGGCCGAGGGTGGGCCCGCAGGCGACCCGCAGCCTGGGCCGCCGCGCCACCGCCTCGCGCAGCGCCGCGGGGATGTCCACCCGGCTGTGGTAGGCCGCCGTCAGCAGCAGCGGCACGACGACGGCCTCGTCCAGCCCGGAGAGCGCGCCGGTCAGCGTCGGCGCGGCGTGGTCGAGGTAGGCGGCCCGCACGTCGAGCCCCGGCCGCGCCGCCCGCGCCCGGTCCAGCAGCGCCTCCACCGCCGCGGCGGCGCGCGGGTCACGGGACCCGTGCGCCACCGCGACGAGGGGCGGTCCCTCGTACGGACGGCCGTGGACGATCACGATCTCTTCTCCGCCTGGTGGCAGGGGACGGTTCCGGGGGCCGCTCAGAGGTGGATGCCGCACTCGAGCTTGCCCAGCCCGGCCCAGCGGCCGCTGCGCGGGTCCTCGCCCGGCGCGACCCGGCGGGTGCAGGGGGCGCAGCCGATCGACGGGTAGTCGTCGTAGTGCAGCGGGTTGATCAGCACCCCGTTGTCGGCGATGTACTGGTCGACCTCGTCCTGGGTCCACCGCGCGATCGGGTTGACCTTCACCATCCGCCGCTTGGCGTCCCACTCGACGACCTTGGTGGTCGCCCGGGTCGGCGACTCGTCCCGGCGGATGCCGGAGATCCAGGCCAGGTACGGCTCGAGCGCCCGGTTGAGCGGCTCGACCTTCCGCAGGTAGCAGCACAGGTCGGGGTTGCGGCCGTGCAGCCGCGGCCCCAGGTCGCGGTCCTGCTCCTCCACCGTGCGGGACGGCTTGATGTTGATCACGTTGACCGGGTAGACGGCCTCGACCGCGTCGCGGGTGCCGACGGTCTCGGCGAAGTGGTAGCCGGTGTCGATGAACAGCACGTCCACGCCCGGCTTCACCCGGCTCACCAGGTCGATCAGCAGGGCGTCGCTCATCGATGACGTGAGACAGAGACGGTCGCCGAACGTCGCCGCGGCCCAACGGATGATCTCACGGGCGGGCGCGTCCTCGAGGAACTCGGCGGCGGACTCCACGATGCTCTGCAGATCGAGCGTCGTGCGCTGCCGCTCCAGCCCGGTCTCTATCTCCACCAGTGTCATCGTCTACTCCTCACACATCATTCGGCTGATCGTCGTCGTCGGAAAAGTCACGATGGGTCATGAGCGCACCCCGAGACCGAGGAAACGCACGCGGAAGGCCCGGGAGCACGACCGGCAGTACCAGCCGTGGCTCTCCTCCTCCGTCACGTACGGCTCCAGGTCCTCCTCGCCGCAGTACGGGCAGTAGAAGGGCGCCGCCCGCTCGCTCATTTGAGGTCGGCCTCGTCGGCGCGCTGGACCCACTCGCCGAACGTCTCGTCGTCGTTGCGCTGCTTCTCGAAGTTGCGCACGACCCGCTCCACGTAGTCGGGCAGTTCCTCCGCGGTGGCCTTCAGCCCGCGCACCTTGCGGCCGAAGCTCGGGTTGAGGCCGATGGAGCCGCCCAGGTGGACCTGGAACCCCTCGACCTGCTCGCCCTGGTCGTTGACCACGAGCTGGCCCTTCAGGCCGATGTCGGCGACCTGGATGCGGGCGCAGGAGTTGGGGCAGCCGTTCACGTTGATCGTCAGCGGCTGGGCGAAGTCGGGCAGCCGGCGCTCCAGCTCGTCGATGAGCGTCACGGCCGTGGCCTTGGTCTCGACGATCGCCAGCTTGCAGTACTCGATGCCGGTGCAGGCCATCGTCTGGCGGCGGAAGGTGGACGGGTTCACCTGGAGGCCGGCGGCCTCCAGTTCGCGCACGATCGACTCCACCTGGTCGGGCGCCACGTCGAGGACGACCATCTTCTGCTCGACCGTCGTGCGGACCCGGGCGGAGCCGTGCCGCTCGGCGATGTCGGCGATGCGGTGCAGCAGGTCGCCGTCCACCCGGCCGACCTTCGGGGCGAAGCCGACGTAGAAGTTGCCGTCCCGCTGGGGGTGGACGCCCACGTGGTCGCGGCGGCCGCCGCGCGGCGTCTCCGGGGCCGGCCCGTCCGGCAGGGCGTACCCGAGGTACTCCGTCTCCAGGATGTTCCGGAACTTCTCCGCGCCCCAGTCGCTCACCAGGAACTTGATGCGGGCCCGGTGGCGCAGGCGGCGGTAGCCGTAGTCGCGGAAGATGCCGCATACGCCCGCCCACACCTCGTGGACCTGCTCGGGCCGCACGAACGTGCCGAGACGCTTGGCGAACATCGGGTTGGTCGACAGGCCGCCGCCGACCCACACGTCGAAGCCCCGCTCGCCCCGCTCGTTGACCACGCCGACGAACGCCACGTCATTGATCTCGTGGACGGTGCAGTGGGCCGGGCAGCCCCCGACCGCCGTCTTGAACTTCCGCGGCAGGTTGGAGAACGCCGGGTCGCCGATGTAGCGCTCGTTGATCTCCTGGATCTGCGCGGTGCCGTCGATCACCTCGTCGGCGTCGATGCCGGCCAGGGGACATCCGAGGATGACGCGCGGGGTGTCGCCGCAGGCCTCGGTGGTCGACAGGCCGACGGCCTCCAGCCGGGCCCAGATGTCCGGCACGGACTCGATGGCGATCCAGTGGAGCTGGATGTTCTGCCGGTCGGTGATGTCGGCGGTGCCCCGGGCGTACTCGTTGGATATGTCGGCGATGACCCGCAGCTGCTCCAGGCTCAGCTGCCCGCCGTCGATCCGGACGCGGAGCATGAAGTAGCGGTCATCGAGCTCCTCGGGCTCCAGGATCGCCGTCTTGCCGCCGTCGATCCCCGGCTTGCGCTGGGTGTAGAGCCCGAACCAGCGGAACCGGCCGCGCAGGTCGGCCGGGTCGATCGAGTCGAACCCGCCCTTGGAGTAGACGTCGATGATCCGCTGACGGACGTTGAGCCCGTCATCGTTCTTCTTGTTCTCCTCGTTCTTGTTCAGCGGCTCCCGGTAGCCGAGAGCCCACTGACCTTCGCCTCGGGGACGCTTGTGATGGCGGTTTGCGGGGCGGGCCGGGGTGCTCATGGACACGTCCTTCTGCGAGGATCGGTACTGATGTCGTTTTACGGCGGACGCCGTCCCTGGCGGCCTCTCACCTCGTCGTCGAGTGTGAGGGCATGAAAAAGACGCCAGGCCGAGCGCCCTGTTCGTGCAGCGGAGGGCAGACGGTCAGCCGGCGTCAGTACAGATCGCACTGCGGACACGCAGGAGGTCGACGTGGCGTCGCACGACGAGCAACGGGTCCGCTGGCATGTCCCAAACGATACCTCGGAGATCCTGGATGTCCAAGTTCGTGTCCACGATTCGGGACGGTAACGGGCCGTTCACGAGACGCCCGCGTCATCAGCCCTGCCGCACCCAGTTCTCCGGCGGTTCCGACTCCGGCTCCCCGTCCCGGCGGCGGTGCTGGCAGTCGCACCAGTTGCCGCCCGGGCACTCGTCGTGCCGGTCCTCGGCGCAGGCGTCGCACACCATGCCTTCCATGTTCCCCCCGGGTTCGCCTCGCGTCACGGCCGCGTGTCTTCCAGGTCACCCCCGGATGCCGCACGGGTTACAAGATCACGCCTGGTCGCGGGCCCGGCGGGTCGTGCGGACGGCTATCGCGGGCACGGCCTCCGGGCCCCTATCCTTGGCGTCGACGATCCGCCCCGGAGGCCGGCACATGTCCACCGTGGCAGCGGGTAGTGCGTTTCCGATGAGCGGTTGGGTGCCATGACCTCCACCGACGCGCCGACCCGGCGTCCCCGGCACTTGTCGCGCCGCGGGCTCGCGGCGGCGCGGGCCCGGCTGAACGCGATGACGGACACGGGCGTGTGGGCCCTGGCGAAGGCGACCACGCTGGCCGGGGTCAACTACCGCGTGACCGGGCTCGCGGGCGAGGCGGCCTTCTTCGCCCTGCTGTCGCTCCCGCCGTTCGTGCTCGGGCTGCTCGGCGTGATGGGCCACCTGAGCGGCCTGCTCGGCCAGTCCACCGTCACAGAGATCAGGCGGTGGGTCGTCGACCAGTCCGAGCTGCTCTTCACCGACAACACCGTGGAGCGCGTCGTCAAGCCGCTGCTGTCCGACGTGCTGAGCGGCGGCCAGGTCTCCCTCATCTCCGTCGGCTTCCTGCTGTCGCTCTGGTCGGGCTCCCGCGCCCTGTTCGTCTACGTGGACCTCATCTCCATCGCGTACGGCCTGGGGGAGACCCGGGGGATCATCCGCACCCGGATGATGTCGTTCGGGCTGTATGTGGCGGCGCTGATCATCGGCCTGGTGGTGATGCCGATCCTGGTGGTGGGCCCGACCCTGCTCTCCAACGCGCTGTCCAGGTACGCGGTGGTCGTGAGCGTCCTCTACTGGCCGGTCGTCGTGCTCGGCTCGGTGCTGATGCTCACGTTGCTCTACCACGTGAGCGTGCCGAGGCGGACCCGGTGGTGGCGGGAGATCCCGGGGGCGCTGCTCGCCCTGGTCATCTGGATCCTGTGCGCCGCCGTCCTGCGCGAGGTGCTGGCGGCGTGGTTCACCCCGCTGTCGATCTACGGCTCGCTCGCGGCGCCGATCGCCGTCCTGCTGTGGCTCTACATCACCGCCCTCGCCGTCCTCATCGGCGCGACGCTGAACGCCGAAGTCGACCGCCTCTGGCCGCTCAACGGAGCGGCCCGCCATCCGTGCTGAGCCCGCCCACCGGGGGCCGACGCGAGGCGGCGGCTCCGATAAGGTAGGGGCGTCGCGACTGGCGCTGACGTGCCCGCGGGCGCGTCGCTAGGTGGGGCACCACCGGGGAGCGAACACGCGGAGGCCGTGCGCCTGGGTCGCCGCCCCCGTCGATGGAGAAGGAAGGCGCCCATGACCGAGAGATCGCTGAACGCCGTCGATCCCGAGATCGCCGCGTTGATCGAGGCGGAGGAGCGGCGGCAGGCCGACACCGTCAAGCTGATCGCCTCCGAGAACTACGTCTCCCGGGCCGTTCTCGAGGCCACCGGGACCGTCCTCACCAACAAGTACTCCGAGGGTTACCCCGGCAAGCGCTACTACGAGGGCCAGCAGGTCATCGACCAGATCGAGACCCTCGCGATCAACCGCGCCACGTCGGTGTTCGGCGTACGGCACGCCAACGTGCAGCCGTACTCGGGCTCGCCCGCCAACCTCGCGGTCTACATGGCCTTCCTCCAGCCGGGCGACACCGTCCTCGGCATGGGCCTGCCGTTCGGCGGCCACCTCACCCACGGCTGGTCGGTATCCGCGACGGGCAAGTGGTTCAACCCCGTCCGGTACGGCGTGCGCAAGGACACGGGCCGGATCGACCTGGACGAGGTGCGGTCCCTGGCCCTGGAGCACCGGCCCAAGCTGATCTTCTGCGGCGGCACGGCGATCCCGCGCACGATCGACTTCCCGGCCTTCGCCGAGATCGCCCGTGAGGTGGGGGCGGTGCTCGCCGCCGACATCGCGCACATCGCCGGGCTGGTCGCGGGCGGCGCCCACCCGTCCCCGGCCGGACACGCCGACGTGATCTCCACGACGACCCACAAGACGCTGCGCGGCCCCCGCGGCGCCATGCTCATGACCGACTCCGACGAGCATGCCGCGGCGCTCAACAAGGCCGTCTTCCCCGGTCTCCAGGGCGGCCCGCACAACCACACCACCGCGGGGATCGCGGTGGCCCTGCACGAGGCGGCCCAGCCCGAGTTCAGGGCTTACGCCGCGCAGATCGTGAAGAACGCCCAGGCGCTCGCGGACGAGCTGATGGCGCGCGGCTTCGACCTGGTCTCCGGCGGCACGGACAACCACCTGATCCTGATGGACCTGACCTCCAAGGGCGTCGGCGGCAAGCCCGCGGCCCAGGCGCTCGACCGCGCCGGCCTGGAGACCAACTACAACGCGGTGCCGTTCGACCCGCGCAAGCCGTTCGACCCGTCCGGCATCCGGATCGGCACCCCCTCGGTGACCTCCCGGGGGATGGGCGAGGCGGAGATGCGCCAGATCGGCGCCTGGATCGACGAGGTTGTCACCGCCGTCGCCAAGGGCGACGCGGAGGACGTGATCGGCCGGGTGCATCGCGAGGTGACCGAGCTGACCGGGAAGTTCCCGGCGCCCGGCCTGTCCTGATCCACCGTCGCCCCGGGGGACGCCACGCCGGCGTCCCCCGGACGCGTACCCGGGACGCGTACGGGGACGTAAACGCCTCGCCCGCGCCCGGGAGGGTGCGGTACGGTACGGACATCGCAACGGACACGGCCGCCACGAGGGCGGCCCGGCACAGGGAGGTGAGGACTATGCGGGTCTTTCTGACGACCATGCCGTCCGTCAACTCCCGGGTGTCCGCCTAGACCTTCTCGCTGGGGCACCCGGTTTCCCTGAAGGGTGTCCAACAGCAATGTCTTTCGATCTTCGTATGCTCGGCTGGACCGACGAGTTCCAGGCCGGGCTTCCCGACGGCGCCGTGCCCGGGCGCGTGGCCCGGGTCGACCGCGGGGCGGCAGAGGTCGTCACGGCCGACGGCCGTCACCAGGCCAGATACGGGGCGCAGGTGAGGCGGGAGTCGGCGGCCGACCCGATCGCGCTGCCCTGCGTGGGCGACTGGGCCGCGCTCACGCTCCTCGACGAGGGCCGCTACGAGCTCGCGCGGGTGCTGCCGCGCCGGACCGCGTTCGTGCGGGGCGGCGTGAGCCGCGACTCGCGCGGCGGCCTGTCCGGCGACGGCCAGGGCCAGGTGCTCGCGGCCAACGTCGACATCGTGTTCGTCGCCGAGCCGTCCATGCACGCCGCGGACTTCGCCGACCTCGGCAGGATCGAGCGCCTGGTGGCGCTCGCCTGGGAGAGCGGCGGGCGGCCCGTGGTGCTCGTGACCAAGGCCGACCTGTTCGACCGCGGGCTGGACGACCTGCTCGCCGACGTGGCGATCGCCGCGCCCGGCGTGGACGTCCACGCCGTCTCCTCGATCAGCGGCGAGGGGGTCGGCATCGTCCGCTCCTATCTCGGCGACTCCCGCACCGCGGTCGTGCTCGGCCCCTCGGGAGCCGGCAAGTCGACCCTCGTCAACGCCCTGGCGGAGGCGACGGTCATGGAGACGCAGCAGGTGCGGGCGGCCGACGGCCGGGGCCGGCACACGACCGTCCACCGCCAGCTGATCCCGCTGCCCGGCGGCGGGCTCGTGATCGACACGCCCGGGATCCGCCGGGTGGGCCTGTACGAGATGAGCGACGGCGTCGACCTGGTCTTCGCCGACATCGAGGAACTCGCCGCGGGGTGCCGGTTCTCCGACTGCCGGCACACCGAGGAGCCGGGCTGCGCCGTGCTGGAGGCGGTCGAGACGGGCGAGCTGCCCGAGCGGCGGCTGAACAGCTGGCACCGGCTCCAGCGCGAGGCGGCCTGGATGGCCCGGCGCTCCGACGCGCGCCTGCGCAGCGAGGAGACGCGCAAGTGGAAGATCATCCATAAGGAGATGCGCAGGTCCGGCCGGGGCCGCCCGTGAGGGTGCCGCCGGCCTGATGCCGGGTATGCCGGTTTCATGGCTCGGGCGCGGGTGCGGTTGCCCTTCGCCGACCGCACGGAGGCTGGGGAGCTCCTCGCCGAGGTCCTGCACGGCATGGACGTGCCGGACCCGGTGGTGCTCGCGCTTCCGCGCGGCGGGGTCGAGGTGGCCGTGCCCGTGGCGGCCCGGCTCGGGGCGCCGCTCGACGTCCTGGTGACGAGGAAGATCGGGCTGCCCCGGCAGCCGGAGCTGGGGCTGGGGGCGATAGCCGAGGGCGGCGAGCCGGTGTTCGACGAGGAGATGCTCGGCAGGCTCGGCCTCGACGCCGGTGAGCTCGCCCCGGTGGCCGAGCGCGAGCGGCGGGAGCTGGAGCGGCGGGTGCGGGCCTACCGGGGGGAGCGCCCGCTGCCCGGGCTCGCCGGCCGCGACGTGATCGTCGTCGACGACGGGCTGGCGACGGGCGGCACGGCGCGGGCGGCGCTGCGGGCCGTACGGCGGGCACAGGGCGGCCGGGGGACGGTGACCCTGGCGGTGCCGGTGGCGGCGCGGGACACGGCCGACCTCCTGCGGCGGGAGGCGGACCGGGTGGTGGTCCTGGCGACACCGGCGGGGTTCCGCGCGGTCGGGCAGTGGTACGAGCTCTTCGACCAGCTCACCGACGCGGACGTGCTCGGCCTGCTACGGGAGGGCCGGGCGGGGGAGGGCTCGGGCGGAGCCGGAGCCTGAGGGGGCTACCTCACGGGTGTCCCGCGCCCTGAGGGGGCCGCGGAACACCCGATCGACCTGCTGAACGCGTGTCGGGGAAGGGGGATGACGGTTCAGGCGACGGCGCTGATGCCGGCGCTCGCCGCGCGGCGCATGCGGCGACGACGCTCGGAGGCGCGCTCGTCCTCGTTGAGCCCACCCCACGTGCCGTACTTCTCCGGCCGCGAGAGGGCGTAGTCGAGGCACTCGGCACGCACGGGACACTGAGCGCAGATGGCCTTGGCCTTGCGCTCCCGGATGTCGCGCTCGGGCTGACGCTCGCCATCAGGACCGAAGAACAGCACAAGGTCCTCTCCCCGGCACGCGGCATCATCCTGCCAACCCCAACTGGGGCGGGGGCGGGCGAGCTGCCGACGTACCTGAGACATGAGAAACCACCTTCGGTGAGAGGTATTTCGTGTTTGTGCCGCTTTGGACGCTTGTGGCGTCCTCTGTGCCAACGCCGGAACGGACCGTGATGTTCCCGTCTCCGGCCGGAGTGCCTCAGGCGTGAGCCTCGGTGAGTTCCCTCAGCTCGGCCAGCCTGTAGGTCGAGATCTCGTCGGCGCAGACCGACCCGCACGATGCCATGAACACCGCGGGTTCGACCACAACCCGAAATCGCGACGTCCCCCGTCGTGTCGTGCAGCGCACGACGCAGACAGTGGCGTCGCCTTCCGACCGGGAGGATTCCACGGCCACTCCACCGACCGAGAGTTCACCGGTGCGCAACCGGACGAAATGCTCAGCGGCCTGCAGTGGCTCAGGGATGCCCGCGCGTCCCCGGAAACGGTCGAGGACAACCTCGCCGTGCCGGTACGCGTTTGCCGCCGCGATCGCAGCAGCCTGAGACATGCTGCCGTAGTAAAGCCCGTGTGGCAAGCACACCAGGTTGGCGGCGTATCGATCGCCGCCGACATGTGTGGTCTCCCACACCTCGCCGGGCAGGTTCTCGTCCAGAAACCTGGCCAGCGGAAGCCCCAGGCGGGCGCAGCAGGCGTTGCGCTTGCCGTGCGTGCACACCAGGAACATCGGTTCCGCAACCAGTATGCAGGACCCCGGAACCACTCCGTGCACGAGAGAGCCCAGGTCAAGATCGTCGGGGTCGTCGAGGAAGGCCTCGGCGAGCCACGGATCGCTCCCGGCGGAGGAGGCGACGAAGACGTGCAGCGGCGCGTCCGGCGCCTTCCTGCGGCCCGGCCGGCGGATCAGCTGGGGCCGGATCCCGAGCGCGCTCGCCCGGTCGACCAGGGTGCGGATCGCGTCGGGCAGCGGGGCGTCGTCGAGGTACGGGCCCCACGGGCCGGGGTGCTCGACGAGCAGCCAGAACCTGGCGCCCACGGTCGCGCTGGCGTGGACGGGGGCGGCGCCCGCGTGCAGGGCGGCGGGATGCTCGCAACTCCTGGCCATCCTCTCCCGCCCCTCTCGTTGATTAGGTAAGACTAACCTTAGCAACACGAGTCAAGGGGCCCCGCTGTCACCGCCCCCCGCTACTCGGCGGCCGCCGCCTCGAACGCCCACTCCGCCGCCGCAAGGGCGGCCTCGCGGTCCTCGGGCACGAGCCCGATGCGTGTCCTGCGGTCGAGCAGATCGGCCGCGTCAAGGGCGCCCTCGTGCCGTACGCCCCAGACGAGCTCGGCCCGGGTGACGCCCAGGGCGACGGGCTCGGCCAGCGAGGGATCGAGCCGGGCGAGCGCGTGCACGGCCGCTGCCTCGGTGCCGTACCGCTCCACGAGCCGCCGGGGGGCGCCCTCGGCGACGCCCGCGCCGACGAGCGGCAGGCGGGCGGTACGGCTCCCGGGCGCGCCTGGGCAGGCGGCGTCGACGGCGTCCTCGGCCATCCGGCGGTAGGTGGTGAGCTTGCCGCCCACGACGGTCACCACGCCCTCGGGTGAGCGGAGCACCGCGTGCCGGCGCGACAGATCGGCCGTACGGCCGCCCTGGGCGTCGACGAGGGGGCGGAGCCCGGCGAAGGCCCCGGCGACCTCCTCGCGCCCCAGGGGCCGCTCCAGCACCGATCCCAGGACGTCGAGGAGGAACGTCACGTCGCTCTCCGGGGGCCGGACCACGTCGGGCACCGGGCCGTCCACGGGCTCGTCCGTGATGCCCACATAGATCCGTCCGTCGGCCTGGGGGAGCACCAGGACGTACCGGTTCCGCTCGCCCGGGATCGGCACGTGCAGCCCGGCCCGCAGACCGCCCAGGGCGCCGGGCCGGAGCACCAGGTGGGTGCCGCGGGACGGGCGCAGCACCACAGACGGCGCGAGGCCGCCCGCCCAGACCCCCGTCGCGTTGATCACCGCACGGGCTCGCAGGCCGAACTCGGCGCCGGTCAGTTCGTCGCGGAGCTGGGCGCCGTCGCCGTGCAGCGACAGCGCGCGGCACCGGGTGAGGATCCGCGCGCCGTGCGCGGCGGCCGTCCTCGCCAGGGCCACGACCAGCCTGGCGTCGTCCACCACCCGCCCGTCCCAGGACAGCAGCGCGCCGCGCAGGCCGTCCGCACGCAGGGCCGGGGCCAGGGCGAGCGCCCGTTCCGCCGGGATCCGGCAGGGGCCGGGCAGCGCCCGCCGGGGAGTGCCGGCCGCGGCCCGCAGCGCGTCGCCCAGCCGGTAGCCCGTCATCGTCGCCGTGGCCTGCGCACGCGTGACCCCGTCCGTGACCGGCAGCAGGTACGGCTGGGCCGTGACGAGGTGAGGGGCGGTGCGGGTGAGCAGGACGCCCCGCTCGGCGGCGCTTTCGCGGGCCACGCCGACCTGCCCTCGCGCGAGGTAGCGCAGGCCGCCGTGGATCAGCTTGGAGCTCCAACGAGACGTGCCGAAGGCGAGGTCGTGCGCGTCGACCGCGACGACGGACAGCCCCCGGGACACGGCGTCGAGCGCGGCGCCCGCACCGGTCGCCCCCAGCCCGACCACGAGGACGTCGGCGACGGAGTCGCGCGCCTCGGCGAGCTCGCGGGCCCGGCGGGCGGCGTTGAGGGAGGAGTTCATGCTCTCTCCAGAGTTCGGCATTACCCTTGGGTAACCTATCTGGAGGCGCGCACGTCGTGGAGATCCCGTTGACCCCCGCCGAGCCGATCCCCGCGGAACCCATGATCTGGTCCGGCTGGGGCGACCCGGCCCAGGCCGTGGAGCTGCCCGAGCAGGTGCGAGGACTGCTGACCGGGCTGCTGGGCGTGCGGGAGCCGGCCGTCCCCGCCGCCACGCTCGACCAGGTGCGCCCGCCCGCCCCCCGGCTGGCTCCGGCCGTGCTGGACGCCCTGGAGGCGATCGTGGGCCCGGGACGGGTGCGGACCGATGACGAGACCCGCGTCCGGCACACCCGCGGCAGATCCACCCCCGACCTGCTCCGCCTGCGGGCCGGCGACGCCTCGGACGCGCCCGACGCGGTCGTGTTCCCCGGCTCCCATGAGGAGGTCGCCGCCGTGCTGCGGCTGTGCGCGGAACGGCACGTGGCTGTGGTGCCCTTCGGCGGCGGCACGTCTGTGGTCGGCGGCCTCGTCGCGAGCCGTCCCGGCTTCGCCAGCGTCGTGGCGCTGGATCTGGCCCGGCTGGACCGGCTGATCGAGGTCGACCCGGTGTCGATGACGGCGGTGCTCGAGCCCGGCCTGCGCGGCCTGCGGGCCGAGGAGCTGCTCGCGGCGCACGGGCTGACGCTCGGCCACTTCCCGCAGTCCTTCGAGTACGCCACGCTGGGCGGGTTCGCCGCCGCCCGGTCGAGCGGCCAGGCCTCCGCCGGGTACGGCCGCTTCGACGACATGGTCATGGGCCTGACGGTCGCCACCCCCCGCGGCACCCTGGAGCTGGGCCGGGCGCCCAGGTCGGCGGCCGGGCCCGATCTCCGGCAGGTGATCCTCGGTTCCGAGGGCGCGTTCGGCGTGATCACGTCGCTGCGCCTGCGGGTCCATCGGGCGCCGCGGGCGCGCCACTACGAGGGCTGGCGGTTCGGCGGCTTCGCCGAGGGTCTGGCGGCCGTGCGGCGGCTCGCGCAGGACGGCCGGGCGCCCACCGTGCTGCGGCTGTCCGACGAGACCGAGACCATGGTCGGCCTGGCCAGGCCGGGCGAGATCGGCCTCTCGCGCGACTCCGGCTGCCTGGTCGTGGCCGGCTACGAGGGGTCGCCGGAGGAGGTCGGCCACGGCCGGGAGCGCGCCGCGGCGGCGCTGGAGGAGGCGGGCGGGGTCGCCCTCGGCCCCGAGCCGGGGGAGGCGTGGGCGCGCGGGCGTTACCGCGCGCCCTACCTGCGCGACGCCCTGCTGGCCGCCGGGGCGACCGTGGAGACGCTGGAGACCGCGTGCTTCTGGTCGGGCCTGCCGCGCCTCTACGACGCCGTACGGGAGGCCCTGACGGGCTCCCTCGGCGGCCCGCTGGTCATGTGCCACGTCTCCCACGTCTACCCGGCCGGCGCCTCGCTCTACTTCACCGTCGTGACCGCCCAGACGGGAGACCCCCTGGGCCAGTGGGCGGCGGCCAAGCGGGCCGCGACCGAGGCGATCGCCGAGGCGGGCGGCACGGTCTCGCACCACCACGGCGTGGGCCGCGACCACCGGGAGGCGTACGGCCGGGAGATCGGCGAGCTGGGCGTGGAGATCCTCCGGGGGATCAAGGAACGGCTCGATCCTGAGGGGATTCTCAACCCGGGTGTGCTGATCCCGTAGAAACGCCAAGATTGTTCCCATGGTGGATGTCGGCGCGGCGGCCGCGCGTGGGAAGCAGGTCTCGTCCCGGGTCTCGCCCGAGGGCGCGGGGTGGGGCTGCGAGCGGATCGGGACGTTCGAGTCCCTGCGCCCGACCCGGAACTCGTTCACCTGGCTGTCGCCGCGGACCCTGTGGCGATCGCGCAACGAGATCCTGTCGCTGCTCTTCGGCGACCCCTCACCCGAGGTGCGCCGCCGGTGGGTGGCCGCGCAGCGGGAGCACGGCGCCGACCCCGACTTCCGGATCACGGTCGACGCGGGGGAGGACTTCTCGTTCCTCGTCCTCGGCGACACCGGAGAGGGCGACGCCTCGCAGTACGCGGTCGTCCCCGGCCTGCTCAAGCTGGGCGAGGGCACCGCGTTCGCGGTGATCGCCAGCGACGTCATCTACCCGACCGGGTCGGGCCGGGAGTACGGCGACAAGTTCTTCCGGCCCTACAAGGACTATCAGGCGCCGATCTACGCCGTGCCCGGCAACCACGACTGGTACGACGGGCTGGGCGGCTTCATGCGGGTCTTCTGCGACGCCCATCCCCTCAAGGTCGAGGAGAGGGGCTTCCGGCTGTCGCCCGCCGGGCTGCGCGGCCTGCTCTGGAAGAAGCCGGACATCGTCGACGAAACGGCCCTGGCCAAGGCGAGCGAGCTCAGGTCGGGGCCCGGGCAGCGGGCCACGCAGCCCGCGCCGTACTGGGTGCTGGACACCGGACGGCTGCTGCTCGTCGGCATCGACACCGGGATCAAGGGGAACATCGACCGGGAGCAGGGCGAGTGGCTGCGGCGCGTGTCGGCCGGACCCCGGCCCAAGATCCTGATCACCGGTAAGCCGATCTACGTCCGCAACGACTATCACCCCTGCGCCATCGAGGGCGGCGGCACGGTCGACGACATCGTGCGCGACCCGGCCAACGGCTACGTGGCCGCGATCGGCGGCGACGTGCACAACTACGAGCGCTTCCCGGTGCGGGTCGGCGACCGGGTGATCCAGTACATCGTGTCCGGCGGCGGCGGCGCCTTCATGCACGCCACCCACACGATCCCCCGGGTCGACGTGGGCGGCGTCCACGAGGACGACTTCCGCTGTTACCCGCTGCGCGGCGACTCGCTGTCGTTCTACAGCCTGCTCTACAGCAGGCGGCTGCGGATGCGGTGGCTCTACATCACGCCGGAGGAGGGCCTCGCCCTGATGTCGCGGCGGATCGGCAACACGCCGCCGCGCCCGACCCCCGGCGCCCCGATCACGGCCCGGGTGAAGTGGGCCGCCCGGTTGCTCGGGGGCTGGCCCATGCCGTTCCACCTGCCGGTGGGGCGGACCTTCCACCGGTACATCTCCGAGCTGTCCGACTGGGACACCCCGCCGTTCTTCAAGAGCTTCCTGCACCTGTCGGTGACCGGCGACCTGCTGCGGGTGCGGTGCTTCGCCGCGACCGGCTGCCTGCCGCAGGAGATCGAGCCGCCGCTGGAGGACGAGGTCGAGATCAAGCTCTGACAGAGCCCGAAGGGCCCGCGGGCCGGGTCGCCGGCCGCCCGCACGGCGTCCTGTCGGTGGCGGCTGGCACGCTGGGAGGCGTGCACGTTGTGGTGGCGGCCGACCCGGACGGAGGCGGCGTGATCCGGCCTCTCGGCGGCGCGGCCGTCCGCGTCCCCGACCTGGCGGCGGCCGTGCGCGACGCGGAGGAGGGGCGCGGCCCGTGGCCGGGCCTGCCGCGGCATCCGCGCTGGGTGTGGTCCGACGCCCGGCGGGTCTACCCCGCGCTGCTCGCCCGCGGCCTGCGGCTGTCGCGCTGCCACGACCTGGCTCTGACGGAGGGGCTGCTGCTTGCCGCCCAGGGCCGCCACGGCGAGCCCAGGCAGGCGGAGGCCGCGTACGCCCGGCTGCACGGCCTCCCGGTCCCCGAGGACGCCGCGGAGCGGCCTCAGGCCGCCCAGGAGGCCCTGTTCGAGCCCGAGAGGCGGGGGCCGGGCGTGGCGGAGGCCGACCTCGTCGCCGAGGTCCTGGAGGACCAGCGGCGCAGGATCGAGGCGACGCCCGACCCCGGCCGGTTCCGGCTGCTGGCCGCGGCGGAGTCGGCGGGCGCCCTCGTCGCCGCCGAGATGGGCCACGACGGCATGCCGTGGCGCGAGGACGTCCACGACGCGCTGCTCACCGAGTTGCTCGGCCCCCGCCCGGCTCACGGCATGCGCCCCGCCCGGCTCCAGGCGCTCGCCGACGAGGTCACCGCGGCCCTTGGCCTTCCCGTCAACCCCGACTCGCCGCAGCAGATAATCCGGGCGTTCAAGGCGGCCGGCATCGAGCTCCCGTCCACCCGGTCGCACGTGCTCAAGACCGTGGAGCACCCCGCCGTGGCGCCGTTGCTGGCCTACAAGGAGCTGGCCCGGCTGCACAGCGCCCACGGCTGGGCCTGGGCGGACCAGTGGGTGCGTGATCACCGGCTCCGGCCCGAGTATGTCGTGGGCGGCGTGGTCAGCGGGCGGTGGGCCACCGACGGCGGCGGTGCGCTGCAGATCCCCAAGGTGATGCGCAAGGTCGTGGTGGCGGACGACGGGTGGGCCCTCGTGGTCGCCGACGCCGCGCAGCTGGAGCCGCGGGTGCTCGCGGCGATGTCGGGCGACCGGGGCCTCGCGCGGGCCGCGGGGGAGATCGACCTCTACGCGGCCCTGGCCCAGGCGTTCGGCGGGGAGCGGCAGGCCGCCAAGATCGCCATGCTCTCCGCGATGTACGGCGGGACCAGCGGCGACGCCCCCAAGCTGCTGGCCGTCATGCGCCAGCGCTTCCCCCAGGCGTACGCGTTCGTGGAGGACGCCGCGCGCGCCGGCGAGGAGGGGCGCGTGGTGGGGTCCTGGCTGGGACGTATGTGCCCGCCGCCGTCGGAGCGGTGGCGGCGGCTGGTGACGGGCCCGGAGGGCGTCCGGGCGGCGAGGGACCGGGGCAGGTTCACCCGCAACTTCGTCGTCCAGGCCACGGCGGCGGAGTGGGCCACGACCCTGATGGCGGTGCTGCGCGGTCTGCTGCCCGATCCCGCCCGGCTGGTGTTCTTCCAGCACGACGAGGTCATGGTGCACTGCCCGCTCGATCTGGCCGAGGAGGTGCGCGCCGCCGTCGTCCGGGCCGCCGCCGAGGCGTCCCGGCTGCTGTTCGGCGCGACGCCGGTGCGCTTCCCGATGGAGGCGGTCGCCGTCCGCTGCTACGCCGACGCCAAGTGAGCAGCCGCCCGGGGATGCGTCAGGCGGGGGTGAAGGTCGACCACAGCGCCTGGCGGACCGGGGCGGCCGACTCGTTCCAGTCGTAGTCGGGCGAGGTGAACAAGATCGCGTACGACTGCCCGTTCACCCGCACGTACCGGATGACGGCGTGCACCGTCACCTTGCTGGCGTTGGTGTAGGTGTACTCCCAGTCGGCCGCCGGCCAGCGGTAGCTCGCCTCGCGGAGCTGGATCTGCGTGTAGTCGGGATAGTCCTTGATGTCGAGGTTCTGCTCGGCCTGCTGGAGCGCGGACAGGCTGCCGTCGGCGATCTTGGTGATCTTGATGCGCTGGGCGCCGTCGCTGGGCCCGGCGAACGTGACGGCGTCGCCCTGGAGGGAGACGGTCCACTCCTTCGGCGTGGCCACGGACACCCCGCCCTCGGTGCGGGTCACGTAGCCCTTCGGCGCCTCGACGTGGACCCGGGACGGCGCGACCGACGCGGCCGTCGTGGGCGCGGCGGGCGCGCCAGGGCGGGGACCGGAGGCCGCGGCCGGGTCCTGCTTGTCGCCGCCGGGCAGCAGTACCAGCAGGACGGTGACGACGACGCCGATGACGCCCACCGCGGCGACGGCGAGCAGCACCATCGAGCGCGAGTCGCGCTCGCGGCGGCCGCCGGAGTCTCCGCGCCTGCGGCCGGACGGCCGGGCGGTCAGGTCCGCCGCGTCCGGCCCGTCCGCCGAGTGCCGGGAGGCGCGGGACCGGGAGCGGCCGGCCGGTGAATGACCGCCGGTGTGGCCGGCAGCGTGTCCGCCGGTGTGTCCGCCCGTGTGTCCGCCCGTGTCCCGCACCGGCTCCCGTCCGCGGGAGTCGCCCAGGTCGCCGGGCAGGTCGCCGGGCTTGGGGGTGGGCCACATCGCCTCCCTCGACCGTTCCGGGGCGTGGGACGACCCGGAGGGCGAGGACAGCGCGTCGAAGCCCGGCTGCGCCCCCGTGAGGGCCCCCGCCGACCCGGCGTAGGCGTCGGCCGGGGACTGCGGCCCCGTCTGCGGCCCCGTCTGCAACCCCGTGGCGCCGGCCTGCGCGGGTGCGTCCGGCGCGTACGGCACCCGCACCGGCCCGGACGGCGTCTCGATGATGCGCGACGGCAGCGGGCCCGAGGGGATGTCGAGCGGAGGGAGCAGCCCGGCGGGCGTGGAGTCCTGCGGCGTGGGCATCGGGGTGTGCTTGGCCGGGCGGCCGAACACCCCGGCTCCGTGGGTCCGCAGCACCCGCTCCAGCATGTCGGCCACCTGGGCGGCCGGGAGCCGGTCGGCCGGATTCTTGCGGAGCAGGCCTTCGATGACGGGGAGGAGGGCGCCCGCCCGCTGCGGCCGGTTGGGCTCCTGGGTGAGCACCGCGCCGAGCACGGCCACCGCGTCGGGGCCCTCGTAGGGCGGGCGGCCCTCGACGGCGGCGTACAGCGTGGCGCCGAACGACCACAGGTCGGCGGCGTGCGTGATGGTCCGCCCCTGGAGACGCTCGGGGGGAATGTACGCCGGCGAGCCCATCAGCAGGCCGGTCTGGGTGATCGAGACGTCGCCCTCTATGGCCGCGATGCCGAAGTCGGTGAGCACCACCCGGTCCGCCGTGAGCAGCACGTTGCCCGGCTTCACGTCCCGGTGCAGGATGCCGGCGGCATGGGCGTGGCGCAGGGCGTCCAGCACGCGGACGCCGATCTCGGCGGCCTGCACGACCGGCAGCGGACCGCCCTGCCGTACGGCCTGCTCCAGCGACCAGGCGCGGACCAGCTCCATGACGATCCAGGGCCGGCCGTCCTCCTCGACCACGTCGTGGACGGTCACGATGCCCGGGTGGCTGAGCCGGGCGGCCGAGCGGGCCTCCCTGAGCATGCGCCGGTGCGCCGCCTGCGCCCCCGACGAGTCGAGCCCGAACGGCAGGAGCAGCTCCTTGACCGCGACGTCCCGGTCAAGCAGCACATCGTGGGCGTGCCAGACCATCCCCATGCCCCCGCGGCCCACGGGCGACAGCAGGCGATAGCGACGGCCGACGAGACGCCCCTGCCCCTCGGGCGCCGCCCTGCCCGGTCCATGACCCTCTGGCATAGGGGGGACCATACCGAGCAGGCGATCGGTCGTCATAGAAAGGTCCCCAATTCACGCACGATCCGCAAGATCCCCCGAGCGGATCATGCGAATTCCACCGGATATGTGAGGTCGGCCACCGATATTAGGTGCAAACGGGCGTCAAGGGGAATTCATCCGTCGGTCAAAGCCTGCAAAGCCGACGTGAAGGCCTCCGCTGGAGGGCTCACCAGACCCGCGCCCACCTGGCCGGTTCCCGCCACCCGGCCGGCGATCCCGGTGTTGACGACGGGCAGCAGGCCGGTCCTCGCGACCAGCGTCACATCGATGCCGACCGGCGTGCCGCGGAACCCGAGGCCGGGGATCTGGTACGCGGGGTGCTCGGCCAGGGTGATCTCGTACATCGAGGTGGTGGCGGCCACCGCGTCGGACACGTCGCCGCCCACGAACCGCACGATGGCCGGGGCCGCGGCCATCGCGAACCCGCCGAGCCCGGTGGTCTCGGTGATGGTCGAGTCGCCGATGTCGGGGTTGGCGTCGCCGGGCCCGTACCCGCCGAGGTAGAGGCCGTCCGGAACCCCCGCGGGGCCGGTGAACCACCGGTCGCCCAGCCCCGACACCTGGATGCCGAAATCCGTTCCATTACGCGCCATGGCGACCACGAGGCTCGACCCCGGCACGCCGCGGGCGGCGTCCGCGCTCACTTTCGCCGCGGCCATTCCCGCGTTCAGGAAGAAATGATCATTTCCGTTGACGAAACGCAGGACCTCGGCGGCGTGGCCAGGCGCGGCCTCCACGACGGCCGGGGCCAGTTCGCGCAGCAGCAGCGAGGTGGCCGCCCGGTTGCGGTTGTGGAGCTCGTCGCCCATCTGCAGGGCCTGTGCGATGAGCGTGCGCAGGTCGATCGGCCCGGTGCGCTCCAGCGTCGCGGCGAGCACGGGCCCGAGCACCTCGCCCATCCAGCGCAGCCGGTCGATCACCTCCGGTCCGTAGGCGCCGTAGCGCAGGACCTTGCCCAGCCCCTCATTCAGCGAGCAGTACGCGGTGCCGCCGTGCTCGGCGTCCACCACCTCCAGCATCCACATGGACGGGCTGACCAGGCCCGCCATCGGACCGACGGCGCCGTGGTGGTGACAGGAGTCGAGGGTGATCCCGGCGCCCGACGCGAGCCGCGCCCCGGCCTCCTCGGGGGTCGCGGCCAGGCCCTCGAAGAGCATCGCGCCGATCAGCGCGCCCCGCAGGGGGCCGGACGCCCGCTCCCACGTGATGGGCGGGCCGGCGTGGAAGAACGTGCCCGGCTCCAGGCCGAGCGCCTCCCGGGCGGGCCGGACGCCGACGAGGCGCGGCCGGGCCGCGAGCATCCGCCCGACGGCGATCTCGTTGGCGCGCTCGCGACAGGGATCGGTCAGCGCGGCGGCCAGGGCCGCGGCGGTGCCGGGCAGCGGCGGGCGCCAGTCCACCCGCCGCCGCGGCACGGCCTGCCGGTCGAGCGCCTCGCCGAGGAGCTCGGCGCCCACCGTGATCACGCGCGGCTCGCCGTTCAGCACGGACAGCGTCGTGGGGCTCGTTATGGGGCTCGTCATGGGGCTCCGTTCATCCCGAGCACAGGTCGACGGCGTGGCGGGCCGCCGCCGCGTTCGACGCGAACACCGCCGCGCCCGCCGCGTTGAGCCGGGCCGCCTGGTCGCGCAGGCCCTGCGGGTCGCCCTCGGTGCCGACGAGCGCGACCACGACGCGAACCCCCCGCGTGACGGCGCGCGCGACGGCCGGGCCCAGGCCGGTGGCAGGGTCGGCGTCGGCGCCGTGGCCCAGCACGACGTCGAGCAGGACGACGCCGCGGCCGACCGCCGCCAGCGCCTCAAGCCGCAGCGCCGGGTCGATCATGGGGTGGGCCCGGCCCCTGGTGTACTCGTCGTCGCCGAAGTCGGTGAAGACACCGGCGGCGCACCCGGCCGAGCGTGCGATGAGCGCGGCCTCCGCGCAGAGCGTGCCGCCCGAGTAGAGGCCGCGCAGCGGCAGCGCCTCCGACGTCGCTTCCGGTTCCGGCGCGGCCGGTCCGGGAGCTGGCCAGGACGGCCAGCGCGGCACGCTCCGGCCGAGCGCCGTGAGGACCTTCTCGGCGGCGGCGGTCAGGTCGTCCTCGCCGGGGCCGAGAAGCGCCGTCACCACGGGAGTGGAGAGGGCGAGCTCGCGCACGGCCCGGGCCGGCCCCGGCGCGGGCGGCTTGGAGACCAGCACGATCAGCTCGGTGGCGGGGTCGGCGTCGAGTGCCCGCAACGCCTGTACGGTCGAGCGCCCGCCCACCTCGGCCGACAGGTCGCGGCCGCCCACGCCGAGCACGTGACTGACGCCCACGCCGGCGAGGTCGAGCAGGCTGGTGATCTGCTGCGCGCCGGTGCCGGAGGCCGCCACGACGCCGACCGGTCCGGGGCGCAGCACGTTGGCGAAGCCGAGGCCCGCCCCGGCGACCACGGCGGTGCCGCAGTCGGGGCCCATGACGAGCACGCCGTTGTCGCGGGCCAGGTCCTTGAGCAGGATCTCCTGCTCCACCGGGACGTTGTCGCTGAAGACCATGACGGACAGCCCGGCCGCGACGGCGTCCATCGCCTCGGCGAAGGCGTGCTCGCCGGGCACGCTCACCAGGGCGAGGGTGGCGTCCCAGGAACGCGCGGCCGAGCGGGTGGTCCGGGGCGGGGTCTCCCGGTCCGCCGGGCCGGGGGCCGCGCCGGTGGCCGCGAGCTGCCGCTCCACCTCGGCGGCGGCCTCCTCCAGCTCCCCGGGCGATCCGGCCCGGACGGCGATCAGCAGGTCTCCCGGCGTGGCCGCGGGGACGTCGAAGCCGAGGTCGCGGGCGAGCCCGATGTTGAGCTCGGTGGCCATCGCGACGACGGCGACAGTGACGCCGGGCCGGGCGGTGACCGCCTGGCTCACCCGCATCAGGCTGACCGAGTCGTGGTAGACCCCGGCCCGCACCTCCACCAGATCGCTCATGGGCCCTCGCCCAGGCTGAGCACCGCGGACAGGCCGATCTCGACGCCCCACAGCATGTCGGCGCCCGAGGTGTGGCCGAGGGCGAGCAGCCGGTGTGCGGCGGCCTCAAGCGGCCGGCGCCCCGCGACCGCCTGGAGCACGCCGGTCGCCTCGGGCGCCGCCTCTCCTCTGGCGGCGCAGTGCAGCAGAGTTGCGGAGATGGGGGTGGTGCGGACGCGGGCGTCGAACGTGACGGTGGCCGCGAGCCAGTCGGCCAGCCAGACGGCCCGCGGCGCGTTCGCGGCCCGGCCGAGGTGGCGCAGGGTGACCAGGAGGCCCGCGAGCAGGTCGTCGCCGCTCGGCGTGAGCCCGGGGCCCAGGCCGAGGAGCAGCTCGGTCGCCGTGACCCCGTCGGTGAGCGACCCCCTCCGGCAGCCGTCCGCGAGCAGCGTGACCGCTCCTCCGGGCGGCAGGCCGGGACGCCGTCCCGACGCCTCCCGGACGGCCCGGAGCCGGGCCAGGGCCGGCCGCAGCCCGCCGAGGTCGGCCGTGCCGAGCGACGGCGCGGGATCCCACCAGCGGGCGACCCGGACCGACAGGCCGCCCGCCTCGACGACGCCGTCGCCGACCCACCCGTCGTCGCCCGCGGCGGGCCCGTCCAGCGGCCCGGCCACCACGACCGCGTTGGGCAGGCGGACGCCCTGACCCGTCACCAGCGCGACGACGTGCGGCTCCGTCTCGGTCCTGACCTCCAGGTAGACGGCGAGCGGGAAGGCCGCCAGCACGCGGGCGGGGCGGCGGGCCGACTCCAGTGCCGGACGGAGCGCGGCACTCGCCGCCCCGCCGAGGTAGACCGGGCCCGCGGCTCCCCTGGCCGCCGATCGCGCCGTCCCCCGTGCTCTCGGACGCGTGCCAACTGTCACCGGGACCTCCTGACGCAGTTCCTGCCGACGCTAGAACGCCCTTCGACACCTCCGTACGGAGAAAGCTGCCAACTGTCGCCCGGATGCTTGGCTCTTCCTGCCAGTACGGCTGATCGTGCACAATCTGCAGTGAGACGTCCTGGGACGTCGGTACCCCCGGAGCACACCATGACGAACGACCCGGCCCCTCCCGCGATGCGGCTGGCCAGCACCGGAACGATCCACCACGGCGTGTCGGTGGGCGAGGTGCTCGGGGTGTCGACCCTGGCCGACGCCCGGCTGATCGCGGGCAAGAGCGGTCTCGACCGGATCGTGCAGCGCCTCAACGTCATGGAGGTGCCCGACATCCTCGCGTGGGTGAAGCCCAACGAGCTCCTGCTGACCACCGGATATCCGCTGCGCAACACCCCGCAGTCCCTCGACCGGCTGGTCGCCGACCTGGACGAGCGGGGACTGGCGGCCCTCGCCATCAAGCTCGGCCGGTATCTCGACGAGCTGCCCGGCGAGATGGTCGAGCAGGCCGACCGGCTGGGGTTCCCGCTGATCCTGCTGCCGAACGACGTCGGGTTCGACGACATCCTCAACCAGGTGCTGACCGACATACTGAACCGCCAGGCGGCGATCCTGGCCCGCACGGAGGAGGCGCACCGGGCCCTGGTGCAGATCATCCTGGCGGGGGGCGGCATCCGCGAGGTGACCGCCGAGGTCGCCGGCCTGCTCAAGGTCGCCGTCGCCACGGTGGACGCCTCCGGCCGCACGCTGGCCACCGCGGGAGAGCCCGAACAGGTGGCCATGCTCCGGGAGGCGCACGCGAGCGAGGGCGCGACGCCGCCGGGCTCAGTGACGCCGTGGACGGGGGCCGAGGGACACTACGTGGCCGTCCCGGTGGTGGCGGGCGGCCACCACCACGGCAGGATCGTCGCGTTCGGCGCGCGCACGCCGCTCGACCCGAGCGACGTCGGCATCCTCGAACGGGCGGCGACCGTGGCGGCGCTCGTCATCACCCGCCAGGAGGCCGTGACCGCCGTCGAGAGCAAGTATCGCGCCGACTTCCTCCGCGACCTCCTCACCGGCCGCGGCGGGCCGCGGGTCGCGGAGCGGGCCCGCGCGTTCGGCTGGGACCTGGAGCGGCCCGTCTCGGTTCTCGTGGCCGAGATCGACCCCGACGTTGAGGAACGGACGGTCCAGGACCGCATGCTCGCCGCCTGGCACGCCGCGGTGCGCAGGCACGATCCGCGCGGGGCCGTGGCCGGCTTCTCCCACGAGGTGGTGGCCGTGGTCGGCGCGTCGGCCGACCTCCCCCGGATCGCCAGGGACGCGCTCGCGGGGGTCAGCGACGGCACGTTCTCCACCGGGCTGAGCCGGATGGCGGCGGGCGCCGACGCGCTTCCCGGCGCGTACTCCCAGGCCCTGAAGGCCGCCAGGGTGGGCCGGCAACTGCACGGTGCGGGGGCCGTGGCGCACTTCGACGAACTCGGCGTCTACCGGCTGCTGTCCCTGGTCAACGACACCGACGAGCTGCACGCCTTCGTCCGGGAGACGCTCGGGTCGCTCGCCGGGGACGACGACGCCGAGAACGCCGACCTCCGCCGGACCCTGCAGGTGCTGCTGGAGACGAACCTCAACGTGGCCGAGACCGCGCGGCGCCTGCACTTCCACTACAACACCCTGCGCTACCGGATCGGCAAGCTGGAGCGGCTGCTCGGCAACTTCACCGACGACGCCCACCTGCGGCTGAATCTGACGCTCGCGCTGCACGTGCTGCGGATGCGCGGCATCTGACGCCCGCGCCTATGCTGGCGCGGTGAGAGAGACCTTCCACCTGGACGGCGACCACATCCTGCTGGCCGACCTGCTCAAGTTCTGCCAGATCGTCGACAGCGGCGGCGCCGCGAAGCACTTCATCGCGGAGGGATACGTGCGCGTGGACGGCGAGGTGGAGCCGCGCAGGGGCCGTAAGATCAGGGCCGGGCAGGTCGTGAGCGGGGACGGCTTCGAGATCCACGTGGTGTGACGCCCGGGCCGGTGCCGGTTTGGCAGATCATGCCCATGTCTCCGCGCCATGCCGGTCCTAAAGTGCGCCAAACGGTCGGCTCGACCGGGGAGCAAGCGCCGCGGAGGGACGCCTGCGGGGCGGCAGCCGGCCACGGCCCGTCAGTAAGGGGCGCACATGGCTTTCAGGTGGACACTGCACGGAGACGGGGCGGCGCTGCCCCCAGGTGAGGTCGTCCGGCCGGACGAGCGGCTGAGCTGGCCGCGCACGATCGGCATCGGCGCCCAGCACGTGATCGCGATGTTCGGCGCGACGTTCGTCTTCCCTCTCGTCATGGGCCTCGACCCGAACACGGCCGTGATGATGTCCGGCGTCGCGACGATTCTGTTCCTGCTCATCACGCAGGGCCGGATCCCCAGTTACCTCGGCACCAGCGCCTCGTTCGTCGGAGGCGTCGTCGCGGTCCGCGCCGCGTTCGGCGGCGACACCCCGGCCGCCGACCAGGTGGTCACCGGGGCCATCCTGGTCGCCGGCCTTGTCCTCGTCCTGTGCGGCGTGGCCATCCACGTGCTCGGCGTGCAGATCATCCACCGGATCTTCCCGCCCGTCGTCACCGGCGCCGTGGTCACGCTGATCGGTTTCGGCCTCGCGTACGTCGTGGCGGACGTCTACTGGCCGCAGGACCCGTGGATCGCGCTCATCACGATGGTCGCGACGTTCGTCTTCATCGTCCTGTTCCGCGGCTTCCTCGGCCGGATCGGCATCCTGCTCGGGCTGGTCTTCGGCTTCGTCCTGTCCTGGCTCGCCGACCTGGTGTTCGGCGACATCACGGCCTACAACGCCGCCACCGCCGCGGTCGGCACCCACCCCCGGGTGAGTTTCAAGGGCGTCGCGGACGCCGCCTGGATCGGCCTGCCCCACTTCCACGCGCCGTCCGTGCAGGCGTCGGCCGTGCTCCTCGTGCTGCCCGCCGTGATCGCGCTCATCGCGGAGAACGTCGGCCACGTCAAGGCGGTCGGCCAGATGACCGGCACCGACCTCGACCCGCGGATGGGGCGGGCCGTTCTCGCCGACGGCGTTGGCACCGCGGTCGCGACCGCCGTCGGCGGCTCGCCCACCACGACGTACGCCGAGAACATCGGGGTCATGGCGGCCACCCGCGTATACTCCACCGCCGCCTACTACGTCGCGGCGGTCATCGCGATCCTGTTCGGGCTGTGCCCGAAGTTCGGCGCGCTCGTCGCCGCCACGCCGGGCGGCGTGCTCGGGGGCGTCACGGTCATCCTGTACGGCATGATCGGCCTGCTGGGGGCCAAGATCTGGGTCGAGAACCGCGTGGACTTCTCCGATCCCGTGAACATGGTCCCCATCGGGGCGGGAATCATCCTCGCGATCGGCCCCGTCACGCACCAGATCACCCACGACTTCTCCCTCGCGGGGATCGCGCTGGGGACGATCGTGGTACTCGCCGGCTATCACCTGCTCCGCGCCATCGCGGGCAGACCCGTGAAGGAGGTCTCCGGTGGCGAGATCGGATTCGAACGCGACGCGAGCGGCTGACGGGCGGGCCGCCGCGTCGTGAAACCACCCCCGTTCGCCTATCACGGCCCGGCCACCCTCGGCGAGGCGCTCGGCGTGCTCGCCGAGGTGGGCCCGGACGGGAAGGTCCTGGCCGGCGGTCAGAGCCTGATCCCGCTGCTCAACATGCGGCTGGCCGCGCCCGCCCACCTCGTGGACATCAACCGGGTGGCCGGGCTCGCCGCCGTCGAGGCCGGCCCGGACGGCGTCCGCGTCGGGGCGCTGGCACGGCACGCCGCCGTGGAGCGGTCGGCGGCGGCCGCCGCCGCGCAGCCCCTGCTGCGGCAGGCGCTGCGCCTGGTCGCCCATCCCGTGATCCGCAACCGGGGCACGGTCGTGGGGAGCCTCGTCCACGCCGACCCCGCCGCCGAGATGCCGGCCGTGCTGGCGCTGCTCGGGGGTTCCGTACGGCTCGCGAGCCTGCGCGGCGAGCGGGAGGTGGGGGCCGCGGAGTTCTTCACCGGGCCGATGGAGTCGGCCGTCCGGCCGGGGGAGCTGGCGGTCTCCTCGTTCTTCCCCGCTCTGCCCGAGCGGTCCGGCACCGCCTTCCACGAGGTCGCGCGGCGGCACGGCGACTACGCCGTGGGGGGCGTGGCGGCCGCGGTGACACTCGACGACGACTTCAGGATCGCCGCGGCGAAGGTCGCCTGCGTCAGCGTGGGGCCGGTGCCCGCGGTGGTGGACGTGACCGCGGTGTGCGGGCCGCGCCCGGCCGCCTCGGCCGACTGGGACGCCGTCGCCGCCGCCGTACGCGACGGCGTGGACCCGGAGGGCGACATCCACGCGACGGCCGGCTACCGGCGGCACCTCACCGGTGTGCTCGCCGTGCGGGCGCTGCGCGACGCGGCCCGCGTGGCCTCGCGCGACGGGGAGGCGGCGTGACCGGCGGCATGGGTGGCGGCATCGTTGGTGGCATGGGCGGCGGTGTGGACGGCGGTGTGGGCGGGGACGGGGCAGGCGGCGTGGTGCATGACGGGAGGCATGAAATGGGGCACTCCGTCACGCTGACGGTCAACGGCGTGGTCCGGCGGGCGGCGGTGCCCGCCCGGCGGCTGCTGTCGGACTTCCTGCGGCACGACCTCGGACTCACCGGCACCCATGTCGGCTGCGAGCACGGGGTCTGCGGCGCGTGCACGGTCCTGCTCGACGGCGAGCCGGTGCGGTCGTGCCTGACGTTCGCCGTCACGGTCGACGGGCACGAGGTCACCACGGTCGAGGGGCTCGCCGAAGGCGACGACCTGTCGCCCGTGCAGCGGGCCTTCGCCGAATGTCACGGCCTGCAGTGCGGCTTCTGCACCCCCGGGTTCCTGTGCACGGTGACGGCGTTCCTCCGGGACAACCCCACACCCTCCGGCGAGGAGGTCGTCGAGGCCGTGTCCGGTAACCTCTGCCGCTGCACCGGCTACCAGAACATCGTCCGGGCGGTCCACCGCGCCGCCGAGATACAGGCCGCGGAGACACGGGCCGCCGAGACGCGAGCGGAGACAGGCGCCTCCGATACACGCGCCGCCGGCGCGGGCGGGAGGACGGCATGACCACCGGTCTCTTCGGCGAGCCCGTCCGGCGGCGGGAGGACGCCAGGCTCGTCACCGGGCGGGGCCGCTACCTGGACGACCTCGGCGCCGGCGCGCTGGCCGCCGCTTTCGTCCGGTCGCCGCACGCCCACGCGCGGATCCTCGACGTCGACGTCTCCGCCGCTCTCGACGTCGACGGCCTGGTCGCCGTCTACACCTGGGAGGACCTGCCCGGCCGGCTGGCCGAGCCGCTGCCACTGCTGATCCCGCACCCGGCGCTCACCCACGGCCGTACGGCGTACCCCCTGGCCCGCGAGATCGTCCGGCACGTCGGCGAGCCGGTCGTCATGGTCGTGGCCCGCGACCGTTACCTGGCCGAGGACGCCTGCGCGCTCATCCGGGTCGACTACGAGATCCTCAAGCCCGTCGTCGGGGTCGAGCAGGCCGCCGAGGGCGTCAATCTGGTGCACGACGACGTGCCGGGCAACCTGGGCGCCCACCTGGTGCAGGAGGTGCCCTCCCCGTCGGGCGTGTCCGCCCGGCAGGCCGTCGACACCGCCCCCCATCGGCTGGAGTTCCGGCTCGACATCGAGCGGAGCGCGAGCATGCCGCTCGAAGGGCGCGGCGTGTACGCCCGGTGGGACGCCGACGACCAGTCGCTGCGGGTCCACTCCTCCACGCAGACCTCCACCAGCGTCCGGATGGCGATCGCCGCGAAGCTGGGCCTGCCGCCGACGAAGGTCGAGGTGATCGCGCCCGACGTCGGGGGCGGCTTCGGCGTCAAGATCGTGCACCCGTGGCCGGAGGAGGTCCTGGTGCCGTGGGCGGCCCGGCTGCTGAACCGCGAGATCAAGTGGGCCGAGGACCGGCGGGAGCACTTCGTCTCGTCGGCCCACGAGCGCGGCCAGGTGCAGCACGTGCGGGCGGGCTTCGACGACGACGGCCGGTTGCTCGGCCTCGAGGTGACCATCCTCCACGACCACGGCGCGTACACGCCGTACGGGATCATCGTCCCGATCATCACCTCGACCCAGCTGCTCGGGCCGTACAAGGTGGGGGCGTACCGGGTCGAGTTCTCCTCGATCTACACCAACACCGTGCAGGTCACGCCGTACCGCGGGGCCGGCCGCCCGCAGGGCGTGTTCTGCATGGAGCGCACGATGGACAAGATCGCGGCCTACCTGGGCAAGGACCGCACGGAGGTCCGCGCGGCCAACTTCATCCAGCCCGGCGAGTTCCCCTACGACCAGGGCCTGACCTTCCAGGACGGCCGGCCGCTGATCTACGACAGCGGAGACTACCCGGAGTCGCTCCGGATGCTGAAGGAGCTGATCGGCTGGGACGACTTCCCCGCCGCGAAGGCCGCGGCCGCCGCCGAGGGCCGCAGGCTCGGCATCGGGGTCGGCTGCTACGTCGAGGGCACCGGCGTCGGGCCGTACGAGGGCGGGCACGTCCAGATCACCTCCGACGGCCGGGTGCACGTGTCGACCGGCCTCACCTCGCAGGGGCAGGGTCACGAGACCGTGTTCGCGCAGATCGCGGCCACCGAGCTCGGCGTGCCCCTGGAGAAGGTGTCCGTGGTCACCGGCGACACCCGCAGATTCGGGTACGCCGTGGGCACCTTCGCCTCCCGGGCGGCGGTCATGAGCGGCAACGCCATCGCCCTCGCCTGCCGCAAGGTCAGGGAGAAGGCCCTGCGGATCGCCTCGGAGGCCCTGGAGGCCGACCCCCGCGACCTGGAGATCACCGACGGGGTCGTCCACGTCGCGGGGGCGCCGTCGGCCTCGATCCCGCTCGCCACGGTCGCCGTGCTGGCCAACCCGCTCAGGTACGCGTTCGACGAGGAGTCGCGGCGGGCCACCCAGTTCGCCGGGACCGCCGACCCCGACCGGCCGCCGATGGACGAGGGCGAGGAGCCGGGCCTGGAGGGACGGGACTTCTACTCACCCGTCCGTTCGACCTTCGCCTCCGGCATGCACGCGGCCATCGTGGAGACCGATCCCGACACCGCCGAGATCAGGATCCTGCGGTACGCCGTCGTGCACGACTGCGGCCGGCTGATCAACCCGATGATCGTGGAGGGGCAGATCCACGGGGGAGTGGCCCAGGGCGTCGGCGGCGCCCTTTACGAGAAGATGGTCTACGACGAGCACGGCCAGCTGCTCAACGCCTCGTTCATGGACTTCCTCATGCCGTACGCGACGGAGATCCCGCGGATCGAGACGGCCCACCTGGAGACCCCGTCGCCGCTGAACCCCCTCGGCATCAAGGGCGCGGGCGAGGCGGGCGTCATCCCGGTGTCCGCCGTCGTCGCCGCCGCGATCGAGGACGCCGAGGGCCTGACCGTGGACCGCATGCCCATCTCGCCATCCGACCTGTGGGAGCTCCGCCGCGGCGGCTGAGTCAGCGGAGGGAGCGAGACCCGGCGGTCACCCGGCCGGGCGCGTGCCCGCCGCGCCGCCCGGCCGTCCCTCCGCGAAGACCGGCCGGGCGTCCGCGGGGGCGGGCCGCGCGGGCGCGGTGAGCCGCCGGCGGAAGACCCAGTAGGTCCACGCCTGGTAGAGCAGCACGCCGGGCAGGGCGACGACGCCGATCCAGGTCAGCACCCGCAGCGTGTACGGAGCCGAGGCCGCCTCGGCCAGCGTGAGCCCGGGGAGCGGGGCACTCGCCAGGGCGCCGAACAGGGTGGCGGTGGCCGCGGCGATCGCCGCGGAGGTGGCGGCGAAGGCCCACCCCTCCCTGCGCCGTCCGATGAGGGCGGCCCCGCCGGCGAGCGCGGCCATGGCGAGCAGGGCGGTTCCCCACGCCCAGGAGGGGCCGTGGTGGCCGGGGACGGCCGGCAGGGCGAGGGCCGCCACCGGGATCGAGGCGGCCGAGGCCGCCAGGGCGGCTCGCCGGGCCCGTTCCCGCACCGGGCCCTCCGTCTTGAGCGCGACGAAGACGCCGCCGTGCACGAGGGTCACCGTCAGCGACAGCGCGCCGCCGAGCGCGGCCGCCGCGGGCGTGCCGTACAGCGCCGCGCCGAAGATCGCACCCCACAGGACGGCGGGCAGCGCGCTGCCCGCCGCGACGGCCGCGTCGCACAGCGCCCGCTCCCTGGGGGAGGCGACCTTGCCGCGCCACTCCAGGCCCACGCCGCGCACCACCAGCCCGGCGATCACCAGGAACAGCGGCAGGTAGAAGCCGCTGAGCAGGCCCGAGTACCAGGCGGGGAAGGCCGCGAACATGGCGCCCACCGCTGTTACCAGCCACACCTCGTTGCCGTCCCAGACCGGGCCGATGGTCCCGAGGACCTGTCCGCGTTCGGCCTCCGACCGCGACAGCAGGGGCGCCAGCATGCCCACCCCGAAGTCGAATCCCTCCAGCACGAAGTAGCCCGTCCAGAGGAAGGCGATCACTGTGAACCAGAACGTCGTCATCGCGGTGCTCCTCAGTACATGAGGGTCGGCGTGAGCCGGGTCGCGCCCGGCTCCTCGGCGGCGGGGACGGCCGGCGCGGGCCGCTCCGGCCCGGCCTTGACGTGGCGCACGAGGAGCACGCCCTCGGCCACGGCGAGCACGCCGTACAGGACGGTGAAGGCGGCCAGGGTGACGGCGACCTCCGTCAGGCTGACGGAGGGCGAGACGCTCGCCGCGGTCATGAGTTCGCCCTGGACGGTCCACGGCTGGCGGCCGATCTCGCTGAGCAGCCAGCCCGCGACGATCGCCGCGGTCGGCAGCGGGAGCGCGAACACGGCCGCCCGGGCGAGCCAGGCGGGCACCGGCCGTGCCGTACGGGCCCCGCGGCGTCCCCCGCCGCGTCGCGTGAGCCACAGCGCGAGCACGGCCAGGCCGACCGTGGTCATGCCGAACCCGATCATCACCCGGAACGACCAGAAGACGACGGGGACGTCGGGCGTGTAGTCGGCCGGCCCGAACGTCTTCGCGTACCTGGCCTGGATGTCGTCGATGCCCTGGACGGTCGCCCCCGGGTCGTGGGCCGCGAGGAGACTGAGCAGCCCGGGGACCTCCACACCCGGCACGACGGAGAACGGCGCGCCGGCCGTGTCGTGCCGCAGGCCCTCGGCCGCGGCGAGCTTCATCGGCTGCTGCTCGTGCAGCAGCCGCCCCGATGTGTCGCCGGTGGCCGCCACGACCACGCCCGCGATCGCCGTCATCACCAGCGCGGCACGGAGGCTGGTCCGCCACATGCCCCGCTCCTCGCCGCCTCCGGCCGCGCGCCGCGTCCGGCGGGGAAGCAGGGTGAGCCCGCGCTCGCGCAGCACGCGGTAGCCGCTGACCGCGATCACGAAGCCGCCGGCCACCACGAACGACCCCGCGACCACGTGGGGAACCTGGGCGACGGCAGTGGAGTTGGTCAGCACGGCCCACAGGTCGGTCATCCGGGCCCGGCCGCCGACGACCTCGTACCCGACCGGGTGCTTCATCCAGGCGTTGGCCGCGAGGATGAAGTACGCCGACATGTTGGAGCCGATCACGGCGGCCCACAGGCAGGCGAGGTGGACCCGCCTGGGCAGGCGATCCCAGCCGAAGATCCACAGTCCGAGGAAGGTCGACTCCAGGAAGAACGCGAGCAGCGCCTCCAGGGCCAGCGGCGCCCCGAAGACGTCGCCCACGAAGGTGGAGTACTCGCTCCAGTTCATCCCGAACTGGAACTCCTGCACGAGCCCGGTCACCACGCCCATCGCGAAGTTGATCAGGAAGAGCTTGCCGAAGAACTTGGTGAGAGTGAGGTAGTGCGGTTTGTCCGTCCGGTGCCATGCCGTCTGGAGTCCGGCGACGAAGACGCCGAGCCCGATCGTGAGGGGTACGAAGAGAAAGTGGTAGACGGTGGTGACCCCGAACTGCCACCGTGCCAGGTCAAGCGCGTCCATGTCCCCCTCGCGGGTACCTGAGCTCTACGGGCTGTAGTTCTATTTCAAGTAGTACTACGACTTGTAGAGCAACGGGTGCCCGGCGGCCCGCGAAAGAATGCGACCTTGGTCACATCGGGGTCCGCGAGCCCGCGGCAGGGCCCCCGATGTGAACATCTGCGGGATCGCGGCGCGCCGCGGGGGCAGATGTTGCCGTTCTCCCTCTCGTGGTGATTGCCTAGGGTGCTCGGCATCGGAGGTGGCCCATGAAGGTCGTCGGCAGTGCACTGCTCGGGGTGGAGCGCAAGCGGGTGTGGGACGCCCTCCAGGACCCGGCCGTCCTGGTGCGGACGATCCCCGGTTGCCAGCGGCTCGAGGCGGTCGGCGACGACGTCTACGCGATGACGGTCACGGCGGGAGTCGCCTCGATCAAGGGCGTCTACCAGGGCGAGATAGTCCTGGCCGAGCCCGAGGAGCCGAGGCGGTTCACGCTCAGGGCGCGGGGCCAGGGCGCTCCCGGCACGGTCGAGGCGACCGTGAGCGTACGGCTGAGCGAGGCCGAGGGCGGCACGAGGGTCGAATACGACGCCGACGCCGTGGTGGGCGGCATGATCGGCGGAGTGGGCCAGCGCCTGCTCGGCTCGGTGGCCAAACGGACCGCCGGAGAGTTCTTCGCCGCGGTCGAACGGCACCTGAGATCCGCCGCCCTGGCGCCCGCCGCACCCGTGCAGGTCGGGGGGCTGGCCGCGGTGCCGACCCACGAGCAGGTCCAGGAGCCGGTACAGGGGCCGGTACAGGGGCCGCGGGTGTTCGCCAGGGAGGAGCCGGTGAAGGCGCCCCGGCCGGGCGTACCCGCCTGGACCATGCTGGCCGCCTTCGGCATGGGCTCGGCCGTCGCGCTCGGCAGCGCGGTGATCGGCTGGCTGCTCGGCCGTTCCGCGCGGCGGCGCTAAGCCGTCCCTGTCGCCGTAATAACCGTAATAGTCAGGGTCTGACGACGGAGGGGCGATTATTCGGCAGGGTGCGCCGATTCCGGCTCTCGGTCGTGCTCGATAGACAGGAACATGCCCAGCGTCCGCATCGGAGTCGACACCGGAGGCACCTTCACCGACGTGGTGCTCGTCGACGAGGAATCCGGTCAGATCATCACGACCAAGACTCCGTCGACGCCCGCCGATCCGGCCGACGGATTCCTGGCGGGCGTCCGCAAGGTGCTGCGGGCGCACGGGACACCCGGCACGGCGTTGGACACTGCGGCGGACACTGCGGCGGTCGCCGCGATCGTGCACGGCACCACGGTGGCGACCAACCAGCTGCTCGAGGACCGGCCGGACGGCACCTCCCATCTGGGGTTCGTTACCACCGAGGGCTTCGAGTTCGTCCTGGAGATCGCCCGGCAGAGCGTGCCCGACGGATACGGCAACTCATACTTCTGGGTCAAACCACCGAGGATCGTGCCCGTTCACCGCGTCCGCACGGTCGGCGGCCGGCTCGACCACCTGGGCCGGGAGGTCCGGCCGTTCGACGAGGAGGGCGCCGCGGCGGCGGCCCGGTGGTTCCGGGAGAACGGCGTCACCGCGGTCGGCGTCTGTCTCCTCCACTCCTACGCCAACCCCGCGCACGAACGCCGCATGCGGGAGGTGCTGGAGCGCGAGCACCCCGCCGCCGTCGTGTCCCTGTCCAGCGACGTCCTGCGGGAGTACCGGGAGTACGAACGTTCGGTGACCACGCTGGTCGACGCCGCCGTGAAGCCGGTCATGCGGCGCTACATCACCGGCCTGTCCGACCGGCTCGGCCGGAGCTTCCTGGTCATGAAGAGCAACGGCGGCGTCCTGTCGGCGGCGGAGGTGGTGAAGCAGCCGATCACCACCGTCCTGTCGGGCCCCGCCGCCGGCGCCCTCGGGGCCGCGCTGATCGCGGGTACGGCCGGGCACCCCAGCGTGATCACGCTCGACGGCGGCGGCACCTCCACCGACGTGGCCGTGGTCGTCGACGGCGAGCCGTCCCTGACCACCGAGGGGAGCATCGGCCGCTATCCCTGCAAGATCCCAATGATCGACATCGTGACGGTGGGAGCGGGCGGAGGATCCATCGCCTGGATCTCGCCCGAGGGGACGCTCAAGGTGGGGCCCAGGTCGGCCGGCGCGGATCCCGGCCCGATCTGCTACGGCAGGGGCGGCGCCGAGGTCACCGTCACCGACGCCCACGTCTTCCTCGGCCGGGTGCCGCCGCACCTGCTGGGCGGCGAGATCGCCCTCGACGCGGCGGCGGCCCGGGCGGGCATCGAGGCGCTGGCCGGCGAGCTCGGCCTCACGCCCGAGCGCTGCGCCACCGGCATCCTGGAGATCAGCACGTTCAACCAGGCGAACGCGATCCGCCAGATCACCGTCAAGCGCGGCCTCGACGTGCGCGACTTCCCCCTGGTCGCCTTCGGCGGCTCCGGGCCGCTGCTGGCCTGCCGCCTCCTCGACGTCCTCGGCCTGCCCGCCGCGATCGTGCCGCCTGACCCGGGGAACGTGTCGGCGTTCGGCCTGCTCACCGTGGACGTGAAGAACGACTACGTGCGCACCCACGTCTCCCGAGACCCCTCGGCCGACACGCTCCGCGAGATCGTCACCGAGCTGGAGGCCGAGGCCGCGGCCGCGCTCGACCGCGAGGGCTTCACCGACCACGGCTACGCGCGCAGCGCCGACCTGCGCTACTACGGTCAGGCGTACGAGGTGCGGGTGCCGGCCCCGGACGGCCCGGTCGACGACGCCTGGCGCGCGGCCGTCGCCGGCCGCTTCCACCGCGAACACGAGCGCCTCTACGGGTACGCCTACCCCGGCGACGATCGGCACGCCGTCGAGTGGGTCAACCTCCGGGTGTCCGGGATCGGCCCGATCGCCCGGCCGTGCGTCGCGCGACGGCCCGCGCAGATCCACGAGCCCAGCCCGATCGCCACCCGCGACGTCTTCTACGAGCGGTGGGGCCGCACGGTCGTCTACCGGCGCAGGGACCTCGGCGCCGGGGCGGAGGTGCGGGGCCCCGCGGTGATCGAGGAGTACGGCTCGACCCTCCCGGTCCACCCGGGATTCACGGCGACCATGGACGACTACGGCAACCTCGTGGTGGTGAGCGACCGATGAACGCCGTCGACCCGATCCTGGTGGAGATCGTCCACGGCACGCTGGCCTCGGTGGAGATGGAGGTCGAGACGGCCATCGCACGCACCGCGCGCTCACCCATGATCCGGGACGCGCACGACTTCCGGGCCGGCATCCACGATGTCCGGCTGCGCAAGCTGACCGGCCGGTCGTACTCGGCGCTGGTCCAGCCGATCGTCCGCGACTTCCCGATCGATACGATGCGGCCCGGTGACGTGTTCTTCCACAACGACGTCTACCTGTCGGAGGGCGGGATCGGTCACCTGCCCGACCTGTGCGTCACCGTGCCCGTCTTCCACGAGGGGCAGGTGGTGGCGTTCGTGCAGGCGTTCGGCCACCACGACGACATCGGTGGCTCGGTACCGGGGTCGATGCCGTCGCACGCGCGCAGCGTCTTCGAGGAGGGACTGATGGTCCCGCCGATCCGGCTGTGGGACCAGGGCGTGCCCAACCGCGCGGTGCTCGCGATCATGACCAGGAACTCCCGGATGCCCGACTCGCTCGCCGGTGATCTGGACGCCGAGTGCTCCGCCTGCCTCATGGGCGCCCGGCGCCTCGCCGAGCTGTTCGGCCGGTACGGGCGCGAGGCCGTGGAACGCTGCTTCGACGTCATCGTGGCCAACACCACCGAGACGTTCCGCCGCGAGCTGCTGTCTAAGATCCCGGAGGGCGTGCACGTCTGGGAGGACTACGCGGAGCACGACGGAGTCGACGAGCCCCGGCTGCACGCCCAGCGGATCACGCTGACCGTCGACCACTCGGCGGACGCCCCCCTGACCATCGACTTCACCGGGACGTCTCCGCAGGCCAAGGGGCCCATCAACCACGCGGGCGACTACGCCGACGGAGTCTTCCTGAAGAAGTGGCTGGCTCCGGTCCTGCGCAACCTCGCCGACACGCCGGAGCGGATGGCCGAGCTCGACGTCAACGAGGGCGTCGTCCCGCTGATCGAGATGGTGTTCCCCGACAAGGGCACCCTGCTGACGCCGATCTTCCCGGCGCCGACCAACGCCCGGACATTCGTCATCCTCCGCCTGCTCGGCGTCCTGGCCGGGGTGCTCGCCAAGGCGACCGGGGGCCGGATGCCGGCCGACCAGGAGACGATCCGCTACACCGGCGTGTACGGCGAGTCGGACGACGGGCCGTACCTGATGCGCGAGGTCCTCGGCGGAGGCTCCGGCGGACGGTGGTACGCCGACGGTGAGGACACGATCCACGTGGTGCCGGACTCTCGCAACATCCCGGTCGAGTTCGCCGAGGCCCGCTGGCCGTTGCGGGTTGAGCGGCTCGGGCTGGCCGTCGACAGCGGCGGGCCCGGGGAGTTCCGCGGCGGTCTCGGCTACGACAAGCACATCCGCATGCTGCGCGACGCCTCCTTCATGTCGATCGCCGACCGGTCGATCCTGTCGTGCTGGGGCGTCAACGGCGGCCGGGCGGGCCGGCCGTACCGGGTCAGCGTGGGCGGCGTGGAGCTGGAGGGCCTGGTCGACGACTTCCCCGTCCGCGCCGGCGAGATCGTCCGGGTACGCACGACCGGGGGCGGCGGCTGGGGCTCGCCGTTCGACCGGCCCTCCGAGCGGGTGGCCGCGGACGTCCGGGACGGCAAGGTCTCCGTTCAGGGGGCCCGGGACGATTACGGTGTGGTGCTCGCCGGACCCCAGGACGCTCCCGAGGTGGACGCCGAGGCGACCCGGTGCCTGCGGGACCGGCTGCGGGCCGCCGATCGGGTCGCGTTCTTCGACCGGGGGCCCGGCTATCCCATGCTCTCCGGTGGGCTGTCACACGCCGATCTCGACACGGTCGGCGGGCCGATGCCGGGGCCGATAACGGCCCGCGGCGAGGCGGAAGGGAAGACGCGATAACGATCCGTACGCTTTTCGCAGGCGAACCCGGCGTTCCGGACACGCCGGTTGCCTCGCGGAAGCCCGGGTTCCTTGCCGAGGTCCCGTTCCTTGCCGGGCCCGGCTCCTCAGCTCCAGCCCGCCGCGGCGGCGGACGACCGGGAGACACGGCTGGGCGTGGTGCGCAGTTCGCCCTCCAGCTCGGTGAGGAGCTGCTGCACAGCCGAGCGGATCCGCGCGCGCCGGCCCTGCAGTTCGGCGCCGAAGTCCCGCGCAGCCGGGCCCACCCACACCGCCTCGCGGCCGAACTGAGCACAGGCCGTGTCCAGAGCCGTCTCCAGCACGTTCAGATGCTCCCGTACCGCCGCGAGTGCCGTCTCCAGGTCCTGATACCTCGGATTCGGCACCAGATCGTCGTCTGTCGCCACGCAGGAACTCCCGCCGGATTTCTGTGAGTGCGCCGATACATGGTGGAGCAGCGGTACTCCTTGAGATTATGTGGGCACGAGATGGTTCCGGCCAGCCACGGAGGGAAAGACGATGCCCGGCCTGCCCAAATGCACGCCTGTTCGCCGAATCGTCTGCCTGCTGATACTGACCGTCCTTCTGTCCTCCTGTACGGGGGAGGATCGTCCTACGGCCCCGCAGGCGGGACAGACGCTGAAGAATCACATTCTGAGCCTGCTCAAGGAACGCGGCGCACGGAACATCACCGTCACGGACCCCGGCGGCCGCAACGTCCCCTGCGCCGACGGCAAGGCCAAACAAACCTTCGCCGCGACAGGCTTTGACGTCGCCCGAACGACCAGCAGGGAGACTATTCGATCAATGCTACTCGGTGCCCTGGATAGGGTGGCCCCGTACAAGATAGTCAATCCTGGTCCAATGGCCGCAGCGATCCATGTTGTCAACGCTGCTGCTCATACCAAGCTTGTTTTGGATGCCCCGAAGGATGGCTTTTATCTGGTCAGCGGCACTACTGACTGCCTTGCGCCATAGAGCCTCTCATCCATACGTTTCTGCCCATCCTGCCGCGTTGTTCTTGCGCCCGTCGAAGATGTCCGCTTGCTTCCTCGACAGCGTTCCTATGCTCAGATTGTCGTCGCTGCCCATGCCGTTGGTGATGAACCACTGGTCGAGGGCGCGGGCGCCGGCCTCGCCGGATCGGATGATGTCGGGGAAGGGGCGCAGCCTGCCGTCTTCGCCGGCGACGGCGACGCCGGGCGGGCAGGTCGCCTGGTAGGCCCCGGGCGACACCTTGGCCGGGAACCCGGCGTCCATGAGCAGCTGGGCGATGGTGTGCTGCCGCCCCAGGGTCTCCTGCCGGTCCATCGCCTCCAGCTTGTCGGTCTCCTTCTCCGGATCGGGCGAGTAGGTGTCGTAGAGCGACCAGCCCGTGCTGAGACCGGTCCAGACGATGGCGCCGGCCATTCCGGGGACGGCCAGCCCGGCCACGCCCAGCGCGGTGCCGAAGTAGGCGCTCCAGAGCTGCTTGTCCGCCTCCACCGCGTCGTCCCGGGCCTTCCCGTACGTGCTCACCGCCGCCAGTTCGAAACCGCGTACGTTGCCCAGGGCGGCGAAGACGTCGTCGAGCGCGGTGGGGTTCTTGCTCGCGAGCATGGCGGGCACGCCGTCGCGGACGAGCCGGCGGGCCAGGTCTCCCATCGCCGACTCGAACGGCAGCCGGTCGGTCTCGCTCGCGGCGAAGGTCAGCATGAACCGGTAGGTGTCCGCAGGGCTGAGGCGGAACGCGGGCCGCAGGCCGGCGATCCGCGACCGCACCGGCTCGAAGGCGCTCGGCAGCAGCTGGTCGCCGCCGCCGAGGTCGGCGCCCGCGGTGATCTCCGTGGCGTACGCGCCCGCGATCTCGGCCAGGTGCACGCGGGTGGGCCCGGCGAACGGGAACCGCGCAGCGCCGGTGATGACCGTGAAGGCGAACCTGGCCGCGGGTTCGCTGTGCGCGCCGTCCTTCTCGTCGTAGGCGCCTGACGCGGCGGCCAGCATGCGGCCGAAGGCGTCGGCCGAGCCCGGGTCCGTCGCCGCACGGGAGTTCAGATCGCGCAGGAAGGCCGCCAGATCGGGGCGGCGGTCGACGGACGCCAGCGCCGGGGTGGGGGCGAGCAGGCGCTTGAGCGTGTCGCGGGGCGGCGGGGAATCCCGGGTGACCAGGGAGATCGCCAGCCGGCCCGCCTCGGGATGGTTGCCGAGCGCCGTGAGGTAGGGGGTGAGAGCCGGGCCGCTCGACCGGTCTCCGGGAAGGAACGCCTGGACCGCCACGACCTGGGCGAGCCACTCCGTGGGAAACCGGCCCGCGGACAGCAGTTCTCCGATGCTCTCCCGGTCGTCGTCGTTCTCCGTCTTCGTCCGGATGGCCGCGGCGACGGCCGCGAACCCGGGAGCGGAGGCGCCGCCGCCCACCGCGTCGCCGAGGGCCCGGCTCACGGTCGCGAGAGCCTGCTCCACCCCTTCCTCGAGGTGCTGACGGAGGCGGCGTGGCAGCTCGACGGTTCGCCGAGGGCCGATACCGGCGAAGAACGCGGCGGCGAACTCGGCGTCGTCGGCGTGCGCGGCCAGGGTGTCCACCAGTTTCCGGTACGCGTCCCCCAGGCCGGGGTCGAAGGGAGCGTCCGGGTCGACGGAGCGATAGAACAGGGCGAGCTCCCGGCCGAGGCGGCCGGCCTCCGCCGCGGAGAGGACGTCCTGCTCCCGGTACGGCACCAGCCCGGCGGCGGAAGGGCTCCATGACGGCAGAGCGGTCATGCGGTCCGCCAGCCGGTGCCGCCGGCGGAGATCGGGCAGGCTGTCGTCGAGCCATCGCTCCGCCTCGCCGATCGGGGCGAGGGACGCGGCCGGGAGGCCCGTGGCGGCGAGGACGCGCCGGACGGCCTCGGCCCGCTCGCCGATCACGCCGCGGGCGTGCTCCAACTCGGCCACGAACCGGCCCATCGCCTCCGGGGAGATCCCGGAGAAGTCAGGCGAGAGCGGTCCGGTCCCCGGTGTCACGGCTCCCACCCGCGCCTCCTCACGACGTGCCGCCCGGTCACCACCGTAACGGCCGATCCCGCCCGCGCGCCGGACATCGGCGGTCCCCACATGCGACCGCGGCCCGAACACGCTCGGGCACGTCCCGTCGCGGCGCGGAAACCACCCCCGGACGCGGTTTCCCGGCCCGTCCGGCGGGGATCTTCCCCTGGAATCGGCGGCGCTTGCCCTCGGCGCGGGCCGGTGGGCCGGCCGTTGCAGGCTGGTCGTGGAAATCGGGGCGCTCTCGTCGCACCACGTGGAGGCTGGCCGTGCAGGGATCGCTCAACGGCATCGTCGTCCTGGACCTGTCCCGCGCGCTCGCGGGGCCGCACTGTGCGCAGATGCTCGGAGACCTCGGCGCCCACGTCATCAAGGTGGAGCATCCCGACGGGGACGAGTCCCGGGGATGGGGCCCGCCGTTCGTCGGCCCCGATCACGACATATCCACCTACTTTCTGGCGGCGAACCGCAACAAGCAGTCGATCGTCCTGGATCTGAAGTCCGCGGAGGGGCGGGCGCTCGCCGAACGGCTGGTCCGGCAGAGCGACGTGCTGGTGGAGAACTTCCGCACCGGCGTCCTCGACCGCCTCGGCTTCCCTGTGGAACGCCTGCACGAGCTGAACCCGCGGCTGGTGATCCTGTCGATCACGGGCTTCGGCCACGACGGTCCCGAGGGGGGCCGCCCCGGCTACGACCAGATCGCCCAGGGTGAGGGCGGTCTGATGTGGCTGACCGGCCCGTCGCCGGACGAGCCGTACCGGGTCGGCGCCTCGATCGCCGACCTGCTCGCCGGCATCCACGGCGCGTACGGCGTCGTGGCCGCCCTGTACGAGCGCGAGCGCACGGGCCGGGGGAAGGTCGTCCGCACCTCGCTGCTCGCCGCGATGGTCGGCGTGCACTCCTATCACGGGACGGCCTGGACGGTGGGCGGCGTGGTGCCCGGTGCGGCGGGCAACCACCATGCCTCGATCGCCCCGTACGGGGCCTTCCGGTGCGCGGACGGCATGATCCAGATCGCCGCGGCGAACGAGGGCCAGTGGCGGAAGGTGGCCGAGCTGCTCGGCATCGACCCAGGGGATCCGAGGTACGCGACAAATCGGGACAGGTTCCGGCACCGCGAGGAGCTGATCTCCGACATGGAGAAGGCGCTGGCCTCGGGCGGCCGCGGGCACTGGCTGGCCGCGCTCGCCGAGCTGGGCGTCCCCGCGGGCGCCATCAGGTCGATCGACGAGGTGTACTCCTGGGACCAGGTGCGCTCGCAGGGCCTGATCGTGACCGCCGATCACCCCGTCCTCGGCCCCGTCGAGCTTCCCGGCCCTCCGCTGCGCTTCGAGGACGCGCCGGCGGGCCACACCCCGACCGGCGCCGCGACCGGGTACGTCGCCCCTCCCATGCTGGACCAGGACCGCGACGCCGTGCTCGCCTGGCTGGCGGACCGGGAGAGCCGGACGTGACCGGTTCCGGCCGCGCCACGCCCGCGAACGCGCCGGCGGTGCGCAGGCCGGACGCGCGATCGCTGATCGCCCGCGTGCTCGACCCGGGTTCCTGGAGGTCGTGGGACGAGCCGCCGCGGGATCGGGCGGCCCCCGGATCGCGGTACGAGCGGGAGCTGGCGCGGGCCCGTGAGCGTACGGGCTACGACGAATCCGTGATCACGGGGGAGGGACGGCTCGACGGCCGCCGGGTCGCCGTCGTGGCCTGCGAGTTCTCGTTCCTGGCCGGTTCCATCGGCGTGGCCGCGGCCGAGCGCCTGGTCCGCGCGGTCGAGCGCGCGACCGCCGAACGGCTCCCACTGCTGGCGGCCCCGGCGAGCGGGGGCACCCGTATGCAGGAGGGGGCGCTCGCGTTCGCCCAGATGGTGAAGATCACGGCCGCGGTGGCCGCCCACCGGGCCGCCGGCCTGCCGTACGTCGTCTACCTCCGGCACCCCACGACGGGCGGGGTGTTCGCGTCGTGGGGCTCGCTCGGGCACGTCACCGCGGCCGAGCCGGGGGCCCTGATCGGGTTCCTCGGCCCACGGGTCTACCAGGCCCTGCACGGTGCGCCGTTCCCCTCCGGAGTGCAGACCTCGGAGAACCTCTTCGCCCACGGGCTGGTCGACGCCGTCGTGTCGGCCGGGGACGCCAGGGACATCGCGATCCGCGCGCTGTCGGTGCTGTGCGCGCCGCGGAGCGGCCTGGAACGCGGGCCCGAGCCGGAGACCGCGCCCGGCGGGGCGACGGCGTGGGAGGCCGTGACGCGGTCACGCAGGGCCGACCGGCCAGGCGTGCGGACGCTGCTCAAGGAGGGCGCGCGCGACGTGACGCCGCTGCACGGCACCGGGGCGGGGGAGCGCGACCCGGGCCTGCTGCTCGCGCTCGCCCGCTTCGGCGCCGCTCCCGCGGTCGTGCTGGGCCAGGACCGGCGCCGCCAGCGCGAGGAGGGACCGCTCGGCCCGGCCGGGCTGCGGGTGGCCCGGCGCGGCATGCGCCTGGCCTCCGAGCTCGGGCTGCCGCTTCTCACCGTGATCGACACGGCCGGCGCCGAACTGTCGAAGGAGGCCGAGGAGGGCGGCCTCGCCGCCGAGATCGCCCGGTGCCTGGCCGACCTGGTGATGCTCGACGCGCCCACGGTGTGCCTGCTCCTCGGCGAGGGCGCCGGCGGGGCCGCCCTCGCGCTGCTGCCCGCCGACCGGGTCGTCTGCGCGGAGCACGCCTGGCTGTCGCCGCTGCCGCCCGAGGGCGCGTCCGCCATCGTGCACCGCACCGTCGACCTGGCCCCGGCGGTCGCGGCGGAGCAGGGCGTACGGGCGGCCGATCTGCGGCGCGACGGCATCGTGGACCGGCTCGTGCCCGAGCGTCCCGACGCCGCCGACGAGCCCGCGGAGTTCTGCCGCAGGGTCGCGGGGACCCTGGAGTTCGAGATCGCCGGCCTGCTCGGCCAGGACCCGGCGGACCGGCTGGCCGCCCGGTTCGCGCGTTACCGGTCGCTGGGCGGCTGACCCGCCGTCCGGCCGCCGCACCCGGACCAGCCGCCCGTCAGAGGCCGCCGTCCTCAGCCGGCGACTCGTGCGACCGGTCCCGCGGCTGATCCCACGACTGGTCCTGGGACTGATCCTGCGACGTCGGCACGCGGACCCGCTCCACCCGGATCGCGTGCACCTCGTCACGGGGCACGACCACCTCGTAGGCGCCGTGGTCGACCAGCCAGTAGCCGAGAGCCTCGGCCTTCATGCCGTTGTGCCCGGTGTAGGCGATGTGCAGGCCGCCCTCCGCGCCGTCGTCCTCGTCCAGCACCAGGCACGGCTCCCCGCCGAACGCCCCGACGGTGCGGAGCAGCGTCAGCGAGTCCAGGTCGGACCGGTCGACCCGCCGCCGCCAGTAGCCGCCCGCCCTCTCGAACCCCTCCTCCGGGGCCTCGCCGAACAGCACCACGTCGTCGCCGCCGGGGCCGACGGCGGCGGCGTACGTCCGGTCCCGGTATCGGGCGACGAACCCGAGGCCGGCAAGCTCGTTCTCGCTCATGGCGCCGGCCGCCACGTCAGGCCGTCGTACTCGGCGAACCGGCGCTCGCCCGCGCCGGTGAGGTGCAGGATCTCGGCGCCGGCCGGGACGGGCATCGGCATGGTGTGGAACTGCGGGACCACCTGTTCCCGCGAGGCGGTGAAACCGTTGCCGGTGAACGGTGGTGAATCGCTCCAATCGCCGCCCATGTGGGGCCCGTACGGGACGACATAGGTGTCGATGTCGCGGGCGGTCCACCGCAGGATGTACAGCTCGGGCACGTCGGGGGTCAGCTCCGATCCTTCGAAGCACAGGTCGAGGGCCTCGACGAGCGCGGCGGGGGTGGCGAGCCGGTCGCAGTCCTGCAACCGGTACACGTAACCCGAGATGACGGTCCGCTGGCCCGACAGGTACGGCACGAGCAGCCGAGGCGGGATCACCTTCTGCATCTGCGTCGTTCGGCCCGGCTCGTTCATGGGGCCAAGTTTACGATCTGCCGACTCCCAGACGGCGATGTTCGAGGCACGGAAGAGTGCGGCGGACGCTCTCGGTGACGCCGGAGTCGATCTCCCCGACCTGTACGGCGGGACCGGTGCCCAGGTCGTGCCGTACGACGCCCATGGGGTCGACGAGCATGCTGCGTCCGATGCCGAATCCGTCCGGGACGCCCGGATTGGGCGCCTGGCCCACGGCGATCGTCCAGGTGGTGTTCTCGATGGCCCTGGCCCGCACGAGCGTCGTCCAGTGCTCCTCCTTGAACGGGCCGGACCCCCAGGCGGCGATCACCGCGAGGGTGTCCGCGCCCCGGTCGACCAGGGCGCGCGCCAGCTCGGGGAACCGCACGTCGTAGCAGGTGACGATGCCGATCCGCAGGCCCGCCAGGTCGACCACGACCGGCTCGCCGCCCGGCGTCACCAGCGTCGACTCGCCCGCGCCGAACGCGTCGAACAGGTGGATCTTCCGGTAGGCCGCCACGAGGCCGCCGTCCGGGCCGAGAGCCACGGCGGTGTTGTACACCCTGCCGTCGCCGGCCGGCTCGAACACCCCCGCGAGGACCGCGATCCGGTGCTCGCGGGCCGCCTCGGCGAGCCCGGAGACGAACGGGCCGTCCAGCGGTTCCGCCACCTCGGCGACCCCCGCGCCGAAGCGCGTGAGCGTCGCCTCGGGGAACACCGCGAGGTCGGCCCCGCGCGCCCGGGCCAGGGCGTCACGGGCGGTTTCGAGGTTGGTCTTCGGATCGTGGGCCACGGGGATCTGGCAGAGGGCTACGCGTGTCACGGTCACCAGTCTGCCCGTTGGGCACGAGACGCCACCAGGTGAGGCAGCGCCACAACCACTCCAGGGGACCGTACCTGTGGCGGGCCAGCCACCATCGGCAGAAGACGGCCTGCGCGGCGACCGTCGCCGCGCTCAGCCCCGCGATCGCGGCGCCCGAGCCGTCGGCGGCGAGCAGCGGAGCGGCCGCCAAAATCACGGCGGCCCCGCTCAGGTAGTTGGTCAGCGCCATCCGGCCCAGCGCCTCCAGCACGGCCGTACGGCGGCCGATCAGGAGGAGACCGGCGGCGTAGGCGGTCGCGCCGCACAGCGCCGCCGCCTGGTAGACCCCGCCCCCGGGCGGACGGTGGTTCCACCACCAGGTGAACCCGGCGGCCCCCGCCGCGCTCGTCCAGAAGACGGCGCCCGCCCAGTGCGCCGGGGGAGCGGCGAGCCGCTCCGCCCAGCCGTGGTCCACCACGGCCAGCCCGAGCAGGAACAGCGCCGCGATCAGGAGGTACGGCGCGCCGCTCAGCAGGGCGACGACGGTCGTCCCCACGCCGGCGAGGAGCACGGCGGACGGCGGCAGCAGACTGGCGGGCAGCAGCAGGACCGCGCCCAGCACGGCGTACGGCAGGAGCACGTCGCCCGAGTCGGCCAGCCGGTGGGCGATCCCGAGGACGGCGAGGACGCCGAGCCGCCGGAGCAGCACCAGCCGCGGCCGGGGTGTCCGATCCGCCGCGGACCGCAGGAAAAGCGCGAATCCCATACCGAAGAGGAACGCGAAAACGGGATAGAAGCGGCTCTGGAACAGATTGGCCATCACCCAGTCGACAGACGTGACCGTCCCGTGCTCGCGCACGTGCTGCCAGGTGTTGACCAGCATGATCCCGCACACCGCCAGGCCGCGCAGCGCGTCCAGCGACCGGATCCGGGCGCGCGCGGAGCCGTCCATGCCGGCCAGTCCACCACAGGCCCGGCCGCCCGGCAAAGGAAAACCTCCCCTTGAGGACCCGGACCGGACGAGGCCCGCCGGATAAGGTGGCCGGTGTGACCGAGCCGCTGGTGCGACGCATGCGAGAGTTCGGCCCCACTGTCTTCGCCACGATGACGAAGCTGGCGGTCGAGACCGGATCGATCAATCTGGGACAGGGCTTCCCCGACACCGACGGCCCGCCGCGCATGCTCGACCGGGCCGTGGAGGCGATCCGCGGCGGCCTCAACCAGTACCCGCCCGGCCCGGGGGTGCCCGAGCTGCGCCAGGCCGTCTCCGACCACCGCAAGCAGTGGTACGGCCTGGCCTACGACCCCGACGGCGAGGTGCTCGTCACCGTCGGGGCCACCGAGGCCATCGCGGCGGCCGTCCTCGCCGTGTGCGAGCCCGGCGACGAGGTCATCGTCTTCGAGCCCTTCTACGACTCCTACACGGCGGCCGTGGCGCTCGCGGGCGCCGTGCGCCGCCCCGTCACCCTGCGGGTGGACGCCGGGCGGTTCACCTTCGACCCCGCCGAGCTGGCGGCGGCGGCCGGCCCCCGCACCCGCGCCGTCCTGGTCAACTCACCGCACAACCCGACCGGGACGGTCTTCACCCGCGAGGAGCTGGAGGCGATCGCCCGGCTCTGCCGGGAGCGCGACCTCGTCGCGATAACCGACGAGGTCTACGAACACCTGGTCTTCGACGACGCCGAGCACATCCCGCTGGCCACGCTCCCCGGCATGCGGGAGCGCACGATCATGATCTCCTCGGCGGGCAAGAGCTTCAGCGTCACCGGCTGGAAGACGGGCTGGGTCTGCGCTCCCGAGCCGCTGCTCAGGGCCGTCCAGACGGTCAAGCAGTTCCTCACCTTCACGTCCAGCGCTCCCTGGCAGCTCGCCGTCGCGTACGCCCTGCGGGAGGAGACGGCCTGGGTCGCCGGGCAGCGGGCCGGCCTCCAGGCCAAGCGTGACCGGCTGGTCGCGGGGCTGGAGGAGGCCGGCTTCGGCGTGCTGCGGCCCGCCGGCACCTACTTCGTGCAGACCGACATCCGGCCGCTCGGCTTCGACGACGGGCTCGACCTGGCCATGCGGCTGCCGGAGCTCGCGGGGGTGGTGGCCATCCCCACGCAGGTCTTCTACGACCACCCGTCGCGGGGCCGTCACTATCTGCGGTTCGCCTTCTGCAAGCGGGACGAGGTCATCGAGGAGGCCGTGGCCCGGCTGCGGAGCCTGCGCCGCGACTGAGCCGCTGCCGAACGGCGCGAAGGCGCGCCCTCACTCGGGCCGGTGCAGCGCCCGGGTCAGGACGTACGCGACGTTGACGAAGGCCACCACGCCGAACACCATCAGCAGGCCGATGGTCCCGCCGCCGTTGGAGGAGACGATCGCGACCAGGGGCACCGAGAGCGCCATCGAGCCGAGACCGAGCGTCATCTGGGCCCAGTCGAGCGGAGGGCGGCGCGACTTACGGGCCTCAAGCCGCGCGTCGATGACCGAGTTGACCCGGTCGACGAGGGACTCGGCGAGCTCCAGCTCGTATTGGGGGCCGAGCTCACGCCGGGCGCCGAGGGCGGCGCTCAGCTCGTTGCGTTCCAGTTTCTCGGGGGGCACACCTAGATTGTCGTCATAATCGCGGCGTCTGTGGGCCTCCCTCACCGGCTTGGCCAATCTTGCCCATGAATCGGACCGCCCTGGGCGAGAGTCGCCAATGTACGGGTGGGGTGTGCTGGATAGCTTCGCGATGTGGGCGGACGCGCACTGATCGCACCGGGCGGCGACGCCACGCTGGAGATAGGGGACGAGATGCCGGATCCGATCGAGGTGCGGAAGGTCGCGATCGAGAGCGTGACCGACGCCTCCGGGCTCGCGAGGCTCATCGACGAGGGCGTGATCGAGGCCGACCGCGTGCTCGCGGTGATCGGCAAGACCGAGGGCAACGGCGGCGTGAACGACTACACCCGCATCCTGGCCGACCGGGCCTTCCGCGAGGTGCTGGTGGAGAAGGGGACCCGGACCCCGGAGGAGGCCGGCCGCGTGCCCCTGGTGTGGTCCGGCGGCACCGACGGCGTGCTGAGCCCGCATGCGACGATCTTCGCCTCGGTCGATCCGGCGAAGGCGGTGCCGACCGACGAGCCCAGGCTCAGCGTCGGCGTCGCGATGAGCGAGGCGATCCTGCCCGAGGACATCGGCCGGCCCGCGATGGTGGAGAAGGTGGCGGCCGGGGTCCGGGAGGCCATGAAGATCGCCGGGATCGACGACCCCGCCGACGTCCACTACGTGCAGACCAAGACGCCGCTCCTGACCCTCTCGACGATCACGGACGCCAGGGAGCGCGGCCACACGGTCGTCACCGAGGACACGCTGAAGTCGATGGACATCTCCAACTCGACCACCGCCCTCGGCATCGCCGTGGCACTCGGCGAGATCGACATGCCGTCGGCCGACCAGATCCACCGCGACCTGTCGCTCTACTCCTCTGTCGCGTCGTGCTCCAGCGGCGTCGAGCTCGACCGGGCCCAGATCGTGGTCGTCGGCAACGTCCGCGGCATCGGCGGCCGCTACCGCGCCGGGCACGCGGTGATGCGGGACGCCCTCGACGCGGACGGCGTCTGGGCGGCCATCCGCGACTCCGGGATCGAGCTGCCGGAGCGCCCGCATCCGAGCGACCTCGGCGGCCGGCTGGTCAACCTCTTCATCAAGTGCGAGGCCGACCCGTCGGGACGGGTCCGGGGCCGCCGCACCGTCATGCTCGACGACTCCGACGTCCACTGGCACCGCCAGATCAAGGCGACGGTCGGCGGGGTCGCCGCCTCGGTCGCCGGAGACCCGGCCGTGTTCGTCTCGGTGGCGGCCGTGCACCAGGGCCCCTCCGGGGGCGGACCGGTGATCGCGATCGCCGACCTCGGCTGATCGGCCCCGCCCACCGGCTCCGGGGGTCGCCCCCGGGCGGGTAGGCTCGCCCAACATGCCAGCGATTCCGCAGCCCCTGCGCCCCGACGACGACGGCGCCGCCGACGCCGCGGTCGCCGCGGCCCTGGCCGGGTTCCGGTCCGGTACGGCGAGCGCGGCCGACGTGGTGGCGGCCCTCGCGCGGACCCGGCTGCTCGTCCCCGTGGTCGCCCTCCTCACCGAGTCGGAGGTCGGCGCGCACGGCCTGCGGCAGGAGAAGGAGAGCGAAATGGCCCTCCCCAAGATCGTCGGCAGGGACGGGCGGGAGGCCGTGCCGGTGTTCACCGGCGTGGAGCCGATGCGGGCGTGGCGGGCCGACGCCCGGCCCGTGCAGGCGACCACGCCGCAGGTGTGCCAGGCCGCCCGGCACGAGAACGCCGCGGCCGTGGTCGTCGACGTCGCCGGGCCGGTCCCCTTCGTGATCGAGGGCGGGATGCTGGCGGCGCTGGCCGCCGTCGAGGAGGCCAGGCGCGACCCTTCGGCGCTCGACCGGCTCGCGGAGTCCCTGCCCGGCACGACCGTGGCCCGGCTGGGCACCGTCCGGGGCGACGAGGTGCCCGGGGCGGCCGAGGGCGCCGAGAGCGGGGGCGGCGATCGCCGCAGAGGTTGGCTGCGGAGGCGGCCCCGCGGCTAGGGTCGGCCCGTGACCTTCCTCATCGCCGGCGTCGTCGTCGCCGGGCTGGTCGCCGGCGCGTACGCCCGCGCCTTCGCCGCCGGATTCGCCGAGGACCCAGGCGACCACCGCGAGGAGGCGCGCCGGGCCCTCGCCGCCGCCCTGCGTACCCCGCCCGTGCCGCGCCCGCCGTACGTGATCGAGGCGGTGACGGCGGTGGCGGCCGGGCTCGTGGCATGGCGGGTGGCGGGCGGATGGCTCCTCGCCGCGTGGCTGTACGGGACGGCGGCGGGCGCGGCGCTCGCCGCGATCGACCGGCGGACCTGGCGGCTCCCCGACGCGGTCACCCTGCCGTCCTATCCGATCGTGCTGGCCCTGCTCGCGCCGTCCGGGCGGTGGCCCGCGGCGCTGGCCTGCGGCGCCGCGTTCGTCGCGGTGTACGGGCTGCTGTGGTTCGCCCGCCCCACCGGCATCGGCCTCGGCGACGTCAAGCTGGCCGGGCTGATCGGCCTGCTGACCGGCGCGGCCGGCGTGCAGGCCGCCGTCGTCGCCGGATTCGCGGGCTACGCACTCGGCGCCGTCTACGCGGTCGGGCTCCTGGTGACGGGCCGGGGCACCCGGACGAGCGAGTTCCCGCTGGGGCCTTTCATGGTCGCCGGAGCCCTCGCCGGGGTGGTGCTTCCCGTACAGGGGTGATTCACGGCGTGTCAGGCGGATGCCGCACCCGGGGACACATGGAAGACTTGTCACCATGTTGCGCTGGTTGACCGCAGGGGAGTCGCACGGCCCCGAACTGCTCGCGATCCTTGAAGGCCTGCCCGCGGGCGTGGAGGTGACGACCGCCCAGCTCGACGAGGCACTGCGCCGCAGGCGACTGGGCTACGGCCGTGGCGCCCGGATGAAGTTCGAGCAGGACGAGGTGACCATCTCCGGGGGCGTACGGCACGGCCGCACCCTCGGCTCGCCGGTCGCCATCCGGGTCGGCAACACCGAGTGGCCCAAGTGGGAGCTCGTCATGGCGGCCGACCCGGTCGACCCCGCCCTGCTGGAGGGCGTGGCCCGCAACGCCCCCCGCTCGCGCCCCCGCCCCGGCCACGCCGACCTCGCCGGGATGCAGAAGTACGGCTTCGACGACGCCCGGCCGGTGCTCGACCGGGCGAGCGCCCGGGAGACGGCCGCCCGGGTGGCGCTCGGGCAGGTCGCCCGCAGCTTCCTCAAGCAGGCCCTGGGCGTCGACATCGTCAGCCACGTCGTCTCGATCGGCGAGGCGAGCGCCCCCCGCGACGTGCTGCCCGGCCCCGGCGACATGGCCGCCGTCGACGCCGACCCGGTCCGCTGCGTTGACCCGGCGGCGAGCGCGGCGATGGTCGCGGAGATCGACAAGGCGCACAAGGACGGCGACACCCTCGGCGGCGTCGTCGAGGTCGTCGCGTACGGGCTGCCGCCCGGCCTCGGCAGCTACACCCACTGGGACCGCCGGCTCGACTCCCGCCTCGCGGCGGCCCTCATGGGCATCCAGGCCATCAAGGGCGTCGCGGTCGGCGACGGCTTCGAGACGGCCCGCCGCCCCGGCAGCCGCGCCCACGATGAGATCGAGAACACCTCCGACGGGGTCCACCGCATCACCAACCGCGCGGGCGGGGTCGAGGGCGGCATGACCAACGGCGAGCCGCTGCGGGTCAGCGCCGCGATGAAGCCGATCTCCACCGTGCCCCGGGCGCTCGCGACCGTGGACGTCCTGACCGGCGAGCCGGCCAAGGCCCACCACGAGCGGTCCGACGTGTGCGCCGTCCCGGCCGCGGCGATCGTCGCCGAGGCCATGGTCGCGCTGGTGCTGGCCGACGCCGCCGTCGAGAAGTTCGGCGGCGACTCCGTGGAGGAGGTGGCGCGCAATCTCGCGGGCTACCTGTCCTCACTGGTGATCAAGTAATAAGGTTTGTGATCATGGATTCGGTGTCTCAGGGACCGGCCGCGGTCCTCATCGGCCCGCCCGGCTCGGGCAAGTCAACGGTCGGGCGGCTTCTCGCGGACCACCTCGGCGTGCCCTTCCGCGACACCGACGGCGACGTCGAGGCCGTCGCGGGCAAGCCGGTGAGCGACATCTTCGTCGAGGACGGGGAGGAGCGGTTCCGGGAGCTCGAAGCGGAGGCCGTACGGGCCGCCCTGGAGAGCCACGACGGCGTGCTCTCGCTGGGCGGCGGGGCCGTCATGCACGAGCCCACCCAGAAGCTGCTCGCCGGTCACCCGGTCGTCTACCTCCAGGTCGGCCTCGACCAGGCGGTGCGGCGGGTCGGCCTCGCGTCGGCCCGGCCGCTGCTCGTGCTCAACCCGCGCAGCCGGCTCCGCGCGCTGATGGAGGAGCGGCGGCCGGTCTACGAGCGGCTCGCCATGATCACCGTCGTCACCGACGACCGCGAACCCGACGAGGTCGCGGCCGAGATCGCGGCGGCGCTGTGACCGCCGCGACGCGCATCACCGTGCGGGGCGACGACCCCTACGACGTCGTGGTCGGCACCGGCGTGCTGGCCGAGCTGCCCGGCCTGCTCGGCGCGGGCGTGCGGACCGTCGCCGTCGTCCATCCCGCGGGCCTGCCCGAGCTCTCCCGCCCCGTCTGCGCCGCGCTGGAGGCCGCGGGATACGAGGTCGTGTCCCTGCCCGTGCCCGACGGCGAGGACGCCAAGAGCGTCCACGTCGCGGCCGAGCTGTGGTCGGCGTTCGGCCGCTACGGCGTGACCCGCTCCGACGCCGTGGTCGGCGTCGGAGGAGGGGCCACGACCGACCTGGCCGGCTTCGCCGCCGCCACCTGGCTGCGCGGCGTCCAGGTCGTCCAGGTGCCGACGACGCTCCTCGCCATGGTGGACGCGGCCGTGGGCGGCAAGACCGGCATCAACACTCCCGAGGGGAAGAACCTCGTCGGTTCCTTCCACCCGCCCCGGGGCGTGCTGTGCGATCTCGCCACGCTGACCACCGTGCCCCGGCAGGACTACGTCGCCGGGCTCGCCGAGATCGTCAAGGGCGGGTTCATCGCCGACCCCACCATCCTCACGCTGATCGAGGACGACCCGGCCGCCGCCCGTACGCCCGAGGGCGAGCACACCCGCGAGCTGATCGAACGGAAGATCCAGGTCAAGGCCGACGTGGTCGGCGCCGACCTGCGCGAGAGCGGCCTGCGCGAGATCCTCAACTACGGCCACACGCTCGCCCACGCCATTGAGCGGGTCGAGGACTACCGCATCAGGCACGGCGAGGCCGTGGCCGTCGGCCTTGTCTACGCGGCCGAGCTGTCCCACCTGGACGGGCGCGTCGGCCGCGACCTGGTCGACCGCACGCGGTCCATCCTGGAGTCCGTCGGCCTGCCCACCTCCTACCGGAGGGAGGCCTGGCCCCAGCTGCGCGACCACATGCGGGTCGACAAGAAGGCGAGGGGAGCGGTGCTGAGGTTCGTGGTCCTGGACGGAGTCGCCAGTCCGGCCCGCCTGGAGAATCCGTCGGAGGAGCTGCTCGAGGCGGCGTACCAGGAGGTGGCCCGATGAGGCCGGTGCTCGTCCTCAACGGCCCCAACCTGGGCCGGCTGGGCAGCAGGGAGCCCGACGTCTACGGGGCGCAGACCTTCGACGACCTGGCCGCGCTGTGCCGGGAGACCGGTCGTGAGCTGGGCCTGTCCGTGGAGGTCAGGCAGACCGACGACGAGGCCGAGCTGGTGGGATGGATCCACGAGGCCGCCGACACGCGCACGCCCGTGGTCCTGAACCCGGCGGCGTTCACGCACTACTCCTACGCGCTGCGCGACGCGATCGCCCAGCGCACGGCGCCGCTGGTGGAGGTGCACATCTCCAACCCGAACGCCAGGGAGGAGTTCCGCCACACCTCCGTCGTGGCGGCCGTCGCGACGGGCACCGTCGCCGGGTTCGGCCTGCGCTCGTACGAGCTCGCCCTGCGCGCGATCGCCGATACCGAGTAGTAGTCGATACCGATCAGTAGTTGATACCGATCAGTAGTTGATACTGAGCAGTAGCGATACTGGGGAGTAACTGCACAACGTTCGAGCAAGGCGGGGTCCATGGGGTACAGGTCGTTCGTGGCGATCGGGGACAGCTTCACCGAGGGTCTGGGCGACCCGCTCCTCGACGGGTCCGGCGCCGCGGCCGGTGGAGTGGTGCGGTACCGGGGCTGGGCCGACCGGGTGGCCGAGCGGCTCGCCCGGCTTGAGCCCGATTTCCGCTACGCCAACCTCGCCGTGCGGGGGAAGCTGATCGATCAGGTCGTCGACGTCCAGGTGCCCCTGGCCGTCCAGATGAGGCCCGATCTGATCAGTTTCTGCGCCGGCGGCAACGACCTGATCCGTCCCGGCAGCGACCCGGACCGGATGGCGAAGAAGGTGGCCGCCGCCGTCCGCGACCTCCGCGGCACCGGCGCCGAAGTGATCCTCTTCACCGGGATGGATCCGCGCGACACCCCGATCATGCGCCGGGCGCGCGGCAAGTTCGCCGTGTTCTTCATGCACATCAGGTCACTGGCCGACCTGTACGGATGCCATCTGGTGGACATGTGGTCCATGCAGGGGCTGCGCGACTGGCGGGCCTGGAGCGACGACCGCCTGCACATGAACTCCACCGGCCACCGGCTCGTCGCGGCCAAGGTGCTGGACGTGCTCGGTGTGCCGGAGGAAGGCGACTGGCGCATGACCTGGCCGCCGCGCGAACGGGTGGATTCCCGGGCGAAGTTACGCGAGGACGCCCTGTGGTTCCGCCGCCACTTCGCCCCGTGGATCGGCCGCCGCCTGCGCGGTACGTCCTCCGGGGACGGTGTGGACCCCAAGCGCCCCCACCTGGGTCCGTTGTCCTGACTCCGGGCCCTGGTGCGGTCCCTGGTGTGGGCCCTGTGTGGGCCGTGTTCCGGGTTCTGGTCCGGGCCGCGCTCGCCGGCCGTCTCCCGCGTTCCCGCCGCCCCTGTGGGAGCGCTCTCGCGGCGGTTAAACTGCCGATCATGCGCCTCACCGATATACGGATTTATCCGCTTAAGTCGGCGGCTGGACTGCCAGTTGAGACCGCCCTGGTACACCCGTGGGGCCTCGACGGCGACCGCAGGTGGGCGGTGGTCGACGAGCAGGGCGACAACCTGTGGCTGGGCGAGTTTCCCGCCATGCTCACCGTACGGGCGGAGAATCTGGCGGACGGCGGGCTGTCGCTCTCGGCTCCGGGACTTCCCGGCATCGTGGTCCCCCCGGCCGGTGGGCGGAGCGTGCCGGTGGGGTTCAGCGGCCTCGACTCGGCGGTCGCGGCGGAGCCCGCCGCCGACGAGTGGTTCACCCGGCTGCTGGGCCGGACCGCCCGGCTGGTGTGGCTCGACGACCCCCGCCGCCGGACGATCGACCCGGCGCACGGCGGCCTGCCCGGCGAGGTCGTCAGCTTCGCCTGGGACGCGCCCCTGCTGCTGACCTCGACGGCCTCGCTGCGGCTCCTCGACGACTGGATCGCCCAGGGAGCGGCGGAGCGGGGGGAGGAGCCTCCCGGCCCGCTCTCGATGGCCAGGTTCCGCCCCAGCGTCGTGATCGACGGCGCCGAGCCGTACCAGGAGGACGACTGGAAGGAGGTCAGGATCGGCACGATCGACTTCCGGGTGTCGGAGATCTGCGACCGGTGCGCCGTGACGACGATCGACCCCGAGACCGCCGTCAAGGGCAAGGAACCGATCCGCACCCTGGCCAGGCACCGTCGCTGGGACGGCAAGACCTGGTTCGGCATCCGGCTCGTTCCCCGCGCGCCGGGACGGATCTCCGTGGGCGACCCGGTCGTCCCCGTGTCCTGAACCCGTGTCCTGAACCCGTGTTCTGAAGCCGTACCGGGAAGCACCCGCGGCCTGAAATCCGCGCGCCTGAGCCCTGCGGCCGAAGTTCCATGCCCTGAAGCCTGAGGCTCGGGGCCCGTCCGGCCGTGAGGGGTCAGTCGTCCGTGGAGAGACGGCGCAGCGCCTCGCGGACCTTCACCGGATCACTGGTACGCCAGAACGGGGGCAGCGAGCTCAGCAGGAAGCCGCCGTAACGGGCGGTGGCCAGCCGGGGATCGAGCACGGCCACCACGCCCCGGTCCTCGATCGAGCGCAGCAGCCGCCCGGCACCCTGGGCCAGCAGCAGCGCCGCATGGGTCGCCGCGACCGACATGAATCCGTTGCCGCCGGTCGCCGCCACGTGCCGCTGCCGGGCCGAGGCGAGCGGGTCGTCCGGACGCGGGAACGGGATCCGGTCGATGACGACGAGCGTCAGCGAGGGGCCGGGGACGTCGACGCCCTGCCACAGCGACAGCGTGCCGAACAGGCAGGTCGCCGGATCGGCCGCGAACTGCTTCACCAGTTGCGAGGTGGAGTCGTCGCCCTGGCACAGCAGCGGCACGTCCAGCCGTTCGCGCAGCGCCTCGGTCGCGGCCTTGGCCGCCCGCATCGAGGAGAACAGCCCGAGGGCCCGCCCACCCGCCGCCTCGATGAGCTCGGCGAGCTCGGTCACGTACGCCTCGGGCAGGCCGTCGCGGCCCGGCTGCGGCAGGTGCTTGGCGACGTAGAGGATGCCCCGCCGGGGGTGATCGAACGGCGAGCCCACGTCGAGACCGGTCCACCCGTCACGGCCGAGCCCCCACTGGCGCGCCATGCCGTCGAACGTCCCGCCGAGCGCGAGTGTGGCGCTGGTGAGGACCACCGTCCGCGAGCCGAACAGCTTCTCGCGGAGCATGCCGCCGACCGACAGCGGCGCCACCCGCAGCGTCGGGGGAATGTTGGCCCGCCCCTGCGGGTGGGCCGCGTCCAGCCAGACGACCTCGGCCCGCGCGGCCTCGTCCGGGTGGACCGCACCGCGCGCGCCGTCGCCTGTGCCGCTCGCGCCCCACCTGTCGCCTGTGTCTCCCGTGCCGCCAGGGCTCGCCGAGTCGACTGCGTCGTCCGAGCCCTCCTCGTCGCCGGCGTCCGCCGGCGGGGGACCGAAGGCGTCGAGCATGCGCTGGGCGGTGTCGTGCACGTCGTCGAGCGCGGTGAAGGCGGCCCGTCGCAGGCCGGCGTTCTCGGGGTCGTCCTTGTCCTTGTTGCGGGGCCCAAGGGCGGTGATGCAGGCGAACGCCGCGTCCCGGACAAGTGACAGCGTGAGAGCGAGCGACTGGGGCAGGTCGTCCACGCGGCCCGGCGGGGCGGCCGCGAGCAGGGACCGCAGGTCTTCTCCGGCCTCCTGGAGCCGGTCGGCGACACCCTGCTCGATCAGCCGCCCGGCGCGCCGGACGGCGAGGGCGACGGTGCTCTCGGACAGCTCTCCGGTGACCACCGAGGTCACCCGGTCGACCAGCTCGTGGGCCTCGTCCACCACGACCACGTTGTGCTCGGGCAGGATGGGCAGGTCCTCCATCGCGTCGATGGCGAGCAGGGCGTGGTTGGTGACGACGATGTCCGCAGCTCCGGCCCGCTCCCTGGCCAGCTCGGCGAAGCAGTCCGCGCCGCTCGGGCACCGCTGCGCCCCGAGACACTCACGGGCGGTCACGGAGAACTGCCGCCACACCTGGTCGCTCACGCCGGGGACGAGCTCGTCGCGGTCGCCCGTCTCGGTGTCGTTGGCCCAGTCGACGACGCGCTGCACCATACGGCCGGTGGCGCTCACCTCACGGGGGTCGAAGAGCTGCTCGTCCTCGTCCTCGGGCATGCCGGCGCCCATCTTGTGGCGGCACAGATAGTTGCGGCGGCCCTTCAGGATCGCGAACTCCGGCCGGTGCGGCAGGAGGTCCTCGAGCGTGTCGGCGAGCCGGGGCAGGTCGCGGTCGACGAGCTGACGCTGGAGCGCGATCGTGGCGGTGGAGACCACCACGGCGGTCTTCGCCGCGGCCGCGTGCGCGATCGCGGGGACCAGGTACGCCAGCGACTTGCCGGTGCCGGTGCCGGCCTGCACGGCGAGATGCTCCTTGGCCCCGATCGCGTCGCGAACCGCCTGGGCCATCTTGACCTGACCAGGCCGCTCGAACCCGCCGAGGCCGGTCACCGCGGCGGTGAGCAGTTCTTCCACGGGCGGGGTCTCGGCAGCTTCCTTCGGCACGGGAGAACGCTACCCGGTGCGACCGACAATCGGTGCGTGACCGCCCCAGCACGTCCTGGCGTTCCAAGAACCACCAGCCGTCGCACGTGGCACACTGAATAGCAGGCACTCAAGGTCAACGGCGATCTGCGAACACGAGGTACTAAGGGACGAAACGGGCGTCCCGCACGGGTCCCCCGACGTCGAGTGGACGGATAAGGGCAGGTAAAGGCACTATGTCTGCCATGTCGGAAGTTGTCCCACTGCCATCGTTCGGCGAGGTGTTCTTCGACGCGCGCGGCCAGGACCGTGTGCTCCGGGTCACCTGGCACGAGGGCACCCTGGTGCTCAGCCTGTGGCGGGGCGAGATGTGCACGGCGAGTTTCCGCATGCCGCTGAGCGACGTCGGGCGCCTGATCGACACCCTGGACGACGGCTTCAACGAGGTGTCCGGAAACGACCACGACGCGGGAACGGGGCCCTTCCCCACCGCCGAGGGAGATCCCGCACAGGCGCCCGAGGCCTATCGGCCCCAGGACGACTATGGGGCCCAGACCCAGGTCCAGGACGAGTACGGCGCTCCCGAACCGCGCGCTCGTGACCACGACGGCTACGCGACCGACCGTGACGGCTACGGAGCCGAGCGGGACGGCTACGGCTCGTCCCGCGACGGATACGCCGCGGAGTACGGACAGCCGGAGGCATATCCGGCGCACGGCGGCCGTCCCGACCACCCCGAACGCCGGTCTTCGGCGGGCCATGCCGACTACACCGACTATCCGGACTATCCGGGAACGGGCCAATACGCCCGGCCCCCCGCCACGGCCGACGGCTACCCGGCGCCCCCGCAGGCGCGTCCGGCGGCCGACCAATACGCCGATCAGCAGTACGCGGACAGGTACGCCGACCAGCAGTACACAGATCAGCAGTACACAGATCAGCAGTACGCGGATCAGCAGTACGCGGATCAGCAGTACGCGGATCAGCAGTACGGCTATGACGCCCGGCCGCCCGCTCCCCGGGCGCCGCAGCAGTACACGCAGCCGCCGGACGCCTACGGGGCGGCGCCCGAGCCGTACGCGCAGGGCCAGGACGTTTATGGGCAGCATCCGGACGCGTACCAGCCCGATCCGTACCAGCAGCCCGATCCGTATCAGCAGGCGGCGGAGTCCTACCCGCAGCCCGCTCCGCCGCTCGGCCCCAACGACGTGCTCGTGGCGAGGGGTGCGCCGACGCAGGACCGCCTCGTCGCCTCGTCCTCATCCGGCTCCCGGAGGCGGCCCGACTCGCCGCAGGGCGCTCCCGGGCAGGCGCCGGAACGCCACGCAGGCGGCCCTGGCGCCGAGCCGGCCGTCCAGCAGCCCGCCATGGGTGTCGACCCCAGCGATCCGCTCGGCCTCGGCCAGCAGGTCCGGCCGTACGCGCAGGAACCGATGTACACCACGGGTGAGCGCCTCAGGCCGCAGTCGCGAGGTGAGCAGGGCGGGGAGCGTCATATGGACCCGGACGCCGACGAGTGGACCGATCCGCGAGGGCAGGGCTGGGACGACGGCCGCGGCGGCTGGTGATGGCGCGGTAAGCCTGGAGTTCCAGCGCTGAGTAACCTCGTCGTCGATGGACACGTCAACGGCATTGCAACTCTTCCTGCTCCCCGCGGGTGCGCTGGCCGTCGCCGGGCTGGCGAGGTGGCGGGGCTGGTCCGCCCCGCTCCTCCTCGTCCTCGCCGGTCTGGTGGTCTCGTACGTCCCCGGGGTGCCCGACTACCGGCTCGACCCGCACATCGTGCTGTCGGTCTTCCTGCCGCCGATGCTCTACTCGGCCTCCCTTGACAGCTCCTACCTCCGCCTCAAGGACGTCCGCCGCCCGGTCGGGCTGCTCGCCGTGGGGCTGGTGCTGCTCACCGCGTTCGTCGTCGGCTTCGTCGCGCACGCGCTGATCCCCGGGCTGCCGTTCGCCGCGGCGCTCGCCCTGGGCGCGATCGTGGCGCCCACCGACGCCGTCTCCGCGGTCGCCGTGGGACGCAAGCTCGGCCTGCCCCGCAAGGCGCTGACCATCCTGGTCGGTGAGGGGCTGTTCAACGACGCGACCGCGCTCACCGCCTACCGGGTGGCGGTGGCGGCCACGGTCGGCGCGGCGGTGGACGTCGTCCAGGCGGGCAAGGAGTTCCTCCTCTCGGCCGGCGTCGGGCTCTTGATCGGCCTCGCCATCGCGTACGCGGCGGGATTACTGCTGCGGCGCCTGACCGACGCGCTGGTGGCCAACGGCGTCTCCCTGCTCGTGCCGTACGCCGCCTACCTGGCCGCCGAGGCGATCGGCGCCTCAGGTGTGATCTCCGTAGTGGTCGTCGGCATCTACCTGGGCCACCAGCTCACCCGCACCTCGTACGGCGTCCGCCTCCTGTCGGGGGCCGTCTGGCAGGTGGTGGATCTCGTGCTGGAGTCCATCGTCTTCGCGCTGATCGGCCTGCAGATGCGTCCCATCGTCGCCGCCATGAACGGGCGGCGTCCCACGGAGATCGCCCTGTACGCCGTCGTGCTGTTCCTCGTGGTCGTCCTGGTGAGGATCGCCTGGGTGCCGCCCGCGACGTACCTGCCGCGGATGCTGTCCAAGCGGGTGCGGGCGCGGGAGCCGAAGTCGCCCTCGTGGCAGAACGTGGTGCTGACGAGCTGGGCGGGCATGCGCGGAGTGGTCTCCCTGGCCGCCGCCTTCGCCCTTCCCGAGAGCTTCCCCCAACGGGAACTGCTGCTGTTCCTCACCTTCGGCATCGTCATCAGCACCCTGATCGTCCAGGGCCTGTCGTTCTCCTGGCTGATCCGCAGGCTCGGCGTCTCCAACGCCAAGGAGCGCTACACCGACGACCTGGCCGAGGCGGGCGCCCAGCAGGCGGCGGCGACCGCGGCGCTGAACCGGCTCGACGAGCTGACCGCGGACGGGGTCCACGAGGTCCACGAGCAGGTCGTCGAGCAGTTGCGCGGCCGGGCCGAACGGCGGGCGCTGCAGGCGTGGGAGCGGCTCGGCGGCGGGACCGGGCCCGAGGGGGAGGAGACGCCCGCCGCGGTCTACCGGCGGCTGCGGCGGGAGATGCTCGTCGCCGAGCGCGAGGTCTTCGTCCGGCTCAGGGACGAGCGGCGGATCGACGACGAGGTCCTCCACCGGGTCATGCAGGAGCTCGACTTCGAGGAGGCGACCCTCGAACGCGGCTGACCGCCGGCGCCGGGCCTCACCCGGCGGTCCCCCGGATCCCGGACGGCCGCACCGGCCGGCCGGGACACCGGGAAACGCCTGGAAGGGTCAGCCGAGGCGCTGGTCGACATAGCACCAGCGCCACTCCTCGCCCGGTTCGTATGACTGGACCACCGGGTGTCCGGTCTCGTGGAAATGCGCGGTCGCGTGCTTGCTCGGCGACGAGTCGCAGCATCCGATGTGGCCGCAGTCGAGGCACCGGCGCAGGTGGACCCAGCGTCCCCCCTGCTCGATGCACTCCTGGCAGCCCTCCGGCGGACGCGGATCCGGATTCGCCGTGTCGAGCAGATGTTCACAAACTCCCATGCCGCCGATGCTAGTGCTTCGGATCCGCCGCATCCGACCAGGCGTTGGGTAGGGTTCCGGCCATGCGACTCCTCCCGCCCGCCGCGGTCGCCGCGGCCGCCGCCGTCTTGCTGGCCTCCGGCTGCGCGACCGCCGACAAGGCCCAGACGTGCGCGGACGCGACGCGGGTCATCAACCAGACGATCAGTTCCATCGGCCGGACCGTGAACGATCCTGAGGCGATGAGCAAGGCGATCGAGGACGGCGCGGCCACGCTGGGCGATCTGGCGGACAAGGCGGCCGACACCTCGCTGCGGGACGCCCTGCGAGGGCTGTCCGACCGCCTGGACAAGCTCACCGTCGACGACGCCAAGTCCGCGGTCGACGCGGCGCGGCAGGTCGCCGGCGACGGCGCCCGCTATCTGAAGGAGGTCGGCGACGCCTGCCTCTGAACCAGGCGAACCAGGCGAACCAGGCGAACCAGGCGAACCAGTTCGGCCCGGCGACCCCCGCGGCTTGATACGACCGGGCAACCCGACGAACCGCCGGGGAATCCGGCAAATTTAGCCTTTACCCATGGATAGCAACGAGCCGGACCCACGGTTCACGCTGGCCAACGAGCGTACGTTCCTCACCTGGATCAGCACCTCCCTCGCGCTGAGCGCGGGAGGGATCGCGATGGCCGCCGTGCCGGAGAGCCTGTTCGCGCCCTGGATCAGGACGCTGCTGGCGGTCGTGCTCGTCCTGCTGGCGGCAGTGGCCGCCGGCGCCGCCTATCCCCGGTGGCGGCAGATCCAGCGCGCGCTGCGCCGCGCGGAGCCGCTCCCGCCGCCCGCCCTCGCCCCCGTGGTGGGGTACGGCGTGGCCGGCGTGGCGATTCTCGCGCTCGTCCTGATCCTCCTGTCGCGATGACCGGCGCGGGGGAGGACGGACCGCCCGGACTGCACATCGAGCGGACCCGGCTGGCCTGGGTCCGCGCCGCCGCGGCGCTCGCGGTGTGCGCGCTCGGAGCGGCGGGCGGCGTCCTGCGCCATCGGGTGCCCCTCGCGACGTCGATCCCGTTCGTGGCCGCGGCGCTGTGCGGGGCGGTCCTGCTCGTGCGCACCGGCCTGCGCGACCGGCGGGTGCAACGCGCGCTGCTGGACGGCCGTCCGCTCGATCATGGAGCCGACGTCCTGCTGGCCTGGCTGGGCGCGCTGGCGGTCGCCGCGGGCGCACTCGTCCTGATCGTCGCGCTCGCCCGGTGAGCTGGACGCGATCTACCCCTCGCCGGCCGACCGGATGGTCTGGCCGACCTCTTCGTGCCGCTCCCGCTCCTCCTGGGCGAAGCGCTCGGCGTCCAGCCGGTCGGCGATCTCCTCGTCCTGGCTCATCAGCGTCTCCAGGCTCTGCCCGGCCATGTCGAGGACGCCCATGTCGGCGTACGCCTGCCGCAGCCGGGGGCTCCACAGGCCGATGTCCTTCACGCACGGCACGATCCGGCTGAACAGCAGCGACCGGAACACCCGCATGTATTCGGACCGGTCGACGGCGAGCATGGCCTCGTCGACCTCCTGCCGGGACAGGTCGAGGTTCTCCCAGGTCTCCCGGCCGCGGAGCCGGTCGCGCATGAGATAGCAGCCCTCGATGACGAAGTCCTCGCGCTCCCGCAACTCGGCCTCGGACAGGTTGGCGTAGTAGTCCCGCAGCGCCATCCGGCCGAACGCCACGTGCCGCGCCTCGTCCTGCATCACGTACGCGAGGATCTGCTTGGGCAGGGGTTTGGTGGTGATGTCACGTATCACCCCGAAGGCGGCCAGCGCGAGGCCCTCGATCAGGACCTGCATGCCGAGATACGGCATGTCCCAGCGCGAGTCGCTCAGCGTGCTGTCGAGCAGCGCCTTGAGGTGCTCGTTCATGGGGTAGACGAGCCCGATCTTCTCCTGCAGGAAGCGGGCGTAGGTCTCGGCGTGCCGCGCCTCGTCCATCGTCTGGGTCGCGGCGTAGAACTTGGAGTCGAGGTCGGGGACGGACTCGACGATCCGCGCGGAGCAGATCATCGCCCCCTGCTCGCCGTGCAGGAACTGGGAGAACTGCCACGCCGCGTTGTGCAGCCTGACGTCCTTGCGCTGCCGTTCGCCCATGCGCTCCCAGAGGGGAGTGCCGTAGATCGAGATCGTCTGGTCAGGTACGCCGAGCACGTTGTACGGGTCGACCTCGATGCTCCAGTCGATCCGCTTGACCGAGTCCCACTGCTTGTCCTTGCCCTTCTGGTAGAGGGCGAGCATGCGGTCCCTGCCGTCGTCGTACTCCCAGGTGAAACGGGCCGCACCGGTCATCCCCACGTCCCACGTGGACATCTCGGCGGGGATCGTGTAGAGCTCGTGCGTCGACACCGGAGCCTCCTAGACGTACAACGTACGTACCCGTTCGAGGGTGACACGTACGCTGTACGTGCGTCAACGGGGGGAGGGGAGTGTGATCATGCTCAACCAGAGCCGCATCGTCGCCGCCGCCGTCGACCTGATCGAGCGCGAGGGCGCGGACGCGGTCTCCATGCGGCGGATCGCGACGGAGCTGGGTGTCGGCGTCATGTCGCTGTACAACCACGTGCCCAGCAAGGCCGCGCTGCTCGACGCGGTGGCCGAGGCGGTGCTGTCCCAGGTCGAGTTCACCGACGACCCGTCCGCCTACTGGACCGACCGGGTACGGATCCAGGCGCGGGCCTTCCGGCAGATCGCCCACCACTATCCCCGCTGCACCATGGTCGTGGTGAGCCGGCAACGGACGTCGGCGGCCGGGCTGCTGCCGGTCGAGCGGGCGCTGGCCACCCTCCGCGACGCCGGCTTCGACGGCCGCGAGGCCGTCGGGCTGCTGCGGATGTTCATCGCGTATGTCGTGGGCTCCCTGCTCAGGGAGGTGGGGGTGGCCCCGGCGATCCCCCCGGTGCCGCCCGACGTGACGTCGGCCGGCGTGGACCCCGCCCTGTTCCCCGTGGTCGGCGAACTGGCGCCCTACCTGGAGGAGTGCGACCACGAGGAGGAGTTCGAGTTCGGCCTCGAACTGCTGGTCCAGGCCATGGCCGTGCGGGCCGGCGGGACGGTGGTCAGGGGAGACGCCCGCGGCTGAGCCTGGGCGCCTCCCCGGTTCCGTCAGTACCAGTTGTGGGACCGGAAGTGCCCCCATGCCCCGCAGGGCGAGCCGTACCGGCCCTTGATATAACGCAGCCCCCACCGGATCTGGGTCTGCGGGTTGAACCGCCAATCCTGCGCGACGTACCCCATCTTGCTTCCAGGCAGAGCCTGCGGGATGCCGTAGGCGCCCGAGCCCTCGTTGTAGGCCCGGTGGTCCCAGTTGCTCTCCCTGGTCCACAGACTGTTCAGGCACTGGAACTGCTCGCCCGACCAGGCCCGCCGGCTCACCATCCGGAAGGCGTACGCCTTGTTGCGCAGCTTCGGGGTGGCGGGGCGGAACCTCGGTGCGTCCAGCTTGACGCGCATCTTCCACACGCCGAGGTGCGTGGCCGGCTGTGCGGCTCCCTCGGCCCAGGCCGCGGCGCTTCCCGCACCCGCTACGGTGACGGCGATGACGGCGGCGGCGGTGTTGCGTAGAACGCTCTTACTGTCCAAAACGGTCCTTGTCGTCGGGTCGCGTGCGGGAGGCGGGCGCGTGGACGCGCCCGCCGCTCGGCCGCGCCCATGGCGTGGACGCGGCCGTCCGCTCGGCCTGCACCGGATCACGAGAACTCCCGGGAGGCGCCGCGACGGGTCCTCACGCGGATTGAAATACGCCGGCCCGGCTCCGGCACCGCAGCGGCGACACGCCGCGGACAGTTCTTTGCCACCCGGCGGGCCACTCCTGGCCGTTCCACCCCCCGGGCCTTACGCATCGGTAGAGTCGGAGGCATGACCACTCTCGAGATCCCCGTGACCACCCTGGACGGCGCGCCGACCACCCTGGGCGCGGTCCTCGCCGGGCGGGCCGCACTGATCGTCAACGTCGCGTCCAAGTGCGGTCTCACGCCCCAGTACGACGGCCTCGTCCGGCTGCAGCGCACGTACGGCGAGCGCGGTTTCACCGTCGTCGGCGTCCCCTGCAACCAGTTCGCCGGCCAGGAGCCGGGCTCCGCCGAGGAGATCGCCCAGTTCTGCTCCACGACGTACGGCGTCGACTTCCCGCTGCTGGAGAAGACGGAGGTGAACGGCGCGGGCCGGCACCCCCTCTACGCGGAGCTCACGACAACGCCCGACGCGTCCGGCGACACGGGCGACGTGCAGTGGAACTTCGAGAAGTTCCTGCTGAACGCCGGCGGCGAGGTCGTGGCGCGGTTCCGCCCGCGGACCGAGCCCGAGGCGCCCGAGATCGTCGAGGCCGTCGAGAAGCTCGTCTCCTAGAGCGCCTCTGGTCCCGTCTCACGTTCTGGGCCTGAGCGAAAGGCGGGAGACGTATGTGAGGACGCCATCGCCCCCGCAAGCGACCGAGGGTGACGGAGGCAACGACGCTCGGGCCGGACTACACCGTCGCGAGTCGGGGTGGTGAGTTGGGGTAGTGGGTGACTGCCGTCGTCGACTCGCCGCGCCGGTGGGCATGAGGGACTCGCAGGTCAGGTAGCCGAGTTCTCAGACCGGGTAGCTCTCAGACCGGGTAGCTCTCAGACCGGGTAGCTCTCAGACCGGGCGCATACGGCACGCGCGCGGCGGGCGCGTGCGGGCATGCGATCACCGGGTATGGGGGTCGCCGGGCGTGGGGTCGCCGGGCGCCCGGTGGGTACGCGGCCCGGCGTCGCGCTCTGCCTGCCCGTCCGGGGTCGCGCTCTGCTTGCGCCCGGGCGGCCGTCTATCCCGGGTGTCTTATTCCCGCCCTATCCCGGGCTCCCCCTCTCCCAGACTGCTATCGCCGGGCGCGTGTTCCCGCGCCTTCCCCGGGCGTCCTGTCCGGGGTTCGTCCCGGGCGTTGGCGGGTGCCGCGTTCGTAGCTGCTGCGTTCGTATCTTCGGCGGTTGGGGTGGTGGGTGAGGGTCCAGGTGCCATTCTCGTTGCGGTGGGTGGTGTAGCGGTGGGGGTGGGTGAATTTGTCGCGGTTGTGGAGGTGCAGGCGGGGGCGAGCAGGTCAAGGTTGGTGACACCGTCGTCGATCCAGCCCTGGACGTGGTCGACTTCGGCCATGGTGGCCGGGATCGGACAGCCCTGGCAGTAGCAGGTCGCGTACTGCGCCAGCAGCGCCTTCCGCTGGGCTGGGGTGGCCAGCCGCACCGAACGCCCCATGTCCAGCACCTGCCCCTTCGCGTCCAACACCATCCGGGTCAACTGCGAAGTCCGCGCCAGCCGGTGCACGTCACTCACCGGCAGCAACTGCCCGGTCGCGACCAGCAGCCCGGGAGCCAACCTGTCGGGGGCATGCCCGCACGTGCGGCACGCGTCAGCCCGCGCTCCGGCCGCCTCCTCCTGCCCCTCCGCCCGTGCCTCCGCCCGTGCCTCCGCCCGTGCCTCCGTCCGCGCCTCAGCCCCCCTCTCCGCCCGCGCCTCCGTACCTGCTTCTTGGGTGGCGGCGGCGACGTCTTCGGAGGCGGCTGCAGCAGCCGCGGCTTCGGGCACGCCGTCACCCCAGCCGCCAAGACCCGTGCCGTCGTCGGGCCGCGCGGCATCGTCAGAACCCGGACCATGATCAGGCTCTGCGGCATGGTCGGGCTCTGCGGCATGATCAGGCTCCCGGTTATGGTCAGGACCCGCCTGCTCGTAAGCGGCCCCGGGTGGGCCATCTTCGGGGGGAGCTGTCTCGGCGTTGGGACCGTCTCGGCCCGCGCCGGCCGTGGGAGGTGTCTCGTCATCGCCGCGCGCACGCGCCGCACCGGCGGTGCTGTGTGTGCCCGTCGCCCGACCGGGGTCCGGCGACGTGGTTTGAGTCGGGGGAGCGGTTGTGCCGATCGTCGTGTCGGGGCCGGTGCCGGTCTGGGTGGCGTCCTGCGTTCCGGCCGGCGGGGCCTTCGGTGCGCCGGTGCCGGTGGGGGTGAGGATGTCGTCGGGGATGGACTCGGCGCGGACCATGACGATGAGTTCGGTGGAGACCTTCTCGCTCAGCAGCGCGGCGAAGGCGTCGGCTTGGCGGACCCGTAGTGGCCGGTCGTCGTCCCTGTCCTTCGGCCGGGCGTAGGAGGTCAGGAACGACCGCAGCCGGGCCGCCGCCTCCCGCGGTAGGCGGAACTCGCCTTCCACGCCGCCGGTGCTGGAGGGGCGGACCAGCAGGAACCGGGACGCGTAGTCGTCCTCGCACTCCTCGACGAGGGTGCCGGGGTCGAGGATCTCCCGGATGTAGCGGCCGGCCTTGGCCACCTCCGCACACGACGCGCTGTCGGACAACTGCACCAGGATCGGCTCGGCCTCCTCGGCCTGCTTGTCGGTCAGTTTGGCCGTCACCGTGGTGATGGCGTCCACCGCTCCGCCGGACAGGGACCCAGCTCGGTAGCGGGCCTTCACCTGCGGGAGGCGGGCCACCTCTGTGGAGATCCGCAACCACCGGGCCGCCTGCGCACCCGTCATCCCCGGACCACGCCGCACCACCACCGGCATCCCCTGCACGCCAGGCGCTCCGGGCGCTCGCACGTCAGCGCCGGTCTCTGCCGCGTCCGGCGTGGTTGCCCCCGGTGTCGGGGTGCTCGGTGTGGGGGTGCTCGGTGTGGGGGTGCTCGGTGTGGGGGTGCTCGGTCTGTCTGAGCGGAGCCACGAAGCGGTGGAGGCATGCCCATCCGCTTTGGCCTCACCGGTGACATGCACCTGGTGCAGCAGCGTCACCATCGCCGCATTTAGTAGGTCCACCGCCTGGATCAGCGTCTCGGTCCGCTGAAGGCACATCGCCGAACTGTCCGGCACCTCCGCGTTCGCCCACCTGGCCGCCAGCTCCAGCAGCTCCGTCTCCGACAGGTACGGCCGTGGACCTGGAGCGGCATCGTCGGGAGCGCCGCCGTCGACAGCACCGGCCGGACCGGCCTCTCCTGGCTGCCACGGCTCACCGGCGCCCGAGCCCGCATGGCCGGATCCCTTGTCACCGGACCCCTCACGGCCGGGACCGATGTCACCGGGACCGATGTCACCGGACCATATCGGCGGGACGGCAGGACCGTCAGACCCCGCACCGGGATTCGTATGAGAATTGGCGCGGGAGTCAGCATGCGGGTCCAGGCATGTGCCCTCAAGCACAGGCGGCACCGCCCCCGCTGACCGCGATGACCGTGCCGACCGCGCAGAAACGTCTCCCGTGGAACCCGGGGGAACGGTGCCGCGGCGCGCGCCTTGGGCACGACCACGCGGCCAGGGAAGACGAGACCCACGACCGCCTGATCGGGAACCATCGCAGCCGTCGACAGCAGGATCGTGGAACACCGGCACCGGGACACCCCTCCCTACCATCAGGCCGTCAGGTAATTGCAACACTACAGAAAGTAATCAGTAAACCGCAAGCCTGTTCGAAAAGTAAGAACCTATGAGTGCTGCTCGCCTTGCTTCGGTGTCGGGCGGCGTGAGGGCCGGCGGACCGCCGGCCCTGCCCACGACATCCGATCGTGCGTTCGGCACGCTACACAACGTGACTGACAACCCACCGGCCCGGGCCGCGACGACGAGCTGCTCTCACGTCGGACGCCGCCACCGGAACAACGACAAGACCCGGCCATGCGACCGGACATGGCCGGACCCCGTGGCGGGCCGTGTCCCGTAGATCTTCTTGGCCAACCGCGAAAGATCCACGGGGCGCTCCCTAAATCCTTCTCCGGGGCCCGCAGCTCGCCCGTACGACCAGTTCGGTGGGCAGTATCACCCTCGGCGGGCGGCGTCCCTGCCGGAACACCAGCTCGGCGGCGCGGTACCCGATGTCCTGGGCCGGCTGCGCGATCACCGTCAGCGGCGGCGAGCAGAGCTCGGCCCACGGGACGTCGTCGAACATGACGAGGGAGACGTCGCGCGGGATGCGCACGTCGAGCTCACGGGCGGCCAGCACGGTGGCCTCCCCGAGCACGTTGCCGCCGGCGAGCACGGCGGTGGCGTCGGGGTGACGCTGCAGCAGGCCCGCCGCGGCGGCGTAGGCGGAGTCGCGGCTGGCCCGGGCGTGCACGACGAGGTCGGGCCCCACCGGCAGGCCCACGGTGGACAGGGCGGCGGAGAACGCCGCCACTCGCTGCGCCTGACCGTGCCGGGCCAGGAACGCGATCTTGCGGTGGCCGAGGCCGGCGAGGTACTCGACCGCGGTCAGCAACCCGCCCGCGTCGTCCGCGATCACGCTGGGCACATCGGCCCGGCCGCGCCGGTCGGCGAAGACGAGGTTGAGCCCGGCCCGCAGCGCGGGCCCCCACGTCTCTCCATCTCCCGACGGCACCGCGATGACCCGGTCCATGCTCTGCTCGATCATCGTCCCGATCAGCTCGGCCTCCCGCTCGGGGTCGTCACCCGTCACGCCGACCGTCACCGGCTCGCCGTACGAACGGGCGCAGGAGAGGACCCCGTCGATGAGCCGGGCGTAGAAGCTGTCGGTGACGTCGGGCACCAGCAGCCCGATGCCACCCGTGCGCCGTCTGCGCAGGTTGCGGCCGAGCGCGCTGGGCCGGTAGTCGAGCCTGGCCGCCGCGGCCAGGACCTTCTCGCGCGTCTGCGCGCTGGCCTGGCCCCCCGACAGCACGCGGGAGACCGTCGCCACCCCGACTCCCGCCGCCTCGGCCACGTCCTTCACCGTCGTACGGCGCTGGATCCCGTCGTTCATGGAAACGATTCCAGCAGGATTCCACTCTCTCCGCAAACGAAACCTTGACAGTACGTGGCACTTCGGTAGAAAGTTCTGAAAACGTATCCACACTCCCCGTACCGAAGCATGAAGGACTGGCATGGCTTCTATCGTTCTGAACAACGTCGACAAGATCTACGCGGGCGGGGTGAAGGCCGTTAACGGCCTCAACCTGGAGATCAAGGACGGCGAGTTCATGGTGCTCGTCGGGCCCTCGGGTTGTGGCAAGTCCACCGCGCTTCGCATGATCGCCGGCCTTGAGGACATCAGCGGCGGCGAGATCGTGATCGGCGACCGGGTGGTCAACCACCTGCCCCCCAAGGACCGCGACATCGCGATGGTCTTCCAGAACTACGCGCTGTACCCCCACATGACGGTCGAGGAGAACCTCGCGTTCGGCCTCAAGCTCCGCAAGATGCCCAAGTCGGAGATCCAGAAGCGGGTGAACGACGCGGCCCGGATGCTCGGCCTGGAGCAGTACCTCAAGCGCAAGCCCGCCGCCCTGTCCGGTGGTCAGCGCCAGCGTGTCGCCATGGGCCGCGCCATCGTGCGTGAGCCGCAGGCCTTCCTCATGGACGAGCCGCTGTCCAACCTGGACGCCAAGCTCCGCGTCTCCATGCGCGCCTCGCTGAACCAGCTCCACGAGCGCCTGGGCGTCACCACCGTCTACGTCACGCACGACCAGGTCGAGGCCATGACCCTCGGCGACCGCGTCTGCGTCCTGCGCGACGGTCTCCTGCAGCAGGTGGACACCCCGCAGAACCTCTTCGACAGCCCGGTCAACCTGTTCGTCGCGGGCTTCATGGGCTCCCCGGCCATGAACTTCACCTACGCCGAGCTCGTCCGGGGCAACGACGGCGCGGCTGTGGTCTTCGCCGGCCACCGGCTGCCCGTCCCCGACTCGACCTTCGCCGAGAAGCCCGGCCTCGACCGCTACCTCGGCCGCAAGATCATCCTTGGTATCCGTCCCTCGGACTTCGAGGACTCCTCGTCCGCCAACGGCAACACCGGGTGGGTGCGCCTTCCGGTGCGGGCCAACGTCACCGAGGAGCTGGGCTCCGAGATCAACGTCCTGTTCACGATCGACGCCCCGCCGGTCGAGCACAAGGACACCGTGGCCGCGCAGAACGACGGCGACGAGGAGGAGACGACGCTGCCGCTGGCCGGTGACAAGTCCCTGTGGACTGCCCGCGTCAACGCCCGTAGCCACGTGCGTCCCGGCCAGGACGTCGAGCTCGTCGTCGACACCCACAACCTGCACTTCTTCGACGTCGACTCGGGCCTGTCCATCGGCCACGAGGCCAACGTCGGCCGCTGACGCCAGGTGACCGGTCCTGGGGGCCGGTCGGGGCCCGTCGTGATCAGCTCCGCCTCGCTCCGATGCGCGGCGGGATCGCGGCGGGCCCCCTGCGCGTACGGAGGCCCGTACGGAGGCCGGTTCCGCGGCGTGTCCCGCGCAGGAGACTTGTGAGGGCGCACGCCCCGGCCGCGACGAGCGCGACGAGCACGGGCAGCAGGAGCCCGGCGGCGATCGTGGCGGCGTCCCGGCCGGCCGTCATGGCGGTCGCCCCGCACGCGAGCGCGAAGCCCGCGAACAGCGCGCCAGACGCGCCGAGCCACGGCCGTGCCCGCCGGAGACGCCCGGCGCGGCGGGGACCGCGCGGCAGGAAGCCGAGGCAGGCGCAGCCGAGCCCGGCGAGCGGGGCGACGAGACCGGGGTCGTCCAGCACCACGGCCGCCGCCGACAGGAAGGCGGCGGTGACCACGGCGACCGGCGCGGGCGCGCCCTCGACCCGATCGAGCAGGGCGAAGGCGTTCGCCGCGCCCACCAGCCACATGACCGTGACAGGCCCGTCGGGCCAGTCGCCGGTCAGGGTGACCTGGATCCCGCACAGCACGACCCCGCCCGCCGCGAAGGACTGCACGATGAGCCGCGTGGCGAGCGACAGGTGTCCCACGTCGTGGATCAGGCCGACCACCGCGACGGCGGCGGACGCGAGCAGGATCGCGGCGACCCGCCGGTCGGCGTGACAGAGAAGCGTGCCGCAGAGGTCGGTGTGACAGAGGACGGCGACGGGCAGCGCCGTGGCCGCCGTCAGCGCGAGTCCGGCGAGATAGGGCGCCCGCCGCCGGGTGAGGCGCCGCAGGACGACACCGAGCGCCGCGGCGCAGACCAAGGCGCACACCAAGGCGAGGGGCAGGGCGGGCGGCGTCACCGGCTGCCCACTCCGGCACGGGCCGGGCCGCGCAGCGACCGGTAGAGGGCCTCGGTGTCGGCGACCAGCCGATCGGCGGCGAACGCCCGGGCGGCCCACCGGCGGGCCGAGTCGCCCAGCCGCCGGGACAGTCCGGGGTCGTCGAGCAGCCGGAGCGTGAGCCCGGCCAGCTCGGCGGCGTCGGGCTCGCACAGCAGACCGGTGTACCGGTCCTGCACCACCTCCGGCACGCCGCCCACCCGCGTGGCGACGGCGGGGACGCCCGCCATACCGGCCTCGACCAGCGCGAGCGGCGTGCCCTCGCTGTCGGAGGTCAGGAGCAGCACGTCGGCGGCCGCGTACACGGTCTCGACGTCCCTGCGCCAGCCGAGGAGGCGGAAGGAGTCCCAGACGGGCATGGCGGCCCGCTCCACGTCCTCCTTGAGCTCGCCGCTGCCGCACATGAGGAACCGGCACTTCGGCATTCGTTCCAGGACGAGCCGCGCCACCTCGACGAAGCGGTCCGGCCGCTTGCTCCGCTTCAGCCTCCCGACGTACGCGACCACCGGGGCGTCCGGTGGGACGCCGAGCGACTCCCGCGCCGCGGCGCGGGACGGCAGAGGGCCGAGCTCGACACCGGGCGGGATCACGACGTACTGCTCGGGCCGGCCGATCCCGGTGGCGAGGAGGTCGTCGCGGAGGCGGGCGGCGACCGTGACGAGACGGTCGGAACGCCGGGCGAGGAACCGCTCGGCCCGCCGGTAGGCGGCTCGCCGGAGACGGGAGACGTCGTCGTGCAGCAGGTGCCCGTGGAAGACGTGCACCCGGGCCGCGCCGCCGCCCCACATGCCGGCCGCCAGCCGTCCGAGCGCGCCGGCCTTGGTGCCCTGCGTGTGCACGATGTGCGGCTGGAACTCGCGCATGGCCCTGACCAGACGGAGGAGCGCGCGGTAGTCGTCGGCGGGCTTGATCGCGCGGCCGAGACCGGGCACCCGGTGGACGGGGATCTTCTCGTCGCGCAACTGCAGGTGGTCGCCCTCGCCGCCGTCCACGTAACCGGTGTACAGGCGGTGGTCGAACTCCCGCGGGTCGAGGCGCTCGCAGAGCGCGGCGACCTGGGTGGCGGGGCCGCCGACGTTCATCCGGGCGATTATCTCCATGACACGAATCCGGTCATCCGGTTTCATGCTGGCTGCTCCCTGATCATGTCGGAGAAGCTAGCCCGCCTTACGATGCGCGACGGGGCGTCCGGAGGCACCCGGAGAAGACTTTCCCCTATCCGTGCCCAAGCCTTACACCCGCGGAGTCGGGCAATGAGGGCCCGTCCGGGACGCCGCTCCTACAGTCGTGCCCATGGCGGAGAACCTCGCTGAGAACCCTGCTGAGCACCTCGCGGAAGGCTACGCGGCAGGTTACGCGGAGAAGCTGGTCGTCGTCGGCCAGGGCCGCGCCGGGCTGCCCCTCGCGATGCGGGCGGTGGAGGCCGGGTTCCGCGTCGTGGGGATAGACGCGGACGAGTGGCGGGTCAAGCGGCTCAACGCCGGAGAGGCGTGCGTGGAGGGCGTCACGGAGGGTGAGCTGGCCGTGGCCCACGCCTCCGGCCGGTACGGCGTGAGCGCCGACTACGCCGACGCGGCCGGTTTCGACGTGTGCCTGGTGACGGTGCCGGTCCGGATGCGGCACGGCGCCCCCGATCTCGGGCCGCTGGCCGCCGCCGCGGAGCGGCTGGCACCGCTGCTGCGCCGCGGCACGACGGTGGTCCTGGAGTCGACGACCTGCCCGGGGACGACCGAGGAGTTCCTCCGGCCGCTGCTGGAGGACGGATCAGGCCTGGTGGCCGGGGAGGACTTCCTGCTCGGGCACAGCCCGCGCCGTGCCGAGCCGGGCAACCCGCGGTGGCGGCTCGGCAACACGCCCAAGGTGGTGTCCGGGGTCGGCGCGGCCTCGCTGGACCGGATAGCCGAGGTCTACGGGCGGCTGGTGCGGGAGGTGGTCCGGGTCTCCTCGCCCCGGGTGTCCGAGCTGACCGCACTGCTGGAGGACGCCTTCACTCACGTGAACACCGCGCTCGCCAACGAGTTGTCGGTCGTCGCCGGGCAGGTGGGCGCCGACCCGTGGGAGGTGATCGAGGCGGCGTCGACCCGGCCGTACGGCTATCTGCCGTTCACGCCGTCACCGGGGCTGGACGTCCCGTGCCTGCCGCTGGACGTGTCATACCTGCCGTGGCAGGTCAGGCGGGGCGGGGGCGGCGCGTCGCGGCTCGTGCAGCTGGCCGACGACGTCAACGGGCACATGGCCGATCAGGTGGTCAGCCGGCTCGGCCTGGCCCTCAACCGCAGGTGCCGGGCGGTGCGGGGCAGCCGCATCCTGCTGCTCGGCCTGTCTCCCATCGAGGTGCCGAAGGCGCTGTGCCGCCTCGGCGCCCGGGTGCGGGCCGCCGAGCCCCGCGCGGGCGAGATGCTGCCGCCGGCCGGGCTGGAGATCGTGGAGGCGACCGGCCCCGAGCTCGCCAAGGCCGACGTGGTCGTCGTCCTCAGCGGGGACGACTGCTTCGACTACGAACGGGTCCAGCGGACGAGCCGGTTCGTGTTCGACACCCGAGGGCGATGCCGGGGCCCGAACGTGGAACGGCTGTGAGCGAGCTGTGAGCAGGACCGTGCGTAAGCGCCCGTGAGTAGGCGCCCGTGAGCCGGCGGCCTCAGCGGCGGGCCCTGGCGGACACCGTGGCCGCCAGCCGCCGGGGCACGTGCCTGCCGATCCCCGTGAGCACCTTGTAACGGGTGGACGGCACGCTGACCACGCGGCCGAGGGCCAGGTCCCGCATGGCGTCGCGGGCGACCCGGTCGGCCGACAGCCACAGGAACCGGGGGACGCCGGAGACGTCCATGCGCGCCCGCTCGTGGAACTCCGTCCGGACGAGCCCGGGGCACAGCGCCATCACGCGCAGCCCCGTTCCCGCCAGCTCCGCGGCGGTCGCCTCGCTGAAGCTCACCACCCACGCCTTCGACGCGCCGTAGGTGCCGCTCGTGAAGAACGCGGCGACCGAGGCGACGTTGATCACACCGCCCGGGCCGCCGGCGGGCATGGCCGGGAGAGCGGCCCGGGTGAGGCGGAGCACCGCCTCGCAGTGGATCCGCAGCATCCGCAGCTCGTCCGCCATCGGCACCTCCCGCCCGTTGCCGTTGTGGCCGAAGCCGGCGTTGTTCACGAGCAGGTTGACGCCCGCGCCCAGCCGCTCCTCGACCGCCCCGATGCCGTCGTCGAGGCCGAGATCGGCGGGCAGCGTCTCGACGGCGACGCCGTAGCGTTCGCGCAGCGAGCCGGCCGACGACGCGAGGCGTTCGCGGTCACGGGCCACCAGGACGAGGGAGAAGCCGTCGGCGGCCAGGCGGCGGGCGAAGGCGGCCCCGATTCCCGCGGTCGCGCCGGTGATCAGTGCGGTGGGCATGACGGTGAGGCTACCGCGCCCGGGGCTACGTCCCGGTGTGCCGCGCGATCAACTCCTCGACCTGGCCACTCAGCTTGGCGGCCCGGGGCCAGCCCGCGTAGAGGGTCAGGAAGACGACCGTCTCCCTGAGCTCGTCGGGGGTCAGCTCGCCGGCGCGCAGCGCGGTGTCGAGATGAAGTTCGATCACGTCGTCGAGCCCCTCGCCCACGAGCAGGCCGAGCAGCAGCAGGCGCCGTTCCCTGTCGCTGAGCGTGTCGCGCGACCACACCTCGGAGAACACGTGCTCCATCGTCATCCCGAACAGGCCGCCAGATTCCTCGCCGGCTCCGCCCCCTCCGAAGACCTGCTTCATGCTTTTCAGCCCTCCCGCTCACCCGGCCGCGAAGTTCCTGACGACATGCATCAAGGTGTCGTTTTCTGGGCAGGGACGCGTTACATCGCCGGGACCGGCGGCGGGAATCGCGGCGGAGATCGCGGTCCCTCCCGGCCTCCCGGCCCGGTCGTCGGGTCGGCGGTGAGCGGGACGCGATCCGGGTATGGCCTGAATGGCGATGTCGTCGCCGCTGGTGGATGGTCTGCCAGGATAATTTCGTATCCTGCTGTTCACAGGCGGCGCCTGGCCGGGCATTCTGGCTTGAGGTAACAACACGAGCCAAGGAACGGCCAAGATTTGGTCAAGTTTTCCAAGATGGCGTCGTGTTGCCGGGAGATGGATACTTGGGAAACGGGCACTACTACCTCGTAGACCCGCAAAGCGGAGGTTGCGCCCCAGTGGAAATACCGCGGGTAAGAACCGGGGTGGTAGGAGTGGCCGTTGGTACGGCCTTGGCCGCCTCGGTTCTGTCCGGCTGTGCCGGCCCCCAATATACGTATGTGCGTGACCAGGACGGCGCGACCTACTTCAAGGTTCCGTCGAGCTGGCAGCAGGTCGACCCGAAGGCGATCGAGGCGGCGCTGTTCGGAGATCCGGACTCGGCGACGGCGCAGGTGCAGAAGGAATCGGTCTGGACGGCCGCGTTCGACGCGCACGCCAAACCGTCGGTGCTGCACCTGCTTGAGGGCTCGCCCGGAACGGACGACCAGCCGTTCGTCTTCGCCAAGGTGCAGAAACTCACCGAGGATGAGCAGAATTCAGCTTCGCTGAACATGTTGCGCAATTCGAGCGGGCTGCCCGTCGCGGTGACCGAAGACGTGCGGAAGCAACTCGAGAGCGACCAGGAATCCCAGCTCAAGGGGTTCGAACTGCTCGCCGACGACGTTCTGCCGGTGGCGGACGGGGTGCGCGGAGTGCGAAGCGTGTTCAACTACCGTTTGGACGGCGGAGTGCAGACGTTCGACGAGACCGCGTATCTGTCCGCGGACGGCTCGCACGTCTCGACGCTGCTGATCCGCTGCTCGGCCGCCTGCTATCGGCAGCGGGCCGCCGAAATCGACCTGATCGCCAAGTCCTTCAAGGTCAAGCGCCTTATCAACCAATGAAGGAGCCCCTCATATGAGCACGGCCCTCCCACCGAAGTACCACACTGAGGGGCTTCGGGAGCCGGGATCAGGTCCGGAGGACCGTGACCCCGTGACCCGGAAGCGGCTGGCGCTGTGGGACCGGACGAAGTTCCTGCTCCTGCTGGCCATCGCGTACGGCGTGCTGCTGTGGAACACGACGGCGACCTACGAGGGGATCATCTCGCTCCGAGACGCCCTCGTGATCACCACCCAGCAGGCGTGGTGGGTCCTCGCCCTCGCGGGCGTCGAGGTGGTGCGGCAGTTCCACTTCCTCATCAGCGAGCGGTCCGCCGGCTATCACCGCCTGTGGACCCACAAAATCTTCGGCGGCTGGAACCGCTGGACCCACCGCCGGTTCAACGACTGGAACCGCTACCGCATCGCCCGGGCGATCAAGTGGGTCATCTGGATCGCGGTCATCGCGCTCGTGCTGGCCAAGGTGCAGAGCGTCTCGCCGATCCAGGCGCTGTACAACGTGCCCGCCACCATCTGGGGTTTCCTCCCCACGGTGCTGCAGATCGTGCTGCTCATGCTGCTGGCCGTCGGCCAGTTCGTGGCGATCTTCTGGTTCCTGTCGCGCGGCGGCGTCGACGTGTACTTCCCGGACGACATCAAGACCCGGTTCTCCGATGTCTGGGGCCAGGACCACGTGGTCGAGCGGGTCAAGGAGAACATCGTCTTCCTGGAGAAGCCCGACGAGATCGAGGCCAGGGGCGGCTACGTGCCGAGCGGCATCCTGCTGTGGGGCCCGCCCGGCACCGGCAAGACCCTCATGGCCGAGGCGGTGGCCGGCTCCACCGGCAAGCCGTACGTGTTCGTGGACCCCGGCGCGTTCATCAACATGTTCTTCGGCGTCGGCGTGCTCAAGGTCAAGTCGCTGTTCCGCAAGCTGCGCAAGCTGGCCCTGCGGTACGGCGGTGTGATCGTCTTCTTCGACGAGGCCGACTCGCTGGGCAACCGCGGCGCGCTGGCCCAGGGCGGCCCGGGAGGCTGGGGCCGTTCCGTCCCCGCGCCGTTCGAGGAGGCCGGCTGCAACGGCTTCGCCTACCTCGACCCGCACACCCGCCGCGTGCTCGGGCGGCACACCGCCGAGGCCCCGGCCGCGGCGCCGCAGGTCTCCAGGACCGGCGCGTTCGTCAACCGGCTCATGTACGGCGGGGGCATGGGAGGCGGCGGTGGCGGCATGGGCACGCTGGAGGCGCTGCTCACCGAGATCTCCGGCCTGAAGAAGCCGCGCGGCTTCGTCAACCGGTACGTCCGCAGGCTCCTCGGCATGCGGCCGAAGCCGCCGCCGAAGTACCGCATCCTGATCATGATGGCCACCAACCTGCCGGAGGCCCTCGACGAGGCGCTGCTGCGCCCCGGCCGGATCGACCGCATCTACAAGGTCGGCTACCCCTCCAAGGCGGGCCGGATCCGCACGTACAAGGGATACTTCGACAAGGTCAGCCACCAGCTGACCGACGAGCAGATGGACAAGCTCGCCACGATCACCCCGTACGCCACCGGCGCCACGATCAAGGACATGGTCAACGAGTCGCTGATCACCGCCATCCGGGACGGCCGAGACGTCATCACCTGGTCGGACGTGATGCGGGCCAAGCGCCTCAAGCAGCTCGGGCCGCCCGAGGACGTCGAGTACATCGAGCGCGAGCGGCACGCGGTGGCCGTCCACGAGGCGTGCCACGCGGTGGTCGCGTACCGGACCCGGCAGCACCTCGAGATCGACCTCGCGACGATCGAGAAGGGCGCCGACTACCTGGGCATGGTCGCCAGCATCAAGCCGGAGGACCAGTTCACCCGGTGGAAGTCGGAGTATGAGGCGGACATCATGGTGTCCCTCGCCTCGCTCGCCGGCGAGCGGCTGTTCTTCGGTGAGGACAACTCCTCGGGAGTCTCGGGCGACCTGCAGTCGGCCACCATGCTCACCGGCCTCATGGAGGCCCACTGGGGGATGGGAATCGGCGTCGCCTCGCTGCCCGCCCTCCAGGAGCTGGGCCTGCGCGAGGGCAAGGCGGCGCAGCCGAAGCCGGGCGGCGGGAGCGGCATCGGGTTCACCGGCAGCCCGGCGGGCCACCGCGACGAGATGGTGCCCGACATGCTCCCCGAGCGCATCGAGTTCAACCTGGCCCAGCTGCTGGAGAAGACCGCGGAGCTGATCAGGGAGAACCGGCGGGCCGTGCTGATCGTCGCGCACGCCCTCGAACAGCACAAGACGCTCAACGGCGACGACGTGGTGGCCGTGATCGAGGGCCGGCGGGGCCCGCTGATCGACGGTTCCGTCTACATCTCCGACGAGTTCTACGAGGAGATCGAGGCATACCACGCCGCGGCGGTGGAGGCGCACCGCAGGCACAGCACGGTCCCGGTCGAGCTGCCGTTGCCGCCCCTCCGGGCGCTGGAGCCGTCGACCGTGGTGGCGCCCATGGCCGGTCCGCCGGCGATCGCCCCGGCGGGCGGGCCGCCGCCCGTCTTCGCGCCGGTGCAGTCGAACGGCACCTACAACGGGGGCGCGTACGGTGTGCCGCCCGCGCAGCCGGACTTCATCCCGTGGAACGGCGGCCCTGCGCCCCATCACCCGGCGCCCCTCGCCGCGGCCCCGCCCCGCCGCAGGTCGTACGGGACGCTGTGGGCGGTCGTGGGCGTGATCGTGGCGTTCGTGCTGCTCGTGCTGGTGGGCGTCGCGATCGCCGGGACGTCCGAGGGCGCCCAGGCGGCGGCCGGGCTGCCCGGCGGCCTGCCCGCCAGCACGGCCGTCATGCTGACGGTCGGGCTCGTCGCCGTGATCGGCGGCATCGCCGCCGCCGTCGTGCTGGTGCGAGGGCACAAGGCGGCCCGCCGGCAGGCCGAGTACGACCGGGACCGCGCGGCCGAGCGGGCGCAGCTGCTCGCGGCGGCCATGGATCCCGAGGTCGCCATGCGCCTGCTCGGGTACGACGGCCGTCGCGGCCCCGACCCGTCGTAGGCCCGCTCGTAGGGCTCGCTCAGTTCCAGTCGCACGCCAGGTCTCGTCCGCGGAGCCGGTCACCCCACGCCGGGTGACCGGCTCCCGCGCTCCCTGCCCATCCCGGGGGCTGCGGGACCTCGATTCAGAGCCGGAAGCCGAGATCGGGGACGATCTCGGCGACGTCCATCTGGGCCTTCTGGAGCCTGCCGGAGTAGTCCCAGTTCATCGCCTGCCACCGGGTGAACTGGTCGAGCACCCAGACGCCGCTCTGCCTGCTGCCGTTGCCCGAGCGGCCGTTGCCGCCGAAGGGCAGGTGGGCCTCGGCGCCGGACGTCGAGTTGTTCACGCTCACCATGCCCGCCGACACGCCCTCGCGGAACCGGAACACCGCCTTCGGGTCGCGGGTGTAGATCGACGAGGACAGCCCGTAGCCGGGCCGGTTGGCCAGCTCGACGGCCTCGTCGAGCGTCCTGAAGGTGGTCACGCCGACGATCGGGCCGAACGTCTCCTCGAGGAAGAGACGGTCGTCCGGGCGCAGGCCGTCCACGACGACCGGGTGATAGTAGAGGCCCTCGCCGTCCATGCGGCCCGTCGGGCCGGGCAGCACGGTGTGATGGGGCTGAATCCAGCCCAGATACTCCTCGTAGCGCTCGGCGAACCTGCGGTCGAGCAGCGGGCCGTACAGCACGTCGCCGTTCGGGTCGCCGATCTTGGCGGCGCGCACGGCCGCGGCGAACCGGGCGAGGAACTCGTCGTGCACGTCCTCGTGCGCGATGACCGTGCCCAGCGACGTGCAGCGCTGACCGGCCGTGCCGAACCCGGCGAACAGGGCGCCCTCGACGGCCAGGTCGAGATCGGCGTCGGGCATGACCACCATGGGGTTCTTGCCGCCGAGCTCCAGGCAGGGCGACTGCAGGTGCCGTCCGCACAACTCGCCGACCGACCGGCCGACCTCGCTCGATCCGGTGAAGCCGACCTTCTGCACGGTTCCCTCGCCGAGCGCCCGGTCGAGGCCCGCGAAGGTGGCGGGGCCGTCGGCGAACACGATGTTCAGCACGCCGTCGGGCAGCCCGGCCGCCGTGAACAGCCGGTAGAGCGCGTGGGCGGAGGCCGACGCGTACTCCGCGGGCTTCCACACCACGGCGTTGCCGCACAGCAGCGCGGGCACGAGATACCACGACGGGACCGCGACGGGGAAGTTGCCGGCCGTGACGATCGCCGCCACGCCCACCGGCACGCGGAAGGTGAAAAGGCTCTTGTCCGGCATCTCCGAGGGGACGGTCTGCCCGTACAGGCGGCGGCCCTCGCCGAGGAAGAAGTCGCAGGTGTCGACGATCTCGCGGACCTCCCCGAGCGACTCCGCGTACGGCTTGCCGATCTCCTCGGTGACCAGGCGGGCCAGGGTCTCGGCGTTGGCCTCGACCAGGCGCCCGATGGAGGCGATCGCCCGGCCACGCACCGGCGCGGGGACCCGCGCCCAGTCGTGCCGCGCCGCCGCGGCGGCGCGGCAGGCGCCGGCGAACACCTCCGGGCCGCCGAGCAGGACGGTCGCGACGGTCTCCGCCGGCCGTGCCGGGTTGACCGACTCGTAGGGGACACCCGAGGGGACGTCCGCGCCCCCGACGATGGAAACGATCTGCCGAGCCACCGCTGACCTCCGGAAGGATTTCTCTGCCTGGCGTCTCGATTACACAGTATTTCCGGTGTTTCCGTCCGCCACGCCTGAGACCATCCCCTCCCTGTGGGCGATCGCGGCGGCCTGCCCCCGGTTGGTCACGCCCAGCTTCGCGAGGATGTTCGACACGTGGACGCTGACCGTCTTCTGCGAGATGAACAGCCGCTCACCGATCTCCCGGTTGCCCAGCCCGGCCGCGACGTGCGCGAGCACCTCACGCTCCCGGCCGGTCAGCGCCGCGAGGACGTCCGGCTCCGCCGCCTGCCGCGAATCGCCGGCCGGCCGGAAGCGGGCCCGGCGTCCCAGCTCGCCCAGTGCCGCCAGGAGCGGCCCCGCCCCGAGGTCGCGGGCGGTGCCCGTGGCCGCCTCCCACTCCTGGAGCGCGGCGTCCCGGTCGCCTGACTCCAGCAGCGACTCCGCCAGCCGCCGCCGCGTCCGCGCCTCCTCGTAGACGAAGCCGAACCCCCAGGCGTCCGCGGCGCGGCGCCAGACCGCGGGATCGGCCGTGCCACGCGCCCGGTGCCACTCCGCCTCCGCGCGGGCCAGCCAGGCGGCGCCCTCCGGGCCGAGTTCGGCCCGCGGCCCGGCCGGGCCGTTCTCCGCCGCCCAGCGCGCCCGGCCGAGCAGGTCGTCGCCCCGCCCGTCCGGCCGTCCCGCGTCCGCGAGCGCCGACAGCCCGGTCGCCACGACCCGGATCAAACCCGCGTCGGACGGGTCCAGTGCCTCGACGATCGCCTCGACGTGCTCAAGCGCGATCGCGGGGTCGCCGCGCCAGAGAGCCTGCTCGGCGGCCATGCCCCGGGAGATGTAGGCCACCAGCTCGTCGGACCAGAATTTCGAGAGCCATCGGAGCCGTTCGTCGGCTCCGGGCCGGCCCCGGCCCACCTCGACGAACAGCGCGAACGACGACAGCGTGGCCTCCGCCCGGGTGCCCACCCGCACGGGGAAGCCCTCGGCCAGCCGTTCCGCGGCGTCCCAATCACCGCCCGCATAGCGAACCAGGTAGTCGAGGAACCTCAGGTCAGTGCCGTAGGTGCTCCAGGTGAGGCCGTTCTCGCGGGACAGTTCGATGCCCGCCCGCGCCGTCGGCCCGGCGGCGCGCAGCCGCCCCCGCTCGTACTGCACGCGGGCGTGGTTGAAACGCGCCCGCAGGTCGATCGCCAGGTCGTCGGACCGGCCGACGGCCTCCGCCAGGAGCTCCTCCGCGCGGTCGGCGGTGCCCGCCGCCTCCTCCTGCAGCGCTAGCGACACCAGCGCGCTGGCCTCCGCGTCGTGCGCGCCGGTCGCGCGGGCTACCTCCAGCGCCCGCGTCGCCGTCGCCTTCGCCTCGTCGACGCGGAGGTTGTACCAGAGCGTCCTGCCGTAGGTGGCCAGCGCCATGGCTCGCAGCGGGCTCTCCGGCGCGAGCTCGACCGCCTCCTGCGCCATCCGGAGCATCTCCCCGGCGTCACCGTCGTCGTCGGCGAGGAAGTAGGCCAGCCGCTCGGCGGTCTCGGCCCGGACGACGGGGTCGTCGGCGAGCCGGTAGAGGCGGCGCAACTGGTGGATCGCCCGGTGGTAGTCGCCCACGGCGGCGGCGGTGCGGGCGCTGAGCAGCGCGATCGCGGCGCGGGACGCTCCGGCGAGCGCCTCGGCCTCCGGCACCCGCTCCCACAGTTCGAGCGCCTGTTCCAGATGCCGGTGGGCCTCCGCGGGCGCGCCGAGCCTGGCCGCGCTCCGGCCCGCCTCGACCGAGGTGGCCAGCGCGTGAGCGAGGTCGTGGCTCGCCAGGTAGTGGTGGGCCAGCTCCGCGGCCGAGCCGCCGCGCTCGGCCAGCAGCCGGGCGAACGTCGCGTGCAGCCGGGTCCGCTCGCCGGGGAGCAGGTCGTCGTAGACGGCCTCCTGCAGCAACGCGTGGCGGAAGACGTAGCCGTCGGTGCCCGCCGTCAGCAGGCGCCGGGAGACGATCTCCCGCAGCGCCTCCTCCAGGGGGAGGTCGGCGAGCCCGGTGGCGTCGCGCAGCAGGTCGTGGTCGACGCGGCGGCCCGCGACGGCCGCGACCCGCAGCACCTGCCCGGCGGTGTCGGAGAGCGCCTCGAGCCGGGCGAGCAGCAGATCGGCCAGGCTGCTCGGCAGCCCGCCGCGGTCTTCCGCCGCGGCGAGCAGCTCCTCGGCGAAGAACGGGTTGCCGCCCGCCCGCTCGATCACCCGGGTCACGACGGCCCCGTCGTTCCCGTCGAGGGTGGACAGGTATTCGGCCATCTCGCCGTCGTCGAACGGCCGCAGCTCGACCCCCGTGACCAGCGGCAGGCGCTGCAGTTCCGCGAGGACCTGCCGTAGCGGATGGCGCCGGTGGAGGTCGTCGGTGCGATAGGTGGCGACCAGGCACACCCGCTCGCGCTGCAGCATGCGGGTGAGGAAGACCAGCAGGTCGCGGGTGGACCGGTCGGCCCAGTGGACGTCCTCGACCACGAACAGCACCGGGCTGAGCCCGGCGACCTCGGCCAGCATGTCGATCACCGAGCCGAACAGCCGCTGCTGCGCCAGGGTGCCCACGGGGGCGCCGGCCGGGTCGGCGTCGTGGCCCGGCAGGAGCCGCCGGAGCGCCGGCCGCGCCTCGACGGCGGAGACGACGGGGCCGGCGGGATCGGCCAGAGCGCCGCGCAGCGCGTCCGTCAGCGGCAGATACGGCAGGGCGTCGCCGAGCTCGGCGCACTGGCCGACCAGGATGACGAAGCCCTGCCGCCTGGCCCGGTCGCAGAGCTCCGTGACCAACCGGGTCTTGCCGATCCCGGCGTCCCCGCCCACGAGCGCGACCCCGGCGAGGCCCGCGGCGGCGGCGTCGAGCACGGCTGCAAGACGGTCGAGCTCCCTGGAGCGACCGATCAGTCTCCGCGCGTTTCGCGCCATCACGGTGGCGAGTATGTCAGGCCTCCGCGGCACCGCACCTCCCCTCGATAGCGCCCGCGAGAGGGCACCCGGGCCCGGTGGCCTCTCCGCGCACGTCGTCACAGCCGGGAGCATGGCAGGCGGCACCGACATTCCCGTCCGCCGGCGGGAACGCCGGCCCCCGGAGGTCCGCCTGCCCGCGGAGCGTTGATCGGTGAGCTCTGCAACTTTCAGCGAGGCCGTTTCGGCCGGTGTGCTGGCGATCGCATGAGGATGGCCGTCGAACAGCATGGATATTCGCTTTCGTGACATGGCGGGCCGAGAGCGGGTCTGCGAAACGTTTCAAGTGTCATTGACGGTTCGAAGGGGCGGTCCGATACTTTCGCCGCAGCGCCGATACTTTCGCCGTGGCGGTGCCGGCAGCGGTGGCCGTCACTCCGGTCGCCCGCGGGCCCGCGCTGCCCGGACCCCAGCCCTCATGAGGAGGAAGCGCGCCATGAACCCCCCTGTCCACTGGAAAGGCCGCAGGCGCGGCCGTGCCCGGTCGTTCGTCGTCCGGGTCCTCGCCGTGGTGTTCGCCGCGGCCGTGGCGATGCTGCCCGGCGTCGCCCACGCGGCCGTCACCACCAACCAGACCGGTACCAACAACGGCTACTTCTTCTCGTTCTGGACCGACAGCCAGGGCACGGTCTCCATGGATCTGGGGTCCGGCGGCAACTACAGCACCTCATGGCGCAACACCGGCAACTTCGTCGCCGGCAAGGGCTGGAAGCCCGGCGGGCGCAGGACCGTGAACTACTCCGGGAGCTTCAACCCCTCCGGCAACGCCTACCTGTCCCTGTACGGGTGGACGAGAAACCCCCTCGTGGAGTACTACATCGTCGACAACTGGGGCACCTACCGCCCCACCGGCACCTACAAGGGCACCGTCACCAGCGACGGCGGCACCTACGACATCTACGAGACCACCCGCTACAACGCCCCCTCCATCGACGGCAACCAGACCTTCAACCAGTACTGGAGCGTCCGCCAGCAGAAGAGGACCGGCGGAAGCATCACCGTCGGCAACCACTTCGACGCCTGGGCCCGTTACGGCATGAACCTGGGCAGCCACGACTACCAGATCCTCGCCACCGAGGGATACCAGAGCAGCGGAAACTCCAACATCACGATCGGCTCGTCCGGCGGCGACAACGGCGGCAGCACCACGCCGCCTCCCAGCGGCGGTGGCGGGCAGATCAAGAACGTCGCCTCCGGCCGATGCCTGGACGTGCCCAATGCGAGCACCTCGGACGGCACCCAGGTGCAGCTGTGGGACTGCAACGGTCAGAGCAACCAGCAGTGGAGCTACACCTCCGCCCAGGAGCTGCGCGTCTACGGCAACAAGTGCCTCGACGCCGCAGGCACCGGCAACGGCGCCAAGGTGCAGATCTACAGCTGCTGGGGCGGCGAGAACCAGAAGTGGCGGCTCAACTCCGATGGGACGATCGTCGGCTCCCAGTCGGGGCTGTGCCTGGACGCCGCCGGACAGGGGACTGCCAACGGCACCCAGATCCAGCTCTACTCCTGCTGGGGCGGCAACAACCAGAAGTGGACCCGCAGCTGATCCGCTGAACCCTCCCCTCAGGTGAGAGGGCTCCGGTGCGGCGGAACCCGCCGCACCGGAGCGTTCCCCGCCGACTCCGAGGCCAATTGTCGGAGGCCGTGGCTAGTCTGCGGCGCGTGATGGAACGGCGGAGCCGGGAGCCTTTGTCGGCGGATGCTCCCGACAGCATGACCAGCGCGGGCGGCGGGGCACACGCGGCGGCCAGGCGCACCCACGCGGAGCAGCGGGAGCGCAGGGTCGCCGCGGGCCTGTCGGAGCTGGAGCGGTGGCTGGCCGACCAGGTCGGGCAGGGCATCGCGCAGGCACGGCAGACGGGTCCTGCGGACTGGGACGACCTCGCCCGGCGGCTGGTTGACGCCCAGGCGCCGGGCGTGGCCGGCACGGTCACCCGGCTCTCGCGCGTGCTCACCGCAGAGGAGTGGCCGGGCCTTCTTCTCGGGGAGTACGCGCTGCTCCATCTGCTCGCGGTCGCCCATCGCCGCGCCGCCGCGCTGCCCGAGCCGTTGCGGCGGACCGTGCGGGCGAGGGTCGGCTTCCCCGTGACCAGGGAGTCCGTCCTGGCCACCCCGGCGGTGCGGGACCACTGGGATGTCGTCGGCCGCCGGGACGAGGAGCAGGACCGGCTGGTCGCCCGGCGCGCGTGGCTGGCAGGGCGCACGACGGGCCGCCTGGCGATGGTGCTGTCGTTCTCGCCGGCCGGGCAGCCGATCGAGCCCTTTCCGCCGCCGGGCACGACGATCGACGCCGACCTGGCCTTCTATCCGGGGGCGTCGCCACTGCGTGCCCTGGTGGCCGAGCGGCGGGGCCTCGTCGACGCGGGACCGCCCCCGGGGACGAAGGTCTCGCAGGTCCCCGCGCTGATCGCGGAGGTGCTCGCGGCAGATCCCTGGACCGACTCCTGGCCGCTGGTGCTCGACGGGGCCGTCCCCTGCCCGGACTGCATCGCGGACGACGAGGGGAACGCGCTGCCGCTGCATCCGTCCGCGGGCGTCCCATGGCGGCTGCTGGCCGTCTCCGGCGGACGGCCGGTGACGGTCGCCGCCGAATGGACACCCCGTGGGCTGCGGCCCCTCGCCACGTGGGACGAGGAGGGCCGGGTGGCGCCGTTATGACGGCCTCCTGGGAGGAGTTGGTGTCCACCGCGCTGGTGGGCGCCGACCGTCGCGCCGTCCCACCGGAGAGCCTGCTGGAGCAGGCCGCCGAGCAGGTGGTCCGGATGCGCGCGGGACGGCGGCCGGGCCGGAGCAGGCCGCCGGCCCCGGCGGCGGCGGAGACGCTGCCGCCCGTGCCCGGTGCCGCCGCGGACCGGCTGGCCCGGATGCTCGCCGGTGAGCAGAGCAGGCTGCTGACCGAGTGGCTGGAGACGGCCGCCGCCCGGCGGGTGCGGGTCCCGGCCGGCATGCTCCCCGGCCTGCTCGACCTCGGGGCGCGGGACCGGTCGATCCGCGCCTGCCTCGGGACGGTCACAGGAACGCGGGGCCGCTGGCTCGCCGGGCTCAACCCCGCCTGGTCCTACCTCCTCGACGAGCCGGCCCACCTGCCCCCGGACGAGGTGTGGGAGCTGGGCACGAGCGGCGATCGGCGCGCCTGGCTGGCCGCGACGCGCGCGCGTGACCCGGCCGCGGCGCGCGAGCTGCTCGAAGGCGGCTGGAGTGCGGAGACGCCGGAGGACCGGGCGGCATTCGTGGCGCTGCTCGCCGACCGCCTGAGCATGGACGACGAGCCGTTTCTGGAGGCGGCGCTCGACGACCGCCGTCGCGAGGTGCGCCAGGCGGCGGCCGACCTGCTCACCCGGCTGCCCGGGTCGCGGCTGGCCCTGCGGATGACCGGGCGGGCGGCCCGCCTGGTCCGCCGGGACGGCCGGGGGCTGCGGGCCGAGCCGCCGAAGGCCTGCGACAGCACGATGGAGCGCGACGGCGTGCGGGCCAGGCCGCCCGCCGGGACGGCCCAGCGCGGCTGGTGGCTCCAGCAGGTCGTCGCGCACACCCCGCTGTCCTTCTGGGCCGCCCACCTCGGGTCGCCGGCCGGCGACGTCGTGCGGCTCCCGCTCGGCGACTGGGCGCGGGAGGTGCGGATGGGCTGGATCAGGGCCGCCATCCTGCAGCGGGACCCCGCGTGGGCGCGCGCCCTCTTCGCGGTCGAGCCGCTGACCGACCTGCTGGCCGTGCTGCCTCCGGAGGAGCAGTCGAACCGGGCCGCCGACCTGGTGCGGAGGCAGCCGGTCGACGGGCAAATGATCATGATGCTGGGCGGGGTGGCCCGGCCCTGGGGCCCGCGGCTGACGGACGCCGTGCTGAAGAAGATCGCCGAGACCGTGGAGGCCCAGCCCTGGAACGCCGGAGAGCTGATCCGCCTCGCCGGAGAGCGGCTCGACCCCTCCGCGTACGCGCGGGCCGAGGGCGTGCCCGAGCTGACCGCGACCCTGCGCTTCCGCTTCGAGATGATCAAGGAGCTGTCGTGACCACCGTTCTGCGCCCGCACGCGGAGGACCAGTACGCGGACGAGCTGGAGATGCTCGCCAAGACCGACGACCGGCCGCGCCCGCCCGGGTGGCGGCTGTCGCCGTGGGCGGTGACCACCTACGTGCTGGGCGACGGAGACCGGATCACGCCGAAGTACGTCGGCCCGAGACGGATCGTGGAGGTCGCGGTGGCGACCCTCGCCACCGACCGGGCGCTGCTGCTGCTCGGCGTCCCTGGCACGGCCAAGACCTGGCTGTCGGAGCATCTGGCCGCCGCCGTCAGCGGCGACTCGACGCTGCTCGTGCAGGGCACCGCGGGCACGCCGGAGGAGGCCGTCCGCTACGGGTGGAACTACGCCCGCCTGCTGGCGGAGGGCCCCTCGCGGGCCGCCATGACGCCGAGCCCGGTCATGCGGGCCATGGCCGAGGGGCGGCTCGCCCGGGTGGAGGAGCTGACCCGGATGCCGTCCGACGTGCAGGACGCCCTGATCACCGTGCTGTCGGAGAAGACGCTGCCGATCCCGGAGCTGGGCGAGGAGGTGCAGGCGGCCCGGGGCTTCAACGTCATCGCCACCGCCAACGACCGCGACCGGGGCGTGAACGACCTGTCGGGCGCGCTGCGCCGCCGCTTCAACACGGTCGTGCTCCCGGTCCCGTCGACCCCGGAGGAGGAGGTCGAGATCGTGGCGAGGCGGGTCGCGCAACTCGGCCGCTCCCTCGACCTGCCGGAGGGGGTCGCCGGGATCGAGGAGATCCGGCGGGTCGTCACGGTCTTCCGCGAGCTGCGCTCGGGCGTCACCTCGGACGGAAGGACCAGGGTCAAGTCTCCGAGCGGCACGATGAGCACGGCCGAGGCCATCTCCGTGGTCACGAACGGTGTCGCGCTGGCCGCGCACTTCGGCGACGGGGTGCTGCGCCCGGCGGACGTCGCGGGCGGCATCCTCGGCGCCGTCGTGCAGGACCCCGTGCCGGACCGCGTGGTCTGGCAGGAGTACCTGGAGACCGTGATCCGCGACCGCGAAGACTGGCGCGACTTCTACCGGGCCTGCCGTGACGCCGCGCTCTGACGGCGTTCCCTCTGCCGCGACCCCCACTGCCGGCGCTCTCTCTGCCGGTGGTTCTGCCGGTGCTTCTGACGGTGCCCCGGCAGGAGCTCTCTCGGGGGCGGGCCGGCTGACCGTCGGGCGGGCGCGCGTCGCGGTTCTCGGGATCCGCCACCACGGGCCGGGCTCGGCGAAGGCCGTCCGGGCGGAGCTGGAACGGCTCCGCCCGGATCTGGTGCTCGTGGAGGGCCCGCCCGAGGCTGACGCCGTCGTCGGGCTCGCGGCCGACCCGGACATGCGGCCCCCGGTCGCGCTGCTGGCCCACGTGCCCGGTGAGCCGTCGAGGGCCGCCTTCTGGCCGTTCGCCCGTTTTTCCCCGGAATGGCAGGCCATCGCGTACGCGCTGGGCGCGGGCATCGAGGTCCGCTTCTGCGACCTGCCCGCCGCGGCGACCCTCGCGCTGCAGGCGGATCCGCCCACCCGTGATCCCATCGCCGAGCTGGCCGGGGCCGCCGGATTTGACGACCCGGAACGCTGGTGGGAGGACCTCGTCGAGCATCGCGGCGAGACCGGGACGCTCGACGCGGTCGCCGAGGCCATGACCGCCGTACGGGAGGGCCACGAGCCCCGGGGCGTGGAGGCGCTGCGCGAGGCCCACATGCGCAGGACGGTGCGGAGGGCGGCCCGGGAGGGTCACCGGACCATCGCCGTCGTCTGCGGAGCCTGGCATCTTCCCGCGCTCGCCGGCCCCCTGCCGCCGGCCGACGACGACGAGCGGCTGCTGCGGGGCCTGCCGAAGGTCAGGGTGGCGACGACGTGGGTGCCCTGGACGCACGGGCGGCTCGCGGCGGCCGGCGGCTACGGGGCCGGGGTGGCGTCCCCCGGCTGGTACGACCACCTGTTCGCCGCCGCCGACCGGCCCGTCGAGCGCTGGCTCACCCGGGCCGCCGCCGTCCTGCGCGAGCAGGACCTGCCGGTCTCGTCCGCCCACGTGATCGAGGCCGTACGGCTGGCCGAGACGCTGGCCGTCCTGCGCGGCAGGCCGCTCGCCGGGCTGTCGGAGGTGACCGAGGCCGTCCGGGCCGTTCTCTGCGACGGCGACGAGCTCAGGGTCGAGACGATCCAGCGCCGGATGGTCGTGGGGGAGCGGCTCGGCCGGGTGCCAGGATCGACCCCCATGGTGCCCCTGCAGCGCGACCTGCGGGAGGAGCAGCGCAGGCTCAGGCTGAAGCCCGAGGGGGAGGCCAGGCAGGCCGACCTCGACCTGCGCAAGCCGCTCGACCTCGGCCGCAGCCGGCTGCTGCACCGGCTCGACCTGCTCGGCGTGCCATGGGGAACGCCGGTGCCGGTCCGCGGCAAGGGCACGTTCCGGGAGTCGTGGACGCTGGAGTGGCGCCCCGAGCTCGACCTGGCCCTGATGGAGGCGGCGGTGTGGGGGATCACCGTCGAGACTGCCGCCACGGCGCGCGTCGCCGAGCTGTCCGCCTCGCCCCACCTCGCCGACCTCACCGCGCTGGTCGAGCGCTGCCTGGTCGCGCACCTCCCCGCGGCGCTGCCCGGGGTGCTGCGCGAGATCAGGGAGCGCGCGGCCCTCGACACCGAGGTGCGCCACCTGATGGCCGCGCTGCCCGCGCTGGTCAGGGCCCAGCGGTACGGCGACGTGCGCGGCACCGATGGGCTGGGGGAGATCTCCGAGTCGCTGCTCGCCCGGATCCGCGCCGGGCTGGGCCCCGCGCTCACCGGCCTCGACGAGGCGGCGGCACGTGAGATGACGGCTCTCATCGACGGGGTGCACACCGCCGCCGGGCTGCTGGGCGACCGGCGATGGCCGGCGGCCCTGGCCTCCGTGGCCGGACGAGACGGTCTCCCGGGGCTGGTCGACGGCCGGATCACCCGCATTCTGTTCGACGCCGGGAGGCTGGACGACGTGCCCGCCCGGATGGCCAGGTCGATGTCGCGCGGCGGTCCGCCGGCCAGGGCCGCGGCCTGGATGGAGGGGTTCCTGTCCGGCGGCGGGCTGCTGCTGGTCCACGACGCCCGCCTGCTTACCACCGTGGACGACTGGCTGACCGGCCTGTCGCCGGAGGCGTTCGTCGAGGTGCTGCCGCTGCTGCGGCGTACGTTCGGGGCGTTCGCGCCCGCCGAGCGCCGGATGATCGGCGAGCGGGTCCGGTCCGGCCGGGCCGCCGCTCCGGCGGAGCCGGTGGAGTGCGACGAGGAGCTGGCGGCGGGAGCCGTACGGACCGTGCGGCGGATCCTGGGCGACGGGTGGTGACGGTATGGAACACGGCGGTACGGGACACGGCGGTATGGGCCACGGCGGTATGGGCCACGGCGGCATGGGGCACGGCGACGGCGCGGGACACGACGGTATGGGCCACGGCGGTACGGGACACGACGGCGCGGGACGTCACGACGGCGGTGACGGCACGCCGGGCGGGGCGGCCGGCGACGAGCGGTCGCGCCGGTGGCGGCTGGTGCTCGGCGGCGCTGCGGCCGGCACGGTGACCGGCACCGGGGCCGGCACCGGGACGGGTCAGGCGGGGGGCGGGCTCGACGGCGGGCTCGACGGCGGGCTCGACGGCGCGGACGCCCGCATGGACGCCGCGCTCGCGGCGCTCTACGATGGGCCGGGCGAGCGCGGCGCCGGGCTCGGCACGTCCGCGCCCCGGGTGGCCCGGTGGCTGGGAGACATCAGGGAGTACTTCCCGTCGACCGTGGTCCAGGTGATGCAGCGGGACGCGGTCGAGCGGCTCGATCTGACCAGGCTGCTCCTCGAACCCGAGATGCTGGAGGCGGTGGAGCCCGACGTCCACCTCGCCGCCGCTCTCCTTTCGCTCAACCGGCTGATGCCGGAGCGGGCGCGGCGGACGGCGCGCGAGGTGGTGGGCAGGGTCGTGGCGGAGCTTGAGGCGCGCCTGTCCCGGCGCACCCTCACGGCCGTGACCGGGGCCCTCGACCGGTCGGCCAGGACCCGCCGGCCGCGCCGGGCCGCCGACGTCGACTGGAATCGCACCATCATGGCCAATCTGAAGAACTACCTGCCCGAGCGGAACACGGTCGTGCCGGCCACGCTCGCCGGCTTCGGGCGCAGGCGGCAGGCCGTCCAGCGGGACGTGGTGCTGTGCGTCGACCAGAGCGGGTCGATGGCGGCGTCGGTTGTCTACGCGAGCGTCTTCGGCGCGGTGCTGGCGTCCGTGCGGTCACTGCGGACGTCGCTCGTGGTGTTCGACACGTCCGTCGCCGATCTGACCGGCCGGCTGGACGACCCGGTCGACGTGCTCTTCGGCACCCAGCTCGGCGGCGGGACGGACATCAACCGCGCCGTCGCCTACTGCCAGGGGCTCATCACCAGGCCGGCCGACACGATCTTCGTCTTGATCAGCGACCTGTACGAGGGCGGGGTCCGCGAGGAGATGCTGCGCCGGGTGGCCGAGATGACGGCGTCCGGTGTCCAGGTGATCGTGCTGCTCGCCCTGTCCGACGAGGGGACGCCGCAGTACGACGGCGACAACGCGGCGGCACTGGCCGCCCTGGGGGTCCCGGCCTTCGCGTGCACCCCGGACGCCTTCCCCGATCTCATGGCGGCGGCCGTCGAGCGCAGGTCCTACGACCATTATCGGATGGCCGCGTCCGGGCCCCGATCCGTAGGGTCGCCGACGTGACCTCCGTGATGACGCGGCCCCGGGTGTTCGCTCCGCGCTACCGCGCGGTGAGCACCGGGTTCGTGGCCCTCTCCCTGCTCGTCGCCTTCGAATATCTGGCGGTGGCCACGGCGATGCCCCGCATCGGGCGTGAGCTGCACGGCTACCACCTGTACGCGCTGGCGTTCAGCGGCAACCTGGCCGCCAACATCATCGCGACCCTCGTCGGCGGGCGCTGGAGCGACGCGCGCGGCCCGGGGGCCGCCCTGTGGGCCGGTGTGGGCGGCTTCATCGCCGGGCTGGCCGTCTCCGGCCTCGCGCCGGGCATGGAGGTCTTCCTCGCCGGCCGCTTCCTGCAGGGGTTCGGCGGCGGCCTGTTCAACGTCGCGCTCTACGTCCTCGTGGCCAGGGTCTACCCGGCGCCGCTGCACCCGCGCGTGTTCTCGCTGCTGGCGGCGGCCTGGGTGCTGCCGTCCATCGTGGGACCCGCCCTCACCGGGATCGTCGCGGAGCGGTGGAGCTGGCGCTGGGTCTTCCTGGGCGTGGCCGTCGTGGCCGTGCCCGCTGCGCTGGTGATGCGGCGCGGGCTGCGCACCGGCGGAGAGAAGCCCGCGGCCGGCCCAGCCGGAGAGCTCCCGGCCGGCGAAGTCTCCGGCGCCACGGCTCCCGGCTTCCCGCGCCGTCTCGCGTGGGGCGTGCTGGCCGCCCTGGGCGCGGCGCTGCTGCAGTACGGCAGCGGCACGCCCGAGTCGGGGATCCCGCTGGCCGCGGCCGGGCTGGCCGCGCTCGCGCTGTCGCTGCCCCGGCTGCTGCCGTCCGGCGCGCTGCGGGCCGCCCGTGGGCTGCCGGCCGTCGTCGCCCTGCGCGGGCTCGCCGCCGGATCGTTCTTCGCGGCCGAGGTGTTCGTGCCGCTGACCCTCACCGCGGAGCGCGGCCTGTCCACCGCCCAGGCCGGTCTCGCCCTCACCGGCGGCGCGGTGGCGTGGTCGTTCGGCTCGTGGATCCAGGGGCGACTGCCGGGCGCGCGGGTGCGGACGCTCCGCCTCGGCACGGCGCTGATCGCCCTCGGGGTCTCGATCACGGCGCTTACGGTGTTCCGGCAGGTGCCGGTGGCCGTGGCCTTCGGCGGCTGGATGACGGCGGGGCTCGGCATCGGGATGGTCTTCCCCACGTTGTCCGTGCTGGTCCTTGAGCTGTCGGCGCCGGGAGAGCAGGGCCGCGCCAGCGCGTCGATGAGCATCGGCGAATCGGCCCTGTCGATCGTCGCGGTGGCGCTGACGGGGGCGCTGTACGCCGTCTTCCGCGGCACTCCCGCGACCTACCTCGTGTGCTTCGGCCTGCTCGTCGTGATGGCCGCGACGGGCACCGCGCTCGCGGACCGGGTGAGACCGGAGCCGGAACGGGACTGACCCGCGGCTTCGCCGGGGCTCGCTCTCCGGGCAGTGCCCCCGCGTTTTGACCACCGCCCGGCAGCGGGCACCATGGAGGTCTAGCCGAGGGGGATCCAGTGCCGCGTGTCCGGGAGCTCGAAGTCTTCAGGATGACCTTGCCGTACGGCAGGCGTCCGGAGACAGTCCTGGTCAAGGTGACGGACTACGGCGGCATGGTCGGCTGGGGCGAGGCCGTCGAGCCCGACCGGCAGGGGCCGCTGGAGAGATCCCTGCCCGCCCTGGTGGGCGTCGACTGGGAGCATCCGTCCGAGCTGGGGGTGGCCCCCGGCGGCACGGCCGGTGACATGGCCTGCTGGGACCTGTGGGGCCGCATGAACGGCGTCCCGCTCGCGCACGCGCTCGGCGGGACCCGCACCTCGCTGACCGCCACGGTGCGGCTGTCGGCCGACCGCTCCCTGGAGAGCATGGTCGCCCGGGTGAACCGGCACGTCTGCGCGGGCTACGGCCACGTCACCCTCGACGTCCACCCCGGCTGGGACGTCGAGCCGCTGCGCGCCGTCCGGGCCGCCTACCCGGCGCTCGCCATCGCCGTCGACGGGCGCGGCGCCTACACGGAGATCGAGCAGCTCGAAGCGCTGGACGCGTACGGGGTGGCCGCCATCGAGCGTCCGTTCAAGGACCTGCTGACCAGCGCCGACCTGCAGGACCGGGTGTCGGCGCCGGTCGCCGTCGAGGTCGGCTCCCTCGGCGAGCTCGACGAGGCGATCGGCGTCAACGCGGGCCGCGCCCTGCTGCTGCGTCCCTCCCGATTCGGCTCGCTGGCGTCGGTGCGGCTCGCGCACGACCGGGCGGCGGAGGCCGGCTGGGACATCGTCTGCGCCGGGGGCCTGGGCGCGGGGCTGGCCCGGGCCGCGACCGTGGCGGTGGCGAGCCTGCCGGGCTGCACCCTGCCCAGCGACGTCGCGGAGCCGCCGCGCAGTGCCCAGGTCGTGCTGCCGCCCGTCGGAGCGTCCGGCGGTGTGGTGGCCGTGCCGCTCACGCAGCCGGGCCTCGGCCACACTGTCGACGAGTCCCGCGTCCGCCGGATGGCCCGGCAGTCCTTCCACGTCTGAGGGGCGATCCGGCAGGACCTCACACCGGGACTCTCACAGCGGGGCCTCACACTGGGGCCTACACGGCGGCGCAGCCCTCGCCGATGGGGGCCACGGCCGGTGAGGGGTCCGGTGAGACCTGATGGCGACGCGGGGCGGGGGGCGCCGGGTCCTTGATCGCCTGGTCGGTGAGCAGCCGGATCCGGTCCCAGTCGGGATAGACCGTGCTGATCAGCGGAGGGACGAACTGGAGGCTCGTCACCCTGGCGTGCTTGGCCCGCAGCGCCAGCGGCACCAGGTGTTCCAGCATGGGCCGGGGGATGTCGGTCCTGACGATCCTGCGGGCGACCGCCGCGAGCTGCGTGAAACGGCTCAGCACGGTCGCCGGGTCGGCCTGCTGGAGCAGAGCGCCGAACACGCACCGCTGGCGGCGCATCCGGTTGAAGTCGTCGCTGCCGGTGCGTGAGCGGGCGTACCACAGCGCCTCCGTGCCGCTGAGCCGCCGGGTCCCGGCCCGCACCACGCCCTCGTCGTACCTGCCGAAGACGATGTCCCGGTCGACGGTCAGGACCAGCCCGCCGAGCGCGTCGATGATCTTGGCGAAGCCCCAGATGTTGACCAGGGCGTACCAGTCGATCCGCAGGCCCAGGATGTGGCCGACCGTCTGCTTCAGCGTCTCGGCGCCCATGTGGTGGCGGCCGCCGAACAGTTCGGGGTGGTCGTCGGCGTACTGCCAGACGGAGTAGAGCAGGTCCTCGCGCCAGCCGGGCTTCGACTCGGGCAGCTGGAACCCGTACGGGAAGCGCAGGGCCATCGGGCTGCCCGGCGGGAAGAGGATGTGCTCCAGGTTACGGGGCAGGCCGAGCAGCACGGTGTCGCCGGTCTCGACGTCCACGCTGGCGACGTTGACGCTGTCGGTCCTGATGCCGACGCGGCCCTCGTCCCAGTCGCCGCCGAGGAGCAGGACGTTGACCCGGCGGCGCCCGCCCCACGGGTCGCCTGGCCGTCCGGCGCCCTCCTGGCTGGAGAAGACCGAGTCGATGGTCCGCCGCGACACCGTGAGGTAGCGCGCCGTGATGGCGAACGGCGCCGCGACCGTCACCGCGAGGACTCCGGCGAGGGCGCCGGTGACGATCTGCGCGGACGGGCGCAGCCGTCCCGGACGCAACACCATGAACGAGTGGACGACCAGGCAGAACCACGCGGCGGCGCAGACACCCGCGACGAGGCTCATCTGGGCGAGCCAGTTGAGCGCGCGCGCCGCCAGCCCCGCGTCGGCGCCCGCGAGCACGCCGGCCACGCAGACGAGGACGGTCAGGTGGCAGCAGAGCAGGGTGATCCCCGTGCGCCGCCATCCGGCGCGCAGGTGCGCGGCGCCCGGGAGCACCACCGAGAGCGCCACCCAGCCGAGCAGCGCCGCCGCCATCCGCCTCGACGCACCAGGGGTGTCCATGGTGGACATTGAAGCGGTCCACGTCCGGGGAAGACCGGCGCCTGGGCCGAGCCGGGCGTGTTCATGCCGTCGCTTGACCCCCGCGCGGCCTCATGCGGACCGGCCGTTACCAGGGGAAGCCGAACAGCCCGAAGTAGGCCGCGGTGACCAGGAGCAGCCCGGTGCCGCCGAGCACGCCCGTGAGGACGGACTTCTCCCAGCGGCTCGGCTGCCAGCCCTCGTGGAGCCCGGTGAGCACGGCCGCGACGGCGGCCACCTCCTGCACCAGCATCACCACCGCGAGGATGCGCACCACGAGCCAGCCGGCCTGGACGGCCGGCCACGCCCCCGCCTGGTTCACCGAGAACAGCACGATGAGCGTGATGAACGCCAAGACCGCGGCGAGTTCGCCCAGCCCGGTCCAGGCCATCCGGCGCAGCCGCCGCCGGATCGTCCCCCACAGCTCGGCGTTGGCCTGCAGCCGCAGGTCACGGCCGCGGAGCCGGACCACCATCTCGGTGACGGGCGCGGCGACGTATCCCACCGCCGCAAGGCAGAGCGTGAGCCACAGGAAGGTGCCGTCCCCCCACCAGGGCGCGGCGGGCACGTCGGCCGCCTCGAACCGCTGCACCGGGGTCGCCCCGGCGATCGGCAGTGACGGCTTGGCCGTACCGGGCAGGCCGTTGATCCAGTTGGCCAGCGTCGGCAGGTAGCCGGGGGCGTACCGGCCGCCGTTCAGCCGCATCGCGTGGTCCGCCCCGGCGAGGTACCGGATGGTGTAGTCGGTGTTGCCGCCCTGCTCCAGCGACCGGGTCAGGGTCTCGGTGCTCTCCACGAACGGGATGGACGGGTCCATCGTGCCGTACAGCGCGAGGACGGGCTGGTGGACGCCGCGAAGCGCGGGAACGCCGTCGTAGCGGAGGAAGTCGAAGCCGACGCCGCCCATCGCCCGGGTCAGCAGGTCGCGTACGCCGCCGGGGGCGTGCAGCCGCAGCAACTGCTCGTTGAGCGCCCACGCCACCTGCCGCAGCGGCGACACGTTGGGCGAGGAGACGAGGACGACGAAGCTCGCGGCCGGATCACGAGCGGCGGCGACGGGCACGACCCAGCCGCCCTCGCTCACCCCCCACAGGCCGGCCCGGGCGGGGTCGACGTCGGGCCGTGCCCGCAGCACGCGGAGCATCCGGTCCGCGTCGTCGGCGAGCAGGGTGAAGTCGCGGCTGCGGAAGGAGTAGCCGACGGTGCGCTTGTCGTAGGCCAGGGTGACGATGCCGGCCTTGGCCAGCCACTCCGCCTGCACCGTGAACTCCCCGCCGTCGCCGGAGCCGGAGCCCTGCACGAAGACCATCGCCGGGTGGCGGCCGGGAGTCATGGGATAGCGGATCGTGGCCCTGAGCGTCTCACCGCGCGCGGACACGGACACGGTCTGCGTCCCGACCGGGGCGGTGGCCGCGACCGGCCGGACCTCGGCGGAGGGCTGCGCGGGCAGCGACCGGAACTCGGGCGACGCGGAGAGCGGCGGCGGGTCGAAGGCGGGCGGCGAGATGAGGTGGCCGAGCGCGGCCAGGACCACCATCAGCGTGCCGGCGATCATGGCGAGCGTGCTCCGGCCGAAGTTCATGAGGCCGTCCCCCCATGCCTTGTGTATTACCGGAATCAGGCTAAGTCATTACCCGATCTCCGAGCGGGCGGCCATTGGGAACAATGGGGCCACTTTTGTCACAGGGACCTGTTAGCTTCCTGCGACATGCGTGTGCTGCACACCTCCGACTGGCACCTCGGCCGGTCCTTCCACCGGGAGAGCCTGCTGGGCGCCCAGGCCGCGTTCGTCGACCACCTGATCGAGACGGCGCGGGACGAGCGGGCCGACGTCGTGGTGGTGTCCGGTGACGTTTACGACAGGGCGCTGCCCCCCGTCGACGCGGTGGCCCTCTGCAACGAGGCGCTGGCCAGGCTCAAGGCCCTCGGCGCGCACACCGTGCTGATCAGCGGCAACCACGACTCCGCCGTCCGGCTGGGGTTCGGGGCCGACCTGATGGAGCGGGTCCATCTGCGCACCGACCCCGGCCGGGCCTGGGAGCCCGTGATCGTCGGAGACGTCGCGTTCTTCGGCATCCCCTACCTGGAGCCGGAGGTGGTGCGCGGCCCGTGGGAGCTGGCCGAGCGCGGCCACACGGCCGCGATCACGTACGCGATGGACCGGATCAGGGCCCACCCCGCCGCGCGCAAGGTCGTGCTGGCCCACGCCTTCGTCACCGGCGGCGAGGCGAGCGACAGCGAGCGCGACATCAGCGTCGGCGGCGTCGCCCACGTGCCGCTCCACGCGTTCGACGGGGCCGCCTACGTGGCGCTGGGGCACCTGCACGGGCGGCAGACGATGAGCGAGACGGTCCGCTACAGCGGGTCCCCGATCGCCTACTCCTTCTCCGAGGCCACCCACCGGAAGGGCACGTGGCTGGTCGACCTCGACGCGCAGCGGCCCGGCGCGCCGCGGGCGGAGTTCGTCCCCGCGCCGGTGCCGCGCCCGGTGAGCCGGCTGCGCGGGCGGATCGCCGACCTGCTCGCCGACCCGGCGCACGCCGTCGCGGAGGACCACTGGCTGCAGGTGACGCTCACCGACCCGGTCCGCCCGCGGGAGGCGATGGAACGGCTGCGGTCCCGCTTCCCGCACACCCTGGCCCTCGTCTTCGAACCCGAGAACGGCTCCGATACGGCCCCCCGCCGGGCGCACATGGCGGGCCGGGCGGAGATCGACGTGGCGCTCGACTTCGTCCGGGAGGTCCGCGGCGAGCCGGCGGACGACGACGAGAGACGCCTGCTCGAACGGGCCGTTGAGGCCTGCCGCGTCAAGGAGAGCGCGTGAGCGGGCGGCGCGGGCGGGCCGCGTCCCCCGCGAACGGGCGAGAGGAGGCCCGGTGAGACTGCACCGGCTGCGGCTGACCGCGTTCGGCTCCTTCGCCGGCACCGAGGAGGTGAACTTCGACGCCCTCGGCGAGGCCGGGCTGTTCCTCATCCACGGGCAGACCGGCGCCGGTAAGACGACCGTGCTCGACGCGGTCTGCTACGCCCTTTACGGCCGGGTGCCCGGCCGGCGCGACAGCGCCCGGGCGCTGCGCTGCGACCACGCCCCGCCCGATCGCGGTCCCGTCGTCGTCCTGGAGGCCACGATCCGCGGGCGGCGGCTGCGCGTCACCCGTTCTCCCGCCTGGATGCGCCCGAAGCTGCGTGGAGACGGCCTGGTCGAGGAGAAGGCCAAGGCGCTGGTCGAGGAGCTCACCGACCGGTGGATCACCCGCAGCACCCGCAGCGACGAGGCGGGTCACCTGATCGGCGAGCTGCTCGGCATGAACGCCGACCAGTTCTGCCAGGTGGCGATGCTGCCGCAGGGAGACTTCGCCAAGTTCCTCCGGGCGGACGGCGACGACCGGCGCAAGCTGCTCGAACGGCTGTTCTCCGTCCGGGTCTTCACCGACCTCGAGGGGTGGCTCGCCGATCTGCGCACCCGCACCGGGCGGGAACGGCAGGAGCTGGCCCACCGGGTCGACTCGGTCCTCGACCGGATGCGCGGAGCCGCGGGCGACGGCCTGCCGCTCCCGGAGGACGACGCCGACCCGGCGGCCTGGTCGGGCGCGGTGACCGAGTCGGCGCGGGCGGTCCTCGACGAGACGGTCGCCGGGTGCGAGGCCGCCCAGACCGTCCTGCTCGCGGCCCGCGCCCGGCTGCGGGCCGGTGAGGAGCTGGCCGACCGGCGCGGCCGGCACGCGGCCGCGCTCGCCCGCAGCCGCGAGCTCGACGCCGCCGCCGACGAGCGGTCCGACCTGGAGGTCATGCTCGACGACGCCGCCCGCGCCGACCGCGTGCTGCCGCTGCTCCGCCAGGCGGGGCAGCGGGCCGAGGCCGCGGCCAAGGCGGGGCGGCTGGCCGCCGACGCGGTATCGCGCGCGCTCCCGGGCGAGGACGCGCCCGGCGCGGACCGGCTCGCCACCCTGGAGCGGGAGCGCCGCGACGAGATCACCCGCGTGCGGCAGGCCCTCCCGGAGGAGTCGCGGTTGCGCGAGGTCCGGGAGGAGCTGGATCGCACGGCACGCACGCTCGCCTCGCTCACCGACGAGGATCGGCTGCTGGCCGAACGGCTCGCCACGCTGCCCGCCCGGCGGGGCGACGCGGAAAACCGGCTGTCGCGGGCCCGCGTCGCCGCGGCCGCCGTCCCCGGCCTCACGGCCGCCCGCGACGCGGCGCTGCGCCTGCGCGAGACGACCCGCCAGGCGGCGCTGCTCGACGCGGAGCTCGAACGGCTGGCCGCCGCCGAGGCGGAGGCGCTCGCGGCCCAGGCCGAGCTGCCGGCCGCGCTGGCCGCCGCCGACGGCGAGGCACGGGCGGCGCGCGAGGCCGCGGCCCGCCTTCCCGGGCTGGAGGCGGCCCGCGGCCTGGCCGGGGAGCGGCTGGAGGCCGCCCGGCTCCGAGACGCGCTCCGCGCCGAGCTGGAGGCGGCGGCGCAGGCCCGGCGAGCCGCCGTCGACCGGGCCCAGGACCTCCGCGACCGGCTCCAGGACGTACGGCTGCGCCGGATCGAGGGCATGGCCGCCGAGCTCGCGGCCGGGCTCGTCGAGGGCGGGCCGTGCGCGGTGTGCGGGTCGACCGATCACCCGGCCCCGGCCCGCGCCGCCGTCCGGGCGGCGACAGCGGACGACGAGCAGGCCGCGCAGGACGAGTTCGACGCCGCGCAGCGCGACCGCGAGGAGGCGGAGAGCGCCGCCGCGGCGCTGTCGTCGGCGCTGGAGGCCGCCTCCGCGCGGGCCGCCGGCCGCACGGCCGAGGAGGCCGCGGCCGCGCTGGCGGAGACCGAGGCGGAGCTGGCGGACCGGCGTGAGAGCGCGGCGCGCGAACCGGTCGCGGCGGAGCTGGCGGAGCGGCTCGCGGCCGATCTCGACGCGGCCCGCGACCGCGCGGCGGAACTGGCGTCCGCCATCACCGAGACCCGCACGCGCCGCGAGGCCGTGCTGACCGAGCGGGCCCGCGTCGCGGCGACCCTCGACCAGGGCCTGTTCGACACGGGCGTTCGCGGTGGGGCCGGTGATCTGGAGAGCACGGATCTGGACCCCGCGAACCTGGGTGGCATGGGTCGGGGTGGCATGGCTCTGGGTGGCATGGGTCTGGGCAGCGCCGATCTGGGGAGCCCAGATCCGGCGGGCACGGATCTGGAGGGCGCCGATCCGGAGGGCACGGATCTGGAGAGCGCGGTGGAGGCGGCGGAGCGGCGGCTGGAGCGGGCGCGGGCGCTGGCCGCCCGGGAGGACGAGCTGGCCGTCGAGGTTGCCGGGCTGGCCGCGGAGCACGACGAGACGGACGGCCGGGCCCGGCAGGTGGCGCTCGACCTGGCGGCGGCCCGGGCCCACGCCGACGGCCTGGCCGCCGACAAGGGCCGGCTGTCGGCGCTGATCGACGCCGCCAGGGGGAGCGATCCCACCCTCGCCGCCCGCATCGAGCGGCTCGAGGACGAGGCCACCCTGGTCAGGGAGGCGGCGGAGGCCGTCCGGGCCGCCGCCGTCGCCGACGGGGAGCGGGAGGCGGCGCTCGGACAGGCCGCGCGGGCCGCCCGCGAAGCGGGCTTCGCCGGGGTGGAGGACGCCGAGGCCGCGGCGCGGCCGGCCGCCGACCGGGAGGAGATGGCCCGGCGGCTGCGGGAGCTCGACGCGGAGCGGGCGAGTGTGGAGGCGCTGCTGGCCGATCCCGAGCTGACCGCCGCGGCGGCCGCCCCGGCGCCCGATCTGGCCACGCTGGAACGGGAGCACGCCGAGGCCGAGCGGGAGCACGGTGCGGGGATATCGGCCAGGGACCGCGCGCGCGACCGCCTCCGCCAGCTCACCGGGCTCGCGGCCGAACTGGAGGCGGCGCTGCGCGCCTACCGGCCGGCCGACGAACGTCACCGGCTGGCCCGTCGCCTGGCCGAGCTGACCGGCGGGACCTCCTCCGACAACCGGTGGCACATGCGGCTGTCGTCGTTCGTGCTCGGGGAGCGGCTGCGGCAGGTCGTGGAGGCGGCCAACGAGCGGCTCGACCGGATGTCCGGCGGGCGCTACCTGCTCCGGCACGACCTGGCCAGGTCGGCGGGCGACCGCGGCAGGTCGGGCGGCGGGCTCGGCCTCCGCGTCCTCGACGCGTGGACGGGCGTCGACCGCGACCCCGCCACGCTGTCCGGCGGGGAGAGCTTCATCGCCTCGCTCGCGCTGGCCCTCGGCCTGGCGGACGTCGTCACCCAGGAGGCGGGCGGCGCCGAGATCGGCACGCTGTTCGTCGACGAGGGGTTCGGCACGCTCGACGACGAGACGCTCGACGACGTGCTGGACATCCTGGACGGCCTCCGGGAGGGCGGCCGGGCGGTCGGCGTGGTCAGCCATGTGGCCGAGCTCCGGGTGCGGATCCCCGCCCGGCTCCGGGTCGTCAAGGGCCGGTCGGGGTCGTCGCTGTCCCAGCGCTGAGGCCGGCGCTGGAAATCCCGGCGCTGAGAGTCCCATCGCCGGCCGCTCTTGGCCCCGTACGGGTCCTCAGGTGAGGTGGCCGGGGAGCCAGCGGGCGGCGAGCAGGTAGCCGCCCAGCACGACGGACGCGGCGGACACCAGCAGGAACAGCAGCACCCAGAAGGTGCCGGGGAGGCGGGTGAGCCGCGCCAGCTGGTCGGCGTCGGAGTCGGGCGCCCGCCCCCGCCGGCGCTTGGTCTGCAACTCCAGAATCGGGCGCACCCCGCCGAACAGCAGGAACCACACCGCCGCGCAGGCGATGGCGGACTGCACGCCGGCCGGAGCCCACCACGACAGCGCGAACACCGCGCCGCCGACGACCAGCAGGGTCAGCGCCCCGAAGAAGTTTCTGATCATGACAAGCATGCAGGCCAGCAGCACGAGCACGGCCCACAGCAGCAGCGTGATGTACCCGGCCGCGACCAGCCAGGAGGAGCCAAGGCCGACCAGGGATGGCGCGACGTAGCCCGCGGCCGCCGTCGCGACCATGCCGGGTCCGGTCGGCCGTCCACGGGTGAGGGTGACGCCGGAGGTGTCCGAATGCAGCCTGATCCCGCGCAGTTTGCGCCGGGTGAGCACGGCGGCGAGGGCGTGGCCGCCCTCGTGCGCGATCGTGATCAGTCCTCGGGAGAAGTGCCACGACGGCCGGTACGCCACCGCGGCGAGGGCGGCGAGGCCGGACAGCGCGACCAGCCACGGTGAGAGCGCGACCTGGGTCGCGGTCAGTTGGTTCCACAGGTCTTTCAGGGGGGTCACCTCCGCGCCGAATCGTACGGCCTGGAACGGGCCGCCGACATGTCGTGCCGCCGGAGATGTGGGGCTACGAAGCCGACTACCTTCTATCTGTGGCTGAGCGGCGTATGCGTGGACTGCGTGGTATGGGTGGGCTGTTGCGGGCGAAGCCCGAGCCCGCTCCCGAACATTCGATGGATCCCCGGGCGGGCGACGAGATCCCGGCCAGGCAGAGCGTCGTCGACAACGCGGTTTACGTCGACGGCGAACGGGTGGACTCTCCCGGGTCCCTGACGGACGCGATCGCGGCCCTGCGGTCCCGGCCCGGGGCGATGGCCTGGATCGGGCTCTACCGGCCGGAGGACTCCGAGCTGGTCAGAGCGGCCGAGGCGTTCGGCCTGCACGAGCTGGCCATCGAGGACGCGATCGTGGCGCACCAGCGGCCGAAGGCCGACCGGTACGGCGGCACGTTGTTCGTGGTGCTCCGGGCCGCGCAGTACCTCGACAAGCCGGAGAAGGTGGAGTTCGGCGAGCTGCACGTCTTCGTCGGGCCCGACTTCGTGCTGACCGTCCGGCACAGCGAGGCCCCCGACCTGTCCAGGGTGCGGCGCCGGATGGAGTCGGATCCCGACCTGCTGCGGCAGGGCCCGCAGGCCGTGCTGTACGCGATCCTCGACGCCGTGGTGGACGGCTACGCGCCCGTCGTCGCCGGCCTGCAGAACGACATCGACGAGATCGAGGTGCAGGTGTTCGGCGGCGACCCGGCCGCCCCCCGCCGCATCTACTCCCTGTCCCGGGAGGTCATCGAGTTCCAGCGGGCCGCCGCCCCGCTCGTGCCCATGCTCGACGGCTTCATCGAGGCGTCGCCCAAGTACGGCGTCGACGAGGAGCTCCAGCGCTACCTGCGGGACGTGGCCGACCACGCGATCACGGTGAACGAACGGGTCTCGGCCTTCCGCCAGATGCTGCAGGACATCCTCATCGTCAACTCCACCCTGGTCAGCCAGCAGCAGAACGAGGAGATGACCAAGCTGACCGGCGCGAGCATCGCGCAGGGCGACGAGGTCAAGAAGATCTCGGCCTGGGCGGCGATCCTGTTCGCCCCCACGCTGGTCGGGACGATCTACGGGATGAACTTCGACCACATGCCGGAGCTGCACTGGGTGCTGGGTTATCCCATGGCCGTACTGCTCATGGGGGCCGTCTGCCTGACGCTCTACTTCGTCTTCAAGCGCCGCGACTGGCTCTGACCCGTTCCGGGTGGGTGCCTTTCCCGAGATGCCGGTTGTTTTGCCAACTATCTAGATATATCGTTGGCGTATCCCGATAGTTGGATGGTGACCGATGCGCGACTATCCGTCCCCCTTGTCGCCCCGCGTACGCCGGGGCGAGGTGAGAACCGCTCTCCTGCTGCTGCTCGTGGAGGAGCCGCGCAACGGCTACCAGTTGATCGAGGAGATAGGCCGCCGCAGCGGCGGCGTCTGGCGCCCCAGCCCCGGCTCGGTCTACCCCGCCCTGCAGCAGATGGAGGACGAGGGACTGGTGACCGGTGAGGAGGGCGGCGGCAGCCGCACGTACCGGCTCACGGAGGAGGGACGACGCCGCGCCGGCGAGCGGGCCGAGCCGTGGGCCGACGTGGCCCGCTGCATCCCGCAGGACCGGGACGAGCTGCGCCTGCTGTGGGGGCAGCTCAACGAGGCGTTCCTCCATCTCTTCCAGGTGGCCGACGACGACCAGGTCGTCCAGGCCAAGCGACTCCTCAAGAAAACGAGACAGGCGATGTTCATGATTCTTTCGGAGGACGGATGAACCCCGCGGTGTCCGTGCGCGGACTGCGGAAGTCGTACGGAGACGTCGAGGCCGTCAAGGGCGTCGACTTCGAGGTGGCCCCGGGGGAGGTGTTCGGCTTTCTCGGGCCGAACGGCGCGGGGAAGACCACCACGATCAGCATGCTGTGCACGCTCGTCACCCCCACGGGCGGCGCCGCGGCCGTCGGCGGCCACGACGTGGTGACCCAGCGCGACGACGTGCGCCGCAACATCGGGCTGGTCTTCCAGGACCCGACACTCGACGGCTACCTCACCGCCGAGCAGAACCTGCGCTTCCACGCTGAGCTGTACGGCGTGCCCAAGACCGTGCTGGCCGACCGGCTCCGGCAGGTCCTGGAGATGGTCGGTCTGTGGGACCGCAAGGAGAGCAGAGTCTCGACGTTCTCCGGCGGCATGAAGCGCCGGCTGGAGATCGCCCGCGGCCTGCTCCACTCGCCCAAGGTGCTGTTCCTCGACGAGCCGACGGTCGGGCTCGACCCGCAGACCCGGGCGGCGATCTGGGGCTACATCACCCGGCTGCGCCACACGGAGGACATCACCATCTTCATGACCACGCACTACATGGACGAGGCCGAGTACTGCGACCGCATCGCGATCATCGATCACGGCGAGATCGTGGTCGTCGACTCGCCCGAGGCGCTCAAGGCCAGCGTCGGGAAGGACCGGGTGCAGATCCAGACCGGCGACGACGAACGGGCGATCGCGGCGCTCCAGGACCGTTTCGGCATCGAGGCGGCCGTCCACGAGGGACAGGTGACGTTCGCCGTGGCCTCCGGCGAGGAGTTCGTCCCCCGGCTGTTCGCCGACCTCGGCATGCCGATCAAGTCGGTCAGCGTGTCGCGGCCCTCGCTCGACGACGTCTTCATGTCCTACACGGGCTCCACCATCCGCGACGCGGAGTCGGGCTCGGCGGGCAACCAGTGGATGCGCGCCATGGCGCGGGGAAGGTGATCCGATGGCCACCGATGTCGTACAGGTGACCGTCCCCAGGTCGACGGGCGGACATCACGTCCGCGCCGTCAAGGTCGTGCTCCACCGCGAGCTGCTCCGGTTCGTCAACGACCGCACCCGCATGGTCACGATGCTCATCCAGCCGGTGCTCTGGCTGTTCGTCATGGGCACCGGTCTCGGCACGCTCGTGCGCGGATCCATCCCCGGGATCGACTTCCGCACGTTCATGTACCCCGGCATGATCTCGATGACGGTCATCACCACGGCCATGTTCTCGGCCGGGTCGATCGTGTGGGACCGCGAGTTCGGGTTCCTGCGCGAGATGCTCGTCGCCCCGGTGAGCCGGGGAGCCATCGTGGTGGGCAAGTGTCTCGGCGGCGCCGTCGTGGCGACCTGCCAGGGCGTCGTCATCCTGGCCCTCGCCGGGCTGGTCGGCGTGCCGTACTCGCCGGTCCTGATCGTCACCCTGCTGGCGGAGATGTTCCTCGCGGCGTTCACCATCACGGCGTTCGGCGTGACGATCGCCGCCCGGATGAAGAACATGCAGTCCTTCTTCGGCATCATGCAGATGGCCATCATGCCGATGATCTTCCTGTCGGGCTCGATGTTCCCGCTCGCCAACCTGCCGTCGTGGCTGCACGTGCTGACCACGATCAACCCGCTCACGTACGCCGTGGACCCCATGCGGCAGGCCGTCTTCGGCTACCTGACCGTGCCCGCCCAGGTCGACGCGATGCTCAACCCCGGCATCAGCTGGTTCGGCAACCGGCTGCCGGTCGCGCTGGAGGTCGGCCTCGTGGCCGTCGTCGGGGCCGTGCTGCTGGGCGTCGCGGTCGCCCAGTTCCGCCGCACCGACTGAGGTCTCCCCGACTGGGCCGTTACCGACTGAGCCGCACCCGGCTGAGGCCCACCGATTGGGCCGCACCGGGGCTGAGGAACGACGACCGGCCCGGGGCGTGGCGCCCCGGGCCGGTCACCGTCAGGCGGTCAGCGCTTGACGCGCACCGAGTCGGCCTTGCTCGACGACCCCTTGGCGTGGCCGTCGCCGTCGAACACGAACTTCCAGCTGCCGGACCTGACCGCCTTGGTCTTGGTCCAGAGCTTGCCGGTGCTGTTGGTCCACGTGGTCTTCACGTACGTCCAGTGGCCGCCGGACCCCTTGAACCACAGCGTGACCCTGCGGTTGCCGTAGCCCTCCCAGCCCGCGTCCCACACCTGGAGCGCGCCGCGGAAGCTCAGGTACTTGCCGTACTTGACCGGTTCCGGGGTCGCGTCGAAGGAGACGAAGCGGGTCGAGTGCCGGGGCCGCGGCCTCGGCGCGACCACGTCCACCTGGTCGGTGTCGCTGACCGACGGGCCGGCGGTGTCGGAACCGGCGAACTCGGCCCGCCACCAGCCCGTGCTCCAGGCACGGACGCCGGTGGAGAACTCACCCCGCCAGTTGGTGTAGTCGTAGCCGACCCGGGTGTAGTGCGAGCCCCCTGCCGGTTTGAACTCGATGTACACCTTCTGGTCGGGGAGCCCACGCCGGCCGTGGAGACCGTCGGCGAGCAGCCGCCCGGACAGCGACAGCGTCTCGCCGCGCCGGACCGGCTCGGGGGAGGCGCCGAAGCCGGCGATGCCGGTGTCCCAGACCTGCCGCACCGTGAAGGTCCGCGACTCCTCCTTGACGGCGGAGCCGTTCACGGCCTTGATCCGCAGGGTCCACTCGCCCGCGGGCGCGCTCCTGCCGAACTTCTCCGTCGCCGTCCACCGGGTGCTCTCGGGGATGCCGACCTGGGGCGGCGCCAGCGTGAGCGGCTTCGCGGACCCGCCGCTGGGGGCGATCGAGGCGGAGACCTGGGCGGGGTTGGTGGTGACGAACGCGAAGGTCGCGGTGGTCCCGGCCCAGCCGGTCACGACCACGGGGCTGGGACTCACGTCGATGTGGGAGATCGACGGCGCCGTGTCCGCGTGCGCCGCGGGTCCGGCGACCAGCGTCGCCGTCCCCACGACGGCCGCGAGCACGGCTGTGGTGATGCGTTTCAACATCTCGGGTGAACCTCCCGTTGGTTGAACGCGGCATGAGGGTGCCACGTCGTTTCTCCTCAGTAGACGGGCGATTGACGGCGAAAGTTGTAGCAAGTCCCCATAGGACACCTATCTGGAGCGAAAGGGATAGGTTCGGAGGGTCCCGGGAAGAGAGGCCGAACGGAGATGACGCTCCGCCGGACGGAGCGTGCATCCTGCGACATAATCGGCCGTGTGGTGCGGGACGCTGTGGAGACGCATTTCGCCGAGGTGGTCGGTGCGCTGACGCCCGGACCTCCGACGGATCCGGGGCAGCCCGTGCGTCCGGGCACGACGCTCACCGGCGCGCGCTGCCGGGAGCTCTTCGCGGTCCAGCTCGGCAGTCGCCTCCTCGATGTCGCGGCCCGCCACATGCGTACGCAGGACGAGGGCTTCTACACGATCGGATCGTCGGGCCACGAGGGCAACGCGGCGGTCGCCGCGGCCCTCCGGGTGACCGACCCGGCGCTGCTGCACTACCGGTCAGGGGCGTTCTACCTGGCGCGGTCGGCCCAGGCGGGCCGGCTGGCCGAGGAGGGCCTGCGCGACGTGCTGCTGGGCCTGGCCGCCGCGGCGGAGGAGCCGATCGCGGGCGGCCGGCACAAGGTCTTCGGCAACCGCGACCTCGCCGTCATCCCGCAGACCTCGACGATCGCGAGCCACCTGCCCCGGGCGGTCGGCGTGGGCTTCGCCGTCGAACGCGCCAGGGTCCTCGGCGTCCCCTCGCCCTGGCCGCGGGACGCGGTCGCCGTGTGCAGCTTCGGCGACGCCTCGATGAACCACGCCACGGCGTTGAGCGGCCTGAACACCGCGGCCTTCGGCCGGTTCCGCGGGCTGGCGGTGCCGGTCCTCTTCGTGTGCGAGGACAACGGCATCGGGATCAGCGTCCGGACGCCGCCCGACTGGATCGAGCAGGCCCGCCACCCGCTGCTGGCGTACTTCCAGGCGGACGGCTGCGACCTCGCCGAGGCGTACGACGTGGCCAGGAAGGCCGCCGACCACGTCAGGACCACCCGGGCGCCCGCCTTCCTGCACCTGCGCACCGTGCGGCTGATGGGTCACGCCGGCTCCGACGTGGAGATCGCCTACCGCACCCGCAGGGAGATCGCGTCCGACCTCGACCGCGACCCCCTCGTCCGGACCGCCCGGCTGCTGGTCGAGGCGGGGCTCGCCCAGCCGGAGGAACTGCTGTCGCGCTACGAGGCGGAGCGCGATCACGTGCTCAAGCTCGCGATGGAGTGCGCCCGGCGGCCGCGTCTCGCGTCGGCCGAGGAGGTCATGGCGCCGATCGCGCCACGCCGCCCGGACCGGGTCGCGGCCGACGTGGCCCGCGTCGCCCCGATGGAGGTGCGGGAACGGGCTTTCGGCACGCTCCCCGAACTGGAGGGCAAGCTCACCCTGGCCCAGGCGGTCAACCGCACCCTGGCCGACGCGATGGCGCTCGACCCCGGCGTCGTGGTGTTCGGCGAGGACGTGGCCCGCAAGGGCGGCGTGTACGGCGTCACCCGTGGGCTGCTCCGGAGGTTCGGCGCCGAGCGCGTCTTCGACACGCTGCTGGACGAGCAGGCGGTGCTGGGGCTGGCGCTGGGCGCGGGGGTCTCCGGGATGGTCCCGGTGCCCGAGGTGCAGTATCTCGCCTATCTCCACAACGCCCTCGACCAGATCCGGGGCGAGGCGTCGACGCTGGGGTTCTTCTCCCAGGGCGTGTTCAGCAATCCGCTGGTCCTGCGAGTCGCGTCGTACGCCTACCAGAAGGGCTTCGGCGGGCATTTCCACAACGACAACTCGATCGCCGCGCTGAAGGACATCCCCGGCGTCGTGCTCGCCTCGCCCGCCCGCCCCGACGACGCCGCCGCGATGCTCCGCACCTGCCTGTCCGCCGCCCGGGTCGACGGCAGCGTCTGCGTGTTCCTGGAACCCATCGCCCTCTACCACACCCGCGACCTGTTCGACGAGGGCGACGGCGGGTGGCTCGCGCCGTACGCGCCGCCGGCCCGCTGGGGGGAGACGCACGTGCCGATCGGGCGGGCCCGGTCGTACGGCGAGGGGCGCGACCTCACGATCGTGACCTTCGGCAACGGCCTGCGGATGAGCCTGCGGGCGGCGGTCCGCCTCACCGCCGAGGAGGTGGGCTGCCGGGTGCTCGACCTGCGGTGGCTGTCGCCCCTGCCGGTCGACGACCTGATGCGCGCGGCGGAGCTCACCGGGCGGGTGCTCGTCGCCGACGAGACCCGGCGCGGGGGCGGGGTGTCGGAGAGCGTGATGGCGGCCCTGATCGACAACGGGTTCACCGGCCCCATCGCGCGGGTCACCTCGCGGGACAGCTTCATCCCGCTCGGGCCGGCCGCCGACACCGTGCTGCTGTCGGAGGCCGACATCGAGCGGGCCGCCCGCGCGATGCTCGCCTGATCCGTCGGCCGCCTGATCCCTCCCCGGCGCGCCGGCGTCCGCGCGGCGTGGGGTTCCGACGGAAGTTAGCGATCGTTCACAACGCGGCGAGAGCCGCCCGTGCCATGCCGTGCAGGATCGCTGCCATCGCGTCGGGCGGTAGCTCGCCGGCGCTGCGCGGGGTGGAGTTCAGCAGCCCGAAGACGGCGTGGGTGGCCGCGCGCAGTCGTGCCGGCGGGCACGCGGGACGGAGTTCGGTCAGCACGGTGACCCACTCTTCGACATAGAGCCGCTGGAGCCGCCTGATCGCCCGGCGGGCCGTCTCGGGCACGTTGTCGAGCTCCCGCTCGTGCACCCGGATGAGCGACGGATGGGCGAGCGCGAACTCGACATGTCCCCTGATCAGCGCGTCGAGGATGGCCTCCGCGGTGCCCGGGTCGGCGGTCGTGGCCAGGCGGGCGCCCTGGTCGCGCAGCCGCCCGCTGATGTCGAGCAGCATCTCGGCCAGCAGCGCCTCCTTGCCGCTGAAGTGCCGGTAGAGCGCGGGCCCGGACACCCCGACGGCGGACCCGATGTCCTCGATGGACACCCCGTGGAAGCCGCGCGCGGCGAACAGACCGGCCGCCGCGTCGAGGATCTCGGCCCGCCGGTTGCGGGTAGGTGTCGTGGTCACGACACCATGCTAGACGAGCCGAGTTAGCGGTGATTAACATCCAGGATATGAGACAGAGCACGTGGCCGGTGCTGGAGAGCCGGCTCGACCCGGGCGCGGAACCGTACAAGCGGAACGCCGAGGCGAACGAGCGCCTGGTGGCCGAGCTGCGCGAGCGCCTGGCGGTCGCGGCGCGCGGCGGCCCCGAGCGGTCGCGGGAGCGGCACGTCGCGCGCGGCAAGCTGCTGCCCCGCGACCGGGTCGACACGCTCCTCGATCCGGGCTCCCGGTTCCTCGAGCTGTCGCCCCTGGCCGCGACCGGCATGTACGGCGGCGACGCACCGGCCGCCGGGATCATCACCGGGGTCGGCCGCGTCTCGGGCCGGGAGTGCGTGGTCGTGGCCAACGACGCGACGGTCAAGGGCGGCACCTACTACCCGGTCACGGTCAAGAAGCACCTGCGCGCCCAGGAGGTGGCGCTCGACAACCACCTGCCGTGTCTCTACCTGGTCGACTCGGGCGGCGCGTTCCTGCCCCGGCAGGACGAGGTCTTCCCCGACCGGGAGCACTTCGGGCGGATCTTCTACAACCAGGCCACCATGTCGGCCCGCGGCATCCCGCAGATCGCCGCCGTGCTCGGGTCGTGCACGGCCGGAGGGGCGTACGTCCCGGCGATGAGCGACGAGGCGGTGATCGTGCGGAACCAGGGCACGATCTTCCTGGGCGGGCCGCCGCTGGTGAAGGCCGCGACCGGGGAGACCGTCACCGCCGAGGAACTGGGCGGCGGCGAGGTGCACGCGCGGGTCAGCGGCGTCACCGACCACCTCGCCGAGGACGACGCGCACGCCCTGAAGATCGTGCGGGACATCGTCGCGACGCTGGCCCCCCGCCCGCCGCGGCCCTGGGAGGTCGCGCCGCCGGAGCCGCCCCTCTTCGACCCCCGGGACCTGTACGGGATCGTGCCGCCCGACACCCGCACCCCCTACGACGTCCGGGAGGTCGTCGCGCGGATCGTGGACGGCAGCCGGCTGCTGGAGTTCAAGGCCGAGTACGGCACGACGCTCGTGACCGGCTTCGCCCGCGTCCACGGGCACCCGGTGGGGATCGTCGCCAACAACGGCATCCTGTTCGCGGAGTCGGCCCTGAAGGGGGCCCACTTCGTCGAGCTCTGCGACCGGCGCGGCATCCCCCTGGTATTCCTGCAGAACATCAGCGGCTTCATGGTCGGCAAGGCGTACGAGGCGGGGGGCATCGCCAAGCACGGCGCGAAGATGGTGACCGCGGTGGCCTGCGCCCGGGTGCCCAAGCTCACCGTGATCGTCGGCGGGTCGTTCGGCGCCGGCAACTACGCCATGGCCGGCCGGGCCTACTCGCCCCGCTTCCTGTGGATGTGGCCGAACGCCCGCATCTCCGTCATGGGCGGCGAGCAGGCCGCCACGGTGCTGTCCACGGTCGGCGACGTGGATCCGGAGGAGATCCGGGCGCAGTACGAGACCCAGGGAAACCCGTACTACTCGACCGCCCGCCTCTGGGACGACGGGGTGATCGATCCGGCCGACACCCGCACCGTCCTCGGCCTCGCACTCGGGGCCGCGGCGAACCGCCCCCTCGAACCCGTCGGCTACGGCGTATTCCGGATGTGAGGCACTGCCAATGACCTGTTCACCGGCTCCTCGCCCGCTCCGCGGGCGGACCGCTCCGCGCCGGGTCGGCCCGTGATGTTCACGAGCGTACTGATCGCGAACCGGGGCGAGATCGCCGTCCGGATCATCCGCACGCTGCGCGCCATGGGCGTCCGGGCGGTCGCCGTCCACGCCGACGCCGACCGCGACGCCCGGCACGTCCGCGAGGCCGACATCGCCGTACGGCTCCCGCACGGCTACCTCGACGCCGGCGGCCTGATCGACGCCGCCCTGCGGTCGGGGGCGCAGGCCGTCCACCCCGGCTACGGGTTCCTGGCGGAGAACGCGGAGTTCGCCCGCCGGTGCGCGGAGGCGGGGCTGGTGTTCGTCGGCCCGCCGCCCGCCGCCATCGAGGCGATGGGCGACAAGATCCGGGCCAAGGAGACGGTCGCCGCGGCCGGGGTGCCCGTGGTGCCCGGCGGGGCCGAGCCACACGACGATCTCGCCGAGGTGGCCGCCCGCGTCGGCTTCCCCGTGCTGATCAAGCCGTCGGCGGGCGGGGGCGGCAAGGGCATGGTCCCGGTCCGCTCGGCCGACGGCCTGCCCGCGGCCGTCGAGTCGGCCCGCCGTACGGCCCTGGCGGCCTTCGGGGACGGCACCCTGCTGCTGGAGCGGCTGATCGACCGGCCGCGGCACATCGAGATCCAGGTCCTGGCCGACGGCCACGGCACCGTCGTCCACCTGGGCGAGCGCGAGTGCAGCCTGCAGCGGCGCCACCAGAAGATCGTCGAGGAGGCGCCCTCGCCGCTGCTCGGCGCGGAGGAGCGGCGCCGGATGGGCGAGGCGGCGGTGGAGGCGGCCCGGTCGGTGGGCTACGTCGGCGCGGGGACCGTCGAGTTCATCGTCCCCGGCACGGGCGGGCCGTTCGCGTTCTACTTCATGGAGATGAACACCCGGCTCCAGGTGGAGCACCCGGTTACCGAGATGGTGACCGGCCTCGACCTGGTCGAGCTGCAGCTGCGGGTCGCCGCGGGGGAGGCCCTGCCGTTCGGGCCGGACGAGGTGCGGCTGACCGGCCACGCCGTCGAGGCCCGCGTCTACGCCGAGGACCCGGCCCGCGGCTTCCTCCCCACGGGTGGACGGGTCCTGGCGCTGCGCGAGCCCAGGGCCGGGCTGGACGTCCGGGTCGACTCCGGGCTGGCGGAGGGACTCGTGGTGGGCAGCGACTTCGACCCGATGCTGGCCAAGGTCGCCGCCTGGGGGCCGGACCGGGCCGCCGCGCTCGCCGGTCTCGACCGGGCGCTCGCGGCGACCGCGGTGCTCGGCGTGACGACCAACACCGGCTTCCTGCGCGCGCTGCTCGCCGACCCCGACGTGGCGGCGGGCCGGCTCGACACCGGGCTGGTCGAGCGGTTCGCCGCCGGTCTCGCGGGCGACTCCCCACCCGACGACGTGCTCGCCGCCGCCGCGCTGGTCTTCCACGCCGAGGCGGGTGGCATTGGTGGTGGCGCCGGCGGCGCGGGCGACCCGTGGGACGTCGCGGACGGCTGGCGGATCGGCGAGCGGGCCTGGACGGTCTACCGCCTGGGTGTGCCGGTCCGGGTGCGGGGGACGGCCGCGGACGCCGAGGAAGTGGAGGTCGACGGGCGCGGGCTCGGCCCGGCCCGGCTCGTCATGGACGGCGACGAGGTGTCCGTCACCATCGGCGGCCTCACCCGCCGCTACGCCGTCGCCAGGGACCGCGAGACCGTGTGGCTGGGGGAGGGCGGCCGGGCCTGGGCGGTCACCCGCCACGACCCGGGTGACCCCGGCGACCCGGAGAGCGCCGGCCACGCCGCCGACGGCGTCGTCCGCAGCCCCATGCCGGGCACGGTGCTGGTGGTGAAGGCGGCGCGGGGCGACCGGGTGGCGAAGGGCCAGCCGCTGATCGTCGTGGAGGCGATGAAGATGGAGCACACGCTGACCGCCCCCCTCGACGGGGTGCTCGCCGAGCTGCGGGCCAGGACCGGCCAGGCGGTCGAGCTGGACGCCGTGCTGGCGGTGGTGACGCCGTGAAGGTGACGATCTACGAGGTGGGGCCGCGCGACGGCCTGCAGAACGAGGCGGCCATCCTGCCCGTCGAGGTGAAGGCCGAGTTCGTCCGGCGCCTGGCCGAGGCCGGGCTGACGGTCATCGAGGCCACCAGCTTCGTCCACCCCAAGTGGGTGCCCCAGCTAGCGGACGCCGCCGAGCTGCTGGCGGGCCTGTCCCCGGCGCCAGGCGTGCGTTATCCCGTGCTCGTGCCCAACGAGCGGGGGCTCGACCGAGCCCTGGAGTGCGCGCTCGGCACCGGAGGCGTCACGGACATCGCGATCTTCGGCAGCGCGACCGAGTCGTTCGCCCGGCGCAACCTCAACCGCACGGTCGAGTCGCAGTTCGACATGTTCGCCCCGGTCGTCGAGCGGGCGCTCGCCAACGGCCTGCGGGTCAGGGCGTACGTCTCGATGTGCTTCGCCGATCCGTGGGAGGGGCCGGTCGCGCCCGAGCGGGTGGTGGAGGTGGGCCGGCGGCTGCTCGGCCTCGGGTGCGCCGAGCTGTCGCTCGGCGACACCATCGGCGTCGGCACGCCGGGCCACGTCGAGGCGCTGCTCGACGCCTTCGAGGCGGGCGGCGTCGGCCTCGACCGGCTCGCCGTCCACTTCCACGACACCTACGGCCAGGCACTCGCCAACACCCTCACCGCCCTGCGCCGGGGCATAACGGTCGTGGACGCCTCGACCGGCGGCATCGGCGGCTGCCCGTACGCGAAGAGCGCGACGGGCAACCTCGCGACCGAGGACCTGGTGTGGATGCTCGACGGTCTCGGGATCGAGACGGGCGTCGACGTCAGGTCGCTGGCCGCCACCAGCCTGTGGCTGGCCGACCTGCTCGGCCGCCCCAGCCCGTCCCGCGTCGTCCAGGCCCTCGCGAAGGAGATCTAGATGCTTTCCGACGAGCACGCGGAACTGCGCAAGACGATCGAGGAGTTCGCCCGCTCCGAGGTGGCCCCCGTCATAGGTGACTACTACGAGCGCTGCGCGTTCCCGTACGAGATCATCCGGAAGATGGGCGCGATGGGCCTGTTCGGTCTGCCGGTCCCCGAGGAGTACGGAGGGATGGGCGGCGACTACTTCGCGCTCTGCCTCGCGCTGGAGGAGCTGGCCAGGGTCGACTCCTCCGTGGCCATCACGCTGGAGGCCGCGGTCTCGCTGGGGGAGATGCCGATCCTGCGGTTCGGCAGCCCCGAACAGAAGGAGCGGTGGCTGCCGCGGATGGCCGCGGGCGAGGTGCTGGGGGCCTTCGGCCTCACCGAGCCGGGCGGGGGCTCCGACGTCCCCGGCGGCATGCGGACGACGGCCGTGCTCGACGGCGGGGAGTGGGTCGTCGACGGCACCAAGGCGTTCATCACCAACGCGGGCACCGACATCACCGGCGTCGTCGCGGTCGCCGCGATCACCGGGCGCCGGGGCGAGAAGCCGGAGATCTCCACGATCCTGGTGCCGTCCGGGACGCCCGGTTTCACCGTCTCGAAGAAATACTCCAAGGTCGGCTGGTCGGCGTCCGACACCCGCGAGCTGTCGTTCGACGGCTGCCGGGTGCCCGAGGCGAACCTGCTCGGTGAGCGCGGCCGGGGCTACGCGCAGTTCCTCCAGACGCTCGACGAGGGCCGGGTCGCCATCGCCGCGCTGTCGGTCGGCCTCGCGCAGGGCTGCGTGGACGAGTCCGTCAGGTACGCCGGGGAGCGCCGGGCCTTCGGCCGGGAGATCGGCCGCTACCAGGCCATCCAGTTCAAGATCGCGGATATGGAGGCGCGGGTCCACACGGCCAGGCTCGCCTACTACCACGCGGCCGAGCGGATGCTCGCCGGCCTGCCGTTCAAGAAGGAGGCCGCGATCGCCAAGCTCGTCTCCTCGAACGCGGCGATGGACAACGCCCGCGACGCGACGCAGATCTTCGGCGGGTACGGCTTCATGAACGAGTTTCCCGTGGGCCGCTTCTACCGGGACGCCAAGATCCTGGAGATCGGCGAGGGCACCAGTGAGGTGCAGCGCATGCTGATCGCCCGAGAGCTCGGCATGGGCGCTTAACCTGGTGTTATCGAGGAATACACGTGGGCCCGAGGCCAAAGACCTCGGCCCGGCGTCAGGGAAGATCTGGCAGGCCCGCGTCAGCCACTATCACTGACGCGGGCCGATACCCACCGTAGGTCCCGGAGCCGAAGCTAGCGGATGGTGACCTTCGCCGTTGCCGGGTCGCTCGGGAGGGCGGTCCGGGTACGGCCGAGGACACCTGCGCTGAGCACGAGCCACAGCAGGTCCCAGCCCCCGATGGTCCAGAGCGCCAGCGGCGCCGGCGGGCCGCCAGAGCCGATCATCACTGGGATCAGCACGAGGATGGTGTAAAGGCCGAGCGTGAGCGGCAGGAACCGGGACGACCCGGCCCAGACTCCCGCGCGGATGACGGCCACGCCGGCGGTTATGAGGCCTGCCCCGGTCAGGATCGGGGAGACGCTGAACAGCGCGTCGCCGAGGTCCGGGTTGCTCGGCCAGATCACTTCGGCCGCGGCGATGATGAGCTGGCCCCCGATCGCGGCGGCTAGGCCCGTGCGGGCTACCCGGCTGCGCCCACCAGCGTCCGAGAACGCGAGGGCGGCAACGGCCAAAAGCTCTCCGATGTGGATGATCGCCCGGATCAGCCAGCCCGACGACGGCTCCCAGCCGGCGATGGCCGAGCCGACGACGTACACGATGGCGAACCCGGTGATCAGAAGGGCGGCGACGGCGCTCACCCGGGACTTGTCCATACAGAGCTCCTCACAGCGGTCAACGGACTGTGAACACCGTGACGCACAGGGGAGGTCCCGGGCAGCCGTGCCGGCACCTGTCGCTCAACAGGTGCCAGCACGCTTGTGACCGACGCTTTCACGCTGCGACCATCGCGGGGTGGCTCGGTTCGGGATGCGCGCGCTGCCAGCGGCACTGCTGGTGCTCGCCGTCCTTGGCGCCGTCGCCTCGGTGCCGTTGTCGCTCGGGCGGGAGCCGCTGTACGACACCATCCTCTACCCGGTCAACGGGGTAGCCCTCACCCTGGCCGGTGCGCTGATCGCCTCGTACCAGTGGAGGAACCCGCTCGGCTGGCTGCTGGTCGCCATGGGCGTCGAGGCGGCCTGGGTCGAGTTCGCCGAAGGATACGGCTACCACCCTGGATGGCCGGCGGTCGACTCGATCGAGTGGGTCGGCAACTGGGCCAACATGCTCGGCATCGGGGCGACCGCGCTCGTGCTCACCCTGTTCCCGACCGGCCGGGGGCTCAGCCCAGGTCGGCGGGTGCTCGTGTGGGCGGGGGCCGTGTCGACCGGGCTCCTGGCGTTCGGAGCGGCATTCGGGCACGCCTCCGACCCGGTCTTTCGCTCCGGACGCAACCCGTACGCGCTTGACGGTCTGGAGCCGGTGTACCTCGTCGGTCAGGTGCTGTTCTCGGCATCGCTCGTGATGGCAATCGTCGTACTAGTCGTCCGGTTCGTCCGGTCGCGCGGGATCGAGCGGCAGCAACTGAAGTGGGTGGCCTACGTGGTCGCCCTGCTGGCGGTCGCCGGTCCGCTCGCCATCTTCTTCTACAACGACAGCGTTCTGGTCCAGATCGCGATCGCGGTGGTCGTCACCGGCCTGCCGGCTGCGATCTGCGTCGCGATCCTGCGCTACCGGCTCTACGACATCGACATCATCATCAACCGGACGCTGGTCTACGGTCTGCTCACCGTGTTACTCGCCGCCACCTACCTCGGCACGGCCTTCGTCCTCGGGGCGCTGATCGGCCAACGCGGGTCGCCGTGGGTGACGGCCGGGGCGACCCTCGCCGCGGCTACCGCATTCCGGCCGCTCCGGTCGCGGATCCAGCGCGCCGTGGACCGGCGGTTCCGGCCGGCCCGGTACGAGGCGTTCGCCCGCGTCGACGCCTTTCTCGCCGACCTCCGGGCCGGCCAGGCCGACCCGGAGGCGCTCGAAGCACTGCTCCGGGCGGTCACCGAGCGGCCGGACCTTCAGCTCCGGTACGTCCTGCCGAACGAACCCGTACCGGTCCAGCAGACCGACGACGGGCGCGTCACCCGGATCGTCGAGCGAGCCGGCACCCCCCTGGCCGTCCTCACCTACATCGACACCACGCCGGACACGGTCCAGCTGCTGGTGGAGGTCGTCGAACGGGCCGGCCTGGCGGTCGAGATCGGACGGTTGCGGGCCGAGCTCCACCGCCGGCTCCTGGAGGTCGAAGCGTCCAGGGCCCGCATCGTCGCCGCCGCCTACGAGGAGCGCCGGCGCCTGGAACGGGACCTGCACGACGGGGCCCAGCAGCGGCTGGTCAGCGTCGGCCTGGCGCTACGCCACACCCAGTTCGCGCTCAGCGACTCGGCGGCGGCCCGGGCCATCGACGGCGCCGTCGAGGAGCTGACGGTCGCCATCGCCGAGCTTCGGGTGCTGGCGCAGGGCGTACGTCCGGCCTACCTCGACGACGGGCTCGACGTAGCCCTTCGCGAGCTGGCCAGCCGGACCCCGCTGCCCGTCACCGTCCACATTGGACCCGACCGCTTCCCAACCGACATCGAGTCCACCGCGTACTTCGTCGCCTGCGAAGCGTTGACCAACGCGGTGAAGCACTCGGGCGCGACCTACATCGAGATACAAACCCGGATCCTCGATGACCGGCTCGTCCTGATTGTCCGCGACAACGGTATCGGCGGCGCCCAACCAGCCCGCGGAACCGGTCTGCGTGGACTCTCCGATCGGGTCTCGGCCCAGGGCGGTCGTCTCCACGTCGAAAGCCGGCCCGGCGCGGGCACCACCCTCACCGCGGAGCTGCCATGCGGATCGTGATCGCCGAGGACCAAGTGCTACTGCGCGAAGGACTGGTCCGGCTATTCACCGACCGCGGCCACGACATCGTCGCCGCCGTCGGAGACGCCGAGGCGCTGCGATCGTCGGTCGATCAGCACCGGCCCGACCTGGCCCTCGTCGACATCCGCATGCCGCCGACCTTCACCGATGAAGGCACGCGGGCCGCTCGTATCATCAAGGACACCTACCCGAACCTGGGCGTGCTCGTGCTGTCGCAACACATCGACACCAAGCACGCCATCACCCTGGTCAGTCGGCCCGGGTTCGGATACCTCCTCAAGGACCGCGTCCTCAACGTGGAAGACTTCCTCGCCGCGGCCCAACGGGTCGCCGGCGGCGGCTCCGCGCTCGACCCCCAGGTGGTCGGAGCCCTGATGGCGGTCCGCCGTGACGACCCCCTCGCCGCGCTCTCCGAGCGTGAACGTGACGTCCTCGCGTTGATGGCCGAGGGCCTCAACAATCCCGCGATCGCCCGACGCCTGGTCGTCAGTGAACGCACCGTCGAGGGCCACGTCAGGCATCTCCTGCTCAAGCTCGACCTGGCCGAGTCCAGCGACGGCAACCGCCGGGTGCTCGCCGTCCTGACCTACCTCCGGCGAAACGACGGCGACGCAGGGTAGGTGGATTCCCTCGGATGCGGCGGCGAGGCAGTCGCACACACGGGCACAGCGAGTGCAAGAGAGCCGCGGGTGAGTTGCCTGGACGGGAGGAGGCCTCCCCCATCGGCGATGGGGAAGGCCTCCGGTGCCGGTGCGGCGAGGACGTCAGCGCCGGTGCCAGTTGTGCAGGCAGTGCCAGCCCGTCGGGGTGCGGTAGTAGTAACGGCCGTGGATCCACCGGACGTGCCGGTAGGACGGGTACCGCTGGACCGGTACGAACCGGTGGACGTACCTGTGGCGTGGCGCCCACCACGCGGGCACGTAGCCGTCCGGACCCGTGAACGCCGGCTGATAGACGTGGTCGGGGTGGTGGACGGCCGTGGTGCCGGAGGCGGGCGCCGCCTGCGCGGGTGCGGCGCCGATGGCCATCCAGCCCGCGGCCGCGCAGGCGATCAGGACGGGGGCGATCCCTTTCGAGAGCTTCACCATGTCTCCCTTCGATGCGCGTCGTCGGCCCCGCTCAAGTGCCGGGACCTGTGCCGACTCTCGATGCCGGCATGCGCTTTTCACGGACGGTGATTCCTCGTTTACGGTCCGTTGACACATCTGAGCAGATGATCGTCTGTTTCTTTACCGTCCGGGTGCTCCATGCCCGAGTGGGGGGCCTCCGGGCTGGAGTTCTCAATTGGACGGATATACGGCCGAAATCCTAGAGTCCATTTCATGACGTCTGATGATCTCCTGATCCGCGGAGCCGAGCAGTCGGACGGCGAGGAGATCTTCGCTCTCGCCCGTGAGTTCGCGGTGACGTTCCGCCCCGAGCGGGCGCCCTTCGACGCCGCCCTGCCGCGGCTGCTGGAGGACGAGGACGCGTATCTCGCGGTGGCGACCGTCGGCGGGACCATCCGGGGCTACCTGCTGGGGTACGCCCATCTCACGCTCTTCGCCAACGGCCCGGTGGCCTGGGTCGAGGAGGCGATGATCGAGCGCGCCTACCGCAGGCACGGCATCGGCCGGCGGCTGCTCGAGGACTTCGAGACGTGGGCGCGGTCGCGCGGCGCGGGATACGTGGCCCTCGCCACGCGCCGCGCCGCCGAGTTCTACGGCGCGCTGGGCTACGAGGTCTCCGCGACCTACTACCGGAAACTGCTCAGATAGGCCCGCCGCCCGGGGGTCAGGCGGACGTGAGCTGCGCGTCCAGGCGGTAGCCGTCCACGGTGACGTAGACCGAGTCGCCGGGCCGCGCGTTGAGCCGCATCAGCACCGGCTGCAGCGAGTCGAAGACGGGCTGCCGGTCGCGCCAGACCAGGACGACGGCGTTGTCGCCCGGACCCGTCACCGACAGCAGGGTGCCGGGGCGCATGCCGAGCTGGGCGGCGTACCCCTCGGGCACCGCGACCGGCTCGCCCCGCAGGTGGCCGCTGGTGACGTCGATCCGCTGCCAGCGGCGCGGGTCGGACGCGGGGCTCGAGGACGGCCGGGGGTTCGGCACCAGATGCGGCCGGGGCACGTTTCCCGCCAGCGCGTTGAGCGCGGCGAGCGCGGTGGCCGCGTCGGGTCCGTTGTTGGCCTGCGACGGTATCGGGACGCCACCGCGGTGCTGGTTGTGCCCGTTCGCCCCGGGCGTGCGGCGCGGCAGCAGGGCGGGCGGCACGGCGGGCGGCGGCGGAACGCCCGGTCCCTCGCGGTGCGGCAGCGGGCCGGGGGCGGCGGGCTCGCTCTCGCGCATCGAGTCCAGCCACGCCGTGGCGGAGTGCGCCCGGATGCCGAGCTGCCCGAGCAACTCGATCACGTCCGCGTCGGCCGGCCTGCCCGCCAGGAGCTGCCGTGTCTTCTCGCGCAGGCCCGCGAGGTCGCCCACCACGAGCCAGCCGTCCTGCAGGCGGCGGTCGGGCATGAGCGTGACGAGCACGCGCCACAGCGGCGTGCCGAGCGCGGGCACCTCGATCGGGTGGGACGGGTCGGCCGCGATGAGCTGCTCCTGGGTGGCCGCCGCGCCGAGCCACTCGGTGAGGCCGAACAGGTGTCCGGTGAGCGGGGCGGAGTCGGCCGAGCGCAGCCAGAGCAGGACGCGCTCCTCGGCGGCCCGCTGGGCCTGCGAGAGGGCGTCGCGGTCGACGTTCAGGCGGTGGGCGAGCGTGCGGAGGCTCAGCGGCTCGGCGGCGAACAGCCGTTCGGCCGCGACGGCCCGGGCGAGCGGATCCCAGCCGCGGAACAGCCCCTCCACGACCGAGACCATCGGATGCTCGGCGGGGTTGGGGGCCGGAGGCGGCGCGGAGACGGCCGGCGTGGACCCGGTCGTGGGCCCAGCCGAGGGCCCAGCCGAGGGCCCAGCAGAGGGCACGGCTGCGGGCGGCTGCTGGGCCGCCGCGGGCGCGGCCTGCGGCGAGCCCGGCGCCTGAGGGGGCATCGGGACCTGCCCGGGCGCCGTCGCCTGCGGGTGCGTCGTCTGCGGAGACACCGTGGTCTGCGGAGGCACAGGGGCATGCGGAGGCGCAGGGGCCTGAGGAGGCACGGAGACTGGGGCTTGCCCGGGGACTCGCGGAGGCGCGGGGGCCTGGGGCGGCACCGGGGTGGCCTGCGACGCGGCCGGCGCGGGTGAGGGGAGGGGCGCCTGCGGCGCGGCCGGAGGCGCGCCCGCCGCGGCCGCCTGCCGCCGGCCGTTAACGGCGGGACCGCCCGGCGCCGCCGGAGGAGCCTGAGTGGCCGCCGCGGCCTGTCCGGAGGCCTGTGTGACGGCGGCCGGGGACGCGCCGGGCGCCGTCTGCCGGCCGAGGCCGAGGGTGTCGAAGATCTCTCGGAAGATCGTGGTCAGCAGCAGTTCGGGGGCGGCGGGCGCGGTGGGCGACTGCAGGTCGAGCGGGGTCAGCCGGCGCAGCCGGTACCAGCCGCCCAGGTGGTTGACGAGAGTGCGGGCCGGTTCGGGCCACCCCGGCAGGGCAGGGTCGAGGGCGTGCACCTGGAGGGCGGGCAGGAGGTCGGTGAGGGGCAGGTGATCCCAGCGGCCCATCGCGAGCCGCGCCAGCCGCTCACACAGCCAGTCGACCCCGGTCGCGTCCGCGGCCCGCCGGATGGTGACCGACGCCCACCATCCTCCGGGCAGGCGGGGGTCGGCCAGCGTCTCGGCCACCTGCTGAGGACGGCTCCAGCGCAGGGCAGGCACCAGGTCGCTCAGGCAGAGCTTCGAATCGGCGTCCATTGGTATGACCGCACCCTCTCCAGAGTGACGCATGTTGCTAATGGTGCAGCTTACGCCGGAAACCAGCAATTGGTGTCAATAGGGTAAAGCTCCCAAGGTGGGGCGGCCACCCACCTGCGCGACCGCCGCGGAACCCGCCTCGCAGCCTCTGCGCAGGGCCTCCCGCGGCCCGATTCCGGCCAGCGAACCGGCCAGGAATCCGGCGGCGAACGCGTCTCCCGCGCCCGTCGAGTCCACCACCGAGGCGGCGGCCGGCGGGGCCGCTGTGGCGACTATACGGCCACCGCGGGCGAGCAGCGCCCCATCCGGCCCGAGCTTCACGACCGCCGTGCCGTAACGGGCGCTGAGGACTTCCGCGGCGGCCCGCGGGTCCGTCTCGCCGGACAGCAGCAGCGCCTCCTCCAGGTTGGGGATCACGGTCCGCCCGGGGGCCGCGGTCATGGGAGGCGCGGGCACGGCGGGCGCGGTCATGGGGGGTGCGGTCGTCAGGGGGGCGGTCTCGGCGAGGAAGCGGTCGGGGCCGAACTCGCGCAGGAACCCCGCCGACGCCGGATCCACGCTGACCGCCACGCCGCGCTCGGCCGCCTGCCGCATGGCCAGGCGGGCCAGCTCCAGGCCCGGCGGCGCGAACAGGATGTAGCCGGACAGATGAAGGCGGGCGACCCCGTCGAGCAGGGACGGGTTCCAATCGGCCGGGCCGATGCGCCCGCCCGCTCCCCGGTTGGTGAGCATGGACCGCTCCCCGGAGCCGTCCACCATGGCGATGACGATCGCGGTGGGCAGCTCCGGGTCGATCCGCACGTGTGGCCGCACCCCGGCCCGCGCCAGCTCGTTCACGTGCCACTCGCCGGTGTCGTATCCCGCCCGGCCGAGGAAGCGGGTGTCGGCGCCGAGGTGGGCGGCCCAGGAGGCGGTGTTCGCCCCCGAGCCCCCCGGGCGCAGCGAGATCTCGGCGTGCGTGTCTGTCCCGGTGGCAACTGGCCGCCGGTGCAGCGCCACGACGTCGGTGACCACGTCGCCGATCACCAGCAGGCCCGTCGCGGGCGTGCGTGCCGGCACCTAGTCTCGCCCGGCCCAGGCCACGGCGATCTCCGCGGCCAGGCCCACGTTGCCGCGTACGGCGGTCAGGTTGGCCTCCAGCGAGGCGCCCCCGGTGCCGTTCACCAGATAGTCCAGCAGGAACGGCGTGATGGCCTGCCCGGTGACCCCCTTCTCTTCGGCGGCCCGCAGTCCCTCGGCCAGGACGCGGTCGTGCAGGGCCGGGTCGAGCTGCCGGTCGAGCGGGACGGGGTTGGCCACGATCAGGGCGGAGTCGAGGCCGCCGAGCTCGTCCTGCGCCCGCATGATGCCGGCCGCCTCCGCCGGCGTCTCGATCCGCCAGTCGATCGGCTCACCCGAGGTGTGCAGGTAGAACCCGGGGAACTCGCCGGTCCGGTAGCCGACCACGGTGACCTGCCGGGTCTCCAGGCGCTGCAGGGTGGCCGGCACGTCCAGGATGGACTTGACCCCCGCGCACACCACCGTGATCCGGGTACGGCTCAACGTGTCGATGTCGGCGGACTCGTCCTGTACCTGGGTGTAGCCCCGGTGCACGCCGCCGAGGCCGCCCGTGCCGAACACGCGAACGCCCGCCCGCGCGGCGATGAAGGAGGTCGCCGAGACGGTGGTGGCGCCGCTCGCGCGCAGCCCGGCCGCCGGGGCGAGGTCGCGGAAGCCCAGCTTGCGCAGGCCCGGCTCGGTCGCGATCCGCTCCAGCTGGTCCGCGCCGAGGCCCACGTGGGGCACGCCGTCCAGGACCGCGATCGTGGCCGGCACGGCCCCGCCGCGGCGGACGACGTCCTCCAGCTCCCGGGCGACCTGGAGGTTGCGCGGCTGGGGCAGCCCGTGGGAGATGATGGTCGACTCCAGGGCCACGACCGGCCGCCCCGCGGCCAGAGCCTCGGCGACCTCGTCGGATACGTGCATGTCTCTCCTGCTCATGGTTGACGAAATATGTCGGCTTCGGGATATTGTGCCGGGCATGGCAGCGTTTGAGGCTCTTGAGGGTCTCCGACCGGATCCCCACTGGCAGACCGGCCTCTGACGGCCCCGGCCCCGGCCGGGCCTCCGTCGCCGTCCTCGCAGATCTTCCGGGAGACCCCCATGCCGCGGTCGCACTACGACGCCGTCATCGCCGGTGGAGGTCACAACGGTCTCGTGGCCGCCGCCTATCTGGCCCGCGCGGGGCGGAGCGTGCTCGTGCTCGAACGGCTCGGCCATGTCGGCGGTCTCGCCGTGTCGGCCCGGCCCTTCCCGGGGGTGGACGCCCGCCTTTCGCGTTACTCCTACCTCGTCAGCCTGCTGCCCACCGCGATCGTCGAGGATCTCGGCCTCGGGCTCGACCTGCGCCGCCGCCGCTTCGCCTCGTACACGCCGGTGGGCCGCACCGGTCTGCTGGTCGACAGCGGCGACGCCGCGCGCACGGCCGCGTCCTTCGCCTCGGTCACCGGCGGTTCCGGCGACCTGACGGCCTGGCGGCGGTTCTACGGCGCCGTCGCACGGGTGGCCCGGGCGGTCGCGCCCACCCTGCTCGGCCCCCTCCCGGGCCGCGCGGCCCTGCGCGAGGCCGTCGGCGACGACGAGACGTGGCGCGACCTGTTCGAACGGCCCATCGGGGAGGTCGTCGCCGAGCGGTTCGCCGACGACACCGTCCGCGGGGTGGTCCTCACGGACGCCCTCATCGGCACGTTCGCCGACCCGGACACGGACCTCCTGGCCAACCGGTGCTTCCTCTACCACGTGATCGGTGACGGCACCGGCGACTGGCGGGTGCCGGTGGGCGGCATGGGGGTGGTGACCGACCGGCTCGCCGGGGCCGCCCGCGCGGCCGGCGCGGAGATCGTCACCGGGGCCGAGGTGCTGGCGGTCGACCCGGACTCCGGGGAGGTCACGTTCCGCGTGACCGGCGGGCCCGAGGGCGGGGAAGGGCAGGGCGGCGAGCACACCGTGACCGGCCGCCGGGTGCTGGCGAACGTGCCGCCCGCCGTGCTGGCCCGCCTGCTCGGCCGGGAGCCCGGCCCTGGGGACGGGAGCAGCGACGGAATCGGCGACGGGACCGCTCCCGAGGGCGCCCAACTGAAGATCAACATGGTGCTGTCGCGGCTGCCGAGGCTCCGGGACCCGTCGGTCGGCCCGGCGGAGGCGTTCAGCGGCACGTTCCACATCAACGAGGGCCGCGACGCCCTCGCCATGGCGTACGCCCAGGCGGCCGCGGGCCGGATCCCCGGCGTGCCGCCCGCCGAGGTCTACTGTCACTCGCTCACCGATCCCTCGATCCTCGGCCCCGGGTTGCGCGGGTCGGGGGCGCACACGATGACGCTGTTCGGCCTGCACATGCCGGCCCGGCTCTTCCGCGATCCCGGCACCGGGGCGGAGGCGAGGCGGGAGGCGCTGCGCCGCACCCTGGCCTCGCTCGACGCCGTGCTCGCCGAGCCGATCGAGGACTGCCTGCTCCGCACGCCGGAAGGCGAGCCCTGCCTGGAGGTGAAGACGCCGGTCGACCTCGAACGCGAGGCTGGGCTGCCCGGCGGTCACATCTTCCACCGCGACCTGTCCTGGCCGTACGCCGAGCCGGGCGACCACGGACCCTGGGGTGTGGAGACGGCGTACGAGCGGCTGCTGCTGTGCGGGGCGGGCGCCCGGCGGGGCGGCGGGGTGAGCGGCATTCCCGGGCACAACGCGGCGATGGCCGTCCTCCGCCGCACGCCGTAGGGCGGCGGGTCAGGCGGGGAGCGCGGCCATGAGGTAGGCCAGCCGGGCCGCGGCGTCCCTGACGTTGTCGACGGTGCCGAGGCGGTAGCCCCACGAGGTGATGAAGGCACCCTCGTCGGAGCAGGTGACGGTCTCGCAGAGGGTCTCGCTGAAACGGTTGCGCACCCGGACGAGGGGCGGGGACGCGCCCACGACCCGCACGGACAAGTCGATGTGCAGACGGGCGGCGGAGGCGAACTCCTGGATGCCGGCGAGCACGTCGATCAATCCCGTCACCTCCTGTCGAGGAGACAGAATTGCATGCCGGACGATCTCAGTTCAAGCAATTGCCCCAATCATGGTCGTGATTGTCGAGCGTAGTCGTCGAGGGCGCCGACGATGAGGGTCCTCGCGGTGTCGCCGAAGACCGCGGCCTCGTAGTACTCCTCGAACGCCTGGGCGTAGTAGGCGACGTCCTCCGCCTCGCGTAATACCAGGTCACGGGTCCTGGTCGGCACCCCCACGAGCGTGTCGTTGTAGATGTAGAAGGCGTGCATCGGAGCGCCGGGAAGCGCAGCCTCGAACGGCACCACCCCGAACTCCACGTTGGGCAGCGTGGTGACGGCGATCAGCCGGTCGAGCTGGCCGCGCATCACCTCCGGGGGCGCGAGCCGGTAGTGCAGCACCGCCTCAGGGACGACGAAGCGGAACCGGCGGCCCGGGTCGTACAGGATCTCCTGGCGTTGCATCCGCACCCGGATCGCGGCGTCGACGTCCTCGGTGACCTCGTGGAGCCGCCGGACCTTGCTGAAGATGTGCCGCGCGTACTCGGCCGTCTGCAGCAGGCCGATCACCAGGCCGGGCTCGAAGACCCGGAACACGCGGGTGCGCGCCTCGATGTCGCGGACGTCCTCCTGTAGCGCGGCGAGCCCCGTCCGGTGCCGCTGCCGCCAGGAGTCCTGCCGCTCCACCAGGGCGAGGGCCTGCCGGATCAGGTCGTCGATGGCGTCCGGCCCGGCGGCCACGGCCTGGCCCCACGCGACCACGTCGTCCTCGGTCGCGGTCTGCCGGGCGTTCTCGATGCGGGAGACCTTCGAGGGCTGCCAGCGCAGGCGTTCGGCCAGGTCCTTGCCGGACAGGTGGGCGCTCTCCCGCAGGTGGCGAAGCTGCGCACCGAGGTCGATGCGGGCCTGCTGGAAACCGCTCACTCCCACCTCCGCCCTGGTGCCGACCAAGCTAGACCTCACTTGCCGGATCAGGCCATAGGGAGGTCCCTAATCGTGATCAACGATCACACGGCGCGCGATCTCCGCCAGGAGCTCCCTTGGGACCTCCACCGCGGTCTCTCCGTCGAGCACGTGCCTGAGGTCGCCGAGGGCCTGCCGGTCGACGACCTCCAGGCCCTGCACGACGATCGTGCCACGGTCCGTCTCGTACAGGGAGGGGCAGGCCCCCGCCTCGGACGTGGAGCCAAGAAAGCGCAATCGCATGGGTCTCTCCCCTTTTACCGCAATTGCGCGCAATCTTAGGCGAGCCCGTACGGGACGGGCACGGGGGCCGCCCTGAGACGCTCGCCCAGTGCCTTGGCCTGGGCGTCGAGCAGCGGGCTCGCGGCCACCCCCCGTCCCAGCAGGCCGCGCACCACGAAGTTGAGCGCCCGCAGGTTCGGCAGTTCGTATCGCTCGATCGGCAGGTCGCCCGTCTCGGGCAGCAGCGCGCGCACCCGGTCGGCGGTCAGGAAGGCGGCGAGCCAGGCGTAGCGGTCGTCGCGTTCCACCCACACGCCGACGTTCGCGTCGCCGCCCTTGTCGCCCGACCGCGCCCCGGCGATCGCGCCCAGCGGCAGCCAGGCCACCTCCGCCTCATCCCATGCGGGAGCCGGGGTTTCGCGGACAGCTGCGTCGCGGGCCGGTGTGTCGAGTGTCAGGGCGCGGGAGACGGGCCCGGTGCTTCGCGGCGGCGGATGCGGCACCTCGACGCGCCTGCCGTCCACGGTGACCACCGGCGTGACGGCCGCCGCGTCCACCAGCGACGGCCAGTGGACGCCGTAGGGTGACGCGTCGCCGGGCGGGGTGAGCGCGAAGAACCCGGGATAGCCCGCCAGTCCGGTCTCCACCACGGCCGAGGAGAACGCCCGGCCGGCCCGGCGCGGGTCGGGGTCCATGACCGTGATCCTCAGCAACGCCGTGGCCGCGCCGCCGTCGGGCGCCCGGCCCGGCTCCCCGCCGGAGGGCGGCGGGTCGTACGACGCCAGGGGGGTCAGCTCCACGTTGACCCGCTCGAACGACTCCCTGGGCACGCGGGCCCAGATGGCCTCCTCCGCCACCCGCGCCTTGGCGGGGATGTCGAGCCCGGTCAGCACGAGCGACATCGTGTTGCGGTGGCCGCCGAGGTAGTTGACGGAGACCTTGAGCGTCTCCGGCGGCGGCTCGCCCCGCACCCCGGAGATCCGCACCCGGTCAGGCGCCTCCTGCTCCAGCCGCACGGTGTCGAACCGGGCCGTGACGTCCGGGCCGAGGTAGCGCGGCCCGCCGATCTCGTACAGGAGCTGCGCGGTCACTGTGCCGGCCGACACCAGCCCGCCCGTGCCCGGATGCTTGGTGATCACGCTGGACCCGTCGGCGTGCAGCTCGGCGATCGGGAAGCCGCAGTGGGCGAGATCGGGGACGTCCCGGAAGAACGCGTAGTTGCCGCCGGTCGCCTGGCAGCCGCACTCGATCACGTGCCCGGCGGCCACCGAGCCGGCCAGCGCGTCCAGGTCGCCGGGTCCCCACCCGAACCGCCACATGCCCGGCCCGGTGACCAGCGCGGCGTCCGTGACACGGCCGGTGACGACGACGTCCGCGCCGTTCTCCAGGGCCACGGCGACGGGCCGGCCGCCCAGGTAGGCGTTCGCGGTGACCGGGGCGGCCGGGCAGGGCTCGCCGGTGTCCATGTGCGGGAGCGGCCCGGGATCCGGCATGAGGTCGTCGCCCGTCACGTGCGCGACGGCCGCCCGCAGCCCCAGCCGTGCGGCCAGGGCGGCGACGGCCTCGGCGCAGCCCGCGGGGTCGAGGCCGCCGGCGTTCGACACGATCCTGACGCCCCGGTCGAGGCACGTGCCGAGCACCTCCTCCAGCTGCCTGAGGAAGCTCGGAGCGTATCCCGGCCGGCCCTTCATCCGGTTGGCGGCGAGGATCATCATGGTCAGCTCGGCCAGCCAGTCGCCCGTCAGCACGTCGATCGGGCCGCCCTCGACCATCTCGCGGGCCGCCGACAGGCGGTCGCCGTAGAAGCCGCCGCAGTTGGCCACCCGCAGCGGCCCGGGCGGCCGCTCAGGTGACGGCCCGGATGACGGCCCGGATGACGGCCCGGATGACGGCTCGGATGACGGCTCGGGCGCGGCGTCCCGTGGGGGCGCGTTCATCGGCCGCCCGACGTTCCCTCGCCCGGGATCCAGGCCGGTGGCCGCTTCTCGGCGAACGCCCGGACGCCCTCCTGCCCCTCGGCGGAGGCGAAGCGCTGGGCGGACAGCTCGGCCATCGCCCGGAAGCCCTCGTGGACCGGCATGAGCGGCACCTGCCGCACCAGCCGCTTGGTGATCGCCAGCGCCTCGGGCCCGCCGCGCAGCAGCATGTCCGTGTAGCGGGCGACGGCGGCGTCCAGATCCGATTCGGGCACGGCGGCGGTGAGCAGCCCGATCTCCACGGCCCGGCGGGCGGTGAAGACCTCGCCGGTCAGGAAGTACTCCGCCGCCGCGCGGGGGTCGAGCCTGCGCAGGCACGTGACCGCGATCATCGCGGGTACGACGCCGAGCCTGACCTCGGTGAAGGCGAACGACGCGGTGTCGGGGGCGATCGCGAGGTCGCAGGCGGCGACGAGACCGAGGCCGCCCGCGCGGGCGGTGCCGTTGAGCCGGCACACGACCGGTTTGGGGCTGTCCCAGATCTTGGCCATGACATCGGGGAACGAGGCGGTGAGCGCGGCCCGCCCGCCGCTCCGCTGTTCCTTGAGGTCGGCGCCCGCGCAGAAGACGGGTCCGGTCCCGGTCAGCACGATCACCCGTACGGCCGGTGCGGCGAGCGCCCGGTCGAGCGCCTCGCCGAGCTCCCTGAGCAGCCGGGAGGAGAGGGCGTTGCGGTTGTGCGGCGAGTCCAGGGTGACGGTCGCGACGCCGCCCGCCTCGTCGCCGCGGACGAGCGGCACCGCCGGGTCCGGGGCCGGGTCCGGGGCCTGGTCCGGGTCAGGGGCCGAGGCCGGGCCGGTGGCCGTCACCGGTCCTCTCCGGACTCCGGAGCCGGTCCGGTCTCCGGGCCGGGCGCGCGCTCCGGGCCGGACAGCGGGTCATCGTCGCGCGCGGGCGGCGGCCCCGGCTCGGCCGAGGCGGAGGGAACGGCCGAGGGAACGGCCGGAGGAGCGGGAACGGGGGCGGCGGACGGCTCGGGGGCCGGCCCGCCGGAGGGCGCGGCGGAGGGCCCGGTTGAGGGCGCGGGGGCGGGAGCAGGGGAAGGCGCCGGAGCGGGGCCGGGGGAAGACACGGCGGAGGGCGCCGCCGCTCCGGCCGTCCCGTCGGCTGCCCGGGGCGTGATCACGGCGAGCACCGTCCCGGCGTCCACGCGGCTGCCCGGCGTGACACTCACCGCGGACACCGAGCCCGCGGCGTCGGACAGGATCCGATGCTCCATCTTCATCGCCTCCAGCACGAGGACCGGCTGTCCGGCCACGACCTCGTCACCGGCCGCGACCTCGACACGGAGCACCGTACCCGGCATGGGGGCGAGCAACGATCCGGGCGCGGCCTGTTCGCCCGGCTCGGGCAGCCGCTCCAGGGGGACCAGCCGCACCGGTCCGAGGGACGAGTCGACGTGCACCACTCCGGGATAGGCGGCGACGGCGAACCCGTGCCGCACACCGGCCACGTCCAGGGTGACCAGCTCCGGGGTCGCCGACATCAGGCGGACGTCGTCGAAGCGCTCGGCCCGCAGGCCGTCGCGGGTGAACCGGTAGGCGATCTCCAGCCGGTCGTCACCGGCGGTCCTGAACGCGGCCCGCTGCGGCTGGGAGGGCACGTTGCGCCAGCCGCTCGGCAGGCCGCCGAGCACGGGCGCAGCCTCCCGGGCGGCCGCAGCCCCGGCCAGGGCGGCGGCGAGCGCGGACAGCCGTACGGCGCGCGGATCGGCGAGCGGGGCGGAGCACGGGTCACGGTCGAGGAACCGGGTGTCGAGCGCGCCGGAGCGGAACTCCGGATGCCGCAGCACCCGCACCAGCAGGTCGCGGTTGGTGGCCGGGCCGTGCACCCGGGCCCCGGCGAGCGCCGCCGCCAGCCTGCGGGCCGCCTGCGCGCGGGTCTCCGCGTACGCGATCACCTTGCCGAGCATCGGGTCGTAGTGGACGCTCATCTCGTCGCCCGATGCGATCCCCGAGTCGAGCCGAAGGCGCGCGCCGAGGGCGAACTCGCCGTCCACGCCGGGCACCTCGAACCGGTGGACCACGCCCGCCTGCGGGCGGCCGTCGGCGTCCTCGGCGTAGAGCCTGGCCTCGATCGCGTGGCCGACGGGGCTCGGCGGCAGCGCGGGCAGCCGCACGCCCTCGGCCACCTCGATCTGGAGCCGCACCAGGTCGACGCCGTAGACCGCCTCGGTCACCGGGTGCTCGACCTGCAGTCGCGTGTTCATCTCCAGGAAGTGGAAGGCGCCGTCGGGGGCCAGCAGGAACTCGACGGTGCCCGCTCCGACGTACCCGATGGCGCTGGCGGCCCGGACGGCGGTCTCGAACAGCTCGCGGCGCAGTTCCGGCGTGACGCCGGGGGAGGGCGCCTCCTCGATCACCTTCTGGTGGCGGCGCTGGATCGAGCACTCGCGCTCGCCGAGGGCCCAGACCGTGCCGTGGGCGTCGGCGAGGATCTGCACCTCGACGTGCCGGGCGCCCTCCAGCAGCGGCTCGGCGAACAGCGTGCCGTCGCCGAAGGCCGACAGGGCCTCCCGGCGGGCCGACTCGATCGCCTGGGGCAGCTCCGCGAGGTCGCGGACCACGCGCATGCCGCGTCCGCCGCCCCCGGCCGACGCCTTGACCAGCAGGGGCGTCCGAGGTTCCGGCAGGTCGGCCGGTTCATCGGGGGAGAGCCGGAACGTCGGGAGCACCGGCACCCCGGCCTCCGTCATGATCGCCTTGGCTTCGATCTTCGAGCCCATCGCGGCGATCGCGTCGGGAGAGGGCCCGATCCAGGTGAGACCCGCCTCCAGCACGGCCCTGGCGAACTCGGCGTTCTCCGACAGGAAGCCGTATCCGGGGTGCACGGCGTCCGCCCCGGAGCGGCGGGCGGCGTCCACGACCAGCGCCGGATCCAGGTACGCGGCCGGGGCGCCGAGGCGCACGGCCAGGTCGGCCTCGGCCGTGTGCGGCGCCGCCGCGTCGGCGTCGGAGAACACCGCCACCGTGCCGATGCCCAGCTCACGGCAGGTCCGGAACACCCGGCGGGCGATCTCTCCCCGGTTGGCCACGAGCAGCCGCTCGATCATGGTTCTCCACCCCTCAGGCGGCCCGCGGGCACGCCGTCACATCCGGAACACGCCGTAGCCCGCCGGCGGGGCGGGGGGCGCGTCGCCGATCGCGGACAGGCACAGGCCGAGGACGGTCCGGGTGTCCCTCGGATCGATGACCCCGTCGTCGTAGAGCCGGCCGGACAGGAAGAACGCCAGCGACTCGGCCTCGATCTGCGTCTCGACGGCCCGGCGCATCGCCGCGTCGGCCTCCTCGTCGTACGCCTGGCCGCGCGCCTCGGCGGCGGCCCGGCCCACGATCGACATGACGCCGGCCAGCTGGGCGGGCCCCATCACGGCCGACTTGGCGCTCGGCCAGCTGAACAGGAAACGCGGGTCGTAGGCGCGGCCGCACATGCCGTAGTTTCCGGCTCCGTAGGAGGCGCCCATGACGACGGTGAGGTGCGGGACCGTCGAGTTCGCCACCGCGTTGATCATCATGGCGCCGTGCTTGATGATCCCGCTCTGCTCGTACTCCTTGCCGACCATGTAGCCGGTGGTGTTCTGCAGGAAGAGGAGGGGCGTGCGCGACCGGTCGGCCAGCTGGATGAACTGCGCCGCCTTCTGCGACTCGGCGCCGAAAAGCACGCCCTGGGCGTTGGCGAGGATCCCGACCGGATGGCCGTGGACGGAGGCCCAGCCCGTCACCAGGCTCGGTCCGTAGAGAGGCTTGAACTCGTCGAAGTCGCTGTCGTCGACCACCCGGGCGATGACCTCCCGGGGGTCGAACGGCACCTTGAGGTCCTCAGGCACGACGCCGAGCAACTCGTCCTCGTCGTATCGGGGCGGCGCGCCGGCCGGGACGGGGCCCGCGGCCTTCCGCCAGTTGAGCCGCCGCACGATCCGGCGGCCGATGCGGAGCGCGTCGTGCTCGTCGGCGGCGAGATGGTCGGCGAGGCCGGAGACGCGGGCGTGCATCAGCGCTCCGCCGAGCGACTCGTCGTCGGACTCCTCTCCGGTGGCCATCTTGACCAGTGGCGGGCCGCCGAGGAACACCTTCGCGTGATCGCGCACCATGACCACGTGATCGCTCAGGCCGGGCACGTAGGCCCCGCCGGCGGTCGAGCTGCCGAAGACGAGCGCGATCGTCGGGATGCCGGCGGCCGACAGGCGGGTCAGGTCGCGGAACACCCGGCCGCCCGGGATGAAGATCTCCTTCTGGGTCGGCAGGTCGGCGCCGCCCGACTCGACGAGGTTGATCAGCGGCATGCGGTTCTCGAACGCGATGTCGGCGGCCCGCAGCGTCTTGCGGAGCGTCCAGGGGTTGGACGCCCCGCCGCGCACGGTCGGATCGTTCGCGATGATCACGCACTCGACGCCCTCGACGACGCCGATCCCGGTCACGACGCTGGCGCCGACGGGGAACTCGGTGCCCCAGGCCGCCAGCGGCGACAGCTCAAGGAACGGCGAGCCCGGGTCGACGAGCAACTCGATCCGCTCGCGCGCGAGCAGCCTGCCGCGCTCCCTGTGCCGGTCGACGTACGCCGGCCCGCCGCCCGCGACCGCCTTGGCCTGCTCGGCCTCCAGCTCGGCGAGCTTGGCGAGCATGGCCTCCCGGCGGGCGCCGTACTCGGCCCCGGAGGTGTCCAGCCTGCTCATCAGCACCGTCATCTGGTCACCGTCATTTGGTCACCGAACCTCGCTCTGCCACGGATGATCATCTTGCTGGCGCATCGGCGCCCGCGTCAACGAACGTGCCCCGACCCGGTCATCCGCAGTGCGACCACCCGCTGGTCCAGGTCGCGCTGCCGTACCCGCCGCCCCATATGACGCACGTACGGGTCGCGGCGAGCCGCAGGGGCCCGGCGTACGCCGTGTACTGCCCGCTGTCGGCGGTGGACGCCCCGCCCTTGACCTTCAGGACCGCGGACATCTTGATCTTCGCTGGGATCACGTACTTCGAGAGCGTGACGACGCAGTTCTTCCCGCTCGACGCGTTGTAGAGAAGGTAGGTCGTCGCGGCGCCGTAGGAATGCGAGTCGATCACCTTGAAGCCCGAGCCGCAGACGCCCGCCGCGCTGTACGGGTTCGGTTTCGGCGCCGGGGCGGTCGCCTTCCGCGTCGGCTCCGGGGACGGCTTGGGGCTGGGGGTCGTCGCCGGGGCGGTGGAGCCCCCACCGGAGGTTCCGGTCGAGACGGGGGTCCGCGACGGAGTGGCCGGGGTCCGCGTGCGATGCGAGGACGGCGGTGCGGTGGCGCCGGACCGGGGTCCCGTGTCTCCTGTGCTCCCCGCGTTCCCCGTGCCCTCCGTGCCGGTGGACGGCGTCCGATGCCCGGCGTTCCGCGGCACGGCCTCGGAGGAGCGGGGGGACGACGGCGCCGGAGACCCGGGAGGTGCCGTACCGGCCGGCGCCGAGGCGGCGATGGCTCCCGTGCCGGCGGCGGGGAGCGTGGACACGACGGACGGGGGCCGCACCGCGACCAGCACGACGGCGGTCGTGAGGACGCCGGCCGCCGCCACCCCCGACACGATCAGGGCGGTGCGGGACGGCCGCCTCCGCCCGGGGGAGGGGACCGGCCCGGTCGCCGGGGCGCTGCCCGTGAGCCGGGCGAGGACCTCCTCGGCGGACGGGCGGCGGGCGGGGTCCTTCGACAGGCAGGCCGCGACGATGTCCCTGAGGGGCCCCGACAGCGCGCCGAGGTCAGGCGGGGAGTTGAGGATGCGGGCCATCACCGAGGGGATCGAGTCGGCCCCGAAGGCGGGCGTTCCGGTCGCGGCGAAGACCATCGTGACGCCCCAGGCGAAGACGTCCGCCGCCGCCGTGGCCGCGCCGCCCGACAGCAGTTCGGGCGCGAAGTAGGCGGGGGTGCCGACGGCGGCTCCCGTACCGGTCGTCTGGGGCGAGTCCAGCGCCCGGGCCACCCCGAAGTCGATCACCACCGGGCCCTCCGCGCCCATGAGGACGTTCGCGGGCTTGAAGTCCCGGTGCGTGATCCCGGCCCGGTGGATGGCGGCCAGGGCGGTCACCGTGCTGATGGCGAGGCGCTCCAGGGCGGCGCCCCGGCGTGGCCCCTCCCGCTCCACGAGCTGCCGCAGAGACGGCCCGGGGACGTACTCGCTGACGATGTACGGCTGGTTCCCGGCCATGTCGGCGTGCAGCACGGACGCCGTGCAGAAGCGCGCGACGCGCCGGGCGAGCGAGACCTCCCGCAGGAACCGCTCCCTGGCCTCCGGGTCGGCGGTGAAGCGGGCGTGCAGCAGCTTGACGGCCACGGGTTCGCCCGCGGGGCCCCGGCCGAGGTAGACGACGCCCTGGCCGCCCTCGCCGAGCCGGTCTACGACCTCGTAAGGTCCGAGCCTGGCCGGATCCCCGTCCTGCAACGCCACTGCGACCCCGACTTACCCCGAAATAGAGCGATCTTCCGGGAGAGGTTATCAGTGGCGGGGCACGGTCATCCGGCGATCAGATGGCCTTCCCCGGATTGAGGATGTTGAGCGGGTCGAAGACCTGCTTGATCCCGTGGTTCAGTTCCGTCACGAGCGGCCCGGTCTCCAGCCCGAGCCAGCGCTGCTTCAGCACGCCGACGCCATGCTCGCCGGTCAGGGTCCCGCCCAGGTCGAGGGCCGCCCGGAACACCTCGTCCGCCGCCGCCCACACCGCCGGAGGCGGCTCAGCCAGCCCCCGCTCGAAGATGAACACCGGGTGCACGTTGCCGTCCCCGGCGTGCGCCACCGTCGAGATCATGACGTCGTGCCGGGCGGCGGCCTCCTCGATCGAAGTGATCATCTCGGGCAGCCGGGACCGGGGCACGCAGACGTCCTCGGTGAGGCACTGGCCGAGGCGCTCCTTGGCGGGGTAGGCCAGCCGCCGCAGGCCGACCAGCTCGTCCGCCTCCTCGGGGGTCGAGGCCGTGGCGACGAACGAGGCCGCTCCGCACAGCGCGGCCATCTCGTCCGGCGAGCCCTCCGACTGCGCGATCAGCATGGCCCGGGTGGACGGTTCGAGCCCGATGTTCTTCCACTCGTCGATCGACTTCAGGGTGGTGCGGTCCATCAGCTCCAGCAGGGACGGCTGGCAGCCGGCCGCGATGATCGCGGCGACGGCCTCCGCGGCGTCGCGCAGCGAGGTGAACTCCGCTGCGATGGTGGCGATGCTCCGGGGCGCCCGGCGCAGCCGCAGGGTGGCCGCGGTGATCACTCCCAGCGTGCCCTCCGAGCCGACGAACAGCCCGGTCAGGTCATAGCCGGTGACGCCCTTCATGGTGCGGCGACCGGTCCGCAGCACCCGTCCGCCCGCCAGCACGACCTCCAGGCCGAGCGTGGAGTCGCGGGTCACCCCGTACTTCACGCACCGCAGGCCGCCCGCGTTGGTGGCCAGGTTGCCGCCGATCGTGGAGATCTCGAACGACGAGGGGTCGGGGGCGTACATCAGCCCGTGCTCGCGCGCCGCGCGGTCCATGTCGGCCGTTATGACGCCCGGCTCGACGACGGCGATCTCGTCCCGGGGGGACAGCTCGCGGATCGCGGTCATCCGGCTGAGCGAGAGGATCACGCAGCCGTCGATCGCGGTGGCGCCGCCCGCGAGGCCGGTGCCCGCCCCCCTCGGCACCACGGGCACCCGATGGTCGGCGGCCCAACGCATGGTGGCCACCACGTCGTCGCGAGACTGCGCGAGCACGACGCCCAGCGGCCGGCCCGGCGGGAGGAACGTGCGGTCCCGGGCGTATGACTCGGTCACATCTGGATCGGTGAGGACGCGGCCCTCGGGCAGCGCTGCGATGAGGTCATCCACGCCTGGACTTTACGACATCAATTGTGGACAACCAGTAACCGGACTAACGGATCATCTCCGGAGTAATCACGTTTTGACAACCATCGCCGATGGGCCTTTACCTTCCCTTTACCTTTGCGCTTAATGTCCCGATTGCGTGCTCATCCCGGCACGCCGCGCAAGGGTGTCCGGGGAACCCGGACGGGAAGGGATCTCGTTGTCCAGAAGAATCCGGCGTCTCGCCGCCGTGGTGCCCGCCCTGGGCCTGGCGGTGAGCGGTCTCGCCGCCGCCGCGGCGGCGGCCCCCACGGCGGGTTACCAGCCCTCCGCCGGCGATCACTACATCAACTACGCCCCACCACGGGTGCAGAGCGATGTGTCGGTCATCGACGAGAAGGTGCCGTCGAAGGGCGCCAGGCGCACCGCCGCCCTGGCTCAGGCGATCGACCACAAGTTCGCCAGTGGAAATCCGGTCGCCGCCCGCGTGCTCGCGAAGCACGAGAAGCAGGCCATCAGGACGGGCAAGAACCCCTTCGACTTCATCTACAAGAAGGCGAACACCACCAAGACCGCCAAGCTCCTCACCCTCCTGGTCGAGTTCAACGACCAGGCCAACGACGACTTCTCAGGCTGGTCGCACCCGAAGACGATCGACGACGTCAACGACTGCGTGACCGAGCCGCCGGGCACCAAGCTGAACGGCCCCCTGCACAACCACATCCCCGACCCGGCCACCGCGGCCGGGGGCGGCAAGGACAACAACTCGATGTGGGTGGCCGACTTCAACACGGCCCACTACAACAACATGCTCTACACCTCCAAGGGCATCACGACCCGGGTCCGCCCCGACCTGACCGACCCCAGGGACGGCAAGAAGGGCATCGACATCTCCGGCTCCACGATGAAGAACATGTACGAGGAGCTGTCGAAGGGCGCCTACACCGTCTCCGGCCAGGCCGTCGGCTGGATCAAGGTCCCGCACTCGGAGGCGTGGTACGGCGCCGGCCGCTGCGGCACCTACCCGCAGGAGATGGCCGGTCACCCGGACAACCCGCGCGGCGCGACCCAGCTGCCCATCGACGTGGTGAACACGCTCGCGGCGCAGGACCCGTCGTTCCCCTGGGCCGACTACGACAAGGAGGACGTCGCCGACTTCGACGGTGACGGCAACTTCGACGAGCCGGACGGCGTCATCGACCACCTCGTGCTGATCCACGCGGGCGAGGACAAGTCGGGCGGCGGCGGCGCTGAGGGCACGTTCTCGCTGTGGGCTCACTCCAGCGACGTGGCCGGCGGCTACACCGTTCCCGGCACGAACGTGAAGATCTCCAACTACATCCTCCAGCCGGAGGACGCGGGCGTCGGCGTCTTCGCCCACGAGTACGGCCACGACCTCGGCCTGCCCGACCTGTACGACACGTCGGGCGCCGGCGACTCGGACGTGGACTTCTGGGACCTCATGTCCAGCGGCTCCCACTCCGGCCCGATCTTCCAGTCGCTGCCGACCCACATGGGCCTGTGGGACAAGTGGATCCTCGGCTGGGCCAACCCGAAGATCGTCAACCCGGGCGACAAGACCTCGCTGGTCGCCGTGGGCCAGACCTCCCGCACGCCCAAGGGCACCGAGGACGGCATCCGGGTCAACCTGCCCGACAAGCACGTCGTGCTGTCCACCCCTCACAGCGGGTCCAACCTGTGGTGGTCGAACAGTGACCAGAACTGGGCCGACCAGCGGCTGACCCGTACGGTCGACGTCCCCGCCGGCTCCGACGCCAAGTTCCGCTGGTGGAGCGACTGGGGCATCGAGCAGGACTGGGACTACGGCTTCTTCGAGGTCTCCACCGACGGCGGCTCCACGTGGACCGACCAGAAGGTCTACAAGGACGACGGCAGCCTGGCCAGCACCGGTGACGACTACACCGACCCGAACGGCCGCCTGCACGACTACGGCGGCAAGAAGTACGGCCTGACCGGCGAGAGCGGTGGCTGGCAGCACCTGTACGCCGACCTGTCGCCGTTCGCGGGCACGTCCGTCCAGGTGCGGCTGCGGTACGCCACCGACGCCGCCTCGGTCGGCCGCGGCTGGTTCAGCGACGACTTCTCCGTCACCAGCGGCGCCTCCACCGTCTGGAGCGACGACGTCGAGAACGGCGCCAACGGCTGGACCGCGACGAAGGGCACCTTCACCGACACCTCCGGGGCCGGTTGGACGATCTTCGCCGGTGAGGTCGACTCGGCGCAGTACTACCTCGCCGAGTGGCGCAACTTCGACGGGTTCGACAAGGGCCTGCAGTACACCTACGACTCGACCTACCTGCGCGACGGCGCCTGGAAGGTCGAGAAGATCAAGTACAACGCCCCCGGTCTGCTGGTCTGGTACCGGGACGCGTCCCGCACCACCAACGTCGTGGCCGACACGACCTTCGACCTGCCGTCCGTGGGACCGAAGGGTCAGCTCCTCATCGTCGACTCCCACTTCGACCCGCTGCGCCGCACCGGCGCCGCGGCGCAGAAGGACCCGACGGTGCTGAAGAACCTGCAGTCCCGCCCGCAGTCGTCCAACGCGGCCTTCAACTTCGTCGGCACCTACCCGTTCAAGGAGTGCCTGGAGGGCGAGCCGTTCACGGAGTACTGCACCTCGTTCGGCAAGCAGCCGGCGGTCACCACCTTCACGGACGCCAAGGGCTGGTACCCCGGCCTGGAGATTCGCGACGGCAGCCTCTACTACCGCCTGCGCGATGCCTCCACGGTCATCCCGTCGAAGGACAACCAGCCGTACACCACCCGGATCGTCAACCCTGACGGCACCCCGGCGAAGGACCTGTACGGCACCGACATCGGCGGTGCGATCCTCGGCTCCGGCAACCCCGGTGACGAGGGCAAGCAGTTCGGCGTCGCGCTGAAGCTGATCAGCCCGCTGCCGGGCAACCTGGGCGCGATCGTCCAGGTGACGGCGCCCAAGAAGTAAGCGGGCACGACCGTGCCGCGCCGCCGGGCGCGGCACGGCACGGCACCCGTCCGTGTTTCCCGGTGTATCCCGGTGTTTCCCGGTGCCGCCCCCGCGGCACCCGTGCCCGGCGGCCTCTCCGCGGCCGCCGGGCACGGCCTAGCATGTGATCGTGCGGAACAAGGCGGACCATACGGCGGCGATCCGCGGAGAGCGGCGCGCCGCCGTCGTCGTGAACACCAAGTCCCGGCGCGGCCGCCGGAGTTACGCGGAGGTCCTGCGCCTGATGCGGGCGCACGACTTCCGGCTCACCGGGGTCCACCCGGTGACCGAGCCGGCCCGGCTGCGCGAGGTCGTCTCCCGGGCCCTGGCCGACGGCCCCGACCTGCTCGTCGTCGGCGGCGGCGACGGCACGCTGAGCAGCTCGGTGAAGTACGTCGCCGGGCTCGACGTCGCCCTCGGCGTCCTGCCGCTCGGCACCACGAACAACTTCGCCCGCAGTCTCGGGCTGCCCCTCGACCTCGCGGGCGCGATCGGCGTCTTCCGCGAGGGCAAGGTCGCCGACATCGACCTCGGGATGTGCGGCGACCGGCCGTTCGCCAACCTGGCCAGCTTCGGCGTCTCCGTCGAGGTCGCCGGGACGGTCAGACCGTGGGTGAAGCGGCTGCTCGGCCGGGCCGCCTACCCCCTCACCGCGATCACCGTCCTGCCCGGTCACCGGCCCTTCCGCGCGTACATCACCGTCGACGGCAGGCGGCACGAGCTGCTCACCCACCAGCTGAACATCGCGAACGGCCGCTTCCACGGGGGCTGGCAGATCGCCAGGGACGTCAGCATCGACAACCGGCAGCTCGTCGCCTACCAGCTCGGCTCGGGCAAGCGCCTGCGGCTGCTCGGCGAGACCCTGGTCAGGGCCACCACCGGCAGGTGGCGCAGCCTCGCCGGCGGCCCCTTCGTCACCGGCCAGGAGATGGTGCTCGAGACCGACCCGCCTCTGGCCGCCGACATCGACGGCGAGGTGCGGCTGCGCACCCCCCTCGTGCTGAAGACGATCCCGAACGGCGTCAGGGTGATGGTGCCCCAGAGCTTCGTCGACCGCTGACCCGGCCGCCGGGCGCCCCGCCGAGTGAGTCGCCGGGCGCCTCGTCCGGCGGCGGCTCCGCCAGCCTGCGGTAGGCGGGCCGCAGCAGGTCGAGGATCGGGATGTGCCGCGCCTTGACGGGCGGCGGGTCGAGCAGCCGCAGCAGCAGGTCGGGCGGGGCCGGGGCGCCGGCGGGCGGCTCACGCAGCCGGGCCGGCGAGACCCCGGGCTCGTAGAAGTCCGCGAGCCGCTCGGCGAACGGCACGTCGGCGACCTCCGGCCGGCCCGCCGCACCCAGGCCGGCCGCGGTCCCGCCTGCCGGCGCGGCGCGCAGCGCGCCGAGCAGGGTCTCCCGGTCGAGGCCCCGCCAGGCCAGCACGAGGAACGGATCGTCGTCGAAGGACTCGGCCAGCAGATAGAGGACGGCCGACAGGTGCTTGCACGGGAAACCCCAGTCGGGGCACGAACAGGACATGTCCAGGGCGTCCTCGGCGGGGAAGAGCGGCAGCCCGCACTCGTCGAAGACCTCCTCGATCTCCGTCGGCATCTCCCCGGCCAGCAGCTTCGCCCGGTAGAGGGCGCGGGACGCCAGCGCGGCCGTCAGCCGGTCCCACTCGTCCCGCCCGTACGCGCGGATCCGCACCCGCACGTCGTACGGCCTGGGCCGCGAGCCCTGCACGTGGGCCCGCGCCTCGCCGGGCCCGAGGTCGAGGTCGACGACCTGGCCGGCCCGCGCGTACGCCCGGCCGCGGGTCAGGCGGCCCTTGTCGCAGACGCGTTCCAGGATGTCGACGAAGCGCCGCGACCACCACCGCTGCCCGATGGATCCGCGCGCGGTCCTCGCCCTGATGCCGTTCTCGACTCTGATCGGGCGGCTCGCCTCGAACCAGCCGTCCCTGCCGGCGGGCATCAGCGCACCGCCCCCGGGGCCAGGCGGAACAGCTCGGCCAGCTCCGCCGTCGACAGGTCCGCGATCCAGTCTTCGCCGGTGCCGACGACGCTGCCGGCCAGCGCCTTCTTCCGCTCGATCATCTCGTCGATCCGCTCCTCCAGCGTTCCCGCGCAGATGAACTTCCTGACCTGGACGTTCCGCGTCTGCCCGATGCGGTAGGCGCGGTCGGTCGCCTGGTCCTCGACCGCCGGGTTCCACCACCGGTCCACATGGACGACGTGGGCGGCGCCGGTGAGGTTGAGGCCCGTGCCGGCCGCCTTCAGCGAGAGCAGGAACAGCATCGGCTCGTCGTCGGTCTGGAACCGCTCGACGAGCGCGTCGCGCTGTCTCTTCTGCAGTCCGCCGTGCAGCCACAGCACCGGCCGGTCGAGGTGGGCCGCCAGATAGGGCTGCAGGAGATGGCCGAACTCGGCGTACTGGGTGAACACCAGCGCCTTGTCGCCCTCGGCGAGGATCTCCTCGGCCAGTTCCTCGAGCCGGGCGAGCTTGCCCGACCTGCCCGCCAGCCGGGAGCCGTCCTTCAGCAGGTGGGCCGGGTGGTTGCACACCTGCTTGAGCTTCGTCATCGCGGCCAGCACGTTGCCCCGCCGCTCGATCCCCTCGCTGTCCGCGATCCGGTTCATCATGTCGTCCACCACGGCCTGGTACAGGCTCGCCTGCTCCGGGGTGAGGGTGCACCACACCTTCATCTCCATCTTGTCCGGCAGATCGGAGATGATCGTCTTGTCGGTCTTGAGGCGTCGCAGGACGAACGGCCGGGTCGCCTGCCGCAGCGCGGCCGTCGCCGTCTCGTCGCCGTGCCGCTCGATCGGCTCCTGGTAACGCTCCCGGAAGGACCGGGCCGGACCCAGCAGCCCCGGATTGCAGAACTCCATGATCGACCAGAGCTCGGCGAGGTGGTTCTCCACGGGCGTGCCCGTCAGCGCGAGCCGGGTCCGCGCCGGAAGCGACCGCACGGCCTGAGACTGCCGGGCCGCGCTGTTCTTGATGGCCTGCGCCTCGTCGCAGACCACCCGCTCCCAGCTCAGGGCGGCGAGTGCGTCCCGGTCGCGCAGCGCGGTGCCGTACGTGGTGATGACCAGGTCGGCCGCCGCCACCCGCACGTCGAGATCCTCGCCGCGCACCCGCGAGGCGCCGTGGTGCAGGTAGACGTCGAGCGAGGGGGCGAACCGCTCCGCCTCCTTCTGCCAGTTGCCGAGCAGGGACATGGGGCAGATCAAGAGGGTCGGCGCGGGGCGGCCGTCCGGGGCGGCGGCCCGCTCGTCGAGCAGCAGCGACAGCGTCTGCGCGGTCTTCCCGAGCCCCATGTCGTCGGCCAGGATGCCGCCCAACCCCACCTCCGACATGAAGGCCAGCCACGACAGCCCCCGCTCCTGATACGGCCGAAGCACCCCCTGGAAGGAGCCGGGGGTCGCGCGCGGCCGCAGACGGCGGTCCGCCTCTCCCGAGAGCAGGTCGCCCAGGAGGCCGTCCGCGTCGATCCCGACCAGCGGCACATCGTCCTCGCCGCCCTGGACGACCTCACGGACGACCTCCGCCGCCGTCATCTCACCCGTACGACGGCCCTCGACGGCCCGCAGCGCCGCCTTGAGCTGCCGCTCGTCCAGCTCGACCCAGCGGCCGCGCACCCGCACCAGCGGCAGCTTGAGCCGCGCCAGCTCGGCCAGCTCCTCCTCGGAAATCGTCTCGTCGCCGACCGCGAGGTCGACCCGGAAGTCCACGAGCTGACTCAGCCCGAACCCCTGGTCCGCCGCCGCTCCCGGGCCGGTCTTCCGCGTCCGCGTCGTCAGTCTCAGCCCGAGCCTGGCGCGCCCGGCCCAGGCGGGCAGCTGCACGCCGAATCCGGCCGCCTGCAGCAGCGGGGCCACGTGGCGCAGGAAGTAGAAGGCGCCGCCCGTGTCGAGTGTCACCTCGGCCGGACGCGCCTCCGCCAGCGCCTTCTCCACGGCGGGGTAGAGCCGGGAGGCCCGGCCGAGCCCGGCGAGCAGCGTCTCCTCCGGCGGCCCGGCCAGCCCCGGCACCGTCTCCCCGGCCCAGATGAGTGACGCGGGCAGATAGAGGCTCGGGTCCTCCACCGACTGCACGGCGAACTCCACCCGCCACTGCGCCCCGGTCTCGCCGGTCTCGCCGGTCTCGTGGGTCTCCTCGCCGGCAGCTCCCCGCGCGGTCTCCACGTCGTGCCCGACCCGATCCTCCGGGACTTCTTCCGTCTCCGCGGCCTCCCGCGCCGTCTCCTCGTCATCGCCCACGCCCACGTCATCGGGAGGCTCGACCAGGCGGAAGGACAGGCGGAACGGGCCCTCGGCGCGGTGCGCCTGCTCATACCAGTCCCGCAGGGGGGCCGCCAGCTTCTCGGCCTTGTCCGGGGTGACACTCGTGAGGAGAGCGTCGTCGCCGGTGAGCGCCACCGTCCACCGGTCCTCCAGAGGAGAGCGCGCCCCCGGCCGGTGCCCGCCCAGCAGCCGGTCTGGCAGCGCCCGCCGCACCGCGGCGTCGGCCAGCCCGGCGAGCGCCTCCGCGAGCACGTCCGCGGACGGCCGCTCCGCGCCCACCGCGCGGCAGACGGGCGGCATCGCGGCGGCCAGTTCGCGGAACCGGCCGGCGTCCGGGCCGGCGACGACCGGCCGCCACCGGGCGGCGTGGCCGCCGTCCTCCGGAACGAGCTGCGGGAGCACCCGCCCCCGGCGGACGAGGTCGGCGGCGTCGCGGGCGACGACGGCCAGATAGCGCAGTGAGGCGCCGGGGACGGTCACCCCCTCTGGGGGCAGCCCGCCGCCCGCTCCGCCGGGCTCGCGCCGCCCGTCGGGCCCGGCCCGGCCGTCCTGCCCGTTCAGCCCGTTCAGCCCGTCCTGCCCGTTCAGCCCGTCCTGCCCGTCCTGCCCATCCAGCCCGTTCGGCCCATCCAGCTCGTCGGGCTCGCCAGCTTCGCTCGCCGGAAGGTGGGTGATCCCGTCGACCAGCTCGAGGAGGCGGAGCGCGGCGCCCGGCGGGACGAGTAGCGCGGGGACCCGCCACGGGCTGATCCGCGGCACCCGTGCGGCCACTGTGATCCCCGACTCCGGCGACGGGATCGGGCTCTTGGCGCCGCTCGGCAGTAACACCGTCAGCGAGGCGGTACCGAACGTACCGGCCGTCCCGGCGGCGCCTGCCGCATCTGACGTCCCGGTCATCCTGGTCAGCGCGGTCACCTCGGCCAGATCCGCGGGCGGCAGGGGCCACTGCGCCAGCCCGGCGGCGATCAGCTCAGGGCCCGCGGCGAACGGGTGGGCGCGCCCGGCACGGCCGCCGTCACCTCGGGGGCGGCCACCCGGGGCCGCCGCCGGTCCGTCCGGGTGCTGCGGCGGGTGGTCGGGCACGGCGGGAGCACGCGGAGAGGGCTCCGCCGCGGTGGACCCGGGACCGGCCTCGGCCCACAGCACGAGTCGTCCCCCGACCCAGCTTCCCTGGACCACCAGCACGGCCGCCCCTTCCGTCTCCTCACCGGCACGCTAGCAGCGGCCCGGCCCTCTCGCGCCCACGCCGGACGGACCTGTGGACAAGGCGGGCGACGACACGGGCGGCGAGGCGGGCGACAAGACAGGCGGCGCGGCCGGGAAGCCGGGAGTCCGCCAGGTGGCGCCGGTGGCCGTGACCGCGAACGCATCCAGGCCGGGCAGTCCCTCCACCCACTCGCGGGCCGCGTCGCCCATCGCGAACGCGGCGGTGGCGCAGGCGTCGGCGACCGTCAGGCTCTCGCCGGCGAGGGTGATCGAGGCGAGCCCCGTGGCGGGGCGGCCCGTGTGAGGGTCGAGGATGTGCGGCCCGCGCTCCGCCGTCCCCGACGTCGCCACGGCGGACACGCCGGGGCCCGCACAGACCACCACGGCCAGCGCGCCGGGCCGCAGCGGATGGGCGACCCCCACCCGCCAGGGCCGGCCGGGAGCGGGCGAGCCGGACGTCTGGATGTCGCCGCCCCCGTTGACGCAGTGATCGTGGAGGCCCGCCGAGCGGAGGATCCGCGAGGCGCGCTCCACCGCCCAGCCCTTGACCACCGCGGACGGGTCGAGGCGGCCGCCGGGGCGCGCGGTGAAGTAGCCGCCGGACAGGCGGGACGCCTCCGCGCAGAGTTCGAGGATCTCGGTCACCTCCGGCGGGCACTCGGCCGGTGTGATCTCACCCCGGTCGAGCAGGCTCACGGCGCTGCCGGGGCGGTAGGTGGAGAACATGGCGTCCACCTCGTGCAGAAACGACACGGCGTCGGCCAGCGCCCGGACGGCCACCGGGTCGTCCGGCTCCCGTCCGCGTACGTCGAAGGAGACGGCCGTGCCCATGACGTGTTCGACGAGGCGCATCAGACGTGCGCCTTGTCCAGGGCGCTCTGCAGGGAGGCGAGATAGCCCTCGCTGGTGTAGGTGGCGCCCGAGACGGTGTCGATCTGGGCGGACTGCGCCGACAGCGCCTCCTGGTTGAGCAGGGGCAGGGCCTCGTCGTTGATGGCGAGGTCCCGGCGGCTGCGGTCGGGGGCCCGCAGCACCGCGATCCCGGTGACCTTCCTCCCCGACAGCAGGATCTGCACCTGCACCGGGCCGTAGACCGTGTCGGCGACCCCGCCGGTCACGGCCCTGTCCCCGGTCCGCGCGCCCGCCGTGGCGCCGCCACCCGTCCAGCTTCCGCTGCTCAGCGTGGCGGAGCCGCCGTTCCGGCCGGATCCGCTCGACGACCCGCCGGTGGAGCCGCCCGGGGAGGCCCCGCCGGAGTCATCGGCGTCGCCGGTGCCGCGGGTGTCGCCGGTGCCGCGGGTGTCGCCCTGGTCGTTTCGCGTGGGCGGATCGTCGCCTTGGGCCACGAGCGCCGGACGATCCGTCGTCGCGGTGATCTGGTGAGGCTTGAAGGACAGCAGCAGCACCAGGCCGATGGCGGTGACCATCACGGCCAGTACGGCTCTTCGCACGGTAGTGCCCCCTGTCGGGATCTCAGGCGAGGGTGGGAACGGCCCGGGGCCGTCAGAACTCGAACGACTCGTGGTGGACGCGCCTTCCCGGCACTCCGGCGGCGCGCAGCGCGGCGACGACGCCGGCCGTCATCCCGGGAGGGCCGCAGACGTAGACGTCGTGGACGGTCAGGTCGGGGACGAGCCGCAGCAGGGTCGCGGGCCCGAACGGGTCGCCGACCAGGCCGCGCGGGCCGACGGAGTAGTGCAGCGCCGCGCCCCGCGCCTGGGCGATCGCCTCCAGTTCGGCGCGGAGCACCAGGTCGCCGGTGGTCCGGGCGCGATAGAGAAGGGTGAGGTCGCCGGAGGACGCCGGGAGCGACTCGAACAGCGCGCGCAGGGGGGTGATGCCGATGCCGCCGGCGATGAGCAGCACCTTGCGCGCCCGCCTGCGGCGCGACGTGAACGACCCGTAGGGGCCCTCCGCGACGACGCGCGTGCCCGGCCGCAGCCGCGACAGCGAGCGGCTCTGGTCGCCCATGTCCTTCACCGTGATCCGCAGTTCGTCCGCCCGGGGCGCGGCCGACAGGGAGTACGGGTTCGGCGACCACCACAGCTCCCGGGTGAGGAACCGCCACCGGAAGAACTGGCCCGGCTCGGCCCGCAGCCGGTCGAGGCGCCGCCCGGTGAGATGCACGGACACGACCCCCGGCCCCTCGGCGACGACCGCCGCCACCCGGAGCCGGTGCCGTACGGCCCGCCGGAGCGGGGTGAGCAGCCGATACCAGCCGAGCACGGCCGCGACGCCGATGTAGAGGGCGTACCAGGCGGCCCTGGCGACGGGCGCGTCGATGAACTCGGCACCGGTCGCGAGCTGGTGGCCGAACGCCAGCCAGGCCGCCAGATAGGTGTAGAAGTGCAGGTGGAACCAGGTCTCGTAGCGCAGTCTCGGCCGGACCGCACGGGCGGAGACGACGCCCACTCCGGCCAGGAGCAGCAGCGCGACGGTGGCCTTCAGCACGTCCGGGTAGGTGAGGTTGAGCGTCACCGTCTCGTCGACCAGGCCGGTCCGGTCGGTGAGGGAGTAGCCCCACGTGATGAGCAGGGCGTGCGCGAGCACCAGCCCGACCACGTACCGGCCGCCCATCGAGTGCCACCGGGCGAGGACGTCGGAGCCCACGCCCCGCTCCAGGGCCGGGATCCTCGCCATCAGCGCGAGTAGCACGGTGATCCCGTAGCCGGCGAGCAGACCGGTGACGCGGCCCGCGTTGGTGAGCCAGCTGTCCGGGCCGGTAACGGCCGGGGTGTTCAGCCACCACAGGCCGGTCACGGCGACCGCGCCCGCCGCGACGACCGCCGGGACCAGAGCCGGAAGGACGCGCGGGCCCCGGGTCACGGCCCGGTGGGTCCCGGTGACCGTTCTCCCGGCGAAGGCGGTGCTCACGGTTTCTCCTCCCTTCGCCGCCCGCGGACGGACGCCGGATGACGCGTACGCGGAGTCGTGCACGCGGTCGTGGACGGGACGCCGGGGAAAGCCGGTGAAAGTCCCGGAGAGTCCGGGAAAACGAGGGGGACGCCCATCCGATAGCAGGGGACATTACGGGACGATCCCTAAGATTTTTGGAAGACGAAGATGAGCGAAAGATGAGCGTGACGACCTCACGACATTCACTGTCAAGCAGGGGCCGAAGTGAGTAACCGCAATCGCATGGGGCAATATGGCGCTTCTGAGACTGGAGATTCCGCCGCGAATCTCGCGTTGAGATGAGGTGTGAGATGACCGCGACGGCGACGGAACGCCACAGTGGCGACGAACTGGCCCATCCCTGGCCGGCCGACCGCTACGAGGTCAGATGCGACCGCGACAACCCGTTCGCGGGCAGCCGCGACCGCTACCACTTCGCGAAGAACGCGGTCGATTCGGCCAAGGCGCTGGAGCGGGCCGGTCTGGCGCGGCGCGTCCTCGTCGTACGACTGGAGGACGAACGGGTGATCTACGACCGGGTCGGCCAGGTGGACCTGCCGCCGGAGGCCTGGTGAACGCGGGCACGAGGAATCCCCCGGGGGAGCGCTGGCCCCGGGGGATTCCGGCTGGAGAGGCGGCGGCCGGGCGGGGGCCGGGCCGCGTCTGACGGGGGTGAAGGTCAGGCGACGGGCGTGCAGGTGACGGGGCTGGGGGAGATCGCGACCGGGCTCAGCGGGATGCGGGCGGCGAAGCCGAAGACGGTGGCTCCGTTCGGCGCGAGGTCGCCGTTGTACTTCTCGTTGCCGTACGCGTAGGTGCCGACGGGGCCGACGACCGGGAGCGGCACCGCGCCCCACACGTCGAGGACGGACGAGCCGTCGGTGTAGCGCCAGGTGACCCGCCAGCCGTGGATCGCCGACGAGCCCGAGTTGCGCACGGTGACCTGGCCCAGGGTGACGCCGTCCCGGGTCGACGACGGCCAGGTGTTTGTGATCTTGTATTCCGCCGTGCAGCCGATGGAGTCGGCCGCGGCCGCCGGTGCCGTCGCCGCCGTGGCCGAGGCCAGGACCAGGGCCGTCGCGGCGAGTGTCGATCTGATCATCGAACTCCTTCCCCTTGCGTGTCTGGTGCGGACAGTGGAGGTGGAGCAGGTGGATGCCCTGCCTTCCCCGGAGGGGTCCGTCCGGGGAAGGCGGGCGACTAGGGGGCCGGTCCGGCTACACGGATGTGCAGGTCACCGGCGACGGGACGGCGTTCGATCCGTTCCACGCGCCGGTGAAGCCGAACGAGGTGGCGGCTCCGGCGGCCAGGCCGCCGTTGTAGGAGAGGTTCTTGACGGTCACGTTGGCTCCGGACTGACTGGGCGTGCCGCTCCAGAGCTGGCTGATGGTCTGCCCGTTCGGGAACGCCCAGGCGACCGTCCAGCCCGAGATGGGTGTCGCGCCCGAGTTGAGCACGGTCACCTCGGCCTGGAAGCCGCCCTGCCACTGACTGATGACCTTGTACGTGGCCGTGCAGGCCCGGCCGGTCGGCGAGGCCGACGGGCTGGGTGACGGGCTGGGCGACGGAGATGGGCTGGCCGACGGCGACGCCGACGGTGAGACCGAGGGCGACGCGGACGGTGAGGCCGAGGGCGACGCGGACGGCGAGGCCGAGGGCGACACGGAGGGTGACACGGAAGGCGACGGCGACGGGCCGCCGGTCGGCGCGTCACCCCAGATCGTCGTGCCGCCCGAGTGCAGCGTGATGTTCCGCACGGTCACCGGCGTCGATCCCGGTGTCGTCGCCACTCCGGTGTAGGACCAGTCGTTCGCCGGATCCCAGGTCCCGGAGGAGGCGATGCGGAACTGGACCTCCCGCCGTGACTCCGACTGTCCCTGCGGCGCGATGGCCTGGCCGGAGCAGTCGATCGTGACGTAGTAGATCTTGCCGGAGAAGAGGGTCGGTCCCGTCGGCGGCTTGCACTGGTTGTACGCGGAGGTCAGCGTGATCTGGCTCGGCGTCGTGCTGCCGTCGAGGGTGAAGTAGTAGCGGAACGACCCGTCCGTGAGCGCGCGCGCCGGCCACGCCGAGTGGTTGACGACCAGCGTCTTGATCTCGGTGAAGTTCGGGCCGGTCGCGTTGACGGACGCCTGGACGTAGATCTCCGGGCCGTCGGGGGTCTCCGCCACCGGGAAGTTCGCGAGCGGCGTGCCGCCGTACTCCTTGTACAGTCGCGCCAGCGCGCCGGTGAAGGCGGCGTTGTAGTCGGTGGCGACCTCGTTCGACGTGTAGTCGTTACGGCTGTCGGTATAGGCGTCGTCGGCCGACTTGGGGCCGCCCACCAGGGCGCCGTACAGGATGTGGCGGCTCTGGGCCGGCTCGTTGATGTTGTTCGACCAGGAGCCGTGCGCGGTCCGGTGATGGGGGTTACGCGGCGGGTTCGCCCCGAAACCGACCATGTACGAAGACTTGCGCGGGTTGTCGCCCAGAGCGTAGTTGATCTGACGTACGGCGAAGTCGTGGTAGCGCGACTTGCGGGTGGCGTCGGTCAGCCAGTCGCTGTAGACGAACGCCGTGAAGGCGGTGTTGGCGGCGTAGCGCAGCGACCCCCACGTGTCGAGCACCGCCTCGCCGCCGGGGGAGTACGGCACGTGCTGCCCGTTCACCCCGACCGTCCAGTAGTCGAGCCATCGGTTGGCGTCGTCGACGTACTGCTGCTTGCCCGTGAGCTTGGCCAGCAACACGTAGCAGCCGTACGACTTGTCGTCCCACGCGATCGTCCACTTGTACGACTTGGTGGTCGACTGCGGCTCGGTGCCGAGGTTGGCGTAGTACGACTCGGCCTTGGCGAGATAGGAGGAGTCCTGGGTGGCCCGGTAGAGCCAGATGGCGCCCCAGACCAGCTCGTCGTTGTAGCCGCTCCACGACTGGTAATAACCGGCCGCGTCGGTGATGCAGTCGCTGTACTTCTTCCTGACCGTGTCGGCGAACGTGTAGAGCTGCTTGGCGTGGGTCAGCAGGGTGTCGGCGTACGAGGGGTTCGTGGACCGGAAGACCATCGAGGAGGCCGCCATCGCGGCGGCGGTCTCGCCGGCGAGGTCGGAGCCGCCGCACGACGAGTCGATCTTGTAGGCCGGCCGGTTCATCGGGAGCACCTCGGCCGGGCCCCACCAGGCGTGGTCGGTGCCGCCGTTGCCCACCTGCCCGTACAGGACGTTGGGCGAGGGGTGCGCCTTGATGAAGTAGTCGTTGACGAACTTCAGGTTGTTCAGCAGGTAGGTGAGCTGCCCCGACGACGTGTAGGCGTCTCGATACTCGATCGCGCCCCACGCGAGCATCGTGGTACTCGCCGCCATCGGCAGGCCGAACTTGACGTGGTCGCCCGCGTCAAACCAGCCGCCCGTGAGGTCGAGCCCCACGTCCTTGCCGTCGTTGAGCGCGGAGTCGCCGCGCCACGTCACGCGGTTGGTGGACGGCAGCTTGCCGGACTGCTGCGCCTCGTAGAAGAAGAGCGACTTCTGCAGCGCCTCGCCGTAGTTGAACGCGGGCGCGGCGGACGCCGCGGTGGGGACCACCGCGGCGGTGAGCATCAGCGTCGCAAGAGCCAGAAACGTACGCCGCATTTATGAGCCTCGCAATGTGGGGGGTCGGGGGCGCGGCGGCGGGTCAGGCGCCGCCGCGCCCCGGCTGGCTTGGGGTGCGGTGAAGGGTCAGGCGACACCGCACCCCGGCCTGTGGGACCGGTCGCCGGTCAGGCTCAGCCGTTCGGGAACAGCACGCCGTACTGGCCGAGCGCGGTGGCCACGTCGACCTGCGCCCAGAACCGGTGGTAGTGGAAGACCGGCGCGGAGGCCGTGCCGTCCAGGTACGCCTGGACCTTCGGCCAGTCCGGGTCGTTCTTGTACCAGGACCGGATGGAGATGAAGGTCGAGTTGCTGTTGATCGTGTCGCCGTTCGGCATCTTGCCGGTCCAGCCGGACGGGACGTAGATCGGGTCGTCGAGACGCTGGTAGTCGGTCTTCGTCTCGGGAACCGACACGCCCTTGCTGTCCTGGTGGTACTGCCAGATACCGTCGAGCAGCGCCTTCGCCGTCGTCTTGGCCTGGGTGTTGTTGGCCTTGGCGGCGTAGAACATCAGCAGCTTGGCGTACGAACCGGCCACGCCGATGTCGTCGGTGTAGTCGACGATGCTGACGTGCAGGCCGGTGTTGGCGGCCGGCATGCCCGTCCCGCTGAAGCTGGAGTCAGGCTGGCCGGTCCACTTCAGGGTCGAGGGGAACTGGTAGCTGCCGTCGGAGTTGACGGTGGTGTTGGCCAGCGCCCAGCTCACCCACTTGTCGAGGATGGTCTTGGCGTTGGCGTTGCCCGTGGCGTAGTAGTACTCGGCCACGCGCTCCATCGACCACGCCTGGAAGCCGAACCACTGGTTCGACGGCGGGTCGTGGTAGACCGGCTCCCAGTCGTAGGCCATGCCGAAGAACTTCGGCAGGGTCGACGGCGGAGCGGCGTAGTGACCCTCCCAGCTGTTGGTCGCGCCACCGGCGATGGCGCCCTCGGCCGACTGCAGCCACCGGTAGAACTGCACCTGCCGGGTGAGGCTGGTCGTCCAGTCGCTGACGGCGGTCGAGCCCTTGGGCTTGAGCGCGTTCACGTTCGACAGCGCCCACGCGGCCAGCGGGTTCTGGTAGCCCGAGTGGTTGTGGCTGGAGCCGATGCGCCAGGCCCATCCGGCCGACGTGTCGTACGCGCCGCCCCAGGCGTAGTACCAGGACAGCAGGTAGTTCGACGCGTTCTTGCCGGTGCCCGCCGGGCACGAGGTGCTGGTGCAGCCCGGCTGCTTGAAGTACTTGTCGTACATCGAGTAGCGCAGGTAGTCGCCCATCTTCGCGGCGTTGGCCACCGCGGTCGAGACCTGCGACTGCTTGCCCTGCTCGGTCGCCCAGGTCAGCGCCCAGTAGGCGGCCTGGACGGCGCGGGCGTCGGCGTCCGGCGCGTTGGTGTACTTCCACTGCTTCGCGTACGACTGGTCACCCGTGAACAGGTCGAGGAACCCGTTGGGGCCGCCGAACTTGAAGGTGTCGCACGACGGCTGCGGGATGGTCTCGAAGACCGACTCCTCGGGGCCGCGCTGGTAGGTGTTGATGTACGCCGGCTTGGTGGTGCCGTCGCCGCAACGGCCGAAGCCGTAGGTGTTGTCGACGTCAAGCAGCCAGTGCATGCCGTAGATGTCGGAGGTGCCGTAGGCGCTCTTCAGCTCCCCGGCGATCGGGTCGCTGCCGACGCTGACGCTGTTGTCCAGCTGCGACGGGTACTGATTGATGTTGTTCCACTCGCCCGCGTACGTCGCCGGCTTGCTGGCGTCGTACTTGTCGTTCGTGGGCTGGTCGGCGTGCGACGGGATGATGTACTTCTCCATCGTCGTCCACGCGGTGTTGAACTTCGACCAGTCACCGGTGACCTTGCCGTACATGGCCTCGAGCCACAGGTAGTAGCTGAACGCCTCGGAGGTCGTCTCGTGGCCCTGGTCCGGCGCCTCGACCATCAACGTCTCGACCGAGTGGTACGGCACGCCCTGGGGCGAGAAGTACCCGTTGGCCGGGTCGTGGATCTTGTTGTACATCTTCAGGAAGTTCTGGACGTACGCGTTGTCCGGCCCGCCGGACGGGCTCGTCGACGGCGACGGCGAGGCGCTCGGCGACGTGCTCGGGGAGGCGCTGGGAGAGGCGCTCGGGGACGTGCTGGGCGACGTGCTCGGCGAGGCGCTGGGGCTGGAGCTCGGGCTCGTCGTGGGGCCGCCGCCGCAGGTCACTCCGTTGATGGAGAACGAGGTCGGCTTGGGGTTGCTGCCGTTCCACGAGCCGTTGAACCCGATGTTCGTCGTTCCGCCCGTCGGGATGCTGCCGTTCCACGACATGCTGGTGGCGGTGACGTCGGCTCCGCTCTGGCTCCAGTTGGCCGACCAGCCCTGCGTGACCTGCTGGTTTGAGGGGAACCGGAACTTGAGGGTCCAGTTGCTCAGGGCGTCACCGAGGTTCTTGATGATGATGCTGGCGGTGAACCCTCCGGAGCCTGAGCCCCAGTCGTTGGTGGTGTACGCGACGTCACAGGCGACGGCCGCGGAAGCGGGAGTCTGCGCCAGCCCGGCGAGCAGACCGCTCGCCACGGTGGCGGCCGCCAAGAAGGCGAGCCGCTTCCGTGGGCGTGGGAGCGCTCCCGTTCTAAGAGCTCTCGTTCGCATTGTCGGGGGGTCTCCAAGTGCATCGGGGAAATGGGATGCATCGGAACGGCCCTGCCTGGCGGCGGCCGTGGGTCCGATGCGAGCGATGGTGGATCTGATTCGTATGATGGGAGCGCTCCCACACAGGATTGTGGTTGGGGCCCTGGGGATGTCAATCGCGCGTTGCGTCCGTGTTACCGGACTCTGTCCGCGGGTCCCGATCACCGCGCCCTTACAGGTCTTTTACAAGCCGCCGCCAAACACGGTGCCGTCCAGCACTTGAAACATTCATCGTCTTGCGCTCCCGGCGACTCCCGGTTGGGGCGCGTGGTTAGGGCCTCCGGCTGGGGGTAGGCGCTTCCCAACCCCCTCGAAGGGAGGCAGGCCATGACCAACCAGATGGAGACGATGTCGACCGGTGAGCTCGTGCATCGGCTCTCGGAGGACGTCTCCCGCCTGGTCCGCGACGAGCTGCGGCTGGCCCGGCTGGAGATGACGGAGAAGGGGAAGCGCGCCGGTTTCGGGGCCGGGCTGCTCGGCGGAGCGGGCGTATTGGCGCTGTTCGGCGGAGGCGCCCTGGTGGCCACCGTGATCCTGCTGCTGGCGATCGTGCTGCCCGCGTGGCTCAGCGCGCTCGTCGTCGGCGTCGCGCTGATGTTGATCGCGGGCGTGCTCGGCCTGGTGGGCAAGCAGCAGGTGTCCCAGGCGACCCCGCCGACTCCGGGCGAGACGATGCGGAGCATCAGGGCCGACATCGACGCCATGAAGGGGAGTGCGCACAGATGACGGAGGCGGACCCCGGTGCCGCCCGGCCGACCGCCGGGCTGGTCGGGGTGCATCGGCAGAAGGTCACCGAACCGGTCACCGAGCCCGAGTCGCTGAACGCCGTGCCGCAACGCCGCTCGGCGCCGACGGAGGAAGACCGGGAAGGCGAAGGGGGCGACATGACAGAGAACAGCAACGTCACCCGGCGTGGCGGGCAGCAGGAAAGCCGGCAGCCAGGCTCCCAGGCAAGCACGGGGACCGTGGAGACCCCGGCGTCTTCGGGCGGCGGCACGGGCGTGCGGGCGCCGGAACGCCCGGCCGAGCACGGCCGGACAGGGGGCGACGAGATCTCGCACGTGCGGGAGGAGATCGAGCGGACCCGCGGCGACCTGGGCGACACCATCGAGGCGCTGGCCGCGAAGGCCGACGTCAAGGCCCGGGCCCGGGAGCGTGTCCACGAGACGGCGGCGGCGGCGCGGGCCAGGGCGACGGGCGTGGCCGGTCGCGTGCGCGAGGCCACCCCGGCCCAGATGCGCCACACGGCGGGCAAGGTGGCCGGGAAGGTCGGCGCGGAGACCAGGCGCCGTCCCGGCACGATCGCGGCGGCCGGAGCCGCCCTGACCGCCGCGGTGATCCTGCGGCGGATGATGGCGGCCAGGGGCGCGGCCACGCGGCGGACGGCGATGCCGTTCGGGCGGCTGATGCCGGGAAGGCGGGCCACGATGGGCACCCGGATGCGGGCCCGGATCCGTTCCCGGATGCGGAGCCGGATGGGATCCATGATGTGGCCGCGAAGGTGGTACGGGATGACCGGGTGGACGACCCCGGGGCCGGTGCGGGGGATGCTGCTCCGGCTGACACCCGGAATGAGCCACCGGATGACCGTAGGGGCCGCCCGCAGGAAGCTGACCAGGAGCGCGATGCGCAACGTCCGGGCCGCGCGGCGCCGGATCCCCGTCACCCGGTGAGCTCTGGGACCGCGTCTGACGCCGGGTGCGACGGTTCGAGGGCCGGCCGTACGGGCGACGCCGGCCCGAACCGGACCATCGGCATGGACGGCGGCCGAGGGGACGTCGGCATGAGATTCGGGCGGATCTACGAGGAGTTCGAGGTCGGGGCGATCTACCGGCACTGGCCGGGCAAGACGGTCACCGAGTATGACAACCATCTGTTCTGCCTGCTGACCATGAACCATCATCCGCTGCATCTCGACGATCAGTACGGCGCGACCACCGACTTCGGGCGCACCCTCGTCGTCGGCACGTATGTCTTCTCCCTGCTGATCGGGATGTCGGTGCCCGACGTGTCGGGCCGGGCGATCGCCAACCTGGAGGTCGAGTCGATCAGGCACCTCGCCCCGACGTTCCACGGCGACACCATCTACGGCGAGACGACCGTCCTGGACAAGCGGCTGTCGAGGTCGAAGGACGACCGCGGCGTCGTCCACGTCGAGACCGTCGGCTACAACCAGGACGGCACCGTCGTGTGCGTCTTCCGCCGCACGGTCATGGTGCCCACACGGAAGTACGCCGATGAACGCGGCGAGCACCCCGGCCGCCCTCAGCCGCGCCTGTGATGCCTGGCACCGGGATTCCCCAACCGACGCGAAGGCATCAGGTCACGCGGCGCTTCTGAGTCATCTAGGTGTCGCAGGTGCCGGACTTGCCGGAGCTCTATCCCACCGCGAGCCCGGGTTCACCTTGTACCTGGGATGCGACTATTTCACGGACTTCTACAGGTGCGCTGGATAATCTCTTCCTGGAGCGCATTCACCAGGGTCCGCAGGACAGTGCGGATGAACTGGACCATGCGAATCCCAATCTTGTACTCGCAGCAGTTGCCGCCCTTCGTAGCGCAGCACTCCGGCGGCCCGCCGGGGGTCCGCGGTCATCGCCTGTGGGCCGCCGAAGTTGCGATTCTCAGTCGTCTGGCCCTTGCTCGTTCCAGTTCGAGGCGATCGTGTCCTTGTATGCGCACGAGGCGGTGGAGTGCGATGACCAGCCCGCTCACTGCGACATCACTGATGCGCTCGGCATTATCCATAATCTTATTCACGGTTCCGATTTTCAGCACGCCATCCAGCGTTTCGGGTACGCCACCTTGATGGGATTGATCAACAGCAACAAGTTCCGGCTGGAGCTGATCACAATGGCTGCGGCCGAGGGTCACCCCGGACCATCTCATGGGAATATTTACGGCTGTCGCGGAGGGAGCGGCGCTTCGTGCCCTTATCGATCCCGGCCTGGGCGTGGTCGATCATGCCAGCCAGAGTTCTCTGCTTGGGACGGCTATATACGCGGTGATCTCGGGGTGCACCCAACCCGCTGGGTGAACGGCGCGCTCCGGTCGCGAACAACGACAGTCGCGCGCCAAGAAGGCGCAGGAGTTACGTGTTGGGGCCGTCGCTGAGGGCGAGCCCATTCCACCGGCTTGGGGCGTCCGCTGCGACGATGGGGCGGTAGGGCTGGGTGCGGGCCGCGGTCTGAGCGAGGGCGGCCGGTGGGGGCGGGCGGCCTGAGGCGCTCGCGCGGCGGCCCGTACGGCGAGAGACCGAGCTCGCTGGAGGCGTGATGGACTTGGAGCTCAACGAGGACCAGCGACTGTTCCGGCGGACGCTGCGCGAGTTCGTCGACGGGGAGATCGTGCCGGTGGCCTCGGAGTGGGAGCGGAGCGGGCGCTACCCGGAGGAGATCGTCGCCCGGTTCGCCGAGCTCGGCCTGTTCGGCATGACGGTGCCCGAGGAGTATGGCGGGCTCGACCTCGACCGGGTGTCGTTCGCCCTGGTCTTCGAGGAGGTCGCGCGGGGCTGGATGGGCGTGGCGGGCGTTCTCGGGTCCCATTCGATGTCGACGTGGATGATCGCCAGGTACGGCACCGAGGAGCAGAAGAGGCGCTACCTGCCCGGCCTGGCCGCCGGGATCCGCCGTACCGGGATCGCGCTGACCGAGCCGGGCGCGGGCACCGACCTGCAGGGCATCTCCACCCGGGCGGTACGCGACGGGGACCATTACGTCGTCGACGGCGCCAAGACGTGGATCACCAACGCCCGGCACGCCGATCCGCTGCCGGTGCTGGTCAAGACGTCGGCCGAGACGCCCGCCCACCGGGGGATGTCGGTGCTGCTGGTCGACGCGGGGAGCGAGGGTTTCAGGGTCGGCCGCGACCTGCCCAAGCTGGGCTACAGGGGCGCCGAGACATGCGAGGTCGTGCTGGCCGGCGTCCGCGTGCCCGTGTCGCGGCTGCTCGGCGGGGTCGAGGGGCACGGCCTGCGGCAGGTGCTGTCCGCGCTGGAACTCGGCCGGATCAACGTCGCGGCCCGGGCGGTCGGAGTGGCCCAGTGCGCCTACGAGGCGGCGCTCGGCTACTCCCGCGGGCGGCAGGCATTCGGGCGGCCGATCGCGGACTTCCAGGCGGTCCGGCTCAAGCTGGCCGACATGGCGACGGAGATCCAGGCGGCCCGGCTGATGACCTACTGGGCGGCCGCGCGGTCGGCGGCCGGTCCGGTGAAGGCCGAGGCCGCGATGGCCAAGTACTTCGCGTCCGAGGTCGCGCTGCGTGCCACGATGGAGGCCATGCGGATCCACGGCGGATACGGCTACTCCCAGGAGTTCGTGGTCGAGCGGCTCTATCGGGACGCGCCCCTCATGGCCATCGGAGAGGGCACCAACGACGTGCAGCGATTGATCATCGCGAGGGCGCTCATCGACGGCGAGGCCGTTCTTGGCTGGTGACCTGTTCGGCGGCTACGCGGCGGGCTGCCTGTTCTGTGAGATCGCCGCCGGTGACAAACCGGGATACGTGGTGCTGTCGGACGACGTGGCGGTGGCCTTCCTCGACACCCGGCCGGTCTTCAAGGGACACGTGCTGGTCGTGCCGAACGGCCACGTCGAGACCCTCGCCGACCTGCCCGTCGAAGCGGTCGGTCCCCTCTTCCGGAAAGTCCAGGCGGTCGCCCGGGCCGTGGAGGAGGGCCTGGCGGCGGCCGGCACGTTCGTCGCCATGAACAACAAGATCAGCCAGAGCGTGCCTCACCTGCACGTCCATGTGGTGCCGCGCAACCGGAAGGACGGACTGCGCGGCTTCTTCTGGCCGCGGGTGAAGTACGAGGGCGACGCCGAGATCGAGGACTACGCGGCACGCGTCCGGTCCGCCCTCAGATCATGATCTACATTGTAAAGGCACCGCACGCGCCGCACCGGCCCTGAACGGGCGCGGCGCCGCCGCGTGACCCTGAGGAGACGACGATGACCTTCGAGACCACCGCTTCGCCGGCCGCCAGCCGCGCGTTCCCGCTGACGCCGGCCCCGATCCACGTGCCGGACGACGTGCTCACCGATCTTCGGCACCGCCTGGAGCTGACGCGCTGGCCCGACGACGTGGGCAACGAGGATGGCTACTACGGCGTCCGGCGCGTCTACCTGGAGGAGCTCGTCGACTACTGGCGGACTGGATACGACTGGCGCAGGGCCGAGGCGGCGATCAACGCCTACGAGCACTACCGGGTCGAGGTCGACGGCGTCCCGGTGCACTTCATGCGCAGGCCCGGCACCGGTCCCCGCCCGACGCCGCTGATCCTCACGCACGGCTGGCCCTGGACGTTCTGGCACTGGTCGAAGGTCGTCGACCCGCTGGCCGATCCCGGCTCGTACGGCGGCGACCCCGCCGAGGCGTTCGACGTGATCGTGCCCTCGTTCCCCGGCTTCGGGTTCTCCGGACCGCTGCCGAATCACCCCGACATGAACTTCTGGAAGGTCGCCGACCTCTGGCACACCCTGATGACCCGCACCCTCGGGTACGAGAAGTACGCGGCGGCGGGCTGCGACGTGGGCGCCCTGGTCACCGGCCAGCTCGGGCACAAGTACGCCGGGGAGCTCCACGCCATCCACATCGGCTCCGGCCAGATGCTCACCATGTTCAACGGTGACCGGGCGTGGGACCTCAGCGGCGGACGGCGGATCCCCGAAGGTCTGCCCGCCGACGTACACGCTCGGGTGGTCGCCCTGGAGAAGCGGTTCGCCGTTCATCTCGCCGCCCACGTGCTGGCGCCGAGCACGCTCGCGTACGGGCTGTCCGACTCGCCCGCCGGCATGCTCGCCTGGATCCTCGAGCGCTGGATGAAGTGGAGCGACAACGGCGGCGACATCGAGACCGTCTTCACCATGGACGACCTGCTCACCCACGCGATGATCTTCTGGGTGACCAACTCGATCGGCACGTCGATCCGCACCTACGCCAACAACAACCGCTACCCGTGGACCCCGTCCCACGATCGCCTGCCGCCGGTCGAGGCGCCCACCGGCCTCACGTTCGTCGGGCACGAGAACCCGCCCGGGGTCACCACCGACCGGCGGGTCGAGCACTTCCTCGGCACCGACCGCGCGGCCTGGTACAACCTCGTCAACGTGACCGCGCACGACCGCGGCGGTCACTTCATCCCCTGGGAGATCCCGGGGGAGTGGGTCGACGACCTGCGGCGCACCTTCCGCGGCCGCCGATGACCCGCTGACAACACGCCGAGAGACCCACCCGCGCGATTCACCCATGTGCGGCCCGCGTGCCCCGTGGCGCGCACGTACGCAGTAGGCTCCGGCGGCGTGGAACCGCTCGTCGCCGTGCTCGTCGTCGCCGCTCTGGTCGGAGTGCCCGGCGTGGTGCTGTGGCGGCTGCTGCGCGGGCGCCGCGACCTGGGGAGCAGCCCGGCCGAGCGGGCGACGTTCGAGACGCTGCACACCGCGTCGCTGGCCGCGCCGCCGCTGCGGGCGGGGCTGACGCAGGCCGGGGCGCTGAAGGCGTCGCGTCACCTGCGGGAGCTGCTCGGCTCGCCCGCCGTGGCGGTCACCGACCGCGAGCAACTGCTCGTCTACGACGGCGCGGGCGACCATCACGCCCAGGACGCGTTCGAGCACGCCGCGGCGACCCTGGAGGACGGCCGCACGCAGGTGCTGGCGCTCGACTGCCCGTTGTACGAGTGCCCGGTGCGGCACGCGGTCGTCGTGCCGCTCACCACGGACGACCGCGTCGTGGGCTCGCTCGCCGTGTACGGCGACCACGCGTCGGCCGGTCTGGTGCGGGCCGCGCAGGAGGTGGCCCGATGGGTCGACTCGCAACTCCAGCTCGCCGAGCTGGACCGGTCGCGGACGATGCTCATGGAGGCCGAGGTCCGGGCGCTGCGCGCGCAGATCTCGCCCCATTTCATCTACAACTCGCTCACCACGATCGCGTCGTTCGTCCGTACGGATCCGGAGCGGGCGCGGGAGCTGCTGCTGGAGTTCGCCGACTTCACCCGCTACTCCTTCCGGCGGCACGGCGACTTCACCACCCTGGCCGAGGAGCTGCGCTCGATCGATCGCTACCTCACCCTGGAGCGTGCCCGCTTCGGCGACCAGCTCCAGGTGACGCTGCGCATCGCCCCCGAGGTGCTCCCGGTCGCCGTGCCGTTCCTGTGCCTCCAGCCGCTGGTGGAGAACGCCGTACGGCACGGCCTGGAGAGTAAGCCGGGGGTCGGCCGGATCACGATCGTCGCCGAGGACGCGGGCGCGCAGTGCTGCATCACGGTGGAGGACGACGGCATCGGCATGGACCCCGAGCGGCTGCGCCGGGTGCTCGCCGGTGAGGACCGCTCCGGCGCGGGCGGCATCGGCCTGGCGAACGTCGACGAGCGGCTGCGCCAGGTCTATGGCGATGAGTACGGCCTGGTGGTGGAGACCGGTCCGGAGGCGGGGACCAAGGTGACCGTGCGGGCGCCCAAGTATCACCCCGGCGTCGCGGCCGACAATCGGTGAAGACAGCTGCAGGCTCGCAGCTGTGATGCTGTCGTGATGCCGGGAAACGTTGACTTCGGGATATCCGGGTCATCACTCTCTAGGAGATTGTTCCGTGAGAGGGGTGGTCGTGAGCGGTGTGCGGGTCCTGGCTGTGGACGACGAGCTGCCCGCCCTGGAGGACCTGTCCTACCTGCTCCGGGCGGACTCGCGGATCGGCGACGTCCTCACCGCGCGCGACGGCGCCGCGGCGCTGCGGCTGCTCGACCGGGCCATCGCGGACGGACGGCCGGTCGACGCGGTCTTCCTCGACATCCGGATGCGCGGCCTGGACGGCGTCGTCCTCGGCCGGCTGCTCACCCAGTTCACCCGCCCGCCGAAGATCGTCTTCGTCACGGCGTACGACGAGCACGCCGTCGACGCCTTCGAGCTGAAGGCGGAGGACTACCTGCTCAAGCCGGTACGGCCGGAGCGCCTGGGCGAGGCGATCAGGCGGGTGTGCGGCAGCCGTACGGAGACCGTGGCGGGCCGGCAGGCCGACACCATCCCGGTCGAGCTGGGCGGGGTGACCCGGTTCGTGTCGAGCGCCGACGTCCGATACGTCGAGGCGCAGGGCGACTACGCCCGCCTGCACACCGCGAACGGCAGCCACCTCGTCCGCATCCCCCTCGCGACGCTGGAGGAGCGGTGGGGGTCCTCCGGGTTCCTGCGGGTGCACCGCAGCCATCTCGTCGCCGTCAAGCACATCGAGGAGCTCCACATCGACTCGGGCAAGTGCGTGGTGCGGGTGGGGGAGACGGAGATCCCGGTCAGCCGCCGTCACACCCGTGAGCTGCGCGACCTGCTGGTGCGCCGGGCCAGGAGGGGCGATGCCCGGTGAGGGCCGCGTGAACGGGAAGCCGCGCCGCGTCGTCGTGATGAGCCCGCGCGCCGCCGCCGCGCGCCGGCCACGCCACCCGCTGACCCGGGAGATCGACGAGCAGACCCGGCTGGGCGAGGTCTACATGCGGTCGCTGGTCAGGACGCAGTTCCGGCTCGCGCTGTTCGTCTGCACCGTGCTCGCCTGCGTGGTGGGCGGGCTCCCGCTGCTGTTCCTGCTGGTCCCGCAGTTGCGCGACGCGCGGCTCTTCGGGCTGCCGGTGCCGTGGGTGGTGCTGGCGGGGCTCATCTATCCGGCGTTCGTCGCCGGCGCCTGGCTCTACGTGCGTCAGGCGGAGCGCAACGAGCGGGACTTCGCCGACCTGATGGAGCGCCGGTGAGCGGCGTCCCCGCCACGTGAGCGGTATCGCGGCCGTCGTCCTGGTGATGCTGGCGACGCTGCTGATCGGCGCGTTCGGCCTGCGGATGGCGCGCACCACGTCCGACTTCTACGTGGCCTCGCGCACGGTCTCGCCCTTGTGGAACGCCTCGGCGATCGGCGGCGAGTATCTGTCGGCGGCCTCCTTCCTCGGCATCGCGGGGCTGATCCTCACGTTCGGCGCGGACATGCTGTGGCTGCCCGTCGGCTGGACGGGGGGGTACCTCGTGCTGCTGGTGCTCGTGTCCGCCCCGCTGCGCCGCTCGGGCGCCTACACCCTGCCCGACTTCGCCGAGGCCCGGCTGGAGTCGATGGCCGTGCGGCGGTTGTCGAGCGTGCTGGTCGTGGTGATCGGCTGGCTCTATCTGATGCCGCAGTTCCAGAGCGCCGGTCTGGTGTTCCGCACGATCACCGGCGCGCCGGCCTGGGCGGGGAGCCTGCTGGTCGCGGGGGTGGTGGCGACCAACGTGCTGTCGGGCGGGATGCGGTCGATCACGTTCGTGCAGGCGTTCCAGTACTGGCTCAAGCTGACCGCGCTGGCGGTGCCGCTGGCGTTCATGCTGATCGTGTGGTGGGGGGACGGCTCGCCCGCGCTTCCGCCGGGCGACGACTGGATCCTGCCGCTGCACGGCCCGGAGCACCCGGTCTACGAGACGTACTCGCTGATCCTGGCGACGTTCCTCGGCACGATGGGGCTGCCCCACGTGCTCGTCCGCTTCTACACCAACCCCGACGGCCGGGCGGCCCGCCGGACGACCCTGGTCGTGCTTACGCTGCTCGGCGCGTTCTACCTGATGCCCGCCGTCTACGGCTTCCTGGGCCGCGTGTACGGCCTGCCGGCGAGCGACACGGTGGTCATCGGCCTGCCGGGCCGGCTGGTCGGCGGGCCCGTCGGCGACCTGCTGACCGCGCTCGCGACGGCCGGGGCGTTCGCGGCGTTCCTGTCGACGTCGTCGGGGCTGACGGTCTCGGTCGCGGGGGTGATCGCACAGGACATCCTGGGCGGCGGCGTCCGGTCGTTCCGGGTGGCCACGGTCGTGGCCGTCGTCATCCCGTTCGCGCTGGCCGGGGCGGCCCGGTCGCTGCCGGTCGCGACCGTGGTCGGGCTGGCCTTCGCGGTGGCCGCGTCGTCGTTCTGCCCGCTGCTCGTGCTCGGCATCTGGTGGCGCAGGCTCACCACCGTCGGAGCGGCGTGCGGGCTGCTCGCCGGGGGCGGGCTCGCCTGCTTCGCGGTGGTGACGACGATCGCGGGCGGGCCGCGCTCCGGCTGGGCGGAGGCGCTGCTGGCCCAGCCGGCCGCCTGGACGGTACCGGTGTCGTTCACCGTCATGATCGTGGTGTCCCTGCTCACCCCATCGCGGGTGCCGCGGGGGGTCGCCCGTACGATGGTGCGACTCCACACCCCCGAGACGCTGGACGTCGACCGGGGCGACTGGCATCCGCGCTTCATGTGACGCGTTTCCTGTGACGGCCGTCCGGACCGCTCGGCGCACATAACCGACCATTCATCGCATGTAGTACCCACGTGAACGAATCAGCGGTACGGCTCGGCGACCCGGCCGCCCGGGGGTCTCGTGCCGGAGGGGTGGCACTCCTAGCGTGAGGTGATCCGCATCACTTTCATAGGAGGCCATGTGACCGTTCAGCATGACGCATCGGTCTATGAGCAGATACAGTCCAGCGACCAGTTCCAGGAGCTGCGCCGCCGGTACCGTTCCTGGGCCTTCCCGATGACCGTCGCGTTCCTGGTCTGGTACCTGCTCTACGTGGTGCTGTCCGGCTTCGCCCGCGGCTTCATGGGCACCAAGCTCTTCGGCAACATCAACGTGGCCCTGGTATTCGGCGTCCTGCAGTTCGTCTCGACGTTCCTGATCGCCTGGGCCTACTCGCGGCATGCCGCGGCCAAGCTGGACCCGCTCGCGGACGAGCTCCGCAACGAGGCCGAGGGGAAGGCCCAGTGAAGCACGAGACCCTCTCCACCATCCTGTTCGTGGTGTTCGTCGCGGGAACGCTCGCCATCACGTACTGGGCCAGCCGCAACACCAGAAGCGCCGCCGACTACTACGCCGGCGGCCGGTCGTTCAGCGGCGTGCAGAACGGCCTGGCGATCGGCGGCGACTACATGTCCGCCGCGTCGTTCCTCGGCATCGCGGGCATCATCGCCCTGTCCGGCTACGACGGCTTCCTCTACTCGATCGGCTTCCTCGTCGCGTGGCTGGTGGCGCTGCTGCTGGTCGCCGAGCTGATGCGGAACTCCGGCAAGTACACCATGGCCGACGTGCTGGCCTTCCGGATGTCGCCCCGGCCGGTCCGCACCGCCGCCGGCGTGTCGACCATCGTGGTCAGCATCTTCTACCTGCTCGCCCAGATGGTGGGCGCGGGCGCACTCGTGGGCCTGCTGCTCGGCGTCACCTCCAGCTCGGGCAAGGTCTGGACCATCATCGCGGTCGGCCTCCTGATGATCATCTACGTGGTCTTCGGCGGCATGAAGGGCACCACCTGGGTGCAGATCGTCAAGGCCGTGATGCTGATGGTCGGCGCCGCCCTCGTCACCCTGCTCGTCCTCGGCAAGTACGGCTTCAACCTGTCCGGCCTGCTCGGCGACGCCGCCGCGCAGAGCGGGAAGGGCGCGAACTTCCTCGCCCCCGGCCTGAAGTACGGCACGGCGGCCCAGGGCACCTGGGGCAAGATCGACCTGATCAGCCTCGGCCTCGCCCTGGTGCTCGGCACAGCCGGCCTGCCGCACGTCCTGATCCGCTTCTACACGGTGCCGACCGCCAGAGACGCCCGCAAGTCGGTCCTGTGGGGCATCGGCATCATCGGAGTGTTCTACCTGCTCACCCTGGTCCTCGGCTTCGGCGCGGCGGCCCTGGTCGGACACTCCAACATCGACAAGTCGGGCAACACGGCGGCGCCGTTGCTGGCGGGCGAGGTCGGCCGGCAGATCTTCGGCGACGTCGGCGGCACGGTCCTGCTGGCGATCATCGCGGCGGTGGCGTTCGCCACGATCCTCGCGGTGGTGGCCGGTCTGACCCTGGCCTCCTCGTCCAGCTTCGCCCACGACCTGTACGCGCACGTGTTCAAGCGGGGCGAGGCCACCGAGCGCCAGGAGATCGTGGTCGCCCGGGTCGCGGCGTTCGTCATCGGCGCGGTCGCGATCGCGCTGAGCATCTTCGCGCAGTCGCTCAACGTGGCGTTCCTCGTCTCGCTCGCCTTCGCCGTGGCCGCGTCGGGCAACCTGCCGGCCATCCTCTACAGCCTGTTCTGGAAGCGGTTCAACACGGCGGGCGCCGTCTCGGCGATCTACGGCGGTCTCATCTCCGCCCTGATCCTCGTGATCTTCTCGCCGGTCGTGTCCGGCGCGGAGACCGCGATGTTCCCCGACGTCGACTTCCACTTCCTCCCGCTGTCGAACCCGGGAATCTTCTCGATCCCCATCGGCTTCCTCTGCGGCTACCTCGGCACCGTTCTCAGCAAGGAGTACAACGCGGCCAAGTACGCCGAGATCGAGGTCCGCTCGCTCACGGGTCTCGGCGCGGAGCAGGCCGGTACGCACTGATCCACCCGCCCCGTCTGTGATCACGCCTGTGATCATCCGTTTGTGACCGCCCGGCCGCGCGCAGCACGCGCGCGGCCGGGCGTCCGCTTTCGCGGGAGCGCAGATTCACCTGACCTTTCCGTCATGGTGTTGGGACCCCCGGTGTGGTTAGTGTCTGGCCTGTGGACGGCCCCATCCAGACCGCCAAGGCGTGGTCGCGCCCCCGGAAGCGGCAACCGACGCCGGACGCCCGCGACCCCCGCGACGGCGACCCCCGCGACGGCGACCCCCGCGACGGCGACCCCCGCGACGGCGACACGCGTGAGGGCGACTCCCGCACCCGCATCCTCGACGCGGCCGAGGAGCTGTTCGCCGGCGGGGGATACGACGCCACTCCGACGGCCCGGATCGCAGAACTAGCCGGGGTGCCCAAGGGGCTGGTCTTCCACTACTTCCCCCGCAAGATCGACGTGCTGATCTCGCTCGTCGACGAGCGAACGGTCGTCACCGACGACGAGGTCGAGGCGGTGCCGGGAGACCCGGCGGGGACGCTGTCGCGGCTGGCCCGGCGCCTGCCGCTGCGGGCCTCTCCGGCCATGCGCCGCATCCTGTTCCGCGAGGCCGACACGCACCGTTCGGTCCGGGAACGGCTGGGCGGCCTCAACGCCGAGATCATCAGGCGGGCCCGGTTCGCCCTGGAACTCGCGCTGCCGGGCAGCCGCGGCGACGCCGCTCGCCTGGAGGCCGCGGCCGCGACGTTCGCCGCCGTCCTCCTCTACCAGGAGAGCCTCTGCCTGCTGACCGGCCACCACATCGACCCCGACGCCGTGGCGGAGCTCATCGCCCACGCGCTCGGCTGAAATGCGCGGCTGAAATCCACGGCTGGCTCAGGCGGGGACCTTCTCCGGCGGCGCGGCCGGTTCGGGGGAATCGTCGGCGGCCAGCCGCAGGAGCTCGTCCATCCCGTCGCGCAGATGGCCGATCAGCGTCCACACGTCGGGCACCTTGGTCGGGCACGCCACGATGCCGAAGTCGAGCCGGCCGTCGTACGACGCGCAGGTGACGCTGATGCCGCCGGTGGCGTCGGTCACCACGGAGAGCGGGTGATACGACAGCATCCGCGCCCCGCACATGTAGAGCGTGCTGCGCGGGCCGGGCACGTTCGAGACGATCAGGTTCACCCCGGCCCCGGCCATTCCGGCGAGGCGGAAGAGCAGGGGGGTGGCGAGCGTGGAGACGGCCGTCGGCACCATGGCGCAGACGTCGTTCAGCCAGCTCCGGCGCGAGACGGCGAAGCGGCGCTTCGCCGTGGCCATCGCGGCGCGCGTCGCCGCCAGCCGCTCCCGCGGGCAGCCGACGTCGGTGGCCAGCGGTGTGATCATGGCGGAGATGTGGTTGCCGATCCCGTCGCCGCCGCCCTGCCGCAGCGCCACCGGGACGGCCGCCACCAGCGGCCGCTCGGGCAGGGCGTCGTGGTCGAGCAGCCACCGGCGCAGCGCCGTCGAGCACAGCGTCATGACGACGTCGTTGGGCCCCATGCCGAAGGCGCGGGCGACCCGCCGGACCTCGTCGAGCGGGAGCGACCCGAAGGACACCGCGCGCTCGCCGGAGATGGGGCCGTTGAGCGGCGTGCGCGGCGCCACGAGTGAGGGCGTGTGCGGCAGCGCCCGGGAGTCGCCGGAGAGGGCGCGGGCGGCCTGCGCGACGATCCGCGCGTCGGGCAGCGCCGACACGATCGGCATCGCGTCGAGGTCGGCGGCGGTCCTGACCAGCGAGCACAGCGTCTCAACCGGCTGCACCACCGATCGGGCGACGGCGCCCGCCAGCATCCCGAGCAGCCCGGGGGCGGTCTCACCGGCCGACGGCGGCGTCCGGAGCACCGGACGGGGATCGGGGGAGGGGTCCAGCAGCGTGACCAGCAGCTCCGATCCGGACACGCCGTCGATCGCGCAGTGATGCACCTTCGTGTAGACAGCGACCCGGCCGCCCGAGAGCCCGTGGATGAGGTGCGCCTCCCACAGCGGCCGCGACCGGTCCAGCCGCCGCGCGTGGATCGCCGCGACCAGCTCGGCGAGCCGCGCGTCGTCGCCGGGAGCGGGCAGGGTGTGCTCGTAAACGTGGGCGTCCAGGTCGAAGTCGGGATCGTCCACCCAGTACGGCCGATCGAGCCCGAACGGCACGTCCACCAGCCGCGTCCGCAGCGGAGCGGCCAGGTGGAGCCGCTCGCGCAGCAGGCCGATCAGGCAGCGGCGGCTGACGGTGCCGGACGGTGCGCTCGACGGGTCGAGGATCGCGACCCCCGCCACATGGGCGGCGGTCGTCGCCGATTCCACGCTCAGGAACTGCGCGTCGAGTGCCGTCAGCTGCCGCATGGCCGTCCTTCCTGCTCGCCCCCCGGAGTGGCCATCATCACGGCGTGCTGTTACCGGGACATTTCTCTGCCATCTCCTGCAGACACCCCTTGGCCCGCGCTCGGATCACCCCTGTTCACGATCCGTTTGGCCGGGCCGGCTGCGGGGTGACATTCCCAATCACGGGCCGACGGTAACGGCCGCCGGACGATCTCGCCGTAGAGATGGGCCATGGTGTCGTATGGGGTGGGCAAAGCCGTATGCCGGCCAAGGCGCCGCCGGTCAGCGTGGACGGCTCCGCTTGCCCTCCAGGTGGGCGAGCAGGCGCTCGACCGGCCAGGTGTTCACGACGTCGTCCGGGGTGAGCCACCCGCGCTGCGCGATGCCGACGCCGTACCGCTGGTGGTCGAGGTGCGGGATGGCGTGGGAGTCGCTGTCGATGGAGAACTTCACGCCGTGGTGGCGGGCCAGCCGCACCAGGTCGGACGGCAGGTCGGCGCGGTCCGGGTAGGAGTCGATCTCCATGATGGTGCCGGTGCGGGCCGCCGCCCGGAAGACCGCATCCCAATCGGCGTCGACCGGCGGCCGCTTGCCGATCTTCCTGGTCGTCGGGTGACCGATGACGTGGACGTACGGGTTCTCGCAGGCGGCGACGAACCGGCGGGTCATCTCGTCGCGCGACTGGGTGAAGTGGGAGTGCACCGAGGCGACGCAGACGTCGAAGCCGGCCAGCACCTCGGCCGGCCAGTCGACGGACCCGTCCGGCGCGATGTTCAGCTCGGTGCCGTGCAGCAGCCGCATGCCGGGGTAGCCCGCCTGCGACTCGGCGAGGCGGGCCCGCTGGTCGAGCGCCTTGTCGAGGGTCATCCGCTGCATGACGAGGTCGGGGGCGTGGTCGGTGACGGCGTAGTAGGCATAGCCGCGCTTGGCGGCGGCGGCCAGCATGTCCTCCAGCGACGCGATCCCGTCGGTCAGGTCGGTGTGAGTGTGCAGGTCGCCCCGCAGATCGCCCGTCTCGACCAGCCGGGGAAGCTCGCCGCGCAGCGCCGCCTCGACCTCCCCGCCGTCCTCACGCAGTGTGGGCGGCACCCACTCCATGCCGAGGGCCCGGTAGACGTCCTCCTCGGTCTCCCCGGCGACGAGGTGGTCCTCGCCGTCGAACAGGCCGTACTCCGACAGCTTCCAGCCCTTCCTGACGGCCATCTCCCGGATGCGGACGTTGTGCTCCTTGCTGCCGGTGAAGTAGACCATCGCCGCCCCCCACGACTCGGCGGGCACTAGGCGCAGGTCGACCTGGAGGCCCCGGTCGGTGCGGACCGACGTCTTCCGCTCGCCCTTCGCGACGATCTCGGTGACGAACGGCAGCCGCGCGAAGACGTCCATGAGATCGGGCGGGGCGACGGCCAGGATGTCGATGTCGCCGATCGTCTCGCGCATCCTGCGCAGCGAGCCGGCGTGGGCGATCCGCTCGGCCGGCAGCGCGGCGACGACCCGCTCGGCCAGGTCGGTGGCGACGCCGAGATGCACGCGCCCGCCCGACCGCTCCATCTGCTCGATGCCCCTGAGCAGGTTCTCCGCGGTCTTGGCGCCGAAGCCGCGCAGACCCGAGAGCCGCCCGGCCCTGATCGCCTCGGCCAGCGCCGCAGGCGAGTCGACGCCGAGCTCGTGGAAGAGGAACAGCGCCTTCTTCGGCCCCAGCGACGGCACGCGGGTCAGCCGCCGCACCCCCTCGGGAACCCGGGTGCGCAGGTCGTCGAGCTGACGGAAACTGCCCCGCTGGAGAAACTCCTCGACCTTCTTGGCGATCGCCTCGCCGACCCCCGGGATCGCCCGGACACTGGTCTCACGCAGATCCTCGGGGAAGCCCGCGATGGACTTGGCCGCCTTCTGGTAGCTGCGGACCCGGAACGCGTCGCCGCCGTTCAACGCGAACAGCTCGGCGTACTCCTCCAGCGCGGCCGCGGCCTCGTCGTTCGCCCGTCCCATGGAGGTCAGCGTACGCGGTCCGGCCGACACGATCAGGCCCCACGATCAGACCCCACGATCAGACCCCACGATCAGACCCCACGATCAGACCATGGAGAACGGCTCCGCGTAGACGAACGCGCCGCGCGGCGCGCGGGACAGGACACGCACCTGGAAGTGGGGAGCCCAGGACGGGTCCGGCGGTGTCACGCCGTGCTCGCCGGCCGGCTCGAAGCCGAACCGCGAGTAGTAGGCGGGATCGCCGAGCAGCGCCACCATCGGCTCACCCAGCGCCTCGGCCGCGCCCAGGACGGCGTGCATCAGCGCCGAGCCCACGCCGCGGCGCTGATGGCCGGGGTGGACGCTGAGCGGCCCGAGGCCGAGCGCGGGCTCGCCGCCCACACGGGCGCGGCTGCACACCACGTGTCCGGCGACCTGTCCGTCCGCCGCCTCGGCGACGAGCGAGAGGGCCGGCAGCCATCCCGCGTCGGCGCGCAGTGCGTCGACGAGCAGCGCCTCCGCGGGCGTCTCACCGGGACGCCTCGCGAAGGCGGCGCTCGTCACGGCCCGTACGGCGTCGGCGTCCGCCGGGGTCTCACGTCTGATCAGCACGGGCCCAGCCTCCCGCGCCCGGCGGACGGCGGCAACACGATCAGAACGGGACAGGCTGGAACCGCACCGGCTAGAACTGGACCGGCCGGGCCTGGTAGGGCTCCTCCAGGTAGGCGCGCTCCTTGTCGGTGAGCGAGAGCTCCAGGGCGGCGAGCGCGTCGTCGACGTGGTGCTCCTTGGTGGCGCCGACGATGGGGGCGGTCACCCCGGGCCGGCCGAGCAGCCAGGCGAGGGCGAGGGTCGCCGGGGCCACGCCGCGCTCGGTCGCCGTCTCGGCCACGCGGGTGAGCACGCCCTCGTCGCCGGGGCCGCCGTACAGCTGCTGCTGCCGGCCCCCGTCGTCCACCTGGCGGGTGGTGTCTGCCGCGGTTCCGGCGCGTGCGAGCAGGCCGCGGGCCAGCGGGCTCCACGGGATGAGCCCGACGCCCTGGTCGAGGCAGAGCGGGATCATCTCCCGCTCCTCCTCACGGTAGAGAAGGTTGAGGTGACCCTGCATCGACACGAACCTCGTCCAGCCGTTGCGCTCGGCGACGTGCTGCGCCTTGGCGAACTGCCACGCCCACATGCTCGACGCGCCGATGTAGCGGGCCTTCCCGGCGCGGACGACGTCGTGCAGCGCCTCCATCGTCTCCTCGATCGGCGTCTCGTCGTCCCAGCGGTGGATCTGGTAGAGGTCCACGTAATCGGTGCCGAGACGGCTGAGCGAGGCGTCTACGGCCGACATGATGTGCTTGCGCGACAGGCCGTAGTCGTTCTTCCCCGCGCCCATCGGGAAGTAGACCTTCGTGGCCAGCACGTAGTCGTCGCGCCGGGGGAAGATTTTCCGTAGCAGGCTGCCGGTGATCTCCTCGCTGACGCCGCCCGAGTACACATCGGCGGTGTCGAAGAAGGTCACGCCGCCCTCGGCCGCCTTGCGCACGATGGGCTCGGCCTGCTCCTCGTCGAGGACCCAGCCGTTCCACGCGACGGGATCGCCGTAGCTCATCATGCCGAGGCAGATCCTGCTGACCTTCATACCGGTGGTGCCAAGCCGTACGTATTCCATAAAACTCACCCTATTTCCTGTGCAACCGCCACCGTGCGCGGAGGTCCTGGTGGTCGCGGGGCGGCCGTTCCGGGGAGGGCAGGAAGAGCGCCCGGATGGCCGTCGCCGCCGGACGAGGGGGCCGATTTCGGTCACTCGAAAGCTCTTACTCATTCAGGGGGAGTGAAGACGTGGAAGCCGCGAACTATGTGACGCGCACGCTCGCCGCGTTTTCGGGACACGGGGAAAGACCTGCGCGGGTGGCGTGTCACACGCTCGGCGTCCGGCTGGTGGCCGTGTAGCCGGGCCCGGCGACCGAGGGCTGGCGCACATCCTCACCGACGCCAACCCGGTGGCGGTCGTCTTCGACCCCCGCTGCGAGACACCGGGCCCGGCGATCCCGGCGCTGGCCGGGCCGGACGTCCTCGCCTCGTTCTTCGGCCTGCTGGCCCTCGGCGCCACGCCGTCGGTGCTGCCCGCGCTCTTGGCGGCGCTGCAGGACGGCGCGGGGTACGAGACACGGCTGCGGTCCATCCTGAAGGCCATCCGCCCAGGTGGAGCTCAACGCCAGGACCGGTATCCCGGTGCGGAACCTGACAGTGGTCGGCGGCATGGGCCAAGGCAGGCCCACTGTGCTCGTCGTGGCCGAGCAGGATTTCCCCGGCGAACTGACGGAGAGCGTGGACGCCGTACGGGGCTTCACCGGATCGGGTACCCGCCTCAAGATCCTGCGAGCGAGGAGAGGGACGATCCCGCGCTCGGTCGAATGTGGCGCGACGCACGCCTGGCCCGGCTCGGTGGCGGAAGCGACGAAATGATGTGGGAGCTGGTCGCGAGCGGGCTGGTTCCCGATTTCCAGGACTACGAAGACCAGGTCGACCTCGCCATTGGGAGTACGCCATGAATGCCCTCAAAACCCTCGAAGACATCTACCGGGACATCAAGCGCATCCGCCGGGAGATTCACCCGTCGGATCGCCTCGTTTAGGACCTCGAAATCGACTCGCTGGCATCGGTCGAACTACTCCTGGCGGTCGAGGAGCGTTTCGGGGTCACCCTCTTCAACGACGAACGAGCCGCACGTGTGAGCACCGTCGGAGACCTGATCGCCCTCCTCGAGACCACTCCGGTACGCGACCGGTTGTGATCAACTCGCCGTGCGGCGGCGGCAGCTACGGCCGCGATAGCTGAGCCATCATTGGATCATGGCCAACCTGGTTGTGGAGATTCACGTCCCGCTGCACGAGGTCGAGACCCTGCCGGAAGGCGCCTACGCCTTTCCGTGGATCGACGAGATCGATGAGTTCCTGTTCGAGATGGAGGAGCAGGGGCAGGCGGAGATCTTCGACGACAGCGAGGAATTCGGAGACCTGTACGTCTTCTTCATCACCGGCGCGGACGAAGAGACCCTCCTGAGGGTCGCCTCGCGTGCGGTGACTCTGGATCAGGTGCCTCACGGTGCCTTCGCCATGGTCACCGACGATGAGGCCGGGGAGTTCGGCTTGGGGCGGCGGGTGGACCTGCCTTCGCCCTGATGCGTCCGGTCGCGGGCGTTCCGCCGAAGGCGCGACCGTAAAGTACCTCCGCCCTTCGGGCTTCGGTGTCTTGTCGGATGATGGGCATGGGTATGGAGCCTGAACCGAGGCTGCGAGGCGTCGGAGCGAGCTGGGAGGGATCGATCCCATGCCGGACGCATTGAAGTCGGTAAATCTTTTCTTTGACGCGTGCAACGCGCACGATCTGGACGCGGTCGCGCGCTGCTACACGGAAGACGTGATCTTTGTAACGCCCAGCGGGCAGGCCGAGGGCTGCGATCAAGCGCTCTCGCACCACGCGGTGATATGGGACGCGTTTCCGGATGAGAGCTTCACGATTCTGCATACGATCGCGCAGGGCGACGACGTCGGCATGGCGGTCCTCATCACGGCCACGCACACCGGCCCGTTGCTCCTCGCCAAGGGCGAGATCGCCGAGCCGACCGGCCTGCGCGTGAGTATCCGGTCCTGGTGGACGTTCTCCGTGCTGGAAGGCCTGATTGAGAGCCATCAGCTTTATTGGGACCAACTGGAGATGTACGCCCAGCTAGGACTCACCTACTCCCCAGCCTGAGGGTGCTCCACCCTGCCTCGGGCAGCGCCCGCCGTTGACCACCTGCCGGCAGGGCCGGCCGCGCGGGCGGGGGCCGTTCAGCGCGGGATGACCCAGCCCGGTGCCCAGGTCCCGGCGGCGTCGTGGCCGGCCGCTGTGGCGGCGAGGTGGGCGCGGAGGGTGGCCAGCGCCGGGTGGGGGTTGTCTCGGTGCCAGAGGAGCGAGTGCGGGTAGACGGGCGTCGGACCGGTCACCGGGACGCGGCGCAGGCCATGGCCGGCGGGCCAGATCAGGCGGGTGTGCTCGCCCATGAAGGTGGCCAGGGCCGGGGTGTCGGCGATGGTGTCGAGGAGCGCGTCGGAGCCGAAGTTGGGGCCGGTCGCCTCGATGGTGAGGCCGAACTCGGCGACGAGGTCGTCGTAGTAGGCGGCCCACTCGGTGCCGGGGGCGATGCCGGGCATCCAGATCCGGTGCCCGGCGAGCTCGGCGACGGTCACCGACCGGGCGCCCGCCAGCGCGTGCGCGGGGCCGATGAGGAACTGGAGCGGCTCGTCGAGCACCCGGACGGACTCGATGTCCTCGGGAAGGGGCCGGCCGGGCACGGCGACGGCGCGGAAGGACGCGTCGATCGCGCCGGATCCGATGGCGGCGACAGCCGTGTCGACGTCGAACAGCATCACCACGTCGAGCTCGATCTCGGGGTGCGCGCGGTGGAAGCCGCGCATCAGGCCCGACGCCGCGCTGCGCGACGCGACGACGTCGACGCGCAGCGGACGGCGCCCGGTGCGCACGGACGTGACGGCGCGCTCGGCGACGCGCAGCAGTTCGCGCGCGTGGGGCAGGAACGCCTGCCCGTCGATGGTGAGCTCGGCGCCGCGCGGCGTTCGGGTGAACAGGCGTACGCCGAGGTCGCGCTCCAGCGCGGCGACGCGCTTGGAGACGGCCTGCTGAGTGATCGACAGGTCGGCGGCGGCCTTCTGGAACTGACCCGCTTCCGCGACGCCTACGAAGGTGCGTACGGCTTCGAGATCCACGCCGGTTCACCTTAGTGAACAACCAATGGTTGTGAACAGCCGCCGAGGCGGTTGTTTGACCTCCTGTCGTGCCGCTCGCTTAGCTCTCACCGGTCAACGTCGGTTCGTTCGGCAAGACATCGAGGGGCGCGCTGAGCATGGTGGGCAGGAGACGGCTGGGCCGGCGGTTCGGCTGGTTGTGGACGGCGTACGCGGTGAGCGCCTATGGGTCAGGGCTGGGGTTCGGGGCGTTCTCGCTGATCGCCGTGCTGGCGTTGCGGGCCGGCCCCGCCGAGGTGTCCGCGTTGTCCGCGATGGGGCCCGCGGTGGGCGCACTGTTGGCGGTTCCGCTCGCGCCGTGGGTGGAGTTCCGGCGTAAGCGCCCGGTCATGATCGCTATGGACCTGACCCGGTTCGCGGTCATGGCGACGATCCCGATCGCCTACGCCTTCGGCCGGCTCGGTTTCGTCCAGCTGCTCGCGACCTCGGCCGTGGTCGCCGCAGCCAAGATCGCCTTCAACGCGGCAAGCGGCGCCTACCTCAAGGCCATCGTCCGGCCGGATGACCTGCTCGTGGCCAACGCGCGGTTTGAGTCCACCAACTGGAGCTCCATCGCGGTGGGGCCACCGCTGGGCGGGGCGGCGATCGGCCTGTTCGGGCCGGTCGCCACTGTGGTGGCCGACGCACTCAGCTACCTGTTCTCCGCGCTGGCCATCACCGCGATCCGCGGCCGGGAAGGCCGGGAAGACCGGGAAGACCGGGAAGACCGGGAAGAAACGCCGCGAAGGACCGGCGAGCGTCCGGTCCGGGCGGGCGCGCTGCTTGACGGCTGGCGGCACATCATGGGCCATCCCGCCTTGCGGGCGCTCTACGTCAACAACATGCTCGTCGCCGGCCTGATCATGGCGACCGAGCCGGTGCTCGCCGTGCTCCTCCTCCGCCAGCTCGGGTTCCCGCCCTGGCAGTACGGCCTCGCCTTCGCGGCCCCTTGTCTCGGCGGACTCATCGGCTCCCGGCTGGCCCGTCGTGTCGTGGCCCGCCACGGCCGGCAGTGGGTCTTCAGGACCGTCGGCACCCTGCGCGCGATCTGGCTGATCGGCCTGGTCTTCGTCCGTCCCGGCGTCGTCGGCCTCGTCACCGTGATAGCCGTCGAGCTGGCGATCATCATCAACATGAGCCTCTACACCCCGGTGCTCGCCACCTACCGGCTCGAGCAGATCCCCAGGCATCTCGTCGCGCGCACCCTGTCGGCGTGGTCGATCGGCCAGCAGGCGTCCATCGCCGTTTTCACCGCGCTCGGCGGGCTGCTCGCCGACGTCACCGGCCCGCGCACCGCTCTCGCGGTCGCGGGACTGCTCATCCTGACCACCCCGCTCCTGCTTCCCCGCCGCGACCATACGCCGCGAACGCCGCGGCACGAGCCGGAAGCGGCCCGTAGCCACCCATGACACGCGGCGACTCGCCGCTACGGCCCGCAGGCCCCCGTCGCCCGGCCCTTCCTCCGATCGGACGTCAGGCCACGACGTCGACGACGACCTTCCCGATGGCCGTGCCGTTCTCCACCGCCCGGTGCGCGTCCATCGCGGCGGCGAGGTCATAGCGGTTCTCGTCCAGCAGGGGACGCAGCTCGCCGGCGTCCACCAGGGCCGCGGCGGCGCGCAGGATCTCACCGTGATGCTCACGGCCCTGGCCGGTCAGCATCGGCAGCAGTGTGAACACACCCGAGTACGTCGCCCCCCGGAACGACAGCGGCGCGAGCGCGTGGGTGCCCCAGCCGAGCGAGCTGACGACGTGGCCGGTGTAGGTGCGCACCGCCTGGAACGAGGCGTCCAGGACCGGGCCGCCGACCGTGTCGTAGACGATGTCGAACCCGGCGCCGCCGGTGTGCTCGGCCACATACTGCTCCACGGACGTGGTGTCGCGGTCGATCGGCGTCGCTCCCAGGCGGCGCACGATGGACGCCTTGGCCGCGGACGTGGTCGCGAACACCTCGGCCCCGCGGGCGGCGGCGATCTGGACCGCCACGGCACCCACGCCGCCGGCGCCGCCGTGCACCAGGACCTTCTGACCGGCCCGCACCGCGGCCCGGTCAACCAGCCCCTCCCACGCCGTGATCACGGCCAGCGGGAGCGCCGCGGCCTCGCGCATCGAAAGACCGGTGGGCTTGCGGGCGATCAGGCGGGCGTCGACCGCCGCGAACTCGGCCAGCGACCCCTGCAGGTCGCCCACGCCGCCGGTCAGGCCGTACACCTCGTCACCGGCCGCGAAGCCGTTCACGCCCGGTCCCGTCTCCACCACCTGCCCGGCCAGGTCGACGCCCAGCACGGCGGGCAACCGCACACGGGCGTGCGCCGCCCGGCCCGCTCTGATCTTCGTGTCCAGCGGGTTGACCCCACTGGCGTGCACCCGCACCAGCACCTGGCCCGGCCCGGGCACGGGCCGGGGGATCTCCCGGAGGCGGAGCGGGTCTCCGAACTCTTCCAGCACCATCGCACGCATCACGGCACCTCACTCATCCTTCGCGCATTGTTTCCAGTGGCGGCCTCTCCGCAACTAAACGAACAGACTAGTTCGTCCGATTAAGGCTCGACAACCGGGTGTGGCCCTGACGAAACCGCTGATGACACCGGCTGACGCAAACCTTGATGGGGCCGTTAACGAAACGGACTAGTCTGTCTGGCATGGCGACGCGCGTACGCAAGACGAACACCGAGCAGAAGATCCTCGACACGGCGGCGGGTCTCTTCCACCGGCACGGCCTGCGCGGAGTGGGGGGCGACCAGGTCATCGCCGGCTCCGGGGTGGCCAAGTCGACGTTGTACGCCCACTTCCGCACCAAGGACGACCTGATCGCCGCCTACCTGCGGCGTACGGACGACTCCTGGATGGGGCGACTGCGGGCGGCGGCCGAGGCGGCCGGGCCGGAGCCGGCGGAGCAGCTGGTGGGCCTGTTCGACGCGTTGCTGGCCTCATTCGACCGGCACGGTTTCTTCGGCTGCCCCTTCATCAGCGCCGCCGTCGAAGCCGAACCCGGCTCACAGGCCCACGCGGCCACCGTCGCCCACGTCCGGCGCCGCCAGGAGTGGCTGACGGGCATGGCCCGCAGCGCCGGAGCCGGCGAGCCCGCGGCGCTGGCCGCGCATCTGGGGCTGCTGATCGACGGCGCCCTCGCCGCCGGGCGCCTGCTGCAGGACCGCGCGGTCGTGGACGACGCCAAGGCGTCCGCCCGCGCGGCCGTCCTGGCCCACACCGCACAAACCAACCACACCACCCGGGCGCCCTCCGCCTGACCGTCAGCCGCGTGGCCGGAGGCGGAGGCGGCGCGGGTCACTCCGACAGGTCGTCGAAGCCGTCGAACTCGCCGAAGGCGGCGCCGTACCGGACGCAGACCATGCGCGCGACCGCCTCGTGCGCGCCGAGCGGCGCGGCGCAGCCGGCCCCGATCGTCTCGGCCGCCGTCGTGATGCGCTCGTGGTCGGCCTCGGGGCCGATGACGTACGGCACCATGGCCAGCCGGTTGGCGCCGATCTTGCGCAGGCGCTCGGCGGCGTCGCGGACGGTCGGGACCCCGTCGAGCGCGGCCGGGACCACGGGCAGGGTGAGCCGGGCGGCCAGCAGGACGGCGGTCGCGTCGGCGCCGCGGGCGGCCTCGTCGCCCCCGGCCGTGGCCACGATGATGCCGTCCACCGGTGAGGTGACGTTGAACAGCCGCATGCGGTCGGCGCGGGCCAGTCCGGCCTCGGCGAGCCGGACGTGCAGCGCCTCGGCGAGCAGGGGATGCGGGCCGAGCGGCTCGGTGATCTTCACCGCGGCCTCGCTCTGCGTGACGGCGTCCCGTACCGCGCGCAGCACGCGTGGGTGCGGCCCGGTGACCAGGGGGACGACGACCGCGGCCGGGCCCTGCGCGGGGCGCTCCGCCGCGATCGACGTGAACTCCTTGGTGAGATCGGCGCCGCCGTCGGCGAGCGAGACGATGCGAAGGTCGATCTGTGGATTGTCGATCCGCACGATGGAGGCCACCTCGGCGGCCACGTCCGCGGCGGCCTCCACCTGGACGCCGGCCTTGCCCGGCACGGCCAGGACGAGCGCGGGCGCGTCGGGCGGCAGGTCGGCCGGGAGCGGTCGTCGGTGGCGGCCGGTCCCGGGCCGGGACGAGCGCTCCCGGATGGGAAGCTTCGGCGGGTCCTCGTGACCTTCGTTCACATCGGCGGATTCTAGGGCGAATCCGGCCGAATCGCGGAACCAACTCGCACCTTGTTGCCGATGGGTGATCTAGTAAGTCGGTGCGGCCGTTACTCGATCACGTTCGAGACTACCCCCCGGACGGCCGATCCGGCGGCGATGCGCGACCTGGGCCTCCGGGCGACAGGCCGGGCCGGATGTGCGATCGTGCGGGGAGTTCCCGGAGGGTATGGCGGGTGAGCAGCGGGTGATCTCGGTATTCGGCAGCGCCAACATGGACCTGGTGGCGTACGTGACGTCGGCTCCCTCCCTGGGGGAGACCGTGATGGGGCGCGCATTCCACACCGTTCCCGGAGGCAAGGGCGCGAACCAGGCGATCGCCGCCGCCAGGGCGGGGGCACGGGTCGCGTTCGCCGGCGCGGTGGGGGACGACGCGTTCGGGACGGAGCTGAGGGCCGCCCTCGTGGACGCGGGCGTCGACACCGGCCTGCTGCGGGTCGTGCCGGGGCCCTCGGGCGTCGCCCACATCGTGGTCGAGGACGGCGGGGCCAACTCGATCATCGTCATCCCCGGGGCGAACGGCACCGTGACCGGGCCGGACGAGGAGGCCGCCGCGGTCATCGGCCGCTCCCGGGCACTGCTCCTGCAGCTCGAACTGCCGATGGCGGCCGTGGTCGCGGCCGCCCGGCTGCCCGGGGCCGAGGTGATCCTCACCCCCGCGCCGGCCGTCCCGCTGCCCGGCGAGCTCCTCGCGGAGGTCGACCTGATCATCCCCAACGAACACGAGGCCGCGGTGATCACGGGGGCGGCCGATCCCGGTGAAGCGCTGGAGGCGCTGCTCGACCTGGTGCCCGAGGCCGTCGTCACGCTCGGCGCGGACGGCGCGATCTACGGCTCCCGTGACGGCACCCGGCTCAGGCAGCCCGCCGTACCCGTCGAAGCGGTGGACACCACCGCCGCGGGCGACACGTTCGCCGGCGCGCTCGCCGTGGCGCGGGCCGAGGGACTCGACGCGCGGCACGCGCTTCGGTTCGCCACCGCCGCGGCGGCGCTGTCGGTGCGGCGGCGGGGCGCGAGCCCGTCGATGCCGAGCCGCCGGGAGATCGACCGCGCGCTGGCGCGCCCGGAGGACGCCGGGTCCCTTGGGGGCGCACATGGAGCTTCATGACCTGTCGGGCGGCGACGGCGTCCTCGCCCGCGTGGAGGCGACCGCGCGCCGCGCCCTCACCCGCTACGGCGTGTCGCCGGACGCGGACGTGACGCTCCTCAACGTGTCGGAGAACGCGGTCTTCCTCGTGGAGGACGCGCATGCCCGGACCATCCTGCGGGTCCACCGGCTCGGTTACCACTCGGCGGAGGCGATCGCGTCGGAGCTGCTGTGGCTGGACGCGCTGCGCTCGGACGCCGGGATCCGGACGCCGCGGGTCCTGCCGGCCGGCGACGGGACGAGGGTCGTGCCGGTCGCCGGGCCGGGGAACGAGACCCGGCACTGCGTCATGTTCGAGCTGCTCCCCGGGGCCGAACCGGCGATGGACCGCGTGGCGGAGGACTTCGAGGTCCTCGGCGAGATCACCGCGCGGATGCACCGGCACGCCCGCTCCTGGGCCCGGCCCGCGTCGTTCACCCGCTTCCACTGGGACCTCGACGCGGCGTTCGGCCCGGCGCCCCGGTGGGGACGGTGGCAGGACGGCGTGGGCGTCGACCGCGAGGCGCGGGCCGTGCTGTCGCGGCTGGAGGCCGAGCTGCGCCGGCGGCTGGAGCGGTACGGCCGGGGCCCGGACCGCTACGGGCTCATCCACGCCGACCTGCGCGCGGCCAACCTCCTCGTCGACGGCACAGGCGGCACAGACGGCAAAGGTGACGCGGCGGGCACGAGCGTCATCGACTTCGACGACTGCGGGTTCGGCTGGTACCTGTACGACCTCGGGGCCGCCGTGTCGTTCGTCGAGCACGACCCGCGGGTGCCGGAGATGGTGGAGTCATGGTTCCGCGGCTACCGCAAGATCGTCGACCTGCCGGCCGACGACGAGGCGGAGGCCTGGACGTTCGTCCTGCTCCGCCGTCTCATGCTCGTGGCCTGGATCGGCTCCCATCCGGCCGCCGCCGGAGCCGGCGAGCTCGGCGCCGGATACACCGAGGGAAGCTGCGAGCTCGCGGAGCGCTATCTCGGCGGAGCGTCGCGCGCGGGCCGCTGACGTCGAGAGCCCGGCCGCGCGGAACGGCCCCGCGTAATGTTGGCCACATGACGCTTGAGGTCGACGGCAGGGCGCTCAAGATCACAAACCCCGACCGCGTGGTGTTCCCGGAGACCGGGCACACCAAGGGCGACCTGATCGCCTTCTATCAGGTGGTGGGGGAGGGGGCGCTGCGCGGCGTCGAGGGGCGCCCGGTCATCCTCAAGCGCTTCGTGCACGGCGTGGGCCAGGAGGCGTTCTTCCAGAAACGGGCGCCCGCCAGGCGGCCCGACTGGGTCGGCGTGGTGGAGCTGCGCTATCCCTCCGGCCGTACCGCGGAGGAGGTCGTCGTCACCGGCCTCGCCGTGCTGCTGTGGACGGTGAACCTGGGGTGCGTCGACCTCAACCCCCACCCGGTGCGCGCGGTGGACCTCGATCATCCCGACGAGCTGCGGATCGATCTCGACCCGGTGCCCGGCGTGGACTGGGACCAGATCGTGCGGGTCGCCCTGGTCGCCCGTGAAGTGCTGGAGGAGCACGGGCTGACCGCCTGGCCCAAGACCTCCGGCTCGCGCGGGTTCCACGTCTACGCCCCCATCGAGCCGCGCTGGGCCTTCGCGGACGTGCGGCGGGCCGCCGAGGCCGTCGCCCGGGAGGTGGAGCGCCGGGCGCCGGACGTCGCCACCAGCCGGTGGTGGAAGGAGGAGCGCCGGGGCGTGTTCGTCGACTACAACCAGAACGCCCGGGACCGCACCGTCGCCTCCGCCTACTCGGTCCGCCCGACCGGCCTCGTGTCCGCCCCGCTGCACTGGGAGGAGGTCGCGGAACGCCGCCCCGAGGAGTTCACGCTCGTCACGATGCCCGACCGGTACGCCGAGGCGGGCGACCCGTGGGAGGGCATGGAGGCGGCGGCGGGCCGCCTCGACGGGCTCCTCGACCTGGCCGCCGCCCAGGGGCCCCGCCCGGCCGGCCCCAAGGGCGAGGGACGGCGCCGGCCGACCAGGCCGCTGATCGAGATCGCGCGGGCGGAGACGAAGGACGAGGCGCTGGCGGGCCTGGAGCGGTGGAAGGCCCGCCATCCGGAGGTGACGGCGCGGCTCGAACCCGCCGACGTCCTGGTCGACTCGATGCGGGGACGCAGCTCCACGTGGACCCGGATCCGGGTGAACCTGCAGAACGTGCCCGAGGCCGAGCGGCCCGCCCAGGAGCCCCTGGAGGTCGACTACGACCCGTGGTCCCGCCGTTAGAGACGGCCGGCGGCCAACGGAAAGTCATGGAAAGGAACCGGTCAGTTCGGTCGATTTCGGGATCAGATGCCCATATGGCCGGGTACGGGGAGCGTCGTTCACACATCGTCACCGCGGAGGTGTCAGGTGCTGGACCGTACCGCCGACGACATGGCGCGGAGCACGCCGTACGAACCTCCGGACGCGGTGGAACGACTGGCGGCGGCCCTCCCGGGACGACTCCGCGACGCCCTTCCCGCGGTCATCCGCACGGGCAGCCCCTGGCCCGTCCGGGTGGACGTCCTCCTGGACGAGGGACTGACAGAAGACGACGTGGAGTCGTGGGCGCGCGCGGTCTCCGTCCTCGGCTCGGGCGGCGACGCCCTCGACCTCGCGGTGCGCGCCGGCCGGGTCGTGGGCGTGCGGGGGCGGGCCGGCGACCGGGTGAACCACGGGCGGCTCGACCCGAGGGAGCGGTACGCCTGGCCGGCGGGAGGCGACCCGGCCCACCGGCTGACCCGTCCACTGGTCCGCGAGGGCGGCCGGCTCGTGGAGACGACGTGGGACGACGCGATGGACCGTCTCGTCCGCAGGTCGCGGGACCTGCTCGCCGAGCCGGGCGGCTGGGGACGGTTCGGCTTCCACACCGGCGGACGGCTGCTGCTTGAGGAGCACTACACGCTCGCGGTCATCGGCAAGGCGGGCATCGGCACCCCGCACATGGACGGCGACACGCGATGGGACGGCGCGGCGGCGTCCGCGGCCCTGGTGGCGGGCTTCGGCTGCGACGGGCAGCCGGGCTCGTTCGCCGACGTGGACCACTGCGACGCGATCGCGTTGTGGGGACACGACGTCCCCGCCGCCCACGCGGTGCTGTGGGAGCACGTCCTCGACCGCCGCCGCGGAGCGAGCCCGCCCGCCCTGGTCGCCGTCGGCGCGGCGGGCACCCCCGTGGCCCGGGAGGCCGACGTCCACCTCGCCGTACGCCCGGGGACGAACGTCGCCCTCATGAACGGCCTGCTGCACGAGCTGATCGCGGGCAACAGGTACGACCCCGCGTACGTCGCCGCGCACACGACCGGCTTCGACCGGCTGTGGCGGGTGGTGGAGGCGTACCCGGCCAAACGCGCGGCGGAGATCTGCGCCGTGCCCGCGAGTCTCATCGAGCGGGCCGCCGAGGTCATCGGCGGCAGCGCGCGCCTGGTCTCCGCGGTCGGGCCGGGTTTCCACGCGTCGAACCAGGCGACGGCCGCGGCCTGCCAGGTCGACAACGTCCATCTGCTGCTCGGCATGCTGGGCCGGCCGGGGGCGGGGATCCTGCAAATGAGCGGGCTGCCGTCCGGCCGCAACGCGCTGGAGACGGGCGCCGCCGGCGACCTGCCCGGACTGCGCAACTGGGCCAATCCGCGGCACGTGCGGGAGCTGGCCGACCTGTGGAACGCGGACGCGCGCGTGATCCCGCACTGGGGGCCGTCCACCCATGCCACCCAGATCTTCCGGTACGCCGAGGAGGGCTCGATCGGGTTGTTGTGGATCTCGGCGTCCGATCCGGTGACCCGGGAGCCCGCCCTCGCCCGGGTGCTGCGCCGCCCGGAGCTGTTCGTCGTCGTCCAGGACGTCCACCTGACCCCCACCGCGCGGCTCGCGGACGTCGTGCTGCCGGCCGCGGCGTGGGGCGAGCGGACCGGCACGGTCACCGCCGCCGACCGGACGGTCCACCTGTGCGAGAAGGCCGTCGACCCGCCCGGGGAGGCCAGGTCCGACCTCGAAATCCTGCTCGACTACGCCCGCCGGATGGGTTTCCGCGACCGGGACGGCGGGCCCCTGATGCGCTGGGAGGATCCGGAGTCGGCCTTCGAAGCGTGGAAGGCCTGCTCCCGGGGCCGCCCCTGCGACTACACCGGGATCACCTACGACCGGCTCCGCGCGGGCGGCGTCCCGTGGCCGTGCGCGCCGTCCAGCTCGCACGGGACCGAGCGCCTGTACGCCGGGGGCCGGTTCCCCACCGCTCCGGAGCACTGCCAGTCGTACGGGCACGACCTGGCGACGGGGGCCGAGCTCGGCGCGGAGCTCTACCACGCGGGATCACCGGCCGGCCGCGGCGTGCTGCAGGCCGCGGACTTCGAGCCGTCGCCGGAGGTCACGGACGAGGAGTTCCCGCTCGAACTGACCGTCCGCCGGATCCCGCCGTCCGACGGACCGGAGGAGGCGGAGGAGAAACCGGTCCTGGAGGTCCATCCCGCCGACGCGGCCCTGCTGGGGCTGCGGGACGGCGACCCGGCCGTGGCGGCCTCGCCGCTCGGCCGGATCGAGGCGCGGGCCCGCCTGACCGGCACGCGCCCGGGAGCGGTCGTGCTCTCGCTGGGCTCCGGCGTTCCTGCCGAGGTCGCCCTGGCCGTGCGGGAGATGACCACCACCGGCTGGGACCCGGTCTCCCGCACCCCGCTGCGGACCTCGGCCGCGGTCCGCCTGTCGGGGACGGGCGCGGAACCCGCGGCCGTGGAGAACGGAGAAGGCGGGGAGGGCAGGGAGGGCAGGGAGGGGCTCCGGTCCGCCGCGTCCCGGTTCACAAGGGTGCTGCCCGCCGGTGGGACGGCCGTCGGGACGGCAGGGGCGGCCGCAGAGGACGGGGCCGTCCCCGGTGCCCTGGATCCGGGGGTGCCCGCGGCCGCGGGCGGCTCCATCGAGGCTGTGGAACGGTTCGAGGGGGTGTGATGCAGCTCGCCCACTACCTGGGCCTGCTCCACCGGTCGCAAAGTGAGCTCGCGGAGGCGTTCCGCGCCATCAGGCGGGGTCATCCCCGTGAGCCGGACCTCTCCGGGGTGTGCGAGCGGCTGGCGGCGCAGTGCCACGACCAGGCCTACCGGCTGGAGCCGTTCCTCCGCAGATACGCGGTCGACGCGGCGGCCGAGCAGCCGGAGCGTCTCCATGTTCCGTTGTTCTCCGGGGCGCGCAGCGGAGGTCTGGGATTACTGCGGGACCTGCACGACCTCTATCTGCTCGCGACGGAGTGCGAGGTGTCCTGGACGCTGATCGGGCAGGCGGCACGTGGCGCCAGAGACGAGGAGCTGATCGATCTGGTGCGGCACTGCGGTCAGGAGACGGCCGTCCACCTGCTGTGGCTGCGCACCCGGATGCGTCAGGCGGCCCCCCAGGTGCTCGCCGTCCCGTCCGGATGACCGCCCTTCGGGCGGCCCGGCTGCGCGGGTAAACGAAACGGCGGGCACGCGTTTCGCGTGTCCGCCGTCGGTGGGAAGGAGTGGGCGATACTGGGATTGAACCAGTGACCTCTTCCGTGTCAGGGAAGCGCTCTCCCGCTGAGCTAATCGCCCGTGTCCCCGGAACGAGCCGGGATCCGAGCGGAAGACGGGATTCGAACCCGCGACCCTCACCTTGGCAAGGTGATGCTCTACCACTGAGCCACTTCCGCACTCGCCACCTGGGCTTCACCCGGCGGCGCGTGCTCAACTCTAGCGGATTCCCGGGGGTCCCGGTGCCGCATGTCGAGGTGGAGACGGGATTTGAACCCGTGTGCGCGGCTTTGCAGGCCGCTGCCTCGCCTCTCGGCCACTCCACCAGGGTGAGGACCCAGGCCGTTCACCCTGGCGGGGTGATCTTCTGCCGTCGGGTCGCGCCGTGGGACGGATCGGGCGATCGCCCCAGGTCACGAGCAGCACATTAGCCGCCGTTCCGGCTCGTTGTCGCGGCCTCGCACAGCACCCGTACCAAAGTCGTGCGGTGTGCGGACAAGCCGTTGACCTGACGCCGGGGCGCGCGGAAGATCGATGACGAACCGGACGAGGGAGGGGTATGCCATGGCCAAAGTACTGATGATCACCGGCGACGGCGCCGAGGACCTGGAGGTCATGTATCCGTACCAGCGCCTGCTGGAGGAGGGGCACGAGGTCACCCTCGCCGCCCCGACGGCGAAGCGGCTGCAGTTCGTCGTGCACGACTTCGTGGACGGCTTCGACACCTACACGGAGAAGCCGGGGCACGCCTGGGCGGCGGACGCGGCCTTCGCCGACGTGCGCCCCGAGGAGTACGCGGCGCTGGTGATCCCCGGCGGCCGGGCGCCGGAGTACATCCGCAGCGATCGGGACGTCCAGGAGATCGTCCGGCACTTCGCCGACGCCGGGAAGCCCATCGCGGCGCTGTGCCACGGGCCGCTGGTGCTGGCCGCCGCCGGCGTCCTCAAGGGGCGGGAGAGCAGCGCGTACCCGGCCTGCGCGACGGACGTGGAGCTCGGCGGCGGGACGTGGATCGACAGCGAGGCCCACGTCGACCAGAACCTCGTGACCGGGCGCGCCTGGCCCGACCACCCCGCCTGGATGCGCGAGTTCGTGAAGATGCTCCGGGCCGCGACCTCCGCCGAGTGATCCCGCGTCCTTACGGATCCGCCCCGGCCCGCCCCTCTCGCCGTTCACTCGTGGCGAGGGCGGGCCGGACGCGTTCCGGGGGTCGTGGGGCGACTGTGGCGACTGATCCTGCCCGATATCGGGCAAGAACGTTGGTAATCGGCGTCATTGCTGCGTTAGGGTCCTGCTCTGTGTCAACGGCACGGCATCCCTTCGAGGATCTGATCGGCCATCTCACCCGGACCACGTCTCTCGGCCCGGGGGAGGCCGCCCGTGTGGTCGCCGACGTGCTGGCGTACTTCGGCGAGCCCGCGGAGGAGTACGTGCGGCGCCGTCATGGCGAGCTCAAGTCGAGGGGGTTGACCAACGAGCAGATCTTTCCCCGGATCGCGGCCGAGCTTTCCGGCCGGCGTGTCACGGCACCGGAGCTGTCCCTGCGCCAGCTCCGCCGAATCGTTTACGGATAGGAGCTGATATGTGCGGAATCGTCGCTTATGTCGGGCCAAAGGACGCGGCGCCCATCCTGCTCGAAGGGCTCCAGCGCCTGGAATACCGGGGCTACGACTCGGCCGGCCTCGCCGTCGTCAACTCCAGGAGCCTGAAGACGCGCAAGGTGAAGGGACGCGTGGCCGACCTGGCGAGCGTTGTGCCCGCCCGCTTCAAGGGCACGCTGGGCATCGGCCACACGCGCTGGGCGACCCACGGCGTGCCGAGCGACGTGAACGCGCATCCGCACCTCGACATCGAGGAGCGGATCGCGGTGGTGCACAACGGCATCATCGAGAACGCCGACGAGCTGCGCAGCCGCCTGGAGACCGACGGGGCCGTGTTCAGCAGCGAGACCGACACCGAGGTGCTCGCCCACCTCATCGGCCGTACCGTCAAGGAGACCGACTCGCTTGAGGAGGCCGTGCGCAAGGCGCTGAACAGCGTCGTCGGCACGTACGGCATCGCGGTGGTCGACGCGCAGCGGCCCGGGGAGATCGTGGTCGCCCGCAACGGCAGCCCCATCGTCCTCGGGATCGGCGAGAAGGAGATGTTCGCGGCGTCCGACGTCGCGGCGCTGATCCGCTACACCCGGCAGGTCGTCCACCTGGAGGACGGCGAGCTCGCCGTGCTGAAGGCGGACGGGTTCCACACGTTCACCAGCGACGCGCGGGAGACCGCGAAGGAGCCGTTCACGGTCGACTGGGACGCCGGGCACTACGACAACGGGGGCTACGAGCACTACCTGCTGAAGGAGATCTCCGAGCAGCCCGACACCGTCGCCCGCACCCTGCGCGGCCGCATCGACGACCGGTTCCACATCGCCCACCTCGGCGGTCTGAACATGGACGCGCGCGAGACGAGGTCCTTCCGGCGAGTCAAGATCATCGGGTGTGGCTCGGCGTACTATTCGGGGCAGATCGGCGCGCAGCTCATCGAGGAGCTGGCCCGCATCCCGGCGGACGCGGAGCCCGCGTCGGAGTTCCGCTACCGCAGCCCCGTCGTGGAGCCCGACACCCTGTACGTCGCGATCAGCCAGTCGGGCGAGACCTACGACACCCTCGCGGCCGTGCAGGAGCTCAAGCGCAAGGGCGGCCGGGTGCTCGGCATCGTCAACACCGTGGGCAGCGCCATCGCCCGCGAGTGCGACGGCGGCGTCTACCTGCACGCGGGCCCCGAGGTGTCGGTCGCCTCGACCAAGGCGTTCACCTCCACCGCCGTGGCGTTCGCCCTGCTCGCCCTGCACCTCGGGCGCGTACGGGACATGTCCCCCGCCGACGGGCGGCGGATCTGCGAGGGGCTGCGCCGGCTGCCCGAGCAGATCAAGGAGATCCTCACGATGGAGGAGCAGATCAGGGCGCTGGCGATCAAGTACGCCGAGGCCCCCGGGATGATGTTCGTCGGCCGTGTGCGCGGCTACCCGGTGGCCCGCGAGGGCGCCCAGAAGCTCAAGGAGATCTCCTACGTCCACGCCGAGGCGTACCCGGCGAGCGAGCTCAAGCACGGCCCGCTCGCGCTGATCAGCGCCGACCTGCCGACCGTCGCGGTCGTCCCCGACGACGAGCTGCTCGACAAGAACCTCACCACCCTCGGCGAGATCCGGGCCCGGCACGGGCGCATCCTCATGGTCGGCCACCGCACCGCGGACGCGGCCGACGACTGCGTCGTGGTGCCGAAGAACGAGAACGAGCTCGACCCGATCCTGCTGACCATCCCGCTGCAGCTGTTCGCCTACCACGCCGCCGTCGCGCTCGGCCGTGACGTCGACAAGCCGCGCAACCTGGCCAAGAGCGTCACTGTCGAGTGACCGTCGAGTGACTGTCCCTGTCGAGTGACTGTTGAGTGACCTCAGGGCCCTCCGCCGTCCGGGCGTACGGCTCCCGCCTCGCGCGGCGGGCCGTACCCCCGGAGGGCGTCACTCCTTGAAGAACTCCACGAGGGGGAACATCGTCTGCCGGGGGTCCTCGAAGATCGAGGAGTGCCCGCCGCCGACCTCCAGGAGGCGGGCGCCCGGGATGCCCGCGGCGAGCTCCCGCGACTGGGCCAGGGGGATGAACCGGTCCTCCACGGCGGCGATGATCAACGCGGGCACCCGGATGAGGGGCAGGTCGGGCCGCACGTCGATCCGCAGGGCGAAGTCGATCTGCGCGTCGGCGCCGGGGCCCGCGTCGGCGCCGAGCAGGATGACCCGCTTGAGCTGCTCCTCGGACAGCGAGGCCAGGAATCCGTCGGACAGGGTCAGCGTGGCCAGCAGCTTGCCCGTCTCCTCGTCGCCGCGGGCCAGCAGGGTGCGCCACAGCTCGATGTTCATCCGCATCAGCGGCCGTGCCCAGGCGTACCCGACGACGGTGGCCAGCCGGGTGACACGCTCCGGGTGACGCGCCGCCACCCGGATGGCCACGGGCGCGCCGAGCGACGCCCCCGCGACGGCGAACCGCTCCATGCCGGTCTCGGCCGCGGTGGCGACGATCTGGTCGGCGATCACGTCGATGTCGAGCGGGCCGTCCGGCAGCCGGCTGTCACCGGAGCCGGGCATGTTCGGCAGCAGGACCGTGTGTTCCGCGGCGAGCGCGTCCAGCAGCGGAGCCCATGTGGCGGGGCCCGTGCTGCCCGTGCCGTGGATGAGAACGAGACCGGGCCCCGTTCCGCGCACCTCGAAGTCCAAGATGTCGGTCACCTGGCAGAGATTACCTGTGGATGGGGAAATGGCGCCTGCCCCCTGATCGGGCGTCTGCCCTCGCCCGTCTGGTAGATCCGTCCCAAGACGTCCGCTTACGCCGGATATGTGGTCACTAACGGTGATTCGCCATAGTCTGTGCGTGTAACGGGCTCTTCGGGGGGAGGGTGCCGGGCATGCGACGCCGTACGGTGCTCGCTTTGGGGGTGCTGGCCTTGGCGGGGTGCGGTACCACGGCCCCGCCGTTCCAGGGGGAGATCTCCCTGGTGGTTCCGGGAGCGCCCGGCGGATGCGCGGAACGCCTGGCGGGGGAGCTGAAAGCCCTCATCGAGGGACGCCGGTGGGCCCGGACCGTGCAGGTGGGCCACCGCGCCCGGGGAGGCGGGTCGTCCGCCGTTGGCCGCCCCACCGGCCGTGCCGAGCTGATGATCGTCGATCCCGCCCTCGTCGCCGCCACGGGCGGAAGGCGGGCGCTGCTGCCTGACCGCATGGTTCCGCTCGCGCGGCTGGCGGGCCAGTGGGAGGTCATGGTCACCGCGCCCGACTCTCCGTACCGGACCTTCGACCGCCTCGCCGCGGCCCTGCTGCGCGATCCCGCGCGTGTCCCGGTCGGGGGCGGGCCCTCCGCCGGGCCGGACCACATCCTGTACGGCATGACCGCCCTCGGGCTGGGGGCCGACGCCCGGCTGCTCGACTACACCGCCTTCGACGACCGTGCCAGGGCGATCGAGGCCGTCATCGACGGGCGGACGGCGGTAGCCCTCGGCACGGCGCGGGATGTGGCCGGTCACGTCCGCGCGGGCCGTCTGCTGCCGCTCGCGGTCTCGTCGTCCGAGCGGATCGACGGTCTGGACGCGCCGACGCTGAGCGAGTCGGGCGTACGCGTCGTGTTCGCCGACTGGGCGGGACTGGTCGCGCTGGGGACGCCGGGCGGCGGCGGATACGACGCGCTGCTCGACCTGTGCGGTGCCGTGGCCGGCTCGGCCGCGTGGGAGCACTGCTGCGGCCGGAACGGGTGGACGCCCATGTACCTGGAGGGCGACGACTTTCGCCGGTGGCTGGGCGAGGAGACCCGCCGCACCGCGCTCACGCTGCGGGAACTCGGCGTTCATTAGCCGCCGGCTCCGGCATCGGCCGGTCCCTGGTGGGCTCTGGTGGGCTCTGGTGGGCTCTGGTGGGGCTCGCCCCTGGCCGGCCGGTCCGGTGGTGCCGGTGGTGCCGGTGGTGCCGGTGGTGCTGTGGCGCGGTGGTGCTGTGGGTGCGCTGGTGCGGGTCCGGCGTGCGGGCTTCTGCGCCGCGGGGTCGTTCGCCCGGGTCTCGGCCGTGCCGAAGGTGGGTCTTCTCGCTCAGAGATTTCACTTGGGCCACAGGTGAGTTGGGCTCCACCTTTCTCTTTCCAATTTTTCGAACTGGCTAGCGGTTGCCAGGTGACTTTCTGTAGCGTTGCCATTGCGTGACGGAGTGATGGGGGAGGTGTCTCGGTGTCGGTGTTTCATGATCCTGTTGTCGACGGCCCTGTTGTCGACGGCCCTGTTGTCGACGACTGCGTCGATCGACCGGCGTCGGGTCGGCTGGCCCGGGGTCACTCCGTCTCGGATGCTGTTCCCCCGGGTTCCAACCGAGACGTTTCGGCACGGTCGGCACGGTCGGCACGGTCGACGGGATCGGCATGGTCGGCGGCATCACCACGGTCGGCGGCATCGGTGCCGCCGGAGCTTGAGGGCACGTGCCTGGACCCGTCGTATGCGGATTCCCGTGCGGCTCGCGGCGCGGAGTCCGGTGCCGCCGACGGTGCGGCCGGTGACGGCGCTGTCAGCGGTTGTGCTGCCGGTGTTCCAGGCTGGGGGCCGCGTCCGTCGACAGTGGAGTTGCTGCGGATGGCGGCTGAGTGGGCGGCTGCGGAGGTGCCGGACAGCGTAGAGGTGTGCGTTGAGGAGGCGGAGGTGCTGAGCCAGGCGGTGGATCTGCTGGGTTCGGCGATGGCGGGGCGGGTGCATCGGGTGGATGTCACGGGTGGGGCAAAGGAATGTGGACATGCATCCACCGCTTCATGGCTCCGCTCAGACAGACCGAGCACCCCTGATCTGAACGCGGCGGCACCGAGCATGTCAGTGCCGAGCGCCTCAGCGTCGAGCACGCCATCGTCGGGGGTGTCTACGTCGGACGCGGCCATGTCAGGTGCGGCGGAGCCTAGCGAGGCGGAGTCCAGTGCAGCGGTGCCGGGCATGCCGGGAGCGCCGGGGATGCCTGGTGTGCCGGTGGTGGTGCGGCGTGGTCCGGGGATGACGGGTGCGCAGGCGTCGCGGTGGTTGCGGATCTCCGGTGAGGTGGCCCGCCTTCCCCTGGTGAAGGCCCGCTACCGGGCCGGGTCCCTGTCCGGCGGAGCGGTGGACGCCATCACCACGGTGACGGCGAAGCTGACCGACGCGCAGACGGCCGAAGCCGAGCAGATTCTGGTGCAACTGGCCGACAGCGCGACCTGCGCCGAGGTGGCCAAAGCCGGCCGCTACATCCGGGAGATCCTCGACCCCGGCACCCTCGTCGAGGAGTGCGAGGACGACTACGCCTCCCGGTTCGTGCTGCTCCGCCCCTCCAGCACCGGCGGCATGGAGGGTGACTTCCGCCTGCCCAGGGAGGCCGCCGCGCGGCTTCGGGAGTTCATGACCGCCTACGCTCGGCCCAAGGACAGGGACGACGACCGGCCGCTGCGGGTCCGCCAAGCTGACGCGTTCGCGGCGCTGCTCAGTGAGAAGGTCTCCACCGAACTCGTCGTCTTCGTCCGCGCCGAATCCCTCCCCGAAGACATTCACGCCCCTACCGGCACACAGAACCCCGCTCCGGACATGTCACCAGGTGCAAGCGGCATGCCCGGCACGGCAGGTGGGCGCGCTGGCGAGGTAGGTGGCATGGCCGGCGAGGGCCGAGACGGTCCAAACGACGAGGCCGCTCCTCCCGGGGATGGTTCCCCCGACGGCGCGACCGAGCAGTCGTGTCCTGGCGACCCCCGTCCCGACCATGCCGCAGAGCCCGGCCATGGTGCAGAGCCCGGCCATGGTGCGGAGCCCGGCCATGGTGCGGGTTCTGACGATGCCGCATGGTCCGCCGACGGCCTACGCTCCGGCAACCGGGGTGATGGCGTGCCCGCTGCGGCTGCGGCTGCGGCTGCCGCTACCGCACACCCCGCTACCGCACACCCCGCTACCGCACACCCCGCTACCGCACACCCCGCTACCGCACACCCCGCTACCGCACACCCCGCTACCGCACACCCCGCTACCGCACACGCGGACGCGGACGCGGAGGCGCAGGCGGATGGGCGGGCGGAGGCGCAGGCCGCCGGAACGCGCGCTGATGCCTGCCGCACGTGCGGACATACCCCCGACAGGTTGGCTCCGGGCCTGCTGGTCGCGACCGGGCAGTTGCTGCCGGTGAGTGACGTGCACCGGCTGGCGCGGACTTCGCGGTTGACCCGGCTGGTGATGGATGCGAAGGGTCAGGTGCTGGACATGGGGCGTTCGGTGCGGCTGGCCACCCCAGCCCAGCGGAAGGCGCTGCTGGCGCAGTACGCGACCTGCTACTGCCAGGGCTGTCCGATCCCGGCCGACATGGCCGAAGTCGACCACGTCCAGGGCTGGATCGACGACGGCGTCACCAACCTCGACCTGCTGGCCCCCGCCTGCACCTTCCACAACCGCGACAAATTCACCCACCCCCACCGCTACACCACCCACCGCAACCCCGACGACACCAGGACCCTCCTCCACCACCCGAAGGGGCGCCTCACCCGCCAGCCCCGAACCGGCCGGGTTACCCGCCCACCGGGGTAAGGAGGCCGGCGACCGCTCGCGCTGGGGGTTACTTAGAACGTCGACCGGCTCGATAGCGGCGCCACAACACCAATGGCACTGTTCCTAGGGAACCCGCTAGCAGCGGTGAAGAAACGATTCCTGCGGCGACGTCCAATGCTGGCTGGGTGAACGTGTCAGGGATTGGAAGTATTTTTGCGCGGTCAAAAGGCCAAGCGATTACGAAGGCTCGGCCTATGACTTTGTCCATCGGGATCGAGCCGCCGCCGGGATCGTCTGTGTGAAATCGCGAGTCGGACGACAGGGACCGATGGTCGCCCATCACCCACAGCTGATTTTCCGGTACGGTGACCTCGAAGGTCTGAGTCGAGGGCTCGTCCCCCGGATATAAATAGGCCTTTTCGTCAAGTGGAGTGCCGTTAACGGTGATCCGACCTGTGGAATCGCAACACTTCACCGTGTCGCCTGGAATCCCTATGACCCGCTTGATGTAGTCGGTCTCGCTTGGGGCCATGCCGAATTCGGTGCCAACCCAGTGAAATGCCTTGGCGATTGGATTGCTGGGCTCCTGGTACGGAACCTCGATGTCCCAGGAGTCGACGCCTGAGAAGACGACGATATCGCCGCGCGCGATCTCGCGGACGTGATAGACGAGCCTGTTGACCAGTACTCGATCGTTGATGAGCAGGGTGTTCTCCATCGATCCGGATGGAATGTAGAAGGCCTGGGCCACGAATGACTTAATCAGCAATGCCAGGCCCAGCGCCACGACGACGAAGATCGGGAACTCTCGCAGAAACGAGTTCCTCTTGCCTCTGTCGTCCGTTTTGGTCTCCGGGATGTCTTCCGCGACCACATCTACCCCGCTCTCTGTAGGCCAGTGCATGAAAGCACCGCGATGCCGAGCTTCGCTAGTGCTCGCACGAGACTGGACTCGCGGTCTGACTCGGCAGGACGCGTCCTGTGCCGGTCGGTCAGAAGTTGGCCGCTCCGGTGGCGCCGTGGGCGGTCCAGCCGAGGTCGTCGCGGGCGCGGGCGACGGCCGGTTCGCCGCGCTGGCCGCGGCGGGTCACACCGACATCACCCGAGCTCAGGGGAAGTTGTTGCAGCGTGTCGGCGAAGAGGGCTCCCCGGTCACCGAGCTCGCCGAATCGGCCCAGGTCACCAAGCAGACCGCCGGATATCTGGTGGACCAGGTGGAGCGTACGGGCTACCTCGAACGCGCTCCCGACCCCACCGACGCCCGGGCGCGCCTGGTCCGCCTCACCAACCGATCCCTACATCGACGCCGGTGATCTCCCCTGATCTGAGGCGGAGCAGTCCGCGGGGGAGATCACGGCACGGTCCGCCGCCTCGCCGAGCCGTTGTGGGCGCGCTGGTCCATCCATACGGATTTGGGCTTTCATGGGTGGGCAAAGGGCTCATCATGCCGACGAAGGGGGCCGTCGTCCTGTCGACCGTGTGGAACTGGGTGACGCTGGCGATCGCCGTGGTGGCGGCGATCGTCGCGGTGGAGCTGCTGCGGCGGGTGCTGAAGTCGCGCCTCATCGGAGAGCGGTGGGCGCTCGCCGGTCCCGTGGTGCGCCGCTGCACGTGGCCGGGGTTCGCCTCGGCGGTGCTGGCGGCGGCGAGCGCGGTCTACAACCCCGATATGTCCGGCCCCCAGGCCAATGCCCTGGTCCAGCGGCTGTTCACGCTGCTGCTGATCGGATGCGTGACGTGGCTGGTGATCCAGGCCGCGTACGCGGTGACCGACGTGGTGCTCGACCGGCTCACCCAGGTCGAGGGTGCCCGCAACCGGCGGGCCCGGCGGATACGCACCCAGATCACGCTGGTTCGCCGGGTCTCGGCCGCCGTCGTCGTGCTGGTCGCGCTGGGCGCGATGCTGTTCACGTTCCCGCAGGTCCGGGCGCTGGGTGCGGGGCTGCTCGCGTCCGCGGGGATCGCCGGCGTGATCGCCGGCATCGCCGCCCAGTCGACTCTGGGCAATCTGCTCGCGGGCCTCCAGCTTGCCTTCAGTGACGCCCTCAGGCTTGACGACGTGGTCGTGGTGCGGGACGAGTGGGGCCGCGTGGAGGAGCTGACCCTCACGTACGTCGCCCTGCGCCTGTGGGACGAACGGCGGTTGATCCTGCCGGTCTCCTACTTCACCGCCAACCCGTTCGAGAACTGGACGCGGCACGAGAGCCGCATCCTCGGCAGCGTCTTCCTCCGGGTGGACTGGGCCGTACCGGTCGAGGAGATCAGGGCCGAGCTCTACCGGGCGCTGCGCGACAACCCGCTCTGGGACCAGAAGGACTGGACCCTCCAGGTCACCGACGTCACCCCGCAGGGGCTGATCGAGCTGCGCGCGCTGATGAGCGCGGCCGACTCCGCGAGCGCCTGGGACCTGCGCTGCGACATCCGCGAACACCTGGTGGGATTCATCCGGGAGAAGTATCCCGAGAGCCTGCCGCGGCTCCGGATCGACCAGGTCTGACGCCCGGCGCGGGGCGGGATCACGGGGAGTTCGACGCCCGCAGGACGCGGGTGCCGCCCGCGATCAGCGCGGTCGCCAGGATCCACCCCGCGGCGATCAGCCCGTTCGCCAGCCACTGGGTCCAGCCGACCGGCTGCCACGCGCCCCGCTGTTCGAACACGCTGACCGGCACCAGCAGATCGAGGGTGTAGGTGAACGCGTCGAACCGCCGCGACTCGTCCAGACCGATCTGATGAGGCGGCCAGTGGGAGAAGACCGCGGTGCCCGCGCCCAGCAGCAGGGCCACCCACAGCCCCGCCAGCCAGGGGCGGTAGCCGTACCCGACGATCAGATCGAGCACCCGGCCCCACAGCCGGCCGGGAAACCGCAGCGTCCGCCTGCGTGCCCGCTGCTTGGCGAGCAGCACCCGGCGGGCGTCCGCGTCGTGGCCGATCCTCCGGTAGTAGGTGGCGAGTTGCTCGTACGGCTGGGGCCGGTAGCCGTCCGGATCCCGGCGGACCCACGACAGGCGTTCCCGGACCGGCGCCTGCCCCCGCAGTGACTCGTACGTCAGGCCGTTGAGCTGGACGTGCTCGGGGTAGCCGGCCATGCGGTCGAACAGCACGCCGAGCCGCGAATAGTTCAGGTTGACCTCGCCCTCGATGGACGCGGGGAGGAGGATCAGCTCGTCGACCTGCATGTGGCTGAGGTGCAGGGCGCGGTCCTGCGCGGACAGCACGGCCCGGTCGAAGGAGAGCACCCCGCCGATCCTGGCCCCGCGCAACCGGACGGTGCCCCTGGTGGTGAACCCGTGGCTGAACTCGGCGGCCGTCGCCTCCATGTTGTCCGCCTGCACGGCGTGCGAGCCGGGGGAGACGATGACCGCCCGCTGGGCGTGCAGCCCCGTGTTGAACCGGGCGCCGACGAGGCGCAGGCAGCCGGTGGCGTGGAGGTCGCGCAGGAACGCCCCGCCGTCCACGATGAGCCCGCCGCCCCACAGCGCCACCGGTCCCCGCGTCCAGGGCTCCCGCCAGTCGTAGGCGGCGTCCGGGCCGCCGTCCAGGCGCTCGCCCGGCATGGGCCGCGGTGGGCCGGGATCGATCGGGTGCACACGCGCGTGTGTGAGCCGTAACTGCCCGGTGATGTGCGCGTTGTCCAGATAGACGCCCGCCCGTACGGTCGACCCGGCGAGATCGAGGAGTCCGTCGATCGTGGCCCGGCGCGCGGCGAAGCTGCGGATGTCACAGCTCCTCATCCGGACACCCCTGGTCCTGGAGTCGCTCAGGGAGACGTCTCCCCCGAGGTGGCAGCCGAGCAGGTGGATCTTGGATCCGATCGTCGCGTCGGTCAGGTTGAGATCGCCCACGACGCGCGCCCCGGCCAGGCGGACGGCCGCGACCCGGCCGGGCCGGTTCCCGCGCACACCCAGGAGGAGGGCGATGACGACCGAGGCCCGGACCGTACGGCCGCGGCCCCAGGAGCCTCCGGCCGCCGGGTCGTCGCGGGCGCCGTCGCGCAGATCCACCCAGGCGCCCGACGGGTACGCCTCCCACAGCCGCCGCTCGGCCGGGGTCATCCAGCGCACCGGGCGTGATCTTCCCACGGAGCGGACCCTACCTCTCCGCGTGGCACGCGAGGCTTCCGGTGTCCCGATCAGCAGTCGCAGGAACAGCGGTCACATGATCAGCAGTCGCAGGAACAGCAATCACAGGAACAGCCGTCACACGAGCAGCCGTCACAGGAGCAGCAGTCGCCACAGCCCCCGCCGTGCCCGTGGCCGTGGGAGCAGCGGCAGCAGTCACAGCAGTCGGCGCAGTCACAGGAGCAGTCGCAGTCGTTCAGGCAGCACCGCTCGTGCCACGGGCGGTGCCGCTGCGCGCTCCAGGGCGGCCGGTAGAGCCCGCAGGTCAGGAAGGTGGCGCCGCCCGCGACCACCTTGCGGGTCACGCCGGGGCCCGGCACCTCGTCGGGGAAGTCCCCGGGTGGCGGGCCGGGGGTGAAGGGCACGCGGTCCACGGCCCGCCGCGTCTCGTCCCGCAGCAGCGCCTCCACCAGGTGCGGGTCCTCCAGGTCCAGGTCCCGTACGGCGAGTGCCAGGCCGTGCACCGACCGCTCGCAGAGCAGGCGGGCCTCCTCGACCGGCGTCCCGGTGGCGTCGAGCGGGTTGAACGCGCCCCGCGCCCGGTCGGCGGCGAGGTCCTCGACGGCGTCGAGCAGGTGCGCGATCCGCCCGAAGTGGCGTCCGGCCTCCCGGAGGCTCTCGGCGTTGCCCGGTCTGCCCGCGAGGACGGCGGTGTGGGCGAAGGCCGCGGCGACCGCCTCCTCCGTCGGCTCGGTGAGCTGGAGCAGGGCGCGGCCCGGCGCCGCCTCCAGGGCGGCCTGCCGGTCCGCGGCTTCGGTCAGGACGGCGCCGTCGAAGCCGATCGCGCGGGCGCCGTCGCGCGCCGCGGCGGCCCACGACGCCGCGAGACCGCGCAGCGGCGCGCCGGAGAGGGGCCGGGCCGCGAGGCCGTCGCGGTCGGCCGCGTGATCACGGATCTTCCCGGCGGCCAGCGACAGGGACACCACGGCGGCCAGACGGGCGCCCGCCGCCCCGGACGGCACCACCCGGGCGGACCTGAAGCCGCGCAGTGCGCAGGGCCCGGCCTTCCGGCGGCCGGCGCCGCCCGGGATCTGCGCCTCGGTCAGGACCGAGAGGATCAGCCCGTCGTAGTTGGTCGCGGCTCTGGCCGCCTGCCCGTGCCGGTCCCGCAGGGTCAGGCAGAGCCCGCACAGGTGCGCGCGCCAGGCGTCGTGAAGGGAGGGACACGAGTGACGGGCGCACGGCTGGAGGATCCCGAACATCAGGCTCCTTGGGGGGTCGCGCTGTCGGGATCACCCCGTTTCGGGGTGATTATGTCACCGAAGTGGAGGGAGGGGCGCAGGGCGGAGTGGCGGAAACTTTCCTCGGGACACGTCCGCCCCCCTCATTTGGGACAGCGGCTAATAAAGACCTGCACCCTGCCGCAAAGGTGGCGGTCCGGTATTGGTGACTGCTCTTTCCCTGGCCCGCGCGGCGGTAGATCGAGACTTACCGGAGGGCCGTGTGGCACGGCCGCCGGGCGGTGCGAACGTTCCCCGCAGGGCGTTCCCCTCGATTCTCTTGAGATGCAATATAGGCATAAACGGGACTCGCAGTGGTAATGACCCTGTGAGGTGTGTGATGTCGCAGAATCCATTCGCCAGGCTCGTCCGATGGCTCGGGCTCGACAGGAATCCGCTTCGGCGCCGGTGCGACCGGGTCGAGGCGGTCGTCAGGCTGGCCGCGGTCATCGGCGTGGCCGTCGCGCTCGTGGTCGGCGTGTTCGCCGGCATGCGCGAGTACGGCCGCGGAGTGCGGACCGAGGCGCAGCAGGCCCACACCCGCCATCAGGTGAACGCGACCCTGATCGAGAACGTCACGACCCCCCGGCTGTCGACGGCCGGCGCCGCGGTGGGGCACGCGCAGGCGCGCTGGAAGGCCCCGGACGGCATGGAGAGGGTCGGGACCGTCGACGCCTCGCCGAACAAGCGCATGGGCGACGTCGTCAAGGTATGGACGGACGACCACGGGATCATCACGCCTCGCCCGCAGGATCGGGAGACCACGGTGGTCTCCGCGCTGACGGTCGGGACCGGCATCCCGCTGGGTGTCGCGGCCTTCCTGTCCCTGGTGGTCGTGGCCACCCGATCGGTCAACCAGTGCCGGGCGCGCCGCGTGTGGGAGGCGCAGTGGACCGTTGTCGAGCCCATGTGGCGGATCAACGGCCGCTGATCCCGGGCGGGGCCGGGCGGGGTCAGCGCTCGACGATCTCGTTCTTCCCGATGACCACGACGCCGCTGTCGGTCACCGTGAACCGCTGGCGGTCGTAGTCCAGGTCGAATCCGATGCGGGCGCCGTCGGGGATCACCACGTTCTTGTCGATGATCGCGCGGCGGACGATCGCGCCCCGCCCGACCTTCACACACCCCATCAGCACGGAGTCCTCGACGTGGGAGTGCGAATGCAGCACCACGCCGGGAGACAGGATCGAGCGCAGGGCCGTGCCACCCGAGACGATCACGCCGGGGGAGACGAGCGATTCGAGGGCGTGCCCGATCCGGTCGCCGTCGTTGTGCACGAACTTGGCCGGCGGCAGCGGGTCCTGCCCGGTGTAGATCGGCCATCGGTCGTTGTAGAGGTTGAAGACCGGGTGGACCGAGATGAGGTCCATGTGGGCGTCGTAGAACGCGTCGAGGGTCCCCACGTCGCGCCAGTAGCCGCGGTCGCGCTCGGTCGACCCCGGCACGACGTTGTGGGCGAAGTCGTAGACCTCGGCGCCGCCGCTCTTCACGAACATCGGGATGATGTTGCCGCCGAGGTCGTGCTTGCTGCCGGGGTCGAGAGCGTCCTCGCGTAGCGCCTCGATCAGGGACTGGGTCCTGAAGACGTAGTTGCCCATCGAGGCGTACACCTGGTCGGGGGCGTCGGCCAGCCCGACGGCGTCCTTCGGCTTCTCCCGGAACGCCACGATCCGGCGGCCGGCCGGGTCGGTCTCGATGACGCCGAACTGGTCGGCGAGCTGCAGCGGCTGCCTGATCGCGGCGACCGTCACGTCCGCGCCGGAGTCGATGTGCTGCTCGACCATCTGCCGGGGGTCCATGCGGTAGATGTGGTCGGCACCGAAGACGATCACGTGGTCCGGCAGCTCGTCGTAGATCAGGTTCAGGTTCTGGAACAGTGCGTCGGCCGAACCGGCGAACCACCGGGGGCCGAGCCGCTGCTGGGCGGGCACCGGTGTGACGTAGTTGCCCAGCATGGACGACAGCCGCCACGTGCGGGAGATGTGCCGGTCCAGGCTGTGGTTCTTGTACTGCGTCAGAACCACTATCTGCAGGTAATTGGCGTTGGCGAGGTTCGAGAGGACGAAGTCGATGAGCCGGTAGATGCCCCCGAAGGGGACGGCGGGCTTGGCCCGGTCCGCGGTCAGCGGCATCAGCCGCTTCCCCTCGCCACCCGCGAGCACGATAGCCAGGACCTTCATAGCCAGGACCTTAACCTGCCGAACCCCGAACAAACACCTGAAGCACGGCTAACCCGCACGTTGTATCCGATCCGATGACTCTAAGCTCCTCATATGCGCGTCGATCTGCTGAGCCGGGAGTATCCGCCCGAGGTGTACGGCGGAGCCGGAGTCCACGTCGAGTATCTGGCGCGGGAGCTGCGCCACCTGACCGATGTGCGGGTGCGGTGCTTCGGCGCACCCCGCCGGGAGGAGGGCGTGCGCGCCTACTCCGTGCCGGGCGGCCTGGCGGAGGCCAACGCGGCCCTGCAGGTGCTCGGCGTCGACCTGGAGATGGCCGCCGGGTGCGCGGGTGCCGACGTGGTGCACAGCCACACCTGGTACGCCAACTTCGCCGGGCATGTGGCGAAGATGCTCTACGGCGTCCCCCACGTCATGACGACACACAGTCTGGAGCCCCTGCGGCCGTGGAAGGCCGAGCAGCTCGGCGGCGGCTACGTCCTGTCGTCGTGGGCGGAGCGCACGGCCCTCCAGTCGGCCGACGCGATCGTCGCCGTTTCCGAGGGGATGCGGCGCGACGTGCTCACGGCCTACCCGGAGATCGCCCCGGAACGGGTCCAGGTGATCCACAACGGCATCGACACCGAGGAGTACGCCCCCTCCCGCGGCACCGAGGTTCTGTCCCGGCACGGCATCGACCCGGCCCGGCCGTACGTGGTCTTCGTGGGGCGGATCACCCGGCAGAAGGGCCTGGTCCACCTGCTGCACGCGGCCCGGTCGTTCGATCCCGACGCCCAGCTCGTGCTGTGCGCCGGCGCCCCCGACACCCCCGAGATCGCCGCGGAGGTGACCGCGCTGGTCGAGGAGTTGTCGGCCAAGCGGGAGGGCGTGATCTGGATCTCCGAGATGCTGCCGCGGCCCGAGGTCGTCCAGATCCTCACCCACGCCACGGTCTTCGTCTGTCCCTCGGTCTACGAGCCCATGGGCATCGTGAACCTGGAGGCGATGGCCTGCGAGACCGCCGTCGTCGCCACGGCGACCGGCGGCATCCCCGAGGTGGTGGCGGACGGGTCGACCGGGCTGCTCGTGCCGATCGACCAGGCCCGTGACGGCGAGCCGCGCGACCCCGGGCGCTTCGCCGCCGACCTCGCGGAGCGGGTCAACGCCCTGCTCGGCGACCGGGCGAGGGCCGAGGAGATGGGACGCGCCGGACGCCGGCGGGCGATCGACCACTTCTCCTGGCGGCGGATCGCCGAGCGCACTCACGAGCTCTACGCGACGCTGACGGGCTCCTGACCGGGGAGGATCCCGGGAAGGATCATCGTGACGCCGGGAGGCGTGCGCCCCTCGCCGAGGCCCGCGAGCGCCGCCGGGGCGTCGCCCAGCCCGATCGTGCGGGTGACCAGCAGGCCGGGCCGCAGGACGCCGGAAGCGATCATGCCGAGCATCGCCGGGTAGGCGTGGGCGGCCATGCCGTGGCTGCCCACGATCTCCAGCTCGTACGCGATCACCCGGCCCATCGGCAGCGCGGCGCCGTGGGGGAGCAGGCCGACCTGGACGTGCTGGCCCCTCCTGCGCAGCCCGAGGACCGAGGCGGCGCAGGTCGCGGCGTCGCCGAGGGCGTCGAGCGAGACGTGCGCGCCGCCCCCGGTGATCTCCCGTACCCGCTCCGCGACGTCCTCACCGACCTGGCCGGGGCGGCCGGGCCACGCGGCCGGAACGGCCAGGACGCCCGCGGCGGCCCCGAGCCGTTCGGCCAGCTCCAGCGCGGCGGGGGAGACGTCGACGGCGACCACCCGCGCGCCGGCCGCGACGCCGATCATCACGGCGGACAGTCCGACCCCGCCGCAGCCGTGCACGGCCAGCCAGTCGCCCGGCCCGCACCGGCCCTGCGCGATCACCGCCCGGAACGCGGTGGCGAAGCGGCAGCCGAGGCTCGCCGCGGTGGTGAAGGACATGTCGTCCGGCAGCCGGATCAGGTTCACGTCGGCGTGGTCGATCGCCACCCGCTCCGCGAACGACCCCCAGTGGGTGAACCCCGGCTGCGTCTGCCGTTCGCAGACCTGCTGGTTGCCGGTGACGCACTCGCGGCAGGTCCCGCAGGCGCAGACGAACGGCACGGTGACCCGGTCGCCGGGGCGAAAACCGGCGACCCCCGCGCCGACGGACTCCACCACGCCGGCCAGCTCGTGACCCGGCACGTGGGGGAGCGCCGTGATGTCGGAGTCGTGCCCCATCCAGCCGTGCCAGTCGCTGCGGCACAGGCCGGTGGCCTCCACCCGGACGACCGCGCCGCCCCGCGAGGGCACGGGCTCCGCCACCTCGCACACCCCGGGCATCGCGCCGAACGCCTCGTAGATCACCGCACGCATCACAGAGCCTCCTTCGCTCACGCCGCACGCAACGCTAGCCCCGGGCGCCCGCCGGCCGGGAAAGGGGGTGCGCGGGCCGGTCGCCCGCTCAGTACGCTGGTCCGGTGATTGCGATCGACCAGGTCCGGATGGCCTTCACCGACCGGCACGGCGGCGTGAGCGACGCGCCGTACGGCACCCGCAACCTCGGCGGCGCGGTCGGGGACGCCCCGGCGGCGGTCGCCGAGAACCGGGCGAAGACCGCCGCGGAGTTCGGCCTCGACGAGGTCGTCTTCATGCGGCAGGTGCACGGAACAGACGTGGCGTACGCGACCGCCCCGTACGAGGGGGAGCCCCCGGCCCTCGACGGCGTGTTCACCGACCGGCCGGGGCTGGGCGTCGCGGTCCTGGTCGCCGACTGCGCGCCCGTCCTGCTGGCCGACCCGGCGGCCGGTCTGGTCGGCGGGGCGCACTCGGGCCGGCCGGGCACCGAGGCCGGGGTGGTGCCCGCGCTCGTCGAGGCGATGGCCGCGCGCGGCGCCGAGCCCTCCCGGATGGTCGCCGCGATCGGCCCGTCGGTGTGCGGGCTGTGCTACGAGGTCCCGGCCGAGCTGCGGGACCGGGTCGCCGCCCGGGTGCCGGAGACCTGGTCGGCCACCCGCCAGGGCACCCCCGCGCTGGACATCCGGGCGGGCATCGCGGCCCAGCTCGTCCGGGCGGGAGTGACCGACGTGCGGCACGACGGCCGCTGCACGATCGAGACGGCAGATCTCTACTCCTATCGCAGAGAGGGGCGCACCGGCCGTTTCGCCGGTTTCGTCTGGCTCCGAGGCTGATCTTCGAGCCAGCCATCAGCCCGGATCCTGAGCCCGGATCATCTTTTCCGTTCCGTGATGTTCCACTGATCGTCCTCGGGGTAGTCGCGATCCTCCGAGGGCGTCCCGCCCACGCCGGTCCGCGACCCGGCGGGGGCGGGGCGTCCCCCTGGCGGGCGAGACGAGGAAGGGACATGGGAACCGCGACACCGGTGCCGGAGACCACGACCATGAGCGGCGACGAGCTGTCCGCCGACGACGCGTACGCCGCCATCAGGAGATACGGCGGGTGGCACCTCATCCGCGACTCCTACACCCGCTTCAGGTACGGGGACGGCGTCAGCCACGCCCGCGCCCTGGCCTTCCAGATCTGCCTCGCCGTCATCCCGGGGGCCATCGCCGTCGTCGGCCTCAGCTCCGTCCTGCACCAGGAGGATCTGGGGCGGGTGCTGGAACAGACGCTGCGCCGCCTCACGCCGGGCGCCGGTTCCCAGGTCGTCCAGGAGACGCTGGCGCGGAGCCACAGCGAGGCGGGAGCGGGCGGGTCGCTGGCGCTCTGGTCCGGCCTGATCACCGCCGTCGTGTCGCTGACCACGGCGATGGGCCAGTTCGAGCGCGGGGTCAACCGCATCTACGGCATCGAGCGCGACCGGCCCTTCAAGGAGAAGTACGCCAGGGCGCTGCTGATGGCCGTGGCGGCGGGGGTGCCGATGAGCGTGGGCTTCGTCGTCCTGGTCGGGGGCGGGGCGGTCGCCGAGGCCGCGGCCGGCGCCTACGGCTGGAGCGACACCGTCCGGGCGCTGTTCGGGTGGCTGCGGTGGCCGGTCGGCTTCCTGCTCGCCGTCCTGTCCATCTCGGTGCTGTTCCGCTCCTCGCCCCGGCGCCGCCAGCCCGGGCACACCTGGCTCGCCGTCGGCGCGACCGTCGCCGTCCTGCTCTGGATGCTGCTGACCTGGCTGCTGGCCCTCTACACGGCGAGCAGCGGCACCTTCGGCACGATCTACGGACCGCTGACCGCGGTGATGGCGCTGCTGCTGTGGTCGTTCCTGAGCTCGACGGCCCTGCTCCTCGGGCTGGCCTTCTCCGCGCAGCTGGAGGCGTGCCGGGCGGGGCGCGGCGACCCCGTCCTGCCGGACCCCGGCCCCGGCTCCCCCGAGCGGGCGGAGCGGCGGCCCGCGGTCGGAACGGCGGGCGCCCGATGAGCTCGTGGTTCCGCGGGCGGCTCGACCCCGGACGGAGGCTCGGCCTGCGCCTCACGGTCGCCACGGGAGCGCTCACGCTGCTCGGGGTGCCGTTCATGTTCCTGCTGGTCCTGGTCAAGACGGCGTTCCCCCCGCTCACCCGGATCGACGAGCGGGCGGCGCTGACCCTGCACGGCTACGCCTTCCTCCATCCGGGGTTCGCCCGGGCGATGGAACTGATCACCAACGGCTTCCAGCCGCTGACCTGGCGGATCGTGGTGGGGGTCGGGTGCGCCTGGCTGCTGTGGCGCCGGGCCTACCATCTGGCGATCTGGGCGGCCACCACGATCACCGTCGGCGGCCTGCTCGGCCTGGCCGTCAAGGTGATCGTCGACCGGGCCCGGCCGGTCCTGCCGGACCCCCTCGCGCTCGCCCCCGGCGCCTCCTTCCCCTCGGGGCACACGGTCAACGCGACGCTCGGGGCGGGCATCGTGCTGCTGCTGGTGCTGCCCTTCGCCGGGACGGGCGGACGGATCGTCGCCTGGACGTTCGCGCTGCTGATCCCGGTCGCCGTCGGCTTCAGCCGCATCGCGCTGGGCGTGCACTGGTTCAGCGACGTGGTCGCCGGACTGCTGCTCGGGGTGGCGGTGGTGGCCGCCACGGCCGCGGCGTTCGAGACCTGGCGCCGAGACCTCGGCCGGCGGCCGGCCGAGCCGTACAAGGAGGGCGTCGGGCCGGAGGCGCGGCGCGAACTGTCCGGAGGAGGGCGAGTTGGGCGGCGATCGTGAACGGATCCGCAGGGACGCGACTCCACGTGCGGCGGTCGCGGAGGCCGCGATGGTCGCGATGGAGACCGCGCGGCGCGTCCTGCCGTGGCTGACGGCCATGGCACTGGTGACACTCGGGCTCGGGGCGCTCATCACGAAGGTGCTGGCGCACTCCGCGCTGATCGCGGGGGACGAGGAGATCAGCCGGGAGATCGCCGCGGACCGCACGCCTCTGTGGAACCAGATCACCCATTACGCGTCGCTGCTGTCCGACACGCCGGTGATCGTCGTGCTGACCGCGGTCGCGGCCGTGATCTTCCGGCTGGCCTTCCACCGCTGGCGGGAGGCCGTCTTCCTGGCCGCGGCCGTCTGCGCGCAGTCCGCCATATTCCTGCTGGCCACTGTGTTCGCCCAGCGTGCCCGGCCGCACGTGCCGCACCTCGACCCCGCGCCGCCCACGTCGAGCTACCCCTCGGGGCACACCAGCGCCGCCGTCGCCTTCTACTGCGGGGTCGCGGTCGTGCTGACGCTGCACACGCACCGGCACCGGATCCTGAACGCGCTGTGGTGGCTCGCCGGAGCCGGAGCCCCGCTGTCGGTCGGCGCGGCGCGCATCTATCGCGGCATGCACCACGTGACCGACGTGGGCTGGGGCCTGGTGCTCGGCGTCTTCTGCGTGGCCGTCCTGGCACGGGCCATCCTGCTACGGCCCCGCCGCGCCGTCGCGGCGGGACACCGGACCGGCGACGCCGGGCACAGGGCCGAAGTCACCACGGGCTGAGCCTGTTGTCAGCGTCGCTCCTGCCGGGAGCCGTCGCCCGCCGGGGACCTCAGGCGGACTGGCGGCCGCGGGTGAGGCGGCAGGCCTCCGCCCAGCGCACCGGATCGACGGACGTCTCCTCGGCCGGATCGCCGTGGAGCAGGGCCCGGCAGTCGGCGATGGCGCCCGCCAGGAGATCGCGCAGAAGCGGGTCGGGGTCGGGCACGCAGGCCTGCGCGATGCCGCGGACCGCGAGCTGCACCGTGTTGGGCGCGGCGTACCGGCGGAATCCCCGCGCGGAGATCCGCAGGCCCCGGCCGAACGTCTGGGCCCAGTGCGCGGCGTCGGGCACCTGCTCGAACGCCGCGCGGCTGCGCGCCTCGAGCCCCGCGGGCCGGCCCTCCACCTGCGCGAGCACATGTTCGGCCGACAGGATCGACACCGCCATGGCGAGCTGCCGATCATGCGCGACGACCGGAAGCGCGGTCGTCGCGCACCGCAGCGCGATCCGCGCGTCCAGCCGCGGGTCGTCGCCGGTCAGGCCGATCACCGACGGGACCAGCTCGGCAAGGCCCGGCCGGGCGTCGTCGGAGATGTGATCGTTGACGAGGCGCGCGAGACCGGCGAGCAGCGGGTGCGTGCACGACGGATGGTCGCTCCACCGCTCACCTGCGAGGTAGGACGCGAACTCCATGAAACAGGCGCCCTTGCTGGGACTGCGATGCTTCCCACGAGAGAGCATCGGCATCATCGGAGGCATGTGACTGTGCACGAGCTACTCCAAGAAGTCGCCCTTCATGTCTCTTTCAGTGTGCGCTCGGCGGAGGGCGTTGAGAAGAACCCCGGGGCGTCTTCTCGCCTACTTCGATGGCGGGAGCCTGGCCTGCCTGATGGTTCCGTACGAGGAGCAGGAAGAGTTCGTCGACGATCGAGCGGATGCCTGCGGTCGTCGGGCGCTTGAGGTCCATGAGCAAGTCGGTGCCGCTGTGCGTGGTGGGCGATACTGGGATTGAACCAGTGACCTCTTCCGTGTCAGGGAAGCGCTCTCCCGCTGAGCTAATCGCCCTCGGTGCCAAAGCGCGGCACACGATCGAACAGAGGTGGAGACGGGATTTGAACCCGTGTACGCGGCTTTGCAGGCCGCTGCCTCGCCTCTCGGCCACTCCACCGAGCGAGGCCCGGGAAGACCTCTGAGAGCGGAAGACGGGATTCGAACCCGCGACCCTCACCTTGGCAAGGTGATGCTCTACCACTGAGCCACTTCCGCGTCCGCCTCGCGGCGACGTCGCTACTGTATCGGGTTTTCCACCCCGGTGTGTACTCGAAATGGCGCGCCGGTGGCCTTCCGGAAGACGCGGTCGGCTCCGCGCTCGACCGCGGGCAGCGTCAGGAAGATCTCCAGGATCCGGGTGAGCCGGTGCACCTCGGTACGGTGGAAGGCCGATCCCTCGGTCCGCGCGAGCGTCAGCGTCAGCGCGAGCGGGGGCAGCGGCGCCGTGATCACGTGCACGCCGGACGGCAGGGTGGCCGCCGCCGGCCGGGGCGGCGTCTCGTCGGGGAGGGGCACGTCGGCGGGCGCCCGCCAGCTGGAGTAGACGACCGTCCGGGGCTCCCGCTCGGTCGCGGCGGCGGCCCACTCGGCGCTGAACAGGACGGGAATCGAGTCGATCAGTGTGGCCAGCGCCCGATCGCCCGCGGTGGTGAGGAACTTCAGGATCTCCAGCTCGGGATAGGTCCCCGGTGCCTCGCGGGTGGCCCAGACACCGTCGACCGTCACTCCGTCGACGCCGCGCAGCGCCTCGATCAGGTGGTCGCGGGGAGCCGTGTCCGGCCAGTAGACCGTGAAGTCGTCCAGCGCCCGGCCGTCGCCCCGGTCCAGCACGGTGACCTGCGTGATGTCGGCGCCGGCCGATCCGAGCGCCCGCGTCACCTGTCCGAGGGAGCCCGGCCGGTCGGGCAGGTCGATCCTCAGCCGCAGCAGCATGCCTGCCTCCAGATGCCTCGTCCGGATGTCTCGTCCGGATGTCTCGTCCAGATCAGGTTAACCAGGGCAAAAGCCGCACGTCCAAGCTCGTTGTCCCGCCCACGCGCCCCGGGCGGGAGAATGGACGGATGAAAATCGGCACGTACGACGTCTGGCCCCCCGTGGTGCTGGCTCCCATGGCCGGCATCACCAACATCGGCTTCCGCACGCTGTGCCGGGAGCAGGGCGGCGGCCTGTTCGTGTCCGAGATGATCACGTCCCGGGCGCTGGTCGAACGGGTGCCGCTGACGTTCCAGATGATCCGTTTCGGCGAGCACGAGACCCCGCGGAGCATCCAGCTCTACGGTGTGGACCCCGCCATCATCGGCAGGGCCGCCAGGATGATCGCCGAGGAGGACCTGGCGGACCACATCGACCTCAACTTCGGCTGCCCCGTGCCCAAGGTCACCCGGCGAGGCGGCGGGGCGGCCCTGCCGTACAAGCGGAACCTGCTGCGCGCCATCCTCCGGGAGGCCGTCGCCAACGCCGGGTCCCTGCCGGTCACGATGAAGATGCGCAAGGGCATCGACGACGACCATCTGACCTACCTGGAGGCCGGCCGGATCGCCGTGGGCGAGGGCGTGGCCGCGATCGCGCTGCACGCCCGCACCGCGCGGCAGCACTACGGCGGCACGGCCGACTGGGACGCCGTACGGCGGCTCAAGGAGGCGGTGCCCGAGATCCCCGTGCTGGGCAACGGCGACATCTGGAGCGCCGACGACGCCCTCCGGATGGTGGCGGAGACCGGCTGCGACGGTGTGGTGATCGGGCGCGGCTGCCTCGGACGGCCGTGGCTCTTCCGCGACCTCGACCGCGCCTTCGACGGGTCACCGGAACGCGCGCGGCCCACCCTGGGAGAGGTCGGCGCGATGATGCTGCGCCACGCCGGGCTCCTGTGCGAGGTGATCGGCGACGAGCGGCACGGCCTGGCCGACTTCCGCAAGCACGTCGGGTGGTATCTGAAGGGCTTCGTCGTCGGCGCGGACAGCCGCCGGGCCCTCACGTCGGCCGGCACGCTCGCCGAGTTCGCCGAGCGGGTCGCCGAGCTGGACGCCGGCCAGCCCTGGCCGGACGAGGCCGACGGCCCGCGCGGCAAGAGCGGCGAGCGGTCGAAGGTCGCCCTGCCGCACGGCTGGCTCGACGACCCGGACGACACGGCCGTCCCCGGCGCCGGAGCGGAGGACGCCACCTCGGGCGGCTGAGCCCGCCTACAGGCGGGTGAGCCCGGTGACGTGGAGGACGGCCTGCCCCTCCTCGTCGGACGCGGCCAGGTCGACCTCCGCGCCGATGCCCCAGTCGTGGTTTCCGGCCGGGTCGTCGACGATCTGCCGGACCCGCCACAGCTCCTTCTCCTCCTCGATGAGCAGGAGGGCGGGGCCGCGGGCGGCCGGGCCGGTGCCGATCTCGTCGTGCTCGTCGTAGTACGCGTCGAGCCCGGCGGCCCAGTCGACGTCCGGGTAAAGCTCGACCAGTTCCTCCTCCCGGTCGAGCGCGGCCAGCTCGACCATGCGGAACATCGCGTTGCGGACGAGCACCCGGAAGGCGCGGGGGTTCGCGGTCACCGGGCGGATGCGGGTCTCCAGTTCGTCGCGCTCCTCCAGGGCCTGCGACGGGTTGGCCAGCTTCTCCCACTCGTCGATCAGGCTGGAGTCCACCTGGCGCACCAGCTCGCCGAGCCACTCGATGAGGTCGATCAGCTCGTCGGTCTTCAGATGCTCGGGCACCGTCCGCGACAGCGTCCGGTACGCGTCGGCCAGGTAGCGCAGCACCGTGCCCTCCGACCGGGCCAGCTCGTAGAACTGGATGTAGTCGGTGAAGGTCATGGCCCGCTCGTACAGGTCCCGGACGATCGTCTTCGGGCTGACCACGTGGTCGCCCACCCAGGGGTGGCCGCGCCGGTAGGTCTCGTACGCGCCGAAGAGCAGGTCGGCCAGCGGCATCGGATAGGTGATCTCGGCGAGGCGCTCCATTCGCTCCTCGTACTCGATCCCGTCGGCCTTCATCTGCGCGACGGCCTCGGCGCGCGCCTTGTTGAGCTGGGCGTGCAGGATCTGCCGCGGGTCGTCCAGGGTGGACTCGACGATCGACACCACGTCCAGCGCGTACGTGGGCGACCCCGGGTCGAGCAGCTCGAACGTGGCCAGGGCGAACGTGGACAGGGCCTGGTTGAGCGCGAAGTCCTCCTGCAGGTCGACGGTGAGCCTGGCCCTGCGGCCGAGGTCGTCCGGCTCCGGCAGGGTCTCCACGATGCCCCCGGCCAGCAGCGACCGGTAGATCGCGATGGCATGGCTGATGTGCCGCCGCTGCGCCGCGCGGTCCTCGTGGTTGTCGGTGAGGAGGCGCTTCATGGCCTGGAAGCAGTCGCCCGGCCGGTTGATGATCGAGAGCAGCATGGCGTTGCTGACCTTGAACCGTGAGGTCAGCGGCTCGGGCTCGGCCGTCTGAAGCTTCTCGAACGTCTCCTCGCTCCAGCCGACGAAACCCTCCGGCGGCTTCTTGCGGGCGTAGCCGCGCCGCCGCTTCGGGTCGTCGCCGATCTTCGCCAGGGCCCGCTCGTTCTCGATGACGTGGTCGGGCGCCTGGCACACCACGTAGCCGACGGTGTCGAACCCGGCCCGGCCGGCCCGCCCGGCGATCTGGTGGAACTCCCGGGCCCGGAGCCGCCGCACCCGGTTGCCGTCGAACTTCGACAGCGCGGTGAACAGGACCGTCCTGATGGGCACGTTGACGCCGACGCCGAGGGTGTCGGTGCCGCAGATGACCTTCAGCAGCCCGGCCTGGGCCAGCTTCTCCACCAGCCTGCGGTATTTGGGCAGCATGCCGGCGTGGTGCACGCCGATCCCGTGCCGGACCAGCCGGGACAGCGCCCGGCCGAACCGGGTGGTGAAGCGGAAGCCGCCGATGAGCCGGGCGATGGCCTCCTTCTCGGCCTTGGTGCACATGTTGATGCTCATCAGGGCCTGCGCCCGCTCCATCGCGGCGGCCTGGGTGAAGTGCACCACGTAGACGGGGGCCTGCTGGGTCGAGAGCATCTCTTCCAGGGTCTCGTGCAGCGGGGTGACCCGGTAGGAGTACAGCAGCGGCACGGGCCGTTCGGCGTGCTTGACGACGCTCGTGGGACGGCCCGTCCGGCGGGTCAGGTCCTTCTCGAACCGCTCGACGTCGCCCAGCGTGGCGGACATCAGGACGAACTGGGCCTGCGGCAGTTCCAGCAGCGGAACCTGCCACGCCCAGCCGCGGTCGGGCTCGGCGTAGAAGTGGAACTCGTCCATGATGACCGTGCCCACGTCGGCGTCCGCGCCGTCACGCAGGGCGATCTGCGCGAGGATCTCGGCGGTGCAGCAGATGATCGGGGCGTCGGCGTTCACCGAGGCGTCCCCGGTCATCATGCCGACGTTCTCGGTGCCGAACAGCGCGCACAGGTCGAAGAACTTCTCCGACACGAGGGCCTTGATCGGCGCGGTGTAGAAGCTGACCTCGTCCCGGCCCAGCGCGGCGAAGTGGGCGCCCGCCGCCACCAGGCTCTTGCCCGAGCCCGTGGGCGTCGCCACGATCACGTTGTTGCCGGAGACGACCTCGATCAGCGCCTCCTCCTGCGCCGGGTAGAGCGTGAGCCCCCGTTCGGTGTTCCAGGCGACGAACGCGTCGAAGACCGCGTCGGGTGCCGGGTCGGGGGGAAGACGCCGCAGAAGGCTCGTGCTGTCGCTCACGCCCTCCATCCTGCCCAAGTCGCCGCACTGTTTCGACCCGCCGGGCCCCGCCCGTCCCGATCGCCCGGGGAACGAACCCGGAACCGGTCGCCACACACCCGGAACGGCGCAGGACGGGAACGGGACCGGAAAGGCCGGGCCCGGCTACCGCAAAAAGGTGTGGCGAGGGGAGTATTCGCAGGTCAAGCACACAAACTAGCGGTATGGGGCAGAAGTGGGCAGAGGTCGTCGCCCGCAGCCGGGATCGGATCGTCGACCTGCTGCTGGCGCTCGCGATCCTCGCCTTCACGATCCCGCCGGCGTCCACCGGCGGTTTCCTGGCGCTCGTGGTGGCTCCCGCGCCGATCCGGGTCCTCGTGGCGCTCGCCACCGCCGTCGCGGTGCTCGCCCGGCGTCGTACGGCGTGGCCCCTGATGGCGGGGGCCGTGGCCTGCGCCGCGTTGGCGGGATCGCTCGTGCCGCTGACCCTCGCGGCGTACTCGATGACGGCGCGGGGCACGGTGCGCCGCTGGCAGCGGGCGGCGGCCGGGCTGGCGGTCGTCTACGTGATCGCCGAGAGCGCCGGGCGGTACACGGGCGGGCAGGTCGTCATCTCCGCCGTGCGCGCCCTTACCCTGGTCTACGCCCCGGCGCTGGTCGGCACGTGGGCGCGGGACCACCGCGAGATGATGACGCGGCTGTGGCGGGAGGTCCGGACGCGGGAGGAGCAGGCCGCGTCGGCGGAACGGCGCCGCCTCGCGGGGGAGCTGCACGACTCGGTGACCCACGCCGTCACCGTCATGGTCCTCAACGCCGGCATGATCCAGGACACCGACGACCCGGACGAGATCCGCGCCATGGCCGGGACGATCGAGGACAAGGGCGTACGGGCGCTGACGGAGCTGCGGGAACTGCTCACCTCTCTGCGGCGCAGGGACCTGCCGCCGTCGGCGGAGGGGTGCCAGGGCATCCCGAGACTCGTGCGGGAGAGCAGGGACGCCGGTCTGAAGGTCGACCTGTGCTACGACCTCGGCGACCGGGAGCCGCCGCGCGACGTGGGTCACGCGTGCTTCCGCGTGGTCCAGGAGGGGCTCAGCAACGTCTGCAAGCACGCGCGGAAGTCGGACGTCAGGGTGCGGTGCCTGATGCGCGACGAAGAGGTGGAGGTGTCGGTGGTGAACAGCGCCGTCGACGGCGCCGTCGACGGCCACGTCGAGGGCCCCTGCTACCGGCGGCCCGGGCGCGAACGGGAGCCGGGCTACGGGCTGGCCGGGCTGCGGGAACGGGTCAGCGCGCTCGGCGGGCGGCTCACCTGCGGGCCGACGGACGAAGGCGGCTTCGCCCTGTCGGCGGTGATCCCGCTGTCGGCCACGGTGCCCCCGCCCGAAACCGAGCACTGACCCCGCGGCCGGGTCTCATCGGCCGCGCCGGGCCTCAGAGCCCGAGGTCCTCGATCTCCTTGAGCAGGGCCGAGCGAGGGCCGTCGGAGGCGGGCCGCCGGGCCCCGGACGGCGGTGGCCCGGAGGCGGTCCGGCGGTCGCGGAAGAGGTAGCCGCCCAGGATGCCGCCGGCGAACCCGAACAGGTGGGCCTGCCAGCCGATGCCCTCCGCGGGCAGCAGGCCGGCGAACTGGTAGGCGAAGCACAGGCCCATGACCAGGCCGATGACGATGTCGATCAGATGCCGGTCGAAGGCGCCGCGAACCAGGACGTACCCGAAATATCCGAACACGAGGCCGCTGGCCCCGGCGCCCACGGAACCGGGGGCGGCGGTGAACCACGATCCCGCTCCGCTGGCGACCGCGATGAGGCCGGTGACGCCCAGGAAGCGCCGTACGCCCCGGTAGGCGGCCAGGAAGCCGAAGATGAACAGCGGCCCCGAGTTGCCCTCGATGTGGGCCCAGCTCCAGTGCAGGAGCGGCGCGGTGACGATGCCGGGCAGCCCCCCGGCGTCCCAGGACCTGATCCCGTAGCTGAAGCTGAGCCGGTAGCCGTCGGCCCAGTTGACCACCTGGATCACCCAGATCAGGGCCAGGAAGCCCACCATGACCCAGAACGCCTTGCGGGCTTCGGCGATCATGATCTCAGCGGTGCGGCCGTCGGTCACGGCACCTCTCCGTCCCATCGCGATGACGGTCGATGACCCGGGAAAGATACCGCCGGCGGACCCGTCCGGACAGGCCGTCGCCGCCAGATCGCCGTTCGCCGCGATCTCGGGGGCGCCGGACGCCGCCTAACCCTCGATCAGCTCCTCCGCCACGGCCAGGGCGGCCGCCACCCGCTCCTCGTCGGTGGCCTCGGTGTCGGGGGCGACGAACCACGCCATGTGCAGGGTGAACACCGCCATCGCCCGCTTGAGCGAGGTGGTCAGCGTGTCGCCCGGCTCGCCGAGCACCCGCAGGAGTTCCGTCGACCGCTCCCGGATCACCTCGACCTTGCTGTGGCCCCGCAGCGCGGTCTGGTTGCGCTCCATGAAGCGCATGACCGCGTGGTGGCGGGGCCCGGTCATGTCGGCCGCGTACCGGCGGAGGATCTCCCTGCGCGTCTCCGGACCGCGTGGCTGCCGGGCCGCCCATGCGATCAGCTCGTCGAGGGCGGCGATCCGGTCCTCGGTCAGGCTGGCCACGATGTCCTCTTTGGTGCGGAAGTGGTAATACAGCGCGGCCTTGGTCACGCCGAGTATCTCGGCGATCTCCCGCAGCGATGTCGCCTCGTACCCCTTCTCCGTGAAGAGCTGGAGGGCGACCTCCTGGATGCGGGTCCGCGTGTCTTTCTGTGCACCCATGCGTGGCTGTTCCCTTATTTACTTGACGGCCGGCAAGTAGGGAAAATACCCTATGCCCGGTCACTAGCCGGTCGTCAAGTAAGCTTTTTTACCACAAGGGGGCGCCTCCATGACCGAGGCCGCGGCCGTGCCTGGGCGGTCGAAGGAAGTAATGGCCGTCCTGCCCGGCCTGATGCTGGCGATCATGCTCGCCATGCTGGACAACATGATCGTCGGTACGGCGATGCCGCGGATCGTCGGCGAACTGAACGGTCTCGAGTACTTCACGTGGGTGACCACCGCCTACGTGCTCGGGACCACGGTGTCGACCCCGATCTGGGGCAAGCTGGGCGACCTGTACGGCCGCAAGAACATCTTCATCGGCTCGATCGTGCTGTTCCTCGTCGGATCGGCGCTGTGCGGCATGGCGGGATCGTCGCTGCTGGGGGGCACGAGCGACGGAATGGCCGAGCTGATCGCCTTCCGGGCGTTGCAGGGCCTCGGCGCGGGCGGCCTCATGGTCAACGTGATGGCCATCATCGGCGACCTGGTGCCGCCCCGGGAGCGGGGCCAGTACCAGGGCATCATGGCCGCGATCATGTCGCTCGCGATGATCGCCGGCCCGCTCGTCGGCGGATTCATCACCGACAACCTCGACTGGCGCTGGGCCTTCTACGTGAACCTGCCTCTCGGCGGTGTGGCCCTCGTCTGGCTGATCGCCCGGCTCCACCTGCCGAAGCACAGGACCGAGCACCGCATCGACTGGCTCGGCGCCGGCGTGCTGACCGTCGGCATCACCGCGCTCGTCCTGATCACCTCGTGGGGCGGCCAGTCGCACGGGTACGCGTGGGGCTCCTGGCAGATCCTGTCACTGGCGGCCCTGGCGCTGGTCGCGATCGCCGCCTTCATCCCCATCGAGCGGCGCGCGGCCGAGCCGATCATCCCGCTGCACGTCTTCCGGATCCGCAACTTCACGCTGATCTCGCTGATCGGCTTCCTGCTGGGCTTCGCGATGTTCGGGGCGCTCAGCTTCATCCCGCTCTACCAGCAGCTGGTGCAGGGCTCCACGGCGACCAACTCGGGCCTGCTCCTGCTGCCGATGATGGCCTCGGCCATGGTCGTGTCCCTGTTCGTCGGCCGGGCGATCACCAAGACCGGCAAGTACAAGATCTACCCGGTGGTCGGCGGCGTGATCATGGCCGTCGGGATGTTCCTACTGGGCCTGCAGGACGCCTACACCCCTTCCTGGCAGACGGGCGTGTTCATCGCCGTGCTCGGCCTCGGCATGGGCTTCCTGATGCAGACCACGATGCTGATCGCGCAGAACAGCGTCGAGCAGAAGGACCTCGGTGTGGCCAGCAGCGCCTCGACGTTCTTCCGCTCCATCGGCGGCTCGTTCGGTGTCTCGCTGTTCGGGGCCATCTTCAACAACCAGCTCGCCGCCAACCTGGCCGACCGGCTTCCCCCCCAGATGGCCCAGGGCGTGAACCTGGAGGGCGGCCGGATGGACCCGGCCCAGCTCGCCCAGCTGCCCGCGCAGGTGAAGGTGCCGCTCCTGGAGTCCCTCGCAGGCGCCATCGGCTCGGTCTTCATGTGGGCGATCGTGTTCGCCGCGCTGGTCCCGGTGATCGCCGTCTTCGTGAAGCACGTGGCGCTGCGCAGCGGCGCCCCCGGCCAGAACCAGCCGCAGGAGGAGGCGGCGGCGCCCGTCGCCGCCTTCGACTGACGGACAGCTGACAGGCAACTGACTGACAGGCCGGTACGGCTCACGCCCCGCGCGGGGCGTGAGCCGTACCGGTTTCCGCGCGGTCGCGCGGGGGCCCGGGAACCGGGATCAGGCGGGGCGCTCGGCGCGGTCGCCCGACCAGTCGGTGTGGAAGACGCCCTCGGTGTCGACCCGCCGGTAGGTGTGGGCGCCGAAGTAGTCACGCAGCCCCTGGATCAGCGCCGCGGGCAGCCGGTCGCGCCGCAGGCCGTCGTAGTAGGCCAGGGCCGAGGAGAAGCCGGGGGTGGGCACGCCGATGGTCGCCGCCGTCGCCACCACCTTGCGCCATGACTCCTGCGCCTCCTCCAGCACCGCGGCGAAGGTCGGGTCCACGAGCAGGGACGGCAGCGCCGGTTCGGCGTCGTAGGCCGCCCGGATGCGGTCGAGGAACCGGGCCCGGATGATGCAGCCGCCCCGCCAGATCGTGGCCATGGCGCCGAGGTTCAGGTCCCAGCCGTACTCGCGGCTCGCGGCCGCCATCTGGTCGAAGCCCTGGGCGTACGCGACCACCTTGGAGGCATACAGCGCGCGGCGCACGTCCTCGACCAGGCCGGAGTCGGCCGCGGTCCCGGACGGCCCGGCCAGCGAGCGGGCCGCGGCCCGCTGCTCGGGGTGCCCGGACAGGGCGCGGGCGAAGACGGCCTCGGCGATGCCCGTGACCGGGACGCCGAGCTCGAGCGCGCCCTGGACCGTCCACCGGCCGGTGCCCTTCTGCTCGGCCTGGTCGACCACCACGTCGACGAACGCCTTGCCGGTGACCGGGTCGACGTGCCCGAGCACCTCGGCCGTGATCTCGATCAGGTACGACTCGAGGTCGCCCCGGTTCCACTCCCGGAAGACATCGGCCAGCTCCTTGGGGCTCAGCCCGAGGGCCTGCCGGAGCAGGTCGTACGACTCCGCGATGAGCTGCATGTCGGAGTATTCGATGCCGTTGTGCACCATCTTGACGAAGTGCCCGGCGCCGTCGGGGCCGACGTGGACGCAGCACGGGGTGCCGTCGACCTTGGCCGCGATGTCCTCCAGCAGCGGGCCGAGCGTCTCGTACGCCTCGGCGGCGCCGCCCGGCATGATGCTGGGGCCGTTGAGCGCGCCCTCCTCGCCGCCGGAGATGCCGGTGCCGACGAAGTGGAGGCCGCGCTCGCGCAGCGCCGCCTCACGCCGCCGGGTGTCGGCGAAGTGGGCGTTGCCCCCATCTATGATCATGTCGCCCGGTTCCATGTGGGCGGCCAGTTCCTCGATTACGGCGTCGGTGGACGGGCCCGCCTTCACCATGATGATCGCCTTGCGCGGCCGCTCCAGTGAGGCCACGAACTCCTCGACGGAGCCCGAGGACAGGAAGGCGCCCTCGTCCTTGTACTGCTCCATGAATTCGTCGGTGCGGCTCTGCGTCCGGTTGTGCACCGCCACGACGTGGCCGTGATGCGCGAAGTTGCGGGCCAGATTGCGCCCCATGGTCGCGAGTCCGGTCACCCCGACATCTGCTTTTTTCATGCCTCCAGTCATATACCCCAGGCGCGCCGTACGTCGGATCGGCCGGGCCCCTGCGAGAAGGGGTCGCGGCGGTTGTCGAGCCGCGGCCGGTCCGACCTGGCCGCCTGATGACGTACCATGACAAAACCCTTTAAACTCAGCGGGTTTTGTATAGAGATGGCAGCCTGGTGGGCGAGGACGCTTGGAGTCTCCCCCGAACCTCTGTTATCAGGAGGGAACGCCCGGGGCCGGGCCGTCCACCGTCGTCGCAGTCGTCACACAACGGAGATCCACGTGTTCACACCGCAGCCGGAACGGTCAGTCGTCGCGGTTCCCCCACCCGGTGACGGGCCGGGATTCTGGTCGGGCGCTCCCAGCGCCGTCAGCGCGGGCGGATGGATCTACCTCGCCTACCGGCTCCGCCGGCCCCTCGGAGAGGGCCGCGGCTACGCCGTCCAGGTGGCCAGGTCGGCGGACGGCGAGCGCTTCGAGCCGCTGCTGACCATCACCAAGGAGGAGATGAAGACCGAGTCGCTGGAGCGGCCGGCCCTCGTGCTCACACCCGGCGGCGTGTGGCGGCTCTATCTCAGCTGCGCGACGTACGGCACCAAGCACTGGCGGGTGGAGGTCATCGAGGCGGGCGACCCCGGCGGCTTCGATCCCGCGAACGCGCGGGTCGTGCTCCCGGGAGACCTCAAGACCGGCGTCAAGGACCCGGTGATCCTTCACCACGGCGGCATGTGGCACCTGTGGGCGTCCTGCCATCCGCTGGAGATTCCGGAGGAGGCCGACCAGATGGTCACCGACTACGCGACCAGCGTCGACGGCCTGGAGTGGGTCTGGCAGGGCACCGCGCTCGACCGGAGGCCGGAGGAGTGGGACGCGCGCGGCGTGCGGATCAGCGCCGTCACCTTCACCGGTGAGACCGTCATCGCCTACTACGACGGACGCGCCACGGCCGCGGAGAACTACGAGGAGAGGACGGGCGTCGCCATCGGCCCCGATCCGTCCACGCTGACCGCCGTCGGCACCGAGCCGGCCGCCGGCTCGCCGTACGGCGCGGGAGGGCTGCGTTACCTGTCCGTCGTTCCGGTCCAGGGCGGTCACCGGCTCTACTACGAGCTCACCCGGGCCGACGGCACGCACGAGCTGCGCACCGAGCTGCGTACCGGGACGGCCTGAGCCCTCAGTCACGCGGGCGGCCGTTGCGGGCCTGCCGCTGGCCCGTCGGCCGGCTGCCGACCAGGCCGCCCGACCGCTCGCGCGGGCGCAGCCAGTCGCCGTAGTCCTGGTCGGTGATCTCCTGGAGCAGGGCGATGTCGGCGGCGAAGTAGGACAGCAGCTCCTGGCGCTGCGCCCACGTCAGGGGTTGCCGCGGGTGTCCCCTGCGCTGCAGCAGCCGCTCCAGCGGCCCCGTGAGCCGCCGGCCCAGCAGGGGGTCGCCGAGCCGGGCGATCCTCGCCAGCGCGCGGTGGCGGCGTGTCTGCGGCGGGTGAGCCGTGACGTTCTCGCGCGGCATCTCGGTCAGCAGGCCCTGCTCGACCCCGAGGAACCCGCAGATGCGATCGAGGGTCTCGGTGGGACGGTCGACCAGGTCGCGGTAGCGCAGGATCAGCACCTGCTCCCGCGGGAACAGCGAGTAGAGGTCCCTGAGCTGTGCGCCGTACCGGCCGAGACCCACGTAGTGCCAGAACGGCGACCAGCCCTCGGCGGCACGCCACCGCTCGGCCGCGCACGCCTCGATGACGTCGCCGATCGGCTCCAGCCCCGCCGACCACAGGTGGGTCCAGTTGGAGTGCGCCCGTTCCACCGGGTCGCGCAGGGAGACGATGAGCCGCGCGTCCGGGACCGCCGCTCTGATCCGCCGCTGGGCGTGCCTGTCGTAGAGGTAGAACGGGGTCGACTCGCCACGGAGCGCGCCGGTCGGAGCATCCGCGAAGAGGGCCTCGTAGTCGGATCGGCGCCAGACGTGCTCCCGGTAGGTCTGGGCGTCACCGGGCCCGCCCTTCGCGGGAGGGGGGCCGTCGGTGAGGAAGAACTTCGGTTCCTTCACCGGGGACATGAACAGCCCCGGGTGACGGGAGAGGGCCGCGTGCAGCGCGGTGGTGCCTGCCTTGGGCACACCGACGATCAAGAAGTCCGGCAGGGCCATCGCATCCTCCCATTTCCCGACAAGGTTTGTAGTAAACACCTCCTGGAAAGGGTCTCATCGGAGTGGGTCTACCACCAAGGCGGCCGGACCTATCTCATCGGGCGCACTGGTCTTCCCCTACCTCATGGATCTCGTCCGATGATCCTGCGCGTTCCGCTCGCGCAGCACGATCGCGAGCACGGCGCCCGCGGCGGCCAGCGCGACGCCGGTCCAGAGCATCGCGTCGGTGCCGACGGCCGGGGAGCGCGCGGCGCCCGACACGGCCACGGAGACGGCCACGGAGACGGCCACGCCGAGTGATCCCCCTATGTAGCGGGCGGTGTTGTTCGCCCCGGAGCCCATGCTCGCCCGCCCGGCCGGGACGCTCTCCACCGACAGGCGGGCCAGCGCCGCGTTGGCGAGGCCGCTGCCGGCGCCGATGAGCACGAGACCCACGGTGGCGTGCGGCCAGGACCAGTGCGCGGCCATGCCGAGGAGTCCCAGCTCGCCCACCGCGGCGGCGGCCAGGCCGATCGTGAGCTGCGTACGGCCGAGGAGCCGCAGCCGGCCTCCGGCGATCGCGGTCACCACGGACGTGCCGGTCCACACGGCGGTGGCCCCCGCCGTGCCCAGCGGCGTGAAGCCGCTCGTCACCTGGAGCAGGGCCGCGAGGTACGACATCGGGCCGATGATCGACAGACCGGTGGCGAGGGCCCCGGAGATCGAGACGAGGAACAGCGGGCGGCGGAACAGCGCCAGGTCGAGCATCGGCGCCCGGCGCCTGAGCTCCACCGCGACGAATGCCGCGAGCAGGACCGCCGCGGCGGCGAACAGGCCGGCGACCTCCGGACCGGCCCATCCGGTGCGGCCCTGCGTGACGGCCATGAGCAGGGCGGCAAGCCCGAGGGCCAGGGTGGCCACGCCCGGCACGTCGACCTTTCCGGGCGTCTCGGACCGCGACTCCTCCAGGAACGCGGCCGCGGCCGGCACGAGCAGCCCGGACACCGCGGCGACGACCACGTAGATCAGGCGCCAGCTGGCCCACTGGGTCAGGATCGCCGACAGCGGCGGCCCGATGGTGAGCCCGCCGCCGATCATGGCGCCCCACGCGGCGGTCGCGCGCACCCGTTCGCGCCCCGGCGGGAAGGCGTGCCCGATCATGCCGAGGCTGGAGACGAGCAGGGCCGCGCCCGCGCCGCCCTGGACGATGCGCGCGGTCAGGAAGACACCGAGGTTCGTCGCGAGTGCGGCGGCCGCGGCGGAGACGGCGAGCAGGACCAGGCCGATCACGAACACCCGCTTGCGGCCGTAGTCGTCGGCCAGGGTTCCGGCGCTGAGGAGCAGCGCCGCGAGGCCGAGGGCGATGCCGTTCAGGATCCAGACCTGGCCGGCCGGGCCGGCGTGGAGGCCGGCGGCCGTCTGCGGGAGGGTCGCCGCGGGGGCGGCGTAGTTCATCAGGACGAGCAGCGTCGCGGCGCATCCGAGCACGAGGGTGGCGGAGCGGTGCCGGCGGTCGATGACGGGGTGGACTGCGGCGGGTGCCGATGTCGTCACTGCTGGACTCCATGGTTCGGTGATTGAACTTAGGGGATCCTAGCAGAGTTGATTCATTGACTGAACTGATTGGGTTAGACTTGGCCCATGGCGCTGGGCAAGGACTACGAAGGTCAGGACTGCGCGCTGGCGCGGGCCCTGGAGCTGGTCGGCGAGCGGTGGACGCTCCTGGTGATCAGGGACGCGTTCTACGGCGTGACGCGCTACAGCGACCTGGTCGCCCATCTCGACATCCCGCGGGCGGTCCTGTCCGACCGGCTCCAGACGCTCACCGCGGCGGGGGTGCTGGAACGACGCCGCTACCAGGACTCGCCGCCACGCGACGAGTACGTCCTGACGGAGATGGGCCGGGAGTTGTGGCCCGCCGTGTACGCGCTCAGCCGGTGGGGCGGGCGGCACCTGTCACCGGACGGGCCGAGCAGGGCCTACACGCACGCGGAGTGCGGCACCCGGCTCGATCCCGCCGGTGGGTGCCCTCGGTGCGGGAACGGCCTGGTGCCGCCGGAGGACGTCGCCTTCCGGCCCATGCGGCCCACGCGGGAGGACCGTAGCGATCAGGTCAGCCGCGCGCTGTCCGGGCCGCGTCGGCTGCTGCGGCCGCTGGCCGAGGTCGATTAGCCGCCCAGTGGCCCTCACGCGGGACCGGCCGCGGGTCCCGCTCGGCGTCGAACCAGATCTCGAACCACACGATGGTGCGGCCGCACTCCCGGACCAGCCCCCAGCGGTCCGACAGAGCGTCGAGAAGCGGAAGACCGCGGCCGCCGGTCGAGCCGCCGGCGACCGGATGGCCGGCGCAGGGCGGCCTGGCGGAGCCGCCGTCCTCGACGCAGACGCGGATCCGGTCGGCCAGGCGCGCGACGGTGACGGTGAAGGTACCGCCCGCGCCGGAACGCGAGTGGAGGACGGCGTTGGTGGCGATCTCGCTTGTCAGCAGCACGCAGTCGTCGTGCCGGGGGTGATCGCGCCCCAGGGTGGCCGACACCAGTCTCCGGGCCCGGCCGACCTGGTCGCGCCCGCCGCCGAGCCGTGCCACGCGGTTGCCCGCGCCGTCCCCCGAGATCTCCATGGCATCCTCCCACTCTCGCCGCGCTTACATGACGCCCCCACGCCTGACCGAGATGTCACGAGAAAGTAGGAGTCTGCTAGCCGTACGGACCACGGGCATGACCTCCGGCAGGCGTGGTGACCCAGGGGAGCGACCGGCGGAGTGCCCGGCGGCGGGGCGCGGTCAGTGCTCCGCCGCGGCCGAACCGTTCACGGTGAGGACCCGGTCGGGCACCTCGATGGCGGGGAAGGTGCCGGTGTCGACGATGCCGTGCTCCCGGAAGGCGGCCTCCAGCAGCGCGTGAGCCTGCGGCTCCAGCTTCCACAGCGCCCGCCACTCCCGTGCGGTGCCGATGGGGATGCCGACCTCCTGGGCGATGTCGGCGGCGCGGGGCACGTACTTGCGATCGATCTGCTGTTCCCAGTACTGCCGGGCGGAGCGCATCTGGGCGGCGCGCTGGGCGGTGTCGACCTGCGGCGCCGGGTCGGCGGGCCGGTCCTCCTCGTCGTCCTCGTCGAGGACCGTGACCGTGCCGGGGAGAGGCAGCGCGGCGGGTCCCTCGGGCTCGTCGGGCGCCCACGGCACGGGCGGGGTGAGGTCGATCAGAGCGGCCGTATTGTAGAGCGCTCCAATTTGGGAGAGCAACTCCTCCTGCCGTTTGTCGTCGACCGCCAGGCCCGTGTATTCGACGGCGCGGTCCATCGCCCGGTCGAGTTTCGCCAGCGCGACGCGCATCTTGCGCTGGGACGCGCCCGCCTCGCGCAGCGCGCGGGCCCGCTTGGCGGCCAGCGCCACCTGGGTGAGCTTGCGGTGGGCGTCGACCTCGCTGGCGGTGCGGTCGCTCGCCTCGGCCAGGCCGACGCGGACCAGCACCCGCTCCGGGGTGAGCCGCCAGTTGATGCGGGAGCGGCCGGTGATGCGGTGCCGCTCGATGGCCATGCCGCGCTCCCACAGCCAGGCGGCCACCAGCGGGGCGGCCAGGCGGAACACGGCCTCGGCGACGCTGCGGGCGTCCATGCTGGACAGCACCGCCGACAGGCAGGTGAGAGCCCAGACGGCGATGCCGTCGATGCCGGCGGAGTAGTTCTCCCGCATGTTGCGGCGGGCCCGCACGGCGCTGGTGATCACCGCGACCTCGATGAAGGCGAACAGCAGCAGCCGCAGCGGTCCGTCGAATCCGAGCACGTCCCCGGAGAACCGCCACATTCCCTGGGCGGAGACGCCGGTGGCGATGCTGGCGGCGACGATGGTGAGGATGTCCTCGGTGGGGCGGCCACCGGCCCAGCGGCGCAGCATCCTGGACACCGCGCGGACGGCCACGTGCAACGCGAAATAGATCGCCGCCAGCAGCACCAGGGCGAACAGGCAGATGAATACCGCTCCGACGGGGTGCTCCGACGCGAAGGCGGTTATCTGATCAATGGGGGGCATCAGTCACGGTCTTTCGACGTCCGACACTTTTTATCGCGATCATTCCAGAAGCCTGCCGCGCCGGTACCGGAAACGGCGGCCTACGCCTGTGGCGATTGGGACGTGCGGCACCTCAAGCATCGACTCAAGCGACGGCTCAGGCCCCGGCTCAGGCCTCAGGTCAAGGGACGCCTTGGGGACGACTCAGGAGACCGGGGACGCGAGCCACTCGTCCACGCCGCGGCGCAGCCGCTCCTTGGTGGCCTCAGGGGCGAACGACGCGTCGACCGACGCCCGGGCGAGCGCGGCCAGGACGTCGTCGCCGTATCCGAAGGCGTCCCTGACCCGGGCGTACTCCTCCGCCAGCGACGTCCGGGCGGTCAGCGGGATGTCGGTGTTCAGCGTGACGGTCAGCCCGGCGTCGAGCAGGAGCGGCAGCGGGTGGGCCGCGAGCGAGGGAGCGAGCCCGAGGGTGACGTTCGACGACGGGCACACCTCCAGGGGGACGCCCCGCTCGCGCACCTCGGCGACCAGATCGGCGTCCTCCAGGACGCGCACGCCGTGGCCCAGCCGCTCGGTCCGCCCGAGGGCGAGCGCCTCCCGGATGCTCGCGGGGCCCTCCGTCTCGCCCGCGTGGTGGACGAGGTGGAGCCCGGCGTCCGCCGCCGCCTCGATGATTTCGGCGAACGGCGCGAGCGGGTACGACTCGTCACCGGCCATGCCGATGCCGGCGACGCCCCGGTCCGCGTGGGCGGTGGCCAGCCCGAGAGTGCGCCGGGCGCGGCCGGCGGACCGCCTGCGGGAGTGGTCGAGCAGCACCCGGCACTCCACGCCGTACGTGGCCGACCCCTCGGCCAGTCCGTCGAGGACGGCGTCCAGGGGCATCTCGAGGTCGCCGAGCCGTTCGCCGTGGGAGGCCGCCGTGAACGTCACCTCGGCGTAGCCGGTGCCCTGCGCGGCCTCGTCCTCGCAGAATTCGACGGCGATCCTGCGGAAGTCCTCCGGCCGTCGCAGGCAGTCCCGTAGGAGTGAATTGTGGTCGGCGAACGCGCGGAAGCCGTCGAAGGACGTCCCGTCCGAGACCGGGGGGACCGGTAGCCCGTTGGCCTCGGCGATCTCGTGGAGCGTCCCCGGCCTGATCGTGCTCTCCAGGTGGACGTGCAGGTGGGCCTTGGGCAGTGCGACGATCTCCCGCATGCCCGCGAGGATAGGACAGGGCCCGCGCGACGCCCGTCAGAGGGGCAGGTTGAGCCGGGCGAGCGGCTCGACCAGTTCCTCCTCCTCGTACGCGAGATGCGACAGCAGTACCTCCGACAGCAGGTCGACCTGCTCCCGCACCCCGTCGAGCCGGTCGGCATCCTCGATCATGGCCACCAGTGCCGCGTCGAGATCGGTCAGCACCTCGGCGACGATCTCGTGCTCCTGCTCCAGCCGCTTCACGACCGGCGCGAGGGACTCCTGCGCGCGGGCGAGGGACGGGAACATGTGCTCGTCCTCGATCGTGTGATGTGTGGTCAGCAGCCGGCAGTAGGACGCGCAGAACGCGCCGAGAGTCCAGTAGTTCTGCCGCATCGTCAGCTCGCTGATCATCGAACGCAGCGCGGCGGCCTCGACGCGTCCTTCGGCCACCTGCTCCACCGCGTCCCTGACCTGGGCGAGCTCCCGGCGCAGGTGGTCGTGGATGAGCACGAGCCGGCGGCCGTTCTCCTGCTGGGCGGGCGGCAGCGCGGCCAGGTCGCGCTTGGGCAGGCGCGGGCGGGTGGACTCGTCGAGCCGGCCCGCAGCCGATGTGGCCCGCAGAGGCCCGTTGTCACCCATTTCCCGGTATTACCTCCGAGTCGTCCTGATTTCGAGGGAGCCTACCGGGACATCCTTCTGGCAGGATCCTGCGGCATGGAGCTCCAGGTCCCGGAGGGAACGATTCTGTCGGTCGTGGTCGGCTCACGCGCGTACGGACTGGACACCGACGATTCGGACGTCGACAGGCGGGGCGTGTTCGTCGCGCCGACCGAGGCGTTCTGGCGCCTGGACAAGCCTCCTGAGCACGTGGAGGGTCCGATGCCCGAGCAGTTCTCCTGGGAGGTCGAGCGCTTCTGCGTGCTCGCGCTGGCCGCCAACCCGACCGTCCTGGAGTGCCTCTGGTCGCCCATCGTCGAGCGTGCGCTGCCCGTAGGAGAGGAGCTGCGGGGCATGCGGCGGGCGTTCCTCTCCCGCAAGGCGGTGGACGCCTGCGCCGAGTACGCCGGACGCCAGTTCCGCCGGCTCGGCGGGTCCACGCGCGGGGACGGCGGCGCTCCGGCCGGCAAGGACGCGCGAGCCGGGAAGATGGCCATGCACGCGCTGCGGCTGCTTCTCTGCGCCGTCCACCTGGCCCGCCACGGGGAGCCGCTGGTCCGCGTCGACGGCCATCGCGACCGCCTCCTGGCCGTACGACGGGGTGAGACGCCGTGGCCGGACGTGACGCGCTGGCGGGACGAGCTGCTGGCCGATCTGGACGGGACCCGGACGGGCGTGGCGCTGCCGGAGCGTCCCGACCGTGAGGCGGTCGAGGCGTTCCTCGCCGGGGCGCGGAGGTCGGCGCTGTGACCGCGGTGCTGCCGGGCTGGCTCGGCGAGATCCCGGGCGGGCAGCCGCATCCGCTGGGCTTCGCGACCGTGAGCGGCGCCCACCTGTACGGCTTCCCCTCCGACGACTCCGACGTCGACCTGCGGGGCGTGCACGTCCTGCCGCTGGAGGAGATCGTCGGGCTGCGGACGGGCGAGGAGACGGTCGTCCACTCGTGGACCAGGGACGGGGTCGAGGTCGACCTCGTCACACACGACCTCGCCAAGTTCTGCCGCCTGCTGCTGAACAAGAACGGCTACGTCCTGGAGCAGCTGCTGTCGCCCCTCGTCGTGTACACGACGCCGCTGCACGAGGAACTGGTGGCGCTGGCGCCCGGCTGCCTCACCCGCCACCACGCCCACCACTATCTCGGGTTCGCCCGCACGCAGCGGCGGCTGTTCGACCGGACGGGCGAGCTGAAGCCCCTGCTGTACGCGTTCAGGGTGCTGCTGACGGGCATCCGTCTGATGCGGACCGGGGATCTCGAGGCCGACCTCACCCGCCTGTACGACGAGGGGCCCGCCTACCTGCCGGACCTGGTCGCCGCCAAGCGGTCGGCCGAGCACGGGGCCCTGCCGGAGGACGCTCCGGACCGGCCCGCGCTCGACCGCGATCTCGACCGGCTGACCACCGTCCTGGAGGCCGCCGGTGACGCCTCCCACCTGCCCGGCGGGCCGTCCGCCGGGGACGCGCTGCACGACCTCGTCATCCGTACACGTCTGGCGGGCCGCGACGAGGGCCCCTTTTCCCGGGTCGGCTCGCGGCGCGGCGACCCGGTCGCGGATAATAGGTCGAGCCGCCACCATCCCGGGAGACCCGCGTGACCACTTCGTTCAACGACAACCTGGACCTGGCCGCGACCGCGGAGAAGCTGGCCGACAGCGCTCCCACCGGTTCGATCAGGCATGCCGCGGCCAAGTCGGTCGCCATCACCTTCGCCACCACGAGAGACCTGTCCGAGGCCCGGACCGCCCTGGGCGGGCTCACGCCCGACGAGGTGCGCCGGGCGGCGCTGGAGCTGTTCAGCGAGATCTCCGGAACGTCCGCGTAGTCCGCGCGAGCCGGATCGCGGTGGCGATCGAGAGATTTTCGCCTGCCGCCACCGCGGTCTCGCGTGTGCTCGCTCATATGTTCGTTTGTGCGCCGTCGCTGATTCCGGGATTCGGCGGCGCCGCTTTCCGCGCGCGGTACGACGCCTTTCCCGCGCGGCGGGAGAAGGATGTCCGGAATAGGCCTCCGGCGCCCCGTCCGGGATAAGCGGGCGCCTCGTGCGCGCGGACGGCGGCGATTTCCCCTCTCGACCGCGGCGGGTGACGCGGCCCAGGTCACGCCGCCGGCTCTCGGCGCTCCCACCGCCTGCCCGATGCCTTCCCCGGCGGCCCGCGATGAGGCCCGGCCGGTGATTTCCGGCCGGAATTCCGGCGTTTCCCCAAAACCAGATCCGGTGCTTACCGGCGGCCGGACGAGCGTGTACGGAAACGGCCGGAGATTGCGTGAGCGGACCCGGCGTGATGGGCCCGGGGAAATGCGCGAGCGCGTGCCGGGGCATGTGAGCCGCCTGGTGACGCGCGCGCCACCGTCCGGCAGTTTTGACTCTTGAGGGCCCTGTGGAGGCGTGGCTTATTGGATGACGCCGACCCGGTGAGAGCCGGGTGTCCCGATCGCCTCGAAGGGGGAGTGGCGTGGTCCTATGCGGTCAGAACGTCCAGTTGCCGGCCGAGCCCGCGGTCCACGCGGTGGTCGGCTCGCACGCGAGCCGGCATCCGGACCGCATCGCGCTGACCCACGGGACCGGGGAACTGTGGAGCTACGGACGGCTCGACGCCCGGGCCAACCAGTTCGCGCACTTTCTCCGCCTCCAGGGCGTGGGGCGCGGATCGATCGTGGGCGTGTGCGCCGACCGGACGCCCGAACTGATGATCGCTATTCTCGGCGTCCTGAAGGCCGGGGCCGCCTACGCGCCGCTCGACCCGACGTACCCCGAGGACCGGCTGCGACTGATGATCTCCCGCCTGGCGCGGATGGATCTGATCGCGGTCACGCCGGAGACCCGCGAGCTGGTGCCCGGCGGCCACCTGCTGGACCTGGTGGAGCTCGGCCCCCGGCTGGACCCGCTGCCGGTCACCGCGCCGGAGGTTCGCACGCGCGGCGACGACCTGTGCTACGTCGTGTGCACATCGGGCTCCACCGGCACGCCCAAGGCCGTCACCGTCGATCATCGCGGCTGGTACAACCTGCTGAACTGGCTTTGCACGGAGTATCGGCTGGGCCCCGGGTCCGGCGGCATGGTGATCAGCCCGCTCGGGTTCGACATCACCCAGCGCGCCCTCATGCTGCCGCTGTTCGCCGGGGCGGCCGTCCACCTGCTGCCGAGCCGTCACTTCGATCCCCGGCTCGCGTACCGGCTGATCGGCGAGCTGGGGGCACGCGCCGTGCACTGCGCGCCGAGCGCCTTCTACCTGCTGGCCGAGCACGAGATGGCGGGCGGCGGCGAGGTGCTGCGCGAGCTCGACCGCGTCTTCCTCGGCGGGGAGCCTCCGGCGGCGAGCCGGTTCGCGGACTGGGCCCGGCTGCCGGGCAACCGGGCGACTCTGGCGAACGTCTACGGCGTCGCCGAGTGCACGGACATCTCCACGGCCCACGTCCTGTCCGACTACGAGTCGTACCTCGCGGGTTCCGTGCCCGCCGGACGGCCCATTCACAACACGCGGGTCCTCGTGCTCGACGACGGTCTCGCGGAGGTCATCGACGGCGAGGTCGGCGAGATCTGCGTGGCGGGCACGGGAGTGGGGCCGGGCTATCTCGACCCGGCCCCCGAGGATGAGGCGCGGTTCGTCACGGTGGAGCGGGACGGCGTTCCTGTCCGGCTGCACCGGACCGGCGACCGCGGCTACGTGTCCGCCACGTCCGAACTGATGGTCGTCGGCCGGGTGGACGCCCAGGTCAAGGTCCGTGGCATGCGGATCGACCTGGGCGACGTGGAGACGGCGATCCGGCGTCATCCCGGCGTGCGGGACGCGGCGGTGCTCGCGCTTCCCGACGCGCGGGGGCAGACCGAGCTGGTGGCGGCGGTGCTCCCGGCGAACGGCCCGATCGAGGGCCGCGGCCTGCGCGGAGACCTGCTGCGGGCGCTGCCGAAGGGCATGATCCCGCAGCGCCTCGTCGAGGTCGCCGAGTTTCCCCTGAGCCCGCACGGCAAGGTCGACCGCCGCGCCCTCGCCCGCCGCCTGCGCCACGACGGCGACGGCGCCCGGGTGTTGTGAGCGGACGAGCACGAGCACGAACGAACACCGAACAAGGGAAAGGTGTGTGCCCATGACCGACACCGGACACGGCGTCGCGGCGCCGAAGATCTCCTCAAGCGCCCACGTCCCGGATGACATCGCCGACGACATCGCCCGCTTCGGGCAGGACGGCTTCGTCGGGCCGATCAAGTTGTACGAGGAGGACGAGGCCGCGGAGCTCATCCGGCAGATCCGGGTCAAGAACCAGGACAGGTCCAACGCCCTCTACGACAACAACGTCAACTACGACAGGCACTTCGACATCCCGGAGCAGGCCTCCCACGCGACCCACCCCACGATCGTCAAGTACCTGACCTCCATCCTCGGCCCCGACGTGCTGCTCTGGCGTTCCGAGTGGTTCCCCAAGTTCCCCGGCTCCAAGGGGACCGAGTGGCACCAGGTCCGCGACTACAGCTACGCCAACGGCAAGCCCCAGCTGCTGCCGACCGAGACGGCCTGGAACGCCTACATCGACATCACGGTCTGGACGACGTTCACCCCCGCGACCAGGGAGACGGGCTGCATGCGGTTCGTCCGCGGCTCGCAGCGGCACGAGATCTTCGACGAGCACAAGGCCGTCGAGATCGGCCGGGCCGAGGGATACGACGTGACGAGGGCCAACACCAGCTTCTTCGGCTACAACTTCTCCGACTTCGCGATCGACCCGAACTGGGAGCCGCGGCCGGAGGACGTCGTCGAGCTGGAGATGCAGCCGGGCGAGGCTGTGATCTTCACGGCCTCCTGCGTGCACGGCTCCCTGCCGAACAGCTCCGAGCGGGAGACCCGGATCGCGATCGCCGGCCGCTACGTGCCCACGCACGTCCGCGTCTACCCCGACCAGGACTCCTTCACCGCGCACGGGTCCACCTTCGACCTGTCCAACTACGGCTGCGTCCTGGTCGCCGGAGAGGACCGGTACCACCACAACCGGCTCCGCGAGGAGACGAACTACGGCGAGAAGTTCCGCCGCGTCTGACGGCCATCGGCAGCCCCGGGCCCGCAGGCCCGCGGCAGGAGGGAACGAGAGTGATCGAGCAGACCATCCACGAGATCTGGGGCAGGGAGCTGAAGCTGTCGGACTTCTCCGACCACGACGACTTCTTCGCGCTCGGCGGCCACTCCCTGATCATGACCGAGATCCAGAAGGCCATCGCGGAGAAGCTGGGCGTCGAGGTGCCCATGGACGAGCTGTTCCGCCAGAACACCGTGCACAAGATCTCCACGCATATCGGATCGCTGCTGGCCGTGTCCTAGGGGGTGCTCCCAGGGAGTGCCCTGGGAGCGTCCCGCACGACCTGGGACACGCCCGCGCGACCTACGTAGTTCATGCCCGGGGTCACGCGGTGGCCGGCTGTCGGCCACGCCCCGGAGACACAGTGAAATGGAGTGGATGTGCCCGAAGAATTCGACGTGCTGGAGCCGGGAGAGCTCTACCGGCTCGACGACGAGAACCGTGAGAGGCTCCTCGTCTCGGCACCGCTGACGTGGGAGTGGTCGAGGACGCTGTGCGCGTCCAAGTCCACCGGCGGCATGGAGGAGTGGGCGAAGAACAAGGGAGAGGCCGCCGAGGCGGAGCCTCTGACGTGTGACTGGTACCACGGCACCTGGCAGTTCCTGCGGCTGCTCAACATGGTCGCGGTTCCGCCGTGGTACGAGTTCTACTCCAAGACCCTGCGCGCGATTCTCCTCGAGCGGCCCGACGCCAACGTGCTCATCTCGGCCGCCGCCGACTTCGGGATGTTCTCGACACTGCACGAGGCGATCTCCGCGTCCGGGGCCAGCCCGACCGTCACCCTGTACGACATCTGCCAGACGCCGCTGCGGGCCACCCAGTGGTACGCCGAGCGGTACGGCCTCACCATCGAGTGCCTCTGCGACAACCTCATCACCAGCCCGGCGATCCCCACCGGTGCGTACGACCTGATCGTGACCGACGAGTTCCTGACCGTGCTGAAGGACCCCGACAAGCCGCTGATCCTGGAGCGGTGGAAGCAGTTCCTCAAGCCCGGCGGCACCCTGGTGACGACGGCGATGATCGGCGGGGTCACCACGCCCGAGCTGCGCGAGGGCTACGCGGCGCGGGCGCGGCGGCTGCTCGACCAGAACCCCGAGCTGTGCGAGCTCACGGGAACCGACCGTGACGAGCTGATCCGCCGCTTCGACGTGTTCGCCGCCCGGCACACCCGGCACATGCTCAAGGACGAGGAGCAGATCCGCTCCCTGTTCTCCGACTTCGACGCGACCTTCGCGCTCACCGTGACCCCGGGCGAGTGCGTCAACCCGACGAGCTCCTACCAGATCGTCGCCAAGAAGAGGGACTGACCGCGTCCTCCCGGCCCCGGCGGCCGGGAGGCCATCAACCGGAGATCGGACCGATGGTCGACATCTATCGAATCCAGCAGTGGCTGTTCGATACGGCGGGAGGAGGATACGACTTCGATCTGGCGAAGAGCCACATGCAGGCCGCCCTCGTCCGCGACGTGACCATCCGGGACACGTGGGATCTCGACTACACGGCGGACCGTGGCCTCGAAACGGTCCGCCGTGCCGTGGCGGACCTGTACGGCCCGCGCGTCCCGGCCGATCGGGTGCTGATGGCGAACGGGGCGCAGGAGGCGCTCTACCTGTTCTACCGGTGCCTCCTGGCCCCGGGCGACCACGTCGTCACCACCGTGCCCGGCTGGCAGCAGTCCTGGGTGATACCGCGGGAGATCGGCGCCGAGGTGTCCCTGATGGTGTGGACCCCCGGCACGCCGTTCGACGTCGACGCCCTCGACAGGCTGGTCCGGCCGGGCACCCGGCTCATCAGCCTCGTCTCGCCCGGCAACCCGTCCGGATGCCTGATCGACTCCGGCACCTGGACCGCCCTGATCGACATCGCCGAACGGCACGGCATCTGGATCCTCGTGGACGAGGAGTTCCAGGTGAACCTGCAGGAGTCGGTGGTCAACCGCTATCCGCGCGCGGTGTCCGTGGCCGGTCTCTCGAAGGTCTACGGACTGCCGGGCCTGCGTGTGGGCTGGGCGGTCGCCGGCTCGGAAGAAGGCGGCGCCGTCATCGAGGACATGGTCAACTACAAGCGTTATCTCACGATGTGCAACTCCTCGCTGTCCGAGCGGGTGGCGCTGGCCGCACTGACGGACCGGTCCGCGCACGTCGAGCGGTACCGGGGCCTGCTGAGCCAGGGACGGCAGATCCTCGACCGGTTCGCCGCCGACATGGCGGACTCGCTCCAGCTCGTCCCGCCGGTGGACACCCCGTTCGCGTGGTTCAACCTGCCCGGACCGATCTCGTCGGCGGAGTTCGCCGAACGGCTCCTCAAGGAACACCGGGTGCTCATCATGCCCGCCGAGGTGTTCGGGGCCGAGCGTGGCTTCCGGCTCACCTACGCCCGTCCGCTGCCGGTACTCGAACCGGGCCTGGACCGGATTCGGACCCTGATCGGTGAGGTCGCCGGAGCCGCGCGACCATCGGGACGGGTGCGGTGAGCGCAGTCGGCGAGCCGGGGCTCCGGGAGGAGGACAGCGCGCCCGCCGGGCACCGTGCGGCGCGCGGCCGGTTCCTCCTCCGCGGTGTCCGGCTGCCGATCGTCGTGGCCCTCCTCGCGGCGGCCGCGGTGCTCGCCGGCGTCCGGGCCGGCGCCCTCCCCTCACCCTCCACCGGGGTCGACCCGCTCGCCCGGTTCCTCATCGCGGTGGTCGTCGTACTGGTGGTCTGCCACCTGTTCGGCGGGCTGCTCGAACTCGCCGGCCAGCCGCCGGCGATCGGCGAGATCCTCGGCGGCCTGGTCCTCGGGCCGTCCGCGCTCGGCCTCCTCTGGCCGGAGGGGCAACGCTGGCTGTTCAGCCCCGAAGTGGTGTCCGTCCTGGGACAGACCGCGCAGCTCGGCCTGGTGACGTTCATGTTCCTGGTCGGGTACGAGCTGCGGCTGGACGCGCTCAGGACCGACCGCCGCGCCGTGGGCCTGGGCCTGGTCGGCTCGCTGGCGCTGCCGCTCGTGCTCGGGGCCGCGGCCGCGACCCCCGCCTACACAATGCTGGCCGGACCGGACGTGCCCCGCGTCACCTACGTGCTGTTCATGGCGCTGGCCCTGTCGATCACGGCGCTGCCGGTGCTCGCCAGGCTCCTCACCGACCTCGGGCTGACCGGCAGCAGGACCGGCACGCTCGCGCTGGCCTGCGCGGCGGGCGGCGACGTCGTGGCGTGGACGGCGCTGACCCTCGTGCTCGCCCTGCGGGGGGACGCGGGCTGGGCCCAGGTGGTCTCGACCGCCCTCGTGGTCCTCGTGCTGGGCCCGGTGGCCGTTCCGATCCTGCGCTCCGCGCTGGCTTGGGCGCTGCGCACGCTGGCCGGGACGTCCCGCGGCGCCCGCCTCACCCTGCCCGTCCTCGCCGCGGGGGCGACGGCCTGCGGCGCCCTCACCCAGGTCCTCGGCCTCCACCCGGTGATCGGGGCCTTCCTGTTCGGCGTCGTCGTCCCGCGGGACATGCCGGTCGTCGAGCGGGCGGTCACGCAGCTGCACGGCTTCGCGGTGGGCCTGCTGCTTCCTCTGTTCTTCGCCGGAGTCGGGCTCCAGGTGTCGGTCGGCCTGCTCGACCACGGGAGCGCGCTCCTGGTGTTCGCCGCAATCACCCTGGTGTCGACCGCCGCCAAGATCTTCGGATCCGCCCTGGCGGTACGGCCGGCCGGGCTGAACCGGTCGGAGGCGCTCGGTTTCGGAGCGCTGATGAACTGCCGCGGCGTGACCGAGATCGTCGTGGCCCTGGTCGGCTGGGAGAACGGGATCGTCAACACGCTCGCGCTGACCATGCTGGTGCTGCTGGCCCTGTTGGCCACCGCGGTCACCGCGCCGCTGTTGCGCGTCGTCGGCCGGCTCGACCGCTGACGCCCCCATCGGAAAGGTGCCTCATGTCCCTGGCGATGGCAGACGTGGTGAGGATCCTCATCGCGATCACGCTGCTGGTGCTGCTGGCCCATCTGGGCGGTCACCTGTTCGCGCTGCTCCGCCAGCCGCCGGTGATCGGCGAGATCCTGGGCGGGCTACTGCTCGGACCGTCGGTGCTCGGCTACTGGGCGCCCTCCGTAATGGACCGGCTGCTGCCCGCCACCGGCCCGACCGCCGCCGTGCTCGGCGCGTTCTCCCAGCTCGGCCTGGTGTTCCTGATGTTCCTCGCGGGCAGCGAACTGCCACGCGGAGGCTCGCCCGCCGAGCGCAGGACCGTCCTCATGGTCACGGTGTCCGGCCTGACGCTGCCGTTCGTCGCCGGGCTGGTGATCGTCCGGTTCCTGGACACCGCCCGGCTCTCCGGGCCGCACGGCTCCGCGACGACCGTGACCCTGGTGTTCGGCATCGCCGTCGCCGTCACCAGCATCCCCGTCATCTCCCGGATCCTGCTGGACCTCGGGATGCTGAACACGCCGTTCGCGCGGATCGTGCTGTCCGTCGCCGTGCTGGAGGACATCGCGCTGTACGTGGTGCTGGCCGTGACCCTCGGGCTCGTCCAGGCCCGCTCGGCCGACTACGGGCTGTGGGCACTGCTCGGGTCCGACTCCATGACCTGGAGCGCGGTTTACCACGTCGGCGTCTCGATCCTGTTCCTGTCGGTCTTCCTGTTGTGGGGCGGCCGTATCTTCGGCTGGCTCGTCTCGATGCGGTTCAACGGTCTCGAACGGCGCAGCCCCGTGGCGTTCCGCGTGCTGTTCCTGCTGGCCCTGGTCCTGTGCGCGGTGGCGCTCGGCATCAACGCGGTCTTCGGCGCCCTCGTCGCGGGCATCAGCGCGGCGCGCGGAGACGCGGGTGGGGGCACGAGAACCGGCCGCACCTGGGACTCGCTGCGCCAGTTCCTCCTCGGCTTCTTCGTGCCCGTCTACTTCGCCCTCGTCGGCGTCCAGTTGGACGTCATCCATCACTTCCCCGTGCTGATCTTCCTCGTGTTCTTCGTCCTGGCGTGCGCGGTGAAGGTGGCGGGCGTCTGGATCGGCGCGCGGCTCGCGGGCCGGGACCGGGAGACCTCCCTCGATCTCGCCGTGGCGATGAACGCCAGGGGTGGCCCGGGCATCGTGCTCGCCGCCGTCACATTCGGGGCGGGAGTGATCAACGAGGACTTCTTCACTATCCTCGTCGTGTTCTCCGTCGTGACCTCGCAGCTCGCCGGCATCTGGCTCGACCGGGTCCATCGCCACCGTGGCGGAAGCGGCCTCACGCCCGAGGCGCCGGCCGACGCCGCCGTCGGGGGTGGCGACCGGCGGGACGCGGCGGCACCGATCGCACGCGCACAGAAAGGGAATCCATGACGGAATCCATGACCGGAAAGCACGGAGCGGAACCGGTGTCGGTCGACGAGGTGGCCCGCGACCTGCCGGGACCCTGGCAGCCGCGCGATCTCGTCTTCGCGAACGACGCCGTCGTGCGCATCGCGCTCTTCGAGGGCGAGTTCCCGTGGCACGTGCACGAGGAGGACGAGCTCTTCCTCTGCTGGGACGGCACCTTCCGGATCGACCTCGACGGCCGCGAGCCGGTCACCATGCGTCGCGGCGACCTGTTCGTCGTGCCGAAGGGCGTGCGCCACCGGCCCGTGGCCGCCGAGCGGGCGCACGCGCTCATGCTCGAACGGCCGGAGACCAAGCAGTACGGCAACTGAGCGGCACAGCGGGTGAGGGCGCGCCGGGTCTCACGGACGGTGGAGGTCGCCCTCGGCCTTGGCGATCCGGGTGACCGCGTCGGTCAGCTGACGGGCCGGCAGGGAGAAGGGAAGGCGGAGGTAACGCTCGAGGGTGCCGTCGAGACCGAACCGGGGGCCCGGCACGAGACGGACCGCGTACTGCTCGGCCGCGTCGGCCAGTGCCGTGGAGACGGGGCGGTCGAGCGTGACCCACACCGACAACCCGCCCGGCGGCGCCGTCCAGCGCCAGTGGGGGACGAGGTCGCCCAGCGCGTCGAGCAGCGCGTCACGCCGGCGCCGGAACTCGCGGCGCCGCCGCGGCAGCAGCTGCTCGACCCGCTGGAGCAGGTGGGCGGCGGCGAGCTGTTCGAGGACCGGACCGGCGAGGTCGACGCTGGACCGGGACGTGGCCAGCTCCGCGACCCGGGCCTCGCTCGTCCTCAGCCACCCCACCCGCAGGCCGCCCCAGAAGACCTTGCTGAGCGAGCCCACACTGACGACGTTGTCGCCGGGGTCGAGAGCCGCGATGGGCGGAGGCGCGGTCTGGCCGTCGAGGGCGAGTTCGCTGTTCGTCTCGTCGATCAGCAGGATGGTGCCGTACCGCTGCGCGGCGGCCACCAGGCGCACCCGTTCGGCGGCGGACATGACCGCGCCCGTCGGGTTGTGGAAGTCGGGGATGAAGTAGGCGAGCTTGGGGCGGGCCTGCGCCATGGTGCGCACGACGTGGTCCATGTCCCAGCCCTGCGGGGTGACCGGGACGCCGATGAGCCGCGCCCCCGTGCGGCGCAGCGCGTCGATGGCGTTGGGGTAGGAGGGCTGCTCCACCATGACCGTGTCCCCCGGCCCGACCAGCGAGCGGGTGACGAGATGGATGGCACCCTGGGAGCCGGCGGCGGCGAGGATCTGCCCGGCGCGGGTGTCGGCGCCGCGCTGGACGTAACGGCGGGCCACGGCCTCGCGGAGACAGGAGATGCCGGCGGGGTGATAGCCGTGCGCGTTGCCGCCGTCCGCCCCGCGCAGCTGGGCCGGGAGCAGTGCGGCCGCGGCGGTCACCGCCTCCAGCACGGCGTCGGTGGCGGGCTCCGCCACGGCGATCGCCAGGTCGAGCAGGTCGGGAGCCGCCCGCAGGTTGGGCGTGATCGGGCCGACGTTCCGGTTGATGCGCGTGGGGACGGTCGTCCAGCTGCCGGCGCCCCTCCGGCTGACCAGCAGGCCGTCCTCACGTAATCGGGCGTAGGCGCCGGTTACGGTCGACCTGCTCACGTGCAGGGCCACGGCCAACTCACGTTCGCTCGGCAGCCGGGTGTTCACCGTCAGCCGTCCGTCGAGGATGAGACTGGCGAGGCACGCCGAGAGACGCTCGTGAATCAGACCGTGCCCCGCTTGCTGCCACCCGTCCAGGAGCCGCGCCAGCGCCGGAGCTCCTGTGCTCACAGTCATGAAGGCCAGTTTATTTCGATTGGCTGTGCGAATCAACGCATGGGCCTATTAAGGTTGACCTCAAAGGTAATCGAGGTGACCATCGGGGGGTCATGCGCTCGCGGTTTGAAGAGAAAACGGACCGTTACCACGTGTGAGGACGGCCCGTTGTTCCGGGATAAGGTCGCCCCGTGCGACGGCCGTGAAAGCGAACGAATATCGGGCCGTCCGGGGTGGATAGTCCCGCCGCCGCCAATGGGGATTGGCGCCGGCCGGACGACTGGTCCCCGGAGGTCGCCGCCGGGCTGTCAGTCGCATGGGGGAAGCGATGATTTCGCATTGTCCGGTGTGCCGCGACGTACCGCCCGGTGTGCGGAAAGCGCGGACGGCATCCCATTCCGTTCCGTGACAAACGGGCCCAGCGGGCACTCTCGACCAGGAGGTCACGGTGAGTGTATGTGGAGCGCAGCCGGTCGTTGACTATGCCGGTGCGCTGACGCGCGTCGCGGAACTCACGGCGCGGCAACTCGACGTGTTCGAATGCCTGGGCAGAGGGATGTCGAATCGGCAGATCGCCGCCGGCCTTGGTATCAGCGAGTACACGGTCAAGGTGCACATCGGCAAGATAATCGACGTGCTCGGACTGGATTCGCGCCTGCAGATAGGCATCGTCGCCTACATTCACATGACCGGGTGTTCCTGCGGAGTGGCGGAGCACGGCGCGGTCGTGTGAACGGCCGGCCGATCCGGCCGCGAACGGTGCCGCGGTATTCCGGCGGGCCGTTTTCCCGTGACGGCCGAATTCGATTTCCACGCCGCCGCACGGTCGCGTGCCGTGGGCCCGGAACCGGCGCGGCGGCCGGGCGGTCCGCGGGCGGGCCGGCTGATCGGGCAGGCTCTGATGGTCAGACCCGATCAGCCAGGGCCGATGGGGCAGGGGCCGCCCGGGCCGTTCGAGCCGTTCCGAGTAAACGACCGCATCGCGTCCGGCGTGGACCCGGGATGCCGGTCTGATTCGGATGGATGACGTTACGGGATGGAACATCACGGAACGCAGTCGAACGCCATCGAATAATCCAAAAGTCTGATTGTCTGCAGAACTTCCTGCTGCGACGATGTATAGCGCAAGGGCCACACCGCATGACGGTGCATATCCCCGTGATTCTGCATGCGCAGGTGAAGCGGCTTCGCCGTGACGACGTTCTTCCGTCCGGCGGACGGGGGCCCAGCCGTATTTCCTGCCCCGCATTCCAGTAGTCGGGAGTTGATGGCGCCATGAGCATTTCTCCTCCGATGAGCGTCGACGTACGCAGCAGGGCCGGTGTGCTGCGTGCCGAATACGCCGAGCGGCTTCCCTCCGTCCTCCAGCCGCTCCTCACGTGGATCACAGGGAAGGCGGCGGCGGGGGAGCGGCCGCCGCGGACGGTTCTCCCGGGCGCCCTCAACACGGCGGCGTCCATGGCGCAGTGGCCGCTCAGCGTCGCGGCCACCGTCGCGCTGCTGATGTGGAACCCCGTCGCCGGGACCCTGCTGCTGCCCCTGACCTGGCTGCTCGGAGTCAACGCGCTGCGCAGGCTGCAGGTGGTGATCGGCCACCACGCCGTGCACCAGGAGATCTCCGAGTCCTCACGGGTCAACTACTGGATCCAGGTGGTGGCGAGCGGCGAGTCGTTCGTGCACAACTGGGAGGACTACTTCGAGGACCACGTCCGGGGGCACCACAGCCGCAAGGTGTTCACCACGGCCACCGACCCGGACGCCGAGCTGCTGCTGCACCTGGGTTTCACCCCGGGCATGGAGGAACGGCGGCTGTGGCGGGTGCTCGCCAGAACAATCATCGGCCCCCGCTTCCACTTCATCTTCCTGAAGGCGCGGGTGCGGACGAACTTCGTCACCGCGCCCTGGCACCGCAGGTTCGTCGGCGCCGCGTGGCTGGGCGCTCTGGCGCTGGTCGGGGTTCTGGTGCCCTGGCAGGTGTTCGTCCTCGCGGTCCTGGTCCCGATGTTCCCGCTCTACCACGTCAGCGCGCTGCTGCAGTTCGTGTCGGAGCACGCGTGGCTCGCCGGCGACCGGGGCCCGGTGCGCAGCTCGGAGGAGTACGCCCAGCGCTGCTGGGGCCGGTTCAGCATCGAGCCGCTCCCCGCGCGGACGCTGCCTCCGGTGGCCCGTGCGCTCGGCTGGACCCGGTGGGTCCTGAAGACGCTGCTGGTGCAGGTGCCCATCCGGTTCGGCGTGCTCGCCGGGGACCTCCCGGTGCACGACTATCACCATCTGTATCCCGCTGACCATGATTGGACAAAAGCGTTCTGGAGCCGTCAAAACATTATCGATCACAATGACGCGCGCGGGATGGGCGAACGGGAATTCTGCAATCTCGCCGAGGCGATCGGTGAGGTCTTCCGCGGGTTGCAGTACGGCGAGCGGCATGTAAGAATGGCTGCGCCGTCCCGTCGGTGAAGTTGTGATGCGCCGGTTTCCCGCGGTTGAGAGGGCCTGATGTACGCGGATAACAGCAAGAAGTTCGTGGCCGTGCTGAACAAGCGCTTTCCCGTGCCGGTGCTCATGAACGCGCTCGGCCATTTGGCCAGCGGGCTGGGGGGAATCGTCCCGTCCAGTGAGACGGAATTCCTTGAGTATCCGTGCCCGGCGGGCGACTTCGTCTCCTCCATCAGCCGGTACCCGTTCATCGTGCTGCGGTCCGACAACGGCAACCAGTTGCGCACCCTGGCCGCCGCCGCGGGCGAGCAGGGGCTGCCGAGGAACGTGTTCACCGAGACCATGCTCGGCTCCTCGGCCGAGGACCAGATCAACGCGACCAAGAACGCGAGCGCCGAGGAGCTGGAGTACATCGGGGTCCTGGTCTTCGGTGACGCCGAGGTGCTGCAGCCGCTGACCAAGAAGTTCTCCGTCTTCAAGTGACCGGCCCGCCCGGCTCGCGGCCGGGCGGAGCCTCTCCGACGCCTGCTTCCGCCCGGGTCGGCCCATGCCGGCCCGGGCGTTGGCGTGTGTCCTGCCACTCACCGGCGTTCGGCCGGGGAGCGGTCCCCTCGCCGATCACGCTGTCCCGATGCCGGGCGCCCTCTCCGGCCGCCGTGCCGTGTACGGAGCGTGTTCGCCCTTCCTGTGGCAATTGCGTCATTCGTCCTTAAAGGTGGCCCCTGACGTGCGCAGTTGGAGTTCCGTCCTACCGGTATGATCGGAATTGTGCAGGCCACTTTTCCGCAATTGGCGGTCAATTCTGGCATACGTCCTGATTAGTATGGCGTCGGTACCGATGGCGGGCATCTCTGGCAACCCGTCATCCGTCCGACTGGCATCAGGGGGAGCCGGTGATCGCGAGTCGCCTCAGCGTGACCGCGCCGCCACAGCCGTAATCCTCGGCAATGCGCCCTGCCCGGCGGACGGGCGATATCGCGGCCGATTACGTTGACTTCAGAGGTATTCGTGAGCGTCAAGCTTGACAACCGTGAACAGAGCCGTTCACGCGTGCAGGACGTGCGGGCGGCGGCGCGCGACACGGTGCCCGTGGCGATGGGATACCTTCCCCTGGGCTCGGCCTACGGAATCCTGCTGACCCACAGCGGGATCCCCTGGTACTGGGCTCCGATCTCGTGCCTGCTGGTCTTCGCGGGCTCCATGCAGTTCCTCTCGGTGAGCCTGCTGTCCACGGCGGCCGCGTTGCCGCAGGTGGCGCTGGCCACGCTCGCGGTGAACTTCCGCCACGTGTTCTACGGCCTGTCCTTCCCGCTCGACCGGATCCGGAGCCGTCCGGCGCGGGCCTACGGCGTCTTCGCGCTGACCGACGAGACGTACTCGCTCGTCGCCGCCCGCGCGGACGGGGAGCTCAGCGGGCGGCGGATCACCTACATCCAGCTGCTGAGCCACGCGTACTGGACCGGCAGTTGCACCCTGGGGGCCCTGGCCGCGTACGCGCTGCCGGCGGGCCTGAAGGGACTGGACTTCGCGCTCACCGCGCTGTTCGTCGTGCTCGCGCAGGAGTCCATCTACCGGCAGCGAAATTTGTTATCGGTGGTCATGGGGCTGTCCGCGAGCCTGATCACCGCGCCGTTGATGCGCGACAACTTCCTGGCCATGGCGATAGGGATCTTCTTTGTCATGCTGATCGTTTCGTACCTGACGCAGAGGCGGTCGCGCGGATGACCGGATCCATGTACCTCCTGAGCGCCGTCGTCGTGATGGGCGTGGTGACGCTGCTGCTGCGGCTGGCCCCGTTCGTGGTTCTCGGACGGTTCGCCGATCACCCCCTGGCCCGGTATCTCGGGGTGATGATGCCGACCGGGGTCATGGTGATCCTCGTCGTGTACAGCCTCCAGAACGTGGACTTCCTCACCGCTCCCTACGGGGCCCCCAGCCTGGCCGGCGTGGCGGTCACCGCCGGTCTGCACCACTGGCGGAGAAATCCCATGCTCAGCATCGTCGGCGGAACGGCCGTCTACATGCTGCTGCTCAACCTTCTGTCCTGAGGCACGGGCCGGCCCGCGTCCCCGGGCACGTCCGGGCGGCCGTGATCGTGGTTCTCCTCCGACCAGCGGGCCAGTGGGACGAGCGCTCTGACCAGTCCCTCGCCCCGGTGGGTCAGCCGGTACCGCACCCGCACCGGGATGTGGTTGGAGTGAACCGTGCGGGATACCAGGCTGGCCTCCCGCGCGAGGCATAAAGCACGGGACAATTGTTTGCTGTCCATCTGCGTCTCGCGGGCGAGCTCATTGTGGCCGAGTGATCCACTGGCGAGTGCCTGCAAAATCGGAAGCATTCCACGGCGCGCCACCAGATTGAGCACTCTGTCGACAGAACCGGGATCGGCAGTGAGATCGCGGATACTCTCCGTCATGTCGCTTCCCCCTAAGCAGACCGCACTTGTAATGGCGGATCGAGCATAAGTTGTTGCTCCCTGATCGTGCAATATGTTCCTTTTGTCTATTACGCTACGGCAACGGTATACTTCCGTTACGGCGGTGCCGCCCTTTCGATATCCGATAATTCGCGGTCGAGCTCATGTCGTGTCATGTCAACCGCGACAGTGCGCGACTCGGTCGCGTGGAGGCCGGGGCGGGCATCACGCAGCGTGACGGATGCGGGGTCCGGAGGGGGCTCCGGGATCTGCGGACCGGCGTCGCGAGAGTGGAGAAGCGCGTTCGGCCGGAAAACGCCGTCGGCGGGAAACGTTGTCGCCGGAAACGTCGCTGCCGGAAACACTGTCGCTGGAAACGCTGACCGCCGGAAAACACGAAGACCCGGCCCCGCGGGGCCGGGTCTTCGTCCCGGGTTCACGTGATGGTGGGCGATACTGGGATTGAACCAGTGACCTCTTCCGTGTCAGGGAAGCGCTCTCCCGCTGAGCTAATCGCCCTCTGCCGTGCCACGGCCAGGAAACCAGAGGTGGAGACGGGATTTGAACCCGTGTACGCGGCTTTGCAGGCCGCTGCCTCGCCTCTCGGCCACTCCACCGGGTCAAGCTCCGAGCGGAAGACGGGATTCGAACCCGCGACCCTCACCTTGGCAAGGTGATGCTCTACCACTGAGCCACTTCCGCGTGCGGTCCTCAGCCGGACTCACGAAGAGCACTTTATCCAATCCCTGCCGACTACCCAAATCGGCGACGGTCATGCCGTGGCCGGCGCCGACGGGCCGGGGGCGAGGCCGCCCGGCGGGGGCGGGGGAGCGGTCTCCGCCCACCTTCGGTTGTAAGGACCTAACCTACGATACGTTGGTTACCTGACAGGGTTCCGGTACGTAAGAAAGTGGGACGATGCGCGACAACGAGGTCGTGGCCGTCGGGCCCGAGCCGCTGGCTTTCGATGACATCGTCCGGGTCGCCCGGCACGGTGCGGCCGTACGGCTGACGGACGACGCGATCGCGGAGATGGCCGCCTCCCGCGGCAGGATCGAGGAGCTGGCGGAGGGCGACACCCCCGCGTACGGCGTCTCCACCGGCTTCGGCGCCCTGGCCACCCGGCACATCGATCCCTCGCTGCGCGCCCGGTTGCAGCGCAGTCTGGTCCGCTCGCACGCCGCGGGGTCGGGCCCGGAGGTAGAGACCGAGGTCACCCGGGCCATGATGCTGCTTCGCCTGCGTACGCTCGCGTCCGGGCACACCGGCGTGCGGCCGAAGACGGCCCGGGTGCTGGAGTCCCTCCTCAACGCCGGAATCACGCCGGTCGTCCACGAATACGGCAGCCTGGGCTGCTCGGGTGATCTCGCCCCGCTCTCGCACGTCGCCCTGACCATCATGGGGGAGGGCGTGGTCCGGGACGCGTCCGGGCGTCTCCGGCCTGCGGGGGAGGCGCTGAAGGAAGCGGGCGTCGAGCCCGTCGAGCTGGCCGCGAAGGAGGGGCTCGCCCTCATCAACGGCACGGACGGCATGCTCGGCATGCTGGTGCTCGCGCTGCACGACCTCGACCGGCTGCTCAGGACGGCGGACGTCACGGCGGCGATGAGCGTCGAGGCACTGCTCGGCACCGACTACGTCTTCGCGGCCGACCTGCAGGCGCTGCGCCCGCATCCGGGCCAGGCCGCGGCGGCGGCCAACATGCGGGCGCTCCTCCGCGACTCCGGCGTCATGGCCTCCCATCGGGACGGCTCCTGCACCCGCGTCCAGGACGCGTACTCGCTGCGCTGCGCGCCGCAGGTGGCCGGCGCCGCGCGGGACACGGCCGCCCATGCGGCGACCGTGGCGGCACGCGAGCTCGCGAGCGCCATCGACAACCCGGTCGTGCTCGCGGACGGCAGAGTGGAGTCGAACGGCAACTTCCACGGCGCCCCCGTGGCGTACGTGCTCGACTTCCTGGCCATCGCGGTGGCCGACACCGCGTCGATCGCCGAGCGCCGGACCGACCGCATGCTCGACGTCGCCCGCAGCCACGGCCTGCCGGCCTTCCTCGCCGACGATCCCGGCGTGGACTCCGGGCACATGATCGCGCAGTACACGCAGGCGGCGATCGTGTCGGAGCTCAAGCGGCTCGCGGCGCCCGCCAGCGTCGACTCCATCCCGAGCTCGGCCATGCAGGAGGACCACGTCTCGATGGGCTGGTCGGCCGGGCGCAAGCTGCGGCGGGCCGTCGACGGCCTGACCCGTGTGCTCGCCATCGAACTGCTGACCGCCGCCAGGGCCCTCGATCTGCGCCGGCCGCTCGAGCCCGCCACAGGCACGGGCGCTGTCGTGCGGGCGCTGCGCGAGGCCGTGGCCGGGCCGGGACCCGACCGCTTCCTCGCCCCCGAGATCGAGGCCGCCGTCCAGTTCGTGGCCGACGGCTCGGCGGTCGCGGCGGCCGAGAGCGCCGTCGGGCCCCTGTCCTGAGGCCGTTGGCGATGGCGGGGGCGGCGCCGGCAGTTGTCCGCGGCCCCGCCCATGGGCGTGCGCCCGGAGCGCCGCAAAGTTGCGACAATGGAGCGGTGCACGACGCGTTCGCCCACGTCGGAGGGTTTCTGGCCACGGGCCTGCGAGAGGTGACCGGCGATCTCGGCGCCCTCGACGGCTCCGGATGGTGGGCCGTCGTCGTCTCCTACGAGGGCAAGGTGACCTGCGCCCGCTTCGACGAGGTCAGGCGCGCGCCGCTGCCCCGGCCCGCCGGCCCCTGGCGCGGCCCGGCCCGGACGGCCTGGCGAGGCTCGCTCGACCAGGACGCGTACGAGAACGGCGTGCGGCGCATCAGGGACCACATCGAGCGCGGCGAGGTCTACCAGGCGAACCTCTGCCGGATCCTGTCCGCCGAGCTCCCGGGCCCGGCCGATCCGCTCGCCCTCGCGGCGCGGCTCGCGAGGGGCAACCCCGCCCCGTACGCGGCGATGATCGACATTCCCGGCCTGACGGTCGTGTCGGCCTCGCCGGAGCTCTACCTGTCGCGGGCGGGCGACGTGATCGAGTCAGGGCCGATCAAGGGGACCGGCGCGACCGCGGAGGACCTGCTCGACAAGGACTACGCCGAGAACCTCATGATCGTCGATCTCGTACGCAACGACCTGGGCCGCGTGGCCGAGGTAGGCTCTGTGACGGTGCCCTCGCTCTTCGCGATCGAGGAGCACCCCGGGCTGGTGCATCTGGTGTCGACCGTACGCGCCCGGCTGGACGGGGGAGCCGGCTGGCCGGAGCTGTTCGCCGCCACCTTCCCGCCCGGATCGGTGACGGGGGCGCCGAAGTCTTCTGCGCTGCGCATCATCGACGAGCTCGAACCGGAGCCCAGGGGCCCCTACTGTGGGGCCGTGGGCTGGGTCGACGCCGACCGGCGCGAGGGGGCGCTGGCCGTCGGCATCCGTACCTTCTGGATCGAGCGGGACACGATCCGGTTCGGCACGGGAGCGGGCATCACCTGGGGTTCCGACCCTCGGCGTGAGTGGCACGAGACCGAGCTGAAGGCGGCCAGACTGATCGGGCTCGCATCCGTGGACGACGACGGGCCCTGACCACACGAACGGAGCGAAGATGGCGGAACTCATCTGGATCAACGGGGAGCTCCACGAGCCCGGTAAGGCCGTGGTGTCGGTCTTCGACCACGGGCTGATGGTCGGCGACGGGGTGTTCGAGACGATCAAGGCGACGGGCGGCGAGTCCTTCGCCCTCACCCGCCACCTGGACCGTCTCGCGCTGTCGGCCAAGCGGATGGACCTCCCCGAGCCGGACCTCGGCGCGATCGCCGACGGCGTGCGCCGGTGCCTCGACGCCGCCCCGAAGTGGCCGCTCGGCCGGATCAGGATCACCTACACCAGCGGCCCGGGCCCGCTCGGCTCCGACCGGGGCTCCGACGGCACCACCACGGTCATCATCGTGGGCGAGCAGCGGCCGTTCCCCGCCACCGCCGACGTCACCGTCGTCCCCTGGCCCCGCAACGAGCGGGGCGCCCTGACCGGGGTGAAGAGCACCTCCTACGGCGACAACGCCAAGGCCCTCGCGTACGCGAAGGAGCGGGGCGGCGCCGAGGCCATCTTCGAGAACCTCGCCGGGAACCTCTGCGAGGGCACCGGCAGCAACATCTTCATCGTGACCGGCGGCCGGCTGATCACCCCCACGCTGGCCTCGGGCTGCCTGGCCGGCGTCACCAGGGCGCTCACCCTCGAATGGTGCGGCGGCGAGGAGACCGATGTGCCGATCTCGGCGCTGTACGAGGCGGAGGAGGCGTTCCTCACCTCCACCACCCGCGACATCCAGCCCATCCGCGCCGTCGGCGACACCGTGCTGCCCCAGGCCCCCGGCCCGATCACGCTGGCGGCCATGAAGGCCTTCGCCGAGCGGTCGGCGGGCGACGTCGACCCCTGATGGCCGGCCCGTGCCGTAAGGCCGCCGTGTCTGAACGCTGAGCCGCCTTCTCCGAGCGGTCTTCTCCGAGCCGCCTCCTCTGGGCCGATCCGATCGGGTCGGCCCAGGGCGGCACGTCACGCGTGTCGAAGACCCCGGCCGGTGGAACCGGTCAGGAGCTCCAGAGCATGTTGGTGAGCTCCTCGTCGAGGTCCATGTAATCGGTCTCCCGGCCGGCCGCGACAAGCTCGTAGGTGCGGTGCAGGAACTCTGTCAGCGGCGCCAGGGGCACCTCGAACAACGCCTGGCCGAACGGCGAGGTGAGACTGATGTTGAGCGTGCGCTCGCCGTCGGAGCGGGCGGGCCAGACCTGGACGTCCCCGTCACCCACACGGCGGACGATACCTACGGTCAGCAGCTCACGGGCGAAGATCCACTCGACCGGCTCGTCATTCCCCACGTGGAAGGCCATACGAATGGCGTACGGGTCCTCGGCGGTGTAGCTGAGCCCGGCCAAGAGGGGGACGGTCGTACGGTCGGGGACCACAAGCCGAAGGCCTAGCTCGGCAGAGACGGTGGTGCTGTTCATCGTCAGCCAAACCTTTTCGTCGTCGGGTCCCCATGTCAGGGGCTTTCACTGGGTGGACGGCCTTCGCCCGCTGTTCATGCGTCTCGGCGAACGAAGAGACCCGTAGGAAAGATTCCGCCTCCAGGCCCGTCTGTAACGCACATCACAGCTTGACATTCGGTCATCTACCTGCTCAAACATCGTCAACAAGCACGATATTGCCTCTGCTTCACGTGTCCCCGGCGCTGTCATGGGCCAGCCATTGCGGGCGAATGATCTTAGGTAGTGCGTATGGGTCGAGCATGGAGCATCACGATGCTATGACACCACACCGCCGGGCCGCGGACTGTCGCGCCAACCTCTCACCGGTGTCGCGTACCGAAACGGTTGGGACGGTGGTCTCCGTCGCTTCGCCATGACCCCGCCGGGTGCGGTATGGTTTTCCCGTCGGCGCCGAGAGGCCGCCGGACATCCCGGGCGATTAGCTCAGCGGGAGAGCGCTTCGTTCACACCGAAGAGGTCACTGGTTCGATCCCAGTATCGCCCACCAGCATCACACAGGTCAGAGCCCGGAAGACATCCCCGTCTCCGGGCTCTTCGCTTGTCCGTACGCCCGCCGTGCGTCACCCCGCGCCCATGCCGCACGCACAGCGTCATGGGCGTCCGGCGCCAGGTGGCCGCACTTCCACGTCGTCCGGGATCGGCATTTCGGCGACGGCATCGAGCCATGGCATGGAGTGGCGTCCGTGACCGTCGGGGTGATGGGAGCGCGCGCCGGGCGACAGGATGCAGGCGATTGGGGCGAGGCGGCACAACGCCAGTGGCATCCCGGAACGGTCGTGGAGCCGCCTGGACCGACGCGACGGGCGGATCCGTCCCGGCGGGTCAGGAAGACCTCGACGAACGACGCGTAGCCGGAGCCGTAGTACTCGAACTCCGCGTGCTCGACGACCGATTCGGGACCTCGGTTGAGATCGGCGACCACCTGGCGCAGGTAACCCTTCACGGCCTCGGCCCCATCCGCCCAGGTGCCCTCACCGCACGTCGACTCGTCCTGGGAGGCGCGGATCTGCGAGTTGGGATGGAGAAGGAGGGCATCGACGGCCGCAGGTACGTGATCGTCATTGGGCATGCCGATAGCCTTCCCGTCGACGCGAGTTGATCGTGGTGGCGGAACATGCCGCTTCTCGCGTTTGCGGAGCGGTTTATTTCCGGTCGGTGGAGAATCTGGAGATCACGAGGGGTGGCTTGGCCCTACTGGCGGCTCCAGCGAAGCCAGCCTCCGTGACGCTCTGGAGCTCTACTTCGAGGACGAGCCACTTCCCCAGATCCCGCAGCAGCCGATTGTGGCGCCGATCGAGATCCGTCGCTCGGCATGAGCCCGCGCCAGTTTCCGGTCTGCTCCGGCACCGATGTCGTGCGTGCGCTGGAGAAGTGTGGCTTTGAGGTCGTTGCCACCAGGGGCAGCCATTGCAGCTGCGCCAGGACGCCGAAGACGAGAGTCGCACAGTGATCGTGCCATTGCACGACACTCTGGCCGTCGGAACGCTCGCCTCCATCGTGCGGCAGGCCGGCCTTACTTCCGAGCGCCTACGCGACCTGCTGTGATCGTGCGTCGGCCGCCGCGTTCCGTCGGCAGTCCCTGTCACCTGTGCGCGACGGACCATTGGGTGACGAACTGAGTTACAACAACTACGGACGCCCATAGAACCGTACAGACGTCCCGTGGACGGTTCGCCCAGGTCAAGGACGCTTCGATGGCACGTCGGCGTTGTGGCCGATCTGCTTCACATCGAAGAGGTCATTGGTTCGATCCCAGTATCGCCCACACGATCGAGGCCCGTCGAAGACACGACTCCAACGGGCATTTTCGCCGTTCAAGGATTTGGCTCTAGCCATCGCCCTCCTCTCGGCCGAGATCAGCGGTGCTGGCTGCGTCGGGCGCCCGGGGCCGATCGGGAGCGGGAGTCAGCGAAAACGGTTGAGCGTCGTGGACATCCGCTCGCGTCCGATGAGGCGTGCCGCGTCGTTCACCGGGGCGCCGTCGGAGACGAGCCATGCGGCGTAGCAGTGCAGCAGGTCGTGGAATCGCAGACCGGAGGAAGAGCGTCCGGCGGAGCGGACCGAGGTGCTGAGATCGCAGAACGGCCAATGCCCTCGACTCCATGCCGAAGTGCGTGCAGCCCGTCGCTTGGGCAGTTATTCCACCACCGGCTCGGCTCGGCATCTCCGACGTCATATGTTTCTGAAGGGAGTCCTGTGGCATCCATCAAGGACATCGTCTTCGACAGCCCTCATCCGGCTTCGACCGCCCGATTCTGGGCGGAGGCCCTGGACGGCTACGAAATTGCGCCGTACGACGAGGAGGAGCTGGCACGGCTGCGCTCCATGGGCATCAACGACCCGGAGGACGACCCCACGGTCCTGCTCGTCCACACCGAGGGCAGGCTGCCGCGCATCTTCTTCCAACTCGTGCCAGAGAGCAAGCGGGTCAAGAACCGGGTTCATCTCGACCTGGACGCCACCGATGCGGTCGCAGAGGTCAAACGGCTGTGTGCGCTGGGGGCAACGGTTCAGGCCGAGCGTGAGGACTGGATCACGATGCAGGATCCCGACGGCAACGAATTCTGCCTCAGGCGTTCGTGACCGGAATCACGTCCCCGCCATGAGGAGCAGCGGGCTTCCGGTGCACACCTTGCAGCTCCGCTCTCATGGCATCATCGCCGCCCTGGCTGACAAACTCCTCGAATGTCCCACCGCTTCATGGCGCAAACGATTACGCGACCCGCTGTGATCATGCGGCCGCGGTCGACGAGCCTCACCACCCAGACTTGCTGGCCGGTCCGGACCGTGTGTGGCCTCGAGCCGTGAATGTCCCATGGCGGCACGGAACCCCCGAGGCGGTCGAGGATGAATGGTTCATCTGCCGCGACTCGACAGCGGCGAGGCCGAGGCGGTGTGATGAGGCCGTTACCACAGCCGATCCCGAATTGTGGGGGGCGAAAGACGGTCGCTCCACGGCTGGGCGTACCCCTCATGTCTCGCGTCATTGCCTACCGGTCCGCGCGGTGGGACGTTGTGCGCATGCGACGTGCTGTGTCGAGGCGGTTGGGCGTGGCCGGTTTCCTGGGCGCGCTCGCGATCGTAACGGGTACCGGGTGGCCGGGTGGCTTCGCCACGGCGAAGGCAATGGCCACGGCCACGCCTTCCGCCAGTCCGGCACCGTCCCCCACCGGCGGCTCCGAACTGGTCTACGTGGCGAACGTCCACGGTCCGGTGACGGCCTATCAGGCCGGGAGCACGGGTGCCGTGTCGCCGGTGCGGCTGCTGGCCGACCCAGGCGACCCGAACACCTACTGGGGACCGTGGGGGATCGCCTTCGACACCGGCGGGAACGCGTACGCGCAGAGCTTCCTCTCGGACGCGACCACCTTCGTCTACCCACCGGGAGCCACGACGCCGAACCGGATGTTCCGCGTCGCCGGGCCGGATTCCCGGGCGGTGGCGGTAGACACCGCGGGGTACGCGTATGTGGAGACCGGCCAGGCCGAGGCGGTGATCGCGGTGGCCGCGCCTGGAGCGAGGGGCACGGCCGCGAACCTCTATACGGTGCCCGCGGTACGCCAGATCCCCCTGGACGAGACGACGTTCCGCCCGTGGCCGGGCGTCCTGACCACGGACACGTCCGGACATGTGATCGCCGCGGTGATGCGTTCGACCGGCAACGCGGTGGAGTTCTTCTCCGGCGGCCCGTCCGGCAGCTCCACACCGGTACGGGTCATCGCCGGGCCGCACACCGGCCTGGGCAGCTGCTCCAGCACCTGCGACCAGCTCGCGGTCGCCTACTCCGCCTTCACCGGCCGGCTCTACGTCGCCGTCAGCCAGGGCCAGCAGACCCACATCAACGTCTACGCGGGCACCGCGAACGGGGACGCAACCCCGGTGCGCGTGATCTCCGGCTCGGCGACCGGCCTGGCTGGAAAGGTGGTCACCGGCATCGCCGGCAGTCAGGTCGACGGCACCATCTATGTGCTCACCAAGGCGGCCCAGTTCGACAGCCCAGGCAGCATCCTGGCCTTCGACCGGCTGGCCGGCGGCAACACGCCGCCGCGGCGTACCTTCACCGACAGCGGCACCGGACTCCGTGACGGGCTCGGCATCGCCGTGTCATTCGCCCACTGACCCCGGCCAGATTCAGCCCGGCGTGACATCGGGCGGAGTCGCCCTGGGGAGTGCTCCCACGATCACCCACCACGTCCGTAAAGTTCAGGAGCCGGATCCCACCACTTCCGCGAAGTTGGTGCGGCCAACCCCGTGCACCTCGGTCACGGTGACCGGGGGGCGATCCCGTCGAACAGGCGGTACAACGCCCGCCGGAACCGTTCGCCCGGCGTCGAGGTCGACGGCGTCCCAGCGCAGGCCGACGCGTTCACCGCAGCGGAGGCAGGTGCCGGCGGCGAGGCGGACGAGCGCCCGATAGCTACCGGGGACGTGGGGGCGTGCCCGGCCAGGTCCTCACGGCTGATGATCCGGTCGTCGCCCGCCTTGCGTCGCCGCTGGGCAGCCGCACGCCCTCGCATGGGCTGGCGCCGATGATCCGGTCACGTACGGCCGACTTGAGCACGGTCGACGGCGGCCTACCACTGCCGCTGCGGCGGACGATCGATTGTTACGGCGTGTTGCCCTCTATGGCAGAGTATGACCTTTTCGTGGTGATCCGAGCGGATTTGCGTGCCCGATTGGGTACAGAAGGGGAGAAGGTTGGCATGCTGTATCAGGCGTGATCGACCCTACGGCTCACGGATCGCTCAGGCGGACCGGTCGTCGTGGCGATTGGTCGTGCTGGCGTATACAGCGTGATGTGGGTCGGGTATCTGGGGATAGCCGCGCCGGTATCGGTGCCGTGGCCATGCCCCGCATCTGTGGCAGCGCACGCGAGGTATGGCGAGCCCGTCGTGACACCGGCGGTCCCGGCGGTCCCGGCGGTGAGAGGCGGGGGCGCTCTGTCGACGGGAGCATCCGCGGGGGACGCCCACGGTAATCGGGGGTTCTCTCAGTGTCATGGATATCGGGGCAGAGATGGCGGGTCTTTCGCGACACGTGGCGGACGCAGCTGTGGCCGCTCCCGACGCTGGGGGTGCTCGCGGCGATCGTTCTAGGGGTGGGGCTACCGGGCCTTGACGCGCGGATCGACTCCAGATTGCCCTCCAACGTCGCCGGCTATCTGTTCACGGGTGGGCCAGAGGCGGCCCGTACGGTCCTGTCAGTCGTCGCGGGTTCGCTGATCACCGTGACGTCGCTGATCTTCTCTTTGACCGTGCTGACCCTGCAGCTGGCCAGCAGCCTGTACTCTCCCCGGCTGTTGCGCACCTTCACGGGTGACCGGCTCGTTCAACTCACACTGGCGCTGCTGCTCGCGACGTTCACCTACTCGGTCACGGTGCTCCGGACGATACGCGCCTCAGTGGGTGAGATCTCCGCCTTCGTGCCGCAGATCTCGGTGACGACGGCGTACGTGCTCCAGCTGGCCAGCGTGGTCATGCTCGTCGTCTTCCTGGCGCACCTCGCGCGGCAGCTCCGGGTGGAGTCACTCATGAGAAGTGTGCACAGCGAGACCACCGAGACAATACGCCAGGTCCTGGACGTGAAGAGCGCGGACGGTTTCCTGACCGTGCCGGAGACGGGGTTGGCGGTGCTGTGCGTGCGCTCGTCGGGCTTCCTCCTCTCGGTTCAGAGCAAGAAACTCCTGGCCGCAGCCGTCGAAGCCGATGCCGTCGTCGTGCTCGACCGCGTTCCGGGAGACTCTCTCATCGCCGGCACTCCGATCGCGTTCGCTTGGGCCTGCGGCCGGCATCGCCCATTACCGAAGGAAGCTGTGGCCCGGTTGGAGGATCGCATGAACGCCGCGGTGCAGACGGGGTTCGAACGTACCCTCGCCCAGGACTTCGTTTTCGGGCTCCGCCAGCTCATAGATGTCGCGGTGAAGGCGTTGTCGCCGGGGATCAACGATCCGACGACCGCGGTACACGCTCTGGGCCACACCTCGGCTCTGATGTGCGATCTGATGGATCGGGATCTCACGCCGTGCCTCCTGCGGGACGACGAAGGGCAGGACCGAGTGATGCTCCGGCGCCCGAGCCTGTCCATGTTGCTGGAACTCGTGGTCACGGAACCCAGGCATTTCGCCGCCTCCGTTCCGGAGGTGCTGGCGCGCTTGTTCATGATGCTCCGCGAGATGGCATGGCGTGCCCGCCGGCCGGAGTACCTGCGGGCCATCGGTGCCGAACTCGGACGCCTGCGGGCGACGGTCGAGAGGCAGGATTTCGATCGGGTGGAACGCGAGCGGCTGGATTCGCTGGCGACGTCCGTGGAGGAGGCATTGACCGGCAGGTGGGCGCCGGCGAGACCGTCCTGATTATGTGGACGAGCACACAAGGACGTACCGATCCGTGCGATACGCGCATCGAGGTCGGTACGACCGGTAGCCGCCCCCGAAGTCGACACTCGGGATAAGAAGGTCCGGGGACTGGAGGGCGAGTCCTGAGCTGACGCTGCGGCCCTGCGGTGATCCTGCATCCGGCACGTTGCCGCTCACGAAAAGACGACCTGCGTGTGTTTCGGCCGCCGAAGTGTGACAGGAATGCGCTGTGAGATTCGACTCAGTCTACGCATGTTGACCGAACATCGGGTGATCGATACTGTCAATTCAGTCAACCGCTGTTGGTCGAGATGGATTTTCCCGCGAGTGCCGCTCGCCTTCATTTCGGTCGACAAGGTGCGGCAATTTCGGACGCACCATCGGAAGTGTTACCGGACGTCGACCAGTCGATCGTCGACGTCGGCTCTCGTCACGCACGCTCCTTCCCGATGGTGGCAGACCTCGAACGACGTGGGAAAGCCGGCACCTGGGTGGTTGACGGGACATCTGTTACGGCGCGGATATCGCGCACTACGCAGGGGAGAAAGAATGCGCACGTTCGCTCGACGACTGGTCATTCTGGGCGTGTCGGCGGCCGCGGTGTCGGCGCTGGCCGGCTCTCCGGCCCAGGCCGCGACCAACCCCTACACGCCGGCACTGGCCTGCAACAACGACTTCGGCGGCAACTGGGCCTCTACGACCGACGGACACCGGACGATCAACAACCTGAGCGGCGCCAAGATGGGCGACGTCTACCTGATGTACAACAGCGCGACCGGCGACAACTGCGTG